>CAVZUJ010000002.1:0-637912 GCA_963778525.1 uncultured beta proteobacterium | reverse complement strand
GCCTGGAGACGAGTCATCATCGAAAAGCCTTTCGGGAGAGATCTGGCCAGCGCTCGGATTTTGAGCTGCGAATTGAGCAAGAATATCGAGGAATCACAGATCTACCGGATCGATCACTATCTCGGAAAAGAGACGGTGCAGAATATCATGGTCTTTCGCTTTGGAAATTCGGTATTCGAGCCCATCTGGAATCGGCGCTATATCGAGTACGTTCAGATCACCGTCGCTGAGGAACTCGGCGTCGAACTGCGGGGCGGATACTACGATCATTCCGGGGTCGTCCGCGACATGGTCCAAAATCATATCCTCTCGGTGCTCTCCTTGATCGCGATGGAGCCGCCGAGTTCGATTTCTGGTGATAGCGTCCGCAACGAGAAGGTTAAGGTTCTCGAAGCGATCCGTCCAATGGAGCCGGAGGAGGTCATTGCGAACACCATTCGTGGGCAGTATGCGGCTGGGGCCATTGACGGAAAGCAGGTTCCCGCCTACCGCACCGAGCCCGACGTCAATCCGCAATCAAACACAGAGACGTTCGTGGCCATGAAATTGGAAGTGGAGAATTGGCGCTGGGCCGAGGTCCCGTTCTATGTCCGCAGTGGAAAGCGGCTGGCTACGCGAACGACCCAGATCGTCATCGGCTTTCGTCGTGCGCCCCTTCTACTCTTCGGTGAAGACGTGCAAAGCAACATCACTCCGAACCGTCTGGTGATCCATGTTCAACCTGACGAAGGCATCACCCTGGACATCCATGCGAAGCGCCCCGGCCCTTACATCTACATTGCCAACGTTCCGCTGGATTTCAGCTATTCGGATTTTGGCGAGCACACTGCTGCTACGGGATACGAGACATTGCTCTACGATTGTGCCATCGGTGATCCGACGCTCTTTCACCGTTACGACAGCGTCGATGCGTCCTGGAGAATTGTGAATCCGATTTTGGATGTGTGGCAGGCTCTGCCGGCGCGCGATTTTCCGAACTATCCTGCGGGGAGTTGGGGACCGGAAGCGGCGGACCATCTCATTGAAAAGACCGGCCACAAATGGCATCACTATCACCTCAAACGCTAAGCTGGGCAGGTCTGGCGGTAGACTACAGACGCAAGCCCCAGCCGTAATACCCCTTCCCCATGTCCGACCATTCTCAGATTATTCTTGCCGGTGACATCGGTGGCACCAAAAGCAACCTCGCGATCCTTTCGATCGAACACGAGACGCTCAAAATTCATCGCAACCATCGATTCCCAAGTGGCGATTACACGAGTCTGAATGCCATTATTCATGAGTTTCTCGAGGCGGAGAAAGGCCACATTCCCGCCGCCTGTTTTGGTGTGCCGGGGCCGGTGAAGTACGGTCGGGCAAGACCAACCAATCTCAACTGGGGCGTGGATGCCGCCGAGATTGAGAAGGCGTTCTCGATCCCGCAGGTGAGTTTGCTAAACGATCTCGAAGCCAATGCGTACGGGATTGGCGAACTTAATCCCGAGGACGTTGCCATAATTCAGGAAGGTCCGCCGGCGATGGGGGGTAACCGGTGCGTGGTCTCTCCTGGGACAGGCTTGGGCGAGGGCGGGCTGTTCTGGGATGGTGTGAAGAAAAAGTATCGTGTGTGGGCGTGTGAGGGCGGTCACACAGAATTTGCACCGCGCAATGATCTCGAGATCGCTCTGCTCGAATATCTAATGAAGCAATATGGTCACGTCAGCTACGAGCGAGTGGTCTCAGGCATGGGTCTCGAGAATATTTACAAGTTTCTGCGTGATACGGGGCGCGGCCAGGAATTGCCGCAGGTTGCCGAAGAGATGAAGACCATCAAGCCGGGCCTGGTCATCTCGAAGTATGCGGATTCCGGCGAGTGCCCGATGTGTGTGCAGACCACGGAGATCTTTGTGTCTGCATTCGGAGCCGAGGCCGGCAACATGGCGCTCAAGACCATGGCAACCGGAGGGGTTTACTTAGGGGGAGGAATCCCGGCGAAGATGCTCAACGCCGCCCGGATCGAAGCGTTTATCAAGGCCTTTAACGATAAAGGCAGGCTTTCTAGCCTGATGAAGACAATGCCGGTGAAGATGGTTCTGAACGATCAAGCCGCCCTTTTCGGAGCAGCACGCTACGCGGTAGACCGTGCCAATATGATGTAGCGCCGACCCTTACTGGATGAGGCGTTCCAGGGACGCGTCTGGGGCAGCTCCAAGCTCTGTCGCCTTGACGTAGTGCTCTTTGGCCCGGTCGAGAGATGGTGGCTGCGTCGTTGCGTAAAGCACGGCCAGATTGAAGTGCGCGTCCGGGTATTCCGGCCTGAGATCGATGGCCTTCTTGAGGTGGGTTTCCGATCCCTCCCACTCTTCTCTTTGGCCGAGACAAACGCCGAGGTAATTGTGCGCCACGGCGTCCTCGTCATTGAGGAGGACCGCCTTTTGCAAGGCCTCGATGGCTTCGCCAAATTTTCCCTTCCGGCTGTAAACGATGCCCAAGTTGGTGTAGGCGTAGGCCTCGGTAGAATCGATTTCAATGGCCTTTTTGAGCGCGACTTCAGCCGCCGATAGCTTGCCTCCCTCAATCTGCACGGCGCCAAGATTGGACAAAGCGAAGTAGCTATTGGGCGTGTTTACGACGATTCTCTGATAAAGCTTCTCGGCCTCAACGTAGTTCTTCTGCTCGAAGCTGGTCTTAGCCTGTTGGATGAGATCCCGCACATCTTGAGGAAGCGCGTCGGCGCCGGCCGGTTCCTGAAGGAATTTGCCGGCTTTTACTTCTTCGGCAGTTGGTTTACTGACGGCCACAGTCACTTCCAGGCTTTGCGTGCTTGGTTCGGTGAGAAGGACGACCGGTTCTTTGAAAAGGGAACGCTCTTCGGCAGTCAGCTCGAGCACTGGCGCTCCCAGGACGGCGAGCTGCTCTTTAATGACATCGGAACCAATCTTAAGCGTTCCGATTTCCTGCTCGAGGAGTCTCTTAGCGTCGTCGCGTTTGGTCTGCTCGCGAATTTGGCGTAAGATGATTCCGCGGAGAAGCTCGTTTTCCATCGTCATCTTCTTGTCATCCGCCGTATTCAGCTGAATTTGCGCAAGACGGCCCGATGTTTCGTCAAGCTGCTTTCGAAGAGCCTCGAGCTCATCGTCGCTCCGGGTAAGGCGCGCTTGAGCCGCCAGCAGCTTGTCGTTGGCTGTGCTCAAATCGTTTCGCAGAGCCTTGATCGTTCCATCCTTTTCGGCGAGAGCCTTCGCCGGCAGCTTCTCCGCGAGCCTTGCTGTCAAGACCTTCTTCTCGGCGGCGAGTTTCTCAAATTCCGTCTTGCTGACCATCTTTGCGGAGATCTCGACAAGTTCGGTTTTCAGCCGTCGATTTTCGATGCTCACACGCTCAATTTCTGCGGAGTTATCTTTGACCTTTTTCACCTTTGCGAAAGCGGCGTTCCGCTCATTGGCTAATTGCTTGCGTTCGGTGAGAAGGCTAGAGCGGATCGCATCGCTTTGTGCGATGTACTGGGCTGCTCGTTCAAGCTTGGCAAGGATGCGTTGGTTTTCTTCCTGGAGCACCTCATTATCTGCCTGCGTCTCAGTGAACTTTTTCAGAGTCTCTGACTGCCGCTGCACGTACTCAGCGCGAACGCCAGTGACGGAGGCGCCATCCTTCTGAACGTTTTCGAGGGCAGCGGTCGTTTGTGCGAGCTGCGACTTCAACTCGACGACGTTCACCTTGGTCTTGTCTACCTCAACGAGTGCGCTCTGAAGCTCGGCGGACTTCTTCAACAAACGGTCGGTGAGCTCCTTGTTTTCGGCCCGGACTTGAGCCAGTTCGCGCCGCAATTCACGCAACTCGCGCTCGGCTGCGGACGTGGCGGATGGCGGACGACCCGCCGTCGGGTCATCGCGGCGAACCGAAGCGCGCGGAGCTTCGCGGGCACTCCGTTTTTGAGCCGGGGGGGGCCTAAAGGCGACCGTGGGCATCTGCGCAGAGACCGGTGCTTGCACAGGCACAGCTGGCATCACTTTCCCGCTGTCCGCCACCGGCAGGCTACCTTCCGGTGGTTCAGGTGGCGGCAGGGAACCGATGCTCTGTTCCAATCGCTCGATGCTCTCTTGGGTCTTTCGAAGGCGATAATCAACAACAAGTGGCTGCCAATCTGGAGAAGATTTGCTGATCTGATGGAGTATCTGCCGCGCCGAACGGTACTTCTTGATGGCGTCCTGGGGTTTTGCTTCGCGTTCCAGTTTTTCGGCGGTCTGAAAATCCTTGTATGCAGTAAGAAAGAGATCCGACGAGTCTGCGGAAAATGCCGTACCTAGCATTACCAGCGATGCCCCTATGGCAACAAGAAGAAATCCCGACCGGTACATTGAGGATGAGGGACGGTTAATATCATGAACTCCTCGCGCAAATGCAAGGCCGAAAGGAGGTAAAAGAGCCTAACATAAGTGCAATGGAATAAGCTTGTTGCACGCTGGTCGGGCCGCTCGCAGGTATTGACAACCGAAAGAGCGGGGTGCTAGTTTGCGCGCAAAATTTTTCGACTTCCTACGAGTCGCAGGCGAACTAACGCAAAATGGAAGGCATCCTTGATCAGCCCGTGCTTGTTTTAAACCGCCTCTGGCAGGCGGTAAATACATGTTCGGTCCGGCGCGCTTTCACACTCCTCTACCAAGGGCATGCTCAAGTGGTCTCCACCGACGGCTCCAACAATTATCTGACGCACGATTTCACTAGCTGGCGCGACTTTTCCCGCACCAACCCCGAGCCGGAAATGGTGCATACGATTTCCGTGAGCATTCGCGTTCCGCGGATTATCGTGCTGCTGTTATTCGAGAGATTGCCGAAGAAAGAAGTTAAGTTCACCAGGCACAATGTCTTTGAGCGGGACAGGAATACTTGCCAGTATTGCGGCAAGGTTTTCGATCGGCACGAGTTGAACCTTGATCACGTTCTGCCGCGAGACCGTGGGGGCCAGACTACCTGGGAGAACATTGTCTGCTCATGTATTCCGTGCAATACCAGGAAGGGCAATCGGCTCCCCCACGAAGCTGGGCTCCAGCTAATTCGAAAGCCCAGACGACCGAAATGGCGCCCGTTTGTTAACATCAGCTTCTCGCGGAGCCATCACGACAGTTGGAAGCATTTTCTTGACCTTGCCTACTGGAATGTGGAGCTCGGTCAGTAGTGCGGAATTGCGCTCCGCTAAACCGCTACATCGTCAGGACGAAATAGATCGCCGCGCCAAAAGAGACGACGGCAAGCGCACCGAGCCCGAACAAGGCGGTCGCCACCGGATCTCTCGATTCAATACTCTTCGGCGCCGGCGATAAGCTGACGAAATTTGCGGGGCGAGCGCTCGAAGTGGCCGCGTCCAGCGCGGCAGGCGAAAGATCCGGTGGTGGCTGAGCAAGAGCTTCTGCTTCGCTGAGGAACACGCCCTCAACGCTTCCAAAGCGAAGCTCGTCACCGTGTCGAAGGACCGCGTCTGTAATCTGTGCACCGTTGACGTAGGTCCCATTCGTCGATCCGGAATCGCGGAGATGTACTTGCCCGCTTCAAGGACGAGGTCGGCATGGTGACTGAACAGAGGGCTCGTCGATCTGGAGAATGTTGTGCGCGAGTTGCCGATCGTCACCTTCTCCTCACCAAGGTCGAAGGTAGCACGCGGCCGCGCACCTGCGGCAGGATCTGGACGACGTACTTGAAGACGCGAACGTCGGCGGTGGAAGGAGCGACGACGTTCAGCGCCAGGATCAGCGCGGTGAGGAACACGATCGGGATGACGGCGCACGTGACCTGCGAAACGATGTTCCAGGGCAGCCTTGAACTTGATGAAGATCAGCCAGACGAAGAAGCCATAGATCCCGAGCAGCAGGGCTTCCATTTACGCGGCTCCGGTGGCGGGCGCGGCATCGGCCGGCGGCTTGCGCGGGCGCCGGCGATGCAGCCAGCAGGCGCGCGCGGGCCTCGCGCAGCTCGGGCCGAGTGGGCGTTGGGCCGCTATCGAGTCGAGCTCTTCGCGCAGATGCTCGAGCTCGCCGGCAGTAAGCTCGCCGCCTGTGCGCGCGCGGCCATGGTGACGAAATATTCGTCATGCTTGTCGGTGCCGTAGGCGGCGCGGTAGGCGATCGGCTTGGTGTAGGCCCAGAGCCACGCGATCGGCCACAGCAGGCCACCGAACACCAGCGACAACAGGCACAGGCACTGGATGGCGTCCTTTTGCGGATGGTGGCGCTTCTCGGCCACCTTTTCCGGAAGGATGTGGACCAGCCAGAAGAGCACGATGGCGGCGATCGGCATCACGCAGATGATGAACCACGCCAGATACGTGGCCGCGCTGTCGACGAGCGCGGGCGGCAGGAAGAACGCCTGCGCCGGCAAGGGCAGCGCGGCCGCGAGGACCAGGCCCAAGGCTGACCAGAGACGCAACGCTGCGGAAGTTCGCGACCTTCCTGTCTTCATCCGACCAATCTGCTGAGACGACAAGCCATCACCCGTGTGCCCACTTGTACAAAGCCAGTATTGGCGATCGCGAGCGGGCCAGCTAGTTGGACCAAGGTCCCATTGATCGCCGGCCACGCCGGGCATTTCGCAACGTGCGTTCGAGCGCCGTGGCTTGACGCGTGGCCGAACGGCCGGCCGACCGCGCAGGCATGCCCGGGCCCCCGCCAACGACCAGCGCACGGCGGCTCGGGCGAGCGCGGCCGTGGCATCGATCATCGGGATGTCGACGGCTTGCCGATCGAGCGCCAGAGGAATCTCCGTGCAGCCGAGAAGCAAGGCCTCGGCACCGCGCGATTGCAGCGCCTTGGCGACGACCCGGCCTAGCTCGGCGGCCGCGGCCAGGTTGCCGGCCTTGACGGCTGCGACGCACGGCATGACGCATGCATTCATCTCATCGGCGGTGGGCAGCACCCAATCGAGATCGGCCCGGTTCCTCGGCGAGCGGTGCTTCGTATACAGGCCGGACGCAAGCGTCGCGTCGGTCGACAGCAATCCAACGCGGCCTCCTGGCCTGACCACCTTCGTGACTTCCGAGACCGCCTCGTCCACGAGATTGAGCAGCAGGACGTCGAGCGCCGCCTGAAGCCCGTCGAACCAGAGATGCGCGGTGTTGCAAGGCACGACGATCAGCTCCGCCCCGGCGGCAACGAGACGCCTGCCGCTGCTGATCATGGCCTCGAGCGGAGACGGGCCGCCGCGGAAATAGGCCTTCGTGCGATCGGGAACCTGGGGGATCGAGCTGACGATGACCGGAACGTGATCCTGGTCCCTGACGGCAGGCGTTGCGTCGATCATCTTTCCGAGGAAGTCCACCGTCGCGAGCGGGCCCATGCCGCCGAGGACGCCGACGATGCGAGGTTGGAGAGTTTCTCGTTGCGATCGTGGATCGCCGATGGTGATGGCGGTGTCATCTGAGAGTTCTTAGTTCGTTTCGAGTCCACGACTGCCCAGGCGGGCCAGATGCCGTCCGGCGCCGGCGACGAGTGGTTCTTCCAATCCCAGATGCGGATTCAACTGTCGATGCAACACGCGAATCCTCTCGTGGACAGAAGGAGTTGTGTAGAAGAGTCGAATCCACATCCCAATCCTGACATTCGTGGATCACTGCCAGGCAGTTGCCAGAACCGTACTTCGTCCGTGGGTGCACCCGCGACATGAACCGCAGGATGGCTGTGTCGCCACCGGCAAAGGCGGCGAGCAAATAGAGGCCAAAGGGCCATTCCACCAGGCGGTCTTCGGACAAGCAGGATGGCAAAGAGGGCTAGGTCCCGCCAATTCGTTTTACGTCTTGCTGGACATGGCGGCGATTGCATATGGCGCGAGCCATCTGCAGCGCCCGGAACCTGTGCCGAGCACATAGACAGCCAGTTGCTCGCTAGGCCGTGGCAGTTCGACGTCAGCCTGCGCATGTCGATATCCGTGGATCGCGTCGGCCCAATACCCCAAGGCCTCGAACATCTCTTCTCGAACTTTGCGTTCCGTGGAATCCCCGCTGAACGAAGCGAGGCAGACTTTGGAAAGTTCGTCGCGTGCAAGGTTCTTAGTAAGCCGGCTGGAGTCCGGCACGATCTGCTTAACCAGTGTCTCGACTGCATCGAACATTGATCGGACCGCGAGCTTCGTTTCGGGCGGCGTCCCATCCATTCGAGCGAACGCGTCCACAACTAAGTCGCGTGGTGCCTTGAGTAGCGGCGAGTCCAGTGCCGCAATTGCCGACTCCTTCGTGCGCGCAAATTCCAAGTCGATGAAATAGTGAACGACCCCTTGCTTATCCAGACGGTATCCAAGGTTCTCTTCCCTGAAGACTCGCGTAACAAATTCCAGCCAGTCTTTCGGATCCTGCGTTTGATAGTTCCACTCATGCTGATACGCGGGTCGTCCGGAGAACACTTCATCTTCTTCTCGCCGCAATTCGAGAAGGCTCCGATAGAACAGAGTGATTGCATCAAGCACGTCGCGAAGCTCACCCTTTAGGAAGAGGTCTCTCGGAGCGTTGGATTGCTCGGTGACGTACCTGGAGATTGGCACGCCCAGTTCGACGCTTAGAAAGATTGCGAAGCTCGCTGCTTGGCCCGCCGTCCTGAACATCTGACTCAATTTCTGCGAAAGGCGAATGCGCATTCGCTCGCTATCGGAAGAGGGAGTACCGCCAACCAGATAGAGCTGAGAGAAACGGTCAAGAGCCATTGAGGGTGACCAGTGGGTATCCTGGAAGCCAAAATGAAGCGAGGTACAGGAGGCTTGCGGCCTGCTGTACCTCGTAAAGCACTGGTCGGGACGGCGGGATTCGAACTCGCGACCCCTTGCACCCCATGCAAGTGCGCTACCAGGCTGCGCTACGCCCCGAAGCTGCCGATTATAGGTCGCGGCCTGGCAGCGCCCGTGGCCTCACGGTGCGAGCAGGCCCCGGATCGAAAGCAATTCCTGCCGCACCTGAGCGGCCGAGAGCGTGAACGCCGGCAGATCCAGCGAGCCCGGCTCTCCCTCGTCGACGACCGAAGGTTCGATCTCGATCTCCGTGGTGGCATCGACGCCGGCCGGAAGGCGCTGATGGCGGCTGCCTGGCTCGGCGCCTTCGCGATGGATGGCGGCATCGGTGAGCCGGTTGCGCGCCCCGCTGATCGTGAAGCCCTGCTCGTACAGCAGCTCGCGGATCCGGCGGATCAGCAGCACTTCGTGATGCTGGTAGTAGCGGCGATTGCCGCGCCGCTTCATCGGCTTGAGCTGGGTGAACTCCTGCTCCCAGTAGCGCAGCACGTACGGCTTGACGCCGCACAAGTCGCTCACCTCGCCGATCGTGAAGTAGCGCTTCGCAGGAATCGGCGGGAGGGTTTTCTCCATGAAAATCAACAAGATCAGGAGATAAACCTCGACTTTACTCGAACTCGTCTGCCGGCGGCGTGTCGCCTTGCACGACTCCCTTCAGTTTGTGGCTTGCGTGAAAAGTCACGACATGGCGGGCCTTGATCGGGATCGCCTCGCCGGTCCGCGGGTTGCGTCCGGGTCGCGGCGCCTTGCGCCGGATGTTGAAGTTGCCGAAGCCCGACATCTTCACGTCGTCGCCCGCAAGAAGCGTGGAGTGAATGAGATCGAAGAAGGCCTCGACCATGTCCTTGGACTCGCGCTTGTTCAGCCCGAGGCGCTCGAACAGCAACTCGGCAAGCTCGGCCTTGGTCAGCGTCGGCGTCACCAGCGTCGGCTGCAGGGCGCGTGGGGCAGGCAGGTTGTCGCCGGTGGCCATGGTCGTTTGCGGAGGTGAGCTATTGCGCCCGCAGGCGGGCGCCCAGTCTTTGCGCGAGCGAAGCGACGACGGCCGCGACCACCTCGTCGATCCGCTCGTCGGTCAAGGTCTGGGCGTCGTCGCGCAGCTCGAGGCGCAAGGCCAGGCTGCGCTCGTTGTCGGCGATGCCGGGAGTGGGCGTCTTCGGCTCGTAGACGTCGAAGAGCGTGGCCCCGCGCACAACGCCTGAATCGGCAGCCTGCACCGCCGCGATCAAGGCGTCATGGTTGACCGAGCGCGGGGCGACGATCGCGATGTCGCGCCACGCCGGCTGCTGCTTCGGCAGCGGCACGAAGGTCGTCAGAGTGCATTCCATCAGCGCCTGTGCGTCGATTTCGAACACGACCGCATTGCCTGACAGCTCGTAGGCCTGGCGCCAGCGCGGGTGCAGCTCGCCGATGATGCCGACGCGCTCGCCGTTACGCTCGATGGCCGCACTGCGTCCGGGATGAAGCGCCGGATGCGGCGCGGGCACGAAGCGCCAATCGCCGCCGCGGAAGGAGCGATTGAAGGTCGCCCTTGATGTCGAAGAAGTCGACCGCGCGCTCGCCGACGCCCCACTGCACCGGTGCATCCGACCCGAAGGCGAGGCCGCCGAGCTTGAGGGGCTGGCGAACGCCGGCCACGGCCGCCTCGCCGGCCTCGGCCGCGCCGTCACGGACATAGACCTTGCCGAGCTCGAAGACACGAACTCGCGGCGCCTTGCGGGCCAGGTTGATCCGAAGCACCTCGACCAGACTTCCGAGCAGGCTCGAGCGCATCACCGACTGTGTCCGCGCGATCGGATTGACGACCCGCACCGGATCGTGGTTCGCCGCGAAGTCCCGCTCCCAGCGCTCGTCGACGAAGCTGAAGCTGATGGTCTCCTGCCAACCGAGGTCGGCCATCTGGTGGCGCAGTGTCGCCGGCGAACGCCGCGTTTCGCTTGAAACCCTGGCTGCCAGCCGGCCTACCGGCGCCGCCGTATCGAGCGCGTCGTAGCCGATGAGACGGATCACTTCCTCGATCAGGTCTTCTTCGATGCGGATGTCGAAACGCCAGCTCGGCGGCGTGACCTGGATCGAGCCGGGGCTGCTCGTCCAGGAAAAGCCGAGCCGGGTCATCACCTGCTCACAGTCGGCCTGCGTCACCGGCAAGCCGATCACCTTGGCAGCGCGCTCCACGCGCAGCGTCACGGGCGCGAGCGCGGGCAGGTTGACGACCTGGTCATCGATCGGACCGCATCGCGTCTCGGAACTGCCGCAGACCTCGATGATGAGCGATGTGATGCGCTCGATATGACGCAGGGTGGCCGCCGGATCGACGCCACGCTCGAAACGATGGCCGGCATCGGTGGCGAAGCGATAGCGGCGCGAGCGCCCGGCCACCGCCTCGGGCCACCAGAACGCGGCCTCGACATAGACGCTCGTCGTCGCATCCGTCACGGCCGTGCGGGCGCCGCCCATGATGCCGGCGAGCGACTCGACGCGGACGTCGTCGGTGATGACGCCGACGTTGCCGTCGAGCTCTACCGTGTTGCCGTTCAGGAGCTCGAGCGACTCGCCGGGCCGTCCCCAGCGCACGTGCAAGCCGCCTTCGATGGCGTCGAGGTCGAAGATGTGCGTGGGCTGGCCCGACTCGAACATCACGTAGTTCGAGATGTCGACGAGCGGCGCGACCGTGCGCTGTCCGCATCGCTCGAGCCGCTCGGCCATCCATGCCGGCGTCTTCGCGTGCATGTCGATATGGCGTATCACCCGGCCCGAGAAGCGCCCGCACAGGTCGGGCGCTTCCACCGTGACGGGCAAGACTTCGCGGTCGCTGACTTCCGTTCGCGGCGAAGGTGCGGGCTTCAGGGGCGCGCCGGTGAGTGCCGCCACCTCGCGAGCCACGCCATACACGCTCAGGCAATGCCCGAGGTTGGGCGTGAGCTTCAGCGTGAAGATCGCGTCGTCGAGCCGAAGGTAGCCGCGCAGGTCCACGCCGATGGGCGCGGACGCATCGAGCACGAGAAGGCCGCCATGGTCGTCGGAGAGCTTCAGCTCACGCGCCGAGCACAGCATGCCGCGACTCTCGACACCGCGGATCTTGCCGACCTGGATTCGAAACGGCCCGCCACCCTCTTCGGCCGGCGGCAGCTCGGCACCGACACGGGCAAGCGGCACCTTGATGCCGGCCTGAACGTTCGGTGCGCCGCAGACGATCTCCAGGATCTCGCCGTTGCCCGCATCGACCTGGCAGACGCGCAGGCGGTCGGCGTTCGGGTGCGTCGCGACGGAGAGCACCTGAGCCACCACGACATCGTGGAACGGCGGCGCGGCCGAACGCAGCGACTCCACCTCCAGCCCGGCCATCGTGAGGCGCTCGGCCAACTCTGCCGTCGAGATCGGCGGGTCGCAGAACTCGCGCAGCCACGATTCGGGAAACTGCATGTCGTGCTCGCGCGGCTCAGGCGAACTGGCGGAGGAACCGCAAGTCGCCATCGAAAAACAGACGCAGGTCGTCGATGCCGTAGCGCAGCATCGCCAACCTGTCGATGCCCGATCCGAATGCAAAGCCGATCACGCGCTCGGCATCGAAGCCCATGTTGCGCACGACCTGCGGATGGACCTGACCGGAGCCCGAAACCTCGAGCCAGCGGCCGGCGAGCGGGCCGTGCTCGAAGCGGATGTCGATCTCGGCGCTCGGCTCCGTGAACGGAAAGTAGCTCGGGCGAAAACGCAGGCTGAGCCGGGTCGTCTCGAAGAAGGCCTGGATGAAGTCGAGATAGAGGGCCCGCAGGTCGCGAAAGCTGACGTTCTCGCCGAGCCAGAGGCCTTCGACCTGATGAAACATCGGCGAATGCGTGGCGTCGCTGTCGACGCGGTAGGTGCGCCCGGGTGCGATCACCCGCACGTCCGGCATCACGGCGGCGCCGGCATGCCGGCGCGCGTGCGCCTGCGCGTGCCGGATCTGCATCGGCGAGGTGTGCGGGCGCAGGTTCAGCCAGCGGCCTTCCTCGTCCTTGAGGTCGACGTAGAACGTGTCCTGCATCGAGCGCGCAGGATGGTTGTCCGGATTGTTCAGCGCGGTGAAGCTGTACCAGTCGGTCTCGATCTCGGGACCGTCGGCGATCTCGAATCCCATCGAAGCGAAGATCGCCTCGATCCGCTCGAGCGCCTGGCTGATCGGATGGATGCCGCCGCGGCCCCGGCTGCGGCCGGGCAAGGTGACGTCGAGCGCCTGCGCCGCGAGCTGCGCTTCGAGCGCCCGATCCGCAAGCTCCGCGCGGCGCGCCGTCAGCGCTGCTTCGATCGCCTGCTTGGCCGCGTTGATCTCGGCGCCGCGCGCCTTCTTCTCCTCGACAGGCAAGGCGCCGAGCGACTTGAGCTGCTCGGTGATGAGGCCGGCCTTGCCGAGGTAGCGCGCCTTGGCGTCTTCGAGCTCGGCAGGCGCAACGGCAAGAGCGAAATCCGCCCTTGCCTTTTCAATCGCCGACGCGAGATCGATCATCGTGATGCACGAGAGGCCGCTGCGCTGCGCCGACAGGATCGTTCGGCGCGCCGCAGCTGAAGGCCCGAGGGCCGGAAACGTTCAGACCAGGTGCGGCCGAACCTTCTCGACGATCGAGCCGAAGGCGGCCGGGTCGTTGACTGCCATGTCCGCCAGCACCTTGCGATCGATGTCGATCTGCGCCTTCTTCAAGCCGGCCATGAATTTGCTGTAGGTCACGCCGAGACCGCGCGTGGCGGCGTTGATGCGCGCGATCCAGAGCTGGCGGAACACGCGCTTCTTGGTGCGGCGATCGCGATAGGCGTATTGCCCGGCGCGCATGACCGCCTGCTTGGCGATGCGAAAGACGTTCTTGCGGCGGCCGCGAAAGCCCTTGGCAAGTGCGAGAACCTTTTTATGACGTGCGCGGGCAGTGACGCCGCGTTTGACGCGAGGCATGGGATAGCTCCTTCAGAAGAGGTTGAGGCGAACGATCAGAGGCCGGCGAACGGCAGCATCTGCGCCATGTGGCCCATGTTCGTCTTGTCGACGGTGACGGCGCCACGCAGGTGGCGCTTGTTCTTGGTCGACTTCTTCGTGAGGATGTGGCGCTTGAACGCCTGGCCGCGCTTGACGGTACCGCCCGGGCGAACCCGGAACCGCTTCGCGGCGCTCTTCTTCGTCTTCATCTTGGGCATGACTGCTCCTTCTTCATTGCTGCTGCAGGCGCCGCCGGGAGTTCCCGTCGTCTTGCAAGCCTGCAGACGCTTCTGCGGCCGCGCACAAGGCCCGGCCGAATTGCTCTGTTGCGCTCTCTTCTGCTACTTCCGCTTCGGCGCCAGCACCATCACCATCTGCCGGCCTTCCAGCTTGGGCATGTGCTCGACCACCGAGACGTCGGCCAGCTCGTCGCGAATGCGTTCGAGCAGGCGCATGCCGATGTCCTGGTGCGTGATCTCGCGGCCGCGATAGCGCAGCGTGACCTTGCCTTTGTCGCCGTCTTCCTCGATGAAGCGGCGCAGGTTTCTCATCTTGATCGCATAGTCGCCCTCGTCGGTGCCGGGGCGGAATTTCACTTCCTTGACTTCGATGACCTTCTGCTTCGCCTTGGCCTCGGCCGCGCGCTTCTGCTCCTGATACTTGAACTTGCCGTAGTCCATCAGCCGGCATACCGGCGGATCGGCCTGGGCCACGATCTCGACGAGATCGACGTCCTGCTCACCGGCCAGCCGCAAGGCCTCGGCGATCGGGACGATTCCCAGCGGTTCGTTTTCAGGTCCGTTCAGGCGGACCTCGGGAGCCATGATTTCCCGGTTGAGCCGATGCTTGCGCTCGGCGTTGGGAGTGCGACGGTCCAGAAAAGTAGCGATGTCGAAAGCCTTTCAACGAGTCTCGAGGCAGCCGAGGCTCAAAACAAACAAAGCGCGCCGCAGGCCGGAACGTCTTCCGGCCGGGTTCTCACCGCTTCTGGGCAATGTCGTCGCCGAGCTTCACGAGGAAGTCTTCGACGGACATCACACCGAGGTCGTGATTGCCCCGGGCGCGCACGGCAACGGTTCCGTTTGCCTTCTCCTTGTCGCCTACGACCAGGATGTACGGGACCTTTTGCAACGAATGCTCGCGGATTTTATAGGTAATTTTCTCGTTCCGCAAATCGCACTCGATTCTAAGTCCTTGTTTTTGCAACGATTTGGTCACTTCCTGGGCGTAGTCAGCGGAGCTTTCCGCAATGTTGAGCACGCTCACCTGCACCGGCGCGAGCCACGCCGGCATGGCCCCGGCGTGATGCTCCAGCAGGATCCCGATGAAGCGCTCCATCGATCCGACGATGGCCCGATGCAGCATCGCGGGGACATGCCGGGCCGAATCCTCGCCCACGTACTCGGCGCCGAGGCGGCCCGGCATCATGAAGTCGATCTGCATGGTGCCGAGCTGCCAGGTCCGGCCGATGGCATCCCTCAGGTGATATTCGATCTTCGGCGCATAGAAGGCGCCCTCGCCCGGCAGCTCTTCCCAGGCCACGCCGGCGGCGCGCAGGGCACGGCGCAGCATGTCCTCGGTCCGGTCCCAGAACTCGTCCGAGCCGATCCGCTTTTCCGGGCGCAGCGCGATCTTGATCTGGATGTCGGTGAAGCCGAAGTCTGCGTACACCGCGAGCGCCTGCAAGTGAAACGCGGTGACCTCGGCTTCGATCTGCTCTTCCATGCAGAAGATGTGGCCATCGTCCTGGGTGAAGCCGCGCACGCGCAGGATGCCGTGCAGTCCGCCTGACGGCTCGTTGCGATGGCAGGCGCCGAACTCGCCGTAGCGGATCGGCAGGTCGCGGTAGCTGCGCAAACCGTGCTTGAAGATCTGCACGTGCCCAGGGCAGTTCATCGGCTTCAGCGCGTAGGTGCGCTTCTCCGATTCGGTGAAGAACATGTTCTCCTGATAGTTGTCCCAGTGCCCCGACTTCTTCCAGAGCGAGACGTCGAGCACCTGGGGCGCACGCACCTCCTGATAGCCCGACCGGTGATAGACGCCCCTCATGTACTGCTCGACGGCCTGCCAGATCACCCAGCCCTTGGGATGCCAGAAGACAAGCCCCGGACCTTCTTCCTGGACGTGGAACAGATCGAGCTCGCGGCCGAGCTTGCGGTGGTCGCGCTTCTCGGCCTCCTCGATGCGGAGCAGGTACTGCTGCAGCTCGTCCTTGGTGGCCCAGGCCGTGCCGTAGATGCGTTGCAGCATCTCGTTGCGATGGTCGCCGCGCCAATAGGCGCCGGCCACCTTCATCAGCTTGAAGTGGCGCAGCTTGCCGGTGCTCGGCACGTGCGGGCCACGGCAGAGGTCTTCGAAGGCGCCTTCGCGATACAGCGACACATCCTCGTTCTCGGGAATGCCGGCGATGATCTCGGCCTTGTACGCTTCGCCGATGGCGCGGAAATGCGCCACCGCTTCGTCGCGCGGCAAGACGCGGCGCTCGACCTTCTCGTCCTTCTTCGCCAGCTCCGTCATCTTGGCCTCGATGGCGATCAGGTCCTCGGGCGTGAAGGGACGCTTGTACGAGAAGTCGTAGAAGAAGCCGTTCTCGATGACCGGGCCGATCGTCACTTGAGCGTCGGGAAAGAGCTCCTTCACCGCATAGGCCAGCAGGTGCGCCGTCGAGTGGCGGATGACGTCGAGTCCGTCGGCGTCCTTGTCGGTCACGATGGCCAGCCGGTCGTCGTGATCGATCACGAAGCTGGTGTCGACGACCCGGCTCGCGCTGCCGCGGCCGATGCGCCCGGCGATCGCCGCCTTGGCCAGGCCGCTGCCGATCGACGCCGCGACATCGGCCACCGACACGGGCGCCGGAAATTCCTTCTTCGAGCCATCTGGAAGTTCAATCGAAACCATGAAGATCTCCGAAAACGAAAAAGCGCGGCCGGGGCCGCGCTGTGAGCTGACGAGAAGAGCGAGTTCGATGTCGGGACGCGCGGCGACCTACACCCTGCCAGTGCAGCAGGTAGTTCGCGGTGTCATAACCGACATGCCTTTCTCGCTCTTGTCGTGGTTCACGCCGCGATTGTAAGCGGCGCACTCATATCGGCAGGATAGAGACGTTGGCCGTCCGCTCGACAAACCAGAGCGCGGCGAAGACCATCGCCGCGAACGAACCGGCGCGAACCACCAGCAGGCGATAGCGCGGCCAGTCGCGCAGGCCGAACAGCACCGCCGTGACGATCACCACGATCACCAGCTGGCCGATCTCGAGGCCGACGTTGAACTGCAGCAGCGCCCACGCGAAGTCCGCGGTCGGCAGGTTCAGCTCCGACAGGACGGTCGCGAAACCGAAGCCGTGGATCAGGCCGAAGCAGAAGGCCACGACGATGCGGCGCACCGGAAAGATCGGGGCGATGTTGTCGAGCGCGGCCAGCACGATGGTGGCAGCGATGGCCGGATCGATGAACCACGACGGCAACGAGACGATCTTCAGCGCCGCCAGACCCAGCGTGATCGAGTGCGCGACGGTGAACGACGAGACCACGCCGAGGATCGGCAGGATCGCCTGCGATGCCTTGTCCACCGGCTGCCAGCCCTGCGGCGTGCGTCGCAGCACGGCAGGCAGCAGCAGGCAGATCAGAAAGAGGATGTGGTCGTAGCCGGTGAGGATGTGGCGCGCCCCTTCGATCAGGAACGCCCAGCGCGAAGGGTCGGCCTGTACTGGACGGCTGACGATGCTCGATGCGCTTGCCGCCGATGGCGAGCCAACGGTCGTCGACGGGTCGAGCATGACAAGCGCGACAGGCTGGCCGGGCCGCTGGATCTTGGCCAGGCCGCGATGCGTCGGGTCGACCTCCGCGAACAGCGAGTATCGAATCGACGGCGCTGCCGCCAGCGTGCACGGCGACGTGAGATAGAGCACCGCGTAGGCACCGTCGTTGCGTCGCTCCAGCCCACGGCCCGTCGGCCGCAGCTCGCAGCCCGCGATGGCCAGTCGCGGCAAGGCATACGACTCGATGCGCGGCCATGCCGCCTTGACTTCGCCCCAGGTCAGCTGGCCATCGTCGTTGCTGTCGAGATCGAGTGCGATGTCGAGGTCGCGCAGCGCGATGTCCCAGCGCACGTCGAGCTGGCCCGGCCGGGCATCGAGCTGGAGGTAGGAGTCGCTCGACTTGTGCGCGAGGGCCAGGCCGGCGGCCGTCGCGAGCACGAGAAACACGAAGGCTGCGCGCGTAACGCGCGCCGCGGCACGGCCGAGATCAGAGCAGCGCATCGATCCGCCGATCGTGCAGGCCGAGCGAGGCCTTCAGTTGGCGTGCTTCGCCGATCGCCTTCGCATCGCCGCTGGCCCGTGCCGCCTGGGCCAGCACGAGCACGTCGAGCGCTTCGCGCTGTTGCGCGACGTCGCCACGAGCGAGCCGCAGCGCGCCGGCAGCATCGCGATCGACGACGAGCGCGAACATCGCCTGTTCACGACCATGAAATTTCTGCGCGTCCGGTCGTTCGTTGGCCAGGGCGATGCGATCGCGCATCTCGGCCACGTCGCGCGCCGCGCCCGGCGCATTTGCGCGCGTGCCGGCGATGGCCAGGCGCAGCAGCACGGCGTCGGTTCTCGTCTCGTCCTTCAGCACGCTGAGCGCTTCTTCCGGCCGCTGCTGTTCGATCAGAAAGTCGGCGTAGTCGACCGCGGCATAGGCGTCGGGCCCGAGCCGAAGTACGGCCTTGAACGCGGCATCGGCCGCCGCCACGCGACCGTCGCGCTGCTCGAGCTCGGCCACCGACGTCAACAACCAGCCGCGCGTGGCGGGCGCAAGGCGGGGGTCGGCCAGCAGGCGCTCGAAGATCTTTCTCGCGCCCGCGACATCGCCGCGCAGGCCGGCGTTCTCGGCCAGGCAGGCATTCGAATGCAGTTGCGCGCCGGCGCTCGCGACGTGTGCGCAGGCCGCATCCGATTCGGCATATCTGGCCTGCACCCGCAGCACCGTCGCCAGGGTCAGCCAGGCCTGCGCCATGCGGTCGCCGCCGGGGCGGGCGAGGAGCTGTCGCAAGCTCGCGACCGAGGTATCGAACTCGTGCAGGTATTGCTGAAGCGTCGCCCGCATGAGCAGCACCTCGGCGGGTGCCGTCGCGGCATCGGGCCAGGGCCTCAGGGCGGCCAGCGCCAGTCCGGCAAAGCGCGGATCGCCGGCCTCGCGGGCACGCTCGAGGTCGCGGCGCGCGACCGTCAGCGCGAGCTGCACGTCGCCAGGACGAGCGGCCAGCGCCTTGCGCATGCGGCGATCCTCGTCGCGACTTCCCGACGAGGCGGGCAGCACCTCGACGACCTCGCTGTCGCTCGTCGGCGCGATCGGTTCGGCTGCCGCCTCGCGGCCGGCAAGCAGAAGAAAAAAAAGACCGGCAGCCAGGGCCGCGGTCCGCTTCTGGATTTGGCGCATCTGGCAGTCGGCGGGGAAGGCGCGCCGAAGCACGCCTTCCCCTTGTCTCAGTCGACCTTCAGCGGCTCGCTCGTTTCGTCGGTCGGCGGCGTCACCATGCTGGTGTCCACCGGCTCGAGCATGTCGGCGGTCGAAGCCGGCGTCGCCACCAGCGCCTGCAGGTAGGCAATGAAGCCACCGATCGAGGCGCTCGCGCTCGGAGGGACCTGGCTGGTCGGCGCGGGCGCCGGGCTGTCGTCGCTGCCGCCGCAGGCAGCGAGCGCGGAGGCGACGGCAAGCGCCGCAAGACTGACTCTGGCTTTCATGTGCGTTCTCCTTGCTTACTGCGCGCCGGGCAGCGGCGTGCCGATGTACGGGAAGATCGGATTGCCCGAGCCGTCGGTCAGCAGAGGCCCGGCGGCCCTGACCTTCGGACCGGCCTGATCGACCCCGTCGTGAAGGTTGTACACCAGGGCCCCGAGCGGCACCGCGTTCGGATTGCAGGCCGTGCCGAAGCCGTAGGTGTTGCCGGCGCCGTTCGCCTCGCACAGGCCACCCATCACCGCGACCAGCGAGATGTCGACGACGTCGTCGTTCGGCCTGCGGCCGTTCGGATAGCCGGCCAGGTCGGTGCCGCCGGCGAGCAAGCCGCCGAGCAGGCCGAGACGGTTCTGCGAGGCGTACGGCGTGGCGGCGATCGCCGTGTTGAGCCGAAGCATTTCCGAAGCCACGCCAGTCGCCGGCGACGCCGTGAACGCCTTCGGCTGGTTGACGCCCGGGATGCCGGTCAGGAACGTGGTCACGAGGTCGGTGCGCGGGAAGTTGGTCGGCGAAATGCCGGGCGTCGCCAAGGCGATCTCGAGCAGCTTGGGCAGTGTCGGGTTCGTCACGTAGGTGGCGAACTGGCCATCGTCCTTGGGCTTCGAGTTGTTGAACTTGTCCTTGTCGGGCAGGCCGATGACCACCTCGTTGACCAGCGGCATGCCCAGACGCGACACCTGCGTCCAGGCACCGCCGGCGAGCGTCGCGGTCGAGTAGCCGCTCTTGGGTGCGCTGCTCAGGAGCTGGCCCTGGCGCAGACTCGCCGTCGTCCATGCGCCGATGACCGGGTCGCCGGCGGCCACGAGGCAGGATGCCGGCACCTCGAGCGCCAGCGTCGTGACGTTCTTGTCGTTCAAGGTATCGGCGCCGGCGTCCTTCTTGGTCGGATCGAGCAGGAACGCCGCTTCGGCCGGCGTGAAGTCGGCGGCTCCGGGCACGTTGACCAGATCGAAGATCACGCCCAGGTTGACGGCGAACGGATCCTTGCGCTGGCCGACGAAGACCTTGCCCGCCGTCGAGCAGCCGGGGATGTTGACGCTGTAGATGAACTTCGCCGCGTAGGCCGCGTAGTTCGGGATCGTCTTCGTGCCGATGTTGTCCGAAGGCTTGGTGAAGGTGGAGCCGCCGCCCGTGGCGTTCGTGACGGCAGCCGCCGTGCCGGTGCGCCGGTCGCCCTTGACCATCGTCAAGGTGTAGGTTTCGTTGACGTTCAGGTTGGGGTCGTTGTCGGCGCTGACCTGGCCGGACTGGGTCAGCGGAATCGCCACGTTGGTGCCGTTGATCGGCAGCGTCGTGCCGCGCAGCGTATTGTTGAAACGGAACTGGAAGGTGATGTCTTCCTTGCCGTCGCCGTTGTTGTCGATGTGGATCTCGTAGAGCGCGTTCGCGTCCATCTTGAAATAGTTCGGGCCGCCGTAGGCGTCCTGCAGCGGCACGTAGTCGGCGATCAGGGTCACGAACCCGGCCCGGCCCGGCTCGTAGCTGTTGAACATGTAGAAGTCGGCGCCGTCGACTTTCGGCATCCCCGTGATTGCAGGGGCTTCCCGGTGGCTCGAGGCATGCGCCGGCAAGCCGGTGACAGCGTACAGGGCGCCGATCGCTGCGATCGCAGGCAACAGGCGAAACTGACGGGCAGTGGGTACTTTCATGATGTCCTTGCTCCTCGATGAATGGACGGCGGAAGCCGGCCAGATCCGGGCTTCCCGATAGACGACGCGACTTCGTCTGGTGCTCGTGTACGCGACGCCTTCTCTTGCGGATGCATCCGGACGCGCTTTGTGCGTCGCGAGCGAACGACGGCGGCGGTTTCCGCAAGGATCCGGCAACCTTGGTAAGGTGTCCGTCCCCGGCACGACCTACGGCATCGCCCCACCCAGGAGTCCTCGTGAATCGATTCGGCTTCGACCTTCTCGCTCGCCGCCGCACCCCGGCGCTGGCCGTCGCCATGGCCGGCCTGGCCGCGTTCGGCCCCGGCGCGCGCGCCGGCGAAACATGCATGGCGAAGAGCCCGGCCACGGTGACGCCGGTGGTCGAGCTCTACACCTCGGAGGGCTGCAATTCCTGTCCGCCGGCCGACCGCTGGATCTCGAAGCTGAAGGCCGACCCGAACGTCGTCGCCCTTGCCTTTCACGTCGACTACTGGGACCGGCTCGGCTGGAAGGACCGCTTCTCGAGCGCCGCCTTCACCGAGCGGCAGTCGGCCCAGCAGTCGGTCAACGGTGCTCGCTTCAGCTATACGCCGCAGGTCGTCGTCGACGGCCAGGACCGCAAGGACTGGCCCTCACTGGCCACCCCGATCGAGGAGCGCAAGACGGCGCCGATCGCGCTGGCCCTGGCCCGCGATGGCGAGCACTTCACGGCGACCGTGGCGGCCTCGCCGCGTGCGCCGAAGCGGCTGGCCGCGTACTGGGCGGTGACCGAACAGAACCACGTGACGGCGGTCAAGGCCGGCGAGAACGAAGGCGTCACCCTGCATCACGACTTCGTGGTCCGCGAATACCGTCCGGTCTCGGCCTGGGCCGCCGCCGAGGCGCCGCGCAGCCTGAGCTTCGACCTGCCCGGCGCCGGCGATGCGGCGCACCCGCGCCAGGTCAATCTCGTCGTCGTCGATGCCGACACCGGCCGGCCGGTGCAGGCCCTCAAGCTCGGCTGCTGAGCCTCAACCCGCGGCGCGCAGCGCCGTGCGCAGCTCGGCGCCGATCTCCGGCTTGCCGGCAAAGGGGTCGGTCGGGTTGCGGGCCTGCATGATGTCTTCGAGCCGCGTCTGCACGATGCCCAGCGCCTTCGGGTGGCTGAAGATGTAGAAGCGATTCGCCGCGACCGCATCGAAGACGAACTGCGCCACGTCGGCGGCACTGACCTTGCCCTTGCCGACGGCCCGGTCGTTCATCGCCTTGCCGATCAGCTGGCTGCGCGTCGGCTTGTCCGCGGGCAGGTCGTCGGGCCGGTTGCGCTGGCTCTCGGTGATGCCGGTGGGCACGAAGTACGGGCACAGGACGGACGCGCCGATCTGGTCGGTGACGAGGCGCAGGTCCTGGTAGAGCGTTTCGCTCAGGGCGACGACGGCGTGCTTGCTGACGTTGTAGACGCCCATGTTCGGCATGTCCACGCAGGCCGGCCATCGACGCGGTGTTGACGATGTGGCCCTCGTAGCCGCTGTTCTTCGCTGCCGCGTCGAGCATCATCGGCGTGAAGGCGCGTATGCCGTGCACCACGCCCATGACGTTGACGCCCATGACCCAGTCCCAGTCGGCGAGCGTGTTCTCCCAGATCAGGCCACCGGCGCCGACGCCGGCATTGTTGAAGACCAGGTGCGGCGCGCCGAAACGCGACTCGACGGCACGGCCGAGCGCTTCGACCTGCGGGCCCTTGCTGATGTCGAGGCGCTGCGCCAGCACCTGCACGCCGAGCGCTTCGATTTCCGTGGCCGCGCGCTCCAGCGCATCGGCCTGCACATCGGCCATGACGACGTTCATGCCGAGCCGGGCCGCGATGCGCGATGTCTCGAGCCCGAAGCCCGAACCGGCGCCGGTGATGACGGCGGTGCCGCCCTTGAAGTTCTTCATTTGCCCTCTTTCCTGATGGCCTTGACGTGAAAGCCGATGCGCGGGAAGTGAACGTGCACGGTGCCGGCGCGCGCGTCGTGGCGCTCGACGACGACCTCTTCCGCGTCGAGTCCGACCAGCTTTCCCTGCACCTCGTCGTGCGCATAGTCCGAGGGCGTCACGCCGACGTCCGTGCCGGCGTCGAGCCCGGCACCGGCGGCTACCGAGCACGGAGCGAAACCGGAGCTTGCGCGCGCCAACTCGAGCGCCGCGCCGCTGCTCATCGGCTCCGGCCGGCCATGGCCGAACGCGGCCACGCGCTCGTACCAGGCGAGCGACGTGCGCGAAGGGTTGCAGGTGCGCCGCGATCGGCGGCGCCCGGCGCATGAACCAGATCGACTGCGCGGCCGAGAAGTCGGCGATCGACGGCAAGGCGCCGAGCAGGAACGGCCGCGAATCGCCAAGCATGGCCTCGAGCCTGCCGGCGTAGATGTTGACGGCCGCCGCCGCATCGACCAGGGGCGCGCGGCGCATGGCCGGATTCATCGCCGCACGATCGGCGGCGAAGGCACGCAGCGATTCCGGCGAGGCATCGGGAAGCAGGAACGGTGCGGCCGCCGGCTGCATGGTGAAGGGAACCGCCGCCCAGAACAGCGCGCCGTCGGCCCACTGGGCCACGATCTCGGCCAGGCCGCGCGACGCTTCCGGATAGAGCGAAGGATCGGGCGCGATGCGATCGATGACCCGGCACATCAGCGCCGAATCGCAATACACGTCGGCGCCGATCTGCATGAAGGGCGTGCGGCGATAGCCGCCGGTCAGCGCCACGACATCGGGCTTGGGCAGGATCACCGGCACGTCGACCGAGCGCCAGGCCAGGCGCTTCATGCCGAGGACCAGGCGGACCTTTTCCGAAAAGGGCGAGCCGGCGTAGTGATGCAGGACGATGTCGTTCATCGCGGCCTCAGATCAGCTTGACCAGTTGCTTGCCGAAGTTGCGGCCCTTGAGCAGGCCGAGGAAGGCCTCGGGCGCCGCCTCGATGCCCTGGGCAATCGTCTCGCGGTACTTGAGCTTGCCGGTGGCGACGAGCGTGCCGAGCTCCTTCAATGCCTCCGGCCAGACGTCCATGTGCTCGCTGACGATGAAGCCTTCGACCGTGAGGCGCGACTGCAGGATCAGCTGCGGCTGCTGCAGCGGAATCGGCGCGCCGTCGTAGCCGCTGATCATCCCGCACAGGGCGATGCGCCCGAACGCATTCATGCGTGCCAGCGTCACGTCGAGGACGACGCCGCCGACGTTCTCGAAGCAGCCGTCGACCCCGTCGGGGGTCGCTTCCTTCAGCGCCTGGTAGAGCGCCTTCGAGTCGCCGCCCTTGCCCGCGTGGGCCTTGTAGTCGACGCAGGCGTCGAAGCCCAGCTCCTGCACGACGTAGTTGCACTTGTCGCTGCCGCCGGCGATGCCGACGGCGCGACAACCGCGCGTCTTCGCCAGCTGGCCGACAGCGCTGCCGACGGCGCCGCTCGCGGCGCTCACGACGATCGTCTGGCCGGCTTTCGGCATGCAGATCTTCATCAGCCCGTACCAGGCCGTGACCCCGGGCATGCCGACCGCGCCGAGATAGGCCGAGAGCGGCACGTGCGTCGTGTCGACCTTGCGCAGCACGCCGGGCGTGCCGGCGTCGAGCATCGTGAACTGCTGCCAGCCGCCGTAGCCCACGACCATGTCGCCCGGCCGGTAGCCGGCGTGGCGCGAGGCCACGACCTCGCCGACCGTGCCGCCCTGCATCACCTGGTTCAAGGCCTGCGGCTGGGCGTAGCTTTTCGCGTCGTTCATGCGGCCGCGCATGTACGGGTCGAGGCTCAGGTAGTGGTTGCGTACCAGCACCTGGCCTTCGCCCGGATCGCCGACCGCGGCTTCGACCAGCTTGAAGTTCGCGCTCGTCGCTTCGCCGTCGGGCCGCGACACGAGATGGATCTGCCGGTTTGTCGTTGTCATGTCCTGCTCTCCTCAATCGGATGCGTTGAGCCGCTGAACGCGCTTGCCGCCGACGGCGAGCGCGCGCAGGTATTTGAACGTGCCGGTGGCCTGCGCCACGAGCTTGCCGTCGCCACCGGTCACCACCGCTTCGCAGAAGGCCAGCGATGGCGTTCGATGCAGGCGCCGACCCTTCGCGACCAGCCGGCCTTCGCCCGGTTGCATGAAGGTCGTCTTCATCTCGATCGTGACCACGCTCGACGACTCTTCGGTGCCGTCGGCGGCCGAGCTCCGCGCGGCGCTGGCCATCGCCACGTCGAGCAAGGTCATCAGCGCGCCGCCGTGCGCCACGCTCCAGCTGTTGCACAGCTCGGGGCGAAGCTGCAGCGCCAGCTCGGACTCGCCCCGCTCCATTCGCAGCAGCTCCAGCCCGACGAAGCCGGCGAAGGGAACACGGGTGGCGAGATCGAATTCCGGCATGTCCCGATGCGTCCTGCTACTCACGCAGCGATGATTGCCGAGACGCCGCCGTCGACCGGCAGGATCTGCCCGGTGATGTGCTTGCCGGCCTGCGATGCGAAGAGCAGCGCTGCCCCTTTCAGGTCGTCGTCGTCGCCGATGCGCTGCAGCGGCGCGTGGCCGGCCAGCTCCTTCTCGCCGATGCGGGCAATGGTGCCCTTGGTCATCCTGCTCGGGAACATGCCGGGCGCGAGCGCATTGACGTTGATGTTGTACTTGCCCCATTCGCCGGCCAGCGTGCGGGTGAAGTTCACGACCGCCGCCTTGCTCGTGTTGTAGGCCACCATCGCCATGTCGGCGCTGTTGCCGGCCAGGCCGGCGATCGAGGCGACGTTGATGATCCTGCCTTGCCGGCGCGGGATCATGCTGTGCTTGCCGATCGCCTGGCTCATCAGGAAGATGGAGCGGATGTTGAGGTTCATCACCTTGTCCCAGGCCTCGAGCGGATGATCCTCGGCCGCGGCGCCCCAGGTGGCGCCGGCGTTGTTCACCAGGATGTCGACGTGGCCCAGGCGCGCGATCGCATCTTCGGCCACGCGCACGATCTCGCTCGGCTGGCTCGCATCGGCCGCGATCCAGAGTGCCTCGATGTCCTGGCGCTTGAGCTGCGCTGCCGATTCCTCGAGGTCAGCCGCCTTGCGCGACGTCAGCATGACGCGCGCGCCGGCCTCGCCCAGCGCTTCGGCGATCTGCAGGCCGAGGCCGCGCGAGCCGCCGGTGACGAGCGCGGTCTTGCCGGAAAGATCGAAAAGCTTGCGAACGTTCGTGCTCATGGCCGAGTGTCTCCGTGCGTGAAGGGGTGGAGTTCGTGTTCAGGGCCCGGCGTCGTCGCGCATCCGCGAGCGAACCCAGACGAGCGCCCCGCCGGCCGCCGCGGCGAGCGCACCGCCGGCCACGCCGACCCAGCCGAAGCCCTTGCCGTCATGGGCCAGCGCGAAGCCGAGACAGAACGCCAGCATGCCGCCGTAGATCAGGACCCAGATCAGGACTTCGACGCGGGTCGCGGACGACGGCGTTCAAAACGAATCCTCGGCCATCGTGCGGCAGGTGTCGTCGCGCGTTTCGACGACCGAGAGCCACGCCGCCACCTTCGGCAGCTCGTGGCGAAAGAAATAGCGGCAGGCGGCCAGCCGCCCGCGCTGCGCTGCGTCGGGCGGCGCGGCGGCAGCACACAGCGCCACGTCGAGCCAGATCCAGGCCAGGACGACATGCCCGAAAGCCTGAAGATAGGGTGTCGCATTGGCAAGCGCTTCGTCGGCCGAACCGGTCGACCAGGCTGCGCGCGTCGCGGCCTGCAGATGGTCGGCGGCGCTGCTCAGCGCCTGCGCGTCGGCGAGCAGCGATGGCGACTTGCTCGCCCGCGCCACGGTGTCGTCGATCGTCTGGCGCAGGGCGACCAGGCCCGTACCACCTTCCATCACCACCTTGCGCCCGAGCAGGTCGAGCGCCTGGATGCCGTGCGTGCCCTCGTGGATCATGTTCAGGCGGTTGTCGCGCCAGTACTGCTCCACCGGAAAGTCGCGCGTATAGCCGTAGCCGCCCAGCACCTGGATCGCCAGGCTGTTCGCCTCCAGGCACCATTCGCTCGGCCAGCTCTTGGCGATCGGCGTCAGCACTTCGAGCAGCAGACGCGCACGCGCCCGGCCGACCGCCGGGCCGCTCCCAAGGCCGGCCGCGCCCCCTCGGGGGGCAGCGACCGAAGGGAGCGTGGGGGCTCCATCGCCGCCGGTCTGCAGCTCGTCGACAAGGCGGGCGCAATAGAGCTCGAGCGCCAGCGCTCCTTCGCAGTAGCTCTTCTGCGCCAGCAGCATGCGCTTGACGTCGGCGTGCTCGATGATCGGCACCTGCGGCTTCGACGCATCCTTGCCCTGCGGCCCGATCGGCCGGCCCTGAGGGCGCGCCTTGGCATAGTCGAGCGAGGCTTCGTAGCCGGCGAAGCCGAGCATGGCCGCGCCGAGTCCGACCGCGATCCGCGCCTCGTTCATCATGTGGAACATGCAGCGCAGGCCTTCGCCCGGCTGGCCGACGAGATAGCCGATCGCGCCGGTCGCACCGCCCCCCGCCTCCGTGCCGGCGCGCACCGCGAACTTGCCCTCGCCGAAGTTGAGCAAGGTGTTCGGAATGCCGCGATAGCCGAGCTTGTGGTTGAGACCGGCGAGCGAGACGTCGTTGCGCTCGCCGGTGAGCCGGCCCTGCACGTCCACCAGCTTCTTCGGGACGATGAAGAGCGAGATGCCGCGCGTGCCGGGCACGAGCTTGCCGTCATCGCCCGGAATCTTGGCCAGCACCAGATGGATGATGTTCTCGGTGAGCTCGTGCTCGCCGTTCGAGATCCACATCTTGTTGCCGCGCAGCCGGTAGCGCGGGCCGAGCGGGTCGCCTTCGAAGCCCGGGCCGTCAGGCAGCGCGCGCGTGGCGATGTCCGACAGGCTCGAGCCGGCCTGCGGCTCCGACAGGCACATCGTTCCCGAGAAGCGGCCCGCGAATTCGTTCTTCGCGAAGACCGCTTGCTGCATCGGCGTGCCGTGCGCGAGCAGCAGGTTGGCATTGCCGCTGGTGAGCATCGCGCCACCGCCGATGCCGATGCCGGCCTTCGAGAAAAAGCTGTTCGCCGCCATGTCGACGACGCACGGCAGCTGCATGCCGCCGATCGCGTAGTCCTGCGCCGCTGCCAGCATGCCGGACTCGAAGTAGGCCTGCGCCGCGTCGTGGCTCGCCTTCGGCAGGTGCACCTTCTCGCCGTCGAACCAGGGCTCCTCGACGTCGGCCAGCCGGTTGAACGGCGCGAACTTCTCGCGCGCGATCCGCTCGCAGGTATCGAGCACCGAATCGAAGGTCTCGCGCGAATGGTCGGCGAAGCGGCCGCGCTCGCGCAGCGACTCGACGTCGAGCCAGTCGTAGAGCAGAAAGTCGATGGTGCGGCGATAGCTCATGAGAGCAAGGCGTGTCGTCAAAGCACCTCGAAGACGCCGGCCGCGCCCATGCCGCCGCCGATGCACATGGTGACCACGACCTTCTTCGCGCCGCGCCGCTTTCCTTCGAGCAGCGCCGCGCCGGTCAGGCGCTGACCGCTGACGCCGTACGGGTGGCCGACGGCGATGGCGCCGCCGTTGACGTTGAGCTTGTCCATCGGAATGCCGAGGGTGTCGGCGCAATAGAGGACCTGCACCGCGAAGGCCTCGTTGAGCTCCCAGAGGTCGATGTCGGCGACGCTGAGGCCCAGGCGCTTCAAGACCTTCGGCACGGCGAAGACCGGACCGATGCCCATTTCGTCGGGCTCGCAGCCGGCGACGGCGAAGCCGAGGAAACGGCCGAGCGGCTTCAGGCCGCGCTGCTCGGCCACCTTCTCGTTCATGACGACGCAAGCGCCCGCGCCATCGCTGAACTGGCTGGCGTTGCCGGCGGAAATCACGCCGCCCGGAATCGCCGGCTTGATGTCCTTGATGCCTTCGTAGGTCGTGCCGGGGCGGATGCCTTCATCGGCGCTGATCGTCACTTCCTTCGAGCGCAGGCCCATCACCGCATCGGCGACGCCGGCGAGCACCGTGATCGGCGCGATCTCGGCCTCGAACTTGCCCGCGTCGCGCGCCGCCGTGGCCTTCTGCTGGCTCGCCGCGCCATAGCGGTCCATGCGCTCGCGATCGATCTTGTAGCGCTTGGCCACCTGCTCGGCGGTCTGCAGCATGTTCCAGTAGATCGTCGGCTTGTGCTCGAGCAGCCAGGTGTCGGCGATCATGTGCTTGTTGGCTTCGTTCTGCACGCACGAGATGCTCTCGACGCCGCCGGCGACCAGGATGTCGTTCTCGCCGGCAACGATGCGCTGCGCGGCCATGGCGATCGCCTGCAGGCCACTCGAGCAGAAGCGGTTTACGGTCAGGCCGCTGGTCGTCACCGGCAAGCCGGCACGCAGCGCGATCTGGCGCGCGATGTTGCTGCCGGTCGCACCTTCCGGCGTGGCGCAGCCCATGATCACGTCGTCGACCTCGGCGCCGTCGATGCCGGCGCGTTCGATCGCCGCCTTCACCGCGTGCCCGCCGAGCGTCGCCCCGTGGGTCATGTTGAAGGCGCCTTTCCAGCTCTTGGCGAGCGGCGTGCGGGCGGTCGAGACGATGACGGCGCTGGTCATGGTGAACTCCTGTGGTGTAGCGGTGATGTCTGCGTTGCGCTGCCCGGGCTAGCGCGGGCTGGGCGTTGCTCAGCAGTTGGTGATAGAACTGGATCAGCTCGACGTAGTTGGCGATCGAGATGCGCTCGTTGGTGCCGTGGAAGCGCTTCAGGTCTTCGGCGCGTCGCGCGCACTGGCGAGAACCTGTAGACGATCGTCGGCGATGCCTTCGAAATGGTGCGAATCGGTGCCGCCCACCATCAGGCCGGGTGCGACGATCATGTCGGGATGAACTGGCGCAACGGTCTGGTCGATCAGCGCGATAGCCCGGCGCGTCCGTGCGCGCCACGCGCGACGGCTCCGGTTGCCCGGCGAGCTTCTCGATCCGGATCTGCGGCGTTGCCGCAACGACGCGCTTCACGTGGGCCATCGACGCCGTCGCTGGTGTCGCCGGGCCGGATGCCGGAAGTTGACGCTCGCGTCGGCGCGCGCCGGGCAGCACGTTGTCGGCTTGTTGCCGGCCTCGACGATGGTGAGCGCGGTGGTCGTGCGCAGCATCGCGTTGCGTGCTCGGCGCTCTTCTCCAGCTGCCGCTGCGACCAGCGGCCCGAACAGCCAGAGGTTCGACAGGAAAACGCGGTTGACGCCGCTCATCTCGGGCGCGATCGTCTCGAAGATCTGACGCGCCACAGCCTCTGAGCGCCGCCGGCATCGGTTCGTTGTCGAGTCGCGCCAGCGCTGCGCTCAGCATGCCGATCGCCGACTGCCCGGCCTGCGTCGGCGGCATCGACGAATGGCCGCCGGCGCGCAATCGCGCGTCAGCCGCACATTGACGTAGCCCTTCTCCGCCACGCCGACGAGCGCCGCGGGCTTCGTCGAGCCCGGCGATGCACGCCCTGCGTGACCAGCAGGCCCTCGTCGAGCACGAACTCGCAGCTGCACGCCGCGCTGTTTGAGCAAGTGCCGCGATCGGCTGCGCACCGCGCTCGCCGCTGACCTCCTCGTCGTCGCCGAACGCGAGATAGATCGTCTGGCGCGGCTTGAAGCCGGAGGCCGAGCAGCATCTCGACAGCCTCCATCATGCGACGATCAGGTTGCCCTTGTCGTCCCACGAGCCGCGGCCCCAGACGATAGCCGTCCGTTGACCGCGCCGGAGAACGGCGGCTGCTGCCAGTCGCCTCTCGGTGCCGGGTGCGATGGGCACCACGTCCTGGTGCGCCATCAGCGCGACCGGCGTCGCCTTCGGGTCGCTGCCCTGTCCAGGTGTAGAGCAGCGCCGTACTTGCCGACCGTCTCGCGCTTGAGCGCGGCGTGCGCAGCTTGGGAAGCTCGCCTGCAGGTAGCGCTGCAGCCTTCGAACTCGGCCGCGTTGGCGTCGGATCGTCGTCGGCCGAGGCGATGGTGCGAAAGCGCACCGCGGCGCCGAGGCGCGCCTGGCGGCCGCCTCGCCGTCGACCGGCACGCGGGCGCCGGCGCGCCACCTCGATCTGGCGCGACGGCGTCGGCAGTATGGCCTTCAGCGCCGCCACCAGCGATCGCGAGGGCGAGGACGGCAATGCCCAAGCCGGCACAGCGAGCTTCATCACGAGCGATCGGCGCCGCCGAGCTTCAGGTGAACGTCTTGCCTTCGGCGGCCAGCCGCGCCAGCAGCGGCGCCGGCTTCCAGAACGCGACGTCGTCGTGCGGATTCGTGGCGAAGCGCTTCATCGCCTGCACGACGTTGAAGAGGCCCTGCGTGTCGGCGTAGTTCATCGGGCCGCCGCGCCAGAGCGGGAAGCCATAGCCGGTGAGGTAGACCATGTCGATGTCGCTGGCCCGCTGCGCGATGCCTTCTTCGAGGATCTTCGCGCCTTCGTTGACGAGGGCGTAGACAAGTCGATGCACGATCTCGTCATCGCCGATCTTCCTCGGCGTGATGCCCAGCGTTGCGCGATGCTTCTCGATCATCTCGACGACGAGCGCGCTCGGGATCGCGTCGCGCTTGCCGGGCACGTAGTCGTACCAGCCGGCGCCGGTCTTCTGTCCGAAGCGGCCCATCTCGCAGAGCAGGTCGGCGGTCTTCGAGTAGCGGATGTCGGGCTTCTCGACATAGCGGCGCTTCCTGATCGCACCAGCCGACGTCGTTGCCGGCGAGGTCGCCCATGCGGAACGGCCCCATCGCCATGCCGAACTTCTCCATCGCCTTGTCGACCTGCGCCGGCGTCGCGCCTTCTTCGAGCAGGAAGCCGGCCTGGCGCGAGTACTGCTCGATCATCCGGTTGCCGATGAAGCCGTCGGTGACGCCGGAGACGACGCAAGTCTTCTTGATCTTCTTGCCGAGCGCCATCACCGTGGCGAGCACGTCCTTCGCGGTCTTTTCGCCGCGCACGACCTCGAGCAGCTTCATCACGTTGGCCGGGCTGAAGAAGTGCATGCCGACCACGTCCTGCGGGCGCTTCGTGAACGAGGCGATCTTGTTGACGTCGAGCGTCGAGGTGTTGCTGGCGAGGATGGCGCCGGGCTTCATCACCTCGTCGAGCGTCTTGAAGACCTGCTCCTTCACGCCCATGTCCTCGAACACTGCCTCGATGACGAGGTCGGCGTCCTTCAGGTCGTCGTACTTGAGCGTCGTGCTCAGCAGGCCCATGCGCTCGTCGAGCTTGTCCTGCTTGAGCTTGCCCTTCTTCACCTGCGCTTCGTAGTTCTTGCGCATCACGCCGGTGCCCTTGTCGAGCGCTTCCTGCTTCATCTCGAGCATCACGACCGCAATGCCGGCGTTCAGGAAGTTCATGGCGATGCCGCCGCCCATCGTGCCGGCGCCGATCACGGCGACCTTCCTGATCTCGCGCAGAGGCGTGTCGGCCGGCACGTCGGCGATCTTGCTGGCGGCTCGCTCGGCCATGAAGACGTGGCGCAGCGCCCTCGCCTCCGGCGTGATCAGCAGCGCCATGAAGATCTCGCGCTCGAACTTCATGCCGTCGTCGAATTTCATCTTCGTCGACGCGGCCACGGCGTCGACGCACTTCAGCGGCGCCGGGAAGTTCTTCGACATCGCGCCGACGGTGTTGCGCGCGAACTCGAAGTAGGCATCGGCATTCGGGTAGTCGACCTTGAGGTCGCGCACCAGCGGCAAGGGCCGCGCGGCGACCTTCTCGTGCGCGTAGGCGATCGCGGCATCGACGATGTCGCCGTCGGCGATCTTGTCGAACAGCTTCTGGCCTGGCTGCTTGGCCAGCAGCTCGCTCTTCACCGGCTCGCCGCTGACGATCATGTTCAGCGCCGTCTCGACGCCGAGCACGCGCGGCAGGCGCTGCGTGCCGCCGGCGCCCGGGATGAGGCCGATCTTCACTTCCGGCAACGCCACCTGCGTGCCCGGCGCGGCGACGCGGTAGTGGCAGCCGAGCGCCAGCTCGAGTCCGCCGCCCATCGCCACGGTGTGCACCGCCGCGACGATCGGCTTGGTGCTCGCCTCGAGGGCCAGGATGACGGAGAGCAGGTTCGGATCGGCGATCGCCTTGGGCGAGCCGAACTCGCGGATGTCGGCGCCGCCGGAGAACGCCTTGCCGGCGCCCGTGACGACGATGGCCTTGACCGCGTCGTCGGCGAGCGCCTTGTCGAGCCCGTCGACGATGCCACGCCGGGTCTCGTAGCCCAGCCCGTTGACGGGCGGGTTGTTCATGGTGATGACGGCGACGTCGCCGCGGACTTCGTAGGTTGCGCTCATGAAACGATCCTCAGCAGTGGCGCCGGCCGGGCGGCCCGCGCAAAAAAGCACGTTCGTTCGATTCTAGGATGCCGTCTTCGACGCTCGCTGTCCCAGCAGCGACAAGCGCAGGGGCTTGGCGCTAGACCTCGAGCCACTCCTTGCGCACGTCGGCATTGGCGCGCAGCGCCGCCGGCGTGCCCTCGAAGACGATTGCCGCCGTGGCCCATCACGTAGCAGCGCTCGGAGATTTCGAGCGCGATCGTCAGCTTCTGCTCGACCAGCAGCACCGACACGCCCCGGCTCTTCAGGGTCTTCAGGTACTCGGCAACCAGCTCGACGATCTTCGGCGCCAGGCCTTCGGTGGGCTCGTCGATCATGATGAGATCGGGATCGCCCATCAGCGTGCGGCACAGGGTCAGCATCTGCTGCTCGCCGCCCGAGAGCACGCCCGCTTCGGTGTGCTCGCGCTCCTTCAGGCGCGGGAAGATGCGATACATGTCGTCGTAGCTCCAGCGCGGCGACTTCTTGCCGCGCTTCTCGCCGAGCTGCAGGTTCTGCTGCACGGTGAGCTTGGGAAAGATATCGCGGTTCTCCGGCACGTAGCCGATGCCGCAATGGGCGATCTCGAAGGCCTTCCTGCCGAGGATCTCCTGCTCGCGCCAGCGGATCGAGCCTTCGCCGTGAACCAGGCCCATGATCGTCTTGACGGTGGTCGAGCGGCCCGAGCCGTTGCGGCCGAGCAGGGCCACGATCTCGCCCTCGCCCACGCTCATCTCCACCCCGTGCAGGATGTGGCTCTTGCCGTAGTAGGCGTGCAGGTTCGACAGGCGCAGCATCGACGTCGTTCGTCAGTGGGCGCCGGCGACCTGCGCATCGGCGAGCGTCGTGCCCAGATAGGCTTCCTGCACGCGCGGGTTGGCGCGCACGGCCTCGGGCACGTCGAAAGCGATCACCTCGCCGTACACCAGCACGGCGATCTTGTCGGCCAGGCCGAAGACGACGCTCATGTCATGCTCGACAGTGAGCAGCGTCTTGCCCACCGTCACCTCGCGGATCAGGTCGATGAAACGCGCCGTCTCGCTCTTGCTCATGCCCGCTGTCGGCTCGTCGAGCAGGATCACCTCGGCGCCGCCGGCGATGGTGATGCCGATCTCGAGCGCGCGCTGCTCGGCGTAGGTGAGGTTCATCGCCAGCGTATCGCGCTTCTTCTCGAGGCGGATCATGGCCAGCAACTGGTTGGCGCGCTCGTTGGCGTCGCGCAGGTCGGCCAGGAATTTCCAGAAGGCGTAGCGATAACCCGTCGCCCAAAGCAGGCCGCAGCGCAGGTTCTCGAAGACCGAGAGGCGACCGAAGATGTTGGTGATCTGAAAGCTCCGTGCCAGGCCAAGTCGATTGATCTGATACGGCAGCAGGCCGTCGATGCGCTGGCCGTTGAGCAGGATCTCGCCGCTCGTCGGGCCGAAGCGGCCGCTGATGAGATTGAAGAGGGTCGATTTGCCGGCCCCGTTCGGACCGATGATGCCGATGCGCTCGCCGGGCGCCACCGCCAGGTCGCAGCCGCGGATGATCTCGGTCTTGCCGAACGACTTGCACAGCTGCTTCAGCTCGACGGCAGGGGTCACGGTCGTCATGACGGCTCCTTGAACGTCATGGTTGCCTCGATCTCCTCTTGCACCGCTCCCCAGACCTTCGCGAAGCGCCTGCGCACCGCCTCGAACGCGGCGAAGCCGACGAGCGCGACGAGCACGGCCGCCAGCCACGGCGTCACGCTCGCGGTATCGAGCGTCATGCCGAGAAAGCGCGCCGTCGTCTCGCCGACCGAGCCGAACTGGCGGGCGTAGATCATCTCGATCAGCGCGGCGAAGCCGGCGAGCATGACCAGAGCCGTCGCGGCGAGCAGCGCGTACCAGCGCCACAGTCGATGCAGTTTCTTGTGCGCCGCGACGCGCAGATTCATCATCAGCAGGCTGGCAATGCCCCCGGGCGCGTACATCACCATGAACATGAAGATCAGGCCCAGGTAGAGCTGCCAGGCCTTGGTGACTTCGGAGAACAGGGCGAAGCCGACGACCATGAGGACGGCACCGATGATGGGCCCGAAGAAGAAGGTCGCGCCGCCGAGAAAGGTGAATAGCAGGTAGGCGCCCGAGCGCCCGGCGCCGACCACGTCGGGCGTCGCGATCTCGAAGTGCACTGCATACATGCCGCCAGCGACGCCGGCGAAGAAACCGGCGATCACGAACGACAGATAGCGCACGCGCTGCGTGCTGTAGCCGATGAATTCGACCCGCTCGGGGTTGTCGCGTACGGCGTTGAGCATGCGGCCGAGCGGCGTCCGTGTGAAGGCGAACATCGCTGCGGTGCACGACGAACGTGTAGATGGCGATCAGGTAGTAGACCTGGATCTGCGGGCCGTAGGTGATGCCGAGGAACGCCGGGCCCGCCGTGCGGTTCACCGAGATGCCGCCCTCGCCGCCGAAGAACTCCGGCACCATCAGAACCATCGGCGCAACCAGCTCGCCGATGCCGAGGGTGATCATCGCGAATGGCGTACCCGCCTTCTTGGTCGTGACGTAGCCCAGCAGCGCCGCGAAGAACATGCCGGCGAAGCCGCCGACCAGTGGAACCAGGCTCGTCGGTATCGGAAACGATCGATCGGCGATCCCGACCATGGCATGCACGGCGACGAAGGTGCCCAGTCCCGTGTAGACCGCGTGGCCGAAGCTCAGCATGCCACCTTGTCCGAGCAGCATGTTGTACGACAGGCAGGCGACGATGCCGATGCCGATCTGCGTCAGCACCGAGCGCTCGAGGTTGCTGCGGAAGAGGAACGGCATGACCGCCAGGATCAGGGCGTAGCCGGCCCAGACGATCAGGCGGCCGTGCCCGGTGGGCTGCGAACGCGACCGGGCGGCGACGAGGGCGGGAGCGGCGTCCATTCAGCCTTCGCGCGTTCCGAGCAGGCCCTTGGGCCGGAAGATCAGGATCAGGACCAGGAACAGGTACGGAAGGATCGGTGCCACCTGGGCGATCGTGAGCTTGAAGAGCGAGTAGTCTGCGAGCCCCGGCGCCACCGTCAGGTGCAAAGCCTGCGAGGCGCTGAGCAGCGACGCGTCGGAGCCGACCGCAAATGTCTGGACCACGCCGATCAGCAGCGAGGCGATGAAGGCGCCGGCGAGCGAGCCCATGCCGCCGACCACGACCACCACGAAGATCACCGAGCCCACCGCCGCCGCCATCGCCGGCTCGGTCAGGAAGGTGATGCCGCCGATGACGCCGCCCAGGCCCGCCAGCGCCGTGCCGGCACCGAACACGAGCATGAAGACGCGCGGCACGTTGTGGCCGAGCGCCTCGACCATCTCGGGATGCGTGAGCGCGCTCTGGATCACCAGGCCGACGCGCGTGCGGGTCAGCAGCAGCCAGAGCGCAAGCAGCATGACCAGGGCGATCAGCATCATGAAGGCGCGCGTCGCCGGGAACTGCGAGCAAGCGACACGGACCGCGGCGTCGGCAGCCGAGCACATTGCCGCGGGCGCCGCGCCCGCCACCAGATGAAGCCCGCTCACCGACGAGTTGACGATCGTGAAGGCCGAGCCGCGCAACGCCTCAGGGGGCGGGAAGTCGACGCCGAGACGGCCCCAGGTCAGGATGCACGAGCTCGAAGATGACGAACGACAGGCCGAAGGTGATGAGCAGCTCGGGCACGTGGCCGAACTTGTGGACGCGGCGCAGGCAGACGCGCTCGAACAGCGCGCCGAGCGCGCCGACCACGAAGCGGCGCGATGATCAGGCCCGGCCAGAAGCCGACGAAGCGCGCGATCGTGTAGGCGATGTAGCCGCCCAGCATGTAGAAGCTGGCGTGCGCGAAGTTGAGCACGCCCATCATGCTGAAGATGAGCGTCAGCCCCGAGCTCAGCATGAAGAGCAACAGCCCGTAGCTCAGGCCGTTGAGCATCGAAATGGTGAAGAACTCCATCGTTCCCGCAGTGTCGGCGCTGCGCGCCCAAAACAAAAGAGGCCCGAGTCGCTTGCGCTCGGGCCCCGATGCCGGAACCGAAGAACGCTCAGGAAGCCGACGGCCGCTTCATCTGGCAGCTCGTCGGCGTGCTGGAGACGTAGTTCGGGTACTCCGCGACCGGCGCGAACGTCATCCCGGTGTTCTCGACGCTGTACGTATTCTTCGCGTCGACCTTCTGCCAGACGCTGATGTAGAGCGGCTGCTGCAGCTGGTGGTCGGTCTTGCGCATCTCGACTTCGCCGCCGAATTCGCTCTTCCACTTCAGGCCTTCCATGGCGAAGGCGACCTTGACCGGATCGGTCGACTTGGCCTTCGCCATCGCTCGCGTCAGCGCTTCCAGCATGCGGACGATCGAGCCGGTGTAGAAGTCGTCGTTGTACTTCGCCTTGAACGCATTCAGCGTCCTTGTCGATCTCGCCGCCCATGTTGGTGTAGCTCGTAGGCGATGACGTAGACCTTGCCGGCGCCGTTGGTGCCCAGCGCGGTCGGCGTGCCGGTGACGCCGGCGTAGTAGGTGAAGAACTTGCCGGCGTAGCCGGCCTCGACCGCGGCCTTGACAGCAGCGACAGGTCGGAGCCCCAGTTGCCGGTGACGACGGTGTCGGCGCCGGAGGCCTTGATCTTGGCGATGTAGGGCGAGAAGTCGCGCACGCTGGCGATCGGGTGCAGGTCTTCGCCGACGATCTCGATGTCGGGGCGCTTTCTCTTCAGGTCTTCCTTGGTGTACTTGGCGACCTGCACGCCGTGCGAATAGTTCTGGCCGAGGATGTAGACCTTGTGGATGTCCTTCTGGTCCTTCATGAAGCTGGACAGCGCCTCCATCTTCATCGTCGTGTCGGCGTCGAAGCGGAAGTGCCAGAAGCTGCACTTGCTGTTCGTCAGGTCGGGGTCGACCGCGGCCTCGTTCAGGTAGATCACTTCCTTGCCGGGATTGCGCTCGTTGTACTTGTTGATCGCGTCGATGAGCGCCAGGCCGACCCCGGAGCTGTTGCCCTGGATGATGTAGCGGATGCCCTGGTCGGTGGCGAGCTTCAGCGCGTTCAGCGTTTCGGCCGGCGACACCTTGTTGTCGAAGCCGACGATCTCGAACTTGACGCCGGCCGGATTGTTGGCGTTGAACTTGTCGATCATGAACTTCCAGCTGTTGAGCTGGTTGTTGCCGACCGGCCCCATCAGGCCCGACAGCGGGTCGATCCAGGCCAGCTTGACGACCTGCCCTTCCAGCGGCTTGGCGGCCTTGCTCTGCGCGAGCGCGACACCGACCGACGCGACAAGCGCGGCGCCGACGGCGACGCCCAGCAGGCGCCGGGCAAAAGAGAGGGTTGCGGTGTGCATGGTTGTCTCCTGCGAGGAAAAAATATCCATCGGGGACGGTAATGGATGCGGCGTCGGCACGGTTACAGGGACTACCCCGAACGCCGCGTCGCCCGAGCGACACCGGCGCGCGCTCGCCGCCAATCCCTTTGATCGAGGCAGGCCCGGTGCCGCTGACTACACTCTTGCCGATGCACGCCATCCAACTCGCCGCAGCCCGATCCGAATCGGTTTCGGCCACCGCGTCCGGGACCAGGCTCGATCGACGATGAAATTTCTTCTCGACTTCCTTCCGATCATCCTGTTCTTCGGCACGTTCAAGCTGGCCGACGCCCACGCCGATGCCGCGGCTCGCTTCGCCACCGATCATCTCGGCTTTGCCGTCTCCGGCGGCGTCGTCGGACCGGCCGAGGCGGCGGTGCTGCTTGCCACCATCGTCGTCATCGCCGCCACGCTGCTGCAGATCACCTTGCTTCTTCTCATGCGGCGCAAGGTCGACACCATGCTGTGGGTGACCTTCGCGCTGGTGACGGTGCTCGGTGGTGCGACCGTGTGGTTCCACAACCCGACCTTCATCAAATGGAAGCCGAGTGCGCTCTACTGGGCCATGGCGGCCGGCTTCTGGGCCAGCCAGACGCTGTTCGGAAAGAACGTCCTGAAGTCACTCGTCGGCGAGCAGCTCGAATTGCCCGATGCGATCTGGCGCCGCCTCAACCTGGCCTGGATCGCCTTCTTCGCCCTGATGGGAATCGCGAATCTTTACGTTGCCTACAACTACTCGACCTCCACCTGGGCGAGCTTCAAGGTCTTCGGCCTGACCGGACTCATGCTTGTCTTCATGCTGGCCCAGGGCGCCTGGGTGGCACGCCATGTCGAGGACGAGCCCTCGCTCGAGGGCAAGCGCCTGGCCGAAGAAGCAGCCGGCGAGACGGGGCACGGCGCATGAGCGTGACGGCGACCGACATCGAGGCGGCCTTGCGCGCCGCCCTGGCGCCGCAGCGCCTGGAAGTCGACGACGACAGCCATCTCCACGCCGGCCACGCCGGTGCCCGGGAAGGCCGCCACTTCAGCATCCGCATCGTCAGCGCGCGTTTCAATGGCCTGGCCCGCGTGGCCCGGCATCGCCTCGTATATGATTCGTTGCACTCCTTGATGCCGCGTGGAATCCACGCTTTGGCCATCGACGCCCGCGTCCCGGAAGAACCCTGAATATCCAGCCCGGGGCGACACCGCAGCGCCGAGGCACGCCGGCTCTTTTCAACCCGCCCGAAAGGCTCCATTTCATGAAGATGCGTTTCATTGCCGCCAGCGCTGCGCTGGCCGCCGCTGCGATCGCGGGCGTTGCCCCGCTCGCGGCGCAAGCCCAGAACATCGCCGTGGTCAACGGCAAGCCGGTACCCAAGACGCGCGTCGATGCGCTGATGTCGCAGGTCCAGAAGCAAGCCCAGGCACGCGGCCAGCAACTGCCGCCGGAAATCGACAAGCTGGTGCGCGACAAGGTCGTCACCGACGAGATCCTGAGCCAGGAAGCCGAGCGCCGCGGCCTGGCCGGGTCGCCCGAGTTCAAGCAGCAAATGGACCTGGCGCGCCAGAGCATCCTGATCAGCCTGCTCTCGAACGACGTCGACAAGAAGACGACGATCAGCGACGCCGACATCCAGAAGGAATACGACAAGTTCAAGGCGCAGTCGAGCGGCACCGAGTACCGCGTCCAGCATGTCCTGGTCGAGAAGGAAGACGAGGCCAAGTCGATCATCGCCCAGCTCAAGGCCGGCGCGAAGTTCGAGGACCTGGCCAAGAAGTTCTCGAAGGATCCAGGCTCCGCGGAAAAAGGCGGCGACCTCGATTTCGCCGGCCCGAACGCCTACGTGCCCGAGTTCTCGCAGGCCATGGTCAAGCTGAAGAAGGGCGAGTACACGCAGGAGCCGGTGAAGACGCAGTTCGGCTACCACGTGATCAAGATGGAGGACACGCGCGAGGCCCAGTTCCCGCCGCTCGCCGAAGTCAAGCCGCAGATCCAGCAGCGTCTGGCCCAGGAACGCGCCGCGGCCTTCCGCGACGAGCTTCGCGCCAAGGCGAAGACCGACTACAAGTTCACGAACTGATCGGCGCGGCCGTGCGGCCGGCGATGCGGCCGGCCTCGATGCGCAGCTGCTCGTCGCAGCGCGCAGCGATGGCCGCATCGTGCGTCACCAGAACGAGCGTCGTTCCGGTCTCGCGATTCAGCTCGAACATCAGCTCCATCACCGTTTCGCCGGTGGCGAAGTCCAGGCTGCCGGTGGGCTCGTCGGCCAGCAGCAGCGCCGGCCGAACGACGAAGGCGCGCGCCAGGGCGACGCGCTGCTGCTCGCCGCCCGAGAGCACGCGCGGGTAGTGGCGCAGCCGCTCGCCCAGGCCGACGCGCCGGAGCATGTCGGTGGCCTGCGCGCGCGCATCGGCGCGGCCCTGCAGCTCGAGAGGCAGCATCACGTTTTCGAGCGCGTTCAGGTTGCCCAGCAGCTGAAAGCTCTGGAACACGAAACCGAGCTTGGCAGCGCGCACGGCGGCACGCGCATCCTCGTCGATCGCGAACAGGTCGATGCCGGCCAGGCGAACCGTGCCCTCGCTCGGCGTGTCGAGGCCCGCGATGATCGCCAGCAAGGTGCTCTTGCCGGAGCCGGACGCGCCGACGATCGCCACCGAACGCTGCGGCCGCAGGCTGAAATCGATGTCGTGGAGAATCGTCAGCGTCCCGGTCGAGTCCTGCACGCGCTTGCTCAGGCGCTCGACGGCGATGATGGGTTCGGACATGGATGACGCCGGGGTTCTTCTTGATGATCGTGTCGGCACGCCGCCGCTGGCTGGCGCACTGTAGCGCGGCCCTCGCCGCCGCTGCCCTGTGCGCGGCGATGCCCTCACGCGCCGCCGTTGCGCCGCGTTCGCACACGCTCGTGGTCGTCGGCGACAGCCTCTCGGCCGAATACGGGCTGGCACGCGGCAGCGGCTGGGTCGCGCTGCTGCAGGCACGACTCGCGCGCGAGCATCCGGACGAGACCGTCGTCAACGCCAGCATCAGCGGCGACACGACCGCCGGCGGCCTGGCCCGCTTGCCGGCCCTGCTGGCCCAGCACAAGCCCGGCATCGTCATCCTCGAGCTCGGCGGCAACGACGCGCTGCGCGGCCTGCCGCTCGACACGACGCGGCAGAACCTCGATGCGATGACCAGACTCGCGAAGGCGACCGGCGCCAAGGTGCTGATCGTCGGCATGCAGGTGCCGCCGAACTACGGCCGCAGCTACGGCGAGCGCTTCGCCTCGCTCTTCGCCGAGGTCGCGAAGAGCGAAGGAACGGCGCTCGTTCCCTTCCTGCTGAAGGGCATCGCCGACGGGCCGCAAGCCGACTCGATGTTCCAGGCCGATCGCATTCACCCCTTGGCGAAGGCGCATCCGATCATTCTCGACAACGTCTGGCCCGTCCTCGAGCCGCTGCTCAAGTAGCCTGCGGCGATCGACCCTGCCGCTACTTGGAGAGCTCCTTGGGCTTGTCGGGCGACACCGGCTCCGGTCGCTTCTGTGGTGGATGCGGCTCGGGCGCCGGATGCGGAGCCTCGGCGGCGTGCGGCACTTCGGCCGGCCGCACGACCTCGACCGGGCGTGTCGGCTCCACCGGGCGCCCCGGCGCCGGGTGCGGCTGACCTTGGCCCGCGCGTGGATCTCCGCCGTGTGGCGCCGCGTGCTCGGCGGGCGGCGATCCGGGCGGATGTCCTTGACCCGGCGGCGCGACGCGCTGCACCGGCACCGGCGGCCGGACCTCAGCGGGTGGCGCAACGTGCTGCACCGGCGCGGTCGGCCGCGCATCCGCGGGCGGCGTGGCGCGCTGCACCGACGCGGGTGGCGGCGCCACGCGCGCGCCGGCGTTCTCGTTGATCGGCTCGCGCCCGACATGGCCCGACGGCGAAGTTGACGAAGGCCGATCGGAAGTAGCGGTGTTCGGTCGCGGCATCGATGGATTGCCTGGCCCCGCGCCCTGCGGCGGCCGGGTGATCGGCGGCGGCGCGATGGGCCGCGCGCCGGCACCCGGCGGCACCGGGCTAGGTGTGGCAGGCGTCGCACCCGGCGCCGGTGTCGAGCCGGTATTCGGACGCTCGCCGACACGCGAGCGACCTTCGGCGGGAGCACGGTTGTCACCCGGCGGCCGGGCCTGGAACGGCGGCCGCGCAGGCGGTCGTCCCTCGGCTGCACGTGCGGGCGCGGGCGGCGTGGCCACGGGCGGAGCCGTCATGACCGGGCCAGGCCGGCCGTCGGCCACCAACGCACGAACTTCCGGGTTGCCGCGGTACTGGCTCGCGGCCGGGCCGACGGCCTGCCGGCCGGTCAGCACGGCGGCAGGAACCACCGTCACCGCATTCGGGAACTTGCGATTCGCGAACTCGCGCCGGTCGGCCGCGCCGTTGACGTTGTTGACGATGGTCGTGATGTTGGTGACGTTGGTGACGTGCGTGATGTTGACCTCGCGCACGTATCTCGGACTGCTGCGGTAGCTCGGCACGTAGACCTCGTGCGGCGCGAGCGGGAACCAGCCGACCGGCGTGGTCCGGCCGACACCGATGCTGACGCTGACGCTCGGCCCGCCGATCCAGGCAACGAGCGCCGGCGCGTAGACCGGACGGGCGACATAGGTGCCCGGTGCCCAGCACCAGGTGTTTCGGTAGTTGACCCAGCGCCCGTAGTGGAACGGCGCAAAGCCCCACGGCGCATCGTCGACCCAGGTCCAGCCCCAGGGCCGCACCCAGGCCCAGTGGCCGGTGCTGTAGGGCGTCCAGCCCGGGGCGACCGCGGTCGGAGCCCAGAGCGGACCGTAGTCGGCCGATTGCTGCCACTGGCCGTAACGATCGAGATCGCCGGCCCCCGTCATTTCCGGCGAGACATAACGCGTGGCAGTGGCCGGCTGGGTCTCGGCCCGGTCGCGCTCGTCGTTCCAGGACGCGAACGCATCGCGAGCGGGCGCGATCATGTTGTATTGCGGTACGCCGCTGGCATCGAGCCAGAACTGCGCGTGCTGGCCGGGCGTCAACGGCAGGCCGCTGTTCTGGCCCTCGAAGGCGGCCTGGCCGCTGTAGACCGTGAGGTCGCTGGTCTGATCGAAGCGGTCGAAGCGAAAGCGCCCCGCGGCATGGACCCGGAACTGGCCCTCGTCGGTCTCGAGGGTGAACTCGGCGAGCGACTGCGGGTTGCGCAGCACGGCAGCGATGCTGCCGCCCTGCAGGTGGACGCGGTAGGTGCTGTCGTCGAGCTGCACGATCTGCAGCTCGGTTGCACCGTCGAGGCGCAGGGTGGTGCTGCCGAGCGTGATCTCGGCGCGTGCGTCGCTGTCGGTGGCGATCCGATCGCCCGTGGTCAACGGCCGATTCCGGTCGATGTCGACCCATTCGTTGCCGTCGGGGTTGTAGAGCCAGACCTTGCCGCTGGCGTCGCTCAGGCGGGCGACGCGATCGGGCGGGTCACCGGCTTGTGCCTGCGCGCTCGCATGCAGCGAGACGGCAAGGCCCAGCATCGCGAAAAACGCGAGCAGCATGGGCCGCGCTGCGTGCTGCCACGTCAGCCGGGCGCTGCGATTCCTGTTCTGCATGAAGAGCTCCTTTGCGACGACGCCACCGCGAGCCGGGGCCTCGCCCTTCGTCCTCGCCTATTAACGCTCGACCGGCCGAGCGAGCCGACCGGCGTCAGCGACGACACATTCCTTTACCACCCGGCACACGGCGCGCCCGCCGGCGGGCGCATCACTCATCGGCCTCGGGATCCAGCTCGGGGAAGAGGACGCTGGTGAAGCCGAAGCGGCTGAAATCACGGATGCGCATCGGGTAGAGCTTGCCGAGCAGGTGGTCGCATTCGTGCTGCACGACGCGGGCATGAAAGCCCTCGGCCTCGCGCTCGATCGGCTGGCCTTCGAGATCGAAGCCGGTGTAGCGGATGCGCGCGAAACGAGGCACGACGCCGCGCATGCCCGGCACCGAAAGGCAGCCCTCCCAGTCCTCTTCCTCGGTCTGGCCGATCGCCTCGATGCGCGGATTCAGGAGCACGGTCTCGGGCACCGGCGGTGCTTCCGGATAGCGCTCGTTCTTGCGCATGCCGAAGATGACGAGCGCCAGATCGACGCCGATCTGCGGCGCGGCGAGGCCGGCGCCGTTGACCGCGTGCATCGTCTCGAACATGTCGGCCACGAGCTCGCGCAACTCCGGCGTGCCGAAGCGCTCGACGGGCCGGGCGACGCGCAGCAGGCGCGGGTCGCCCATCTTCAGGATCGAATGAATCGTCATCGCTGGCCGTACGAAATCGTCAAGGGCAGGGATTCTCGCCGCTCAGACAGGCCGCAGGGCGGCGACGACATCGGCCGGTGCCTGCACGAGCTCGATCAGCACGCCCTCGCCGGCGATCGGAAACTCCTCGTTCGCTTTCGGGTGCAGGAAGCAGACGTCGTGGCCAGCGGCACCCGGACGGATGCCACCGGGCGCAAAACGCACGCCGCGCCCGGTCAGCCACGCGACCGCGGCGGGCAGATCGTCGATCCACAGGCCGATGTGATTGAGCGGCGTCGCGTGCACCGCCGGCTTGCCCTCGGGATCGATCGGCTCCATCAGGTCGACCTCGACGCGGCTCGCGCCGCTGCCGATGGCACAGATGTCTTCGTCGACGTTCTCGCGCTCGCTGCGGAAATTGCCGGTCACCTCGAGGCCCAGCATGTCGACCCAGAGGGTGCGCAGGCGCGCCTTGGAGCGCCCGCCGATGGCCACCTGCTGGATGCCGAGCACGGTGAACGGACGCGCCGCGCGGCTGCCGGTCATGCGCCTGCCCCCTTGCGTTCGAACTCGAGAATGACGTCGTCGACGGCCAGCGTCGCGCCCTTCTCGGCCACGATCCGGGCGACCGTGCCGTGCTGCGCCGCGACCAGGATGTTTTCCATCTTCATCGCCTCGATGACGGCCAGCCGCTCGCCTGCCCGCACCGCCTGACCCTGGACGACGGACACGTCGACGAGCAGGCCGGGCATCGGCGAGAGCAGGAAGCGCGACAGGTCCGGCGGCGGCTTGAAGGGCATCAGCGCCTGCAGCTCGGCGGCCCGCGGCGACAGCACCCGGACCTCGATCTGCGCGCCGCCCTGCGCCACGCGATAGGCCAGGCCGAGCCGCTCGACCTGGGCATGGAACGGCCGGCCGTCGACACTGCCGCGCACCGCGATGTCGCGCAGCGCACTGGCGAAGGACAGGCGCCGCGTCTGGCCCAGCACGCTGACGAGATAGTCGTCGCCCTCGAGCGCCACGGTTGCCGCGGTCTCGGTGCGCCGGCCCTCCGCATCGACCTGCACGACGACGAAATCCTTGCCGATCTTCAGCTCATGGCCGGACAGTTGGCCCGAGATGCCGGCCGAGCGCGCCAGCAGGCGCCGCTTGCTCGCCACGGCGAGGGCGAGCAGAAAGCCGCGATCGGCCTGCGCCGACTGGCTCGCGTCGAAGCCCTGCGGATACTGCTCGGCGATGAAGCCGGTGTTGAAGTCGCCGGCCGCGAAGCGCGGATTCGCCAGCAGCGCTGCCTGGAACGCGATGTTGCTCGAGACGCCGCGCACGACGAAGGCGTCGAGCGCGCCGCGCATCGTCGCGATGGCGGCGGCGCGATCGTCGCCGACGGCGATCAGCTTGCAGATCATCGAGTCGTAGTGGATCGGGATCTCGCCGCCTTCGTAGACGCCGGTGTCGACCCGAATGCCGCGGGCTCCGGGGCTCGGCACGCCGGCGAAGATCGTCTGCGCCGGCGGCTGGAATCGGGTCAGCCGGCCGGTGCTCGGCAGGAAGCCGCGCTGCGGATCCTCGGCGTTGATGCGGCACTCGATGGCCCAGCCGCGGCGCTCGACCTGCGCCTGCGTGAAGGCGAGCTTCTCGCCGGCGGCGACGCGGATCATCTGCTCGACCAGGTCGAGCCCCGTGATCGCCTCGGTGACCGGATGCTCCACCTGCAGGCGGGTGTTCATCTCCAGGAAGAAGAAGCCCTTGTCCTTGCCGACGACGAACTCGACGGTGCCGGCCGATTGGTAGTTCACGGCCTTGGCCAACGCCACGGCCTGCTCGCCCATGGCCCGGCGCGTGGCATCGTCGAGGAAGGGGCTGGGCGCTTCCTCGATCACCTTCTGGTGCCGGCGCTGGATCGAGCACTCGCGCTCCCAGAGATAGACGCAGTGGCCATGCGCGTCGCCGAGCACCTGGATCTCGATGTGGCGCGGCTGCTCGACGAACTTCTCGATGAAGACGCGGTCGTCGCCGAACGCGGCCTTCGCTTCGTTTCGGCAGGAAGCGAAGCCTTCGCGCGCCTGGGCATCGTCGAAGGCGACGCGCAAGCCCTTGCCGCCGCCGCCTGCCGACGCCTTGATCATCACCGGGTAGCCGATCTTGCGCGCGATCTCCACCGCCAGCTCGGCGCTCTCGATCGCTGCGTTGTGGCCCGGGATCGTCGAGACCTTGGCCGCGGCCGCGAGCTTCTTCGATGCGATCTTGTCGCCCATCGCCGCGATCGACGCGTGCTTGGGACCGATGAAGACGATGCCCTCTTCCTCGACCCGGCGCGCGAAGACCTCGTTCTCCGAGAGAAAGCCGTAGCCCGGGTGCACGGCCTCGGCGCCGCTCGACTTGCAGGCGGCGATGATCTTGTCCATCGACAGGTACGAGTCGCGGCTCGCCGCCGGCCCGATCGCGACCTTTTCGTCGGCCAGCTCGACGTGCAGCGCGTCGCGGTCGGCTTCGGAGTAGACGGCGACGGTGGCGATGCCCATCCGCCGGGCGGTCTTGATGACACGGCAGGCGATCTCGCCGCGATTGGCAATCAGGATCTTCTTGAACATTGCAGCGCTCACAGCGGGATGTTGCCGTGCTTGCGCCACGGGTCGTCGATCTTCTTGTTGGCCAGCATCACCAGCGAGCGGCAGATGCGCCGGCGCGTTTCATGCGGCTGGATCACGTCGTCGACATAGCCGCGCGCGCTCGCGATGAAGGGGTTGGCGAACTTCTCCTTGTATTCGGCTTCGCGCGCGGCGAGCTTTTCGGGGTCGCCCTTCTCGTCGCGAAAGATGATCTCGACCGCTCCCTTGGCGCCCATCACCGCGATCTCGGCGTTCGGCCAGGCCAGGTTGACGTCGCCGCGCAGGTGCTTGGAGCTCATCACGTCGTAGGCGCCGCCATAGGCCTTGCGTGTGATCACCGTGATCTTCGGCACCGTGCACTCCGCATAGGCGTAGAGCAGCTTGGCGCCGTGCTTGATGATGCCGCCGTACTCCTGGCTCGTTCCGGGCATGAAGCCCGGCACGTCGACGAAGGTCACCACCGGGATGTTGAAGGCGTCGCAGAAGCGCACGAAGCGCGCCGCCTTGATCGAGCTCTTGATGTCGAGGCAGCCGGCCAGCACCAGCGGCTGGTTGGCGACGATGCCGACGACCTGCGAATCCATCCGCCCGAAGCCGATCACGATGTTCTTCGCGTGCTCGGGCTGCAGCTCGAAGAAGTCGCCGTCGTCGACCGTCTTCCAGATCAGCTCCTTGATGTCGTAGGGCTTGTTCGGGTTGTCGGGCACCAGCGTGTCGAGCGACAGGTCGATCCGGTCGACCGGGTCGTCGGACGGGCGCGACGGCGCCTTCTCGCGGTTGTTGAGCGGCAGGTAGTTGAAGAAGCGGCGCAGCATCGCCAGCGCGTCGACGTCGTTCTCGAAGGCCAGGTCGGCAACGCCGCTCTTGGTGGTGTGCGTGAGCGCGCCGCCGAGGTCTTCCGCCGTGACCTCCTCGTGCGTCACGGTCTTCACGACCTCGGGGCCGGTCACGAACATGTACGAGCTGTCCTTGACCATGAAGATGAAGTCGGTCATCGCCGGCGAGTACACCGCGCCGCCGGCGCACGGCCCCATGATCATGCTGATCTGCGGCACCACGCCCGAGGCCGTGACGTTGCGCTGGAACACTTCCGCGTAGCCGCCGAGCGAGGCCACGCCTTCCTGGATGCGCGCGCCGCCCGAGTCGTTCAGGCCGATCACCGGCGCGCCGACCTTCATCGCCTGGTCCATCACCTTGCAGATCTTCTCGGCGTGCGCTTCCGAGAGCGCGCCGCCGAAGACGGTGAAGTCCTGGCTGAAGACGAAGACCAGCCGGCCGTTGATCATCCCGTAGCCGGTGACGACGCCGTCGCCCGGCGGCCGGTTGTCCTGCATCCCGAAGTCGTGGCTGCGGTGCTCGACGAACATGTCCCACTCCTCGAACGTGCCTTCGTCGAGGAGGAGATCGATGCGCTCGCGCGCGGTGAGCTTGCCCTTCTTGTGCTGGGCGGCGATGCGTTTCTCGCCGCCGCCGAGGCGGGCCCGGGCGCGCTTGGCTTCGAGCTGCTGAATGATGTCGTGCATGGCTTATTTTCGGCTCAGGCCGGTTGCAAGGGAAAAAGACTGGCCAGGGCCTGGACGCCGACGACCTCGCGACCCCAGGGGCGGCGCGAGCGCGGCAGGTGGCGCAGCACCGCCAGGCGCTCGCCGGCGGCAGCCAGGAGATCGCGAACCGCCGGCTTCTCGCGCGCCAGCTCGGCGGCGACGCGGCGACCTATTTCCGCGCCCTCGCCCCGCAGCAGCCAGACCGTGGAATGCAGGTAGGCGAGCCAGTCGCGCGCCTGTGCTTCGTCGAGCGTCAGCACTTCGAGCGGATCGTCCTCGAAGTCGATCATCGCCAGGCCGGCGTCGGTGGCGAGGAAATTGCGCGCGAACGCGTGGCTGAGGCAGGCGCCCCGCGCGTGCAGGTCGACGAGCGCGGCCATGCCGCGCTGCCAGGCCTCGCGGCCGGCCACACCGCCTTGCTCGATCAGCTCGACCAGGCTGCGACCTTCGAAATGGCCGATGACGATGAATGCCGGCTCGACCTCGAGGACAGCCGGAACGCGCACGCCCGCCGCGGCCAGGGCGCGCAGGCGCCGGACCTCGGTGGCTTGCCCCTCGGCGCCGCCGCGTGCCGGCACGGCCTGAAGCAGCTGGAGGCCGAACGCGCGCGCGACGAGGTTGACGGCGCGCGCGCGCCAGGCGCTGCGTGCCGGCCGCTGGCCCTTGACCACGGCCTTCCCGTCGCTCGTCTCGACGACGCCGACCCGATGCCGCCAGCCCGCCACCTCGGCGCGCAGGCGGACGAGCTCGGCTTCATTCACCGTCCGTCGGCGCGCTCGCTGCCGCCGCCGAAAGCCGCAAGCAGGCGACGTGCGACCACCGACACCGGCAGGTGGCCGGCGTCGATGTCGGCGAGCGCCCCCGGCAGCAAGCGGCGCACCGCAGGGTGGGAGCGAAAGCCCTCGCGCAAGCCCGCATCGATGCGCTCCCACAGCCAGGCGCGCGCCTGCGCATGACGCCTTCGCTCGAGCGCGCCGCTGGCGCGCTGTGCGGCTGCGAAGGCTTCGGCCAACTGCCAGACCTCGGCGACCTTGGCCGCATCGAGCGCGCTCGTCGCCAGCACGCGCTGGCCGCTGCGTGGCGCATCGTGCGGCGCCGACCAGGCGCAGCGCCGATTCGAGCTGGCCGACGGCGCGCGCCGCCGCCCGCACATCCAGGTCGGCCTTGTTCACGACGACGAGGTCGGCGAGCTCGAGCACGCCCTTCTTGATCGCCTGCAGATCGTCGCCGGCATTGGGCAGCTGCAGGAGCACGAAGCAGTCGGTCATGCCGGCGACTGCCGCCTCGCTCTGGCCGATGCCCACGGTCTCGACGATGACGACGTCGTAGCCCGCGGCCTCGACGACACGGATCGCTTCGCGCGTTGCCGCGGCGACGCCGCCGAGCGTGCCGCCGCTGGGGCTCGGCCGGACGAACGCCTGCTCGTGCACCGAGAGGCGCTCCATGCGCGTCTTGTCGCCGAGGATCGAGCCGCCCGACAGGCTCGAGCTCGGGTCGACCGCCAGGACCGCGACACGATGGCCGGCCGCGATCAAGGCCAGTCCGAGCGCCTCGATGAAAGTCGATTTGCCGACACCGGGAACGCCGGAGATGCCCAGGCGCAGCGAGGCCTGCGCTGGCACGGGCAGGAGCGCCAGCAGCGCGTCGGCGCGCTCGCGGTGATCGGCGCGCGTCGACTCGAGCAGGGTGATCGTCTTGGCAAGCGCGCGGCGCTGCCGCTCGCCATGCGCGGCGGTCAGTCGTCGAGCAGGGCCTGGTCGGCAGGCGGCAACATCGCGTGCGGGTGCGGCGTTCTCAGTGCGCCGCGACGGCCTGGCGAATATGCTCGAGCACGTCCTTGGCGCTCGCCGGAATCGGCGTCCCCGGACCGTAGATGCCCTTGACGCCGGCATCGAGCAGAAACTCGTAGTCCTGCTTCGGGATGACGCCGCCGACGAAGACGACGATGTCGTCGGCGCCCTGCGCCTTCAACGCCTGGATGATCGCCGGGACCAGCGTCTTGTGGCCAGCCGCCAGGGTCGAGACGCCGACCGCATGAACGTCGTTCTCGATCGCCTGGCGGGCGCATTCCTCGGCGGTCTGGAAGAGCGGGCCGATGTCGACGTCGAAGCCGAGATCGGCGAAGGCGCTGGCCACGACCTTGGCGCCGCGATCATGGCCGTCCTGGCCGAGCTTGGCGATCAGCACGCGCGGCCGTCGCCCTTCTTCATCAGCAAAGGCGGCGATCTCCTTCTTCAATTGCTCCCAGCCCTCGGCGCTGTCGTAGGCCGCGGCGTAGACGCCCGAGACCTTCTGCGTGTCGGCCCGATGCCGGCCCCAGGCCGCTTCCAGCGCATCGCTGATCTCGCCGACCGTGGCGCGCCTGCGCACGGCATCGATCGACAGGGCCAGCAGGTTGCCTTCGCCGCTCGTCGCGGCATCGGTGAGCGCGGCGAGCGATGCCTTCACCGCGGCGCCGTCGCGCGCCGCGCGCAGCGCCTGCAGGCGCTTGACCTGGTTCTCGCGCACGGCATGGTTGTCGATCGCCAGCGTCTCGATGTCGGCCTCTTCGTCGAGCCGGTACTTGTTGACGCCCACGATCACGTCCTGCCCGGAATCGATGCGGGCCTGCTTCTCGGCGGCGCTGGCTTCGATCTTCAGCTTGGCCCAGCCGCTCTGCACCGCCTGGGTCATGCCGCCCATGGCTTCGATCTCCTCGATGATCGTCCACGCCGCATCGGCCATCTCCTGCGTCAGCGTTTCCATGGCGTAGCTGCCGGCCCAGGGATCGACGATCGAGGTGATGTGCGTCTCTTCCTGGATCACGAGCTGCGTGTTGCGCGCGATGCGGGCGCTGAATTCGGTGGGCAGGGCGATCGCTTCGTCGAGCGCGTTGGTGTGCAGGCTCTGCGTGCCGCCGAAGACTGCGGCCATCGCCTCGATGGTGGTGCGCACGACGTTGTTGTAGGGGTCCTGCTCGGTCAGCGTCCAGCCCGAGGTCTGGCAGTGCGTGCGCAGGATCGAGCTCTTCGGCTCTTTCGGCGCGAACTCCTTCATGATCCGATGCCAGAGGCCGCGCGCCGCCCGCATCTTGGCGATCTCGAGATAGAAATTCATCCCGATCGCCCAGAAGAAGCTGAGGCGCCCGGCGAAGGCGTCGACGTCGAGGCCGCGCCGGATCGCGGTGCGCACGTACTCGCGGCCATCGGCCAGCGTCAGGGCCAGCTCGAGCGCCTGGTTCGCGCCGGCTTCCTGGATGTGATAGCCGGAGATCGAGATCGAGTTGAACTTCGGCATGCGCTCGGCCGTGTAGGCGATGATGTCGCCGACGATGCGCATGCTCGGCGCGGGCGGGTAGATGTAGGTGTTGCGCACCATGAACTCTTTCAGGATGTCGTTCTGGATCGTTCCTGAAAGCTTGTCCTCCGCGACGCCCTGCTCCTCCGCCGCGACGATGTAGCCGGCGAGCACCGGCAGCACCGCACCGTTCATGGTCATCGAGACGCTGACCTTGTCGAGCGGAATCCGGTCGAAGAGGATCTTCATGTCCTCGACCGAGTCGATCGCCACCCCGGCCTTGCCGACATCGCCGACGACGCGCGGGTGGTCGCTGTCGTAGCCGCGGTGGGTGGCCAGATCGAACGCGACGCTGATGCCCTGGCCGCCACCGGCGAGCGCCTTGCGATAGAAATCGTTCGAGGCCTCGGCCGTGGAAAAGCCCGCGTACTGGCGGATGGTCCACGGCCGGACCGAATACATCGTGGCCTGCGGACCGCGGATGTAGGGCGGGAACCCGGGCAGCGTGTCGGTGGCGGGCAGGCCGTTCAGATCGGCCGCGGTGTAGAGCGGCTTGACGACGATGCCTTCGGGCGTCGTCCAGTTCAGGGCATCGAGATCGCCCTTCGGAGCCGAGCGCAGCGCTGCCTGGCGCCAGGCGCGAAGGGCGGGCGAGTCGTTGTCGTTCGAGGCGTTCGTCATAAAGGGTGAAGAGCGTGCAGCGCCACGATTATCGTGGCCCTGCAGGCGACAATCCCGGCCATGCCGCGCCCTGTCGTCTGTCTGGTTGCTGCCGTGGCCCGCGATGGCGGCATCGGCATGGCCGGCCAGCTGCTCGTGCGCCTGCCCGAGGACATGCGCCGCTTCAAGCAGCTCACGCTCGGCGCGCCGGTACTGATGGGGCGAAAGACCTGGGACTCGATCGGGCGGCCGCTGCCCGGCCGGCACAACATCGTGCTCACGCGCGACCCGCACTGGTCGGCAGAAGGCGCGACGCGTTCCGCCTCGCTCGACGAGGCGCTCGCCCTCGCCGGCGACGCCGAGCGTCTTTTCGTCCTCGGCGGCGCCGACATCTACGCCCTTGCCTTGCCGCGCGCCGACGAGCTCGAGCTCACCGAGGTCGACGCCGAGTTTGCCGCCGACACTTTCTTTCCGGCGTGGAACCGTGCCGATTTCAGGCAGACTGCACGCGATGTGCGCGCCACGGCCGAAGGCCTGCGCTACAGCTTCGCCAGCTACAAGCGAACGAACTAGAGCCTGTTGAAGGAAACGAACGATGTCGGGTCACGGTTTTCACGCGCACGGTCCGCACGACCACGAGCTCGAGCACCAGGCCGAGGCCGAGCCGCACGGCATGGCCGGGCACCTCGCGGTGGCCACGGCCATCATCGCCACGGTGGGCGCGATGTTCGCGTACATGGGTGGCCTGGCGCAGCTCAACGCCGGCCTCTACAAGAACGAGTCGGCGATCAAGAAGACCGAGGCGGCCAACCAATGGGCCTTCTACCAGGCCAAGAGCAACCGGCAATATCTGTCCGAGCTCGCGGTCGAGATCGTGCCCGAAGCGCGGCGCGACTTCTATCGGGCCGAGGCCGAACGCCGCAAGACCGAGAAAGCCGAGATCCAGAAGAAGGCCGAGGAGCTCGAGAAGGAATCGGTCGAGTGGAGCGAGAGGACCGAGCACCAGATCCACGAGGAGCATCGCTGGCAGCAGGCGACGACGGCGTTGCAGATCTCGATCGCGCTGGCCGCGATCGCCCTGCTCACGCGCAGCCGGCGCCTGCACTACGGCGTCTACTTCGTGGCTAGCATCGGCGTCGTGCTCGGTGTGCTGGCCTGGATGAGCCTGTAGGCGCGACGCTGCGGCCCGAGAAGCGCCGCCAGGCTACTTCTCGTCGAGACCGAGCTCCTGGATCTTGCGGGTGATGGTGTTGCGGCCGATGCCGAGCTTTTGCGCCGCCTCGATCCGCCGGCCGCGCGTGATCTCGAGCGCGGTGAGGATGAGTTGCGCCTCGAAGCGCCGCGTCATCGACTCCCACACCTGCGGCTCGCCGGCGCGCAGCATCGCGCGCGCCTCGTGCTCGAGGCCGGTGAGCCAGCCCGCCGACCGGGCGGCGTGGCCGTCGTCGCCGGGCAGAGCAGTCGACGCCGCCGATTCGGTCGCCTCGCGCAACTCTCCGTTCAGCGACCCTCTCGCCTGATCGGCCGGCGTCGGCGAAGCAACGGCTTTTGCCGCGAGTCGACCCTGCAGCTCCGGTGGCAAGTCCTTGGCGTCGACGAGCTGCGCCGGCGCCATCACGGTCAGCCAGTGGCATATGTTCTCGAGCTGGCGGACGTTGCCGGGAAAATCGAACTGCATGAGGCGAGCCAGCGCCGCGTCGGTGATGCGCTTGCCGTCGACGCCAAGCTCGCGCGCGCTCTTCTGCAGGAAAAAACGGGTCAGCGAAGGCACGTCTTCCTGGCGCTCGCGCAAGGCCGGCAGGCGCAAGCGGATCACGTTCAGGCGATGGAACAGGTCTTCGCGAAACGACCCGGCCTTGACGCGCGCCTCGAGGTCCTGATGCGTCGCGGCGATGACGCGCACGGTGCTGCGCATCGGGTTGTGGCCGCCGACGCGATAGAACTGGCCGTCGGCGAGCACCCGAAGCAGGCGGGTCTGCAAGTCGAACGGCATGTCGCCGATCTCGTCGAGGAACAAGGTGCCGCCGTCGGCTTGCTCGAAGCGGCCCGCGCCGCGTCGTCTGGGCACCGGTGAAGGCGCCGCGTTCGTGGCCGAACAGCTCGGACTCGAGCAGGTCTTTCGGAATCGCCGCGGTGTTGATGGCCACGAACGGGCCGCTGGCGCGCGGGCTGTGCTTGTGCAGCGCGTTCGCCACCAACTCCTTGCCCGAGCCGGACTCGCCGGTGATGAGCACGGTGACGAGGCTCTGGCTCAGCCGGCCGATGGCGCGAAACACGTCCTGCATCGCCGGTGCCTGCCCGAGCATCTCGGGTACCTGCGCGGCCACCGTCTCGCTCTCGCCTTCGTGCAGGCTTTCCTCGACGGCGCGGCGGATCAGATCGACGGCCTTGGGCACGTCGAAAGGTTTCGGCAGATAGTCGAACGCGCCGCCCTGGAAGGCGCTGACGGCGCTGTCGAGATCGGAGTAGGCGGTCATGATGATGACCGGCAGGTCGCGCATGCGCGCCTTGATCTTGTTCAGCAATTCAATGCCCGAGCCGCCCGGCATGCGGATGTCCGAGACCAGCACCTGCGGCTGCTCGTCGTCGAGCGCGGCGAGCACGTCGCGCGCGTTCGTGAAGCAACGCACCGCGAACTCTTCGCGCGTCAGCGCCTTCTCGAGAACGAACCGGATCGATTGGTCGTCGTCGACGATCCAGATGGGCTTCATGCCAGCGGAATCACGATCTTGAAGACCGTGCGGCCCGGTTCGCTCTCGAATTCGACGGTGCCATGGTGCTGTTGGATGAAGGTTTGCGCGAGCGTGAGTCCGAGGCCCGAGCCGCCTTCGCGGCCCGACACCAGCGGGAAGAAGATCCGCTCGCGCAGCGACTCGGGAATTCCCGGGCCGTTGTCCTCAATATGCAATTCCAGTGCCAGAAGATAGCGATGCTTGCCAAGCGTGACCTGGCGCGCCACGCGCGTGCGCCAGGTGATCTTCGCATCGCCGATCTCGATGCGTTCGGCGAGCGCCTCGGCGGCGTTGCGCGCGATGTTGAGCACCGCCTGGATGAGCTGCTCGCGATCGCCCCGCACTTCCGGGATCGAGGTGTCGTAGTCGCGCGCCGTCTCGAGGCCGCGCGGGAACTCGGCGTCGATGAGTGCCCTGACTCGCTCGCAGACCTCGTGGATGTTGACGTCGCCCGAGACATGCGGCTTGCGATGCGGCGCCAGCAGGCGATCGACCAGCAGTTGCAGGCGGTCGGCCTCCTTGATGATGACCTGCGTGTACTCGGTCAAGGCGCGCGACTCGATGTCCATCTCGAGGAGTTGCGCGGCGCCGCGAATGCCTCCGAGCGGATTCTTGATCTCGTGCGCGAGATTTCGGATCAGCTCCTTGGTCGCCTGGGCCTGCTCGAGGGCGCGCTCCTCGCGTTCCTGGCGCGCCTGCTGCTCGATCTCGACGAGCTCGAAGACGACGTTGCGCGAGGCCTCGATCTGGTTGACGATGACCCGCACCGGCAGCGTCTCGCCGTGGCTGGTACCCGGGCGCTTGAGCTGGGCGTCGAGCCGGCTCGTCGCGAAGGCGTTGCTGCTGACCGCGGCGACCGTGTCGCGCAGCAGCTGCGCGTCGGCGAACCAGTCGAAGACCGAGCTGCGCGCCATGCTGCGTCGTGACAGGCCGAGCACGTTCTCGAACGACGAGTTGACGAAGATGGACTCGCCTTCGGGCGTGACGATGGCCACCATGGTCGCCAGCAGGTCGAAGGCGGCGTGGCCGGCGGCCTCCTCGCCAGGGAACGCGTCCGTCCCCGGAGCGTTCGACGCGATCACAGGACCGGCTGCGGCGGCGCTGGCGGCAGCTTCGCGATCTCGCGCCGGAGTGCCATGACGTCGGCCTCCTTGCGCGCGATCGAAGCGCTCATGATCGGAAACGCGATCGAGGTACTTCTGGTAGTTCTGCTCGTTGCCCTGTCGCTCGGGCTGGCCGTTGTTGAATTCCTTCTTCATGGCCGCCAGCCGGTCTTCCTCGGTCTTCAGCTCTTGCTCCAGGATGTGGCGCGCGTCGCTGTCGCGCGCCCGTTGCGCCGAGGGATCGATGCGCGCCGTCGAGCTCGCGGCGGCGCCAGGCACGGGGCGCGGCTTGCTCGTCTGGATGACCGAGACCGGCGCGTTCTCGAGCTTCTTGCAGCCGAGCTTTTCCGCCTCCTTGGCCGAGATCGTGTTCTTGTAGTCGTTGCCCGGACAGCGGTAGGTCACGTTGCCTTCGGAGGCCGAGGCCTGTGCTGCGGCCTCGCCGGAAAAGGCAAGCAGAAACGCGCTGGCGATGGCGCAGGAAATCGAGGGCAGTCTCATGTGTCGTCTCCAGCTCGTCAACGCTGGCCGAAGAGGCCGCGCCGACAGGCCGGACCTGATTGTCTCGCAGCTTGCGGGTAAAGCTCCTGCACGATCGCACGGACGAGTGGGAAAAGCCCCGGCCCCAAGCAAAACGGGGCGGCCAAGCCGCCCCGCGCTGCAACCGCCGAGCGGCCTCAGAGGCTGTAGTACATGTCGAACTCGATCGGATGAGTGGCCATGCGAAAGCGCGTGACCTCCTGCATCTTCAGCTCGATGTAGGCGTCGATGAACGCGTCGGTGAAGACACCGCCCTTGGTCAGGAAGCCACGACCCTTGTCGAGGTACTCGAGGGCCTGGTCGAGGCTGTGGCAGACGGTCGGGATCTTCGCGTCTTCTTCGGGCGGCAGGTGATACAGGTCCTTGGTCGCGGCTTCGCCCGGATGGATCTTGTTCTCCACGCCGTCGAGGCCTGCCATCAGCAGGGCCGAGAAGGCCAGATACGGATTGGCCAGGGGATCGGGGAAGCGTGCTTCGATGCGGCGACCCTTCGGGTTGGAGACGAACGGGATGCGGATCGACGCCGAGCGGTTCTTCGCCGAGTAGGCGAGCTTCACCGGCGCTTCGAAGCCGGGCACCAGGCGCTTGTAGCTGTTGGTGCCGGGGTTGGTGATGGCGTTCAGCGCGCGGGCGTGCTTGATGATGCCGCCGATGTAGAACAGCGCGAATTCCGAGAGGCCCGCATAGCCGTCGCCGGCGAAGAGGTTCTTGCCGCCCTTCCAGACCGACTGGTGCACGTGCATGCCGGAGCCGTTGTCGCCGACGAGCGGCTTGGGCATGAAGGTGGCCGTCTTGCCGTACGAATGGCAGACGTTCCAGATCACGTACTTGAGCTTTTGCGTCCAGTCGGCGCGCTCGACGAGCGTGCTGAACTTGGTGCCCATCTCGTTCTGGCCGGCGCCGCCCACTTCGTGGTGAAAGACCTCGACCGGAATGCCGAGCGACTCGAGCACGAGCGAGATCTCGGCGCGGATGTCCTGTGCGCTGTCGACCGGCGGGACCGGAAAGTAGCCGCCCTTGACCGTCGGGCGATGGCCGCTGTTGCCGCCTTCGAAGACCTTGCCGGTGTTCCACGGCGCTTCGTCGGCATCGACCTTGACGAAGCAGCCGGACATGTCGCTTCCCCAGCGCACGTCGTCGAAGATGAAGAATTCCGGCTCGGGGCCGAAGTAGGCCGTGTCGCCTAGGCCCGACGCCTTGAGGTAGGCCTCGGCCTTCTTGGCGATCGAACGCGGGTCGCGGTCGTAGGGCTTGCCGTCGGCCGGCTCCAGGACGTCGCAGGTCAGGTTGATCGTCGGCTCTTCGAAGAAGGGATCGATCACCGCCGAGCTCGGATCGGGCATCAGCAGCATGTCCGACGCTTCGATGCCCTTCCAGCCGGCGATCGACGAGCCGTCGAAGGCGTGGCCGGAGACGAACTTGTCTTCGTTGAAGTGCGACACGGGCACGGTGACGTGCTGCTCCTTGCCGCGGGTGTCGGTGAACCGGAAGTCGGCGAACTTGACTTCGTTTTCTTTCACCATGTTCATCACGTCGGCGACGGTCTTGGCCATCAATCTCTCTCCAGGAAGGCTTGCGGGTTTGTTGTTGGGTGTCATCGATGAGGCCTCAGCCCCAAAAATGCGCATGAAAATTTAGCAGAAAGCATGCCAGTGACGGCCGCGGGCGAAGCGCCTAGACAGTGCGTCCCACCGCACCGTGAGCGCGCACGCTTGCGGGCATCATCGCACCAGTTCGGGGCCCAGCTTGGCGTGGCTCTCGTTCAGGCCCGCAACGAGCCTGCCGTAGGCGGCGTCCAGGAGGCTGCGCTCGCCCTTGACGCCAAGCTCGATGTGCCGGCCCCACTCGGGATGGTCGACGCTCGGAAGGCTGAAAACCTTGATCCCGGGGAACTCGGCCTCGACCCGCTCCATCAGCGGGGTCAGCGCCGCCTCCATCGCACCGAACACGATCACCGAGCGCTCGCGCGTGCCGGGCGCCTGGCGCAGCTGCGGGTAGACATGGTCGAGCACCCATTCGATCATCGGCCAGGCCATGACCGGAAAGCCGGGGACGAAGAAGACGCCGCCCTCGCCGCGCCGGATCGAAAAACCCGCGATCTTGTTGTACGGATTCGGAATGATCGCGGCGCCTTCGGGAAAGACGGCCATGTTCAGGCGGTGCCTGTTGTCGTCGCGTTCCGGCTCGAAGGCGATTCCTTTCTCGCGCGCCACGTCGCGCATGCGCTCGATGACGAAATCACGCGCCTCGGGGTGGAGCACGAGCGGCACGCCGAGCGCGGCCGCCGCGCACTGGCGGGTATGGTCGTCGGGCGTGGCGCCGATACCGCCGCACGAGAAGACCGCGTCGCCGCTGGCGAATGCCGCCTCGAGGTCGGCCGTGATCCGCTCCGGTTCGTCGCCCACGTAGCGCGCCCACGACAACGACAGGCCGCGCGCGCCGAGGAGCTCGATGACCTTCGGCAGGTGCTTGTCGGCGCGCTTGCCCGAGAGGATTTCGTCGCCGATGATGATGAGGCCGAAGTTCATGCGGTACGGGTGTCCATGGGCGTCCGCAGGATGGCTGGCTGCGCTTCGCCGGACGCGAGGACGCCGACGGTCGCTGCGCTCGCGCTGCGGCGCAGGTCGTTCAGCGCCGACAGGAGGTAGTGCGTGAACCAGAGCGAGGAAAAGGCGAAGACCAGCGTGTAGAGCCAGATCGACGCCAGGATCAGGAACGGCGCGAAGACCAGCGTCATCGCGCTGACGGCCCAGAGCAGCGAGGGCGCGGCGCCGAGATAGCCGGAGACGACGCCCATGCCGAACAGGGGCCAGCGATGCTCGGCGATCATGGCGAGGCGCTCTTCGCGGCTGGCATGCAGGGCGAGCGCATCGTTGGCGAAGACGCGATAGGTGAGCCAGCCCCAGATCAGCGGCGGCAACACCAGCACCAGCGGCGGGATGAACCAGAGCGGGATGCTGACGACCAGCGCCGCGAGCGCAGCCAGCGTGCAGAGCAGCGACCAGGCCAGGCCCTGCCAGAAGCCGCCGCCATGCCGCTGCTCGAGCGTCGCAAACCGGCGGGCCGCGACCAGGCGCACGATCGCCGGCGTCATCATCCACGCCACGACGACCAGCGATGCGACGACGAACACGGGCACGGCCAGCGCGACGACCACGAGCGGGGCGAGGACGCTGCGAAAGCCGGTGGCACCGACCGCGTCGAGCCAGGAGAACAGCACCGCCAGCAGCGACCAGCCCTCCAGCGTGGCCCGCACAGAGGCCACCGCCGGTTCCCAGAAGAAGTTGCCGAGCAGCGCGGCGGCGCCGCCGACGATGACCAGCGGCGCCAGCGACAACGCGATCACCTTCGGGTTCAGGCAGTAGGCGGCCGCACGCCAGAACGAGTCGAAAAGACGATGCGTCATGAACGAACAAGTGTAGGTCGGGGCCCGCTCGCGCCACCTTGGGTCGCCGGCCGGCCCCGAGAGCGCCGGCCCAGAGCGACCGGCCCCTCTCGAGACGTGCCAATTCGTAACGGTATTCGCAGCGGGGGCGCTCTCGCCCTCGCAGATGGTGCCCCGCCCGGCGAGGCCGCTGCCTAGAATTTCGGCGATGCCTCTGCACTCGGGAACTCTGCTCATCGCCGCTTCGGCGTGCCTGGCCATATCGAGCGCGGCGGCCGCGACGATCGGCGTGCGCCAGCGCCTGCGCCGCGGCGTCTGGTGGTGGATCGCCGCCAACATCGCGCTGGCCGCCGCCCTCGTGCTCCATTCGCTCGACGCGCAGGACCCGCTCTTCGGGCCGCTCGCCGCGGTGCTGGCGCTGCAATGGCCGATCGTCACGCTGACCGGCATGCGGCGCTTCTTCTCGCGCGGCGGCAGCACCATGCCGCCCTGGGTCGACTGGCTTTGCCTCGCCCTCGCATCGCTGGTCGCTGCCGGCAGCTCGATGGCGCCGTTCAGCTGGGCCAGCCCGGCCCAGATGCTGGCCGGCGCGATGCTGGCCACGACCCTGTACACCAGCCTCGCGGTCGCGCGACTCGAGGACTTCGAGACGACGCCGGTGCTGCGAGGCTTGCTCGTCTGCCTGCTGTCGAGCGCACTGCTGCAGGCCGCCTGGCTCGCAGCCGCGTTCTTCCTGCCCATGCCGGCGCTCGGCGGCCTCGATTTCGCGCTCGGCGCCCTGCTCGCTCCGGCCGCCACGGCGCTCCTGATCCCGCAGCTTTCGCTGGTGATGAATCACGAGCGCAACGTCGCCCAGCTGCGCGCCGCCCATCGCAAGCTGCGTCACATGGTCGAGGTCGATCCGCTGACCAAGCTGCCGAACCGGCGCCATTTCCACGACCTCGCGGCCAAGGCGATCGAGCCTGCCCCCGATCTCGCGACCATGCTCGTCTTCGACGTCGATCGCCTGAAGAACATCAACGAGGTGCTCGGCCATCCGGTCGGCGACGAGGCCTTGCGCCAGATCGGCATGGCCCTGCGCGAGACGCTGCGCCGCCGCGACGTGGCCGGCCGGCTCGGCGGCGACGAGTTTGCCGTCGTGCTGCCGCGAACCAAGGTCGGCGATGTCGCCGCCGTCATCGCCCGCATCAACGCCCGCATCGACGACCGTCAAGTGGCACCGCGCATCGCGCGCGTCTGCCTCAACTCCGGCGCGACCCAGATCCAGGCCAACGAAACCATCGCCGACGCCTTGCGCCGGGCCGAGATCATTCTCGAGACGGCGCGCGACAAGCAGCGCGCCGCCGAAGAGCTGGCCGGCCGGATGGCCGATTCGATGCCCGCCGAGCAGGCCATTCCTGCGCTCGAGGCGCTGGCTTCGCGGCGCGGCCCGATCTCGGCGGCCATGCCGCTCATCCCGATCGGCGAAGTGCTCGCCGCCTCGACGAACCGCTGAGGGAACGCCTGGCGCGTCTCAACGCGCCAGGGACAACACCGTCCAGCCGGCGCGTTCGGCCTCGGCACGCAGGCGCGGGTCGGGATCGACGGCGACGGCGCGTCCGACGGCACGCAGCAAGGGCAGGTCGTTGCTCGAATCGCTGTAGAAGATCGCGCTCGCAAGCGCTGCCGCGGCGCCCTCGGGATCGTCCAGCCATTCGAGCAGGCGCGTCACCTTGCCCTCGCGCATGTTGAGGACCCCGGCATTGCGGCCGGTGAAACGGCCGCCTTCGAGCTCCAGGCCGGTGGCGATCAGGTCGACGCCGGCGATGCCGAGCAAGGCCGCGATCGGCTCGGTCAGGAAGCGGTTCGTCGCGGTGGTGAGCAGCACGTGCTCGCCAGCGTTGCGGTGGCGCGCGACTAACGCGTGCGCCTCGGCACCGAGGCGCGGCGCGATGACGTCGGTGACGAAGCGAGCGCGCCGGGCCATCCACTCATGCGGCGAGCGGCCGGCCAGGGTCGAGGCGTAGAAGGCGCAGAACTCGGCCGGCGTGATGCTGCCGGCAGCGTAGCGTTCGGCGACGCTGCGATTCCTGGCCTCGAAGGCGGCGCGATCGAGGCTGCCTTCTCCGATCAGGAACTCGCACCACAGCTCGTCGGTGTCGCCGTCGAGCAGCGTGCCGTCGAGATCGAACAGCGCCAGGGAACGACGGTTCGCGCTCAGGGCTTGCGCAGGTGCCACGCCTTGGGCCGCGTGAAGGTCTGGATGCCGTAGGTCGACAGCGTGACCCCGATGCCGGAGTCGCCGTGACCCGACCACGGCAGGCGCGGGCTGACGCGGTCGCAGCAGTTCCAGTAGACGCTGCCGGCGTGGACGCGGGCCAGCAGCCGCGTCGCCCGTGCCTCGTCGCGCGTGTAGACGCCAGCCGTCAGGCCGTAGCGCGTGTCGTTCATCAGCCGGACCGCTTCGTCGTCGTCGCCGACCTTCTGGATGCCGATGAGCGGGCCGAAGCTCTCCTCGCGCATCAGCAGCATGTCGTGATTGGCGTTCGTGACGACGGTGGGCAGGAACCAGTGGCCGGCGCGCGCGATCCGCTTGCCGCCGGTTCGCAGCTCGCCGCCCTTGGCCAGCGCGTCGGCGACCTGCCCTTCGAGCACCTCGAGCTGCGGCGCGCGCGTGATCGCGCCGATATAGGTCGCGTCGTCGTTCGGGTCGCCGACCTTGAAGCCGGCGACGCTGGCAAGGAAGGCGTCGACGAAGGCGTCGTGAATGCGCTCGTGCACGTAGATGCGCTCGACCGAGCAGCAACTCTGGCCGGTGTTGTACATGGCGCCGTCGGCAAGCGATTCGGCGGCGGCCTTCGGATCGGCGTCCTCGGCGACGTAGGTCGGATCCTTGCCGCCGAGCTCGAGCTGCAGCCGGATCATGCGCGACCCGACTGCCGCGGCGATTCGCGCACCGGTGGCCGCCGAGCCGGTGAAGAAGACGCCGTCGACCGCCTGCTCGACCAGGGCCGCGCCGACTTCGCCGCCGCCGACCAAGGGGATGAAGACGTCGGCCGGCACGCCCGAGGCGTGCAACAGCCGGGCGATGTGCAGGCCGGTCAGGGTCGCGAATTCGGAAGGCTTGTAGAGCACCGCGTTGCCGGTCAGCAAGGCCGGCACGAAGACGTTGCCGCCGACGAAATACGGATAGTTCCAGGCCGAGATGTTGGCGACCACGCCGAGCGGGTCGTGGCCGATGCGCTCGGTGACCGCGGCGTCGGCGAAGACCTGCTGGTCGGCCGTGCTCGCCTCGACCTCGGCGAGGAAGAAATCGATCCGGCCGAGAAAGCCGTTCAGCTCGTTGCGCGATTGCGAGACCGGCTTGCCGACCTCCGAGGTCAAGGTCCTTGCCAGCGTCTCGAGCTCGGCGACGAGCCGCGTGCGAAAGCCCGCGATCGCGGCCTTGCGCTCGGCCAGCGAACGAGCGGCCCACGCCGGCTGTGCCGCGCGGGCGCGCCCGGCCTTCTCCCGGACGCTCGCGGCATCGTCGGCAGGCAGCTCGGCGAGCACGGCACCGGTCGCAGGATTGCTGATCGTGAGCATCTTCTTCATGCGCGCTGCGCCGCGACGGCGGCGTCGAGGAAGTCGTGGAGCAACGGCCGATCGTCGAGCGTGCCTTCGCCGCTGCGATGAAATTCCGGATGCCATTGCACGGCGGCCATGAAATTCGGGCCGGGCTTGCGGATCGCCTCGATCATGCCGTCGATCGGGCAGCGCGCCTCGACGATGAAGCCTGGTGCGAGGTCCTTCACCCCCTGGTGGTGGACGCTGCTCACGACCGTGCGGCTTGCGCCCTCGAAGATCTCGCTCAAACGCGTGCCGGGAACGAATTCGAGCGGATGCAGGTTGCGGTCGTAGGCCACCGCGTCGCGGTGCCTGACCTCGCCGGGGCGCTGCGTGTCGATGTCCTGGAACAGCGTACCCCCGTGCGCCACGTTCATCAGCTGCAGGCCACGGCAGATGCCGAGCACCGGTTTGCCGCGCGCCGCGAAGGCGTGCAACAGGTCGCGCTCGTACTCGTCGCGCACCCGATCGCCCTGCCAGCGCGCCTCGATCGCTTCTTCTCCGTAGCTGCCGGGCCAAACGTCGGAGCCGCCTTCGAGCACCAGCGCGTCGAGCCAGCCGGCGTAATCGTCGAGCGAGGCATCGCCTTTCTGCGTGTCGCCCACCGGGCTTGGAATCATCACCGCCAATGCGCCGGTCGACATCACCCAATGGGCCACCGATTGCTCGATGTATTGCAAGGTCTTGCCGGTGAAGATCGGGCGCGCCGGGTCGGCGTGGAAGAAACACGCGGAGATGCCGACCTTGACGCGCCCGGCCGGGCCGGCGCCGGGCCGCCCCAAGCCGGCCCGCGCCGCCTCGGGGGACAGCGCAGCGGCGCCAGCCGCAAGCGTGGCGGTCGTCATGTCACATCGCCTGCGCGAACAGGCGCTCGAAGTCGCTGGCCGTGACCGGCCGTGGATTGGTCTGGTGACAGATGTCGGCGGTCGCGATGGCGACCAGACGCGGGATGGCGTCGCGCCTGACTCCCGCGATGGACAGGTTCGGGGCGATGCCGATCGTCTGCTTGAGCCGCTTCAGCCAGTCGAGAAACCCGCGTGCGCCGCCGTCCACGCCCACGACATGCGCGAGCTCGTCGAACTTCGCCGGCACCGCTTCGGCGTTCCAGGCCAGCACGGTATCGATCATCAGCGCGTTGGCCAGCCCGTGGTGCATGTCGCAGACCGTGCCGAGCGCGTGCGCGCAGGAGTGGACCGCACCGAGGTCTTTCTGGAAGGCGATCGCGCCCATCATCGAGCTCATCATCATGTCGCCGCGCGCCTCGATGTTCTTCGGCTCGCGCACCGCGGTGGCGAGCGCACGTGCGGCCAGGCGCGTGCCCTCCAGCGCGATGCCGTCGCACAAGGGGTGATAGGCCGGCGAGAGATAGCTCTCGACGTTGTGCGTCAACGCGTCCATGCCGGTGGCCGCGGTCACCGCCGGCGGCAGGCCGAGCGTCAGCTCGGGGTCGGCGAAGACGACCCGGGCCAGGATCTTCGGCGAGAAGATGACGCGCTTGACGTGCGACTCCTCCTCGCTGATGACGCTGCTGCGTCCCACTTCGCTGCCGGTGCCCGAGGTCGTCGGCAAGGCGATGAAGTACGGCAGCGTCTCGCCGATCTCGCGCACTTGCGGATGGTCCCAGACGTATTCGATGACATCGCCGGGATGCGTGGCGAGCAGGCCGACGACCTTGGCCACATCGAGCGCCGCGCCGCCGCCGATGCCGACGACGCAATCGGCGCCATGCGCGCGATACGCGGCGGCGCCGTTCATCACCTGGCTCGCGGTCGGATTGCCGAAGACGCCGGCGTAGACGGCTGGCGCCAGGCCCGAGGCCTTGAGGCTCGCCTCGAATTCGGCCACCAGCGGCAGCGCCGCCAGGCCCTTGTCGGTGACGACGAGCGGTCGGCGCAGACCACGCTCGGCGAGATGGGCACCGGCGAGCCGGCTCGCGCCCGGGCCGAAATGGATCGTCGTGGGAAATGAAAAGCGGCTGATGGTCATGAAGAAAGCTCGTGATCGAATGGAAAAGACCCGCTCATTGCACCCGCAGCCAGCGCAGCTCGGTCTGGTCGTTCGGCCACTGCACGGCGTGCACCTTCTTGTTCATCACCCAGGTCAGGGTGCGACGATAGATCGGCATCGACGGCAACTCGTCGCCGATGATGCGCAGCACGGTAGCAACCATGGCGCGCCGGCGCGTCTCGTCGGGCTCGACGCGCATGGCGTCGATCAGTGCGTCGAGCTTCGGATCGCTGAAGCGGCCGGCGTTGAACGAACCCAGCCCTTCGCGAGCCCAGGTATGAAAGAGGCCGTTGAGGGAGACCCAGGCATCGGTGGTCGGCGTCCAGCCGAACTCCACCAGGTTGGCGGTGCCGTCGCTCAGCTTCGGAAAGAACTGGTTCGTCGGCGATGTGCGCAGGGTCGTTCGGATGCCGACTTGCGTCAGCATCGCCGTCATCGCCTGGCACACCGCCTCGCGCCAGGCGACGTTCACGCAATCGAGCGTCACCGAAAAACCGTTCGGGTAGCCCGCCTCCGCGAGGAGCGCCCGCGAGCGCGCCGGATCGAAGGGCAGACGCTTGTCGAGCTCGGGCAGCGACCCTTCGACGCGCGGCGACAGGAAGGCGCCGGTCGGCGTCGCCAGGCCGCGCAGCACCTTCTGGGCGATCAGGTCGACGTTGATCGCCTGGTAGACGGCGCGGCGCACGCGCAGGTCCTTGAATGGATTGCGGCCCTTGACGTCCGACCCCTCGAGCTCGTCGTGGGCGACGTCGAAGGCCAGGTACTGCTGGCCCAGGTCGGCAGTCTGCTGCACGGCCAGCGCGCTTTCGCCCTTCAGCCGCGCCACGTCCGGAATCGGCGGATCGAGGAGCATGTCGACCTCGCCCGAGATCAGCGCCGCAATGCGGGTCGCGTCGGAGCGGATGGTCAGCCACGTCGCTTCGTCGACATTGCCCGAGCGCTTGTCGCCCCAGCCCCACCAACGCGGATTTCGCTTCAGCACCGTGCGGATGTCGGGCTCGTAGCGATCGAGCATGTACGGCCCGGTGCCGTTGGCGTTGCGAACCGCGTACGTCTCCTGCTTGCCGTTGAAGTCCTGCGACAGCTCGACGTGGTGCGCCACGCACCAGGCCTTGCTCATCATCGGCAGGCTGAGAAACTTCTGCGGCAGCACGGCGTCGGGCGCTTCGAGATCGATCTCGAGCGTCTGTTCGTCGAATTTCTTGGCCGCGACGATGCCCTTCATCTGGAACGCGCGTTGCGACGGCCTGGCCATGGCGCGCTGCACCGAGAACACCGCGTCTTCGACGGTGAACGGGGTGCCGTCGTGGAACAGCACGCCCTGGCGCAGCTTGAAGCGCCAGGTCTTCGCGTCCACCCTCGCCCACGAGAGCGCCAGGGCCGGTTCGATGCGGAATTGCTCGTCGCGGTCGAGCAGCGAGTCGTAGATCTGGAACCAGATGCGCGAGTGATAGAGCAAGGCGAGCGCGTCCGGATCCATCGTCTGCGGATCGAATGCGCTGGCGATGCGAATGGACGCGGCCTGCGCGGGGACGCCGAACAGAAATGCCGCAGCGAGGACCGCGGCGATCCGCATCGGCCTGCCTGGCCACCGGAAGAACGTCATCAGATGATCTCGAAGTACCGCTTGAGCTCCCAGTCGGTCACCCCGTCGAGCCACTGCCGCCATTCCCAGTCGCGGGTCGCGGCGAAATGGTCGACGAAGTCGTCGCCCAACCAGTCGCGAGCCACGCGCGACTGCTGGAAGATGCGCGTCGTCTCGATCAGCGTGCGCGGCGCGCGCGGGATGTGCTCGCCGCCGAGGTTGGTTCCCGTGATCGGCGGTGCCGTCAGCTTCCAGCCCTTCTCGATGCCTTCGAGGCCGGCCGCGATGACCGCGGCCATGGCGATGTACGGATTGACGTCGGCGCCCGGACAACGGGTTTCGAGACGCGTCGCCTTCGGGCTGCCCGCGAGAACCCGAAAGCTGGCGGTGCGGTTGTCGATGCCCCAGGTCGGCTTGACCGGCGCCCAGAAGCCGTCGACCAGGCGCTTGTAGCTGTTGATGGTCGGCCAGAACATCGGCGCGAATTCCATCAGGCAGGCGACCTGGCCGGCGACGTAACTCTCGAACAACGCGCTCATCTTGCTTGGGCGAGCGGCGTCGTAGAAGAGATTGGTCTTGCCGTCGGGGCCGTCCTTCAGGCTCTGGTGGATGTGCCCGCTGCAGCCCGGGTAGGCCGCATTCCACTTCGCCATGAAGCTCGGCATCACGCCGAAGCGGGCGCCGATCTCCTTGGCGCCGGTCTTGAACAGGATGGCTCGATCGGCCTGCTCGAGCGCTTCGCCGAAGGCGATCGCCACTTCGTAGACGCCGGGCCCGGTCTCGGTATGCAGGCCTTCGATCGGCACGCCGAAGGCGGCCATCTCGTCCATCAGCGCGTTCATGAACTCGCGCCGATGGTTCATGCGCAGCAGCGAGTAGCCGAACATGCCCGGCGTGAGCGGGGTCGGCGCCACGCCCTGCTTGGCGGCCCAGGTCTGCGGCGTCTCGACGAAGTTGAACCACTCGAATTCCATGCCGCACATCGGCGAGAAACCCATCTTCTCGGCACGCTTCAAGACGCGCTTCAAGGTCTGGCGCGGGCAGATCGGCGACGGCGTGCCGTCGGCGTTGACGAACTCGCCGAGAAAGAACGGCACGTTGCCGTCCCAGGGCACGGTGCGCTGCGTTGCCAGGTCGAGGCGTGCCAGCGCATCCGGAAAGCCGTGCTGCCAGCCGGTGTGGGTGGCGTTGTCGTAGGTCTGGTCGCCCACGTCCCAGCCGAACACGACGTCGCAGAAGCCGAAGCCGCCGGCCGGCGCCGGCTCGGCCGCGCCGAGGAACTTGTCGATGTGCAGGTACTTGCCGCGCAGGACGCCGTCGATGTCGCTGACCGCGACCTTGACCTTGCCGCTGCCGCTCTTGCGAACGGCGGTCAGCGCGGGATGCTCGGGAGTGGGTGTGGTCATGGCGGCATTCTCGGTGCTGGCGTCAGTGCCGGTTCGGCGCGCCGCCGGAAATCCCCATCTCGCGCATCGCGTCGGCCACCGCGGCCACGGCCTGCTTCATCTCGGCCGGGCCGATCGCGCCGATGCAGCCGACCCGAAACGTCTCGAGCTGCGTCAGCTTGCCCGGATAGAGGATGAAGCCGCGCGCCTTCACCGCCTCGTAGAAGGCCCTGAACTCGTAGCGCGGATCGGCCGGCGCATGGAAGGTGAGGATGATCGGCGCCTGGATCTCGGGCCTCAGGAAAGGCTCGAAGCCGAGCGCCTTCATGCCGGACACGAGCGCCTCGCAGTTGGCGCTGTAGCGGGCCAGGCGCGCCGGCTGCCCGCCCTCTTCCACGAACTGGCGCATCGCCTCGGCAAGCGCGGCGACAACGTGCGTCGGCGGCGTGAAGCGCCACTGCCCGGTCTTTTCCATGTAGACGTGCTGGTCGTGCAGGTCCATCGCCAACGAATGGGAATTGCCGGCGGCGCCGTCGATGACCGGTTTGCGCAGGAAGACGAAGCCCATCCCCGGCACGCCTTCGAGACACTTGCCGCTCGCCGCCACCAGCGCGTCGAATCTGACCTCGCGCGCATCGATGGGCAGCGCCGCGAACGAGCTCATCGCATCGACGATCAGGCCCTTGCCATGCCGCGCGCACACGTCGGCGACGGCCTGCAGCGGATTCAGCACGCCGGTGCCGGTCTCGCAGTGGATGAAGCCGACGTGGCTGATGCTGGCATCGGCACGCAAGGCGGCGTCGAGCTCGGCCGGCGAGACCGGCGCGTCTTCGGCGTGCGGCAGGATCGTCGTTCGGCGACCCATCAGCGTCGCGAGCTTGCCGAGGCGCTTGCAGTAGGCGCCGTTGTCGAGGACCAGCACGTGACCCTCGCGCGGCACCACGCTGGCCACCGCAGCTTCGACCGAGAACGTGCCGCTGCCCTGCAACGGCACGACGACATGCGTGCCTTCGCCGTGAACGACGGCAAGCAACTGCCGGCGCAGCTCGGCGGTGAGGGCGATGAACGACGTGTCCCACGAGCCCCAGTCGCGCAGCATCGCGCGCCGGGTGCGCTCGGTCGTCGTCAGCGGGCCGGGTGTGAGAAGAATGGGGTCTCGGTCCATCGGTTCGGTCTCCACTGTCGATGCCCGCAAGCCTAACGCGGCGAGGCGCGGCGCCAGGCCTGCGCGTGCCGACCGATCCAGGCGCTGGCGCCGACGAACAGCAGCGTGACGATCGTCGAGCCGGCCGTCAACAGTACCGCGCAGGCCGCCGCCGCGCCCGACTCGCCGGCCTCGTCGAGCCGGATGATCGCCATCGACGCCACCCGCGTGTCGGGCGCGTAGAGGAAGACGACGGCGGAGATCGTCGTCATCGCGTTGATGAAGAAGTAGCGGGCGATGTCGATCAGGGTCGGCATGCAGATCGGCAGCGTCACCCGCCAGAAAGTCTTGAAGAACGGCACCTTGAGAGAAGCGCTGACCGCCTCGAATTCGGCGTCGAGCGACTTCAGGGCCGTGACTGCCGTGAGATGGCCGGTGGTGTAGAAATGGACGATGGTGCAGATGATGAGCAGCGTCATCGTCTGGTACAGGCCGTTCAGCGGATTGTCCGGCGCGTTGAAGAAGAAGATGTAGCCCAGGCCCAGCACCAGGCCGGGCACCGCCATCGGCAGCATCGTCAGGAGGCGGACGATCGGCCGCAGCAGCGCCAGGCCGCGAGTCTTCTCGAGCATGTAGGCTCCGACGAAGACGAGGATCGTGCCGAAGAACGCCGTGCCCGCGGCCAGCCGCAAGCTGTTCACGAGGCCGCTGCCGACCTCGCCGTCGACGATGCCCATCGTGTAGTGCTTGAGGCTGGGCGTGAGGTTGTACGGCCAGTAGGTGGCGAACGACGCGAAGATCGCCATCCCGAGCATGGCCAGCATGAGCGCGCTGATCAGGCCGACATAGCCCAGCATCAGCGCATCGAAGCCGCGCGCCGGCCTCGGCGCGTAGGGCACGGCGCGCGCCGTGAGCATCGCCGTTTGCTTCCTCTGCACCAGCCAGTCGATGCCGAAGGTGAGGATCGCCGGCGTCAGCAGCAGCAGGCCGACGACGGCGCCGCGCTGGAAGTCCTGCTGCCCGATGACGAGCTTGAAGACGTCGGTGGCCAGCATGTTGAAGTCGCCGCCGATCACCTTCGGAATGCCGAAGTCGGTCATCACCAGCGTGAACGACACCAGCGCGGCCGAGATCAGGCCGTATTTCGCACCGGGCAGCGTGATGGTGAAGAACTTGCGCCGCGTCGAGGTGCCGAGCGCCTCGGCCGCTTCGTACAGCCGCGCATCCGACAGCGACAAGGCGCTCAGCAGGATCATCAGCGCGTGCGGGAAGACCGCGAAGCACTCGGCGAAGACGACGCCGGGGGCGCCGTAGATCGTCTCGAAGCCGAGCGCCTTGACGATCGCGCGTGCCGTGCCCTGGTTGCCGAACCAGTAGATCAGCGAGATCGCCGACAGCAACGAAGGCGCGAGCAGCGGAATCAGCGCGATGGTGCGAAAGGTGCCCTTGGCCGGGATGCAGCTGCGTGCCAGGGCGTAGGCGAAGCCGAAGGCGAGCGGCACGGTGATGACGGTGGCCAGCGCCGAGACCCAGATGCTGTTGACGAACGATTGCAGCAGCGACGGCGTCTGCAGGTAGCTGGCGAAATTGGCCAGGCCGACGAAGCGGCCGTCGCCGTTCTGCAAGGCCTTGATGAGGATGCTGGCCAGCGGCAAGGCCAGGAACACGACCAGCACCAGCAGCAGCACCAGCAGGCCGGCGTGCGCGACGCGGTCGCTCCAGTGCGCCCGCTGGCGAAGCGGCCGCGCGGCGGGCGGCGAAAGCACGGCAGACACGTCGAGCCGGCCCTAGAAGAAGCGCATGCGCTCGGGCAACAGCTTCAGCGGCAGCTCGCTGCCCACCTCGAGCCCCTGCTCGGCCAGGTAGTTGAGCGAGAGGTAGACGGTGATCGGCTGCGCCGCCACGGCTTCGGCCTGCACCCGCACCAGGCAGTACGAGCCGAGGAACTCGATCTTCTCGATCGCGGCATGGAAGACGTTGGCGTCGCCGGCGGCGATCGGCCGCGCCAGCACGTCTTCGGGCCGCAGGTAGACCTTGACGTCACGCTCGGCCTCGGTGTCGTGCTCGCAATCGAAGCGGCTGCTGCCGATGTGCAGGCTCCGCCCGGGATGGAGCCGGCCGGACAGGACATTGATCTTGCCGACGAAGTCGGCGACGAACGGCGTGGCCGGATCGCGATAGACCTGCATCGGCGTGCCCACCTGCTCGATGACGCCGTGGTTCATGACCACGATGCGGTCGGCCACCGAGAGCGCTTCCTCCTGGTCGTGGGTGACCATGATCGTGGTGACGCCGAGCGCGCGCTGCAGCGAGCGGATCTCCTGGCGCAGGCGCACCCGCTCGAGCGCGTCGAGCGCGGACAGCGGCTCGTCGAGGAGGAGCAGGCCCGGCGAGGTGGCGAGGGCGCGGGCCAGGGCGATGCGCTGCTGCTGGCCGCCCGAGAGCTGGGCCGGGTACTTGTCGTTGCTGCCCGGCAGGCCGACCAGCTTCAGCAGCTCGTCGACGCGCGCTGCGGCCTTGGCGTTGCCGACCTTGCGGTTGACCAGGCCGTAGGCGACGTTGTCGGCGACGCTCAGGTTCGGAAACAGCGCGTACGACTGGAAGACGATGCCGTAGTCGCGCTCGGCCGGCGGCAGCACCGAGATGTCGCGCTCGCCCTGGTGGATGCGGCCGGCACTCTGCGTCTCGAGCCCGGCGATGATGCGCAGCAGCGTCGTCTTGCCGCAGCCCGAAGGCCCGAGGAAGCAGACGAACTCGCCGCGCTCGATCTCGAGGTCGATGTCATGCAGCGCCTGGAAGGATCCGAACGACTTCCGGAGCCCCTCCAGGCGAAGGTAGGCCGCCATCTTCGCGAATTACTTCTTCGGCTCCGACTTGGCGCTGTAGCGCTTGTTCCACTCCTCGAGGATGCGGGCCCGGTTGTCGGCAGCGACCTGGAAGTCCATCTTCACCAGGCGCTTCTCGTAGTCGGCCGGCACGTTGGCGAGCGGCGCGGCGACGCCGGGCTGCGCGGTGATCGCGAAGTTCTTGCCGTAGAGCTTCATCGCGTCCTTGCTCGAAGCCCAGTCGGCCAGCTTCTTCGCCGCTTCCAGGTGCTGCGTGCCCTTGTGGATCGCGAAGGCCTCGAGGTCCCAGCCGAGCCCTTCCTTCGGGAACACGAGATCGATCGGCGCGCCCTTGGCCTTGTTGGTGTTGGCCCGGTATTCGAAGGAGATGCCGACGACGTACTCGCCGGTCGCCGCCATCGTGCAGGGCTTGGAGCCGGAGTGCGTGTACTGGGCGATGTTCTCGTGCAGGGCATCCATGTACTTCCAGCCGCCGCCCTTGCCGTTGTCGTCGCCCCAAAGCGTCAGCCAGGCGGTGACGTCGAAAAAGCCCGTGCCCGAGGAGGCCGGATTGGGCATCACGATCTGGCCCTTGTAGATCGGCTTGGTCAGGTCCTTCCAGGTCTCGGGCTTCGGAATGCCTTTCTTCTGCGCCTCGACCGTGTTGAAACAGACGGTCGCGCCCCAGACGTCCATGCCCCACCAGGCCGGCGGGTTCTTCTTGTCGCGATACTGGCTCATGATCGCGTCGAGGTTGATCGGGGCGTACGGGATGAGCATCCCCTGCGAGTCGAGCAGGGCCAGGCTCGAGGCCGCCACGCCCATCACGACGTCGGCCTTCGGGTTGGCTTTTTCGGCCAGCAGCTTGGCGGTGATGACCCCGGTCGAGTCCTGCACCCACTTCAGCTCGATGCCGGGATTGGCGGCAGCGAAGCCGGCCTCGTAGGCCTTGATCTGGTCGACCTCGAGCGCGGTGTAGACCACGAGTTGCGTCTTTTGCGCGAGCGCGCCCGCCGAGATGCTGACCAGGGCCAGCGCCAGCAGCGCCTTCACGGAATTCATGTTCATGCAGACCTCCCTTTGAAGATTTCGAGAATCGAGCCGCGGTTTCGGGTCGTTCGCCCGCAAAGCCTATGCCCGCTCGATGACAGTTCCGGGTGCCCTGGGCGGGGCGCCGGCAGTCTAGGGGTGCGGGCGAGAAAGCGTCAACTGTTTCTTGAAGATTGTTGACAATGACCCGAGCCCAGGCCCACACTCCCGCCATGCCCGCTGCCGTCGCCGCCACGCCGCTGCATCCGACCATCACCCTGCTGCAGACCAGCTCGCTCTCGAGCGTGGTGCAGAGCGAGCTCGAGCGGATGATCCTGTCGGGCGAGCTGCCGCCGGGCGAGAAGCTCACCGAGGTGGCGCTCGCAGGCCGCCTCGGCGTCTCGCGCGGCCCCTTGCGCGAGGCCTTCCGGATGCTCGAGGAAGCCGGCCTGGTGCGGACCGAGAAGAACCGCGGCGTCTTCGTGCGCGACCTGCCGGTCGAAGAGGCCATCGAGATCTTCGATCTGCGCGCGACGATGGACGACATGGTCGGCCGGCGGCTCGCCGCCAGCATCACGCCGGCCGCGCTCAAGGAGATCCGCGGCCTGGTCGACCAGATGGAGCAGGCCGTCAAGGCCAAGGATGCGCATGCCTACCACCTGCTCAACCTGCGCTTCCACGACCGCCTCGTCGAGCTCGCCGGCAACCGCAAGCTGACCGACGTCTATCGCAAGCTGATCAAGGAGCTGAGCCTCTTTCGCCGGCTCAACCTGGCCGATGGCTGGCTGATGCCGGTGTCGGTCGGCGAGCACCGGCAGATCGTCAAGGCGATCGCCGCGGGCGATGCCGATGCGGCCGGCCGGGCGATGTTCGCGCATGTGATGGAGAGCAAGGAACGCACGATCAAGAACCACCATCGCCAGGCGACGGCGGCCGAGGCGCGTGCGTCCCACGACAAGCCGGCGCGGAGCTGAACGCCCCTTGATCCACCTGCTCAACCTGCTCGCCGCGATCGCCCTGCTCGTCTGGGGCACGCACATCGTGCGCACCGGCATGCTGCGCGTCTTCGGCGAGAACCTGCGCCGCATCCTGGCGCTCAGCTTCAGCAACCGCTTTCGCGCCTTCATCGCCGGCCTCGGGGTCACGAGCCTGGTCCAGTCGAGCACCGCCACCTGCCTGATCGTGGCCTCGTTCGTGGGCAAGAACCTGGTGACGACGAGCGCCGCCCTGGCGGTGATGCTCGGCGCCGACGTCGGCACCAGCCTGATGACGGTGGTGTTCTCGTTCGACCTGTCGTGGCTCTCGCCGCTCCTGATCTTCGTCGGCGTCGTCGTCTTCATCTCGAAGCAGAACAGCGGCGCCGGCGCGGTCGGCCGGGTCCTGATCGGCCTGGGCCTCATCACCCTGGCGCTGCAGCTCATCGTCGCGGCGACCCGGCCGCTGACCGAAGCCGCCGCCGTGCGCGCCCTGCTCGTCTCGCTGCCGAACGACGTGCTGCTCGACATCGTCGTCGGCGCCGTGCTGACCGTGCTCTCCTATTCGAGCCTGGCGATCGTCCTGCTCATCGCCACCCTGGCCACCTCGGCGCTGGTGCCGGTGACGGCGGCGCTCGGCCTGGTGCTCGGCGCCAACATCGGCAGCGGCATCCTGGCGATGCTGGCCACCGCCAACGCCTCGGCGCAGGTGCGCCGGCTGCCGCTCGGCAACCTGATCTTCAAGGTCCTGGGCACCCTGCTCTTTCTCGGCTTCCTGCCCGAGGTCCACATCCTGCTGCAGCAGCTCGTGCCGACGGTGCACCAGCAGGTCGTGCTGTTCCATCTCGGATTCAACATCGTGCTCGGCATCGTCTTCATCGGCTGCACCGGCCTGGTCGGGCGCACCGTCGAGCGCTGGCTGCGCGAGCCGGCACCGGGATCGGACACCCTGCGGCCGCGCCACCTCGATCCCCTGGCGCTGAACATGCCGTCGCTCGCCATCTCGTGCGCGGTGCGCGAGGCGCTGCACCAGGCCGACGTGGTGGAGACCATGCTGCGCGGCATCCTGCCGGTGATGCGCAACAACGACCTGCGCCTGGCCGAGGAGCTGCGGAAGCTCGACGACACCGTCGACGAGCTGTACTCGGCGATCAAGTTCTACCTGACCCAGATCTCGGGCGAGGCCTTGTCGAAGGAGGAGAGCCGGCGCTGGACCGACATCGTCTCCTTCACCATCAACATGGAGCAGATCGGCGACATCATCGAGCGCGTCCTGCAGGACATCGAGGACAAGAAGATCAAGAAGAGCCGCAGCTTCTCCGAGGCCGGCATGGCCGAGATCGTGCACCTGCACGAGCGGCTGCTCGCCAACCTGCGCCTGGCGATGAGCGTGTTCCTCGACGGCCACGTGCGCGACGCCAAGCGGCTGCTCGAGGAAAAGGCGCACTTCCGCGACCTCGAGCACGAGTACGCCGCCAACCACATCGCCCGGCTGCGCGACAACACCACGCAGAGCATCGAGACGAGCTCGCTGCACATCGATCTGATCAGCGACCTGAAGCGCATCAACTCGCACCTCTGCTCGATCGCCTATCCGATCCTCGAATCGGCCGGCGCGCTGACCGCGACGCGCATCCGGCAGTCGCAATTCGCGGCGCTCGACACGCCGAAGGGAACCACCTCCTGAGGAGCCGCCAGCCATGCTGAGTCTCGACGACATCGCCCATCTTTTCGCCCGCCACGGCTCGGCGCAGTACAGCGGCGAGCCGGTGACGCAGCTCGAGCACGCACTGCAGACGGCGCACCTGGCCGAGCAGAGCGAAGCCGACGACGAGCTCGTCACGGCCTGCCTCCTGCACGACCTCGGCCACCTGCTCAACGACCAGGGCGAGACGCCGACCCTGCGCGGCGTCGACGACACGCACCAGTATTTCGCCCTGCCGTTCCTGCGCGGCCTCTTTCCCGACGCCGTGCTCGACGCGATTCGCCTGCACGTCGATGCCAAGCGCTACCTGTGCCAGGCCAACGCCACCTATCACGCCCGCCTTTCCGACGATTCGAAGCGCAGCCTCGAATTGCAGGGCGGCACCTTCGATGCCGGCGCAGGCCGCCCGCTTCATCGCCCTTCCCGGCGCGCGCGACGCGGTGATGCTGCGCCAGTGGGACGACCTCGCCAAGCAGTCCGATCTGCGCACGCCCAGCCTCGCCCACTTCATGAGCCGCGCCGCGCGCTGCGCCCTCGTAGCGCACGCATGATCCTGTCGCTGACGTGGCCGATCGTCGGCGCGGTGCTGTTCGGCGGCGCTGCTGCACGCCTCGTGGAACGCGCTGATCAAGTCCGGTACCGACCAGGCGCTCGACACCGCCCTGATCCACATCCTGGGCTGCGGCGTCGGCGTGATCCTCGTGGCCATCTTCGGCCTGCCGCGGCGCGAGGCGCTGCCCTGGCTGGCGACCTCGGTCGTCATCCACATCGGCTACTACGTGACGCTGGTCGGCGCCTATCGGCACGGCGAGCTCGGCTTCTCGTACCCGATCATGCGCGGCAGCGCGCCGCTTGCTGGTCGCGCTGCTCAGCGGACATCTGCTCGGCGAGCACCTGCCGCTGACGGCCTGGCTGGGAGTGGCCGGCATCAGCTGCGGCGTGCTCCTGATCGGCCTGACGCGCTCGGCGCTGCGCACGGGCTCGCGCCGCCACGCCCTCGGCTACGCGCTGGCCAACGCCGCGATCATCGCTGCCTACACGCTGGTCGACGGCAGCGGCGTGCGCGCCTCGGGCAACGCCATGCAGTACGTGGCGCTGCTCTTCCTGATCGACGGCGCGCCCTACTTCGCCATCGTCATGTGGCAGCGGCGGGCCGCGCTTCGCCCCCTCGCTCGCCTACATGCGCCAGCGCTGGCCGATCGCCACCCTGGGCTCCTGCGCCTCGCTCGGCGCCTACGGCATCGCGCTCTGGGCCATGACGCGGGCGCCGATCGCTTCGGTGGCCGCCCTGCGCGAAACCTCGGTGCTGTTCGCGGCGCTGATCGGCGTGCTGATGCTGAAGGAGCGCTTCCGCTTCCAGCGCGCCCTCGGCACCGGCGTCATCGTCGTCGGGGTGATGGCGCTGCGCCTGGCCTGAGCACTTCAGGCGCTCACCAGGCTCAGGATATTGCCGCTCGTGATCCTTGATCCAGCCTGCGGCGATCTCTCATTCTTGCTCGTTGCCGCACGTCCGTGGCCGACCGGTCCTGCTCGAGTCGTCCGGCTTCAGGCCGGCGTCGCTCGTAGCGCTCGAAGACCACCGCCTCTTCTCCTTCAAGGCCTGGACCAGCGCCGGCGCGTCGTCGACCATCCAGGTGACCGCGGTGGCCTGGTTCGTGCCGCCGTACTGCGACTCATAGACGTTGATCGAGGTATGGCCGGTGCGATAGATCACCCATCTCGTTGCCTTCCTCGCGCACCGCTTTCAGGCCGAGCTTGGTCTCGTAGAAAGACCTCTCGCCTCCGGCTGCCGCGGCCAGATCCTTCACGCCCAGGGTCGCGCCCCCACTCGCTCGTTGGCAGCCAGCATCTTCATCTCCTTCGTCGTGGCTCGGGTTGGCGGCAGTCTCGAAGGCTCGCACATCGTCGTCAAGCGCGTCGATGGAGCCAGGCTTGTCGGACATCGCGCCGCCCGGCGCCGAACCGCACGGCGCGCCCAGACGCGCAGCGCGCGGTAAGCTCCTTGCCCATGGCCTCGCCGGAGCGGGCCTGCATCATCGTCGTCGGCGGCGGCATCGTCGGCTGCTCGACCGCGTACCACCTGGCCAAGCTCGGCGAGAAGGACGTGCTGCTGCTCGAGCAGGGCCAGCTGACCTGCGGCACCACCTGGCACGCCGCCGGCCTGGTCGGCCAGATGCGGCCGAACCGCAACATGACGCGGATGAGCAAGTACGGCATCGAGCTCTATTCGACGCTCGAAGCCGAGACCGGACTGGCCACCGGCTGGAAGCGCTGCGGCAGCGTCAACGTGGCGCGAACCCCCGAGCGCATGAAGGTATTGCGCCGCCAGCTCGCGCTGGCGCAAAGCTTCGGCGTCGAGTGCGAGGAGATCAGCCCGGCCCGCGCCGGCGAGCTCTTCCCGGTCATGCGCACCGACGACCTGCAGGGCGCGATCTGGATCCCGGGCGACGGCAAGGCCAATCCCGCCGATCTCTGATGTCGCTCGCCAAGGGCGCGCGCAATCGCGGCGTCGCATCGTCGAAGGCGCGGAGGTCATCGGCGTGACGCGCGTGCGACGGGCGCACCGGCGAGCGCGTCGCCGGCGTGCGCGTACGCCATGACGGCGACGAGCAGCGAGATCGCCTGCGACACGCTCGTGAACTGTGCCGGCCAATGGGCGCGGCAGTTCGGCGATATCGCCGGCGTCTGGTGCCGCTCTGGTCGGCCGAGCACTTCTATGTCGTCACCGATCGCATCGAGGGCGTGCATCCGATGCTGCCGGTGATGCGCGACCCCGACGGCTTCATCTACTACAAGGAAGAGGTCGGCGGCCTGGTCATGGGCGGCTTCGAGCCCGTGGCCAAGCCGTGGCGCGTCGACCCCATCCCGTCGACCTTCCGCTTCGAGCTGCTCGACGAGGACTGGGACCAGTTCGAGCCGCTCATGACCGCCGCCATCCATCGCACGCCCTGCCTCGAGACGGCAAGGATCAAGATGCTCCTGAACGGCCCCGAAAGCTTCACGCCCGACGGCAACTTCATCCTCGGCGAAGCGCCGGGGTTGCGGCGCTACTTCGTCGCCGCCGGCTTCAACTCGGCCGGCATCGCCAACTCGGGCGGCGCCGGGCAGTTGCTGGCCGAATGGATCGTCGAAGGCAGCCCGCAGAGCGATCTCTCCGACGTCGACATCCGCCGCTTCGGCCCGTTCATGGCCAACCGCAAGCTGCTCTCCGAGCGCACCGGCGAAACGCTCGGCCTGCACTACGCCATGCGCTGGCCGCGCCAGGAGCTGGAGACGGCGCGGCCGCTGCGCACCTCGCCGCTCTACGACCTGCTCGCCGCCAAGGGCGCGGTGTTCGGCTCGAAGAACGGCTGGGAGCGCGCCAACTATTTCGTTCGCGCCGATGCCGGCAAGCCGGACCGGGCGCGGCCCGCGCCGCGCACCGCCACGCTCGGCCGGCCGACTGGCTGGCGACGTGCTCGCCGAACAGCGGGCCACGCGCGAGGCGGTGGCCCTCTACGACCAGACCTCGTTCGGCAAGCTGCTGCTTGCAAGGGCGCGACGCGCTGGCGCTGCTCGAGCGGCTGTGCGCCAACCGCATCGACGTGGCCATCGGCCGCATGGTCTACACGCCGCTGCTGAACGAGCGCGGCGGCTTCGAGAGCGATCTGACGATCACCCGCCTCGATCGCGAGAGCTTCCTGCTCGTGACCGGCTCGGCGCAGCCGACGCGCGACGCCGACTGGATCGCGCGCCACATCGCGCGCCGACGAGATCGCGATCTTAGTCGACGTCAGCGGCATGACGGCGGTGCTCTCGCTCATGGGCCCGACACGCGCGCGAGCTGCTCTGCCGCGCCGGCGGCGCCCGCGTGGCCGAGGCGCTCGCGCCGGAGCGCCTGCAGTTCTCGTCACACCGCCGAGCCATCGACATCGGCCACGCCCGGGTTCGCGCCGCGCGCATGAGCTATGTCGGCGGGCCCGGCTTCGAGCTCTATGTGCCGATCGAGATGGCGCGCCACGTCTACCTCGCGCTGCACGCGGCAGGCGACGGCCTCGGCCTCGCTCGACGCCGGCTACTACGCGCTCGATGCCCTGCGGATCGAGGCCGGCCGGCGCGCCTGGGGCGCCGAGCTCGGCCCCGACGAGACGCCGTTCGACGCCGGCACGATGTTCGCGGTCAAGCTCGACAAGCCGATCCGTTCATCGGCCAGGAGGCCCTGCGCAAGCGCTCCCGCGAAGCCGCCGCGCAAGCGGCTGGTCACGGTGCTGCTCGACGACGACGCCGCCTGGGCCTGGGGCGGCGAGCCGCTCTGCATCGACGGCGAGCCCGTCGGCGAGCTCACCTCCGCCGGCTGCAGCCTGCGCGCCGGCCGCAGCATCGGCCTCGGCTACGTCCGCGGCGCGGCCGCGGCCGACCGCCATGTCGCACCACGCGTCAGGTCGACCTCTGGGGCGAGCGCGTGGCCGCGAGGTCCTGGGACGATTGGCCGCCGGCCAGCTAAGCTCGCATCCTGCCCGCGGCCGCGCCGCCGCATCCGCCTTGTCCGTGACCGAGCAGCCTTTCACCCTTCGCCAGATCGCCATTCCCGCTTTCGGACCGTCGCTGCTGTTCGGCCTCGGCGAAGGCGCGATCCTCCCGGTCATCGCCCTCAGCGTGCGCGAGCTCGGCGGCTCGGTGGCGCTGGCGGCCCTCATCGTCACGCTGATCGGGATCGGCTCGCTCGTCTGCAACATCCCGGCGTCGATCCTCACCACCCGCTACGGCGAGCGCTGGGCCCTGGTCGCCGCGGCGCTCTGGAGCGCGCTGGCGATGACGATCTGCGTGCTCGTCAAGCACCTCGGCGCCTTCGCGGTCGGCGTCTTCATGGTCGGCATGGCCGGCTCGGTGTTCGGCCTGGCGCGCCAGAGCTACCTGACCGAATCGGTGCCCTTCCACTATCGCGCGCGCGCCCTCTCGACCCTCGGCGGCGTGATGCGCATCGGCCTGTTCATCGGCCCGTTCCTCGGCGCCGCGGTGATTCCCTTTCTCGGCATCGGCGGCGCCTTCTGGGTCGGCGTCGCGTCGCAGCTCGTCGCCGCGGCGCTCTCGTCCAGCATTCCCGACCTGCCCGGCGAGCATCGCCTGCGCACGGTCACGGCGGCACCCGGCGGGCCGCTCGTCCGGCCGACGGTGCGCTCGGTGACCGAGAGCCACATGCGGATCTTCATCACGGTCGGCATCGGCGTCGTGCTCGTCGCCGCGGTACGCGCTTCACGACAGGCCGTCGTGCCCTTGTGGGCCGAGCAGATCGGCCTCAGCGCCGCGACCATCTCGCTCATCTACGGCATGTCGAGCGGCCTCGACATGCTGGTCTTCTATCCCGCCGGCCGGGTGATGGACCGCAAGGGCCGCCTGTGGGTTGCCGTGCCGTCGATGCTCTTCATGGGCCTGTCGATGCTGCTCATGCCGCTCACGCACGGCGCATTCACTTTGCTGCTGGCCGCCCTGCTGATGGGCTTCGGCAACGGCATCGGCTCGGGCATGATCATGACGCTCGGCGCCGACTACTCGCCGGCCGCCGGCCGGGCCCACTTCCTCGGCATCTGGCGGCTGCTCTCCGACATCGGCTCGACGGCCGGGCCCGCCCTGCTCTCCGCCGTGACCGCGCTGCTCACCCTGGCGGCGGGCATCTGGTGCAACGGGCTCATCGCCTTCGCGGCGGCGGCCGTGCTCTTGTACTGGATCCCGCGCACGCATCGCGCGGCCTCCGGCTGACCTCGCCGCGTCAATCGCGCTTCGGTTGCGCGACCCGCCAGGCCGCATAGCGCGCCTGCGTGGCCGCGTCGGGTGGATAGAGGCCGGGCAGCGGCACGCCGGCCTCGACCTCGCGCATGATCCAGCCCTCGTGCCGCTCCTGCTCGACGGCAGCGCCCACCACGTCGTCGAGCAGCGCCGCCGGAATGACGACAGCGCCGTCGAGGTCGGCGACGATCACGTCGTTCGGCATCACGGCCACGCCGCCGCAGCCGATCGGCTCCTGCCAGCCGACGAAGGTCAAGCCGGTCACCGAAGCCGGCGCCGCGGTGCCCTGGCACCACACCGGCAGGCCGGTCGCGAGCACGCCGGCCAGGTCGCGCACGACGCCGTCGCTGACCAGCGCGGCGACACCGCGCTTGTGCATCCGGGCGCAAAGGATGTCGCCGAAGATGCCGGCATGCGTCGTGGCCATGGCATCGACGACGGCGATGACGCCGGCCGGCATCGCCTCGATGGCGGCGCGCGTCGAGATCGGCGAACCCCAGGACGCCGGCGTCGCGAGATCTTCGCGCGCCGGCACGAAGCGCAGCGTGAAGGCGCGTCCGGCCCGGCGTCGACTTGCGGCCTCGCCGATGCGGAGCGGCGCCGCGAATCCAGACATTGCGCAGGCCCTTCTTCAGCAGTACCGTCGTCAGGGTCGCGGTGGTGACAGACTCGAGCGCCGCCGAAGTGGCAGCGTCCAAAGGCAAAGGTTCGATGGTGTTCATGGCAAGAGACTTCGAGACAGGCAGCGGGTATATCACGCGGCGCCGCTTCGGCGTCGCAGTCGCGCGCTGGGTCGGCGTCGCCGCCACCGCCCTCGCCTTCGCGGCGCCGCTGGTCCAGGCCCAGGACTATCCGAGCCGGCCGGTCCGCATCGTCGTGCCCTTCGCGGCCGGCGGCCCGGCCGACATCTACGCGCGCTACATCGCGATGCGACTGCAGCAGGCGCTCGAGCAGCCCTTCATCGTCGAGGACAAGCCGGGCGCGGGCGGCGTCATCGGCACCGACGCCGTTGCCAAGAGCGCGCCCGACGGCTACACGCTGCTGCTGATGTCGAACACCCAGACGGTCAACGAATCGCTGTTCGCGACCAAGCCGTACCAGCTGCTGCGCGATCTCGCCCCGATCGCGCCCATCAACTTCTCCGATCTCGTGCTGGTCACGCGCAGCAGCTTGCCGGTGGCCAATCTCGCTCGAGCTGCTGCAGCTCGCGCGCAGCAAGCCCGGCTCGCTCTCGTATGCCTCGTCGGGCCCCGGTACGCCGTACCACATGGCCGGCGAGCTCTTCAAGGCGATGGCCGGCGTTTCCATCGTCCACATCCCCTATCGCGGCAGCGCCGGCGCGCGCACCGACCTGCTCGGCGGCCAGGTCGACATGATGTTCGATGCCGTGCCGACGATGAGCGAGCACATCCGCGCCGGCAAGGTCAAGGCAATGGGCACGACGGGGCTGCAGCGCTCGGTCGTCATGCCGGACGTGCCGACGATCGCCGAAGCGGGCGTGCCGAAATACGAGGCCACGATCTGGCTCGGCCTGATGGCGCCGAAGGCGACCCCGGCGGCGATCGTCAACCGGCTCAACGCCGAGGTCTCGCGCATCGTGGCGGACCCCGAGACCGCACGTGCCTGGAAAGCGCAAGGCGCGACGCCGATGCTGATGAGCGTCGCCGACTTCACGCGCTACATCCAGGGCGACATCGTGAAGTGGGCCGAGATCGTGCGGATCTCGGGAGCGAAGCCGGAGTAGCGGCATGGCGGGCACGACCGCATCGAGGGGCAAGAAGAAGCTGCATGTGCTCAGCGCCGGCGCGGTGCAGGGCCTCGTGCGCGCGCTGCAGTCGCGCTTTCTCGAGCAGACCGGTGCCGAGCTCGACAGCCGCTTCGGCGCGGTCGGGGCGATGAAGGAGGCGCTGATGGCCGGCGCGCCGTGCGACGTGCTCATCGTCACCGATCCGATGCTTCGTGCCTTGCAGGGCAACGGCGCCGTCGAGGACGGCACGGGCCAGGCCATCGGACGCGTGCGAACCGGTGTCGCGGTGCACGAGGGCGAGGCGATGCCCGACGTGAATTCCGCAGCCGCCCTGAAGGCGACCTTGCTCGCGGCACCGGCGATCTATGTCCCGGACATCGAGAAGTCGACTGCGGGACAGCACGTCGCCTCGGTGCTGGACCAGCTCGGGGTGCGCGCCGACGTGGCCTCGAAGCTCGCCATCTTTGCCAACGGCGCGACCGCGATGACTGCGCTGGCGAATCGCAGTGCGCCGGGCTCGATCGGCTGCACCCAGGTCACCGAGATCCTCTACACGCCGTTCCTGGCCCTGGCCGGCGCATTCCCCGAACCCTTCGGCCTGTCCACGCTCTACAGTGCCGGCCTCAGCGCGACGTCGAGCGAGCCCGTCCTGGCTGCCGCCTTCGTCGCCATGCTCTGCGGACCGCAGACAGCGGCGCTGCGACGCGACGGTGGCTTCGATCCAGCGGAGTCATGACCGCCACGTCGGCGTCGATCAGGCGTGCTTGTGCTCCCACCAGGCGACGGTGCCCCAGCTTCGCGTCATGGCCGGCCAGCCCGGAGCGCCGCCGCACAATCGTCGCGTGCCTCCTACCAGCGAACAGCTCGGCCTGTTCGGCGACGTCGCCGAAGGCCGGGACGCGCGCCTGCCACCGGGCTGGGACTATCGCGCCGAGTTCATCACCGGCGCCGAGGAAGCCGCGCTGCTCGACGTCATCGTCGGCTTGCCGCTCGAAGAGGCGATCTACAAGGGCTACACGGCGCGCCGCCGCGTCGTTCGCTTCGGCGTCTCCTACGACTTCGACAACCACCGCGCGCTGCCGGCGGCGCCGCTGCCGGAAGCCTTCGAGCCGCTGCGCACGCGCGCCGCTGCGTGGATCGGCGTCGTGCCGGCGGCGCTGACCGGTCTCCTGGTGGCCGAATACCGGCCCGGCGTGCCGCTCGGCTGGCATCGCGACGCACCCGACTTCGAGACGGTCGTCGGGATCTCCCTCGCCGGCAACGCGCGCATGCGCTTTCGCCGCTATCCGCCCGTGCAGCCGAAGAAGGCCGACGTGCTGTCGCTCGAGCTGGCACCGCGTTCGGCCTACGTGCTGCGCGCCGAGGCGCGCTGGGGCTGGCAACACAGCATTGCGCCGACGCCGGACCTGCGCTATTCGCTCACCTTTCGCACGCGCCGCGCATGAACGCCGGCGGCTCGCGCCGGCCGCCGGCCGACCCGCAGAAATTCCGGGTCGAGGTCAAGGCGAGCCGCATCGACGGCCAGGGCGCGTTCGCGGCCGAGGCGATTCCAGCCCGCGCCAAGATCGGCGAGATCCGCGGCGAGCCGATCAGCGTCGCCGAGGCACGGCGCCGGGCGCGCGGCCGCGAACGGATCATGATCGTCGAGGTGAGCGAGCGCCGCGCCGTCGACGCCACCCATTCCATCGATGCGCTGCGCTTCACCAATCACTCGTGCGCTCCGAACGCCGTGCTGCGCATCCGGCAAGGCCGCATCGAGCTCTTCGCGATGCGCGACGTCGCGCCGGCCGAAGAGCTCACGGTCGGCTATGGCGAATCGCACCATCGCGGCCGACTCGCCTGCCGCTGCGGTGCGCCGCGCTGCACGGGCCGGCTCTAGGATCTATTCGCGCAGGAGCCCCGCAAGACGCAGTTGGCCGAAGCGGGCCTCGCTCCAGAACGGAGCGAGATCGGGTGCCGGGTCGAGCAGCAGCTTGGCGATCAGGGGCTCGGCCAGCGCGGTGGCCGGATCGCAGAGCAGGACGAAGCGCGGGTTGCCCGCCTCGTCGAGCTTGCCGACCCAGTCGATGGCGATCAGCGCATCGAGCAGGGGGGCGATCTGCAGCGGGTCGGTAGCCAGGGACTTCGACAGCTCGTCGCCGCTCATGCCGCGCTGGCCTTCGTCGCGCGATCGGCGCAGCGCCCGCACGATGATCAGCGCCAGGTGGAAGCGCGAGCCGGGTGCGGGAGGCCAGCGTCCTACCTGCATGCCGGCCACCGGGGCGTAGGCCGCCAGCACCGCGCCGAGGAGCACGACGATCCAGCTCAGGTAGATCCAGACGAGGAAGATCGGCACCGTCGCGAAGGCACCGTAGATCATCGAGTAGGTCGGCACGGTGCCGAAATAGAGCGCGAGCAGTCGCTTGGAGATCGCGAAACCGATCGCGACGAAGACACCGCCCATGAGCGCGTGGCGCCAGCGCACGTGGGTGTTCGGCACGTAGTGGAAGAGCGCGGCGACACCGAGCGAGACGACGATGAATTCACCGACGCCGAAGACCAGGCCGAAGCCGCGCGGCACGCCGACCCACAGGTAGCCCCGCGACACCGACAGCGCATACGACGTGGCGGCCAGGCTGACGCCGATCAGCAGCGGCCCGAGGGTGATCGCCGACCAGTAGATGAGCACGCGCTGCGCGATCGGCCGCGGCTTGCGCACCCGCCAGATCGCATTCAAGGCGCGATCGATCGTCAGCATCAGCGCGATCGCGCTGACCACCAGCGCCACCAGGCCAACCACGCCCAGGCGGCTGGCCCGGGTCGAGAACTGGGTGATGGCGCCGAGCACCGGGCGCGCGATGGTGTCCGGAACCAGGGTCGAGACGAAGTAGTGCTGCAGCGTGTCCTGCAGGGTCGAGAACATCGGGAAGGCCGAGAACAAGGCCAGCATCACCGTCGCCATGGGGATGAGCGAGATGACCGAGGTGAACGTCAGGCTGCTGGCGGTCAGCGCCAGGCGGTCTTCGCGAAAGCGCCGGATCAGCGTCAGCAAGGTGCCGAGCCAGGGCCAGGCCTGCAAGCGCGCGAAGAGCGGGCCGAAGGGCGCGGTGGGCGGCTTCAAGGGACGAACGCGAGGATCATTGCTGGCATCATAAGGACGATGGATGTGCCGCCCGCGTTGCCTGCCACGATCGCGTGGACGCGCGCCACCGCCGTTGCGGGCACCGCCGCGCTCGTCCTGCTCTGCCTGGCCTGGGAGCTCTGGCTCGCGCCGACCGGCCAGCGCACGCTCGCGATCAAGGCCGTGCCGCTCGTCTTCACCCTGCCCGGGCTGTACCGGATGCGCATGTACACCTATCGCTGGCTGAGCCTGCTGGTGTGGCTGTACGTGGCCGAGGGTCTGGTTCGGGCCAGCAGCGACCGCGGCGCCGGCGCCTGGCTCGCCGGGCTGGAAGTGGCGCTCGCCCTGATCGTGTTCGCCGCCTGCGGCCTGCACATCCGGGCGCGCCTGCGCGGCGCAACGGCGATGCCGTCATGAGCCCGCTCCTCGATGCCTTGCGCGCGGCGATCGGCGCCAGCCACGTCCTCGCCGAAGGCGATCTCGCTGCCTACGAGATCGACTGGCGCAAACGATTCGCCGGCAAGGCCCTTGCCGTCGTGCGCCCCGCGTCGACCGACGAGGTGGCGCGCGTCGTCCGCCTGTGCCGCGAGCACGGAGCCTCGATCGTCGCGCAGGGCGGCAACACCGGCCTGGTCGGCGGCTCCGTGCCCGACGCCAGCGGCACGCAGATCGTGCTGAGCCTGGGCCGGATGCAGCGGGTGCGCAGCATCGACGTGGCGAACCTGACGATGACGGTCGAAGCCGGCTGCGTGCTGCAGAAGGTGCAGGAGGCGGCGGCGCAGGAAGGCTTGCTGTTCGCGTTGAGCCTGGCCGCCGAGGGCAGCTGCACCATTGGCGGCAACCTCGCGACCAATGCCGGCGGCACGCAGGTGCTGCGCTACGGCAATGCGCGCGAGCTCTGCCTCGGCCTCGAGGTCGTGACCGCGTCGGGCGAGGTCTGGGACGGCCTGACGGCGCTGCGCAAGGACAACACCGGCTACGACCTGCGCGACCTGATGATCGGCAGCGAAGGCACCCTCGGCATCATCACTGCCGCGGCCCTGAAGCTGCACCCGCGTCCGGCCGCCACGCTGACGGCGATGGCGAGCCTGCCGACCCTGGCGGCGGCAGTCGATCTCCTGGCCCTGGCCCATGGCACGCTCGGTCCCGGGCTGACCGGTTTCGAGGTGATGAACGAAGCTTCCCTCGCCCTGGTGCGAAAGCACTTCGCGGCCCTGCGCCAGCCCCTGGCGGCCGCGCCCTGGACCGTGCTCATCGAGCACTCCGACTTCGAGAGCGAGGCGCACGGCGCCGCTTCGCTCGAAGCGCTGCTGACGCGAGCGCTCGAACGCAACCTGATCCAGGACACGGCGGTGGCCTCGAACCTCGAGCAGGCGAGCGCGATGTGGCATCTGCGCGAGTCGATTCCGCTGGCCCAGGCCACCGAAGGGCCCGAACGTCAAGCACGACATCTCGCTGCCGGCCTCGGCGGTCTGCGACTTCGTCAGCGCGACGGACGCAGCCCTGCAGCGCGCCTTTCCCGGCGTCCGGCTGATCGACTTCGGGCATCTGGGCGACGGCAACCTGCACTACAACGTGCAATGCCCGTCGGGCGTCGATGCGGCCGAGTTCCTGCGCCGCCACGAGCACGCGGTCAACGCTCTGGTCTACGACGCGGTCGGCGCGCGCGGCGGCTCGATCTCGGCCGAGCATGGCGTCGGCAGCCTGAAACGCGACGAGCTGGTGGCGCGCAAGTCGCCGGTGGCGCTGGCGATGATGCGTGCGATCAAGCGCGCGCTCGACCCTTCGGGCGTGCTGAATCCGGGGCGCGTGCTGTTGCCGTGAGCCAGGCGGTGAAGGCCGCCACCTCCGGCTTGCCGGCGGCCTGCGTGGAGACGATGACGCAGTAGCCGCGCGGCGAAACGACGCCGCGGGCGAAGGGCGCCACGAGCTTGCGCGACTTGATCAGCTGCTCGATCAGCGGCAGGCGGCCGAGCGCCACGCCCTGCCCGGCGACGGCGGCCTGGATCAGCTGGTCATACGACGAGAAATGCATCACGCCGGCCGGCCGCAGGTCGGCCAGCTGCACCGCATGCAGCCAGAGACCCCAGTCCTGCAGCTGGTTGCTGCCGTCGTGTTCCATGCGCAGCAGCGTGTGATGGGCGAGATCGGCAGGCACCTCGAGCGGGCTGCCGGCGCGCAGCAGCTTCGGACTGCAGACCGGGCTCACGGTTTCGCCGAACAGGCGCGAGCCGGGCGCGCTCGTGTCGATCGCCTGGTAGCGCACGGCGACGTCGACGCCGTCGCGCTCCAGGTTCGCCAGCGAGGTGCCGGTCGAGATGCGAACGTCGACTCCCGGGTTGGCCGCGACGAAGGTGGACAGGCGCGGGATGAGCCACAAGCCGGCGAAACCCGCCGTCGTGGTGACGACGACCGTCTTCATCTCGTCGCTGCGCCTGAGTGCCCGTGTCGCCCGGTCGAGGTCGGCGAGCGCCGACGCCGTGGCCTGGAAAAGGGCGCGCCCTTCGTCGGTCAGGGCGAGCGAGCGATGGAGGCGGCGAAAGAGAGGGACTCCCAGATGGCTCTCGAGGCCCTGGATCTGCCGGCTGACCGCGGACTGGGTCAGCGCGATCTCGTCGGCGGCGCGCGTGAAGCTCAGATGCCGGGCCGCCGCCTCGAAGGCGACGAGCAGCTCGAGCGGCGGCAAATCGAAGGCGCGACGACTCATCGAAGTCGATCTTCGCATGCATCTCTTGCATGCAAGACATTCCCGAATATCGTTTGCGAAGGCCGCCGCGCCGGAGGACCATCTCTCTCGGGTGTTGCAGGAAAGAGAAGTCTGGCAAACCCGGCCGCATGCATGGGCTTCATGCTACAGGAGTCGACGATGAACAACGACCTGATTCTTGGCGTCCGCCCTCTCGAGAAGGGTCGGATTCGCCGCGTGCCTGCCGCTCTGGGCCGGCGGGTCGAGTGCCTGAGCGGATCGCTCTGGATCACGCAGGATGGCGACCAGCGCGACGTGGTGCTGTCGACAGGCGAAGCTTTCGAGTTCGATCGCCCCGGCAATGCCCTGGTCAGCGCCCTGGCCGACTCGCGCTACCTGATGCTGCAGGCCTGCGCACCGGCGCGCCACTGAGCTGCTACTGGATCGGGCCCTTGAAGGCCTCGGGCAACGGCAAGGCCGCGACCTCGATGCCCTCTTCCCGGAGCGCCTCGGCTTCGTCGTGCGAGGCGCGCCCGCGGATGCCGCGCTCCTCGACTTCGCCATAGTGGATGCGGCGCGCCTCTTCGGCGAAGCGCTCGCCGACGTCCTCGGTCGTCGCCATCACGTGCCGGACGGCACGCAGCCATTGCGATTGCAGCGTCACCTGCGAGCCGGCCGCCGGTTCGGATGCAGGCGCTGAATTGCGCGTGATCTGGATGCGCGGCGCGCTCGGCAGGCGCTCGATGGCGGTGCTGCCGCAAAGCGGGCAGGCCAGCTTGCCGCCGGCCAGCTGGGCCGAGAAATCGTCCTCGGAGCTGAACCAGCCTTCGAAGCCGTGCTCGTCGGCGCAACGCAGGTTCAAGACCTTCATGGCTGCATTATCGGCAAGGCGGCCTTCGGCGGCGCCTGCCATTCGAGCGGCCAGCGGCCGGCGCGCCAATTCTGCAACCAGAGCAGGCCGATCAGCGTCTTTGCATCGGTGAGCTCGCCGCGCTGCGCAGCCGCGTCGAGCTCGGCGGCCTCGGCTTCGAGCACGTCGAGGAATTCGCCGGCGTCGAGGCGGCGCGCGCCGGCGACGAGGCCGCGCGCGAACCAGATCTCGATGCCTTCGGTCGAATAGGCGATGGCGTTGTGCAGGACGCCGGCATGGGCCCACTCGGTGGCGCGATAGCCGGTTTCCTCGAACAGCTCGCGCGCCGCGCAATCGAGCAGGGGCTCGCCCGGCTCGATCTTGCCGGCCGGAAACTCCAGCATCGCCCGACCCATGGGATAGCGCCACTGGCGCTCGACGACGAGGCGGCCGTCGTCGAGGATGGGCACGATCATCACCGCGCCGGGATGGACGATGTACTCGCGGTAGGAGCCGCTGCCGTCGGGCAGCGCGACCCGGTCGCGCCGAACGTCGAGGAAGGTGCCGCGCCAGGCCTGGCGCGACTCGAGCTCGGTTTCGCGCAGGTGCTCGACGTCGTCGTCGGTATCGAGCCCGCTCACGTCCGGGCGGCGAGCGGCGCCGGCCGCTTCATGTCGCGAACATCTGCACGATCGCCTGGGCGCACATCGCCATCAGCCCGCCCGGAAGAATGCCGAGAAGGAGAACGGCCGCACCGTTGAGCGAAACGAGCATGCGGGCGTCGGGCGTGCCCAGGATCGGCCGCGTGTCGACCGGATCGTCGAAGTACATGACCTTGACCACGCGCAGGTAGTAGAACGCGCCGAGCAGCGAGAGCACGACGGCGATCACGGCCAGCCAGATGAAGCCGGGCACGTTGGTGGAGACCAGCGCCTGCAGCACCGCCAGCTTGGCGTAGAAGCCGACCGTCGGCGGAATGCCGGCGAGCGAGAACATGAACACGGCCATGACGCCGGCGAACCACGGGCTGCGCTTGGCCAGGCCCTTGAAGTCGTCGATCAGCTCGGCCTCGTGGCCGGCGCTCGACAGCAGCATGATCATGCCGAAGGTCCCGAGCGTCGTGAGCACATCGGTGACGACATAGAACATCGCGGAGCTGTAGGCGTTGCTCGCCGAGACGGTATTGCCGCTGACCACGCCTGGGCACAGGCCGAGCAGCATGAAGCCGATCTGGGCGATGGTCGAATAGGCCAGCATGCGCTTGATGTTCGACTGCGCCATCGCGGCCAGGTTGCCGAGCAGCATCGATGCCACCGAGAGCAGCACCAGCATCTGCTGCCAGTCGGGCGCCAGGCCGATCATGCCCTCGACCAGGAGGCGGATGGTGATCGCGAAGGCCGCCAGCTTCGGCGCGCCGGCCACCAGCAGGGTCGCCGCCGTGGGCGCACCCTGGTAGACGTCGGGCACCCACATGTGGAACGGCACGGCGCCGAGCTTGAAGGCCAGGCCGGCGACGATGAAGACGGTGCCGAGGATCATCACCGCCTTGTTGATCTGGCCGGTGCCGATGGCCTTGAAGACCTCGGGAATCGAAAGCGTGCCGGTGGCGCCGTACATCATCGACAGGCCGTAGAGGAGAAAGCCGCTGGCCAGGGCGCCGAGCACGAAATACTTCATCGCCGCCTCGGTCGCCTGGGCGTTGTCGCGGCGCATGGCGACGATCGCGTAGAGGCTGAGCGACATCAGCTCGAGGCCGAGGTAGACGACGAGGAAGTTGTTCGCCGCCAGCATGACCAGGATGCCGAGGAGCGAGAACATCGACAGCGTGAAGAGCTCGCCCTTGAGCATTTCGCGGCTCGCGGCATAGGGGCGCGCGTAGACCAGGGTGGCCATCATCGCCAGGGTGGCGAAGAGACCGAGCAGATGGCCCATCGGGTCGGCGACGACCATGCGCTGCATCGCGTAGAGCGTGAAGCCGTCGTAGAAGAACCAGAGCTGCAGCAAGGCGACGACGAAGAGCGAGCCTTGCGCCAGGCAATACGTGACGAGGCGCTGCTCGTCCTTGACCCACAGGTCGGCCAGGCCGACGACGCAGGTCATCGCCAGGAGCAGGATTTCGGGGTAGACGGCTAGCCAATTCATGTTCAGTTGCCGAGCTTGGAGAGCGCGACGTGGCGCAGCAGTTCGGTGACCGACACATGCATGACGTCGGTGAAGGGCTTCGGATACAGGCCCATCGCCAGCACGGCGACGACCAGGACGGCGAGCATCGCGAACTCGCGCGGTGCTGACGTCGCTCAGCTCGCGCACATGTTCGTTGGCAATGGCGCCGAAGTAGACGCGCTTGACCATCCACAAGGTGTAGGCGGCGCCCCAGATCATGGTCGACGCCGCGATCAGGGCGATCCAGAAATTGACCTTGACCGCGCCCAGGATGACCATCCACTCGCCGACGAAACCGGCGGTGCCGGGCAGGCCGCAGTTGGCCATGGCGAAGAACACCGCGAGCGAGGCGAACTTCGGCATGGTGTTGGCGACGCCGCCGTAGGCCGCGATGTCGCGCGAATGGACCCGGTCGTAGAGGACGCCGATGCAGAGGAACATCGCGCCGGAGACGAAGCCGTGCGAGACCATCTGCACGATGCCGCCGGAGACCGCCAGCTCGTTGCCGCTGCCGCGGGCGTCGAAGAGGAAGAAGCCGAGCGTCACGAAGCCCATGTGGGCGATCGACGAATAGGCGACGAGCTTCTTCATGTCGGTCTGCATCAGCGCCACGAAGCCGATGTAGACGACGGCGACCAGCGACAGCGCCACCATGAACCAGGCCCACTCGTGGCTGGCATCGGGTGCGATGGGCAGCGAGAAGCGCAGGAAGCCGTAGGCACCGAGCTTGAGCATGATCGCCGCCAGCACCACCGAGCCGCCGGTGGGCGCCTCGACGTGGGCATCGGGCAGCCAGGTGTGCACCGGCCACATCGGCACCTTTACCGCGAAGGCAAAGAAGAACGCGAAGAACAGATAGCCCTGCGCGTGCAGCGGCAGCGGCAGGCGTTGCCAGGTGAGGATGTCGAAGCTGCCGCCCGACTTGTAGTACAGGTAGATCAGCGCCACCAGCATCAGCAGCGAGCCGGCCAGCGTGTAGAGGAAGAACTTGAAGGCCGCGTAGACGCGCCGCGGGCCGCCCCAGACGCCGATGATGAGATACATCGGGATCAGCGTCGCCTCGAAGAAGACGTAGAACAGCAGGCCGTCCATGGCGCAGAAGACGCCCACGAGCAGACCCGACAGGATCAGGAACGCGCCCATGTACTGGTTGACGCGCTCGGTGATCACCTGCCAGGCCGAGACGACGACGATGACGGTGATGAATGCCGTGAGCAGCACGAACCAGACCGAGAGGCCGTCGACGCCGAGCAGGTAGGTGGCGGCGAAGCGGTCGATCCAGCGATGCCGCTCGACGAACTGCAAAGCCGCCGTCCCGGTGTTGAAGCCGGTGACGAGCGGAATGGTCACGGCGAAGCTGGCGAGCGACGCCACCAGCGCCGACCAGCGCACGGCCTGGGCCCGGTCGTCGCGTCCGAAGGCGAGCAGCAGCACGCCGGCGACGATCGGCAACCAGATGGCAAGGCTCAGCAAGGGCATGTTCTTGTTTGTCGTCAGCGGCTGAAGAAGGTGCCCAGGAAGGGCCAGAGCTGCCAGGTCATCAGGCCGATGACGCCGACGATCATCACCAGCGCATACCAGTACAGGTAGCCGCTCTGCAGGCGCCGGGTCGAGCGCGCGAGGCTGCCGATGGCGCTGGCCGAGCCGTCGATGAGGACGCCGTCGATGACGGCCACGTCGCCGCCCTTCCAGAAGGCCGTGCCGAGGGCGCGCGCGCCCCGGGCCAGAACGTGCTCGTTGAACCAGTCGAAGTAGTACTTGTTGTCGAGCAGCTTGTAGAGAAAAGCGAAGCGCCGCTGCAAGGCCGCCGGGATATCCGGCCGGCGCAGGTAGAAGTACCACGCGACGACGACGCCGGCCAGGGCCAGCCAGAAGATCGGGCCGGCGAGCGAGTGCAGCGCCATCTCGAACCAGCCGTGGAAGTCGTTGCCGAGCTCGTGCATCGCCGGATGCTGGCCGTCGAAGACGACGATCGCGCCCTTGAAGAAGTCGCCGAAGAGCATCGGCCCGATCGTCATCGCACCGATGACGACGGAGGGAATCGCCAGCAGCACCAGCGGCAGCGTGACGACCCAGGGCGACTCGTGCGGATCGTGGTGCTCGTCGCCATGGGAGCCCGGCTCCGCGGGCAGGGCCTGCGCGTTGCCGCCGTGGCCCTCGGCCTCGTCGAGCAGCGCATGGTCGTCGTGCGCATCCGGCGGGAACGGCTTGTGCCTGAAGCGCTCGGGTCCGTGGAAGACCAGGAAGTACATCCGGAACGAATAGAAGGCGGTGATGAAGACGCCCGCCGCCACCGCCAGGTAGGCGAAGCCGGCACCGGCGAGATGGCTCGCGTGCACGGCCTCGATGATCGAGTCCTTCGAGTAGAAGCCGGCGAAGAACGGCGTGCCGATCAGCGCCAGCGAGCCGACCAGCGAGGTGATCCAGGTGATCGGCATGTACTTGCGCAGGCCGCCCATGTTGCGGATGTCCTGGTCGTGGTGCATGCCGATGATCACCGAGCCGGCGGCCAGGAAGAGCAGCGCCTTGAAGAAGGCGTGCGTCATCAGGTGGAAGACCGCGACCGAATAGGCCGAAGCGCCGAGCGCCACCGTCATGTAGCCGAGCTGCGAGAGCGTCGAGTAGGCGACGACCCGCTTGATGTCGTTCTGGATGATGCCGAGCAGGCCCATGAAGAATGCGGTGATGGCGCCGATCACCATCACCACCGAGAGCGCGGTGTCGGAGAACTCGAACAGCGGCGACATGCGGGCGACCATGAAGATGCCGGCGGTCACCATCGTCGCGGCATGGATCAGGGCCGAGATCGGCGTCGGGCCCTCCATCGAATCGGGCAGCCAGACGTGGAGCGGAAACTGCGCGCTCTTGCCCATCGCGCCGATGAACAGGCAGATGCAGATGACGGTGATGAGCCGCCAGTCCATGCCCGGGAACATCAGGCGCGACAGGTCGCCGCCACGGGCGAAAGCCTCGCTGTAGTTGAGCGTGCCGGCATAGGCGACGATCAGGCCGATGCCGAGGATGAAGCCGAAGTCGCCGACCCGGTTGACGATGAACGCCTTCATGTTGGCGAAGATCGCCGTCGGCCGGGTGAACCAGAAGCCGATCAGCAGGTACGAGACCAGGCCCACCGCTTCCCAGCCGAAGAAGAGCTGCAGGAAGTTGTTGCTCATGACCAGCATGAGCATCGAGAAGGTGAACAGCGAGATGTAGCTGAAGAAGCGCTGGTAGCCGGGATCGTCGGCCATGTAGCCGATGGTGTAGATGTGCACCATCAGGGAGACGAAGGTGACGACGCACATCATCATCGCCGTCAGGCCGTCGACCAGGAAACCGATCTCCATCCGCAGGCCGCCCGGCGAGCCCAGGGTGCCGATCGTCAGCCATTCGTAGATCGTCGCGTTGAAACGCGCGCCTTCGGCGACCACGGCGTAGAGCACGTAGGCCGAGATGAAGAACGCGATGGCGACGCCGAGGATCGTGATCCGGTGCGCACCGGCACGGCCCACCTGCTTGCCGAAAAGGCCGGCCACGATCGGCGCCGACGAGCGGCGCCACGGGCACGGCCACGAGCAGGGCGGGAGACAGGGTGATCGCCATGCGCGCTAGCCCTTGAGCGAGTCGAGCTCGTCGACGGCGATCGTCGAGCGGGTGCGGAACAGCACCACCAGGATCGCCAGGCCGATCGCCGACTCGGCGGCGGCCACGGTGAGGATGAAGAACACGAACACCTGGCCGCTCATGTCGCCGAGGTAGTACGAGAAGGCGACGAAGTTGAGGTTGACGGCGAGCAGCATCAGCTCGATCGCCATCAGCAGCACGATCAGGTTCTTGCGGTTGAGGAAGATGCCGATCACCGACAGCGCGAAGAGGATCGCGCCGAGCGTGAGGTAGTGGCCCAGCGTCACCGGTCCGAGGCTCATGGCAGGCTCCTCATCGCCGGTCGCCTACGGGCGGCGCGGCGGCGCTGGAGGCATCGCGCGGCACGGCCTCGGGCTTCATGGACACGATGCGCAGCCGATCGGCCTTGGTCGCCTTGACCTGCTCCGAGGGGTGGACATGCTTGCTGTCCTTGCGCGCGCGCAGGGTCAGCGAGATGGCCGCGATGATGGCCACGAGCAGCAGCACGGCGGCGATCTGCAGCGGATAGAGGTAGCTGGTGTAGACCTCGACGCCGAGCAGCTTGGTGTTGCCGAGCTTGAGCGCCGCCGCCGAGAGCGGCCGCGCCTCGCTGACATAGAAGCCCGGAATCAGCACCGCCGCCATCTCGAGTGCGATGACGACGCCGACGACGAGAGCCACCGGAAAGTGCTTCCAGAAGCCGATGCGCAGGACCTCGACGTCGATGTCGAGCATCATGACCACGAACAGGAAGAGCACCATCACCGCGCCGACGTAGACCAGCACCAGCGCGATGGCGAGGAATTCGGCGCGCAGGAGGATCCAGATGCAGGCCGCGCTGAAGAACGCGAGCACCAGGTACAGGGCCGCGTAGACCGGGCTGCGCGCCGTGATGACGCGAAACGCCGCGAACAGCAGCACGGCCGAGAAGACGTAGAAGAGCGCGGTGGCGGTGGTCATGGCATCGGGTGCGGGCACGCCTCGTCCGGGCCGCCTCGTGGCGAGGCGGCCGGCAACTCAGCGGTACTTGGCGTCCGCCTCCTTTGCCTTGGCGATCTCGGGTTCGTAGCGGTCGCCGACGGCGAGCAGCATGTCCTTGGTGAAGTACAGGTCGCCGCGCTTTTCGCCGTGGTATTCGAAGATGTGCGTCTCGACGATCGAGTCGACCGGGCAGCTCTCTTCGCAAAAGCCGCAGAAGATGCACTTGGTGAGGTCGATGTCGTAGCGGGTGGTGCGGCGCGAGCCGTCGTCGCGCACGTCGCTCTCGATCGTGATGGCCAGCGCCGGGCACACCGCTTCGCACAGCTTGCAGGCGATGCAGCGCTCTTCGCCGTTCTCGTAGCGGCGCAGCGCGTGCAGGCCGCGAAAGCGCGGGCTGAGCGGCGTCTTCTCCTCGGGGTACTGCACCGTCACCTTCTTCGAGAGAAAGTGGCGACCCGTGAGGCGCATGCCCTTGAAGAGCTCGCCGAGCATGAAGCTCGAGAGAAAATCCTTGATCGGTGTTGCCTGAGCCATGTGCTGCTCCGCCCTACTTCCAGATGTTCCAGGGCGACTCGATCACCAGCCCGACGACGACGAGCCAGACGAGCGAGACCGGAATGAAGATCTTCCAGCCCAGACGCATGATCTGGTCGTAGCGAAAACGCGGGAAGGTGGCGCGCACCCACAGGAACAGCGTCGCGATGATGAAGGTCTTGGCGAACAGCCAGAACCAGTTCCAGAACCACGCCGTGGAGGCGATCCACGACGGCGTCTCCATGCCGACGATCGCGAACGAGACCGGCGCCATCCAGCCGCCGAGGAACATCACCGAGGCCAGCGCCGAGACGAGGATCATGTTGGCGTATTCGGCGAGGAAGAACATCGCGAAGGCCATGCCCGAGTACTCGACCATGTGGCCGGCGACGATTTCCGATTCGCCCTCGACCACGTCGAACGGGGCCCGGTTGGTTTCGGCGATGCCCGAGATCACGTAGACGACGAAGATCGGCAGCAGCGGCAGCCAGTTCCAGCTGAGGAAGGTCCAGCCATGCTCGGCGAAGAAGCCGCGGCCCTGGCCGAGCACGATGTCGGTCATGTTCAGGCTGGCCGAGACCATCAGCACGACGACGAGCGCGAAGCCCATCGCGATCTCGTAGCTCACCATCTGCGCCGAGGCGCGCAGCGCGCCGAGGAAGGCGTACTTCGAGTTCGAGGCCCAGCCGGCGATGATCACGCCGTAGACCTCCATCGAGGTGATCGCCATCAGGAACAGCAGGCCGGCGTTGATGTTCGACAGCGCCTTCTCCGGCCCGAACGGGATGACGACCCAGGCGGCCAGCGCCGGCATGATGGTCATCACCGGGCCGAGGAAGAACAGGCCCTTGTTCGCTGCCGTCGGAACGATGATCTCCTTGAAGATCAGCTTGACGGCATCGGCGATGGGCTGCAGCAGGCCGAGCGGGCCGACGCGGTTCGGGCCCGGCCGGATCTGGCTCCAGCCGATCGCCTTGCGCTCCCACAGCGTCAGGTAGGCGACGCAGCCGAGCAGCGGCACGACGAGGCAGACGATGCGGACCACGGCCCACACGGTGGGCCACGCCGCGCCGAGCGTCGAGGTGCCGAAGGCGTTGATCGAGTCGATCATCGCGAGCTCAGACGGCACCGGCGGTGGCCGCGCCGACGCCTTGCGTGCTCGGCTCGATGGCCAGCTCGACCGAGCCGAACATCGGACCGAGCGCCGCCGTCAGCGGGTGCGAGGCCGGAACGCGCAGCACGTTGGCGGCGAGCGCTGCATCGACGTGCGCCTCCAGGACGATGGCGGCGCCGCCCTGCGTCACGCGCACGCGCGCGCCGTCGACGATGCCGCGCTCGGCGGCGAGCTCGCTCGGCACGCCGATCGCGGGGCAGCCGCGCATCGGCCGTCAGCTGCAGCGCGCTGGCGCGGCGAACGATGGCGTCGGCGGCATAGATCGGCACGTCGGCGATCCGCTCGAGCGCGCCGCTGGCCGCGGCGCTCGGCGCCAGAGCCGGCTCGGACGCGGTGGAGGCGGCGCAGGCGGCGGCCAGACGCGCGCCGATCGTGCCGACGTCGCCGAGCGCCTCGGCTCGAACCTCGTCGGAAGTCTCGAAGCCGAAGCCCGAGAGGCCGAGCAGATTGCCGAGCACGCGCAGCACCTTCCACGCCGGCCGCGCCTCGCCCTGCGGCTTGACGACGCCATGGAAGCTCTGCACGCGCCCCTCGGCATTGACGAAAGTGCCCGATGTCTCGGTGAACGGTGCGATCGGCAGCAGCACGTCGGCGCTGTCGTCGCCAGGTGCCGGCTTGAACGCGGTGAGCGCGACCACCATCTCGGCGCCGCGCAAGGCCGCTGCGGCTGCGGCGCCATCGGCGGCGTCGAGTGCCGGCTCGGTGTTCAGGAGCACGAAGGCCTTGAGCGGCGTCCCCGAAGCAAGCATCGCCGCCGCGGCCAGCCCGTCCATGTTGGGCACGGCACCGACGAGCTGCGCACCGACGGCGTTGCCGCCATCGCCGAGCCAGCCGAAGGTGGCGCCAGTTTCGGCGGCAATCCAGCGCGCCAGTCGCTCGAGCTCGCCTGCTTGCGGATGCTGCGCCGCGGCGTTGCCGAGGAGCACTGCCTTGCGCTCGCCGCTGAGCAGCGCCTTCGCGATGGCCTTGGCCGCGTCGCTGTCATGGCCCGGCGCCGGTGCCGCGACGCCCTTGCTGCCGCGCAATCTGCGCGGCGATGTCGGCCAGCCCCTGGACCCAGGCGCTCGGCGCCAGTGCCAGGCTGGCGCCCATCGGCATCAGCCAGTCGTCGCGCAGCGCGTGCACGCTCATCACCTTGGCGCCCTTCTTCGTGGCGTGGCGCAGGCGTGAGCGAACAGCGGATGGTCCTTGCGCAGGAACGATCCCACGACAAGCACGCGCTGCAGGTCCGAGAGCGAGGCGATCGAGCGCCCGAGCCAGCGCACCGGCGCGCCGACGGGTGCCGGTGCGACCTCGCGCAGGCGGCTGTCGACGTTCTCGCTGCCGAGGCCGCGCATCAGCTTGGCGAGCAGGTGCAATTCCTCGACGGTGCTGATCGGCGAAGCCAGGGCGCCGACGCTCGCGGCGCCGTGCTCGACGGAAATCTGCGTCAGGCCGCGCGATACGTAGTCGAGCGCGGCCGTCCAGTCGACGCTCTTCCACTCGCCGCCCTGCCTGATCATCGGCGCGGTCAGCCGCTCGGGCGAATTGAAGCGCCTCGTACGAAAAGCGGTCGCGATCGGCGAGCCAGCATTCGTTGACGTCCTCGTTCTCGAACGGCACGACGCGCATCACCTGCGCACCCTTGATCTGGACCACCAGGTTGGCGCCGGTGGAATCGTGCGGGCTGATGCTCTTGCGGCGCGACAGCTCCCAGGTGCGGGCGCTGTAGCGGAACGGCTTGCTCGTGAGCGCGCCGACCGGGCAGATGTCGATCATGTTGCCCGAGAGCTCGGAGTCGATCGTGTCGCCGGCGATGGTGGTGATCTCGGAGTGCTCGCCGCGGTGGATCATGCCCAGCTCCATCACGCCGGCCACTTCCTGGCCGAAGCGGACGCAGCGCGTGCAGTGGATGCAGCGGTTCATCTCCTTCATGGAGATCAGCGGGCCGACGTCCTTGGGGAAGACGACGCGCTTGTCTTCGTCGTAGCGCGAGGAGGAGCGCACCGTAGCCGACCGCGAGGTCCTGCAGCTGGCACTCGCCGCCCTGGTCGCAGATCGGGCAGTCGAGCGGATGGTTGATGAGCAGGAACTCCATCACCCCCTGCTGGGCGTTGAGCGCCTTGTCGCTCTTGGTGCGCACGATCATGCCCTGCGTCACCGGCGTGGCGCAGGCCGGCATCGGCTTGGGCGCCTTCTCGATGTCGACCAGGCACATCCGGCAGTTCGCCGCGATGGTCAGCTTCTTGTGATAGCAGAAGTGCGGGATGTAGGTGCCGGCGACGTCGGCGGCATGCATGACCATGCTGCCCTCGGGCACCGAGACCTTCTGGCCGTCGAGGTCGATCTCGATCATGACGCGGCTCCGAAGGTCGTCGCCTGTCGTTTCCTTGGCCGAGGCGTGGCGCGGCTCACCGACCGGCGAGACCGTCGGGTGCGGCACGCCGGCAAGCGACGAGCTCTGTTCCGGGTGAATGCTGCCGGCAGAGCCGAGCACGCCCGAATGGACCGGCTTCGCGGCCTTCTCGATGAGGTCGACGAACTCGCCCTTGAAGTGCTTGATCATCGCCCGCACCGGCATCGCCGCGGCATCACCGAGCGCGCAGATCGTGCGGCCCTTGATGTTGTCGGAGACGCTAGTTCAGCAGCTCGATGTCCTTCTCGCGACCCTGGCCGTTGGCGATGCGCTCGACCATGCGGTAGAGCCAGCCCGTGCCTTCGCGGCACGGCGTGCACTGGCCGCAGCTCTCGTGCATGTAGAAGTAGGACAGGCGCAGCAGCGAATGGACCATCGAGCGCGAGTCGTCCATCACGATGACGGCGCCCGAGCCGAGCATGGAGCCGGCCTTGGCGATGGCGTCGTAGTCCATCGTCAGCTCGTTCATCACCGACGCCGGCAGCACCGGCGCCGACGAGCCGCCGGGGATCACCGCCTTCAGCGTGCGGCCTTCGGGCACGCCGCCGGCGAGCTCGAGCAGCTTGGTGAACGGAGTGCCGAGCGGCACTTCGTAGTTGCCGGGCTTTTGCACGTCGCCGACGACCGAGAAGATCTTGGTGCCGCCGTTGTTCGGCTTGCCGATTTCGAGATAGGCCGGGCCGCCGTTCATGATGATCCACGGCACCGCAGCGAAGGTCTCGGTGTTGTTGATCGTCGTCGGCTTGCCGTAGAGCCCATAGCTCGCGGGGAACGGCGGCTTGAAGCGCGGCTGGCCCTTCTTGCCTTCGAGGGACTCGAGCAGCGCCGTCTCCTCGCCGCAGATGTAGGCGCCGAAGCCATGGCAGGCATGCAGCTGGAAGTCGCACTTCGAGCCCAGGATCGCATCGCCCAGATAGCCGGCCGCACGCGCTTCCTCGAGTGCTTCCTCGAAGCGCTCGTAGACCTCGTAGATCTCGCCGTGGATGTAGTTGTAGGCGACCTTCACGCCCATCGCATACGCCGCGATCGCCATGCCTTCGATGACGATGTGCGGATTGAACATCAGCAGGTCGCGGTCCTTGCAGGTGCCCGGCTCGCCTTCGTCGGAATTGCAGACCAGGTACTTCGCGCCCGGGAACTGGCGCGGCATGAAGCTCCACTTCAGGCCGGTCGGAAAGCCCGCGCCGCCCCGGCCGCGCAGGCCCGAGGCCTTGACTTCGGCGATGACCTGGTCCGGCGTCATGCCCGCGCCCTCGCCTGCGACGGCGGAGCCGGCGCTCGTCGATGCACCGAGGATCTTCCGCCACGCCTGGTAGCCGCCGCGCGCCTCGTACTCCTTCAGGCGCCAGTTCTTGCCGTCGAGGCCGGCATAGATCTGCGGCTCGATGTGGCGGCCGTGAAAGCAGGATTCCGTGCCGGTGGCCTGGAAGCGGGAAAGATCGAGCGTGGGCATCATGAGGTGGTGTCCGCCGGGCTCTGCGCACGCAAGGTCGAGACCAGCTCGTCGAGCCGCGCGTCGTTCATGAAGCTCACCATCTGCAAGTCGTTGACGAGCATCACCGGCGCATCGGCGCAGGCGCCGAGACACTCGGCCTGCTGCACCGTGAAGGCGCCGTCGGCGGTGGTGCCGCCCTCTTCCACGCCGAGCGACGCGCACAGGTGCTCGAGCGCGTGTTTGCCGCCGCGCAGCTGGCAAGGCAGGTTGGTGCAGACGTTGAACTTGAAGCGCCCGACCGGCGCCTGATTGAACATGTTGTAGAAGGTGGTGACCTCGTGCACCGCGATCGGCGGCATGCCGAGCGCCTCGGCCACGAGCTGCTCGCTCTGCCGGGAGATGAACCCGTGTTCCTTCTGCAGGATGGCGAGGCAGGCGATCACCGCCGAGGCCTTGCCTTCGGGCGGGTACTTGGCGATCTCGCGCTCGAAGCCCGCGGCCGCGGCAGGCGAAAGCTTCGCAGGCGACTGGACTGCAGCGACATCGCCGGCGCCCGTGCCGCCCGGAGCCGCGCCACCGGGCCGCGGCTGCCCGCGCGCCGGATCGACCACCGACGTGCTCATCGATCGATCTCCCCGAACACGATGTCCATCGTGCCGATGATGGCGACGGCGTCGGCGATCATGTGGCCGCGCGCCATCTCGTCGAGCGCCGCGAGATGCGGAAAGCCGGGTGGGCGGATCTTCAGGCGGTAGGGCTTGTTGGCGCCGTCGCTGACGATGTAGATGCCGAACTCGCCCTTCGGGTGCTCGACCGCCGCGTAGGCCTCGCCCTCGGGCACGCGGAAGCCCTCGGTGAAGAGCTTGAAGTGGTGGATGAGGTCTTCCATCCCGGTCTTCATGTCGACGCGCGACGGCGGCGCCACCTTGTGGTTCGACGTGATGACCGGCCCCGGATTGGCCTTCAGCCAGTCGACGCATTGCCGGATGATGCGGTTGGCCTGCCGCATCTCCTCGACGCGGACGAGGTAGCGGTCGTAGGTATCGCCGTTGCGGCCGAGCGGCACGTCGAAGTCGACCTTGTCGTAGACGTCGTAGGGCTGGTGCTTGCGCAGGTCCCAGAGAATGCCGGAGCCGCGCAGCATCGGGCCGGTGAAGCCGAGATTCTTGGCCCGCTCCGGCGTGACGACGCCGATGCCGACGGTGCGCTGCTTCCAGATGCGGTTGTCGGTGAGCAGGGTCTCGTATTCGTCGACCTTCTGCGGAAAGCGCTTGACGAAGTCGTCGATGAAATCGAGCAACGAGCCCTGCCGGCTCTCGTTCAGCTCGCCGGTGGCCTTGGCGCCGCGGATCTTCGACTGCCGGTATTGCGGCATGGTGTCGGGCAGGTCGCGGTAGACGCCGCCCGGGCGGAAGTAGGCCGCATGCATGCGCGCGCCCGAGGCCGCCTCGTACATGTCGAACAGGTCCTCGCGCTCGCGAAAGCAGTAGATGAAGATGTTCATCGCGCCGCAGTCGAGGCCGTGCGCGCCGAGGAACATCAGGTGGTTCATGAGCCGGGTGATCTCCGCGAACATGACGCGGATGTACTGGGCGCGGATCGGCACGTCGACGCCGAGCAGCTTTTCGATCGCCAGGCAGTAGGCGTGCTCGTTGCACATCATCGAGACGTAGTCGAGCCGGTCCATGTAGGGCAGCGACTGGATGTAGGTGCGCGTCTCGGCCAGCTTTTCGGTGGCGCGATGGAGCAGGCCGATGTGCGGGTCGGCGCGCTGGATCACTTCGCCGTCGAGCTCGAGCACCAGACGCAGCACACCGTGCGCGGCGGGATGCTGCGGCCCGAAATTCAGGGTGTAGTTCTTGATGTCGGCCATGGGCTAGTGCAGGCCGCCATAGTTGTCTTCGCGGATGACGCGCGGCACGATCTCGCGCGGCTCGATCGTCACCGGCTGGTAGATCACCCGCTTCTGGTCGGGGTCGTAGCGCATCTCGACCGTGCCAGAGACCGGAAAGTCCTTGCGGAACGGGTGGCCGATGAAGCCGTAGTCGGTGAGGATGCGGCGCAGGTCGAGGTGGCCGTCGAAGATGACGCCAAAGAGATCGAAGGCTTCGCGCTCGAACCAGTTGGCCGAGCTCCAGACGTCGGTGAGCGACGCCACTTGCGGCACGTCGTCGTCGGGGCAGAACACCTTCAGGCGCAGGCGCCAGTTCTTCGTCAAGGACAGCAGGTGCGAGACGACGCAGAAACGCGGGCCTTCCCACGGTGCGTCGCGATAGCTGGAATAGTCGACACCGCAGAGATCGACGAGCTGCTCGAACGCGAAGTCGGCGTCGTCGCGCAGCATCAGCGCCGTCTCGAGGTAATCGGCGGCCGTGACCGTCAGCGTCAGCTCGCCGAAGGCGCGCTCCAGCTTTTTCACCTTCGCGCCGAGCTTGCCCGTCAGCGCTTCCTGCAAGGTATCGAGGCTGCTCATGCGTCAGCGGGCGATGGTGGTTTCACGCCGGATCTTGGCCTGCAGTTGCAGCACGCCGTAGAGCAGCGCTTCGGCCGTCGGCGGGCAGCCCGGCACGTAGACGTCGACCGGCACGATCCGGTCGCAACCGCGCACCACCGAGTAGCTGTAGTGGTAGTAGCCGCCGCCGTTGGCGCACGAGCCCATCGAGATGACCCAGCGCGGCTCGGCCATCTGGTCGTAGACCTTGCGCAGCGCCGGCGCCATCTTGTTGCAGAGCGTGCCGGCGACGATCATCAGGTCGCTCTGGCGCGGGCTCGGGCGAAAGAGCATCCCGAAGCGATCGATGTCGTAGCGCGACGCCCCGGCATGCATCATCTCGACGGCGCAGCAGGCCAACCCGAAGGTCATGGGCCAGAGCGAACCGGTCTTCGACCAGTTGATGACCGCATCGAGGCTCGTCGTGACGAAGCCTTCTTTCAGAACGCCGTCAAGACTCATTCGTCATTCCCAGTCCAGGGCGCCCTTTTTCCACTCGTAGACGAAGCCGACGACGAGGATGCCGAGGAAAAGCATCATCGCCCAGAAGCCGGCTGGCCCGATCTCGCGCAGCGCGACCGCCCACGGAAAGAGAAAGGCGATCTCGAGGTCGAACAGGATGAAGAGGATGGCGACGAGGTAGTAGCGCACGTCGAACTTCATGCGCGCGTCCTCGAAGGCCTCGAAGCCGCATTCGTAGGGAGAATTCTTCGCCTGGTCGGGCTTGCGCGGGCCGAGAAGGAACCCGAGCATCTGCGGCGCAACGCCAACCGCCACCCCGATCAGGATGAAGAGAATGACGGGCAGGTAGGGATCCAGGGTCATGAGATGGTGCCGACGGCGAGACTCGAACTCGCACAGCTTTCGCCACTACCCCCTCAAGATAGCGTGTCTACCAATTTCACCACGTCGGCGGCACTCGGGTTTTCTTGCTTCGGCTGGCATGAGGAGTGGCTCGCCGGGCAACTCGGAATTCTAGCCGAGGCGTTCGCTATTTCTGCGGGATCGCTCCAGCGCCCGATGCTGCTGGCATGGTCGTGGCGACGGGGGCCGGCGCCGAGGCCGCTGAAGCGGCCATCGCCGGCAAGGTGATCGCCTTGGTGGCACCCGGAATCGCACCGGCGCCCGAGGCCGACGTGACCGGCGCCGACGCACCCGCCGACGGACGATCGAGGATGCTGCCAGTCGTGGCCTTCGGCCGGTCGTTCGACGAGTAGGCCAGGGCCAGGGTACAGACGAAGAACACGGCAGCACAGACCGCCGTCGAGCGCGACAGGAAATTGGCGCTGCCCGTGGCTCCGAACAGGCTGCCCGAAGCGCCGCTGCCGAACGAGGCGCCCATGTCGGCGCCCTTGCCGTGCTGGATCAGCACGAGGCCGATCATCACCAGCGCTGTCAGGATCTGAAGCGCGAGCACGAAGTGGATGATGACGTTCATTCTTGTGAAACTCCGATCGAATCGAGGCGCGGCCCGCGTGTCAGGCGGCCGCCCTGCAGATGGCGACGAAGGACTGCGCATTCAACGAAGCCCCGCCGATGAGGCCGCCATCGATGTCGGCCTCGCTGAAGAGTGCGGTGGCGTTGTCGGGCTTGACGCTGCCGCCGTAGAGAATGGAAATGCCCGTTCCGTGCGCGCCGAGCATCGAGCGCAGATGCGCGTGCACCGCCTGCGCTTGTGCCGGCGACGCGGTGCGGCCGGTACCGATCGCCCAGACCGGCTCGTAGGCCAGAACGGCCTTGTCGATGCCTGCGCCGAGCAGCTCGGTCGCCGCCCTCAGCTGGCGGCCGACCACGGCCTCGGTCTGGCTGGATTCGCGCTCGGCCAGCGTCTCGCCGACGCAGATGATCGGCGTCAGGCCGGCTGCGAGCGCGCGCTGCGCCTTTTCGGCGACGAGGCGATCGCTCTCGCCATGAAGCGCACGCCGCTCGGAATGACCGACGATGACAAAGCGGCAGCCGAACTCGGCCACCATCGCCGCCGACACCTCGCCGGTGAAGGCGCCGGCCTCGTGGCTCGAACAGTCCTGTGCGCCCCAGGCGATGCTGCTGCCGCGCAGCGCGCTCTCGACATCGCCGAGATACGGCGTCGGGACGCACACCGCGACGTCGGCCTGGAACGGCTCCGCGCCTTTCAGGGCCGAGAGCAAGGACGCGTTGCTGGCCCGATCGCCATTCATCTTCCAGTTGCCGACGACAAGTCGACGACGGTGGCCGGGCCCGCTCACCACGTCAGCACCAGCTTGCCGACCTGCTGATGCGAATCCATCAGCGTATGCGCGCGCGCAGCCTCGGCGGCGGGGAAGACCTCATGGATCACCGGCTTGACCTGGCCGCTCTCCAGCCACGGCCAGACCGTGCGCTTCAACGATGCCGCAATGGCGCTCTTGAAGGCGACCGGGCGCGGGCGCAGGGTCGAGCCGGTGATATGGAGGCGCCGACGCAGGACCACGCTGGCATCGATATGCGCGTCGACCCCGCCCTGCACCGCGATGATGACGATCCGCCCGTCTTCAGCGAGGCACTTGATCTCGCGGCCGACGTACTCGCCGGCGACCATGTCGAGCACGACGTCGACACCGGCCTTCGCCGTGATGCGCTGCACCTCGGCAACGAAGTCCTGCGTCTTGTAGTCGATTGCGTGGTCGGCGCCGAGCGCCATGCATGCCGCGGCCTTGTCGGCCGAGCCGACGGTGACGATCACCTTCGCGCCATACACCTTGGCAAGCTGGATCGCGGTGACGCCGATGCCGCTGCTGCCGCCGTGCACCAGCAGCGTTTCGCCCGGCTGAAGACGACCGCGATCGAACACGTTCGACCAGACGGTGAAGAAGGTCTCGGGCAGGCTGGCCGCCTCGACATCGCTCAGGTTCGCCGGCGAAGGCAGGCACTGTCCGATCGGCGCGCTGCAATATTCAGCGTAGCCGCCGCCAGCGACAAGCGCGCAGACCCGATCGCCGACCGCGAAGCCGGCGGCGCGCATCGCCGCCGCATCGCCTTCGACGATGGTGCCCGCCACTTCGAGGCCGGGAATGTCGGAGGCACCGGGCGGCACCGGATAGAGGCCCTTGCGTTGCAGCACGTCGGGCCGATTGATGCCCGACGCGGCCACCCGGATCAACACCTCACCCGCCCCCGCGACCGGCATCGGCCGCTCCGCCGGGCGAAGCACCTCCGGCCCGCCAGGGCTGGCGATCTCGATCGCTTTCACGACGCCTTGTCTCGCCGTGCCGTCACTCTTGATGCGCGGGCTCGCGCGGTTCGCGATCGAGCAGCGCCTTCATCGACAGCTTGACCCGGCCCTTCTCGTCGGTCTCCAGCACCTTGACGCGAACGATCTGGCCCTCCTTCAGGAAGTCGGTGACCTTCTCGACCCGCTGGTGGGCGATCTGGCTGATGTGCAGCAGGCCGTCCTTGCCGGGCATCAGGTTCACCAGCGCGCCGAAGTCGAGAATCTTGGTGATCGGGCCTTCGTAGACCTTGCCCACTTCCACTTCCGCGGTGATCTGCTCGATGCGCTTCTTCGCGAACTCGGCCTTGTCGGCGTCGGTGGAGGCGATCGTGATCGTCCCGTCTTCGCCGATGTCGATCGTGCAACCGGTTTCTTCGGTCAGCGCGCGGATGGTCGAGCCGCCCTTGCCGATCACGTCGCGGATCTTCTCCGGGTTGATCTTCATGGTGTAGAGGCGCGGCGCAAACTGCGAGACCTCGGTGTTCGCGGTGCCCATCGCCTCGGTCATCTTGCCCAGGATGTGCAGGCGCGCTTCCTTGGCCTGCGCCAGTGCGACCTGCATGATCTCCTTGGTGATGCCCTGGATCTTGATGTCCATCTGCAGGGCGGTCACGCCGACGGTGGTGCCGGCGACCTTGAAGTCCATGTCGCCCAGGTGATCTTCGTCACCGAGGATGTCGGTCAGCACGGCAAAGCGGTTGCCGTCCTTGATCAGGCCCATGGCGATGCCGGCCACGTGCGCCTTCAGCGGCACGCCGGCGTCCATCAGCGCGAGGCAGCCGCCGCACACCGAGGCCATCGACGAAGAGCCGTTCGACTCGGTGATCTCCGAGACGACACGCATCGAGTACGGGAACTCACCGCGGTCGGGCAGCACGGCCACGAGGGCGCGCTTGGCGAGGCGGCCGTGGCCGATCTCGCGCCGCTTCGGCGAGCCGACGCGGCCCGTTTCGCCGGTGGCGAACGGAGGCATGTTGTAGTGGAGCATGAAGTGCTCGCTGAACTCGCCGGCGAGCGCGTCGATGCGCTGCGAATCGCGGTCGGTGCCGAGCGTGGCGGCGACCAGGGCCTGGGTCTCGCCGCGCGTGAAGAGCGCCGAGCCGTGGACACGCGGCAGGAGGCTGGTGCGGATCTCGATCGGGCGCACGGTGCGCGTGTCGCGGCCGTCGATGCGCGGCTCGCCCGAGAGGATCTGGCTGCGCACGATCTTGGCTTCGATGTCGAACAGCATGTTGTCGACCTTGACCGGGTCGAAGGCCACGCCCGACGCCGTCAGCGCGCTCTTGGCCGCTGTGGCAGCGTCGCGCAGCGCGTGCGTGCGGGTCTGCTTCGAACGGATCTGGTAGGCCGCGTTGATCGACTGTTCGGCATGCGCCGACACCTGGGCGATGAGGGCATCGTCCTTGGCCGGCGCTTGCCAATCCCAGACCGGCTTGCCGGCGTCGCGCACCAGCTCGTTGATCGCGGCGATGGCGATGTTGCCCTGCTCGTGGCCGAAGACCACGCCGCCGAGCATCACTTCTTCGGTCAGCTGCTTGGCTTCGGACTCCACCATCAGCACGGCGGCTTCAGTGCCGGCGACGATGAGGTCCATCTGCGTCTCGGCCATCTGGGCCTTGGTCGGATTCAGGACGTACTGGCCGCCGATGTAGCCGACGCGCGCGGCACCGATCGGGCCGTTGAACGGAATGCCGGAGATCGCCAGGGCGGCGCTGGCGCCGATCAGCGAAGGGATGTCGGCCGCGATTTCCGGGTTCAGCGACAACACGTGGATGATGACCTGGACTTCGTTGTAGAAGCCTTCGGGAAAGAGCGGCCGCAACGGCCGGTCGATGAGCCGCGAGGTCAGCGTTTCGAGCTCGCTCGGGCGGCCTTCGCGCTTGAAGAAGCTGCCCGGGATCTTGCCCGCAGCGTAGGTCTTCTCGACGTAGTCGACGGTCAGCGGGAAGAAGTCCTGCCCCGGCTTGGCGTCTTTCTTGGCGACGACCGTGGCCAGGATGACCGTGTCTTCGATCGAGACGACGACGGCGCCGCCCGATTGACGGGCGATCTCGCCGGTCTCGAGCGTGACGGTGCGGCCGCCCCATTGGAAGGTCTTGGTGATCTTGTTGAACATGCTCATTGCGTGTACTCCGTAGCGAAGAGCGCCTTCGGGGCGGCGCCGTCACCCGGAACGAGAGCTTCTAGCGAAATGCCATTCCAAGGGTGCTCGCGGACGGTTCTGGCGAACATCGGTGGAATGACACAGCCTCGCTGGCCTGCTTCCCGTTCCAACTGCCGAAGTGCCCGCCGGTTCGACCCGCGCGAGGCATTCGGCATCCTGTCTGAGACCTACTTGCGCAGGCCGAGCTTCTGGATCAGCGCGGTATAGCGCTCGGCATCCGTATCCTTCAGATAGGACAGGAGGCTCTTGCGCCGGTTGACCATCTTCAACAGGCCGCGCCGGCCGTGGTGGTCTTTGAGGTGGGTCTTGAAGTGCGGCGTGAGCTCGTTGATCCGGTCGGTCAACAGGGCGACTTGCACTTCGGTGGAACCGGTGTCGGCAGCGCCGCGGGCGTGCGCCTTGACGATTTCGGCTTTGTGTTCGATGGTAGCTGGCATCTCGTTTCCTGAAATGAAACCGAGCGCCGGCACGACGGCCACGCCACGGTTTCGAATGTCGACTTGCGAGCGCCGGTGAAACCGACCGGCGTCGTGCTGGCTCGCTGCCACTGCAGCTGAGCCTTCGATTATAGACGCAGGAAGCGAGTCAGGCGCTCGACCCCGTCCAGCAGGCGCGCCGGGTCGCGCGACGCGAAACACCAGCGCAGCCAGCCTTCGCCTTCCGGTCCGAACGCGGCACCCGGCGCGAGCCCCAGCCCTGCCTCGGCGACCAGGCGCTTGGCCAGGGCAAGCGAGTCGCGCTGCCCCGCGACGCTGAAGAATGCATAGAGGCCGCCGGCCGGCGTGGCCACGGAAACGCCGGGAAGTGCCGCCAGGCGCGGCAACAAGAGGTCTCGGCAGGTGCGCAGGCGATCGACCAGCCCCGGGACATACGGCCCGGCTTGCGCCAACGCCGCCAGGGCCGCGCGCTGGATGAAGACCGGCGCGCACGAGGTGTTGAATTCGATCAGCTTGGCGAGCGAAGGGCCCGCGCCCTCCGGGTGAACGATCCAGCCCAGACGCCAGCCCGTCATCAGGAAGCTCTTCGAGAAGCTGTGGACGACGACCAGGCGATCATCGGCATCGGCCAGGTCCAGGAAGCTCGGCGCACACCGGGCGGGATCGCTGAAATAGATGCGCTCGTAGACCTCGTCGGCCACGATCCAGGTGCCCGTTGTCCGGCAGTGCGCGAGCAGCGCGGCCTGCTCTTCCCGGCTGAGCGTCCAACCCGTCGGATTGTTCGGCGAATTGACGAGCAGCACCCTTGTCTTCGGCGTCACTGCCTGCCGCAGCGCGTCGAGGTCGAGGCGCCAGGTGCCACTGTCGGCGCGGAGCGAAAAACGAACGACGTGCGCGCCGAGGATGGCCGGCTGGGCCGTCAGATTGGGCCAGACCGGTGTGACCGCGACAACCTCGTCACCGGCGCCGACGAGGAGTTGCATCGTCAACATCAGGGCGTTGACCCCGGACGACGTGACGGCGATGCGCTCGGCGCTCACCGGCTGATGCAAGGCGCTGGTGTACTTCGCAATCGCATCGCGCAACTCGGGCAAGCCGAGGTTGTGCGAATAGAAGGTCTCGCCCGCATCGAGCGAGCGCACGGCAGCGGCACGAACGAACTCCGGCGTCGGCTCGTCGCTTTCGCCGAACCAGAACGCGAGAACGTCGTCGCGTCCGAGCCCGGCGTTGGCGACCTCGCGGATCTTCGAACCCGGCAGATCCTCGACGACTTGTCTCATCCGATGCACGTGATGCCCTTGAAAACAAAAATGCCGCTCTCATTTCGGCGGCAGGGTCGCTGCGATGGGCCGCGGCCGATGAATTCTAGGAGTCTTCCATGTTCGTTCTGCCTCTTTCCCGCAGCGCCTCGCGCGCTCGCGCCGTACCGTCGTTCAGTACCGCGCTCGACCGCCTCTTCGACGATTCGTATGTCCAATACTTCGGCGGCGACAAAACCAGCTCCGAAACCCGCACCCCCGCGATGGATGTGTCGGAAGGCGACGCGACGTATACCGTCGTGCTCGACGTTCCCGGCGCGACGCGCGAGCAGCTCAAGGTCTCGGTCGAAGGCCGTCGTGTCACCCTGACCGGTGCCGCCGCAAGCGCCGCTGCGGCACAGCCGCAGGCTGAAGGCGCGACGCCAGCCGAGGTCAAGCCTGCCAATGCGGATCGCGTTCTCTATCGCGAACGGCTGGCGCCGATCTACTCGCGCACCATCGTCCTGCCGACCGAGGTCGACCAGGCTGCTTCGCAAGCGAAGTTCGAAAACGGCGTCCTGACGCTGACGCTGGCCAAGAAAGTGCCGGCCGGCGCGACACAGCTCAGCATCGCCTGAGAACGCGGCGGCAACGCGCCTCAGCGCGCGGCCGCCGCTTCGTTGACCGCCATGAGCGGCCAGCGCGGCAGCACGTCGAAGGCGTAGTCGGCCGAGGCGTGCGCGATGCCGCGCTGCATCCGCATCGCCGCCGCCAGCGCGATCATCGCGCCGTTGTCGGTGCATAGCGCCAGCTCCGGAAAGTGAACCCGGGCCTGGCGCTTTTTGCATTCGGCCTCGAGGCGCGCTCGCAGCAACGCATTGGCGCCGACGCCGCCGGCGATGACGAGGCGCTTGAGCCCGGTTTGCGCCAACGCCGCCATCGACTTGCGAACGAGCACGTCGACGATCGCCTCTTGCGTCGATGCGGCAAGGTCGGCGCGCGCCTGCTCGCAGGCGGCCCCTTGGAGCTTCAGCGCATGCGTCCGCACCGCCGTCTTCAGGCCAGCGAAGGAAAAGTCGAGCGAGTCGCGCTGCAAAAGCGGCCTCGGCAGGGCGAACGCACCCGGATCACCGAATTCGGCGAGCCGCGCCAATGCCGGCCCGCCGGGATAGCCGAGCCCGAGTAATTTGGCCGATTTGTCGAAGGCCTCCCCCGCGGCGTCGTCGATCGTGTCGCCGAGCAAGTGATAGTGGCCAACGTCGGCCACCTCGAGAAGCTGGGTGTGGCCGCCGGAGACCAGCAGGGCGACGAAGGGGAACTGGGGAGGATCGGAGGCGAGAAAGGGCGAAAGCAGGTGCCCTTCCAGAGTGATGAACCCCTGTAGTAGCGCGTTCGAGCGCCGCACCCAATGCACAGGCGACGCCGGCGCCAACGAGCAAAGCACCGGCGAGGCCTGGCCCACGCGTGTAGGCAACGAGGTCGATCGACGTTGACGTGAGCGCCAGCTTGCGCCAGGACTTCGGCGAGCAAAGGCAACACGCGCCGGATGTGATCGCGCGAGGCCAATTCGGGAACGACGCCGCCATAGTCCGCATGAAGGTCGATCTGGCTGTGGAGCGCATGCGCCAGCAAGCGGGGCGTCCGGTTGTCGCCGCGTGTCCCGATGAGTGCAACACCGGTTTCATCGCAGGAGGTTTCGATACCCAGAATCAATTTCATGGAAAATCAGGCGAGAATTTCGGGCTCCAAAGATGGCCAAGTAGATCGCGCCACCAGGAGCCTCGCCAAAATTTGCATCGGCCGCTCCGTCGCTTCGAAACGACTTGGCGCGCCCTCGCGGCCAAGATGGCGTCAAAAACGGGTATTGTCGCCAAATCGTGCCAGCCGAGCGCACGTCCGAAAATAAGAGGGGGAAATCCGACGATGCATACCCAGTCGCTCAGCTTCGAAATAAGGATTGCTCGGACGCCCCAGGAGCTCGAGGCGGCATGCCGGGTACGCGCCCAGTCGTATGGGCATCACCTGCCGCAACTTCATGAAACGATGCTCGAGCCGGATCTCCTGGATGCCGACGAGAACACCGTGGTGGTTTTGTGTGTGGACAAGACGAAGCGGCAGTGCCGTCGGGACGGCACGGTTTCAAACGAATGCGGGAGGTCCGCTGCTGATCGAGCACAGCGTCTCCGTTCCCGAGGAGATGCGGAACGACACCCGAGCTGAAATCACGCGTCTCTCGGCTGTGCCAGGTGCCGATCCGCTCGTCAAACTTTGCCTCATGAAGACGAGTTACCTGTTCTGCGTCGCGACTCAGGTTCGGTGGATGGTGATAGGCGCGCGCAGCGAAGCTCTTGTTCGGCAATATCGCCGACTAGGATTCAAGACGATGCTGGATCGAGCGCAGATGTTTCCCTTGCTCCACATGGGCCGGCTTCAGCACCACGTTCTCATGTTCAACGTCACAGCAGCGGAAAGTCAATGGCGGGAATCAAAGCATCCGCTTTACGACTTCATGATCGAAACAGCTCATCCTGACATCCAGCTGTTCTCGCGTCGTCCTGCTCTGCCGCGGCGCGACGCAGCACGCAACGGTACTGCGAGCCCCTGGATCCCGGCGGGTGGGCGATGGGAGCGAGGCTCCGATCCGACCGCAAGGGCTGCTTCAGGTCGCGCGATTCTCGTCAACTGAGTCAGGGCGGCTCGCAAGCCCCTCAAGTGCACCTTGGCGCGCGCTCTCGCGCAAAGCGAGCCAGGGGCGCATGACGTCGCGCAGCGCGTCGTTGGTGAATGGCTTGCCCAACGAGTCGTCCATGCCGGCGGCGAGTGACTGGCGACTGGTTTCCTCGTCAATGATTGCCGACAAGGCAATGATCGGCAACCTCGAAAGGCCCATGGCCTCCTCCTGAGCACGGATCGACCGAGTCGCTTCGAAGCCGTCCATGGTCGGCATCATGCAGTCCATCAGGACGAGGTCAGGACGGTCAATCTCTCGCAGTGCTCTTCGAACGGCCTCGGCGCCGTCGGCGACGCGCTCTACCTGATGGCCCTGGTTGGCCAACATGGAGCCGGCGATCAGTGCGTTTACGTCGTTGTCCTCGACCAACAGTATTCGCGCGCAGATATCAACGCCCTCGCCCGCAAGAGGATCCGTCGGGCCGTCGTAGGACCGAGGTTTCGTCGCGGACTCCAACCTCACCCAAAAGTCGAACACGGATCCGAAATCAGGGCGGCTCTTCAAGGATATTCCGCCGCCTAGAAGTTGGGCGAGTTCATGAGCGATCGTCAGGCCCAAGCCGGTGCCCTGGCGGCGGGCGTCGATGTGCGATCCAACCTGTCGGAACGCATCGAAGACCAGCTTCTGATCTTCTTCGCTGATCCCGATGCCGGTATCTCTGACCTCGAAATGGATTTCTCCGGGCTGGGTGCCATACCAGACCATCAGGTGAATCCATCCCTTCTTCGTGAATTTGATTGCATTGCCAAGCAGGTTGTGAAGCACCTGCCGCAATCGCACGGGATCGCCAGTCACCCAGATCGAACCCTCGATGCGACTGTCGAGCGTGAAGACCAGCCCCTTTTCTGCTGCGCGCACGGAATAGATGTCGGAGATCCGCTCTACCTCACTTCGCAGGTCGAATACCAGGCGCTGAATGCGCATCTGGCCCGACTCGATCCGCGAAACGTCAATCAAATCGGTCACGAGACGGAGCAAGTGCGTACCGGATGCCTCGACAAGCTCCATGCGCTTCTTGACTACAACGTCGCCGGATTCGACATGAACCAGCCGTGCAACGCCGAGCATTCCATGAATCGGCGTACGAAGCTCATGGCTAACCGTGCCAAGAAACTGGCTCTTGACGGCCGACTGGCGTTGCGCGAGTTCCAAGGCCTGCTCTCGCTCAGCGGAAATTCGGGCGGCATGGATTCGCAACAGGAAGACTTCCGAAAGCTTCGCGTGCGACCGTCCTGCCGTGATCAGCACCTGGACAAGAAACAGGGTCAGGCCAATTCCGCCATAGGCTCCGAAAGCATCGCCGCGCAAAACCATTCCAAGCACCATCGGCGCAATGATCGGTACTACGTAGGCGGCGGTCGCCACCTTGCTGACCTGAATACCGAAAGTCGCCACGCATGCGACGCAACAAAGGCTCGCCGTCACGAGTGAGGCAGTATTGATGTCCGTACCCGATGACCCACAACCCCGCCATTCCCCAGACGGCACCGTCGGCCCCTAAGAGCCAGTACGTTCGCAGACGCCACGATTTGCCGACCGGGAACCCTCGACGCCGATATACCTGGGACATGACGACTCGAGGCGCCACGACGAGCAGCTTCAAAGCGATCCAGACCTGGATGGCGCGAAGGTCGACCACTCCGATCAAGTGCACTGCGGCAAGAACGGCGAATGCCGAAGCAATAAGAGCCGCAAACGCCGCATGCGACCAGACCATGCGGACCTGCTCGTTGGCCACGTTCTCCCGGGTATCTGCGTCGAGTTCGACGCCGAGGCGGGAGGCAATTTTCTGAAGAATCACCGGACTCAGTATCTTTGGAGAAGGACCGCGAAGTCCGAGGGACAAGGAACTCCGTGACGAGAGCAATGAAGACGGAAGCTGTCGATCTGATCGACGATGGTCAGATTCTGGAAGCCGTCCGAGTATTCGCGAAACATCTCAACAAGCGCGGCATCCTTGTGGGCACTAAGGGCACGAAGCCACTGCTGCAAGATACCGAATCGAACGTTGGGGGCGGCCTGAAGAAATTCGCTCGTCAGCGCAACACATCCCGATCCGGCCTCCATATCCACAAACAATCCCGGCATCGGAAGGTGAAAGGAATCGCCCTCGTTGAGGGCGCCAAAGCGCGATGGGGTAGAAATGGTCATGTCAAGACTCCTCGAGGCGAGATACCGCCCCTCGCCGAAGGTGAGAAGGAAGGACGCCTCTGCGCGGCAAACGCAAGCTTTTATCAAGGCGCTACTCGCGAACGCAACCGACAGTCATGGTATCTGCAGGAAGCGGTAAGAATGCGCGCGCCTCACTCGCTCCCAAGGTGCAATCTTCTTCGATCGATTCCGCGTCGGCATTTTGAGAAATGCGATTGAATCATCTGTCCTTGCACAGCGGCGAACAACGCCCTCCTCTCACTGATCGTATGGAATACGAACGCTTGCCGAGTTGCAAGCCAACTGTCGCAAATATCACGAAACGCCACACATTTGGGTTCCCCGTGGACTCCGCACTCGGGTACCCTCAACATCCGCTCGGAATTTGCCTGTAGCGAATCCAACCTGATCATGAAAGAGTACCGCCTTGTCGCCTGGCCCGAGCTTCCCCCGGAGTTCAAGCGCACCGGTCATCGTCGTGTTCTGAGTGACATGTCCCTGCGTCACATGTCTCTGGCTCAGCTTGTAGAAGTCAGCGGCCTGAAGAAGAGCGATCTGAAAAGCCTGCTGGAGTTGCTCGACACTCGTGGCGTACTGGACGAGCGCGACAGCACGGCGCCAGACTCGTTTCTAGATTCGATCGGCCGCCTTGGCTGGCTGCGCCGTGCTACGCCGGCCGTTCAGGAAGACCACTGACTCCAGCTTGGCGTAGCCGAGCCTCAGTGCTTTTCCTTCGCGTGATTGATCGAGTACTTCGGTATCTCGATCGTCACATCCTCCCGCGCCATGATCGCCTGACACGAGAGCCTTGACGTCGGCTCCAGGCCCCAGGCGCGGTCGAGCAGGTCTTCTTCGCTCTCGTCGAGCTCGCCGAGCGAGGCGAAGCCTTCCCTGACCACGACGTGGCAGGTCGTGCAAGCGCAACTCATCTCGCACGCGTGCTCGATGGGCACTCCGTTCTCCAGCAATGCCTCGCAGATCGACTCGCCCGGCGCAGCCTCGATGTCCTTGCCTTGCGGGCAGTATTCGGGGTGAGGCAGGACCTTGATATGCGGCACGGTCAGACGTCCTCGATGCGGCGGCCGGCCAGCGCCCGGCGAATGCCGCGATTCATGCGCTCGGCAGCGAAACCCTCGGTGGCGGCGGCGAGCTTCTTGACCGCGGCCTCCGTAGCGCCCCGGTCCGACCGCGAACGAGCGCTCGCCAAGGCCGCCATGGCTGCGTCGATCGCCGAGCGTTCTTCGTTCGTCAACAAATCGCCGTCGGCCTGCAACGCGGTGGCCGTGGCGGCCAGCAGTCGATCGGCATCCACCTGCGCTTCACGTGCGCCGCGTTCGGCCATGTCGGCCTCGGCAGAGCCGAAACTATCTCGCAGCATGCGGGCCACCTCCTCGTCGCTCAGGCCATAGCTCGGCTTCACGTTCACCGACGCCTCGACACCGGAAGTCTCTTCACGGGCCGTAACGCCAAGGAGGCCGTCAGCATCGACCGTGAAGGCCACGCGGATGCGGGCCGCTCCCGCCACCATCGGCGGAATGCCGCGCAATTCGAAGCGCGCCAGCGAACGACAGTCGGCGACCAGGTCACGCTCGCCTTGCACGACGTGAATCGCCATCGCCGTCTGCCCGTCCTGGAAGGTCGTGAATTCCTGCGCCCGCGCCGTCGGGATCGGGCTGTTGCGCGGGATGATCCGCTCGACGAGCCCGCCCATGGTCTCGAGGCCGAGCGAAAGCGCGATGACATCGAGCAGCAGCACGTCGGCAGCCGACGCATTTCCTGCCAAAGCCTCGGCCTGAATCGCCGCACCGAGGGCGACGACTTGATCCGGATCGAGATCGACGAGTGGCGCTCGGCCGAACAGCTCGCCCACGGCTCGCTGGACCAGCGGCATGCGCGTCGATCCGCCGACCAGGACAACGCCGTCGACCTCTGATGCCTTGATGCGCGCGTCGCGCAAGACCTTGCGAACAGCCGCCAGCGTGCGATCGATGAACGGTTGCGCCACCGACTCGAGGTCGGCGCGCTCCAGCGGGAGCGAGATCGAAGCGCCTTCGATCGACAGCGAGAAATCGACACGCGTCGCGCTCGAAAGCGCTTCCTTCGCCCCGCGCGCCGCGAGCGCAGCGGCACGCTCGTGGTGCGGGCGCGTCGCGGCGACGCCAGCGCGTGCCAGAGCCCACGCAGCGAGCGCGGCGTCGATGTCATCGCCGCCCAGGGCGGAATCGCCGCCCGTGGCAACCACCTCGAACACGCCGCGCGTCAGGCGCAGCAGCGAGATGTCGAAAGTCCCGCCGCCGAAATCGTAGACGGCGTACAGGCCTTCGGCAGCGTGGTCAAGACCATAGGCGATCGCGGCCGCAGTCGGCTCGCTGACGAGGCGAAGCACGTGAAGACCCGCGAGCTCGGCGGCGTCCTTGGTGGCCTGTCGCTGGGCATCGTCGAAATAAGCCGGCACGGTGACGACAGCACCGAAAAGGTCGGCATCGAGCGTGTCCTCGGCCCGTTGCCGCAAGGTCGCCAGAATCTCGGCCGACACTTCGACGGGCGACTTGACGCCCGCCGCCGTCTGCAGCCGAACCATGCCCGGCGCATCGACGAACTCGTAGCGCGGCGTGCTGCTGTCGATCACGTCGGCCAGCCCGCGGCCCATCAGACGCTTCACGGAAACGATGGTGTTGTGCGGATCGACCACCGCCTGGTCGAGGGCCGCTTGGCCAACCTCGGCTCGCCCTGCCGCGGTGTAGTGGACTGCCGACGGCAGGATGACCCGGCCGGCCGCGTCGGGCAGGCACTCGGCGACGCCGCTGCGTACCGCCGCAACTAGCGAGTGGGTCGTGCCGAGATCGATGCCGACGACATATCGTCGCTGATGCGGGTCGGGAGATGCACCGGGCTCCGAGATCTGCAACAAGGCCACGTCTCAAGCCTCCAGCGATTCGAGACGCTGCCCGACATCTTCGGCGAAGCGATCGACAAACATCAGCGCGCGCACCTGCTGCGCGGCGGCCTGGAAATCTCCTCTCCCATCGAGCGCAACGGCAAGATCGCCATAGGCTGCGCGTCGGTGCGCGTCCAGCTCGGCCGCAATCGCTTCCACTTCACCGCGTCCGGCGGCTTCGTCGAGGGCCTCGCGCCAGGCCATCTGCTGCATGAGGAATTCCGGCGGCATCGCGGTGTTGTCTTCGGCGGCGATCGGCACGCCTTGCAATTCGCACAGGTAGGCCGCGCGCCGGAGCGGATCCTTCAATCGCTGGTAGCCCTCGTTGACGCGAACCGCCCACTGCATCGCCACACGCTGCGCGGCCGCGCCATCGGCAGCGAAGCGATCCGGATGCACCTGCGCCTGCAGTGTCCGCCGCCGCGCCTCGAGCTCGCGCGGCTCCAGGGCAAAGCGTCGAGGCAGGCCGAAAAGTTCGAAGTCGTCGCTATCGAGGGGCATGGAAATGAGAAAGGCCCGCACAGCGGGCCCGCCGGAACCAGCGAGGCGTCAGCGAGCCGACCGCCGCGCTAGACGCGAAACGACTCGCCGCAACCGCAGCGGTCCTTCTCGCGCGGATTGTGGAACTTGAAGCCCTCGTTCAGGCCTTCGCGGACGAAGTCCAGCTCGGTGCCATCGATGTACGGCAGGCTCTTCGGATCGACGATGACCTTGACGCCGTGATCCTCGAAGACGAGATCCTCGGCTGCGAAGGCGTCCGCGTATTCGAGCTTGTAGGCAAGCCCGGAGCAACCCGTCGTCTTCACGCCCAGGCGCACCCCCACGCCCTTGCCTCGCTTGCCGAGGTAGCGCGTGACGTGGCGGGCGGCCGCCTCGGTGAGAGTCACTGCCATGTCAGAGCGCGGTGCTGGCCGTCGCGGACGCGGCGCTGTCGCGAGCCTGGCCCACGACGTTCTTGGCGCGATAGTCGCTCACCGCCGCCTTGATTGCATCCTCGGCAAGGATCGAGCAGTGGATCTTCACCGGAGGCAGCGCCAGCTCCTGGGCGATGTGGGTGTTCTTGATGGTCAGCGCTTCGTCGAGAGACTTGCCCTTGACCCATTCGGTCACGAGCGAGCTCGAGGCGATGGCCGAGCCGCACCCGTAGGTCTTGAACTTCGCGTCCTCGATCAAGCCGGTTTGCGGGTTGACCTTGATCTGCAGCTTCATCACGTCGCCACAGGCCGGCGCGCCGACCATGCCGGTACCCACCGTGTCGTCGCCCTTGTCGAAGGTGCCGACGTTGCGCGGATTCTCGTAGTGCTCGACGACTTTCGCGCTGTATGCCATTTCAGATTCTCCAGGTGATGCGTCGTTCGACTCAGTGGGCTGCCCACTGGATCGCGCTGATGTCGACGCCTTCCTTGTACATGTCCCAGAGCGGCGACAGATCGCGCAGCTTGGCAACGCGATCCTTCAAGGTGGTGACGACGTAGTCGATTTCTTCTTCGGTCGTGAAACGGCCGATGGTCATGCGCAGGCTCGAGTGCGCCAATTCGTCGCTGCGCCCGAGCGCGCGCAGCACATAGCTGGGCTCCAGGCTCGCCGAGGTGCAGGCCGATCCCGACGACACCGCGATCCCCTTGACGCCCATGATGAGCGACTCGCCCTCGACGAAGTTGAACGACATGTTGACGTTGTGCGGCACGCGCTGCGTCGGGTGCCCGTTGAGGAAGGTCTGCTCGATGTCCGACAGTCCATCGACGAGCTTTCTGTGCAGCATGCGAATGCGCTCGCTCTCGCTGCCCATTTCCTGGCGCGCGATCCGAAACGCCTCGCCCATGCCGACGATCTGATGCGTCGGCAACGTGCCCGAGCGCATGCCGCGCTCGTGGCCGCCGCCATGCATCTGTGCTTCGATCCGAACCCGGGGTTTGCGCCGCACGTAGAGCGCGCCGATGCCCTTGGGGCCGTAGGTCTTGTGCGAGGCCAGGCTCATCAGGTCGACCGGCAGCGTCGCCAGGTCGATCTGCACCTTGCCGGTGGCCTGCGCGGCGTCGACGTGGAAGATGATGCTGCGCTCGCGGCACATCGCGCCGATGGCGGCGATGTCCTGAATCACGCCGATCTCGTTGTTCACGTACATGACGGAAACGAGGATCGTGTCGGGCCTGAGCGCAGCCTTCAGCTTGTCGAGATCGAGCAGGCCATCTTCCTCGACGTCGAGATACGTGACCTCGAAGCCCTGGCGCTCGAGCTCGCGCATCGTGTCGAGCACGGCCTTGTGCTCGGTCTTGACCGTGACGAGATGCTTGCCGCGGGTCTTGTAGAACTGCGCCGCGCCCTTGAGCGCCAGGTTGTCGGACTCGGTCGCACCCGACGTCCAGATGATCTCGCGCGGGTCGGCGCCGATGAGCGCGGCCACTTCAGCGCGCGCCTTCTCGACCGCCGCCTCCGCTTCCCAACCCCAGGCATGGCTGCGTGACGCCGGATTGCCGAAGTGCTCGCGCAGCCAGGGAATCATCGCGTCGACGACGCGCTGATCGACCGGCGTCGTCGCGCCGTAGTCCATGTAGATCGGGAAATGCGGGGTCATGTCCATGGCGATGCCGATTACTTCGAGAATGCCGCTCCCAAGGCAAACACCGAGTTCGGCGCAGTGATCTTGATCGGCTTGACCACCGGCTGCGTCGAGATCGCGCGCTTGACCGGGTGCTCCTCGATCGAGACACCCTTGGCGATCTGCTCGTCAACCAGCTTCTTCAGCGACACGGAGTCGAGGAACTCGATCATCTTGGAGTTGAGACTGGCCCACAGGTCGTGCGTCATGCAGCGGCCGGCGTCGTCGCCCATGCAGTTTTCCTTGCCGGCACAGCCGGTGGCGTCGATCGGCTCATCGACCGCAACGATGATGTCGGCGACCGTGATTTCTTCGGACTTGCGCCCCAGCGAATAGCCGCCGCCCGGGCCTCGTGTGCTTTCCACGAGCTCGTGCCGACGCAGCTTGCCGAACAGCTGCTCCAGATAGGAGAGCGAGATCTGCTGCCTGGCGCTGATCGCGGCAAGGGCAACCGGCCCCGAATGCTCGCGCAGGGCAAGATCGATCATCGCGGTAACGGCGAAACGGCCTTTGGTGGTCAGACGCATGCAATAACTCCTCGGTTCGGTGTCGGAACGCTGCTGCCAGCGGCTGCCGGACGCCCGGCAAATGGCAGGCCGTCGTCCCGCTCTTCCTTACCCGAGCGATTTGCTCAAGTATAACGGAAGCCGACTAATTCGGTCGAGATTGAGCCGTTTAGTTCCGCTTCAAGGGCGGCGCCACCGGAAGGGCAACGACGTTGTCGACGCCCGGCGCGCCGAAAGCCTGCTCGCGCAGGGTCGCCAGCTGGTCGCGAACGCGAGCCGCCTTCTCGAATTCCAGGTTCCGGGCGTGCTCCAGCATCTGCTTTTCGAGCAGCTTGATCCGCTTGCCGAGGTCTTTTTCCGACATCGACTCGGCCGCCGCGGCCTCGAGTGCCGCCTTGCGGTCGTCTTTTGCGCTCTTCTCGCTGTAGACGCCGTCGATCATGTCCTTGATGCGCTTGACCACGCTGACCGGCGTGATGCCTTCGGCGAGGTTGTGCGCCACCTGCCTGGCGCGGCGGCGGTCGGTCTCGCCGATCGCCTGCTTCATCGAATCGGTCACCTGGTCGGCGTAGAGGATGGCCTTGCCATTGAGGTTTCTGGCGGCGCGACCGATCGTCTGGATCAGGCTGCGCTCGGAGCGCAGGAAGCCTTCCTTGTCGGCGTCGAGGATCGCCACCAGCGACACCTCCGGGATATCGAGCCCCTCGCGCAGCAGGTTGATGCCCACCAGCACGTCGAACGCGCCAAGGCGCAGATCGCGCAGGATCTCGACCCGCTCCACCGTCTCGATATCGCTGTGCAGATAGCGGACCTTGACGCCGTTGTCGGACAGATAGTCGGTCAGCTGCTCGGCCATGCGCTTGGTCAGTGTCGTGATGAGCACCCGCTCGTTCACTTCGACCCGCTCGCGGATCTCCTGCAGCACATCGTCGACCTGGTGCGTCGCCGGGCGCACTTCGACCATGGGGTCGATGAGGCCGGTCGGACGCACAAGCTGCTCGACCACCTGGCCGGCGTGGGTGCGCTCGTACTCGGCCGGCGTGGCCGAAACGAACACCACCTGACGCATCTTGGCCTCGAACTCCTCGAACTTGAGAGGTCGGTTGTCGAGCGCCGAAGGCAAGCGAAAGCCGTAGTCGACGAGCGTCGTCTTGCGCGCCCGGTCGCCGTTGTACATGCCACCGAGCTGGCCGATCATGACGTGGCTCTCGTCGAGGAACATCAGCGCGTCCTTCGGCAGGTAGTCGACCATCGTCGCCGGCGGCGAACCCGGCGCCGCGCCCGAGAGGTGGCGGGTGTAGTTCTCGATCCCCTTGCAGTGGCCGATCTCCTGCAGCATCTCCAGATCGAATCGTGTGCGCTGCTCGAGGCGCTGCGCTTCGACCAGCTTGCCGGCCTTCACGAGTTCGTCCAGTCGCCAGCGCAGCTCTTCCTTGATCGTCTCGATCGCCGCGACGACCCGCCCGCGCGGCGTGGCGTAGTGGCTGGCCGGATAGATGACGAAGCGCGGAATCTTCTGCCGGATGCGGCCGGTCAGCGGATCGAACAGGGTCAGCGACTCGAGCTCGTCGTCGAAGAGCTCGAGCCGGATCGCGAGCTCGCTGTGCTCGGCCGGGAAGACGTCGATGGTGTCGCCGCGAACGCGAAAGGTACCGCGCGAGAAGTCGCTCTCGTTGCGCGAATACTGCATCCGGATCAGGTGGGCGATCGCGTCGCGCTGGCCGAGCTTGTCGCCCACGCGCATGATCATCCGCATCTCGGTGTAGTCCTCGGGCGCACCGATGCCGTAGATGGCACTGACCGAGGCGACGATGATCACGTCGCGCCGCTCGAGCACGCTTTTCGTCGCCGACAGCCGCATCTGCTCGATGTGCTCGTTGATCGCGCGAATCCTTCTCGATGAAGAGATCGCGCTGCGGTACGTAGGCTTCGGGCTGGTAGTAGTCGTAGTAGCTGACGAAGTACTCGACCGCGTTCTTCGGAAAGAACTCGCGGAATTCGCTGTAGAGCTGCGCCGCCAGCGTCTTGTTCGGAGCGAACACGATCGCCGGCCGGCCGATCTGGGCGATGACGTTGGCCATCGTGAAGGTCTTGCCGGAGCCCGTCACGCCGAGCAGCGTCTGAAAGCTCAGGCCGTCCCGGATGCCGTCGATCAGACCCGCGATGGCCGTCGGCTGGTCCCCGGCTGGCTGGTAAGGGCGAAAAAGCTGAAACGGCGAATCCGGGAACGTGATGAATTCGCCTTCGGGCCTGGCAGCGGGCGCTTCGGCAACAGCGAGATCGGCGGAATCGGACATGGCAGATAAAATCAGTTGGTTTTGCCGTGACGAGCGCAACCCGACACGGTAACGCAAAGGCCAGATCCGGGCAAAGCCGGAAGAGGGCCGTGGCGACTCAGATGACGCCGCGTGTCCGTTTTCCAAGCGGGCCCGATGCATACCGCAACTCAAGGACCGATACCCGATGTCTTCGCTCTTCGACGCCGTCGAGATGGCGCCCCGTGACCCGATTCTGGGTATCAACGATCAATTCGCCGCCGATTCCCGTGCGACGAAGGTCAATCTCGGCGTCGGCGTGTACTACGACGCCGACGGCAAGCTGCCGCTGCTGAAGTGCGTTCGTGCCGCCGAGGAAATGATGATGGAGGCGCCGAAGGCACGCGGCTACCTGCCGATCGACGGCATCGCCGCGTATGACAGCGCGACCCAGGCCATGATCTTCGGCGCCGAGAACGAGGCGCGCCGGGCTGGCCGCATCGCCACCGTGCAGGCCGTCGGCGGCACCGGCGGCCTGAAGGTCGGAGCCGACCTGCTGGCACGCATGAATCCGAAGGCGCGCGTGCTGATCAGCGACCCGAGCTGGGAAAACCATCGCGCCCTCTTCGAAGGGGCCGGCTTCGAGGTCGCCACCTATCCGTACTACGACGCGGCGCGGCACGATGTCGATTTCGCCGCCATGCTGGGCGCGCTGCGAGCGGCCACGCCCGGCACGATCGCGGTGCTGCACGCCTGCTGCCACAACCCCACCGGCTGCGACCTGACAGCGGCGCAATGGCGCGAGGTCGTGGCCGTTCTCGGCGAGCGGCAGCTGGTGCCGTTCCTCGACATGGCGTATCAGGGCTTCGGCGAAGGTATCGCCGAAGATGGCCTGGCGGTGGAGCTCTGCCTCGCCGCCGGCCTCGACTTCTTCGTCGCCACGAGCTTTTCCAAGAGCTTCTCGCTTTACGGCGAACGCGTCGGCGCGCTGTCGGTCGTCTGCGCCTCCGCCGACGCTGCCGCGCGCGTGCTGAGCCAGTTGAAGCGCGTCATCCGCACCAACTACTCGAATCCGCCGACGCATGGCGCCGCAGTCGTGGCGCACGTGCTGTCGACCCCGCCGCTGCGCGCCCAGTGGGAAGAAGAGCTGGCCGGCATGCGCAGCCGGATCAAGACCATGCGCGGCGAGTTGCGGCGCAGGCTCGAGGCCGCCGGCGCACGCATCGAAACGGCGTTCATCACGCGCCAGCGCGGCATGTTCAGCTACTCGGGACTGAGCAAGGCGCAGATGGAGCGGCTGCGCAGCGAGTTCGGCGTCTACGGCGTCGACTCCGGCCGGATCTGCGTCGCCGCCCTGAACGAGAAGAACCTAGACACCGTCGTCGACGCCATAGTTCGAGTTGCCTGAGGATTCCAGACCCATGATGCTTTACGAGTGGTACGAGGCGCAACGCGCCCTCCTCAGCCCTTTCTCGGAATTCGCGAGCGCCTCTTCGAAGCTCTACAACCATCCGCTCTCGCTCTTCGCGCACACGCCGATGGCCCATCGCGTCTCGGCCGGGCTCGAGCTGATGCATCGACTCGCAAAGGACTACGAAAAGCCCCAGTTCAACATTCGCCAGGTCGAGCTCGACGGCGCCGAGGTGGCCGTCCACGAGCAGGTGACCATCGAGAAGCCCTTCTGCCGCCTGCTCCGGTTCAAGCGCTTCAGCGATGACCTGCCGACGCTGCAGCGCATGAAGGCGCAGCCCACGGTGCTGGTCGTCGCGCCTCTTTCGGGGCACCACTCGACGCTGCTGCGCGAGACCGTGCGCGAGCTCCTGCACGACCACAAGGTCTACATCACCGACTGGACCGATGCCCGCATGGTGCCGCAAGACAAGGGCCCGTTCCACCTCGACGACTACGTCGCCTATGTGCAGGAGTTCATCCGGTTCATCGGACCCGAGGTGAACGTGATCTCGGTCTGCCAGCCCACCGTGCCCGTGCTGGCCGCGATTTCGCTGATGGCCAGCAACGGCGAGCCGAACGCCACGGACGATGACGATGATGGGCGGACCGATCGATGCCCGCAAGAGCCCGACCGCCGTCAACAACCTGGCGATGAACAAGAGCTACGCCTGGTTCGAGAACAACGTGATCTATCGCGTGCCGGTGAACTATCCCGGTGCGGGCCGCTCCGTCTACCCCGGTTTCCTGCAGCACGCCGGCTTCATCGCCATGAATCCGGATCGGCACCTGCGCTCGCACTACGACTACTTCCTCGACCTGATGCGTGGCGACGACGGCCACGCCGACTTCCACCGCGATTTCTACGACGAGTACAACGCGGTTCTGGACATGCCGGCCGAGTACTACCTCGACACGATCAGGATCGTGTTCCAGGACTTCGCGCTCGTCAGCGGCACCTGGAAGGTAAAGGGCCAGCTCGTGCGGCCGCAAGACATCAAGACGACCGCGCTCCTGACCATCGAAGGCGAGCTCGACGACATCTCGGGCGCCGGACAGACCCGCGCCGCCCACGATCTGTGCACCGGCGTTCCTGCCAACCGGCAGTTTCACTACGACGCGATCGGTGCCGGTCACTACGGCATCTTCTCGGGCCGGCGCTGGCGCGAGAAGGTCTATCCGCGGGTGCGCGATTTCATCGCCGCCTACGGCGCCGATGCGGCCGTGAAGACGAAGCGGCCTTCGGCCCGGATGGCCGGCACCTCGGACAGCAGCGGCCCGACGGCGAAGCGGGCGAAGGCTCCCGTGCGCCGCAAGCGCCAGACTGCCTGAGGTCTTCGCGATGGCCGAGCCCGCCGTCCTGGCCGAGGCGCTGCTCGATGCCCTGCCGCAGACGCAGTGCCGGCGTTGCGGCTATGCCGACTGCCGAGGCTACGCCGTTGCTATGGCCGAAGGCGACGCCGACGTGAACCGCTGTCCGCCGGGAGGCGCCGAAGGCATCGGCCGATTGGCGCGCATCGCCGGCAAGGCCGAGCTCGCGCTGAATCCCGAATGCGGGCGCGAGACGCCTCGCTCGCTCGCGCTCATCGACGAGGCTGCCTGCATCGGCTGCGCCCTCTGCCTGAAGGCCTGCCCGGCCGACGCGATCCTCGGGGCGGCCAAGCGCATGCACACCGTGATCGACGAGCTCTGCACCGGCTGCGAGCTCTGCCTGCCGGTCTGTCCCGTCGATTGCATCTCGCTGGTCGAGATCAGCGGCGAGCGCACCGGCTGGGACGCGTGGAGCCAGGCCCAAGCGGCGCTGGCCCGCCGTCGATACGAAGCCCACGCCGCGCGCTTCGACACCGAATCGGTGGCCGAATCGGCATCGGCCGATGCAGCGGCGGCAGCGCGCCGAGACGCGGTTGCGGCCGCCGTGGCTCGGGCCCGGGCGGCCGCCGAGGCACGCTGAGTCTGTCCATGAAAGCCGCCGCGATCGTTCCTTTCTTCGAGACCCTGCGCGCAGCCAATCCGGAGCCGGCGAGCGAGCTCGAATACGCGAGCGTCTTCGAATTGCTGGCCGCCGTGCTGCTGTCGGCGCAAGCCACCGACCGCGGCGTCAACAAGGCGACCCGGCGTCTCTTTGCCATTGCACCGACGCCGCAGAAGATGCTGGCCCTCGGCCTGCCCGCCCTCGAAGAGGCGATCAAGACGATCGGCCTGTATCGAACCAAGGCGAAGAACCTGCTGGCCACCTGCCGCATCCTGATCGAAGCGCATGGCGGCCAGGTGCCGCGCACGCGCGAGGCGCTCGAGGCGTTGCCCGGCGTCGGCCGCAAGACGGCCAACGTCATCCTCAACGTCGCCTTCGGCGAGTCGACGCTGGCGGTCGACACGCATGTGTTCAGGGTCGCCAACCGAACCGGCCTGGCGCTCGGCGCAACGCCGCTCGAAGTCGAAACCCGGCTGCTGCAGCGCGTGCCGGAGGAGTTCCTGCCGCACGCCCATCACTGGCTCATCCTGCACGGTCGCTATGTCTGCCTGGCACGCCGGCCGCTGTGCGAAAGCTGTGCCGTCGCGCGCTGGTGCGACTCGGCACCGGCGTTTCTCGCCGCTGCGCGCTCGACCGCCAAGACATGAACGCCTTCACGAGCAGCGACGATTCCCGCTCTTGAAGGCACGGCGGCGGTGCAGGTGCCGCCTACAATTCGCCACCCCTCCTCCGCCCGGAGCGCCATGTCCAGGATCGAAGAACTCGCCGAGCGAGTCGAGCGCTTGCTGCTCCGGCACGAGGAAGTGCAGCGGACAAACGTCTTGCTGCGCGAGCAACTGGCGACCGTCACCCAGGAACGCGACAACCTGCGCTCGCGCCTGAACGCGGCGCGCAGCCGGATCGACGTCCTGCTCGAGCGCCTGCCGCGCGAGCCCGAGACGATCGATGCGAAGGATCGCCTGCTCGACAGCGCTGCCGATGGCGAACTGAGGAGCGTCGGATGAAGCAGGTCGAAGCGACGATCCTCGGCCAGAGCTACATCCTCGGCTGCCCGGAAGGCGGCGAGGCGGCGTTGCTCGAAGCGGTGGCCGCCGTGGATCGCGAGATGAGCTCGATCCGCGATGGCGGCAAGGTCAAGGCGCGCGAGCGCATCGCCGTGCTGGCCGCTCTCAACCTCGCCTTCGCCCTGGCCGAGCGACCGCAAGTCGCCGCGATCGCCGCGAATCGGACGGAAAGCATGAACGCCGACCCGGGCACGACGGACGACGCCTCGCGGATCGACATCGCGGGGCTGATCCGCCGTCTCGACGTGGCCCTCGGCGCCGACGGCCAACTGCTCTGATCGCACGCACTTTTGCGAGCCTGCGGCGTAGAATGAAATCGTCCGTCGCGATCGCGTGAACTCTATATTTCCTTGAACCGATGCTCGCAAGAGCAAGGGCTTGGAACATCGCCTGGCAGGTGTGATCGTCTCGCGTCAGATGAACCCGAAACCAGGCTGACCTCGCCCACCTGAACTGCCTGGGTTCAGGAATGCGGTTCACGGTTCGCGGCGGACACCTTTTCCTCCACTTCCTCCGCCGCCATGCGCTACTGGTTGATGAAGAGCGAGCCGAGCGACGTCTCCGTCGACGACGTCGCCGCGATGCCCAAAAAGACGGTGGCCTGGTACGGGGTCCGCGGCTACCAGGCGCGCAACTACATGAAGGACGACATGTCGCCGGGCGATGGCGTGCTCTTCTATCACTCGTCGTGCCCCGAGCCGGGCGTGGTCGGGATCGCCGAAGTGGCCAAGGCGGCCTACCCGGATGCCACCCAGTTCGATCCGAAGAGCAAATATTTCGACGAGAAGTCGAAGCCCGACAACCCGCGCTGGATGAACGTCGACGTGCGTCTGGTGAAGAAGACCCGCCTGCTCGGACTCGACGCCATGCGCACCGATCCCGCCCTGGCCGACATGGTCGTTCTGCGGCGCGGCAATCGTCTCTCGATCACGCCCGTGAGCGAGGCCGAGTGGCGGCACATCACCCGGCTGCTCGCCTGATCGTCGCAGCGCAGCGGCCGCCGGGCCGAGCATCGCCGAGCCAGACGACGACACCTGCCGATGAGCATCGCCCCGTACATCAGGGAGATCGGTCGTGGCCGCGACGGTGCCCGGTCGCTCGACGACACGCAGGCCCACGACCTGATGAGCCAGGTGCTCGACCAGCGCGTCAGCGACCTGGAGATCGGCGCCTTCGCCCTGGCGATGCGCATCAAGGGCGAGTCGGTGCCCGAGCTCGCCGGGTTTCTGCAAGCTGCGCAGGAGCGCTGCGTCGCGATTCCCAGCAGCGCTGCCACGATCGCGCTGGCGTCGTACAACGGCTCGCGCAAGATTCCGAACCTCACGGCCTTGCTGGCCATGTTGCTGGCGCGGCGGGGCTTGCGCGTTCTCGTGCACGGGCCGGCACGCGACGGCAGCCGAGTCACCAGCGCCGAGATCTTTCGCGAGCTCGGCCTGGCCTGGGCCGGCAGCGCCGGCGCGGTCGAGGAGTCATGGACGCGCGGCGAGCCGGCCTTCATCCTGACCGAGACCCTGTGCCCGCCGCTGGCACGGCTGCTCGACGTGCGCAAGGTCGTCGGATTGCGCAATTCCGGCCACACCATTGCCAAGCTGCTGGTTCCGTGTCGCGGCGGCCCGTTGCTGCGCGTCATGAACTACACCCATCCGGAGTACGGTACGCGCCTGGCCGAATTCATCGCCCATTGCAACGCCGATGCCATGCTGATGCGCGGTACCGAAGGCGAGCCGGTCGCCGACGCGCGCCGCCTGCAAAAGCTCGACGTCTACCTGGCCGGCGAACATCGAGCCGAGCTGTCGCTGGCCGGCCAGACCGGCGTCGTCACCGAGATGCCGGCGCTGCCCCGCAGCAGCGACGCGCCGACCACCGCGAACTACATCCGGGCCATGGTCGATGGCGCCACACCGGTACCCCCAGCGATCGCGGCGCAAGTCGAATGCCTGGTGCAGGCGACGGCGGCGATGGCCGGCTCGGCCGCGCAGCAAGCGCCGGCTTGAGCCTGCCGCAAGCGTGACGCACTTCGACGTCGCGATCATCGGCGCCGGTGCCGCCGGCCTGCATTGCGCCGCAATCGCCGGCCAGGCGGGACTGCGCGTGGCATTGATCGATCACGCCGAGCGAATCGCCGAGAAGATTCGCATCTCGGGCGGTGGCCGCTGCAACTTCACGAACATCGAAACGAGCCCGGCGCAATTCCTTTCCCGCAACCCCGACTTCTGCCGCTCCGCCCTTGCCCGCTACACGCCGCGCGACTTCATCGATCTGGTCGAGCGGCATGGCATCGCCTGGCACGAGAAGCACAAGGGCCAGCTCTTCTGCGACGGTTCGAGCCAGCAGATCATCGACATGCTGCTGGCCGAATGCGCACAGGGCGGCGTGGACCATCGACAGCCCTGCACTGTCGACCGCGTGGCGATCGAGGGCAGCCGCTTCGCCCTGGCGACGACACAGGGTGCCATCGCCGCGCGCAAGCTGGTCGTGGCCAGCGGCGGCCTCTCGATCCCGAAGATCGGCGCCACCGATTTCGGCCATCGCCTGGCGCGACAGTTCGGTCATGCGGTGGTCGAGACCGCGGCCCGGGCTCGTGCCTCTCGTTCTCCCGGAGCAGCCCGGCCAGCGTTTCGAATCGCTCGCCGGCGTGGCTCTGCCGGTTCGCGTCGCGACCGGCGCCGGAGCCGGCGCGATGTCGTTCGCCGAAGACCTGCTTTTCACGCATCGCGGACTGAGTGGCCCGGCCGCGTTGCAGATCTCGAGCTATTGGCAGGCCGGAAGCGTGCTGTCGATCGACCTGGCACCGGACCGCTCCCTGCGCGATGAGCTTCTCGCAGGCAAGCGAGCCGCGCTGCGCCAGGCCGCGCCCTGCTTGCCGAAGCCTTGCCGCGCCGCCTTGCCGAGGCCTGGCTCGAGCATTCGCCCGGGCTGCGCGGGCGCCGCCTGGCCGACTGCCGCGACGCCGACCTCATCGACTTTGCCGCCGGGCTGCACGCCTGGCAGGTGACGCCATCGGGAACCGAGGGCTATCGCAAGGCCGAGGTCACCAGCGGCGGCGTCGACACCCGCGAGCTCGATTCGCGCAGCCTCGAAAGTCGCCGCGTCCCGGGCCTGCACTTCATCGGCGAAGTGGTCGACGTGACCGGCTGGCTGGGCGGCTACAACTTCCAGTGGGCATGGGCCAGCGCCGCTGCCTGCGCCCGGGCGTTGGCCGCCGATTGCGAGCGCCTCGCAGCCGGGCTATAATCGTCGACTTCGCGTTTCATGCCAGTTGCTACATGACCACCATTCGAGTCAAGGAAAACGAGCCCTTCGATGTGGCCCTTCGCCGCTTCAAGCGAACCATCGAGAAACTCGGCCTCCTGACCGACCTGCGCGCCCGTGAGTTCTACGAGAAGCCCACGGCCGAGCGCAAGCGCAAGAAGGCAGCGGCGGTGAAGCGCCACTTCAAGCGCGTGCGCAGCATGCAGCTGCCGAAGAAGCTGTTCTGATCCGGCGGCGCTCGTCGCGCCTGTCGATCGAAAAGAAGCCCGCCCGTGCGGGCTTCGTCGTTTTTTGCACAATCAGCCCATGACGCTCAAAGACCGCATCACCGAAGACATGAAGAACGCGATGCGCGCGAAGGACGCACCGCGCCTGTTGACGATCCGAGGTCTGCTGGCGGCGATGAAACAGCGCGAGGTCGATGAACGCATCGTGCTCGACGATGCCGCCGTGATCGCCATCGTCGACAAGCTCGTGAAGCAGCGCAAGGATTCGATCGCCCAGTTCAGCGCCGGTGGACGGCAGGATCTGGTCGACAAGGAAGCGGCCGAGTTGACGGTCCTGGAAAGCTATCTGCCGCAACGCCTCGGCGCCGATGCGGTCGCCGCCGAAGTCGCTGCCCTCGTGACCCAGACCGGCGCCACCGGGGCGGCCGACATGGGCAAGGTCATGGCTGCGGCCAAGGCCCATTTCGCCGGCCGTGCCGACATGGCCGCCGTTTCCGCTGCCGTCAAGGCGGCCCTCGCTCGCTGAGGCCAGACGATGACCATTGCCGTACAACGACTCGACGCCGATGTCTCGGTCGCGCCGCAACTCGCTCCCGAAGCGATGGCAGAAGCGGCTGCCGCCGGCTTCAAGAGCGTGATCAACAACCGCCCCGACTTCGAGGGCGGCCCGACGCAACCGACGCACGCCGCCATGGAGGCCGCCGCGCGTGCCGCCGGCCTCGAGTACGCGTTCCTGCCGGTGGCCGGCGGCTTTCAGAGCCCCGAAGAAATCGCCCGCTTCGGCGAGCTGATCGCCTCGATGCCCAAGCCCATCCTTGCGTTTTGCCGTTCCGGCGCGCGCTCGGGCAAGCTCTGGCAGGCCGCGCGCGCGGTCTGAGTCGAGACGGCGCTCAGGCGCCGGCGATCTTCATGCGCTCGAGCAAGACCGAGCCGATCGTCTTGCTGCCCATCGTGTAGGCGTCGGCACCGACGGCGACGATGGAGCGCAGCATCTGGCGCAGGTTGCCGGCGATCGTGATCTCGTGCACCGGGTAGGCGATGCGGCCGTTCTCGACCCAGAAGCCAGCCGCGCCGCGCGAATAGTCGCCGGTCACGTAGTTGACGCCCTGGCCCATCAGCTCGATCACGAAAAGACCGCGGTGCAGCTTTTTCAGCATCGCCGGGAGATCGTCGCCCGGTGCCGTCAGGCGCGAGCTGAGCGTCATGTTGTGCGATCCGCCGGCATGTCCGGTCGTCTTCATGCCGAGCTTGCGCGCCGTGTACGTGGAGAGAAAGTAGGTCTGGGCGACGCCGCCGACGACGATGTCGCGCGCCCGGGTCGTCACGCCTTCGTCGTCGAAAGGCGCGCTGCCCTTGCCGCGCCGCTGCAGCGGATCCTCGTGCACGTCGATGTGATCGGAGAGCACCGGCTTGCCGAGGCTGCCTTCGAGGAACGACGACTTGCGGTAAAGCGCACCGCCGCTCGTCGCCTGCACGTAGGCACCCAGGAGCCCCGAGGCCAGCGACGATTCGTAGAGCACCGGCACTTCGCAGGTCTTGATCTTGCGCGAACCGAGGCGCGACAGGGCGCGCTCGGCGGCATAGCGGCCGACGGCGGCTGGCGCGGCGAGGTCTTGCGGCACCCGCATCGAGGTGTACCAGGCGTCGCGTTGCATGTCGTCGCCTGAGCGGCCCGGCAACGAAGCGATCGGGGCCACCGACAGCGAATGACGCGAGCTGGCGTAGCCGGCACCGAAGCCGCGCGTATTCGCGGCATAGAAGTGCGACTGCTGGGCGGAGACGCCGGCGCCTTCCGAGTTCGTGATGCGACGGTCGACGGCGAGTGCGGCCGCCTCGCACTCCCTGGCGATGTCGATTGCCGCGGCGGCGTCGATCGGCCAGGGATGGAAAAGGTCGAGATCGACGGCGGCACCGAGGGCCAGGTCATCGGCGTCGGGCAAGCCGGCAGCGGGATCGACGGCGGTGAAGCGGGCGATGTCCCAGGCGGCGCGCACCGTCTGCTCGAGCCCCGCGCGCGAGAAGTCAGAGGTGCTCGCGTTGCCGCGCCGTTGCCCGGCGTAGACGGTGATGCTGAGCGACTTGTCCCGGTTGCGCTCGACGTTCTCGGTTTCGCCCTTGCGCACCGACACCGACAGGCCGACGCCTTCCGAGACTTCGGCGACGGCGTCGCTGGCACCGAGCGCGCGCGCGCTCGCCAGCGCACCGTCGACGAGCTCGCGAAATCGCTCGCGTGAATAGGCGAAGTCGGTCGGCGAAAGCGAGGCGGAAGTCGAAGAGGGCATGGGAAGAGGCGTTGTGGCGCCGGCGCGAGCGAGCGCCGGGCAAGGGGCGGCGGCTATGATAACGACGCCCCTTGCCGACACTCTCGCGCTTTCGTGCGAACTCGCCCTCCCCCTTCAGATCCCGTCGCCGTCGAAGACCCGCCGGCGAGCGCGCGCTATGCCGTCGAGCGGCCGAGCAAGACACGGCGCAAGGAAGAGTCGCACGACCTGCAGGCGCTCGGCGCCGCGCTCCTGGAAATGAGCGACGACCATGTCGCCAGTCTCGGCCTCGATGAAAAGCTTGTCGATGCCCTGCGTGCGCATCGCAAGATCCGCAGCCACGAAGCCCGCCGCCGGCAGATGCAGCTGATCGGCAAGCTCATGCGCTCGGTCGACGTCGAGCCCGTGCGCAAGGCCGTGGCCGAGATGCAGCTGGGGCGGGCTCGCGATTCGCTCGCCTTGCACCAGGCCGAGCGCTGGCGCGCCGAGCTGATCGCCGCCGACGATGCCACCACGCGCTTCGCCAGCGAGCATCCCGAGGCCGACTTGCAGCAGCTGCGTGCCCTCGTGCGCAACGCCCGCAAGGACCAGTCGCTGGCACCCGAGCAGCGCAGCGGCCGTGCCTTTCGCGAGCTTTTCCAGTTCATCCGCAGCCATGAGCACGAGGCCTGACTCGCCCCCTTCTGCCACGACGGAGCGCGACCGCGTCCGCGTCGGCCTGGTCTCGATCAGCGACCGCGCCTCGGCCGGGATCTACGAGGACAAGGGCATTCCCGCGCTGCAGGATTGGCTGGGCCGCGCGGTCCTCAATCCCATCGATTGGGAAACGCGCCTGATCGCCGATGACGCGGCCACGATCAGCACGACCCTGCGCGAGCTGGTCGATGCCGCGCACTGCGACCTCGTGCTCACCACGGGCGGCACCGGTCCGGCACCGCGCGACGTCACGCCCGAGGCGACGCTGGCGGTTGCCGACAAGGAGATGCCCGGCTTCGGCGAGCAGATGCGACGCATCAGCCTGAACTTCGTGCCGACGGCGATCCTGTCGCGCCAGGTGGCGGTGATCCGTGCCAAGGCGCTGATCATCAACCTGCCCGGGCAGCCCAAGGCGATTGCCGAAACGCTCGAAGGCATGCGCGATGCCGCGCCGCCGGTGCCCGGCCTCTTCGCCGCCGTGCCCTACTGCATCGACCTGATCGGCGGTCCCTACCTCGAGACCGACGACGCGATCTGCAAGGCCTTCCGACCGAAATCGGCGATCCGGGCCCGGGCTACTTGACGAGGCGGCTCAGCCGCTCGGCGTCGAAGTTCTCGGTCGTCTGCGCCTCGCCCGGCACGCAGTCGCCCGTCGGCAGCTCGCGCGAACGCGACGACAGCTTCTCGATCGCCTGCCAGAGCAGCGCGATCTGGTGCTCGTGGCCCGACGCGTTGTCGATGAGGCCCTTCATGGCCTGCGAAACCGGGTCGTCGCCCTGCGTCAGGCCGTACGCTGAAAAGCCCATCTTCGCCGCCGTCGCTTCGCGATTCACATCGACTTCGGCCTGAATGATGCGCGCCGGATTGCCCACTGCCGTGGCGCCGGGCGGCACCGGCTTCAGCACGACCGCGCTCGAGCCGACGCGTGCGCCATCGCCCACGACAAAGCCGCCAAGCACCTGCGAATTGGCGCCGACGATGACGCCGCGCCCGAGCGTCGGGTGGCGCTTGGCCCCCTTCGCGAGCGAGGTGCCGCCGAGCGTCACGCCCTGATAGATCGTGCAGTCGTCGCCGACCTCGGCGGTCTCGCCGATGACCACGCCCATGCCGTGATCGATGAAGACGCGGCGCCCGATCGTGGCGCCGGGGTGGATCTCGATGCCAGTGAGAAAGCGCGCCCACTGCGAGATCCAGCGCGCCAGCCAGTGCAGGCCGCGGCGATGCCACCATCCTGCCCACCGGTGCAAGACGACGGCATGCAGCCCCGGATAGCAGGTGAGCACCTCCCAGCGCGAGCGCGCCGCCGGGTCGCGCTCGAGAATGCAGGCAATGTCTTCGCGCAGGCGCTGGAACATGGAAGGCTCGGAAACGAAGGGCGATTCAGTTTAGCGGTTGCGCTCTTCGACTGCTCGCGCGATGCCGCGCAGGATTTGCACCTCCTCGACGGTGAGATGGGCCCGGTTGGCGAGGCGGTGCAGGCGCGACATGAGCTTGCGCGGCGCCTTCGGATCGAGAAACCCGAGCGTCGTCAGCGCCTCCTGCCAGTGTCCGAGCAGGCCGCGAACGGCGAGCGCGTCGGCAACGACGCCTTCGGCGGCCCGTGCGGTCACCGCGAAGCCGCCGAGCGCCTGGCGCCAGTCGTAAGCCACGAGTTGCACTGCCTGCGCCAGGTTGAGCGAGCCGTAGCGCGGATCGGTGGGAATCGAGAGGCAGGCGTGGCAGCCGTAGACATCGTCGTTCGACAGGCCGAAGCGTTCCGAGCCGAAGACGAAGGCGAGGCGATGCGCGCCTGGAGCCAGATCGGCGAAGAGATCGCGCGGCGAGAAGGTCGGTGGCCCGAAGTCGCGCGGCGTCATGGCCGTCGCACAGGCGTAGGTGATGCCGTGGAGCGCCTCGCCCAGCGTCGCCACGACGCGTGCGCCTGCCAGCACGTCGGTGGCGCCGCTGGCCATGGCGAGGGCCTCCGCGCGCTGCAGCACGTCGGGCCAGCGCGGCGCGACGAGCACGAGGTCGGTGAAGCCCATGACCTTCATCGCCCGCGCCGCCGCGCCAACGTTGCCGGCGTGGCTGGTTGCGACCAGGATGAAGCGCGTGGCGTCGGTGCTCATGGGTGGCCGCTAAAATTCGCAGTTCTTCATTTTGCAGCCGCGTCGCGGCCCGATCCCTGCAAAGGTCCGGGCTCTTCACGAATCCCAGAACCATGTCGCAAGCGCTGCACCCCATGCTCAACATCGCCATCAAGGCCGCGCGCGGCGCCGGGGCGATCATCAACCGCGCCTCGCTCGATCTCGACCGGCTGACGGTCAACACCAAGGCGCCGAACGATTTCGTCACCGAAGTCGACCACGCCGCCGAGGCATCGATCATCGAGACGCTGCTGGGCGCCTATCCCGGCCACGGCATCCTCGCCGAGGAATCGGGCAGCGCCCAGGGGGCCAAGGACAGCGACTACGTCTGGATCATCGACCCGCTCGACGGCACCACCAATTTCATCCACGGCCTGCCGACCTACGCGGTGTCGATCGCGCTGTCGTTCCGGCAGCAGATCCAGCAGGCCGTCGTCTACGACCCCGCGCGCAACGACCTCTTCTTCGCCTCGAAGGGTCGCGGTGCCTTTCTCAACGACAGGCGGCTGCGCGTCTCGAAGCGCAACCGCATGGCCGAAGCCCTGATCGGCACCGGCTTTCCGTTTCGCAAGGGCGACGATTTCGATCGCTATGTCCGGCTTTTCACCCTGGTCATGAAGAGCTGCGCCGGCCTGCGCCGGCCAGGCGCCGCGGCACTCGACCTCTGCTATGTGGCCGCCGGCTGGTACGACGGCTTTTTCGAAACCGGTCTCGCCCCCTGGGATTGCGCTGCCGGCTCGCTGCTGGTCACCGAGGCAGGCGGCCTGGTCGGCAACTTCACGGGCGACGCCGACTATCTGTTCCGGCGCGAGGTGGTGGCCGGCAACCCCAAGATCTACGGCCAGCTGGTCCAGATGCTCGCGCCCTACTCCGCGCTCGCCGATGTCGGCGGCACTGGCGCAACGGGCAGCGGCTGAGGCGTCAGGCCGCCGATCCGGGCGGCGCGAACAGGCGCTGCAGCAGGCAGAAGACGAACAGCAGCGCGCCGACGACGATGCGCGTCCACCACGAGCTGAGGCTGCCGTCGAAGGAGATCAGGGTCTGGATGATGCCCAGCATCAGCACGCCGAAGAGCGTGCCGGCGACGTAGCCGACGCCGCCGCTCAGCAGCGTCCCGCCGATCACGACCGCGGCGATGGCATCGAGCTCGAGGCCGACCGCGTGCAGGCCGTAGCCGGAGAGCATGTAGAAGGTGAAGACCACGCCCGCCAGTGCCGAGCAGAAGCCTGACAACGCATAGACGCCGACCAGAGTGCCGCGTACCGGCAGGCCCATCAACCGGGCCGAGTTCTCGCTGCCGCCGACCGCGTAGACGGCGCGCCCGAACGGCGTGCAATGCGCCACGAAGATGCCGCCGAGCAGGACCACGATCGCCAGCACGGCGCCGACCGAGACCGAGGCGCCGCCCCACATCGGAATGCGCCATTGCGACACCGCGGCGTACAAGGGATCGGTGATGCTGATCGAATCGATGCTGATCAGGTAGCACAGGCCGCGGGCCATGAACATGCCGGCCAGCGTGACGATGAAAGGCTGCAGGTCGAAGCGCTCGATGAGCACGCCCATGAAGGCACCGAATGCCGCGCCCATCAGCAGGACGAGCGGCAGCACGAGAACCAGGCTCCAGCCATGCTGCTCGACCAGGCAGGCGGAGACCATCGTCGTCAAGGCGATCACCGAGCCGACCGACAGGTCGATGCCGCCCGAGAGGATCACGAAGGTCATGCCGACCGAGACGACGATCAGGAAGGCGTTGTCGATGAACAGGTTGAAAAACACCTGGGCCGAGAAGAAGCCGGGATACGAGACCGAGCCAAGGCTCGCCACGACGAAGAAAAGCGAAATCGTCGCGGCCAGCGGCAGGTACTTGCGCGGCAGGCGCGAGCGCAGCACGGTCATCGCGCGACCTCGCGCCGGGCCGGCCGCAAGACCCAGGAGCGCACGCTCTTCCTGAACTCGCCCGACTGCAGCAGCATCACCGCGAAGACGACCACCGCCTTGACCACCAGATTGATCTCCGGCGGCACGCCGAGCGAATAGATGCCGTAGGTCAGCGTCTGGATGATGAGCGCGCCCACGACGCTGCCGACGAGGCTGAAGCGGCCGCCGGTCAGGGCCGTGCCGCCGAGCGTGACGGCGAGGATGGCGTCGAGCTCGAGGAGCTGGCCGGCGTTGTTGCCGTCCGCGCTCTTCACGTTCGAGCTGATGAGCAGCCCGGCGACGCCGGCGCAGGCACCGCAGAACCCGTAGACGCCGAGGACGATGCGGCGCGCGCGCACGCCGGCCAGGCGCGCCGCGCTCGGGTTGATGCCGACCGCCTGGATGAAGAGCCCGAGCGCGCTGCGCGTGATCACCGCATGGAGCGCCGCGAAGATCGCCGCCGCCACGAAGAGCGAGAACGGCAGGCCGAGCAGGTGGCCGTTGCCGAGGAAGAAGAACGGCTCGTAGTAGATCGTGATGATCTGGCCGCCGGTGATGAGCTGGGCGATGCCGCGGCCGGCGACCATGAGGATCAAGGTCGCGATGATCGGCTGCATGCCCGACGCGCGCCACCAGCACGCCGTTCCAGAGGCCGCACAGCAGGGCCACCGCGACGGCCGCGAGAATCGCGAGCGGCATCGGAAAGCGGCTGACGTGCGTGGCGGCACCATCGACCACCACGAGCGCCCCGCCGATCATCCAGGCGGCAAGCGCCGCCGCGATGGCGACGACCGCGCCGACCGAGATATCGATGCCGCGCGTCGCGATCACCAGCGTCATGCCGAGGGCGACGATGGCCAGGGGAGCGGCGCGGTTGAGGATGTCGATCAGGCTGCCGTAGAGGTGGCCCGCGCGCCATTCGAGATGCAGGAAGCTGGCGTTGAAGACCGCGTTCAGCGCCAGCAGGAGAACCAGGGTGAGCACCGGCCACGCGAGGCGATGGCGGCTGGCCGCCTGCAGCAGTCCGACGAGCCGCTCACGCGCTCGCATGCTCGGCCGCGATCAGGGCGTAGATCGTGTCTTCGCTGCTGCCCGCCGGCAGCTCGCCGATCTTGCGGCGGTCGCGCAGCACGGCGATGCGATTCGAAACGCGCACCACTTCGTTCATCTCCGACGAGATGAAAAGCACGGCCATGCCGGCGGCCGCGAGACGCAGGATCTCGTCCATGATTTCCTGCTTGGCGGCGACGTCGATGCCGCGTGTGGGCTCGTCGAGGATGAGCAGGCGCGGGCCGATGGCGAGCCAGCGCGCGATCAGTGCCTTCTGCTGGTTGCCGCCCGAGAGCAGGCCCATCGGCATGTCGATGCTGGCGGCACGAATGCCGAGTGCCGCCACGAAGCGCTCGGCCAGCGCGGCCTGCTCCGCCGGCTTCAGGAAGCGCCACATGCCGCGGCGGGCCTGCAACGCCAATGCGATGTTCTCGCGCAGCGACAGCTCGGCCACCACGCCGTCGGCCTTGCGCTCTTCCGGGCACAAGGCCAGGCCGTGCTCGATCGCATCGGCCGGGCTGGCAAAGCGGACTTCCTTGCCGTCGACGCGCAGCAGCCCGGCGTCGGGCGACTCGAGCCCGAACAGCAGGCGAGCCAATTCCGTTCGACCCGAGCCGAGCAGGCCCGCCAGGCCGACCACCTCGCCGGCACGCAGTGCCAGATCGACGGGGTGCAATCGTCCGCCCTGTCCCAGGCCCGCCGCGTCGAGCAGGCTGCGGCGTCTCGGGCGCGGGCGCGACCGACGCGGCGGCGGCGCCGGTGTGCAGGACGAACTCGCGTCCGAGCATGGCCGCGATCAAGGCCTGCGGCCCGAGCTCGGCCACCGGCCAGACGCCGACCCAGCGGCCGTTGCGCAGAACCGTGACGCGATCCGACACGGCATACATCTGGTTCAGGAAGTGGGTGACGAAGACGATCGCCATGCCCTCGCCGCGCAAGCGGCGCAGGACAGCGAAGAGCTTCTGGACTTCGTCGTCGTCGAGGCTGGAAGTAGGCTCGTCGAGGATCAGCACCCTCGACTCGATGCCCAGGGCGCGCGCGATGGCCACCATCTGCTGCACCGCCACGGAGCAGTCCGAGAGCAGCTGCGTCACGTCGATCTCGAGGCCGATGCGGGCGAGCAATTCGCGCGCCCGTCGGTGCACCGCCGACCAGTCGATGCGAAAGCCCTGCAACGCCCCGCAACGCGGATAGCGGCCGGCGAAGATGTTCTCGGCCACCGACAGGTTCGGGCAGAGGTTCACCTCCTGGTACACCGTGCTGATGCCGAGCCGCTGCGCCTCCAGCGGCGAGGCCGGCCGGATCGGCTCGCCGCTCATCTCCATCTCGCCGGCGTCGCTCGGCAGGACACCGGTCAGCACCTTGATCAGGGTCGACTTGCCAGCACCGTTCTGGCCCATCAGGGCGTGGATCTCGCCGGCACGCAGACAAAGCTGCACGTCGAGCAGGGCGTCGACCGCGTCGAAGCGTTTGCTGATACCTCGCAGCTGGAGCGCGGGCAGGCTCGTCGGGTCGGCCGTCGCTGCCATGCGTGTTCTCGTTCTCGTCGTCGCGAATGCGGCTCGGCGGCTGGCCAGGCCGCCGAGTCAGTCAGGTCGGCTCGGCCGCTCTAGTACTTGCGATTCGGAAATTCCTTCGCCGCGACTTCCATCGGGAAGATGCCCTCCTGCGTCACGATGCGCTTGGGCACCGACTTGCCGGCGACCACGTCTTTCACCGCCGCCATCAGTTGCGGCCCGAGCAGCGGGCTGCATTCGACGCTGACGTTGAGCTTGCCGGCCATCATCGCCTCGAACGCGCCTTTGACGCCGTCGATCGAGACGATGACGATGTCCTTGCCCGGCTTCAGGCCCGCTTCCTCGATCGCCTGGATCGCGCCGATCGCCATGTCGTCGTTGTGCGCAAAGAGCACGTTGATCTTCTTGCCCTCGGCCTTGAGGAAGGCTTCCATCACCTCCTTGCCCTTGGCCCGGGTGAAGTCGCCGGTCTGCGAGCGGATGATCTTGAACTTGGGATCGCTCTTGATGATCTCCTCGAAGCCCTTCTTGCGATCGATCGCCGGCGCCGAGCCCACCGTGCCCTGCAACTCGACGATGTTGACCGGACCCTTGTTGCCCTTTTCCTTCTCGACGAGCCAGCGGCCGGCCTTGCGTCCTTCTTCGGTGAAGTCGGAGCCCATGAAGGTGACGTAGAGCGAGGTGTCCTTGGAGTCGACGGCGCGGTCGCTCAGGATGACCGGAATCTTCGCCGCCTTGGCTTCGAGCAGCACCGTGTCCCAGCCCGACTCGACGACCGGCGAGAAGGCGATCACGTCGACCTTCTGGGCGATGAACGAGCGGATCGCCTTGATCTGGTTCTCCTGCTTCTGCTGCGCGTCGGAAAACTTCAGATCGATGCCGGCGTCCTTGGCGGCCTGCTTGATCGACTCGGTGTTGGCGGTGCGCCATTCGCTTTCGGCACCGACCTGGCTGAAGCCCAGCACGATCTTCTTCTGTGCCAGCGCGCTCAGCGGCAGTCCGCCCGTCAGCGCCAGGATCGAGGCGGTGGCGAGCAGAGAACGTCTTTTGAATGTCATGGTGTCTCCTTGATACGACCGAAAAGGTGCGCGGCAAGTCTAGGAATAGAACGGGTATCGATCCAATACTGAATTCGACACAATCCATATCAGTCGCCGAATTCTGGAAAACCCCATGCCCCATGACACGCACTGGTTCATCCGGGGCCGCCTGAAGAGTCGCCAGCTGCTGCTCCTGGTGGCGCTCGCCGAAGAAGGCAACATCCACCGCGCGGCGCAGGTCCTGCACACCACGCAGCCAGCGGCCTCCAAGCTGCTGAAGGACCTGGAGGACATGCTCGAGGTTCAGCTCTTCGATCGACTGCCGCGCGGCATGCGACCCACGCCCTATGGCGAAACGATGATTCGACACGCGCGTGCCGCCCTGGCCAGCCTCGACCAGGCGCACGACGAGCTCACCGCGCTGAAGGCCGGCCGCTTCGGGCAGGTCAGCGTCGGCGCCATCACGTCGCCCGGGCTGATGCTGCTGCCGCCTGCCGTGGCCCTGCTCAAGCAGGACCATCCCCAGCTGCGCGTGGCCCTCGAGATCGAGACCAGCGACGTCCTCATGGAGCGGCTGGCCCAGGGCAAGCTCGACATCCTGGTGGCCCGCCTGTTCGCGCGGCACGACAAGTCGCAGCTGCGCTACGAGCGGCTGACCGGAGAGCCCGTCTGCGCCGTCGCGCGTCCCGGCCATCCTCTGGTCGGCAGGGCCGGCTTGGCCTTGCGCGACGTTGCGGGGGCGGGCTGGATCGTGCCGCCCGCGGGCAGCGTGTTGCGGCATCGCTTCGAGCTGATGTTCCAGGAAGACGGAATCGCGCCGCCCAGCAACGTCATCGAGACCGCCGCGCTTCTGTTCATCACCCGGATGCTGCAGCAAAGCGACATGCTGGCCGTGCTCGCCACCGACGTCGCCCGCTACTACGCAGCCCACGGCATCGTCGCCGCGCTGCCGCTGACGATGCCTTGCCACATGGATGATTTCGGCATCATCACCCGTACCGACCGGCTACCGACTCCTGCGGCCAAGGCGATGATGCGCGCTCTGAAGACTTCGAGCTTGCCGATCTACGGCCGCACCCTGGAGGTCGCCTGACGCGCCGCCGGGGTCGCCGGCCTCAGCTCCACCCGGCGTCGACCTTGAACTCCTGCGCGGTGCACATCACGGCGTCATCGGAGGCGAGGAAGAGCACCATGCGCGCGATATCGACGGGCTTCAGCCGATCGGGCAGGCACTGGTTGCGTTCCAGGTCGCGCTCGCCCTCGGCGTCGAGCCAGAGCTCGATCTGCCGCTCGGTCATGACCCAGCCGGGCGTGACGGTGTTGACCCGGATCCGGTCCTTGCCGAGGCTTGCGGCCAAGCCGCGCGTGAGGCCGTTGACCGACGACTTGGCGATCGCGTAGCAAGGGTAGTCGGCGCTCTTGATCTGCCAGCCGATCGAGCCGAGGTTGACGATCGAGCCGAAGCCGAGGCGCTTCATGCCCGGAACGATGGCCTGGATCGCAAAGAACGCCGGCCGCTCGTTCACCGACATGCGCTCGTCGTAGTAGGCGGGCGTCACGGCGTCGAGGGAATGCCGATCGTCGCTGGCGACGTTGTTGACGAGGGCCGCGAAATCGCCGAGCTCGGAAGTCGCGGCCGCGATCGCGGCCTGCAAGGCGCCGACGTCACGCACGTCGCAGAGCTGCCACCACGGCGTCGGATGCCCGGCTCCCGCGAGATCCTGCGACAGTTGCAGGCTTGCCTCCTCGTTGAAGTCGACGAAAGCGACGCGCGCGCCCTGGGCCGCGAATGCGGTCACGATCGCCGCGCCGATGCCGGTCGCACCGCCGGTGACGAAGACGGCGCGGCCGCGCAGACTGGGGTAGCGCGTGTCGCTTCCCGCTGCCGAAGTCGGTGAAGTCTTGTTCATTGCAACCTGTGTATGTTTCGCCGTAGCTTGTCGGCTTTTCGTTATCAATGTGCCTTGGCCAGACCGCAAGCGTCAAGGCCTGGGAGCAGTCTCGGTAGCATCGACCCTGCCGTCATTCGGCAACCGCGGAGCATTCCTTGACCTCAGAGAAGAAATCCGCCGCAGAGCGGACTGCCGACGCCACGGTGCACACGCCGATGATGCAGCAGTACCTGCGCATCAAGGCCGACCATCCCGAGACGCTCGCTTTTCTACCGGATGGGCGACTTCTACGAGCTCTTCCTGGACGACGCGAAGAAGGCCGCCCGGCTCCTCGACATCACGCTGACCGCGCGCGGCGCAAGCAACGGTGCGCCGATCCCCATGGCCGGCGTGCCCGTGCACGCGGTCGAGAGCTATCTCGCGCGCCTGGTCAAGCTGGGCGAGTCGGTCGCGATCTGCGAACAGGTGGGCGAGGTCGGCGCTCGGCAAGGGCCCGGTCGAGCGCAAGGTGCTGCGCATCGTCACGCCGGGCACGTTGACGGAGAGCGATCTGCTCGCCGACAAGAGCGATGCGCTGCTGCTCGCCGTCGCGCAACGGCGCAGCTGTTCGGGCTGGCCTGGACCGCGCTTTCGAACGGCGAGATCGGCCTGACCGAGTGCAGCGAAGGCGAGCTTGCCGGCTGGATCGCGCGCCTTGCGCCGGCGGAGATCCTCGTCGCTGCCGACTTGCCCGAAGGCGCGTGCGATGCCGAGGCGCCGACCCTGACCCGACCGACCCGAGTGGCAGTTCGACAGCGCCCTCGGCGCACGAAAGCTCCTGGCGCAACTGCAGCGTCGCCACGCTCGCCGGCTTCGGCGCCGAGAACCTGAGCCTGGCGCACGCGGCCGCGGCAGCGCTGCTCAGCTACGCGGAGCACACGCAGGGTCGCGCGCTCGCCCATGTCCATCGTCTTGTCGGTGCAGCGCGCCGGCGATCTGATCGACCTGCCGCCGACGACGCACCGCAACCTCGAGCTGACCCGCACCTTGCGCGGCCAGGACGCGCCGACGCTGCTGTCGACGCTCGACGGCTGCTGCACCGGCATGGGCAGCCGCGCCTTGCGCCACTGGCTGACGCAGCCCTTGCGCGAGCGGCGCGTCGCGACGCAGCGGCACGAGGCAATCGCCGCCTTGCAGGCCACCGGGCTCGACGAGCTGCGTGCCTCGCTGCGCCATCTCGCCGACGTCGAGCGCATCACTGCGCGCATCGCCTTGCGCCAGGCCCGTCCGCGCGAGCTCAGCGGTCTGCGCGCGACGCTGCTCGCCCTGCCGCGCGTTCGCGCGGCCGTGCCGGGCGAAGGCTCGCTGTTGTTGTCGATGCTGACCGAGGCGCTCGCGCCGCCCGCCGCGATCACGGCGCTGCTGATCGGCGCGCTTGCCGAGGAGCCGGCCGCGCTGGTGCGCGACGGCGGCGTCATCGCCACCGGCCACGACGCCGAGCTCGACGAGCTGCGCGCCATCGGCCGCGACAGCGACGCCTTCCTGCTCGAGCTCGAAGCGCGCGAGCGCAAGCGCAGCGGCATCGCCACGCTGCGGGTGCAGTTCAATCGCCGTGCACGGCTTCTCATCGAGGTCTCGCAAGGCCAGGCCGCCAAGGTCCCCGACGACTACCAGCGCCGCCAGACGATGAAGAACGCCGAGCGCTTCATCACGCCCGAGCTGAAGTCGTTCGAGGACAAGGCGCTCTCGGCCGGCGAGCGCTCGCTGGCGCGTGAGAGCCATCTCTACGACGCGCTGCTCGACGCACTCGCGACGCATCTCGAGCCGCTCTCGGCGGTCGCGCGCGCGCTGGCCTCGCTCGACGCCCTCGCGGCCTTGGCCGAATGCGCGAAGCGCTCCGACTGGTGCCAGCCGCATTTCGTGCGCGAGCCCTGCATCGAGATCGAGCGTGGCCGCCACCCGGTCGTCGAGGCGCGCCTGCAGGAACGCGGCCTCTCGTTCATGGCCAACGATTGCCGGCTCGATGCGCAAGCGCCGCATGCTCGTGATCACCGGCCCGAACATGGGCGGCAAGAGCACCTTCATGCGCCAGGTCGCGCTGATCGTGCTGCTGGCTTCGATCGGCTCGTTCGTGCCGGCGGCGGCGTGCCGGCTCGGGCCGATCGACGCGATCCACACCCGCATCGGCGCTGCCGACGACCTCGCCAACGCGCAGTCGACCTTCATGGTCGAGATGACCGAAGCCGCGGCCATCGTGCATACCGCGACCGAGCAGTCGCTGGTGCTGATGGACGAGATCGGCCGCGGCACCTCGACCTTCGACGGCCTGGCGCTGGCCGGCGCGATCGCGCATCAGCTGCACGATCGCAACCGCTCGTTCACGCTCTTCGCCACGCACTACTTCGAGCTCACCGACTTCCCGGCCAGGCACGAGCGTGCGCTCAACGTGCACGTCGCCGCGGTCGAGAGCGGCGATCAGATCGCCTTCCTGCACGAGATCGAGCCCGGGCCGGCGAGCCGCAGCTACGGCGTGCAGGTGGCCCGCCTGGCCGGCATGCCGGCGCCGCTGCTGCGCCAGGCTCGCGCCACCCTGGAAACCCTGGAAGCGGAGCGCGTCGCACGCCAGCCGCAGAGCGATCTGTTCGCGGCCGCGCCGCCACCCGCCGGCGAGCCGCGATCGTGGCGCATTCCGCGTTCGACGCGGCATGGAATGCGCTCGACCCCGATATGCTCACGCCAAAGGAAGCGCTCGACGCGCTCTATCGCCTGCGGGCGCTGAGACAGGAACCCCCATGACCTATTGCGTAGGCGTCAAGCTCGATGCCGGCCTCGTCTTCTTGTCCGACTCGCGTACCAACGCCGGGCTCGACCAGATCTCGACCTTTCGCAAGATGATGATCTACGAGCAGCCGGGCGACCGCTTCATGGTCATGCTCTCGGCCGGCAACTTGTCGATCTCGCAGCAGGTGCGCGAGATCCTGCAGATCGAGGTGCTCGACGACGGCGTCAATCCGCCGATCACGATCTGGAACGCCGACCAGCATGTTCGACGCGGCGCGGGTGCTCGGCTCGGCGATGCGACGCGTCTACGACCAGGACGGCGAATCGCTGAAGAAGTCGGGCCTCGACTTCAACGCCACGATGATCTTCGGCGGCCAGATCAAGGGCGAGGCGATGCGTCTCTTCCTCGTCTACTCGGCCGGCAACTTCATCGAGGCAACGCGCGAGACCTGCTTTTTCCAGATCGGCGAGTCGAAGTACGGCAAGCCGGTGCTCGACCGGATGATGCGGCCCGCCACTCCGCTCGACGAGGCCGCCAAGTGCGTGCTGGTGTCGATGGACTCGACCTTGAAGTCGAATCTCTCGGTCGGCCTGCCGCTCGATCTGGTGGTCTACGAGGTCGACCATTTCGAGAGCTCGCAGGTGGTCTGCATCGACGACCGCAACCCCTACTTCCAGATGATCCGCAATACCTGGGGCGAGAAGCTGCGCGAGATCTTCGAATCGATCGACGATCCGCAGTGGAACGGCGAAGTCAGCGCCACGGCCCCGCTCTGCGTGCCATCGGGCCGTTACGAGGCGATGAAGAAGATCACCCACCCGGGCGAGAAGCTGGTCTGACGACGCGCGAAAGCGCACGCCTATAATCACGCTTTACCACCAGGGCATTCGTACCGACACCGGACTTTCGGGCCGGCGCGACAGCCAAGCGCAATGACCAAGTTCGTCTTCGTCACCGGCGGTGTGGTGTCCTCGCTGGGCAAGGGCATCGCTTCTGCGTCCCTCGCCGCGATCCTCGAATCGCGGGGCCTCAAAGTCACCCTGATAAAGCTCGATCCGTACCTCAACGTCGATCCGGGCACGATGTCGCCGTTCCAGCACGGCGAGGTTTTCGTCACCGACGACGGCGCCGAGACCGACCTCGATCTCGGCCACTACGAGCGCTTCATCACGACCCGGATGAAGCGCACGAACAACTTCACCACCGGCCAGATCTACAAGAGCGTGCTCGAGAAGGAGCGGCGCGGCGACTATCTCGGCAAGACCGTGCAGGTGATCCCGCACGTCACCAACGAGATCCAGGATTTCGTGCGGCGCGGCGCCGGCGACGAAATGGATGTGGCCATCGTCGAGATCGGCGGCACCGTCGGCGACATCGAATCGCTGCCGTTCCTCGAGGCGGTCCGCCAGATGAGCCTGAAGATGGGGCCGGGCAGCTGTGCCTTCCTGCATCTCACGCTCGTGCCCTGGATTCCAGCCGCCGGCGAGCTCAAGACCAAGCCCACCCAGCACAGCGTGCAGAAGCTGCGCGAGATCGGGATCATGCCGGACGCCCTGCTCTGCCGCGCCGACCGGCCTATCCCCGATGAAGAGCGGGCCAAGATCTCCCTCTTCGCCAACGTCCACGAGTTCGGCGTCATCTCGGTCTGGGACGTCGACACGATCTACAAGGTGCCGCGCATGCTGCACGCGCAAGGGCTCGACGAGCTGGTCTGCGCCAAGCTGCAGCTGCACACCAAGCCGGCCAACCTGTCGCGCTGGGACAAGCTGGTCGACGAAGTCGAGCATCCGCAGCAGGAAGTGACGATCGCGATGTGCGGCAAGTACACCGAGCTCTCGGACTCGTACAAGTCGCTCAACGAAGCGCTGCGCCACGCCGGCATCCACAACCACGCGCGGGTGAAGATCGAGTACGTCGATTCCGAGGACCTGACGGCCACGAACGTCTCGAACCTCGGGCCGCTTCGACGCCATCCTCGTGCCCGGCGGCTTCGGCAAGCGCGGCGTCGAGGGCAAGATCCTGGCGGCGCAGTACGCGCGCGAGAAAAAGATCCCCTATCTCGGCATCTGCCTCGGGCATGCAGGTCGCCACGATCGAGTTCGCACGCCACAAGGCCGGTCTCGCGGGCGCCAACAGCACCGAGTTCGACCCGCTCGCCGAGCACCCGGTGATCGCCCTGATCGACGAGTGGGAAGATCGCCGACGGCTCGGTGCAGAAGCGCACGGCGCAATCCGACCTCGGCGGCACGATGCGCCTCGGCGCGCAAAGCTCCGACGTGAAGCCCGGCACGCTGGCGCACGAGATCTACGGCAATGTCGTCACCGAGCGCCATCGGCACCGCTACGAAGCCAACGAGAACTACCTCGACCGCCTCACCGACGCCGGCCTCGTGATCTCGGCGATCACCCAGCGCGAAAAGCTCACCGAGATCGTCGAGCTGCCGCAAAACGTGCACCCGTGGTTCATCGGCGTGCAGTTCCATCCCGAGTTCAAGTCGACGCCCTGGGGCAGCCACCCGCTCTTCAAGTCCTTCATTCACGCCGCCCTCCAGCATCAGGCCGCCCGCACGCAGAAGGTGGCCGCTTGAAGCTCTGCGGCTTCGAGGTCGGTCTCGACAAGCCGCTCTTCCTCATCGCCGGCCCCTGCGTCGTCGAGTCGGAACAGCTGCAGATGGATGTCGCCGGCCAGCTCAAGGAAATCACCGCGGCGCTCGGCGTGCCGTTCATCTTCAAGTCGAGCTACGACAAGGCCAACCGCTCGAGCGGCACGTCGTTCCGCGGCCCCGGCATCGACTTGGGCTCTGGAGATCCTGGCCAAGGTCAAGCGCACGCTCGGCGTGCCGCTGGTGACCGACGTGCACCGCGAAGACGAGATCGAAGCCGCGGCAGGCACGGTCGACCTGCTGCAGACGCCGGCCTTCCTGTGCCGGCAAACCGATTTCATCCGTGCCGTGGCGCAAAGCGGCAAGCCGGTGAACATCAAGAAGGGCCAGTTCCTCGCGCCGCACGACATGGTCAACGTCATCGACAAGGCGCGCGCCGCGGCGCGCGACAAAGGCCTGTCGGAAGACCGCTTCTTCGCCTGCGAGCGTGGCGTGAGCTTCGGCTACAACAACCTGGTCTCCGACATGCGCAGCCTCGCGATCATGCGCGAGACCCAGGCACCGGTGGTGTTCGACGCGACGCATTCGGTGCAGTTGCCCGGCGGCCAGGGCACATCGTCGGGCGGCCAGCGCGAGTTCGTGCCGGTGCTGGCGCGCGCCGCGGTCGCCGTGGGCATCGCCGGGATCTTCATGGAAACGCATCCCGATCCGGCCCATGCGCTCTCGGACGGGCCGAACGCCGTGCCGCTCCGGCACATGCGGGCCCTGCTCGAGCAGCTTGTCGAGCTCGACCGCGTCGTCAAGTCGCGGCCCTGGGTGGAGAACGACTTTGCAGCCTGAAATTCGAACCGGCGCCTCGCGATGAGCGCCTACATCATTGCCAACGTCACGGTCACCGACCCGGTCCAGTACGAGACCTACAAGAAGTTGTCCTCGCACGCCATGGCCGTGCATGGCGCCGAGGTCTGCGTGCGCGGCGGCGCCGTCAGCACGCTGGAGGGCGACTGGCAGCCCGACCGGCTCGTCATCCTGAAGTTCCCCAGCCTGGCCGCGGCGCACGCCTTCAACGATTCGCCCGAATACGCGGCGGCACGGCAGTCGCGCCAGGGCGCAGCGACGATGCGGATGGTCGTCGTCGAAGGCATCTGATTTTCAATTTCCAAGGAAGAGAATGAGCGCGATCGTCGACATCGTCGGCCGGGAGATCCTGGACAGCCGCGGCAACCCCACGGTCGAATGCGACGTGCTGCTCGAGTCGGGCACCATGGGGCGGGCCGCCGTGCCTTCGGGCGCCTCCACCGGCTCGCGCGAGGCGATCGAGCTGCGCGACGGCGACGCCTCGCGTTACGGCGGCAAGGGCGTCCTGAAGGCGGTCGAGCACATCAACACCGAGATCAGCGAGGCGGTCCTCGGCCTCGATTCGAGCGAGCAGGCTTTCCTCGACCGCACCCTGATCGACCTCGACGGCACCGACAACAAGAGCCGCCTCGGCGCCAACGCGACCCTGGCCGTCAGCATGGCCGTGGCGCGCGCCGCGGCCGAGGAATCGGGCCTGCCGCTGTATCGCTACTTCGGTGGCTCGGGCGCGATGCAGATGCCGGTGCCGATGATGAACGTCGTCAACGGCGGCGCCCACGCCAACAACAACCTCGACCTGCAGGAGTTCATGATCATTCCGGTGGGCGCGCCTTCGTTTCGCGAGGCGATGCGCTACGGCGCCGAGACCTTCCACGCCCTGAAGAAGATCATCGACGGCCGCGGCATGAGCACGGCCGTCGGCGATGAGGGCGGCTTCGCCCCCAGCGTCGCCAGCCACGAAGCGGCGATCCAGATGATCCTCGAGGCCATCGAGAAGGCCGGTTACCAGGCCGGCACGCAGATCGCCATCGGGCTCGATTGCGCGGCCAGCGAGTTCTACAAGGAAGGCCAGTACCGGCTCGACGGCGAAGGCCTGACCCTGGCGCCGGCCGAGTGGATCGACACGCTCGCGCGCTGGGTCGACAAGTACCCGATCATCTCCATCGAAGACGGCATGGCCGAAGGCGACTGGGACGGCTGGAAGGCGCTCAACGATCGCCTCGGCGCCAAGGTGCAGCTGGTGGGCGACGACATCTTCGTCACCAACCCGAAGATCCTGAAGGAAGGGATCCAGAAGAAGGTCGCCAACTCGATCCTCATCAAGATCAACCAGATCGGCACGCTCACCGAAACCTTCGCCGCCATCGAGATGGCCAAGCGCGCGGGCTGGACCTCGGTCATCAGCCATCGTTCCGGCGAAACCGAAGACGCGACCATCGCCGACATCGCCGTCGGCACCAACGCCGGCCAGATCAAGACCGGCTCGCTCAGCCGCTCCGATCGCATGGCCAAGTACAACCAGCTCCTGCGCATCGAGGAAGACCTCGGCGACGTCGCCGCCTATCCCGGCCGCGGCGCCTTCCACCAGCTCGCCTGACGCGCGACGATGCGCTTCGTCACCCTCGGGCTCGTCGCGCTGCTGCTGCTGGTGCACGCCGAGCTCTGGTTCGGCAAGGGCGGCGTGCCGCGCATGATGGACCTGCGCTCGAAGCTGGCGGCGCAACAGGCCGCCAACGACATCGCGCGGCATCGCAACGCGCAACTCCTCGCCGAGGTCAACGACCTCAAGGAAGGCCTCGAGATGGTCGAGGAAAAGGCACGCTCCGAGCTCGGGATGATCAAGGCCGACGAGATCTTCGTTCAGCTCGCCGCGCCGCGGCATTGAACGAAACAACGCTGCTCGCCGCGACGGCGCCGCTCTTCGCGAGCGCCTTCGTCGTCTGGGGCAGCGCCATCACCTGGCTCGAGCTCGTCGCCTTCGTGCTGGCGGTCGTGATGGTCGTCTGCAACATGCGCGTCGATCCGCTCGGCTGGCCGCTCGCGATCATCAGCTCGCTGCTCTACTTCCTGCTCTTCTGGAAGAGCCGCCTCTACGGCGATGCGAGCCTGCAGATCTTCTTCGCGATCGTCGCGCTCTGGGGCTGGTGGCAATGGCTGCGCGGCACCGACGAAGGCGGCCGGACCCTGGAGGTGCGCAGGCTCGGCGCCCGCGGCCGCTGGCTCGCGCTCGCAGCGCTCGCGCTCGCCTGGCCGGCCACCGGCCTTTTCCTGCGCCGGTTCACGGACACCGACGTGCCGTGGTGGGACGCGTTCCCGACCTCGGCCAGCGTCCTCGGCCAATGGCTGCTCGGGCGCAAGTACGTCGAGAACTGGCCGACCTGGCTCGTCGTCAACATCGTCGGCGTCGCGCTGTTCGCCTACAAGGGCCTCTGGCTCACCGTCCTGCTCTACGCAGTGTTCGCCGTGATGTCGGTCGCCGGCTGGCGGGTCTGGCGGCAACGGCTCGCGGCGCCGTCGTGAAGCGCGCGTTCGTGGTCGCCTTGCTCGGTGCCGAGAGCACCGGCAAGACAACCCTGTGCGCCGGCCTCGCCGAAGCGCCTCGCGAAACGCGGCCTTCGCGTCGCCACGGTCAGCGAAGCGCTTCGCGAGTTCTGCGTCACCCATGCGCGAACGCCACGCCAGGACGAGCAGCTCGCCATCGCACGCGAACAACAACGCCGCATCGAGGCGGCGGCGCAGGATGCCGAGATCGTGGTGGCCGACACGTCGGCGCTGATGATCGCTGTCTACAGCGACCTGGTCTTTGCCGACACCAGCCTGTACCGCTTTGCCGAGGCGGCTCAGCGCCAGGTCGACCTGAGCCTGCTCACCGCCCTCGATCTGCCCTGGCAGCCCGATGGCCTGCAACGCGATGGCCCGCACGTGCGCGAGCCGGTGGACCGGCTCGTGCGGGCCGCGCTGCAGCGCGCCGGCGCGCCCTTCGACGAAGTCGCCGGCAGCGGCCCGCAGCGCCTGGCCTCGGCACTCGCGGCGGTCGATCGGGCACTCGCCGCCCGGCGCCGCCATGGCGCTGGCGACTAGGCCGTGCCGCCGATTCGCACGATCACCACGATGAAGACGCCGATGACGAGATTGAGCATCACCTCCCAGCGAATCATGGCGATCGCGGCCGCCGCCGTGGGCCAGGCCTGTGCGGCGACTGCGGCCCCAAGGCGGTCAAAGAGCACGAGCCGGATGTGCGCGAAAACCGCGAGCATGACGAAGAAGAGCACGACCATGGCGTACCAGTCGAGCGGCATGTTGAAGGCAACGCCGGTACGGCCCGCCTCGCGATGGGCCAGCGCGATCATGATCGCGCCGCTCAGCAGCACGAACAGCGCTGCGATCGTGGCGGCGGCGAAGAAGCGCCGCATCGCGGCGTGCATGAGACGCACGCGTGCCGGCGGCTCGAGCACTTCAGCGGCGGCCGGCCGCAGGCAGGCGAGCATGAAGAACATGCCACCGATCCAGACGATGACAGCGAGCAGATGAACCGCCTTCAAAGACGCGTAGAGCACGGTCGACCTCCTATCGGCGCGGCAGAGTTGGCGCATTGTGGTCCGGCGGGGGATGGCGAATTGCCCCGCCCTATAAACCGAGGTATCGTCGTTCGAGCCACGCCCGTGGACGCCGGAGGCCCCTGAGATGACCAAACTGTGCTCGGTGTGCAGCACCGAAAACAGGGATGAAGCGCAGTTCTGCCGCTCGTGCGGCACCGCGTTTGCTCCGACCCCTGCGCCGTCTGCGGAAGACATGCAGCTCGCCGCCGGCATCGTCTGCGACGAGTGCACGTTCCAGAACAAGCCTGGCGTCCGCTATTGCGCCAACTGCGGCGTCAGCCTGCTCGGCACGGTGATCGTGCCCGCGGTCGCGCGGACCGCAGGCCCCCGATCCGTATCCCGGCAGCAGCAGTCCGCCGCCGATCAACTATCCATCGTTCGCTCCGGTTGCGCCCTACCCGCCGCCGCCGGTCAACGCGCCGACGTACCCGCCGGTCGGGTCGGGCGGCTATCCGCCGGTTGCCTCGCCAGGCTATCCGCCTTCCTACGACAACGTTCTGCCGGAGCCCGACGTTCCGGATCCAGGCGCCGCGATCGCCGCTGCGCGCATGCGTGCCGATCCAGAGGATGGCGAATCGCAGCCCGTTCCTTTCGCATCGCAGACGGTACCCGGCCCGGCCGCGAAGTCCGGCCGGGTGGGCATGCTGGTCGGCGTCCTGGTTCTGTTGCTCGTCGTTGCCGGAGCCGCCGCCTGGTGGTTCATGAGCTCGTCTTCGAAAACCGCGGGCGCAGCGTCGGCGGCCTCGGCACCGGCCGCGGCCGAGCCTGCGCCGGCTCCCGCCGTGGCCGCGCCACCGCCGGTCGCCGACTCGGCTCCGCCCGCCGCCGCAGTCGCGGCATCCGTTCCGGACATCGCTGCGCCGCCGGCTCCGGCCGCGACAACCGAACTGCCGACACCGATGCCGGCGGCGACCGCGCCGGCTGCGGAACCTGCTTCCGCGACAGCAGCCGAGGACGAGGCCAAGCGCATCGCAGCCCAGAAGCGGCGCGAGAAAGCGGCGAAGGACAAGGCCGATCGCGAGGCCAAGGCCCTCGCCGAACAGCAAGCAGCAGCGGCACGCGCTGCCGCCGACGCCAAGCGCCGTGCCGAAGACGCGCAACGCGCGCGCCAGGCCGCCGCGCCGCCGGCCCCTACAGCGGTTGCGCCGGCACCGCCGAAGCCGCGCACGGTGAACGAGATCTGCGGCGGCAAGAACTTTTTCTCCGAGCAGGTGTGTCAGCAGCGCGAGTGCGCCGCTCCCGAGCACGCCGGCGAAGCGATCTGCAAGCAGCTGAAGGACATCCACGACCGGCGAAGCAATCTGCAGAACTAGAAAGCCGGAGGCGGCCCCGCCCATTCAAGAGGGCCGCGAACCGCACACCACGAGCATCGAGAGGAGAAGCGATGGCCACCGATCCGGCGCAAGCCACCCTGCCCGCCGGCCTGTCGGCCGGCGCCTTCTCCAGCCTGTTCCAGGCCGTCAACGGCTTGCGCAACCGGTCCGCCCTGCTGGCGATGATCGGCTGCACGGTGGTCGGCGTGCTGGTCGCCGGCCTTCTCTTCGCGATGAGCGGCACGCTCGGATTCATCGCCGGATTGCTCGCCTTCGTGGTCTACGTGGTTGCGGTCGGTACCGGAGTCAATGCCGCCGGCACCTTGCACATGGATTCCGCACGCGGCACGGCATCGCGCAGCCTCGTCGATGCCCTGGTCTACGGCCTGATGTGCATCCCCAAGCTGATCGTCCTCGGCCTGGCGCTGGTCGTCATCGAGATCCTGGTCTTCATCGTCCTGGCAGTCGCGCTCTTCATCTGCAAGATTCCGTTCCTCGGGCCGGTCCTCTTCGCGCTGGTCTTCCCGGTGTCGGTTGTCGTCGCGGGCCTGACCGTGTGCGGCCTGTTCCTGTGCATGGTGCTGTCGGTGCCGGCGATCTGGGAGGGTGCTTCGATCACACGCGCCCTCGGGCAGACGCTGGCCATCGCCCGCAGCCGCCCGATCGAGGCGGTGCTGCTGCTCGTCTTCGTCGGCTTCCTGGCTTTCGCAGTCGGCTTCGTCGTCTTCGGCGTGCTCGCCGCCGGCCTGCTGCCGACCTTGGGCCTGACCGGCTCGATCCTTTCTTTCGGTGGCGGCCTGGGCGGCCTCGAGTCGCTGGCAGGCATGGCGCAGGGCTACGGCGGCGGCGGCACCTTCGTGGCCGGCACCATCGGCATGCTCGTGCTCTGGGCCGTCGCCGCCTCGCTCGTCGGGCAGGTCTACCTGCTCGGCCTTTGCCTCGTCTATCTGCGGCTCACCGAAGGGCTCGATCCGGGCGCCGCGGAAGCAGCGCTGCGTGGCGGTCTGGACGAAGCACGCCGGCGTGCCGCCGAGCTCGGTGAAAAGGCCCGGGCTGCGGCCACGCCCGACACAGCGACCACGGCGGCGGCTACGGCGGCCGCGGCTGCCGCCACCCCGACGTATCCGCCGGTGCCGGTCGCTCCGGCCGAGCCGACCCCGGAGGCGACCCTGCCGCCCGCCTACAACCCGCCCTCGGCGCCGCCGTACAACCCGCCGCCCGCGTTTCACCCTGCGCCTGCCTTCAACCCGCCGCCGGCCTATTCGCCGCCTCATGATTTCATGGCCCCCGCGCCACCGGATTCGGCCTATGCCGATATCTCCCTGCCCTTCGACGAGCCGCCTTCGGCAGCGCCGCCCGCGTATGCGGCGCCGCCAGCCTATGTGCCACCGCCCGCGCTGGCACCGACGCCGCCCGCGCCCGCTCTGCCGGCATCGACCACCTGCCCGCAGTGCCTGTCGGCAATCACGCCGGACGATCTGTTCTGCGGCGTCTGCGGCTATCGCCTGAAATAGATCTTTCGCCGTGAACGAACCGGATTTCGCGGCGGCACGCGGCGCCCTCGTCGCGGCGCGGCGCAACGCCCATGCGATCGCCGAGTGCCCGCCGACATGGCGGCCCGCCGACCTGAGCGAGGCCTACCGCTTGCAGGGCGCGGTGCTCGACGCCTTCGGTGCCATCGGCGCCTGGAAGGTGAGCGCGATCACCGACGCGCAGCGGCGCGTCATGGGGGTGCCGGCGCCCACGGCCGGGCCGATTCCGGCCTCATTCATGCGCGACGCCGGCACGGGACAAGCGCGCATGAGCTTGCGCGACTTCATCGCGCCGCTGATCGAATGCGAGTTCGCCTTCGAGCTCGGCCGCGACCTGCCCGTGCGGGCCGGCGCCTACACACGCGAAGAAGTCGCTGCGGCGATCGCGGCGATGCGCATCGCGATCGAGCTCGTCGATCCGCGCCTGCCGCACGGCAGCGGCGCGCTGGCCGAGGTCGCCGATGGCTGCAACAACGGGGCCTTCATCGCCGGCCCGCGCACGCGCGATTGGCAAGGAGTCGACTTCGCGGCAAGCAGCATCGTCCTGACGGCAGGCGACGTGACCGGACACGGCAGCGCGCTGGCCCAGGGCAGCGGCCGCGCGATCCTCGACGGCGATCCGCTCGCCGCTGTTGTCATGCTTGCCAATGCGCAGCCGCCGGGGCGCGGCCTGCGCGCCGGCGACGTCGTCACGACCGGAAGCTGCACCGGCGCGCCGCGCCTGCCCGGTCCGGGCCGCTACCGCGCCGATTTCGCCGGGCTCGGACAGATCGAGCTGCTGATCGAAGCCTGACGCCGCCAACGGCGAAGGCAACGCCCCTCAGGGCGTTTCCATGAAGTAGCGCTTCAGCCCGGCCAGGATCATCTCGACCGCGATCGCGGTCAGCACCAGCCCCATCAGCTTCTCGAACGCCGAGACCACCGAGTCGCCGAGCCAGCGCCGGATCTGGGCGCAGCCGACCAGGACCAGGCCCGACACCGCCATGGCGCAGGCCAGCGCGCCGACCCACTCGGCAACCCGATCGGGTTGGCGCGACGCGAGCAGAAGCACGGTCGCCATCGCCGAAGGTCCGGCCAGCAAGGGCACGGCGAGCGGAAAGATGAGTGGCTCCTTGCCCTCGGGGACGCCGTAGACGCCGCCGCCCTGGCTGAAGATCATGCGGATCGCCACCATCAGCAGGATCACGCCGCCGGCCACCTCGAGCGAGCGCTCGGAGAGGTGCATGACCCGCAGGAAGCCCTCGCCGAAGAACATGAAGAGGCAGAGCACGGCGAACGCGATCAGCACCTCGCGCAACGCGACCCAGCGGCGCCTGGCGGCCGGCACGGTGCGCATGACCGGAATGAAGATCGGCAAGCTGCCGAAAGGATCGAGAACGAGCAGGAGCAGGATGAACGCCGAGAGGAAGCTGTGGTCCATCAGCGGCGACTGAGGAACGAATACAGCACGTAGGCGACGAGCGCGACGATGGCCAGCCAGCGCAATGGCGGTCCGGAACGCGGCACCTCCCCCGGCGAGCGCCCGGCGACGCCGTGCGGTCGATCGCGAAAGTGCGATGCATCGCCTGCGTCCGTCGCCTTCGCCAGGCCGAAGCCGGCAGCGGTATGCATTCGCTCGACAACCGCGTGCTGCTCGACGCGATGCTTGGCCTCGGCCGCGTCGACGGCGGCCCGACTCGTGCCGGTATCGGGTGGCCGCAGCGGCAAAGGCAGGTCGCCCCGGCGCAAGGCCTCGATCAGGTCCTTGGCTTCCTTCAGCCCGAGTCCCGTGGCGGCGCGAAGGAGCCTGATCGCCTCGACCGTGTCGCCCCTGCGGAGGGCGTCGATCGCGCCCGAGGGCAATGCTTGCCGTGGCGTCATTGGCGTTCCGGACGTCGACCGCCATCGGCGCGGACGAAGACTCCAGGAGCGGCAGCCTTCATGGTCAGGCCGGCGCGCCGAAACGGGCCGCGGACCTCGCCTTTGCGCGTGCCGCTTCGACCACCCGATCGCGCGGGTCGGCGGTCGTGACCAATGAATCGATGAGCGCGCGGGCCGCGACCGCGATCTCCTCGACGGCACGATCGAAAGCCGCCTCGTTGGCCTTCGAAGGCACGCTGAAGCCGCTCAGCTTGCGCACGAACTGCAGCGACGCGTCGCGGATCTCCAGCTCGGTGGCAGGCGGCTCGAAATTGAACAGGGTGCGGATGTTGCGGCACATGGCCTCGCTCCGGTGTCGGGCGACTCAGGGCTTCGTCGTTGCGTTCGCGGCAACCTTGGCGAAGAAGTCGTAGATGTTGCTCTCGCTCATGCGCCGGGCGTTTGCCAACTCGCCGGCGCGCGTCGCGTACAGCACCTGATTGTCGGCCGAGAGAATCACCGCCGATGGAATGCCCTTCTTGATCGGGTCGCCGTAGGCCGCGGCGACGTCGAGGTTGCGATTGAAGCGGCCGACGTCGATCTTGACGACCGTGAACTCGCCGGCGATCAGGTTGGCGCTTCGATCTGCTTTCAGGGCCTGATCGAGCACGCGGCAATCCTCGCACCAGTTCGCCCCGAAGATCAGCAGCACCTTGCCCTGGTGCGCCTTCGCGCTTGTCAGCGCCTGCTCGATCTGCGCCTTCGCGTTGGCGCTTTCGTCATAGGGAAGTGCCGTCGCGAACGCCGCCGATGCGGCAAGCAGGAGGCTCGCGAAGAAGTGACGCTTGTTCATGGTTCTGATACTCGGTGGGGCGGTCCGCTCGGGCTCGGCACCACGCCTTCTTCGTCGCCGGAGTTCGGGTGCGCCCTCGAGATCGTAGCGTGCACGACGCGCTGCGGGAAAGGGATCTCCACACCCTCGGCATCGAGCACCGCCAGGATGGCGAGATTGACTTCCGACTTCACGTTGCCCTGGCCGTTCTCCGAGTCGCGGATCCAGAAATTGACGACCAGATCCATGCCGTCGGCCGAGAAGCTGGCCAGTTGCACGCCGGGCGCCGGATCGGGCACGACGCGCGCCACCGCCGAGATCGCCGCCTCGAGCTTGGGCTGCAGGGCCGGCACGTCGGTCCCGTAGGCCACCTGCACGCCGGTCTGCACCAGCACCCGAGGGTCGGCGAGCGAAAGATTTTCGACCCGCGTCGTGATCAGCATTTCGTTCGGCACGATGGCCTCGCGGCCGGCGAGCGAACGGATCACCGTGTAGCGGGTGCGGATGTCGGTGATGCGGCCCTCGAAGTTGTCGACCCTGACCATGTCGCCGATGCGCACGCTGCGCTCGGCCAGGATGATGAACCCGCTCATGTAGTTGGCGGCGATCTTCTGCAGGCCGAAGCCGACGCCGACGCCGATCGCTCCGCCGAGCACCGAAAGCGCCCTCAGATCGATGCCGACCGCCGAGAGCGCGAACATCAGGCCGGCGAAGAGGAGCACGGAGCGCACGAGCGCTGCCGCGATCTTGCGCAGCGACAGCTGCTGGCCGGTGGCGTGGCGCAGCAGCAGCCGCTCGAATCCATTGGCGGCCCAGAGCACGAGCACGATCACGATGCCGGCGGTGATCGTGCCCTCGACGACGTTGCGCAGCGTCACCTCGACCGAGCCGATCTTCCATTGCACGGTGCCCATCGCGTCGAGCAGCATCGGCGTCAGGCCGGTGACCCAGAGCACGACCGCCATCCAGGTCAGCCATGAAATGCTGCGCTCGACGGTGCGCATCCATCCCACGTTCGGGAACGTTCCGGTCAGCACGCGAACCGAGAGCCGGATGATGACGAGCGAGACAAGGATCGGAATGGCGACCCGAAAGACCGCCGGCCTGATCACCGTTTCGAGCACCGCGCGCGCCACGAGGGCCAAGGCCAGCGCCAGCACCGGGAAAAGCACGCCGTCGACGATGCGTCGACCGAACCAGACCGAGTCCTGCGGCACCGTCCGGCCCCGCAGCAGGCGAACGACGACCCAGGCGACGATCAGGCACAGGGTCAGCACGCCCAGCTCGGCGGCGGCGACGGGACGGATGAGGTCGAGCGCGAGCTGGCCGAGGTCGCGGATGTCGAAGCGCTGGATCATCGCCCGCGCCTCGCGTCGGCTTGCGGCACCGCGCGAAACACCCGCGTCACGCGCCGGTCAGCACACGCAGGTGCGCGGCGACGCTTCGCGCCAGGGCGCCGAGGTTGTAGCCGCCCTCGAGACACGAGACGATCCGGCCCTGGGCGTGCTTGTCGGCGACCGCCTTGATGCGCTCGGTCATCCAGGTGTAGTCGGCCTCGACCAGGCCGAGCTGGCCGAGCCCGTCGTCGCGGTGCGCGTCGAAGCCGGCCGAGATGAAGATCATCTGCGGCGCGAACTCGTCGAGGCGGTCCATCCAGTTCTGCTCGATCAGCTCGCGTACCTGGGCGCCGCGCGTGTAGGGCGGGACCGGCACGTTGACCATGTTCGTGCCGAGCGGCACCGCGCCGCTGTACGGATAGAGCGGATGCTGGAAGATGCTGGCCATCAGGATGCGCTCGTCGCCAGCGACGATGTCTTCGGTGCCGTTGCCGTGGTGCACGTCGAAGTCGATGATGGCCACGCGCTCCAGGCCGCGCGTGTCGAGCGCATGACGCGCCGCGATGCAGACGCTGTTGAGAAAGCAGAAGCCCATCGCCTGGTCGCGCGTGGCGTGATGGCCGGGTGGGCGGACCGAGCAGAAGGCGTTCTCGGCGCTGCCGTCGAGCACGGCGTCGGTGGCCGCGACGGCGGCGCCGGCGGCGCGCGAGACCGCGGCCCAGGTGCCCGGGCCGGCGATCGTGTCGCCGTCGATGGCGCGCATCCGGCCGTCGGCGGCGGCGTTGTCGAGCACCTCGCGCAGCTCGCCGACGAAGCGGCTCTCGTGCGCCAGGTCGACGTCGCTCATCGTCACCACCGGCGCTTCGCGCCGATCGAGCGCGGCATCGAGGCCGCAGGCGATCAGGTAGTCGTCGATGGCGTCGAGGCGCGCCGGGCATTCCGGGTGGCCCTGGCCCATGTCGTGGGCGCGGCAATCGGGGTGGCTGTAGAAGGCCGTCGTCATGGCATTTGCGATTCGAGGTTTTCTAGTAAGGTCGCTGGATGAGTCGACCCCTTGCCGCCCAACTCGCCGAACTCGTCGGCCAGATTAGCACGATCATCGTCGGCAAGCGGGCGCAGATAGAAGACTGCGTTGCCTGCGTGCTCGCCGGTGGACACCTCCTGATCGAGGACGTGCCGGGGGTCGGAAAGACGACCTTGGCGCACGCGATTTCCGTGTCGCTCGGTTTGCGTTTTTCGCGCACCCAGTTCACCGCCGACCTGATGCCGTCGGACCTGATCGGAGTCAGCGTCTACGAGCGAAGCAAGGAAGCGTTCGTTTTTCACGCCGGGCCGGTGTTCGCGCACGTGCTCCTGGCCGACGAGATCAACCGCGCCGGGCCCAAGACCCAGAGCGCGCTGCTCGAGGCGATGGAGGAACATCAAGTCACAGTCGAAGGCGAGACGCGCGCGCTGCCGAAGCCCTTCTTCGTGATCGCGACGCAGAACCCGACCGACCAGCTTGGCACCTATCCGCTGCCCGAGTCGCAGCTCGACCGGTTCCTGATGTGCATCACGCTCGGCTACCCGGACAGGAAGAGCGAGCGCGAGTTGCTGGCTGGCGCCGATCGGCGCGAAGCGATCGCCAGGCTGCGGCCGGTGATGACACCTGCCGAGCTGATCGAGGCGCAACGCGCGGCCCAGGCGATGCATGCCTCCGACGCCTTGCTCGACTACCTGCAGGCCTTGATCCAGGCCACCCGCTCCGGCGCCTGGTTCGTGGAAGGCCTGTCGCCGCGCGCCGGCATCGCCGTGCTGCGCGCCGCCCGCGCGCGCGCCTTGCTCGGCGGCCGCGACTACGTGGCTCCCGACGACGTGCAGTACGTGCTGCCGCAGACGATCGCGCATCGCCTGATCCCGATCGCCGGCGCCGGCCGCGGCCGCGTCGAGCAGGTGCGCGCGATGATCGAGGCGGTGCCGCTGCCGTGAACGCGGCAGTCAGCCTCAACCCGGCGGTCTACGTACGCGCCCGTTTTCGGCGCTGGTGGCGCTCGCGCCTGCCGCGCACCGACACCCAGACCTTGACGCAAGGCAACGTCTACATCCTGCCGACGCGCGCCGGCTGGATGTTCGGCCTGACCCTGCTCGTGCTGCTGCTGGCCTCGGTGAACTACCAGCTCAACCTCGGCTACGTGCTGACCTTCCTGCTCGCCGGCAGCGGCATGGTCTCGATGCACATCACGCACGGCACCTTGCGGGGTCTCACCTTGCACCTGCGCCCCGTGGCCTCGACCTTCGCCGGCAGCGCCGCGGTGCTCGACATCGTGCTCACCAGCCCGGGCAGTGCCCGCTTCGGCGTGGGCTTGCGCGTCCTCGACGCCACGGCCGACACGCTGGCATGGATCAACGTGCCCGGCGGCGGCCAGACCACGTCGCACGTCACCTTCATTCCCGACAAGCGGGGCCGCCACGACGTGCCGACGCTGAGCGCGGAGACGCGCTTTCCGCTCGGCCTCTTTCGCGCCTGGACAGTCTGGCGCCCGGCCGCGACGCTGCTGGTGTATCCCAAGGTCGAGGTCGGTGCGCCGGCCCTTCCGGCAGCGCGGCCGGTGGCCGGCGGCCCGGCGCAGAGGCGCAGCAGCGAAGGCGGCGAGATCGAAGGCGTGCGCGCCTATCGGCGTGGCGACCCGCTCAAGCTGGTGGCCTGGAAGAAGGCGGCACAGGCGCTCGAGACCGGGGCGGAGCTGGTGAGTCGCGACACCAGCATCTCGGCGCGCCAGGAGCTCTGGCTCGACTGGTCGAGCTGTGCCTCGCTCGCGCCGGAAGAACGGCTGTCGCGCCTGGCGGCCTGGACCTTGGCCGCGACTCGCGCCGGGGCCGACTTCGGCCTGCGCTTGCCGGGCGTCGAGCTCGAGCCCGCGGCCGGCGAAGCGCAACAACGGCGCAGCCTCGAAGCGCTGGCGCTCTGGGCCTGACGCGGCGATGAACACACCCACGCTGCGCGGCCGCCTCGGCTGGCCGCAATGGCCCGGCTGGCGGCAGCTGCCACGCGAAGCCCGCGACACGCTCTTCCTGCTCGCCGTCATCGCCTGGACGGTGCTGCCCCACGCCGAACATCTGCCGAATTGGGCGCTCGCATTGACGGCGATCGTGCTGGTCTGGCGCGGCCGCCTGGCGCTGGTCGGCGGCGCGTTGCCGGGGCGCTGGGTGCTGGTGGCCGTGCTCGCCGTCGCCATCGGCCTGACGCTGTGGTCGTATCGAACCCTGCTCGGCAAGGAGCCGGGCGTGACGCTGGCCGTGGCCTTGATGGCGCTGAAGACGCTGGAGCTGCGCGCGCGCCGCGATGCCTTCGTCGTCTTCTTCCTCGGCTTTTTCATCATCCTCACCCACTTCCTCTATTCGCAGTCGCTGCCGGTGGCGGTGGCGATGCTGGTCTCGGTGTGGGGCCTGCTCACTGCGCTCGTGCTCGCGCACATGCCCGTGGGGCAACCCAGCCTGCGCCAGGCGAGCGGGCTGGCGGCCCGCACCGCGCTCTTCGGTGCGCCGGTGATGGCGCTGCTCTTCGTGCTCTTCCCGCGCATCGGCCCGCTCTGGGGCGTGCCGCAGGACGGCATCTCGACGACCGGCCTGTCGAACACCATGAAGATGGGCTCGATGACCGAAGTGGCGCGCGACGATTCGCATCGCCATGCGGCTGCGCTTCGAAGGCGTGCCGCCACCGCCGCCGGAGCGCTACTTCCGTGGCCCGGTGCTGACGCGCTTCGACGGCGTCGAATGGCGACCCACCGGCCTGCCCTTCGCCGCGGCCGGCGTGCCGCCTCGTCCGCCGCTGCTGAAGACGCAGGGCGAGCCGGTGCGCTACGAGGTGACGCTCGAGCCGCTTCGCCTCTCGTCGATCCCGCTCCTCGAAGCGACCACGTCGGTCTCGCCGATCGAGGGCTTTCGCATCAGCCCGCGTGACGACCTGCAGTGGCTCACCGAGCGCGCGGTATTCGAGCGGGTGCGCTTCAAGGCCGAGGCCTATACCCATTTCACCCTCGGGCTGCCGCGCCGCGCCGGCGAGCTGCAGGACGCGCTCGACCTGCCGCCAGGCTACAACCCGCGCACCCTCGCCTGGGCCCGCGACTTTCGCGACGAGCCCCTCAATCGCGGCGTCAACGCCACCGTCTTCGCGCAGGCCGTGCTGCAGCACATCCGCACCGGCGGCTACAGCTACACGCTGGCGCCCGGCGACTACGGCCGTGACGGCATCGACGAGTTCTGGCTCGATCGCAAGGAGGGCTTTTGCGAGCACTTCGCCGCCGCCTTCGTCGTCGTCATGCGCGCCGCAGGATTCCCGGCGCGTGTCGTCACCGGCTATCAAGGCACCGACCCGACGCCCACCGACGGCTTCTACATCGTGCGGCAGAGCTCGGCGCATGCCTGGGCCGAGTTCTGGCAATCGGGCGTCGGCTGGGTTCGCGCCGACCCCACCGGTGCCGTGGCGCCCGACCGCATCGGCCGCAGCAGCCGCCTCGCCCCGCAACCCGGCTTCGTCGCCGAAACCCTCGCCAGCATGAGCCCGGAGTTCCTGGCCACGCTGCGCAACAGCTGGGAGGCGATCAACAATCGCTGGAACCAGTGGGTGCTGAACTACTCGCGCGGGCAGCAGCTCGACGTGCTGAAGAACATCGGCTTCGAGTCGCCGAGCTGGGAAGACCTGGCGACGCTGCTCATCGGCCTGCTGAGCGCCTTCGCCTTTGCCGGCGCGGCCTGGGCCTGGTTCGACCGGCATCGCATCGACCCCTGGGTGCGCCAGCTCGACCGCATGAAGCGGCTGCTGCGCTCGCTCGGCATGGCGGCCGCGCCGCACGAAGCGCCGCGCGCCCTCGCGGCACGCGTGCGAGAGCGAATGGGTGCCGCCGGCGAGCCGCTCGCAGCCGCCTTCGACACGCTCGAAGCGCAGCGCTACAGCCGCGCCAGCAGCAAGCGGCCCGACCGTGAGCTGACGCGCCGTTTCGCCGCGGATGCGCGACGGCTGAAGCCGACCGCCGCCCGATAATTCGAGCGATGCGCCGCCCTCTCACGACGACTCGCCGCTCGCTGCTGCTGGGCGGCGCGTGTCTCGCCGCCGTGGTCGGCGCGCCGGCCTGGGCGACCGACAAAGCGAAGAAGCGAAAGCACGTGCCGCCGATCGCGGACGACAACGCGCCCGACCTCGTGACCTATGGCGAGCGCGAGGACGTGATGCGCTTCGCGGACGCGATGGCCGAGCGACGCGAGCTCGACGCCGCCTGGGTTCGCGCCGCACTGACGCAGGCGCGCTTCGTGCCGAGCGTCGCCCGCTACATCATGCCGCCGCCAGCGGGCACGGCCAAGAACTGGCACGCCTATCGGGCGCGCTTCGTCGAGCCCGTGCGGATCAAGGCGGGCGTGGCGTTCTGGAAGGCGAACGCGCAGTGGCTGGCCACCGCCGAAGAGCTCTACGGCGTGCCGCCCGAGATCGTCGTCGGCATCCTCGGCGTGGAGACGATCTACGGCCGGCAGATGGGCAACTTTCGCGTCATCGACGCGCTGTCGACGCTGGCCTTCGATTTTCCGAGCGGACGATCCGACCGCAGCGACTTCTTTCGCGACGAGCTGGAGAACTGGTTCGTGCTCTGCAAGAGCGAAGGCGTCGAGCCGCTCGACTGGAAAAGCAGCTACGCGGGCGCGATCGGCATGGCCCAGTTCATGCCTTCGAGCTTCAACAAGTACGCGGTGGATCTGGACGGGGACGGGCACGTGGATCTGCATCGCAGCGCGGCGGATGCGATCGGGAGCGTGGCGAACTATCTGGCGGAGTTCGGTTGGAAGCGGGGCTTGACGGTGCAGTTTCGACGTGACGCCCCCTCCCGATGCACCTTCGCGCGCCTCGCTCCTAGCCGCCGACGTCTTGCCGACCTTTAGCTATGAAGAAATGCTGGCCCTGGGAGTCGCGTTGCCGCCGGCCGTGCCGGCCCACGACATCGAGTTTTCGCTGGTCGAACTGCAGAACGGCAGTTCGCCTCCGAGCTACGTCGCAGGAACCGGGCAACTTCTACGCGATCACGCGATACAACAGATCAAGCTACTACGCCATGGCGGTGGCAACCCTTGGAGAAGCCGTTGCCCGGACGCTGAATGGCGCAGTCGCGTAAGGCCGGCCCGCTCAGCCGTTCCCAATTTGCAATTTCAGTTGCGACAGCAGAGCGTCAATTTGGTTCCCGGTCAGGTCGAAGTCGTGACCATATTTGAGCAAGGCCTCGAGATGCGGCCCCACGCCACCTCCGTGCGTACCGGTAGACGCCATGTCTTGAACAGTCACCATCATTCGCACGGTCTCATGGGTGGATTGCGCGAGCGCATCCATCAGCTTCTTGTACATCATGCCCAGCACGTCATCACTCATACATTCCTCATTAATTGAAAAACACGGCGACCCCGGCCGTACGGGAGGTGCCGGTGCTCGGCACGTCAATATCTGCCCGCATCTTCTCCAGCGTGCCGATGACCGGCGCTCGAGGAGGCAGTTGGCCACGAAGAGTCGGGAGGGTGCTGTCGAGCAGCGAAATCGCGCGCGTCCGATCTCCAATCGCGACAAGAGATCGAATCTGGTTCATCCCGCAGAGCAAGGTCTCGGGGTGGGAGGGGCCGAATGAGTCGGCATAGTCTGTCTGAGCGGCTCGCAGGTAGCTTAGCGCCTCACCGTCGCGAGCCTGCGCCTGCAGAGCCAATCCCCGAAGCATTAGCGCACGCGCCATGTAGCCACCCTCAAGCCCGGCGTTCGAGGGGCCTGCAAATAAGGGTGCCAATACCTTCTCCGCCGCGATTCCGTCACCATCACGAAGATCCGCCTCGGCCAGTGCGAGCCGGGCTGACAGCCGGCCCCGCTCGGAGCGCTCAGAATCGGACGCGCTGTCGGCGACGCGACTCAAGCGGCTTCGTAGTTGGGAGCCTTCGGCCGCCCTGCCATTTGCAGCGAGCACTCGAAGCGCCATCACATTCGCATCGATCTGCCGCTTAGGCGACAGCTCGTTCGTGGCCTCGTACAAGAACGATGGCATTGAATCTAGCGAAGCGACGAAGTCTCCTGTCTTCAACAACAGCAAGGCCTCTTGCTCCTGGATCACATAGCAGACCTCGCTCTTCAACCCCAGTTTTTTGTCACATTGCGCCGCAGCTTCTAGAAACATCGGCGCGGCTCGCTGAACTCCCCTGCTTCAAATTCGATCCAGGCCTGCTCAAATTCCACGCCCACAACATCGGACGGAGCGGCCTCCCGAGACGAAGTGACAATCTCGCGTGCCTCAGCGATATAACGCCTGGCTCTTTGGAAGTCTTTCATTGCCGTAGCAATTTCGGCCAACCCGCGCAGTGCATCGGCAGTGCGACCATCCGTTTGACCGTATGCGAGAACGGCGCTCGACAATGACAACTGCATTTGCGACATTGCAAACGGAAGGTCGCCCTTTCTCATGGCAAGCCAACCCCGCACCTCGTGCTGTCGAGCCTGCAAGGCATGATCGCCTGTGAATTTGTCTAGCCCCGGCATGCCTGATCAATGAAGGCGTCAGCCTGATTGATGTCATCTCGCCGCACCGCGTTGTCAGCAAGGGCAATCAGTGTCCTGGTGCGGTGCTGTTGCTTCCCAAGTCGCTCGTAGATGCTCGCCACTTGCACGAAGATTTCATGTGCGCGGCCATATCGATTCCAGTGCTCTTCGATGTTTGCGATGCCAGTAAGAACTTCCGCAAGCAGTTCCGGCTGACCCGACAGCTGCCTGTTCGCACGCTCGCGGCTCGCGACCAACAACTGGGCCGTTGCCGCGTCGTCGCTCTTGAAGTGTTCCGGATCGGACTGCCGGAACATATCGAGCAAGAAGTCTTTTGATGCCAAGGCGCGGCTGGCTTCCTCTGCCCCGAACGTCTGCCAGACCACCGAGCCGGCGGCAACCATCAGGAGCAATGCCACTGCCGTCCCGACTCCTACACCTGTCCGATGTCTTCGAACGAACTTACCTCAACCGATAGCCGGCCCCGGGCGCGTTGCCAGCACCGGCTCGATGCGCCAACCATCGGTCCAACTCAGCTCGCATCGCGCTAGCGATTCATAGCGGCTTGCTGGCGACTTCTCGATGGCACGCATCACGATCGCATCGAGATCAGGCTTGAGTTCCTCTTGAGCCTTTCGAGCATCGGTGCGTCGATCCGCGAGGCGGTCGCGGCAAGACCCCTCGCCGACTAGGCGGCGGCGGATCCACTGTGACGACCGCTGTCTCAGCCTCCGCCAGCGACTTCCCGGCAAGGTCATACGGAGGCTCGCCGATCAGCAACTCGTAGAGCACAACGCCCAGCGAATACACGTCGCAGGCTGTCGTCAGCGGTTCGCCGAGGATTTGCTCGGGACTCGCATATTGCGGCGTCAGCGGCCTGGCCGCCTGGCGCGTCAACGCCGTTGCTACATGGGCCCACCTTCCGCGTCAAGCAGCTTGGCGATGCCGAAGTCGAGCAACCGCACTTCGCCGGCGCTCGTGACCAGCACGTTCGACGGCTTCACGTCACGATGAATCACCAAGCCGCGCATGCGCATGCTCCACCGCCAGCAGCACTTGCCGAAAGAGTCGAACGCGCGCTTCGACCCTCAGCCGTTCGCGATCGCACCAATCGGTGATGGTCTGGCCTTCGACGTATTCCAGCGCCAGCCAAGGCTGGCCTTCAGCGCGTGACGCCTGCGTCATGCAGTCCAGCAATATTCGGATGATCGAGCGACGCCAGGATGTCGCGCTCGCGTCGAAATCGTTCGACAAATGTTTCGCGCTGCGCCGTCGTGTAGGATGGTTGTGGAGTAGCTTGATCGCGACCGTTCGCGCGAAGGCGCCGTCGTCGCGTTCGGCCAACCACACCTCGGCCATGCCCCCGGAGCCGGCGTGACGCACGAGGCGATAGGGGCCAACGCGGCGGCCGACATCCCACGCAAGCGGCGATGGTTCTGACGCCGCACCGTGCAGCGTCGGCAGCGATTCCAAAAACTGCTCGTCGGCGACACGTGTTCGCGCGGCCAACATCGTTCTCAAGGCGAGGCGCGAATCGCCGCGCCTCGGCAGGCAGCGCCGCCAGCCACTCGCGCAGCGCCGAGCCCGTCAGCGCGTCTGCCTGCTCGTAAAGCGCCGAAATCTCCCGCCAATCGGCGACAGGGTCCTGGATCATCCCGATCCTTTTTTGCGACGGGCGGCGAAGCATAGGGCGTGCCGGCCGCTCAGGCAATCTTGGCGGGGGTCATGTTCTCCAATACGAGGTCCGGCCCCGGGACCGGACACTCGCCCCTCACTTCGTCTGTACCGCCGGCCGGTACGCTGCCAAGCGAACCTCGTGCGTACCGCTGCGGGACCGCCACTGCCTGGCTTTGCGGTGCCGAACCCGCCAGCATCCGCGTTTGCTCGTCTGCCAGCGGCCCGAACACCACCGCTGCGGCCGCCAGCCCGGCGCCCGCGGCGACCAGGCCGACCACGACCCGCGCCCCTGGGTGAACGAAGCGAAATCGTCGCGCTTCGTGATACTGCTTGCTCATGATCTCTGCTCCCGTTGACATTGCACGACGAGAGAAATTCGTCGCGTCGAGAGGAGTACGCGCCGATGCGACGCAACCGGACGCGACCCACTCGAAAGGCTGGACGTGCACCCGACCCGCGGCTACGCTCCGCCCGTGACCGCCGACCCTCCGGTGGCGCGCGACGCGCTGCCGCCCATCACCCGCCTGCTGCAGCTCGCCGCCGACGGCGACCGCGCGGCGCTCGACCAGGTCTACGCCTCGCTCTACCCCGAGCTGAAGCGCGTCGCCCGGGCGCGCCTGCGCCAGCAGGGCCGTGGCGACAGCATGGGCACGACGACGCTGCTGCACGAGAGCTTCATCCGTCTCGTCAATGCCGCCGAGCTGCGCCTCGTCGATCGGCGCCACTTCTTCGCCTATGCGGCGCGCACCATGCGCAACATCATCATCGACAGCGCCCGCGAGCATCTGGCCGAGCGGCGCGGCGGCGGCGCGGCGCACGAGACCCTGGGCGGCGATGCCGCCCTGCAGGTCGCCGACACCAGCTCGAGCGAAGAGCTGGTCCGCGTCAGCGACGCCTTGCTCGAGCTGCAGAAGATCGATCCCGAGCTCGCCGAGCTCGTCGACATGCGCTACTTCGGCGGCTATACGGAAAGCGAGATCGCCGAGCTGCAGGAGGTGACCGAGCGGACCATCCGCCGGCGCTGGGACAAGGCGCGCGCCTGGCTCTACGTCGCGCTCAACGACACGCCGCCGGCCGGATAGAGCCAGGCTTCGAGCCACTCGCGCAGGGTCGAGTCCGCAGGCAGGCCTTCGCGCACCTCGCAGCCGCGGTGCAGGTCCCAGCTCGAATCGAACCAGCCCGGCCCGCGATGGGCTGCGCGCTCGGCCGGCCCACGTGACGCGACGGGCTCGATGGGCGACAACGAGAGCTCACCGGGCAAGGCGAAAGACATGGCTGGACTCCTGCAAGCGAATGCCGCCAGTGTCCGTATCCGCCTTGCCGCGCGCCATCCCGCCGACGGCTGGAAACAGGAGGCCGCCTCACCCCCGAGTTCGGGAGCCGCAGTGCGGCGCGATCACTCGGGAATGACGCTCACCGCCACGGCCATGCTCTGGCCGCGCCCGCCGAGGATCACGCCGCGCAGCGGCACGACGTCGGCGAAATCGGCGCCCCAGGCCAGCGTGATGTAGCGCTGGTCGGCGAGGTGGCCGTTGGTGGGATCGAACTCGACCCAGCCGTGCGCCGGCGACCAGGCGGCAACCCAGGCGTGCGAGGCGTCGACGCCGAGCAGCCGGGCGCGGCCGGGCGGCGGATCGGTGAGCAGGTAGCCGGAGACGTAGCGCGCCGGCAGGCCGTAGCCGCGCAGGCAGGCCAGCATCAGGTGCGCGAAGTCCTGGCAGACGCCGCTGCGCAGCTCGAGCACCTCGTCGACCTGCGTCGTCACCGTCGTCGCCCCGGGCTCGAATTCGAAGTCGGCATGGATGCGTCGCATCAGGTCCGTGACGGCCTCGAGCCAGGGGCGGCCGACGGTCAGGCTGGGCCCGGCGTAGGCCCGCGCGCTGTCGGACCAAGGCACGAGCGCGCTCTGCTCGCTCATCTGTGCCGGCGCCAGGCCGTCCCGTGCCGGTGGATTACGCAGCGACTCGCGCACGGCTTCCCAGGCCGGCGTTTCGGCCGCCCGCAGCGTCGGCCGCTCGTCGACTTCCACCTTCGCCAGCATGCGCACCCGCAGCAGCGGATGCGGCCCATGCACCGCGAAATGGGTGACGCCGTTGCCGAACGAATCGAGCTCGTCGCGCCGCTCGTCGGCCGCCGGCTCGATGCGCAGCTCGTGCGAGAGCAGCCGCTGCCACGGCAGCCCGCGTGGCGTCAGGTGCGCGAGCTGCCACGACTGCGACACCGGCACACGGTAGGCATAGCGCGTCTCGTGGTCGACCGTGTAGCGGCAAGCCGGCATCGTCCGCGCCTTTTACGCCACGAGGGACAGCACGCTGCGCGGCACGGCGTGCGAGAAGAACTTCATCGAGATGTCGTCCGATACCGCATAGGCGGCCCGCTGCAGCTGCGCGACCGTCTGCGCCAGGCCTTCGCTCTCCGGATCGAGGTCGGCCGGCTTCAGTGCCCGCAACGCGGCGTGCGCGGGGGCCAGCGTCTCACCGGCAAAGCGGCCATGGATCGCCTCGATCTTGGCGACGTACTCCGACAGGCCCTTGGCCTGGAATGCGAGCGAGCGCGGGTTGGCTTCGTCGCGCACCACCATGTCGAGCACCGGCAGCCACTCGGGAGCGGCCAGATAGCGCGAGCGATAGGTGACGCTGGAATCGGCGAGCTCCAGCAGCCATTCGAGCTCGTGGTCGCGCCCTTCTTCGATGGCCACGCCGACCGCGCTGCACATCGTCGCGAGCCGCTCGACGCGCCGGCCCATCGAGAGAAAGCGCCAGCCGATGCCGCGCGTCATGCCGTCGAGCACGAAGCCCGAGAGCGTCATCATCGAGGTGGTCGCGCGATCGAGCCAGACCAGGGTGTTCGGCAACGACGGCTCGCGCTGGAAGACCGGATCGGCGATCAGCCGGTTGAGCGTGCGCCAGTGGTCGGTCGACATCCGGTCGCGCAGGCTGAAGGCAACGCGCGAGAGCTGGCGCAGGCGCTGGCTGAGGGCGGCCTCGGGATGCGTCGCGGCGCGGCGCAGGGCGCGTGCCACGTTCTTCGTCGCATTCGATCAGGCCGAGCTGCCGGGCCAGCACCCAGGCCGGCTGGACGCCGCCGCTGCGCGCGCTCGGGTCGTCGAGCACCTGGCCGAGCGCGACGCGCAAGAGCCGCACCGAGACGTCGCACCTTTCGCCGTAGCGCCCGAACCAGAACAGGTTCTCGGCGGCACGCGAGGCCAGTGTGGCGTTGGAGTCGACCAGCTCGTCGGCTGCCACCGTGTGCGAGAGCAGCGAGAACGCCGCGTTGACCGGGGCGTCGGAGAGCACCCAGGTGTCCTTGGATCGGCCGCCGCGCTGCATCGCGATGACGCGCGACTCCTGATCGCCGGCCACGCGTGTCAGGCCGCCCGGCATGACCCGCCAGCCGCTCGGCGTGGCGACCGCGAAGACGCGCAGGCCGACGGTGCGCGCCGCGAAGGCGTCGGCGGCGCCGCGCTCCAGCACCGGCGCCTTCGAGACATGCACCCACTCCTGCGCCACGTAGTGCTGGGGTCGCGCCGCAATGCGGGCGTGCAAGGCCGCACGCTCGGCTTCGGACAACTCTTCGACAACGATCGGCCGCTCGCTCGCCGAGCGCTCGAGCGGCTTGATGATGAGCCGCTCGGGATGACGCCACGCGTCCTCGAAGGCAGCCGGCTCGCCGAGCCACCAGGTTGCCACCGAGGGCAGGCGCAGCGGCTCGCCGAGCAGCTCGCGGGCGAGCTTGGGCAGATAGCCGAGGAGCGCGCCCGACTCGAGCACGCCGGAGCCGAGCGCATTGGCCAGCAGCACGCTGCCGCGACGCGCGCATTCGGTGAGACCGGCGATGCCGAGCGCCGAATCGGAGCGCAGCTCGAGCGGATCGCAGTAGTCGTCGTCCTGGCGGCGCACGATGGCGTGCACCCGTTGCAGGCCGTCGATCGTCTTCAGCCAGACGCGATCGTCGCGCACCGTCAGGTCGCTGCCCTCGACGAGCGCGAAGCCGAGATAGCGCGCCAGCAGCGCGTGCTCGAAATAGGTTTCGTTGTACGGCCCGGGCGTGAGGAGCACGATCCGGGTCGGCCCGTCGCCGCGCGGCGCCCAGCGCAGGATGGCCGAGCGCAAGGCATCGAAGAACGCAGCGAGATGCTGCACCGGCAAGGCCCGGAACATCTGCGGGAAGACGCGCGAGACGACGAGGCGGTTCTCGAGCGCGTAGCCCGAGCCCGAGGGCGCCTGCGTCCGGTCGCTGACCACCCACCAGCGCCCGTCGGGCGAGCGCGCCAGGTCGGCGGCGTACTGCATCAGGTGCATGCCGCCGACCGGCTTGATGCCCTGCACCGGTCCGAGAAAGCCGCGATGGCCGAAGACGATGGGCGGCGGAATGGCGCCGCTCTTCAGCAGGGCCTGCTTGCCGTAGATGTCGGCCAGGACCCGGTTCAGAAGATCGGCGCGCTGCTCGATGCCGGCGGCGATCTCCTGCCACTCGGCCGCGGGCAGGAGCAGCGGCAGCGGGTCGACTTCCCAGGGCCGCTGCGCGCCCATCGCGTCTTCGTAGACGTTGTAGGTGATGCCCTGCTCGCGGATCTGCCGCTCGGTCAGCTGCAGCGTGTCGCCCACCTCGCGCTCGCCGCGCTCGGCAAGCGAGCGCACGAACGCGTCCCAGTGCATGCGGGGCTCGCCCGGCGCGACGAGCAGCTCGTCGTAGCGATCGTCGGGCGCGCTGTAGCCGGCGAGCAGCTTCGTCAACGCGGCCGTGGCAGCCTCTTCGGCCATCAGACGGTGGGTCGGCGCAAGTCGAGGGTGAACGGCAATTCCGGATTCGGCGCCTCGGCCGGCACCGTCATCCGGCCTGGCGTGTGGCCGGTGCGGAAGAACCGCGCCAGGCGGCGGGCCTCGGCCTCGAGCTCGTTCACCGGGAAGGTGACGTAGTTGATGCCGCCGGGATGGGCGACGTGGTACTGGCAGCCGCCGAGCGAGCGCTGCATCCAGGTGTCGACCAGATCGATGACGAGCGGCACGTGCACATCGATCGTCGGATGCAGGGCCGACGGCGGATTCCAGGCGCGATAGCGCACGCCGGCGACGAACTCGCCGGCCGTACCGGTGGGCTGCAGCGGCACGCGCCGGCCGTTGCAGGTGAGCACGTGGCGCTCGCCGACGAGGCCGGTCGCCTTGAGCTCGAGCCGCTCCAGCGACGAATCGACGTAGCGCGCGGTGCCGCCGGCCGAGCTCTCTTCGCCGAGCACGTGCCACGGCTCGAGCGCCATCCGCAGCTCGACCTGGACGCCGGCAGCCGCGAAGTCGCCGAGCAGCGGAAAGCGGAACTCGAGGTGCGGCGCGAACCAGTCCAGCTCCACCGGATAGCCGAAGGCGCGCAGCTCGTCGATGACGTCGCGCAGGTCTTCCCAGACGAAGTGCGGCAGCATGAAGCGGTCGTGCAGCTCGGTGCCCCAGCGCACCAGCCGCTCCGGCCGATACGGCTCGGCCCAGAAGCGCGCCACCAGCGAGCGCATCAGCAGCTGCTGCACCAGGCTCATGCGCGCATGCGGCGGCATCTCGAAGGCGCGCATCTCGAGCAGGCCGAGCCGGCCGGTGGTGCTGTCGGGCGAATACAGCTTGTCGATGCAGAACTCGGCGCGATGCGTGTTGCCGGTGACGTCGATCAGCAGGTTGCGCAGCAGGCGGTCGATCAGCCACGGCGGCGCCTTGCCGGCGCTGAGGTCGGTGACCCGGCGCAGCTCGGCGAAAGCGATTTCGATCTCGTACACCGAATCGTTGCGCGCTTCGTCGATGCGCGGCGCCTGGCTGGTCGGACCGATGAACATGCCGGAGAAGATGTAGCACAGCGCCGGATGGTTGTGCCAGTACGCGATCATGCTGGCGAGCAGGTCGGGCCGGCGCAGGAAGGGCGAGTCGGAGGTGGTGGCGCCGCCGAGCACGAAGTGGTTGCCGCCGCCGGTGCCGGTATGCCGGCCGTCGAGCATGAACTTCTCGGTCGACAGGCGTGTCTCGCGCGCCTCCTGGTAGAGATGCGTGGTCTGGTCGACGAGCTGCGGCCAGCTTGTCGCCGGCTGGACGTTGACCTCGATCACGCCCGGGTCCGGCGTGACGCGCAGCACGGTCAGGCGCGGGTCCTTCGGCGGCTCGTAGCCTTCGAGAACGATCGGCGTGTCCAACGCCGCGGCCGTGTCTTCAACCGCGGCGACGAGATCGAGATAGTCCTCGAGCTCGGCTGCCGGCGGCATGAAGACGTACAGGCGGCCGTTGCGCGGCTCGACGCTGATCGCGGTGCGAACGACGAAGCCAGCCGATTCGAAGGGCTGCAGGCCGGTTGCTTCGACGTCGTGCGACCCGCTCGGCGTCGCATGCTCTTCCTGCTCGGGTCGCTTGCTTCCATCCGCCGTCGAGTGCCAGAACGCGTCGTCGTGATGGATGCCCGCCCGCTGCGGCAGCGGCGCGAAATGCTGGGTCGGGTCGGGCGCATGCTGCCAGGGCAGGTCTTCGGGCGCGGCCCAGGGCAGCGAATCGAGCGGCAGGCGATAGCCGATCGGCGAATCGCCGGGGATCAGGTAGCAGCGCTGGTCGCGCAGGAACCAGGAGCTCGATCGCCACTGGCCCGGACGGCGCGGGTCGCGGGCGATCGGCAGGGCGTAGCCCACGGGTGCCTCGAGGCCGCGCTCGAAGACGCGGCGCAGGCGCTCGCGCTCCTGCGCATCGCCGAGGCGCGAATCGAAGGGATCGACGTTGCCCGGCAGCTTGCCTTCGCGCCACAGGAAGTACCAGGCATCTTCGTAGGCTGCGAAGACCTTGCCACCGTCCACGCCCAGGCGCTCGGCAAGTCGCAACGCGAACTCGCCCGCGCTCTCGACGGTGCGCGCCGAGATCCTGATGCTCGTCGGCAAAGAGCTTCGGGTCGGTCCACACCGGTTCGCCGTCCTTGCGCCAGAACAGGTTGAGCGACCAGCGCGGCAACTGCTCGCCCGGATACCACTTGCCCTGTCCGAAATGCAGCAGGCCACCTTGTCCGTACTTGGCGCGCAGGTGCGCCATCAGCTCGACGCTCAGAAGGCGCTTGGTGGGCCCGAGCGCTTCGGTGTTCCATTCCCCGCCTTCGCGATCGTCGATCGAGACGAAGGTCGGCTCGCCGCCTTGCGTCAGGCGCACGTCGAGGCGCTGCAGGTCGGCGTCGACGCGCGCGCCGAGCGCATCGATGGTGTTCCACTGCGCGTCGGTGTATGGCAGGGTGACGCGCGGCGATTCCCAGATGCGTTGCACCGACATGCGGTGCTCGAACGTGGTCTCGCAGTCGTCGATCGAGCCGCTGATCGGTGCCGCCGAAGAAGGCTCGGGCGAGCAGGCGAGCGGGATATGTCCTTCGCCGGCGTACAGGCCCGAGGTCGGATCGAGGCCGATCCAGCCGGCGCCGGGCAGATAGACCTCGCACCAGGCATGCAGGTCGGTGAAATCGACTTCGGTGCCGCTCGGGCCGTCGAGCGACTTCACGTCGCTCTTCAGCTGGATCAGGTAGCCCGAGACGAAGCGCGCCGCCAGGCCCAGGTGGCGCAGCAGCTGCACCAGCAGCCAGCCGCTGTCGCGGCACGAGCCGCTGCCGTTGACGAGCGTGAGCTCGGGCGTCTGCACGCCCGGCTCCATGCGGATGAGATACGCGATGTCCTTCTGCAGGCGCTGATTCAGGCCGACCAGAAAACCGTTGGTGGGCTGCGTCTGGATGTCGATGCTGGCCAGGTACTCGGCGAAGCGCGGCGTCTTCGGGCCCTTCAGCAGATACGGCTCCAGCTCGACCAGCAGCTCCGGCTCGTAGGCGAACGGAAACTGCTCGGCGCTCGGCTCGAGGAAGAAGTCGAACGGATTGAGCACCGCCATCTCGGCGACGAGATCGACCTCGACGCGAAAGAAGGTCGTCACCTTCGGGAACACCAGCCGCGCCAGGTAGTTCGCCTGCGGGTCCTGCTGCCAGTTGACGAAGTGCGTGCTCGGCTCGACGCGCATCGAATAGCTGAGGATGCGCGTGCGCGAATGCGGCGCCGGCCGCAGCCGAACGATCTGCGGGCCGAGATGGATCGGCCGGTCGTAGCGGTAGTGGGTGACGTGGTTGAGCGCGACGTGGATCGACATCAGGGCTTTCGCAAGGGCAGACCGAGGGTCGCTGCGGTGACGTTCCGGCTCAGGGCGCCACGGGAACGAGGAAGTCGCGGCTGATCCCGGCGCCCAGCGCGTTGACGCGCTCGAGGAACTGGGTCAGGTAGGCGTGCAGGCCGGTCGCAAGGATCTCGTCGATCCGCCCGTAGTGAAGGTCGGCCTCGAGCCGGCCGGCCAGGCGCAGCGTGTCGCGCGACTGATCGTTGGCGACCCGCTCCAGGTTGACCACGACCTCGTGCAGGCAAGCAGAGAGCGAGCGCGGCATGTCGGCCCTGAGGATCAGCAGCTCGGCCACCTTCTCCGGGCGAATCACGTTGCGATAGACCTTGCGGTAGACCTCGAAGCCGGAGACCGAGCGCAGCACCGCCGACCAGTGATAGAAGTCGTACTCGACGTCCTTGCCGCCGGCTTCGCCCGCAGCCTGGACCTGGCTCTGCGCCGCGCCATTGGCGAGGACCTGGGCTTGCGCCTGCGTTTGCCGCAGGTTCGGCGCGCGCTCCGCGGCCAGGGCCGCTGCCGAAGCCGAAGAACTCGACGTCGACCGCATGGAACTTGACATCGAGCAGGCGCGCCGTGTTGTCGGCGCGCTCGAGGAAGCTGCCGATGCGCAGGAAGTGGAAGGCCTCGTCCTGCAGCATCGTGCCGACCGTGACGCCGCGCGAAAGATGCGAGCGGAACTTGACCCATTCGAAGGCCTCGCCCGGGCTCTTCTGGAACGCGTCGTCGGCGACCATGCGCTGGAACTCCAGCCAGGTCTGGTTCTGCGTTTCCCAGACCTCGGTGGTCAGGGTGCCGCGCACGGCGCGCGCGTTCTCGCGCGCCTGCATCAGGCAGCTGCGGATCGACGAGCCGTTCGCGGCGTCGCTCACCATGTAGTCGATGACGCTCTTCGGCGTCACCGGCCCGTGCCGCTTGGTGAAGTCGCCGGTCAGCTCGCTGATGCTGAGCAGGCCGCGCCAGCCGCGCTCGGCCGCCTCGTCGGACTGCGGCAGCAGCGACATCTGGTAGTTGACGTCGAGCATCCGTGCGGTGTTCTCGGCACGCTCCACGTAGCGCGCCATCCAGAACAGGTGGTCAGCCGTGCGTGACAACATCAATGAACCCTTTCCGGCCGGCCGCCGGGCCGCCCCAAGGCCGGCCGCGCCCCCGCGGGGGGCAGCGAACGGAGTGAGCGTGGGGGCACCATGACTATGCCTCGAGGATCCATGTGTCCTTGGTGCCGCCGCCTTGCGACGAATTGACCACCAGCGAGCCTTCCTTCAGGGCGACGCGGGTCAGCCCGCCCGGCACCATCTGCACCTTCCTCCCGGAAAGCACGAAGGGGCGCAGATCGATGTGGCGCGGCGCGATGCCGCTCTCGACGAAGGTCGGACAGGTGGACAGGGCGAGCGTCGGCTGCGCGATGTAGCGCGCCGGATCGGCCTTCAGGGCGACGCGAAAGGCCTCGATCTCCGCCGTCGTCGCGGCCGGGCCGACGAGCATGCCGTAGCCGCCGGCGCCGTGCACCTCCTTGACGACGAGCTCGCCGAGATGATCGAGCACGTACGCCAGGTCGCCGGCTTCGCGGCAGACGTAGGTCGGCACGTTGGCGAGGATCGCCTTTTCGCCGAGGTAGAACTCGATCATCTTCGGCACGTAGGGATAGATCGACTTGTCGTCGGCGATGCCGGTGCCGATGGCGTTCGAGAGCGTCACGTTGCCGGCCCGATAGGCCGACAGCAGTCCGGCGCAGCCGAGGGTGGAGTCGGAGCGAAAGGCGAGCGGGTCCAGGAAATCGTCGTCGACGCGGCGATAGATCACGTCGACCCGCTTCGGCCCCTGCGTCGTGCGCATGTAGACGAAGTTGTCTTCGACGAACAGGTCCTGCCCCTCGACCAGCTCGATGCCCATCTGCTGGGCCAGGAAGGCATGCTCGAAGTAGGCGCTGTTGTACATGCCCGGCGTCAGCACGACGACCACCGGGTCGTTGACCGACGCCGGCGCCACCGAGCGCAGCGTTTCGAGGAGCAGGTCGGGGTAGTGCGCGACCGGCGCGATGCGATGCCGGCTGAAGAGCTCGGGGAACAGCCGCATCATCATCTTGCGGTTCTCGAGCATGTAGCTCACGCCGCTCGGCACGCGCAGGTTGTCCTCGAGCACGTAGTAGCTGCCGCTGCCGTCGGCGTTGGCGGCACGCACGATGTCGATGCCGGCGATGTGCGAGTAGACGCCGCCCGGGACCTCGACCCCCTTCATCTCCGGACGGAACTGGGCATTGCGCAGGATCTGTTCGGCCGGCACGATGCCCGCCTTCAGGATCTCCTGGTCGTGATACACGTCGTGGATGAAGCGGTTCAGCGCCGTCACCCGCTGGCGCAGGCCCCGCTCCATCTCGCGCCACTCATGCGCCGGGATCACGCGCGGGATCAGGTCGAAGGGGATGAGGCGCTCGGTGCCGTCGCCGTCTTCGTCCTTGGCGCCGTAGACGGCGAAGGTGATGCCGACGCGCCGGAAGATGACCTCGGCCTCCTCGCGGCGCGAGCGCATCACCTGCGGCGGCTGCGACGCGAGCCAACGGTCGTAGCCGCTGTAGTGCTCGCGGATCGCACCGCCCTCGCCCCGCATCTCGTCGAAGCCCACAGCCATTCGAATGCCTCCGTGGGGTGAGGGTAGCAAAGTCCGCGCCACGAGCCGCTAGCCGGCGGCGGCCGTTTCGGTGTAGTGCCAGTAGCGACGCCCGGTGTCGCGCTCGCAGCGCCCTTCGGCCGGGCCGGCGGCAAGCCATTGCCAGGCGCCGCAGGCGGGGCTGGCGACGATGGCCGCGCCACGGCTGCGGTAGCGCTCCACGACGTCGGGCGCGGGATGGCCGAAACGGTTGCGGTAGCCCGCCTGGAAGACGGCGATCTTCGGCTGCACGGCCTCGATGAAGGCGCGCGACGACGAGGTGCGACTGCCGTGATGGGGCACCACCAGCACATCGCTTCGCAGCGCGTCGCCCTGCGCGGCGACGAGCTGCGCCTCCTGGTCGCGCTCGATGTCGCCGACGAGGAGCGCGCTGCGGCCACCGCCCGAGACCCGCAATACGCACGACATGGCGTTCGACTTCAGCGGGCGATCGTAGTCGTCGACGAGCGGACGCAGGACGGCGAAGTCGACGCCGTCCCAGGTCCAGCGCTGGCCGGCGCTGCAGCGGCTGGCCTGCTTCGCCGCGGCGAGGATCGGATGGCCGGGCTCGAGCGAGCTCGAGAGCGCATCCACCTTCAGCGCCACGAGCACGCTCATGGCGCCGCCGACGTGATCGAGATCGCGATGGCTGAGCATCAGCAGGTCGACGTGCTCGTCGCCGCGCGAGCGCAGCAGCGGCACGAGCACGCGCTGGCCGGCATCGCTTTCGCGCGAATACTGCGGTCCGGTATCGAAAAGCAGAACGTGCCCGCGCGTTCGCACCAGCACCGCCATGCCCTGGCCGACATCGGCGGCGACGAGATCGAAGCTGCCCTCGGCCGGCAACTCGCGCGGCGGCAAAAGCAGTGCGAGCGCGAGCGCCAGGGCGAACGCGCGGGCTCGCCATGGCAGCGGCATGACGACGAGCGCGGCGGCGCCCAGGCCGGCGATCTGAGCCCAGAGCGGCGCTGCCGGCACGACCCAGACCGCGCCGGGAATCGCGGCCAACGCCGCAAGCATGGCGTCGAGGGCCTGAACCACGGCCGCGCCGAGGGTCCACAAGCGGCGCGACGAAGATGCCGAGCAGCGCCAGCGGCGTGACGACCAGGGTCACCGCCGGGATGGCGACGAGGTTGGCGAGGAAGCCGACGATCGAGACCTGCTGGAAGATGACGAGCGTCAGCGGCGTCAGGCCGACGGTGGCGATCACCTGGGTGCGCAGATCGGCGCGCGCATGAGCGAGGGCGCGTCCGCCCCAGCCGCGCCAGCCGGGCTGCGGCGGCGCCGACAGGCGCAGTCTCGAGCGCGGGCGACGACGCCATGAGCAAACCGACCGCCGCGAACGAGAGCCAGAAGCCGGCCTGCGTCAGGGCCCACGGATCGAGACCGGTCACGACCACCGCAGAAGCGAGCAGCACCAGCAGCCACGGCCAGCGCACGCCAGCGCCTTGCAGCAAGGTCACGGTCGCGAGCATCCAGACCGTTCGCTGCGAGGGCACACCCCAGCCGGAAAAGAAGGCATAGCCCGTCGCCGCTGCGAAGCCGCCCCAGCGGGCCGCGCTCGCCGCAGGAAGAAAGAGCATGGCGCGCGCGCTGCGCCGCCAGAGCGCGCCGACGAGCAGGCCGGCGAGCCACGCGAACATCGTCACGTGCAGCCCGCTGATCGACATCAGGTGCGCGACACCGGTATTGCGAAAGAGATCCCAGTCGCTGCGTTCGATCGCGCTCTGGTCGCCGACGGCAAGCGCTGCCAGCACGCCGGCGGCGTTCCGGTCGGCGACCTTGGCGTAGATCGCATCGCGCACGCGCTGGCGCAGGCGCTCGACCGGATAGCCGGCGCCTTCGGCGAGCAGAACCGGCGGCGGTGCGTCGCGGACATAGCCGGTGGCGCGCAGGCCCTGCTCGAAGAGCAGCAGCTCGTAGTCGAAGCCGTTCGGATTGAGGTTGCCGTGCGGCCGGCGCAGGCGGACCGTGAAACGCCAGCGCTGCCCGGCTCGCAGCTCGCGTTGCGGCTGCGTCAGCGCCGCGTCTTCGTGAAAGCCGCTGTACCAGCCGAGGGCGATGCGCTGCGGCAGGCCGGCGCCGTCGCCGCTGCGTGCTTCGGCGTCGATGGCGAATTGAAAACGCAGGCCGCCGGGTCCCGCCTGCGGCAGACTGGCGACGACGCCGGTGACAACGAGGTCACGGCCCTCCAGCTCCGGTCGCAAGGCATCGCGCAGACGCTCAGAGGCCTGCCAGCCGGTGAGGGAAAAGCCGGCGAGAGCGGCCGCGACCACGGCCAGCGCGGTGCTGCGCCAGAGTGCGCGCCGGCAGATCCAGGCCATGACAAGGAGGAGCGCGGCGCCAGCGCAGGCGCCGACATAGCCGGCCTGCGGCAGCAGCTCGCGTTCGTGCAGCTGGCTTGCCACGCCAGCCAGCCACGCCAACGCCAGCGCGGCGATCCGCCCGCCGCTGCCCGGTGCTCGCATCCGGCAAAGTGTAGGTGCCGAGGTGTACGATTTGTGCCCTCCCCGCGCCCGTGAGCCACCATGTCCTCGATTTACGATCGCCTGACCGACCTCGACATTTCCCTGCCGCCGCTTGCCATTCCTGCCGGCGCCTACGTTCCGTTCGTGCGCAGCGGCAATCTCGTCTTTCTTTCCGGCCACATCGCCAAGCGCGACGGCAAGCCCTGGGTCGGCCAGCTCGGGCGCGACATGACCACCTCGACGGGCAAGAAGGCGGCGCGCGCCGTCGCGGTCGATCTCCTCGGCACCTTGCACGCCGCGGTCGGCGACCTCGACAAGGTCGAGCGCATCGTGCGGATCACCAGCCTCGTCAACAGCGCCTCCGATTTCGTGGAGCATCACCTCGTCACCAACGGCTGCTCGGAGCTTCTCGGCGAAGTCTTCGCCGAGAAAGGCGCGCATGCACGCAGTGCCTACGGCGTGGCGCAGCTGCCGATGGGCGCCTGCGTCGAGATCGAGCTGATCGCCCAGGTTGCCGAGTGAACGCGGCTCGGCGAGCCGCACCCTTGTTCCGGCAGGGCGCACGCGGCGCGCCCGTTCTCTGGCCCTTCGCCGCCGTCGCCATCCTGGCGTTCGCCGCGGTGGCGGCAGCGCTGGTATCGCAGTACGCCTACGCCATGGACCCGTGCCCCTGGTGCGTGCTCGAGCGGCTGATCTTCGTCGCCATCGGGCTCTTCGCGCTGCTTGGACTGCTCTGGCGGCGAGCCGCCGGCAGTCGGGTCGCCGGCACCTTCGCGTTGCTCCTGGCCGTGGCCGGATTCGCGGCCGCGATGTGGCAGCACTTCGTGGCCGCCAAGTCGGCCTCGTGCAATCTCACCTTGGCCGATCGCATCATGACGGCGACGCAACTCGACCGACTGCTGCCCAGCGTCTTCGAGGCGCGCGCCAGTTGCGCCGACGCCGCAGTGACCCTGTTCGGCGTGCCGTACGACTTCCTGGCCGCTGCCGTCTTCGCCGTCTGCGCCCTGGCGATGATCCGGGCACTGCGCCTGGCCGCGTAAACGGCGCGACTCGCCTCAGTCGTCGAGCGGCGTGCTGAGCGCCACTTCTTCCGAGATCGCCGACAGCACGGCCAGCATCGCCGACTCGGAGTAGGCACCCGGTACCAGCGCCTGGCAGATCGCCTGGGCCGTGCGCAGGCGCTCGTAGACGGCGATCGCGGCATCGATCTCCACCGCCGGCATGTGGCCGGCCTGCAGGACATCGAGGCGCTGGTCGAACGCATCGGTGGTGTCGTGGATGATTTTCTTCATGGCTTGTCCTTGGCAGCTCGTGATCGCGAAAGCGGCGATCGTAGTCGCGATCGAAACCGGCGGCGGATTCAGCCGGCCGTCGCCGCCATCACGCGCATGGCCTTTTGCATCGCGTCCTGCCGGCGCCCCTTGCGCGCCCGCCGGCCGAGGTAGGGCTCGAGGGCGGACGCGCGCAGGACCTCGTCGCGCGCCTTGCCGCCGCGGCCTGTTCCGAGCACGCGCAGGACCTCGCCGAAGGCGCAGACGCTGACCAGCGCATCCTTGGTATCGAGATCGATGAGCGTCAGGCCGCGGCCGCCCTTGCTCTGCAGCTTCAGCTCGTCGAGACCGAAGACGAGCAGGCGCCCTTCGAGTGTCAGGCAAGCGACGCGCGGCGTGGTGGCCGCCACGATCGACGGCGGCAGCGGCTTCTCGTCGCCCTCGAGCGCGAGAAAGGCCTTGCCGCCGCGCTGGCGCGAGAGCAGGTCGCCGGCGCGGGCCAGGAGGCCGAAGCCGCCCGTGCCGGCGAGCAGCAGCAACTGCGTTGCGTCACCGGCGAAGTAATGCGCCGGCTGCGTGCCCGGCTGCAGATCGACCAGCGCGGTCACCGACAAGCCGTCGCCGCGTCCGCTCGGCAGCATCGCGACCGGCACCGAGTAGACACGGCCATCGCTGCCGAAGACGAGCAAGGCATCGACGCTGCGACAGCCGAAGGTGCCGTAGAGCGCATCGCCGGCCTTGAAGCTCAACTGGCTTGGGTCGACCTCGTGGCCCTTGAGGGCGCGGACCCAGCCCTTCAGGCTGATTGCGACGGTCACCGGCTCGTCGACGATGCGCAGCTCGGCGACCGAGCGCTTCTGTTCCTCGATGAGCGTGCGACGCTCGTCGCCATAGGCCTTGGCGTCGGCTTCGATCTCGCGGATCACGGTTCGCCTCAGCGCGGTGGGGCTCTCGAGCAGGTCGCGCAGCCGGCTCTCCTCGGCGCGCAGCTCCTTCAGTTCCTGCTCGATGCGCAGCGCCTCGAGCCGTGCCAGCTGGCGCAGGCGGATGTCGAGGATGTCGTCGGCCTGGCGCTCGCTCAGGGCGAAGCGCGCGATCAGCGCCGGCTTCGGCTCGTCGGCGGCGCGAATGATGGCGATGACCTCGTCGAGGTTGAGCAGCACCAGCTGCCGGCCTTCGAGCACATGGATGCGCTCGGCCACCTTGCCGAGCCGATGGCGCGAGCGCCGCTCGACCGTGCGCAGGCGAAAGCCGTTCCACTCGACAAGCATCTGGCGCAGGCTCTTCTGCGTCGGCCGGCCGTCGGCCCCGACCATCGTCAGATTGATCGGCGTCGAGCTCTCGAGGCTGGTGTGCGCGAGCAGCGTGGTGAGCAATTCGTCCTGCGCGATGCGGCTGGTCTTCGGCTCGAAGACGAGGCGCACCGGCGCATCCTTGCTCGATTCGTCGCGCACCGCATCGAGCACCGATAGCACCGCCGCCTTCAGCTGCAGCTGCTCGGCGCCCAGCGCCTTCTTGCCTGCGCGCAGCTTCGGGTTGGTGAGCTCCTCGATCTCCTCGAGGACCTTCTGCGCGCTCGTTCCGGGCGGCAGCTCGGTGACCACGACCTGCCACTGGCCGCGCGCCAGGTCCTCGATCTTCCAGCGGGCGCGGACCTTCAGCGTGCCGCGCCCGCTCGCATAAGCCGCGCGAATCTCGTCGGCGGCGCTGATGATCTGGCCACCGCCCGGGAAATCGGGGCCCGGCACGAGGCTCGCCAGCTCGTCCTCGGCGAGCTTCTCGTCGCGGATCAGGGCGACCGCCGCGGCCGCGATCTCGCGCAGGTTGTGGCTCGGAATCTCGGTCGCAAGGCCGACCGCGATGCCGCTCGCGCCATTGAGCAGGACGAACGGCAGACGCGCCGGCAAGAGCCTGGGCTCGACCGTCGAGCCGTCGTAGTTGGCGATGAAGTCGACCGTGCCTTCGTCGATCTCGTCGAGCAGCAGGCGCGAGATCGGCGCCAGGCGTGCCTCGGTGTAGCGCATCGCGGCCGCGCCGTCACCGTCGCGCGAGCCGAAGTTGCCCTGGCCGTCGACGAGCGGATAGCGCTGCGAGAAGTCCTGCGCCATGCGCACCAGGGCGTCGTAGGCGGCCTGGTCGGAGTGCGGATGAAAGCGCCCGAGCACGTCGCCGACGACGCGCGCACTCTTCACCGCCTTCGGCCCGGCCCCGGTCGTGAAGGCCAGGCCCATGCGGGCCATCGCATAGAGGATGCGGCGCTGCACGGGCTTTTGGCCATCGCTGACGTCGGGCAAGGCCCGGCCCTTCACGACCGAGAGCGCGTATTCGAGGTAGGCGCGCTCGGCGTAGTCGCCGAGGGCGACGATGTCGTCGGCCTGCGCGGGTGTGGAAAAGAGATCGTCGATCACGAGGGAGAGTTCAGTGAGGGAAACGCTCGCGCAGCTTGAGCTTCCAGAATTTGCCGGTCGAAGTGCGCGGCACCGCGTCTATGACTTCGTAGCGATCGGGCAGTTGCCACTTCGCGAAGCGATGCGCGATCAGGTGAGCGCCGAGCGTGGCGGCGTCGGCCGTCTGGCCCGGCTTGAGCACGATGCAGGCGAGCGGCCGTTCGCTCCACTTCTCGTCGGGGATGGCGATCACCGCCGCCTCGGCGATGGCCGGGTGCGCCATCAAGGCATTTTCCAGATCCACCGACGAGATCCACTCGCCGCCGGATTTGATGAGGTCCTTGGTGCGGTCGGTGATGCGCACGAAGCCGAGCTCGTCCATCGTTGCGACGTCGCCGGTGCGCAGCCAGCCGTCGTCGGTGAACTTGTCTTCGCTCACCGGCACCTCGTGGTACGAGCCGGTGATGAACGGGCCGCGGCACTGGATCTCGCCGACCGAGCGGCCGTCCCACGGCGCGTCGTGGCCGTCGTCGCCCCGGACGCGGATCTCGACCAGCGGCACCGGCACGCCGGCCAGCGCCGCACGGCGGAAATGCTCGTCGTCGCCGAGCGCCTGCACCTCGCGACGCCGATACGACATGCTCGCCGTCGGCGAGGTCTCGGTCATCCCCCAGCCCTGCGCGATCGCAACACCGTGCCGGGCGAAAGCGCGGATCAGCGACTCGGGCACCGCCGCGCCACCGACCAGCGAGCGCATGCCGGCGGGCAGCTTCCAGCGCCCCGGCTCTTCGACGAGGCCACGCTCGTAGGCCTGGATCAGCCCCATCCAGATCGTCGGCACGCCGAGAGCCAGCGTCGGCGGCTCGAGCGTGATCAGGTCGAGCAGATCGGCGGGGTGCAGATGCGGCCCCGGAAACACGAGCTTGGCGCCGAGCATGACGGCCACATAGGGCAGGCCCCAGCTGTTGGCGTGGAACATCGGCGTGACCGGCAGGAGCGTGTCGGTGCCGCGAACGCCGGAGTGGTCGGGCAGGCCCGCCACCAGCGAATGCAGCACCGTCGAGCGGTGCGAATAGACGACGCCCTTGGGCCGCCCAGTGGTGCCCGACGTGTAGCACATCGAGACCGCGTCGTTCTCTGCGTGCGCCGCGTAGTCGAACGACTCGCCGTCGGCAGCGGCAAGCAAGGCTTCGTAGTCGAGATGCCCGGACCCCGTGTCGACCGGCGCGCCGGAAAACGGAACCACGATCACCTTCTCGAACGCATGCTTGGCGGCGAACTGGCGATAGAGCGGCAGCAGGATGTCGTCGACAACGAGGAAGCGATCTTCGGCGTCCTCGGCGATCCAGCCGATCTCGTCGGGCGCAAGACGCAGGTTGAGCGTGTGCATGACGCCGCCGGCGGCCGGGATGCCGAAGTAGCACTCGAGGTGCGCGTGGTGGTTCCAGCACAGCGTGGCCACGCGGTCGCCCTTCTTCAGGCCGAGCGACTGCAGCGCCGCAGCAAGCTTTCTCGTGCGCTCGTAGTACTCGCCGTAGGTGTGCGTGCGCAGCGACTTGTCCGGCAGGCGCGAGACGATCGGATTGCCCTTGAATATCTTGCCGGCGCGCTCGAGCAGGTGATTGAGCGAGAGCGGCACGTCCATCATCGTGGAGCGGATCACTGCGTTCTCCTTCAGATGTCGACCTCGATCGCGTCGCCGTGCAATTCCATCAGCTCGCGACGACCCTGCGCCTCGCCCTTGCCCATCAGGCGCGTCAAGGCGCTCGTCGTGGCCGCCGCGCCGGCCGCGCTGAAGCCGACTTGCAGCAGGCGCCGCGTCTCCGGGTTCAGCGTCGTGTCCCAGAGCTGCTCGGCGTTCATTTCGCCCAGGCCCTTGAAGCGGCTGATGCTCCACGAGTTCTCTTTGGCGCCCTCTTTCTTCAGGCGATCCGTGACGGCGTGCAATTCGCCCTCGTCGAGCGCGTAGATCTTGGCCGCGGGCTTCCTGCCGCGCGCCGGCGCATCGACCCGAAAGAGCGGCGGCTTGGCGACATGGATGTGGCCGCGCTCGACGAGCTTCGGGAAGTGGCGAAAGAACAGCGTCAGCAGCAGCACCTGGATGTGCGAGCCGTCGACATCGGCATCGGAAAGGATGCAGACCTTGCCGTAGCGCAGGCCGGAGAGATCGGGCTCGTCGCCGGCGCCGTGCGGGTCGACGCCGATGGCCACCGCGATGTCGTGGATCTCGTTGTTGGCGAAGAGGCGATCGCGCTCCACTTCCCACGAGTTCAGCACCTTGCCGCGCAGCGGCAGGATCGCCTGGGTCTCCTTGTCGCGGCCCATCTTGGCGCTGCCGCCGGCCGAATCGCCTTCCACCAGAAAGATCTCGTTCAGCGCCAGGTCGCGGCTCTCGCAGTCGGTGAGCTTGCCCGGCAGCACGGCGACGCCGGAGCCGCGACGCTTCTCGACCTTCAGCGAAGCGCGCTGGCGCGTCTGCGCCTGCCGGATCACGAGGTCGGCCAGCTTCTTGCCGTATTCGACATGCTGGCTCAGCCACAGCTCGAGCGCCGGCTTGACGCAGTTCGAGACCAGGCGCAGCGCGTCGCGGCTGTTCAGGCGTTCCTTGATCTGACCCTGGAACTGCGGGTCGAGCACCTTCGCCGAAAGGACGAAGCTGGCGCGCGAGAACACGTCCTCGGGCATCGGCTTGACGCCCTTGGGCAAGAGGCCGTGCATGTCGATGAAGCCCTTCACGGCCGCGAACAGGCCGTCCTTCAGCCCCGATTCATGGGTCCCGCCGGCGACGGTGGGAATGAGGTTGACGTAGCTCTCGCGCACCGCCTGGCCGTCTTCGGTGAAGGCCACGCACCAGGCCGCGCCCTCGCCTTCGGCCACGTCCTCGCTCTCGCGGCCATCGGCGTGATGCGTGCCTTCGAAGAGCGGGATGACGGGGTCGGCCGGCAAGGCCTGCATCAGATAGTCGGCCAGGCCGGTCTTGTACAGCCACTGCTGGCGTTCGGGCTCGGCACGCCCGCTTTTCTCGGTCGTCAGCGAGACCGCGATGCCTGGCATCAGCACCGCCTTGCTGCGCAGCAGGTGGGTCAACTCCGGGCGCGGCAGCTCGACGCTTTCGAAGTAGCGCGCATCGGGCCAGACGCGCACCGAGGTCCCGCTCTTGCGCTCGCCGGCCGCGGCCTTGCGCAGCGCCAGCGGCGTGACCACGTCGCCGCCGGCAAAGGCGATGGTGGCAACCTGGCCACCGCGCCAGACCGTGACTTCGAGGCGCTTGGCCAGCGCGTTGGTGACGCTGACGCCGACGCCGTGCAGGCCGCCGGAAAAACTGTAGGCGCCGCCCGCGCCCTTGTCGAACTTGCCGCCGGCATGCAGCCGGGCATAGACGATCTCGAGGACGCTCACCCCCTCTTCGGGATGCAGGCCGAAGGGAATGCCGCGACCATCGTCGTCGACGCTGACCGAGCCGTCGGCGTGCAGCGTCACGTCGATCGCCGTGCCGTGGCCGCCGAGCGCTTCGTCGGCGGCGTTGTCGATGACCTCCTGCACGACGTGCAGCGGGCTCTCGGTGCGGGTGTACATGCCCGGCCGCTGCTTGACCGGCTCGAGTCCCTTCAGCACCCGGATCGATGCTTCGCCGTAGTTGCTCGCCTTGCTTGCCATGCGGGACATTCTAGGGAGCGCCCTCCCGCCGCCTCGCCCACGCGGGCCTGCAACAATGTTCGAATGAACGCCCCTGCTTTTCGTCCGCTCGGCCGCTCCGGCCTGCAGGTCTCGCCGATCTGCCTCGGCGGCAATGTCTTCGGTTGGACCATCGACGAGGCGATGTCGTTTCGCCTGCTCGATGCCTGGGTCGACGCCGGCATGAACTTCGTCGACACCGCCGACGTGTATTCGAAATGGGTGCCCGGGCACAGCGGCGGCGAGTCCGAGACGATCATCGGCAAATGGCTGCGCCGAGGCGGCAAGCGCGATCGCGTCATCCTGGCCACCAAGGTCGGCAAGCCGATGGGAGAAGGCTTGTCCGGCCTCTCGCGCAACTACATCCGAAGCGCGGTCGAGGCCTCGCTGCGGCGCCTGCAGACCGATGTCATCGACCTCTATCAATCGCACGACGACGACCGCTCGACACCGCTCGAGGAATCGCTGGCGGCCTTCGGCGAGCTGATCAAGGAAGGCAAGATCCGCGCGATCGGCGCCTCGAACTACGATGCCGACCGGCTTTCGGCGGCGCTCGCCGTCAGCAAGGCGAACGGCCTGGCGCGCTACGAATCGCTGCAGCCGCTCTACAACCTGGTCGAGCGTGCGGCTTACGAAGATGCGCTGGAGAAAGTCTGCCTCGAGCACGGGCTCGGCGTCATCAACTTCTACGCCCTGGCGAGCGGCTTTCTCACGGGCAAGTACCGCAGCAGCGCCGATCTCGGCAAGAGCGCGCGCGGCGGTGGCGCGAAGAAATACCTCAACGCGCAGGGCCTCGCCGTGCTCGATGCGCTCGACGCCGTCGCCGCGCCGCTCGGGGCCACGCCCGGGCAAGTGGCGCTTGCCTGGCAGATGGCCCGGCCGAGCATCACCGCGCCGATCGCGAGCGCGACTTCAGTCGCGCAGCTCGACGAGCTGGTCGGCGCCGCACGCCTCGTGCTGGATGCCGAGGCGATGAAGCTCATCGACCGGGCCAGCGCCGCAACTGCAAGCTGACCGCTTCGAGCCGCGGACGACGACTCGAAGCACGCCGCCATGGATCGACCCTCGCCCTGGCTGCTGCGCTGGGCCCACCTCATCGCCCCCGGCGGACGGGTGCTCGACCTGGCCGCCGGCGCAGGCCGGCACACGCGCTGGCTTGCCGCCCTCGGGCACGCAGTCACCGCCGTCGATCGCGACGCTGCGGCGATGGCCGGGCTCGGCGCCGTCGCCGAGACGATCGTGGCCGACATCGAGAACGCTCCCTGGCCGCTCGACGGCCGGACCTTCGACGCCGTCATCGTCACCCATTACCTGTGGCGACCCCTGCTGCCGGCCATCGTCGCCGCGACCGGCCCGGCCGGTGTCCTGCTTTACGAAACTTTTGCCGTCGGCAATGCGACGGTCGGCCGGCCGTCGAACCCTGACTTTCTGCTCCGGCCCGGTGAACTTCTTGCGGCGACGACGAGTCTGCGCACGGTGGCGTACGAAGATGGCTTTCTCGAGGAACCGGCGCGTTTCGTGCAGCGCCTCGCGGCGGTTCGCGAGCTGCCATCGATGACGCCGACCCGCTATCCGCTCGCCCCGGTCCTGCCCGTGGCGGGTCGGTAGAATCGGCGCCTCATTCGCAGCCCGACCATGAAACCCATCACCGGCAGCATCGTCGCCATCGTCACGCCGATGCACGACGACGGGCGCCTCGACACCGAGGCGCTGCGCCGCCTCATCGACTGGCATATTGCCGAGGGCACGCAATGCATCGGCGTGGTCGGCACGACCGGCGAATCGCCGACGGTCAGCGTCGAGGAGCACTGCGAGGTCATCCGCATCGCGGTCGAGCATGCCAAGGGCCGCATCCCGATCATGGCCGGTGCCGGCGCCAACTCCACGTCCGAGGCGATCGAGCTCTCGCGCTTCGCGCTCAAGGTCGGCGCCGACTGCACGCTGTCGGTCGTGCCGTACTACAACCGGCCGTCGCAGGAAGGCATCTACCGGCACTTCCGTGCCATCGCCGAAGCCGTCGACATCCCGATGGTGCTCTACAACGTGCCGTCCAGGACCGTCGCCGACATGGACGTCGAGACCACGCTGCGCCTCGCCGAGGTACCCGGGGTGATCGGCGTGAAGGAGGCGAGCGGCGACATCGTGCGGGCCGCCGCGCTCGTCAAGCGGGCACGGAAAGGCTTTTCGATCTACTCGGGCGACGACGGCACCGCGATCGCGCTGATGCTGCTCGGCGGCCACGGCAACGTCAGCGTCACGGCGAACGTTGCGCCGCGCGCGATGCAGGCCCTCTGCACGGCGGCGATCGCCGGCGATGCCCGCGAGGCCAGCCGTATCCACCTCAACCTGTTGTCCTTGCACAAGGCCTTGTTCGTCGAGCCGAGCCCGGCGCCGACCAAGTGGGCCCTGAGCCGGCTCGGGCGCTGCGGCGCCGGCCTGCGCCTGCCCATCACGCCATTGAGCGCGGCCGGCCAGGCCACGGTCGAAGCGGCGTTGCGCGAAGCCGGCCTGCTGTGATGCCGCGCGTGCGCTGAAGCCGGCGCAAGCACCTCTTTTCCTCAACGACGCGGGCCGTGCCGGCGATCGACGGATGAACCGGGCGCGTATCGATGCGCCACCGATGGAGACCTGCAGAGTGAGTTGTTCCCCGATTTCCCGCGCTGTGCTCGCCGGCCTTCTTGGCGCGCTCGCGCTCTGCGGCTGCTCGTCGATGGAAGACATGTTCTCCGGGGACAAGGTCGACTATCGCTCCACCGGCAATGCTCCCCGGCCGGCCAACCTCGAAGTGCCGCCCGACCTGACGCAGCTATCGCGCGACTCGCGCTATCAGCAGTCGAGCGGCGTCGTCAGCGCTTCCACGTTCCAGAGCGCCGCCTCGGGCGCAAGCGCCGGCGCGGCCACGACCGTGGCGATGGTGCCGGCCACGCCCACGGTCGCGCCGCAATCGGTCGGCGTCTTTCACCTGGAGCGCCAGGGCAACGAACGCTGGCTGAGCACGACGCAATCGCCGGAAGAGGTCTACCCGAAGATCCGTGCCTTCTGGAAGGACACCGGCTTCACGCTTTCCGAGGATCGTGCCGACGCCGGTGTGCTCGAGACCGAGTGGGCCGAAGACCGCTCCAAGCTGCCGAACGACATCATCCGCAAGACCATCGGCAAGGTCTTCGACGGCATCTACTCCACCGGCAAGGTCGACAAGTTCCGCACCCGCGTCGAGCGGACAGCGACGGGCGCGGACATCTTCATCACTCATCGCGGGATGATCGAGGTCTACAGTGACCAGCGCAAGGAAAACACGATCTGGCAACCGAGCGCGGCCGATCCGCAGCTCGAGGCCGAGTTCCTGTCGAAGCTGATGCTGCGCCTGGGTGCCCAGGATCAGCAGGTCAAGGCGCAGGTCGCCAGTGTCTCGACTTCGGCGTCGGCGCCCGCCGCAGTCGCCGGCCCGGTCCATGCGCGCCTGCTCACCGACCGGCCCGGCCCGACCCTGCAGGTCGACGACAACTTCGATCGCGCCTGGCGGCGCGTCGGCGTCGCGCTCGACCGCACCGGCTTCACGGTCGAGGATCGCGACCGCACCCAGGGCGTCTACTTCGTTCGCTACGTGGACCCGAAATTCGCTGGCCGCGAGGAGCCCAACCTGTTCCAGAAGTTCTTCTCCAAGAAGACCGACGATGGCGCGCCGGTGAAGTACCGCGTCAAGGTCACCGGCGAAGGCACGAGCAGCAGCGTGGCGGTGCTCGATTCGCAGGGCAAGCCCGAGAACAGCGACAACGGCCACCGCATCATCGGTCTCCTCCTCGACGGTCTGAAGTGAGCCAGCCGGGCGCGGCCCGCGATGGCCCGGCGTCGTGATCCGCTTTCGCAGCCTGGGCAGCGGCAGCAGCGGCAACGCCACGCTCGTCGAGGCCACGAGCGGAATCACGACGACGCGCCTCCTGATCGATGCCGGCTTCTCGCTGCGCGAGCTCGAGATGCGGCTGGCTCGCGCCGGCCTGGCCACCTCCGATCTCGATGCGATCTTCGTCACCCATGAGCATGGCGACCATGTCGGCTGCGCCATCGCCCTGGCCGCACGCGACGGACTGCCGCTCTGGATGAGCCGGGGCACGTGGCGCGCCATCGGCGAGCCGGTCGCACCGGCCGGGCTTCGCTTCGCGCGCGACGACGAGGCGATCGCCGTCGGCGACATGCAATTGCTGCCGTTCACGGTCGCGCACGACGCAGCCGAGCCGCTGCAGTTGCGATGCAACGACGGCAGCGCGCATCTTGTCGTGCTCACCGACCTCGGCTCGATCACGACGCATGTCATCGATCGCATCGCCGGCTGCGACGCGATCGTGCTCGAATGCAATCACGATCCGGCGATGCTGGCGGTGTCGCGCTACCCGGCATCGTTGAAGGCCCGTATCGGCGGCCGTTTCGGCCACCTGAGCAACGACGTCGCGGTGCAGATCCTGGCCCGCTGCATGAGCGGCCGCCTGCGTCATGTCGTGGCCGCGCACCTGAGCCGCGAGAACAACCGTCCGGCGCTGGCCCGCACCGCTCTCGGCGAGCACTGGGGCGGCGCGGGCGGCGCCGCCATCGTCGTCGCCGATCCGGTTCTCGGCTTCGACTGGCTGCAGATCTCCTGATCGTTGCAGGGAGCGGCTCGGCCGCGAGCGAATCTTGGCGCCTCAGGCGCAGTCGGCGCAGATGAGGCGAATCGAGGTCTTCATGGCGGGCAGGTCGAGTCGTTTCGAAACGAGTGGCGCACCGTGAACCAAGGCGCTGAAGCAGCGGCAGCAAGCAAAAAGCCGCCCGGAGGCGGCTTCGTGCAGATCGGATGCGAGGATTATTTCATCGCGCCCGAAGCGGCCATCGCGCTCGACGCTGCATCCGTCGCCGCCGAAGCTGCCATGCCGGCAGAGGTCGCAGCCGACGAAGCGGCGTCCATCGCCGAAGTGGCAGCCATGCCGGCAGAGGCGGCGGCATCTGTCGTTGCCGGAGCCATCGTTGCGGGCGGGGTGGTGGTCGTCGTCGTCGTCGTTTCTTCCTTCTTGCTGCAGGCAGCGAAGGAAACGGCAGCGGCGAGCGAAACCATGAGCAATGCTGTTTTCATATTTCTCCTCGAGTCAGGTGGTTCGAACAATTACCGGTATCTGCGGGAACCTCTGTCGTTCGAGGACCCCATCGTTAGAAGACAAGGAATGCGGGGCATTTCCCGTGCCTAGCCGCTCATTATAGGCACCTTAAGGGCTTTCCCTAGAGGCCCAGCGTCGTCGGCGGGAAGGCCTCGCTCGACCGTTGCAAAAGTGCGTCAATCGATTCGCGGGATTCGACGTGATCTGCAGGGCGGCCGGACACCGTACCTCGATAGCGAACACGATCGAGAAGGCGCACGGACGCGAGCCCCGCAACGTAAAGAATTGTGGGCACCTGATCGGACTCGACGTCGTCGACAGCCCGGCAATGGACGACGTGCGACCACTGCCGCCGCCACTCCGCAAAGCGCGGCGCGCGCCGCGCAAGCTCGTCGAAGTTGTGCGCCACGAGAGTCAGTTTCTTGCGCGACGAGATCCACTGCGTGAGCGACTCGATGATGGCCCGCTCGTTGAGCGGCCAATCGTTGAACTGCGGATCGACGAGACAGATCTCGCTCGCATCGCAGGCCGCGGCCTGCGCAATGGCAGCACGCACGGCGTCGAGGAAGTCCTTGCGCGATGCGATCTGGGTGATGCTTTCGTTGCTCATGAAGGGTCCTCGCGGTTGCTGCACCAGCCGTCCTCGGCCCAGCGCGCCAGCAACGCCTGTGCCTCGGGCCCCAGGCGGCGTACATCGCCGGCGTCGAGCCGGCGCGCATCGGCAAGCCGATGCAGCAGTTTCGCATCGCGGCCGGCCGCCCGAAACGACTCGCCGTTGATGAAGACGTGATCTTCGTCGTAGAGCATGCGGGTTCGTCGATCGAGCACGACGGCGGCATCGACGCTCGCCCCCTCGTCGCGCCCGAACCAGGTGCCGGGCTTCGGTTCGCTCAAGACTTCGCCGAGCGCGCGTCGGCGCCGGGCGCGATCACGAAGCGCTGCGCTGACGGCTGCATCGGCGAAGCGTTGCAGAGATGCCGGAATGCGCGACGGAGCTCGCGGTGGGCAGCGCATCGGCATCCCTGTAAACCTTGCCGGCAACGGCGGCGTCGCCTTTTTCCTGCGCCGCTTCGGCGACGCGTTGCAGCACGTCCGCGGCAAGCGCATCCGCGGCGGGTGCGCGAAAGCCGATCGAGCAGGTGATGCACGGCCCGTCGGCGATGCCCTCGTGCGCCCAGCCCGGCGGCAGGTACAGCATGTCGCCCGCCTCGAGCAGCCACTCGTTGCGGGCCTTGAATCCGGCGAGCATCTTCAAGGGCACATCCTGGCGCAGGCGGGCTCGCCCGACCGGGCCGACCCGCCAGCGCCGCCTGCCCTCGGTCTGGAGCAGGAAGACATCGTACGAATCGACGTGCGGCCCGACACCGCCGCCGTCGCTCGCGAAGGAGAACATCGCGTCGTCGAGTCGCGCGTCGGCGATGAAGCGAAAGCGCTGCAGCAACTCGTGCGCGGCGTCGTCGTGCAGGTCGACGCCCTGCACCAGCAAGGTCCAACCCGGCTTCGCGACGGCCGGCAATGCCCTGCGGGGAAGCGGCCCGTTTCGCACCGACCAGCGAGCGCCCTCGTTGCGGATCAATCTCGATTCGACGTCATCGCGTGCGGCCAGCGCGAACAGGCGACGACGGTCGATCTGCGACCACGCGCCGGGCAGCGCTCCGCGAACAAGCAAGGGCTTCTTCTGCCAGTGCAGGCGCATGAACTCGGCGGCCGAAAGACCGCCGAGCAGCGCCAGGGCGCGAGCTGATTTCATGGGTCATTGTGCGATGATCGTTCGATGAAGATCGCTGCCCCTTGTGTCGTCAGCCTGACCTGGCGCCTTGCCGATGCGCAGGGCGAGGAGATCGACGAGCTCGCCGACCCGGTCGAGTTCTTCTACGGCGGCGACGACCTGCTTGCCAAGGTCGAAGAGGCGCTCGCCGGGCAGGAAACCGGCTACGAGACGACGCTGCACCTCGAGCCCGAACACGCCTTCGGCGACTACGACCCCGAGCTCGTCTTCTTCGAGGACCGCAGCGGCCTGCCCGAGGGCATCGAGGTCGGCATGCAGTTCGACGGGCCGCCGCCAGGCGCGAAGACGCCGGGGCTGCAGAAGGAGGCGATCTACAACGTCACCGAGGTCTACCCCGACCACGTCGTTCTCGACGGCAACCACCCGCTGGCAGGCATCGCCCTGCGCCTGCAGCTCACCGTCCGCGATGTACGCAGCGCGACCGAGGACGAGATCGAAGCCCGCAGCGTCGCAGGCTCGGCGGTCAGCGTCCTGGGCACGGCGCCGCCGAACACCCGCCTGCACTAGCGCGCCCTAGGCGCGGCCGGTCGATCCGAACCCGCCGACGCCGCGGCGGCTCTCGTCGAACGCATCGACGACATGAAAGCGCGCCTGCACGATCGGCACGATCACGAGCTGGGCGATGCGCTCGAACGGCTGCACCGTGTACGCCGCGTTGCCGCGGTTCCAGCAGCTCACCATCAGCGGTCCCTGGTAGTCGGAATCGATCAGGCCGACGAGGTTGCCAAGCACGATGCCGTGCTTGTGGCCGAGGCCCGAGCGCGGCAGGATCATGGCCGCCAGCGACGGATCGGCGATATGGATGGCGAGGCCGGTCGCGATCAGCTTCGCTTCGCCCGCGGCCAGCGTCAGCGGCTCGTCGAGGCAGGCGCGCAGGTCGAGGCCGGCGCTGCCTGGGGTGGCGTACGCCGGCATCTGCTCGGCCAGACGCGGGTCGAGGATGCGAACGTCGACGTCGGCCACCGGGTTCATGATCGGGACGCCGCCTGCCCTGCCCGGTCGAGCCGGAGCGCGATCTCGGCCGCGAGACGGCGTGCGAGCGCGAGCTTGCCGGCGCGCGGCCACTCGTGATTACCGGCGGCGTCGACCAGCGTCAGCTGGTTGTCGTCCGCGCCGAAGGTGGCAGCGCCGATGTTGGCGACGATGAGCGGCACGTTCTTGGCCACGAGCTTGGCGTGCGCGTGGACCAGCAGGTTCTCGCTTTCCGCCGCGAACCCGACGCAATAGGGCGGTCGAGGCAGTCGGGCCACGGCCGCCAGGATGTCGGCGTTTTCGACCAGTTCGAGCGTCGGCACCGCGCGAGTCCGCGGTCTTCTTGATCTTGGCCGTGGCGACACTCGCCATGCGCCAGTCGGCGACGGCGGCGGTGGCGATGAAAACATCGCTCCCGGCCGCGCCTGCGAGCGCGGCCGCGTACATCTCGGCCGCCGTGGTGACGTCGACGCGGCGGACGTGCCGCGGTGTCGCCAGACGCCACCGGCCCGGCAACCAGCGTCACCTCCGCGCCGGCCTCGGCTGCGGCACGGGCGATCGCGAAGCCCATCTTGCCGCTCGAACGATTGGTGAGCCCGCGCACCGGGTCGATCGGCTCGAACGTCGGCCCGGCCGTCACGAGCACGCGCTTGCCCGCCAGCACCTTCGGTTGGAAGAAGGCAATCAGCTCGTCTCGCAGCTCCGACGGCTCGAGCATCCGGCCATCGCCGACTTCGCCGCAGGCCTGGTCGCCGCTGCCGGGGCCGAGCAGCGTCGCGCCATCGGCCTCGAGCTGGGCGACGTTGCGCTGCGTGGCCGGATGCGCCCACATCTCGCGGTTCATCGCCGGCGCCACCAGCAGTGGACAGCGCTCGATCGGACGGGCCAGGCACAGCAGCGAAAGCAGATCGTCGGCCCGGCCATGCACGAGCTTGGCGACGAAGTCGGCACTGGCCGGCGCCACCAGCACCGCGTCGGCCTCGCGCGTGAGGTTGATATGCGCCATGTTGTTGGCTTCGCGCGGGTCCCACTGGCTGGTGAACACGGGCCGGTTGGAAAGCGCCTGCAGCGTCACGGCGGTGATGAACTGCTCGGCGGCTTCGGTCATCACCACTTGCACCGTCGCGCCGGCCTTGATCAGCTCGCGCACGAGCTCGGCCGACTTGTAGCAGGCGATGCCGCCCGACAAGCCGAGCACGATGCGACGGCCGGCCAGTTCGGTGGAGGAAGGCGAAGAAGACATTGAATTCACGAAGCGCAGCGATTATCCGCGAGCCCTGCGGCTCGTCCGGTCCTCAGGCCTTGCGTGGCGCCGTCAGCAAGGGCTCGATCAGATCGCGCGCCGATGCGCTCGTCCAGTCGAGATCGCCGAGCACGGTCGCGCTGGGACGGCCGTTGCGGCCGATCAGGACGGTGCTCGGAAAGATCCGCGGTGTCCATTCGGTGGCGGCGTCGCCGTCGGCGTCGAGAAGGATCGTCGCCTTGTACGGCATGCGCTGCAGGAAGCCGCGGATGGTTTCGGCGCTCTCCTTGTAGTTGACGGCCAGCAGGACGAGATCGGCATGCTGCCTGGCCAGGGCGTCGAGCGACGGCATCTCCAGGCGACACGGCTCGCACCAGGTGGCCCAGAAATTGAGCAGGACGACGCGGCCGGCGAGGGTCGGCAAGGTCCAGTGCTTGCCGTCGAGGTCGGCGAGATCGAGGCCGGGCACAGGCTTTGCCGAGGGCCAGGGCCGAACGATCGAGGCGGCGCGCGCCGGCAAGGAAACAAGGGATGCTGCCGCCGCGCTCATTGCCAGGGTCATCGCGCGACGGCGCGTGATGACCGAGGAAATCAAGGGCGTCGCGCTCACGCCGAGCATTGTGGGCGATACCGCGCTAAGGTGCAGGTCCTGCAACCCGTCGCTCCGGCGAACGGACACAGAAGTCGAACATGCCTGATCACAAGACACCACGATTCCTGCAGACCTGGCTGGCCGACTCGGTCGCCGAGCGCGCCGCAGCGTGCGCTGCGTTGCTGGCCGATCCGCCGAGCATCGCGCCCAAGTTCTTCTACGACCGCCTCGGCTCGACCTTGTTCGAGGCGATCACCGAGCTGCCCGAGTACTACCCGACGCGCACCGAAGCGTCGATCTTCGCCGCGCATGCCACCGACATGGCGCTCGCGGTCGGCTCGGGCATGACCCTGATCGACCTCGGTGCCGGCAATTGCGCCAAGGCGGCAAGCCTCTTTCCGCTGCTCGAGCCGAAGCGTTATATCGCCGTCGACATTTCGGTCGAGTTCCTGCGCGACGCGCTGCGCCGCGTGCAGCGCGAGCATCCGCAGCTCGAGGTCGCCGGGCTCGGCCAGGACTTTTCCGCCGCCATCGACATCCCGGCCGACCTCCTCGCGGGCTCGCGACCCGTCTTCTTCTATCCCGGCTCGAGCATCGGCAACTTCGCGGCCGGCGACGCCCTCGCCTTCCTGCGCCGCGTCCGCGCCCATGCCGAGGGCGGCGGCCTGCTCATCGGGGTCGACCTGGTGAAGCCGGCTGCCATTCTCGAGGCCGCCTACGACGATGCGCTCGGTGTCACCGCGGCCTTCAACCTCAACGCGCTGCGCCATCTCAACACCACGATAGGCAGCGACTTCGAGCCGAAGCAATGGAGCCACGTCGCGTTCTTCGACAAGAGCCGATCACGCATCGAGATGCACCTCGAAGCCCGCGAAGACATCGACGTGACCTGGCCCGGCGGCGCAAGGCACTTCGCCGCCGGCGACCTCATCCACACCGAGAACTCGTGCAAGTACACCCTCGACGGGTTCAGCGAGATGCTCGCGCAGGCGGGCTTCGCCTCGTCGCGCCACTGGACCGACGCCAACGGCTGGTTCGCGGTGTTCTGGGCCGTGGCCTGAACGCCGGCAGGCCCCACGCGCCGGGCTCAGCGAGGCTCTGACAGGAACTTCAGCAGGCGCGCCTTCGACGCGCGGCGCGCTGGCCCGTTGCCGCCGACGTGAACGCCCTGGCCCGGATTGAGGCCGTTCGGGATGTCCTTGCGGATCCGCACCGCGGTGTCGTCGTCGAAGCCGTGGTACGCGCCGGCATAGACCTCGATCTGCGGTCTCGGCTCGGCCGCCGCCCGCGCCAGCGCGCGACAGGGCGCCGCCGGCGTCCAGTCGTCGGCCTGGCCGAGCAGCATGAGCAGCGGCGCGTCCGGTTCGTAGCCGCGCTTCAGGTCGGCGGCGCAATCGGGGTAGAAGGCCACGGCGAACGCCGGCTTCACCGTCGCCGCGGCGACGTCGGGATGGTGCAGGTTGGTTGCCGCGAGCACGGTGCTCGCGCCGTTCGACCATCCGACGAGGCCGATCCGCTTCGGATCCACGTCGGGCCTTTCGGCCAGATAGGCCACGGCGCCGAGCACGTCGAGACGGCGGTTCGCCAGCGTCACGCGGCGCTTGTTGTAGCGCTGGGTGCAGAGCTCGGTCTCGTAGCGCGGCATCAGCGAATCGACGACGAGCACGTGGTAACCGGCGCCGTTGAAAAGGGCCGCGTAGTCACGCATCCGCTTGTTCAGCTCCTGGCGCCGGTCGTAGATGCCGTTGCAACCGTGAAAGAGCGCGACGACCGGTGCCGGCGATGCTGCCGCCGGGAACCAGAACGCCGTCAGCACCAGCGGTGCAGTCGCTTCGCCGTCGAGACTGGGAAACGAGACATGCTCCTGGCCCTGGCTCGAACCCAGGAGCGCCGCCAGCGCGATGCCGACGGCCACGCGCCAGCCGATTCGCATCTCAGGTGCCGTCGGGTGAGCGCGCTTCGATCGCGGGCGGATGCGGGTGCAGGCGCGCCATCGAGAATGCATCGACATAGCAGCCATCGCGCATCGCATAGCCACGATGACGCCCTTCGGTCTCGAAGCCGAACTTGCGATACAGCGCAATGGCGGCGGCGTTGTCGACGTAGACGCTGAGCTCGATCCGCAGCACGCCCATCCAGCGATCGGCGTAGTCGCACATCGCCTGCATCAGGGCCGTGCCGATGCCCTGCCCCTGGGCCTCGCTCGCCACCGAGATGCCGATCGTGGCAACGTGCCGGCGCCGCATCGCCGGCCCCGCCGGGTGCAGGCCCGCGGTGCCCACCACCTCCCCGCCCCGCTCCGCCGCCAGCGACAGATCGGTCTTGCCCGGCGCAAGGCTCTCGGCCAGGCGTGCCCGCCAGATCTCCTCGTTCGTATGCGGCATCTGCATCAAGCCGGGATAGACCGCCGGATCGCCCATGATGCGGGCGTAGGCAGCGGCATCCGCAAGCGTGGCGCGCCGGACGAGCACGCTCATCGAGCCGGCTCCTTGGCGCGTGCGGCGGCGTAGTGGAGAAAGAGCTCGTCGCCCTCCTGCTCGGCCGAGAGCAGGTGAAGCCGGCGCAGCTCGGCGAAGTCGAAGCCGGCGCCGTCGACAAGACTCGGCGCCGGGCCGCCCACCAGCAGCGGGCAGAGGGTGACGTGCATCTCGTCGAGCGCGTCGGCGGCGAGAAACTGGAACAGCAGATCGCCGCCCGCTTCGACGAGCAGGTGCTCGACGCCACGGCGCGCGACCTGCTCGAGCACCCACGAGATCGGCAGATGGCTGCCCTCGCCCGTCCAGCCCTCGGCCTCGGCGCCGAAGCCGGGGCGCAGCGACGCGGCACGGGTGAGAAAGAGCGGCCGGATCGCGGTCTCGCCGAGGTACTCCGGCGTCAGCTGCAACTCCAGCGTGCCGGAGACGACGACGTTCCAGGGCCGGCCGCGCAGGCGCGGGCGATCGACGGGATCGGGCAAGGAAGGATGCGGCCAGTTCCGGAACGTGTTGCCGCCGACGAGCACCGCATCGGCCTCGGCGCGCAGCCGGCTCATGCGCGCGTGGTCGCGTGCCGTGCCGAAGAAACCGAACCGGCGCTCGCGCGTGTTGATGCGGCCGTCGAGCGAGATCGCGGTGTTGCTGACGACCTTCATCGGCCTCGCGTGATCTGCACACCGGCCCACTCGAGCCCTTGCACCGGCGGGCGCTTGCGGACCGAGACGATGACGTGATCGACGAGCGGATTCTTCAGGACGACGGCGGCCAGCTCTTCGGCGACCCGCTCGATCAGGAGGTATTCGCGACCCTGGACGGCGTCGATCAGCTCGCCGGCAAGGCGGTAGTCGACCGTCTTCTCGAGATCGTCGGCGATGCCGGCCTCGCGCAGGCCCGGGCAGAAGAGCCGCACCCCCACGCGCAGCGACTGCGGCGTGGCACGCTCGGGATCGGTGCAGCCGACGCGGCATGGCACTTCGAGGCCTTCGAGGAAGAGTTCGTCCATGTCAGAGGGTCGTTGCGTTGTGCATTGGCGATGAGGTAGACGCTTCTTTGCTGTGGCCTGCGGGCCGGGAGCATCGGGCGGGGGACTCCGCTCATGTCCCCCGACGACCGCCTGAAGGCGCTCGTCTCCTCCTTTACTTCGCTGCGTCCCCCACCCGACGCTCCCGGCCGAGCCGGGTCGCACGAACGAAACAAAGAGCAAGCCACCTCGGTGCAGGATCGGGGCGATGGGGCGTTCTGTGGAGCGAAGTAAAGGAGGAGGCGAGAGCCATACCTGGCTCTCGCCGGGGGACATGAGCGCAACAGAGCGCACCGTCGTCCCGATCCCTCGCAGACACCAGGACTGGCGAACTTCATGCTAGGCCCGCTCCTCAACCCACCCGCGCACCGACGCCAGCGCTTCGGCCAGTCGCGACGGGTCGCTGCCGCCGGCCATTGCCATGTCGGCCTTGCCGCCGCCCTTGCCGCCGACTTGCTGGGCGACGAAGTTCACCAGCTCGCCCGCCTTGATGCGCGAGGTGCTGTCGGCGGTGACGCCGGCCGCGATCTGCACCTTGCCGCCCTCGACGGCGGCCAGCACGACGACCGCGGTCTTCAGCTTGTCCTTCAGCTTGTCGAGCGTCTCGCGCAGCGTTTTCGCATCGGCGCCATCGAGCCGGGTCGCCAGCACTTTCAGCCCCTTGATGTCGACGGCCTGCGCGGCCAGGTCGCCCCCCTGCGCCGACGCCAGCCGGCCCTTCAACGCGGCCAGCTCCTTCTCGAGCGAGCGCACGTGCTCGAGGACCTGGCCCACGCGCGCCGGGACTTCCGCGGGCGCTGCCCGCAGGCTGCCGGCCAACTGCTGCAACGTGCCTTCGAGCGACTGCAGGTAGGCCAGCGCGTTCTCGCCGGTCACCGCCTCGACGCGCCGGATGCCGGCAGCGACACCGCTTTCGGCGACGATCTTGAACAGGCCGATGTCGCCGGTGCGGGCCACGTGCGTGCCGCCGCAGAGCTCGCGGCTCGTGCCGATGTCGAGCACCCGCACCTCGTCGCCGTACTTCTCGCCGAACAGCATCATCGCGCCGAGCTTCTGGGCATCGTCGATCGGCATGACCCGGGCCGTGGTCGGATGGTTCTCCAGGATCTCGGCATTGACGATCTGCTCGACGCGGCGGATCTGCTCGTCGCTGAGCGGTGCGTTGTGCGCGAAGTCGAAACGGGTGCGCTCGGCGTTGACGAGCGAGCCTTTCTGCTGCACATGCTCGCCGAGCACCTCGCGCAAGGCCTTGTGCATCAGGTGCGTGGCGCTGTGGTTGCGCACGGTGCGAGCCCGGCGCTCGGCATCGACCCTGGCGTGCACCAGGTCGCCGACGCGAATCTCGCCTTCGACGACGCGGCCTTCATGACCGAACACCGAAGCCTGGATCTTCACCGTGTCTTCGACCAGCAGGCGCGACGTGGCGTTACGCAACTCGCCGGTGTCGCCGACCTGGCCGCCCGACTCGGCGTAGAACGGCGTGTGGTCGAGAACGATGACCGCGTCGTCGCCCGCCTTCGCGGACGTAGCCGCGCTGCCGTCGACATAGACGGCGACGACCCGCGCGCTGTCGTGCGTCAAGGTCTCGTAGCCGTGGAAGGCCGTCGCCGTGCCCGAATACTCCAGGCCTTGCGCGACCTTGAACTTGCCGGCGGCGCGCGCCTGCTCGCGCTGGCGCGTCATCGCCACGTCGAAGCCCGCCGTGTCGACGGCCACGTCGCGCTCGCGGCAGACGTCGGCCGTGAGGTCGAGCGGGAAGCCGTAGGTGTCGTGCAGCTTGAACGCCACGTCGCCGCTCAGCACGCGCGTGCCTTGCGCCGGCAGCGCGGCAATCGCCGCCTCGAGAATTTCCATGCCGTTGGCGATCGTCTGGAAGAAGCGCTCCTCTTCCTGGCGCAAGACGTCGGTCGCGCGCGCGCCGTCGCGCCGAAGCTCGGGATAGGCATCGCCCATCTCGGCAGCGAGATCGGCGACCAGCTTGTGGAAGAACGGCTTTCTGGCGCCGAGCTTGTAGCCATGGCGGATGGCGCGCCGCGTGATCCGGCGCAGGACGTAGCCGCGTCCCTCGTTGCCCGGGATCACGCCGTCGACCACCGTGAAGGCGCAGGCGCGGATGTGATCGGCGATGACCTTGAGCGATGGCGAATCCTTGTCGCAATCGCCGGCGCCGGCAGCGTCGACGACCCGCTTGGCGGCCGCCAGCAGGGTCACGAACAGATCGATCTCGTAGTTCGAATGCACGTGCTGGAGCACGGCGGTGAGCCGCTCGAGACCCATGCCGGTGTCCACGCTCGGCTTCGGCAGCTTGTGCATCACGCCCGCTTCGTCGCGGTTGAACTGCATGAAGACGTTGTTCCAGATCTCGATGTAGCGATCGCCGTCCTCGTCGGGCGATCCGGGCGGGCCGCCCGCGATCTCCGGGCCGTGGTCGTAGAAGATCTCGCTGCAGGGGCCGCACGGCCCGGTGTCGCCCATCATCCAGAAGTTGTCGGACGCGTAGCGCGCGCCCTTGTTGTCGCCGATGCGCACGATGCGCTCTGCGGGCAAGCCGATCTCGTTCTTCCAGAGGTCGTAGGCCTCGTCGTCCTCGGCATAGACGGTGGCCCAGAGCTTGTCCTTCGGCAGCTTGTAGACCTCGGTCAGCAGCTCCCAGGCGAACTTCAGGGCGTCCTTCTTGAAGTAGTCGCCAAAGCTGAAATTGCCGAGCATCTCGAAGAAGGTGTGGTGGCGCGCCGTGTAGCCCACGTTCTCCAGATCGTTGTGCTTGCCGCCGGCGCGGATGCACTTCTGCGAAGTGGCGGCGCGCACGTAAGGCCGCTTGTCGAAGCCGAGAAAGACATCCTTGAACTGGTTCATGCCGGCGTTCGTGAACAGCAGCGTCGGGTCGTCACCCGGCACCACCGGGCTCGACGGCACGATGGTGTGGCCCTTCGACTCGAAGAACTTCAGGAACGTGGAACGGATCTCGGAGGCTTTCATCGGCAATTCAGGGTCGGATGGAGGCCGGGTGCGAGCCGGCAGACCGGCAATGGTAGGGGCTGGCGGCGCACGCGGGCCGCGAGGGGGCCATGCGGCCCGGCTCAGGCCTCGTCGTTGGCAGCGGTGCGAATCGCGCCGCCCACGCCGTGCGCGGCCACGGCATGGGCCGGCGCCATCGGCGGCGCCACCGCGGCCAGCGCGAGGGCGCGGCGCAGCAGGCGGTCGGCCTGGCTGCCATCGTGCGGATAGTGGGCGATGCCGACGGCGACGCTGACCGCCAGCTCGCCGCCGCCGACCGTGAACGGCGCCACGACGCCGGTCGCCAGCTTGTCGGCGACGCGAGAGGCCTCGGCCGGCGAGAGCACCGCGCCGAGCAGGACGACGAACGAATCGTCGCCGACCGAGGCGACGATGTCGCTGGCGCGCACGGCGGCGCGCAGGCGCACCGCGACCTTGCGGCGCAGCAGGTCCATGTCGTCGGCGGCATCGGCGGGTCCGGGCAGCTCGACCCGCAGGGCCAGCACGGCCATCGGCGCCGGCTCGCGCTCGCGCAGCGCCAACAGTTGACTCAGATGCTCGAGCAGTTGCTGGCGATGCGGCAAGCCCGTCGCCGAATCGGTGGCGTAGGCGAGTTGGCGGCCTTCGAGACGGCGCCGCCTTTCGATCGCGAAGCGCAGGCGCCGCCAGCCGGCCGCGCCGCCCAGCTCTTCAGGTGCAAGCACGTCGTCGGCGCCGCGCCGCAACCAGCCGAGCGCGTGCTCGGCATCGGGCTCGATGACGACCGCGACGAGCGCCGCGCGCGCCGCGATCGCTTCGACTTCGGCCGCCGAGACGACGACGCTGGCCGCGTCGAGCACGATCGCGTCGTACGTCGCCTCGCCGGCAAGCATCGCCTGCGCATCGGCCAGGGTCGCGGCCCGATCGATCGCCGAGAGGGTGTCGCCCGCCGACGCGGCGAGCAGGTCGAAGGGCGGCGTCGCGCCGATCAGGAGCAGGCGGAGCGATGCGGTCATGATGGCGCTGCGGCTCTGCGGCGCGCCGGCCTGGCGCTGCCGCTGCGGCTGCTGCCGCGCGCAGTCCTAGCGGCCTCGGCGGCTCGTAGGGGCCCGGCCCGTGCCGTAGCCCTGCGCGTCGGGTCCGGGGTCGTAGGCGGAAGCGCCCGGCCCGAGCGACTTCATGTTTCGCATCACCGGCTTGACATCCATCGCCGAAACCGAACGCTCGCTGTTCGCGCCCGAGGTGAGGGCAAAGATTCCGGAGGCGTTGTTCTGCGTGCTGGCAATCAGCTCCGGGCAACCCGTATCGTCGGGCACCATGGTCAGGTGGCCACCCGCGTAGCGGCCCTTCAGGCCCTCGGAGATCGGCCGCGACAAGTCGACGGGCGAGATCGTCGATCGATAGACGAGCTGATTCTGTGCCGAGAAGACGTAGAAGCAACTGGCCGAAGCGACCGTCGGCAGGGCCGCCAGACACAACAGGCCGAACAGGGAGGTCAGGGCTTTCATTGCAGGCACTCCTCGGAACGAATAGCGCGACTTTACGGCTTGTTGCCCGGCTTGGGTGTTGGCAAGCGTGTCTTGCCCAGCACCCGGGGCGGTGGCGGGCCGCTCGGGGCGGGCGCCGCCGACACCCGTTCGCCATTGGCGCGGATCATCAGGCTGCCCCCGCTCTCGCCGAGGCCGGCGCAAGGCGATTGCTGATAGACCTGGACACCATTCACCGGGCATTTGAAGATCTGCGCCGACGGCGACGATGCAGCGAACAGGGCGGCGAGGCCGCAACCCCAGGCCGCGAGGAAACGCCGGCGCATGTGCTTTCTTCCTGCGAAGGAGCGTGCACTCTAGATGCGGCGCGGCGCGACGCGGGCGCGGCCTTCGTGAAGGCCGACACGCGCGCTGTCGCGATCGTGTTCAATCGTGAGACATGCTTCACGATCCTTCCGAGGCTCTTGCCGTCTGTCCCGGCTTCAACCCGGCGCCGGAGTTGCGGCATCATCGCGCCTCGACATGAACTCCGAAAGCAACGACCGCGCCGAGGATATCGCCCACGATGTGGCCGCCGTGGGCCGCATCGCGGCCGTGCCGACCCTCCTGCGCGTGTTGTGCGACAGCACGGGCATGGGTTTCGCTGCCGTGGCGCGCGTCAGCGACGGCAGCTGGACGGCGTGCGCCGTCCACGACGACATCCAGTTCGGCCTGAAGCCCGGTGGCCAGCTCGACGTGCACACGACGCTTTGCAAGGAGGTCCGCTCGGCCCGGGCAGCGGTCTTCATCGACGAGGCCAGCGCTGACCCGGTCTATTGCAACCACCACACGCCACGCATCTACTCGATCGAGAGCTACGCGTCGGTGCCCATCGTCCTGGGCGATGGCTCGTATTTCGGCAATCTCTGCGCCATCGACCCGCGGCCGGCCAAGGTCTCCGATCCACGCGTGAAGTCGATGTTCGCCCGCTTCGCCGATCTCATCGGCCAGCAACTCGACAGCGAGCGCCGGCAGGAACAAGCCCATGCCGCCCTCCTCGACGAGCAGGCGGCCGGCGAGCTGCGCGAGCAGTTCATGGCGATCCTTGGCCATGATCTGCGCAATCCCCTGTCGGCCATCTCGGCTTGCAGCCAGCTGCTCGAGCGCAAGGCCAAGGATCCGGACATAGGGAACCTCGCGGCGCGCATCACGACCAACACCAGGCGCATGTCGCGCCTCATCGACGACATCCTCGACTTCACCCGCCTGCGCCTCGGCGGCGAGATGGGACTGGATTTCGACGCCGTTGCAGATCTGGACACGGCGCTGGCGGCTGTGGTCGCCGAGATTTCCGATGCGCATCCTGGACGCGTCGTCCGCTGCGAGATCGCCATCGGACGACCGGTGGCGGGCGACCGTGGCCGGCTGCAACAGCTCGCGTCGAACCTTCTGGCCAACGCCATCGCCCACGGCGCGCCGGACCAGCCCGTGCAGTTCGATGCCCGCATCGTCGGCGACCGGTTGACGATCGAGGTGGCCAATCGCGGCGAGCCGATTTCGCCGGCCCATCTCGGCGAGGTCTTTCGGCCTTTCTGGCGGCGCTCGGCGCCGAAGGGGCGAGACGGGCTCGGCCTGGGCCTGCACATCTGCGATCAGATCGCCAAGGCACACGGCGGCCAGATCGAGGTAACGTCGACGAGCGACGACGGCACCCGCTTCATCGCCAGCCTGCCCATCGCCGGCATCCCGAAGGCCACGAGTTGAGCGCAATCGACGAAGCACTGCCCGCGGAGGACGTTCGCGTCGTCGTCGTCGATGACGACAGCGAAGTGGCGGAATCGCTCGCCGCCGCCCTGGAGTACGACGGCTATCGCGTGAAGATCGCCGGCGACGGGGCCCAGGCCGTTGCGCTTGTCGCCGAGTTCGCCCCGCACTGCGTCCTGCTCGACGTGGAGATGCCGGGCATGGACGGCGACGAGTTGTCGAAGCGCCTGCGCGAAGGCTACGGCGACGAGATCGTGCTGATCGCAGTGACCGGCGGCCGCGACAAGGACAAGCGCGTGCAGGACACTTTCGCGCGCGTCGACCACTACCTCAGCAAGCCCGTCGATCTCGGCCTGCTGCGGCGGCTGCTGCCGCGCATCGTTCCCTAGATGGGGTTCGCCAATCCCGAGCGGGACCGCGTGGCGACCTGGGCCTCGCGTGCTCCTCACGAGGCCGACGTGAAGTCCGACCGTTCCGGCCGCGTCTGCTCGTCAGTGCCAGTGGTGTACGGCCCGGTGCGGGGCATATGCTTCAAGGTTGCCGGCGACCCGAGCCGAGGGAGACTGATGATCGATCACCGTGATGCAACGAATGTCCGGCCGCCGCAGGAAACGGGTTCAACGTCCTTGAAGCGCCGCCTGCTGCTCAAGGCAGCCACAGGGCTCGGAATCGCTTCGACCGGCGCGCCCTTGCTGGCCCAAAAGAACTCGATCGTGCTCGGCCAATCGGCCCCCTTCTCGGGGCCTGCCAGCGCCCTTGGCCAGGAGCTGAAGATCGGCGCGCAGTTGCTCTTCGATGGAGTCAATGCGCGAGGCGGGATCAATGGTCGAAAGATCGAGCTGCAGAGTCTGGACGATGGCTACGAGCCCGACCGCTGCGCCGAAAACACCCGCAAGCTGATCGACCGCGGTGTCTTCGCCCTGTTCGGCTACGTCGGCACGCCGACGGGCCTCGCTGCCCTGCCACTCGCCACCGCCGCCCGCGTGCCCTGGATTGCACCGTTCACCGGCGCTGAAGCCCTGCGCAAGCCGTTCAACCGCTATGCGTTCCATGCCCGCGCCTCGTACTACGACGAGACTGAGGCAATCGTCAAGCAGCTCACCGCGGCCGGGCTCCGGCAGATCGGCGTTTTCTATCAGAACGACAGCTACGGGAAGGCCGGCCTTGACGGTGTCACCCGGGCACTGAAGCCGCTTGGCCTCGAGCCAGTCAGCCTGGGCACGGTCGAACGCAATACCGTCGACATCGATGCCGCGGTGAAATCCATTCTGGCCGCCAGGCCCGTCGCCATCGTCCAGATCGGTGCCTACAAGGCCTGCGCGGCGTTCATCCGCGCCGCTCGAAAGGCCAGCTTCTATGGCAACTTCTACAACGTCTCGTTTGTCGGCACTGCGGCGCTGGCCAAGGAGCTCGGCAAGGACGCGCGTGGCCTCGTCGTCTCGCAGGTCATGCCGTACCCCTACCAGCCGACAACCCTGGTCGCCAGCGAATACCTCAGCACCGGCAAGGCCTCGCTCGGCGACAGGTTCGACCCGAACTACGGCGGCATGGAGGGCTTCATCGCCGCGAAGATGCTCGTCGAGGGTTTGCGCCGGGCCGGCAACGGCGCCACGCCGGACAACCTGATTGCCGCACTCGAGTCGATGCACGATTTCAATCTCGGCGGCTTCGACGTCGACTTCAGTCCGCAGAAGCACACCGGGTCGACGTTCGTGGAACTTACCCTGGTGACGGCCGAGGGACACGTCGTGCGCTGAGGTTCGTTCCGTGCAGACAAGCCGACGCTGCGGTCCGCCGAATCTCGCTCAGCCTCTTTCAAGACCGTGCCTATCAGCGCAAACTAGCCGCCCGCGTTTCGCGGGAGGGATTCGCCGCTCGTCCGGCGAAAAGGAGCGCAGATGATTTACGTGACACGCACCGGTTCGATCGCGCCGGGCAAGGCAGTCGCAGCTTTTGCTTTCGCTCAAAAGGCCTCGGACCACTGGAAGAGGGAATGGGATCGGGTCTTGGAAGTGCGTCGGCCGATCGGCGGCAACCCCAACCGGATCGCCTGGGTCGCGCAGTACAAGGACTTGGCCGAATACGAAGCGGTCACCCTCAAGTCCTCGGCTGATCCCAAATACATCGAGCTGCTCGTGGCGGCCGGTGAGCTCTTCATCCCGGGCTCGATTCACGACGACATCTGGAGAACGGCCTAGCCTCTCTTCGGAGACGCGATTGCCCGGCCCTCTTCACGGGCTGCGTGGGCCGCTGGACTGCTACTTCAACCCGAGCTTCTTCTTGGCGTCGTTGATCGCCTTCAGATGTACTGCAGTCATTCCGGACACCAGATTGGCGCCGCCCTTGTCCTGCTTCTGAAAGTCTTCAGTGGCCTCGTCGACGAGGGTTTGCCCATGTGAGTCGGGTCTATCCTTTCCTCCGGTATGACTGTTGTGCGTCTTGGCGGCAGTCCTGCTGCCAGCCTTCGTGAGGGCCTTGGCGGCGGCGTTGTACTCGTCGTCCTTGATAGGCATCGCGTGACTCCTGATCTTCGAGCTACTCGAGCGAGCTTGCTCTGGCACCGCCATCTTACCGTCGCTCGCAGAGTTTCCGTCGCTCGCCCGCAGTCCGAAGACGAACCCCTGCACGGTCTTCGACAAGACTCCCTTGGCCCTACGTGTCGCTACGCAAGGACTCCAACAAGAGATCGAGCGTCGCGTGCAATTCCTGCAACCTGCGCTCGCCGACACGACCGGCGAGACGCTCTTCAAGCGCGCGCCCGAATCGGCGCACCTCCTGACCGTAGCTGCGCCCACGCGCTGTCAGGCGTATGCGTGTCGCGCGGCGATCGTCCGGATCCGGAATCCGCTCGACATACCCGCCCGCTCAAGATGATCCACCAGCGCACCGGCTGATTGTTTGGTGATGCTCGCGGTATCGGCCAATGTGGTGAGACGCTCACCGTCAGGGCTCTGCCAGAGCGGTTGGAGCACCGCGTGCGGTGTGTCTTGCTGAACGTTCGACGCTATCGAAGTTGAAGGCGAGCAAAGCGATAGCCGCGATTCCCGACATCGCGAGGAGCGCGATGCGCGTCTTGTCGCGGTCGATGCGAGATACGATGAGGTTCGAGAAGGCAAAGCCGACCAGCATGGGCGGGACCAGCGCGAGCCCTAGGCTGATCTCGCGCGCTCCGAAGCGTCCGACGGACTGCAGCACCAGGAGCGAGCCAACCGCGCCGGCGACGAAGAAGGCGCCGATCGTCGCGCGCAGCTTGGGCGGCGTGAAGTCCTGGTAGGCGATGGCCATGGGCGGCGCCCCGACCGAAGTGATGGTGCCCATGAACCCCGACACCGCGCCGGCCAAGATGAGGTTTTGCGGCCGGGGGCGCACGTGCCAGCCGCGCAGGCTGAGGCCGACGGCGCCGAGAATCAACAGCGCGAAGACGATCGACATCGCCCGCACGGGCAGGAGCGCGAACAGCATGCCGCCTGCGACCGACGCCGGGATTCGGCCGGCCAGCGAATAGCCAAGCACCCTAAAGTCGATCGCACGGAACTCGCGCACGGCCGACATCGTTGACAACAGTCCGGCGAGGAGCAATACCGGCCCGGGCACGAGGTCGGGATGGCCGATCGCCAGAACTGGCCCCACGAACATGCCAAAGCCGATGCCTCCCGCACCCTGCAGGCAGGCGCCGATCAGCACCACGAGGGCGATCCAGGAGTAGTCGAAAGTAGGAGGAAAGGACACGAACTGGCGGCCTTGGAACGCTGGGTTGTTGCTTCTGAAAGTATACAGTATACTTTCGTTCATGCCGACCGTCGTTCTTCACAAGCTGGGTGAGGTCCATACCGGCGAGGTCAAGGAGAACTCGAACCTGGTCGTGCGGGCCGGGATCCGGCAGTACCCGTATCCGTATTTGCGCTACGAGTGCGGCATGGGCAAGTGCGCCAAGTGCGCCTGCCGTGTCCTGACCGGTGGAGAGGTGCTGCCGCCCCCGAACTGGAAGGAGAAAAAGCAGTTGGGCGAGCTTCTCGACGAAGGCTATCGGCTCCTTTGCCAGCTCTGGATCCAGCACGACATCGAGCTGCTGCAGGATGACCGCGCGCTCGAGCGCAACGCAAGCAGGCCGGCGCCATGACGGCGACGCACTACATCATCCTGCCCGGCAAACCGGGAATCTTTCATACCGAGATCGGCCCGGACACGCCTGTCGTGGAATGCTACGAGTACGTCTTCCACGGCCGCACCCGGGCGACCTTCGTCATCGCGACCCTCGAGCGCGAAACCCGGATCGCGCTGGTGGACGACGGAGAGCCCCCGACCATCAACCGCGTGCCTTCGAAGCTGTTCAGGAAATACGCCTCGCTCGCCGAGGCGCGCCGCGACCTTGAGCAGTTGGTGAAGGCGCAGCTGCCAGGCGCCCGGCTCCTGCGCGTCGACCTCTGAGCCGGCCATGCCACTGATCACCTTCATCACCAATGGCGGCAAGGTCGTGACGGCGCCGGACAACAGCAACCTGCTGCGGGTGTCTCTGCGCGAGCGCGGTGGCATTCCGTTCAAGTGCGGCGGCGGCCTGTGCGGCACCTGCAAATGCCTGATCGAGTTCGGCCTGGAGCATACCGTCAGTCAAGCCGAAGGAGCGCAAGCACCTGAGCGACGCCGATCTGGCGCTCGGCCATCGCATGGCCTGCCAGACCTTCGTCAACGGCGACGTGAGCGTTTCGTGGGTTCCGCGACCACCAGGCTGGTCCGCGCCAGCATCGCTCGCCCTCCCGGCGTCGGGCGGCGCTCCGCCTTCGGCGGAGGGCTAGAGACGTCGTTCGCCGCCGCCGGCTCCGTATTGCGTTCGTTGGCGGAAGCGTGCGGCACGACCTCGGCTGCGCTGTAGACGTGCCGAGCAGCCAGGAGCCCTGCAAGTTCCGCGTCGCCAGCGACGTCTGCCCGACGATCGCCGCTGCTCCTCCCAGTTCTCACGGGCACGCTTGCGGCTGTGCGGGGAAGATGGTGCCTGGCTCGCGAAGCGAGCGGACCATGTCGCGCAGCACCGAATTGGCAGCGATTCCGGCCAGGGCCTCGTGAAAATTGCTGTTGTCGTCGTGGAGCTGCCTCGGGTCCGCGCTCTTCGCGACCTCGGCCCCTTGGGACACGATCTGCTGAAGGCGCTCGATCAGTTCAGGGTTGTGGCGGCGGGCCGCGAGCTTGGCATTGAGCGCTTCCAATGTGGCTCGCACCTCGACGAGCTCTTGGATCAGCTCCGGCGAATAGGCGGCCACCGAAGCGCCGCGGCGCGGTTCGATCGTGACCACGCCGTCGGCGGCGAGCGATCGCAGGGCTTCGCGCACGGGCACGCGTGACACGCCCAGCTCTTCGGACAGGCGCGCCTCGACAAGGCGCTCGCCAGGGGCGAGCGTGCCATTGAGGATGCGCTCCCGGATCGTCCGGGCGATCAGCGACGTCAAGGGCGCATGCGCTTCACCGAGTTTCATGTGTGGCTCGATTCTGAAGAAATGCGACGTTCGAATGTTGACACAGGGCAAGAGAAGTATACAGTATGCACTTTTAGACCTGCCGATCAGCGGCACCTCAAGGATCGACCATGACTGCATTGATGCCTCAGGACCAGTTTCGCGACGCGCTCGAGAACGCGATCAAGGGCAAGAGCGCCAACAAGGCGCCTTTCAGCATCGCCTGGGCTAGCGGCCGGCTATCGCGAGACCATCTCGCGCGCTGGGCCGAGAACCACTACCACTATGTCGGCCCCTTCGCCGACTACCTCGCCTATGTCTACGCGCGCACCATCGACAACGGCAAGTTCACCGAGGCCAAGGACTTCCTGCTTGCCAACATGTACGAGGAAGAGATCGGCGGCGATCGCCACACCGATCTGCTGATCCGCTTCGCCGAGGCGTGCGGCACGACACGCGATCGCGTCATCAACCCCGACAACATGTCGCCGACGACGCGCGGCCTGCAGAGCTGGTGCTATGCGGTGGCGATGCGCGAAGACCCGGTCGTGGCAGTCGCCGGCCTCGTCGTCGGCCTCGAATCCCAGGTGCCTTCGATCTATCGCCGGCAGACCCCCACGCTGCGCGAGAAATACGGCTTCAGCGACGAGCAGCTCGAGTTCTTCGACCTGCACATCGTTTCCGACGAGATCCACGGCGAGCGCGGCTACCAGATCGTGCTGCAGCACGCCGACACCGTCGAGCTGCAGCAGCGCTGCTTGCGCATCTGCGAGATCGGTGCCGAGATGCGGCTGCTTTACACGACGGCGCTCTATCACGACTACGTCGCCGCCGAGATCCCGCTGGCACAGCTGATGTCGTCGGAGAAGGACATGTCGCGCGAGGATCGGGAACTGCTGCAGGCCTGATGTCGGTCCAGCCTTCGACTTCACCCGCATCGATCGCCATGTCCGCTGAAGAATTCAAGAACTGCATCGCCGGCGAATGGACCGCGAGCGTTTCCGCTCGCACGTTCGACGACACCAACCCTGCCGACACGCGCGACCTCGTCGGCCGCTTCCAGGCTTTGTCGGCCGAGCGCCATTGCGGGCGTCGATGCGGCGGCCGCGGCTTTGCCGGATGGCGTGCCACGCCGGTGACCAAGCGAGCCAAGGTGCTGCTGGCCGCCGCCGACCACCTCGAGGCCGAGGCCGATCGCTTCGCCCTTGAGCTGACACGCGAAGAGGGCAAGCAGCTGGCCCTTGCCAAGGACGAATTCCTGCGCTCTGCGCAGACGCTTCGCTTCTATGCCATCGAGGGCCAGTCGTTCGGAGGCGAAACGTACCCGCAGGACGATCCGGACATGATCGTCTACAGCCAGCGCGAGCCGCTCGGCGTGGTCACCGTGATCTCGCCCTGGAATTTTCCGGTGTCGATTCCGGCGCGCAAGATCGCGCCGGCGCTCATCACCGGCAACAGCGTCGTCTTCAAGCCATCGTCAGATGCGCCCCTGAGCGGCTATCGCCTGGCCGAGGCGTTGGTGCAGGCGGGCTTGCCCAAGGGCGTGCTCAACTTCATCACCGGCCGCGCCGCCGACGTCGGCCCGACGCTGACCGAATCGCCCGCGGTGCGCGCGATCTCGTTCACCGGTTCGACGCGCGCCGGCGAGCAGATCCACCGCACGGTCGCCCTGACGACGCGAACGCAGATGGAGCTCGGCGGCAAGAACCCGCTCATCGTCATGGACGACGCCGACCTCGACCAGGCCGTCGACCTTGCGGTCAAAGGCGGTCTGTCGCTGAGCGGGCAGGCCTGCACGGGCACCAGTCGCATCCTGGTGATGCGGTCGGTGAAGAAAGCCTTTACGGACAAGCTCCTTGCCCGCGTGCGGGCATTGAAGATCGGCCGGGGCGTCGACAAGTGGCACCGACATCGGCCCGCTGGCCACAGCGGCGCAGCTCGACAACGTGCTCTCGTACGTCGCCCTCGGCAAGACCGAGGCGACGCACCTCGTGGGCGGCGAGCGCCTCGTGGGCGGCGACCTGCAGCACGGCTACTTCGTGGCGCCGGCGGTGTTCACCGACGTGACCCAGGGCATGCGCATCGCCCAGGAGGAGATCTTCGGCCCGGTGCTGGCGATCATCGAGGTCGAAAGCTTTGACGACGCGATCGCCAAGGCGAACGACACGCCGTACGGCCTCTCGGCGGCGATCGCCACGCGTAACCCGCGCCACATGCATCGTTTCGCCCACGAGATCGAGGCCGGCACGGTGAAGATCAACCGCACCACGACCGGCAACCTCATCAACGCGCCGTTCGGCGGCCTCAAGCACTCGAGCACCAGCACGTTTCGCGAATCGGGCCGCACCGGTCTCGAGTTCTACACGCAGTCAGCCCATCTATCGCGGCTGCTGAAGCGGCCGCTCTCATCGCCCATTCGCAAGGAAGCTTCTTGAAAAAGTCCGTCACGCTCGAACTGCGCGAAGCCCGCCACATGATCCTGGCGGCGATCGCCAAGGCCGAAGAGATCGGCGTGCTCGAGTCGGTTTGCGTCGTCGATGCCGGCGGCCACCCGATCGCACTCGAGCGCATGGACGGTGCGCGGATCACAGGCCCGCAGATCGCCTGGAACAAGGCCTTCACCGCCAGCGGCCACAAGCGCTCGACGCATCTCTTCAATACACCGCCGAACGGCCCGGCGCTCCCCGGCAACGAGGCCTTCGGCATCCAGTGGAGCTTCGAGGGACGCTTCGCCGTCTTCGTCGGCGGCTACCCCATCGTTGTCGATGGTGAGGTGGTCGGCGGCATCGGCCTCAGCGGTGGCAACGGCGAGCAGGACACGGCCTGCGGTGTCGCAGCCCTGGCAGCGCTGGCGCAACTGCTTGCGCCCCAAGGCTCGGTGGTCCTGGTCCAGGCCGACATCAAGAAATAGTCAGCTGCCCATGGGCTATCAGATCGAGATACAGGAGACCGGCGAGGTCTTCGAGGCCGGCGACGGAGAAGCCGTCCTCGACGCCGCGACGCGCCAGGGCATAGGCCTGCGCCATGACTGCACCTTCGGCACCTGCGGCACGTGCCGCGTCAGGCTGTCGAAGGCAGCGTCCGCTACGACGAAGCGCCGCCGGCGAGGGCAGCCGAGCGAGCAGGGCTTCGCGTCGTGCTGTCAGGCCCGCGCCACGAGCCCGCTGGTCATCAGCACGACACGCACCCTTCCTATGGTCGCCGAGCCGGCGCGACACGCGGCCGTCGTCAAGGACGTTCGACTGCTGACTTCCGAAGTGCTGCACCTGAAGCTCGAGATTCCCGGGCTCGCTGCGCCAACCTGGCGGCCGGGACAGTACATGAACTTGCATCTGGCCGATGGCACGCATCGCAGCTTCTCGATTGCCTTCATGCCTTGGTATCGGTCAAGGTCGACTTCCACGTGCGGCGCATCGCCGGCGGCCGCTTCACCGACGCAAGATTGGCGGCGATGCGCCCCGGCGAGAGCCTCGACATCGAGTTCCCGCTCGGCCCCTTCGGCCTGCACAAGGGCGACTACCGACCGCTCCTGATGGTGGCCACAGGCACTGGCATCGCGCCGATCGAGGCTATCGGTGTTCGACGCGAAGACTGCCCGCCGTTGGCTGTACTGGGGCATGCGGACCGAGGCCGACCTCTACCTCGACGCGGTGTTCCGCTCGTGGCAAGGCCGCCTGTACGAATTCCAGTACGTGCCGGTGCTCTCGCGTGCCGATGACTTCTGGCGCGGCCGCCGCGGCTCACGTGCAGCAGGCCGTGATCGCCGACCTTCCCGACTTGTCCGAACATGGCATCTACCTGTGCGGATCGCCCGCCATGATCGACGAGGCGAAGAACGAATTCGTGGCCCATGGAGCGCAGCTCGACCATCTTCACGTCGACGCGTTCACCTTTCAGCAGGAGTCTTGAAGATGAACCTTTTCAGCAAACTGGCGGTCCTTGCGGCCGTGGCGATGGCGGCCGGCACCGCCGCGGCGCAGACCTATCCGGACAAGCCGGTTCGTGTCGTCGCCACCACCGTCCCCGGCCCACTCGACGCTTTCGCCCGCGTTGTCTTGCAACAGGTCGAGAAGCGCCTGAAGCAAACCTTCATCGTCGACAACCGTGCTGGGGCCGGTGGCAACCTCGGCGCCGACATCGTGGCCAAGTCGCCCGCCGATGGCTACACGCTGCTGTTCGCTCTCGACACGACCTTCACGGTCAATCCGTGGCTCTACCGCAAGATGCCGTTCGACGTGGAGAAAGACCTCACCATCATCTCGGTGCCCGTCACCTACAGCCAGGCGCTGGCGGTGAACCCGAGCGTCAAGGCGAACAACGTCGCTGAATTCGTGAAGCTCGCGAAGTCGACGCACATGAGCTACGCCTCTGGCGGCAACGGCTCGCCCAGTCATCTGACGATGGCCGCGTTCATGGCGACCGCGGGCATCAACATGACCCATATTCCGTACAAGGGTACGGGCGCTTCGGTGATCGATGTGATGGGCGGCCAGGTCGACTCGCTGTTCGCCGTCGGCAGCGGCATCCTGCCGCATGCCAAGGACCTGCAAGCAGCGCGCCCTGGCCTTGTCCGGACTGACGAGATCGGCCGCGGCGCCCGAGTTGCAGACGATCGCCGAGAGCGTCTATCCTCGCTTCAAGCCAGCTTCGCCTACTTGCTCGCCGCACCCGCGGGGACGCCCGACGAGATCGTGCAACTGCTGGCGCGCGAGGTCGCCCTGGCGATGAACACGCCGGAGGTGCGCGAGCTGGACCGCCAGGCCGACTACGCGCCGACCAACCTGACGCAGGCACAGTCCGGCGCCTGGCTGGCCGAGATGCGCAAGCACTGGGGCGAGGTGGTGCAGAAGTCCGGGCATCACGATCGAATGAACGTTCGACGCCCGGCGACGATATGCGGCACATCGACGATGCACTGGTCGACGAGCTGATCGGGCCGCCCGAGGCCCAGCAGGCCCTGCTCGAGGCGCTCCGCCGCCTCGGCGCGGGCCGGCCGCGATGCAGGAGCGCATAAGTACCGAGTCGAGCGTCGTCAAGCTCTCGACGCTGGCGCGGTCATGCCCGACCAGGATTCGTGGGCGCGAAGGTCTACACGACCATCGCCGGCCAGTTCCGCTTCGTCATCCTTCTGTTCGATGCTGCCGATGGCCGGCCGCTGGCGTCGTTCGATGCCGGTGCGATCAGCGCGGCTCCGCACGGCGGCGACTTCGGTCATTGCCAGCCGCCACCTGGCGCGACAGGATGCGAAGACGATGGTCCTGTTCGGAGCCGGTGTGCAAGGGCGGGAGCACGCGCAGCAGATGGCCGGTGCCTACCACCTGACCGAACTGCGCGTCTGCGATCCGTTCGCAGCGAGCGAGGTGTTCGCCGATCTCGAACGCCGATGCGGCGTCGCGGTGCGACGCTGCGGCGACGCCGACGAGGCCCTTGCAGGCGCCGATATCGTGGTCACGGCGTCGCGCTCGAAGACGCCCCTCTTCGACGGCGACCGCTTGCCGAAGGGCGCCTTCGTGGCCGCGATCGGCTCCAGCCTTCCCGACACGCGCGAGCTCGACGATCGTGCCCTCGCACGTGCTTCGGTCGTGGCCGTCGACTGGGCCTCGCAGGCCAGGAAGGAAGCGGGCGACCTTGTCCTTGCCGATCCTTCCGTCTTGCCCGCCGGCAAGGTCGTTCAGCTTTCTGATCTGGTCACCGGCGCTGTCGTCGGCCGACGTGCCGCCGACGAAATCACGATCTTCAAGTCGGTCGGTGTCGGCCTGCAGGATGTTGCGCTGGCGGGTCTCGTCTGGCAGAGACTTCGCGAGACGCCCCGGCCGGTCCATCGCGTCGCGCCGATCGCGACCGACTAGTCGGCGCTGTTTGCAAGCAGCTGTTTGACGGCCGACCCCTCGGCCGCAGCGGCCAGCGCGTGTCGGCCGAACATCCTGATCGTCCCGGACGATCTCTGCTGTTCGGATCCCCTTGCAATTGGTGGGTAGCGCCGTCGACACGAAAAGCAGTCCGCACGATCCCTTGTCGTTCGACCTTGCCGGCGGACGAGGCCAATTTGCTGGCGCGCGGGAAGCAACCTCCGGCGCGTGCACAAAGCAGTGCCCTGATACCACCCAGCGAGGCGCCAACCGCCACCGGTCGCGCTTGAGCGTATTCCATCACCTGATCCCTGCGTTCTCCACGAAGCCCTGATCACGCGTCCGGTGCTGCTACTCGCGGAGGAGCCCACAGGGAACCTCGGTACGAAGACCGCTGCCGGCGTGTTCGACCTGTTCCTGCGCTTCAATGCGGAGTCTGGCTACGCGGCGCTGGTCGTACCCCACGATCCACGGCTGTCGGACCCGTCCGATCGCACCATCGAGCTGGTGAACGGGCTCCTCGTCAGTGATGCGACAAACACCGGGAATGATCGGCGGGTGCGCGCATGAAGGCGAACCGGCCCCGGGGTGATCGATCCTATTTCTGTGCGGGGTGTTGCGCGGCCTGGAGCGTCGGCCCGCACAGGTCGGCCTCGCCCTTCAGCCGGTCTACTGCGCCTTTGGCGATCACGGTGACGCCGCCAGTGGCCGCAGCCAGCGCTCCGGAGGTCACGCCCTTTGCACCCACGCCAACGGTGGGACTGGCCAGCGTCCCGCGCACTTCCAGGAAGGGATTGGTGAACATTCCCGGGCTGATACCAATGCCCGTGCGCGGGCGGGTATTGAAGTCCAGTTCAAGGACTTCAGTGCCCAGGTCGATAGAGCCATGGGCGGTGACAGTGACTTTCCCCGTTTGGAAGAGTATGGGTTTGAGGGTCGTCTTGCCGTTCGTCATGTCCAGTCGGATCACGCTGCAATCAATCACCGTGAACTTGTCCTCCTTCGCGAAGGGGTTCAGCTTGGTGAACAACTGTCCGATGACACCGGTTCCCACCATGGCCAGCGCGCCACTCTTGGAGCGGCCGGGACCAAGGGAAAACAGCAGGCTGCCGTTTGCGCCGGACGCCATTTGCCGCGGCGTCGCGCCCGAGGCAGTGATGTCCGCCAGCAGGCTCGTGGGTGGAACTTCGGTGGGAGCGACTTCGTCGCCGCCTGCCAGACCGGCGCGAAGGTCCTGCACCTTCAAGTTGACCTTCAGCGCCACCGTGTCGCCGCTGGAAGGCACCACGCTGGCTGAACCCTCGAGGCTGCCGCCGTAACCGCCGCTGGCGTGTCCCTGCGCCTGCAGCTTGCCGTCGTTTACCGATACCAACGCATCGACATTCTTCAGCAGCACCTTGTCTGCCCGAAGTTCGCCAGCATTGAAATGCACTTTGGCGTCCAGTCCCTGCAGCTTTGCAAGCGGAAGGGGTGATTCCGGAATAAGGTACTTCTTCTTGTGCTCCTGCGCCTGTGGCTTCGGTTGCGGATTGGCTGGATCGGGTTGCGACGCCGGCGCCTTTTTGCCTAGCAGCGGCGTCAAGTCGAGCAGCGGCGCAGTGACGTCGGCCTCGAGGCGCCGATGCGTGCCGCCCTGGATCATGACCTTGCCCTGAAGGTCCGTCTCGCCCAGCCTTGCGACGAGGTTGGCCAGTTCGATCTGCTCTGGTCCACGGGTCAGCTCGCCACTGACCTTCAGCGGCACCGCAGGCAGGGTGGCCTGGAGCTCGGCAAGGCTCTGCGCCGAGAAGTCAAAGCGGAGGATCGTGGGCTGCTCCCTGTTGGCCGGAATCGTGCCGTCGATCCGTGCCTCGGTTCCGCCCAGCTTCGCGCTGACGCCGTCGAGCTTCAGATCCATGCCTGTGGCGGCCATGTGACCGACCACCTCGACCTTCGCGGCAGGAAGGCCCTCGACGTCGAACGCAGTCCCGACTCGCGCCGCATCCAGTGCCTCTGCCTTGAACTGCAGGTCGGCGTCGCGCAGACCCAGCGCCGCCAGCGAACCCGAGACGCTCGCCGTGATGTCTCCCGCCGTCGTCTGCACATCCAGTTTCGTGCGCTCGCCGTCACCGGTCGTGGAAGCGTCGATGTGCAGCGGGCCCTGGGCAAATGCCGGCAGTTGCAGTTGCCGCAGCAGGGCGGCGGTGTCCGGGTCGTCGATCACCAGCTTCACGTCGGCGCCCTGCAGCGGATCAAGCTGGGCGATCGCGCCCTTTGCGTCAACGCGCAGTTCGCCGAGCGACGCCTTGATCGCGAGCCGGATGCTTTGACCATGCGGGTCGCGCTTTGCGCGCGAAAGGGCCACCTCTCCGGTGGCATCCAGTTTCTCGGCCGGAACGCCCTTGATGTCGAACAAGGTCGCAAGGCGTGCGGCATCCAGTGCCTCGAAAGTGAAGTTCAGGTCCAATTCGCTCAGCGCCGGCGATGCGATGGTTCCATTGACCTTCAACGTGAGGTCGTCCGCCTTGGCGCGCAAATCGATGCCGGTGCGCTCGCCGGCATCCTTCAGGCTGGCCTCGAGGTGGATCGGACCTTTGGCAAACTGCGGCAGGCGCAGCTTCTGGAGCATGTTGCCGAAATCCGGGTTGTCGATCGTCAGCTTCAGGTCCGCCCCATTCAGCGGATACAGGCGGCCGACCGCACCCTTGGCCACGACATTCAGCTTGCCGAGCGACGCCTGGATCGACATGCGTATATCCCGTCCGGAAAGCAGGCCATTCAGCGGCCCCAGTTCGCCGGACAGGGTCGCCGGGTACTCGTCCACGGAGCCCTTGCCCACCACCGCCAGCAGGTTGTCGGATCCGGGCTCGACGGTCAGCGACTCGACCTTCGCCACCCGGTCCTCCTGGCCTGCCACGCGATAGGTGAGGCGCAGGTTCGACAGCACGGCGTGTTCGAACACGATCGGGAGCTTCTGGAATCCTGCGTCGTCCGGGGGCGCCGGCGGCATCGGCGCATTCGGGTTGCCGAAAGTCCAGTTGTTTTCGCCCTTGCTGTTGCGCTCCAGGACAATGGTGACATCGCTCAGTTCCAGCGACCGGACGACCGCGGGTCCGGAGAAGAGCGAGAGCAGGTCAATCCGCGTTGCGACGCGCCCGATCTGCAGCATCTGCGGGGTCTTACTCCATTTCGCATTGCCGACGCGGACGCGCTCGGCTTGCACGCTGATGTTGGGAACCAGCTTGACCGTAAGCAGGCCATCGATCGCGAACGGACGATTCATCTGCTGGCTGACGAATTTCTCGACTTGGCCCTTGTGCCGGCCCAGGTCGCCGAAGGAAAGGTACAGCAGCAGCAGGACCACCAGCGCCACGATCGTGGTGCCGGCAATCAGTAGCACGCGAAACAATGTCTTCATTCGAATCGAAGCCCCGAGATCATTGTTTCCAGCACCGACTCATCAAATACGCGCCTTCCCGGCAGGTCAGACGACTCAGGCAGACAAAGTACGTCGGCGTGGAATGCCGTAGATCCTTCGAGTCCTATCAGCCGGGCCTCTGGCGGAAAGTCCGTCGGGCTCGTCAACAACTTACGCCCGGCAATGGCGCTACCCAACAAAGTCCGTCGGATCACCGCGCCTCTGCTTCACTCCGACTATATGCGCGCCGCAGGCTTGGCAGGATCTACTTCGGGAGTCTCGCGATGCAACTGGACTTCTCTCTGTCGCTGGCAAGCGCGCATACGTACCTGTCGCTCAATCGTGCCGAGGAGCTCGCGACCAGGGCGGGTGTCGTGCTTCAATCAAGCACCCGGATTCGGCGTCACGCACGGTCGGGACTCGCGTTGATCACACGCAGTAGAAGTCCAGCATTGTCGGAATCGTGTCGTTCATGAGAACGACCTTCTTGCTGGCGATTCGCCAGCCTTCCGGGCGCTGGCGCAGCACATGTTCGTAACGTCCGAAGAACACGTGCTCGTCGCGACGCTTGGGGTGGTGCACATGGCAGGTCCAGCTCGACTCGACCTGAAGGCGCGCGGACCCGGTGCTCTCGATCTGCGAGACGACCGGGCTGGAGACCGCATGCGCGGTTCGCAGCAGCGGGGTCGACGCCGCCGAGAGCCCCGACCGAATGCGCCAGACGCGATCCTCCAGCCCGGCGCGGGCGGCGCAATACATCAGGGACAGCTCGGAGTCGGGCGAAGCCGACAGCCTGTGCTCGTCGGTCCACGCCGGCATCCAGAAACTGGCGTTCTCGTCGTAAAGGGCGAGCCAATCGTCCCAGCGCTGGGTGTCCAGGTAGAGGGCTTCGCGAAACAGCACGCCCTGCGCGGCTGTCATCAGATCCATCGACACGGCGGTCACGCGAGGCACCTCCGCCAGTGACGGTAGAGAGCATGGAAGACGGTTTCGTCTCCCATCTCGAAGCTGCCCGACACCGACGTCTCGGGATCGATGCCGAGTTCCGCCGCATGCTCGTCGGGGCCGGCGATCACGCGGGCCATCCCTCGCGCATATCCCTGCTGCCACTCGATCTCGCCGCTTTCGAAGCCGCGCTGGCAGTCCTCGAAGGTGGCGGTGTCGTCGGGCGTGGCCAGACCGCTCGGGTTGAAGAAGTCCTCGTACTGGCGCAACCGCTGCCGGCGTCCTTCGGGGCTCTCGCCCACCGGGGCGAGGCAGTAGGACATGATCTCGGTCTTGTCCACCGCGACAGGCGTGATGACGCGCATCTGCAGCGACGCGTTGGAGGCCAACTGCAGATTGGGGAAGATGTTGAGCTGGCGTGTGCGCAGCATCCAGCCGGCGCGCCGTTCACCGAGGCGCGCCTTCAGTTCCGGCAGCTTCGGGTAGAGCGGGTGGTTCTCTTCCGGCGACGTCGTCCACACCAGGGAATGACCGTTGCGCAGGCCGAAGGACCCCATCGTTTCTTCCTGCTTCTTCTTGCCTTGCCAGATCGCGGCGGCGATGTCGGTGCGCTCCGGCATTGCGGCGCGCCGGTCGAGCAGCCGAAGATAGGAGGGATGAACGGAAGTGAAGTGGTACGCGTCCGTCGAGTTCTCGACCTGGAGCTTCCAGTTGCCGCGGTAGGTATAGGTCACCGCACCCGGCACCAGCTCGAGACCCGCTTCGGACTGGTCGACGATCATGTCGATGAACACCCGCGCGTCGCCGAGATGCTGCTCCAGTGCGGGCACGTCCGGCGTCAGGCTCGCGAAGACGAAGCCGCGGTACTCGCCCAGACGCGCCACCGGCTGCAGGTGGTGACCTTCGCTGTCGAAGGCCGGTGTGTAGTCGCCCGCGGCCCTTGATTTGATGCCGACGTTGCAGCCGCTGCTGTCGTAGCTCCAACTGTGGTATTTGCACACGTGGACGCGGCGATTGCCCCTGCGCTCGTGACACACGACGGCACCCTTGTGGCGACAGGAGTTGTGGACGCAGTGCAACTGCCCGTCGTGACCGCGCATGAGCACCAGCGGCCGGCGCCCGATGCGGGTGGCGAGAAAGTCGTGCTCATTCGGTACTTGCGAAGTGTGGCCGACGAACACCCAGCCGCTGTCGAAGAAGGTCGCGATCTCGCGCGCGAACAGCCCGTCATTTCTGAACACGTCGCGGTGAACCCGGAACACGCCATCGGCCGGTCGATCGTCGATGAGCTTCTCAAGTGCTTGCAACGACATTCCTCCTGAGGTGATTGGGGACGGTCCGTTTGGAGATGCGGAGCTTAAAGCGGTCTCTCGCGAGTGTCCGAAATTGGCCGGCTGTCGCCTTCGCAATTGATCCGTTTCGAACCCTCGCGCCGCGCCACAGAGGCCGTCAAGCGCCCGGCCGAGGAAATCATGGCAGTCTGCGCAGCCGAGTTCGCGGGGTTCGACGCTCGCCGCAAACGATGCGCCGCAAGCTCATCGAAACGCTGTCCTGCCCGCGAAGCGTTCTTGCCGTCGTCGAACCGGCGCTGCGACTAGCCGTGCTTTTTCTCCTCGCCGTGCGCAGAGCTCGCATCGCCGTCCGTCTTCACTCGAGCGAGTTGATGCTTCGCCAGGGATGCATACAGCGGTGGGCTGATCAACCTCGACAGCAGGCTCGCCAGCAGCGCGCTCGCCATCAGGCTGAGCACCATCGCGTGACCATCGATCATCTCCATGACGATGATGAATGCCGTCAGCGGCGCCTGCGTGGTCGCGGCGAGAAAAGCGGCCATGCCCAGGGCAATGAGGGCCGCGTGATCGACGTGATTGGCAAGCAGCGCGACGTCATTGCCGATGCCCGCGCCGATCGCAAGAGCAGGCGAAAACAGCCCGCCCGGCACGCCGCTCCAGACCGTGAGCCAGGTCGCGCTCAGCTTGCCGAGCGCGTAGACGACCGGTGCGCTCTGGGTTCCCTCGAGGAGGCCTCGCGTGTAGTCGTAACCGCTGCCCGAGGTTGCCCCATGGGTCGCGAAAGCGACCGTCGCAACCGCGAGGCCGCAGCCCGCGGCGAACCAGATCGGATGCGCGGTGCGCCAGGCACTGATGCGATCGGCGCTGCCGCCGAGCGAGCGCAGAAGCAGTCGCGAGAAGAGGCCGCCCACGAGCCCGCTCACGAGCGTCACGAGCAATCCGGGCCACAGCAGCGACCAGCCGATCGTCGGCACCTGGATGACGCCGAAGTAGGTGGAATTGCCGTATACCGAGACCGCCATCAGGCCGGCGAGCACGATCGCCGCGACCAGCAGGCCGCTCGATCGCTGTTCCGGTCGCCGCGACAACTCCTCGATCGCGAACATGACGCCGGCGAGCGGCGCGTTGAACGTGGCAGCGATGCCGGCGGCGCCGCCGGCGATGAGCAGGCCATGCTCGGAAATGGCGCTGCGCTGGGGCAGCCAGCGTCGCACGCTGTGCAGCACGCCCGCGGCGATCTGCACCGATGGGCCCTCCCGGCCGAGCGACAGGCCGGCGAGCAGGCCCCAGGAGGTCAACAACACCTTGGCCAGGGCCAGCCGCAGCGAGACGAACCAGCGAACTTCGGGCGTCGCCACCGAGGCGTCGAGCGCCGCCATGACCTGAGGGATGCCGGAGCCCGCGGCGCCCGGAGCGTACCGACGTGTCACCCAGACGGCGGCGGCCGTGGCCGCCGGCGTCCAGACGAGCGGCAGCCACCAGACCAGGGCGGCCATTCTCTCGAAGGTGGCGAAGGCGACGTTGGTGAGCCACGTGAAGCCGACAATCGCGAGGCCGGCCAGCGCCGCGAACGCAAGCACCAGCGCGCGCGTGATCCACGGCCGCCAGTCGCTGAACTCGCGACGCACGGCGCTCAGGGCATCGTGCTCGGCGCTCACGGACGTTGTCGACCGAAAGACGTTCCTCTGGAACGGAGGGGGAGCGAGGCGACCCGGCCGACCGTCGAGCCGTGCGCGTCGATCGCGCGCATGCCGCGGTAGGCCGCCGACAAGGTCAACAGCAGAGCCAGGAGTTCGAGGAACGAAAGCATCGACGATGGTCGTCAGCCCGGCGTGATCGGGACACGGAGCGGGACGGGAAGCAAATGATGCCTCACGCCCGCCCTCAGATACGAGGCCCTGAGGGGAGGAGTAGCGATGAATTGCCTTTGCCCGCGATCGCACATGACATTGCGAGGCTCTCGCGGATCACAAGAATCGACGCAGCCTTAAGTCCTTGGCGCGGCGGCGATAACATCGCTCGCACAGCCCCACAGCCTCTCGGAGACCGAATGAAGCTCTTTTTGTCCAAAGCCCTGGTCGTCGGCGCCACGCTTCTTGGCGTTGCCCTCGTGGCACACGCCGCCGACTTCATCAACGTGCTCACCGGCGGCACCAGCGGCGTCTACTACCCGATGGGTGTGGCGCTGAGCCAGGTCTACGGCAAGGCGCTGCCGGATGCCAAGGTCTCGGTGCAGGCCACCAAGGCCTCGGCCGAGAACCTCAATCTGTTGCAGGCCGGAAAGGGCGAAGTCGCCTTCACGCTCGGCGACGCGCTTTCCGATGCCTGGAAAGGCGATGCCGAGGCCGGCTTCGCGACGCCGCTCACCAAGTTGCGCGGCATCGCCGGCATCTATCCGAACTACATCCAGATCGTCGCCAGCGCCGATTCGGGCATCAGGACCCTGGCCGACCTGAAGGGCAAGCGCGTCTCGGTCGGTGCGCCCAAGTCGGGCACCGAGCTCAACGCCCGCGCGGTGCTGAAGGCTGCCGGCCTCACTTACAAGGACCTGGCCAAGGTCGAGTACCTGCCGTTCGGCGAATCGGTCGAGCTGATGAAGAACCGCCAGCTCGACGTCACGCTGCAGTCGGCCGGCCTCGGCGTCTCGGCGCTGCGTGACCTGGCAGCCTCGATGAAAATCGTCGTCGTCGAGATCCCGGCCGATGTGGTCGCCAAGATCGGTGACCCGGCCTACCTGCCCGCGACGATTCCGGCCGGCACTTACGAAGGCCAGATGAAGGACGTGCCGGCGATCGCGATCCAGAACTTCCTGGTCACGCGCGAAGGCGTCTCGACCGACACCGTCTACAAGATCACGAAGTCGATGTGGGAAAACCTGGACGCGCTCGTCGCCGCGCATTCGGCGGGCAAGGCGATCAAGAAGGAGAGCGCCCTGAAGGGCATGCCGCTGCCGCTGCATCCGGGCGCGGAGAAGTACTACCGCGAAATCGGCCTCCTGAAGTAGCCGCGCGACGGCGAAGGCGCGAATGAGCGAAGAACCGGCGAACGGCCTCGCCGTGGCCGCGCCCGAAGGCGAGGCAGCGGCCGCCGACTTCCAGGAGCACGGCCTGCAACGCCGTCTCGGCGGCATGGCGCTTGCCTTCGTCAGCGGCGCGGCGCTGCTCTTTTCCGCGTACCAGCTGACGATCGCGGCGTTCTCGCCGATCTCGAGCCTGATCACGCGCTCGTTGCACGTCGGGTTCCTGATGCTGCTGGTGTTCGTGCTCTATCCGATGGCCAAGCACGGCCGGCAGATGACGAAGGTGCCGCTCTTCGACTGGCTGCTGGCACTGCTCGGCTTCGCGCTCGGCTTCTATCAGTGGGTGTTCGAGGCGGCGCTCATCCAGCGCGCCGGCGACCCGACGATGGTCGACCTGGTGGTCGGCACGACGATCATCGTGCTCGTCTTCGAGGCGGCGCGTCGCGTGCTCGGCATCGCCTTGCCGATCGTCTGCGCCCTCTTCCTGCTCTATGGCCTGTTCGGCCAGTACCTGCCGGGCGAGCTCGCCCACCGGCCCTACGACTACGCGCAGATCGTCGACCAGCTTGCCTTCGGCACCGAAGGCATCTACGGCATCCCGACGCTGGTCTCGGCGACCTACATCTTTCTCTTCATCCTGTTCGGCGCTTTTCTCGAGCACGCCGGCATGATCAAGCTTTTCAACGATCTCGCGCTCGGCCTGGTCGGCCACACCAAGGGCGGCCCGGCCAAGGTCGCGGTGATCTCGTCGGGCCTGATGGGAACGATCTCGGGCTCGGGCGTCGCCAATGTGTTGACGGTCGGCCAGTTCACGATCCCGCTGATGAAGCGCTTCGGCTACTCGTCGGTGTTCGCCGGCGCGGTCGAAGCCACCGCGAGCATGGGCGGGCAGATCATGCCGCCGGTGATGGGCGCGGTGGCCTTCATCATGGCCGAAACGCTCAACGTGCCGTACGCCTCGATCGTCAAGGCGGCGGTGATCCCGGCGTTCCTCTACTACTTCACCGCCTTCATGATGGTCCACCTCGAGGCGGGGCGTGCGCACCTCGTCGGGCTGCCGAAGGACCAGTGCCCGAATCCCTGGACCGCGCTCACCAAGCACTGGCACCTCGTTCTGCCGCTGGCCGCGCTCGTCTACATGCTCTTCCACGGCTTCACGCCGATGTTCGCCGGCATGATCGGCCTGGCGCTCACCGCCATCCTCGTGCTCGGGGCGGCGCTGGCGGCGCGCGTCTCGATGACTGCGTTTCGCTACGTGTTCTGGATCGCGGTCGGCATCGGCGCGTCGTCGTTCCTGAAGTGGGGCATCGAGCCGGTGCTGCTGCTGATCGCCATGCTGGTCGCCGCCTGCTTCTGGATCAAGGGCGGCCGTGCGACCTTGCAGTCGCTGCGCGCCAGCCTGATCGCCGGCGCCAAGCAGGCGCTCGGCGTCGGCATCGCCTGTGCCGTCGTCGGCGTGATCATCGGCGTGCTCACGCTCACCGGCGCGGCGTCGAGCTTCGCCGGCTTCATCCTCAGCGTCGGCGAGAAGAGCCTGTTCCTCTCGCTGCTGTTGACGATGCTGGTCTGCCTGGTTCTCGGCATGGGCATCCCGACGATCCCCAACTACATCATCACCAGCTCGATCGCGGCGCCGGCGCTGCTCAAGCTCGGCGTGCCGCTGATCGTCAGCCACATGTTCGTCTTCTACTTCGGCATCATGGCCGACCTGACGCCGCCGGTTGCGCTCGCCGCCTTCGCCGCCGCATCGATCTCGCGCGCCTCGCCGATGAAGACAGGCGTGAAGGCGACGCAGATCGCCATCGCCGGCTTCGCCGTTCCGTTCATCGCGATCTACGACCCCTCGCTCATGCTCCAGGGCACGTACGCGTGGACCGACGTCGTCTACGTCACCGTCAAGGCGCTGACCGCGATCGTGCTCTGGGGTGGCACCGTCGTCGGCTTCCTGCGCGGGCCCCTGAGCCTGCCCGAACGGGTGCTGGCCTTCGCGGCGGCGGCATTGCTGGTGGCCGCAGTTCCGCTCACCGACCAAATCGGCTTCGCGCTCGCGGCCGCCGTCATCGCCTGGAACATCTGGCGCAGCCGCAGACCGGCGGCGCCCATGCCCGCCTGATGCCGCTGTGCGTGGCGGCCGGTGGCCTGGTCGTGACCCTGGCGATCGAGAGCTTCACGCTGGCGTGGACGCACTCGATCGAGAAGATTCGCTGGGAAGAGGACTATCGCATCGCCGGCACGCAGCTCGTGCTCACCGAGGCGCGCATACGCGGCAGCGGTGCCGGCATGGAGCCCCCGGCCGACAGCACGTTCAGGGACGGCGTCTGGCACTACGACCCGCACCTGGCGCCGCTCGACGAGCTTCGCCTGACGCATTCCATCTACACCTCGGGCTACGAGCTCTGCCGGCACGACCGCTGCGAGCCGCTCACCAAGTTCGCGCCACGCGCCGGCAATGGCGACGTGATCGAGTTGCGGCCGTGCGGGCAATGAACAGCGGAAGATTGAGGGCGGCGGGCGATTCCTGACCGGATCCTTGGCTCGACTTCGCGCGTCAATTCGGCAGCCAGTTACCGTGGAATCCCGGCGGCACACGGTGCGGCAGGTGGACCGCGGCGACGGGCGCTCCCTCGAACGTCTTGCGCATCGAGGATGACAAGCTCGGTGGTGTCGTGTTCACTGTCGACCACGAAGCCGACCAGCCAGCCTTCGTCCTCGGCCGAGTCCGCCGACGCCGGCACAAAGACGAACTCACCGGGATGGCGACCGGCGCCGAAGTCGTGAACCTGCCGGGCTCCGCCTGCCATGTCGTGCTTGAAGAGCTTGCTTCCAGCGGGCGCCCTTTCCTCGGCGGTCGGCGACGCGCTGGTGTAGATGTAGCGATAGGCCTGGCCGAAGCGTCGCTCGTCGGAGCGCGGAAACTCCTGCGGCTCCGCGTCAATCACCTTGCGTTCGACCGACTTCGCGACCGGATCGATCGTCCATCGCTCCAGGGCGCCCTTCGCGTCCGGCCCGCGGAGGTGCTCGTTGAACATCGACGCATAGGCGACGACATCCATGACCACGGTTCCGTCCGGTGCATCGAATGCGTTCGCCACGTGGAAGACGTAGGCCGGATCGACGTCGCACCAGATCACCGCCGAGGCGTCGCCGCCGCGCGGCAGCAAACCGACGCGGGCCCGATGCTTCGGGTTCCACTTGTACGGAAAACGATGGCCGCCGATCAGCGAGCGCATCGAGAACGTCACCGGCAGATCGAGGATGACGACGTATCGCTCGGTGAAGCCGCAGTCGTGGATCGAGGGGCCGTGCTCGACCGCAATCGGCATCTCGCGCAGCACCCTGGCGGCAGACGACAGGACGATGTGGCGGACCACGTTCGGCTCGGTCGCGTCGTAGGCGATCGCGAGGTGCTCGCCGGTCTTCGGGTCGAAGTGCGGATGCGCCGTGAACGAGCCGGCCAGGGTGTCGTCGAACGGGTTGTGGCGCTGCGCCTCAAACGTTGCATCGAGTTCGACCGGGTAGGCGCCTGCCTCGACGAGCGCCCACGTGCGCCCGCCCATCGCCACCACATTGGTGTTGACCGTGTCATTGACGCCGTGGCGTGGCCCGGGCGCGGGCGGCTTGCCCTGCGCCGCGCTGACGGCATTCGAGCGGATCCAGCGATTTCGATACCAGAGCGCGCGACCCTTCTCGAGCGCGATGCCATGCACCATGCCGTCGCCGGTGAACCAGTGGTGGCCCGCAGCATTCGGCTTGATCGGGTTCGGCCCGATGCGCAAGTAGCGCCCGTCGAGCGACTCGGGTATGAGCCCTCTCACCACGAGCTCGGTCAAGGTTTTCTCTTCCGTCATCGGGCGGTGGATGCCGGTCAGGTACGGATGCGGCGTCTTGTCCCAACCGAGGCGCATGCGGTTGAAGCCGGCCAGCAGGTAGATGCCCTTCGTCACGGTGGAACGAATGGCGGCTTCGATCGCGGTTGCCACGGAGCAGCTCCTCGGTTATGTTTACGGCATAAACATAACTGGTCATGGTAACGGTGTCAACATTGAACAGAAAGGTCGGCAGAAAGTCAGCCAGGAGGCGCTATCACCATGGCGACCTTCGCGCCGCCCTGGTGGACGCGGGGCTGATCCTGCTGGCGGACCGCAACGCGGACGACCTGTCGCTGCGGGAACTCGCCCGCAAGGTCGATGTGAGCGCGACGGCCGTGTATCGGCACTTCCCCGACAAGCACGCGCTGATGTCGGCGCTGGCGTCCGAAGGCCTGCGCCAACTCTCGGTCGCGCAGCATGCGGCGTCGGATGCCGCCGGCGGCGGATTGGCGGGTTTCAATGCCACCGGCCGCGCCTACGTGCGTTTCGCGCTCGCCAACCCGGCGCTTTTCCGCCTGATCTTCTCGCACCCTTCGCGCGCGGGGTTGCTGTCGCCCGATGGCGACGATGGGCCCGACGCCATGGCTTTCCTGCGTGCAAACGCGGTCGCACTTGCGCAGCCCGGCAGCGACCCGCGGGCGATCGCGCTGCACGGATGGTCGGTTGCCCACGGCTTGGCGATGCTCATGCTCGATGGTCAGGTTCCGGTCGACGAGTCGACGATCGATGCCGTCGTTGACGGCGAGCTGGGCCTGCGCACCCCGGCGAAACCGGCGGCCCGCGAGCGGGCAAAGGCGCGGACTCGTTAGCCGGACCGCAAGTTCGTCTTCATGGCGATTGCGAGTGCAAAATTCCGGCTTTGTCTGCGGAGGCACAGATGCGTGTTCGAACGTTGCTCGTTATCGTCGCCACGCTCCTCTTGGCGGCGTTCGTCGCACTCAATATGAGTGCCTTCGCTACGCCTGCTTCGCTCAACCTGCTCGTCACGACGGTCGAGGCACCACCGGCGCTCATCATGCTGGTGCTGCTTGCGCTCGGCGCACTCGTGGGAGCCGTCTACATGGCCCTCTGGCAGGCACAGATCCTCGTCGAATCCCGACGCCATGCCAAGGAGCTGCATAGCCAGCGACAGCTTGCCGATCAAGCCGAGGCTTCGCGTTTCACCGAGCTTCGCGCCGCCATGGCCGAGCAGTCGGATCGCCTCGCCGAGCGTATTGCCAGCTCGCAGGAGCTGCTGCGCACGGAACTTCGCGAGCAAGCGAACTCGCTTGCGGCGATGCTCGGCGAGCTTGGCGATCGTTCCGGCACAGTCGCCCAAGGGCAGCACGACTGAGCCTGGCCGTGGAGATCGGTGTCGATCCCATCGACACCCGCGAGGTCGCCACCGCACATCGTGGCACCGTCCGGTTCTGCTCAATCGATCTGGATCTTCAGATCCCGGATCAGGCCACCCCAGATATGCGCGTCGTTCTCCGCGCGCTTCTCGATGTCGGCCGGCGTGCCCGGGATCGGGAACAGGAACTGGTCGATCAGCTTCTGCTTGATCACCGGGTCGGTCAGGAAGCGGTTGACCGAGGCGGCCAGCGTCTGCGTGACCTTGGCGTCCATGCCGGACGGGCCCACCAGTGCGTACCAGCCCGGCAGCGCCGGAATGTCGGGCGCCAGTTCCTTCAGCAGCGGCAGGTCGGCCAGTTGCGGCGAACGCATCTCGCCCGACTGCGCCAGGCCCACGACCTTGCCGGCCTTGATCTGAGCCAGCCCGATGGCGGTGGTCACGGTCATCAGGTCGACTTCGCTCGACACCACCGCCATCAATGCCGGGCCGGAGCTCTTGTACGGGACGTGTCGCAGCTTGATGCCCGAGCGCAAGGCGATCATCTCGGAGTACAGGTGCGTCGAGTTGCCGACGCCCGCGCTCGAGAAGGTGAGCACGTCGGGCTCGGCCTTGGCTTTCTTCACCAGGTCGGCCCACGACTTGATGCCGCTGTTGAGGCTCGCCACCAGCACGAAGCCCGCGTTGGCCACTGGCGCGACGAAGGTGAAGTCCTTCAACGGGTCGTAGGGCACGTTCTTGTAGAGGAACTGGTTGAAGCTGACCAACGACACGCTGGTCAGCAGCACCGTGTAGCCGTCTGGCTGCTCGCGCTGCACCGCCTGCGAGGCAATGATGCCGTTGGCGCCGGGCTTGTTGTCGATCACCACCGACTGCTTCAGATCCCTGGACATGTAGTCGGCCAGCATGCGACCGGTCACGTCCGCGCCTGAGCCCGGGGCTTGCGGAATCACCAGCTTGATAGGGCGTGCGGGAAAGCTCTGTGCCGCAGCAGGGCCGCCGGCAAAGACGACGGCAACGGAGGCAAGCGAGCCGAGAAGCACGCGGCGGGAAGTACGCATGGAACAAGATCCTCAAGGTGAAAAGAACTCGGCTGGCACAATGCCTTCAAGGCCATCTTAGTGACATTTCCTCTACCCGAAGAGCCTCATGTCCGATCGAGATGACGCCGGCCAAGCCTGGCTTGTTCCTCCCTCCCAATATTTGAACAGGCGCCCCGCCACGTTCGCGGTAGGTGCACCGACTTCGTCCCACGTCACCATGCGCGATGGCGTGAAGTTGGCCCTGGATGTATACCTGCCCGCAGGCCCGCAAGCCGATCCGGTGCAGCGCCTGCCCAGCATCGCGATCTTCACGCCCTACTACCGGCGCTTCAAGGTCACGGGCCTGGGGGCGGAGCCCGCACCCAACATCGCCATCTACCGCGACTTCTTCGTGCCGCGCGGCTACGCGCTGGTGACGGTGGACGTGCGCGGCTGCGGCGCGAGCTTCGGCACCCGCGACTGCTTCCGTTCGCCGCGCGAACGCGACGACCACCGCGAAATTGCCGACTGGATCGTGGCCCAGCCGTGGTCGAGCGGCGTCATCGGTTCGACCGGCATCTCGTACCTGGGCGCAGCCGCGTGCTTCCTGGCCAGCACCGGCCACCGTGCCGTCAAGGCGATCGCGCCGCTCTGCGCGGTGCATGACACCTACGCCGACCACGTGTTCCCCGGCGGCATCAAGTGCACGACAGTGACCGAGAACTATGACGCGCTGGTCGGCGCGCTCGACCTCGATCTGCGCGACAAGCTCACGCCCTACCCGTACTTCAACGACAAGCGCTATGCCGGCCCCGCGCCGGTAGACGCCGACGCCGACGGCACGCTCGTGGCCGCCGCGCTCGAGCAGCACAAGGACAGTTTTCGCATGCGCGACCTGGCGCCCGAATTCGCCTTCCGCGAAGAGGCCGCGTCGCACGACCCGACGCTGCACAGCGGTGCCTTCAGTCCCTACTGGTACTTGCGGGATGTGCCGGGGCAGGTCAACGTCCTGTCGGTATCGGGCTGGTACGACGGCAGTGCTTTCGTCAACGGCAGCATCGCGCGTTTCCTGAGCAACCCCGGCGCCGATAACCGGCTCCTGCTGGGTCCCTGGGACCACGGCGCCCGTACCAACGGCTCGCCCTGGCGCGACGGCGCAGCGCAGCCCGAGTTCTCGGTGCTTGGCGAAGTGCTGCGCTTCTTCGACCAGCACCTCGCGGGCATGGACACCGGCATCCTCGACGAGGCGCCGGTGCACTTCCATAACGTGCGCGGCGAGAAGTGGCAGGCCGCTGCCACCTGGCCGCCGCACGATGCCCTGGTGCGACTGCATCTGGCAGCCGAGGGCCAGTTGTCGACGCAAGCGCCGGCCGACACCGCCGTGGTCCCGTACCAGGCCAGCTTCACCACCGGCACAGGCGCCCACAGCCGCTTCGAGCGGCTCGGCGCGCTTGCCGTCACCGACTACTACAAGGACTGGCACGGCCGCGAAGACCGGATGCTGACCTTCGCGACGCCAGCTTTCCAGCAAGCGACTGAGCTGTCGGGCCACGCCGTCGTCCAGCTGCATGTGGCCACATCCGAGCATGACGCCGGCGTCTTCGTCTATTTGTCGGAGGTGGATGCTGGCGGCCGCTCCTGGTACATCACCGAAGGACTGCTGCGCCTGCTGCACCGCGCCGAAGCGTCGCCGCCTCCGAGCTACAACGTGCCCGGGCCCTACCGCAGCTATCGGCGCGAGCACGCCCGATTGATGCGGCCGGGCGTCGCCGAGACGGTGCGATTCGCGTTGTTGCCCGTCTCATGGACGCTGCAGGCCGGCAGCCGGCTGCGCGTAGCGATCGCCGGCGGCGACACCGACCACTTTGCGCAAGTGACGCACGGCCGCCCGCCGCTGCTTGAGTTCACGCTAGGCGGCGAGAACGGCTCGTTTATCGACTGCCCATTGCGCAGCCAAAGTCGGGACGGCCGGATGTTTTCGACAAGCTGACATTCCTGCGTCGCTGCGCCCTGCCCCGCGCAGACTGTCTGCTGCTCATGGCGCCGAATTCTCCAGCGAGAGGATCAGGCCAAGGGGCCACCTTGGCCGGCGATCAGCATCGGCACCAGCACGCGGATGTCCGGCAGCGCCGCAATTGCTTCGAGCGACTGCAAGAGCTCGTCGGCCTGCGCCGGCGAAGGCGGATGGGGCGCATACGCCAGACAGTCCCTGAACCGCGCGAGGTGTTGCGCGTCGTTCAGCTCGGCGCCCGGAAACCCGGGCGGTATGTCGAGCTGGCGCAGATGGGTGCGGCCGTCCTGGGTCGTCACGGCCAGGTCTACGGCAGCGTGGCCGCGCGCGTTCAACTTCTCATCGGCGATCGTCCGGATGCGACCGATCATCTCTTGCACGAGAGGGTCGTGCACCTGCGCCGGAGCGAAATGCTGGAGCAAGGAAGACTGCCGCACGAACGCGTTGGCCACGCAGTAACCGGCATTGAACTGGGCATCGACCCGAGGGTTGACGCCGATCCGGAAGGCGTGACCAACCAGGCGATGGGCATACGGCGGCAGGCGAACGACGGCGCTGCGGATGTCCGATGGCTGCAGGCCCAGCTCCGACACCAAACCGAGAGCCAGCTCCGTCACGCCTTGTGTGACTCCGCAACTCGGGTACTTCTTGAAGACGATGTTCTGCACCTTCCAGGTTTCGCCCAGGTCGCGCGTCACGGACTCGGCATCGAGAGTGCCGCGACCGTACAGATGGGCAAAGCCGTAGTGGCCGCTCAGGAAGTTGATGGGACCGGTGATTCCGCGCTGAGCCATCTGGGCGCACTGGACCCCGGCTTCCGCGATCCACCCCTGCAGGACGCGCACGCCCAGCGAGCCGTCTACATGGCTCTGGAAGCTGCCCCCGCAACGATTGAACGCAAGCGCCAGGGCGTGCAGCGTCTGCTCCGGCGTCAGCTTGAGGATTCGTGAGGCGGCTGCCGTAGCCGAGAACACAACGACGATGCCCGTCGGATCGAAGCCGTCGTATTGCGCCTCGCTCAGGTTGAATCGGGAGCTGAGCTCGGCACCCGCCACCATCGCGGTCATGAATTCCTCGCCGGAGCAGCCACCGGCAAGCTCCGCCGCGGCCAACGCCGCCGGGAACAAGGCGGCGCCGATGTGTGGGCCAGGCGCCATCGCGTCGCAGAAATCCAGCGCGCGGCACATCGTTCCGTTCAGCTGAGCGGCCGCGCGGGCCGGGAGCCGGTCGCCGTAGACGAGGCTCGTTGCCTGAGCGGCTCCGCCGGCCTCGACGAGCAGTTCCCGCAGCGCCAGGACGCCGTCCTCGGTCGCTCCCGCGAAGCCGGTGCCGGTCACGGCCATCACCACGCGCCGCACCACGCGCTGTGCCTCGCCGGGGACCGATTGCAGGCGCAGGCCGGTGACGAATTCAGCCAGGGTGTGTTCGAGCTTTCCCAGAAACTGGTCCTTCCGCGCCGGACCCTAGCCTGGTCCGTACTGCCGCTTGGCAAGAATCTGAAACGCGACCGCAACGTCGATCGGCTTGGTCATGTGCAGATCGAAGCCCGCTTGCTCGGAACGCCGCAGATCCTCCGGTTTGCCCCAACCGGTCGTGGCGACCAAGAACATGGTGCGCCCTTTCACCGTCGCCCTCAGTTGTCTTGCCAGTTCGTATCCGTCCATTCCCGGCATGCCGATGTCCAAGAAGCAAGCAACAGGGCTGACTCTGATCGCGAGCTCCAGAGCCTTCTTTCCGTCGTTTGCGACGTGAACCTCGTATCCCTCCATGTCGAGCAACGCGGCCAAGGAGTCGGCAGCATCCGCGTTGTCGTCGGCGACCACAACGGGAGCACGTGATGGGTGCGACGCTCTGTCGATGTCCTCGCCTCGCACTTCAGGCTCACCTTCCCGGACATCACCTTTGGGCACCACGACCTTGAACGTCGATCCAGCCCCCAGGCCAGCGCTAAAGGCCGAGATATGTCCTCCATGCATGTCGACGAGCGCCTTCGCGACCGCCAGTCCGATGCCCAAGCCGCCCTCGGATCGGTCGATGGCCGGCGCGACCTGCGCAAACATCTCGAAGATTTTCGGAACCTGCTCGCTTGATAGCCCGATGCCGCTGTCCTCGACTTCGAACGTCACTTCGTCGCGGCTCGACTGCGTTCTCAGGATGATGGATGCACCCGGATTGGAGTACTTGATGGCGTTGGTCAACAGATTCGTGATCACCTGAGAGATGCGAACCGGATCCGCGTTCAGCAGCGCATCGCCTGCGTTCATCTCGATGCGAAGGTCGTGCTGTTTCACCTTGAGGGCTGGCCTGACCGGCTCCAACGCGGATTCGACGACACTCGCCACGCTGATGACCTTCTTCTTGAGAAGGAGCTTGCCCGTGCTGATGCGTGAAACCTCCAGAAGGTCGTCCAGCAAGACCGCCATGGCCTTGGTCTGACGCTCGATCATCTGCGCATAGCGGGTGACCTGTTCACTCTTCAGCGCCGGATGTTGCAGCAGGGCGGCGGCATTGCTCACAGGAGCAAGGGGATTGCGAAGCTCGTGCGCGAGAGTCGCAAGGAACTCGTCCTTGCGGCGGTCCGCTTCCCGCAATCTCTCTTCGCTGAGCTGAAGCGAGCGCTCCGTCACCCGGCGCTCGGTGATGTCGATCGCCGTACCGATAACCCGTATGCAGCGCCCATCGTTGTCGAACAGTCCTCGCCCCTTTGCCGCTACCCATCGAACGACACCGTCTTCCCTGCCGACCGTTCTGTATTCAACGTCGTAGAGCGAGCGCTTCCCCGTATCAACGGCGGCCGCGAATGCCTGCGTCGTTCTTTCGCGGTCCTCGGGATGAAGCCCGGCATAGAAGTCAGCCATCGACACATCGACGTCCACTGAGATGCCGAACATTGCCTTGACCCTCGCCGGCCAATAAAGCCTTTCCGAGAGGAGATCGACGTCCCAAAGTCCTACGTCGGCAGCCTCCGTCGCGAGTCGCAACTGTTCTTCGCGATCGCGAAGTGCCGACTCTGCGTTCATCTGCTGGCTGACGTCGAAGCCTTCGCAAAAGACACCGCGGACGTTTCGTGCCGAGTCAAAGATCGGCGCATAGATGAAGTCCAGGTAGCGGACCTCCTCGGGGCCGCCTCTTTCGGTCCGAAACCTCGCAGGCATGCGTGCCCCGCGATACGGCGTGCCCGATGCGTAGACCTCGTCCATGAGCTCGAAGAAGCCCTGGCCGGAAATATCCGGGAAGGCTTCGTGGATCGGTTTTCCAACCCATTCGTCGCTGCCAAACAAACGGCGATGCGTTTCATTGACGAATTCGACGTGATGTTGCGGGCCGTTCATGATGATGGTGAAGCCCGGAGCCTGGGAGAACATCTCGCGTTGTCGCTCCATTTCTTCGGCCTGACGTTTCGCGGCGAGCACCGTCTCCGTCGTCTCCGAGCAGACCACGAGGACGCCCCCGACACCGTTGGGAGCGGCCGAGTCGTCGAGCGGGCTGTAGCTGTAAGTCCAGTAGACGTCGTCGAGCCGCCCGCCGCGCGTGATGGGCACCAGATGGTTTTCATGCCAGGTGGCGCCGCGACCCGACATCACGTGCTCGATCTGCGGACCTATCAGGTTCCAGATTTCCGCCCAGACCTGCCTGGCCGGAAGCCCCAGAGACGACGGGTGACGTTCAGGACCGATGGAGCGGCGATAAGCGTCGTTGTAGAGGCACAGCAGCTCGGGTCCCCACCAGATGTACATGGGGTGACCGGTGTTGAGGATGAGTCGAACGGAGGTTCGCAGCGACTGTGGCCACAGCCCGGGCGGCCCGAGCGAAGTCTTTGACCAGTCGTGAGCCCTGATCAGAGCCCCGAGTTCGCCGCCGGCCGACAGAAAGCTCGGATCTTCCTCCGCGCTGATACCAACCCTCTCCAAGGAACATTCTCCCGGCCACGCCCTGACGACGAATGTAACGCGCCACAACTTGAGCGCCGAAATGCGCGGCCATGGCTAACCTCCTTGGACGAAGGTGCCCAAGCCAGCAGCCAGTCCCTTCTTAGTGGCGAATGAAGTACGAACCCGCGAGCCAGACTGCAACGCTGCACCCCAAGGCCAGAACCGCGAGGCCTGTTCCCCCGACCCATCGCCTGACGCGAATGGTCGCAACGCGGGCGCTGGAATCAAAGACGCTCGGACTGGTGTCGACAAAGTCCCACCGATCTACGGGTTGTCCCGTACCGCGCTGAGCGGACCGATGGGTTGGCGCGCGCCTGACGGGTTCCTGGTCGTCCATGAACGTGGTCGAAGGCAATGTCCGTACCTTCGACCGAAATGACAAATCGCGTCCCAGGCCAAGCGAAGGCCGCTCGGTACACACGGCTCCCCTTGCCGCGGATACAGGTCGAAGCCCAGCAGCCTGGCGATCCCCATGGCCACGTTGGCGACGCCATGGGTGTCAACGGCCAGCAGCGAGACGCGAAGTGCCGTGCGCGTCATCGCCGTCACCGCTGCAGGCTTCGTCATGCCGAGCGCGGGCTCGCGCCCGCGCCGGCAAGCACGGCTCCGGCTCAGAACGGCGAGTCGGGGAAGTAGTACTTCGACGCGTTGTCCTTGGTGACCAGCACCGAGGGGATGATCGTCGAGGGCGGCATCGCCGTTCCCTTGGTGCGCGCCGCCGCAGTGAGCTTCATCGCGTCGGCGATCATGCTCGGCGAGTAGGTGACGTCGGCGGTGACAGTCTTGTCGCCGTCCATCACCTTCTTGATGTAGTCCTTCGAGCCGGCGCCGCCGATCACCATCTTGATGTCGCTTCGCTTGGCCTGCTCGATCGCCTTCTGCACGCCGACTGCCATGTCGTCGTCCGAGGCCCAGACCGCGTCGATGTGCGGGAAGCGAGTCAGGTAGTCCTGCATCACCTTGAACGAGTCGTCGCGGTTCCAGTTGCCGTGCTTGGCATCGAGCACCTTGATGCCGGGGTAGTTCTTCATGACGGCGTTGAAGGCATCGATGCGCTGGTTGTCGAGTGTCGGTCGGGATGCCGCGCAGGATGACGATGTCGCCCTTGCCGTTCAGCGCCTTGGCCATGTACTCGGCCGAGACCTTGCCGAAGCCGGTGTTGTCGCCGGCGACGTAGGCGTCTTGCGCGCTCGTGTCGGTCAGGCCGCGGTCGACCACGGTGACGAACACGCCCTTCTTCTTCACTTGCGCCACCGGTTGGTGAGCGGTGCCGACTCGAACGGCAGGATCACCAGGGTGTTGATCTTGTTGACCGTCTGCAGGTCCTGCACCTGGTTGGCCTGCTCGGCGGCCGAGTCGGCGGTCTTGACGATGATCTGCATGCCCGGGTATTGCTTCTCGAGCTCGCCCTTGGTGCGTTGGCCCAGTAGACGACGCCGCCGGTCCAGCCGTGGGTCGCTGCCGGAATGGCGACGCCCATCACGACCTTGTTCTGCGCGAGCGCCGTGCTGCCGGCGCCGAGGGCGGCCAGCGCAATGGCGATGTGGGTGAATAGTCTGCGGTTCATGGTGTCTCCGTTCGTGGGTCGAGGTTGAAATAGCCGCCTAAGTCGAAGCGAAGATTGCGGCGGTGGGGGAACGATGTGAAGCGATGAAACGGGGCGTCAGCGCCGACCGCGCTGCAGGAAGGCGACGATGATGATCACGCACGCCTTGCACCGCCGCGTTGAGATAGACGCTGATGATGCTCGTGAGGTTGAGGATGTTGCTGATGACCGAGAGCAGGATCGCGCCGATCACGGTGCCGGCGATGCCGGCCGTCGCCGCCCTTCAGCGCGGTGCCGCCGACGATCACCGCAGCGATCGCTTCGAGCTCCCACAGCAGCCCGGTGGTCGGCGACGCCGAGCCCAGGCGCGGAATGTAAAGCAGCGTCGCCACGCCGACGCAGACGCCGAGCAGGACGTAGGTGAGGATCTTGATGCGATCGACATCGACCGCCGCATAGCGCGCCACCTGCTCGTTCGAGCCGATCGCCTTGACGTAGCGGCCGTAGCGCGTGCGATTGAGAACCAAGCCGCCGATCAGTGCCACGGCGGTGAAGACCCAGATCGGCACGGGCACGCCGAGCCAGCTGCCGTAGTACACCGGGCTGTAGACGTCGCTCACCTTTTCGCCGAGCGTGATCGCGCCGCCGTTGGCCAAGTAGGTGAGATAGGCGCGATAGATGCCCAGCGTGCCGAGCGTGACGATGAACGGCTCGATCCGGCCCTTGGTGATGAGCAGGCCGTGCGCCAGTCCGAACGCCGCCCCGAGCGCGAGCGCGAACAGCGCGCCGATCGCGACCACCAGCACCGGCGAGGCGACCAGCGGCGCCGAGCGCGTTCATCGCCAGGATCACGCTGCCGGCGATCAGCGCCGCCATCGAGCCCACCGACAGGTCGATGCCGCCGCCGATGATGACGAAGCACATGCCGACCGCGATGATGCCGATGAACGCGGTCCGGGTCAGGACGTTCATGGCGTTGTCCCAGGTCGCGAAGCCGGCGTTGAGCAGCGTGCCGGCGATGCAGAGCGCAACCAGGCCGATTGCCGGGCCGAGCGTCTGCGCGCGCTGGCGCCAGTGGCCGCTGCGCGCGGCGCGTCGCGCGGCCGCGGCCTGCGGCGTGGCGGCCCGGTCGGCGGCGGCGAGCGTCGCGTCAGTGGGTGCCGGTGGCATGGGCGATCAACGCCTCTTCACTGAGGCCTTCGGCGGCCAGCGTCGCCTGCAGCCGGCCGCCGCGCATGACGACGACGCGGTGGCAGAGGCCGATCAGCTCGATCAGCTCCGACGAGATCACGATCACGGCGCGACCGGCCGCTGCCAGGCGCTGGATCAGGAAGTAGATGTCGCGCTTGGCGCCGACGTCGACGCCGCGCGTCGGCTCGTCGAGCACGACCACCCGCGGTCCGGGCTGCAGGACCTTGGCGATCGCCAGCTTCTGCTGATTGCCGCCCGACAGCTGGGCGGCGGTGATGTCCAGGTCGCCGGCGCGGATGCCGAACTCGGCGATCGCCTGCCGCAGCGCGCGGCGTTCCGAGCGCGGGTCGAGCCAGGGACGGGCATGGCGGCCGCAGCTCCATCAAGGTCAGGTTCTCGAGCAGCGAGAAGCGCACGTGCAGGCCCTTGCCCTTGCGGTCCTCGCTGAGATAGGTCAGGCCCTGCCGCGCGGCGTCGCGTGGGCTGCCGAAGCGACACCGCTCGGCCGTCGAGCTCGATCGTGCCGGCGCTGCGCGGGCGCAGGCCGAGCAGGCCCTCGAACAGCTCGGTCCGCCCGGCACCGACGAGGCCGGCGAAGCCGACGATCTCGCCGGGCCGCACGTCGAAGCTCACGTCGCTCGCCCAGCCGGGCACGGTGAGGCCCTTCACGCGCAGCACCGGGACGGCGTCGGGCACCGCCGCGCGCGCGGGGAACATGTCGGAAAGCTCGCGGCCGACCATCAGGTTGGCCATCTGGTGACGGCTCACCTCGGCGGTCGGCGCGCGGCTGGTGAAGCGTCCGTCGCGCATGACGATGATCTCGTCGGTGATGCGCTCGACCTCTTCGAGCTTGTGCGAGATGTAGACGATCGTCGTGCCGGCCGCCTTCAGCCGGGCGATGAGCTGGAACAACCGCTCCGTCTCGCTCGGCGTGAGCGTTGCCGTCGGCTCGTCCATCACCAGCAGGCGGGCGCTGGCGCGAGAGGGCCTTGGCGATCTCGACCAGCTGCTTTTCGGCGACGATCAGCGCGCGCGCGCGCGTGTCCGGGTCGATCTCGAGGCCGACCTCGCGCAGCACCTCGCGCGCCGCGCTGCGCATCGCCGCGTCGTCGAGCAGCCAGCCACGCTTCAGCTCGCGGCCGAGGAAGATGTTCTGGGCCACGGTGAGGTCCTCGGCGAGGTTGAACTCCTGGTGGATGAGGACGACGCCCGCGGCCTCGGCGGCGCGCGAATCGGCGAAGCGACAGGCGACGCCGTCGATCGTCAACTCGCCTTCGCTCGCCGTCTCGTAACCGGAGAGGATCTTCATCAGCGTCGACTTGCCGGCGCCGTTCTCGCCGAGCAGGCCGTAGACCTTGCCCGGCTCGAGCTCGAAGCGAACGTCGTGCAGCACGCGCACGGCGCCGAAGTCCTTGCTGATGCCGGCGAAGGCGACGCGCAGGCTCATCGCGGCGCGACCCAGGTGCCGCCGGCTGCCGATGAAGCGACCGCGGCCTCGATGAAGGCGACGCCGGCGATGCCGTCGTCGATCGTCGGGAATTGAACGGCCGGATCGGCCGGCGTCCCGCCGCTGCGCGCGGCGCGGATCGCCTGCGCAATCTCGCTGTAGACCGTCGCGAAGCCTTCGAGGTAGCCCTCCGGATGGCCCGACGGAATGCGCGTGACGCGCGCCGCGTCCGCGTTGGCCGCCGCGGTGCCGCGACCGATGATCTGCGTCGGCTGGCCGAACGGCGACCAGCGCAGCTGGTTCGGCTGTTCCTGCTGCCATTCGATGCCACCCCGGCTGCCGTAGACGCGCAGGCGCAGGCCGTTCTCGTTGCCCGGCGCGACCTGGCTCGCCCAGAGCACGCCGCGCGCACCGTTCGCGTAGCGCAGCATGATCTGCGCGTTGTCGTCGAGGCGGCGCCCGGCGACGAAGGTGCTCAGCTCGGCGCACAGCGCGTCGACCGCCAGCCCGGTCACGTAGTGCGCCAGGTGGTACGCGTGCGTGCCGATGTCGCCGATGCAGCCGCCGGCGCCCGAACGTGCCGGGTCGGTGCGCCAGTCGGCCTGCTTCTGGCCCGTGGTTTCGAGCGCTTCGGTGAGCCAGTCCTGCGCATACTCGACCTGCACGACGCGGATCATGCCGAGCGTCCCGTCAGCGACCATGCGCCGGGCGTGCCGCACCATCGGATAGCCGCTGTAGTTGTAGGTGACGGCGAAGATCCGCCCGCGTTGCGCCGCGAGCGCCTGCAACCGCCGCGCGTCGGCGACGTGTGTCGCGACCGGCTTGTCGCAGATGACGTGGATGCCCGCCTCGAGGAAGGCCTCGGCGATCGCGGCATGCGAGTCGTTGGGCGTGACGATCGCGACTGCCTCGATGCCGTCCGCGCGCTTCGCCTCGGCGGCGGCCATCGTCGCGTAATCGGGATAGACGCGCTCCAGCCCGAGCGCGGCGCCCGAGCGCATCGACTTGTCGGCGGTCGACGACAGCGCGCCTGCGAGCAGCTGGTAGTGGTCGTCGAGCCGCGACGCCATGCGGTGGACGGCGCCGATGAACGCGCCCTCGCCGCCGCCGACCATGCCCAAGCGGATGCGCGCTTGCGGCGCCGGCGCGCCGCCCGCCTCGATCGTCATCGCGCCGTCTCGCTCAGGCCCAGCATGCGGCGCAGCTGCTGCGGGTCGCTGGCGCCGCCGGCGAAGTCGTCGAACGCCTTCTCGGTGACGCGGATGATGTGGCGCTTGATGAATTCCGCGCCTTCGGCGGCGCCTTGCTCAGGGTGCTTGAGGCAGCACTCCCACTCGAGGACGGCCCAGCCGTCGTAACCGTATTGCGCCATCTTCGAGAAGATCGCGCCGAAGTCGACCTGGCCATCGCCGAGCGAGCGGAACCGGCCGGCGCGATCGATCCACGGCTGGTAGCCCGAGTACACGCCCTGTCGGCCGGTGGGCCGGAACTCGGCGTCCTTGATGTGCAGCGCCTTGATGCGCTCGTGGTAGATGTCGATGAACTCGAGGTAGTCGAGCTGCTGGAGCACGAAGTGCGACGGGTCGTAGTTGATGGCGCAGCGCGGGTGCTGGTCGACGCGTTCGAGAAACATCTCGAAAGTGGTGCCGTCGAACAGGTCTTCGCCCGGGTGGAGCTCGAAGCAGACGAAGCAGTCGGCGTCCTCGAATGCATCGAAGATCGGCCGCCAACGGCGCGCCAGCTCGTCGAAGGCGGTGTCGATCAGTCCGGCCGGGCGCTGCGGCCACGGGTACAGGAACGGCCAGGCGAGCGCGCCGGGAAAGCTGACGTTGCTCTTCAGGCCGAGGTTGCGGCAGGCGCGCGCCGAGAGCAGCATCTGCTCGACTGCCCATTGCTGACGCGCCTTCGGGTTCTGGCGCACCGCTTCCGGCGCGAAGCCGTCGAACGCTTCGTCGTAGGCCGGGTGCACCGCGACGAGCTGGCCCTGCAGGTGCGTGCCGAGCTCGGTGATCTCGACGCCGTTCTGCGCAGCGATGCCCTTGATCTCGTCGCAGTAGGTCTTCGACTCGGCGGCGCGGGCGAGGTCGAAGATGCGCGCGTCCCACGACGGGATCTGCACGCCTTTGAAGCCGTGGCCTGCGGCCCAGGTCGTGATCGCGGCCCAGGAGTCGAACGGCGCGGCGTCGCCGGCGAACTGCGCCAGATAGATGCCGGGGCCCTTGAGGTTGCTTGCCATGGTGTGTCTCCTTGCCGTGCGTTCCCGGCGCTTCAGAGGTAGCTGTTGACGAGATGCTCGAGCCGCTCCTGGCGGCCCGACACGGGTTGCGGCTCGATCGCGTCCTGCGCCACGCGGCGCGCAAGGTCGTCGAGCGAGGCGCGGCCGTCCAGGATGTCGCGGCCGAGCGGCGAGTGCCAGCCGGCGTAGCGGGACTCGACCTCGGCCTGCAGCGCGCCGTCCTGCCGCATCGCCTCCGCGATCAGCAGCGCGCGCGCGCACAGGTCGATCGCCGCCGCATGCCCGTGCACCAGGTCGTCCGGGTCGATCGACTGGCGGCGCAGCTTGGCGTCGAAATTGAGGCCGCCGCGGCCGATGCCGCCGCCCTGCAGCACCTGGTAGAGGGCGCTCGCGACGTGCGAGAGGTTGTTCGGGAACTGGTCGGTGTCCCAGCCGAGCTGCTCGTCGCCGCGGTTCATGTCGAGCGAGCCGAAGATGCCGAGCGCCTGCGCGAGCGCGATCTCGTGCTCGAAGGTGTGGCCGGCGAGCAGCGCATGGTTCTGCTCGATGTTGACCTTCACCTCGTTCTCGAGACCGTGCGCCTTGAGAAAGCCGTAGACGGTCGCCACGTCGTAGTCGTACTGATGCTTGGTCGGCTCGCCCGGCTTGGGCTCGAGCAGGATCATTCCCTTGAAGCCGATCTTGTGCTTGTGCTCGACCACCAGCTGCAGGAAGCGGCCGAGTTGCGCCAGCTCGCGCTTCAGGTCGGTGTTGAGCAGGGTCTCGTAGCCCTCGCGCCCGCCCCAGAGCACGTAGTTCTCGCCACCGAGCCGATGCGTCAGCTCGAGCACGTTCTTCACCTGCGCCGCGGCGTAGGCGAAGACCTGCGGATCGGGATTGGTCGCCGCGCCGGCCATGTAGCGACGGTGCGTGAAGAGATTCGCCGTGCCCCAGAGCAGGCCCACCCCGGTCGCGGCCATCTTCGCTTCGAACACCTCGCCGATCTCGGCGACGTTGCGATTGGACTCGCGCCAGCGTCTCGCCCTCGGGCGCGATGTCGCGATCGTGGAAGGTGAAGAACGGCGCGTCGAGCAGGCGGAAGAGCTCGAACGCCGCATCGGCCTTGTGCCGCGCCTGCGCCATCGGATCTCCGCCGGCGGCGTGCCACGGTCGCAGGAAAGTTTCGCCGCCGAAAGGATCGCCACCCGACCAGGCGAAGCTGTGCCAGTAGCAGACGGCGAAGCGGAGTTGCTCTTCCATCCTCTTGCCGAGGACGAGCCGGTCCTTGTCGTAGAAGCGGTAGCCGAGCGGCTCGGCCGCGCTCGGCCGGAATGCCGGGCCTCGGTAGGCAACGGGTCGTTCCAGCGTGAAGTAGGGGGCGCTCGCGCCGCGGGGGCGGTCGTTCATGCCATCGCTCCGGTGGCCGATAGTTCGGCAGGTTCGTTGTGTGTCGCTGGCGACGGGACTTGCGGCACCTGCCGCAGCAGGCCATAGAGCGCCTGCCAGCGGCGATACGACTCGGCGTACTGCGCCGCCAGCGCCGGCCGCGGCTCGAAGCTGCGGACGCGGCGCGCCTTGGCGGCATGCACCGCGCCGCCTTCGGCGGCCATGCACGCGAGCCGGGCCGCGCCGAGGGCGCAGCCCACGTCGCTGCCTTCGACCTGATGCAGCGGGAGGTCCAGCACGTTGGCGAGCACGTCGGCCCAGTAGCGCCGAGCGCGAGCCACCGCCGATCAGGTCGGCCTGCTCGATCCGCGTGCCGGCCGAAGCGAGCGCATCGCGCGCATCGCGAAAGGCATAGGCCACGCCCTCCAGCACCGCCTGCGTCATCGCCGGTGCCGAGGTGGCGCTGTCGAGCGCAAGGAAGCCGCCGCGCACCGCCGGGTCGTTGTGCGGCGTGCGCTCGCCGGCGAGATAGGGCGCGAACCAGCACGCGGCCGGCCGCTCCGGTTGCTCACCGAGCGGCGCCAGCAGAGCCGCTTCGCCCTGGCCGGCGACGCGGGCCCAGAACGAAAGGCTCGCCGCGGCAGAGAGCAGCACGCCCATCTGATGCCAGGTGTTCGGCAGTGCGTGGCAGAAGGCGTGAACGCCGCGATCCGGGCGCGGCGCGAAGCCGGCGGTGGTCGACCACAGCACGCCCGAGGTGCCGAGAGAGACGAACGCGTCGCCGGGCTGGACGGCTCCGATTCCGACCGCACCTGCGGCGTTGTCGCCGGCGCCCCCGGCCAGCAGCGGCGCCCGGGCGAAGCCCCAGCGCCGCACCCATTCCGGCCGCAGCTGCCCGGCCGCTTCGTTGCCTTCGACGAGCCGCGGCATCTGCGACCGCGACAGGCCGCAGGCGGCGAGCAGCTCGTCGGACCAGTCGCGACGCGCGACATCGAGCCAGAGCGTGCCCGAGGCGTCGGACATCTCGTCGACGAATTCGCCGCAGAGTTTCCAGCGCAGCCACGCCTTGGGCAGCAGCACCCGGTCGATGCGATCGAACACGGCCGGCTCGTGCTCGCGCACCCAAAGGAGCTTGGGTGCGGTGAAGCCCGGCATGGCGGCGTTGCCGGCGATGGCACGCAGGCGCGGTGCACGCGTCTCCAGCTCGGCACACTGCGGCGCGCTGCGACTGTCGTTCCAGAGGATGCACGGCCGCAGGACATCGCCGTGGCGGTCGAGCAAGGTCGCGCCATGCATCTGACCCGAGAGGCCGACCGCGACCACATCGGTGAACGCCGCCCGTTGCGCGGCCTGCAGCCGGTCAAGACAGTCGCAGGTCGCCTGCCACCAAGCCTGCGGATCCTGCTCGGACCAGCCAGGGTGCGGCCGATCGAGCGACAACGGTGCCTCGGCGACAGCGACGATGCGGTCGTCGTCGAGCAGCACGGCCTTGACCGCGGAGGTGCCGAGATCGATGCCGAGCGTGATCACGGCAGGTTGTCGCGCAGATAGATGTCGATCCGGATTCGTTCCTGGTCGGCGATCACCGGCTCGCCGACCTGGAGCGCCAGGGCGATGCGCAGCGCCGAGCGGATCTCGTGACCCGGGTCCTGCTGAAGCACGGCGTCCAGGGTGCCGTCGAGCAGGCAGCGGCGCGCCGGCGGCGTCAGCTCATGCGCGACGAACACGACCTCACGCGCTCGGCCCGAGGCCTGCAGCGCTGCGGCGATGCCCGCGTTGCCGGCGCCGGCGCTGTAGATTCCGACGAGGCGGGGCTGGACCCGCAGCAGCTCTGCCGCCAGGCGCTCGGCCAGGCGCGAGTCATCCTTGCCTTCGAGCGGCGTCAGGACACGCAGCGTCGGAAAATCGGCCGCCATCACCTGGCAGAAGCCGAAGTGGCGCTCGGCATGGTCGCGCAACGACATGCTGCCGAGGACGATGCCAACCGGTCCGCGGCGGGCCCCGGCGAACCGGCCCAGCAGCGTCGCCGCGGTGCGCCCGGCGGCGACATTGTCGATGCCGACGAAATGGTGCCGCCTGGACGACGGCACGTCGGACACCAGCGTCACGACGACCGTGCCCGCGTCTTCCAGCTCGTCGATCGCCGCGCGCACGACCGGGTGGTCGAGCGCCATCACCACCACGGCGTCGCAGGCGCCTGCGGCGGCGCGCAGCTGCGCTGCCACGTGTTCCGGCTCGAACACGTCGACCTCTACGGTCTCGGCGGCGACGCGGTGGTCGGCCATCCACGGCGAGTTGGCAGAGATCTGCTCGCTCAGCGAGGCGACGAAGGCGTTGCTGCCCGAAGGCAGGATGAAACGCACCCGGTGCGCCCGCGAACGTGCCAGCCGCGCCGCCGCTGGGTCGGGCCGGTAGCGCAGCGACCGCACCGCCTCTGCGACCCGGCCGACGGTGCGCTCGTGCACGCCGGCGCGCTTGTTGAGTGCTCGGTCGACCGTGGCAACGCTGACGCCGGCCGCACGGGCGACGTCGAGCAGGGTGGGCCGGGCAAGCGTGGTCATGGGTGACGTCCTCAGTGGAATATGAGGTACGCCACTCAGAAGCGCTCTTGGGAAAAACCCCTGTGAAAATCGACCTGCGCCGCCCCACACCCCGGTCGCGGCAGCCGCTTCACTGATGTGCGGACGTCACCAGTTCGGCGGCTCCGCCGACGCGCGCTGGGGTGGCTTGGTCACTCGCGACACGCAGGCCGGCAGCAAGGAGGTGCGAAGAGTTCACGCCTCGCTGATCCGAACGTCAAGAGCATGCGCTCGCGACTGGACGCTTCTGGCGGGGATGGACGGGGTCAGATCACTTGCCGCTCGCGCCCTTGCCAGTACGGCTTGCGCAGGTCCTTCTTCAGGATCTTGCCGGTCGGATTGCGCGGCAGCTCGGCGACGACGTCGACCGTCTTGGGGCACTTGAACGACGCGATCTGCTGGCGGCACCAGGCGAGCAGCTGCTCGGTGTCGATCGTCGCGCCGGGCTTGGCGACGACCACCGCTTTGGGCACCTCGCCCCAGCGCTCGTCGGGAACGCCGATCACCGCGACGTCCTGGATCTGCGGGTGCTCGGCCATGACCCGTTCGATCTCCGCCGGGTAGATGTTCTCGCCGCCGCTGATGATCATGTCCTTGATGCGGTCGGTGATGTAGAGATAGCCGTCGCCGTCCAGGTAGCCGCCGTCGCCGGAGCGCAGCCAGCCGTCGGGCGTGATCGTCGCCGCGCTGTCCGTCGGCTTGCCCCAGTAGCCGCCCATGACCTGCTCGCTGCGCACCCACACCTCGCCGCGCTCGCCGGTGGCGACGCGATCGCCGGTCGCCGGATCGCGGATCTCGATCTCGACGCCGTCGATCGCCCGGCCCGCCGAGACGAGCCGGTGCGCGACCGCGGGGTTGCCGTGATCCGCCGCGCCAAGCACGCTGACGACGCCACTCTGCTCGGTCATGCCGTAGACCTGTTCAAGGACGCCCGGGAAGATCTTCAGCGAAGCGCGCATGACGGGCAGCGGCATCGGCGAAGCGCCATAGCACAGCGTCTGGAGCGACGAGTAGTCGCGCTCGGCGGCGCCGGGCACCTGGTTCATCGCCGCCATGAGCGCCGGCACGTAGAACGTGTGCGTGATCCTCTCGGCCTCGAGCATCGCGAGCGCCGCCGCCGGGTCCGGCGTTCGCATCATGTAGATGTGCGCGCCGGCGCAGATCGCCATCAGCGAATAGCTCGTGCCGCCGACGTGGAAGAGCGGCATCGCGATCTGCGCGCGCGATCCGGCGCTGAACCGCTGGTGCCTGGACACGTTCCGCGCATGCGCGAGCATGCCGCGGTGCGTGAGCATCGCGCCCTTCGGGAAGCCCGTCGTGCCCGAGGTGTAGAGCTGCACGAAGCAATCGCCGGGGGCGCAGGGGTGGGCACGCGGATCCGGGTCGTGCGCGGCCAGCCACGCTTCGTACTCGTCGTCCGCGCCGCCGACACGGATCACGCGTTCGACCGCCGGCAGATGAGCGCGCAGCTTCTCGACTGCGCCGCCGAACTCCGGTCCGACGAACAGCAGGCGCGCCTTCGCGTCATTGATGACGTAGGCGATCTCGGGCGGCGCGAGCCGGAAGTTGACGACGGCGTTCGCCGTGCCGACCTGGGCGCACGCCAGGGTCAGCTCCAGGCACGACGGATGGTTGAGGTCCAGCACCGCGATGCGGTCGCCGGGCGCGAGGCCCGCCGAGCGCAGGCCAGCGGCGGCTCGTCGCACGCGCTCGGCCAGCTCGGCCCAGGTCCGGTTGACACCCGCGAACGTGATGGCGACGACGTCGGGCTGTGTCGCTTCCCAGTGGGCCAGGATCGCGGTGAAGTCGGCAGGATCGGACACGGCGGTCTCCTTCGCGTGCGGTGCGCGATGGTACGTTGGACCGGGCCGCTCGCGACCTGTGCGCACATCTGCTCGCGGCCAAGCAGATGCGAACGGAAATCCACGTCATGCAGTCGCGACACGGGTGTTCAGTCGACCGGTCGGCGCGCGCGCCGGAGCCCCGATCGGGTCTGCGAGAATGCTCGCGCCGCCGCCATCCGAGCCCCTTGCATGAACGTGCAGGCCCATCTCGAAGAGCTCGACGACCAGGGCTACACCTTGATCCGCGAGTTCCTCTCCGCCGACGCGCTCCGGCGCGTGCGCGACGGGCTCGCGCCGCACCTCGATAGCCACCACGGTCGCAACGCCTTTGAGGGCTTCCGCACCGAGCGCGTCTACACGCTTGTCGGGCGCGGCCACGTGTTCGAGGACATCGTCGAGGACGCGCGCGTGCTCGCCATCCTCGACCGCCTCTTGCGGCCCGGCTACCTGCTGACCGCGAGCCAGGCGATCTGCATCCATCCGGGCGAGACGGCGCAGCCCATCCACCACGACGACAGCTTCTATCCCGTGCCGCGCCCGCGGCCCTCGTACAGCTACTCGACGATCGTCGCCGTCGACGACTTCACCGCGGAGAATGGCGGCACCGAGGTCATCCCCGGCAGTCATCGGTGGAGCGACGCGCAGATCGAAGGCCACTACGACGGCCGGCAGCACGAACGCGCGATGCCGGCGTCGCTCGAGTCGCAGCTGGTGCCGATGGTGGCGCCGGCCGGGACCTGCATCCTGTTCCACGGGACATTGATGCACCGAGGCGGCGCGAACCGCAGCGCAGCGTCGCGCCTCGCGTTCTCGAACCAATACTGTGAACCTTGGGCGCGCACGCAGGAGAACTTCTTCCTGGGCGTGCCACCCGAGCGCACGGCCAGGATGTCGCCGCGCCTGCAGGTGCTTCTGGGCTACGAGGTGATGCCCCCGTTCATGGGACACGTCACGGCCTCGCATCCGCGCAAGGTGCTGCAGCCGGGCTACGTGAATGCCTTGATCGCCGACGACCAGCTCTGAAGCGGTCCGTCCCGAACATCCGCCGCCGGGTCCGGATGTACGCGAGCGTCAGCTGTTCGGCGTGTCAATGCGAACGACAGGTTTCAGGCAAGGCAATCGGAAGCTTAAGAACCCGCGATCGCCCCAGTGCAGCCGTTCGCAACTCGGATCCGACTATCCAAGATTGCGGTCATTCGAGCCACGGTCACGCGGCCACGGTGAGAAGGAGTTCGTCGAGTCGCTCAAGGGTCGATGCGAGACCATCCTTCAGTCCCATGTCGATCACCTTCTGGACGTCCTCGGCAGAGTTGTACAAGACGATTGTCGTCACGAGCGTGCGAGTCTGGAGGTCGGTGAAACCGACGTCCCAACGTGCGCGCGGCAGGTCGGGATTCACGCTACCGGTCTCGTCACTGAACGCGTCGAGCGCCACGTAGCCGTCAATCGGATTGATCTTCTGGTAGTCCTGGCGACTCCAGAATTCCTGTCCGTCGGGCATGACCATCGCGTAGTGCCAATACCCACCTTCCTTGAACTCCATGTGCTTGGTCTTGGTGGTCAGAGGCTTGGGGGCGAACCACTGGTCGAGCAGTTCCCGCTTCGTGTAGCAGTCCCACACGAGTTGGCGCTTCGCCGCGAACTCTCGTTTCACGGTGATGCTGTGCTCGATCTTGTCCACGACGAAATCGAATCGAAGGTCAGGCTTCATGGTCACTTTCTTTCCTTCAGTTGTTCAAGTAGGTTGTCCAGGTTCTCGAATCTGCTTGCCCAGGTCGCGCGCTGCTCGTCAAACCAGCGCTCGGCCGCTGCCAGCTTCCTTCTCTCGAGCACGCAGGTCCGAATTCGCCCGCTCTTTCGGGTGCGGATCAGACCCGTACTCTCGAGCACCCCCACGTGCTTCATGAAGGTGGGCAAACCGATGCCGAATGGCTCCGCCAGGTCGCTGACAGTCGCCGGCCCCTTGCCGAGTCGTTGGAGCACCGCTCGGCGCGTGGGGTCGGCCAGCGCGTGAAAGACCGAATCCAGAGCGCCAGAATGGTTTGCCATATGGCGAAGTATAGACAGCTCGCAACACTTGTGCAAGACAGAGCCTGCGCGCGGCGGACGCGCGAGCGCAGTTGGCGATGGTCGATGGAAAAGCGGCCAGGCGGTAGAGCTGAGCCGCAGCGCGCGCCCGTCCAAGTTCTGCGCGAATGACATGTCGGCCATCACTTGCGGTGAACGTCGGCTATCGGCCGCGACTGTGAGTTCGCGGGCGAGCCCGACAGCAGTCTTGCACGCGATCACCTGAGTTGACCAACGGCAGCTCCGAGTGAGCTGGGGGAAGAGACGGTCCCGGCAAGAAGTTGCCGTTCGTGAGCGGACCGCTTACTGGGCCCTTGTTCGATGAAAATAATTTACACCGTACTCTCCGGGAACTGCCTCATTGACCCTGCATCTGTTTGGCCTAAACTCTCCCACATGTGTAATTAATTTACACACAGCGGCGGCGGTTGCAGGCGCCGCAAGTCTGGCGTTCGATTTGCAAGGAGAGCCCATGCTTCGCTTCACCCATGGATTCGCGCCGGCAGCCCGGCGGTCGAGACTGCGCCACGGCGCACACGTCATCGCCAACCTCGCCGTCACGGCGACGATCGCGCTGGCGGCTGGCGCGACGCTGGCCGCGCCGCCGCGCGGAGGCGCTGCCAATATCGCGATGATCGGCGAGCCCCAGACGCTCGATCCGATGGCGTCGACCGCGGATCTGGTCGGAACCATCATGCTGGAGGTGTACGAGCTTCTGTACACCTTCGATGCGAACTGGAACGTGGCGCCGATGCTCGCCGAGAGCCTGCCGGCGATCTCGAACGGCGGCACGGTGTACACGATCGCGCTCCGCAAGGGCGTGAGGTTCCACAACGGCCACGAGATGACGTCGGACGACGTGCTGGCGTCGCTGAAGCGCTGGATGGAGATGGCGCCGCGCGGCAAGGCGGTCGCCAAGGAGATCAAGAGCATCGAGGCCAAGGGTCCGAACGCGATCGTCATCACGCTCAACCGGCCCTATGCGCCGCTGCTCGCGCACCTGGCGCTTCCGAACGGGTTCGCCGCGATCATGGCCAAGGACTCGATCGCGACGCCGCTGACCCAGTTCATCGGCACCGGGCCGTACATGTTCAAGGAAAGAAAGCCCGACCAGTACGTGCAGCTGGTGCGCTTCGACGGCTACAGCGCCCGCAGCGAGCCGGCCAGCGGCTACGCCGGCAGGCATGAGGCCTTGCTCGACGAGTTGCGCTTCATTCCCGTGCCCAATGCCAACACCCGCGTCGAAGGGTCGCTCTCGGGTCAGTACCACTTTGCCGATCTGTTGCCTGTCGAGTCGTATGCGCGGCTCGAGAGCGCGTCCAACGTGAAGCCGGTCCTGACGGCACCGTTCGGCTTTCCCTACCTGGTGCTCAACACCAAGCAGGGTCCGCTCGCCAATCTCGCGCTGCGCCAGGCCGTGCAGACGAGCCTGAACGATGCCGACATGCTGGCTGCCGGTTTCGGCGATCCGAAGTTCTACAGTGCCGACGCCAATCACTACGCGAAGAACACGCCCTTCTATTCGACGGCCGGAACCGAGCACTACGGCAGGGGCGACGCGAAGACGGCGGCGGCGATGGTCGCGGCCGCCAAATACGATGGCACGCCGATCAAGATCCTGACCAGCCAGCAATACGACTTCCACTACCGGATCGCGCTCGTGATGGCCGAGAACCTGAAGGCCGCCGGCTTCAAGACCGACATGCAGGTGGTCGACTGGTCGACCCTGATCCAGCGTCGCAACGACCCGGCGCTGTGGGACATCTACATCACGCACTCGGCGGTTCTGCCCGAGCCGACGCTGACCCCACCGCAGCTCGGCGATGGCGCGCCGGGCTGGTGGAGTTCGCCGGCGAAGGACGCGGCCCTGGCCGCGTTCAACGCGGAATCCGATCCGAAGAAGCGCGGCGCTCTGTGGGGCAACATCCAGTCGGTCGTCTACACCGAAGTCCCGTATATCCGCGTCGGCAACTTCAACAGCGTGACGGCGCGCTCGAGCAAGCTCGACGGTTACGTGGCGATGCCGTGGCCATTCTTCTGGAACACGGGCCTGCAGAAGTGAGATGACGCGGTATCTCGCATCCCGCTTCGCCGGGATGGCGGTGGTGATGCTGCTCGTCGCCACCCTGGTCTTCTTCATCACGCGACTGGCCCCGGGCGACCCTGCGGCGGTGATGCTCGGCGAGCAGGCAACCGCCGCCGACATCGCGCAGTTGCGCGCCTCGTACGGGCTCGACAAGCCGCTGCCCGTGCAGTTCGCCTACTGGTTGAAGGAGCTTGCGCACGGCAACCTCGGCCAGTCGATCTTCCTGCAGCGCCCGGTCACGCAGGCGCTCTGGGAACGGGCCGAGCCGACGCTCTTCCTCACCCTCTTCTCGATCGCCATCGCGAGCCTGATCGGCGTGCCGTGCGGCATCGTTTCCGCTGTCTGGCGCGGCCGGGCGATCGACCAGATGCTCTCGGGCTTCGCGATGCTGGGCGCCAGCATTCCGAGCTTCTGGTTCGGCCTGATCCTGATGCAGATCTTCGCCGTCGCGCTCGGCTGGTTTCCAGTCGCCGGCTACGGCGACCCGGGCGTCCCGCTCGCCGAACGGCTGCATCACCTGGTGCTGCCGTCGATCGTGCTCGGCGTCGTCAACTCGGCGCTCATCCTGCGCTTCACGCGTGCGAGCATGCTCGACGTCCTCGGCGAAGACCACATCCGCACCGCGCGCGCCAAGGGCGCCGGCGAAGCGCGGGTGATCCTGCACCATGCCTTGCGCAACGCCTTGATCCCGGTCCTCACGGTGCTCGGCCTCACGTTCGCGCTGCTCGTCGGCGGCGCGATCGTCACCGAGACCGTGTTCGGCTTGCCCGGGATCGGCAACCTGGTCGTGTCGGCGGTGTTGCGACGCGACTATCCGGTCATCCAGGGTGCCCTGCTGGTGATCGCCGGCCTCTATGTGCTGATCAACCTGGCGATCGATCTGCTGTATCTGGTCGTCGACCCGCGCGTCACCTATTGAGGCCATGAACGGCGCGTTGTTCGCCAAGCTGTTCCGCCGCAGGCTCGTGCTGGCGGGCGCGATCATCCTCGCCGCCGTCGCGCTGCTGGCGCTCTTCGCGCCCTGGCTTACGCCCTACGATCCGATGGCGCTGAAGATCCTCGACCGGCTGCAGAGCCCGCGCGCCGCGCACTGGTTCGGCACCGACGAGCTCGGCCGCGACGTGTTCTCGCGCGTCATCTTCGGCGCGCGCTATTCGCTTCTGATCGGCGCGCTGGTGGTCCTGATCTCGACGGTCGGCGGCGTCCTGCTCGGGCTGGCGGCGGGATTTTTCCGCCGCCTCGACGGGCCGGTCATGCGCCTGGTCGACGCCATGATGTCGTTTCCCGACATCCTGCTCGCCATCGCCCTGGTCGCGGTCCTGGGTGCCTCGATGAGCAACGTCATCCTGGCGCTGGCGATCGTCTACACGCCGCGCGTCGCGCGTGTCGTGCGCGCCTCGACCCTGGTGGTGCGCGAGCTGCTCTTCATCGAGGCCGCGCGCGCGCTCGGCATTTCGACCTGGCGCATCCTCTTCATCCACATCCTGCAGAACATCGCCTCGCCGATCCTGGTCCAGGCGACGTTCATCTTCGCCTACGCGGTGCTGGCCGAAGCGGGCCTGTCGTTCCTCGGCGTCGGCGTGCCGCCGGTGCTGCCGACCTGGGGCTCGATGATCGCCAGCAGCCAGCAGTTTGCGCACCAGGCGATCTGGCTGGTCATCTTTCCGGGCCTCGCCATCATCCTGTCGGCGCTCTCGCTGCAGATGGTGGGCGACGGCTTTCGCGATCTGCTCGATCCCAAGCTGAGGAAGACGCTGTGAGCGGCACGCCCGGCCCGCTTTTGCGCGTCAGTCGTCTGCACACGCAGTTCGCGACCGACGCCGGCCTCGTCAAGGCGGTCGAGGACGTTTCGTTCACCCTCGACGCCGGCGAGACGCTGGCGGTGGTCGGCGAATCCGGCTCGGGCAAGTCGGCGACGAGCCTGTCGATCATGGGACTGATCGCCGATCCTCCCGGCCGCGTCGCCGGCGGCGAGATCCTGTTTCGCACGCGCGCCGGCCCGGTCGTCGATCTCGTGAAGCTGCCGGCCCGCACGCTGCGCAAGCTCCGCGGCCGCGACATCGCGATGATCTTCCAGGAACCGATGACCAGCCTCAACCCGGTGTTCAGCGTCGGCGACCAGATCGCAGAAGCCGCGATCCTGCATCTGGGAATGACGCACGCCGCCGCGCGCCGGCGCGCGCTCGAGATGCTGGAGCTGGTCGAGATCCCGGCCGCGCGGCAGCGCCTCGACGACTATCCGCATCAGCTCTCGGGCGGCATGCGACAGCGGGTGATGATCGCGATCGCCCTCGCCTGCAACCCCTTGCTGCTGATCGCCGACGAGCCGACGACGGCCCTCGACGTCACCATCCAGGCGCAGATCCTCGCGCTCATCGACAAGCTGCGGCGCGACACCGGCATGGCCGTCCTGTTCATCACCCACAACCTCGGCGTCGTCGCCGAGATCGCCGACCGCGTCGTCGTCATGTATGCGGGCCGGGTGGTCGAGGAGGCCGACGTGCGCGCCCTCTTCAGGGCGCCGCGCCATCCCTACACGCAGGGCCTGCTCGCCTGCCTGCCGCGGCGCGCGCTCGACGGCACCGCACGTGGGCCGAAACGCCGCCTGAGCGCGATCGCTGGCCAGGTCGCGAGTCCGCTCGATCCGCTGCCGGGGTGCGCGTTTGCGCCGCGATGCGGCCTGGTCGCCGCCGAGTGCTCGGTCGCGATGCCGGGCCTGGCCGACATCGCCGCCGGCCGGCGCTCGCGCTGCCTGCGCTGGAGCGAGCTGTGAGCGAGCCGATGCTGCGCGTGCAAGGACTGAAGAAGTACTTCGGCCGCCACGACCGTCCGGTCCGCGCCGTCGACGATGTCAGCTTCGAGATCGCGGCGGGCGAAGTGCTCGGCCTGGTCGGCGAGTCGGGATCGGGCAAGAGCACGATCGGCCGCTCGGTGCTCAAGCTGATCGAGCCGAGCGCCGGTTCGATCCGATTCGAAGGCATCGATCTCGTGCCGTTGTCGGCGCGGGCGATGCGGCCTTTCCGTCGGCGCCTGCAGATCATCTTCCAGGATCCGTACGCGAGCCTCAATCCACGTCGGCGTGTCGGCGCCACGCTCGCCGAAGCGCTCGCCACGCACGGCCTGCATCCAGGTCCCGCCCGCGCGGCACGGGTCGCCGAGCTGCTGTCGCTGGTCGGGCTCGCGCCCGAGCATGCGCGCCGCTATCCGCACGAGTTCTCGGGCGGGCAGCGCCAGCGCATCGGCATCGCCCGCGCGCTCGCGGTCGAGCCGCGCCTCATCGTCGCCGACGAGCCGGTCTCGGCGCTCGACGTCTCGATCCAGGCGCAAGTCATCAACCTGCTCTCGGACCTGCGCGAACGCTTCGGCCTGACGATGCTCTTCATCTCCCACGATCTCGACGTCGTCGAGTACCTGTGCGATCGCATCATCGTGCTCTACCTCGGCAAGATCATGGAAGTGGCGCCCGCCGACGAGCTGTACCGCACGCCGCAGCACCCCTACACCGAGGCCTTGCTCGAGGCCTCGCCACGGCCCGATCCCGAGGCGCGCCGCGCGCGGCGCCTCTTGCAGGGCGACATCCCGAGCCCGGTCGATCCGCCGTCGGGCTGCGTCTTCCGGACGCGCTGCCCGTATGCGGTCGACGCCTGCGCAACGACCGTGCCGGCGTTGCGGGAAGTGGCACCCGGTCGCTTCAAGGCGTGCCTGCGCGACGACATCTTCCCGAACGGCGAAGCGATGCCATGAACACCATCGACCTGAGCCCGATCCTTGCCGAAGTCGTCGACGCGACAACCAAGGGCTATCCGCTGGCTGCCGCGCCGCTGCCGCTCTCGGCCATCGGCGCGCAGGGCTGGAGCCTCTTCGGCGGCGACATGCCGCTTCCGCTGGCGGTGATCCGCGATTCGGCGCTGGCCCACAACCACGTCTGGATGCGCGACTTCACTGTCGCGACCGGCGTGCTGCTGGCACCGCACGGCAAGACGACGATGGCGCCGCAGATCTTCGCCCAGCAGCTCGCGGCGGGGGCCTGGGGAATGACGGTGGCCAACGTGCAGCAGCTCGGCATCTGCGCGCGCTTCGGCGTTCGCCGCGTCCTCATGGCGAACCAGCTGCTCGGCGCCCTCGAAGTGCGCGGCGTGATCGATCTGCTGAAGCGGCACCCGGACCTCGAATTCCATTTCCTGGTCGATTCGCCCGCGCAGCTGGCGGCGATCGAAAGCATCGCTGCCGGCGACCCGCCGCCGCGCAAGCTCGCGGCGCTGATCGAGCTCGGCGTGCCGGGCGGGCGTGCTGGCCTTCGCAGCCACGACGCGGCGCTGACGTTGGCACGCCAGGTCGCGGCGAGCCGGTTCGTCGCGCTCTCGGGGCTCGAGTGCTACGAGGGGCTGCAGATCAGCGGCGACACGCAAGAGGATGCGCTGACGGTCGGCGCGCTGATGCAACGCGTGCACGAGCTGGCGGTCGCGTGCGATCGCGAAGGCTTGTTCGCGGGTCCTTCCATCATCCTCACGGCCGGCGGCTCGGCCGCCTTCGACATCGTCGCCCGCGAGCTGCCGATGCATCTGTCCCGTCCGGTCCTCACCGTCCTGCGCAGCGGCTGCTACGTGACGCACGATTCCGGCAACTACGAGCGCCTGCTCGCAGGCGTCAAGGCGCGCAGCGGCGGCGAATGGCAGACACGACTTGGCCTACAGCCGGCGCTCGAGGTGTGGTCGCGGGTGCAATCGTGCCCTGAGCCGATGCTGGCGATCCTGACCATGGGCAAGCGCGACGCCTCGTACGACATCGAGATGCCGATCGCCCTCAAGCGCTTTCGCCCTGGGCCGGACGCGGCGCCGCAGCGGGTGCCGGCAGGCTGGACGATCAGCGGCATGAACGACCAGCACGCCTACCTGCGCTGGGCCGCCGATGAGGCCGACCCGCCGCAGGTCGGCGACCTGATCGGCTGCGGCATCTCGCATCCCTGCACGACCTTCGACAAGTGGCGCGTCCTTTTCACCGTCGACGACGCGTATCGCGTCACCGGTGCGATCCGCACCTTCTTCTGATCGCCGCGAGCTCCTGCATCGTGCGCTCTCCTCGCTCCGCCTCGCGCCCACCCGTGAGCGACCTGCTGGTCGCCATGCGCGAAAGCTCGACCTCGCTCTCGCAAGCGCAGCGGCAGGTCGCCGCCGCCATGCTCGACGATCCGGAGTTCGCGTTGCGCGCCAATGTCGACGCGCTGGCCGAGCGCGCCGGCGTGAGCCCGCCGACGATCACCCGCTTTTGCCGCGCGCTCGGCTACTCCGGCCTGCGCGAGTTCAAGCTGCGCCTGGCGCACACGCTGGCGGTCGGCAAGTCGACGCTGCACCGCGCGGTCAAGAGCGGCGACGACATGCAGGCGGTCACGCACAAGGTCCTGCAGGACGCCGTCAGCGCGCTGTCCAATCTCGAGCGCCACGTCGTTCCCGAAGACCTCGAGCGCGCCGCGACGCGCATCGCCCGGGCGCGCCGCGTCGACTGCTACGGCGTCGGCAACGTGTCGATGTTCATGGCCAGCGACGCGCAGGCGCGCTTCGCGCGGCTCGGCATGAGCGGCGGCGCGTACTTCGACGCGCACCTGCAGCTGATCTCGGCGGCGACGATGACGAAGCGAGATGTCGTCCTCGCGATCTCGTACGTCGGCCGCATGCGCAGCCTGTTGCAGGCGATCGCGGTCGCCCGCGAGCAGGGCGCGATGGTGGTCGCGATCACGCAGCCGCGAACGCCGCTCGCCGCGATGGCCGACGTCGTGCTGCCGGTCGTCGTTCCGGTCGATCGGGCCATGCGCGTCGGCACGGAGGCCTATCTGGCCCAGCTGACCTATCTCGAGATCCTGATGGTGGGAGTCGGCCTGCGCCGCGGACCCGCCTCGTTCAGGACGCTCGAGCGGGTGCGCCAGGTCCTGAAGGAACGCGGCTCGGAGAGCGAGCCGCACCCGGTCATGCCCTCGGCATGACGAACGCCATCAAGGAGTTTGCGATGCCCCTCGGAACCGGCGCCGATTCACCCGCCTTGCTCTTGCGCGGAGGCACCGTCATCGACGGCACCGGCGCGCCGCGCTTTGCCGCCGACGTGCGAATCGAGGGCGATCGCATCGTCGCCGTCGGCGCGAACCTGGCGACGAACGGCGCCGTCGTCATCGACGCCGAAGGCATGATCGTCGCGCCGGGATTCATCGACGTCCACACGCACGACGATCAGATCGTGCTCTCGGCGCCGGGCATGCTGCCGAAGGTGAGCCAGGGCGTCACCACCGTCGTCGTCGGCAACTGCGGCATCAGCCTGGCGCCGCTGGTTCGCGCCAGCGTGCCGCCGCCGCTGAACCTGCTCGGCGGAGGAGAGAAGTACGTCTATCCGACGATGGCCGCCTACGCCGCGGCGGTCGACGCGGCGCATCCGGCGGTCAACGTCGCCGCGCTGGTCGGCCATTCGACGTTGCGGGTCGCCACCATGGACGACCCCTATCGCCCCGCGACTCGGGCCGAGCAGGCGCGAATGTGCGAGCTGCTGAGCGAGGGGCTCGCGGCCGGCGCCGCCGGGCTGAGCTCGGGCGTCTTCTACGCCACCGGCGCGGCTGCCGATATCGACGAGCTGGCGCTGCTCGCCGCCATCGCCGGAGCCGCGGGCGGTATCTACACGACCCACATTCGCCAGGAAATGGACAAGGTGCTCGATTCGCTCGACGAGGCCTTCGCGACCGCGCGGCGCGGCCACGTGCCGCTGGTGGTCTCGCATCACAAGTGCGCCGGCCCGAGCAACTGGGGCCGCACCGTGCAAACGCTCGCGCACATCGACGCCGCGCGCCGGGATCAGCCCATCGGCCTGGACTGCTACCCGTACATCGCCGGCTCGACCGTGCTGCGCAGCGAAATGGTCGACGGCATCATCGACATCCTCATCACCTGGTCGACGCCGCACCCCGAGATGGCGGCCCGCACGCTCGCCGGCATCGCCGACGAATGGGGTTGCAGCCAGAAGGAAGCGTGCGAGCGGCTGCAGCCCGGCGGCGCCTGCTATTTCCAGATGCGCGAGGACGACGTCCAACGGGTCCTCCAGTATCCGGCAACCATGATCGGCTCCGACGGCCTGCCGCATGACCAGCATCCGCATCCGCGCCTGTGGGGCACCTTTCCCCGCGTGCTCGGCCACTACAGCCGCGACCTGGGCCTGTTCCCGCTCGAAACCGCGGTGCACAAGATGACCGGTCTGTCGGCAGGCCAGTTCCGCCTTGCCGACCGCGGCCACATCCGCGTCGGCGCTTACGCCGACGCCGTCGTGTTCGACGCGGCGACGATCAGCGACACCGCGACGTTCGAGCGGCCGAAAGCGCGCGCGGAGGGCATCGACTGCGTGCTGGTGAACGGCCAAATTGCTTATCGCCGCGGCGACTACGAACCGGGAAGAAGCGGGCGGTTCCTGGCTCGCGAGCCGAATGAAGCGGGTGAGGGGAATCGCAGATCGCTCCCGAAGCCTCGCCGAGCCTAGTCTCGAGCATGTCGCCGGGCACGATGCGGCCGCACGCGAGCGGCGCGGGCGGCCATGTGAACTTCATGACCGAGCCGGACGAGGACAAGGTACGCGCCTGATCGAGAAGGGCCCCGAGAAGCGCGCCGGGTGCGTCCGTCCCGCGCGACCGGGACGCCTCAGGCCTTCCTGGCCTTCTTCTTGGGCGCGCCGGTGGCTTTCTTGACCGCCGCCACCTGCAGCGGCCCTGCACTGGGGCATCGTGCCCAATCGAGTTATCGTCATTGTCAACGCCGCCAGCAAGAAGCAGGAAGCTGTGCGCGTCGGATCGCCCTCCCTTGTCGCATTGCTTTCCTTCCTTCACAAGCCGTCGTCTATGGCGCAACCTTGCCATCCTCCTGAACGCAGGCCAAGAGGGCCGGCATGGGTGCAAGGAGCCCGGCGATGCGACGCATGAGGGGTAGGCGTATCGCCGCAGCCTGCGGCCTGGTGCTCATCGGCCTGGCGGTCGTCGCCTCCGCCGGCTGGGCGGGGTTGGCGCTCTCCTACGGAGAGCCCGGGGCGCCGGCGCTGCCCGTCGCGCTGGTTGCGCTGTTCGTCGCGTTGGGCTGCGTCGCCCTGATCGCGCTGCCGTTGCCGCGCTGGCGCTGGCGCCTGCTCGCGGCGTACGCAGTGGCGTTCATCGCCGTCCTGGTGTGGTGGCGCGGCATCGAGCCCTCGAACGATCGCGACTGGCAGACCGACGTGGCCCTGCTGCCCTCTGCCACCATCGATGGCGACCTCGTGACGATGCACCACGTGCGCAACTTCGACTACCGCACGGAGACAGACTACACGCCGGCCTACTACGACAAGACCTACGACCTGCGCCAGCTCACGGGAGTGGACCTGGTCGCCGTGTACTGGATGGGGCCGGCGATCGCGCACACGTTCCTGAGCTTCGAGTTCGCCGGCACCGAGCACCTGGCCATCTCGATCGAGACGCGCAAGAAGAAGGGCGATGCATACTCGACGCTCAAGGGGTTCTTTCGCCAGTACGAGCTCTACTACGTGGTGGCCGACGAACGCGACGTGATCCGGCTGCGCACCAACTACCGCCGCGACCCGCCGGAGGAGACGTATGTCTATCGCGTCAACGGCGATCTCGACAACGCCCGCCGCGTCTTCCTCGAGTACGTGCGGCACATCAATGCGCTCAACGCGCGGCCAGAGTTCTACAACACGGTGACCAGCAACTGCACCACCGACATCTGGGCCAACACGCGGGTCAATGCCAACCACGTGCCGCTCAGCTGGCAGATCCTGGCCACCGGCTACGTGCCCCGGTACCTGTACGACGACGGCCGCATCGACACGTCGATTCCCTTCGACGAGCTGAAGGAGCGCGTGCACGTCAACGAGCGGGCCCACGCCGCCGACAAGGCGGCCGATTTCTCCGCTCGCATCCGCGCCCTGCCGCCGGCCAGGCCATGACGACACCCGAGCGCGTGTCCCGTCGGCGTAGCGGTGACACGCGTCGCGCCCGCTGCGGCCGGGCTGGCCTCGCCCCGGTGCTCCTGCTCGCCGGCGTGCTCGCCTCGGCCGCGCTTGCGGCCGAGGCCGCAGATCAGGGCGCGCCGCCCGCCGCGGCCGGTGCGCCGCAGCCGTACAAGCGGCCGCGGATCTGCGTCGTGCTCTCGGGCGGCGGCGCGCGCGGCGCGGCGCACGTAGGCGTCCTCAAGGTGCTCGAGGAATACCACGTGCCGGTGGACTGCATTGCCGGCACCAGCATGGGCTCGCTCATTGGCGGCGCCTACGCCACTGGCATGACGGTGGCGCAGATGGAGGAGATCACCGCCAGCATCAGCACCGAGTTGCTGTTCAAGGAAGCGCCGCCGCGCACCGAGCTGTCGATGCGGCGCAAGGAAGACGACTACGGCCTCTTCGTCGGCCCCGAGATTGGCCTGAAGGGCGGCAAGTTCAACCTGGCCAAGGGTGTGGTCACCGGCGTGCAGCTCGAGACCGTGCTGCGACGCCTCTCGCAGGTGCACGGCTACCAGAAGTTCGACTCGCTGCCGATTCCGTTTCGTGCCGTGGCCACCGACCTCGTCACCGGCAAGGAGGTGGTCTTCAAGGAAGGCGAGCTGGCCAACGTGATGCGCGCCAGCATGTCGGTTCCCGGTGCGGTGGCGCCCGCCGAATACGAGGGAATGATGCTGGTCGACGGCATGCTCACCAGCAACCTGCCGGTCGATGCTGCCCGGCAGATGCATCCCGACATCATCATCGCCGTCAATGTCGGCACGCCGCTGCTCAAGCGCGAGCAGCTCGACGGCATCCTCGGCGTGACCAGCCAGATGCTCAGCATCCTCACCGAGCAGAACGTGCAGGCATCGATCGCCGAGCTCAAGCCGACCGACATCCTGATCACGCCCGACCTCGCCGACTTCTCCACCAGCGACTTCGACCACCTGCCGCAGATCACGCCGCTCGGCGAAGCGGCGGCGCGCAAGGTGGCCGACCGCCTGGCGCAGCTCTCGATCCCGGCCGACGAATACGCAGCGCTGCGTCAGCGCCAGCAGATCGAGGTGCCGCCCGACGCGCGCATCGTCGACGCGATTCGCATCGAGCCGATGCAGGTGGTGAACCCCGAGGTCGTGAAGCTCGCCATGGACACGAAGATCGGCGAGCCGATCAACACGTCAGTGCTCGACGCCGACATGCGCCGCATCTACGGCCTGGGCGACTTCGAGCACGTGAGCTACAAGCTCATCGAGGATCCCGACGACAAGCGGGTGATCGTCGTCGACGCCCAGGAGAAGAGCGGCGGCCCCGACGTGGTTCGCTTCGGCCTCGGCCTGTCGAGCGATTTCAGCGGTGACGCCTTCTTCGATCTCGTCGCCAGCTATCGCAAGTACTGGATCAACTCTCTGGGCGGCGAGTGGCGCGTCGATGCGCAGGTGGGTCACACCGCAGGGCTGGAAACCGAGTTCTACCAGCCGCTCGACGTCGCTTCCCACTTCTTCATCGCGCCGAACCTCGGCGCACGGCGAACCACCACCTATCTCTACCAGGGCGACGACCGCATCGCCACCTACAACCTGATCTCGCGCTGGGCCTCGCTCAACGTCGGCACCCAGTTCAGCCGCTTCGGCACGCTGCGCGTCGGCGTGCTGGAAGGCCGCATCGACCCGGAGCTCGACACCGGCCCGCCGTCGCTCTCGCCCGGGCCGCCCGCCAACCAGAGCGCGTTCACCGGCGGCCTGCTGCTCGACCAGCTCGACAGCGTGCATTTCCCGCGCGCCGGCTGGCGCGTCGCCGGCAACGTCTACAACTCCAACACCAAGCTCGGCGCGGTGCAGAACTACACCCGCTGGGACGTCGCCGCCGACACCGCCTATTCGATCGGGCCGAACACCTTCAACTTCGCTTTCAAGGCCGGCGGCCCGCTGGGCGCCGACCCGCTACCGAAGGACAACGAGTTCCAGTGGGGAGGCTTCTTGCAGCAGTCGGGCTACCGTACGGGCCAGTTCTACGGCCAGAACCTGACGTTCGGCCGCTTCATGTACTACGCGCGCGTGTTCCGCGGCGGTCTGCTCGAAGGCGCCTATGGCGGCTTCTCGCTCGAGGCCGGCCGCGTCGGCCAGCCGCTGGTGCCTGGCAACCCCGACGGCCTGCTGAAATCGATGAGCCTGTTCATCGCCGCCGACTCGCCGATCGGCCCGGCTTACCTTGGCTACGGCCATGCCGCGGGCGGCACCTCGAGTTTCTACTTCTTCCTCGGCCGCGCGTTCTGAGGTTCGCGCGCTCAGCGCTGCCGCTCGAACAAGGTCCAGATCAGTGCCGGTCCCGGCCGGCGCCATGGGCGAGCTTCGGCCGGCGCCAGGCTGCCTGCGGCATGCCGTGGCCGCCGCCTTCGATCGCGACGAGCTCGACCCCGACCTCGAGGCTCGACGAGTCGCTACGCCAAAGAAGCTGCGCCACTGCCCACTCCTTCGCTGGTGGGGATAGGTCGCGGGTGTCGTGTTTCTCTCGGTGTAGAACGATGGCACGCGGCTCGGCTCATCCTTGGACAGGCATAGCGGGTGTCGACCATCCCCGGAGGCTCGAACAGGTGCAGTCCGGGTCGCTCATGCGGCAGGCGGGACGCAACAAGGCTAGCCAGCTCCAATACGTTTGAGACGACCTACGTCCTTGGTTTGCCAGTCAGCCCTGACCCAAGCGGCCCGGCGCGCGGGGAGTCCAACCCGAAGCACGCGGTGCGAGCAAGGCGCGAGCACGTCGGACTTCCATCGGATTTCTTGAAGGCGCCGATCGCCACCTAATCCGGTCGGACTGACCGGTGGAGCGGGTGAGGGGAATCGAACCCCTGTATGAAGCTTGGGAAGCTGCCGTTCTGCCATTGAACTACACCCGCACTCAAGCTAATTCTACTGAGGCGACAGGACCACGAGACAGGGCCGCAAACGCAAAGCGGCGCCAACGGCGCCGCTTTGTCGGGTCAAGCGAAGATCAGAGGTCGATCCTTTTGACCTTCGTGCCGTCGATGCTCAGATCGGCCATCAGACCACCGTTGGTGAGGATGTAGCCCACGACCGGCTTTTGCCCCGTCGTCGTGTCGATACTTGCGGCGGCGCCGGCCTTCAGCATCGTGACCGAAGCATCGGCGCCTGCGGTCCAGCCGTTGCTCGCGCGGAACTTGTTCAGCGCGTCCTCGGTCATGAACAGGATGTACACGGCCTTGGACTCGGCACCGGCAAGCAAGCCCACCGAAGCCGCAGTCGTGCTGTAGTAGCCGACACTGTAGCCATGCACCCTCAGGGCGCCTTCCCCATACGAGCCGCCGACGACGAAGCCGGCCGAGACCACCGACGGGAACACCAGAACGCCCTTGGCCTTGGACACCAGGTCATGCGACGTGGCGTCCTGCGCGTAAAGCTTCGTCATCGCGCCATCGATCTTGGCATCGATGCTGGCACGCTTGGCTGCCGGATTGGCGCCGCCGGCATCCGGATTGGTCGTGGAGCAGGCCGCGAGAGCAACGGCCATGCCGAGTGTCGCCAGGAAGTGTCTTTTTTGCATATCTACCTCTTTGGGTTGGTTTGATTCAAGAGCGAAATCATCTAACGCGCGAAGCTTCGCGCCAGCGCCGAAGCCGGTCAATAGACTCTTGTCGGACTGCGCCGCGTTCGCGTGCCGGACCCCGATGATTCAAGCGTGCCGGGGTATCGACGCGACGGGCTGGGCGAGCGGGGATACTTCTTCCTTTTTGGTCTCGCCGACCGTGCCCGTGGCGGATTCTAAGCACTTACCCCCTTTCGCCACGAGCGCATCGCCGGCGAGTGCCCGCGATGCCGGCCCCGTGGGCCGCCCGGTCCGCAGCTTCGTGGTTCGCAACGGTCGCATGGGACCCGGCCAGGCACGCGCCCTCGCCGAGCTCGGCCCCGCTTTCGTGCTGCCCTTCAGACCCCGGCTCGTCGACGCCGAGTCGGCATTCGGTCGGCGCGCGCCCCTGGTGGTCGAGATCGGGTTCGGCATGGGCGCGGCCACGGCCGAGATCGCAGCGGCGCGCCCCGACGTCGACTTTCTCGGCATCGAGGTCCATCCGCCCGGCGTCGGCGCCCTGCTCAAGCGCATCGGCGAAGACAAGCTCCGCAACATCCGGATCGTGAGCCACGACGCCGTCGAAGTGCTCGAGCTGATGATCGCGCCGGATTCGCTGGCCGGCGTCAATGTCTTCTTTCCCGACCCCTGGCCGAAGAGCCGGCATCACAAGCGGCGCCTGCTGCAGCCGCCCTTCGTCCGCCTGCTCGCCAGCCGCCTGGCCGCCGGTGCCACACTGCATTGCGCCACCGACTGGCAGCCCTATGCCGAGCAGATGCTGGAGGTGCTGTCAGGCGAGCCGACGCTCGCCAACACGAGCCGCGGATTCGCTGAGCGTCCGGCGCACCGGCCGCTGACCAAGTTCGAGCTGCGCGGGCTGAACCGCGGGCACGGCGTCTGGGATCTGGTGTTCGTGCGGCGATCGATCGCCGACTAGCTCGTCCAGCTGACGAGGCCGCTGTACGCCGTCGCCAGCACGACGATGCCGAAGGCGATGCGGTACCACGCGAAGGGCACGAAGGTGTGCGTGGAGATGTAGCGAAGCAGCCAGCGAACGACGATCCAGGCCACGACGAAGGACACCAGGGTGCCCACGAGCAGCACCGGCACGTCGGCGCCGGACAGTGCGTCCCGTGCCTTCCAGAGGCTGTAGACGCTGGCGCCGATGAGGGTCGGGATGGCGAGGAAGAAGCTGAAGTCGGTGGCGGCCTTGCGGCTCAGGCCGAACAGCATGCCGCCGATGATCGTGGCGCCCGAGCGGCTCGTGCCCGGCACCAGGGCCAGGCTCTGGGCGAGGCCGACCTTGAGCGCGTCGAGCGGCGTCAATTCGTCGACCGTATGGATGCGCACCGTGCTCGCCGGCCGCCGTTCGGCCCACAGGATGACGAACGCGCCGAGGATGAAGGTGGTGGCCACCACGAGCGGCGTGAACAGGTGCGCCTTGATGGCGGTGTTGAAGAGCACGCCCAGGATCGCCGCCGGCAGGAATCCGATGAGCACGTTCAATGCGAAGCGCTGCTGCTTCCGGTCGCCGGCGAGCACGCCTTGCACGGTGTCGCGCACGCGCTGCCAGTAGACGATGACCACCGCGACGATGGCGCCGGCCTGGATCACGATCTCGAACAGCTTGGCCGACTTGACGGTGGCCTCGGTGAACCCGAGCAACGAGCCGGCGAGGATGAGATGGCCGGTGCTCGACACCGGCAGGAATTCGGTCAGGCCCTCGACGATGCCCATCAAGGCGGCCTTGAAGAGCAGGATCAAGTCCAACATGTTCTCCGGCAAAAGCCCGGCATCTTAGCGGGGCCGCGCTGCCGTCAAGGGTCCAGAGGCTGCAGCGTGACGCTGATGCCGGTGGCGGTCACGCGCAGGTCGCCGGGCCGAACGCCACGACCTTCCAGGCTGGCGATGTCCTTCGGCCGCAAGGCATACAGCACCTGATCGTCGAGCAGCGCCTTGGCGAGCGGCTTGCCGATCCGATCGAGCTGGCGTTGCCAGTTGCCCGAAAGGCCTTCGACGACGAAGCGCTCGACCCGCACGTCGACGAGGCGGATCGTGTGGTCGCTCGGCTCGAAGCGCAAACCTTCGCTGACCACCAGGCTGCCGCGCAGCGAAGCCTGCGCGGCCGCGCCGTTGCCGGCGCCGAGCGCCACTTCGATGCTGACCCGGTTGCTCTCGGGCTGCAACGTCAGGCGCGGCGAATCGAGCCTGATGTCGATCGCTTCGAAGAGGCGCTTTTGCACCGGGAACTGGCGAGCCAGGAGTTCCTGCAGGCGCTCCTGCGGCACGTCGATCGTGCGCGGCAGCAAGAGCGAAGTGCAAGCGGCGAGCAGCAGTGCAGCCAGGAGCGCCGCGCCTCGAGCAAGATTCACTCGTCGGGAACCGCGTCGAGCTCCTTCAGCCACACCGTCGCGTCGGAATCGCTCGGGGCCCGCCAATCGCCACGCGGCGAGAGCGAGCCGCCCGAGCCGACCTTGGGCGCGTTCGGCGCGACCGAGCGCTTGAACTGGCTGGTCTTGAAGAAGCGTTGCAGAAAGTTGCCCAGGTGCTTCTTGATTTCGCCGAGGCTGTACTGGTGGCGCGCCACCTCGGGGCCGTCGGGCCAGCCGCCTTGATTGGCGTCGTGCCATGCGGTCCACGCCAGGAAAGCGACCTTGCTCGGCGCGAAGCCGTAGCGCAACACCTGGTAGAGATGGAAGTCCTGCAACTCGTACGGGCCGACAGCGTCTTCCGACGACTGCGCCGGCCGGTCGCCGGCCGCACCGGGCACGAGCTCGGGGCTGACCTCGGTGGCAACGATGTCGTCCAGCACCTGGCGTGCCGCCGCGCTCACCGTTCCACTCGCCGCGACCCAGCGGACGAGATGCTTGACGAGCGTCTTCGGCACGCTGGCGTTGACGTTGTAGTGCGACATGTGGTCGCCGACGCCGTAGGTCGACCAGCCGAGCGCCAGCTCGCTCAGGTCGCCCGTGCCGACCACGAGGGCGCCGTGCAGGTTGGCAAGGCGAAAGAGATGGCTGGTGCGCTCGCCGGCCTGCACGTTCTCGAAGGTCACGTCGTATTCGGCGCGCCCCTTGGCGTACGGATGCCCGATGTCGGCGAGCATGCGCTCGCAGCTCGCACGGATGTCGATCTCGTGCGCGCTGCAGCCCACCGACTGCATCAGCCGGCGCGCCTGGTCGAGCGTGCGCGCGCTCGTCGCGAAGCCGGGCATGGTGTAGGCCAGGATGTTGGCGCGCGGCCGCTCGAGCAGATCCATCGCCCGGGCACAGACCAGCAGCGCGTGCGTCGAATCGAGCCCGCCCGAGACCCCGATCACCACCTTCTCGATGCCGGTGGCCGAGAGGCGCTGCACCAGCGCCGAGACCTGGATGCTGTAGACCTCGGCGCAGCGCTCGTCGCGCCGCGCCGGATCGGCCGGCACGTAGGGGAAGCGCACGACCTCGCGCCGCAGCGCCATCGGCAGCGCGGTCGGCAGGGGCAGATCGAATGCGACGTGACGAAAGCGCTCGAGCTCGGCCTTGTGCCGACCGGCCGACTGGCCGAAGGTGTTCTGCCGCATGCGCTCGCGCGAGACGCGTTCGAGATCGACATCGGCGGTGATCAGGTGCGAGCCGTTGACGAAGCGCTCGGATTGCGCCAGCAGATCGCCGCTCTCGAAGATCAGCGCCTGGCCGTCCCAGGCAAGATCGGTGGTCGACTCGCCGACGCCGGCCGAGGTGTAGAGATAGGCGGCCAGGCAGCGCGCCGATTGCTGCGCCACGAGTTGGTGCCGGTAGTCGGACTTGCCGATGGTGATGTTCGACGCCGAGAGGTTCACCAGCACCGTCGCCCCCGCCAGCGCGGCCAGGCTCGAAGGCGGAATCGGAACCCAGAGGTCTTCGCAGATCTCGGCGTGAAACTGGAAGAGCGGCAGATTGGCCGCCTCGAACAGCAGGTCGTTGCCGAAAGGCACGCTCTGGCCGCCGAGCAGGATCGTGCGAGCCAGTGCCGTGTCGGCAGGGCTGAACTGGCGCGCTTCGTAGAACTCGCCGTAATTCGGCAGGTACGTTTTCGGCACGACGCCGAGAACCCGGCCGCCGAAGACGACGGCGGCGCAGTTGAACAGGCGGTGGTCGACCCGCAGGGGCAAGCCGACGATGGCGACCGCGCCGATCCGCTTCGTCGCCTCGGCCACGGCCGCGAGTGCCGCCTCGCTGGCATCGAGCAGCGCGCGCTGATGAAAGAGGTCGTCGCAGGTGTAGGCCGACAGGCCCAGCTCCGGAAAGGCGACGAGCACCGCACCTTCGGCGGCCGCGCGCTCGAGCAGCGCGATGGACTCGGCAGCGTTGAATGCCGGATCGGCGACGCGCAGCCGGGGGACGGCGACGGCGACGCGCACGAAATCATGGGCGTACGGGTTGCGAAACGGCAGCGTGTGCTTCACCGAGGGCGGCCTCCTTGCACGGCAAGCATGATGGCACGCGTTTCAGGAATTCGATCGGGCGGGCCCATCGCACAATCCTGCCCGGCCGTTATCCTGCCGCTTTGTCGCCATTTTTTCCTACCCCCGGTCTGCCATGAACATCGAACAAGCCCGCTTCAACATGATCGAGCAGCAGATCCGCACCTGGGAGGTGCTCGACGACGGCATCCTGTCGCTGCTCTCGGTCGTCAAGCGCGAGGATTTCGTGCCTGCGGCCTATCGTGCCATGGCCTTCGTGGATACCGAGGTGCCGCTGCCGCAGGGCCAGTCGATGCTGCCGCCCCGGGTCGAGGCACGCCTGCTGCAGGAACTGGCCGTGCAGCGGCACGAGCGCGTCCTCGAGGTCGGCGCCGGCTCGGGCTACATGGCCGCCCTGCTGGCGCACAAGGCGCAGCACGTGACGACGCTCGAGATCGTGCCCGAGCTGGCCCGTTTTGCCGCCGAGAACCTGCGCCGCGCATGGATCGGCAACGCCACCGTGCTGCAAGCCGATGCGTCGCAGGCACCGCCGGTCGACGGGCCGTTCGACGTCATCGTCCTGTCCGGCTCGGTCGCCGAGGTGCCGCGCTCCCTGCTCGGGCAGGTGAAGCCCGGCGGCCGCCTCGTCGCCATCGTCGGCCAGCTGCCGATCATGCGGGCCGTGCTGCTGACGCGGGCACCCGCGCCCGAGACCGGCGGCACGGCCGGCAAGGGCGTCCGGCCCGACGGTGGCTTCGCCACGGTCGAGCTTTTCGACACGGTGGCGCCGCGCCTGGCGGGCTTCGGCGAGCCCAGCCGCTTCGTCTTCTAGGACCAGGGCTCACGGGCTCTGCCACACCGCCGGCGTGCAGCCTGTCGCCCGGATCCGCCACTGGGCAACCCGCAGCGCGCAGGTCGTCGCATTTCGGCCTGCGCCGGCCCGGACTTCACCTATAACCTCGCCGGCGGCATCGAAGACCCGCCCGCGCCGCGCCTTGCGCCGCGCATCGTTTCCAATAGACCGAGGGAATCTTCTGATGACGTTCGCGCGCGCTCGATCCGGCCTCTTCCTCGTCGCGGCAGGCACGCTCGCCGCGCTCGCGCCCGCGCGCAGCGGAGGCGCAGTCGCTGCTCGAGCTCTACGAGGCCGCACATGCCTACGACGCGACCTATCTCTCGGCCAAGGCGCTCGCCGACTCGGCAACCTATCGTGTCGAGCAATCGCGGGCGCTGATGCGGCCGAACGTGGCGGTCACGGCAGCGGCAACGCGCGACACCGTCAAGCAGCCCTTCTTCGACAGCTACAACAGCAATACCGTGTCAGCCGGCATCAATGCCCGGCAGCCGCTCTTCAACCGGTCGAACTCGACGACGATCGCGCAGGCGGAGCGCTCGCTGGTGTCGTCGCAGGCCGACCTCGAGAGTGCAGAGCAGGACCTGATCCTGCGCATCAGCCAGGCCTACTTCGACGTCCTCGGCGCGCAGGACACGCTGCAGACGACGCATGCCAACAAGATGGCGATCGCCGAGCAGCTCGCCTCGGCCAAGCGCAACTTCGAGGTCGGCACGGCCACGATCACCGACGCGCGCGAGGCGCAGGCGCGCTTCGACCTCGCGACCGCGCAGGAAATCGCCGCCGACAACGACCTGGTCACCAAGCGCATCGCCCTCAACCAGCTGGTCGGCCGCAAGGACGTGGTGCCCAAGGAGCTCGCCGTGCCGGTCGTGCTGCCGGTGCCGACGGTCCCGGTCGAAGATCTCGTCACGCGGGCGCTGCAGGAACATCCAGCGGTGCTGCGGGCGCAGGTGGCCTACGACGTGGCCGTGCTCGAAACCGAGAAGGCACGGGCCGGCGCCTACCCCACGCTCGACGCCGTGGCTTCGGCGAACGGCGGCCGCAGCACGGTTGCCGCCGGCTTCACCGGGCCCAGCACCGGCACCAGCATCGGCGTGCAGTTCAACCTGCCCTTGTTCACCGGCTTCGCGGTCCAGAACCGGATCAAGGAGACCCTCCTGCTCGAACAGCGTTCGCGCGACGACCTCGATACCGCGCGGCGCAGCGTGACCCAGGCGACCCGGCAGGCCTACTACATCCTGCTGTCCGGTGCGGCCCAGGTGAAGGCGCTCGAGGCGGCCGAAGTCTCGAGCCAGCTCGCGCTCGAAGCGACGCAGGTCGGCTATCGCGTCGGCATCCGCGTCAACGTCGACGTCCTGAACGCGCAGAACCAGCTTTACGCGACCCGCCGCGATCTGGCCCGCGCCCGCTACGACGTGCTGCTCGAGACCCTGCGCCTCGAGCAGGCGGACGGGCACCTCACGCTCAGCGACATCCTGCCGATCAACCAGTTGCTGGTGCAGTAGGCGAGACGCGGCGGCGGCACGTGCCGCGCTGCACACTTCTTGACAGGGCGAACACGCGGCCTTGACGGCCAGTGCCGACAATGGCGACAACAGCCAGGAGTCGTTCATGGCACCCTCCCTGCAGACGGCGATCGCTGCCCACCGCTTCGGCCTGGGCGAGGCCGATCTCGGCGTCGTCGGCAGCGATCCGCGGTCCTGGCTGGGCGCGCAGATCGGTCCGGCCGATGCCCCTCGCGGCAGCGGCCTGCTCGACACCCGGCAGGCACTCGAGCATGTCGCCGCCGAACGGGCGTTGCGCCAGCGCGCCAGGAACCCGCCGCCGGGCACCACCGCCGAGCAGATCCTCGCCGGCCACTATCGCGAGGTCATCGTCGCCGACGCGCGCTCGCGCCTCGCGACCGCGGCGCTGACCGCAGCGTCCCTTCGCCGAGCGGCTGCAATGGTTCTGGACCAATCACTTCACCGTCTCGGTCCAGAAGGGAAGCACGCGCGGCCTGGTCGGCGCGTTCGAGCGCGATGCGATCCGGCCGAACATCGCCGGCCGCTTCGAGACGCTGCTCGTGGCCTCGACGACGCATCCGGCGATGCTGCGCTATCTCGACAACTGGCTGTCGGCCGGCCCGAACTCGCGCGTCGTCGCCTTCGAGGCGCGCCGCGCCGCGCGCATGGACGAGGGCGCGCGCGTCAGCGGCATCAACGAGAACCTCGCCCGCGAGGTGCTGGAGCTGCACACGCTTGGCGCCGAGAGCGCCCGCGACGGCGTCTACACGCAGGCCGATGTCACCTCCTTCGCCGCGGTGCTGACCGGCTGGCGCATCGGCAACGATCCGGCCGCGGACGATTCGCTGTTCAACCCGAACTGGCACGAGCCCGGGCCGAAGACGCTGCTCGGCAAGCGCTATCCCGAAGGCCAGGATGCGCTGCGCCAGGTCCTGCACGACCTGGCCCGGCATCCGGCGACGGCGCGCTTCGTCTCGACCAAGCTGGCTCGTCATTTCGTCGCCGACGATCCACCGCCGGCATTGGTCGAACGGCTGAGCGCGGTCTACCTCGCCAGTGACGGCCAGCTCGCCGAGGTCTATCGCGAGCTGATCCGCAACGACCTGTCGTGGACGTGCCGAGGCCGTCAAGCTGAAGACGCCGGAAGAATTCGTGGTCTCGACGGCGCGCGTGCTCGGGCTCGGCGATCGCCTGTTCGATCGACCTGCCGGCAGGAACGACGGCAACGGCAACGCGGCTGTGGTCTCGGTGGCGGGACTCGGCCAGCGCATCCAGGCCGCGCCTTCGCCGGCCGGCTGGAGCGATCGCGCCGACGACTGGCTCGGCCCCGACGCGGTCTGGAAGCGCGTCGAGTGGGCCACGCGCGTGGCCGATCGCGTCGGCCGCAGCGTCGACGCGCGCCGCCTGGCGGTTCAAAGCCTGGGCCCGCGGCTCGGGCCGGACACCTCACAGCAGATCGACCGTGCCGCCGATGGCCCGCAGGCGCTTGCCCTGCTCCTGCTCGCGCCGGAATTCCAGCGTCGATGAATCGAGATCGAGGTTCACCATGAATGACGATTCGCCCGCCTCCGAAGCTCTCCTTTCGCCGAGCCGGCGCCGACTGCTGGCGGGCAGCGCAGCCGCCGGTGCGCTCGGGGCCTGGTCCACGCTGTCCTTCGCCGGCAATGCAGGCAGAGACGGCAACCGATTCGTGCTCGTCATCCTGCGCGGCGGCATGGACGGGCTCGGCGCCGCACCGGCGATGGGCGACCCCGACTTCGCGGCCGCACGCGGGCCGCTTGCGCAGTACGCGACCCCGCCCCTGCGCCTCGACTCGACCCTGTCGCTGCATCCCAATCTGGTCGAGCTGCATGGCATGGTCGGGCGCGGCGAAGCGAGCGTGGTCCACGCCGTCGGCCTCGCCTATCGCGAGCGTTCGCACTTCGACGCGCAGCAGGTGCTCGAGAGCGGCGGCGTGCGGCCCTACGAGCTCGCGACCGGCTGGCTCGGCCGCGCCCTGGCGGTCAACGGCAGCAAGGGCGTCGCCCTCAGCACGGCGGTGCCCCTGGTGTTGCGCGGCTCGGCCAGCGTCGACACCTGGGCGCCTTCGACCTTGCCCGATCCTTCGGCCGATCTTGTCGCGCGCGTCGAGCGCATGTACGCCAGCGACCCGGCCCTGGCCGCCGCGCTCGAGCGGGCCAAGCGATTGCATCTCGATGCGCCGCAGCCTGCCCGACGATGGCGGCGGCATGGCGGCAAACGGCGTGCGACCGGGCGCCTTCCCTGCCCTCGCCCAGCGCGCTGCCGAGTTCCTGGCGCAGGCTAACGGGCCGCAAGCTGCGGTGCTCGAGATCGGCGGCTGGGACACGCATGCCAACCAGGTCAACCCGAACGGCCCGCTCGGCAACGGACTGCGCCAGCTCGACGCCGGACTCGCCGCGTTGCGCAGCGGCCTGAGCACCGGCGGCGCCTGGAATCGAACGGTGGTCGTCGTCGCCAGCGAATTCGGCCGCACCGTCGCCATCAACGGCACGCAGGGCACCGACCACGGCACCGGCGGCGTCGCCTTCGTCCTCGGCGGCGCGGTGCGCGGCGGCGTCGCCACCGACTGGCCCGGCCTCGCGCGCAGCCAGCGCTACGAAGGGCGCGACCTGAAGACCACCACCGACCTGCGCGCGGTGCTGAAGGGCGTGCTCGGCGACCACCTGAAGGTCGCGACGCGCAGTCTCGACACCGAGGTGTTCCCCGGCAGCGAGAAGATCAAGCCGCTGTCTCTGCTGCGGGCCTGAGCAGAGCGCTCGCGACGCGGCCCGTCAGGTCACCGACCTGCGGGCGAGCAGGCCGGCGATGGCGCCGGCCATGCGGGCCGCGGCGCCGCGATGCGCGGCAGCGAAATCCAGAGCGGCCTGCGAGCGCGCGGGCTGCTCCTTGCTGCCGACCAGCGCGAGCGCCTGCGCCACGGCTTCGGCCATCGTCTCGACACGCACCGCCGCGCCCGCCGCCAGGGCCAGGGTCGCGGCGTCGGCGAAATTGAAGGTGTGCGGACCCATGATCACCGGGCAGCCGCAGGCGGCTGCCTCGATCAGGTTCTGGCCACCGAGCGGCTCGAAGCTGCCGCCGAGCAACGCGACGTCGGAGAGGCCGTAGTACGCGGGCATCTCCATCATCGAATCGCCGAGCCAGATCGGCTGCCGCCGCGTCGGCAGCCGGCGCATCGCCCCAGCGGCTGCGTCGCGACAAGACGAAGCCCGAGCTCTCGATCAGCTCGGCGACGGCCTCGAAGCGCTGCGGATGGCGCGGCACGATCACGCAGCAGCGGCCGCGGCGCGGCAAGCGCGCGCCAGGCCGAGAGCAGCGACGCCTCCTCGCCCTCGCGCGTGATCGCGGCCAGCACGACGGCGCGTCCGCCGGCAGCGCCGCGCCAGGTCCGGCCCGTGTCGATCAGCTGCGCGTCCGGCGTCAGGTCGAACTTCAGATTGCCGACGACTGCGACCTCGCGCACGCCCGCCTCGCGCAGGCGCGTCGCATCGTCTTCGGTTTGCGCGAAGGCCTCGGTCAGGCGCGCGAAGGCCGGCCGCAGCAGCGCCCCGACGCGGCGACCGCGGCGCAGGCTTCGTTCGCTCATGCGCGCGTTGGCCAGCAGCATCGGCACGCCGCGCGCGCTCGCGATGGCGATCAGGTTCGGCCAGATCTCGGTCTCCATCAGCACGCCGGCCACCGGTGCGTGCTGGCGCAAGAATCGGCGCACGCCACCCGGCGTGTCGAAGGGCAGCCAGACCTGCGCGTCGCCCTCGCGCAGCAGCGTCGCGCCGGCAGCGCGGCCGGTGGCCGTGCCGTGCGTGAGCAGGAAACGCTGGCCCGGCAGCGCTGCGCGCAAGGCCTCCAGCAAGGGGCCGGCCGCGCGCGTTTCGCCTAGCGACACGGCATGGATCCACAGAGCGCCGGGCCGCACCGGCCGGCGATAGAAACCGAAGCGCTCAGCGAGCGCGCTTGCGTACAAAGGCTCGCTGCGGCCGCGCCAGAGCACGCGCAGCAGGTAGAGCGGGCAGACGAGGCGAAGAAGCAGCGAATAGGCCGCTCGCGCCAGGCCGGCGCTCAAGGCGAGCCCTCCGACACGGCTGCCGGTGCCGCATCTCGCACCTGCTGCCAGGCCGCCCAGACGGCCTCGATCGTCGGCGTCGGCATGGCTTCGACCGAGACCTGGTGACGATGCCCGTGGCGCTCCTGCGGCCCGGTGCGCCAGGAGGTCGGGTGGTTGTAGATCTGCACATGCGGCAGATCGAGCGCGACCGCGATGTGGCTCGGCCCGCTGTCGACACCGATCGCGCCGGCGGCACCGGCCATGCGGTCGATGAGCGCATCGAGATGCATCGCCGGCCAGACTTCGGCCGCGGCGCCGATCGCCGCCGCAATGCGAGCGGCGCGCGCCTGCTCGACCGGGCCCGACTGCGGCAGCGCGATCTTGCCGCCCGCAGCAACGATGCGCCGCCCGAGCTCGATCCAGCTCGCTTCGGGCCAGAGCTTGTCGTCGCGCGAGGTGCCGTGAATGAAGACGACGCGATCGCCGGCGCGCTCCCGATTTGCGACCACGAGGCCGAACGACGGCGGCGAGTCGACGCCGACGGCGAGCGCCTTGCCGACCAGCTCGCGCGAGCGATCGAGGGCATGGCTGCGCGGCTCGACGCGAATGGCACGGGTCACGAGCCAGCGCGCCGGGCCTTCGTGGCTCGCCCCTTCGGTTCGATTGGCGAGGCCGAAGCTCGGCCCGCGCGCCAGGCGGGCGACGATGGCCGATTTGGTCAGCCCCTGCAGATCGATGATCGCGTCGTAGCGCTCGCGCCGCAGCCGGCGAACGAAGGCGCGCAATTCCTTCAGCGCGCTCCAGCTCAAGCCGGCGGCGCTCCAGCGCCGCAAGGGCATCTCGATCACCTCGGCGATGCCGCGCACGCGCCGCAGCAGCGGCGCGAACGCCGGCTCGACGACCCAGTCGATCAGCGCCTGCGGATGGGCGCGGCGGATGTCGGCGACGACCGGCAGCGCATGCACGACGTCGCCGAGCGACGAGAGCTTGACGATCAGGATGCGCACGCTGCGAGGATCGCCGACAAGGGCACGCCGGCGGCCTTCAGTGCGCTGCCGCCGCGACCCGCGCATCGGGCTTGATGGCGCGCAAGGCGGCCATGCAGTCGGCTTCGATGCGCCGCAACGCCTGCGCCGTCGTGCCTTCGAAGCGAAGGACCAGCACCGGCGTCGTGTTCGAGGCGCGGATGAGGCCGAAGCCGTCGTCGTACTCGACCCGGACCCCGTCGATCGTCACGACCTCGCTCGCCCCGGGGAAGCGCGCCTCGGCCTGCAGGCGCGCCACCACCGCGGCCGGCTCGCCTTCCTCGCAGGCGACGTTGAGCTCGGGCGTGCTGAAGCCGCTCGGCAGCGCGTTCAGCACGGCGCTCGGGTCGCTGCTGCGGCTCAGGATCTCGAGCAGGCGCGCCGCGGTGTAGGTGGCATCGTCGAAGCCGTACCAGCGCTCGCCGAAGAAGATGTGGCCGCTCATCTCGCCCGCCAGCGGCGCGCCGAGCTCCTTCATCCTGGCCTTGATCAGCGAGTGCCCTGTCTTCCACATCACCGGCTCGCCGCCGGCGGCACGGATCAGCGGCGCCAGGCGCTGCGAGCACTTGACGTCGAAGAGGATCGGGTCGCCCGGATGACGCGCGAGCACGTCGCGCGCGAACAGCATCAGCTGGCGGTCGGGGTAGACGATGGCGCCGTCCTTGGTGACGACGCCCAGCCGGTCGCCGTCGCCGTCGAGCGCGAGGCCGATCTCGGCATCGCTGCCGGCAACGAGGGCGATGAGGTCGGCCAGGTTCTCGGGCCGGCTCGGATCCGGATGGTGGTTCGGAAAGTCGCCGTCGACCTCGGAATACAGCTCGTGCACGGTGCAGCCGAGGGCGCGCAGCACGGTCGGCGCGCTCGCACCGGCGATGCCGTTGCCGGAATCGACGACGACCGTCATCGGCCGCGCGAGGCGACAGTCGCCGGCGATGCGCGCCGTGTATTCGGCCGTGATGTCCATCGCGCCGACCCGGCCCGATCCGCTCGCGTAGTCGCCGGCCTCCATGCGCCGGCGCAGGCGCTGGATGTCTTCGCCGTAGATGGCGCGACCGGCCAGCACCATCTTGAAGCCGTTGTAGTCCTTCGGGTTGTGGCTGCCGGTGACCTGGACGCCGCTCGAGCAACCGTGTTGGCCGCGCGTCGCCGCGACGTAGTAGAGCATCGGCGTGGTCACGGCGCCGAGATCGACGACGTCGAGCCCGGTCGAGGCCAGGCCGCGAACCAGCGCCGCCGCCAGGCCCGGACCCGAAATGCGGCCGTCGCGCCCGACCGCGACCGCCCGCTCGCCGGCGGCGACCGCTTCGCTGCCGAAGGCGCGGCCCAGATGCTCGGCGAAATCCTCATCGATCGTGCGCCCGACGACGCCGCGAATGTCGTAGGCCTTGAAGACCGAAGCGTGAACCTGCATCGAGAAGCAAAGAGCAAGAGGCAGCGGGATTGTAGGGAGCGGCCCGCGTCGTCGTCCGCCACTGGCGACGCCGCGCGGCCAACCGTCGGCTCCGCTGTCGATCGGTCGGCCGAAGCGCGGACCGGCGCTGCCGATTCGTACACTTGCCCGCATGAACACGGTGCAGCGTTTGCGGCAGTCCTGGCGTGGCTGGCTGAGCGGCGACGACAGCCAGGCCGGCCCGTGGTGGGTGAAGCTGGCGTGGGCCGGAGTCTTCGGCGTCTTCTGCGCGATCGGATTCACGATCCTCAACGCCGCCCTCAATGCCGGCGACGGCAACGCCCGTCTCTCGCATTGGCCGGCGTGGTTCCGCATCAACCTGATCATCAGCCTGTCGATCACGCTGTCGGTGAGCGTCGCCTTCACGACCGCGGCCGCCATCGTCGGCAAGAAGCGCCTGCGCGCCTGGCGAAGGTCACACCGCTCGGTCTACTTCGCGGTCGTGCCGGTCATCGGCACGGCGATCGGCTGGCCGCTCGGTTTGTACCTCGCCTTCGGCGTCGACATGCACAGCTATCTTTCGTTCGAGCGGCCCGGCGCCGTCGTCGCCAGCCTGGTGTTCGGCACCCTCATCAGCGCCCTGTTCATCAAGTTCTTCTCGATCAAGGCGCAGCAGATCCAGGCCGAGAACCAGGCTGCCGAAGCGCGGCTGCGCCTGCTGCAGGCGCAGATCGAGCCGCACTTCCTCTTCAACACGCTGGCCAACGTCGTCTCGCTCATGGACGCCGACACGCCGCGCGCCAAGGCGATGCTCGAGTCCTTCGTCGACTACCTGCGCGCTTCGCTGACCGGCTTCGGCCAGGGCACCCACACCCTCGGAGACGAGATCGATCTCGTCTCCGCCTACCTGCGGATCGTCAAGATGCGCATGGAAGATCGGCTCCACTACCGCATCGACGTCCCCGCGGATCTGCGCGCGCGCGCGCTGCCGCCCCTCACGCTGCAGCCACTGGTGGAAAACGCGATCGTGCATGGCCTCGAGCCGCAGATCGGCGGCGGCACGATCCGCATCGCCGCCGCGCTCGAAGAAGGCACGCTCGTGTTGACGGTCGAGGACGACGGCCCGGGATTGGGCGCCACGGCCAGCACGCCGCGACCTGGCGGGTCGGGGTCGGGAACCGCGCTCGGCAACGTCCGTGAGCGGCTCGGCCGGCTCTATGGCAACGCCGCCGCGCTGCGCCTCGATGCGGTGGCGCCGCACGGCGTCTGCGCCCGCCTGGCCGTACCCGCCTGAGCACGAGGCAGCCATGCCCACCGCACTCATCGCCGACGACGAGCCGAACCTCGCCGGCTACCTGAAGAAGGCGCTGGCCGCGGCCTGGCCGGAGCTCGAGATCGTGGCCATGGCCCGCAACGGCATCGAGGCCGCCGAGCGCATCGCCGCGCTCCAGCCGGACATCGCATTTCTCGACATCAAGATGCCCGGCCTGACCGGCCTCGAAGTGGCGCAGGGCATCGAGGGCTCGACGCGCGTCGTCTTCGTCACCGCCTACGACGAGTTCGCGGTCGCTGCCTTCGAGCAGCAGGCCCTCGACTATGTGCTCAAGCCGGTGAAGGCCGAGCGCCTCGCCCGCACGGTCGAACGACTGCAGCGCGCTTCGGAGCAAGCCGTGTCGAACGATGCCCGGCTGGCGACCGCGTTGCAGCAGCTGCTCGCATCGGCACCTGCGGCGCCGCCGATGCCCTTGCGCTACCTGCGCGCAAGCCAGGGCGAGCTGATGCACCAGATCGACGTGAACGACGTGCTCTTCTTCCAGGCCGACGACAAGTACACCTGCGTTCGCACCGCCGACGCCGAACACCTGATCCGCACCTCGATCGCCGAGCTCGTCGCCCAGCTCGACCCGCAGCGCTTCGTGCAGATCCATCGCTCGACCGTCGTCAACCTCGACCGTCTCGCCGGCACCCGGCGCGACGAGATGAGCCGGTTGTTCGTGCGTGTGCGCGGCCACACCGCGGAGCTGCCCGTCAGCCGCGCCTACGTCCACCTCTTCAAGGCGATGTAGCGGCCACAGCGCGAACGAGCCCTAGCGTCGGGCCACGAAATCGATCTCGACGAGCGCGCCCTTGGCCAGTCCGGTCACGCCGATGCAGGTTCGCGCCGGCCGCCGCCCGAGCGGAAAGTAGCCGGCGTAGACGCCGTTCATCGCCGCGAAGTCGGCTTCGAAGCGGGTCAGGTACACGCGCGCCGAGACGACGTTGCCCAGGCCGAGGCCACAACCCTTCAGCACCGTCTCGAGGTTCTTCATCACCTGATGCGTCTGCGCCTCGATGCCTTCGGGATAAGGCTCGTCGACCGAGGTGCCGGCGAACGGCATCTGGCCGGTGACGAAGATCCAGCCGTCGGCCTCGACCGCGTGGCTGAAGGGCGCGACCGCGTCGGGCGCGCCGGTGATCATGTGAAAGATCGGAGACATCGAAAGACCGCTTTCGTTCGCGCCCGGCTTGCGCTCAGTTGACCTGCGACAGCTGCTCGAGGATCGCCGGATTCTCCAGCGTCGAAGTGTCCTGCGTGATCGCCTCGCCGTTGGCGACCGCGCGCAGCAGCCGGCGCATGATCTTGCCGCTGCGCGTCTTCGGCAGGTTGTCGCCGAAGCGGATGTCCTTCGGCTTGGCGATGGCGCCGATCTCCTTGGCGACCCAGTCGCGCAATTCCTTGGCGATCTGCTTGGCCTCTTCGCCGGTCGGCCGGGCGCGCTTCAACACCACGAAGGCGCAGATCGCCTCGCCCGTCGTCTCGTCGGGCCGGCCGACCACCGCCGCCTCGGCGACGAGCGCGGTGTTGGCGACCAGCGCCGACTCGATCTCCATCGTCCCCATCCGGTGGCCGCTGACATTGAGCACGTCGTCGATGCGGCCGGTGATCGTGAAGTAGCCGGTCTTCGCGTCCCGGCTGGCACCGTCGCCGGCGAGGTAGTACTTGCCGTGGAAGTCGTCCGGGTAGTAGCTTTTCCTGAAGCGCTCCGGGTCGCCCCAGATGGTGCGGATCATTCCGGGCCAGGGCTTCTTGATGACGAGGATGCCGCCCTTGCCGTTCGGCACGTCGTGGCCTTGCTCGTCGACGATCGCCGCATCGATGCCCGGGAACGGCAGCGTGCACGAGCCCGGCACGAGCGGCGTGGCGCCGGGCAACGGCGTGATCATGTGGCCGCCGGTCTCCGTCTGCCACCAGGTATCGACGATCGGGCAGCGCCCGCCGCCGACGTGCTCGTGGTACCACTCCCAGGCCGCCGGATTGATCGGCTCGCCGACCGAGCCGAGGATGCGCAGGCTCGTGCAGGTCGTAGTGCTTCGGATGCGCCTTGTCGTTCACCGAGGCCGCCTTGATGAGGGCGCGGATCGCCGTCGGCGCGGTGTAGAAGATCGAGACCTTGTGCTTCTCGATCATCTGCCAGAAGCGGCCGGCGTCGGGGTAGGTGGGAATGCCTTCGAAGACGATCTCGGTGCCGCCGAGCGCCAGCGGTCCGTAGGTGATGTAGGTGTGGCCGGTGACCCAGCCGATGTCGGCGGTGCACCAGAAGATGTCGTCGGGCTTCAGGTCGAAGGTCCACTTCGTGGTCAGCGCCGCGTGCAGCAGGTAGCCGCCCGTGGAGTGCTGCACGCCCTTGGGCTTGCCGGTCGAACCGGACGTGTAGAGCAGGAAGAGCGGATGCTCGGCGGCGACCCATTCCGGCTCGCAGCTCGCCGGCTCCTTGGCCACCAGCTCGTGCATCCACTTGTCGCGCGGCGCCACCATCTCCACGGCACCGCCGGTGCGGCGATAGACGATCACGTCGCGCACGCCCATCGGGGTGCCTGAGAGCGCCTCATCGACGATCGCCTTCAGCGGCAAGGCCTTGCCGCCGCGCATCTGCTCGTCGGCGGTGATGACGAGCACCGCGCCGGTGTCGGCGATGCGGTCGCGCAGGCTTTGCGCCGAGAAGCCGCCGAAGACCACCGAGTGCGTGGCGCCGAGGCGCGCGCAGGCCTGCATCGCAACGATGCCTTCCACCGACATCGGCATGTAGATGACGACGCGATCGCCCTTGACCACGCCGCGCGCCTTCATGGCGTTGGCCAGCCGGCAGGTGCGCTCCAGCAGGTCGCGATAGCTGACGGTGGCGACGCTGCCGTCGTCGGCCTCGAAGATGAGCGCGGTCTTGTCGCCGAGGCCGGCCTCGACGTTGCGGTCGAGGCAGTTGTAGGAGGCGTTCAGGGTGCCGTCCTCGAACCACTTGAAGAACGGCGCCTTGTCGGCGTTGAGCACTTTCTTGAACGGCGTGTGCCAGCTGATCAGCTCGCGCGCGAGCCGGGCCCAGTAGGCTTCGTGGTCGCTTGCCGCCTCGTCGCAGAGCGCCCGGTAGGCAGCCATGCCCGAGACCCAGGCGTTCTTCACGGCGCGCTCGGGCGGCTCGTAGACGTGGGCTTCTGCGCTCATGCGGTTGTCTCCTGGGTCGTGATCGTGCCGTTGTACCTCATGTCGGCCCACTACAATTTCCGCCGTTTCTCTCGACCGAACCCTGGCGCAGGACGACGCGCATCGAACCCATCCGCCGCAAGACGGCGTCCGACCTCATGACCACGACCCTTCGCCACGCCGACTTCGTCGACAGCATCGCCGGCGCGCTGCAGTACATCAGCTTCTATCACCCGGCCGACTACATCGCCCATCTCTCGCGCGCCTACGCGCTCGAGGAGAGCCCGGCGGCGAAGGACGCGATCGCGCAGATCCTCACCAATTCGAAGATGTGTGCCGAAGGCCGGCGGCCGATCTGCCAGGACACCGGCATCGTCAACGTCTTCCTGAAGATCGGCATGGACGTGCGCTTCGAGGGCTTTCCGGCCGGCATCGAGGAGGCCGTGAACGAGGGCGTGCGCAAGGGCTATCTCGATCCCGACAACCCGCTGCGCGCCTCGATCGTCGGCGACCCGCACTTCGAGCGCAGGAACACCCAGGACAACACGCCCGCGGTCGTGCACATGGCGCTGGTGCCCGGCGACAAGGTCGACGTGATCGTCGCGGCCAAGGGCGGCGGCAGCGAGAACAAGTCGAAGTTCGTGATGATGAATCCGAGCGACAGCCTCGTCGACTGGGTGCTGAAGACGGTGCCGACGATGGGCGCCGGCTGGTGCCCGCCCGGCATCCTCGGCATCGGCATCGGCGGCACCGCCGAGCACGCGATGTTCATGGCCAAGCGCAGCCTGATGGACGACATCGACATGGCCGAGCTGAAAGCGCGCGGCCCGAAGGACAAGACCGAGGCGCTGCGCATCGAGCTCTGCGACAAGGTCAACGCGCTCGGCATCGGCGCGCAGGGCCTCGGCGGCCTGACCACCGTGCTCGACGTGAAGATCGCGATGGCGCCGACGCACGCGGCGTCCAAGCCGGTGGCGATGATCCCGAATTGCGCCGCCACGCGGCACGCCCACTTCGTGCTCGACGGCTCCGGCCCCGCCTACCTCGATCCGCCGAGCCTCGACCTGTGGCCGGATGTGAAATGGGCGCCCGACTACAACAAGTCGAAGAAGGTCGACCTCGACCGGCTGACGAAGGAAGAGATCGCGACCTGGAGTCCCGGCGACACGCTGCTGCTCAGCGGCAGGATGCTGACCGGCCGCGACGCCGCGCACAAGCGCATCCAGGACATGCTGGCCAGGGGCGAGAAGCTGCCGGTCGACTTCAACGGGCGGGTCATCTACTACGTCGGCCCGGTCGATCCGGTGCGCGACGAGGTCGTGGGGCCGGCCGGTCCGACCACCTCGACACGCATGGACAAGTTCACCGAGATGATGCTGGCGCAAACCGGCCTGATCGCGATGATCGGCAAGGCCGAGCGGGGACCGAGCGCCATCGAGGCGATCAGGAGGCACGGCAGCGCTTACCTGATGGGCGTGGGCGGGGCCGCCTACCTGGTCTCGAAGGCGATCCGGCACGCGCGCGTCGTCGGCTTTGCCGATCTCGGCATGGAGGCGATCTACGAGTTCGAGGTCAAGGACATGCCGGTGACCGTCGCCGTCGATGCCAAGGGCACGTCGGTACACGACACGGGGCCAGCCGAATGGAAGGCGAAGATCGGACGCATCCCGGTGGCCGTCGTGGGATGAGCCGTTCCTTCGGCAAGCCGATCACCCTCGATACCTTTTGAAGGACCCGATGTCGAACGTCCCCAGCTATGCCGACGTCGAGGCCGCCGCGGCGCGCATCGCCGGTGCCGCCCATCGCACGCCGGTCCTGACCTCGCGCACCGCGAACGACGAGAGCGGCGCCGAGCTGTTCTTCAAGTGCGAGAACTTCCAGCGCATGGGCGCGTTCAAGTTCCGCGGCGCCTACAACGCGCTCTCGCGATTCGACGCGGCGCAGCGCAAGGCCGGCGTGGTCGCCTTCTCGTCGGGCAATCATGCGCAGGCGGTGGCGCTCGCGGCGCGCCTGCTCGGCATGCCGGCGACGATCGTCATGCCGCACGACGCGCCCGCGACCAAGGTCGCGGCGACGAAGGGCTACGGCGGCGAGGTCGTGGTCTACGACCGCTACAAGGAAGACCGCGAAGCCATCGGTCGCCGCTTGGCCGAAGCGCGTGGCCTGACCCTGATCCCGCCCTTCGATCATCCCGACGTCATTGCCGGCCAGGGCACGGCCACCAAGGAGCTGATCGAAGAGGTCGGCCCGCTCGACGCGCTCTTCGTCTGCATGGGCGGCGGCGGCCTGCTGTCCGGCTCGGCACTGGCGGCGCGCGCCCTGGCGCCCGGCTGCAAGGTCTACGGCGTCGAACCGGAGGCCGGCAACGACGGCCAGCAGTCGTTTCGGGCCGGCCGCATCGTGCACATCGAGACCCCGAAGACGATCGCCGATGGCGCCCAGACGCAGGCGCTCGGCAAGATCACCTTCGAGATCATCCGGCGCGATGTCGATGACGTGTTCACCGCCAGCGACCCCGAGCTGGTCGAGGCGATGCGCTTCTTCGCCTCGCGCATGAAGATGATCGTCGAGCCGACCGGCTGCCTCGGCTTCGCCGCGGCGCGGCGGATGAAGGCCGAGCTGAAGGGACAGCGTGTCGGCGTGATCCTGAGCGGCGGCAACGTCGACCTGGCGCGCTTCGGCGAGTTGCTGGGCGGCTGAGCCGCGCCTGGCCGGCTTCAGCCGCGCGGGTGATGCAGCGCGTGCAGCGCCTTCAGGCGCTCGCGCGCCACGTGGGTGTAGATCGTGGTGGTCGAGATGTCGGCATGGCCGAGCAGCATCTGCACGGCACGCAGGTCGGCACCGTGATTGAGCAGATGGGTGGCGAAGGCATGACGCAGGGTGTGCGGCGAGATCGGCACCGCGATGCCCGCCGCCAGCGCGCGCGCCTTGACGATCTTCCAGAACATCTGGCGCGTCATCGGGCCGCCGCGCGCGGTGACGAAGAGAGCGTCGCTGGAGCGGCGGCCGAGGATCGCGCCGCGCGCTTCGGCCAGATAGCGCTCCATCCAGACATGCGCTTCTTCGCCGAATGGCACGAGGCGCTCCTTGGCGCCCTTGCCCGTGACGCGCAGCGCGCTCTCGACGAAGCTGACGTTGACCGTCTTCAGGCCGACCAGCTCGCTGACGCGCAGGCCGCTCGCATACATCAGCTCGAGCATCGTGCGGTCGCGCAGCCCGATCGGCGAAGCCGTGGCACACGCCGCCAGCAAGTCCTCGACCTGGCTTTCCGAGAGCGCCTTCGGCACGCGCAGCGGCTGCCGTGCCGCAGCCAGGCGCAGGGTCGGATCGGCGCGCGCCAGCTGCTCGCGCAGTGCCCAGCGGAAGAAGCGCTTGAATACCGTCAGGCGTCGATTCGTGCTTGTCGCCGCACTGCCGGCGTGCCGGGCCACGGCGTATTCGCGCAGGTCGGCTTCGCTCGCCACGAGCAGCGGCGTCGCGCCGGCCGCCGCAAGCCAGGAGGCCAGCAGCTCGAGGTCGCGCCGATAGGCCGCCAGGGTATTGGCCGCCAGGCCGTCCTCGATCCACAAGGCTTCGACGAACCGATCGATCGCCTCGACGCTCGACGGATCAGGCGCGCCCGTCCTGGTCACTTGCGGCATGAGGCGGCTCTCCGGGCCAATGAAATCGACGAAGCGCCAGTCTAGGCGAAGGTCTGGCGCGCGGCCGCTCATGAGGACCCGCCGGCATACTCGGCGCCATGGCGAACGCCTTGCTGCTCCTGCCGGACTTCCTGCTGATCCTGCTCGGCTTCGTCATCCGTCGCGGCACCGCGCTCGATCGCACGGTGTGGGACGCGGCCGAAAAGCTGGTTTACTTTCTGCTCTTTCCGGTCCTGCTATTCACCTCGACGCTGAAGAGCCCGCTCCAGCCGGCCGAGAGCCTGGACCTTGCGGTCGCGGGCGTCGGCACGGTGGCGGTCGGCATCGTCGCCGCTCTCGCGATCGGCCTCGCGCCGGGCATCGACAAACGCCGGCACGCCTCGGGCGCACAGGTCGCCTACCGCTTCAACTCGTACATGGCGCTGGCCCTGGCCGAGCGCCTGCAGGGCGCGCAAGGGCTGGCCTGGGTGGCGCTGCTGATCGCCCTCAGCGTGCCGCTCGCCAATGTCGCCGCGGTCTGGCCGCTGGCCCGCCACGGCGGCCATCCCTATCTGCGCGAGCTCGGCCGCAATCCCTTGATCATCAGCACGGTGCTCGGCCTGCTCGCCAACGCCGCCGGCGTGCATCTGCCGGAAACGATCGGGACGGTCATGCAGCGCATCGGCGCAGCAGCACTGCCGCTCGGCCTGATGGCGGTGGGCGCGGGCCTGGCCGTGGGCGGCGTTCGAGCCGCGCCCGGTCTGGCCGCGGCGCTGCTCTTCATTCGCCATGCCCTGCTGCCGCTCGTCGCCATCGGCCTTTGCCTCGCGCTCCATCTCGGCCCGGCCCAAAGCGTGATCGTGGTGCTCTTCGGCGCGTTGCCGACCGCTTCCAGCACCTACGTGCTGGCGGCGCGGATGGGCGGTGACGGCGCCTTCGTCGCCGGCCTCGTCACCGTCTCGACGCTGCTCGGCATGCTCAGCATTCCGCTCGCGCTCGCCGGCCTCGCCGCCATGACGGCGGCGCACTGAGCTTCACGGCGACGCCTTGGCCTGAGCCAGGGCCCAGTCGATGTGCTCCTGCACCAGCGGACTTGCGCCTTGGCGCCGGCCGCGCAGTGCGATCGCAATCGCCGGGTTGCCGGTGCTGCGCAAGGCATTGCCGAGCGCCACCGCGAGGTTGCGTTGCCAGCGCTCGTGGCCGATGCGTCGAATGGCACTGCCTTCGGTGGCGCGCAGGAACTCGGCCTCGTCCCAGGCCCAGAGCTCGAGCAATCCCGGACCGTCGAACGCGGGGCGGGCATCGAAGTCGGGGAGCGCGCTGGTCCTGGCGTACTTGTTCCAGGGACAGACGAGCTGGCAATCGTCGCAGCCATAGATGCGATTGCCGATCGCTGCGCGCAACTCGACCGGTATCGCATCCTTCGATTCGATCGTCAGGTACGAGATGCAGCGGCGCGCGTCGAGCAGGTAGGGGCCGACGATGGCCGCGGTCGGGCAGACGTCGATGCAGGCGCTGCAGCTGCCGCAGTGCGGCTCGACCGGCGGCGTCGGCGCGAGCGCCACGTCGATGTAGATCTCGCCCAGGAAGAACATCGAGCCGGCATCCCGGTCGAGCGCCAGCGTGTGCTTGCCGCGCCAGCCGATGCCGCTGCGGGCGGCCAGCTCCACTTCGAGCACCGGCGCCGAATCGGTGAAGACGCGATGGCCGAAGGCGCCGATCTCGTCGGCGATGCGATCGGCGAGCTGCTGCAGGCGCGCGCGCGCGACCTTGTGATAGTCGCGACCGCGCGCGTAGAGCGAGATCGAGGCGCGCTCGGGCTCGGCCTCGAGGCGGTGCCATTCGATCGCCTGCCAGCCCGGCGCGGTCGCGCGCGGCAGGTAGTCGAGCCGGGCCGTGACGACGCGAACGGTCCCCGGTACGAGCTCGGCCGGGCGTGCCCGCTTCAAGCCGTGCGCCGACATGTAGTCCATCGCGCCATGAAAACCGTTGTCCAGCCATGACAGCAGATGGCTCTCGGCCGAGGCAAGATCGATGTCGGCGATGCCGATCTGGGAAAATCCGAGCTCGCGGCCCCAGGCTCGCATTCGCGCGAGCAAGGCATCGCCATCCAGGACGTGAGACTCGCTCATTGCAGGCTTCGATTCTAGAAACCCGCGCGCTGGCGTGGCCGGACGAGGCCGCGTGCGCCGCCAGTGCCGCTGCGCTCGCCCTGCGGCCGGCCTTGCGCGGCGCCTTCATCGAGCTGCACGGACCGCTCGGCGCCGGCAAGACGACCTTCGCGCGCCACCTGCTGCACGCGCTCGGCATCACCGGCGCGATCAAGAGTCCGACCTACGCGCTGATGGAACCCTATCGCGCCGCCGTTGATCGCGGCGGCTTCGAGATCGCCCACTTCGACTTCTACCGCTTCGACGATCCGCAGGAATGGGAGGACGCCGGCTTTCGCGATGTCTTCGCGGGCGGCGGCCTGAAGCTCGTCGAATGGCCCGAGAAGGCCGAAGGGCTGCTGCCGCGCTGCGACCTGCGCATCGAGATCGAGCCGCACGACGCCGACGACGGCCGCGACGTGCGCTTCGACGCGCTGAGCGGCATCGGCCAGGCCTTGCTGCCATGACCTCGCCTTCGCGCCGCGCGGCACTGCGCTCGATGGGCGCGCTGGCCCTCGGCCTGGGCGCGCGCGAGATCGCCTTCGGCGCCGCCATCGTCGCGGTCCGCGTCTGGCCGGCCGACGAGTACACGCGGGTCACGATCGAGTCCGATGCCGCACTGTCGCAGCGTCACTTCACCGCCGAGAACCCGTCGCGCCTGGTCATCGACGTCGACGGCCTCGAGCTCAGCCCGCAACTGCGCGAGCTCGTCGGCAAGGTGCGTTCCGACGACCCCTTCATCGCCGGCGTGCGCGTCGGCCAGAGCCAACCACGCGTCGTCCGCCTCGTCATCGACCTGAAGCAGGCGACCGCGCCGCAACTCTTCACGCTGGCGCCGGTGGCGGCGTATCGCTACCGGCTGGTCTTCGACCTCTACCCGACGCATGAGCGCGATCCCCTGCTCGAGCTGATCCGCGACAAGGAGGCCGCCGAGGCGAAGGCCGCCAAGGAAGTGCAGGATGCCCTCGGCGAGTTCATCGGCAAGATGAACGCCGGCGCGCTGCCGGCCACGGGCGGCGCGAGCACGGCGCCGCCATTCGCGGCCTCGGCCCCGATATTGGCCCAGGGCGCGGCACCGGCCGCGTCGGCCGCCAAGGGCGGAGCGGCGCCGCCGCCGATCCCGATCGCGCCTTCGGTCGCCGGCCAGGCGAAGATCGACCGGCTCGTTGTCATCGCGCTCGACCCTGGCCATGGCGGCGAAGACCCGGGCGCGACCGGCCCGAGCGGCCTGCACGAGAAGGACGTCGTGCTGGCCATCGCGCTGCAGCTGCGCGACCGCATCAACGCCAACCCGTCGATGCGCGCCATGCTGACGCGCGACGCCGATTTCTTCGTGCCGCTCGGCGACCGCGTCAAGAAGGCGCGCCGCGTCCAGGCCGACCTGTTCGTCTCGATCCACGCCGACGCCTTCCTCACGCCGCAAGCGCGCGGCGCGTCGGTCTTCGCGCTCAGCCAGAGCGGTGCCACGAGCAGCGCGGCGCGCTGGATGGCGAACCGCGAAAACGCCGCCGACCTGGTCGGCGGCGTCAACGTCGCGGTCAAGGACCAGACCGTGATGCAGACCCTGATCGACATGAGCACGACAGCGCAGATCAAGGACAGCCTGAAGCTCGGCGACGAGGTGCTGGGGCAGATCGGCAAGGTCGGTCGCCTGCACAAGGGCAGCGTCGAGCAGGCCAGCTTCGCGGTGTTGAAGGCGCCCGACATTCCTTCGATCCTGGTCGAGTCGGCCTTCATCTCGAACCCGGAAGAAGAGTCCCGGCTGCGCGATCCCGAATATCAGGCCCGGCTCGTCGAGGCCCTGGCGACCGGGATCCAGCGCTACTTCGCACGCAACCCGCCGCTGGCGCGAAGCCGACAGCTGTAGGGCCGAACAACGCAACCTCGAGGAACTCCCATGCTCCATCCGCAAGCGCGTGCCCTGCTCGACCTCATCGAGCAGCGCGGCCTGCCGCCGATGCATACGCTGTCGCCCGTCGAGGCCCGTCGGTTCTATCGCGACCGCCGCAGCCTGACGCAGCCCGACACGCCGGCGGTGGCCGAGGTGTCGGAGCTTTCGGCAACCGGGCCGCACGGCGCCATTCCGCTGCGCCTGTACCGGCCGACGCTGCGCAGCGAGGCGGCTGGCGCGCTGCCGGTGCTGGTCTATTTCCATGGCGGCGGCTGGACGATCGGCGACCTCGATACCCATGACGTGCTCTGCCGCCAGCTTGCCAATGGCTCGCGCTGCGCGGTCGTCTCGGTCGACTACCGCATGGGCCCCGAGCACCGCTTTCCTGCCGCCGTTGACGACTGCCTCGCGGCAACCCGCTTTGTCCGGGACCAGGCCTCAGCGCTCGGTCTCGATGCGGCGCGGCTGGCCGTCGGGGGCGACAGCGCCGGCGGCAATCTCGCTGCCGTGATCGCCATCATGGCGCGCGATGCGGGCAACTTGCCGGTCGCCTATCAGTTGCTGATCTATCCCGCCGCCGATATGCGCCTCGGTCACGCGTCGCACACGTCCAACGGCCGCGGCTATCTGCTCGAGAGCGACACGATCGGCTACTACCGCGCCAACTACATTGCCGACCCCGTGCAGTATCTCGACTGGCGTGCCTCTCCGCTGCTGCGCGGCGACCTGCGTGGCCTGCCTCCGGCACTCGTGCTGACCGCCGGATTCGACCCCCTGCGAGACGAAGGCCTGGACTACGCCGACGCGCTGTCAGCCGCAGGCGGGCGTTGCACCTACATCTGTTTCGAACGCCAGATCCACGGCTTCATCACCATGGGCAAGGTGCTCGACGAAGCGAACGCGGCCGTCGCGATCTGCGCCACGGAACTGGCGCGGGCGCTGCGACGTTGAGCCGCGGCAGCCCGCCGCTCGACCCTTACTTCGTCTCGGAGGCGGCGCTGCCCGCGGCCTTCACCTTGCGTTCGCCCTTCTTGGCCTCCGCCTTGGTAGCGCGCCCGGCTTGCGCCGCGGCGTGACCGGTATCGCGGCCCGCTTCGGCCACTGCGTGACCGGTTTCGCGTCCCGCTTCGGCTACTGCGTGACCAGTTTCGCGCCCGCCTTCGGCAACTGCGTGGCCGGTTTCGCGGCCGGCCTCGCCGATGGAGTGGCCGGCGCTCGAAGCCGCAGCGCTGACGGATTCCGCAGCGACGGCCGGCACGGCCATGGCAGCAGCGGCGAGTGAAAAAGAGGCAAGTGCGATTCGCGATTCGATAAATCATCGTTGATCTCCACCCGGAAACATTGGGTAAAGAAATCGTAGGCATCATGGTTGCGGCTTGCTGTGCGGTATTGGCGCGGTGTCGTGTCGGAAAGCAGGCCGAAAGGCGGACTTCGGCGAGCGCGGGCGGCAACAGAAGCGCAAAATCCGGGTACTGAAATGGCCGTCGCGGCTTGGCACGACGGAACAGGAGTTGGATCATGAAGACGATCGCCAAATCTCTCGCCGTGGCGCTTGCGTCAGCGGCGTTGATCACGGTCCCCTTTGTCGCTCAGGCGGCAAGCGGTGGGCACGGCGGTGGTGGCGGCGGTGGCGGTGGCGGTGGCTACCACGGCGCGGGCGCCTATCACGGCGGCGGCGGCTACTGGCATGGCGGTGGCTGGGGCCATCCGGGCTATTGGCACGGCGGCTATGGCTACTACCCGGGCGCATTCTGGGGTGGCGTCGCTATCGGTGTGGGCTTCGGCGGCTATTACGGCTACGGATATGGCTATCCGTACTACGGTTACGGCTATCCGTATCCCGGCTATGCCGCCCCCTATCCCGGCTACGTCGTGTCCAGTGGACCCGTGCCGGCCTATTCCGGGCAATCATCGACCGGCCAGCAGGAAACGACCACCAACTCGCATGCGCCCGATCCCATCTTCTATCCGCGCAACAAGCAATCGGCGGCACAGACGGAAGCCGATCGTCAGGACTGCAACCACTGGGCGACGACCCAAGCGGGTGCAATGAACGACGCCGACATCTTCCAGCGCGCGACATTCGCCTGCATGGACGGTCGCGGCTACACCGTCCGCTAGTCCGACGGGCGCGCTCGCCCGGCGCCGGTCGTGACGTTTTGCGCGCCGCTCGCGGCCTTGGCGGGAGTTCCGGTGCGCACGACGTGACGGAAGCCGCCGAAAATCGCAGGCAATGACGACGCCTGCAGAAGATCCCTTCGAGAAGACCTTTCGACTCGTCTGCCGCCTCGACGATTCGGAGATCGACTACGTGCGCGACACGGCCGAGTGGATCGCACGCTGTGTCCATCGCGTGCGAGCCCTGGACCCTGCCGCCGACATCGACGAAGTGACGACCAAGGTGCTCGACATGAGCACGCGCGGACGCTGGCGCCTGATGAAGCCCGAGATCGTCGGCGACCAGCTCGCCCTGCCGGTCGCGCCATCGTCTTCATGAGCAGTCGGCGTCGCATCGCCCAGGCGCTGGTAGTGACGAGCGTAGCCCTGCTCGCGGCCGCCGGCGGCGAGGCGCAGGCTGCGACAAAGATGTTCAAGTGCATCGTCGGTGGCCGCACGATCTATCAGCAGCAGGCCTGCCCGACCGAAGCGGAGGCGCCGAAAGCCTCGGCAGCGGCGGCCAGCGCGCCGGCCGCCGCTGCGGCCTCCAGGCCGGCGGGCGAGCACAAGGCTAGACCGCCTTCGCGCCCTGCTTCATCCGCGCCCGCCACGCCCCGATGAGGACGATGGCCCCAGGAACCAGGATCGCCGCCCAGATGATCTTGTCGAGGTTTGCCTTGACCCAGGGAATGTTGCCGAAGAGATAGCCGGCCAGGGTGACGCTGCCGATCCAGAGGGCACCGCCGGTCAGGTCGAAGAGAGTGAACTTGCGCCGCGTCATCTGCGCGACGCCGGCCACGAACGGCGCGAAGGTGCGCAGGAACGGCATGAAGCGCGCCGCGATGATGGTGATGCCGCCGTAGCGCTCGTAGAACGCGTGCGCCTGGTCGAAGGCCCGGCGATTGAACCAGCGCGAGCTCTCCCACTGGAACACGCGCGGCCCGAAATGACGGCCGATCGCGTAGTTGCTCTGGTTGCCGAGTACCGCCGCCAGCCAGAGCAACAGCAGCACCAGCGGCAGGCTCATCGCGCCGGTGGCACACAGCGCGCCGACGACGAAGAGCAGCGAATCGCCCGGCAGGAACGGCATCACGACCAGGCCGGTCTCGACGAAGATGATCGCGAACAGCAGCGCGTAGACCCAGGTCCCGTTGTCGGCGACGAATCGGGCCAGGTGGACATCGACGTGCAGGGCGAAGTCGACGAGGCTCGCGAGCAGATCCATGGCCGATTATCACGGCCGCCCGCGGGCCGGCCGCTCAGGCCGGAGCAGCCTTTTCGTCGAGCGAGGCGACGCTCTTGAACCAGGCCGCGAGTGCTTCGGGATGAGGCAGCACCGGCTCGCTCGCCTGCCAGCGGCGCTTGAGCTGGTTGGCGGCGGCATGCAGCTGCCACAGCAGCTCTTCGGCCAGCGCCCACAGCTCGACGCCGACGGCGCCGTCGGCGCCGAGGTCGCTGCCGAGCGCGCCGAGCTGCTCGCGCGTGATGCCGGCTTCGTAAAGCATCCGCTGCAAGGTTTCGTTCTGCTCGTCGAGCGAATGCAGGAGCGCCGCATGCGGGCCGTCGAGCTCGCGCCGAAGCTGTTCGCTCGTCGTGCGCCAGCGCCCGAGCTCGTCGGACAGGCGAAGCAGGCGCTCGATCGATCGCTCCGGCGGCCCGCCGGCGCCGGCCTCGGGCGCCGGCGCGGCGCGCAGCAGGCGATGGATCGATGGCACCAGCGCCGCGTCGTAGCGGTGCGGGTTGATGCGCAGCAGCAGCGAGACGCGCTGCTCCGGGTGCTCGCGCTCGCCGTCGAACATCGCGGTCACCACTTCGGCGAGCGAGAGCATGCGGCCGAGCGGGCTGATCGCGTTGCCGGCCAGCCCGCGCGGATAGCCCGAGCCATCGAGCAGCTCGTGATGCTCGACGATGGCGCGCACCACCTCCTTCGGATAGTCGCTGAAGCGGCCGATCAGCATCGACGAGGTCAGCGGGTGCACGTAGACCGGCTTCAGGCGGTCGCCGGTCAGGCGCTCGTCGGAATCGAGCAGATCGGGGTCGATGTGCAGCATGCCCATGTCGTGGAGCAGGCCGGCGGCGGCGGCATCGGCGATCTCGTGACCCGGCGCGCCGCCTTCGCGTGCGAGATGGGCGCAGAGCAGCGCCATCAGGATGCTGTGGGCGAAGAGATCGGGCCGGGTGTCGCGCGCCAGCATGAGATGCAGGGCCACCGGCTTGGGCAGCGGCACGGCAGCGAGCGCCGAGAGCACGATCTCGCGCGTGCGGCCGGCCGGCGCCGCGCGCTCGAAGAACGGCCAGCGCCCGATCGCCTCGAGCGCGGCTTCGCGCAGCATCATGGCATCGACGCTCGGCTCCGCTTCGACGCATTCGTCGAGCGGACGCGACAGCCGATGCGAGACGAGCCGCTCGTACAGGCCCTGGTCGACGGTCGCGCCGCCCTCGAGCAGCTTGATGCCCTGGGCATTGAAGATCGGCTGCGACGTGACGACCTGGCGCGTCCGCCCGAGATCCTGCACCGCCTGCAGGAAGGCGGGCGATTCTTCGGTGGGAGCTGCAGCCGGAGCGCTCTCGTTCATCGCCCTGAAGCTAACACGAGCGGCTTGCCTGCCGCCACCGCGGTACCCGGCGGGTGCCAACTCTCTGACACCATCGCCGGTGTGGCGTCTTCACGTTCCTACAATGAGCCGATGAATGCCGTGATCGAGTCTCGCGTGCGCCGGCCGATCCGCGAGTTGCCCGGCGAGCTGATCAGCCAGATCGCCGCCGGCGAGGTGGTCGAGCGGCCGGCCTCGGTCGTGCGCGAGCTGATCGACAACGCCATCGATGCCGGTGCCACGAGCATCGTCGTGCGCCTCAACCAGGGTGGCACGCGCTCGATCGCGGTCGAGGATGACGGCCACGGCATCGACGCCGCCGAGCTCCCGCTCGCGCTGCGCCGGCACGCAACGAGCAAGATCGCGACGCTCGCCGAGCTCGAAGGCGTGGCCACGCTCGGCTTTCGCGGCGAGGCCCTGGCGGCCATCGCTTCGGTGGCCGAGGTCTCGATCACGAGCCGCACCGAAGACGCCGCGCATGCGACGCGCCTCGACGCCCGCAGCGGCGAGCTGCTGCCGTCGGCGCGCAGCGTGGGCAGCAGCATCGAGGTGCGCGAGCTCTTCTTCAACACGCCGGCGCGGCGCAAGTTCCTGAAGACCGAGGCGACCGAGCTCGCGCATTGCCTGGAGGCGATGCGCCGCCAGGCGATCGTGCGGCCCGACGTTGCCTTCGCGCTCTGGCACGACGGCAAGGCGATCGTGCGCTGGCCGCGCGCCGCTGCCGCCGACCGGATCGGCGACGTGCTCGGTGCCGAATTCGTGGGCCACAGCCGCAGCGTCGGCGTCGATCTCGGCGGCCTGCGCCTGCATGGCCGCGCCGGCTCGCCGGAATCGGCGCGCGGCCGCGCCGATCTTCAATACGTCTACGTCAACGGCCGGCCGATCCGCGACAAGCTCATCGCGCATGCGGTGCGCGCCGCCTACGACGACGTGCTGCACGGCGGCCGTCATCCGGCCTACCTGCTGTTCATCGATGTCGCGCCGGAACGCGTCGACGTCAACGTCCACCCGACCAAGATCGAGGTCCGCTTTCGCGACTCGCGCGAGATCCACGAGGTGGTTCGCAAGGCAGTGCAGGCAGCACTCGCCCTGCCGGTCGGCGCAGCGGTGCGGCAAGAGGCGGCCGAGCCCGGCGCGGCGCCCGGCGCCGGCCCGTTCGATGCCGCCCCGCACTTCACGCAGCGACCTCTCGCCTGGCCGACCTCGGCACCCTGGCGCGTCGCCGAGCCGACACCGGCGTTCTGGGGCGCGGCGGAGCCGTCGCCTTCCGATGGCCGGCCGCGCGTCCTCAGCACCGAGTCGATGCCGGACCCTTCCGCCTGGCCGCTCGGCCGCGCGCTGGCGCAGGTGGCGGGCACCTTCATCCTGGCCGAGAACGCCGCCGGCCTCGTCATCGTCGACATGCACGCCGCGCACGAGCGTGTCGTCTACGAACGATTGAAGAGCGACCTCGAAGGCATCGCTCCGGCGGTGCAGACCTTGCTCATTCCCGCCGCTTTCGCGGCGACGGCGCAAGAGATCGCGGTGGCCGAAGCCAGCGCCGACGCGTTGCGCGGGCTCGGCCTCGACCTCTCGCCGCTCGCTGCCGGCATGCTCGCCCTTCGCAGCGTGCCCGCGTCGCTCGCGGACGGCGACGTCGTCGAGCTGGCCCGCAGCGTGCTGGCCGACCTGGCCGAGCTCGGTGCCAGCGCGGCCGTGGCACGCGCCCGCGACCGCTTGCTCTCGACCATGGCCTGCCACGGCGCGGTGCGTGCCAACCGGCAGTTGACGATCGACGAGATGAACGCCTTGCTGCGCGACATGGAGCGCACCGAGCGCGCCGATCAGTGCAACCACGGCCGGCCGACCTGGCGCCAGGTGACCCTGCGCGAGCTCGACCAGATGTTCTGGCGCGGCCGGTGAAGACACCGGCCCGACCACCGGCACAGGTACCGGGCGGCGTGGCGGATGACGCCGGCGCAGCGCGCCACGTCGACGGCAGCGTGCGCCTCTCGAAGCGCATGAGCGAGCTCGGCCTGGCCTCGCGCCGCGAGGCCGACGAATGGATCACGCGCGGCTGGGTTCGCGTCGACGGCGCCGTGGTGAGCGAGCTCGGGTCGCGCGTACTCCCGAGCCAGCGCGTCACCATCGACCCGCGCGCCCGGCGCGCCCAGGCCGAGCAGGTGACGGTGCTGCTCAACAAGCCGGTCGGCTACGTCAGCGGCCAGGCCGAAGACGGCCATCGACCGGCGCGCGTGCTGGTCACGCCCGATCGGCGCTGGCGCGACGACCGCATGGCGCTGCAGTTCACGCCGCAGCACCTGAAGAGCCTCGTTCCCGCCGGCCGCCTGGACATCGATTCGGTCGGCCTCCTGGTGCTCACGCAGGATGGCCGCATCGCCAAGCAGCTGGTCGGCGAAGGCAATGGGATCGAGAAGGAATATCTGGTGCGCGTCGTGAGCGAGCGCGGCACGCCGCTGGCGCCGGCTGGGCTCGCCCTCCTGCGGCATGGCCTCTCGCTCGACGGCGAGCCACTCCTGCCCGCCGATGTGGAGTGGGTCAACGCCGACCAGCTCCGCTTCGTCCTGCGCGAAGGCAAGAAGCGGCAGATCCGCCGGATGTGCGAGGCGGTCGGCCTGCGCGTGCTCGGTCTCAAGCGCGTGCGCATCGGCGCCGTGCTGCTTGGCCCCTTGCCGCCGGGGCAGTGGCGCTACCTGCGCGAGGACGAGCGCTTCCAGCCCTGACCCGTCCGGCGGCGCTAGATGTGCAGGTTGCCGCCGAACAGGCCGAGCAGGCCGATGATGATCAGATAGATCGCGACGATGAAGTTGAGCAGCCGCGGCACGACGAGGATGAGGATGCCGGCGATCAGCGCAACGAGCGGGCCAACGCTGAGAGTCATGTTCATGTCTGTCTCCTTGGGGTGGATGCGGCGCAGCGATGCGAGCGCCGTTGAGCAGCCAACCGCGCGCGCTTGGCTGCCCCCGACGATAGACCAGACGCCGTGGCGTGCCTGCTACCCTCGACGCATGCCCCGCCCCGATGCACTTCCAGCGCTGCGGGCCGAGACCCGCGCGGTGTGAGCGATCCCGCCGTGTCGCTCGGTGCATCGTTGCGCTGCCTTTGCATCGCCGGGCCCACCGCCTCGGGCAAGAGCGCGGCTGCGCTCGCCCTCGCCGAAGCGCTGGGCCCGCGGCGGCGCGTCGAGATCGTCAGCGTCGATTCGGCGCAGGTCTATCGCGGCATGGACATCGGCACCGCCAAGCCCAGCGCGGCCGAGCGCGACGCCGTGCCGCACCACCTCATCGACGTCGTCGAGCCGAGCGATCGCTATTCGGCGGCGCGCTTCGTGGCCGACGCGACTCGCCTCGTCGCCGAGATCGAGGGCCGCGGCGCGTTGCCGCTGCTCGTCGGCGGGACGATGCTGTACTTCAAGGCGCTGTTCGACGGCATCGACGCGATGCCCGCAGCCGACGCCGCCGTTCGCGCCGAGATCGACGCGAGGGCGCAGCGCGACGGCTGGCCCGCGCTGCACGCCGAGCTGGCCGGGCTCGACCCGAGCACCGCCGCGCGCCTGTCGGTCAACGACGGGCAACGCATCCAGCGCGCGCTCGAGGTGCACCGGCTGAGCGGCCGTCCGCTGTCGTCGTGGCACACCGAGCGGATCCGGCCCGAGCCGCCGCCGCTGATCGCGCTCGAGCCGCGCGACCGGGCCTGGTTGCATGCGCGCATCGAGGCGCGATTCGCCGCCATGCTGACGGCCGGCTTCGTCGACGAAGTCCGACACCTGCGCGCGCGTGGCGATCTCGGACCGGACCTGCCCTCGATGCGCGCCGTCGGCTATCGCCAGGCCTGGGCCGCGCTCGATGCCGGCGACCTCTCGACCCTGCAGGCGACCGGCAGCGCAGCGACCCGCCAGCTCGCCAAGCGCCAGCTGACCTGGCTGCGCGCGATGCCGAAGCGCCATGTCGTGGCCTGCGACGCGCCGGACGCAATGCGCGAGGTCGTGCGCATCGCCGGCGGCCTCGTGCCACGCTGAGCCATGGCGCTGCTCGAGGTCGCCTCGCTCGGCAAGCGCTACGGCGAGGTGCCGGTATTCGCCGACCTCGACCTGCGCGTCGACGCCGGCGAGTTCGTTGCCATCCTGGGCGAATCGGGCATCGGCAAGTCGACGCTCCTCAACGCCATTGCCGGACTCGACGTCGTCGATGCCGGCAGCGTGCGCATCGCCGGCGTCGACATCCACGCGCTCGCCGAGCCGGCCCAGGCGATCTTCCGGCGCGACCACCTGGGCTTCGTCTTCCAGGCCTTTCACGTCCTGCCCCATCTCACGGTCGCTGCCAACGTCGGCTTGCCGCTGCTCCTGCAAGGCCGACCCGACGACGAACGAGTGGCCGCGTTGCTCGCGGCCGTCGGGCTCGCCGGCTTCGAGGCCCGCTTGCCGCAGACGCTCTCCGGCGGCCAGCTCCAGCGCGTCGCCATCGCCCGCGCGCTCGTGCACCGTCCGCGTCTCATCCTGGCCGACGAGCCGACCGGCAATCTCGATCCGGCAACCGCCGATCGCGTCATGACGCTGTTCGCCGAACAGGTGCGGGCGCACGGGGCGGCCTGCATCCTGGCCACCCATTCGCGCGCCGCCGCCGCGCGCGCCGACCGCGTCGTGACGCTCACGCCGAGCGGCATCGAGGCCGGCTAGGGCCGGCGACCCGGCGACAACCATGGCTCGCCTGCTGCTGCAGTTGTCGTGGCCGGAGCTGCGCCACCATCCCTGGCGCAACGCCGCGGCCGTCGTCGCGGTGATGCTCGGCGTCGCGCTCGCCTTCTCGGTGCATCTCATCAATGCTTCGGCGCTCGGCGAATTCAGCGCCGCGGTGCGCGCGGTCAATGGCGAGCCCGACCTGCAGATCGTCGGTCCGCAGGCCGGCTTCGACGAGGCCCTCTACGAACGCGTCGCGCAGCTGTCGGGCGTCGCCGCCGTCAGCCCGGTCGTCGAAGGCGAGACCTGGGCTTTCGATTCGGCCGGCCAGCGGGTCGCCGATCCGGATCGTCGGCATCGACGCGCTCGTCGTCGCGGCACTGGCGCCGGCGCTGCTGCCGCATCCAGCGCGCGAGCGCCGGCCGCTTCGACGTGCTCGACCCGGAGGCGATCTTTCTCGATGCCGCCGCCGCCGATCGTCTCGCGGCGGCAGCACCGGCCAGCGTCTCGATCCAGGCCGCGCACGGGCGGACCCGCTTGCGCGTCGCCGGCAGCGTCTCGACCGGCGGCCCGCCGCTCGGCGTGATGGACATCGCCGGCGCACAGGCGGTGCTCGGCATGCTCGGCCGGCTGAGCCGACTCGACCTGCGCCTGGTTGCCGGCACCGATCGCGACGCCTTCACACGCAGTCTGGCGCTACCGCCCGGCGTTCGCTTCGCCTCGCCCGCCGAAGCGATCGAACGCGTCTCGAACGTGTCGCGCGCCTATCGCGTCAACCTCACCGTCCTGGCGCTGGTCGCGATGTTCACCGGCGCCTTCCTGGTCTTCTCGATTCTTTCGCTCTCGGTTGCCAAGCGGCGCCAGCAGCTCGCCCTCCTCGGCGTGCTCGGCCTGTCGGCACGCGGCCGGCTGGCGCTCGTGCTCGCCGAGTCGGCGCTGCTCGGCGGCATCGGCAGCGTGCTCGGCCTGGGCCTCGGCACGGCGCTCGCAGCGGGCGCGCTGCGCTTGTTCGGCGGCGACCTCGGCGGCGGCTATTTTTCCGGCGTCGCGCCTGCTTTGCGATTCGATGCCGCCGGTGCCGCGCTCTACGGCGCGCTCGGTCTCGCGGCCGCGCTCGTCGGCGCCTGGCTGCCGGCGCGCGCTGCACAGGCGATCGCGCCCGCGCAGGCACTCAAGGGCATGGGGCCGCCGGCGCGACCGCACCGCTCGTGGACCATCGGGCTCGGCCTGATCGCCGCCGGCATCGCGCTGGCCCTGCTGCCCGCCATCGACGGCCTGCCGCTCGCCGCCTATGCCTCGGTCGCCTGCCTGCTGATCGGCGGCATCGCCTGCGTGCCCGGCGCCGTCGGCCTGGCGCTGTTCGCGGTTGCGCCACCGCGCCGCGCCCTCGCGCTCCTCGTCGTCGAGCGCGCGCGGCACGAGCGCGACAGCGCCACCATCGCCGTCGCCGGCGTCGTCGCCAGCCTCGCCCTGTCGGTGGCGCTGACGGTGATGGTGGCGAGCTTTCGCGATGCGGTGACGCACTGGCTCGACACCGTGCTGCCGGCCGATCTCTATGCGCGTGCTGCCGCCGGGCCGGGCGGCGGCGACCTGGCGACCTTGCCATCCGAGATGCCGCTGCAGGCCGCGCGAATCCCCGGCGTCATGCACGCCGAAGCACAACGCGTCGTGCGCGTGCCTCTTGCCCCTTCGCGGCCGGCCGTGGCCATCATCGCGCGGCGGATCGGCGATCCGGCGGCCAGCCTTCCTCTCGCCGGCGATCTCGTCGCCGCTCCGGCCGGAGCGGTCGCGGCCTACGTGAGCGAAGCGGTGGTCTCGCTCTACGGCGCGCGCGCCGGCAAGGCCTTCGACCTGCCGCTGCCGAACGGCGCGCGCGCCAGCGTCTTCGTGCGCGGCGTCTGGCGCGACTACGCGCGGCAGTACGGCGCGATCGTCCTCGAGGCGAAGGATTGGCAGCGCCTGACCGGCGACGATCGCATCAACGATCTCGCCCTCTGGCTGCAGCCGGGCGCCGAACACCGGCCAGGTCGAAGCGGGCCTGCGCCATCTCGCCGACCAGCTCGGCGCCGATGGCAGCCTGCTCGAGTTCGCGGCGCCGCGCGAGATCCGTGCCGCCTCGCTGCGCATCTTCGATCGCAGCTTCGCCGTCACCTACTGGCTGCAGGCGGTGGCCATCGCGATCGGGCTGTTCGGCATCGCCGCCAGCTTTTCGGCGCAGGTGCTGGCGCGGCGCCGTGAGTTCGGCCTGCTTTCCCATCTCGGACTGCGCCGGCGCCAGGTCCTCGCCCTCGTGATCGGCGAAGGCGCGCTCTGGACCTTCGCCGGCGCCGCGCTCGGCCTCGGCCTCGGCGTTGCCGTGGCCGCAGTCCTGGTCGAGGTCGTCAACCCGCAGAGCTTTCACTGGACCATGCCGCTGCTGCTGCCGGGCTGGCGACTTGCGGCACTGTGCGCCGCCGTCATCGCGGCCGGTACCCTGACGGCCGGCCTCGCCGCGCGCGGCGCGATCGGCCGCGACACCGTGCTGGCGGTCAAGGAAGACTGGTGATCAGCTCCGGCCCTCGGCTTGGGCGATCCGCTTCTCGAGCTCGGCGACCAGCACCCTCGCCTCGTCGGCCTCCGGAATCGGTCGGCCGCTGTCGCGCCACGCGACCGCCGACTTGAAGCCGTCGGCCTGCGCCTGGCGCCGGAACCACAGACCCTCGGGGTTGTGCCGCGTCACGCCATCGAACACCGTGGCCAGCATCTGCGCCTGCTCCAGGCCCATGGTCAGCATCACCTGGTTGACGACGAGCTTGTGCATCGCCAGGTGCGAGCGCGGCACGCCGGAGATGCGGTCGGCGAGCTTGTCGCACGCCGCGTCGAGCTCGGCCGCGGGCACGGCGACGTTGGCCAGGCCCCAGGCTGCCGCTTGCGCGCCGGTGACGAGGTCGCCAGTGAACATGAGCTGCTTGGCGCGCGCCGCGCCGAGGCGAAAGGTCCACATCGCCGTCGTCGGACAGCCCCAGACGCGCGTCGGCATGTAGCCGATCCTGGCGTCGTCGGCCATCACCAGCAGGTCGCAGCAGAGCGCGATGTCGCTGCCGCCCGCAACGGCATAGCCCTGCACCTTGGCGATCGTCGGCTTGGCCGAACGCCAGAGCGCCATGAAGTCTTCGGTGTAGCGCTTCATCACGGCGTAGTCGACCATCGAGTCCCAGGGCTTCTTTTCCTGCTGCAAGGGATGGTCGACCGCGGCGCCGGTTGCCGAGCCTTCCTCGGCCAGCGCAATCAGGTCGTAGCCGGCGCAGAAGGCCCGGCCCTCGCCTTCGACGACGATGACGTGCACCTCCTCGTCGGCATTGGCCCACTCGACGGCGGCGCGAATCTCGCCCGGCATCGGCGGATTGATGGCATTGAGCCGTTCCGGGCGATTCAGGCGAAGCCGCGCGATGCGACGGTTGCGCGCGTCGTGGCCGACGCTGAGCGTGGAGAAATCGGGCATGGACACTCCGTGCGACCGCGCGATGCCGGGATCAGGCGATGACGGCCGCGGCGCAGACCTTCGGGTCGGCCACGGCCGCGGCTCAGTTGACGGCGAAGCAGTAGAGCCGGCCGTCGCCGCCGGTGGCCTTGAGCGCATCGACGCTGCAACCGCGCGACTGGTGCGCCGAATTCCACGACTTCAGCGGCACGCTGTCGTTCGGCCCGGTGCGGTCGCTGTGTCCGAGCATGGCCGCACCTTCGCTGCTGCTGGTCCAGTTGTGGCAGGTGGTGTCGGCGTTGCCGGCGATGGCCGTGCCGTCGGGCTGCGAGCCGGTCAGGATGTCGTGCTGATTCGGCGTGTCGCCGAAGCCGTTGACGACGTCGCCCTTCTCGGTCAGCGCGGTCTGCTTGTTGAGGTTGTTGAGGCCGTGCAGCTCCGTCAGGTTCTGCGCGATGAGCACGCCCTTGGCGTTGCGCCACGGGCCCGCGCCGATCCGGTCGCGCGCATCGATGCTGCGCGTGCTGCCGACCGCGACGGTGCTCAGATAGGCATGCCAGGTGTGATTGCTCCCGCCCACCGCCGTGGCCAGCGCGGTGCAGAGCCGGTCCGCGCCGGCGGCTCCGCCGAGGTCGCCGCCCTTGCCGGAGCCCGCGCTCGAGACGAAGAACGTCATGTCCTGCCGGGCCATCGAACCGCAAGCGGCGAGGACCACGACGGCGGCCGCAGCGAGCGGGAACGCGAGATTCGAGCGATACATCAGGTTCTCTCCTTGGCGATGCCTGTTCTTCCATCGCCGCACACGGACGATGGGGCAGACTAGTGCAAAGGCGACGCCGCTTCAAGCGGCGTTCGCCCTCGGCCGCGCATGTCGCAGCGGCGGCGCGGCCGGCATGCCATCCTTGCGCGGTGATTTCGCGCCGCTCCTTCGCCGTTACCCTCGCCGCGGGCTCGCTGCGCCCGCCGGGCGCCCTGGCCGGCACGGCGCGCGCTCCGGATGCGCTCGTATTTCCTCGCGACTTCGGCGCCCACCCCGATTCGCGCATCGAATGGTGGTACGTCACCGGCGCGCTCGAAGCCGGCGCACGTTTGTGGGGCTTTCAGATCACGTTCTTTCGCGCCGGCACTGGCCTCGCCGCCGCCGCGACCAGCCGTTTCGCCGCCCGCCAGATCGTCTTCGCGCACGCCGCTGTCACCGATCTCGAGAAGGCCAGGTTGCGGCACGACCAGCGCATCGCCCGCAGCGGCTTCGGCATCGCCGAAGCGTCGAGCGTCGATACCTCGCTGCTCCTGCGCGACTGGCGCCTGGTCCGCGAGCCGCGTGCGGACGCGAGCCGCTACCGCGCCAGCGCGGCCAGCGAGAGCGCCGGCTTTCGCTTCGAGCTCGTCCTCGACGCGACCGGGCCCGTCCTGCTGCAGGGCGATGGCGGCCTCTCGCAGAAGGGGCCGCAGGCGGCGCAGGCGAGCTGCTACTACAGCGAGCCGCAGCTCGCCGTGCACGGCAGGCTCGCGCTCGACGGCGGCAAGCCGATCGAGGTCGGCGGTCGCGCCTGGCTCGATCACGAGTGGAGCGATTCCCTCCTCGACGCGAGCGCCGTCGGCTGGGACTGGATCGGCATGAACCTCGACGACGGCTCGGCGCTGACCGCGTTTCGTCTGCGGCGCGCCGACGGCAGCGCGCTCTGGGCCGGCGGCAGCTTCAGGACCGCCACCGGCACGACACGCAACTTCGGGCCGACCGAGGTCTCGTTCGCGGCCGGCAGACGCTGGACCAGCCCGGCGTCGAAGGCGAGCTATCCGGTGCAGTGGTCGATTGCCACGCCCGCGGGACGCTTCGATGTGAGCGCGCTGCTCGACGATCAGGAGCTCGACAGCCGCGCCAGCACCGGCGCCATCTACTGGGAAGGGCTGGCGCAACTCGCCGACGCCGGGGGCCGCCGGCTGGGCCGCGGCTACCTCGAGATGACGGGCTACGCGACGCGCCTCGTCATCTGAGTCTGCCGCACGGCCTCAGTGGGCACCGCCGGCAGCGGCAGCACCGCCGGGCACCGGCTTGGTCATCCAGACGAAGACCAGGAGCAACACGAAGAGCACGCCGGAGATCAGGAACAGATCGGTGGCGGCCATGGTGTACGACTGCTGGTCGACCAGGCGATTGATCGTCGCCAGGGCCTGGTTGGAGTCGTATCCGCTCGCGCCGAGCTGGCCGATCGCCAACGTGGCCGCGTCGTTGCTGCGCGTCACCGATTCGGCGATCTGCGAGTGATGCAGGATGGCCCGGTTTTCCCACGCGGTCGTGAAGATCGAGGTGCCGATCGCGCCGGCGGTGATGCGCACGAAATTGCTCAGGCCCGCGGCGGCCGGCAGCTTGTCCGGCGTCAGGCCGGAAAAGATGATCGCCTGCAGCGGGATGAAGAAGAAGGCCATCGCTGCGCCCTGCAGCACGGTGGGGATCAGGAGCGTGTCGAAGTCGACCTGCACGTTGAAGCGCGAACGCATCCAGAGCACCAGCCCGAAGCCGAGAAATGCCACCGTGGTGAGCTTGCGCGGATCGATCTTGTTGACGTTCTTGCCGACCCATGGCGACAGGACGATCGCCAGCACGCCGACCGGTGCCGTGACCAGCCCGGCCCATGTGGCGGTATAGCCCATGTACTGCTGCAGCCAGAGCGGCAGCAGCACCACGTTGCCGAAGAAGAGGCCGTAGGACACCGAGAGCGAGAGCGTGCCCCAGAGGAAATTGCGGCCCGCGAAGAGGCGCAGCTCGACGACCGGATGCTTCTCGGTCAGCTCCCAGGCCAGGAAGAAGGCGAAGCCGATCACCGCCGTGGCAGCGAGGATCACGATCTGCGTCGAGTTGAACCAGTCGAGCTCCTTGCCCTTGTCGACCATGATCTGCAAGGCGCCGACCCAGAGCACGAGCAAGCCGAGGCCGACGTAGTCGAGCGGCGCCTTGCTCGAGCCCGGATCGCGGCTGCGGTAGATCGACCAGGTGATCGCGGCGGCGACGATGCCGACCGGGATGTTGATGTAGAAGATCCATGGCCACGAGATGTTGTCGGTGATCCAGCCGCCGAGCAGCGGGCCGGCGACCGGCGCGACAAGCACCGTCATCGCCCACATCGCCATCGCCGTGCCGGCCTTGGCGCGTGGATAGCTCGAGAGCAGCAGCGTCTGCGAAAGCGGAATCATCGGCCCCGCGACCAGGCCTTGCAGGACGCGAAACGCGATCAGCATGCCGATGTTCGGGGCCAGGCCGCACAGCCATGACGCGATCACGAAGAGGATGATGCTCGAGACGAACAGGCGCACCGGGCCGAAGCGCCGCGTCATCCAGCCGGTGAGCGGCACCGAGATCGCGTTGGCGACGGCGAACGAGGTGATGACCCAGGTGCCCTGCGACGGGCTCACGCCCATGTCGCCGGCGATCGCCGGAATCGAGACGTTCGCGATCGACGAATCGAGCACGTTCATGAAGGTCGCGAGCGAAAGCGCGACCGTGCCGAGAACGAGCGCGCTGCCGGTCAGCGGCGCCGGCGTGGCGGTGGCTGACGTGGCCACGTCAGCGCGCGGCGACCGAGGCCGGGCCTTGCGCGAGGGCGGCCGGGCGCTGCGCCCGCGCCAGGCGCGGCTGCGCCGCCTGGCTGCCCGCGTCGCGGCCGACATTGGCGGCGATGATCTTGCTCACGTCGGCGTCGGCGGCGGCGTTCGAATCGTCGAACACGGCGGTCGAGAAATGCGCGGCGCGGTCCGAGGCATCGGCGAGCATGTGGCCATCGGTCTTGCTGACGTCGACCTTCACGTCCATCGACAGGCCGACTCGCAGCGGATGCGACACCATCTCCTTCGGGTCGAGGGCGATGCGCACCGGCACGCGCTGCACGACCTTGATCCAGTTGCCGGTCGCGTTCTGCGCCGGCAGGAGCGCGAAGGCGGCGCCGGTGCCAGCGCCCAGGCCTTCGATCGTGCCGTGATAGTCGACCTTCTTGCCGTAGACGTCGGCCTGCAGCTCGACCGGCTGGCCGATACGGAGGTTGCGCAACTGGCTTTCCTTGAAGTTGGCGTCGACCCAGACGTCGTTCAGGGCGACGACCGAGAGCAGCGGCGTGCCGGCCTGCACCCGCTGGCCGAGCTGGACGCTGCGGCGCGCGACATAACCGTCGACCGGCGCCAGCAACTCGACGCGGCGCAGCGCGAGGTAGGCCTCGCGCACGCGCGCCGCGGCGCGCAGCACGCTCGGGTGCTGGTCGACCGAGATGCCTTCGGTGAGCGACTGGTTCGACGCCAGCTGGTCACGCGCTGCCTGCGTGCCGGACTCGGCTGCGGCGAGCACGGACTTGGCCGTCGCGAGCTGCGAATTGGCGTGGCTGAACTCTTCCTTGCCGACCGCGCCGGTAGCGACCAGTGGCGCGCGCCGGGCGACGTCGTCTTCGGCGCGCAGCACCTCGCTGCGGGCGCGCGCCAGATCGGCCTCGCGCGCGTCGATCTGCGCCTTCAGGGTGCCGTTGTTGACGAACAGGATGCGCGCTTCGCGCACCGCCTGGGCCAGCTGGGCTTCGGCCTGGTCGAGCGCGACGCGGGCGTCAGCGGGATCGAGCTTGACCAGCGGCTGGCCGGCCTTGACGAAGTCGGTGTCATCGGCGGCGATCGAAATGACCGTGCCGGCGACTTGCGGCGTCAGCTGCACGACATTGCCTTGCACGTAGGCGTTGTCCGTGCTCTCGAAATGATTGAGCACCAGCGCCCAGTAGATCGCGTAGGCGATGCCCGCAAGCACCACGACGCTGAACACGCCGAGCAGGGCCTTGCGCCGATTGCCGTTGGCCGGCGCGGGCGCGGCAGCTGGCGCGGCCGGCGCGGCGCTGGCGGGGGCCGGAGCGGCCGAAGGAGCGTCTGCTGGACGCTCGTTTTCTGCGGAACTCATCCAGGATTCTCCGAAGGCAAAGAGGGTGCGACGCGGCGAGGCCGGCGTCAGGAAACGGCCGGGCCCGGCGTGTAGCCGCCACCGAGGGCACGCACCAGCAGCATCTGCGAGTCGAGCGCGCGCGCGCGCAGATCGACGGTCAGGCGACGCTGGTTCAGCACGTTGGTTTCGGCGTTGAGCACGGTCAGGTAGGTGGCGAGGCCGGCGCGATAGCGCTGCGTCGCGAGGTCGTAGGCGCCCTCGGCCGAAGCGAGGGCATCGACCTGCTGGCGCTGCTGGCGCTCTATCGAGCGCGCCGAGCTGATCTGGTCGGCGACATCGTGCACCGCGTCGATGACATTGCCGTTATAGGTGTCGATCGCGATGTCGAGGTCGGCGGACTTGCCGCCCAGGTTCGAGCGCAGCCGGCCGGAGTCGAAGATCGGCAGGCTGATCGCCGGACCGAAACCCCATTGCTCGCTGCCCGGCTTGATGAAGCGATCGAAGCCGATGCTCGAGACGCCCACGAAGGCGATCAGGTTGACGTTCGGATAGAACTCGGCCCGCGCCGAGGCGACGTCGCGCGTCGCCGCCTCGACGCGCCAGCGCGCCGCGATGATGTCGGCGCGGCGGCCGAGCAGGTCGGCGGGAACGACGCCGGGCACCGGCACCGCGGCGACCGTGGTCAGATGCGGCGCCAGCGTGTCGCAGGCGTCGGGCGGCAGGGCCGCAAGCGCCGCGATGGCGTGACGCGACAGCGCGATCTGCTCGTCGATCGCTTCGATCTGCTGCCGCGTCTCGGGCAGCGCGCCCTCGCCCTGGCGCAACTCGACCGTGGTGTCGAGGCCCGCCGACACCCGCTGGCGGATGAGCGAGAGCAACTCGTCGCGTTGTGCCAGCGCGCGCTGCAGCACCTCGCGCTGGCCGACCAGGCGAGCCAGCTGCACGTAGTCGCGGGCGACGTTGACGGCCAGCAGCACGCGGGCGGCGCCGGCATCGGCCTCGGCGGCGCGCTGGGCACCGACGGCGGCCTCGAAGGCAGCCCGATGGCGGCCGAAGAGGTCGAGCTCCCACGAGCCGTTCAGCTGGGCGGTGCCGAAATTCAGTATCGAGCCGGCGAGCGGCGGCGGGTAGATGCCGTTCTCGGTGACGAGCTGCCGGCTGGCGTTGGCGTCGCCGGTCAGCTTGGGGCCGCGTGCGGCCCCCGCGACGCCGGCATTCGCGGCGGCGCGATCGACGCGCGCCTGTGCCGCCTGCAGGCTGGGCGAACCGGCGACGGCCTTCTCGATCAGCTCGTCGAGGCCGGCGTCGCCGAAGCCACGCCACCAATCGGCGGCGATCACCGCAGCCGGCGCGGGCGCGGGCGCCACGCCCACCTTGGCCGGCTCGATCAGCGTTGCCTTCGAAGCGATGCCCGAGGGGTCGGCGCAGCCGGCCAGCGCGATCACGACCGTGGAGGTCAGTGCGATGACGATCGTGGTGATCGTGCGCGCCACTGCGGCGCGCCGACGGGAGCTGTCGTCGCAGGTGCTCATCGTTCCTCCTTCCGCGCATTCGCCTCGCCGTTGGCGAGCATGCGCTGCAAGAGATCCTTCAGTTGTGTCCATTCCGATTTCGAAAATCCCGATAGATGCTCGTTCAATACCTGTGACAACTGGGCCGGAACCTGGTCGGCGGCGGCCTGGCCTTCCGGTGTCAGTGCGATGTGCACCACGCGACGGTCGTCGGTGGAGCGCTGGCGCCGGCAAAGGCCCTTGCTTTCGAGCCGGTCCAGCAAGCGCGTCATCGCGCCCGGATCGGTCTGCAGCTCGCGCGCCAGCTCCGCCACCGTCGAGGCGCGGCTGCGCCGCAGCATGAAGAGCGGCCACCACTGCGCGTGCGTGACGCCTTGCGGCTCCAGGCGCCGGTCGGCGGCCTGGGTGATGCTCATGATGACCCGCTTCATCAGGTAGCCGACGCTCTCGTCGGCGCAATAGTCCTCGGGCTGGTAGAAGCTCGCGGGCGAAGGGGTTTTTGACATGATGCGGCCAATATACATGCTTAGGCAATGAATGTCAAGGCTTTGACTGCCCACGCTTTGACTGCCCATGCTTTCAATGCATGGGCTTGCTTTCTTGCCCTAGACTTTGCCGATGGCCGCTGCGCCCAACCCCTCTCCTGCGCCGGCGCGCAACGTTCGCTCGCTCGGCGGATTGCTGCCGTTCCTGCGCCCGTATCGCGGCCGCATCGTGCTGGCCGCCTTCTTCCTGGTGCTGGCGGCGGCCAGCACCCTGGTCTTTCCGGTGGCGCTGCGCGGCCTGATCGATCAGGGCCTGGTCGCCAGCGATCCGGGCGCCCGGGTGATGGCGCTGCGCGAGCACTTCTTCGCCCTGTTCGCCGTCGGCGTCGCGCTCGGCATCTTCTCGGCCGCGCGCTTCTACATGGTGAGCTGGCTCGGCGAGCGCGTCACCGCCGACCTGCGCAACGCCGTCTATTCGCACGTCGTGCGGCAAAGCCCGGAGTTCTTCGAGACGACGCAGACCGGCGAAGTGCTGTCGCGCCTGACGACGGACACGACGCTGGTGCAGACCGTCGTCGGCTCGAGCCTGTCGATGGGCCTGCGCAACACCGTGATGGGCGTCGGCGCGATGGCGATGCTGATCATCACCAACCCGGTCGTCATGACGCAGGTGCTCGGCATCCTCGTGCTGGTGGTGCTGCCTTCGCTCTATTTCGGCCGGCGCGTACGGCGACTGTCGCGAGCCAGCCAGGATCGCGTCGCCGATTCGAGCGCCATCGCGGCCGAGGTCCTGAACGCGGTGCCGGTGGTGCAGAGCTACATCCAGGAAGGGCGCGAGGCGGCGCGCTTCGCGCTCTCGACCGAGAGTGCCTTCGCCACCGCCATCCGGCGCACGACGATGCGCTCTTTCCTCGTCGCCTTCATCATCAGCGCCACTTTCGGCGCCCTGCTCTGGGGCCTCTACCAGGGCACGCAGGCGGTGATGCGCGGCGACATCAGCGCCGGCCACCTCGGCGAGACGGTGGTGTACGTGATCATCCTGGTCAGCAGCGTGGCCGTGCTGTCGGAGGTCTATGGCGAGCTGCTGCGCGCCGCCGGCGCGACCGAGCGGCTGATGGAGCTCCTGCAACTGCGCTCGCCGGTCGTCTCGCCGACCTCGCCCGAGCCGATGAATCCTTCGCTCGGCGGCGCCACGGTGCGGCTGGAGAACGTGACCTTCCGCTATCCGTCTCGGCCCTTGCACCCGACGCTGGCGGGGTTCAACCTCGCCGTCGCCCCGGGCGAGACCGTGGCGCTGGTCGGGCCGAGCGGCGCCGGCAAGAGCACGGTGTTCCAGCTCATCCTGCGCTTCTACGACGTCGAGTCGGGCGCCGTGCTGGTCGACGGCACCCGCGTCGATCGGGTCGCGCTCGACGCGCTGCGCGCCCGCATCGGCATCGTGCCGCAGGAGAGCAGCATCTTCTCCGCCGATGCGATGGAAAACATCCGCTACGGGCGGCCGGAGGCCAGCGACGCCGAGGTCGTCGAAGCGGCGACCGCCGCCTTCGCGCACGACTTCATCAGCGCCCTGCCGCAGGGCTACAAGACCTTTCTCGGCGAGCGCGGCGTGCGTCTCTCGGGCGGCCAGCGGCAGCGCATCTCGATCGCCCGGGCGATGCTGAAGAACCCGCCGCTGCTCCTGCTCGACGAGGCGACCAGTGCCCTCGACGCCGAAGGCGAGCGCATGGTCCAGGCCGCGCTCGAGTCGGCGATGCGGCATCGCACCACCATCGTCATCGCGCACCGCCTATCGACCGTGCAGCGCGCCGACCGCATCATCGTCCTCGAAGCGGGCGAGATCGTCGAGACCGGAACGCACGCCCAGCTCGTCGCCTCCGGCGGTCTCTATGCGCGGCTGGCGGCGCTGCAGTTCGATCGTTGAGACCGGCGCCGCGCCGACTCAGAAATTCTTCTTCCAGCCGATCGTCAGGCCATGCGGCAGCACGCCGACGGTAAACGAGGAGGTGCGCGAGTGCGCGTAGTAGCCGAGCACCGTGCCGATGGCAAAGCTGGCCAGCACGTCCGACTGCCAATGGGCTTGCGACCGGACGCGGGCCACGGCGTCGTAGGCCGGCAGCAGCTCGAGCGCCCAGACCGCGGGATGCTCGTCGCCGTACTGCAGGATGTACGGCGTGACGGCGGTCGTGATCTCCATCACCTCGGCGCTCGGAAAGCTGTAGTTCCCCGACCCCTGGAACCACAGGTCCGGATTGCCGCCCTGGTTCGGCCGCGCCCGGGTGAAGACGGCCTTCATCGCGGTCGAGGTGACCAGGCCGAGCAGGAGCGAATCGGTCGCCTGCCACGAGGTGTGGCCATAGCGCGAGTCGTCGCCTTCCCAGAGCGCGCTGGCGACGACCGTGAGCGGCGCCGCGTACTCGAGCGCGATCTGGTATTTGCGCTGGAAGATGCCGTTCGCGCCGCCCTGGACGACGCTGTCGATCCCGAGCGGGCCGCCGCCGGCAAGCGCATCGGCGGCGCTGCCCAGGGCCAGTGCCGCAACCAGCAAGCGGCAGGCGCCTCGCGAGGCGAGAAGGGGGTGGCGCACGCAGCCAAGGTAGGCGACGCCGCCTCGAAGATTCGTGGGCCAAGCATGGGTGAACCGTTGTCGCAACGCGCACGGCGAGGCCGAGGCCCGCGTTCATGCCGCCCCGGTCGAGGCGGACCATAATCGTTTCGATGCAGACCTCTTCCGTGCCAGCGCAGCAGAGCGAGCGCCCCGTGCGCTCGCAATACGAAGACTTCATGCGCCACGTCCGCGACCACGGCGTCGCCAAGCAGCGACCGCACCGGCACCGGAACGAAGAGCGTCTTCGGCTACCAGATGCGCTTCGACCTGCGCGAGGGCTTTCCGCTGGTCACCACGAAGAAGGTCCACCTGCGCTCCATCATCCTCGAGCTGCTCTGGTTCCTGCGCGGCGACGGCAATGCGCGCTGGCTGCAGGAGCAGGACGTGACGATCTGGGACGAATGGGCCGCCGCCGACGGCAGCCTCGGCCCGGTCTACGGCGTGCAGTGGCGCTCGTGGCCGACGGCCAACGGCGGCCACATCGACCAGATCGCGCGGGTCGTCGAGCAGCTCAAGACCGATCCCGACTCGCGCCGCATCATCGTCAGCGCCTGGAACGTCGCCGCCCTGCCCGACATGGCGCTCCTGCCCTGCCACGCGCTCTTCCAGTTCTACGTCGCACCGCCGGCCGGCCCGGGCGAGCGCGGTCGCCTCAGTTGCCAGCTCTATCAGCGCAGCGCCGACATCTTCCTCGGCGTGCCCTTCAACATCGCCAGCTACGCCTTGCTGACCCACATGCTGGCGCAGCAGTGCGATCTCGACGTCGGCGATTTCGTCTGGACCGGCGGCGACTGCCACCTCTACAGCAACCACGCCGAGCAGGTCGAGCTGCAGCTGTCGCGCGCGCCGCACCCCTATCCGACGCTGCAGATCGTGCGCCGGCCGGCCTCGATCTTCGACTACCGCTACGAGGACTTCGCCGTCGTCGACTACCAGCACCATGCCGCGATCAAGGCGCCAGTGGCCGTCTGAGAGCTGTTCGGGCGCCGGAGCGTGGCGCAATTCACTACGCGGGCGTTCCACGCCGCGCCCGGCGGCGCTAAAGTGACGAGATGTCGACCAATTACCTTGCGCCGACGGCAGCCGAGCTCGAACGGGAGTGGGGCCTGACCGTCGCCGACGACTGGCAGACCGACATCGGTCCGGGCGACTACGCGCCCATCATCCGGCGCTATGGCGTCGGCGCGGCGGCCCAGCGCGAAACCGTCCTGGCCCGCTTCGGCCTGCAGGCTGCGGGCGCCAAGGCGGCGCGCCCGCCCTCGTCCACCGTCAATGCGCGCAGCGAAACCGCGGCCACCCGTTCCTCCTACAAGGGTGCCTGGGTCGAGCGGCAGTGGTGCATCGTGCCGGCGCAGTGCTTCTACGAGCCGTACTACGCCGACGGCTCCAAGCGCTCGGAGCGCTGGCGCATTCGCCGCACCGACCGCTCGCCGCTCAGCATCGCGGGCCTGTGGGACCGCTGGGTCGGCGAGAACGGCGAGTCGATCGTCAGCTTCGCCATCCTGACCCTCAACTGCGACCTGCACCCGCTGCTGTCGCGATTCCAGCGCGCCAGCAACGACAAGGGCGAGCCGAACGAGAAGCGAACCCCGGTGCTGCTTGCCGAAGAGGATTTCGACGCCTGGCTCGATACCTCGCCCGGCCGCGCCCCGGTCTACTTCGGCACCTTCGGCAAGGATGATCTCGAAGCCGAGCCGGCGCCCACGAGCAGCCGCCGCGCGACGGCGCTGATGCCGCTCGACAGCGCGATCTCCGAGCTCTGAGACGAGCCGGCCTCAGGCCGGCGGCGCCACGATCGCGCCTTCGATCCGATGCCGGGCCAGCGCCTGGGCCACGAAGCCGCTCGCCTTCGCCGACTCGACGAACGCGGCCAGTGCCGCCAGCGCCCCGTCGCCGCGGTCCGCGGGCAGGCCCATGGCCTGTTCGATGACCATGAAGCGACCCGGCAACAGGCGCAAGCCGCCGAGACGCGCGGCATCTGCCTGAAGCTGTTGCTTGACGCCGGCGGCGACGTCGGCGCCCTCGGCGAGGAAGGCATCGACGACGGCCGGCGAGGTCGGCGCGCGCACGATAGTCGCCGCCTTCAGCGAGCGCGACAGGTACAGGTCGTAGGCGCTGCCCTTGCCCACCATCACGCGCGTGCCGGCACGGTCGACCTGGGCGTTGTCCGAGAGCGCCGAGCTCGCGCGGACCAGGTACGCACCTTCGATCAGGACATACGGCGCCGTGAAGCGAATGCCCCGGCCGCGCAGCGGATCGATGGCAAAAAAGCCGATGTCGGCTTCGCCGGAGGTCACCGCTTCGACCGATTTAGCGGCGGCATCGAAGGTCAGCAACTCGACGCTGACGCCGAGCTGCTCGGCGAGCGCCCGCGCCAGGTCGACGGAAACGCCCACCGCGTGTCCGCTGGCCGCGTCGCGCCGGGCCAGGATGGGATTGCCGAGGTTGATCGACGCCCGCAGCCGGCCCGACGGCGCCAGCGTCGACGCGATCGGCGCCGGCGATGCTGCGCCTGCCGCATTCGACAGCGCCGCGGCGCCGCCCCACAACAACAGATTGCGCCGCAAGATCGAAGTGCTCATGCAAGGATCTTAGTGCGCCGCGCTGCGCCCGTCCGGCAGGACCGGTGGCTGTCTTGTAAGCTCTCGACACCTCGACTCCAGGGAGCTCCATGAAAAAGAAACTCAGCACGGCCAAGGCCGCCAGCACCAAGGACCGCCGCAAGGCCCCGCTGGTCACGCCCACCGATCTCGCGGCCAAGGCCACGCGCGACATCAGCGGCGCGATGAACGGCATCCTCGCCGACGTCTTCTCGCTCTACCTGAAGACCAAGAACTTCCACTGGCACATGAGCGGGCCGCACTTTCGCGACTATCACGTCATGCTCGACGAACAGTCCGACCAGATCTACGCGATGGCCGACCCGATCGCCGAGCGCGTGCGCAAAGTTGGCGGCACGACGCTGCGCTCGATCGGGCACATCGCCCGGCTGCAGCGCATCGCCGACAACGATGCCGACTACGTCGAGCCGTCCGACATGCTGGGCGAGCTGCGCGAGGACAACAAGGCGCTGGCGACGCGCCTGCGTCAGGCGCACGATGTCTGCGACGAGTACCACGACATCGCCACCGCCAGCCTGATCGAAGTCTGGATCGACGAGACCGAGCGGCGGACCTGGTTCCTGTTCGAGGCCGGCCGGCCGCAGGACGCGTCGGGCCACTGACCTGAAGACCCTCCTCCGGCGCGCGATGCGCCGGGGGATGGGTGCTAGGCGCTCGTGTCGAGCAGCTTCAGGCGCTGGACCTTGCCGGATGGCCCGCGCGGCAGCTCGCGCAGGAAGCGGATCGTCTTGGGCGTCTTGAAGCGGCCGAGGCGCTCGACGCAGAACTCGCGCAGCGCCGCTTCGTCGCAGGCCATGCCTTCGCGCAACACGACGCAGACCATGATCTCCTGGCCGTAGTGGCGGTCGGGAATGCCGACCGCTGCCGCTTCGAGGACGGCCGGATGGGCGAGCAGCGCCTCGTCGATCTCGCGCGGCGCGATGTTCTCGCCGCCCTTGATGATCAGCTCCTTGATCCGGCCGGTGACGAAGAAGAAGCCGTCGGCGTCGCGATGACCGAGATCGCCGGTGCGCAGCCAGCCGTCGGAGGTGAAGCTGGCGCGCGTCGCCTCCTCGTTCTTGTAGTAGCCGCGCATGACGTGCGGGCCGCGAATGACGATCTCGCCGGTCACGCCGTCGCTCACCGGCACGAGCGCGCCGTCGACCACCCTTGCCTCGCCGCCCGAGGCGCGCCCGACCGAGCCGACCTTGCGTCCGGCCGGTGCGAGCGGGTTCGAGAACGACGGCGCCACGGTCTCGGTCAGGCCCATGGTCTCGATCACGCCGATGCCGAATTTCGCCTCGAAGTCGCGGTGATGCTCCGGCGGCAACGCGGCCGAAGCCGAGCGGCAGAAGCGGATCCGCTGCAGGCTCTCGCGTGCCGGCGCAATGCCCTCGAGGAGATAGGAAATGATCGTCGGCACGACGTTGATCCAGGTGCAGCGAAAGCGCGTCGCCTGCGACCAGAACTGCGCCGCCGAGAAACGGCTCGCGATGGCCAGGCTGCCGCCGTGCGCCAGCGGCGCCAGCATGGTCACGGCGAAGGCATTGATGTGATAGAGCGGCAGCACGGCCAGCACGCGATCGTCAGGACCGAGCCCGTGCTCCCGGCTGATGGCAAGCGCATTGGCGGCCAGGCTCGACTGCGACAGCATCACGCCCTTGGGCCGGCCGGTCGTGCCCGAGGTGTACATGAGCAGCGCAGTCGCAGCGGGCGCCGGCGCAGGCGCAGGCGCGGCGGCGGGTGCGGCGCCCCGAGAAGCAAACGCGGCATGCAGCGCCGCCATGTCGCCATCGGCGGCGAGAACGACGACCTGCACCGGGCGCGCCAGCGGCGCCAGCGCCGCGCGGACGCGTTCGGCCCAATCGGGCGCCGCCACGACCAGCCGGCAATCGGAATGCTCGATCACGTAGCGCATCTGCTCCGGTTGCGACAGCAGGTTGACCGGATTGACGCAGTAGCCCGCATGCATGAAGCCGAGCAGCAGGCGCACCGTCTGCACGCCGTTCGGCAACACCAGCGAGATCGTGTCGCCCGGGGTCAGGCCCATGCTTGCAAGCGAGTCGCCGAGATGGCGCGAGGACTCGCGCAAGGCCGCGAACGTCAGCGCCTGCTCGTCGTCGACCGCGACCGCGTAGACCGCGTCGGGGCGCGCCGCGGCGGCGCGTTCGATGAGCTCGAAGACGCTCGCCGGCTCGGCGGTCATGCCTTGCCGTGGGCGTCGAAGAAGTGCCCGAAGATGTCGCGCTCGCTCGGCACGCGCTCGGGAATCGGCCGTGCGATGCGCGTGATGTTGAGGTAGTGCCGGTAGTTCATGTTCTCCGAGAAGTTATTGCGACCCCAGGTGCCGCAACCCATCGACAGGGAGAACGGCAGCCCGTTGTCGAAGCTGCCGCCGGTGGCGATGCTGTGCGCCTGGTTGACGATGACGCGCGAGACCGGCAGCGTCAGCCCGAGTTCGAGGGCGCGTTCCTCGCGCGCGGTGTTGAGGCCGACCGAATGGCCGGCGCCCTCGAAGGCGTAGATGCGCTCGACGACGGCGCAGGCATCGGCGAAATCGCGCGCCGCGAACAGCGTCAGCACCGGGGAGAGCTTTTCGCCCGAGAACGGATGGTCGTGGCCGACGCCGTCTTCGTCGACCAGCAGGATGCGCGGCTGCCTGGCCGCGATCGCGTGCCAGGCGGCGCGGTCGGCACCGGCGAGCGCGCCGGCGCGCTCGGCGATCACTGCCGCCGACTGGCCGATCACCGCCGGCGAGAGCTTGCCCTCGGGCCACATCAGCGCCGCCAGGGTCGCTTTCTGCGCGGCATCGACAAGGATCGCGCCGCGCGCTTCGAGCGCCGCCAGCAGCCGCGCCACGCACCGCGTCGACGACGACGAGGCTGTTCTCCGACGAGCAGCTGGTGGCGTTGTCGAAGGTCTTGGAGCGCAGGATGCGCTCGGCGGCGGCCTCGACATCGGCCGTCTCGTCGACGATGCCGGCGACGTTGCCGGCGCCGACGCCGAAGGCCGGCGTGCCGCTGGCGTAGGCGGCGCGCACGTTGGCTTGCGAACCGGTGGCGACGACGAGGTCGCAGAGGCGCATGAGATCGGCCGTCGAGCGCTTGGTGACCGGCGCCGGCAGCACCTGCACCAGGTCGCGCGCCAGCTGCGGCGCCATGCCGGCACGCTCGAGCTGCGCGTGCATGTAGCCGACCAGGCGCTCGCAGGTGCTCCAGCCCTTGGGCGACGGCGCGACGATGACCGCGTTGCGACCCTTCAGCGCGTTGAGGATCTTGTTCGCCGGCGTCGCGCCCGGGTTCGTCGACGGCGTCACGGCGCAGACCACGCCGACCGGGCGCGCGATCTCGACGATCCCCGTGACTTCGTCGCTGCTGATCACGCCCACCGATTTCGCACCCTGCAGGTCGCGCAGCAGGCCGAAGGTCTTGCGATGGTTCTTGCGCACCTTGTCGTCGACGTTGCCGATGCCCGTGGCCTCGACCGCAAGCTCCGCCAGCTCGCGATTGCGGCCGGGCTCGATGATCGCCCAGCCGGCGGCGGTCACGAACATGTCGACCTCTTCCTGGCTCGACCGCTCGTAGACCTTCTGCGCCGCGCGCGCCCGCCGCACCACCGCCTCGACCTCGGCCGAGGTCTCGTCCTTCTGCATCGTCGTCATGGCGATTCCTTCCTTGCGAGCGGCGCTCACTCGGAGTGGATGTTGGCGTCCTTCACGAGCTTGGCCCACTTCACGAGCTCGGCGTCGACCACCTTGCCGAGCGCCTCCGGCGTGCCGCCGACGCCTTCGGCGCCCTGCTGCAGCAGCTTGTCGCGGATGTCGGGGTCGCGCACGATGTTGTTGAGCGCCTTGTTCAGCTTGTCGACGATCGGCTTGGGTGTCTTCGCCGGCACGAACATCGCGTACCACGAGTCGACGTTGAAGTCGGGCACGCCCGCCTCCTGCATCGTCGGCACGTTCGGGAACGGCGGCGCTGCGCTTGACGGTGGAGACGGCCAGCGCCTTGACCTTGCCGGCCTTCACGAACTGCGCCGCCGCCGGAATCGAGACCCAGAGCAGCGGCACCTGGCCGCCCATCAGGTCGTTCATCGCCGGGCCGCCGCCCCGATACGGCACGTGCGTGAGCTGCGTGCCGGTGCGCAGCTTGTACATCTCGCCGGCGAGCTGGCCGGGCGAGCCGTTGCCGACCGAGGCATAGGCCAGCGCGCCCGGCTTGGCCTTGGCCAGCGCGGTGAGCTCGGCGATGTTGTTCGGCGGGAACTGCAGGTTCGCCACCAGGATCTGCGGCAGCGACGCGACCATGCCGACCGGCTCGAAGTCCTTCACGGTATCGAAGGGCAGCTTCGGATAGATGAACGGGTTGATGGTGTGCGACGACAGCGTGAACAGCACGGTGTAGCCGTCGGACGGCGCCTTGGCCGCGACGTCGGTGCCGAGCGAGCCGGCGGCGCCGCCGCGGTTGTCGATCACGATCGGCTGGCCGAGCTCGCGCTGGAAGCGCTCCTGCACGATCCGCGCGATCACGTCGGTGCCACCGCCGGGCGGATACGGCACGACGAAGTGGATCGGCTTGTCGGGCCAGGTCTGCGCCAGCGCCGCCTGCGGCGCGGCGATGAAGGCCGCGGCCGCCGCGGCAGCGATGGCGAGTCGGCGAAACAAAGTGACAGTCATGCGTTTCATCTCCGGTGGGAACGGCCCGCCGCGCGAGCCCGGTGGTCATGGTCGAGAGGGGTCGACGAACGATAGCCCAGCAAGGCGCTGGCATCGCGCGCGCATTCGAGAAGCAGTGCCGCCAGGGCCTTGGACTGGGCGCGGCCGAAGCGGATCGAGGGCACGCTCATGCCGACCGCGACGACCGGTTCACCGCGCGCATCGAACACCGGCACGCCGAGGCCGCAGACGCCGATTCGCCACTCCTCGCGGTTCTCGGCGTAGCCGCGTGCCGCGGTGCGGTCCAGCTCGTGCTGCAGCAGATCGAAGGCGGTGAAGCTGTTCGGCGTGTGCGCATGCAGCGTGCCGAACAGGCGCCGCAGCGTCGCCTCGTCGGGATAGCTGGCGGCGAGCAAGGCCTTGCCCGAGGCGACGCAATACGCCGCGGCCCGGCCGCCGATGCGCGAATAGGCCGCCACCGGGAGCGGACTGTCGAACTTGTCGAGATAGACCACCTCGGCGCCGTCCAGCCGCGCCAGATGAATGGTCTCGCCCGTGAGGGCGGCCAGCGTGGCCAGTCGCGGGCGCACGCGCAGGGCGATGTCCACGGCGGCGCCGACCAGCGTGCCGAGCTCGAAGAGGCGCAGGCTCGGCCGATAGGCGCTCGTCTCGCCGTTCTGCTCGGCGAAGCCGCAGGCGACCAGGGTCTGCAAGGTGCGGTGGGCGTTGCTGCGCGCCAGATCGAGGCCGCGCGCGACGTCGCTGACGCTGCAGTCGCGCCGCTGGCGCGTCAGCCATTCGAGCACCGAGAGTCCTTTGGCGAGGGTCGAGTCCATGGGCGCGATTCGCTTGTTTCCGCATGTTCCATTATTTGGAACGGCGTCGCAAGTAATAGAACGAACGTTACCCGCGCTTTCGCGCCGCGTCAAGCCGGCCCCTGGGTCGGTCGGCGTGACTTTCAACGCCACCCGCGCCGCGCCAGGAGGCTCACGACCTCGCCGAACATCGCGCCGCCGATGGCGCCACCGAGATCGAGCACGTGGCTGCGCGAATAGAAAGGGCTCAGGTCGAGGCCGACGCCCACGCCGACGATCTCGACCGCGCCGTCCCGCTCGTGCCTGGCCACGACATCGCGCAGGTGCTGCTCGAGGTAGTGGTCGTCGTTGGCGAGCGTGGTCGCGCCATCCATCGGCGAGCCGTCGGAGACGACGAAGAGGAGCTTTCGCCTCTCGTCGCGGCCGGCGAGGCGCGCGACGGCCCAGTCGACCGCCTCGCCATCGATGCCCTCGCGGAAATGATCGGCCTTGAGCAGCGCGGCGAGCGCCGGACGGGCCCGCCGCCAAGGCGTCTCGAAGGCCTTGAAGACAAGATGCAGGCGTTCGTTGAGGCGGCCGGGATGCGGCGGCCGGCCGGCCTGCTTCCAGGCACGCAGCGCCCGGCCGCCATTCCAGGCGCCCGTGGTGAAGCCGAGCACCTCGCACGGCACGCCGGCCATCTCGAAGGCGCGCGCGAAGACGTCGAGCAGCACCGCCACGCTTTCGGCGTGCGTCTTCATCGAGCCCGAGCAATCGACGAGGAAGCTGACCGCGGCATCGGCGCGCGGCTCGATGCGTTCGCGCCGGAAGAGGCGCCGCTCGGAGGGCGTGGCGACGAGTCGCGCCAGGCTGCGGCCATCGATGCGGCCCTCTTCCTGGGCGCCGTCCCAGCCCTGCTCGGCCGGCACGGCCAGCAAGGCGTGCAGCGCGCGGGCCAGGCGCGCCGCGCTCACGCCCTGGGCGGCGATCCGCGCATCGAGCTGCGCCCGATACGCGGCCAGAACTTCGGGGCGCGCCAGGGTCGCCGCGTCGGCTTCGCGGTCGAAGGCGGCAGTGAACACGCGATAGCGGCCGATCGCCTCGTCGAGAACGAGGCTGCGGCCCGACACTGCGGTCGCGAAGCGCTCGTTGGACGCGCCCTCCTCTTCTTCCATGAGCAGGCCGAAGACCGAGCGCGCGTCGTCGTCGCGTGTCGAATCGTCGCGTGACGCTTCGGCGCTCTCGCCCGGACCGGCCTGGCGCAGCATCGCCGCGACGATCGCGCCGATCGCCAGCGCGTGCGGCGCGTAGGCCGCCTGGTCGCGGCGGGTGCGCCGCAACCCGGCCAAGGCGTGGCCGATGCGCGGTGCGAGCGCGAAGCGCGTGCCCTCGATGCGGTCTTCGGTCGCTTCGACGACTGGCTCCGCCGTCACGCGTGCGCGTGCCACCTGCGCCAGCGTGTAGAGCAGCAGCCCGCGCGCCGAGTCGGCATGGCCGGCATCGCAGAAGGCCAGCGACCAGGTCTCGTGCCGATGCCGCAGGTTGTGCCGCACGCCCGGCAGGCTCTCGGGCGCAAGCGACTCGACGCGGAACTGCTCGAGCCAGTCGAAGAGCAGCCGCTCGACCGCGTCTTGCGGCGCCATGGAAGCATGCAAGGCGGCATCGGACAAGGTGAGGCGCAGCGCCAGGCCATCGGCGGCACCGCGGAACGAAGCGAAGTCGTCGCGCTCCAGCGCAGGGATGCAGGTGCGGCGCGAACAGCGGCAGGCGCAAGCTGCCGCGATGCAGCCTGCGGCCGCGAAAGCGCAGGTCGCGCTCGCCGCGTGAGAGCGCGGATCGAGGCCGCGCACAGCTCCTCGATGCGTTCCTGCAGGCGCGCAGCGGCCTGCGCCTCGCTCACGCGCCCTCCAGCTCGCGATCGAAGGTGCGCTGGAAATATTCGGCGACCACCGGCCGCTCGGCCTCGTCGCACTTGTTGACGAAGGAGAGCCGGAACGCGGTGCCGACGTCGCCGAAGATCGCCAGGTTCTCGGCCCAGGTGATGACCGTGCGCGGCGACATCAGCGTCGACAGGTCGCCGGCGGCAAAGCCGTGCCGCGTGAGCGCCGCCGTCGCCACCATCCTGGCCACGAGCGCACGGCCCGGGTCATCGGCCAGCGCCGGCACGCGCGCCTGCACGATCGCGATCTCCTCGCCGGGGCGGCAGGTAGTTCAGTTGCGCGACGATGTTCCAGCGGTCGATCTGCGCGTGGTTGAGGCGCTGCGAGCCGTGGTACAGGCCGTTGAGGTTGCCCAGGCCGACCGTGTTCGCGGTCGCGAAGAGGCGAAAGAACGGGTGCGGCGAAAGCACCCGGTTCTGGTCCATCAAGGTGAACTTGCCGTCGCGCTCGAGCACGCGCTGGATCACGAACATCACGTCGGGCCGGCCGGCGTCGTACTCGTCGAAGACCAGCGCCATCGGCCGCTGCAGCGCCCAGGGCACGATGCCTTCCTGGAATTCGGTCACCTGCTGGCCCTCGCGCAGCACCACCGCGTCCTTGCCGACGAGGTCGAGCCGGCTGATGTGGCCGTCGAGGTTGACGCGCACGCACGGCCAGTTCAGGCGCGCCGCGACCTGCTCGATGTGCGTCGACTTGCCGGTGCCGTGCAGGCCCTGCACGAGCACGCGCCGGTCGTGCGCGAAGCCGGCCAGGATGGCGAGCGTGGTGTCGTGCTGGAAGCGATAGGCCGTGTCGATCTCGGGCACGTGCTCGTCGCGCTCGACGAACGCGGGCACGCGCAGGTCGGAATCGATGCCGAAGGTTTCGCGCACGCTGGCCTGGCGCATCGGCGCCGCGGCCGGTGCCGAGCCCTCGGCCACGTAGACCGGTTGCAGGCTCATGCTTCGGCGGCCTTGCGCGCCTGCGGCGGCGACTCGGCGTCGATCTCGCAAAGCGCCTGGGCCGCGCGCTGCAGCGCCGGCAGCAGGGCCCGCGCCTTGGCCGGCGTCAGCCGCAGCATCGGCGCCTGCACCGCAACGCACAGGTTCGACGGCCGGCCGGCCGCCGGCACCCGTACCGCGAGGCAGAGCAGGCCGGGCAGGAACTCCTCGTCGTCCATGGCGAAGCCGTCGCGCTGCACCCGCTTCAGCTCGCGCTCCAGCTTGGCGGCATCGGTGAGCGTGTTCGGCGTGAAGCGCTCGAGCGGCGCGTGCGCGAGCAGGCGATTGCGCTGTGCCGGCGTCATCTGCGCCAGGAAGACCTTGCCGCTGGCCGAGCAATGCACCGGCACGCGCGAGCCGGGGTGCAGATAGAAGCGAAGCGGCGCGGCGCGTCTCGACGCGATCGAGATAGACGACCTCGCTGCCCGACAGCGTGGTGATGTTGCAGCTCTCGCCGATCTGCTCCACGAGGTGGCGCAGCACCGCGTGGCGCGCGCCGTGGTGGCTGTCGTTCATCAGCAGGTTCTCGGCCAGGCGGCGCAGCCGCGTGCCGGTGCTGTAGTGGCGGCCGTCGCCTTCGCGTTGCAGGAGGTTGGCGCTCTCCAGCTGCTGCAGCATGCGATGCAGCGTCGGCTTCGGCAGGCCGGTGGCCTCGACCAGGGCCTGCAACGAGAAGAGCTGGTCCTTGGAGGCGATGACTTCGAGCAAGGCGATCAGGCGCATCGTCGGCGTGTCGCCGTCGAGCGAGGTGACTTCGGGATGGATGGCCGGCACGATCTTCATGGTCGGGCGATGATATCCCGGGCGGCGCGTTTGTTCCATTATTTCGTACGCCTGGTTCCGTTTTTCAAAATTCAGTTTGACCGCGCCGGCTCCGCTGCCTATCATCCGCCGAACGCATCCGACCGGAGACACGCATGAACCGAGATCCCATTCCCGCTCCTCCCGAAACCCGCCACGCCGTCCAGGGCGTGCAGAAGATGACGCCCTCCGAGGCCTTCGTCGAGACGATGGTGGCCAACGGCGTGACCGACATCTTCGGCATCATGGGCTCGGCCTTCATGGACGCGATGGACATCTTCGCGCCGGCCGGCATCCGCCTCATCCCGGTCGTGCACGAGCAGGGCGCCGGCCACATGGCCGACGGCTATGCGCGCGTCAGCGGCCGGCACGGCGTCGTCATCGGCCAGAACGGCCCGGGCATCAGCAACTGCGTCACCGCCATCGCGGCCGCCTACTGGGCGCACAGCCCGGTGGTGATGATCACGCCCGAGACCGGCACCATGGGCATGGGCCTGGGCGGCTTCCAGGAAGCGAACCAGCTGCCGATGTTCCAGGAGTTCACGAAGTACCAGGGCCACGTCAACAACCCGAAGCGCATGGCCGAATACACCGCGCGCTGCTTCGACCGCGCCATCTCCGAGATGGGCCCGACCCAGCTCAACATCCCGCGCGACTATTTCTACGGCGAGATCACGGTCGAGATCCCGAAGCCGATGCGCATCGAGCTCGGCGCCGGCGGCGAGAAGAGCCTGAACGATGCGGCCGAGCTGCTGATGAAGGCGAAGTTCCCGGTCATCCTGGCCGGCGGCGGCGTGGTGATGGGCGACGCGGTCGAGGAATGCAAGGCGCTCGCAGAACGGCTTGGCGCGCCGGTCGTCACCGGCTACCTGCGCAACGACGCCTTTCCGGCCAGCCACCCGCTCTGGTGCGGTCCGCTCGGCTACCAGGGCTCGAAGGCGGCGATGAAGCTGATCGCCCAGGCCGACGTGGTCGTCGCCCTCGGCTCGCGCATGGGCCCCTTCGGCACGCTGCCGCAGCACGGCCTCGACTACTGGCCGAAGGACGCCAAGATCATCCAGATCGAGGCCGACCACACCAACCTCGGCCTGGTGAAGAAGATCACCGTCGGCATCGCCGGCGATGCGAAGGCGGCCGCCGCGGCGATCACGAAGCGCCTCGAAGGCAAGACCCTGGCCTGCGACGCCACCAAGGCAGCGCGCGCCAAGACGGTGGCCGACGAAAAGGCCGCCTGGGAAAAAGAGCTCACCGGCTGGACCCACGAGAAGGATGCCTACAGCCTCGACATGATCGAGGAGCAGAAGAAGGAAGCCGGCCACTGGCTGCATCCGCGCCAGGTGCTGCGCGAGCTCGAGAAGGCGATGCCGGCGCACGTCATGGTGTCCACCGACATCGGCAACATCAACTCGGTCGCCAACAGCTACCTGCGCTTCGAGGAGCCGCGCTCGTTCTTCGCGCCGATGAGCTTCGGCAACTGCGGCTACGCGCTGCCGACGATGATCGGCGCCAAGTGCGCGGCGCCGCATCGCCCGGCCGTGGCCTATGCCGGCGACGGCGCCTGGGGCATGAGCATGAGCGAGATCATGACCTGCGTGCGGCACGACATTCCGGTCACCGCCATCGTCTTCCACAACCGCCAGTGGGGCGCCGAGAAGAAGAACCAGGTCGACTTCTACAACCGCCGCTTCGTTGCCGGCGAGCTCGAAAGCGAGAGCTTCGCGGGCATCGCCAAGGCGATGGGCGCCGAGGGCGTGGTCGTCGACAAGCTCGAAGACGTCGGCCCGGCCTTCAAGGCCGCGATCGAGGCGCAGATGAAGCACGGCAAGACGACGGTGATCGAGATCATGTGCACGCGCGAGCTCGGCGATCCGTTCCGCCGCGACGCGCTGTCGAAGCCGGTGCGCTTCCTCGACAAGTACAAGGACTACGTCTGAGCGAGGCGCACCCGCGGCTGGCCGCGCTCGTTGCCCGGGCGCGCGGCGAGCACGACCCGGCGCGGCCGCCGCTCGGCATCGTCTACCCGTGCGACGCGGCCGCGCTGAGCGCGGCGGCGCGAATGAGCGCCGAAGGCATCGCGCGACCGCTGCTGATCGGCCCGCGCGACGCCATCGCCCGCGCCGCCGAAGCGGCGGGCGTGGACGCCGCGGCCTTCGAGATCGCGCCTACCGGCGACGACGCCGCGCGACGCCGCGCTGCAAGCCGTCCGCCTGGCGCGCGACGGCAAGGTCGCGGCCCTGATGAAAGGCTCGCTCCACACCGACGAGCTGATGTCGGCGGTGATCCACAAGAGCACCGGCCTGCGCGGCACGACGCGCATCAGCCATGCCTTCGTCTTCGACCTGCCGCGCTATCCGAAGCTGCTGGCGCTGGCCGACTGCGTCGTCAACATCTCGCCGCACGTGCCCGCCAAGCGCGACATCCTCACCAATGCGATCGGCATGCTGCGCAAGCTCGGCGTCGTGCGGCCGAAGGTCGGCATCGTCGCCGCCGTCGAGACCGTGAATCCGGCGATCCAGGCGACGATGGATGCGCAGACGCTGGTCGACCTGGCGCGCGAGCACCAGGAATGGGGCGACGCCATCGTCGAAGGACCGCTCGGCTTCGACAATGCCGTCTCGGCCGAGGCGGCGCGAATCAAGGGGATCGCCTCGCAGGTCGCCGGCGATGCCGACCTCCTCCTCGTGCCCGACCTCAACGCCGGCAACATGCTCTACAAGAGCTTCGTCTACATCGGCGGCGGCGAATGTGCGGGCCTCGTGCTCGGCGCCCGCGTGCCGATCGTGCTGACCTCGCGCGCCGACTCGCTCGTGGCGCGCCTTGCTTCGGTCGCGCTGGCCGCGATCGCGTCCGAAGAGATCGACGGCCGCGGGCTGACGAAGGCCGTTCAGCTTTCGCCGCGCAGGCCGAGCTTCTTGATCGTCTGCGCCCACTTGACGATGTCGGCCGAGACGATGCCCGCGAACTGCTCGCGCGACATCGGATGCACCTCCAGGCCCTGCTGGCCGAGCTTGGCCACGACGTCGGGCTCGGCGATGACCTTGTTCACCTCGTCGTGCAGCTTGCCGACGATCGCGGCCGGCGTATCGCGCGGCGCGAACAGGCCGTACCAGGGCTCGTAGTCGAAGCCCTTCACACCGGCCTCGGCGATCGTCGGCAGGTTCGGCAGCGCTGGCGAGCGCGCATGGCCCGAGGTGGCGATGGCGCGCACCTTGCCCGACCGTACGAACGACATCACCGCCGGAATGGTCAGCAGCATCGCCTGGATCTGGCCCGAGATCAGGTCGATGATCGCCGGGCCCGAGCCCTTGTACGGCACGTGCGTGAGCTGCACGCCGGTGGCCGCCTGCAGCACCTCCATCGACACGTGGCCGGCGCTGCCGACGCCGCCCGAGCCGTAGTTGATGCGCTTCGGATTCGCCTTCGCGTAGGCAAGGAATTCGCCGACCGTCTGCACCGGCAGCGCCGTCGTCACGACCAGCACGTTCGGTGTCGCGCCGATGTTGGCCACCGGCAGGACATCGCGCGCGGTGTCGAACGACAGGTTGTCGTAGAGGCCGGCATTGAAGGCCAGGCCCATGTGCTGCACCATCAGCGTGTAGCCGTCGGGCGCGGCATGGGCCAGCAGCGCCGTCGCGATCGTGCCGCCGGCGCCGCCGCGGTTCTCGATCAGGAAAGTCTGCTTCAGGTCGACCGTCATCTCCTTGGCAAGCAGGCGGGCGACGATGTCGACCGTGCCGCCGGCCGCGAACGGCGCCAGCAGCGTCACGGTCTTTTCCGGATAGCCCGAGGTCGCCGGCTGGGCCCTCGCGGCGCCGGCCAGAAGCAGGCCGGGCGTGCACAGCACGGTTCGTCTCGTCAGCATCCCTTGTCTCCTTCAGCCGTCGAAGTGATAGCGCCGGATCTTTTCTTCGTCGAGCTCCACGCCGAGGCCGGGACCCGACGGCAGATCGGTCCATCCGGCACCGAGCTCGAGCCGGCGGGTCACGATGTCGTCGGCCGTTTTCATCGGACCCACGCATTCCAGTCCTTCGAGCACCGCTGCGCTGGTGCTGGCCAGCATGATTTCGGCCACCGTGTTCACGCCCAGGCCGAAGCCATGGCCGATCACCACGCGCATGCCGGCGGCCGCGGCGGTCTCGAGCATGCGCCGGCAGCGCAGGAAGCCGCCCTGCTTCATCACCTTGAGCTTGACGATGTCGGCGCAATCGGCGCGAATGACGGCGATCAGGCTGGCGTGATCGGTGATCGATTCGTCGGCCATCACCGGTATCCCGATCGCCTGGCGCACCCGCGCCATGCCTTCGAGATCCGTGGTCGGCCACCGGCTGCTCGAGCAGCTGCATGTCGAAGGGCTCGAGCAGCTTGCCGAGGGCGATCGCATCGTCGACGCTGTAGCCGGCGTTGGCGTCGGCGCGCAGGGCCATCGTCGGGCCGACCGCCTCCCGCACGGCGCGCACCCGCTCGCGGTCGGCCGCGATGCCGCCGCCGACCTTGATCTTGGCAGAACGAAAGCCGCGCTCGAACCACTTCAGGGCTTCGGCCGCGGCCTCGTCGGGCGGCAGGATGCCGACCCAGGCGTTGAAGCGCACCCGCTCGACCACGGCGCCGCCGAGGTACTGGTGCACCGGCACGCCGAGGCGGCGCGCCAGCAGATCGACCGAGGCCATCTCGACGGCCGCCTTGGCATCGAGAAAGCCGCCGAGCGCGGCGTCCATCGCCGCGACAAGGCGATGCGGGTTGCCGGCGTCCTGACCCTTGACCGTCGGCGCCAGCTTGTCGCGCAAGGCGGCGAGGGACTGCTCGATGGTCTCGAGCGAATAGCCGGGCGAAGGGTCGATGTTGCCGAGGCCGACGCTGCCGTCGGCGGCCGTCAGCCGCACCACCGCGCTCTTTTGCGTCGTCTTGGTGATGTAGGCGTTCTTGAAGCCGGGCCCGACCAGCGGAATGGCGACGCCGAAGACCTCGACGCGCTCGATCGGCAAATGCAGGCCGCCGCCGGTGCTGCTCATGCGGCGAACGCCGGGGCGATCGCCGGGCCCTTGATCTGGGTGCGATGCATGACGCGGCGCGCCTCCGGATCGAAGGAGTCGCGGCGATGCAGCGTGCAGCGGTTGTCCCAGAGCACGAGATCGTGCAGCTTCCAGACCTGCTGGAAGGTGAACTCCGGCTTCGTGGCGTGGGCCCAGAGCGCATCGAGCAACTCGTCGCTCGCGGCGAGGTCCATGCCGACGATGCTGCTGTTGCGGCGGCGGCCGAGAAAGAGCGCCGGCCGGCCGGTGTCGGGATGGCGGATCACGAGGGGATGGCGCGCGCCCGGCGCCTCGCGCGGGTCGGTCACTTCCTTCATGCCCTTGCGCATCATGCCGGCACTGTTGTAGGTCGCGTCATGCACTGCGCGCAAGCCGGCGATGCGGTCCTTCAGCTGCGGCGCCAGCGTGTCGTAGGCCAGGTACATGTTCGACCAGAACGTATCGCCGCCGCTCGGCGGGATCTCGAGCGCGTGCAGCATGGCGGCGCGTGGCGGGGCCTCGACGTAGGTCATGTCGCAATGCCATACCGCCTCGCCGTCGCCGAGGTTGCCGATCGGTGCGCCGCCGACCTTGACGTTGGAGATGACGTTGATCTCCGGAAAGTCCTCGAGGAAGGGTTTGCCGTAAGGATTGGGCCCGGGCGGGTCGAGCGGGCCGAGCAGCCGGCTGAAGGCGAGGAGCTGCGGGTCGCTGAGTGCCTGGCCGCGAAAGCGCAACACGAGGTGCTCGGCCCAGGCCGCCTTCAGCGCCGAGGCGGTCGCGCCGTCGATCGGAGCCGTGAGGTCGATACCGGAAACTTCGGCGCCGAGCGCCGGCGCGAGGCGAGTGAGGGTCAGGCCGTTCATGAGCGGGTTCCTGCAAGTCGGTGGACAGCGGCTCGACCACGATCGATCCGCACATGCATACCATAAACGATATATTTCAGGCATTCTTCGATGCACATTTCAGCATCATCGGGATTGCATGGCCAGGACACTTCAACGTCGCCACCTCGAGGCCTTGGTGGCCATCGGCGAGCAGCGCTCCGTGCACGCGGCGGCGCGCGAGCTCGGCATGGCCCAGCCGGCCTTGTCGCGCCTGCTTGCCGAAGCCGAGGCACGGGCTGGCCAGAGCCTCTTCGAGCGCACGCGACAGGGCAGCCGGCCCACCCCGAGCGGCGCCGCGTTCGTCACGCAGGCGCGCCTGCTGCTTCGCGCCTTCGAACGGCTCGACGATCCCGTCGCGCGCCGCCGTGCCCCGATCCGGCTCGGCTGCATCGCGCGCTCGATGCACACCCTCATGCCGGCGCTCCTGCAGCGCGTCTACCCGGCGCACGCGCCCAAGCAGCCGGCGGCCGACAGCGCCTTGCGCTTTCGCCTGACCGAAGGCAGCTCGACCACGCTGTTCGCCGCCGTCGCCGAAGGCGAGCTCGACTTCGCGATCCTGCGCGCCCTCGGCGCCGACGTGGCCGAGCGCGGCCTGGCCATCGATCGCCTCTACGACGAGCGCACCGTCATCATCTGCGCCGCCGACAACCAGACCCTGCCCGCGGCCACCGTCGCGCTCGCGCGCCTCGCCGAGCACGACTGGGTGCTGCCGGAAGCCGCCACCGCATCGCGCGCCGCCTTCGACCGCTTCTGGAGCGAGCGCGGCCTGCGGCCGATACGCCCGCTCATCGAGGCACGCTCGTTCGAGACCAACCTCGCGCTCGTCGCGCGTACGCGCTTTCTCTCGATCGCGCCCGAATCGGTGGCCCGCCGGCACGAGGCCAACGGCGCGGTGCGCATCCTGCACGCGCGCCCGGCGCTGCCGGCCAGCCCGGTGATGCTGGCCTATCTGCGTGCCGCCGTCGACGATCCGCTGCTCGCCGGGTTTCGTGCCGCCGTCCACGAGGCCGCGGGCCAGGCACGACGCGCGCTTCGGCGCCGCTGAGTCGCGTCGCAACCCCGCCTTCCCTTCGCTGCGCGGCCGCGTTACCCTCGATCACCTCCGATACCGGGCCCCACTGCCGTGACCTTCCACAAGCATCTCATCGTTTCCGTGCGGCTCGCCGCGCTCTGCGCGCTCGCCGCGGTCGCGCCCGCACAGGCCCAGATCAAGGTCGGCGTGGTGGTCAGCGCCACCGGCGCGGCCGCTTCGCAGGGCACGCCCGAGAAGAACCTCATCGGCCTCTTGCCGACCAGGCTCGGCGGCGAAGACGTGACCTACATCGTGCTCGACGACGCCACCGATCCGGCGCTGGCCACCAAGAACGCCCGGCGGCTGACGAGCGAGAACCAGGTCGACGTGCTGCTGGCGGCTTCGAGCACGCCCACGGCACAGGCGATCGCGAACGTGGCGCTGGAAAGCAGGACGGCGCACGTCTCGATGGCGCCGCTGGCGCCGACGGCCGAGCAGAAGCCCTGGATCTTCATCGTGCCGCAGTCGGCCAACCTGATGATCGACGCGGTGCTGGAGAACATGCAGGCCAGCGGCGTGAAGACGGTGGGCTACATCGGCTACGCCGCCTCCTGGGGCGACCTCGTCTATCAGAGCCTGACCAGCCTGGCGCCGAAATACGGCATCAAGGTCCTCAACGACGAGCGCTACCAGCGCACCGACAGCACCGTCGAGGCGCAGGTGCTGAAGTCCATCGCCCTCAGGCCCGATGCGATGCTCATCGGTGCCACCGGCACCGCCGCGGTGTTGCCGCAGGTGACGCTGCGCGAGCGCGGCTTCAGCGGCAAGATCTATCACACCCATGGCGTCGTCAACGACGATTTCCTGCGTGTCGGCGGCAAGGGTGTCGAGGGCGTTCTGGCGCCGATCGGACCGGTGGTGGTCTACAAGGATCTTCCGGATGCCAACCCGATCAAGAAGGTCTCCGCCGACTTCGTCGCCCTCTATTCGAAGACCTACGGCAACGGGCCGGTCAACGCCTTCGCGACCTGGGCCTACGACGGCTATCTGCTCATCAACCGGGCCGCCGCCGTGGCCCTGAAGAAGGCCAAGCCCGGCACGGCCGAGTTCCGCAGCGCCCTGCGTGACGCGCTCGAGAACGACACCGCGGGCCTGGTCGGCACGAACGGCATCTACAACATCGGCCCCGGCGACCACAACGGCCTCGACAAGCGGGCCCGCGTCATGGTTCGTGTCGCCAACTCCGACTGGCGCCTGGTGCCCTGAGGGAAGTCGACGTGCTGGTCTGCATCATCGAGTTCGCGACCCTGCCCGGCATGGCCGAGCGCAACCGGGCGCTCGTCACCGAGCTTCTGGTGCACGCGCGCCAGCTCGACGGCTTCATCTCGAAGGAATCGTTCACCAGCCGCGACAATCCCGAGAAGGTGATCACGCTGTCCTACTGGCGCGACGCCGAAGCCCTGCGCGCGTGGATGCGGCACCCGGAGCACCGCCGGATCATCCCGCTCGGCAAGAGCGAGCTCTTCGCCCACTATTCGATCCAGATCGCCGAGATCACGTCGAACAAGCACTGGCGCAAGGAAGGTCCCGCTGTCTGAAGACCTGCGTGAGACCCGGTTCAGAGCAGGCCGTCGATCGGCAGCAGCGAGAGCAGCTTCACCACCAGCAGGCGCCATGCACTGACCTCCGGCTCGTGATCGAGCACCGTCGTGTGCTCGCCTTGTCGATCCAGCCAGCGCAAGTCGCCCGAAGGCGTCAGCTGCACCTCGTACGCGCGCTGCGGAATCTCGGAGACGAACAGATCGGCCAGTTGGCCGGCCAGCGCCGGACTGTCGATGACGAAGCCCATCTCGGTATTGAGGTCGCGCGATCGGGGATCGACGTTGTACGAGCCGACGAAGACGCGGCTTCGGTCGACCTCGAAGGTCTTGGCGTGCAGGCTGGCGCTGGAGCTGCCGTAGCGCACGCTCGTGGGCCTCGGAGCCGCGTCGGGCTTCATCTCGAACAAGCGCACGCCCGCTTCGAGCAGCGGCTTGCGTGACCTGGCGTAGCCGGCGTGAACCGCCGGTACGTCGGTGGCGGCGAGCGAATTGGTCAGGATCGAGATGGCGGCCCCGTGCCGCGCCCAGCCGGTGACCGTGGCGATATCGGCCGGCTCGAGAACGAAATAGGCCGAGACGATCTCGAGTTCGCGCGTCGGCTCGCCGAGCGCGTGGCGCAGTTGCCCCAACACGGTGTCGGCGGCGGCGGCCTCGCCGGCGATCTTTGCCGGGTCATCGCTCACCAGATGCACGGTCGTCCATTCGATCGGGCCCTGGCCGGAGAGCCAGTCGCGGATCGAACGCTTGCCATGGGCGACGCTGCCGTCGTCGTGCAAGGCCACGGCCGCGGCTGCGTCGGCCTTCGCTGCCGGCGCGGGCGGGCGTTCGCGCAAGCGCTCTACCGGCACGACCTGGCTGAGGGGATACGACCACGCGCTCGCCCAGTAGCGGTCGAAGTCGCCCGACATCTGGTCGACGATCGGTCCGACCGCCAGGACGTCGAGATCGACGAAGTCGATGACGCTTCCGGCATCGAAATACTCGTCGCCGATGTTGCGGCCGCCGACGATCGTCGCCTGGTTGTCGACCGTGAACGACTTGTTGTGCATGCGGCGGTCGAGGCGGTCGAAGTCGGTCAGGAACGAAAGCAGACGCAAGCGCCGATGCGCGAAGGGATTGAAGAGCCGCACCTCGATGTTGCGCGGCGCGTCGAAGCGCGCGAGCACCGGGTCCAGGCCCGCCGTGGCGTTGTCGTCGAGCAGGACGCGCACGCGTACCCCGCGCCCGGCGGCACGGGTGAGCGCGTCGATCATCTCGCGACCCGACGCATCGTCGTGCCAGATGTAGTACTGAACGTCGATCGATCGCTGCGCCAGGGCCGCGAGCTCGAGCCGCGCCGCCAGCGCTTCGCGCCCGTCACGCAGCGGCAGCACGCCCGAACGATCGGCATGCGCCGCCAGTTGCGGCTGCAGCATCGTGCCGAGCTCGGTGTCCGCGGTGTCGACGAAGTGATGGGTCGGCGGCCCCTGCGCCGGCGGCGGCAGCGAGGCACACCCGGACAGCGCGACGACAAGGACCAGCGCCAGCGCCGGCGACGCCCTGCGCAGACGGGCCAGGAGCGGCATCCGCGAGGCTTGCATCATGAAGACTCGAACCCCGCGACCACTGCCGCCGCGTTCTCGCCCAGCTCGCGCGCCGCATAGCCGCCTTCCAGGACGAAGACCGTCGGCAGGCCGAGCCCGGCGACACGCTTGCCGAGGCGCATGAAATCCGGCGCACGGAGCGCGAAGGTCGAGATCGGATCGTCGGCGAAGGTGTCGAGTCCGAGCGAGACGACGAGCGCGTCGGGCCGATGCGCGGCGACGCGGGCGCAAGCTGCCTCGAGGGCATCGAACCACAGCGCGACCGTGGCGCCGGCCGGCAAGGGCAGGTTGAGGTTGCAGCCCGCACCCGCGCCTGCGCCCGTCTCCTCGGCGTGGCCGAGATAGAACGGGTACTCGGTGCGCGGGTCGCCGTGGATGCTGGCCGTGAGGACATCGGCTCGCTCGTAGAAGATGCTCTGCGTGCCGTTGCCGTGGTGGTAGTCGACGTCGAGGATGGCAACGCGCTCGACGCCCGCGGCCTTGAAGGCTTCGGCGGCAATGGCGGCGTTGTTGAGGAAGCAGTAGCCGCCCATGAAGTCGGCGCCGGCATGGTGGCCCGGCGGCCGGGTCGCGCAGAAGGCGGCGCGTGCACCGGAGCGAACCGCCGCGACGGCGCTGGCCGCGAGGTCGGCGCCGGCCTTCGCCGCGGCCCAGGTGCCGGCGCTGAGCGGCGAGCCGTTGTCCATCGAGTAGAGGCCCAGGCGCGCGGTGAAGTTCTCCGGCTCGACGTCGCTGCGCAGCGTGCGCACCGGCCAGACCGAAGGGAACGGCTGCGCCTGCGCATTGCCGGCGGCAAGTGCGATCCATTGCACCCAGGCCGTCTGCAGGAACGAGAGATAGCGCAGCGTGTGCACGCGAGCGAGGAGCGCGCTGGCATCGTGGCTGGCCGGGTGGATCGCGTGGCCATGTCGCAGCAGCGCCTCGTGCACGAAGCCGGCTCGCGCCGGCGTCTCGAAGCACGGCACGCGCTCGCCGCGAAAGAATTCGTAGGCCGGCGCATGCAGCGCGTGCAGCTCGCTGAAGAAGACGATCATGGCCGAGCACCGACGAAGAAGTCGAGGATCTCGCGGCCCAGCGTTTCGTCGCCGCCGTTGAAATGGGCGACGATCGACATGTGGTTGTGGCCCCGCGCCTGCACGAAACGCGGTGACCGGCCGAGTGCGGCGGCACGACGGTGCGCGAACTCGAGGCCGTAGACGTCGAGAAGCGGGTTCTCGAATTCGGCCACCGCGATCATCACCGGCAGATCGGGATGGCGCGTTGCATGGCTCACCGGCGAGCGCGTCTCGTCGCCCGCCGCATCGGCGCCGAAATAGGCAGCGACGCCGCCGGCGTTCGGATTGACGGCGAGCCGGTCGGCGCGCAGGCGCGCCGAGACGAGCACGAGCGCGGCGATCTGCGGCGGCGCCGTCGCCACGACCGGGTCGAAGGCGTAGCCGGCGGCATGCGTGCCGCCCGCCGAGTGGCCGACGAGCAGCACGCGTCCCGGGTCGCCGCCGAACTCCGCGATGCGGCGCTGGACCCAGGCCATCGCCGCGGCCACGTCCTCGGCGCCGGCCGGATACGTCGCCTCGGGCGCGTGCCGGTATTCGACGTTGACGCCGACGAAGCCCTGGCGCGCGAACCAGAAGAGGACGTTGTCGTAGATCTGTTCGGTGGTCCGCTTGTCGCCGCGCAGGAAGGCGCCGCCGTGGACATAGGCGACAACGGGCGCACCGGCATCGGCGGCGGCAGGCGCGAACACGTCGAGCACCTGGCGCGCATGCGGCCCGTACGCGAGGTCGCGAAAGACGGTGAGGTCGCCGCGCGGCGCGCGCGCCAGGATCGGCTCGTAGGCTTCCTTGACCTGCTGGCTGTGGGCGCGGATGTCAAGATGCCAGCGCGGCCCGATGCCGGCGAGCAGCGCCGCGATGCCGGTCACGACGGCGCCAGGCCCGCGCTCTTCACTGTCGCCGCCCACTTCGCGGCCTCGTCTTTCACGAAGGCCGCGTACGCGGGTGCCGTCGACACGTCGGCGCTGACGCCGAGTTCCTGCAGGCGCTTCTTCATCTCCGGCGCGGCGATGATCGCGCTCGTCTCGGCATTGAGCCTGTCGACGAGGGTCTTCGGCAGCCCGGCCGGCGCGAAGAGACCGAACCAGGCCGAGACTTCGTAGCCGGCAAGGCCGCTCTCGCCCATCGTCGGCACGTCAGGCAGAAGATCGCTGCGCTTCGAGCTCGTCACGGCAAGCGCTTTCAGGCGCCCGGCCTTGACGTGCGCCAGCGATGTCGCCTGCAGGTCGAACATCAGCGGCACGTGGCCGGCGAGCACGTCGGTGAGGGCCGGCGCACTGCCCTTGTACGGCACGTGCAGAAGCTTGAGGTGCGCCTCGTTCGCGAAGAGCTCGCCGGCGAGATGGTTCGAGGTACCGAGGCCGGCCGAGGCATAGGCGAGCTCGCCCGGCTTGGCCTTCGCCCGGGCGATGACGTCGGCGACGCTGTCGAGATGGGCGGCCGGATTGGCGACGAGCACGAACGGGATCGAGCCGATCGGCGCGATTGGCGTGAAGTCGGCGACCGGGTCGTAGCCGACCTTGTTCATCGCCGGGTTGATTGCCTGCGAGCTCACCGTGCCGAGGAGCAGCGTGTAGCCGTCGGGGGCGGCGCGGGCGACGTCCTTGGCGCCGATGGCCGTCGCCGCGCCGGCATGGTTCTCGACGACGACGGCCTGGTGCAGGCGCTCGCCGAGCTTTTGCCCGAGCGCCCGCGCCAGCACGTCGGCCGAGCCGCCGGCGGGATAGGGCACGACAAGCGTGATGGCGTGGTTCGGGTAAGGCTCCTCGGCCGCGGCGACCGCCACGAGCGACAACGCCGCTGCTCCGGCGATACCGGCTGCAACAAGCGTGCGCCGGACAAGGGCAGCGCGGCGCCAGGCGCGACGGTCGGTCTTCGCATGCATCGGTGTCATCGTCTTCGCTTTCATCATCAGTGCACCGTCGCCGGCGAATCCACTTCCGGCACCTGCGGGATCTCGACACCGTACGGCGCCACGTCGGCGCGGATCTGGTCGAGAGCGCGCTTGATGATCGCCATCTCCTCGTCGGGGTGGGTTGCGCCGAGGCCGTGCTCGCAGGCGAGGGCCCGGTTGCGGCCGGCACGGGCGCGCTCGTCGGGCGGCAGATTGACGACCGCGTAGACACCGCTCAGCAGGCTGCCGCGCAGCTTCTTCGAGACCTTCTCGCCGAGCATGCGCTTGTCGTCGGCCGAGAGCTCGGCGAAGAAGCGGCGCATGACGATGCGGCCGAACTGGATATGCCGCGCCTCGTCGCGCAGGATGAGCTGGCAGGCCCGGCGAATCGACTCGTAGCGCGCGTTCTCGTAGCGCGCCTGCAGCAGCTCGCCGGAGAGCTGCTCGAACAGCGTGTTGACGGCGAGGCCGGCGAAGAAGCTCATCGCCTTCTCGTCGCGCTCGTCGTGGAAGCGCGGGATGACCGCCTTGAAGTAGTCGGCACGCGGCACGTCCTGGTAGGTGGCCAGGCTCTTGGCGACGAGCACCGAGGCCTCGTGGTGACGCAGCTCCTCGGCGATGAAGTTGACGATGTGCTGCTTGATCTCGAAGGGCTGGTGGCCGAAGACGGCGTCGCGCAGCCGCTCGCTGCCGTAGGGCACGGCGCCGTGCTCCATCCAGGCGCGCAGGCTCCACCACTCGGCGCCGGCAGCCCGCACCTCGGCCGGCAGGTCGGCATCGCGCACGTCGGAGAAGTCGATCGCGCGCGGATCCCAGGCCAGCTCGCGCGACTGCTCGCACAGCCGCCAGACCTCGGGATACTCGATCTCGGAACGGATCGGATAGGGATTGGGAACCGGGTTCAGTTCCTCGAGCAGGGAAGGTTGCATGGCGCGGGACAGTGCAAAGCGGCGAAGGAGACGACAACGATACCCGGACGCGGCCGGTCGGGCCGCCCCGCCTCAACCCTGCCGTTCGCGCCGCGCCGGTCGCGCCGGTCGCGCCGTCGCGCCCGCCGACGCCGCCTGCAGACAGCTGGCGATGAAGGCCTCCGCCACCCTGCCCACCCGGCGCTTGCGATGCACGACGATGGAGAGCGCGCGCGCCGCTTTCGGCAGGCGCGTCTTGACCTCGACCAGCCAGCCATCGGCGAGCGCCTCGGCCACCGTCTTGCGCGACAGGCAGCCGACGCCGACGCCCTTGGCCACGACCCGCTTCACTGCCTCGCTGCTGCCGAGCTCGAGCTCGATGCGCAGCGGCCGCACGCGTTCGGCGAGCCAGCGGTCGGTGGCCTCGCGCGTGCCCGAGCCGGGCTCGCGCAAGACCCAGCCGGCGGTCGCGAGCTCGGCCGCGCCGACCGAACGGATGCCGGCGAGCGGGTGGCCGGGGGCGGCGACGATCACCAGCTCATCGGCGAGCCAGCGGCGAACGATCACGTCCGGATGACGCTGCCGGCCTTCGATGAAGCCGATGTCGACGTCGAAGCGCGCCACCGCCTCGATCACTTCGCTGGTGTTGCCGATCACGAGCCGCGCCGACGCCTGCGGGTGGGCCTGCTTCCAGCCGGCGATCATTTCCGGCAGCAGGTATTCGCCGATGGTGAAGCTGGACGCCATGCGCAAGGGCGCCAGGTGCTCGCGGGTGAAGAGCGCCTGCAGCTCGGCCGACTGATCGAGGACCGAGATCGCCAGCGGCAGGAGCGTGCGGCCTTGCTCGTTGAGAAGCAGGCGTCGGCCGACGCGATCGAACAGCGGCGCGCCGAGCGCCGACTCGAGGGCCGCCAGCGCGGTGCTCGCTGCCGACTGCGAGCGGGCGACCCGGTCGGCCGCGGCACGCGTCGAGCCGCTGCGCGCCATCGCCGCGAAGACCTCGAGCTGGCGCAGCGTGAGGCGCAGTCGCTGATCGGTTTTTTCGCTCATGGCGAGCGAGATTACCCGCTTTTCCGTTCAGCTTCCACTCTCTAACATAAGCTAATTCCATTCAGGCTGATCGGCCGGAGCCACTGCTTGTTCAAACTCTTCTCGCGCGAGCCGCTGCACGACCCTCTGGCCTCCCCCGCGCCTGGCGCGGTCAACGAGATCAAGACCACCACGTGCTACATGTGCGCCTGCCGCTGCGGCATCCGCGTGCACCTGCGCGACGGCGAGCTGCGCTACATCGACGGCAACCCCGAGCACCCGCTGAACAAGGGCGTGATCTGCGCCAAGGGCGCCTCGGGGATCATGAAGCAGGTCTCGCCGGCGCGCCTGACGCAGCCGCTCCTGCGCAAAGCCGGCAGTGCGCGCGGCGCCGGCGAGTTCGAGCCGATCTCGTGGGAGCGCACCTTCGAGATCCTGGCCGAGCGCCTGGCGAAGATCCGCGCCACCGACCCGAAGAAGTTCGCCCTCTTCACCGGCCGCGACCAGATGCAGGCCCTTACCGGCCTGTTCGCGCGCCAGTTCGGCACGCCCAACTACGCGGCGCACGGCGGCTTCTGTTCGGTGAACATGGCCGCCGGCATGATCTACACGATCGGCGGCAGCTTCTGGGAATTCGGCGGCCCCGACCTCGACCGCGCCAAGCTCTTCGTGATGATCGGCACCGCCGAAGACCATCACTCGAACCCGCTGAAGATGGCGCTCGGCAAGTTCAAGCGCGGCGGCGGTCGCTTCATCTCGATCAATCCGGTGCGCACCGGCTACTCGGCCATCGCCGACGAATGGATCCCGATCAAGCCCGGCACCGACGGCGCGCTCTTCATGGCGCTGCTGCACGTGCTGATCGCCGACGATCTGGTCGACCACGCGTTCCTGAAGCGCTACACCAACGCGCCGCAGCTGGTGCTGCTGGAGACCGGCTGCGAACGCGAGGGCATGTTCGCGCACGACCCCGATCCGGCCAAGGGCCCACCGGGCGACGGCCGCGAGCCGCACAACAAGCTGGTGTTCGACACGGTATCGAAGACCATCGTCGCGGCCTATCCGGAAGGCATCGCCGATGGCGCCGATCCGGCGCTCGAAGGCCACTACACCCTCGCCGACGGGCGCAAGGTCGCGCCCTCGTTCCAGCTGCTGCGCGAGCGCGTCGCGCCGTGCACGCCGGAGTGGGCCTCGGCGATCACCGGCATCCCGGCCGAACGCATCAGGAAGCTGGCGCGCGAGATGGGCGAGACGGCGTTGCAGCAGGCCTTCGAGCTGCCGGTGCCGTGGACCGACGCCTGGGGCAAGCGGCACGAGACGACGCAGGCCCGCCCGGTCGCCTTCCACGCCATGCGCGGCCTGGCGGCGCACTCGAACGGCTTCCAGACCGATGCGTGCGCTGGCGGTGCTGATGAGCGTGCTCGGCACCATCGACGCGCCCGGCGGCTTTCGCCACAAGGCGCCCTACCCGCGCCACATCGTGCCGAATTTCCGCGCCTTCAATTCGCCGGAGATGATCAAGCCGAACACGCCGCTCAACGCCGCGCCGCTCGGCTTTCCGGCCCACCCCGACGAGCTGGCGATCCATGCCGACGGCTCGCCGATGCGCATCGACCATGCCTTTTCCTGGGAGCACCCGCTGTCGGCGCACGGCCTGATGCATACCGTGATCACGAACGCGACGCGCGCCGATCCGTACCGCATCGACACGCTGCTGATCTTCATGGCCAACATGGCCTGGAACTCGACCATGAACACCATGGCCGTGCGCGAGATGCTGAACCAGAAGAACGCCGACGGCGAATATCAGATTCCCTTCCTCGTCGTCTGCGACGCCTTCCAGAGCGAGATGGTCGCCTTCGCCGACCTGGTGCTGCCCGACACCACCTACCTCGAGCGCCACGACGTGATGAGCATGCTCGACCGGCCGATCTCCGAGTTCGAGGGCCCGGTCGACTCGGTGCGCATCCCGGTCGTGCCGCCCACCGGCCAGTGCAAGCCGTTCCAGGAAGTGATCGTCGAGCTCGCGTCGCGCCTCAAGTTCCCGGCCTTCACCACGCCCGAGGGCGGCCGCAAGTTCAAGGACTACCCCGACTTCGTCGTCAACTTCGAGGCCCAGCCCGGTGTCGGCTTCCTCATGGGCTGGCGCGGCAAGGACGGCAGCGAGCCCTTGCGCGGCGCGCCGAACCCGAAGCAGTGGGAGATGTACGCGAAGAACAACTGCGTCTTCCAGTACCACATGCCCGAAGGCATGCACTACATGCGCAACTGGAACCGCGAGTACCTCGACTTCGCCAAGGCCAAGGGCTGGCGGCAGAAGAACGACGTGATCCAGCTCGCGCTCTACTCCGACACGCTGCAGAGCTTTCGCCTCGCGGCACAAGGCAAGACGACCAGGCCGGCAGCCGCCCGAGCATCTGCGCGAGCGCATCGACACCTACTTCGACCCGCTGCCCTTCTGGTATCCGCCGCTCGAAGACGCGGCCACCGACACCGAGGCCTATCCGCTCAACGCGATCACCCAGCGGCCGATGGCGATGTACCACTCGTGGGATTCGCAGAACGCCTGGCTGCGCCAGATCCACAGCCACAACTACCTGCAGGTCAACCCGCTGACCGCGCAGAAGGCCGGCATCGCCGACGGCGGCTGGTGCTGGGTCGAGAGCCAGTGGGGCCAGGTGCGCTGCATGCTGCGCTACAGCGAGGCGGTGGAGCCCGGCACGGTGTGGACCTGGAACGCGATCGGCAAGGCCGACGGCGCCTGGCAGCTCGCGCCCGGCGCCGACGAAGCGAGGAAGGGCTTTCTCCTCAACCACCTGATCACCGACGAGCTGCCGCAAGGCACGGGCCGCGCGATCAGCAACTCCGATCCGGTCACCGGCCAGGCCGGCTGGTACGACGTGCGCGTGCGCATCCGGCCGGCCGAGCCGGAAGCCGGAAGAGGCTTCGTCACCGCAGATCGCGAGCATGCCGAGCGCTGCCGGGCGTGCTCGGCAAAGCGACAGAAGCCGCTGGCCTACTTCGCCGGAAATTTCGACGCAAGGAAGCGCTCATGATCGACTGGCTCAAGCAGATGCTGCAGTCGAACGCGCTGGCCGAAGCGCCGGCGCGCGCAACCTCTTCGACCCGGGCACGGCCGGCCGCTGCAACCACGGTCGACCCGGCCACCATCGGCACCGACCGCGGCCCTTCCGAGACGCTGGCCAAGCAGCTCGCGCTCGTCATCGACCTCAACGTCTGCGTCGGCTGCCACGCCTGCGTCACCTCCTGCAAGGAATGGAACACCTCGGGCTCGGCCGGCCCGCTGGTCGACGAGCACGCCTACGGCGCGGACCCGACCGGCACCTTCTTCAACCGCGTGCAGACCTACGAGGCCGGCACCTTTCCGGACACCGAGACGATCCACTTCCCGAAGAGCTGCCTGCACTGCGAGGAGCCGCCCTGCGTGCCGGTGTGCCCCACCGGCGCGAGCTACAAGCGGGCCGAAGACGGCATCGTGCTGGTCGACTACGACAAGTGCATCGGCTGCAAGTACTGCGCCTGGGCCTGCCCCTACGGCGCGCGCGAGATCGACGAAGAGCGCCAGGTGATGACCAAGTGCACCCTGTGCGTCGACCGCATCTACGACGAGGCGCTGCCCAAGGACGACCGCCAGCCCGCCTGCGTCAAGGCCTGCCCGACCGGCGCGCGCCTGTTCGGCGACGTGAAGGATCCCGACTCCGAAGTCTCGAAGGCGATTCGCGAGCGCGGCGGCTATGCGCTGATGCCCGAATGGGACACCAAGCCGGCCAACCAGTACCTGCCGCGCCGCGCCGACGACGAGCGTCGGCGCGACGCCGCCGCTGCCCTCGGTTCGCGACCTATCGTGACGCGATGAATCCGGCCTTCTCGGTCGTCTTCTTCACCACCATCGCCGGCGCGGCGCAGGGCCTCGTCGTCGCCCTGGCGCTCGCGCTGCTCGGCGGCATCGACGCTCGGCGCCGGCGTTCGCGCTGGCCGTGCTGCTGCTCGCCGCCGCGATGCTTGTCGTCGGCCTCGGTGCCTCCTTCCTGCATCTCGGCCGGCCCGAGCGCGCCTGGCGCGCGGCGATGATGTGGCGCACCTCGTGGCTGTCGCGCGAGGTGATCGTGCTGCCGGCCTTCATCGGCCGTCGTCGTGCTGTGGTGGCTGGCGCTGCGCTACGACGCGCCCGCAGCCTGGACCCGCATCGTCTTGCCCGCTCGCTCGCGCTCGCCGGTCGCCGGCCTGCTCTGGCTCTGCACGGCGATGATCTACGCCTGCCTGCGCTTCATCGAGGAGTGGGCCCATCCGCTGACCTTCGTCAACTTCGTCTTCAGCGGCCTCGTCCTCGGGCTTCGTGCTGGCTGCCGCCGCTGGCATCGCTCGCCGGCGAAGATGCATTTGTGCGCGTCATCGGTCCGGCGGCGCTCGTCCTGACGCTGCTCGCCTGGACCACGCGCTGGTCGGCACTGCGCCGCAACGCCGGCATCCACCACAAGTCGACCCTGCAATCGGCCACGGGTATCCAGGCGTCGCAGCTGCTGCAGAAGTCGATGGGCATGTCGGCCGGCTCGTTCAACACCCGCGAGTTCTTCCATCATGCGTCGATGGTGGCGATCAAGCGCGTGCGCCTCGCCCTGCACCTCTTCGGCTTCGCCCTGCCGGCACTGCTCGCGCTCCTCGGCATCGCGACGGGCGCAGCCTGGCCATGGCTCGTCGCCGTCGCCGTGCAGGCGCTCGGCCTCGTCGCCGATCGCTGGTTCTTCTTCGCCCAGGCCAAGCACCCGCAAAACCTGTACTACCAGGTCGTCTCCTAGGCGAGCCAGGTCGCGTCGCAGAACCTGCGACGATGCGCGCATGAGCCGCATCGCCATCGTCGCCGCCCTGCATCAGGAGCTGGCGGCACTGCTCGAAGCGATGCCCGACGAAGCGCCGGTGCGCCGGGCCGGCCGCGAGTTCTGGCTCGGCCATCTCGAGGGCCATGAGATGGTGGCCGTGCTCGCGCGCGTCGGCAAGGTCGCGGCGGCCACCACCGCGACCCTGCTGGTGAGCGAGTTCGACGTCGACTGCGCCGTCTTCACCGGCACCGCCGGTGGGCTGCACGCAAGCGCGCGTGTCGGCGATGTCGTCGTTGCCGAGGCCCTGCTGCAGCACGACATGGACGCCTCGCCGATCTTTCCGCGCTACGAGGTGCCGCTCTACGGCGTCGACCGGTTTCGTGCCGATCCGCAAGTCTCCCAGGCACTGGCCGAGGCCGCGCGCGCCGTGCTCGACAGCGCGACAGCGCGCGCGGGCCGTGCCGACGACGTCGGTCTCGATCCCGACCTCCTGCATTCCTTCGGCATCACCTCGCCCGGCGTCCATCGCGGCCTGGTCGTCAGCGGCGACCGCTTCGTCGCCAGCGCCGCCGAAAGCGCCGACCTGCGCCGCCGCCTGCCCGAGGCGCTCGCCGTCGAGATGGAAGGCGCGGCGCTGGCCCAGGTCTGCCACGACCTCGACGTTCCCTTCGCCGTCGTGCGCACCATCTCCGACCGCGCCGACGACAGCGCGCACCTCGACTTCGGTCGCTTCGTCGAAGAGGTCGCGAGCCGCTATTCGCTGGCGATCGTTCGACGCTGGCTGCGCGATCTGGCCCCGGGCGCTGCATCGACGAGGCCGCGATAGTGCTTCGGTCGATTGCCCTCGCGATCCTGCTCGAGTGCGACGCCGACCGCAAGGCGAGCCAGGCCCGTGCCATCGACTCCGAGCTTGCCACCGGGGCCGCCGATGCCATCGAGGAGCCCGCCGGAATCCCGGGCCGACCCGAGCGCCCGCTGTTGGTGGGCCACACGCAGGTCAGGCAGCGCTCGATGGCAACGCCCGAAGGCCGCGCCGCGTTGATCCACGCGCTCGCCCACATCGAGCTGAACGCGATCGACCTCGCCCTCGACCTGTGCTGGCGGTTCGCCGGCATGCCCGACGCGTTCTATCGACAATGGATTGCGGTGGCGCGCGAAGAAGCCCTGCACTTCGAATTGCTGCGCGACCATCTGCACGGGCTCGGCTTTGCCTATGGCGACTTCCCCGCCCACAACGCCTTGTGGGAAATGGCGGAGAAGACGAAGCACGACCTGCTCGCCCGCATCGCGCTGGTGCCGCGCACGCTCGAGGCGCGCGGCCTCGATGCCTCGCCGGCGATCAAGGCCAAGCTGGTCAGCGCCGGCGACAAGCGTGCCGGCGCCATCCTCGACATCATCCTGCGCGACGAGATCGGCCATGTCGCGGTCGGCAATCGCTGGTATCGCACGCTCTGCAGCGAGCGAGGCCTCGATCCGATCGCCACGTATACCGAGCTGGCCGAGCGCTACCGCGCGCCACGCCTGCGTGGCCCGTTCAACGTCGAAGCGCGCCGCGCCGCGGGCTTCGAGGAGGCCGAGCTGCTCGAGCTCTGTAGGGAATCAAAACGTCCTGCTAAATGATGCCATCGGCGTCCTTATAGGCTCGGCATCAGTTTTGCGACGGCGCTCCAGCTTCGCTAAACTGATGACCAAATCCTACCGGCCGCTGCGGGCCGCCGCAGCCGGCCGGGGAGCCGCGCTAAGAAGCAGCGTTCCGAACGGCGGCTTCCCGGCTTCCCAACCGGAGCCGCGGAGGTCGCCAGCCGACCCATCAGCGACATTCAGCAGAACAGACTCGCCGTCTCGAAGCTGCCGGTGTAGCCGTCACATTCGACGAACTTTGAACTCTGCAGTCATCCCCGGCGCATCGGCCAGCGCCGGGTTGGCGAGCGCGTCGTCGGCATGTCCCGAAACACGTCGGTGATGAAGTCGACAAACGCGCGGACGCGCGCCGACTGCGTGGTGCCCGGCGCGTAGAGAACGTGGATCGGAGGCGCCTCGACCTTCCAGTCGGTCAGCAGCGGAATCACCGCGCCAGTCGCGATCATCGCCTCGGCGGTCAACTGCATGACGCGTGCGATCCCTATCCCGGCGCCAGCCATGTCGACCATGGCCTGCCCGTCGTTGACTTTCAGATTGCCCCGGACCGGGATCGTTTGCACGTCGCCGTCCTTCTGGAACGTCCATTCGGGCGACTTCCCATCCGGCTGCAGATACTCGATGCAGTTGTGCTTGGAGAGGTCGTCCGGGCGCCGGGGCGAGCCATGCCGCTCGAGATACCGCTCGGAGGCGCAGATTGCGAACTGGTGATCTGCAAGGCGGCGGGCAACCAGGTCGGATACCGGCGGATCGCCGATGAACACTCCGACGTCGATGCCCTCCGCCTTCAGGTTGCGCGCGCCGGGCAGAAGCATCACCTCCAGCTGCACGTCGGGATGATCTTCCATGAAGCGCGGCAACTCCGGCAGGATCCGGAACCGTCCCGGCGTCACGTGCAGCGCCACACGGAGTCGCCCCCGTGCCACAGTACGTCCTTGCGAGACTTCCCGCTCCGCGCGCTCGAGGTCCAGAACGATTGAACGGCAGCGCGCATAGAAGCGCTCCCCCTCGTCGGTAAGCATCACGCCGCGGCTCGAACGCAGCAGCAGCCGCACCTTGAGCGACGCCTCGAGCGAGGCGATCGACTTGCTGACCGCCGAAGGCGTCAACCCGAGTACGACCGCGGTTGCCGCGAAGCTTCGGAGTTCGACAGCCCGCACGAAGACGCCGATGCTTCGAAGGTTTTCCATCGTTTGCCTGACAGTGAAAAAAATTCATCTTCATTGTGCTCGCGACCGGTCTGGTGGAGTCGCGACAAGCCGCCTACGCTGGCGCCATGTCGAATCACGCCAGGGCAACCATCATGCGAACGACGGCAGCAGGTCTCTTCGGTTCGACGGTGGTGCTCGCGACTCTCCTGCTCGCGCTCACAGCGCACGGCGAGACATATCCCGTGCGTGCCATTCACTTTGTCCTCGGCGCCGCGCCCGGATCCGTCGTCGATGAGGTCACCCGGCAGATCGCGCGCCAGCTCGAGAAGCAGACGGGGCAGCCGGTGGTTGTCGAGAATCGTCCTTCGGCCGGCTTCATCGTGGCGCTCGAGAGCCTCGAGCACAGCCCGCCCGACGGCTACACGCTCTCGACGGTGGCCATGCCGCAGATGAGCATGAGCCCCGCGCTGTTTGCCAAGCTGCCCTACGACCCGCTGAAGGATTTCACCCATGTCGGCATCCTGTTTCGGGGCCCGCAGGTGCTTGTCGTCAACCCGACGGTTCCCGCGTCTACCTTCAAGGAGTTCCTGGCCCTCGCGTCGTCGCGAGCCAACGGCTTGCGGTACAGCTCGCCGAGTACGGGCGGCCCCTCGCACGTACTGATGGAAGCGGTACGCTTTCAGACCGGCGCCAACCTGCAGCACATCCCGTACAAGGGGCCGGCGGCGAACCAGGCCGTGCTCAGCGGCGAGGTCGACGCGCTGCTGGAGGGCATCAGCCCGATGATGCCGCTGATCAGCGCCGGCAGGGTGCGTCCGCTGGCCGTCACCGGGCCGCGACGCGTCGACGCGCTGCCAAACGTTCCGACGTTCGCCGAACTGGGAATCAGGAACATCGATGCCGTGTGGGTGGGCGTGATCGCGCCGCGCAATCTACCGCCGGCCATCCTCGACTACCTGAACGACCAGCTGGCGCAGGCTGTCCGGTCGCCGGATGTGCGCCGTGCATTCGAGGCCGCGGGGCGCGTTGTCGTACCGGGCTCGCCGCGCGAGATGACAGCGACGATCGAGGCGGAGATTCCGCGCTGGCGTGCCGCCATCAGGCAAGCCGGTATCGCACCCGAATGAGCTCCTGTCGGAGAACCGCCGTGAATCAGATCACGCCTTCTTGCCCCCTCCCTGTGTTGCAGCTCGGCGAGATCGTCTTGCGCACGGGCGGCTACGAAGCAATGAAGCACTGGTACCGCGAGATCCTCCAGATCGATCCTCACTTCGAGCACGTGCCGGCCGCCATGCCAACGGCCGCGGTGACCACGGGTAGCCAGCCGTGGGCTTCGCAGCTGCGACTGTGCTTCTTTCGACTCGTCCTCCAACACCCCTATCAACAGGTGGTGGCGCTCTTCGAGGTCCCGGGCACGACCGCGGCCACCACGGAGGCTGCGGGGCTGCACCACCTGCAGTTGCGCGACGCCTCGCGAACGACGCTCGCGCAGCGCTACAGGCTGCTGCGCAGCCTCGACATCGTTCCGTATCGCGCGATGGACCACGGACCGACCAGCAGCCTCTACTACCGGGATCCGGACGGCAACACCGTCGAGATCGCCGTGTCGAACAGCCCCGACCCAGCGCTATTCCGGACGGCGGAGGCCGCCGAGGAATACCGGCGCAATCCGTCCGGCCAGATCCTCGACATGGCGCGCTTTCTCGAAACTGCTGATGGGAGATAGGCGCCAGCAACCAGCCCTTGATCAGCGACCGCTGGTGCCCGAGCTCTGCCAGTGGCCACGTCGCTCCCCTATCTGCACCCGACCCAACGGCAAGCTCAATCGCCACTTCATCGGTTCACGCGCTTGCGGAATTGGCTGCCGTCCCAGACGAACCGGATCTGTCGGACGATGTCCTTTTCGTTCCAGCTCGGCTCGTTGAAGGTCCACGGTTCCGCCTCGAGGGAACCGTCGCCAACATCGAACAGTGGCACGGTGCTGTCCTCGTCGGCGGGAAAGCTTTGGGCTTTGGTCAGGAACTCGTTGCTGCGTACCGGTTGGATACCCATAGATTCCATGCTGACCTCCGTTCCCACCCGGCCTGCGGCGCTCACCTCGAAGAATCGAAAGGTCTGCGTCTGCCCATGGTTTCCCATGACGGAGATTACGGCGCCAATGTAGCCGCCGGACGTCTTGCGATAGATGCGAAGAACCACGCTCGAGCCATTGCAGGTTCTGAGCTGCATTGAGGTGGGTGTTTCGGTCCGTTCGGGCACGTACCAGGCGCCACTCGAGGTTCCATCGGTCGGGCAGACGGCGTCGTTGCGCTCGGGTCCGGAGCGCAGGATCTCTGCCTTCTCCTCCGGCGTCAGCTCGTCTTCGGTGGCGATGAATTCGGAACTGAGTCCGGCGAAGAAGTCGCGAACGGTGAAAGTGGCGGCCAAGCTCGGCGCGGGACTCGCGAGCACAAGAGCCGTTACGCAGGTCATGAGCGCCGAAGTGATCGGGTTCATCCGGCCCGAAAGCGCTGCCTGCCGACGACGAAAAGGGCTTGATGTCGATGCCATTTGCGCCAGTGTCGCAGCGACGTGTGAAGAGCGAAGGAAGTCGGCGTGAAGCTGGCCAGTCCCATGGGCTCGAATCGGCGGGTGTTCCCTCTTTGGCGAGTGCGACGTGCTCGGCTTGGCGGTCAGCTTGGTCTTGACTGCGCTCGCGCGTCCCTGCGAAGCAGCCGTTCGCCAACAGCCGCTCCTGGCCGACTGCTGGTATAGGCGAACGGCAGCTTTCGGAGCAGGTGGTCTCGACCCGGAGTCGGACGGTCGTCGATCGTGCCGCTGAGGCAGCCCGCAGCCCTTACTGTCCTTTGGCACTCGACGTCGACCGCTGTTTGTCAGCGAGTGAGAAATTGGTCGGAGGTCTTGAGACCCTACAAGCTCGGCCGCGGTCTGTGACACGACGCGCGGCGTCTGCGATCATTGCCTCATGGCCTCCACTTTCGACCACTTCATCTACGCCGGGCGCGACCTCGACGCGATCAGCGCGCAGTTCGAACAGCTGACCGGCGTGGCGCCCGGACGCGGCGGCCGGCATCCGGGCATGGGCACGCACAACGCCCTCGCCTCGCTCGGCAACGAGGTGTACTTCGAGCTCCTCGCCGTCGATCCGACGCAGAAGGACAAGCTGCAGGGCACGATGGGCGCGCGCATCGATGCCCTGCCCGCGCCGCGCCTGTTCGCCTACATGCTGAAGGCGCAGGACCTGGCGCAGCAGCAGAAGGTGCTGGCCGGCCACGGCATCGGTGCCGATCTGTTCGACGCCTCGCGCGCCACGCCCGACGGCCGGACCCTGAAGTGGCGCCTGCTCGTGCCGCACGACAATCCGTTCGGCGACTTCGTGCCCAAGTTCATCGACTGGCTCGACACGACGCACCCCGCCACCACCTCGAAGCCGGGTTGCACCTTCGAGAGCTTCGAGATCGGCCACCCGCAAGCCGCGCAACTGCGCAGCCTGCTGACCGAGCTCGGGGCGAGCGTGCCGGTCGACATCTCCGACCGTGCGCACTTCCGCCTCGCCATCGCGTCGCCGAAGGGTCGCGTCGTGCTCGCGAGCTGAGGCCGGCGCACGATGAAGATCGCGATTCTCGGCGGCGGGCACGGCTGCTACGCTGCCGCCGCCGACCTGGCCGAAGCCGGCCATGAAGTGCGCCTGTGGCGGCGCGACGCCGCGGCGCTGCAGCCGCTCGTCGAGCAGCGCGCCATCGTCCTCAAGGACGCGAAGGGGTCGCGTGAGGTGCCGATCGCGCTGGCCACCGCGGATATCGCGCATGCGTTGAAAGGCGCGGCGCTGATCGTGATCCCCAGCCCCGCCACCGCACAGGCCGACATCGCCCGCGCCATGGCGCCGCACCTGACCGGATCGCAAGTCGTGTTCCTCGCGCCCGGCACCTTCGGCAGCTACGCCATGGCCCAGATCGTGCGCGAGCACGGCAACCCGTCCGAGGTCGCCTGGGCGGAGACGGGCACCCTGCCCTACCTCGCGCGCAAGCACGGCGCGCGCGAGGTGAACGTCACCGTGCGCGCGGTGCGCCTGCCCACCGGCGTCTATCCGGCGCGCCTCGCGAGCCACGCGCTCGCCGTGATTCGCGCGGCCTATCCGAGCGTGCACGATTGCGGCGACGCGCTCTCGGGCGCGCTGATGAATGCCGGCCCGATCATCCACCCGCCGCTGATGGTGATGAACGCGGCACCGCTGCAGCACTTCGAGCGCTGGGACATCCACAACGAAGGCACCCAGCCTGCCGTGCGCGCCGTGACCGACCGGCTCGACCACGAGCGCATCGCGGTGCGCGAGGCGCTCGGCTATGCGGCGCCGCACTATCCGCTCGCCGACCACTACGCCAACGACCGCTGGATGTACGGCGACGCGCACAAGCGCCTGGTCGACTCCGGCGACTGGCGCGAGACGATCGACTTGCACCAGCATCGCTACATCGCCGAAGACACCGAGCTCGGCCTGGCCTTCCTCGCGTCGGTGGCGCGCTGGAGCGGCACCGACGCGCCGATCGCCCAGGGCCTGCTTGCCATCGTCGGCGCCTTCCTGGGGCGTGACCTTCGGCACGGCCCGCGCACGCTCGAGGCGCTCGGCCTGGCCGCCCTCGGCCGCGAGGCGCTGCAGCAAAAGCTGCAATCGGGCGACTGACGCGGCCGCGCGGTCGCTGCCGCCGCTGGTCAGGTCTCGGCGACGCCGGAGCAGGCGTCGATCGCTGCCGCGAGCGTAGCCGCTGGCAGGCGGCGGCGAAGGCCGATCGCGACGATCGCCGCTTCGCCCCCTGGCGGCGGCGCCAGCGCGGCGCGCAGCGAACCGTGCCGGCCCGAGAACTGGATCTCGGCCCAAGGCATCTCGTCGGTGGCGACCAGGCCCTTCAGGCGCAGCACGCCCTCGGGCATCGCCTTCAGCCAGGCCCGCAGGCGTGCCGCCGACAGTGTTGCGTTCGGATGGTGGGTCCAGCTCTCGAACTCGAGCCCATGGCTGGCGGCGGCCCCCCGCAGCGAGCGCGCCCCGCGCCAGGCAGGCTCGCGTGCCGGCAGGTCGCCGACGAGCAGCGTCAACGGCAGGGCGGCCCCGGTCGTCTCGAAGATGCCGACCTGCCCGGCGCTCGCCGCGACGCAGGCCCTGGCCGCCGCGAGCGTGCCGCGGGTCGACCAGATCGACCTTGTTCAGCAGCACCAGATCGGCGGCCCGCAGCTGGCGGGCGATCGTGTCGGCGAGCAGCGGGTCGGCCGATTGCGCGACGATCGCGCTGGCGTCGACCACCACGAACACGCCTTCGAGCGCCAGCGTCGGGTCGGCCCGCGCGATCTGGGCGATGCGCCACGGATCGGAGACGCCGCTGGCCTCGACCACGATCGCATCGAAGGGTTCGGGTGCTTCGAGGATGCGCACCAGCGCCAGCGTCAGGTCGTCGCCGATCTGGCAGCAGACGCAGCCGTTGCTGAGGGCGACCGCATCGGCCGTCTTCGAATCGATCAGGCTCGCGTCGATGTTGACCGCGCCGAAGTCGTTCACCAGGACGGCGACGCGCCGCCCCGCGAGGCCTTCGGACGACGCCCGCAGGAGGTGGTTCACGAGCGTTGTCTTGCCCGCGCCCAGAAAACCGCCGATCACGCTGAACGGCGTGCGGCGCCTTGCGGTCATGCGTCGAAGACCCGGCCCGAGAGCACCGTGCCGCGCACGCGCAGGTCCTTCAGCGCCGCCGGGTCGATGGCGAGCGGATCGTCGTCGAGGACGCAGAAATCGGCGCGCTTGCCGCATTCGATCGAGCCGATCTCGTGGTCGAGCTTCAAGGTCCAGGCCGGCCCGAGCGTGATCGCGTGCAGCGCCTGCATCACGGTGAGGCGCTCGCTTGCGCCGAGCACGCGACCTTTCGGCGTGACGCGGTTGACGGCGCACCAGGCCACGTGCAGCGGACCGAGCGGCGTCACCGGCGCGTCGGAATGGATGGCCAGCGGCACGCCGGCCGCGAGCGCCGAGGCGCAGGCATCGAGCCGGTGCGCGCGGTCGGGGCCCATCGTCATCTCGTAGTGCTGGTCGCCCCAGTACCAGAGGTGGTTGGCGAACAGGTTGGCCGACAGCCCGAGCGCGGCCATGCGCCGGAACAGCGGCGCGTCGATCATCTGGCCGTGCTGCAAGGTGTGCCGGTGGTCGGGCCGCGGCGCCCGCGCGAGCACGCGCTCGATCGCGTCGATCGCCACCAGGCTGGCTTCGTCGCCGTTGGTATGCGTATGGATGCTCAGGCCGGCGCGGTGATAGGCCTCGAAATCGGCTTCGTACTGCGCCGGCGGCATGACCCAGATGCCGTTCGGCGCGCCGTTGAAATGGCCGGGCCAGCGCAGGCGGGCCGAGAAGCCCTGGATCGAGCCGTCGAGCATCATCTTCACCAGGCCGTAGCGCAACCGCTCGTTGTTGCGCGCCATCAGGGCCTTGACGTGCTCTGCCCCCTGGGCCGCGCCATGCGTGCCCTGGAAGGCCTGGAACGCCGGCAGGATGCGGACGCGGCAATCGTCGCCGGCCGTCACCGCTTCGAGCACCGCGCAGTCGTTCTCGCCGAGCTTGTTGACGAGGTCGGTGGCCGTCGTCACGCCCTGCATGCAGGCCAGGCGCGCGAACGAATGCACGCCGGCTTCGGTCATCGGCCCGAGCAGGCCGACGTTGCCGATCTTTCGCATCACCAGGAACATCGCCGCCGGCTCCTGCAGCTCGCCGTTCGGCTCGCCGGAAGGAAAGCGCACCACGCCTTCGACCTCGTTGTCGCGGGTGATCTCGGCGAGCTCGAGCATCGTCGTGTTGACGTTCATGAGATGGCCGTTGGCGTGGCCGATGACGATCGGCCGCACCCGGCTGGCCCGGTCGAGATGCTCCACCGTCATCCGCTCGCCGCCGAAGTAGATGGGATCGAAGCCCCAGGCGATCAGCGTATCGCCGTCGGCGCGGCCAGCCGCCCTCATCTGCGCGTCGACCTCGACCAGGCGGGCGACCACCGCTTCCATCGAGCGCAGCCCCGGCCAGACCTTGCCGGCGGGATCGCGGCGATCGAACCAGCCGAGGTACGGCAGGTCCCACATGCTGCCTTCCTTCAAGTGGCAATGGCCCTCGACCAGGCCGGGCATCAGCACCCGGTCGGCGAAGCGCTCGTCGAGATCGAAGGCGCCCCATTCGCGCATGCGCTCGAGCGCACCGACCGACAGGATGCGGCCGTCACGCACCGCGACGTGGGTCGCCTCGGGCTGCATCGGATTGAGGGTGAGGATCTTGCGGGCGCGATAGACGGTGATGGCAGACATGGAAGGTCCTAGGCAATGGCAGGCACTTGCGGAAGTGCAAGCGGAGCACGCGCGACGCCGTCCCTGGCCTCGACGCGAATGCAGCGCACGGCGTGGCCGGGCGCGACTTCGACGAGCGGGGGCAACGCCTCGCTGCAACGCGCGATGGCAACCGGGCAGCGGCCGGCGAAACGACAGCCGGGGGGCGGCGAGATCGGGCTGGGCGGGTCGCCCGTGAGCTTGATGCGGCCCGCCGCCCGTGCCCGGCCGCCGCGCACCGTCGGCACCGCCGACATCAGCGCGACGCTGTACGGATGCAGCGGATTGGCGAAGAAGGCACGGCGCGGCGCGCGCTCGACGATCTGGCCGAGGTACATCACCGCGATCTCGTCGCAGATGTGCTCGACCACGGCCATGTCGTGCGAGATGAAGAGATAGGTCAGGCCGAGCTCGCGCTGCAGGCGCACCAGCAGGTTGAGGATCTGGGCCCGGATGGCGACGTCGAGTGCGGAGACCGGCTCGTCGCAGACGACCAGCTCAGGGCTGGTGGCCAGGGCCCGCGCGATGTTGATGCGCTGCCGCTGCCCGCCCGAGAACTGGTGCGGGAAAAGACGTTGCTGCTCCGGCCGCAGGCCGACCGCGGCGAACAGCTCGTCGACACGCGCGCCGCGCTGCGCCGGCAGGCCCGACTGCATGAGGTCGAGCGGCGCGCGCACCGCGTCGCCCGCGCGCTGGCGCGGGTTGAGCGAGGAGAACGGGTCCTGGAAGATGATCTGCAGGCGCTTTCGGGCCAGGCGCAGGTCTTCGCCTTCGAGTTGGCCGAGATCGGTGTCGCCGAGGCGGATCGCACCCGCGGTGATCGGCGCCAGGCGCATCACCGCCAGCGCCGTCGTGGTCTTGCCCGAGCCCGATTCGCCGACGATGGCGAGTGTCTTGCCGCGAGCGATCGAGAACGAGACGCCGTCGACCGCGCGCACCACCTCGCTCGGTTGGAACCAGCCCGCCTTGGCGCGTGCGAAATGCACCTGCAGGTCTCGGACCTCGAGCAACGGTGCCGTGGCCTCGATCACGCCGTGACCTCTTGCGACGCGGCCTCGGCCCGCGTGTCCGGCGCAAGCAGCCAGCAGGCCGCGACATGCCCGTGACTCGCCGACTCGTCGGCGACCGCGAGCATCGGCGGCACCTCGAGCGCGCAGCGCGCCATGGCGTGCGGGCAGCGGTCGCGAAAGGCGCAACCGCTCGCCAGCTCCCACAGCGACGGCACCATGCCGGCGATCTCGGTCAGCGGCCGCTGGCCCTCGTCATCAGCGTCGGCAAGGCTGCTGCCGAGCTCGGGCAGGCAGTCGATGAGGCCTTGCGTGTACGGGTGGCCGGGACGGGCCAGCACTTCGTCGGCCGTGCCCTGCTCGATCACGCGCCCGGCATACATCACCATCACGCGGTCGGCCATCTCGGCCACCGCGCCCATGTCGTGCGTGATGAGCAGGATCGCCGTGCCCTTCTCGCGCTGCAGGTCGCGCAGCAGGTCGAAGATCTGTGCCTGCACGGTGACGTCGAGCGCGGTCGTGGGCTCGTCGGCGATGAGGATGTCGGGCCGGCAGGCGAGCGCCATAGCGATCATCACGCGCTGGCGCATGCCGCCCGAAAGCTGGTGCGGATATTCGTCGACCCGCCGCTCCGGCGCCGGAATGCCGACCTGCTGCAGCATCTCGATGGCCCGGGCCCGCGCCCCCGCGCCGTCCAGGCCGGCATGCAGGCGCAGCGCCTCGCCGATCTGATCGCCGACGCTGAAGACCGGGTTGAGCGAGGTCATCGGCTCCTGGAAGATCATCGAGATGCGGTTGCCGCGCACCTCGCGCAGGCGCGCGTCGGAGGCGTGCACCAGATCCTCGCCGTTGAAGGCGACCGAGCCCGAGGCGATGCGGCCCGGCGGCTGCGGAATGAGGCCGAGCACGGCGAGCGCCGTCATGCTCTTGCCGCAGCCCGATTCGCCGACCACGCAAAGCGTCTCGCCGGCCTGCATCTCGAAGGTGACGCCGTTCAGCACCAGCGCCTTGCCGCGCCGGGTGCTGAACTCGACGCGCAGGTCGTCGACGGCGAGAAGAGCAGGCGCGGCCATCAGCGCTCTCGCAGCTTCGGGTTGAGGGCGTCATTCAGGCCGTCGCCGATCAGGCTCATGGCGAGCACCGTGAGGAAGATGGCGATGCCCGGAAAGGCGACGCCCCACCAGCACGAGAGCACGTATTCGCGGCTCGAGCCGATCATCAGGCCCCAGCTCATCTGGTTCGGATCGCCGAGGCCGAGGAACGACAGGCCGGCCTCGAACAGGATGGCGGCGCCGACGGCGAGCGTGGCCGAGACGATCAGCGGCGGCAGCGCGTTCGGCAGGATGACCTTCCAGATGATGCGGGCGTGGCGGGCGCCGATGGCGCGCTCGGCGCGCACGAACTCCAGGCTCTTCACTTTCAGGAACTCGGCGCGGGTAAGGCGTGCCGTGCTGGTCCAGCTGACGATGCCGATGGCGATCGTGACGTGCACGAGGGTCGGCCCGAACAGCGTCACGATGACCATCGCGAAGAGCAGCGCCGGCAGGACCTGGAAGAATTCGGTCAGGCGCATCAGCGCCGCATCGACCTTGCCGCCGTAGTAGCCGGCGAACGCGCCGACGCATACGCCGATCACCACCGACAGCAGCGCAGCGACGGCGCCGACGAGCGAGCGTCGCCCGGCCGCCGTAGACGAGCATGGTCAGCACGTCGCGGCCGAGGTAATCGCTGCCGAGCCAGGCGTCTTCGCCGAAGGGCGGCGTCAGCGGTGCGGCCTTGATCTCGAACGGGTCGGCCGCATAGACCCAGGGCCCGGCGATGGCCACGACCAGGATCGCCAGCAGCATCGCCATGCCCACGATCGCCGAAGGATTGCGCACGAACATGCGCAGCGCCTCGACGGTCGGATGCTCGACCCGAAGCGGCGGCGTCGCGACCGGCACCGGAGGCAGGACTGCGCTCACGCGTTCATACCTTGATGCGCGGATCGATCAGGCGGTAGGCCAGGTCGGTCAGCAGATTCATGACAACGACGACGATCGAGGCGAAGACGAGCACGCCGAGGATGGTCGGATAGTCGCGGCGCAGCACCGACTCGAACGCCAGGCGGCCCAGGCCGGGCCAGTTGAAGACCGTCTCGACCAGGATCGCGCCGGCCAGCACGTTGCCGAACTGCAGGCCGAGCACGGTGACGACCGGCAGCAGTGCGTTGCGCAGCGCGTGCTTGTAGAGGACGACGCGCTCCGGCAGGCCCTTGGCGCGCGCGGTACGGATGAAGTCGGCGCCCAGCACGTCGAGCATCGACGAGCGGGCCAGTCGGCTGTATTGCGCCAGGTAGACCAGCGACAGCGTGACCGTGGGCAACACCAGGTGGCGGGCGACGTCGAGCACGTCGGCCCAGCCGCCGCCGCTCGAGGTGACATCGCGCAGGCCCGAGACGGGCAGGATCGGCCAGACCGAGGCGAACAGGATGACCAGCATGATGCCCATCCAGAACACCGGCGCCGCGAAGCCGACCAGGCTCAGCACCGTGATCGCCTGCGAGAGCGGGCCGTTCGGCCTGCGCGCGGCCAGCACGCCGAGCGTGGTGCCGAGCGCGAAGGCAAGCAGCACCGAGCTCAGCACCAGCAGCAGCGTCGCCGGCACGCGGTCGAGGATGAGCGCGCTGACCGGCAGGTTGAAGAAGTACGAGTAGCCGAGATCGCCGCCCAGCACCCTGGCGAGATAGACGCCGAGCTGGGTCGAGCAGCGGCTTGTCGAGCCCGTATTGCGTGCGCAGCTGCGCCATCAGCTCGGGGCTCATGCCGCCGCTGGCGCCGGCGATCGTTTCGACCGGATCGCCCGGCGCCGCGTGCACGAGCACGAAGTTCAGGACCACGACCGCGAGCACCAGGAGCGCGGCCTGCAGCAGGCGCGAGAGGAGCAGCCGGGCGAGCTTCATGACGCGTCGCTGCTTCGCTCTGCCGTCGGCTCGCGCCCGCTACGACTTCAGGTAGACCTCGTCCATCGGCGACATCGGCCCCCAGATCGTCACCGGCACGTTGCGCCACCTTCTTCAGCGCCGCGGTGTGATAGGGGATGAGGTTGATGAAGTCGATCGGCAGCTCGTCGATGACGATCTTCTCGAAGGCCGCGTAGTAGGCCTTGCGCTTGGTCGGGTCGAGCACCGTGCCGGCCGTGTTCAGCAGCTCGTCGACCTTGGGGTTGCTGTACGACTGGGTGTTGGTCCAGACGATCGGCTTGATGTTGGTCGACAGGTAGGTGCGGGCGACGCCGATCACCGGGTCGCCCCAGTTGAAGACGATGTCCATCCCCAGGTCGAAGTCGTGCGACGCCATGCGCTTGGCCCACGACGGGAAGTCGGCCGACGCGCGCACCTCGACGGCGATCCCCACCTTCTTGAGCTGGCCGCGGATGTACTCGGCAACGTTCTTCTGCTGGTCGTCCTGGCCCGGCATGTAGTCGATCGTCAGCTTGAAGCGGGTGCCGTCGGCGCCGACCTTGTAGCCGGCCGCATCCAGCATTTCCGCGGCCTTCTTCAGGTCGACCGGATAACGCACCAGGTCGGTCACCGCGAAGGGGCTGCTCGGCACGATCGGGCCGTCGTCGACGACGGCGAAGCCGCCCATCAGCACCTTGGCGATGAAGTTCTTGTCGATCGACGTGGCGATGGCCTTGCGCACGGCAAGATCGGAGAGGGGCTTCTTCGCGGTGTTGAAGGCCAGCCAGTTGATCGCGCCGATGCCTTCGTAGCCGCGCGGCGTCAGCGCGACCTTCGGATCGGCCGCCAGCCGCTTCAGGTCGGTGGGCAGCGTGACGAAGGGGAACATCTGGATGTCGCCGCGCTCGAAGCCGAGCATGAGGCTGGCCGCGTCCGGGCTGACGTTGACGATGATCTTGTCGAGATAGGGCTTGCCGGCGAGGAAGAACTTGTCGAAGCGCTCCATGACGATGCGCTGCGAGGGCTTGAACTCGACCAGCTTGAACGGACCCGAGCCGATCAGGCCCTCACCGTTCTTCGGATTCGTCTTCAGGTCCTTGCCGTCGTCGTAGACATGCTTGGGCAGGATCGGGCAAAGCGCCGGGCTCATCGCCAGCACGATCGCCGGGTGCGGCACGCTCATGCGGATGATCGCGGTGTGCGCATCGGGCGTGTCGACCTTCTCGACCGGACCGAGCATGGTCTGGAACGGATGGTTGGCCTTGATCGCCATCACCGTGAAGGCGACGTCGGCCGAGGTCACCGGGTGGCCGTCGTGGAAGAGCGCGTCCTTGCGCAGGTTGAGCGTCAGGGACTTGCCGTCGTCGGCGAACTTCCAGCTCTCGGCCAGGTAGGGCTGCGGGTTCCATTTGTCGTCGAAGCGCAGCGGGCTGGCGAAGAGCTGCGTGCACGGCAGGGCCGTGGCGACGCCCGACTGGACGGCGCCGTTCAGATGGCGCGGCGTCTGCGTGCTGCCGATGACCAGCGTGCCGCCGCGCTTGGGCTCCTCGGCCAGCGCCGGAATCGGCAGGACCGCGGCGGCCAGCAGGGCCGAGGTGGAGGCGATCGCGTCGCGGCGCGTGATGATGAAAGGCTCGGTCATGAAGAGGGCTCCCGTGATGTGGTCGATGCTGAGCTACAGCTTCTCGTCGCGCAGCCAGTACCAACGATAGAGCACATGCTGGCCGATACGACGAAACGGTGCAAAGACTTCCGAGCGCACCGCATTCAGCACGTTCGGATACTCGAGCGGCGAATCGTAGATGGGCAGCTTGAACACGTCCTGGCCCGCGTCCTTCCCGACGATGCGCTCGGCCAGGCGCTTGCCGGCCCAGGTGGAAAACGAGACGCCGTTGCCGCCGTAGCCGAGCGCGTACCAGACGCCTTGGGCCGGATCGGGCCGCACGATGCGCGGCATCATGTCGTGGCTGACGTCGACCCAGCCCCACCACGAGTAGTCGATGGCGATGCCGGCGAGCGGCGGGAACTTGCGGGCGATCGCGTCGGTGAGCAGCTTGAGGTGCGCCGGGTCTTCGGCATCGACGCCGCTCACCGCGCTGCGGCTGCCGATCTGCAGTCGCTTGTCGGGCAGCAGGCGATAGTAGAAGCGCAGCGTGCGCGTGTCGGTGAGGAAAGTCTCGGAGCGAAAGTTCGTGGCCTTCAGTTCGGCCTCGGTCAACGGCCGCGTCACCAGCGAGTTCGACAGGATCGGCATCAGCTTGTTGCGCAGCAGCGGATGCAGGTTCTGCGAGGTATAGCCGCCGGTGCAGACCGCCACGCGGCGCGCCCGCACGGTGCCGCCCGGCGTCTGCAGGTGATGGATGCCGTTGACCGTGCGCCAGCCCTGCACCGGACTGGCCGGATGGATCTTCGCGCCGAGAGCACGCGCCTTCCTGATCATGCCGAAGGTGAACTTCAGCGGCTGGATGCCGACGCCTTCGGCCTCGAACATCGCACCGGCCATCTCGCGCTCGTCGCAGTAGTCGCGCCGAACCTCGTCGGCGCTCATCATCCGGGTGCGATAGCCGAAGGTCTCGCGCATCAGCGCCGCCTCCTGGGCCAGGCCGGGCAGGCGATCGGCGCGGTGCGCCAGGTAGAGATGCCCGCCGTCGAAGGCGTCGCACGGGATCTCGCGCGTGAGCGCGCGGAAATTCTCGAAGCCGGTGCGGATCTCGGTGTCGAGACGTTTGGCCGACATCGAGGCCCCAGCGCGCGATCCACTGCGATCGCTTCAGTCGACCGCTCGCGTTCTGGCCCTGTCCGCCGCTGCGGCTGGAGCAGCCCCAGGAGGCCTGGTTCGCTTCGAGCACCACCGCGCGAACGCCATGCTCCTGGGCCAGATAGAGCGCGGTCGCAACGCCGGTCGAGCCGGAGCCGATGACGACGACATCGGCATCGACGTCGCCCGTGATCGGGCCGTCGTCTTCGGGCGGCTCGCCTGCCGTGGCGACCCAGTAGCTCGGCGCGTAGTCGCGGCCGGTGCCGGGATCGGCGGCGACGAGCGGGTCGTAGCGCGGGTCGTAGCTAGCGCGGCGCAAGGTTGGGCCGCATCTTGCGGAACGCGTTCTTGACGAGGATCTTGCCGTCCTTGAAGGTGAAGACGTCGACGCCGTCGGTCTCGATGCGCGAGCCGTCGGCGGCGGTGCCGGTGAAGGTCCACTGCGAGACGCCGAAGTCGCCGTGCACGACATGGCGGCCATTCGTCCACTGCGCGTCGGGCACGCTCGCCCAGGCCGCGGCGAACGCTTTCTGCACCGCGGCACGGCCGACGTGGCGGGTGCCGCAAGCTTCGTTGCCGGCCGCCGTCTCGAAGACGCAGTCGTCGTGCATGAAGCTCATCAGCGCTTCGGCGTCGTGGCGGTTCCAGGCCGCGCTGAAGGCGGCAAGCGTGGCAACGGTGATGGCTGGGTTCATGTGGATCTCCTCGCCGAAGGGTAGTCATGCCGGTGCCGTCGCGGTAGTGCCAGATGGCGCGAATCGCACGCGCCAGCGCAGCGCCCGGCGCGCCGTAGACTCGGGCGCCATGACCTCGTCCGCCACGGTCCAGTGGTCGCGCCTGTTCGAGCTGGCCGACCAGCCGGCGCTGCCCTTGCAGGCACGGCTGCGCCTGGCCATCGTGCATGCGATCCTCGACGGCCATCTCGGCAGCGGCGCGCCGCTGCCTTCCTCGCGCGAGCTGGCGACGCTGCTTCGCATCAGCCGCAACACCGTCACCGCCGCCTACGTGCAGCTCATCGACGAAGGCTTCCTGCAGGCGCGGCCGCGCAGCGGCGTGTTCGTCGCCGTCGGCGCACGGCCGCCCGGCGCCGCCGTCGCCGAACCGATCACCGGCACCGGCGGTCCGCCCGGCCGGGCGCCGGAGTGGCAGACGCGGGTGCTGCGCTCGCTCACCTCGCGCCCGACCTTGTCCAAGCCCGGGCAATGGCGCGACTATCCCTATCCATTCATCTACGGCACCTACGACCCGCAGCTCTTTCCGACCGAGGATTTCCGCGAGTGCTGCGCCAAGAGCCTGGCCCGCTCGCAGCTGCCGCACTGGACGCCCGATCTCGAGACCGACGACGTCGCCGACCTGGTCGAGCAGATCCGCACCCGCCTCCTGCCCAAGCGCGGCGTCTTCGCGCTGAAGGAAGAGATCATCCTCACCGTCGGCACCCAGCACGCCTATTACCTGCTGGCCGAAGCCCTGTTCGACGCAACGACGCGCCTCGGCCTCGAGGAGCCGGGCCATCCGCACGCGAGAAACAGCTTCGCGCTGCGCCAGCCGCAGCAGGTGGAAGTGGCGGTCGACGACGAAGGCGTCGTGCTCGACGCGCTGCCCGCGATCGACTATCTCTTCGTCACGCCCTCGCACCAGAGCCCGACCACGGCGACGCTGCCGCTCGAGCGCCGCCAGCGCCTGCTGCGCCAGGCCGAGCTGCACGACTTCGTGCTCATCGAAGACGACTACGAGGCCGAGAACCTCTACGCCGGCACGCCGATGCCGGCATTGAAGAGCCTCGACAAGACCGGGCGCGTCATCTACATCGGCTCGGTCTCGAAGAGCCTCTCGCCGGTGCTGCGCCTGGGCTACATCGTGGCGCCGCGCGCCCTGGTGAAGGAGTTGCGCGTGCTGCGCCACGCGATGGTCCGCCATCCGAGCGCCTTCCTGCAGCACGCCTACGCGCTCTTCCTCTCGCTCGGCCACCATGAGTCGCACGCGCGCCGGGTCAACCAGACGATGCAGGCGCGCGTCGCGCTGGCGGCCGAGGCCCTGCGCGACGTCCTGCCCGACTTCGAGTTCACGCTGCCGCAGGGCGGCGCCTCGATCTGGGTGCGTGCACCGGCCTGGGTCGACGCGGCCGAGCTGGCGGCGATGGCACGCGCGCACGGCGTGCTGATCGAGGCCGGCGACGTGTTCTTCGCCAAGCCGCCCTATCCCTGTCCGTTCTTTCGCCTGCGCCTGTCGTCGATCGGCGGCGGCGAGATTCGCGCCGGCATCGAGGCCCTGGCCCTGGCCGTCGCCGACCTGGCGCGCGCCCGCGGCGAAGCGCGGCCGGCGCCTCGCCTCACGCACTGAGGCGAGGCAGCGCAGCGTGGCGGCGCACGCGGCCTGCGGGAAAGCCCCTAGGTGCTGGCTCCATCCTGCCGCGCGCGCTGGCCCTTCCGCGGCGCCGGCCTTGCAGGCACAGTCAGCCCTTCCCTGGCACGCGTCGTGCGCGTGCCGATCCATCCTGCCCTACCGGAGCCGACGATGAGCCTGCAGACGACAACCCCACGATCCCTTGCGGCCTGGGCCGCCGCCGGAGCGCTCGCCCTGCTGACGCAGACGGCGTTCGCACAGACCAAGGAAGTGACGATCGCGCACCAGGACATGCTCGACCCGTACCGCATCGTCATGGAGTCGGGCGAGCTCGAGAAGACGACCGGCTACAAGATCAACTGGCGCATGTTCGGCGGCGGCGGCGACGTGATCCGCGCCATGGCCTCGGGCGACGTCCAGATCGGCGAGGTCGGCTCGGCCGGCGTCACGGCCGCGGCCAGCCAGGGCCAGGACATCAAGCTCTTCTGGATCCTCGACGACATCGCCGACGCCGAGGCGCTGGTCGCACGCAACGGCTCGGGCATCAACAGCGTCAAGGACCTGAAGGGCAAGAAGGTCGCGACGCCGTTCGTCTCGACCTCGCACTACCAGCTGATGGTCGACATGAAGGCCGAGGGCGTCGATCCGAAGACGGTGACGGTGATGAACATGCGGCCGCCCGAGATCGCCGCCGCCTGGGAGCGCGGCGACATCGACGCCACCTTCATCTGGGACCCGGTGCTGACCAAGGTCAAGGCCAACGGCAAGGTCATCGCCACCTCGGGCACGATCGGCAAGAAGGGCTACCCGACCTTCGACGGCATGGTGGTGAGCTCCGACTGGGCCGCCAAGCACAACGACTTCATGGTCGCGTTCGTGAAGGCGATGGCCAAGGCCGACGCGCAGTACCGTGCCAACGCTGCCAAGTGGACGGCCGACTCGCCGGAGGTGAAGGCGGTTGCGAAGTGGACCAAGGCCGAAGCCAAGGGCGTGCCCGACGCGATGAAGCTCTATCGCTTCCCGGACCTGCAGGAGCAGGCCTCGGCCACATGGCTCGGCGGCGGCGCCGCCAAGGCGATGACCAACACCGCGGTGTTCCTGAAGGAGCAGGGCCGGGTGCAGGAGATCAAGCCCGACTACAGCGCCTTCGTGACGACCAAGTACGTCAACGAGGCGATGAAAAAATAGCAAGCTCGAAGGCCTTCGCATCGCCAAGTCCGCTGTCCGTCCAAAGACCTCCATGCCTACCCTGGACATTCGCGACCTGACGGTGAATTACGCCGTCAAGGGCGGCATGCTGCAGGCGCTCGCCCCGGTCAACCTGAAGATGAACGGCGGCGACTTCGTGGTCGCCCTCGGCGCTTCGGGCTGCGGCAAGACGACGCTGCTCAACTGCATCGCCGGCTTCCTGCCGCCCTCGAGCGGCGAGATCCTGCTCGACGGCAAGCCGGTGGTCGGCCCGGGCGCCGACCGCGGCGTCGTCTTCCAGAAGCATGCCCTGATGCCGTGGCTCTCGGTGCGCGACAACGTCGCGCTCGGCATGCGCATGCGCGGGGTCGCGAGCGCGCTGCGCAACAAGCTGGCCGACGAGAAGCTGGCTCTCGTCGGTCTCGAGAAATACGGCGATCGCGCCGTCTACGAGCTCTCGGGCGGCATGCAGCAGCGCGTCGGCATCGCCCGCGCCCTGGCCAACGATCCGGCGGTGCTGCTGATGGACGAGCCGATGGGCGCGCTCGACGCCTTCACGCGCGAGCAGGTGCAGGAGATCCTGCTGCGCGCCTGGGCGGCGACGAACAAGATGGTGTTCTTCATCACCCACTCGGTCGAGGAGGCGCTCTTTCTCGCGACGCGCCTGATCGTGATGAGCCCGAGCCCCGGCCGCATCTCGCACGTCTACGACGACATGCGCTTCTCGCGCCAGTTCCTGCAGCATGGCGACGCGCGCAAGGTGAAGTCGGAGCCCGAGTTCATCCGCCTGCGCGAGGAGGTGCTGGCGATCATCCACCACCGCAACGAGGCGCCGGCCGGCATGGCGCACGAAGGCGCGCATGCCTGACATCGACGCCGACGCCGCCAGCGTCGTCCAGGTCGCCTCGCCGCTGGCGGTGCCGCCGGCGACGAACCGCGCGGCGTTGAAGACGAGCGCCTTCAAGGTGCCGGGCGAAGGCTCGAGCGTCGGCATCAGCGTCGTCACCGTGCTGTCGCTGATCGCGCTCTGGTTCCTCGTCACCAACATGCACTGGGTCAAGCCGCTCTTCCTGCCCAGCCCGCAGGCGGTGGCCCAGCAGTTCTGGCTCTACCTGATGGGCGAGGCCAACGACAAGCCGCTCTGGCAGCACTTCACGGCCAGCATGTTCCGCGTCTTCCTGGCCTTCTTCCTGGCCTGCATCACGGCCATCCCGGTCGGGATCGCGATGGGCATGAGCCGGGTCGCACGCGGCATCTTCGATCCGCCGCTCGAGTTCTACCGGCCGCTGCCGCCGCTCGCCTACCTGCCGCTCATCATCATCTGGTTCGGCATCGACGAGACGCCGAAGGTGCTGCTCATCTTCCTCAGCTGCTTCGCGCCGCTGGCCCTGGCGGCACGCTCGGGCATGCGCAGCGCCTCGCAGGAGCAGATCAACGCCGCCTACTCGATGGGCGCGAGCTACGCGCAGGTCATCCGCCACGTGATCCTGCCCTCGGCCCTGCCCGACATCCTGATCGGCATGCGCATCGCCATCGGCTTCGGCTGGACCACCCTGGTCGCCGCCGAAATGGTGGCGGCCAACGTCGGCCTCGGCCAGATGGTGCTCAACGCGTCGAATTTTCTGCGCACCGACATCGTGATCATGGGCATCATCGTGATCGGCGTCGTCGCCTACCTGTTCGACCTGCTGATGCGCTGGGTCGAGAGGAAGCTGGTGCCCTGGAAGGGGCGGATGTAGCCGCACCCTCGGTGCCTTCCGCGGCCGCTGGCCGCGCTGAAGACGGCCAATCTCGGCCCCGGCCGACGTGCACGCTCATCAACATGCGCGCCGACTCAGATCGCCTCAGGCCTGGACCCGCCGCGACATCGACGCCGCCTACATCTGGGTGCCGGTGATCCCGACCATCGCTCACCAACGGCGGCACCGTCGCTCTTCAAGAGCGGCGACCTGATGAAGAGCGGCCTGGTCTATGTTCGACGGCTTCGCGGTGCGCGACGACTTCAAGAAGCAGAACCCCGAGCTCGTGCTCGCCTTCCTGAAAGACTACGAGCAGCATCGCCACCAGCCTTCAAGCAGAACCCGAAGGAAGTGGTCGACACGATGACCAAGTTCCTGAGCGTCGACGAAGCAGCGCGTGATGCGCTCGCTCAACTATTTTCCTCTCTATCTCGTCTCGGCCAAGGAGCAGCTCTTCCGATCGCTGGCTCGGCAAGCCCGGCGTGAAGGATGCCCCGGTGGCGCGCACGCTGCAGGTCCAGGCCACGACCGCGGGCATCGCCTTCATGGCCATGTCGGCCTCGGACTTCCTGCTCACCAACGTCGTGATCGTCGGCGTGCTGATCATGGCGGTGCTCGGCTACGTGCTCGACCTGCTGGCGCGCGCCGTCGAGAACCGGGTCGTCCATTGGGGCGGAAAGGAAGGCTGACGATGACCACCGAACGAATCGCATTGCCGCAGGCGGGCACGCCATGGACCGAGCTGGAGGCACAGCTCGACGCCGCCAAGGCGAAAGACGTCGACTGGCGGTCCGGCCGCGCGCCGGCCTTCATCCATTTCGCCGGCGACGACGTGCTCGACGTCGCCAAGCGCGCCTACCAGATGTACTTCTCCGAGAACGGCCTCGGCCTGCGCGCCTTCGGCAGCCTGGCGAAGTTCGAATCGGAAGTGGTGGCGATGGGCCTGTCGCTGCTGCATGGCGGCCCCGACGCGCGCGGTGCCATGACCACCGGCGGCACCGAGAGCATCTTCCTCGCCGTGAAGGCGGCGCGCGATCGCGCCGCCGCGCGTCACGGCAAGGGCGGCGCCCCGGGCAAGCCGAAGATCGTGCTCGCCTTCAGCGCCCACCCGGCCTTCGACAAGGCAGCGCATTTCCTCGGCCTCGACACCGTGCGAACGCCGCTCGCCGCCGACTTCCGTGCCGATCCGGCCGCCATCGCCGCCGCCATCGACGCGGACACGGTGATGGTCGTCGCCTCGGCGCCCGCCTATCCGCACGGCGTCATGGATCCGATCGGCGCGGTCGCCGCCGTCGCCGCCGAGCGCGGCGTGTGGATGCACGTCGATGCCTGCGTCGGCGGCTACATCGCACCGTTCGCGCGCCAGCTCGGCGCGCCGGTCGAGGCCTTCGATTTCGCGCTGCCCGGCGTCGTCTCGATCTCGGCCGACCTGCACAAGTACGGCTACGCCGCCAAGGGCGCATCGACCTTGTTCTTCGCCGATGCGGCCGCGTTCTCCGGCATGAGCTACTTCTTCGACAACTGGCCGCGCGGCCAGTACGGCACGAATACGCTGGTCGGCACACGCGCCGGCGGCGCCATCGCCGCGGCCTGGGCGGTGATGAACTACCTTGGCGAAGAAGGCTATCGGCGCGTCACGCGCCGGGTGCTCGACACGCGCCTGGCCTACGAGCGCGGCGTCGAGGCGCTCGGCTTTCGGGTCTTCGGCCGGCCCGAGCTCTCGATCCTCGCCTTCGGTGCGCCCGACCGCGACATCGCCGCCATCGGCCAGGGCATGACGCGGCGCGGCTGGCTCACCGGCCACGTGAAGAACCCGGCCGGCCTGCACCTGATGCTCAACCTCACGCACGAGCCGGTGGTCGGCGAATACCTGGCCGACCTGGCCGCCTCGCTGCAGGAAGCGGGCGGCGCGAGCGGCGCCGGCGTATTGAAGGCCGTCTACTGAACGGCGGCGTCCGTCGAGGCGAGAATCGGAGGCAATGACGGAGCTCGCGACGCGCTTGTTCGGCCCCTGGGTGCGCCTGGTCAACGCCAGCACGCTGCAGGCCGATTTCATTGCCGGCATCCTCGGTGCCCTGCTGGTGCTGCCGCAAGGCTTCGCCTTCGCGACGCTCGCCGGCCTGCCGCCCGAGTACGGCCTCTACACGGCGATCGTTCCCTGCGCCATCGCGGCGCTGTTCGGCTCGAGCCGGCACGTCGTCTCGGGGCCGACCAACGCCAACTCGCTGGCCCTCTTCGCCACCCTGGCGCCGCTCGCGCTCGTCGGCTCGCCGCCCTATATCCAGCTCGCACTGACGGTGACGGTGATCGTCGGCATCATGCAGTTCCTGATCGGCGCGCTGCGCCTGGGCGCGGTCGCCAACTTCATCTCGCCGGCGGCCCTGCGCGGCTTCATGGGCGGCGCGGCACTGCTGATCGTGCTGCACTCGCTGACCGACCTGCTCGGCCTCACGGCACCGACGCGGCACGGATTGATGGCGCTGTTCGAGCACATCGGCGTGCACCTCGGCGACATCGCACCGGTGGCCTTCGGCATCGGCGTATTCACGATCGTCGCCTCGCTCGCGGTCCGGCGCTGGCTGCCGCGCTGGCCGTACATGCTGACCGCTCTCGCCGCGGCCACGGTGCTGGCGACGCTGCTCAACCGCTTCGTCTTCGGATCGGCCGCGGACCCGCGCTGGGTCGCGGTGATCGGCGCGATCCCGCCGATCTGGCCGCGCTTTCACCTGCCCGACGTCGAATGGCGTTCGATCCCCGACCTGGTCGGCATCTCGTTCGCCCTCACCATCGTTGCACTCGGGCAGTCGATCTCCATCGCCAAGGCCGTGGCCGAGCGCTCCGGCCAGGCGATCGACACCAACCGGGAGTTCCGCGGCCAGGGCCTGTCGAACATCGTCGGCGGCTTCTTCTCCTCGTACGTGTCGTGCGGCTCGCTCAACCGCTCGACGCCCAACTTCGACGCCGGCGCGCAGACGCCGCTCGCCGCCGTCTTCGCATCGCTGCTGCTGCTGGCGCTCATCGCCGTCAGCTCATCCCTGCTCGCACTCATCCCCATGGCCGCCATCGCCGGCCTGCTGATGCTGATCTCCTGGACGCTGATCGACTGGCCAAGCTGGTACAAGCTGTGGAACTCGAGCCGCTCCGACTTCGCCATCGCCGCGGCGACGCTGATCGCCACGATCAGCATCAAGATCGAGATGGCGATCCTGCTCGGCACGATCCTGTCGCTCGTCACCTATCTCTATCGCACCTCGAAGCCGGCGCTGCGCGTGATGGGCTTCGACTCGACCGAGCCGGGGCGCCGCTTCGTCGTTCGCGAGAGTGTCGCGGCGCCGTTCGCGGAATGCCCGCAGCTCAAGCTGGCTCGCATGGAAGGCGAGGTCTATTTCGGCGCCGTGCCCTGGGTCGACGACCAGCTGCGCGACCTGCGCGCCGCGCGCGATGCGCCCAAGCACTTGCTCATCATGGCCAAGAGCATGAACTTCATCGACCTGTCGGCCGCCGACATGTGGCGCAACGAAATGCGAACGCGCCGCGGCGCCGGCGGCGACCTCTATTTCCATCGACCGCGCGCGCCCGTGATGCAGCTCTGGCAAAAGCTCGGCTTCATCGCCGAGCTCGGCGTCGATCACATCTTTCCGGCCAAGCGAACCGCCATCGAGACGATCTTCCAGCGGCTTGATCGAAACATCTGTGCCCACTGCACGGTGCGCGCATTCGAGGAATGCCAGGCGCTGCCCTGGCCGGTTGCGCCTTTCATTCCGCAAGGCAGCACGGCCCCGCCGGAGGCTTCGCCACCGCCCGCCGTGTCGTTGCCGGGCGCGCTCGCTTCCGAAGCCTGAGCGCGCGGGCCGCGGGTTTCCCCGATCCGATCTCGCCCCAAAGAGGGCGTCCGACCTGTCGGTTTCGCGCCGGCGTTTGCGCTTTCCCCTGCAGGCCCGCACACCAGTCGCGGCCGCGGCGATCTGCCGCACACAGGGAGACACCGCATGCACGCCGCCACCGCGCTTCGTTCGCTCGAGAATCCTGCCGAGACTGTGGGGCGTCGTGCCCGAAGCTGTCGAGCGCAGTCGCGCGCCGGGAGGCGATGGCGCGCCTGGCTGGGCGGTGCGCTGCTCGCTGCCGCGCTGATTCCGCTGGCTGCCAGCGCTGACGACGATCGCCGCCCGGATGGCGATCGTCGCGCCGACGGCGGCGAGCTGCATCGCAATCCGAGCGGCGAGGCGCTGACGCTGAGCACGGCCGGCCGCATCGACCGCCGCTCGCTCTTCTTCACGAGCCTCGGCACGAACGGCCGCTCGTGCAGCACCTGTCACGGGGCGGAAGACGGCTGGTCGATCACTCCGAAGAGCGTGCGCGAGCGGTTCGAGGCGACGCGCGGCACCGATCCGATCTTTCGCCCCGTCGACGGCGCCAACTCGCCGCTCGCCGACGTCTCGACCCGGGCCGCGCGCGAGAAGGCCTACAGCATGCTGCTCAGCCGCGGCGTGATCCGCGTCGGCATCGCGATCCCGCCGACCGCGCAGTTCGAGCTGGTGAAGGTCGACGACCCTTACGGCTACGCCTCGGCGGCCGAGCTGTCGCTCTTTCGCCGGCCGCTGGCGTCGACGAACCTGCGCTTCCTCAGCACCGTGATGTGGGACGGCCGCGAGACCTTCAAGGACCCCGCCGGCACCGACTGCATCTTCAACACCGCGACCTGCTTCGCAACGCTGCATTTCGATCTCGCCGATCAGTCGAACTCGGCCACGCTCGGGCACGCCCAGGGCAGCACGCCGCTGAGCACGGCGCAGCGCGAGGCCATCGTCACGTTCGAGCTCGGCCTGTCGACGGCGCAGGTGCGCGACGAAGACGCCGGTCGGCTCAATGTCTACGGCGCGCACGGCGGCCCCTCGTTCCTGCAAGGCCAGAACTTCTATTTCGGCATCAACGACACCCTTGCCGGCGACTACCGCACGCATGCCAACTTCAATCCGACCTCGATGACGCTCTACGACGCCTGGCAGCTCTACATCCCCGATGCCCGGCGCGAGGACGAGGAGGGGCGAGACCGGCGAGTGGCGGTCGCGCGCCGGGCCGTGGCCCGCGGCGAGGCCCTCTTCAACAGCAAGCCGATCATGATCACCGGCGTCAAGGGCCTGAACGACGACCTCGCCGTGCCGACCATCGCCGGCACCTGCACGACCTGCCACAACGCGCCCAACGCCGGCGACCACTCGGTGCCCCTGCCGCTCGACATCGGCCTGGCCGATGCCAGCCGGCGCACGCCCGACCTGCCGCTCTACACGCTGCGCAACAAGACGACCGGCGACACGGTGCAGACGACCGATCCCGGCCGCGCCCTCATCACCGGCGCCTGGAAGGACATCGGCCGCTTCAAGGGCCCGACCCTGCGCGCCCTCGCCACGCGCGCGCCCTACTTCCACAACGGCTTCGCCAAGGACCTGGGCGAGGTCGTGAAGTTCTACAACGACCGCTTCGGCATCGGCTTCAACGACCAGGAGAAGGAAGACCTGGTCGCGTTCCTGAAGACGCTCTGAGGGCAGGTGCGCAGCGCACCTGCGCGAGCCCTCCCATGGCGCGAACAGGCCCTAGGCCGCGCCGGCGTTCCCTCGCCGGGCTGCCGCGCCGATGGCCGCTGCGCTCAGCGCCGAGACGACGCCCGCGAACAGCACGTACATGCAGATCTGCCAGGGCTGGCCGCCGCCCGACTTCAGCAGCGCGGTGGCGATGATGGGGGTGATGCCGGAGGCGAAGATGCCGGAGAACTGGTAGACGAACGAGATGCCGGTGTAGCGGACCTTGGCGTCGAAGAGGTCGCAGAACAGTGCCGCCTCGGGCCCGTAGATCGAGGCGTAGAGGATGCCGAAGGGAATGACGATCGACAGCCACACCAGCATCACGTTGCCGCCGCTGTGCGTCATCAGCCAGAACGCCGGGAACGACGCGATCGAGGTGATGAGCGAGCCCCACATGTAGACCTTCGGGCGACCGATCTTGTCGGACAGCCGGCCGAAGATCGGAATCGTCACCACCATCACCAGCGCCGAGATCATGACGCCGAGCAGCGCTTCGGTGCGCGTGATCTTGACGGTGTTGACGAGGTAGCCGATCACGAAGACGGCGAAGATGTTGAAGAAGACGCCGTCGATGTAGCGCGCGCCCATGCCCTTGAGGACATTGCCGGGATAGCGGCGGATCATGTCCATGAAAGGAATGCGCAGCTGCTCGTTCTTCGCCTTGACCGCCTCGAATTCCGGCGTCTCCCGCAGGTTGAGCCGGATATAGAGGCCCACGCCGACCATCACCGCCGAGATGAGGAAGGCGACGCGCCAGCCCCAGGCGAGAAACTGCTCGTCGGTCAGCAGCGACGACAGCAGCGCCACGACGCCCGAGGCCAGGCACAGGCCGATCGCCAGCCCGATCTGCGGCAACGAGGCGTAGTAGCCGCGCTTTTCCTTCGGCGCGTACTCGTAGGTCATGAGCACCGCACCGCCCCACTCGCCACCGAGGCCGATGCCCTGCAACACGCGCAGCAGGAGCAGCAGCAGCGGCGCGCCGACGCCGATCTGCGCGTAGGTCGGCACCAGGCCGATCAGGAAGGTGGCGACGCCCATGATCATCAGCGTCATCACCAGCATGTTCTTGCGCCCGATGCGGTCGCCGAAATGGCCGAAGATGACGCCGCCGAGCGGCCGCGTGACGAAGCCGACCGCGAACGTCGTGTAGGCGAGCAGCGTCGCCACCACCGGATCGCTGCCGGGGAAGTAGAGCTTGTTGAAGACGATGCCGGCGACCACGCCGTAGAGGAAGAAGTCGTACCACTCGATGGTGGCGCCGACGAGCGCCGAGACGACGACGCGCCGGATGACGGCAGGATCCCTCGGTGCCGAGGCCGCGGCGTCGCCCGCCCGCGAGTTGATGTCGATGCTCATGTCTGTCTCCCTTTTGGTTCTTGACGTGGATGGGGCGCCGTCACCTGCGCCCGTCTTCCCGGATCATGTCGGCGGCCTTCTCCGCCAGCATCACTGCCGGTGCGTTGGTGTTGCCCGAGACCAGGGTCGGCATCGCCGAGCAGTCGACCACGCGCAGCCGCTCGATGCCGCGCACGCGCAGGCGCTCGTCGAGCACGGCCATGCGGTCGTCGCCCATCTTGCAGGTGCCGGTCGGATGAAAGATCGTGGCGCCGTTGTCGCGGCAAAAGGCGAGCAGCGCCTCGTCGCTCTCCACGTCCGGCCCGGGCTTGACCTCGCGCTTGACGAACGGCCGCATCGGTGCCGACGCGGCAATCGCACGCGCCGCCTTGACGCCGGCGACGGTCGTGCGGCGGTCGAGATCGGTGGCCAGGTAGTTCGCGAACATCGCCGGCGGCTCGAAGGGATCGGCGCTGCGGATCCGCACGTGGCCGCGCGACTCGGGCCGCAGCTGGCAGGTCGACATCGTGAAGCCGGAGTACGGATGAACCTTGCCGCCGGCCATGTCGGCCGAGAGCGTGGCGACGTGGAACTGGATGTCGGGCGTCTTCGCTTCCTCGGGCAGTGCCCGCATGAAGCAGCCGCCCTGGTTGATGCCCACGGCCAGCGGCCCGCTGCGATGCGCCAGCCACTGCCAGCCGAGCTTGATCTGGCCGAGCCAGGAATTGAGCTGGTCGTTGGTGGTGGGCCGCGTCGACTCGCAGGTGACGCGAATCTGCAGATGGTCCTGCAGGTTCTCGCCGACGCCGGGCAGCTCGTGCACGACGGGTATGCCATGCGCCCCGAGCAGCGCCGCCGGCCCGATGCCCGAGAGCTGCAGCAGCTGCGGCGACTGGATCGAGCCGGCCGAAAGCAGCACCTCGGCGCGCGCCGTCGCACTCTGCATCGCCCCGCCCTGGCGCCAGCGCACGCCGACAGCGCGCCGGCCCTGCATGACCAGGCCCGAGGCGAACGCGCCGGTCTCGATCCGCAGGTTGGCACGGCCGCGCGCCGGGTCGAGATAGGCCTTGGCCGTGCTGCAGCGCCAGCCGTTCGAGGTCGTGAGCTGGAAGTAGCCGGCGCCCTCCTGCGTCTGGCCGTTGAAATCGTCGGTGCGCGGCACGCCGATCGCCTCGGCGCCGGCAACGAAGGCATCGATCAGCGGATCGCGGCTGCCGATGTCGGAAACCTTCAGCGGCCCGTCGCCGCCGTGCAAGCCGCTCGTGCCGCGCTGATTGCCTTCCGACTTGATGAAGTACGGCAGCACGCCGTCCCAGTCCCAGCCGCGATTGCCGAGCGCGGCCCAATGGTCGTAGTCTTCACGCTGGCCGCGGATGTAGATGAGGCCGTTGATCGAGCTCGAGCCGCCCAGCGTCTTGCCGCGCGGCCAATAGATGCGCCGGCCGTTCATGCCGGGATCGGGCTCGGTGTAGAAGCGCCAGTTGACGCTGTCGCTCCACATCGTCTTGCCGTAGCCGATCGGCAGATGGATCCACAGCGACGAGTCGCGCGGCCCGGCCTCCAGCAGCAGGACCCGCACCTTGGGGTCTTCGCTGAGGCGCGCCGCGAGCACGCAGCCGGCCGAACCGGCGCCAACCACGATGTAGTCGAACTCTTCGCTCATCGGCGAGCGGTCTCCGTCGTAGAGTGCGGGGTCAGCCTGCGCGTTTTGCGCGCCGGAACGATTCGATCCGCTTTTCGGCGATCTTAGAGGCGTCACTTTCGGAACGCAACGTTCCGTTTTCAGAGGTTTACCCGTATGGCATCGAAGAAAGCCGCGGCGGCGGTCGAGCCGGCAGGCGGTGCGTCGTCGGCAGCGCGCACGCTCAATCTCCTGGCGCTCCTGGCCCGCGAGGGGCGACCGCTGACGCTCGCCGAGCTCGCCGCCAAGCTCGAGCTGCCGAAGGCGACGGCGCATCGCATCTGCGAACAGCTGATCGAGCTGCGCTTCCTGGCCCGCGACGTGCACGAGCGCTCGTTCGTGGTCGGGCCGCTGCTGCACCGGCTCGCCTACGACACCCTCAATCACGGCGTCGTTCGCGGCCTGCGCCACGAGGTCCTTGCCGCGCTCGTGGGCGTGATCGGCGAGACCTGCAACTTCACGACCTTCGATCGGGCCCAGGTCCTCTACCTCGACCGGGTCGAGGCGGCGTGGCCGCTGCGCCTGACGCTCGACGTCGGCTCGCACGTGCCGCTGCATTGCACGGCGAGCGGCAAGCTCTTCATGGCCTTCATGGCCGAGGCCGAGCGCGACGTCCTCATCGAACACCTGACCCTGACCCGCATGACGCCGGCGACGCTCGTCAGCGCCAAGGCGCTGCGCGCCGAGTGCGAGCGCATCGCGCGCGCCGGCCACTCGTGCGACCGCGAGGAGTTCATCGCCGGCCTGATCGCCGTGGCCGTGCCGGTGCGCGATCGCAGCGGTGCCGTCCGGGCGGCGGTCGCGGTGCATGCGCCCGCGGCGCGCATGACGCTGCGGCGGGCCTTGTCGCAGCTCGAGCCCCTGCGCGATGCGGCAAAGAAGATGGAGCGTCTCCTATAGGTTTTCGCCTATCGCTCTCGCCGTGCGGCGAGGCGATGGTGTAAGGTCGTCGCACACAAAGCCGCCGGATCGACGAGGTGCCCGCAATGACTGCCAAGACGCCCACGAAGAAGAAGTCCCCTGGACCCAAGTCCGCGGCCGGCGCCCGCACCTCGCGGCACACGCCGGCGGCCCGATTCCGGTTGCGCGTGACCTCCGGCGAGACGATCTCCGTGGGCCCCGGCAAGATCTCGCTCCTCGAGGCGATCCGGCAGACCCGCTCGATCACCTCGGCGGCGCGCTCGATCGGGATGTCGTACCGCCGGGCCTGGATGCTGATCGACGAACTGAACGCGTCGCTGAAGAAGCCGGCGGTGCACTCCGCCAAGGGCGGCGAGCGGGGTGGCGGCAGCGAGCTCACCGAGGTCGGCGAAGCGCTGATCGATCTCTATCGCCGCATCGAGGAGCGCGCCGCGAAGGCCTGCGCTGCCGATATCGCGACGCTGCTCAAGCTCGTTCGCTAGCCGCGCGCCCGGTCGCGCGGCTAGCGCGGCACGCCGACGATCACGCTCGAGGCCTTGAAGATGGCGGTCGCCGGCGCGCCGGCCGCCAGGCCGAGCGCCGTGGCGCTTTGCTGGGTGACGATCGCCGCAATGGAGAGCCCCGCGCCGATGTCGATCACGACCTCGGCGTTGACGGCGCCGGGCTGGACCCGGGTCACCTTGCCGGCGAGCTGGTTGCGCGCCGACAGGCGCGCCTCGTCGAGATCGGTGACGACGATCACCGATGAGGCCTTGATCAAGGCGAACGCCTTGGCGCCGACAACGAGGCCGAGGTTCACCGCGCTCTCGTGGGTGACGACCGCGACGATGCACGTGCCGCCTCTGAGCTCGATCTCGATCTCGTCGTTGACGGCACCCGCGATCACGCGAACGATCGTTCCGGCGAGCTGATTGCGGGCACTCGACTTCATGGGCAACTCCTCGACAGCGTGCGCGAGCACGGCACCGGCACGGCCGGCTTCGACATGAACGATCTCGTCGGCGAAGGCATCGACGTCGGCGACGTCGTGCGTGATCAGGAGGATCGGCAGCGCGAAGCGGGCCTGCAGCTCGCGCAGCTCGGCCCGCAGCTTCCCGCGCAGCGGCACGTCCATCGCAGCGAAGGGCTCGTCGAGCAGCAAGGCGCGCGGCTGCGCGGCGAGCGCGCGGGCGAGCGCCGTGCGTTGGCGCTGGCCACCCGAAAGCTGATCGGGAAAGCGCTCGCCGAAGGCGCCGAGCTCGAGCGCATCGAGCCATTTCTCGATCGCCGCCTCGCCGGCGTCGCGACGCGGATTGCGCAGCCCCCGGTCGAGGCCGAAGGCGACGTTCTGCCGGACCGTGAGATGCGGAAACAGGGCGTATTCCTGGAAGACATAGCCGAGCCGGCGATCCCGGGCCGGCACGTCGATGCCGGCTGCGGCGTCGAACAGGACCTCGCCGTCGAAGGCGATGCGTCCGGCGTCGGGACGAAGCAGGCCGGCGATCGCCTTCAGGCTCAGGGTCTTGCCGGCGCCCGACGGTCCGAACAGCACCAGGCGCTGGGCATTGCTCGAGAACGCCAGGTCGAGGTCGAAGGCGCGCGCGCCCGCGCCCATCTTCTTGCGGATCGCGACCTGCCACTTCATGGCGTCACGAACGGCCCGGAATGCGCGCCGGCGCAAGCCGGCCCGCAAGGAGCAGGACGGCGACGCAGGTCACCGAGGTCAGCAGCACGAGCAGGTTGGCGAGGTCGTCCTGGCCCGCCTGCACCGCCTCGTAGACGGCGATCGAGAGGGTCTGCGTCTTGCCCGGGATGCTGCCGGCCACCATCAGCGTCGCCCCGAACTCGCCGAGAGCGCGGGCGAAGGCGAGCAGCGTGCCGGCGAGGATGCCGCGCCAGGCGAGCGGCAGCGTGATGCGAAAGAAGATCGCCGGCGCCGACAGGCCGAGCACCTTGGCCGCCTCCTCGAGCTGCACGTCGACGGTCTCGAAGGCGGCGCGCGCCGACTTGCAGACGAAGGGAAAGGCGACCACCGTCGCGGCGAGCACGGCGCCCTGCCAGGTGAAGATGAGGTTGATGCCGAACTCGCGCGCCAGCCAGCCGCCGAGCCAGCCGCGCCGGCCGATCACGACGAGCAGGTAGTAGCCGAGCACGGTCGGCGGCAGCACCATCGGCAGGAGCAGGATCGAGTCGACGAGCTCACGGCCGGGAAAGCGCCAGCGCGCCAGGGCGAAGCCGGCGGCGACGCCGAGGATCAGATCGAGGCCGGTGGCGCAGAGCGCCACCTTGAGCGAGAGCGCGAGCGCGATCCAGGCCGACTCCACGGCATCGGCCTAGGGCTTGCCGAATCCGTACTTCGCGAGGACAGCCTGGCCGGCGGGCGAGATCACGTAGGCAACGAACGATTGCGCCGCGGCCGGGTTCGGTGCCGAGGCCACCGGCGCGATCGGATAGACCACCGGCGTATCGGTGGGCACGACGAAAGCGACCTTGACCTTGTCGGGCATCACCGCCGCATCGGTGCTGTAGACGAAGCCGGCCTCGACCTCGCCGCGCGCCACGTAGTCGAGGGCCTGGCGCACCGACTGCGCGCCGATCATCTTCGCCTCGATCGCCGACCAGAGTTGCGCCTTCTCGAGCACGGCCTTGGTGTACCTGCCGACCGGCACGCTCGCCGGCAGGCCGATCACGACGTGCCTGACGGCGGCTGCGTTCAGATCGGCCAGCGACTTCGGGACGTTGCCGGCGTCCCGCGGCACGATCACGACGAGCGAGTTGCTGACGAAGTTCACTCGCGCGCCCGGCTTGACGAGCTGCTGCTGCTCGGCCTGGTTCATGGTCTCCTGATCGGCGCTCGCGAACACGTCGACCGGCGCGCCCTTGGCCATCTGCTGCAGCAGCACTCCGGAGGCCGCGAAGTTGAGCTGGACCTTGGTCTCGCGATGGGCGGCCTCATAGGCCACACCGATCTCCTTGAAGGCATTGGTCAGGCTGGCCGCTGCCGAGACGGTCAGGTCGGCGGCAGCGGCCGCACCGGCCGCCAGCGACAGGGCCAGGGCGATCAGCGCCGAGCGCGGGATCAATGCGTGCGAAAGGGTCATGTCGGCGAAGCCGGATGGGAAATATACGGCCGACTATAGCGAACGACGACCGGCTCGCGCTCTCGAGGGCGCGAGGCCAATCGCTTCGGCGCGACTCGCAGCGCCGTGTTTCAGTCGGCAGCCAGCGCTGCGTCGGGGTGCAGGTCGTACAGGCGAGCCGGCGAGCTCGGCCACGGCCGGCGCTCGGGCGATGGGCGCGACGCGTCGACCGGCTCGCGCCAAAGCGCCGGATCGACGCGTTGCCCGTGCGCACGGATCCATGCCGCCAGCGCGCGCTCGCGTCGCGTGTCGGGCGGCACGATCGCGTAGCCGCCGACGATGACGAAGCGAAGCTCGCCGCCCGCCACCATGCGCTCGAGATCGGCCGGCGTCAGGATGGGATCGCGCCCGAGGTAGCCGCCCATCGACATGATCGGCGCGCCGGTGCGCACGATGAGTGGCGACGCCTGCATCGCGTTCGGCACCGCCAGAAGGAAGCGCTCGGACCGATGCTGCGCGGCAAGAAACTCGAGCAGGCGCGCGGCACGCGGGCGGCCCTCCGCTGCCGCAGCCTGGGCCGTCGGCTCGGCCGACTTGTCGACCAGCATGGCGATGTTCGCTGCCGGGGCCGCCACGTTCGGCCGGACCAGGACCGTGCTCAGGGCCCAGGCAAGAGGCGTCGCCAGCAGCGCGGGCAATGCCAGCGCCAGCACGGAGGCCCTCGCGGATCCAGGTGCGCGGCGCGGCGGCCGCGCCATGAAGGCACTGGCCAGGACGAGGCCGAGGACCGAGGCGACGAGCAGGACGCTGCGCCAGTCGCCGACCTGCCACTCGACGTAGTCGTGGCCGATGCGAAGCTGCCAGGCAGCGACGGCGAGCAGCACGAGCGGCAAGCCGAGCGGCCAGCGACCGGCGCGCCGGGCCCGCCAGAGCAGGGCCAGACCGATGCCGGCAAGGGCGGCCAGTGGCGGCCCGAGCACCGAGACGTAGTAGGTGTGAAAGACGCCGCCGGCGAAACTGAAGACGACGCCGTAGGTCAGGGCCCAGCCGGCCCAGACCGCGACGTTGATCTGCCTGGCCGACAGCGGCCGGCGCCACGGCCACGCTGCCGAGGCCGAGCGCCACGCCCGCGATCGCCAAGGGCAGCCACCAGCCCATCTGGGCCGCGAGGTGCGGCGTCGCCAGGCGCAGCAAGCCGACGGGGGTCTGATCCCAGAGCGCGGCAGCGGGCAGCGACCGCGCCGCGACCAGCTTGCCCGTTGGCAGGCGACGGCACGGCCTGCTGCGCCGCGATGCAGCGCATGGCCGGCGCGACGTCGCCGGTCGGCGCCGGGATGAAGCGCTCGAGACCGTTGTGCAGCAGCGCGAGCTCGAGCATGGAGTTGTGCTTCGTGCTGCCGGCATAGGGGCGCTCTGCCGGAGGCGTGAGATCGAACAGCGTCACCCAGGACAGCGCGACCACGGTCATGACGACGAGCGCGATGCCGAGGCGCGCCCCGCGCCGCGCCAGCGAGGCGGCCTGCGGGCTGCACCCGTAGACGAGCACGAAGGTCGGCACGATGACGAGCGCGGCCGCCATCTTGACGTTGAAGCCGACGCCGACGAGTGCCATCGCCAGCACGAGCAGCCTGAAGCTGCCGCTTTCGGCGGCGCGGATCAAGGCCCACGCGGCCAGCAGCAGCACCAGGGTCAGGCAGCTGTCGGTGTTGTTGGAGCGATCGATGGCGACGCTGATCGGCGTCAGCGCGAGGAAGGCCGCGGCGAGGAGCGCCGCGCCGGTGCCGAAACGGCGAGCCACGAGCCTGTAGACGAGAACGACCGAGACCAGACCCTCGAGCACTTGCGGCAGGAGCACGCTGAAGGCGCTGAAGCCGAGGACCTTGGCGCTGGCCACCTGCAGCCAGAGCGCGAGCGGCGGCTTGTCGAGCGAGACGAAGCCGGCCGGGTCGAAGGCGTTGTACAGAAAGCAGTGCAAGCTTTCGAGCATGCTGCGCACGCCGGCGGCGAAGTACTCGCGGCCGTAGCCGTTCTGCTCGAGCTTGTACAGACGCAGTGCCGCGGCGATGCCGACGATGCCGATCAGGGCGACCTGCGCACGGCGACGAACAGAGGCAGTCATGCCGCGACGACGTTAGCAGACGCCCGGCTGCCGATCGGTCCTGCAGAATCGGGAGAAACTCGCAGGCGCGCGCCGTTCATGGCCGCCCGCCTTCTTCTGCCGAGGTTCGTCATGCCTGCTGTTCCTTCCCTGCGCGAGCAGCTGAGCCGCGGCGCCGGCATCGTCATTCCCGGCGTTGCCAATGCGCTGAGCGCCCGGTTCGTCGAGGCCGCCGGATTTCCGATCGTCTACCTGACCGGCGCCGGCATCGCCAACTCCTGGCTCGGTGCGCCCGACCTCGGCCTGACCACCGCCACCGAGGTCGCGTCGCACATCGCCGCCTGTCGCGAGGCGATGCCCTTGCCGATCATCGCCGACGGCGACACCGGCTTCGGCAACGCGCTCAATCTCGTGCGCACGGTGCGCCTGTTCGAGCGCGCGGGCGCCAACGCGATCCAGCTCGAGGACCAGGTCTTCCCGAAGCGCTGCGGCCACTTCGAAGGCAAGGCGGTCGTGCCGATCGCGGAGATGGTCCAGAAGGTGAAGGCTGCCGTCGACACGCGATCGAGCGCCGGCTTCCTGGTCATCGCCCGTACCGACGCACGCGCCGTCGAAGGCTTCGAGGCCGCGCTCGAGCGCGCCGCCGCGTATCGCGAGGCCGGTGCCGACGTGCTCTTCGTCGAGGCGCCCTCCTCCGAGGAGGAATTGCGTGCCATCCCGGCGCGCCTGCCCGGCCCGCACCTGTGCAACATCGTGCACGGCGGCAAGACGCCGATGCTGCCGCGCGCGACGCTGGCGGCGATGGGCTACGCCGGCATCCTCTACGCCAACGCCGCGCTTGCAGGCGGCGATGCTGGCGACGCGCCGCACGCTCGAGCACCTGCACGAGACGGGCTCGCTGCACGGCATCGAGTCGACGCTGATGGGCTTCGACGACCGGCAACTGGCCGTCGACCTCGAGCGCTGGAGCGAGCTCGACCGCCGCTACACGGCGCCCTAGCGCCTGCCGACGCTATTACGGGGCTCGGCGGCGGCGCCTCGTGCGACGGCGGCCAGCAAGGCATCGAGAAGGCCGATCAGGACGTCGATGTCGACCGGCTTGACGACGTGCTCGTCGAACCCGGCCGCGCGCGTTCGAACCCGGTCCGACGCGCTGCCGTAGCCGGTCAGCGCCACCAGCCGGATCGCCCGGGTCTGCGGGTCGGCACGCAGCCGGGCCGCCAGCTCGTAGCCGTTCATGCCCGGCAAGCCGAGATCGAGCACGGCGGCTTCGGGAGCGAACGCGCCGATCGAAGCCAGGGCCTCCTCGGCCGAGGCGACGGCGCGCACCTCGTAGCCCTCGAGCTCGAGCAGCGCCACCAGCGAGTGCGCCGCGTCGAGGTTGTCGTCGACGACGAGGAGGCGCGCCGGACGGCGCGGCGCCAGGCCGGTCGGCCGATGGCCCGCGCCAGCGTCGATGTCTTCGCGTGCCTCCGGCAGGGTGACGATGAAGCGGCTGCCGTGGCCCGGCCCCGCGCTTTCGGCAACGATGGTCCCGTGGTGCATCTCGACGAGATTGCGCGCGATCGTCAAGCCGAGGCCGAGGCCGCCTCGCGCGCGCTGCAGCGGCTGCTCGCCCTGCACGAAGCGCTCGAAGATCCGCGGCAGCAGCTCGGCCGCGATGCCGACGCCATCGTCGGCGACGACGAGCCGCGCCAAGCCGTCCTGCGCGCTCAGCTCGATGGCGATGCGCTGCTCGCCGGTCGAGAACTTCGCCGCATTGGTGAGCAGGTTGCACACGACCTGGGTCAGGCGCAGCGGATCGCCGAGCACATGCACTGCCGCATCCGGCATCGAGACTTCCGGCGGCGCTGCGCGCTTGCCGAGGAGCGGCTCGGCCTGCTCGAGCGCACGTTCGACGACGTCGCGCAGGTCGACGCGCTCCTGGCGCAGCTCGACCTTGCCCGAGCTGATGCGCGAGACGTCGAGCAGGTCGTCGACCAGGCGCGAGAGGTGCGCGACCTGGCGCGTGACGATGCGACGCGATGACGCCGCCGGCTCGCCCGACTGCCGTGCCATCAGCTCGAGCGAGGCCACGATCGGCGCGAGCGGGTTGCGCAGCTCGTGGCCGAGCATCGCGATGAACTCGTCCTTGGCGCGGTTGGCCACTTCGGCCTGCTCGCGCGCCGCCTCGGACGCCGCGAACAGGCGCACGTTGTCGAGCGCGAGGGCGGCGCGCTGGGCCAGCTCGCCGACCAGGGCGCCGTCGTCGCTGCTGAAGCGCCGGCCGGACTCGGCCTGGATGGCGGCGATGGCGCCGATGGTTCGCCCGCCCGCCACCAGCGGCACGACGCAGACGGCGCGCATGCCGACGGTGTCGGCGAAGGCGTGAAAGGCCGCGTCGTCGCCGCCGACGACGTCGGGCGAAGCGAAGTTCTCGAGATGCGTGCGGCCGGTGGCGATGGCCCACGGGAACGATCCGACGGTCTGTGCCGACGAGACGCTGCGGCTGACGAAGCCGGGCGATCTCCTCGGCCCGCTTCGGGTCGAGGTGATGGGTGAGCTTGCGCTGCAGGACGCCGTCGGCGTCGAGCAGGTCGATGCGGCAGACGTCGGCGATGTCGGGCACGATCACCGAGGCGATCGCGGCGAGCGTGGTCTTCTCCTCGAGCGACCGCGACAGCAGGGCGCTGGCGCTGGCCAGCCGCTGCAGCCGCCCCTGCGCCGCTTCGGCGACGGCGCGGGCCTGCCGTTCCGCGTCGAGCAGGCGCTGGCGTTCGGCTTCGCTGCCGGCGCGCAGATCGGCGGCGCCGATCAAGGCATCCGACACCGCCTCGACCTCGAGCACGTCCGAGGCCGCGGGCTCGACCCGCTCGCCGCGGCCGAGCGCGAGCGCGCTGTCGCGCAGGCGGCCGATCGGGCCGGCGATGCGGCCGGCCACCAGCCACGCCGCAAGAGCCCCGAGGGCGAGCGAAAGGACGATGCCGCCGCCGTAGGCGAGCTGCGAGTTCCGCAGGGCGCGCTCGGCGACCGCCGTCGGCTCGCCGAGCGCCACGGTCCAGTTGCCGGTCCGGATGCGGGCCACGGCGGAGTAGACGTTCTGCCCTTCGAGCGTCGACGTCGGCCCCAGGACCTCGACCTTGTCGGTCGACTTGGCGGTCAGCGCCTGCAGCGAGGCGCTGGCCAAGGTGCCCAGGTATTTCTCATGCTCGCGCGAGCGCGCGACGCGGACGTTGTGGGTATCGAAGACGGAGACGACCCACTCGTCGGGCAAGCGCTGCTCGCGGATCACCTGCAGCATCGCCTCGGGCCGGACCACCGCCGTCAGGATGTAGAGCAGCTCGCCGTTGCGCTCGACCGGAACGCGCACCGGAATCCCGGCGTTGCCGCGCGGGCCGCGCGCCAGCGAACCGACTACGGGTGCACGCGTGCGCACCGTCGCTTCGAAGCTGGCGGTCTCGTTGACCGGCGTTGCGCCGGCGCCCAGAGGCGCGCCGGTGCTGAAGACCAGCTCGCCGGAAGGCTTGGCGAGCAGGATGGCGCGCCACTCCGGCCGCGACGCGAGCACGCTGCTCGCCTGCTGATAGGCCGCCGTGAGCGCGCTGCCGTCGGCCGAATCGAGCGGTTCGGTCAGGGCCAGCGCCTGCAAGGCCGAGATCGTCAGGCGCAGCTCGGCGTCGACCGCGGTCGCCAGGGCGCGGGTGAGATCGACCGTCGAGCGCTGGACCAGGAGATCCTGCTGCTGCCACAAGGCCCGCAAGGCCAGGCCCGACATGAGCGCCAGCGGCAGGAGAGCGACCCCCGCCAGCAGCAGCAGTCGCCTTTGCAGCGGCACGGCGCGCAACGGGCGCGTCTTCGGATCGTCTCTGGTCATGCGGCGTCGGCCGTGTGTTCGCTCCGGCTCCTATTCTGGGGCTCGACCCGCAGCGGCAGACCTCGAGGATCGCCAGTGACTTGCATGATGATAGTTACTGGTCTATCATCGCGCCATGCAACGCACCCGCTTCGAGGACATGGACTGCCCGATCGCCCGCAGCCTCGACCGGGTCGGGCGAATGGTGGAGCATGCTCATCCTGCGCGACGCCTTCGCCGGCATGACGCGGTTCGACGAGTTCCAGAAGAGCCTGGGCATCGCCCCCAACATGCTGACCCGGCGCCTGGCCGCGCTGGTCGAGGCGGGCATGCTCGAGCGCCGCCGCTACAGCGAGCACCCGCCGCGCGACGAATACCTCCTGACCGAGCGCGGACGCGATTTCCGCCGCGTGCTGCTCGCGCTGCTCGCCTTCGGCAATCGCCATTTCGCGCCCGAAGGCGCGAGCGTGTCGCATCGTCGATGCCGACGACCGGCGCGCCGGCCGAGCCGCTGCTCGTCGATCGCGCCGACGCGGCCGGCCGCTCGTCGACCTCCGACTTTCGCATCGTCGCGCGGCCCGGCCGCGAGCGACGGCAAGAGCAGCTTGCTGAAGAGCGGCGACGCCGCACCGGCACCCGATCGCGTCGCTCGCAAGCGCGCACCGAAGGAGCGCAGAGCTATGAACGCCGCCGTCGCCACGCTGCCGCTGCAGCCCTCGCCGCCCCTGCGGCAGCACCGGCGCCGGTGCCGCAGGCCATGAGCCCGCGCACGCCGACGCTGCTGCACGGCGCCGATCATTCCGACGCTGCTGCTGCTCGCCTGGCCGAACGTGCTGGTGATGCTGGCGCAGGCCTCGACCGGCCTGATCGAGACCTGGTGGGTCTCGCGCCTCGGCACCGACGCGCTGACCGGCATGGCGCTGGTCTTTCCCGGCTTCATGATGATGGCGATGCTGTCGGCCGGCGCGGTCGGCGGCGGCATCTCGTCGGCGGTGGCGCGGGCGCTCGGCGGCGGCCGGCGGGCCGACGCCGATGCGCTGGTCGCTGCACGCGCTCCTGATCAATCTCGCGCTCGGCCTCGCGACCTCGGCGCTGTTCCTCGTCTTCGGCCGGCAGCTCTACGCCGCGATGGGCGGCGCGGCGGCTCGCTCGACGCGGCGATGAAATATTCGAACGTCGTCTTCGCCGGCAACGTGCTGGTCTGGCTGACGAACGCGCTGGCCAGCATCATCCGCGGCACCGGCAACATGCTGTTTCCCTCGCTGGCGATCTGCGTCGGCGTCGCGCTGCTGGTCCCGCTGTCGCCGCTGCTCATCTTCGGCTGGGGCCGATGCCGGCGTTCGGCATCGCCGGCGGCGGCGTCGCGGTCGTCGCTCACGACGGCGCTGACGATGGCGGCGATGCTCGCCTGGTACATCCTCTCGGGCGCAGCATCGTCCGCCTGCGCCGTACGCGCGGCTGCGCTGGCCGATGTTCGCCGACATCCTGCGCGTCGGCGGCGTCGGCTCGCTCAGCACCCTGCAGACGACCTCGACCGTGGCGCGCTGACGACGGCCTGGTCGGCGCCGCCGCGCGGCCCGAGGCGGTCGCCGGCTACGGCACCGGCGCGCGGCTCGAATATCTGCTGATCCCGCTGGTCTTCGGCCTCGGCGCGCCGATGGTCGCGCATGGTCGGCACGAATATCGGCGCGGGGCAGCGCGAGCGCGCGCTTGCGCATCGCGCATGACCGGCGGCGCGCTCGCCTTCGCCGTCGACCGAGGCGATCGGCCTCGCGGCGGCGATCTGGCCGGCGGCCTGGCTCGAGCCTCTTCGGCGACGACCCGCGATGCTCGCCGACCGGCGTCGCCTATCTGCGCCTCGTCGGCCCGATCTATGGCTTCTTCGGCCTCGGACTGTCGCTCTATTTCGCCTCGCAGGGCGCGGGCCGGCTCGTGCTGGCCGCTGCTTCGGCGGCATTCGCTGCGGCTCGTCATCGCGCGTCGGCGGCGGCTGGCTCGTGCTCCACGCCACCGGCTCGCTCGCCTGGATGTTCGTGACCCTCGCGCTGGCGCTTCGTGGTGTACGGCACGACGCTCGTCACGGCGATCGCGTCGGGCGTCTGGTTTCGAGCGCGCGGCGAAAAGAGCGCCGGGCTGAGCTAACGCCAGTTCGGCATCAGCGCGTTCGACGGCAGCTTCTCGTCGAGCAGCTTCTTCGCCGTCTCGACGCCGGCCGCCGGCATCCAGCTTCGGGATCGAGCAGGCCGACCTGCACCAGCACGCTCGCCTGGTCCCAGTAGATGTGCTCGTGATACAGCTTGTCGCCGCGGAACTTGATGACCGCCAGCAAGGGCACCTCGACGCGCTTGCCGGTGGGCTTGACGCCCGGAAGCATCCACGGAATCTCGGTCGTGTGGGTGAAGCTGAAGAGCATCTCGTCCACCACCTGGGTCGCGCCGACGGTGCGCGAGATCGGCGTCAGCGCGGTGTCGGGCGGATTGCTGTTGACGAAGTGGTTGCGTATAGAAACGGTGCAGCTCCTTGTAGCCGACGCCGCCGGTCATGGTCGGGATGTGGTTCACGTAGGGCTCGGCCACCATCGTCGACATCGTGTCGTCGACGTTGCGGGTGCCGAACTCGTATTCGCAGTGCTTGTCCCAGAGCGCCGACAGGTCGTAGTCGCGGGCCCATCGCGGCCTTTCAGCGTGGCGATCGTGCGCTCGTGCGCCATCAGCGCCGACGGCCGGTGGAAGTGGTCGCCGCCGACCCGCGCGAAGGCATGGTCGACGCCGGGATAGACGTGCAGCCTGACGTGCGGATTGCCTTGCAGAGCCTGGACGATCTTGGCGCGCGCCTCGGGTGGGCAGAACTGGTCGAGCTCGGCGATGTGCAGCAGGAGCGGCTTGCTGATCTTCGCCGCTTCGCCGAGCGCGGCCTCGATGCCGACGCCGTAGTAGCCGACGGCGACATCGGCATCGGTGCGCGTCGCGGCCAGATAGGCCAGCTTGCCGCCCAGGCAGAAACCGAGCACGCCGACCTTGCCGCCGGTCAGCTCGGGCCGACCCCGCAACGCGGTGATCGCGGTCTGGATGTCGTCGACGCCCTTGGCTTCGTCGAAGCCCTTGAAGAAGCCGAAGGCCTTCTGCCAGTCGGCTTCGGGTGTAGCCGAGCTCGACGTTCGGCTGCTGGCGCCAGAAGATGTCCGGCACCAGGACGACGTAGCCCTCTTCGGCGTAGTAGTCGGCGACGTCGCGCATCGTCTTGTTGATGCCGAAGATCTCCTGTGCGATGTACCAGGCCGGGCCCCTTGCCGGCGCGCGGCAGCGCCATGTAGCCGCGGAAGGTGCCGCTGCCGTCGCCGGCTTTCATGTCGATGTACTGGCCTGCCATAGGGTTCTCCGCAATCGGTTGGGGGCGCGCGCGAAACGCGAAGCCGGACGATACTGCGAGTCGCGCCAGGCTTGCCGCAGCCACGGAATGCCGGGCGCGCACGAAACCGGTGACCAACGCCGGCACAGGGATCGCTTGCCAGGTGACGATGCAAGCGCAGGGAGACGAAATGAATCGAAGCGACAAGCGCGGCATCCCGAGCCTGCGCGGCCAGGACCATACCGGCATCACCGTGCCCGATCTGCAGGAGGCGATCCGCTTCTTCGTCGACGTGATCGGCTGCGAGCTGGCCACCACCTTCGGCCCCTTTCGCGACGACACCGGCAACTTCATCGCCGACACCCTGAACGTGCACCCGCGCGCCGTCGTCGAGCAGATCGCCCTCCTGCGCTGCGGCGTGGGCTCGAACATCGAGCTGTTCCAGTACAGCGCGCCCGACCAGCGCCGCGAGATCCCGAAGAACAGCGACATCGGCGGCCACCACATCGCGTTCTATGTCGACGACATCGCCGCCGCCGTGGCCTACCTCAAGGAGCGCGGCGTCAAGGTGATGGCCGGACCGCTGCCCGTCACCGAAGGGCCCGCCGCCGGGCAGACCATCAACTATTTTCTGGCTCCCTGGGGCTTGCAGCTCGAGCTCATCAGTTATCCGCGCGGCATGGCCTACGAGGCAGCCGGCGGACCGGTGCTGTGGTCGCCGAAGGCGCCCGCGCAGTAGTCGTCCTTCGACGTTTTCCGTTCTTCCCTTCATCGCAGAGGAGTGTCCATGTCCGAATTCAATCGCCGCCATGTCCTGAAGGCCGGAGGTTCCACCGCGCTCGCCCTCGGCCCGCTCGCCGGCCTCTGGCTCGCCAGCTCGGCCGAAGCGCAGCAGATCGACACGCTCACCATCGCCTACAACGTCGGCCTGCCGAGCTGGGACCCGACCACCGGCCCGTCGGCGGTGAACCCGTCGATCCAGGGCATCTGGAAGGCGGTGTTCGACCAGTACATCGAGCAGGCGCCCGACCTCTCGTTCAAGCCCGGCCTGATCACCAAGTGGGGCTGGAACGCCGACAAGACGAAGATCGAGATGGAGCTGCGCCCGGGCGTGCTCTGGCACGACGGCACGCCGCTCACCGCCGGCCGACGTGGTCTGGAACCTGAAGCGCGCCGGCGACCCCAAGGCCGGCAATCCGGTCGGCCGGCATCATCTGGGCGAGCGTCGACAACTTCCAGATCCAGGGCAACAAGATCACCGCCGACGTCAAGCAATATGTTGCCGACTACTTCAAGTGGATGGCCTTCCTCACCGGCTTCATGATCCCGCAGGCCTACTACGAGAAGGTCGGCGCGGCCGGCTTCGAGAAGGCACCGATCGGTTGCGGCCCGTACATGATCGAGGAGTTCGTCGCAAGGCTCGTTCGTCAAGCTCAAGGCCTTCGACAAGTACTGGGGGGCCAAGCCGGCGTTCAAGAGCGTGACGATCAACTTCGTCACCGACCCGAGCGCGCGCGTCGCCCAGATCGAGACCGGCAAGTGCGACATCACGCTCGGCCTGCCCTTCGAGGAGTACGACCGGCTGAAGAAGCTCCGGCGCTTTCCGGCGTGAGCTCGCCCATCACCGACATCGCGATGCTCTTCATCACCAACGTCGCGCCGATGCTCGACGACAACGTGCGCCAGGCCTGCGTCCATGCGGTCGACAAGCAGGCGATCGTGAAGAACCTGCTGCGCGGCTACGGCATCGTCATCGACACCCTGCAGACGCCGCAATACCCCGCCTACGATCCGAGCATCAAGGTCAAGTACGACCCAGCGCTGGCCAAGGCAGCTGCTCGCCAAGTCGGGCTACAGCGTCGCCAAGCCGGTGAAGTTCACGATCCAGACCACGCGCGGCTACATGCCGAAGGACTACGAGACGGTGCAGGCGATCGTCGGCATGTGGCGCAAGGTGGGCATCGAGGCCGAGATCGAGGTCTACGAGATCGCCAAGCACTTCGAGCTGCGCCTGAGCCACAAGCTGGCGCCGATGGCCTTCTACAACTGGGGCGACGCGATCGGCGACCCGAACGAATCCGACCGGCTTCGCGATGTTCGGGCCGAGTCCGCACTCGGGCTGGAAGTCGAAGGAGCTCGACGCCATGATCGGGCCGCTCTGGGGCGAGAAGGACGAAGCCAAGCGCATCGCCGGCTGGAAGACGGTCGACCGCTACATCGCCGACAACGCGCTCGTGCTGCCGCTCTACCAGCAGGTGCAGACGATCGTGTTCAAGAAGAGCCTGGCGGTGAAGCCGCATATGGCCGGCTACCTGCTGGCGCAGTCGGTCGGCAAAGCCAAGGCCTGATTCAGCGCCGACCGAAGACGCGCCGGTGGCCTGGGCCCATGCAGCTGAGGCGCCTGCTGTGGGCTCTGCCGACGCTTGTTCGGCGTGCTGGTGGTGGTGTTCGTGCTGCTGCGCGTGGCGCCGGGCGATCCGATCGCGATGATGATCGGCCCCGGCGCGACGCCCGACGACATCAAGGCCCTGCGCGCCTTCTACGGCTTCGACCGCAGCCTGCCGGCGCAGTTCGGCGTGTACCTGCAGCAGGCGTGCAGTCGGCGACTTCGGCGCGCTCGATCACGCTCAAGCAGAACGTGCTCGACCTCGTCCGCGTGCACCTGCCGGCTGACGCTCGAGCTCTCGGCCTTCGCCCTCGTGCTCGCCGTCGTGCTCGGCGGCGGCGCGGCCCTCGTCGCCACCTCGTGGCGCGGCCGCGCGCTCGAGCGCGGCATCGACGTCGTCACCGGCTTCGTCGCTCGCCATTCCCGATTTCCTCTGGGGCCTCGGCGGCATCCTGTTTCTCGGCGTGCTGTGGCCGCGTCCTGCCGACCTTCGGCCTGCATCGACGCCGCAGCCTCAGCTTCGAGCCGACAGTCAGGCTTCGTGCTTGTCGAAAGCCTGCTGCGCGGCCGCTTCGACATCTTCGCGCTCGGCCCTCGTATCACCTCGTTCTGGCCGGCGCTCTCGCTCAGCCCTGCCGCTGGCGGCGATGATCGCGCGCGTGCTGAAGGCCTCGCTCGCTCGAGGCGCTGGCGCAGGACTACATCCTGATGGCGCAGCGTCGAAGGGCTTCAGCCCCTGGCAGGTCCTCTGGCGCGAGGCCCTGCGCAACGCGCTCGGTGCCGACGCTGACCCTGACCGGCGTGCAATTCACCTTCCTGATCGGCGGCACGGTGCTGGTCGAGAAGCTGTTCGGCCTGCCCGGCCTCGGCAACATGGCGATCGACGCGGTGATCAATCGCGACCTGCCGCTGATCCAGGGCATCGATCCTGACCTTCGCGGTGCATCTTCATCGCCGTCAACCTCCTGGCGTCGACATCCTCAACGTGCGCCTCAACCCGAAGCTGCGGCACTATGACGCTGCCGCACCTGCACAAGCGCGTCGTGGATCGGCGCCGGCGATCGCTCGGCGTGGTGCTGCTCGTGCGCCGCTCTTCGCGCCCGTGGCTCGCGCCGCACGATCCGCTCGAGCAGGACCTGCTCGCCGCCAGCCTGCCGCCGGCCTGGCGGCCGGCGGCGATCCGCGTTACTGGTTCGGCACCGACAGCCTCGGCCGCGACATCCTGTCGCGCCTGATCTACGGCGCCCGCGCCGGCGATGATCGTCGCCTTCGTGCGGCGCGACGCTGGCGGCGCTCGTCGGCACCGCTGCTCGGCCTGTTGGCCGGCTTTCTTCGGCGGCTGGATCGACACGCTGGTGTCGCGCCTGGTCGACATCTGGATGTCGTTCCCGCCGGTGCTGCTCTCGATCGTGCTGGTCGCCGTCATCGGCACCGGGCTGAAGTCGGTGATCGCTTGCCATCGTGATCATCGACTGGACGCGCTTTTGCCGCGTCGTGCGCGGCCGAGGTGCATGGTGCAGCGCGCCTGCGACTACGTCACCGTCGGCGCGCATCGCTCGGGCAATCGCGCACGGCGCATGCTCTGGCGCGAGATCCTGCCCAACGTCGCTGCCGCTCCTGCTCGCGCTTGCTCAGCGCTCGAGATGGGCATCGCGGTGGTGGTCGAGGCGATCCTGTCCTTCGTCGGCCTCTCGGTCTCGAGCGACATGCCGACCTGGGGCGGCCTGGTCGCAGGAAGGCCGCCTCTATGTCAACCAGACGCCGTGGCTGCTCGGCCTGCCGATCGCCGCGATCGCCATCACCGTGCTCGCCTGCAACGCGCTCGGCGACGGCCTGCGCGAATCGCTTCGACCCGCTGTTGCGCCGATGAGCAAGGACCCCTGCCTCGAAGTCCGTGGCCTGCACGTGGCGCTGCGGCCGCGCCGCCGGCGCGAGCGACGCTGATCCTGCGCGGCATCGACCTGCAGATCGCCGCCGGCGAGGTGCACGCGCTGGTCGGCGAATCGGGCGCCGGCAAGAGCATGGTCGGCCGCACCGTCCTCGGCATCACGCCGCCGGGCCTCGAGGTCGTGGCCGGCAGCGTTCGCTTTCTCGGCCTCGACTGGCTCGCGCCTGACGCCGGCCGAGCGGCGCGTGCATGCTCGGCCGCGACGTCGCGCTCATTCCGCAGGACCCGCTGACCGCGCTCAACCCCGGCCACACCATCGGCAGCGCAGCTCGCCGACGTGCTGCGCCTGCAGCTTGGACATCGACAGCCGCGCAGGCGCCGGCGCCCGCAGCTTCGAGCTGCTCGACGCGGTGCAGATCCGCGAGCCCGGCCGCGGTGCTGCGCCAATATCCGCACGAGCTCTCCGGCGGCATGCGCCAGCGCGTGCTGATCGCCATGGCCTTCGCCTGCAAGCCGCAGCTCATCGTCGCCGACGAGCCGACCACCGCGCTCGACGTGACGGTGCAGCGCGAAGTCCTGCGGCTGCTGCGCGCCCTGCAGCGCGACGAGGGCGCGGCGGTGCTCTTCATCACCCACGACCTCGGCCTCGTCGCCAAGCTGTGCGACCGGGTCAGCGTCATCCATTCCGGGCGCATCGTCGAGGACGGCGACGTGCGCGCGCATCCTCGAAGCGCCGAGCATCGCCCTACACCCGCGCCCTCTTCGCCGCGACGCCGCGCTACGACCGGCCCGCCGGCGCGCTGACACCGATCGACGACGCGGTGACCGACACGCTCTGGCAGGACGCGCGCCGCTACGACGAGGCCTGGTGGCCCGCGCATCGCGGCGCCGGAGCCGGGCATGGCTGAGCCCTTGCTGCAGGTACGGCATCTGGGCCTGGCGCTGCCCGACCTGTCGCAGCGGCCGGCGTTCGGCAGCGCGCCGCTGCGCACCCTCCTGCAGGACATCGACCTGCACGTCGACGCCGGCGAGTGCGTCGGCCCTGGTCGGCGAATCGGGCTCCGGCAAGACGACGCTGGCGCGCACCGTGCTGCGCCTGTACGAGCCGCAGCAGGGCGAGCATCCGTCTTCGGCGGACGAGACATCACACGCCTTGCCGAAGCCGAGCTGCGGCCGCTGCGCGCGCGCATGCAGATGATCTTCCAGGACCCGCTCTCGGCCCTCAACCCGCGTCGCCGCATGGGCGAGATCGTCATCCAGCCGCTGCTCAGCTTCGGCCGCCTCGGGCCGAAGCCGACGGCCGCCGCCTGCAAGGCGCGCGCGCACGAGCTGCTCGAGCTGGTCAGCCTGCCGGCGGAGTTCGCCCAGTCCTATCCGCACGAGCTCTCGGGCGGCCAGCGCCAGCGCGTCGGCATCGCCCGTGCCCTCGCCTTGCAGCCCGATCTCATCGTCGCCGACGAGATCGTCTCCGGCCTCGACGTCTCGACCCAGGCTCGGATCCTCCTGTTGTTGCGCGAGCTGCGCGCGCGCTTGCGCCTGAGCATGATCTTCGTCACCCACGACCTGTCGGTGGTGCGCGTGCTCTGCGACCGCGTGGTCGTGCTACGCGAGGGCCGCATCGTCGAAGAAGGCCCGACCGCCGAGGTCTTCGAGCGGCCTCGCCATCCGTACACGCAAGCCCTGCTCGCAGCCATTCCCCTGCCGGAGATCGACGACACTTGGCTGTCGAGCCGCGGCCTCGATGCATCTTTGCCGAAGGAGCACACCATGGATCTGAAGAACGCCACCGCCCTGGTCACAGGCGCCAATCGCGGCCTCGGGCGCGAGCTCGTGACGCAGCTGCTGAACGCCGGCGCGCGCAAGGTCTACGCCGGCGCGCGTGATCCCGCAGCTGTGCAGGACCTGGTGGCGGCGCACCCGGGCCGCGTCGTCGCCGTGCCGCTCGACATCCTGAAAGCCGACCAGATCCAGGCCGCCGCCCAGCGCTGCGCCGACGTCAACCTGCTCGTCAACAACGCCGGCATCAATCGCGGCCAGGGCCTCATCGCCGCGCCGACCATCGACCACGCCGCCGCCGAGATCGCCACCAACTACCTCGGCACGCTGGCGATGTGCCGGGCCTTCGCGCCCAGGCTCGGCCAGGGCGCGATCGTCAACGTGCTTTCGATCCTGGCCAAGGTCGCCTTGCCGGCGATGGGCTCGCTCTGTGCCTCGAAGGCCGCGGGCCTGCGCATGACCGAAGGGGTGCGTGCGGAGCTGGCGGCGCAAGGCACGCACGTGCTGGCGGTCATGACCGGCGCGATCGATACCGACATGAGCCGCGACTTCCAGGGCCCGAAGTCGGCGCCGGCCGAAGTGGCCGCGGCGGTGCTCGCGGCGCTCGCGAACGGCGACGAGGAGGTCTATGTCGGCGAGATGCCGGCCTGGGTCAACGCCGCGATCGTGAAGGATCCGAAAGGGCTGGAGCGCGAGCTGGCGAAGTATCTGCCGCAGTAGCCGCCGTTCGCGGCGCCCGCGACGAGGGACTCAAGGCGGCGGCGCGGCCGGCTCCGAAACGAAAGCCGCGCTGCAGGCGATGCCGAGCAGGCGGGCGATGGCGACATGCGCCGGGCTCACCCGCTCCACGCCGCGCCCGAAGTTCAGCACGCCCAGGCACTGGTCGCGCACGACGATGGGCACGTTGATGATGGAGCGCACACCGGCGTTGGCCATTCCCTCCTTGTCGTCGAAGGCGGCCGCCATCTCGAGCGGCCCTTCGCCGACGAAGACACGTCGCTCGATCAGCACCTGCTGGCCCCAACTGGTCTGGCGCTTGTCGGTGCGGGCGCCGACGGCATAGGCGCCAGGGCGCGACGAATACACGCGCTGCACCTCCATCGATTCGAGATGGCAGATGGAGGCGCTGAACAGGATGGCGCCCATGCGCCGGGAGGCGATGAGCTCCGTGGCACGCAGGACCGCGGCGCGGGCATCGACAGCCGCGAGTGCAGACACGATGGCGTCGAGATCGGCAGCGCTGAAGCTCGAATCCGACTCGGGAACGCTGCTCACGTCATCTCCTGGGCGACCGGGTTGGCGGCCGATGATTCGGCGACCGGATCATAGTCTGCGGCCTCGCTGTGCACCGACGTCCCGCACCCCTAAGATCGGCGCTTTGCGGGCTCAGTCAACATGACCGACAGCCGTTCCTTCATCGCTGGCCTGCTGCTCGCCGCCAGCCTCGGCGCGGCTCGCGCCGAACCATGTCCTGCCGAGGACTTCGAGACCCACGTCACCGGCGACTCGCAGTGCCTGCTGATGCGGCGCTTCGGCACGAGCGAGCCGAAGACGATGATCGTCTGGCTGCACGGCGACGTCTCGTCCGGCGGCCCGGCCACCTATCACTTCGCCATCGCGAAGAAGGCGGCCGAGACCTTTGCCGCCGAGAGCGTGCTCTCCGTCGCCCTGGTGCGGCCGGGCTATCCCGACGGCAGCGGCGAATCGTCGACGGGCGATGGCCGGCGCTTCGATCACTACACCACGGCCAACGTCGGCGCCGTCGGCGGCGCGATCGAGCGGCTGCGCGCGAAGTACAAGCCGGCGTCGGTGATCGTCGTCGGCCATTCGGGCGGCGCCGCCACCACGGCGATCCTGCTCGGCATGAAGCCCCAGCTCATCGATGCCGCCGTGCTGGTGTCCTGTCCGTGCGATATCGCGGCCTGGCGGGCCGGCCGAAAAGACGGCTGGAACCGCAGCGAAAGCCCGATCCGCTGGGTCGACAAGGTCGCGCCCTCGGCGCATGTGATCGCGCTCACGGGCAGCGCCGATACGAACACCTCGATGCGCCTGGCGCAGGCCTACGTCGAGGCCTTGCGGGCCCGCGGCATCGATGCGCGCTTCCAGGAAGTCCCGGGCGCGTCGCACGATGGCGCGTTCCGGGCGCCCGAGGTCGTCGATGCGCTCGCCGGCCTGTTGCGCAAGCCCTAGGTGCGCGGGGCCGAACGCGTGGCGATCGCTGCGCGAAAATGCGTCGATGCCGAACGAATCCAGCGCTGATTTCCTCGTGATCGGCGCCGGCATCGCCGCGGCGTCGGTCGGCGCCTGGCTGGCCACGCGCGGCAGCGTCGTCTTGCTCGAGCGCGAATCGCAGCCGGGCTACCACACCACGGGTCGCTCCGCGGCGCTTTTCATGGAGAGCTACGGGCCGCCCCAGGTTCGCGCCCTGACCCTGGCCAGCCGCGCTTTTCTCGAGCAGCCGCCCGACGGTTTTGCCGAGCTACCTCTCCTGTCGCCGTGCGGCGCGCTGGTGGTCGGCACCGAGGAGCAGCAGGCGCTGCTCGATGCGCAATGGGACATCACGCGCTCGGTCACGACGCAGGCACAGCGGCTCGATGCGGCGCAGGCGCGCGAGCTGGTGCCGGTGCTGCGGCCGGGCGTGATCGTCGGCGGCGTGTACGAGCCCGACGCCCCCCACATCGACGTGCACGCCTTGCACCAGGGCTATCTGCGCAGCGTGCGCCGACATGGCGGCCGCGTCGTCTGCAACGCCGAGGTGCGCGGACTGGTGCGGCGCGACGGCGTCTGGCAGGCCGAGACGGCGAGCGGGCGCTGGCAGGCGCCGGTGCTGGTCAACGCCGCCGGCGCCTGGTGCGACGCGATCGCCCGCCTCGCCGGCGCCCGCACCATCGGCCTGGTGCCCAAGCGCCGCACGGCCTTCGTGTTCACGCCGCCGGTCGGCGAGGCGGTCGGGCGCTGGCCTGCGTTCGTCGGCGCCGACGAGAGCTGGTACGTCAAGCCCGACGCCGGCCTCCTCCTCGGCTCGCCCGCCAATGCCGATCCGGTCGAACCGCAGGACGTGCAGCCCGAAGAGCTCGACATCGCGCTCGGCATCGACCGCATCGAAGCGATGACGACGCTGAAGATCGCGCGCCTCGTGCGCAGCTGGGCCGGCCTGCGCAGCTTCGTCGCCGACGGCGGCCTGGTCGGCGGCTTCGACCCCGAGCTGCCCGGCTTCTTCTGGGTCGCCGCGCAAGGCGGCTACGGCATCCAGACTTCGGCGGCGATGGGCCAGGCCTGTGCCGCGCTGGCCGCCGGCGAAGCGCTGCCGGCGTCGATCGCGCGCTTCGGGCTCGACGCGGCGATGCTGTCGCCGGCGCGCCTGCAGGCCGCTTGACGCGCCGACTTCTCCCCTTCCCGTTCCGAAGCCTCTTCGTCCGGCGCAACTCTGGGGCGGCGCCCGCATCGAGATCGAGTCCAGGGCGGCGCCTGGGCGCGCGAGCTACGTCACGTGCAGCAGGCGCGGCACGATCAGGCTGAACCAGGGCACGAAGGCGATCAGCAGCAGGCCGACGATCAGGACGGCCAGGTACGGCAGCATGTGGCGCGCGGCGTTTTCCATCGTCGTGCCGGCGATCGAGCAGGTGACGAACATGCCGACGCCGATCGGCGGCGAGAAGGCGCCGACGCCCATGGCGATGATCATGACGATGCCGTACTGGATCGGATCGATGCCGAAGGGCCGGCCATCGGCAGCAGCAGCGGCCCGAAGATCAGGAGCGCGGGCAGGCCTTCGAGGAGCGCGCCCATCAGGACCAGGGTGACGACGGTCGCCAGCATGAAGAGCGTGGCCGAGCCGTCGAGCACGGCAAAGAGGGCGGCGATCCGTTGCGGCATCTTGGCCAGGGTCAGCGACCACGACAGCGTGCTCGCGGTGCTGGTGATGAACAGCACCATGCCGGCCTGCGCCGCGGTGGTGACCATCGCCCGCCAGAGCTGCCGCGCCTTCAGCGAGCGGTAACAGCACCGACAGGACCAGCGCGTAGATCACGGCCGTCGACGAGACCTCGGTCGGCGTCGCGATGCCGCTGACGATGCCGCCGATGAGGATCACCGGCGCCACCAGCGCCGGGACGGCGCTGACGCCGGCCCGCGCGATCTCGCGCGCCGAAGCTGCCCGCGGCGGCGTCGGCGGCGACGCGCGCGAAACCAGATCAGCAGCATCAGGCACATCGCCATCACCGCCGCCGGCAGCAGCCCGGCCGCGAACAGCGTGCCGATCGACAGCGACGTGACCGAGGCCAGCACCAGCATGGCGATGCTCGGCGGCACGGTCTCGCCCATGATCGCGCCGAGGCGAGCACCGCGGCGGTCTCGCCGGGGTTGTAGCCTTCGCTGCGCATCACGCTCCTTCATCGTCGTGCCGACGGCGGCGACGTCGGCCACCTTCGAGCCGGAGATGCCGGACATGACGTACATGCACAGCACGATGACCTGCAGCATGCCGCCGCGCAGCCGTCCCACGAGGGTGATCACGAAGTGGGTCAGGCGCCGGCTGAGGCCGCCCTCGGTCATGATGTAGCCGGCCAGGATGAAGAAGGGAATCGAGAGCATGACGAAGCTGCTGATGCCGTTCTGCAGGTTGATCGGCACGACCGACAGCGGCACCAGCTTCGAGGTGTAGAGAAAGAGCAGCGTCATCATCAGCAAGGCGAAGCCGATGGGCACGCCGAGCAGCAGCTGGAGCGCGAAGATCGCGAAGCCGACCGCGAGCGCGTGGCTGCGTCCTTCGCTGCCGAGGAGCGCGGCGATGGCGACGGTCGCGACGACGAGCCCCGGCCGTCGCGATCGCCGGCGCCCACGGCTTGGCGCCAGGGGCAACGCCGCACGCGCTGGCCGGCGAAAAACGCCAGCAGGGCCATGCCGAGAATCATCGGCGCCGCGAACCACGACGCGGGCAGGCCGAGGTACGGCGTGCTCTCGTTCCAGCGCGACAGCATCATCTGCCAGGCCAGGACGCAGCCGATCGCCGCCATCACGAACACCTGCCAGTGGCACAGCGCCTCGACCCGGCTCTGCCAGCGCGCCGGCAGGCGCTGCACGAAGACGTGCAGGGCCATGTGCTCGTTGCGCGGATAGGCGATGGCGCCGCCCAGGAAGGTCATCACCACCAGCGACAGCTCGCCGATCTCGAGGCTCCAGAGCAGCGAGGTGTCGAAGAAGGAACGGGCGATGACGTTGCCGAACATCGCCACCAGCTCGATCACCAGGGCCAGCACCACGACCACCTCGGCCACGCCGCTCGATGCCGGCCGGCCCGATGCGGCGGCGCCGGCGCAGCGGCGAGCGCTGCCGCCGTCGATCGGCGTCGTCGTCACTTGACCTCGTCGATGCCGCTCAGCAGCTCCGTCAGGCCCATGCTCTTGGCGAAGTCGGCGATCACCGGCTTGGTCGCGGCCTTGAAGGGCTCCTTGTCGATGGCGTTGAACTTGACCCCGAACTTGTTCTGCATCTCCGCTTCAGCGGCCAGGCCGGCCTCGAGCTCGGCCTTGCGCTCGAAGAGGGTCGCCTCCTGCGCGTCCTTCAGCACGATCTGCTGCAGGTCAGGCGGCAGGCTGTCGAAGGTCTTCTTCGACATGAAGATCGGCCGCACGGTGAACTCGTGCTCGGTGCGTGCGATGTACGGTGCCGGCTCGTAGAACTTCATGTCGCGCACCGCCACCGATTCGTTCTCCATGCCGTCGACGACGCCCGATTTCATCGCCAGGTAGGTTTCCATGAAGGCGATCGGCGTCGGCACCGCGCCCACCGCTTTCCAGACGTTGACCTTGAGCGGGCTGGAGATCAGCCGCAGCCGCATGCCCTTCATGTCGGCCATGCTGAGGATGGGCTTTTTCGTCGACAGCACGTTGCGGCTCGAGCCGCCCCAGTAGCCGATGATCTTCATGCCCGTCTTGTCTTCGATGAGCTTGGCGTAGCGCTTGCCGGGCTCGCCGTCGAGGGGCCTTTTGCCAATGCGCGTAGTCGCGGAACATGAACGGCAGCGCGAAGAAGTCGAGCTCCTTGGCGAACGGCGCGCCGGCGGACGGATCGGAGACGACGAAGTCGAGCGAGCCGTCCTTGACGAGCTGCATGGTCTGCGCCTCGCTGCCGAGGATGCCGCCGCTGAAGATGTCGATCTGGATGCGGCCGTTGCTGTCGTCCATCACCTTCTTCGCGAAGAAGGCCAGGCCCTTGTGCCAGGGATGGTCTTCCTTGAAGTAGTGCGCGGTGCGCAGGGTGAACTGCGGCGCGCTCTTCTGCTGCGCTGCCGCCGGCAGGGCCGCGCCTGCGAAGGCCAGCGCGCAGCCGGCCAGGAGGAGGACGCGGGTCGCGCTGCGTCGTGCAGCGCGGAGCTTCGGTGCTTCGAGAATCGTCATGGTTGTCTCCCTGTGAAGTTCTGGTCGGACCATCGAGCCAGCCGCGTGGCCTGCGCCGCGTTGACGGCGCCAAGCGGCATCTCGCCCTTTTGCAGCGCCGCGAGCTGCGCCACCGTTTCCATCGCCTGGTGCTCGATCGCCGGCGGCGTCAGGCCGCCGACGTGCGGCGTCGCGAGGACGAGCGGATGGCGCGCAAGCTCCGGGCTCGGCATCTGGTCGGCAGCGCGGCCGACGTCGAGGGCGCAGCCGCCGAGATGGCCGGCGTTCAGTGCCGCCAGCAGCGCCGCCTCGTCGACCAGCTCGCCGCGCGAGGCATTGACGAAGAAGGTGCCGGGCGCCATCGACGCGAAGGCGTCGGCATCGATCAGGTTGGCGGTGCCGGCGTGGGCTGCGGCCAGGCAGACGACGAAGTGCGACTCCTTCAGCAGCGTCGCCAACGCCACCTGCCGAAGGCCGTCGCGCGCGTCGACCGCCTCGGGCGCGCTGACCTGCACGCGCATGCCGAAGGCGAGCGCCAGGTCGCAGAGATAGCGCGCGATGCGGCCGTAGCCGATCACGCCGAGGGTCGAGCTGCGCAGCTCGCGACCCATTGCCGCGGCCGGCACGATACCGGCGTGATACGACGCGGCGTAGCGGCTGATGCCTCGACCGAGGTCGATCATCGCCGCGACGGCCCACTCGGCCACCGCCGGCACGAACCCTGCGCTGGCGTGCGTGACCAGCACGCCGTGGGCGCTGGCCGCGGCGACGTCGACGGTGCTGATGTCGACGGCGCAGCGCAGGAAGACGGCCAGCTGCGGCAGCTCGCGGAACAGCCGCTCGGGCCCGGCCGTCTGCCGGTAGCCGATCAGGGCGTCGCAGCCGCGCGCGGCGACCAGAAGCTCGCTCAGCGACAGCTCGCGGGCCTCGGCGTTGAAGCGGACGTCGGCGATCGAGCGCAACGCCGCCGTCGCGCGGGCGCCGAAGTACGGCACGAGCTTGTCGCTCGGATGACTGAGGAAGACACTCGTCATTTCTTCGCTCGCCCAGCCTTCTTCGCGGGCGCCGGCAAACGCCGGGCTGGCGCGCGCGCGGGTCCGGCGACCGACGCGCGCTCGACCAGGCGGACCTGGCCAAAGACTCGCTCCTTCGCCGCCGCGCCGGCGCCTTCACCCAGCCGCATCACCTGCTCGACCATCGCCCGCGCCATCTCGCGGATCGGCAGCTGCACCGTCGTCAGCGTCGGGTTCGACAGGCCGGCCAGGAACAGGCCGTCGATGCCGACCACCGAGACGTCGCGCGGCACCTCGAGGCCACCTTCGCGCAGGCCGGCCATGAGGCCGAGCGCCATCAGGTCGTTGAGGGCGACGATGCCGGTTGGCCGACCGGCGTCCTTCGCCAGGCGCAGGCCCATGGCGCGGCCGACCTCGGCGATCACCGAGTCGCCGTATTCGTTGAGCGGGCCGCCATCGAGCACCTGCGCGCTGTCGCTCACGCCGGCCGCCTCGGCGGCGGCGAAGAAGCCGGCGATCTTGTCGCCGCGGCTCATCGTCATGCCGGCCACGGTGACGAAGGCCAGCCGCTGGTGCCCGTGCGCGATGAGGTGGCGGGTGGCCAGGCGCGCCGCCGCGAAGTTGTCCGGCGTGACGTGGCCGACGACCGAGGGCCGCCCCGGCGCAGCGCGCCGGTCGTGCTGGTGACGTCTCATCCCTTGCGCCACCGCCTTGTCGAGGTGGCCTTCTTCGGCGAGCGAGGAGATCACGATGACGTGGCGCACGCCGTGGGCCAGCAGGTCGTCGAAGAAGGCCGCCTCCTTGGCCGCGTCGCGGATAGGTGCTGCCAATCAGCAGGCGGTGGTCGAAGCGCTCCTGCGCGAAGGTCTCGACCTCGCGGGCGATGAAGCCGTACATCGGGTTGGCCATCGAGGGCACGAGCAGGCCGAGCAGCGGCGTCTGCCCGGTCTTCAGCTGGCGCGCCGACTGGCTCGGCCGGAACTGCAGCGCCGCGATCGCCGCTTCGACCCGTGCCAGCGTCGCCGCGCCCATGCGGTCGCTGCGGCCGTTGAGCACGTTCGAGACCGTGCTCACCGAGACCGCGGCATGGCGGGCGACATCCTGGATCGTGGTCATGGGCAGGTTAAGCCAGCCGGCCTCCTTGTGTATCGATTTACTATATCGATACACAAATCGCCTCACGATCCGTGTTTGCCCCGAGGTCAGCGAGCGACGATCGGCCGTGCGGTATACAAGGCTGCTCCCGAAGCCATCGACCCACCGCAGGACTGCCATGCACCCCTCGCCTTCAGATATCGCCGCCCGCCGTCGCGCCTTCAAGGCCTTGCACGTCTCCGGCTGCTTCGTCATTCCAAATCCCTGGGACACCGGCAGCGCCCGCTACCTTCAGGGCCTCGGCTTCAAGGCGCTGGCCACCACGAGCTCCGGCTATGCCTGGTCGATCGGCCAGGCCGACGGCGCGCTCTCGCGCGCGACGGTGCTGGCGCATCTGCGCGAGATGGTCGCGGCCACCGGGTTGCCGGTGAACGCCGATTTCGAGAGCGGCTTCGCGGCCGACCCCGAGGGCGTCGCCGAGAGCGTGCGCCTGGCGATCGAGACCGGCGTCGCCGGGCTGTCGATCGAGGACTCCACCGGCGACCCGGCCCAGCCGCTCTTCGCGATCGACGTCGCGGTGACCCGGCTGCGCGCGGCGCGGCGCGCGATCGACGCCGCCGGCGGCGAGACGCTGCTGGTCGGACGGGCGGAGAACTTCTTCGCCGGCCGCCCCGATCTCGACGACACGATCGCGCGCCTGAAGGCCTACGCCGAGGCCGGCGCCGACTGCCTCTACGCGCCCGGCATCCGCACGCGCGAGCAGATCTCTGCCGTCGTCGCCGCAGTCGCGCCGAAGCCGTTCAACCTGCTCGTCGGCGCGGCCAGCGAGCTCAGCCTGCAGGACATCGCCGCGCTCGGCGTGCGTCGCGTCAGCGTCGGCGGCGCGCTCGCGCGCTCGGCCTGGGGCGGCTTCATGCGCGCCGCGCGCTCGATCGCCGAGGCCGGCCGCTTCGACGGCTTTGCCGACGCTGCGTCGGGCAACGAACTCAACGCCCTCTTTCGCGAAGCCTGAGGTCGGCGCGCTGCGAAAGACGCGGCGAACGAAGGCGTGCCGTCAGGCTCGTCCGGTCATCCATGCCCTGGATTCCCTGTATCTACGGAATCATCTTTCGTTATGCGAGCGACCTTCCTAAAGTCCGTCACAGGAGACAACACCGTGGACAGCCTCACCCTTTCGCAGGCGCAGCGCATCGTCGCCGGCGCCCTCGCGCAATCCGCCAGCAGCGGTTTCAAGCCGATGGCCGTCGTGGTCCTCGACCAGGCCGGTGGCCTGAAGGCGGCCAGCCGCGAAGACGGCGCCACGATGTTTCGCGTCGACGTCGCCACCGCCAAGGCCTGGGGCGCGGTGAGCTTCGGCGCGTCGAGCCGGGTATTGATGGAGCGGGCGAAGGAGAACTCGACCTTCTTCGTCTCGCTGGCCGCGGTGGCGCAGGGAAAGTTCGTGGCCCAGACCGGCGCCGTGCTGATCAGGAACGGCAGCGGCCAGATCCTCGGCGCGGTCGGCGCCAGCGGCGGCAGCGGCGACGAAGACGAAGCCATCTGCATCGCCGGCGTGGCCGCGGCCGGCCTGCTCCATGGCTGAGCGCGCTGCGCTGCGACCGATCGGCTGCCCATGCGGCATCGACGTGCATTCGCACATCGTGCCGCGCGACTTCCCGGCTTACCTGGGGACCAGGGTGCCGCCGCAATGGCCGTCGATGGCGCCGGCGCACGAGTGCCATCGCAGCGTGATGATCGCCGGCAAGCTCTACCGCACGATCGCCGACAAGGCGTGGACGACGGCCAGGCGCCTGGCCGATATGCCGGCGATGGGCCTGACCCGGCAAGCGATCTCGCCGATGCCCGAGCTGCTCTCCTACTGGCTGGAGCCGGCCGACGCGCAGCAACTCCTGCGCTACATCAACGAGCAGATCGCGATCATGGTGCAAGAGTCGGGCGGTGCCCTGGTCGGGCTGGGCGCGGTACCGTTGCAGGACATCGACCTGGCGATCGCCGAGCTGCGCCATCTCATGGCCTTGCCCGGCTTCGCCGGCGTCGAGATCGGCAGCAACATCAACGGCGTTCCGGTCGGGCACCCGTCGCTCGATCCGTTCTTCGAGGCTTGCGAGGCGCTCGGCGCGGCGGTCTTCGTGCACGCGCTCAAGCCGGCCGGAATGGACAGGCTGGTCGGGCCGGCGCCGCTGGAGCAGGTGCTCGGCTATCCCACCGACATCGGCCTGGCCGCCGCCTCGGCGATCACCGGCAACCTGCTGGTGCGCCGGCCGCGCCTGCGCATCGCCTTCAGCCACGGCGGCGGCACGCTGGCCTCGCTCCTGCCGCGCTTGCAGCAGAGCTGGAGCGTCTTTCCGGCGCTCGCCGAATCGGTGCAGGCCGCGCCGGCCGAGCAGGCGAGGAAGCTCTACTACGACACGCTGGTGTTCGATGCCGGCACGCTGCAGTCGCTGGTCGCCCGCTTCGGCGCGTCGCAGCTCATGCTCGGCAGCGACTACCCGTTCAACTTTTCCGAAGCGGCGCCGGTCGAGCGCGTCGAAGCGGCCGGCTTCGACGCCGCGGTCGCGGAACAACTCATCCATCGCAACGCCGAAACCTTTCTCGGCCTCGCCGCGAGGAGCGCTTCATGAGCTCGCCCTGGATTTCCGGTCTGCGCAGCGTCGCGCTGACCGTCCCCGACCTGGCCGCGGCGGAGGCGTTCTACACGGGCACCTGGCATCTCGACGTCGCCAGTCGCAGTGCCGAAGCCTTGTACCTTCGCGGCACGGGCGCGGACCATCATCTCCTCGCCCTGCACGCGGGCCCGGCGACGGCGATTCGCCACGTCACCTTGCGGGCGAGAAACATCGAGGCCTTGCCGCGCATCGCAGCGGCCGCCGCTGCCGCCGGCGGTCGCGTGTTGCACGAACCGAAGGCGCTCGACGAGCCTTCGGGCGGTACCGGCATCCTCGTTCGCGACCCCGACGGCCGCCTGCTCCAGATCGTGCATGGCGACACGACCCACGCCGACGCCCGCGAGGTCAAGGACCGGCCGCTGCGACTCGCGCACGTCGTGCTCAACAGCCACGCCGTCGAGGCGACGCAGCGCTTCTTCGAGCAGGCGCTCGGCTTCACGCTCGCCGACCGGACGCGGATCATGGCCTTCCTGAACTGCAATCAAGACCACCACAGCGTCGCCCTCGGCGACTCTGACAACGACGCGCTCAACCACATCGCCTTCCTGATGCCCGACCTCGAGTCGGTGATGCGCGGCGGCGGCCGCATGAAGGACGCCGGCTTCGCGATCGAGTGGGGCCCGGGCCGGCACGGGCCGGGCGACAACGCCTTCAACTACTTCGTCGGCCCGTTCGGCGAGGTCATCGAATACACCGCCGAGGTGCAGCAGGTCGACGAGAGCTATCGCGTCGGCGGTCCCACCGACTGGACCTGGCCGCCGGGCCGGGTCGATCAATGGGGCATCTCCACGCCGCCGAGCGCGCGCTTGAAGCAGGCGCAACGCGCGGTGTTCTTCACTCCTTCTTCCTGAGCACGCACGTCATGCGATTCACCACCTTTCTGCAGCAAGGCCAACCGCGTCTCGGCGTCGTGGAGGGCGACTCCGCCGTCGACCTGAACAGCGCGCGCCCCGAGGTGCCGAGCGACCTGCGCGCGGCGCTCGAAGCGGGCGTCGACCTCGCGGCCGAGGCGCGTGCGGCGCTGGCCTCGAAAGCCGCGCGCCTGCCGATGAAGGACTTCCGCTTCGCGCCGCTCGTGCCCGAGCCGGGCAAGACGATCTGCCTCGGCCTCAACTACTTCGACCATGCCAAGGAGGGCGGCCGCGACAAGCCCGACTACCCGTGGTTCTTCTATCGCGGCAAGAGCTCGCTGATGGGCCATGGCGCGCCGGGCCTGGCGCCCAAGGTCTCGATCAAGTTCGACTACGAGGCCGAGCTCGCGGTGGTGATCGGCTCGCGCGTGCCGCGCCACGTCTCGCAGGCCGAGGCCTTGAAGCACGTGTTCGGCTACACGTGCTTCAACGACATGTCGGTGCGCGACTTCCAGAAGCGCACGCCGCAATGGACGATCGGCAAGAACTTCGACGGCACCGGCGGCTTCGGCCCGGTCCTCGTCACCGCCGACGAGCTGGCGCCCGGCGCGACCGGGCTGCGCATCCAGAGCCGCCTGAACGGCCAGGTCATGCAGGACGCGAACACCAGCGACATGATCTTCAGCGTCGCCGAGACCATCGCCCTGCTCTCGGAATGCATGACCCTCGAGCCGGGCGACGCCATCATCATGGGCACGCCCGCCGGCGTCGGCCAGGCGCGCACGCCGCCGGTGTGGATGAAGGCCGGCGACACGATCGAGATCGAGATCGAGCGCATCGGCCTGCTCCGCAATCCGATCGAGAACGAGGCCGTCTGAGTGGTGAGCGTGCCCGCGTTCGACGTCGCGATCGTGGGCTTCGGGCCGAGCGGAGCGGTCGCTGCTGCGCTGCTCGGCCAGGCCGGCCATTCGGTGCTCGTCTGCGACCGCAGCGCCGAGATCTATCCCCTGCCGCGTGCGGCGGCGCTCGATCACGAGATCCTGCGCGTCTTCCAGAAGCTCGGCCTCGCCGACGCGATCGCGCCGCACACCGAGCCGTTCACCGACAGCTGCTTCTACGGCGTCGATGGCCAGCTGATCCGGCGCATGACGATGCTCGCGCCGCCTTATCCGCAGGCCTGGACACCTTCGATGGTCTTCAACCAGCCGGCGGTGGAGGCCATCCTGCGCGGCGCCGTCGCGGCGCTGCCCAACGTCGAGGTCCGGCTCGGCGCGACCGTCGACGGCCTGAGCCAGGACGACGAGGGCGTGTCGCTGCAATTCGCCGACGGCAGCGCTGCACGGGCGCGGCGCGTCATCGCCTGCGACGGCGCCAGCAGCACGATCCGCGGCCTGCTCGGCATCGAGCTCGAGGACCTCGGCTTCGACGAGCCCTGGCTGGTGGTCGACGTGCTGGCCAACGAGCGCGGACTGGCGCGTCTGCCGACACACAGCGCGCAGTACTGCGAGCCCGAGCGCCCGGCCTCCTACATCATCGGGCCGAAGAATCACCGCCGCTGGGAGATCTCGCTGAAGGAAGGCGAGCAGCCCGACGACGTGCTCACCGAGCACGGGACCTGGCGACTGCTCGAGCGCTGGATCCGACCGGACGAAGGCGAGCTCTGGCGTCGCGCCACGTATCGCTTCCACGCGCTGGTCGCAGAGCGCTGGCGCAACGGAAGGGTCTTCCTCGCCGGCGACGCGGCGCATCAACAGCCGCCTTTCCTCGGCCAGGGCATGTGCCAGGGAATTCGCGATGTCGTCAACCTCGCGTGGAAGCTCGACGCTGTCCTGAAGGGATCGGCACCGGAGTCGCTGCTCGAGAGCTATGGCGAAGAACGCAAGGCGCACGTCCGCGAGCTGACGACGCGGCTGAAGGCGATCGGCACGCTGATCGGCGAGCGCGATCAGGCCAGGGCCCGCGCCCGCGACGAGCGCTTGCTGGCCGAAGCCGGAGGCACGGTCGTGCCCATCCCGCGCCAGGACGTGTTGCCGCGCCTGAGCACCGGCGCGCTCGCTGTCGAGGACAGCAGCGCGCGCGGCACGCTCTTTCCGCAGCCCTGGACGCGATCAGCGGGCGGCGGCGCCGTGCGCATGGACGACCGGCTGGGCAGTGGCTGGCGCCTGTTCAGCCGATCGGACGCCGGCGTTGTCGCCGAAGCGGCCGAACTTCCCGGCTTGCGTGCGGCAACGCTCGCCAGCCTCGACGAGCGCGACGGTGTCCTCGCGGCATGGTTCGAGCGTCATCGCTGCGAAGCGGCGCTGGTCCGCCCCGACCACTACGTCTTCGGCAGCGTCGCCGAGCTGCGCGACCTGCCCCGCCTTCTTTCCCAAGCCGCCCGGATGACCCGATAAATTCCAACAGGAGATGACCATGCAACGTCGACAACTCGCTCTCGCGCTCGCCTCCCTGGCTGCCTGGCCCGCCACCGCGGTGCGGGCCCAGGCCTGGCCCGACAAGTCCATTCGCTTCGTCATCTCGCAGCCCGCCGGCTCCGGGCCGGATGCGATCGCGCGCCTGCTCGCGGAGCGGCTCTCCAAGACCTGGGGTCAGGCGGTGTGGATCGACAACAAGCCCGGCGGCCAGAACATCATCGGCGCGGAGACGGCGGCGCACGCCACGCCCGACGGATCGACCTTCTATATGGCGACCACGGCCGCGCTGGTCACCAACCCGTTCCTGTTCAAGCATCTGCCCTACGACCCGCAGAAGGACTACGTGCCGGTGGCCTTTGTCGGGCGCAGCCCGTTTGCGCTGATCGTTGCCGGCGATTCGCCCGTGAAAACGCTGAAGGAATTCGTCGACAAGGCGAAGGCGTCGCCGGGAATGGTCTCGCTTGCGAACGAAGGCCCGCGTACCTTCGGCGGAATCATCTCGAGCCTGTTCGCCGCGCGCGAGAAGATCAGCCTCAACCAGGTCGCCTACGCGTCGGTCAACGTCGCCGTCCAGGATACGGTGGGCGGGCACGTGCAAGCCGTCGTTGCCGATCTGCCCGCGACCACGCAACTGATCAAGTCGGGCCGCCTGCGGCCGCTCGCGGTGACATCGGCGAAGCGCATGGCCGATTTCGATTCCGTGCCGGCCCTGTCGGAAACGCTGCCCGGCTTCGACATGGTCGGATGGTTCGCGCTCGTCGCGCCGGCCGGCACGCCCTCGGCCATCGTCGAGCGCGTCAATCGCGACGTGAACGCGCTGCTCAACGACCGCGATTTCGCGGCCCGCATCGCGGCCATCGGGCCGGTGGCCGACGGCAGCATGAATGTCGGCCAGGTCGAGGCGTTCCTGCAGGCCGAACGCACCCGCTGGGGCGCGGCGACGAAGGAGATCGGCATCCTCGCCGAGTGAACGCGGCTGCGCTTATCGCACCACGACCGCTTCGTAGGCAGCGCTGCCGACGAACAGCAGGGCAATGACCGCGAGGTGCGTCAGCGCCGCGGCGAGCGCGCCTCGCAGCCACGACAAGCGCCGTGGTCCGTCGTAGAACTGCGAGGCGGCCCAGCCGAAGTACAGGTACCAGGCGGCCCAGAACGCATAGGTCGAAGCCGGGCCGGGTGCCGCTCCGGCGAACGACGCGAACGGCGCCAGCAGCGCGATGAACACGGCGCGCACGCCGAGCGTGTAGGCGGCCAGCACCATGTGCTCGGGCCACGTCAGCCGGGCGGCGCGGAACAACGCCGCGCACGCCGCGCCCTGCAGGGGTAGCTGCACCAGCAGCAGCAAGTTGAAGTGCCGCTGGAGCAGGCTCGTCGGGCCGGGGGGCAGGCCGTCGTTCGACAAGACCTGAAAGCCGGTCCAGTTGATGGCCAACGCCGTCAACCCGACCAGCACCACCAGCGTCGCGAATGGCCCGTAGTGGCGGCGACGCTTGCCTTCGACGTACTCGCGCGCGACCGTGCCGGGGCGCCTCAGCAGGGCCCAGGCGAAGGCGAGCGGACCGCGCTCGACGTTGACGAAGGTCTGCAGCAGGTCGCGCCCGACATCGCGCAGCGAGATGCGGCCGGTGTCGGTGCGCTGTGCGCAACGCGGGCAGAAGATCGCCGGGCTCTCGAACGCGCAGTCGCAGTTGAGGCAACGCCCTTCCGGCATGGCCGAAGAACCGTCAGCGCGCGGCCGCGAGCTGCGGCTCGGGCGTCACGCTGCTGACGCCGATGACCCGCTCCGAGATCTCGAGGGCGGCGTCTTCGAAGGAGCTCGCCAGCCGATCGACGGCTGCGCCGAACGCCGATTGATCGACCTCCTGCAGCACGCTCGGCAAAAGGAGCGCCAGCAGATAGGTGTGCGGCAGGCGGGCGCGAATCTCATGCGCGAGCTGCACGCCCTGTTCGCGCTCACCACCGGGATTGACGCTGACGATGCACATGACACCGATCGCCGAGTCGGTGACATCGGCGGGGCGCGGGCCTTTCAGGTCGTCGATCAGCAGGTGGCGGGCATCGAGATGCAGGCCGCGCAGGACCCGCACCAGAAGCTCGGTGGCGAGATCGTCGCCAAGCGACCCGAGGCCGATGCACAGCACCAGCGATCCGGGCGCGCTCTGGGCCAGGCCACTCGAAGAAAGGTGCGACACCTCGTCCTTCTGCCGAAGGATGCGCTTTTGTCGCAGCATGCGGCCGGGACTCGGATCTTCGAGCACGGTCGCGCGCTGGCGCCTGAAAAGATGCTCGCGGCCATCGCCACCGAGCGCTTCGATGACCTTGACGATGGTGCCCCGAAGCTCGTGCTGCTGGTGCCGCGTGATGTCGCCGGCCTCGAGATCCACGCGGGCCAGCTGCATGGCCGGCATCAGCACGGAATCGCAGTAGGCAGCCAGGGGCTTGCGCTTGAGGAACTCGCGCGCGCCTTCGAGGATCTCGCCGGCGTCGCCCGACAAGGCGCGCTGATAGAAGTTCTGCGCGCGCGTCAACGCCGGGCCATCGCCAAGCACGATGTTGAGGAAGCCGAGCGACTCGGCATGGCGCCCCGCGACCGCCAGGCACAAGGTCAACGGGGTGGCGATGATCACGCCCATCGGGCCCCAGAGCCAGCCCCAGAACAGCGTCGCCAGGACGATCGAGAGTGGCGACAGCCCGGTGGCGTGGCCATAGAGACGCGGCTCGATGACCTGCGAGGTGATCAGCTGCACGACCACGAACGCGGCGAGCGTGAGCAGCAGCAGCGTCCAGCCGGGCGCCGCGGCCAGCGCCAGCAGCGCGGCCAGGGCCCCGGCGATCGGGACGCCGAGAAACGGCACGAAGCGCAGCACCGCGGTGAGCGCCGCCACCAGGGTGGCGTGCGGCAGGCCGATGCCGGCCAAGGCAGCCCAGATGACGATGCCGACGCAGGTGTTGACGGCGAACTGCCGAACGAGATAGCGCGACAGCCGCTCGCCGGCATCGTTGATCGCGGTGGTGCTGGTGCGCAGGTCGGAGCCGCCGGCCAGGCGGATGAACCGGTCGCGCAGCGCCTCCTGCTCGAGCAGCACGAAGATCAGCACGACGAGCACGATGCCGGCACTGCCCACCGGACCCCAGAGGACGGAGAGGACGCGCTGCAGCAGGACGGTCGGGCTGGCCTTGGGCTGGCGAATCTCCACCGGCACCGGCGCGCCGGGCAGCGCGGATGCGGAGGGCGGCAGCGTGGCGCTGCCCGAGGGGGCTGGCCCGTCGCTCGCGAGCGGATCGAGAATCCCCGCGGCGGCCTCCCAGGTCGGCTCGAAGCGCTCCAGCGCTGCCGTCTGCATCTCCTGCACGTTCGCCTTGAACGTACCCTGGTATTGAGGCAGGTTCGACGCCATCTGGATCGCCTGCATCACGATCACACCGGTCAGCATCAGCACGATCAGGCCCGAGGCCGAGACGGCACCGAGCACCGAGGAGACGTGGCCCCAGCCGAGCCGGCGCAAGGCACGCACGAACGGCGCGATGGCAAAGCTCAGCACCACGGCGAGCGTCACCGGAACAAGGATGGCGCGGCCGAGGTAGAGCAGGCCGAGGATGGCGGCCACGGCAAGAACGCCGAGCGCCGTCTGCGAAGCCTTCGTGCGCAGCGGCAGAACGGATTCGATGTCGGGCGGCGTGTCCATGACTGGCGGGGATGGTATCGCGCGGCCCAAAAAAAACGCGCCGAAGCGCGTTGCAAGGGCCCTGCCTTGGGAGGCGTCTACCCGCCGGGTCTAAGGCGGCGGGCGCAGGGCCGACGGGATCTGGCAAAGGATCGGCACAACCTGGTGCCGAACGGCGCCCCGGACGGGCGCTCCTTGTTGCCTATCGCGAACGGTGGCCGATCACCTCGACGGGCGGCAGAACCACGACCTGCATCGGCGCACGTTCGACTGCGCTCGAGCGCAGCGCGTGCGGCTGCTGCGTTTGCGCCGCAAAACCGAGGCTGGCGGTGCCGAGGACGGCAAAGGCGACGGCGAAAGCGGTGAGGCGGCTGATCATGTCGGGCTCCTTCGGTGCGGTGTTCATCAAGCGATGACTGCACTGTAGGAGCGCCTGGCGACGGAAGAAACCGGCTTGCGATGGATGCGGCTTTCGGCGGGATGAAGTGCCGCCGGCACGGACGGAAGGGACGGGACGCTGATCAGGAGCCGGGCGTCTGCGCATTCGCAAGCGCGCCTTGGCGGGCACGCGCCCGCTGCTCGGCCGTGGTGTCGCCCTCGCCTTCGGGCACCCAGCCGGGCGGCATGACCAGGTAGCCGACGAAGGCCCGCAGGCCGCGCGCACGAACCAGGTCGCGAGCGAGGCTCAGCCACTGCGCGAACTCGACGTGCAGCAGGTTGTAGCTCGTCATCGGGTGGACCAGGCCATAGCGGCAAGGCAGGTCGTCGCGCTCGGCGATGTAGGTTCCGAACAGGCGGTCGAACACGATCAGCACGCCGCCGTAGTTGGCGTCGAGATACTCGGTGTTGGCGGCATGGTGGACCCGATGCGCGGAGGGCGTATTGAGCACGTATTCGAGCCAGCCGAGCTTCGGGATCCAGGTGGCGTGGATCCAGAACTGGTAGAGCAGGTTGAGCGTCAGCACCGAGAACACGGTGCGCACGTCGAAGCCGAGCCAGATCAGCGGAACAAAGAAGACCGTGGTACCGGTCAGCTTGCCGAAGATGCCGATCCGGAATGCCGCCGACAAGTTGAGCTGGTTCGGAGAATGGTGGACCGCGTGGTTGCCCCAGAACCAGCGCATCCGGTGTGCCGCTCGGTGGTACCAGTAGTAGCAGAACTCCTGGCCGAGGAAGAGCACCAGCACCGCCTGCCAGGTATCGAGCTCGATGGTCGTCACGCGGTGACGGATCGCCCAGCCGACGAGGGGCGCCGCGATCGACAGCGGCAGGACCAGGCCGACGACGATGCGGGCCACGAGGTCGAAGGTCGAGACGCCGAAGGCCTTCCAGTCGTAAGCCTGCCGCCGCGCCAGGACAAGGCCCTCGAGCAGCGCGAAGACGAAGACGCCGGGGGCGGCGACGAACAGGAGGAATTTCTCGATCGGGCTCATGGCGCAATTCTCGCGGTGAACGAATTCAGTCTAGCGGCAAGCGACGTCGACGCCGCAGCGGCCAGCGGGGCAAGCGACGGATCGCTGCGCACGGGTGGCAAGTGGGCCAGGAAGAAAGCGGTGATCTTGCGGTCGACGACCGGGGCTTCGCTGCGGTCGAATCCCGGCGGGTCGTTCAGCAGCTGGCCGACGAGCCCGGTGAGGCCCGGCGGCAGGGGCGACAGCAAGGCGCCATGCCCGCCGTTCGCGAAGTCGGCGATGTGCTCGCACGATTTGCAGACCTCGAGCACGCGATCGGAATTGAAGCGGGGCACCAGCCAGCGATCGTGCGCCGCGGTGACCAGGCCGAGGGCCACCTTCGGCTCGGCCAGCGAGGCCATGTCGAAGTCGGCCGCGAACGGCACGCCGGCCACCACCGCGACGATGCGCGAGTCGGTGTGCGCGCGCCAGGTCTCGTCGCTGAAGCGGTGGCGGATCACGGCCAGTGCCGCCCACTTCCTGATGCCGTCGAGCGGGCCACCGTCGAGCTGGGTGATCAAGCCGACGCAGGCCGAGAAATCGGCCACGAGATCGGCCTCGCAGTGCCGCTTGAAGCCTGCCGGCGACCAGCGGCCTCCCGCCAGCTCGAGCGCGGTGTGGCCACCGGCCGACATGCCGTAGACGCCGACACGGTCGAGCATCAGCAGCGGCGCGAAGCGCGCGTCGCGGCCGACCGCGTCGATGGCGCGGGACACCTCGAACGGGCGCAGGGTCCAGCTGTCGGGACCGGGATCGCTCTCGTCCTTGTAGTTGTCTGCATGGTGCTCCGGAAAGGCCACGACATAACCGGCCTCCACCAAGCTGCGTGCCAGGTCGGCATGCACCCAGGGCGCCCCGCCCGAGCCGTGCGAGATCACGATCAGCCGGCCGTTGCCACGTATCGGGCGGCCCTGCTCGGCCACCGTCAAGCTCACGCGCCCGACACGGACCGGCGCCGCCGTGGCGTCGGACGGGTAGTAGACGGTGACCGGCCCGTCGCCCGGCGCGGCGGGAAGGGTCGTGAGGCCCATCGCCGCGCGCGCCAGGCTGCACGCCAGCGCAAGAGACGAGGGCGAGCCCGACGGCGCGGCGGCGTCGATTCGCAAGAGACAGGACTGTCATCACGGCTGGCTCCGCCTCGAGGGCGACGACCCTCGGTGACGGCGACGATGCCGGCCGCGTCCTGCGCTGTCTCGCCAAAGTCTGGCCGGCGCGGAAATCGGCTGGCCGATTTCAGGATTCGGCCAGCTTTTGCCTGCGAAAGTCGCTCGGCGTCAGGCCGATAACGGTCTTGAACGTCCGGTTGAATGGGCCGATCGATTGAAAGCCCGCATCGAGGGCAATGGTCAGGATCGGCAGGTCGCGCTTGGCCGGATCGCTCAGCGAAGCGCGTGCCTCCGCGAGGCGAAAGCCGTTGACGTAGGCGTTGAAGTTGCGATGCCCGAGGCGCTGGTTGATCAGTCGGCGCAGGCGATATTCGGGCACCGACAGTCGGGCCGCCAGGCTCGCCACGCTCAGGTCTTCGCTGCGATAGGCGAACTCATCGGCCATGACGCGCTGCAGTGCTGCGGACAGTCGTTCTTCGGCAGGGTCGATCGGTGCCTGGACTGGCTCGGCGCCTTGCGGCGGCGAACTGTCTTGCGTACTCGAAGAAGCGCAAGGCGCGGCTCCCGACGGCGGCACGGCGGCGAGGAAGAGGTCGGAATCGCTGACCCGGAGCAGACGCCAGGTCACGACGGCGACGATGGCCAGCAGCCCCATGACTTCGGTGCTCGCCGTCACCGCCGTCAGGCGGCCACCCTGCGAGCTGAGGCGGCCGACCAGCACCACGACCGTATAGGCGACGCCGGTGATGACGATGAATCCACGCAGACGGCGTCGGCCCTCCACCAGGTCGTCTCGCCAGTGCGACGCCGCAGCGAGTGCGGCCAGCACGGCGAAGACCAGCGGCAGCGCCCGCTGCACGCCCATCGTGTACGGCGCCACGGCACGGTCGCCGGCGAAGAACGCGCAATTCAAGCCACTCAATGCCGCCACGGCCAGCCAGAGGCCGACGTGCACCGGCCGCGGCTCGAACTCGTCATCGAACAAGGTCCGCACGAACAGCCAGAACAGAACGGAATTGGCCACCGACACCGCGACCAGCGGCGCCTGCCACAGGCGCGACACCTGGTCCTCCAGGAGCGGCGTCGAGCTGACGACCTGCACGCACATGCCGAGCAGCATCGCGATGCTGACCTTGGGCACGCGCGAGCGCGGCCGGTCGCGCAGCAGCAGGGCGGCGAGCAGGAGCAGCAGCGCCAGAAGCGTGCCGCGGATCGCCGCGTCGACGACGGTGAAGGCAAGAGGCAGGGTGTTGATGGGCCGTCCCCGGCGCTGCAAAATGTCGCGGCACGATAGCAGGCGCGCGACGCGCAATGTCGCGCCGCATCGAGGCTGTGGCGGCCGACCATGAGCCCTTTGCCCTCCGTGCTCGTTGCCTCGATCGGCAACCGAGCACGCCGCTCGTCAGGACATCAATTGAACTCGATGGTGACGTGCGCGTAGGCGCCGTCCTGGACGGTGCTCACGGCGACGGCCAGGCTCGGCGTGATCGACGCCAGGCGCGCCGGCACGACGATGGTGGCGCTCGCCGTCGCGCGCACGGCGAGCGCAGGCGAACAGAGCGCGGCGAGAACCAGGATGAAGAGTGTTTTCACGAGTCACCCTGCGTCGAACCTCGCGTTCGGCAGCCGAGAGTGAGCCACGATTGAAGGCGCGAAGCGGCGCGATGCCTATCCGCAAAAACATCGCCCCTGATTCGAGGGGGTCAGCCTGGCCCGAGCGCATCGCTCAGGCCCGCGACGCGGGCCGGCGGCGAAGGCCGGCGCCGCTAGCCGTGGCGCTCGTCGGCGCGCGTCTCGGGGGACTTCGGCGGGCCGAGGTCCGGCATGCGCTGCACGGTCGCGGCATACGCCTCTTCGGCCTGCTTGACTTGCCAGTGGGTGATATGACCCATCGAATACAGGTGCTGCACCTCGCGCACCGCGGCCGCCAGCTCGGCGGCATCGGCGCCGCTGGACGGGCTCGCCAGATGGCGCAACAGATCGCTGTATCGTTCCTCTTCAGGTCTTGCCATTGCCAGCTCCGCAGTCCTGCGCTGCTCCCCGGCAGGTTGCGTGCCCGGCGCATGCGGTCCGGCGCGCGGGCGAGGCCATCCACACGCTGCAGAACGGAACGATCATGAGCTCCCCTCTCCCGGCCTTCGAAGTCATGCCCCGCGACCTGTCGGCCTATCGCGCCGGCAACACCGGCATCGACTACGTGCATCGCTTCGAATCGGGCCGCCCGGGCCCGCACGTGATGATCAACGGCCTGACCCACGGCAACGAGTTCTGCGGCATGGTGGCCGTGTGCCACCTGCTCGACAGCGGCGTGCGGCCGAAGATCGGCACGCTGACCCTGAGCTTCGCCAACGTCGCGGCCTACGAGACCTTCGATCCGGCCAAGCCCTTCGAGAGTCGCCTGATCACGCACAACCTCAATCGCATCTGGTCGGCGGCGCAGCTCGACGGCGGCGAGGACAGTGTCGAGCTGCGACGCGCGCGCGAGATGCGCCCGGCGGTGGCGGCGGCCGAGCACATCCTCGACATCCACTCGACGAGCCAGGACGTGGTGCCGTTCTGGGTCTACCCCTCGTTCGAGCGCAACGCCGCCGTCGCCCGCGCCCTGCCGCGACCGCAGGTGCACCTGGTCATGCCGGCCGGCCTGGGCTCGGGCACGCCGCTCATCCAGCACGGCTCGCATGGCCGCGCCGACGGTTCGGGCGCGGCCCTCGTCGTCGAGTGCGGCCAGCACTTCAAGCAGGCGAGCGCCGACCTGGCGACCGAAGTCGCGCTCGATTTCCTCGGCCACTTCGGCCTGATCGACCGGCCGGTACCCGCGCCCTCCGTGCCGCCGCGCCGCTTCGAGCTGTTGCGCACGCACGTGATCCAGAACGAGAGCTTCGCCTTCGTTCGGCCCTGCATCGGCTTCGAGACCTTCGCCAACGGCGAGCTCATCGCCACCGATGGCGCGCTCGAGATCCGCGCCCTGTGCGACGACTGCACGATCTTCATGCCGGCGCGCACCGCCATCGTCGGGCGCGAAGGGGTCTACCTGACCAAGCCGATGGCCTGACCGCGACCGCGGCGCGCCAGGCGGCGAGCGGCGCGACTCGCGGACAACGGCGCGTCAGCGCTGCATCTGCATGATCCGCTCCATCGGCATCATGTTGTGATTCATGTGCGCCATGATCCAGAGCGAGCCGAACACCAGCAGCATCACGATCAGCAGGCCGAAGGCCAGGGCCATGACGTTGTTGACGTTGTCGGGCCCGGAGGTGAGATGGAGGAAGAAGACCAGGTGCACGCCCATCTGCGCGATCGCCAGGACCGAGAGCGCGATCGGGATGCTCGGCTCCCAGACCAGGGTGCTGCGGGCGATGTAGAACGACACGGCGGTGAGCAGCGTCGCCAGCGCGAAGCCGAGAAGATAGCCGTAGACGGCGCGCCGGATGTCGGGCGCGCCGCCCTCGTCGCCCGGGGCGATGTCGCCGCTCGCCGCGATGTCGCTCATCGCGTGCCACTCCCACCAGATAGACCAGGCTGAACAGCGCCACCCAGATGATGTCGAGGGTGTGCCAGAACAGGGCGAAGCAGAGCAGGCGGCGCAGGATGTCGGCGCGAAAGCCCTTGGCGTAGACCTGCGCCATCATCGTCAGCAGCCACAGCAGGCCGGCGCGTGACGTGCAGGCCGTGGCATCCGATCAGGGCGAAGAATGCCGACAGGAAGGCGCTGCGCGTCGGGCCGGCGCCCTCGTCGATCATGGCCGCGAACTCGTGCAGCTCGATCGCGACGAAGGTCGCACCGAGCACGAAGGTGACGGCCATCGCGCCATAGAACAGGCGCTTGCGCCTGTGCCTGCGCGCCGATGCCCGCCAGGCCGCAGAACACCGTCGAGGTCAGCAGGCAGCCGGTTTCGATGGCGACCGTGCGCAGATCGAACAGGTCGCGGCCGCTCGGGCCGCCGGCGGTGCTGTCGGTGAGCACGGCGTAGGTGGCGAAGAGCGCGGCGAACAGGATGATGTCGCTGATCAGGAAGATCCAGAAGCCGAAGGCGACGACGATCCGCTTCGAGGCGCCGTGCTGCGCGTCTTCGGAGAGGCCGGCGGCGTGGCCGTGGCCCTGGCCCCGGCCGGCCGACGAGCCCGGGGCGGACAAGGTGGCTTGCGCGGCGCTCATGTCGCGGCCTTCAGGTCGGGCCAGCGCGTCCAGGCGCGCGCTGCGGTTGGCGCGGTCGATCTCGGCCACGCGCGCCGCCGGGATCAGCTCTTCATGCTCATCGCGCCAGGCGAACGACGACGAAGGTCGCATAGGCGCAGACGAAGGCGAAGCCGACCAGCCACCAGATGTGCCAGATCAGGGCGAAGCCCATGATCGTCGCGAAGAAGGCGCAGATGAAGCCGACGGCGCTGTTGCGCGGCATGTGGATGTCGGCGTATTCGGGCTCGGGCCGCATCGCGTTCTTCTCGATCGCGTGCTGCTTGATCAGCCAGTAGGCCTCTTCGCCTTCGACGTTCGGCATCGCCGCGAAGTTGAACATCGGCGGCGGCGACGGTGTCGACCATTCGAGCGAGCGGCCGTTCCACGGATCGCCGGTGCCGTCGCGCAGCTGCGCGCGCTGGCGGATGCTGTAGCCGAGCTGCACGACCTGCAGCACGATGCCGATGAAGATCAGCCCCGCGCCCGCTGCCGCGACCAGCAGCCACGGCTGCCAGCCGGGCACGTCGTAGTGCTGCATGCGGCGCGTCATGCCCATGAGGCCGAGCCAGTAGAGCGGCATGAAGGCGACGTAGAAGCCGACGATCCAGAACCAGAACGCCGCCTTGCCCAGGCCCTCGTGCAGCCTGAAGCCGAACGCCTTGGGGAACCAGTACTCGTAGCCGGCGAAGGCGCCGAAGAGCACGCCGCCGATGATGACGTTGTGGAAGTGGGCGACCAGAAAGAGGCTGTTGTGCAGCACGAAGTCGGCCGGCGGAACCGCGAGCAGCACGCCGGTCATGCCGCCGATCACGAAGGTGACCATGAAGCCGACCGTCCAGAGCATCGGCGCCTTGAAGCGGATGCGGCCGCCGTACATCGTGAACAGCCAGTTGAAGATCTTCACACCGGTCGGCACGGCGATCACCATCGTCGCGATGCCGAAGACCGCGTTGACGTCGGCACCGGCGCCCATGGTGAAGAAATGGTGCAGCCAGACCATGAACGAGATGATGCAGATCGCCATCGTCGCGATCACCATCGAGCGGTAGCCGAACAGCGGCTTGCCGGAGAAGGTCGATGCCACCTCCGAGAAGATGCCGAAGGCCGGCAGGATCAGGATGTAGACCTCCGGGTGGCCCCAGGCCCAGATGAGGTTCATGAACATCATCAGGTTGCCGCCGCCTTCGTTCGTGAAGAAGTGAAAGCCGAGATAGCGGTCGAGCAGCAGCATCGCGAAGGTGGCAGTCAGGATCGGGAAGGCGGCGACGATGAGCAGGTTCGAGGCCAGCGTCGTCCAGCAGAACATCGGCATGCGCAGATAGCTCATGCCCGGTGCGCGCACCTTCAGCACCGTGGTCACGAGGTTGATCCCCGAAAGCAGCGTGCCGACCCCCGAGATCTGCAGGGCCCAGAGGTAGTAGTCGACGCCGACGCCAGGCGAGTAGGCCAGCTCCGAGAGCGGCGGATAGGGCAGCCAGCCGGTGCGCGCGAACTCGCCGACGATCAGCGAGATGTTGACCAGCAAGGCGCCGGTGGCGGTGAGCCAGAAGCCGACCGAGTTGAGCGTCGGGAAGGCGACGTCGCGGGCGCCGAGCTGCAGCGGCACGACGAAATTCATCAGGCCGATGACGAAGGGCATGGCGACGAAGAAGATCATCATCGTGCCGTGCGCCGTGAAGATCTGGTCGTAGTGCTCGGGCGGCAGGTAGCCTGCGGCATGGAAGGCGACGGCCTGCTGCGATCGCATCAGCAGCGCGTCGGCGAAGCCGCGCAGCAGCATCACCAGCGCCAGCAGCACGTACATCACGCCGATGCGCTTGTGATCGACGCTGGTGATCCACTCCCGCCAGAGGTAGGGCAGATGGCCCTTGATCACGATCCAGGCCAGCACGCCGGTGATCGCCACGGCGACGATCGCCGACGCCACCATCACGATCGGCTGATCGAAGGGGACCGCCGCCCAGGTGAGCTTGCCGAGCCACATGTCAGTGGCCCGACGCCGGCGCTTCGACGGCGCCGGTGTGCTCGGTGTCCGGTCCCGGGCCCGGCGCCAGCTTCTGCGTCACGACGTGGCGAAACAGATCGGCCTCGACGCTGCCGAAAGTCATCGGCGGCACCTTGATGCTCTGGCGCGCCAGCGCGGCGTAGCTCGCGCCGTCGAGCACGGGGCCTTTGCCTCGCGTCGACGCGACCCAGGTCGCGAAGGCGTCGGCCGGCAGCGCGCGCACCTCGAAGTGCATGTCGGAAAAGCCGTCGCCGCTGAAATGGCCCGACAGGCCCGGGTACGTGCCGGGCTCGTCGGCCTGCAGGTTCAGCTCGGTCGCCATGCCGTTCATGGTGTAGATCATGCTGCCGAGCTGCGGCACGAAGAAGGTGTTCATCACGCTCGCCGAGGTGAGCGTGAAGTGCAGCGGCACACCGGCCGGCACCACCAGCTCGTTGACGCTCGCCACACCTTGCTCCGGATAGATGAAGAGCCATTTCCAGTCGAGCGAGACGACCTGCACGTCGAGCGCCTTGACGTTCGAGCGCAGCGGCTCGGCCGGGTCGAGCTGATGCGAGCCGATCCAGGCGACGCCGCCGAGCAGGATGACCACCATCACCGGGATCGACCACACCACAAGCTCGACCTGGCCGGAGAAGGACCAGTCCGGCAAGTGCCGCGCCTTCGAGTTCGAGGCCCGGAACCACCAGGCGAAGGCCAGCGTCGCCACGATCGTCGGCACGCCGATGGCGAGCATGATGGCCAGCGAGTCGATCAGGATCGTGCGGTCGGCAGCGCCGACCGGGCCGCGCGGGTCGAGCACTGCAGGCATGCAGCCTGCCAGCAGCACGGCGGCCGCGGCGCAGGCTGAGGAGGAAGGAAGTTTCATCGGGTCGACACCGCCGCCGCTTTGTCCGACCGCGAGGGCTGGAGAAAGCAGGACGAAGCTTGCCACGTTTGGCGCCGGCAGCGACGCAAATCGGCGCCTGCATTTGCCTGCGAGAATGATCGACAGACAGCGAAGCGCGCGGCGCGAAAGAACACACCGATATGACGGACGGCAAGCAAGTAGACGATTCGGTGGGCAGGCTTCGCGCCGCGATCGCAGCCCTCGACGGGGCCGACGCAACGGCCAGGCAGCGTCTCGAGGCGCTGGTCCAGGAGATCGAGCAGCGGATGGCGGACCCGAAGCGCGCCAGCCCCGACGGATCGCTCGGCGAACGGCTGAAGACCTCGACCCTCGATTTCGAGGCATCGCATCCCAGGATCTCCGCGCTCGTGAACGAGGTCATGGAGATGCTGAGCTCCATGGGCATCTGAGCGCGAGCGGCGACGAGGAATCGGCGCGCGTCGCGGCAGCGCCGGCGCGGTTCGCCGGCATTTCGGCATGACGCTGCACCAGATCGAGTCCTTCGCCCTGGTCGGGGCGATGCTCGCGCTGTTCATGAGCGGGCGCCTGCGCTACGACGTGGTCGCCGCGCTCGTCCTGCTCGCCGCGATCGTCCTGGGCGTCGTCCCGGGCGCAAAGGCGTTCCTGGGCTTCGCCAATCCGGTCATCATCATCATCGCCTCGGTGCTGGTCGTGAGCCGGGCCATCGCGGCCTCGAGCGTCCTCGAGCTCTCGGTCGGCGCCGTCCTCAAGCGCATTCGCTCGCCGTCGCTGCAGATCGGCGTCATGGCCGCGGCGGTCGGCTACCTGTCGGCCTTCGTCAAGAACGTCGGCACGCTCGGCATCTTCCTGCCGATCGCGATCCAGACCGCGCGCCGCAGCAAGCAGCCACGCTCGATCTACCTGATGCCGCTCGCCTTCGCCTCGCTGGTGGGCGGCACGATCACCAAGATCGGCACCTCGCCGAATCTCCTCATCTCGACGGTTCGCGAGGAGCTCGGCCAGGCCCCCTTCGGCCTGTTCGACTTCGTCGCCGTGGGCTTGCCGCTGACCACGCTGGCGGTCGTCTTTCTTGCGTTCGGCTGGCGACTGCTGCCGCATCGCGAAGGCCAGCAGACGGCGGAGGAGTCGTTCTCGATCGAAGGCTACTCGACCGAGCTGCAGGTGCCCGGCGACAGCGCCACCACGATGACCGTGGCGGATGTCGAAGCGCTCGGCGACGGCGAGGTCTCGGTGGCGGGGATCGTGCGCGAGGGCCGGCGCCGCTACGTGCCCGCAGAGGACTGGCGCCTCTACGCCGGCGACGTGCTCGTCGTCATCGGCGACACGACCGTCGTGCACAAGGTGATGGCAGCGACCGGCTTCACGCTCGTCGGCTCGAAGGATCTGGCACGGCCTGCGGAAAAGAGCGAGGAGATGCAGGTCGTCGAGGTCATCGTCACCGCGCAGTCGTCGCTCGTCGGCGCCACGCCCGCGTCGCTCGGCCTGCGCCACAAGTACGGACTCAACCTCTTCGCGGTGCGCCAAGCCGGCAAGAACACGGCGGGGCGTCTGCGCGCGCATCGCTTCCAGGTCGGCGATGTCGTGCTCCTGCAGGGCTGGGAGAAGAACCTCGCCGCGTCCGTGACCGAGCTCGGGCTGTTGCCGCTCGCCGACCGCAATCTCTCGCTCGGCCAGGTGCGAAACGGCCTGGTGCCGATCGGCCTGCTGGCGGCTGCGCTGTTGCTTGTGGGCTTGCGCATCGTCGATGTCGAAGTGGCCTTTTTCGGCGCGGCGGTGCTCACCGTGCTGCTGCGGCAGATCAGCCTGAAGGACACCTACGAGGCGATCGAGTGGCCGGTGATCGTGATGCTCGGTTGCCTGATTCCGGTCGGCGCGGCGTTGAAGGAAACCGGTGCCGCGGGCCTTGTCGCCGACGCACTGAGTGCCGGGGCGCAGCACCTGCCGGGCTACGCCACGATCGGCCTGATCCTGCTCGCTTCGATGCTGCTGACGCCCTTTCTCCATCATGCCGCGGCGGTGCTGGTGCTCGGTCCGATCGCGGCGGGCGTTGCGACGCACCTCGGATTTCGTCCCGAGCCGTTCCTGATGGCGGTGGCGCTCGGCTGTGCCTGCGATTTCCTGACGCCGATCGGACACCAGAACAACACCCTGGTGATGGGCCCGGGCGGCTATCGGTTCGGCGACTACTGGCGTCTCGGAGCGCCGCTGACGCTGATGGTGCTGCTGGTGGGCACGCCGCTGATCATTCGCGCCTGGCCGCTGCACTAGGCGGCGACTCCTCCGGAGCCAGGAGCTTGCCGAACACCTGGCGACAGGCGAGGAGCAGCAACCCGGCACACACGACGAGGCCGGCATGGAGGGCCCAGAACTCGCGGCCCGGCATCGTCTCGAGAAAACCGGCGAGCCAGCCGACGAAGATGTTGCCGAGGAACAGGTGCAGGTAGTACACGCCGATCACGAGGCCTTCCAGGCGTTGCGGTGCGACACGCGAATACAAGGCCAGCCCGACCGGCAGGATGTTGGCGAAGCCGAGGTCGTTGACGATGGTGTAGCCGAGCGTCCAGACGAAGCTCACCTTCTCGTGCGTGCTATCGACCAGGGTTGCGGCGATGACGATCAATGCCGGGCCGCCGGCTGCCAGCAGCGAGCCGAGCGCCATCTTCATCAGCTCGTCGGGCTCGCGCCGGCGCAGCGCCCACCAGCGCCAGAAGACGATCGAGCCCGCCATCGTCGCGGTGCTGACCACGGCATCGACGGCCTGCAGCCAGGTCACCGGCACCTGCCAGCCGAACATGACGAGGTCCATGTTCTTCTGCGACCAAAGCGGGAAGGCATTGTTGAACTGCTGGTTGCCGACGATGGACAGCATCAGCACCGGGATCAGGCCGACCAGGAGCGCCACGCGCGCCTTGTCCGCGCCGGTCATGGCCTTGCGCGGCGCAGCGGCCTTGCCGGCGGTGCCGAGCAGAGGCTCCGGCGGCAGCCAGCGCCGGCCAGTGAGATAGACCGCGAGGCCGATCAGCATGCCGACGCCGGCAGCGCCGAAGCCCCAGTGCCAGGCCACTTTCTCGCCGAGCGTGCCGCAGACGATGGGCGCGAGGATCACCGCGATCTGCACCGCCAGCAGGAAGATCTGGAATGCGCTCGCGCGCCGCTTGTCGCCGGGCGCGTAGAGGTCGCCGACCTGGGCCGCGATGTTGCCCTTGAAGCAGCCCACGCCAATGAGCAGGCAGGTCAGCGCGATCAGGAAGCTGAACTCGAAGGCCATCAGGAAATGTCCGAGCGCCATCAGGCTCGCGCCGATGACGACGGTCTTGGTGCGGCCGAGGACGCGGTCGGCGAGCAGGCCGCCGAAGAGCGGCGTGAGATAGACGAGGCCGGCATAGAGCCCGAAGACGGCGGAGGCCAGCTGCTGCGGCGAGCGCGGGCCGGTCGCCCGCTCGATCCAGGCGCGCAGTGCATCCATGCCGGCGACCTGCCCGATGTTCTGCGGCAGGAACAGGTAGTTGGTGAGATAGAGCACCAGCAGCGCCTGCATGCCGTAGAAGGAGAACCGCTCCCACAGCTCGCAGAACGAGAGCCAGCCGAGGCCGGCGGGGTGGCCGAAGAAGGCGCGATCGGCGCGGCTGCGATGGTCGGCCGGATGCGGGAGCCGACCTTCAGCGGCGAGGGTTGCGGCAGTCATGGCGGCGTTTCCCGGTTCGATGCGATGGCGAGCACTCTAGCCTCCCGCTCGCCGTCGTTCTGATCGACCCCCGAGACCTTGGCTTCATTCGACACGAAGACGTCTTCGCGGAACCTGTCGTTTGTCTCGATTCATCAGCCGGCCGGTTGATAAATGATGCGGCTGACTCCCAGCCGTTGAGGATAGCCATGACCTCGTCTACTCGAAGCATCGCCTGTGTCTTGTCCGCTGCGCTCGTCGCCATCGTCGCGACTGCGTGCGCCACATCGGCCGGCACGGGCGACGCCAGCCCGCCGCGCTACAGCGTCGACAGCACCTGGCCGAAGCCCCTGCCGAACGGCTGGATCCTCGGCCAGGTCAGCGGCGTGGCCACCGATGCCAACGACCACGTCTGGGTCCTGCAGCGGCCGAAGAGCCTGACCGACGACGAGCGCGGCGCGACGCTCACGCCGCCGCAGTCGACCTGCTGCGCACCCGCGCCGCCGGTGCTCGAGTTCGACGCCGCCGGCACCTTGCTCCGCTCGTGGGGCGGCGCCGGCACCGGCTACGACTGGCCGCAGAACGAGCACGGCATCCACGTCGACGCGAAAGGCTTCGTCTGGATCACCGGCAACGGCGAGAACGACGGGCAGGTGCTGAAGTTCACGAGCAACGGCAAGTTCGTGCTGCAGATCGGCAAGGTCGGCCCGCAGACCGGCAACAGCCGATCTCACGCGCCTGGGCCAGCCGGCGGGCGTCGAGGTCGACACCGTGGCGAGCGAGGTCTACGTGGCCGACGGCTACTACAACCGGCGGGTGATCGTGTTCGACAGCGAGACCGGTGCCTACAAGCGGCACTGGGGCGCCTATGGCAAGCCGCCGAGCGATGCTGACAAGCCCAACACGCGCCGGACCGCGCCGCCCACCGCCGCGCAGCTGACGCAGTTCGGCAACCCGGTGCATTGCGCCCGCATCGCCCGCGACGGACTGGTCTACGTCTGCGACCGCCTGAACAATCGCGTGCAGGTCTTCCAGAAGGACGGCCGCTTCGTCAAGGAGTTCTCGGTGCTGCCCGACACCTCGGGCAACGGCTCGGTCTGGGACATCGTGCTCTCGCGCGACCCCGCGCAGCGCTGGTTGCTGCTTGCCGACGGCCGGAACAATCGCATCGCCGTCGTCTCGCGCGAAACCGGCGAAGTCAAGGCCGCGCTCGGCCGACCCGGACGCTATGCGGGCGAGTTTCACTGGGTGCACGATCTGGCGATCGACTCGCAAGGCAACCTCTACGCCGGCGAAGTCGACACCGGCAAGCGCGTGCAGAAATTCGTGCGCCAGCCTTGACCCGGGCGGCGCTTCGCCGCCTGCGTTCGTCAGTTCATGAAGACCGTGTCGTTCGGACCTTGCGGCGGGATCTTGATGGCGATCGCCTTGACCGGGCCGCTTGTCACCAAGGTGCCGCCGTGCGCCGTGCCCTTCGGGATGATGATCAGGGTGCCCGGCTTGAATTCCTTGCGCTCGCCGCCCAGCCACATCGCGCCGCTGCCTTCGATGATGTACTGGATCTCGTTCGTGTTCGGATGGTTGTGCTTGGCCACGTTGCCGGACTGGATGCCGATGGTCGCGTTGTCGGTGACCACCAGGCCCTTGGCGTTCATCTCCGGATTCGAAGTCGTCGGCAGGTCGCCATGCTTGAGCGCCATCAGGTCGATCATCGCCGGCTGCAGCGGCGCGGCCTCGGCGCGCGCTTCGGCGATCGCGCGCTGCGCCAGCGGCGACGCCACGACACCGGCAACGAAGGCAGCGACGATGGCGACGCTCAAGGTCGTCGTGTGATTGCGCATGGGAATCATCCTTCCTGATTGACGCGAAACTTCGCGCAGAAAGTATGCGTCGGCCGGTGCGCGAGCGAATCAGGGTCTGCCTTGACGCTGCAGCCGCAGCGCTCGCGCCTCAGGAGGCGGCCACGCGCTTGGCGAGCTCGGCCATCGCCTTCGTCAGCTTGTCGACCACGGCGTCGAGCCGATCGAGGCGCTTATCCAGGTCGGAGCGAACCCGCACGACGATGCCGTCGACCTCCTGGCAGTCGGCCATCGCCCTCTGCTTCTCGGCGGCCAGGGCCTTGCCGAGATCATCGATCTTCTTGTTCAGAACGGCCTGCACGTATTGCAGATCCTTCTTCGTCACGTCGTCGCTCATGGCAGATGACCCGCAGCTTGCATCGGAAGAGAATTGTCTCGCACCTTCGTGCTCCCGGCCCCGCCTGGGAGCCGCCGGCGATGCCGCTCGGGGACTCCTCTTGTCGCGGGCTCGCTTCAGCGCATCGAGAGGGTGAAGCTTCTGAATTCATAATGAGTTGAATCGACTCCTTCAGCGCCGCAGTCCCGATGCCCACCGACCTGTCTCGATTGCGAGAGCCCTTTCCGCACCTGCACGACCGGATCTATCTCGACACCGCCGCGGCGGGCCTGTCCTGGCAGGGACACGGCGCCGCCGTCGCCCGCTTCTACGACGACGTCAAGGTCCGCGGCTACGATGCCCGGCCCGAGTGGCAGGCGATGACCGAGAAGGTGCAGGCCCGCCTGGCGGCGTGGCTCGGGGTTGGCGCGGACGATGTCACCTTCGTCTCCAATACCACCGAGGGCCTGAACCTGGCGGCGCTCAGCCTGCAGTTCGACGCGGGCGACCGGATCGTGCTCGCCGCCGACGAATTCCCGTCAGTCATCCGCATCTGGGAAGCCGCCGGCCGCGCCGGCGCCGAGCTGGTGCGCGTGCCGATCTCGAGCGAAGCGAACCGGCAAACCGATCTGCTGGCCGCGCTCGACGCACGCACCCGCCTCCTCGGTGCTGTCGCACACTCACTCGAGCACCGGCACGACCGTCGATCTCGAACGCATGAGCGAGATCTGCCGCCGGCGCGGCGTGCTGCTGATGGTCGATGGCGTGCAGGCCCTCGGTGCCGTGCCGGTCGATCTCTCGCATGTCGACATCTACGCCGCCTCCTTCTTCAAGTGGATGCTCTCGGGCTTCGGCGTCGGCGTGCTCGTCACCTCCGGCAAGGCGCGCGCGCGGATGAAGCCGGCCTACCACGGCTACAAGAACATGGACGAGGCGTCGCAGCTGCAATACGCACACGTCAATATCCCCGCGATGTACGGCCTCGACGCGACACTCGACTTCTTCGAGCGCATCGGCTGGGACACGGTGCACGCCCGCGTCCGCGAGCTCGGCAGCCATCTCATCGACGGCGCCGCGCGTCACGGCCTCGACCTCGTCACGCCCGCGGGCATGCGGGCCGGCATCTTCGTCGTGCGCTGCCCGAACGGCGAAGCGGTGCGGCAACAGCTGGCGGCGCAGAACATCAGCGTCTCGGCGCGTGGCCAGGGCGTGCGGATCTCGCCCTTCTTCTACAACACCACCGAGGAGATCGACCAATGTCTCGCGACGCTCGCCGATCTCGCCAAAACCTCCTAGGAGACTTCATGCGCCCGATGCTCGAACTTGCCCGCCTGATGGCCCTGACCGCCGCCTGCGGATCGATCAGTGCCGTTGCCCGACTGCCGCCGCGCCCACCACGTCGCCCACCCTGGCGGCCGTGAAGGCGCGCGGGGCGCTCAATCTGCGGCGTGATCGGCAGCTCGGCCAACTTCTCGCTACCTGACAGCCAAGGCGTGATGCGCGGCATCGATGCCGACTCCTGCCGCGCCGTCGCCGACCGCGATCTTCGGCGACCCGACCAAGGTCAAGTACGTCAGCCTCGCGCCGGCCCAGCGCCTTGTCGCCCTGCAGTCCGGCGAGGTCGACCTGCCTTATGCGCAACCTCACCTGGACCATGACGCGCGAGACCAAGTCGGGCATCCAGTTCGCGGCCGTGAACTTCTACGACGCCTGGGGCTTTCTGGTGCCCAAGGCCTCCGGCGTCACGTCGACCTCGAAGCTGAACGGCGCCAGCGTCTGCATGATCGCCGGTGCCGGCGAATCGAACTCGCGCCGAATACTTCGCGCAAGATCAAGGTCCGCTACAAGGCCGTGCCGTTCGCCGAGGGCGAGCAGATGCGCAAGGCGTTCCTGGCCAAGCGCTGCGATGCCATGTTCCACGACGTCTCGGCGCATCGCCAGCTTCAAGTCGACCCTAGGCGCGCAGTCCGGCGACTACGTCCTCCTGTCCGAACCTACGGCCGCGAGCCCCTGGCCGGCGCCGTGCGCAAGGGCGACGACCGCTGGTTCGACATCGTGCGCTACACCTACAACGCGATGGTCGCGGCCGAAGAGCTCGGCATCACCTCGAAGAACGTCAAGAGCTTCGCCTCCTCGACCGACCCTGCCGTCAAGCGCCTGCTCGGGCATCGACGGCGACCTCGGTCCTTCGATGGGCCTGGACAAGGACTGGGCCGCCAACGTGATCTCGCAGGTCGGCAACTACGGCGAAATGTGGGAGCGTGCTTTCTCGGCGAGCGGCATGCCGCGCGGTGCGAACCGGCTCGCCGCCATGGCGGGCTGCTCTACGCATTTCCGATGCAGTGAGCCTGCGCACGGGCAGCGACGATGACGGAGGCCAGGCTCCCAACGCCAGTCCCTTGCACCTCGTTCGAGCGAGCGCAGCCGCTGGTGGACCGCCGCGGCGCGGCAGGCGCTGGCGTTCGCCGTCGCTCGGCGGCCTGCTCTTCCTCATGTTCCGCGTGACCGGCGCCAACCTGCAGGCGCGCGGCATCCACTCCGGATTCGCATTTCTCTCGGAACCTTCGCAGCACGCCGGTCACCGACGCGCCGCTCGCCGTGCGAGGCCGGTGTCGACAGCTACGCCACGGCCTTCGTCGCCGGCGCCCTCAACAGCTTGAAGCTGACGCGTCGCCGCCATCGTCGCAGCGACCCTCGTCGGCCTTGGCTGATCGGCCTCGGCCGCCTCTCGCACAACGCTTTGGCTCGCGCGCTGTGCGCCAGGCTACGTCGAGGTCATGCGCAACGTGCCGGTGCTGCTGCATGTCTTCCTCTGGTACGGGCTGATCCTGGCGTTGCCAGCGGCGGCGCAATGCCTCCTCCGCCAGGGACGATCTCGCTTCTGGCCATCCAACCGCGGCATCTACCTGGCCTGGTTCGGCCTCGACGACGCCGGCAGCTGGTCGCTCATCCGGCCTGTCGTCGACGGCTTCGAGGTCAAGGGCGGTGTCTTCATGTCGCCCGATTCGTCGGCGCTCTTCGTCGGCATCTCGCTGTACACCGCTGCCTTCATCGCGGAGATCGTGCGCGCCTCGCATCGGCTCGCTGCCGCGCGGCCAATGGGAAGCGGCGGCTGCGCTCGGGCTTCTCGCGCGGCACGACGCTGCGCCGCGTGGTCCTGCCGCAAGCCCTGCGCGTCGCGCTGCCGCCGCTCACCAGCGAATACCTCGGCATCTTCAAGAACAGCACGCTCGCGGTGGCCATCGGCTACCAGGACTTCATGGCGGTCAGCACCACGATGCTCACCGACACCGGACAGGCCATGGAAGTGATGGCGATCGTGATGGCCGTTCTATGCGACGCGTCAGCCTGCTCGTCGAGCGCGGCGCATGCACGTCATTCGAGCAGCGCACATGCGCTGGGGCCGGCGACGAGGTACGTCGCCGCACGCCGCATCGAGGCCCGCGTTGCCGCCGCGCGCGGGCCGGCGGCGGCAGTGCACGCGCAAGCTCTTCTTCAGTTCCGCCGGCTCGAGCGCTGACCACGGTGTTGCTCGCCCTCGCCTGCGCGGCGCTCGCCTGGCAGCTCTTCACCTGGGGTATCCGTGATGCCGTCTTCAGCGCCGCAGGCGCGCCGCAATCCTGCCGGCGCCCCGCGGCGCGGGCGCCTGCTGGGCGGTGCTCGGCGAGAAGCTGCGCCTCATCCTGTTCGGCACCTATCCCTATGCGCAGCAGTGGCGGCCGGCGCTGGCGATGCTGCTGCTGGTGGCGATGTACTGCCTCTCGATCCAGCCCGCGGCTCTGGAACTGGCGCCTGCCGCTGGCGTGGCTGGTGTCGCCCTCGTGCGGCTTCGCGGCCTGATGTTCGGCGGCTTCTTCGGCCTTGCCTACGTGCCCGACGATCAATGGGGCGGCTTGCCGGTCACGCTCATCCTCGCCACCCTCGGCCTGGTCGCTCGGCTTTCGCCCTCGCGATTCCGCTGGCGCTGGTGCCGCCACGCGCCTGGCGGCGGGCGTCGGCAAGGCCCTCGTTGTCGCCTACATCGAGCTTGCCCGCAGCGTGCCGCTGCTGGCGGTCCTGTTCCTGGCCAGCGTCATGATCCCGCTCTTCCTGCCGCAGGGCATCGGCATCTCCAAGCTGCTGCGCGTGATCGTCGCCTTCGCCCTGTTCACGTCGGCCTACCTGGCGGAAGTCGATGCGCGGCGGCCTGCATGTCGGTGCCGCGCGGGCAGCGCGACGCGGCCGCCGCGCTCGGGCCTGACGCCGCTCGTGCAGCACCACCCGCGTCGTGCTGCCGCAGGCGCTCACCGCCGTGTTGCCGGCGCTCGTGAACGTTTTCATCGCCTTCTTCAAGGCCACCTCGATCGTCGTCGTCGTCGGCATCTTCGACCTGATGACCGCGGCCAAGCGGGCCACTGCCGATGCCCAGTGGGATGGCTTCGGCACCGAGATCTATCTGTTCGTGGCCCTCATCTACTTCGTCTTCTGCTTCGCCATGTCGTCGCTACAGCGCCCGCCTGCAGGCGCGAACGCGATCCGGCGCCGACGCCCATGACACCGTGCCATGCAAGCGCGACGCCGCGGACGATCCTGCGCATCGAGCGGCTCAACAAGTGGTACGGCAACTACCACGCGCTTGCGCGACGTCACGCTCGCCGTGGCGACGGGCGAGCGGATCGTGATCTGCGGCCCCTCGGGATCGGGCAAGTCGTCCCTGATTCGCTGCATCAACCGGCTCGAGGACTTCGACGCCGGCGAACTGCGATCCTGCGGCGATGGCGATCGGGCCGACGACCAGCGCGCCGGCATTGATGGCCGTGCGTCGCAGGTCGGCATGGTGTTCCAGCAGTTCAACCTGTTCCCGCATCTGACGGTGCTCGAGAACTGCACCCTGGCGCCCGTGTCACTGGCGTGCTCGCAGGCCGAGGGCGAGGCCGAGGCAACGCGCGATGGAGTTGCTCGGGCGGGTGCGCCTCGCCGAGCAAGCCGCAAAGTACCCGTCGCAGCTTTCCGGCGGCCAGCAGCAGCGGGTCGCGATCGCCCGCGCCTTGTGCATGAAGCCCAGGCTGATGCTCTTCGACGAGCCCACGTCGGCGCTCGATCCGGAGATGGTCAAGGAAGTGCTCGACACGATGATCGCCTGGCCAGCGACGGCATGACCATGGTCTGCGTCACGCACGAGATGGGCTTCGCGCGCCGAGTCGCCGACCGCGTCGTCTTCATGGACGAGGGCCAGATCCTCGAGATCGCGTCGCCGCAGGAGTTCTTCGCGTCGCCGCGGCACGAGCGGTCGCGCTCCTTCCTGGGCGACCTCCTGCACGCCTGACGGCGGCCACGATACTGCCGAGGATGCTGGCTGCGACCTACGCCGGCTCCATCCCGTTGCGGACCTTGGCTTCGGCGGCCGCCGGCGAGACGAACAGGCGCAGCAGGGCGCGCGCCTCCTCGGCATGCGTCGACAGCGCGACCACGCCAGCCGCGAACGTGGTCACGGCCTGGATCGAACCCGGCAGCGGCCCCAGGACGTCGACGCCGGCGACGCCGAGCAACTCGCTCGTCTGCTGGAAGCCGAGATCGATCTTCCGGTCGGCCAGCAGGCTCGCCACCGGCACGCCCGGCGGCGGCCGAACCAGACGCGCTTCGACGCTGGCGGCGATGCCCCAGCGCTCGAAGAGCTTCGCCAGGTGCGTGCCGCTCGGGCCGGTGGAATAGGCCAGGCTGCGTGCTCCTTCGACGGCGCTGCGAACGGCCGCTTCGGAGTCGATCGGCAGCCGCGGTGCGCCCGCCGGCACAGCGACGGCGATGCCCGAGCGAACGAGGTCGATGCGACTCCCGGCCAACAGCAAGCCGTCGGCGACGAGATCGTCGATGACGTTGGACGCGAGCACGACGACGTCGAACGGCTCGCCGGCACGCACCCGTTTCGCGGCATCGACGCCGCCGACCGATTCGGCTGCGACCGGCAGCGCGAGACCCGGCTGGAACAAGGCGATCAGCTCGGCCAGGACCTGGCGCGTCGCCATCGATGAAATGAGCCTGATCGGCACGGTCACGCTGCAGCCTCCAGCAAGCAAGACGAGAGAGCTTCATTGTCTCGCAGGCGCAGGCGCAGCCCCTGCGCGCGCGGGGTCAACGCAAGACTTCCCGGGGCCGAGGCAAAATCGGTTCTCCCGCGCCAGAGAACTTCTTCATGATCATCGATTGCCACGGTCACTACACCACTGCCCCGAAAGCGCTCGAAGCGTGGCGCAACCGGCAGATCGCCGGCATCAAGGATGCCGTCGGCAATGCCCAAGGTCTCCGAGCTGAAGATCAGCGACGACGAGCTGCGCGAGTCGATCGAGACCAACCAGCTGCGCCTGATGAAGGAGCGCGGCTGCGACCTCACCATCTTCTGCCCGCGTGCCAGCTTCATGGCGCACCACATCGGCGACTTCAACGTCAGCTCGACCTGGGCCGCGATCTGCAACGAGCTCTGCTTTCGCGTCGCCAAGCTGTTCCCCGATCATTTCGTGCCGGCGGCGATGCTGCCGCAGTCGCCCGGCGTCGACCCGGCGACATGCATCGCGGAGATCGACAGGTGCGTGAAGGAATACGGCAACGTCGGCATCAACCTCAACCCCGATCCATCGGGCGGCCACTGGACCTCGCCGCCGCTCTCCGACCGGCAGTGGTATCCCGATCTACGAGAAGATGGTGGAGTACGACATCCCGGCGATGGTGCACGTGAGCACCAGCTGCAACCCGGCCTTCCACACCACCGGCGCGCACTACCTCAACGCCGACACGACGGCCTTCATGCAATGCCTCACGTCGGACCTCTTCAAGGACTTCCCGACCCTGCGCTTCGTCATTCCGCACGGCGGCGGCGCGGTGCCCTACCACTGGGGGCGCTTCCGCGGCCTGGCGCAGGAGCTGAAGAAGCCGCTGCTGAAGGACCACCTGCTCAACAACGTCTTCTTCGACACCTGCGTCTATCACCAGCCCGGCATCGACCTGCTGACGAAGGTGATCCCGGTGAAGAACATCCTGTTCGCCAGCGAGATGATCGGCGCGGTGCGCGGCATCGACCCCGAGACCGGCCACTACTACGACGACACCAAGCGCTACATCGAGGCGTCGACGATCGCTCGTCGGCGACGACCGGCACCAGATCTACGAGGGCAACGCGCGCCGCGTCTACCCGCGCCTCGACGCGGCACTGAAGCAGAGAGGACACTGAGCATGGCCATCCCGATGAACACCCTGGGCATCGTCAGGCGCAACATCACGCGGGCCGACCGCGCCGCCGTCGACAAGCTCGGCCGCTTCGGCGTGGCGACGGTGCACGAGGCGATGGGCCGCGTCGGCCTGATGAAGCCCTACATGCGGCCCATCTACCCGCACGCCGCGCATGTTGCGGCACGGCCGTGACGGTGCTGCTGCAGCCGGGCGACAACTGGATGATGCATGTCGCGGCCGAGCAGTTGCAGCCGGGCGACGTCGTGGTCGCCGCCTGCACCACCGACAACGACGATGGCTTCTTCGGCGACCTGCTCGCGACCTCGTTCAAGGCGCGCGGCGCCAGGGGCCTGGTCATCGACGGCGGCGTGCGCGACGTGGTCGAGCTCGAGAAGATGGGCTTTCCGGTCTTCAGCCGCGCCGTGCATGCCAAGGGCACCGTGAAGTCGACGCTCGGCTCGGTCAACGTGCCCGTCGTCTGCGCGAGCGCGCTGGTGAACCCGGGCGACGCGGTGGTGGCCGATGCCGACGGCATCGTCGTCGTGCCCGCGGCGATCGTGCAGCAGGTGGCCGATGCGGCCGAGAAGCGCGAGGCGAACGAAGGCGAAAAGCGCGCCAAGCTCGCCGCCGGCGTGCTCGGCCTCGACATGTACGACATGCGCGGCCCGCTCGAGAAGGCCGGCCTCCGGTACATCGACTGAGGCCAGCGCCGCGATGAGTGAATCGTCTCGCGAGCCGGCGCCCAAGGACTGGCGCGTCGGCCTGGTCGGCTACGGCGAGGTCGGCCGCATCCTGGCCGAAGACCTGCGCCAGCGCGACGTCCATGTCACTGCCTTCGACCTGAAGCTTTCCGGTGACGCTGGTGCGGCGATGCGCGCGCATGCGCAGGCGCATGGCGTCGCGCTCGCCACCGGTCACGCCGCGCTCGCCGCCGGGGCCGACCTCATCGTTTCCGCCGTCACGGCGAGCCAGGCCGTGCCGGTGGCCGCGGCCTGCGCGCCAGCGATGCGCCGCGCCGCCTTCTTCCTCGACTTCAACTCCGCCTCGCCCGGCGCCAAGATCCGCGCCGCGGCGCTCGTCGATGGCGCCGGCGGACGCTATGTCGAAGGCGCGGTGATGACCTCGATCCCGCCGTATCGCATCAAGGTGCCGCTGCTGCTCGGCGGCCCGAACGCGGTGGCGCTCGAGCCGGCGCTGGCCGCGCTCGGCTTCGCGCCGCGCGTGGCCAGCGAAAAGCTCGGTGTGGCCTCGGCCACCAAGATGTGCCGCAGCGTGATGATCAAGGGCCTCGAGGCGATGGTGATCGAAAGCTTCACGACGGCCCGCGCCTATGGCGTCGAAGAGGCGGTGCTGGCGTCGCTGCGCGAAACCTTCCCCGGCATCGACTGGGAAAAGCAGGGCGCGTATTTCTTCCAGCGCGCCATCGAGCACGGCCGGCGGCGCAGCGAAGAGGTGCGCGAGGTCGCCGAGACCGTGCGCGAGATCGGTCTCGCGCCGTGGTCGTCGGCCGGCACGGCAGAGCGGCAGGCATGGGTCGCCGATCTCGCCGATGCCGGCGTCTTCGGCGCCCGCGGCACGCCCGGCTTCGCACGCAGCAGCGACTGGCGCAGCGAGGCCGACCGCATCCTCGCCCGCGCGCCGTCGCCATCGCCATCGCAGGCCGATGCGCGAGCCGGTTCGAATGACGCCCGACACGACGCAGCACACACCGGCGCGAAGAAGGACATGGCATGAGCGAGACCAGCGGCCCCTTCACCAAGACGCCGGGCTGGCTCGACTGGTACGCCAACCCTTCGACGCCGGCCTTCAAGGTGCCGCCCGGATCGGTCGACGCGCACTGCCACGTGTTCGGACCGGGCGCCGTCTTCCCGTACGCGCCGGAGCGGAAGTACACGCCCTGCGACGCGTCGAAGGATCAGCTGTTCGCGCTGCGCGACCACCTCGGCTTCGCGCGCAACGTGGTGGTGCAGGCCACCTGCCACGGCGCCGACAACCGGGCGATGCTCGACGCCCTGCGGCACTCGAACGGCAAGGCACGCGGCGTCGCCACCGTGCGGCGCAGCGTCAGCGACGAAGCGCTGCAGGAGATGCATGCCGCCGGCGTGCGCGGCGTGCGCTTCAACTTCGTCAAGCGCCTGGTCGACTTCACGCCGAAAGACGAGCTGCTCGAGATCGCCTCGCGCATCGCCCCGCTCGGCTGGCACGTGGTGATCTACTTCGAGGCGGTCGACCTGCCCGAGCTGATCGACTTCTTCACCGCCTTGCCGACGACCGTCGTCGTCGACCACATGGGCCGGCCCGACGTGAGCCTTCCGGTCGACGGCCCCCAGTTCGAGCGCTTCGTCGCGTTCATGCGCGATCACGGCAATGTCTGGAGCAAGGTGAGCTGCCCCGAACGGCTGTCGGTCAGCGGCCCGAAGGCGCTGAACGGCGAGCGCGATGCCTATCGCGACGTGGTGCCGTTCGCGCGGCGCATCGTCGAGACCTTTCCCGATCGCGTGCTCTGGGGCACCGACTGGCCGCACCCCAACCTGAAGGACCACATGCCCGACGACGGGCTGCTGGTCGATTTCATTCCGCACATCGCGACGACGCCCGAGCTGCAGCGCAAGCTCCTCGTCGACAACCCGATGCGCCTCTACTGGCCGGAGACGACCTGATGTCCCTCGACAAGCCGTACCTCGACGTGCCCGGCACGACGATCTTCGATGCCGAGCAGTCGAGGAAGGGCTACCACCTCAACCAGTTCTGCATGTCGCTCATGAAGGCCGCGAACCGCGAGCGCTTCAAGGCCGACGAGCGCGCCTATCTCGACGAGTGGCCGATGAGCGAAGCGCAGAAGGAGGCGGTGCTGGCACGCGACCTGAACCGCTGCATCGGCCTCGGCGGCAACATCTACTTCCTGGCCAAGATCGGCGCCACCGACGGCCGCAGCTTTCAGCAGATGGCCGGCAGCATGACGGGCATGACCGAAGACGAATACCGCCGCATGATGATCGCGGGCGGCCGCTCGGTGGAAGGCAACCGGCGCATCGGCGAAGACGGCGACGCACAGGCCAACCGGCAGCCGCAAGGCAGCGCCGGGCAGAAGGCGAGAGGCTGAGATGGCCCGCATCACCGCCTCGGTCTACACCTCGCACGTGCCGGCGATCGGCGCCGCCATCGACCTCGGCAAGACCGGCGAGCCGTACTGGCAGCCGCTCTTCGAAGGCTACGAGTTCACCAAGCGCTGGATGAAGGCGCACACGCCCGACGTGATCTTTCTCGTGTTCAACGACCACGCGACGGCGTTCAGCCTCGACATGATCCCGACCTTCGCCATCGCCACCGCGGCGCGTTTTGCGCCGGCCGACGAAGGCTGGGGGCCGCGGCCGGTGCCCGAGGTGATCGGCCACCCGGAGCTCGCCTCGCACATCGCGCAGTCGGTGATCCAGGACGACTTCGACCTGACCATCGTCAACAAGATGGACGTCGACCACGGCCTGACGGTGCCGCTCAACCTCGTCTGCGGCTCGCCCGTGGCCTGGCCTTGTCCGGTGATTCCGTTCGCCGTCAACGTCGTGCAGTACCCGATCCCGTCGGGGCTGCGCTGCCTCAATCTCGGCAAGGCGATCCGAAAGGCCGTGGAATCGTACGACGCGCCGCTGAACGTGCAGATCTGGGGCACCGGCGGCATGAGCCACCAGCTGCAGGGCCCGCGCGCCGGGCTCATCAACAAGGAATGGGACCAGCGCTTCCTCGACCGGCTGATCGCCGACCCGGAGGGCCTGGCCCGCGTGCCGCACATCGACTACGTGCGCGAGGCCGGCTCGGAAGGCATCGAGCTGGTGATGTGGCTGATCGCGCGAGGCGCGATGGCCGACCTGAACGGCGGCGCGAAGCCGACCGTCGCCCATCGCTTCTATCACGTGCCGGCGAGCAACACGGCCGTGGGCAACCTCATCCTGGAGAACCCGCAATGAATTCGAAGACGATCAAGGTGGCCCTGGCCGGGGCCGGTGCCTTCGGCATCAAGCACCTCGACGGCATCCGCAACATCGAGGGCGTCGAAGTGATCTCGTTGATCGGCCGCGAGCTCGGCAAGACCGAGGAGGTGGCGAAGAAGTACGGCATCGGCCACGTCGGCACCGATCTCTCGCAGAGCCTGGCGCTGCCCGAGGTCGATGCCGTGATCCTGTGCACGCCGACGCAGATGCACGCCGAGCAGAGCATCGCCTGCCTCGAGGCCGGCAAGCACGTCCAGGTCGAGATCCCGCTCGCCGATTCGCTGAAGGACGCCGAAGCCGTGGCGGCCTTGCAGAAGAAGACGGGCCGGGTCGCGATGGTCGGCCACACGCGCCGCTTCAACCCGAGCCATCAATGGGTGCATCGCCGGATCGCGGCCGGCGAATTCAACATCCAGCAGATGGACGTGCAGACCTATTTCTTCCGGCGCACCAACACCAACGCCCTCGGACAGGCGCGCAGCTGGACCGACCACCTGCTCTGGCACCACGCGGCGCATACCGTCGACCTGTTCGCGTACCAGACCGGCGGCGACATCGTGCAGGCCCACGCGGTGCAGGGGCCGATCCATCCGGTGCTGGGCATCGCCATGGACATGAGCATCCAGCTGAAGAGCAGCCGGGGTGCGATCTGCACCCTCAGCCTCTCGTTCAACAACGACGGACCGCTCGGAACCTTCTTTCGCTACATCGGCGACACCGGCACCTACCTCGCCCGCTACGACGACCTGTTCGACGGCAAGGAGCAGAAGATCGACGTCTCGAAAGTCGACGTGTCGATGAACGGCATCGAGCTGCAGGACCGCGAGTTCTTCGCCGCGATCCGCGAAGGCCGCGAGCCGAACTCGAGCGTCGCCCAGGTGCTGCCCTGCTACCGCACGCTGCACCGTCTCGAGCAGCAGCTCGCGGCGGCCGGCTGAGGAAGGAGAGCGCCATGAAGCAGCGCCGCATCGGCCCGCTCGAGGTCAGCGCCATCGGCCTGGGTTGCATGAACCTCAGCCACGCCTACGGCGTGCCGCCCTCGCCCGAGGACGCCGAGAAGGTGCTGCTGGCCGCGCTCGACCTCGGCGTGACGCTCTTCGATACCGCCGCGCTCTATGGCTTCGGCGCCAACGAGTCGCTGCTCGGCCGCGTCCTCGCGCCGCACCGCTCGAAGATCGTCCTGGCGAGCAAGTGCGGCATGACCGGCGTGAACGGCGTGCGCGTGATCGACAACCGGCCCGAGACGCTGCGCCGCACCTGCGAGGAAAGCCTGCAGCGCCTGCGCACCGACGTGATCGATCTCTACTACCTGCACCGCTTCGACCGCAAGGTGCCGATCGAAGAGAGCGTCGGCGCTCTCGCCGACCTGGTGCGCGCGGGCAAGGTGCGCGCCCTCGGCCTCTCGGAAGTCTCGGCCGCAACGCTGCGCCGGGCCCACGCCGTGCATCCGATCAGCGCGCTGCAGAGCGAATATTCGCTCTGGTCGCGCAACCCGGAGATCGCCGGGCTGGCCGCCTGCCGCGAGCTCGGCACCAGCCTGGTCGCCTTCAGCCCGATCGCACGCGGCTTCCTGAGCGGGCGCCTGCGCGAGGTGGGCACGCTCGACGCCAAGGACATCCGCCGCAACATGCCGCGCTTCCAGCCCGCGGCGTTCGATGCCAACCTGTCGCTGCTGCCCGCGTTCGCGGCCCTCGCCGACGAGGCGGATTGCACGCCGGCGCAGCTCGCCCTCGCCTGGCTGCTCGCCCAGGACGATCGCCTGGTGCCGATTCCCGGCACGACCCGGGCCGAGCATCTGGCCGAGAACGTCGGCGCGGCAACGGTTCGGCTCGACGCCGCCATGCTGGCACGGGTCGACGCGGCGATCGACCGGCACGCCGTGACCGGGTCGCGCTACAACGCCACGACACAGGCCGAGATCGACAGCGAAGAGTACCCGGCGTGAACCGCCGCGGCGCCCTCGCCGCCCTCGGCGGCATGACGCTGCTCGGCCCGGCGCGCGCCGAAGCCGCCTTTCCGGCGCGGCCGATCACGCTCATCGTGCCCTTCGCTTCCGGCGGCATCGCCGACCTCACGGCGCGCACCGTCACGAAGGCGATGGCGACAAGCCTGGGGCAGGCGATCGTCGTCGACAACCGGCCGAGCGCCGGCAGCGTCGTCGGCTCGGGCATGGTCGCGCACGCCGCGCCCGATGGCTACACGCTGCTGCTGCTGAGCAATGCCAATGCGATCAGCGTCAGCCTGTTCCGGAAGCTCCCCTACGACACGGCGAAGGACTTCGCGCCGATCTCGACGCTGGCAACCTTCGACCTCGGTGTCTTCGTCTCGGCCGAGTCGCGCCTGCGCTCGCTGGCCGACGTGATCGCCCAGGCGCGGGCGACGCCGGGCCGCCTCACGATCGGCTGCATCACGGTCGGCAGCACCCAGCATCTCGCCGCCGAGCTGTTCAAGGCCAAGGCCGGGATCGACGTGCTGATCGTGCCGTACAAGGGAACGCCGGCCGTGCTCACCGCCCTGCGCGCGGGCGAGATCGATCTCGCCTTCGAGATCCTCGGGCCGATGCTGCCGCAGGCCAGCTCGGGCGTGATCCGCGCCCTCGCAGTCACGTCGAAGACACGCTTTCCGACGCTGCCCCAGGTGCCGACGGTGATCGAGTCGGGCGTGCCCGGCTACGACGTCGCGTCCTGGAACGGGCTGGCCGCGCCGCGCGGCACGCCACGCTGCCGTGATCGAGCGACTGCACGCGGCGGCGGTGCAGGCGCTGGCCGAGCCCGACGTGCGCGCCGGCCTGCAGGCGCTCGGCGTGCGTGGCGCATCGAGCAGCCCGGAGCAGCTCGCCTCGCTGCTCGCGCGCCAGATCGAGACCTGGGGCGAGGCGATCCGCGCGGCGAAGCTGAAGCCGCAATGAGCGAAGCCGCGCGCGGCTTCGTTCCCGTGCGAACTCGATTGACAGGCGCCGCCCGAATGACCGGTCGCCAGCGGAAGACGGGTTTTCCATCGCCGAGATGGAAGTCCGTCTGCCATCATGGGCGCCTCCGAGACGAATACACCGCACCGTCGCATGGCCGAGATCCTGCTGCAGCGAGAGGGTGCCGTCGGCACCATCGTCTTCTCGAATCCCGAGAAGCACAACGCCATGACCATGCAGATGTGGCGTACGTTCGCCACATCGATCGCCGAGCTCGATGCGGATGACTCGATCAGGGTGATCGTCCTCGTCGGCGACGGCGACAAGGCCTTCGTGTCGGGGGCCGATGTCTCCCAGTTCGGCGCCGACCGGACGGACCCGTCAGCCCAGCGAAGCTACAACGAGGCGGTGGAGGCGGCGTACGTCGCGCCGCTTAGGAGTGGGCAAGCCGGTCATCGCCCAGATCAGAGGCATCTGCATGGGTGGCGGGCTGGGTTTGGCGGCCGCTTGCGATCTTCGCATCTGCGCCGACGACGCGCGCTTCCGCATGCCGGCCGGCCGGCTCGGGCTCGGCTACAGCCAGACCGGGGTGCACCGGTTCGTGGACTTGATCGGCGTGCAGAACACCTGCGACATCTTCTTCTCCGCGCGTGTCTTCGATGCCGCGGAAGCGCTGCGCATGGGCTTCGTGGGCCGTGTCGTTCCCGCTTCGGAGCTGAACGAGGCCGTGCGAACGATGGCGCGCGCGATCGCCGACAACGCCCCGCTCAGGCCGCAGCACTTAAGGCGACGGTCAATGCCTACCTTCGAAATCCTGCCGAAAAGAACGCGCAGACGCGCAGCAGGCGATCGACCGCTGCAACGCGAGCCAGGACTATCGCGAAGGCGTGCTCGCCTTCGCGGAGAAGCGCAAGCCCGTGTTCGCGCGCCGCTAGCGGATCGGTGCCGGCACACCGCCGCCACCTGCCCCTCGAATCGGGCACCCAGGGCCAGGTGGGCAATGCGCCGCTGGACCAAGGGCCGGTTCCGTCGGTGCCCGAGCCTTCCACGTACGCATTGCTCGGGTTGGGCTTGGCCGGGCTTGTCGCCAGTCGCCGCAGGCTCGCCAAACAGCTGGGCTGACGGCGGAAACCCTCTAGACCACGCTGACGTCCCAAGGAGGGCTCCGGCCGTTGCGTCGCACGACTTCGAACGAGCACGGGACGGCTGAGCCACAAAAAAAAGAGGCCGCGGAAGCGGCCTCTTGAGGTCTATCTGGTGGAGCTGGGGGGAATCGAACCCCCGTCCGAAAGCCATTGCCGGGCAGATCTACGCGCTTAGCTGACTGATTTGGTTTTAAGGGTGCAGGTCGCGCAGCAGCACGCTACCTGAACCCCGATTCACTTGATTTGATCCTGCGCCGAATGACGCGACGCAAGACGAGCCAATGTGTATGACTTCGCAGCGATCAGGTTGCCCCGATCACCCAGCCCATCGGCCAACTGTTGCGAAGCTCACCGGTTTTAAGCGGCGAGGGCGTACGAAGAGTCGTTCGCAGTTACTTTGTTTCCAGTGGATTTACGAGCGAACTGGTGCTCGGCGTGCACTGTTCCGACTCCGAACCCTCGTCGAAGCCAGGTCAGCCCCTGAACGGCCTAGTTTAGGGCATTGCGCCCTTCGTCAAGATGCCTGGTTCGAGGCGGACGCGAACAATGACATGAGTTGGGCGGGCTGGCCGATGACCGCTTCGGCGCCCCAGGCTTCGACCGGATCCCCAGCCCCGAGGTAGCCCCAGGCAGCGACGACGGTGGCCATGCCCGCCGCCCGCCCCGCTTCGACGTCGCGCCGGTCGTCGCCGACGTAGACGCATTCCGCCGGGTCGACGCCGATGCGCCGTGCCGCTTCCAGGAGAGGGGCGGGATGCGGCTTCGAGTGCGGCGTCGTGTCGCCGCAGACGAGAGTCGCGGCCGCGCCTGCAAAGCCAAGGCCGGCGACGAGCGGCTCGGCCAGCCATCCCGCCTTGTTCGTGACGATGCCCCAAGCCAGGCCAGCGCCTTGCAGCGTCGCCAGCAAGGGAGGAATATCGACGAAGACCTTCGTCTCCTGCGTCATTCGGGCCTCGTAGCGGCGAAGGAACTCGTTGCGCAGATCGAGATACGCCGGGTCGCCCGGAGCCAAAGAAAAGCCCGCACCCACCATGCCGCGCGCGCCCGAGCCGACGAGAGCGCGCAGCGTCGCATACGGCAACGGCGGCAGCCCGCGTGCGAGTCGCATGTCGTTGCAGGTGCCGGCCAGATCGGGAGCACTGTCGATCAGCGTGCCGTCGAGATCGAACAGCACGGCACGCGGCCGGCGGATCATGCCGGCTTGCGACAAGCGACGAGATAGTTGACGCTGGTCTCCGACGAGAGCCGATAGCGCCGGCTGAGCGGGTTGTATTCGAGGCCGCGCATTTCTTCGAGATCGAGTCCGGCGGCGCGGCACCACCCGGCCAGCTCGCTGGGCCGAATCAGCTTGGCGTATTCATGGGTGCCCTTGGGCAGGAGCTTCAGCACATGCTCGGCGCCGACGATGGCGAAGGCAAAGGCCTTGGCGTTGCGATTGATCGTCGAGAAGAACGCCGAGCCACCGGGCCTGAGCAAGCGGCCGCAGGCCGCGACGATGGATGACGGATCGGGCACGTGTTCGAGCATCTCCATGCAGGTGACGACGTCGAAGCGCTCGGGCATCTCCGCCGCCAGCGCCTCGACGGCGACCTCGCGGTACTCGATGCGCGGCGTCGCAGCCTCGATCGCATGCAGCTGCGCAACCTTCAGGGCCTTGCCGGCCAGATCGATGCCGAGCACATCGGCACCGCGCCTGGCCATCGAGTCGGCAAGGATGCCGCCGCCGCACCCGACATCGAGCACGCGCCTGCCGGCCAGCGGCGCCAGCGCGTCGATCCAGTCGAGACGCAGCGGGTTGATCTCGTGCAGCGGGCGGAAATCGCTTTCGGTGTCCCACCAGCGATGCGCCAGCTCGCTGAATTTCGCGAGCTCGTGCGGGTCGGCGTTCAGCATGCAGCGATGGTACCGGTCACCAAAAGAAAAAGCCCCGCAGAGCGGGGCTTTTCAGATCAGCGAAGCGTGCTGATCGCGAAGCGTCTTACTTGGCGCGCGTGCCGACGACTTCGATTTCCACGCGACGATTCTTCGCGCGGCCTTCGGCGGTCTTGTTGTCGGCGACCGGCTGCTTCTCACCCTTGCCTTCGGTGTAGACGCGGTTCTTCTCGATGCCCTTCTCGACCAGATAGGCCTTGACAGCATCGGCACGACGGACGGACAGCGCCTGGTTGTATGCGTCGCTGCCGACCGAGTCGGTATGGCCGACGGCAATGACGACTTCCAGGTTCAGACCGCTCATCTTGCTCGTCAGGTCGTCAAGCTTGGCCTTGCCTTCGGGCTTGAGGGTCGACTTGTCGAAATCGAAGAAAGCGTCGGCGGCGAAGGTGACCTTCTCGCTCGTCGGAGCGGCGACCACGACAGGTGCCGGGGCGGGCGCGGGTGCGGGGGCTGCGGCAGGAGCCGGCGCAGCCATCGGCGCGGGCGCCGGTGCGGGCACCGGAACGCCATCGCAACCCTGGAGACCGGTGGCCGGCGTCCAGGAGTTGTCGCGCCAGCAGAGTTCGTTCGTACCGTTCTTCCAGGGAAGGCCGGTGCCGCTCACCCAGTTGTCGACCGATTGCGCCGACACGGCGGTCACGGTCGAGGCAAGGGCTGCCATGGCAACGAGCGACGCGACCTTATTCAGTTTCTTCATGATTCTCCTCTCGAGGGATGGCAAGTAATGTTCTGCGAAGACGTCCGAAATTGAATCGGAAACTACTGGCCACCACCGGGGGAACGGGCGCTGACCACCGACCGAGTTATTGTGCCATAGGGCTTCCGTCCGGCCGGATTTTGCCTCGGTGGCAAGGCCCGAGCGAAGCCGATGTTGCGCCGCTGCTACAGCCCCTCGCAACTTAGAATTGCCCATCGCGCTCGGCTTTGCAGCGGGCGATGCCCCAGCACGCAAAGCGACCTCATGACTTCATTCGCCAAGGAAACGCTGCCCATCAGCCTCGAAGAGGAGATGCGGCGCTCCTATCTCGACTACGCGATGAGCGTGATCGTGGGCCGCGCCCTGCCCGACGCGCGCGACGGCCTCAAGCCCGTGCACCGGCGAGTCCTCTTCGCGATGCACGAGGTCAACAACGACTGGAACCGGCCTTACAAGAAGAGCGCGCGCATCGTCGGCGACGTGATGGGCAAATACCACCCGCACGGCGACAGCGCCATCTACGACACGATCGTGCGCATGGCCCAGCCCTTCTCGCTGCGCCACATGCTGGTCGACGGGCAAGGCAACTTCGGCTCGGTCGACGGCGACAACCCGGCGGCGATGCGCTACACGGAAATCCGTCTGGCCAAGATCGCGCACGAGATGCTCGCCGATCTCGACAAGGAAACCGTCAACTTCGGCCCGAACTACGACGGCAACGAGAAAGAGCCGCTGGTCCTGCCGACGAAGCTGCCGAACCTGCTGGTCAACGGCTCGTCCGGCATCGCCGTCGGCATGGCGACGAACATTCCGCCGCACAACCTGAACGAGGTCGTCGACGCCTGCCAGCATGTGCTGCGACACCCGGAGGCGACGATCGACGAGCTGATGGAAATCGTCCCGGCGCCCGACTTTCCGACGGCCGGCATCATCCACGGCCTCGGTGGCGTGCGCGAGGGCTATCGCACCGGCCGCGGCCGCGTCGTGATGCGCGCGAAGTGCCACTTCGAGGACATCGACAAGGGCCAGCGCCAGGCCATCATCGTCGACGAGATTCCCTACCAGGTGAACAAGAAGAACCTGCTCGAGCGCATCGCCGAGCTGGTTCACGAGAAGAAGCTCGACGGCATCAGCCACATCCAGGACGAGTCCGACAAGTCGGGCATGCGCGTCGTCATCGAGCTCAAGCGCGGCGAAGTGCCGGAGGTCGTGCTCAACAACCTCTACAAGCAGACGCAGCTGCAGGACAGCTTCGGCATGAACATGGTGGCCCTGATCGACGGCCAGCCCAAGCTCTGCAACCTGAAGGACCTGATCGCCATCTTCCTCGAGCATCGGCGCGAGGTGGTCACGCGGCGCACCGTGTTCGAGCTGAGAAAGGCGCGCGAGCGTGGCCATGTGCTCGAGGGCCTGGCCGTGGCCCTTGCGCACATCGACGAATTCATCGCCACGATCAAGGCCTCGCCGACGCCGCCGGTCGCCAAGAGCGCGCTGATGGGCAAGAGCTGGGACTCGTCGATGGTGCGCGAGATGCTCGCCCGCGTCGCCGGTGGCTCGCACGCGGGTGGCGACGCCTATCGGCCGGAAGGCCTGTCGCCCAACTTCGGCCTGCAGCCCGACGGCCTGTACCGCCTCTCCGACGAGCAGGCTTCCGAGATCCTGCAGATGCGCCTGCAGCGCCTGACCGGGCTCGAGCAGGACAAGATCATCGGCGAATACCGCGAGGTGATGGCGCAGATCGCCGACCTGCTCGGCATCCTGGCCACGCCGGCACGCGTGACGACGATCATCGGCGACGAGCTGGCGGCGCTGAAGCAGGAGTTCGGGCAGACCAAGGTCGGCGCCCGTCGCAGCTTCATCGAGAAGAACGCCACCGACCTCGAGACCGAAGACCTGATCACCCCCACCGACGTGGTGGTGACGCTCTCGCACACCGGCTACATCAAGAGCCAGGTCCTCTCCGAATACCGGGCGCAGCGGCGCGGCGGCCGCGGCAAGCAGGCGACGCAGAACAAGGAAGACGACTGGGTCGAGCAGCTCTTCATCGCCAACACGCACGACTACATCCTGTGCTTCACGACGCTGGGCCGGGTCTACTGGCTGAAGGTCTGGGAAGTGCCGCAGGGCTCGCGCGGCTCGCGCGGCCGGCCGATCGTCAACATGTTCCCGCTGCAGCCGGGCGAGAAGGTCAACGTCGTGCTGCCGCTGACCGAGGGTTTTCGCAGCTTCCCGGCCGATCACTTCATCTTCATGGCGACGGCGCAAGGCGTGGTCAAGAAGACCAGCCTCGACGAGTTCAGCAACCCGCGCAAGGCCGGCATCATCGCCGTCGACCTCGACGACGGCGACTACCTCATCGGCGCCGCGCTCACCGACGGCACCCACGACGTCATGCTCTTTTCCGACGGCGGCAAGGCCGTGCGCTTCGACGAGAAGGACGTGCGCGCCGTCGGCCGCGGCGCGCGTGGCGTGCGCGGCATGGCGCTCGACGCGACGCAGAGCGTGATCGCGATGCTCGTCGCCGAGGACGAGACGCAAAGCGTGCTCACCGCCACCGAGAACGGCTACGGCAAGCGCACCGACATCGCCGAGTACACGCGGCATGGCCGAGGCACCAAGGGAATGATCGCGATCCAGCAGTCGGAGCGAAACGGCAAGGTCGTCGCGGCAACGCTGGCGCGCGCCGACGACGAGATCATGCTCATCACCGACAGCGGCGTGCTCGTGCGCACCCGCGTCGCCGAGATCCGCCAGCTCGGCCGCGCGACGCAGGGCGTGACGCTGATCGCGCTCGACGACGGCGCCAAGCTGATCGGGTTGCAGCGCATCGTCGAGAACGATGCCGCCGAGGATGCCGCGGGCGAGGCGGATGGTTCGATCAGCGAAGGAGACATCGAGTGAGCTTACGGTCCACGATCTGGCTGGGTGGCGCCTGCGTCGCGCTGGCCTTTGCCAACGGCGCGGCAGCACAGAGCAGCAACGCGAAGAAGGAGCTGGTGCAGAAGGTGCTGCTGCTGCAGCAGGCGGAGCTCGAGAACGTCGCCCGCGGCCTGGTCGAGAGACCGGCGGCGCAGATGATGCAGGAGGCCGGCCTCGCCCTGCAGCGTCAGGTGGCGCCGGAGAAGCGCGATGCGATGAGCAAGGCGATCGAGGCCGAGGTCAAGAAGTACATCGACGAGTCCTATCCGCTGGTGCGTGAACGCGCGATCCGGCTCGCGCCCTCGACGATCGGTGCCGTGCTCGAAGAGAAGATGAGCGAAGACGAGCTGAAGCAGCTCGTGGCCTGGCTCGACTCGCCGGTGAACAAGAAGTACCAGCAGCTCGGCCCCGACATGCGCAACGCCTTCATCCAGAAGCTGCTCACCGACGCGCGGCCCGTGGTCGATCCGAAGATCCAGGCGCTCGATGGCCGGATCCGGACCATCCTCGGCCTGCCGGCCGCGCCGGCGGCGGTCTCGGTTCCAGGTCCCGGGGGCAGCCCGGGCCCCGCTCCGGCTGCCGCGCCGCCGCCGACACGCGCCGCGCCGCCCAACAAGGCCGCGAGCAAGTAGCGCCGACTTTCAGCATGGCCTCGAGCGCGTCCGCAGCGGACCCTGATCTCGCCGCGATGCGAGCTCAGATCGACGCGCTCGACCGCGAGTTGCTCGGCCTGCTCAATCGCCGCGCCGAAGTGGCGCACGCGATCGGCACGCTCAAGCGTGCCGAGGGATCGCCCGCGTTTCGACCCGAGCGCGAGGCCGCCGTGATAGACGGCCTGAAGAAGCACAACCCGGGGCCCCTGCCCGAAGAGAGCGTCGCACCGATCTGGCGCGAGATCATGTCGGCCTGCCGGTCGCTCGAGACGCCGACACGGGTCGCCTACCTCGGTCCCGCCGGCACATTCAGCGAGCTGGCGGCGCTCGGCTACTTCGGCTCCTCGATCGTCAAGGTGCCTTGTGCGAATGCCGACGAGGTGTTCCATGCCACCAGCGCCGGCGCGGCCGACTTCGGCGTCGTGCCGGTGGAGAACTCGAGCGAAGGCGTGGTCACGCGCTCGCTCGACCTGTTCCTCACCACGCCACTGATCATCGTCGGCGAGACCAGCCTCTACGTACGGCACAACCTGCTGCGCCGGATCGATTCGTCCGACGGCATCACCGCCGTCTGCGCCCATCCGCAGGCACTGGCGCAATGCCATGTCTGGCTCAGCCATCACCTTCCGGATGTCGAGCGCCGGCCGGTGGCCAGCAACGCCGAAGGCGCGCGCCTGGCCAGCCTCGATTCGCAGCTCGCGGGCATTGCCAGCGAGCGGGCGGCGAGCGAATTCGGCCTGCACATCGTCGCCCCCGCGATCCAGGACGATGCGCACAACCGCACCCGCTTCGCCATCGTGGCCCATCCCGGCGCGCATCCGCAGCCGAAGGCGACAGGCCACGACTGCACCAGCCTGGTCGTCTCGGTGGCGAATCGGCCAGGTGCCGTGCACGACATGCTCGTGCCGCTGAAGCGTCACGGGGTCTCGATGACCCGCTTCGAGTCGCGCCCGGCTCGTTCGGGCCAATGGGAGTACTACTTCTACGTCGATCTGCAGGGCCATCCCGAGCAGCCGGAAGTCGCCGCGGCGCTGCAGGAGCTGCAGGAAGTCTGCGCCTTCTACAAGCTGCTCGGCACCTACCCCGTGGACTCCCATTGATGACGCCTTCCTGCGCCCTTCCTCCTTCGCCCTGATGTATCAACAACTGGGCGTCATCGGCTGCGGCCTCATGGGCGGCTCCTTCGCACTGGCCGTGAAGCGCGCCGGCCTGGTGCGCCGCGTCGTCGGCTACAGCAAGTCGCCGTCGACGACCGAGCAGGCGAAGCGGCTCGGCGTCATCGACACCGCTGCCGAATCGGCGCTCCTGGCCGTGTCGGGCTCCGACATCGTGCTCATCGCGGTGCCGGTATCGGCCACGGAAGCAACCTTCAAGGCGATTCGCCACCTGATCGAGCCGGGCACGCTGATGATGGACGTGGGCTCGACCAAGCGCGACGTGGTCGACGCGGCGCGGCGCGTCCTGAAGGACCGCATCTCGTCCTTCGTGCCGGCCCACCCGATCGCCGGCAAGGAAGTGGCGGGCATCGCCCACGCCGACGCCTCGCTGTATCACGGCCGCCAGGTGATCCTCACCCCGCTGCCGAAGACCTCGCCCGAGCTGATCCAGAAAGCGACCGATGTCTGGGCCGCGATCGGCGCGCACGTGCTGCGCATGACGCCGGAGAACCACGACGCCGCGTTCGCCGCGGTCAGCCACCTGCCGCACATCCTCGCCTTCGCGTATTTCAATTCGGTCTCGCGCCAGCCTGCCGGCCGCGACTTCCTCTCGCTCGGCGGCCCGGGCTTTCGCGACTTCACGCGCATCGCCGCCAGCAATCCCGAGGTCTGGCGCGACATCCTGATGGCCAATCGGGAAGAGATCCTGAAGCAGACCCAGCGCTTTCGCCATACGCTCGACGCGATGGAGCATGTCGTCAAGACCGGCAACACCGAAGCCCTCGAAGCACTGATCCGCAGTGCCAGCGATGCCCGCGCCGGCTGGCAGATGAACTCCGCCACGCCGAACACGCATCGCTAGTCGAGGCCCCGCGCGCTGATGTTCGCGACCCGGTTTCTCGACATCCCGCCGCTGCGTCGGGTGGCTGGCTCGTTGCGCGTTCCTGGCTCGAAGAGCATCTCGAATCGCGCCCTGTTGCTGGCCGGCTTCGCCTCGGGCACGACGGCCATCGAAGGCTTGCTGCACTCCGACGACACGCGCGTCATGCTCGATGCATTGGCGGCGCTCGGCTGCCGCTTCGAGGAGACGGACCAGCGCCTGCTGGTGCACGGCATCGGCGGCCAGGCCCTGCCGCTCTCGGCGTCGCTTTTCCTGGGCAACGCCGGCACGGCGATGCGGCCGCTCACGGCGGCGCTCGCCATCGCCGTCGCCGGAACGAACTCCAGCTTCGAGTTGCGCGGCACGGCGCGCATGCACGAGCGACCGATCGGCGATCTGGTGGACGCCCTGCGCCGTCTCGGCTGCAAGGTGGACTATCTCGAGCGCGAGGGCTTCCCGCCGTTGCGCGTCTTGTCCCCTGGCAGCGCACTTGCTCTCGCGCGGCCGATCCAGGTGCGCGGCGATGTCTCCAGCCAGTTCCTCAGTGCCCTGCTGCTCGCCCTGCCCTTGCGACGCGACGCCGCCGATGCCGTCATCGAAGTCGACGGCGAGCTCATCTCGAAGCCCTATGTCGAGATCACGCTCTCGGTGCTGGATCGGTTCGGTGTCGCCGTCGAGCGTGAAGGTGGGCAGCGTTTTCGCCTGCGCGGCGGCCAGGCGCCGCGCTCGCCCGGAGCCTTCGTCGTCGAGGGCGACGCTTCGTCCGCGTCCTACTTCATCGCCGCCGGCGCCGTCGCGGCGATCGACGCCCCCTTGCGCATCGACGGCGTCGGCGGCGCATCGATCCAGGGCGACATTGCCTTCGTCGAGGCCGTCCGATCCATGGGGGCCCGGGTCGACGCGGGCCCGAGCTGGCTCGAGGTCCGGCGCGGTCGTTGGCCCTTGACGGCAATCGACCTCGATTGCAACGCGATCCCCGATGCCGCCATGACCCTGGCCGTGCTCGCGCTGTTCGCCGACGGACCCTCGCGCCTGCGGAACATCGCCAGCTGGCGGGTCAAGGAGACCGATCGACTGGCGGCCATGGCGGCCGAGCTGCGCAAGCTCGGCGCGACGGTCGTGGAAGGCACCGACACCCTGGAGATCGTGCCGCCCGGGCGCTGGCGCGCCGCCGCGATCGCAACCTACGACGACCATCGCATGGCCATGGCGATGGCGCTCGCGGCGTTCAATCCCGAAGTGTCGGACACGCCCGTCCCGGTTCGCATCCTCGACCCGCGCTGCGTCGGCAAGACCTGGCCCGACTATTTCGAAGCCTTGTTCTCGGTCGCGTCGAGCGCACGCGGCGCCATCCCCGTGCTGGCCATCGACGGACCCACCGCATCGGGCAAGGGCACGCTGGCCAGCGCGGTCGCCGCCGCGCTCGGCTATCGCTATCTCGACTCCGGCGCCCTCTATCGCGCCGCCGCGATCGCCGCGCTCGACGCCGGCATCGACGCCGGCGCCGAAGACGAGCTGGCCCGACTGGCGTCCCGGCTCGACCTTCATTTCGAGGCCGATCGGACCTGGCTCGGTGCGCGTGACATCAGCGATTCCTTGCGCCTCGAATCCGTCGGTGCGATGGCCTCGCGCATCTCGGCCTGGCCGGCGGTGCGCAGCGCCCTCCTCGACCTGCAACTCTCGTTTCGCCGCCTGCCCGGCCTGGTCGCCGACGGGCGCGACATGGGCAGCGTCGTTTTCCCCGACGCCGCGCTCAAGGTGTTTCTCACCGCCGGCGCCGCAGAACGCGCCGAACGCCGATACAAGCAATTGATTTCAAAGGGGATTTCCGCTAATATCGACGGTCTTCGTGCCGACCTCGAGGCGCGCGACGCTCGCGACCGCAATCGCAGCGCTTCGCCCCTGAAGCCGGCCGAAGGGGCGCTCCTTCTGGACAACTCGGCGCTGTCGATCGAAGCTTCGGTCGACGCCGTCTTGAAAGCCTGGGAAGAGCGCCGACCTTTCGACCGCACTCCGGTCTGAAGATCGAGAAGAGAAGCGATCGGCAAGCCGATCGCAAAAAGGCCCGCCGCTTTCCCTCCTCGTGCCGCATGGCACACCGAAGCGTCGGATCGACAACCTAACCCGCGGCGCAAGTCGCACGGAAACACAAGCCCCATGTCCCAAGTTCAAGTTGCCACGCCGCACGCGCCCGATTCTTTCGCAGCGATGTTCGAAGACTCGCTCAAGAAGGCCGAGATGCGCACCGGCGAGGTCATCACCGCCGAAGTGGTCCGCGTCGAACACAACTTCGTGGTCGTCAACGCCGGCCTGAAGTCGGAAGCCTACGTTCCGATCGAAGAATTCAAGAACGACATCGGCGAGCTGGAAGTCCAGCCCGGCGATTTCGTCTCGGTCGCCATCGATGCCGTCGAGAACGGCTACGGCGACACCATCCTGTCGCGCGACAAGGCCAAGCGCCTCGCCTCCTGGCTCTCGCTCGAGAACTCGCTCGAGTCCGGCGAGTTCGTCACCGGCACGGTGAACGGCAAGGTCAAGGGCGGCCTCACGGTGCTGGTCAACGGCATCCGCGCCTTCCTGCCCGGCTCGCTGCTCGACACGCGGCCGGTCAAGGACATGAGCCCGTTCGAGGGCAAGACGATGGAGTTCAAGGTCATCAAGCTCGACCGCAAGCGCAACAACGTCGTGTTGTCGCGCCGTGCCGTGGTCGAGGCCTCGATGGGCGAAGAGCGCGCCAAGCTGATGGAAACGCTGCGCGAAGGCGCGATCGTCCACGGCGTGGTCAAGAACATCACCGAGTACGGCGCCTTCGTCGACCTCGGCGGCATCGACGGCCTGCTGCACATCACCGACATGGCCTGGCGCCGTGTCCGCCACCCGAGCGAAGTGGTCCAGGTCGGCCAGGAGCTCGACGCCAAGGTGCTGAAGTTCGACGCCGAGAAGAACCGCGTCTCGCTCGGCATCAAGCAGTTGGGCGACGACCCGTGGCACGGCGTTTCGCGCCGCTACCCGCAGGGCACGCGCCTGTTCGGCAAGGTCACGAACATCGCCGACTACGGCGCCTTCGTCGAGATCGAGCCGGGCATCGAAGGCCTGGTCCACGTCTCGGAGATGGACTGGACGAACAAGAACGTCGCCCCCTCGAAGATGGTCTCGCTCGGCGAGGAAGTCGAAGTCATGGTCCTCGAGATCGACGAGGAAAAGCGCCGCATCAGCCTGGGCATGAAGCAATGCAAGGCCAATCCGTGGGAAGAGTTTTCCGCCACGGTGCAGCGCGGCGATCGCGTCAAGGGCCCGGTCAAGTCGATCACCGACTTCGGCGTCTTCGTCGGCCTGGCTGCCGGCATCGACGGCCTGGTGCACCTGTCCGACCTGTCCTGGAGCGAGCCCGGCGAAGCCGCGGTGCGCAACTACAAGAAGGGCCAGGAAGTCGAGGCCATCGTTCTGGCCGTCGACGTCGACCGCGAGCGCATCTCGCTCGGCATCAAGCAGCTCGATTCCGATCCGTTCACGAGCTACACCTCGGTCAACGACCGCGGCGCGATCGTCAACGGCAAGGTGCTGACGGTCGATCCGCGCGGCGCCGAGATCAAGCTCAACGACGACGTCACCGCCTACCTGCGCGCCTCCGAGATCAGCCGCGACCGCGTCGAAGACGCGCGCAACGTGCTGAAGGAAGGCGACGAAGTCAACGCCATGATCATCAACGTCGACCGCAAGGCGCGTTCGATCCAGCTCTCGATCAAGGCCAAGGACAACGCCGACCAGCAGGAAGCGATGCAGCGTCTGTCGCAGACGAGCGAGCGCGAGAACGCCGGCACGACGAGCCTGGGCGCCCTGCTGCGCGCCAAGCTCGACAACCAGGGCCAGGACTCCTGAGCGCCACGACGCGCGCGGGCCGAGGGGCTTCATGACGCGATCCGACCTCGTTGCACAGCTGGCCGATCGCTTCGGCCAGCTGACGCATCGCGACACCGAGTTCGCGGTCAAGACGATCCTCGACGCGATGGCCTCGGCCCTGGCGCGCGGCCACCGCATCGAGATTCGCGGCTTCGGCAGCTTCTCGATCAACCGGCGGCCGCCGCGCCTGGGTCGCAACCCGCGCTCGGGCGAGCAGGTCGTCATCTCCGAGAAGCTGGTGCCGCACTTCAAGCCGGGCAAGGCCCTGCGCGAAGCGGTCGACGCACGCGTCGGCGCGCTGCGGGCCGAGTCCGACGACACGGTCGGGACGAGCGCCGCGCGCGCCGTCGCGACGAAATAGGACGCGACGTCCGCGCCCGAGGCGATGCGACTGCTCGTCTGGCTGGTCCGGGCCGCCGTCTTCTTCACGCTGTTCACTTTCGCGCTGAACAATCAGCACGAATCGAGCATCCACTGGTTCTTCGGCCAGGAATGGCGTGCCCCGATGGTCATCATCGTTCTCGCCGCGTTCGGCCTCGGCTGTGCCTTCGGCATCTTCGCGATGGTGCCGAGCTGGTGGCGGCATCGCCGCATCGCCCGCCGCGAGACGGCGCGCGCACCCGTTGCTAGCACCCCAGCCAACGTGATGCCGATCGGCGTCGAGCCGGCCATGAGCCATCCGCCGCGCGATGGACTTTGAGCCGCAGTGGCTGATCTGGGTGCCGCTGGCCTTCGGGGTCGGCTTCGTGCTCGGCTGGATCGCGTCGCGCCTCGACATGCGGCAAGGCCGGCGCGAGCGCAGTGACTCGCCCAAGGTCTACTACAAGGGCCTGAACCTGCTGCTCAACGAGCAGCACGACAAGGCCATCGATGCCTTCATCGAGGCAGTGCAGCAGGACCCCGACACCTCCGACCTGCACTTCGCGCTCGGCAACCTGTTCCGTCGGCGCGGCGAATACGAGCGCGCGGTGCGCGTGCACCAGCACCTCCTGGGCCGGGCCGACCTGCCGAAGGGCGAGCGCGAGCGCGCCCAGCACGCCCTGGCGCAGGACTTCATGAAAGCCGGCCTGTTCGACCGCGCCGAGCAAGCCTTCACCGCCCTCGCCGGCACCGCGTTCGATACCGAGGCGCGCCTGGCCCTGCTCGACCTGCACGAGCGCGCGCGCGACTGGAAAGCGGCGGTCGAGATCGGCGAGCAGCTCGAAAAGAGCGGCACCGGCTCGTTCGCCTCGCGCATCGCGCATTACTGGTGCGAGATCGCGCTGGAGGCCGACGCCGCGCACGATGGCGCGGCCGCCGACAAGGCCGTCGCGGCCGCCCGCGAGGTTGCGCCGAACGATGCGCGGCCGCTGGTGCTCGCGGGCGATCGTGCTGCCGCCCGCGGCGACCCTGCCGAAGCGCTCCGCCTCTGGAACACCTTGCTGAGCGTGAAGCCGGCCTCGTTCAACCTGGTGGCTCGCCGCTACGCCGCGAGCGCGCGCGCCGCGGGCAAGGAGGCGGCTGCGCTCGAGCGTCTGAACGCACTCTACGAACAGACGCCGACGATGGAGCTCCTCGAGACCATCGCCTCGCTGCAGCCGGATGCCGCGGCGCGCCAGTCACGCCTGCTCGAGCATCTGCGCGAGCATCCGACGATGGCGGCGGCCCAGGCCCTGCTTGCGCCGCGCGCCGGCGCCACTGCGAGCGCCGGCAACCTCAGCACGACAACAGCGCCGGCGCTTGCGCCCGCGGAAACCGGCGTGCTCTACGACGCCGTGCGGCGCGCCGCCAGGCCCCTGCATCGCTATCGCTGCGCCGCCTGCGGCTTCGAGGCCGAGCACTACTTCTGGCAATGTCCCGGCTGCCTCGGCTGGGATACTTATCCGCCGCAACGTCTGGAGGACCTGTAGTGGCCGTTGGAGCTCCTTCGCGAGAACGCCTCGCCGCCGCACGCGTCCTGGTCGTCGGCGACGCGATGCTCGACCGCTACTGGTTCGGCGCGGTCGATCGCATCTCGCCCGAGGCCCCGGTGCCCGTGGTGCGCGTCAACCGCGAGGAAGAGCGCCTCGGCGGCGCGGCCAACGTCGCGCTCAACGTCAAGACGCTGGGCGCGCAAGCCACGCTCGTCACCGTCGTCGGCACCGACGAGCCGGCGCGTCGCCTGCGCGAGCTGCTCGAAGAGCGCGGCGTCACGGCGCTGCTCGGCAGCGACGCGCAGCTCTTCACCATCGTCAAGCTGCGCGTCATCGGCCGGGCCCAGCAACTGATCCGCGTCGACTTCGAGAACCAGCCCGACCACGAGGTGCTGGCGAGCATGGCCGCGGAATACGAACGGGTCCTGCCCGAGCACGATGCGGTCCTTTTTTCCGACTACGGCAAGGGCGGCCTGACCCACATCCCCGGCATGATCGAGAAGGCACGCGCGCTCGGCAAGCCGGTGCTCGTCGACCCGAAAGGCAGTGACTATTCGCGCTACGCCGGGGCCACCGTCATCACCCCGAACCGGACCGAGCTGGCGCAGGTGATCGGGGCCTGGTCCAGTCCGGCGCAGCTCGAGGCACGCGCCGAAAAGCTGCGCCAGGAGCTCGGCCTCGAAGGCCTCCTGCTGACCCGCTCCGAAGAAGGCATGTCGCTCTTCGATGCGAATGGCCATGCCCAGGTGCCGGCCGAAGCGCGCGAGGTGTTCGACGTCACCGGCGCGGGCGATACCGTGATTGCCACGATGGCCGCGATGCTCGCCTGCGGCCTCGGCCTGCGCGACGCGCTGACCTTCGCCAATCGCGCCGGCGGCATCGTCGTCGGCAAGTTCGGCACGGCGAGCGTGAGCTACGACGAGCTGTTCGACGCGAAGGCCGCGCCATGAGAGTCGTCGTCACCGGCGCCGCCGGCATGATCGGATCCAACCTCGTGCATGGCCTGAACGCCATCGGCATCGACGACATCATCGCCGTCGACGATCTCAGCGACGGCGACAAGTACCGGAACCTCCTCGGCGCGTCGATCAGCGACTACTTCGACCGACGCGATTTCTACGAGCGCTTCGCGCGCGCAGAGTTCGGCCGCGTCGATGCCGTGTTCCACGAAGGCGCCTGCTCCGACACCATGGAGCACGATGGCCGGCTGATGCTCGAGCTGAACTACCGCGCCTCGAAGTCCCTCCTCGACGCCTGCCAGGCACAGGACGTTCGCCTCCTCTATGCGTCCTCGGCGGCCACCTATGGCGGATCGGCCGCGTTTCGCGAGGAGCCGGCGTTCGAGCGGCCGCTCAACGTCTACGGCTGGTCCAAGCTGCTCTTCGACAACGTCGTGCGCCGCGCCCTGCCCGGCGCGAAGACCCAGATCGCGGGCTTTCGCTATTTCAACGTCTACGGCCCGCGCGAGCAGCACAAGGGCCGCATGGCCTCGGTCGCGTTCCACCATTTCGAGCAATGGCAGGCGGCCGGACGGGTCAAGCTGTTCGGCGAATATGGCGGCTATGCCGCGGGCGAGCAGAAGCGCGACTTCGTCTTCGTCGATGACGTCGTCGCCGTCAATCTCTGGTTCCTCGCGAATCCGCAGGCCAGCGGCATCTTCAACCTCGGCTCCGGCCGGGCCCAGCCGTTCAACGACGTGGCGCTCGCCGTCGTCAATGCCGGCCGCCTGGCGCGCGGCGAGGCGGCGCTGCCGCTGGCCGACCTCGCGGCCCAGGGCCTGATCGACTACGTCGACTTCCCGGCCGCGCTCGTCGGCAAGTACCAGTGCTTCACCGAGGCCGACCTCGCGCGCCTGCGCGCCGTCGGCTGCGACCACGCCTTCGCCGATGTGGCGAGCGGGGTCGCGCGCTACGTCGACTGGTTGCGCCTGCAGCCCTGAAGCCGTCCAGTTTCGGCGTCAACCCGGAGGCGGCGGCGGCCGTTACGGGTGGGCGCTACGTCGGCATCCGCCTTCTGGCAGCCGGCGCTCGCATCGAAACGCCGCCGACCTGATCATTACTACAAGGAGCCCAGGCATGTTCAAGAAAATTCTCGTCGCGCTCGCCGCGTTCTTCGCGTTCTCGGCCTTCGCCGTCGACGCCAACACGGCCAGCCAGGCCGAGCTCGAGTCGATCAAGGGCATCGGCCCCTCGATCTCCCAGAAGATCATCGACGAGCGTGCCAAGGGCAAGTTCAAGGACTGGAACGACATGGTCGTTCGCGTCAAGGGCGTGGGCGACAAGAACGCGGCCACCTTCTCGCAGTCCGGACTGACCGTCAACGGCTCGGCGTTCGCAGGCGCACCGGCGATGCCGGCGAAGGCTGCGAAGGAGACCAAGGCAACGCCCGCCACCTCGGCCGCCCCGGCGACGATGGCCACGCCCGCAACCAAGGCGACGCCCGCGGCGATGCCGGCGAAGGCCACCGCGGCAACGCCGGCGACGACCGCCACGCCGGCGATGACCCCGGCTGCCTCGGCGAAGGCCGCCTCGGCCGCCGCAAAGGCCGACGCCAAGGAGAAGAAGAAGGAAGCCAAGGCAGAAGCCAAGGCCGAGAAGGCCGCGGCGGCAGCCAGCGCGGCCAGCGAGCCGAAGAAGTCGAAGAAATAAGCGCGGCGCCGACGGCGCTGACTCAGGGCCTCGAACGCGCAGCCTGCTGCGCGCCGAGGCCCTTCTTCATGGCGCCGCAGTGGCCGTTTCGCCCCAGCCGAAGAAGGCGAGCACCTCGTCGCGCCGGGCCATCGTGTCGCGAACCCCGAGCGCGATGAGCTCGCGCGTATAGGACGCCTCGAAGAGCAGATAGCTGGCGAGCGCCGCGCCGCGGGCGTCGTCGCCCTTGCCCTGCACCCCGAGGCCACCCAGCATCGCGCGGATCGGCAGCGGCAGCTCGCCGAGATGCTTGGCGGCGATGTCGTCGAGGCGCTCGCTCGGGGCGATGACCAGCACTTCGAGCGGCTTCAGGCTGGTTTCGGCACGCGAGCGCGGCGGCAGCAGGGCAAGCGTGGCGTTGATGCGCGTCAGCCGCTCGACATCGACCGCCAGCGCGTCGAGAAAGATGTTCGAGAGGGCGTGGCCGGCGATCTGGGCGAGGTTCGGATAGTCGCGGCTCGGCGCGCGCTCGCCGGGCGGCTCGTGCATGCGTCCGGCGCCGACGACGAGGATGCGCTCGGCGCCGAGATGGACCGCCGGCGAGATCGGCGCCGCCTGCCGCATCGAGCCGTCGCCGCAGTATTCGAGATGGCCCTCGATCTCGAGCGCGACCGCCGGAAAGACGAACGGAATCGCCGACGAGGCGAGCAGGTGCGCCACCGTGATCGGCGCCCGCACGGCGAGCCGCTGCGAGCGCGTCCACGGAAGGATGTCGTCGAGCGCGTCGTAGAAGGTGACGTGCAGGCCCGAGCCGTAGCTCGACGCCGTCACGGCCAGCGCGTGCAGGTGGCCGGCCGCCATGACCTGATGCAGCCGCTCGGTGCTGACGAGCCTGCCGAGCAGCGCTTCGAGCGGCGTGTTGTCGAGCAGCGAGCGCGGCCGGGCGCGCCGCCAGCGCGCGATGATCCAGCCGATCGACATCATCGTCAGCCAGCGCGCGCCGGTGCGGATCACGCCGAGCGAATCGGCCCGATAGACCTGCTCGGCACGAAAGTTCTCCCAGATGTGGCTGATGCCGGCCACGGCACCGTCGAAGTCGTCGGCGCGGCAGGCCAGCGCAGCAGCATTGATGGCACCGGCCGAGGTTCCGGCGATGACCGGAAACGGATTCGGGCCGCCGGCCGCGCCCGCCTCCTTGCGCACCTGCGCGATCGCCTTCAGCACACCGACCTGGTAGGCCGCCCGTGCGCCGCCGCCCGTGAGGACGAGTCCGGTGAGCGGGACGCTGTCGGTCATCGTCGCGCGATGCGGCTCAGTCGTAGACGACGGCGGCGCGGCCATGCGTCGCGGCCGCATTCCAGCGCGCCAGCGCCGCTTCCGAGGGATAGAAGCGCGCCGCGTCGCCGAGGTCGATCTCGCCCGCCGCACCTTCGCGCAGCAAGGCCAGGCGCACCGCCAGTCCGAGCGGCAGCTCGCCCTGCTCGGTCTCGATGCGGCGTGACGGAAACTCGCGCAGCACTTCGGCCACCGGCGGCACGCTGCCGTTGACCTCGACGCGCAGGTACTTGCCGAAGCGACAGCGCGCGCCGGCAAGATCCCAGACGCTCTGGACGTTGAGACGCACGCCGCCCGAGAAGCGATCGGGCTGGACCTTGCCCTGCACGATGACGAGCTCGTCGTCCTTCAGCAGGTCGCGATTGGCATTGATCAGGTCCTCGTTCGCCACCGACTCGATGAAGTCGCTGCCGTCGTCGAGCTTGAAGATGGCGACGCGGCCGCGCTGGCCGTTGACGATGCGCAGGTCGCCGACGATGCCGGCGAGCAGCACCGGCTCGCGGCTGTCGATCAGGTCGGCGATGCGCAAGCGTGCGAAGCGCCGGACCTCGCTTGCGCTCTGGTCGAAGAGGTGGCCGGAGAGATAGAAGCCGAGCGCTGATTTCTCCAGCGTCAGCCGCTCCTTGATGCTCCATTCCGCGGCCGGCACGAGGGCCGGTTCCTGGGTGCTGGCACCATGCGCGGCTTCCTCGGCACCGAAGTCGAAGAGGCCGCCCTGATCGGCGTGGGCGGCTTGCGTGTCGGCCCAGTCGAGCGCCAGGCCGACGCTGGCAAGCAGGCTGGAGCGCGAGTCGTGCAGCGCGTCGAAGGCACCGGCCTTGACCAGGGACTCGACGACGCGCCGGTTGATCCGGCCGCGATCGACGCGGGCACAGAAGTCGAAGAGGCTGGTGAACGGGCCGCCGGCATCGCGTGCGGCCGCGATCGCCTCGATCGCGCCCTGCCCCGTGCCCTTGATCGCACCCAGGCCGTAGCGCACCGAGCGCGGCGACACCGGCTCGAAACGATAGGTGCCGGTATTGATGTCGGGCATCTCGATCTGGACGGCGAACGTCTTCGCGTCGAAGAGCAAGGCCTTCAGCTTGTCGCTGTTGTCGAGCTCGATCGTCATGTTCGCGGCGAAGAACTCGGCCGGAAAGTGGACCTTGATCCACGCCGTCTGGTAGGCCAGAAGCGAGTACGCGGCGGCATGCGACTTGTTGAAGCCGTAGCCGGCGAACTTCTCCATCAGGTCGAACACTTCGTCGGCGACCTCCGTCGAGATCTCCTTCTTGGCGGCACCGTCGCGGAAGATGGCGCGATGGGTCGCCATCTCCTCGGCCTTCTTCTTGCCCATGGCCCGGCGCAGCAGGTCGGCACCGCCGAGCGAGTAGCCGCCCAGCACCTGTGCGGCCTGCATCACCTGCTCCTGGTAGACCATGATCCCGTAGGTCTCGCCGAGCACCGTCTCGAGCAGCGGATGCGGGTAGCTGACTTCTTCGCGGCCGTGCTTGCGCGCGCAAAAGCTGGGGATGTTCTCCATCGGCCCGGGCCGGAACATGGCGTTGAGCGCGATCAGGTCTTCGATGCGGCTCGGCTTGGCGTCCTTCAGCATCCGGACCATGCCGGCGCTTTCGAACTGGAACACCGATTCGGTCCGGCCTTCGGAAAAGAGCTGGTAGACCTTGGCGTCGTCGAGCGGCAGGTCGTCGTAGGAGAAGCCGGTGCGTTCCGGATGGCGCTCGACGATGAAATCCTTCGCGAGCTCGAGGATGGTCAGCGTCGCCAGGCCGAGGAAGTCGAACTTCACGAGGCCGATCGCCTCGACGTCGTCCTTGTCGAACTGGCTCACCGCGCTCTCGCTGCCCGGCTGCATGTAGAGCGGGCAGAAGTCGGTGATCCGGCCGGGCGCGATCAGCACGCCGCCGGCATGCATGCCGACGTTGCGCACGATGCCCTCCACCCGCTCCGCAAGCGCCAGCAGCTCGGCCACCTCGACCTCGTTCTTCTCGCGCTGCTCGATCTCGGGCGCTTCGCGGCGCGCATAGATCACGCTGGCGTCGAACTTCTCGGGCGGGCGGCGCAGCGTGACGGTCTTGCCGGGCGGCGCGGGTACGAGCTTTGCCACCGAATCGACATGGCCGTAGCTCATGCCCAGGACCCGGCCGATGTCGCGCAACGCCGCCTTCGCCGCCATCGTGCCGAAGGTGGCGATCTGGCTGACCGCGTCGCGGCCGTACTTCTGCTTCACGTAGTCGATGACCCGCTCGCGATGGGCCTGGCAGAAGTCGATGTCGAAGTCCGGCATCGAGACGCGCTCGGGATTGAGGAAGCGCTCGAACAGCAGCTGGTACTGCAGCGGATCGAGGCCGGTGATGTTGAGCGAGTAGGCCACCAGCGAGCCCGCGCCCGAGCCGCGGCCCGGCCCGACCGGGCAGCCGTTGGCACGGGCCCAGTTGATGAAGTCGGCCACGATCAGGAAGTAGCCGGGAAAGCCCATCTTCAGGATCGTCTCGATCTCGAAGTCGAGCCGCTCGACGTAGCGCGGCCGCTCGCGCTCTCGCACCGTCGTGTCGGGATAGAGCTGGGCGAGCCGGTTCTCGAGCCCTTCGTGCGATGCGCTGCGGAAGTGCTCGGCCATCGGCACCTGCCGGCCATCGACCTGCGGCGTGGAGAAATCGGGCAGCTGCGGCTTGCCGAGAACGAGCGCGAGACTGCAGCGCTTCGCGATCTCGACGCTGTTGGCCAGGGCGCTCGGCAGGTCGGCGAACAAGGCCTCCATCTGGGCCTGCGTCTTGAAGTATTGCTCGCGGCTGAAGCGCTTGACGCGCTTCGGGTTCGACAGCATCTCGCCCTCGGCGACGCAGACGCGCGCGTCGTGCGCCTCGTGGTCGTCAGGCCCGAGAAACTGCACCGAGTGCGTCGCCACGACCGGCAGGCCGAGGCCCGCGGCCAGCTCGACAGCGGCGCGCAGATGCGCTTCGTTGCCCGGCATGCCGTTGCGCTGCACCTCGACGTAGAAGCGATTGCCGAAGAAGCTCGCCAGCCGCCCCGCGGCTGCGCGCGCCCTGGCGCCATCGCCAGCGGCGAGCGCCAGGCCGAGCGGCCCGCTCTCGCCGCCCGAGAGCGCGATCAGGCCGCCATTGCGCTCGGCCAGCCACTCCCACTTGATCCAGGCATGGCCGCGGTCGGCGTTGTGCAGCCAGCCGCGCGACAACAGCTCGCAGAGGTTGAGGTAGCCCTCGCGGTTCTGCACCAGCACGACGATCCGGGTCGCCTGCTTTTCGCCGGCTTCGGGCTCGAGGCAGAGCTCGGCGCCGATGATCGGCTTGACGCCGGCGCGGCGCGCGGCGCTGTAGAACTTGACGGCGCCGAAGAGGTTGCCCAGGTCGGTGACCGCGAGAGCCGCCTGCTTGTCGGCGGCGGCCGCGGCCACCGCCTCGTCGACTCGCAGCGTGCCGTCGACGACCGAGTATTCGGTGTGCACGCGCAAATGAACGAAAGCCATGGCGGCCATTCTAGAGAGCGCTCGCACCCGTCCGGACGAGTACATTCGTGCTTGACGAGGGCGTATCGCACGGCGCGCGCCGGATTGCCGTTCAACCCCTTCGCCCGCAGCGCCATCCATCTTCGGCTAGGCTCTTGGGCCGCAAGAACGGAGGAGAAAAACGCATGACGAATGCCACTCCGCGCGGCCGTGTCACGGCGCGCCCGACGCCCTTGGCGACGAGCTACGCCACGATTCGCCAGGCCAGTCTTGCCCTTGCAGCGCCGCTCAGCGCCGAAGACTGCCAGTTGCAGTCGATGCCCGATGCCAGTCCGACCAAATGGCATCTCGCGCACATCACCTGGTTCTTCGAGACCTTCGTGCTCGAGCGCTTCGAGGCCGATTTCCGCGCCTTCGATCCGGCCTACCGGGTTCTCTTCAACAGCTACTACCAGGGCGTCGGCGATCGCTTCCCGCGGCCGCAGCGCGGCCTCATCAGCCGGCCGACGCTCGAGCACGTGAAGCACTATCGCGGCGACGTCGATGCGCGCATGCAGGCGCTGCTCGCGGCGCGCGGCGACGAGGCGGAGATCGCCTCGCTCGTCGAGCTCGGCCTGCAGCACGAGCAACAGCACCAGGAGCTGATCCTCACCGACATCAAGCACGCGCTGGCCGCCAACCCCTCGGCAGCGGCCTATGCCAGGCGCTGGCCGATGGCCGCGGTGCAGCCGCAGCCGATGCGATGGTTCGGCCATGAGGGCGGCCTGCTCGAGCTCGGCCATGAGCCGGCGCGCGACGGTGCTTTCTGCTTCGACAACGAAACGCCGCGGCACCGGGCCTTCGCGGCACCGTTCGAAATCGCCTCGCGCCCCGCGACCTACGGCGACTACCTCGGCTTCATCGAGGACGCCGGCTATGCCCGGCCAGAGCTCTGGCTGTCGATGGGCTGGGACTGGGTCCAGTCGGGCCGGCGCCAGGCGCCGCTGTACTGGCTGCGCGAGGGCGAGCGCTGGTTGAATCACACCTTGCAAGGCACGGTCGAGATCGATCCGCACACGCCGATCTGCCATCTCAGCTTCTTCGAAGCCGATGCCTTCGCGCGCTGGGCAGGCGCCCGCTTGCCGACCGAGCTCGAATGGGAGCACGCGGCGCGCGCGCGGCGCACTCCTGTCGCCGGCAATTTCGCCGACCGCGGCGTCTTCCATCCGATGCCGCAGACCGCGCCGGTCGGCGACGAGCCGGTGCAGATGTTCGGCGACGTCTGGGAGTGGACGAACTCGGCCTACCTCGCCTATCCCGGCTATCGACCGCTGCCGGGCGCCGTCGGCGAGTACAACGGCAAGTTCATGTGCAACCAGTTCGTGCTGCGCGGCGGCTCGTGCGCCACGCCGGCAGGCCACGTGCGCGCCAGCTATCGCAACTTCTTCCCGCCCGACGCGCAGTGGCAGTTCAGCGGCGTGCGCCTGGCCCGCGACGCCGGCTGAGACGCATCCCGCTGGCCGCGCGAGCCGGGCTCAGGCCCGGCCGCGCTTCGCGTCGAGGCTGAGCGCGCCCGGCCCGAAGACGGCGAGCACCAGCATGCCGCCGGCGATCGACAGGTTCTTCATGAAGTTCGTCTGCTGAGCCACTTTCATCGCTTCGGGCGAGGCCCAGAAGTTGTGAAAGATGAGGCCGGCCAGGATCGTGAAGATCGCCAGCCCGAACGCGGCCCAGCGCGTGTAGAAGCCGAACATCAAGGCGAGGCCGCCGCCGACTTCCATGCAGATGGTGAGCACGGCCACCACCTGCGGCAGCGGCAGGCCTTTCGACGCGATGTAGCCCACGGTGCCTTCGAAGCCGCCGATCTTGCCGATGCCGGCGAGCACGAAGATGAGGCCGAGGAGGATCCGGCCGAGGAGCACGGTGGGGTTCTGGTAGCCGCTCTGCATGATGACCTTTCGCGTCGTTGAGATTGTTGTCGTTCAGGCCAGGTCGAAGACCAGCACCTCGGCCTGCTCGCCGTGGCCGAGCTCGAGCTTCGACTCGCCCTCGAGCCCGAGCGCGTCACCGGCACCGAGCTGCCTGCCGTTGACGTCGATGCGGCCGCGCACCACGTGGACCCAGGCCTTGCGGCTGGGGTCCAGGCTCTGCTCGGCGCGCTCTTCGCCGTCGAAGAGGCCGGCCGAAAGCGACGCGTCGGCGTGGATCGTGAGCGAGCCGTCGCGGCCGTCGGGCGACGCGACGAGGCGCAGCTTGCCGCGCTTGTCGGCCGTGTCGAAGTGCTTCTGCTCGTACTCGGCGGCGATGCCGCGCGCGTTCGGCTCGATCCAGATCTGCAGGAAGTGCGTCGTCTGGTTCGGTGCGTGATTGAACTCGCTGTGCTGCACGCCGCGTCCGGCGCTCATGCGCTGGACATCGCCCGGCCGGATGATGCCGGTGGCGTCGCTCTTGCCGCCGCCGGTGCCCATGCTGTCCTTGTGCGCGAGCTCGCCTTCGAGCACGTAGCTGACGATCTCCATGTCGCGATGGCCGTGCGTGCCGAAGCCGCTGCCGGGAGCGATGCGATCCTCGTTGATGACCCGCAGGTTGCCGAAGCCCATGTGCTGCGGATCGTGGTAGTCGGCGAACGAGAAGGTGTGGCAGCTCTTCAGCCAGCCGTGGTCGGCATAGCCGCGGTCGGACGATTTGCGAAGCGTGATCATGGGAACGGTCCTTTCCTGAGCAACGAATGTAGGAACCCCGGGCGCTTTGGCGAGCAAGCCGCGTTGTCGTCCGCATTCAAATAAGATGAACGACCTTCCTTGCGGTGCTGTTCATGAGCGAAGCGCGCAGTGCCCTGACTCCCGACGCCCTGGCCATGGTCGATGCGATCGCCCGCAGCGGCAGCTTCGCCGCGGCCGCGCGCGAGCTCGGCAAGGTGCCTTCGGCGCTGACCTACAGCGTGCGCCAGCTCGAAGACGCGCTCGACGTGCTGCTCTTCGATCGCCGCTCCCGCCAGGCGACGCTCACCGCGGCCGGCCAGGAGCTGCTCGACGAAGGCCGCCGTCTGCTCGAGCAGATGGACGCGGTCGCCAACCGCGTCAAGCGCGTCGCCACGGGCTGGGAGACGCAACTCAGCGTCGCCGTCGACGACGTCATCTCGCGCACGACCATGCTCGAGCTGTGCGAATCCTTCTATGCCTGCACGACGCGGCCGGCCGCCGGCAGCCGCGAAGCGGCGGGCACCGGCGCGCCGCCGGCAACCCGCCTTCGCCTGCGCACGGAAGTGATGGCCGGGACCTGGGAAGCGCTGGTCACCGGCCAGGCCGACCTGGCGATCGGTGTCGGCTCGGCGCGTGAGCTGCCGACCGGCGTGACGCTGAAGGATCTCGGGCCCGTGCCCTTCGTCTTCGCTGTCGCGCCGCATCATCCGCTTGCCAGGGCGAGCGAGCCGCTCGACGACGCGAGCTGATCCGCCATCGTGCGGTCGCCGTCGCCGATTCGGCGCAGCGTCTGGCGCCGATGACCGTCAACCTGCTGCCCGGCCAGGACGTGCTGACCGTGAGCAACATGCAGACCAAGATCGACGCCCAGCTGCGCTCGCTCGGCTGCGGCTTCGTGCCCGAGTCGATGGCCCGCGACCACATCGCCGCCGGCCGGCTGGTGGTCAAGCGCGTGTTGCGCGAGCGGCCCGAGGCGCGCCTGGGCTATGCCTGGCGAACGCCGGTGGCCGGCAGCCGCGGCGGCGGCGCGCAAGCCGCAGATGGGGCTGGCCCTGCGCTGGTGGCTCGATCAGCTCGAGAGCCCGGCCACGCGCAGCGCCTTGCTCGAGCGCCATGGCAGCCGCGTCGGCGAACGCGCGGCATCGGCCAAGGTCGCGAAGAAGCGGGCCTGATCGCGGCGCCTGCGGCAGCAACGCCGAGCCGATGACGACGCGCTACGTCGGGCGCTTCGCGCCCTCGCCGACCGGGCCGCTGCACGCCGGCTCGCTCGTCGCGGCGCTTGCTTCGTGGCTCGACGCACGGGCCCGAGGCGGCCGCTGGCTGGTCCGCATCGAGGATCTCGATGCGCCGCGAAACGTCGAGGGCGCGGCCGAGTTCATCCTGGGCCAGCTCGCGCGCTGCCGCCTCTTGCCGGACGAAGCGCCCTGGCGGCAATCGAGCCGCACCGCCGCCTATCAATCGACCCTCGACCGACTCCTCGCCGCCGACCTGGCCTATCCGTGCGGCTGCAGTCGGCGCGACCTCGAGCTCGCTGCAGCGCCGGCGCATGGCGAGCGTGCACGCCATGCCGAGCGCGTCTACCCGGGCACTTGCCGCAGCGGGCTGCACGGCAAGGCCGCACGCTCGTTTCGCCTCCGGATCGCGCCGGACGCGTCGAAGGTCGAGTGGACCGACCGACGCCTCGGCACGCAGACCCAGGATGTCGCGACCGATGTCGGCGACTTCATCCTCAAGCGCGCCGACGGCATCTGGGCCTACCAGCTTGCCGTGGTCGTCGACGATGCGGCACAAGACATCACCGATGTCGTCCGCGGCGAAGACCTGGCCGGCAACACCGCGCGCCAGATCGTTCTGCAACGCAGCCTCGGGCTGCCGACGCCGCGCTATCTGCACACGCCGCTCGTGCTCGCCGCCAACGGCGACAAGCTCTCCAAGCAGACCGGTGCCACGGCGCTCGACCTGCGCGACCCGCTGTTCGCCTTGCGCGCGGCCGGCGCGGTGCTCGCCATCGACGCGATCGGCACGACCATCGACGACTGGCTGTCCGCCGCCGTCGCGCAGTGGCGCAGTCGTTGGCCGCTGCCGGGGTCGAGCCACGACCCATCATGAATGGCATCATTCGTGGTTTGGCCCTCGCGGAAAGAACTCGACCATGCAAACGACCGCCTCCGGACTGCAGTACGACGACAAGGTCCCCGGCACCGGCAAGCTCGCCGAGGCCGGCACACCGGTCACCGTTCACTACACGGGCTGGCTCTACGAAAACGGCGTCAAGGGCGCCAAGTTCGATTCGAGCAAGGATCGCAACGATCCCTTCGAGTTCGATCTCGGCGCCGGCATGGTGATCAAGGGCTGGGACGAAGGCGTGCAGGGCATGCAGGAAGGCGGCACGCGCGTTCTCGTCATCCCGCCGCAACTCGGCTATGGCGCGCGTGGCGCCGGCGGCGTCATTCCGCCGAACGCGACGCTGATGTTCGAAGTCGAGTTGCTGCGCGCCTAGCCGACGACGCTGCGCCGTGCCCGTCCGCTACGAGATCGTCCATACGACGGTCTACAACTATCGCCAGCCGGTGACGTTCGGCGAGCATCGGGTGATGTTCCGGCCGCGCGACAGCCACGACCTGCGCGTGCTCGCGACCGACCTCGACGTCAGCCCCGAATCCGACGTGCGCATGATCCAGGACCCGCTCTCGAATTCGGTGGCTCTGGTGCAGCCGCGCGAGCCGGCCTCGACGCTGCAGATCATCTGCAGCTTCACGATCGAGCACGCGCCACTCGATGAACCTCGAGCTGCCGCTCTCGCCGAGCGCCGAGATCTTCCCGTTCGCCTACACCCTCGAGGAGCGCTACGACCTCGAGCACTACCTGCGTCCGTACCACGACGATCCCGAGGGTGTGCTGACCGCCTGGGCGCGCCAGTTCATCCGCACCGACGGCCCGACCGGCACGCGCGACCTGCTGATCGAGATGAACCAGCACATCCGGGAGAACTTCAGCTATGCCGCGCGCGACGAGGAAGGCACGCAGTCGCCGCTCGAGACCCTCAAGCTCGCCAGCGGCTCGTGCCGCGACTTCGCCCTGCTGATGATGGAGGCGGCGCGCCGGCTCGGCGTGGCCACGCGCTTCGTCTCCGGCTATCTCTACGACGCCGCGCTCGATGACGGTGAAGAGGGCGGCATGGTCGGCGCCGGCTACACGCACGCCTGGCTGCAGGCCTACCTGCCCGGCGCCGGCTGGGTGCCGTTCGATCCGACCAACAACCTGCTCGGCGGCACGCAGCTTATTCGCGTCGGCGTCGCCCGCGACCCGTCGCAGGCTGCGCCGATCTCGGGCAGCTGGTTCGGCGAGTCGGGCGACTACCTGGGAATGACGGTGACGGTCACCGTGCAGCGGCGCTAGCCGCCGCACCCGGCTTTCACATCAGCGTGCGAAGCCGCCCGGACGCGGACGCGCGCCGGGCTTGGGACGACCCTTGTAGGCCGCGGGACCGGGGCGCGGTGCGCGGCGCTCGTCGCGCACCGGCAAGGCCCGGTCGAAAGGATTGCCGCGCGCTGCTTCGCTGCCGCGCGATTCGCCGACGCGACGCACTTCCGGACGACGCGGTGCGCGATCGAACGAACGCTCGGCGCCGCGCGGCCCGGGCGCATGCGCGAACATCTTCGGCGCCACCACTTTCGGCTCCAGGCCGGCGATCGTCGTCACGGGAATGGCCTGCGTCGTGAACTGCTGGATGCGCCGGATCATGCCGGTGTCCATGCGCTCGGCCAGGGTCACGGCCAGGCCGTTCTTGCCGGCGCGGCCGGTGCGGCCGATGCGGTGCACGTAGTCTTCCGGCTTCATCGGCAGGCCGTAGTTGACGACGTGGCTGATCGTGCGCACGTCGATGCCGCGGGCGGCGACGTCGGTGGCGACCAGGATGCGCAGCTGGCGCGAGCGCAGGCCTTGCAGCACGCGGTTGCGTCGGCCTTGCGGCATGCCGCCGTGCAGCGAAGCCACCGCGTGACCCATCTCGGCCAGGCGGTCGGCGAGGCGATCGGCATCGATCTGCGTGCTCGTGAAGACGAGCGCCTGCTCGACCTCGCGCTGCGTCAGGATGTGGTCGAGCAGCGCATTCTTGTGCGCGAAGTTGTCGGCCCAGTGCAGCCGCTGCTCGATGTTGGCGTGGGTGTCGGTGTGCGAGGCGACCTCGACCTTCTGCGGATCGCGCAGCAGGCTGCGCGCCAGGCCGCCGACGTTGCCGAGGAAGGTGGCGCTGTACATCACCGTCTGGCGCGTCTGCGGCACGTGGTCGGCGATGGTGCGGATGTCGTCGATGAAGCCCATGTCGAGCATGCGGTCGGCTTCGTCGAGCACGAACATCTCGACGTGGCCGAGCACGGCCTTGCCGGTGGTCAGGTGGTCGAGGAGCCGGCCGGGCGTGGCGATGAGGATGTCGAGCGGGCCGCGCAGCGCCTTCAGCTGGGCGCCATAGGGCACGCCGCCGACGACGGTGGCCACGCGCAGGCCGGGCACATGCCGGCCATAGACGTCGGCCGCCTTGGCGATCTGGATGGCGAGCTCGCGGGTCGGCGTCAGCACCAGGATGCGCGGCCCGTAGGTCACGCCCTTTTCACGCCGCTTCGATGCGTCGGCGCGCGCCAGCAGCACGCGTTGCAGCGCCGGCAGGATGAACGACGCCGTCTTGCCGCTGCCGGTGGCGGCGGCAACCATCAGGTCGCTGCCGGCCATCGCGGGCGGAATCGCGGCGCTTTGCACGGTGGTGGGCGCGTCGTAGCCGGCATCGGCCAGGGCGCGGGTGAGGGCTTCAGGAAGGCCCAGGGATTCGAAGGTCATGATCGTCTCAGGTCGAACGCCAACGCAGCTGCATGCGCGCAGCCACGCTTGCGCTTTCGCACGAAGCGAAAGCAGGTCGGTCGCTGTATGAAGGGAGCGACGGCATCGCCGCCGACCAGTCCGCGCAGGATTCGGCAGCGAATGCCGAGGCGGTCAGAGGGGATGAACTAGATCTCGTGGACGAAAGGTCGTCCGCGAAAAGCCTTCGATTCTACAACGCCCTGCCGTTTCTTGCAGAGCGCGGCCCAGATCAAAGCGCGAGGAAGTGCTCGCGGTAGTAGGCCAGCTCGTCGATCGACTCGTGAATGTCGGCGAGCGCCGTGTGCGCCTGCGCCTTCTTGAAGCCGGCCAGGATGGCGGGCTTCCAGCGCCGCGCCAGCTCCTTCAGGGTGCTGACGTCGCAGTTGCGATAGTGGAAGAAGGCCTCCAGCGCCGGCATCGTCGCGGCAAGAAAGCGCCGGTCCTGGCAGATGCTGTTGCCGCACATCGGCGACTTGCCCTTGCCGACGTAGCGTTGCAGGAAGTCGATGACGCTGCGCTCGGCTTCGGCCTCGTTCACCGTCGAGGTCCGGACCCTGTCCGTCAGGCCGCTGCGGCCATGCGTGCCGGTGTTCCAGGCGTCCATGCCGGCCAGGACCTCGTCGCTTTGATGCACGGCGAAGACGGGGCCCTCGATCCGCTGCGCGAGCTGCGCGTCGGTGACCACCACGGCGATCTCGATGATGCGGTCACGCTCGGGCGACAGGCCCGTCATCTCGAGATCGATCCAGACCAGGTTCTGGTCGTCGGCAGGCAGGTCGGGCATGGCAGCGGCGGGGTCGGTCATCGTCCGATCGTACGCGCCGATTCCGGTGCCCGCCTACACTGGCGTCGATGTCTGCATCGCTCTGGACCCTCGCCTTCGCGGGCGTGCTGGTCGCCTCCCTCGCTCGTTCGTGCCTGGCTCGCCGCCCGGCAGGCGCGCCATGTGCTCGACCACCGCGACGCCGTGCCTGCGCAGTTTCGCGCCACGGTCGACCTCGCCGCTCACCACAAGGCCGCCGACTACACCCTGGCCAAGATTCGTTTCGGCCAGATCCAGATGGTCTTCAGCGCCGTCATCCTGCTCGGCTGGACGCTCTTCGGCGGCCTCGATGCCTTGAACCAGCTCGTGCTGGACGCGATCGGCCTGCGCTGGAATGGCCTCGCCTACGAAGTGACGCTGGTCGTCGCCTTCGCCGCGATCGGCGGCCTGCTCGAGCTGCCCTTCGGCCTGTATTCGACCTTCGGCCTCGAAGCCCGCTTCGGCTTCAACCGCATGACCTGGCGCCTCTGGCTGGTCGACGCGCTGAAAGGCCTGCTGCTCTCGCTCGTCATCGGTGTCCCGCTGCTCGCGCTCGTGCTCTGGATCATGGCCGCGAGCGGGCCGCTCTGGTGGCTGTGGGCGTGGTCGGCATGGGCCGTCTTCAACCTGCTGGCGCTGGTGATCGTGCCGACCCTCATCGCGCCGCTCTTCAATCGCTTCGTGCCCCTGGCCGACGCCTCGCTCGAGGCCCGCATCCGCGCGCTGATGGCGCGCGCCGGCTTCGCGGCCAAGGGCCTGTTCGTGATGGACGGCAGCCGCCGCTCGGCCCACGCCAACGCCTACTTCACCGGCTTCGGCGCGGCCCGCCGCGTCGTCTTCTTCGACACCTTGCTCAAGCGTCTTGCCCCGGCCGAAGTGGAAGCGGTGCTGGCGCACGAGCTCGGACATTTCAAGCTCGGCCACATCGCGCGCCGGATCGCGGCGATGTTCGCGACCAGCCTGGCCCTCTTCGCCGCGTTCGGCTGGCTCGCCTCGCAGCTCTGGTTCTTCACCGGCCTGGGCGTGCGGCCGCCGCTCGACGCGCCCGACGGGGCGCTGGCGCTGCTGCTCCTCCTGCTGGTCGCTCCGGTCTTCGGCTTCTTCGTCGCGCCGTTCTTCGCCGGGCTGTCGCGCCGGCACGAGTTCGAGGCCGACGCCTGGGCGGCGACGCAGGCCGATGGCGGCGCCCTGGCCTCGGCGCTGCTCAAGCTCCATGAAGACAACGCCTCGACGCTGACGCCCGATCCGGTCTACGCCAGGTTCTACTATTCGCATCCGCCGGCGGTCGAGCGGCTGGCGGCGCTCAACTCTTCCTTGTCGGCGAGCCCGATCCCATCATGACCAACTTCCTCGAGCAGAAGTGCCAGCAGCGTGCCGCGGCGATGACCGAGGCCGAGATCCGCAACCATCTGGCGCAGTCGAGCGGCTGGCGCGAATCCGAAGGGGCGATCGAGAAGACCTTCAGCTTCAAGAACTGGCTCGAGAACATCGCCTTCGTCAACGCGCTGGCCTGGGTCTGCCACGTCGAAGACCATCATCCCGACCTGCGCCTGTCGTACGACCGCTGCGTCGTGCGCTTCTCGACGCACTCGGCCGGCGGCATCTCGCGCAACGACTTCATCTGCGCCGCCAAGGCCGATGCCCTCGTCGCCTTCGTCGGCTGAGCAGGAAGGACGGGTCGTCTCCGGCCACGGCCGGCATGTCGTCGTCGAGGGATCCGAAGGCCAGCGCGTCCTCTGCCATTCGCGCGGCAAGAAGAGCGAGTGCGTGGTCGGCGACCGGGTGCGCTGGCTGCCCAGCACCGACGAAGGCGTCATCGAGGCGATCCTGCCGCGTCAAAGCCTGCTCTACCGGCAGGACGCGTGGAAGACCAAGGCCTTCGCGGCCAACATCGATCAGCTTCTGGTCGTGGTCGCGGCGGAACCGGTGTTCAGCGAATCGCAGCTGGCGCGCGCGCTGATCGCCGCAGCGGCGGCAGCGATTCCGGCCCGCATCGTTCTCAACAAGCAGGACCTGCCGGCCTTCGCTGCGGCCGCGGGCACGCCTGGCGCCCTACGCGGCGATCGGCGTCGACGTGATCGCGCGTGGCCCTGAAGAAGGAGGCCGCCGACGCAGCGGCGCGCCTCGCGCCGTTGCTGGCCGGCAAGACGACCCTGGTTCTCGGGCCGAGCGGCGCCGGCAAGAGCACGCTCGTCAATCTCATGGTGGCCGACGCGGCGGCGCAAGTCGGCGACATCTCGCACGGCGCTCAACACCGGCCGGCACACGACGACGGCGACGCACTGGTACTGGATCGACCGAGCACAGCACAGCGCGCTCATCGACTCGCCCGGATTCCAGGAATTCGGGCTGCGCCACATCGCGCCGAACGAGCTCGCGACGCTGATGCCCGACCTTGCGCGCCATGCAGGCGCGTGCCGCTTCTACAACTGCACGCACGTGCACGAGCCGGGCTGCGCCGTCATCGCCGCGCTCGAGCGCGGCGAGATCGCGGCGACGCGCTATCGCATCTACCGGGAGATCCTGGCCGAGCTGCAGCGGTCGTGAACAGACCCTAGCCGACCAGATTGGCGAGCGACAACAGCGCCAGCAGCAGCATCCACAGCACGACCGAGCGCCAGACCAGGCCGACGACGCTGCGCAGATGCGCCAGCTGTGGCGGCACGCCGGGTGTGGAGCCCTCGGCATCGGCGGATTCGAGCGACGCGCCCGACTCGAAGGTCTTGGTGCGGTCGGGGGTCAATCCCGGTGCCGAGCCGCCGCCGAGCCGGATGCCGACGGCGCCGGCCGCGGCGGCAAGGATCACGCCTTCGTTGTCGTGCTTCCACAGGCCCGCATCGCGGCGCCAGCAGTTCACCGCCTCCTCGAAGTTGCCGACGACGGCGAATCCGGAGGCGGTCAGGCGCGCCGGCACGTGATCGAGCAGGCGGAACAGGCGCATCGACAGCTCCAGCAGCCGCTCGTTGACCGCCACCGCGCCATCGCCGCTCTTGAAGGCCCAATAGCGGCTCGCGAACTCGGCCATGCGGTAGAGCACCGCACCGGCCGGACCGAGGCCAAAGCCCGACAACAGGACGAACCAGAAGAAGACGCCGAACACATGTCGATGCGCGGCCAGCAGCGAATGCTCGATGAGGTGACGCAGAAATTCCGAGCGCGGCAGCTCGCTCGCGTCGAGATGGCGCCATTCGCTGAGCAGTCGCCGAGCCTCCATCTCGTCGCCGCGATCGAGGGCGGCGCGAATGTCGGTGAAGTAGTGGCTGAACTGGCGAAAGCCGAGAGTCAGGTAGAGCACCGCGACATCGAAGGCGAGTCCGAGCAAGCCGTTGACGCGATCGAGGGCGACGAACACGGCCCAGGCGAGCAAGGCCGGCGCCAGCGCCGTCACGCACCACACGACCCAGGCGTGGCTGTTGCGGCCGGCGTCGAAATTGCGGGCCGTCCAGCGCATCCAGCCTGTCAGCGCATCGTGGATCACATTGCCGCGGGGCAACGGCTTCACTTGCTCGAGCAACAGGGCGAACAAGACAGCGAAGAAGCTCATCGCGATCGATCATACCGACCGGGTCGCACGCGACATGTAGCGATTCGTGGCCGAATCGCGCTTCGTGCCGGAGGATCAGGCCGAGAGAAAGCGGTAGAGGTTGCGCAGCATGCCCGCGGTCGCGCCCCAGATGAAGTAGCGCCGCGGCTGGCCATGCGCATCGAGTCCCGTCCAGGGCATCGACAGGAATTCGCGCCGGACGCCGCCGATGTCGACGGCGTGGCGCTGGTGGTGGGCCGGATCCATGAGCCAGGCCAGAGGCACTTCGAAGACCTCCGCCACCTCGAACGGATCGGGCTTCAGCGCGAAGCCCGGACGCACCAGGCCGAAGATCGGCGTGACGACGAAGCCGGTGCTCGTCGTGTAGGTGGGCAAGCGGCCCAGCACCTCGACCTGCGCGGCTTCGAGGCCGATCTCTTCGTGCGCTTCGCGCAGCGCGGTGGCTACCGCGTCGGCATCGAAGGGCTCGGCACGCCCGCCCGGAAAGCTGATCTGGCTCGGATGGTCGTTGAGGTGATCGGTGCGCTGCGTGAGCAGCACGGTCGGCTGGTCGTGCAAGACCACCGCGGTCAGCACCGAGGCCGCTGCCGAAGGCCGGTCGCCATAGCGATGCTCGGTCTTGATCTCCGGCTCCCAGGCCGGGGGTGCGACGAAGCGGGCGCGCAGCGCCGCCGGTGCGATGCTCGCGGCGGCAACCGCGGGCAGATGCGAGTCGGACCCGAGCGCGGGGAGCGCTTCGGGGTCGAACATCAGCGCCACGGGAACTCTCGCGGCGTCCGGCCGTGCCGGCGCGTCGCGAGCATCGGCTCGGCCACGAGCGCCATCCGGCTGCGCCGGATCGGCTCGGTCAAGCCAGCTTTTCCTTGATCCGCGCCGACTTGCCGGAGCGGTCGCGCAGGTAGTAGAGCTTGGCGCGGCGCACGTCGCCGCGCCGCTTCACTTCGATGGAAGCGATCAGCGGGCTGTAGGTCTGGAAGGTACGCTCGACGCCTTCGCCGCTCGACACCTTGCGCACGATGAAGCTCGAGTTCAGGCTGCGATTGCGCTTGGCGATGACGACGCCCTCGAACGCCTGCAGGCGCTTGCGCGTGCCTTCGACGACGTTGACGCTGACGATGACCGTGTCACCGGGGGCGAAGTTGGGAATCGTCTTGGCAAGACGAGCGATTTCCTCGTGCTCGAGGGTCTGGATGATGTCCACGCGATGCTCCTGGCGATCGTGCGGGCGCGCATGAAGATTGTTGTCGGGTCGCCTGGACCCTGCGCCGCAGAGGATCGGAAAAACCCAGCATTATAGCTTTGCGGGCTGGACGAGCGAGGCTGGCCTGGTCGGCGGCGCCGAGCTGCCCGGCCTGGCGCGCCGCCTCGATCAGCTCGGGCCGACGTTCGGCCGTCAAGGCCAGGGCGCGATCGCGACGCCAGCGCTCGATCGCGGCGTGATTGCCGGAAAGCAGCACGGCCGGCACGGCGCCGTCGGCGCCAGGCAGAACTTCGGGCCGGCTGTAGTGCGGGCAGTCGAGCAAGCCGGCGGAAAAGCTGTCCTGCTCGTGCGAGCGCGCATCGCCGAGCACGCCGGGCTGCAGGCGCGCGACCGCATCGAGCAGCGCGAGCGCCGGAATCTCGCCGCCGGAGAGAACGAAGTCGCCGAGGCTCAGCTCGAGGTCGACGTGGCGATCGATGAAGCGCTGGTCGACGCCTTCGTAGCGCGCACAGAGCAGCACCGCACCCCCGCCGAAGTCGCCGACCGCCGCTTGCCGGAGCACCTTCCCGGCCGGCGAGAAATTGACGAGCGGCGCGGGCACGGCCTCGTTTCGATCGGCACGAATGGCCGCCAGCGCCCGTTCGAGCGGCTCGACCAGCAGCACCATGCCGGGCCCGCCGCCGTACGGCCGATCATCGACGCGGGCATGCGGCGCGTCGCCGAAATCACGCAGAGGCCAGAGGCGGACGTCGACCTGCCGGGATTCGAAAGCGCGTCGCGTCACGCCGTGCACGAGATGCGCCTCGAACAGCTCGGGGAACAAGGTGATGATGTCGAAGCGCATCGCCGACCTCAGTAGTCGAGGCCCCAGTCGGTGACGATGCGCCCGGCCGCGAGATCGACATCGTCGATGAATGCGGCCACGAACGGGATCAGACGTTCCTCGCCGGCCTTGCCGTTCTCGTCCGCAGCAGGCTGTACGCGCAACACGCTTTGCGGCCCGTTCTCGAGCAAGCCGGCCACCGTGCCCAGTATCTCGCCCGAGCGATTGAGGACCGTCAGGCCGATGAGGTCGGCCCAATAGAACTCGTCCTTGCCCGCTGCCGGGAAGGCCGAGCGGCCGATGAAGATGCGGGCCCCGCGCAAGGCCTCGGCGCCGTTGCGGTCCTCGACGCCGCGGGCCGCCGCGACCAGGCCATCGCCATGCTCGCGCGCTTCGCGGATCTCGAGGATCGCCGGCGGTGTTGCCGCCGTTGCCCGCTGTACGGCCGTTGCATCCGCGGGCTTCAAGTGCCAGCGCCTGGCGCTGAGCAGCGCCTGCGGATCAGCCGCGTAGGCATGAACCCGAAACCAGCCCTTCAGGCCCCAGGCTTCGGCGATGCGCCCGACCTCGAGGGCATCGTCGGGCCACGCTGCGTCGGTCATCGCGACGCGCGCCGGCGCCTCAGGCGGCCGACTTCGCCTGCTCGACGAGACGCTTGACGGTGGGCGACATCTGCGCGCCGTGTCCGGTCCAGTGCTCGACCCGGTCGAACGCGACGCGCAGCGGCTGCTCGCCGCCGGAGGCCACCGGGTTGTAGAAGCCGACGCGCTCGATGAAGCGCCCGTCGCGACGCAGCCGGGAATCGGCAACGACGATGTTGAAGAAGGGGCGCTTCTTCGCCCCGCCACGTGCAAGCCGGATCACGACCATGATGTTGAACCTCGGTGTCGGGACGCGTCCCGCGAAAAACCGCGCATTATAAACTCGATGCCGACTTTGTCTCTTTCACCCCGCATGAGCGACATCCTGATCCGTCCCAGCACAGCCGACGACCTCGCTGCGGTGACCGCGATCTATGCCTGGAACGTGGCTCACGGCAGCGGCACGTTCGAGATCGAGCCGCCCGATCGCGCCGAGATGGAACGGCGGCGCGCCGACGTGCTGGCCAAGGGCTTGCCCTGGCTCGTGCTCGAGCGCGCCGGCAAGGTGCTCGGCTACGCCTATGCGAACCAGTTCCGGCCGCGCCCGGCCTATCGCTTCTGCCTCGAAGACTCGGTCTATCTCGCAGGCGACGCGGTCGGCCAGGGATTCGGGCGCCTGCTGCTGGCCGAGCTGCTCGCGCGCTGCGAGGCGGCCGGGGCTCGCCAGATGCTGGCAGTGATCGGCGATTCGGCGAATGCCGGATCGATCGGCGTGCATCGGGCGCTCGGCTTCGTCCACACCGGCACGATCCGGGCGGCAGGCTGCAAGTTCGATCGCTGGCTCGACGTCGTGATCATGCAGAAGAGCCTCGGCTTCGGCGACACGGCGCCGGCCTCGTGACCGCCGAGGCCCGCCCCGGCCGCTCCAAGACCGTCGCAACCTGGCTCGCGCTTTTCGGCGGCAGCCTGGGCCTGCATCGTTTCTACCTGTTCGGCGCGACGGACGCCTGGGCCTGGCTGCATGGCCTGCCCACGCTGCTCGGCGCCTACGGCTGGTGGCGGCTGAGCCAGCTCGGCACCGACGACCGGCTCGGCGCGTGGCTGGTGCCTGCCCTCGGCGTCATGGTGGCAGCGACGATGCTGGTTGCGATCCTCATCGGACTGACGCCCGACGAGCGCTGGAACGCGCGTTTCGGCGGTGGCGAGCCGGCGCGCCGTTCGGGCGGCCTGGTCATCTTCGGCGTGTGCCTGGCGCTCGGGCTCGGCGCGACCGCGGCGATGTCGACCCTGGCCTTCGTCGTCGCGCACTATGCCGAGCAGCAAAGTGCCGGATAGCCTGCCCAGATGACTCGCGCGTCGAGCGGCTGCTACGAGAACAGCCAAAGGCTGACCGCGTAGAACACGCCGGCGACGAAGGCCGAGGCCGGGATCGTGAAGATCCAGGCCCAGACGATATTGCCGGCGACGCCCCAGCGCACCGTCGCGGCACGCCGCACCGAGCCGACGCCGACGATCGCACCGGTGATGGTGTGCGTGGTCGACACCGGGATGCCGAGCGCCGTCGCCAGGAACAGCGTCATGGCGCCGCCGGCTTCGGCGCAGAAGCCGCCGACCGGCTTCAGCTTGGTGATCTTCTGGCCCATGGTGCGCACGATGCGCCAGCCGCCGAACATCGTGCCCAGGCCGATCGCCACGTAGCAGCACCAGATCACCCACGACGGCGGCATGCTCGCGCTGGCCTGGGCGTAGCCCGAAGCGATGAGCAGCATCCAGATGATGCCGATCGTCTTCTGCGCATCGTTGCCACCGTGGCCGAGGCTGTACAGCCCGGCCGAGACGAGCTGCAGGCGGCGGAACAGGTTGTCGACCTTGAGCGGCGACGAATGGCGAAAGATGTTGGCCACGACCACCATCAGCAGCGCGCCGAGCAGAAAGCCGAGCACCGGCGAAATGAAGATGAAGAGGACCGTCTTCCAGATTCCCGAGGCGATCAGCGAACTGGCGCCGGCCTTGGCGATCACGGCGCCCACGATGCCGCCGATCAGCGCGTGCGAGGAGCTCGACGGAATGCCCCAGCGCCAGGTGACGAGGTTCCAGACGATGGCGCCTATGAGTGCGCCGAACACGACGTGGTGGTCGACGACACCGGGTTGCACGATGCCCTTGCCGATCGTCGCGGCGACGCTGAGATGAAAGACGAAGATCGCGACGATGTTGAAGAAGGCGGCAAAGACGATCGCCGTTTGCGGCTTCAGCACGCCTGTCGATACCACCGTGGCGATCGAATTGGCTGCGTCGTGAAAGCCGTTCAGGAAGTCGAAGAAGACTGCCAGCGCGACCAGCAGCGCGACCAGCCCGAACGAGATCTGGACGGTGCTCATCGGCGGCCGCTGCGCCGTGTCGCTCCGCCGCCCGTCACGAGTTCTCGAGGACCACGCCCTCGATGAGATTGGCCACGTCCTCGCAGCGGTCGGAGATCGATTCGAGCAGCTCGTAGACGGCCTTCAGCTTGATCAGCTCGCGCACGTCCGTCTCTTCGCGAAAGAGCTTCGACATCGCCGAGCGCATGACCCGGTCGGCATCGGACTCGAGCCGGTCGATCTCCTCGCAGGTCTTGATCGCCGCCTCCGCCACCTGCGGCTCGCTGATCTTGGGCATCAGCGACACGGCGTGCTGGACGCGCTCGCAGCACTTGGCGCTCAGGTCGCCCAGGCGCAGGATGTCCTCGTTCATCGCCTGCACGTCGTAGAGCATCATCGTTTCGCTGGCGTCCTGCAGCAGGTCGAGGATGTCGTCCATGGCGTTGATGAGGCCGTGGATCTGCTCGCGGTCGATCGGCGTGATGAAGGTCTTGTGCAGCAGCCGGTTCACCTCGGCCGTGATGCGATCGGCCTGCCGCTCGGCCGTGCCGACCTCGATCGCATGCTTCTCGCGCAAGGCCGGATCGGCGTAGTGCTGGATCAGCCGGATGAAGGCACGCGCGCCCTCGGCGATGAAGCCGGCGTGCTGGTTGAACAGCTCGAAGAAATTTCCCTCGCGCGGCAGCAATTTGCCGAAAAGCATGCTCGCCCCTCCTTGTTTGTGGAGGAGTTTACGGGCGCAGGCCGCCCGGCCTCGATCAGATCGCCCGGACGGACCCGGCCACCGATCACAATCCCGGCTCCAGCCACCACCGCCCAGAGATGCCCGCAGCGACAGCGTCGCCCGACCTTCGTGAGAGCCCGCACCTCGCCGTTCGCGGCCTGGCCTGCCGGCGCGGCGAACGCCTGCTCTTTTCCGCGGTCGACCTGAGCGTCGACGCCGGCCGGATCGTCTGGTTGCGCGGGGCCAACGGCCAGGGCAAGACGACACTGCTGCGAACCCTGGCCGGCCTGTCGGCGCCGGAAGCGGGAACGATCGCCTGGAGCAGCGGTGCTGCGGGCCGGCGCTTCGTCTACATCGCCCACGCCAACGCCTTGAAGGACGACCTGAGCGCGGCCGAGTCGCTCGACTTCCTGCTGCGCCTGGCGGGCCGCACGCCGACGCGCGAGCAGATCGGCACCGCGCTCGAACGCTTCGCGATGGGCAGCCGGCGCGACGCGCCGGTGCGCAGCTTGTCGCAAGGGCAGCGGCGACGCGTCGCCCTGGCCCGGCTCGCGACCGAAAGCGACGCCGCGACCTGGCTGCTCGACGAACCGTTCGACGCGCTCGACGCCACCGGCATCGAGACGCTCAACGCCCTTCTCGCCGCGCACACCCGGCGCGGCGGCAGCGTCGTCCTGACCAGCCATGTGCCGTTGACGATCGCCGATCCGGTGCCGAGCCAGGTCGTGCTCGAAGCGCCGCTTGCCGCATGAGCAGCCTTTTTTCGGCGCTCGTGCTGCGCGACCTGCGCCTGGCTGCGCGCCGGCGCGCCGATGCGCTGCTGCCGATCGCCTTCTTCACCGTCGCCATCAGCCTCTTTCCGCTCGGCGTCGGGCCGGAAGCGCAGACGCTGCGCCAGATCGCGCCCGGCGTCGTCTGGGTCGCGGCACTGCTGGCGGCCATGATCTCGGTGACCCAGCTCTATGCCACCGACCTCGCCGACGGCTCGCTCGAGCAGATGCTGCTGGCGTCGCCGGCCGGCCTGGCCATCGGCCTCGTCGCAGCCAAGGCCGCGGCGCACTGGCTGCTGACCGGCTTGCCGCTGGTCATCGCCGCGCCGCTGTTCGGCCTGATGTTCGACATGCGCGCCGAAGCGATCGCCACGCTCACGCTGAGCCTGCTGCTCGGCACGCCCGTCCTCAGCCTGCTCGGCGGCCTCGGCGCGGCCTTGACCCTCGGCCTGCGCAGCGGCGCCGCCCTCCTCATCCTCCTCATCGTGCCGCTCTGCATCCCGGCGCTCATCTTCGGCGCCGGCGCGGCCGCCGCCGTCGACAGCGGCCTGTCGGCGCGCGGCCACCTCTCGCTGCTCGGCGCCTTTCTCATCTTCACGGCCCTGATCGCACCCCCGGCCACGGCCGCGGCGCTGCGCATCGCCACCGAATGACAGTTGGACACAGAGGGCTGCCGCCAGGCCGGACAATGGCGGCCGTCCGCACGCCATGACAACGAGCTTTCGCTTCTTCCAGTTCGCCGCGCCGGCCCGCTTCTATCGCCTGGCCGGCTTGCTGGTGCCTGCCTTCTGGGCCGCCTTCGCCGTCCTCGCGGTGGCCGGCCTCTATGTCGGATTCTTTCGCGCGCCCACCGACGCCACGCAGGGCGATGCCTACCGCATCATCTTCATCCACGTGCCGGCGGCGTGGATGTCGATGGTGCTCTACGTCGCCATGGCCTTCTGGGCCGCGATCGGCTGGGCCTTCAACGCCAGGCTGGCCTCCATCGTCGCCCGGGCGATCGCTCCGACCGGCGCGATCTTCACTTTCCTCGCCCTGTGGACCGGAGCGTTCTGGGGCAAGCCGGCCTGGGGCACCTGGTGGGTCTGGGATGCACGGCTCACGTCCGAGCTCATCCTGCTCTTCCTCTACGCCGGCTTCCTGTCGATCGTCTCGGCCATCGATGACCCGCGCCGGGCCGATCGCGCCGGCGCGCTGGTGGCGATCGTCGGCAGCGTCAACGTGCCCATCATCTACTTCTCGGTGAAATGGTGGAACACCTTGCACCAGGGCGCGACCATCACCCTGACGACTGCGCCGAAAATGGCGAGCTCGATGCTCGTCGCCATGCTGCTCATGACGCTCGCCTTCTGGGCCTACGCCTTCGCCGTCGTGTTCATGCGGGCCCGCGCGCTCGTGCTCGAGCGCGACCAGCACGCACAGTGGGCGGGCGAGGTGGCGCGTGGCGTGCCCGCGGGGGCAGCGTGGAACGGGATCAGGACATGAGCTGGAACAGCCCTTCGGAATTCTTCGCCATGGGCGGCTACGGCCTCTATGTCTGGGGCGCCTACGCCGTTGCCGCCGCCTGCATGCTGATCGAGCCGGTGCTTGCGCTGCGTCGCCATCGCGCCGCCCGGCGCGCCTTGCGGGTGGAAGGCTCGCGATGAAGCCGCGCCACAAGCGGCTGGCCATTGCCGTGGGCGGCGTCGTGGCCGTGGGCGCGGCCGTCGCGCTCGTGCTCAATGCGTTCCAGAGCAACCTGGTCTTCTTCTACTCGCCGTCGCAGGTGGCTTCGCACGAAGCGCCGAGCATGCGCACCTTTCGCCTCGGCGGGCTGGTCGAGCGCGGCACCGTCAAGCGCGACGGCACGCACGTGAGCTTCATCGTCACCGACACCGCGAAGTCGATTCCGGTGCAATACGACGGCATCCTGCCCGACCTCTTCAAGGAGGGCAAAGGCGTCGTCGCGCAGGGCCAGCTGCAGGGCGACGTGTTCGTGGCCCGCGAGGTGCTGGCCAAGCACGACGAGAACTACATGCCGCCGGAGGCTGCCGAGGCGCTGAAGCGGGCCCAGCAGGGCAACCCGAAACTGGCCGAATCGCTCGCTGCCGAGCCGATCCGCAAATAGGTCACGCCGCATGATTCCCGAGCTCGGTCACTTCGCCCTCTGGCTGGCCCTCGGCATCTCGCTCGTGCTCGGCACGTTGCCGATGCTCGGGGCCGCACGCAACCGCTCCGACTGGATGGCCCTGGCCCGGCCGTGCGCCCGCTTCGTCTTCGGCCTCGTCGCCTTCGCTTTCGCCTGCCTCGCGCTGGCCTTCATCGGCAGCGATTTCTCGGTGCTCTACGTCGCCGAGAATTCGAACCGCTCCCTGCCGATGCACTATCGCTTCACGGCAGTGTGGGGCGGCCACGAAGGCTCGATCCTGCTCTGGCTGCTGATGCTCACCTTCTGGACCTTCGCGGTCTCGCTCTTCAGCCGGCACCTGCCCGAGAAGGTCGTCGCGCGGATCCTCGCCGTCATGGGCTGGCTCGCCTTCGGCTTCCTGCTCTTCATCCTCCTCACCTCGAATCCGTTCGATCGCCTGTCTCCGGTGCCTGCCGACGGCCGCGACCTGAACCCCTTGCTGCAGGACCCGGGCATGGTGATCCATCCGCCGATGCTCTACATGGGCTACGTCGGCCTGTCGGTGGCCTTCTCGTTCGCCATCGCGGCGCTGATCGGCGGCAACCTCGACGCCACGTGGGCACGCTGGACGCGGCCGTGGACCACCGCGGCCTGGATCTTCCTCACCATCGGCATCGCGCTCGGCAGCGGCTGGTCCTACTACGTGCTCGGCTGGGGCGGCTGGTGGTTCTGGGACCCGGTCGAGAACGCCTCGTTCATGCCCTGGCTGGTGGCGACGGCGCTGATCCATTCGCTGGCCGTGACCGAGAAGCGCAACAGCTTCAAGAACTGGACGGTGCTGCTCGCCATCCTCGCCTTCTCGCTCTCGCTGCTGGGCACCTTCCTGGTCCGCTCCGGCGTGCTCTCGTCGGTGCACGCCTTTGCCACCGACCCGCGCCGCGGCCTCTTCATCCTCGCCTTCCTCGTCATCGTCATCGGCGCCTCGCTCACGCTCTACGCCTGGCGCGCGACCTCGGTCGGGCTGGGCGCCCGCTTCGCCCTGCTCTCGCGCGAAACGCTGCTGCTCGGCAACAACGTGCTGCTCGTCGTCGCCTGCGGCGCGGTGCTGCTCGGCACGCTCTATCCGCTCGCGCTCGACGCGCTCGGCCTCGGCAAGATCTCGGTCGGGCCACCCTACTTCGACACCGTGTTCGTGCCGCTGCTGACGCCGCTCGTCTTCCTCATGGGCGTCGGCCCGCTCGCGCGCTGGAAGGAAACGCAATTGCCCGACCTCGCGCATCGCCTGCGCTGGGCCGCCGGCGCGAGCGTCGTCGCCACCGTGATCGTTGCCTGGCTGCAAGGCGGCGTCGGCATCGTCGGTGCGCTCGGCCTGCTGATGGCGGCCTGGATCGTCGCGTCGGTCGCCACCGACCTGGTCGAGCGGCTGCGCCCGGTCGGCGGCATGCGCGCGAGCATCCTGCATCGGGCCCGCCTCGTGCCTCGGGCGATGGTCGGCATGATGGTCGCCCACCTCGGCATCGCGGTGTTCATCTTCGGCGTGACGATGGTGAAGACGGGCGACGTCGAGCGCGATGTGAAGATGGATGTCGGCGACACCACCGAGATCCACGGCAACGTCTTCACCTTCCGCGGCGTGCGCGAGGTCGCCGGCCCGAACTACCAGGCCGTGCAGGGGAGGATCGACATCACCCGCGACGGCAAGCCGCAGACGACCCTGCGACCGGAGAAGCGCTTCTATCCGTCGACGCAGTCGACGATGACCGAAGCCTCGATCGACAGCGGCGTGACCCGCGATCTCTACGTCTCGCTCGGCGAGCCGATCGCCGGCGGCACGGCCTGGATCGTGCGCGTCTACTACAAGCCCTTCGTCGACTGGATCTGGGGCGGCTGCTTCATCATGGCCCTGGGCGGCTTCATCGCCGCCACCGACCGGCGCTATCGCGCCAAGGCGAAGCAGTCGGCGATGGCGCACGGCGCGAGCGTGGCGGCGGCATGAAGCGACTCTGGTTCCTGATCCCGCTGGCGGCTTTCTTCGCGCTCGCCGCGATCCTCGCCAAGGGCCTCAAGCTCGACCCGCACGAGGTGCCCTCGCCGCTGATCGACAAGCCCGCGCCGGCCTTCGCCCTGACCCGCCTCGACGATGCGACGCAGACGATCCGCCTGGCCGACATGCGCGGCAAGGTCTGGATGCTCAACGTCTGGGCCTCGTGGTGCGTGTCGTGCCGCGAGGAGCATCCGCTCCTGGTCGAGTTCTCGAAGAAGCACGTCGTGCCGATCTACGGCCTCGATTACAAGGACCAGCGCAGCGACGCGAGCGGCTGGCTGGCGCGCTTCGGCAACCCCTACGACGCCTCGCTCTTCGACGGCGAAGGCCGCGTCGGCATCGACTTCGGCGTCTACGGCGTGCCCGAGACCTTCATCATCGACCAGAACGGCGTCATCCGGATGAAGCACATCGGCCCCCTGACCCGCGAAGCGCTGGCGACGAAGATCGAGCCCTTCCTCGAAAAGCTGAAGAAGCCCGATGCCTGAGGCCAGGATGCAGCGTGGCCTGGCCGGCGCAGCGGGCGCGCTCCTCGTTGCCCTCGCGCTGGCGCTGACGACGCAAGCGGCGGCCGCCAAGGAGGCCGTGCCGGAGGCCGCCGATCCCGCCCTCGAAGCGCGCATGACCCGCATCACCTCCGAGCTGCGCTGCCTCGTCTGCCAGAACCAGACCATCGCCGATTCCACCGCCGACCTCGCCGCCGACCTGCGCCGGCAGACGCGCGAGCTGTTGAAGCAGGGCAAGAGCGACCAGGAGATCGTCGACTACATGACGGCGCGCTATGGCGACTTCGTCCTCTACCGGCCGCCGCTGCGACCGACCACCGTGCTGCTCTGGTTCGGGCCGGCGCTGATGCTGATCATCGGCGCCGCGGTGCTGGTCCTGGTCCTGCGCCGGCGCAGCCGGATGGCAAGCAGCGCCTTCGAGGCCGACGACGAAGACGAGGCGATGGTCGCTGCAGGCAACACCGCCGCAGCGGGCAGCGCGCAGGCAAGCTGAGATGGACCGCTTCCTCGCGACGGCGCGCGGCCGGCTGCTGCAACTGAAGTCGCAGCGCGACGCCGGCACGCTCGACGCCACCGGCTTCGAACGCGAGCGCCGCCTCGTCGAGCACGAGATCGGCGAACACCTGCTCGGCAGCGGCGAGACCAAGGCACGGCCCTCGGGCCGCCTCGTCGCCGGCCTCGTCGTCGCGGTCCTCGCCGTCGCGGCGGCGGGCTACTGGAAGACCGGTTCGCCGGCGCTGGCGGGTGTCGGCCCGGGAAGCGTGGCCCTGGCCAGCAGCGCGCGCGCAGCGCCGTCGCCGGACGCCGCCGCCAGCGCCGCCGCTCCCGACGGCCTCCAGCAGATCGCCGCCATGGTCGACAAGCTGGCCGCACGCATGAAGGAGCGGCCCGACGATGCCGAAGGCTGGCTCATGCTGGCGCGCTCGTACAGCGTGCTCGGCCGATTCGGCGAAGCCATCCCGGCCTTCCAGCGCGCCGTCGAGCTGCAGCCGAAGAACGCCGTGGTCCTGGCCGACTACGCCGACGCCATCGCCGCGAGCAAGGGCCGGGTCGACAACCCGGAATCGATGGCCCTCATCGAGCGCGCCCTCGCCGCCGATCCGGCACAACCGAAAGCCCTGGCGCTGGCCGGCTCCGCCGCCTTCGATCGCGGCGACTACCCGACCGCGATCGCTCGCTGGCAGAAGATGGTCGAGGTGCTCCCGCCGAACAGCGAGATGGCCAAGCAGGTGCAGGCCAGCATCGCCGATGCCCGCGAGCGCGCCGCTGCCGGCGCCTCGCCGAGCACGGCCGCGGCCACGCCGAAGTCGGCAGTGCCGGCCCAGGCCACTGTCGCGGCATCGGGCAAGAGCGTCACCGGCACGGTGAGCCTCGCGCCCGGCCTGGCGGTGCAGGTCGCGCCCGACGACACCGTGTTCGTCTTCGCCCGCGCCGTTGGCGGCGGCCGCATGCCGCTCGCCGTGCAGCGGGCCAAGGTGTCGGACTTGCCGCTGAAGTTCAAGCTCGACGACAGCATGGCCATGTCGCCTGCCGCCACCCTCTCGAGCGCGGCCCAGGTGATCGTCAGCGCGCGCATCAGCAAGAGCGGCAACGCGATACCGCAGGCCGGCGACCTGGCCGGCGCAGCGGCGCCGGTGGCGCCCGGCGCCAGCGGCCTCGTCATCCAGATCGACAGCGTCCTCGGCTCGCGCTGATCGGCGCTGCGCGCCGCGCGCGCGGCGTTCAGGCCTTCTTCACGAACGCGCTGCACCAGCCCTTGGCCGCCACCTGCTTGCCGCCGAAGATCGGGCACGGCCCGGCGGCGCTGCCGGCCGCGCCCTGATAGAGCTGGCAGCCCGAGCACGCTTGGCCGGGCGCGTAGGTCGCGAACTTGGCCTTGTTGGCACGCGCGGCGTCGGCGACGTAGCCGAGGGCAGCGGCCTGCGGATCCTTCTCGTCGACCATCGGTGCGTCGGCCAGGGCCTGGCGCGATCCGAGCACGATCGCGCCGGACGCGGCGGCGAGGCGAATGAATTGGCGGCGTGAGCTCATCGGTTTCTCCGTCTGGGTTGAGTGGCTTCAGTCGAACGCGACATCGACCTGGGCGCTGAAGAATTCGCGCCGGCCCTCGAGGCGCTCGAGGCGGGCGATCAGGCGGCCGAGATCGTCATCGCGGTTGGCCGGCTCGAGGTGCTCGGTGTCCACGGCGAAGACCGGGGCGCCGTCGTAGGCCTCGAAGAATTCGGCATACGCACCGGCCAGGCGCTCGAGGTAGCGGCTGTCGATGCCCTGCTCCATCGCGATGCCGCGCTGGCGCACGCGGGCCAGCAAGGTTGCGGGCGAGGCCTGCAGCCAGATCACGAGGTCGGGCGCGCGCAGCTGCGCCGCGATGGCGACGTGCATCTGCGAATACAACCGGTATTCGTCGTCGCTCAAGGTCAGCTTGGCGAAGAGGGCATCCTTCTCGAACATGAAATCGCTCACCGTGGTCTGGGCGAACATGCTCGGCTGGGCCAGCGCCTGCATCTGCTTCTGGCGCTGGAAGAGAAAGAAGAGCTGCGTCTGGAAGGCGTAGCCCGCCATGTCGCCGTAGAAACGCCCGAGGAAAGGGTTCTCGGCCGGCTGCTCGAGCATCAGCTCGGCGCCGATGCGGCGAGCCAGTGCGCGCGCCAGGGTCGTCTTGCCGGCGCCGATCGGGCCCTCGATGGCGATGTGATGGAAGCGGGTCAGGGATTCGGTCATTTCGAACGGAAGACGAAGTAGACGGCGCCGACCATGCAGAGGCCCGCCCAGAGGAAGTCGAGCTTGAGCGGTTGCTTCATCACGACGAAGGCGAAGGGCACGAAGACGCAGAGCGTGATCACCTCCTGCATGATCTTCAGCTGCGACAGGCTCAAGCCGCCGGCATAGCCGATGCGGTTGCCCGGGACCTGCAGCAGATATTCGAAGAGCGCGATGCCCCAGCTGACGAGCGCGGCGATGATCCACGGCCGCTGCTCCATGTACTTCAGGTGCCCGTACCAGGCGAAGGTCATGAAGACGTTCGAGGCCGTCAGAAGGGCCGCCGTGCGCAGCGGCGCGGGCAGGGACTCCAGCATCATCGGCACAGTTTAGGGTTTCGCCCAGCGCGCCACGCGTTGCGTGCCGATGACCCTCAGCAGGTCGTCGACGCGGCCGCGGCCGGGCACGCGCAGGCCCGGCGCGATCTCGGCCAGCGGCAGCAGCACGAAGGCGCGCTCGTGCAGGCGCGGGTGCGGCAGCGACAGCTCGGGCGCGGCGTGGCGCGTGTCGCCGTGCAGCAGCAGGTCGAGGTCGAGCGTGCGCGGCGCGTTGGTGTACGAGCGTTCGCGCCCGTGCGCGGCCTCGATCGCCTGCAGCTCGCGCAGCAGGGCCGGCGCATCGAGCGTGGTGCGCAGATGTGCCACGGCATTGAGGTAGTCGCCGCCGTCGGCCTCGAAAGGCGCCGTTTCGTAGAGCGCCGAGCGCGCGACCAGCGTCGTTGCCGGCAGCGCCGCCATCTCGCGCAGTGCCGCCTCGAGATGCGCGGCACGATCGCCGAGGTTCGATCCCAGGCCGACGAAGGCGCTCGTGCTGCGCTCGCTCATGGCACGTCGATTCAGTCGTCGATCGCCGCGTAGACCATGTTGCGAAAGAGCTGCTGGAACTCTTCGCGCTGTGGCCGCGCCACCTGGATCATCAGGATCGCGAACATCTGCTCGTGCGGGTCGACGAAGAAGAGCGTGCCCACCGCGCCGCCCCAGCCGTAGGTGCCGGCCGAGCCCGGCACGGCGGCAATGCCGTTCGCGAGCCGCACCGCGAAGCCGAGGCCGAAACCGTGGCCGGCCGGCAGCACGTCGCTGGCCACCGGGATCGCACCCAGGTGATCGCTGGTCATGAATTCGACGGTCTTGCGCCCGAGGATGCGCGTGCCCTCGAGCTCGCCGCCCCGCAGCAGCATGCGGGTGAAGCGGGCGTAGTCGGCAGCCGTGGAGACCAGCCCGCCACCGCCCGACTCGAACAGCGCTGGCGCGCGAACGTCAGCCAGCGCCGAAGGCTCGCCACTGTCGGGATCGACCGCGAAGCCCTCGGCGATGCGACCCTGCTGCGCGGGCGGGACGTGAAAGCCGGTGTCGGGCATGCCGAGCGGCTCGAACAGGGCCTCGCGCAGGTGCGCGCCCAGCGCCCGACCCGCCACCACCTCCACGACCCGGCCGAGCACGTCGCTGGCCCGGCTGTACTCCCAGACGCTGCCCGGCTGATGCTGCAAGGGCAAGGCAGCGAGCGCGGCGGCCAGCTCGGCGTTGCTGCGCTGGCGCGAGTAGAAATTCTTTTCGATGTAGAGCCGACGCACCGCCGAGGGCGGCAGGAACTCGTAGGTCAGGCCGGCGGTGTGGCGAAGCAGATCCTGGACCGTGATCGGCTGGCGCGCCGCGATCAGCGTGTGCGCGGCATCCGCTTCGACCAGCACCTGCGTCGCCGCGAATTCCGGGATGAAGCGCGAGACCGGATCGTCGAGGCGCAATCGCCCTTGCTCGAACAAGCGCATCGCCGCGACCGAGACGATCGGCTTGGTCATCGAGTAGATGCGAAAGATGCTGTCGGCGCGCATCGGCGCGGACGCTGCGGGATCGCGCAGGCCGATACTCTGCGACAGCGCGACCACGCCGCGCCGCTCGACGTGGACGACGGCGCCGGGCAAGCGCCTGGCATCGACACGAGCCTGCAGGCCCTGCACCACCGCTTCCAGGCGCGCCGCGTCGAAGCCGGCCGAGCGCGCGTCCATCTTCATGTCGCGGGGCCCGGCTCGGCCGGCCGACGCCGCCGGCGCCGACGCTTGCGCGGTGTCGACGGATCGGTGGGTGGCGGGCCGTCGTCTTCGTCGTCAGGCGTTCCTGCCTCTTGCGCTTCGGTCGCTCGCCCGTCGCCGTCGCCGTCCGCCGGCGCCGTCCCGGATGGCGCCACCGGCGCCGGTGCCTTGCGCACGCGCCGCGGTCCGCGCAACTCGCGTGGCTCGCGCAGCGCCTCGAGCAGGCGACGACGCTCCTCGTCATTGGCGACGTAGAGCGCCTCCCACCACACCGCAAGGGCCGGGTCGGCCTCGCCGACCTCGCCGCGCAAACGCAGGAAATCGAGGCCGGCACGAAAGCGCGGCTGCTCGAGCAGGGTCAGCACCGAGTTGCCCGAGCGCCGCTCGAAGCGCGGCTGCAGCATCCAGATCTCGCGCATGTCGACGGCCAGCTTGCCGCGCCCGGAGATGTCGCCGATCCGGGCATCGAACGCGGCATCGATGGCCTGCTGCAAGGCCGGGAACGCGGCCTCGCCGGCGGCCTGGCCTCGTGTCCAGCCTTCGAGCACGTCGTGCCAGAGCATCGCCGCCAGCATGAAGCTCGGCGCCACCGGCTTGCCCGCGGCGACGCGGGCGTCGGTGTCGGCCAGCGCGGCACGCACGAATTTCTCGCGGCCGTCGTGGCGCTGTGCCTCGTCGAGCGCGACATCGAGCACCGGGAAGACGCCGCGGTGCAGGCCGAGCTTCTTCAGCTCGACGACCGAGGCCAGGGCGTGGCCGGTCTGCAGCAGCTTGATCATCTCGTCGAAGGTGCGCGACTGCGGCACGTTGTCGAGCAGCGCCGCCATCTCCTTGATCGGCGCGCGCGTCTTGGCCTCGATCTCGAAGCCGAGCTTGGCCGCGAAACGGACGGCACGGATGATGCGCACCGGGTCCTCGCGATAGCGCGTGACCGGATCGCCGATCATGCGCAGGAGCTTTTTCTTCACGTCCTTGATGCCGCCGTGATAGTCGACGACGATCTCGCGGATCGGGTCGTAGTACATCGCGTTGACGGTGAAGTCGCGCCGTTCGGCATCCTCGATCTGCGGACCCCAGACGTTGTCGCGCAGGACCCGGCCTTCGGCGTCGACGACGTGCGTCTTGCCGGCCATCTCGCTCTTCGAGGTCTTCTCGTTGCCGCTCACGGTCTCCGCGGCCGAGGCGTCGGGGCGGGCCCGGAACGTCGAGACCTCGATGACCTCGGAGAGGCCCCGGTCCTGGCGGCCGCGGCCGAAGACGACGTGGACGATGCGAAAGCGCCGGCCGATGATGAAGGCGCGCCGGAACAAGCCCTTGACCTGCTCGGGTGTCGCGTTGGTGGCGACGTCGAAGTCCTTCGGCCGCAGGCCGACGAGCAGGTCGCGCACCGCGCCGCCGACGACGTAGGCCTCGTAGCCGGCATCGGCCAGCGTCTGCACGACCTTGACGGCGCGCTCGTCGACCAGCTTCGGATCGATGCCGTGCTCGGCCTTCGACACCTCGACGCGTTTGCCGGCGCGCCCCGGCGCGGCCGACTTGCCGAGAAATTTCTCGATGAATTTCTTGATCATTCGAACAGCTTCATGATGCGCCAGCCCCGTTCGCGGGCCAGCGCTTCGAGATCGGACGATGGATTGACGGCAACCGGCTCGCTCGCCCGCTCCAGGAGCGCCAGGTCGTTCAGAGAATCGCTGTAGACGCTGATCCGATCGAAATCACGCCAGCCTGCACCGCTCTCTGCCAGCCATTGTCCGACACGCGCCACCTTGCCTTCGCGAAAGGCCGGCGTGCCGTCGATCCGGCCGGTGTATCGCCCCTGCGCGTCGCGCTGCAGGCGGGTCGCGATCAGCGGCTCGATCGCGAACGCGGCGGCGATCGGCCCGGTGACGAATTCGTTGGTCGAGGTGACGAGCGCGAGCCGATCGCCGCGCCGGCGATGCGATTCGACGAGCTCTCGCGCCTGCGGCCGCAGCGCGGGCGCAATCACCTGGGCCATGAAACGGGCATGCGCCGCCTGCGAGCTCGCTCGCCGAACGCGCGCGCAGCGGGGCCGTGGCGAAGGCGATGTAGGCGTCGATGTCGAGCCGACCCTCGCGGTACTGGGCATAGAACGCGTCGTTGCCGCGCCGGAACGCCGCCTCGTCGACCCAGCCGAGGCCGATCATGAACTCGCCCCAGGCGTGATCGGAGTCGATCGGCAGCAGGGTGTGATCGAGATCGAAGAGGCAGAGATTCACGTCGGCTCGTCTTCGGCCAGCATCTGCTTGAGCAGCGGCACGGTGATCGCACGCTTGGTCGAGAGCGAGAACTCGTCGAGCCGGTCGAGCTGGCCCATCAGGTGCTTGAGGTCGCGCGCGAAGCGGGTCAGCAGGTAGTCCATCACCTCGTCGGACAAGAAGGTGCCGCGCCGGTCGGCCTCGCGGCGCAATGCTGCGCGCACCTCGGGCTCGGCCAGCGGCTCGAGCGCGAACACATGGCCCCAGCCGAGGCGGGTGCGCAGGTCTTCGCGAATCGCGAGGTCGACCGGCGGCAGCCTGCCGGCGGCGAGGATCGCGGCGCCGCGAACCGTCGCGTCGACGAAGAGCGCAAACGCGGCGTGCTGCTGCGTCTCGTCGAAGGCTTCGCAGTCGTCGAAGACGAGCCAGGCGCAGTGCTCGGGCGCCTGCCACGGCAGGCCGGTGCCGGTCGAGAACCAGGCGGTCGATTCGCCGCGTTCCTGGGCCCGATGGATCGCGGCATGAAGCAGGTGCGTCTTGCCGCTGCCGGGCGGGCCCCAGAGATAGACGGGTGGCGCGCCGGGCTGCAAGGCCAGCAGGTGCGCGACGGCCGCGGCGTTCGGTCCGGACAGGAAATTCTCGAAGGTCCGTGCCGGTTCCGGGCCGATCGCGAGCGGGATCTGCTTCACGAAACGAGTGCGCTCATCGACCGAGCGACGAGGCGGTGTGCAACGGCGGCAGCGGCACCGTGACGATCAGTGCAGGCGCGATGCATCGCCATCGCCGAGCTCGGCCAGGCGCTTGCGGATCGCGGGCTGATCCGGCGCATCCGGCGCGTGCTCGAGGTACCCGGCGAGATCGACCATGGCCGGGAAGCGCGCACCCAGGGCGGCATGAACCAGCCCGCGGTCGCGCCGCTCCTCCCAGGCATCGGGCAGGAGGATGACCAGGCGCTCGGCCACGCCGAGCAGGCGCGCCGATTCCTGGCCGCTGCTGAAGATCTCCTTCAGGTTGCGCAGCATCCGCGCGATCACCTCGCGCGGCCGTGCCGGTTGAAGGAAGTTGCCGAGCGCCGATTCGCGGCCCTCTTCGGTCAGCTGGCGGCGCCGATAGGGAACGAGCAAGGCATCGAGCGCGTCGCGCGACATCGACTGGCCGGTGAAGGGGTCGATGACGATGTCGCCCTGCGGCATGCGCAGGCGGGTGAGGAAGTGGCCGGGAAAGGAGACACCCTGCGCGTCGAGGCCGACCTGCGTCGCCAGCTCGACGTAGATCAGGGCCAGCGTGATCGGGATGCCGCGCCGCGACTCGAGAACGGCGTGCACATAGCTGTTGCGCGGGTCGTAGTAGTCGTTGACGTTGCCGGCGAAGCCGAGCTCCTGGAAGAAGAACCGGTTGAGCAGCCGCAAGCGATGCATCGGCACCGCATCGCGCGGAATCCGGACCTTCAGCCGGGCCGCCAACGCATCGATTTCCGCGAGCGTGGCCTGGGTATCGAGCGTCGGGTACTCGTGCTGCGCGATGGCGATCGCGGTCTCGAGCAGCGGCAGCGAGTCGTCGTCGGCAACGAGCGACGTGAAGTAGTCGAGCGCGGTCGGCGGGAGGAGCGGCAAAAGCCCGGACATCGGCCGAGTTTAGAACCTCGCGGGCCCGCTCGGTCGGCGCTGCGCCCAGCCGTGGCGGCGCCGCCTCAGGCGCGCCGGGAAAAGTCGCGTGGTCGAATACCGGCAGCGAGCAGGACGCCGAAGTAGACGAGCCCCGCCGCGAGGATGCAGCCGGCCAGCTCGGCCACGCGCAGGGCCTGCTGGCCGGCCATGCCGATCCAGTCGATGCGCGTCTCGGCCACGACGAGGACCGCGGCCATCAACGCCGTCGCGACGACCACCACCGCAGTGAAGCGCCGCCAGCCCGGCGCGGGCCGGTACCAGCCGCCGCGGCGCAGGCCGATGAACAGCCAGACCGCGTTGATGACGGCCCCCAGGCTCACCGACAGCGCCAGGCCGGCATGACCGAGCCAAGGCACGAAGGCGACGTTCATCGCCTGCGTCAGCACCAGCACGATGATGGCGATCGTCACCGGTGTGCGCATGTCCTGCCGCGCGTAGAAGCCGGGTGCGAGGATCTTCACGCCGATCAGCCCGAGCAGGCCAGCGCCGTAACCCTGCAGGGCCAGCGAGGTCTTGACGACCGCCAGGGCATCGAAGTGGCCGCGCTGGAAAAGCGTTGCCACCAGGGCATCGGGAAAAACCAGCAGGCCGATGGTGCAAGGCAGCGCCAGTACCAGCGTCAGGCGAAGGCCCCAGTCGAGCAGGGCGGAGTAGCTGTCGGCGTCGTTGCGCCCTTGGGCCGCGGCCAGTTGCGGAATGAGCACCGAGCCCACCGCCACTCCGAGGAGGGCCGTCGGAAACTCCATCAGCCGGCCGGCGTAGTCGAGCCAGCCTACGGCGCCGACCCCCTGGTAGGTCGCGATCTGGGTGTTGATGAGCACCGAGATCTGGGCCACCGACACGCCGAGCAATGCCGGCGCCATCTGCTTCATGATCCGGCGCACGCCGGGATGCTTCCAGGCGGCGCGGATGCCGGCGGCCGTGCCGGCGATTCGGGGCAGGCAGCCGGTGCGGCGCAGGGCCGGAATCTGCACTGCCAGCTGCAGCACGCCGCCCACCATCACGCCGACGGCGAGCGCGTAGATGCGTGGATAGCCCCAGTGCTCGAAGCGCGGTGCCAGCAGCCAGGCCCCGGCGATCATGCCCACATTGAGCAGCATCGGCGTCGCCGCCGGAACCGCGAATCGCTTCCAGGTGTTGAGGACACCCGACGACAGGGAGACGAGCGAAATGAAGCCGATGTAGGGGAACATGATGCGGGTCATGACGACGCCGGCATCGAAGTCGGCCAAGCCCGAGCCCATCAGCCAGATCAGCACCGGCGCGGCAATGACGCCGACAACGCAGGTGACGACGAGAACGTAGAGGAGAACGCTGGCGACGGCGTCGATCATTCGATGCGTCGCGTCGTCGCCCTCGCTGGCGCGAAGATGCGCCAGGGTCGGCACGAAGGCCTGCGAAAACGCGCCTTCGCCGAACAGCCGGCGCAGCAGGTTCGGGATGCGAAAGGCGACCGCGAAGGCGTCGTAGGACGCGCCGGCCCCGAAGACGGCGGCGACGACGACGTCGCGGGCCAGTCCGGTGACGCGCGAGGCGAGCGTGAACAGGGAGATGGTCGACGCCGCGCGAAGCAAGTTCATGGCTGCGAATGCTATACTCGTGGTCTTTGCCAGAACTCAGCTAGCTAGCTCATTCCAAGATGGCCACCGCCGCAAAAGCCAAGAAGAAAACCGTCCGCATCGCCTCGGGCCTGAAGCGTGTCCGCCAGGACACCAAGCTCAACGCCGCCAACACGGCCATGCGCTCGCACTTTCGCACCGTGATCAAGAACGTGCAGAAGGCCGTCGATGCCGGCGACAAGGCCAAGGCCGTCGAGCTCTTCAAGACCGCGCAGCCGGTGATCGATTCGGTCGCCGACAAGGGCCTCTTCCACAAGAACAAGGCGGCGCGCCACAAGAGCCGCCTGGCCGCGAAGGTGAAGGCGCTGGCCACGGCCTGAGCGCGCTTCGCTCGCAAAAAGGGCTCGCCATGCGGGCCCTTTTCTTTTGGGCTTTCAGCCCGCGGCGGACTCGACGACGACCAGATCGTTGTCGCGGGCGAAGTTCATGACGAAATCCCAGGCCATCGGCTCCATCTCGCGCAAGGCTTCGTTGACGAGCACGCCCTTCACGTTGTCGACGATGCGCGGCACGCAAAACGGCGAATAGCCGATGAACGCGCCCGGGCCGCCGCCACTGTCGGGCCGAAAGCACGACATCGCGCCGGCCAATCGCTCGCACCAGTCGCTCGGGCGAAACGGCCGGCCATCACGGGTCAGGCCCTGGATGAAGAGTTCTCGAGGCTGGGTCACGCGCCGCAGGCGGGAGTTCGCGGAGCCGCATTGTCGCCGTGCGGATCGCGGTGTGCTGCGGCGCAACATCGTCGCCCGCGCAGGAATACCGGACCTTTAGAATTCGCCCTCCGGCGCGCGACGACTGCCGAGCGCGTGCCTCTCCCGGAGACCGACGATGAACGCGCCCGAAAAACTGCCCGTTGCCCCCGAGCCGCACGTGATGAAGACCTACGGGCGGCTGCCCGTGGCCTTGTCGCACGGCCGAGGCTGCTGGGTCTGGGACACCGAAGGGCGCAAGTATCTCGACGGCCTGGCCGGCATCGCCGTCAACACGCTGGGCCACGCCCATCCGAAGCTGGTGCCGGCGCTCAACGACCAGATCGGCAAGCTCATCCACAGCTCGAACTACTACCTCGTGCCGCTCCAGGAGCAGCTCGCGGCGAAGCTGTGCGAGCTGTCGGGCATGAGCAACGTGTTCTTCTGCAACTCGGGCCTCGAAGCGAACGAGGCCGCGCTGAAGATCGCGCGCAAGTTCGGCCACGACAAGGGCATAGCGCGCCCCGAGATCGTGGTCTACGAAGCGGCCTTTCACGGCCGCTCGATCGCGACCCTGTCGGCGACCGGCAATCCGAAGGTCCAGGCCGGCTTCGGGCCGCTGGTCGAGGGCTTCGTGCGGGTGCCGCTTGAACGACGCGGCGGCGATCGAGGACGTCGCGCGCACGCACCCGAACGTCGTCGCCATCTTCCTCGAGGTGATCCAGGGCGAAGGCGGCATCCGCCCGACGACGATCGAGTACCTCAAGGAGGTGCGCCGCATCTGCGACGAGCGCGGCTGGCTGCTGATGCTCGACGAAGTGCAGTGCGGCATGGGCCGCACCGGCAAGTGGTTCGCGCATCAATGGGCCGGCATCCGGCCCGACGTCATGCCGCTGGCCAAGGGCCTGGGCTCGGGCGTGCCGATCGGCGCTGTCGTCTGCGGACCGCGCGCGGCCGACGTCATGGGCCCGGGCAACCACGGCACGACCTTCGGCGGCAACCCGCTCGCCATGCGCGCAGGTGTCGAGACGCTGCGCATCATGGAAGAGGATCGCCTGCTGGAAAACGCCGCGGCGATGGGCGCCGTGCTCAAGGCGGCGCTCGAGCGCCAGCTCGCCGGCGTCGCGGGCGTGGTGGAAGTGCGCGGCCAGGGCCTCATGATCGGGATCGAGCTCGACCGCCCTTGCGGGGCCTTGCTGGGACGCGCGGCCGAGGCCGGGCTGATGATCAGCGTCACCGCCGACCGCGTCGTGCGCCTGCTGCCGGCCCTCATCCTGCAACGCGACGAGGCCGAGCAGATCGCGGCCATCCTCTGCCCGTTGATCAAGACCTTCCTGAGCCAGCCTGCGGCATGAAAACCGGCATGAGCCTGATCAAGCACTTTCTCCAGTTCCGGGACTTTCGGGCCGAGGAATACGCCTACCTGTTCGAGCGCACCGCGACGATCAAGAAGCGCTTCAAGAACTACGAGAAGTACACCCCGCTGGTCGACCGCACGCTGGCGATGATCTTCGAGAAGGCCTCGACGCGAACGCGCGTGAGCTTCGAGGCCGGCATGTACCAGATGGGCGGCTCGGTCGTGAACCTGACGACCGGCGACAGCCAGCTCGGCCGGGCCGAGCCGGTGGAAGACACGGCCCGCGTCATCAGCCGGATGGTCGACATCGTCATGATCCGCACCTTCGAGCAGGCCAAGCTCGAGGCCTTCGCGGCGCACTCGCGGGTGCCGGTGATCAACGGCCTGACCAACGAATACCACCCCTGCCAGATCCTGGCCGACATCTTCACCTGCATCGAGCAGCGCGGGCCGATGGCCGGGCAAGATCGTGGCCTGGGTCGGCGACGGCAACAACATGGCGACGACCTGGCTTCAGGCGGCCGACATCCTCGACTTCACGCTGCACGTGAGCACGCCCGGTGGCTACGAGATCGACCCGAAGACCGTGGGCCTGCGCCGGCCCGATTGCCTGAAGGTCTTCACCAGCCCGCTCGACGCCTGCCGCAACGCCGACCTCGTCACCACCGACGTCTGGACCAGCATGGGCTACGAGGCCGAGAACGACGCCCGCCAGCTCGCCTTCGCCGACTGGCGCGTCGATGCCGAGATGATGGCCGCGGCCCGCCCCGACGCGCTCTTCATGCACTGCCTGCCGGCGCATCGCGGCGAAGAGGTCGATGCCGACGTGATCGACGGGCCGCAATCGGTGGTCTGGGACGAAGCCGAGAACCGCCTGCATGTGCAGAAGGCGCTGATGGAATACCTGGTCCTCGGCCGGATCGGCTGAAACGCGGCGCCGTCTACGACGGCTCTTCCATGATCGGCATCTTCGCGGCGGTGCCGCGGGTCGTCGTCACCATCGCCACGCCGACGCAAGCCACCGCCATGCCGAGCCACATCGTCGGCGTCGGCGCCTTGCCGAAGATCAGCCACTCGGCGATCGCCGCGATCGGCGGCGTGAGATAGAGCAGGCTGGTCACGCCCGTCGCCTCGCCGCGCCGCATCAGCAGGTGCAGGATCGTGAAGGCACCGATCGAGGCCAGCAGCACGTGATAGAGCAAGGTGCAGGCGATCTGCCAGTTCCAGACGATCGCGAAACCTTCGACCGCCACGGCGAGCGGCAGCATGACGATGGCCGAGGCCGCGAAATGGATGCACACCGCCGAGCGCAGGTCGGCATCGGCGCAGAACTGGCGCTGGTAGAGCGTCCCCGCCGTCACGCAGAAGAGCGACCAGACGACGGCGAAGAGCGCCGGCGCAGTGACGGCGCCGCCGTCGACCCGGTGCGCCACGACCAGCAGCACGCCGGCCAGCCCGATCAGGACGCCGAGCTTCTGCGTGCGCGTCAGGCGTACGTGCAGCCAGACGGAGACCACGATAGCGGTGAGCAAGGGCTGCAGGGCCAGGATCAGCGCCGTGACGCCCGCCGACAGGCCCCAGCGCTGGGCATAGTGGCTGCCGCCCAGATAGCCGGCATGCGTCAGCAGCCCGGCCAGGGCGATATGGCCCCACGCTGCCGGTGTCTTCGGCCAGGAGGCGCGCAGCCCGAAGGCCAGCATCGCCACGGCGAAGGCGATGGCGTAGCGCACGCCGATGTAGGTGAACGGCGCCGCATACTGCAACGCGATGCGCGTGCCGACGAAGCCGGCGCCCCAGACGGTGACGAAGTAGGCGCCGAGAAGCCACCGTGCCGACCTGGCCATCAGCGCGAATCGCCTTGGCTCAGCAGCGTGTGCGATTTAACCGACACCACGCGCCGCGATCCTTTGCTACCGTCACCCTCGTCATGAAAAACCTCGTCTCCCGAACCGCAACGATAGCGTCTCCGCGCTTGGGCCGAAGGCGCGAATCGTGACGGCGACGATCACGACACGCGCGGCCGCGCAGGCGCTCGACGCCGCCGACCGGCTGGCTCCGCTGCGCGACGAGTTCTCCTTGCCCGAAGGCGTCATCTATCTCGACGGCAATTCGCTCGGTGCCTTGCCCAGGCGCACCGCCGAGCGGGTGCAGCAGACGATCGCCGGCGAATGGGGTCAAGGCCTGATCCGCAGCTGGAACGATGCCGGCTGGATCACGCTGGCACAGTCGATCGGCGATGCCGTCGCCGGCTTGATCGGCGCCAAGGCGGGCGAAGTGAGCGTCGGCGACTCGACGTCGGTGAACCTGTTCAAGGTCCTCTCTGCGGCATTGGCGCTGCAGAAGTCGCACGCGCCGGAGCGCACGACCATCGTCTCGGAGCGAAGCAATTTCCCGACCGACCTCTACATCGCCGAAAGCATCGCCGCCGCCGCCGGCCTGCGGCTGCGCCTCGTCGATGCCGACAACCTCGTCGATCATCTCGACAAGGACGTGGCCGTGCTCATGCTCACCCACGTCCACTACCGCAGCGGCCGCATCCACGACATGGCGGAGGTCACGCGCCTGGCGCACGCGGCGGGCGCGCTGGCGGTCTGGGACCTGGCGCACTCGGCTGGTGCCGTGCCCGTGGACCTGCATGGCGCCGACGCCGACTTCGCGGTCGGCTGCGGCTACAAGTACCTCAACGGCGGCCCCGGCGCACCGGCCTTCGTCTGGGCCCATCCACGTCACACCGAACGGATGGATCGCGAAGGCCTGCGCCAGCCGCTTTCCGGCTGGCTCGGCCATGCGGCGCCCTTCGATTTCACGCCGAGCTATCGGCCGGCGCCAGGCATCGCCAGCTTCGTCTGCGGCACGCCGCCGATCCTCGCCATGCGCGGCCTGCAATGCGGGCTCGAAGTCTTCTCCGAGGCGCAAGGCCTAGGCGGCATGGCGGCCCTGCGAGCGAAGGCTATGCGTCTTGGCGACCTGTTCATCGAGCGCGTGGAGCAACGTTGCGCCGGCCACGGCCTCGACGCTGGCGTCGCCCCGCGACGCCGGCCGGCGCGGCAGCCAGGTCAGCTTCTCGCACCCCGACGGCTACGCGATCATGCAGGCGCTCATCGCGCGTGGCGTCATCGGCGACTATCGCGCCGGCCATGCGGAGAGCGGCGAGGCGAACCTGCTGCGCTTCGGCTTCACGCCGCTCTACACCCGCTACGTCGACGTCTGGGACGCCGCGGAAATATTCGCCGAGGTGTTGGGCAGCGCCGTCTGGCGCGAGCCGCGCTTCAGCCATCGAGCGGCAGTGACCTGATGACCGGCGCCGGCAACGATCCGCAGCACGACGGCGACGGCGCGGCACCCGCCGGCGCCAAGCTCGACTTCAGTCGCGACATGAGCTACGGCGACTACCTGCATCTCGACGAGGTCCTCGGCGCCCAGCAGCCCCGCTCCGGCACGCACGACGAGGTCCTCTTCATCATCCAGCATCAGGTCAGCGAGCTGTGGATGAAGCTGCTCCTGCACGAGCTCGAGGCGGCCATCGGCGCGGTCGCCGGCGACCAGCTGCAGCGCGCCTTCAAGATGCTGGCGCGGGTCAGCAAGATCATGGAGCAGCTCGTCCACGCCTGGGATGTGCTGGCGACGATGACGCCGCCCGAGTACTCGGCGATGCGGCCTTCGCTGGCGTCGAGCAGCGGCTTTCAGAGCTGGCAGTACCGGATGATCGAGTTCCGTCTCGGCAACAAGAACGCGGCGATGCTGAAGGCGCACGCGCACCGGCCCGACCTGCTCGCGCTGGTGCAGGCGGCGCACGACGCGCCCTCGCTCTACGACGAGTCGCTGCGCCTGCTGGCGCGCCGCGGCCTGCCGGTGCCGGCCGATCATCTGGAACGCGACTGGGCGCAGCCCTACGTGGCGAGCGCCGGCGTCGAGCAGGCCTGGCTGACCGTGTACCGCGACCCCGAGGCCTACTGGGACCTGTACCAGCTCGGCGAGGAGCTGACCGACCTCGAAGACACGTTCCGGCTCTGGCGCTTTCGCCATGTCACGACGGTCGAGCGCATCATCGGCTTCAAGCGCGGCACCGGCGGCACCAGCGGCGTCAGCTACCTGCGCAAGATGCTCGACGTGGTGCTGTTCCCCGAGATCTGGAAGCTGCGCACCGACTTGTAGTCAGGCCAGCGCCGCCTCGACGAACTCGAGCCGGTCCTGGCCGAAGAACATCGTCTCGCCGACGAAGAAGGTCGGCGCTCCGAACACGCCGCGCGTCACCGCTTCCTCGGTGGTGGCGACGAGCCCCGCCTTGACCTCGGGGTCGGCCACCAGCGCGGCGAAGGCGTCGGCATCGAATCCACCTTCGACCAGCGTCGCGGCCAGCACCGCCGCATCACCCAGGTTCCTGCCCTGCTCCCACATCGCCCGGTGCATCAGATCGAGATAGCGGATCAGATCATCCTGCCGGCGCATCTGCAGCCCCGTGGCTCCGCGCATCAAGGTCAGGGTGTTGATCGGAAAGCTCGGGTTGAAGCGAAACGGCACGCCGTAGCGCTTGGCCCAGCGCGCGATGTCCTGGTTCATCCAGCGACCCTTGGCCGGGACGCTCACCGGGCTGGCATTGCCCGTCGCCTTGAAGACGCCGCCCAGCAGCATCGGCCGCCAGACGATCTCGGCACCCGCCGATGCCGCGATCCCCGGCAGCTGGGTCCAGGCGAGATAGGAGGTCGGGCTGCCGAAGTCGAAGAAGTATTCGACGCGCTTGTTCGCAGGGTTCATGCGCTCACCATGTTTCGGTCCAGGGCCGCAGGTCGAGCTCGTGCGTCCACGCGCTTCGCACCTGGCAATGCAGGTTCCAGTAGTTCTCGGCGATCGCGTCGGGATCGAGGATGCCGGCCTCGGCCTTCTTCGCATAGCGCTCGGGAAAGTTCTCGGCGATGAAGGCGGTGTCGATGGCGCCGTCGATGACCACGTGGGCGACATGAATGCCTTGGGGCCCGAGCTCGCGCGCCATGCTCTGGGCCAGCGCACGCAACGCATGCTTGGCGCCGGCAAATGCCGAAAAGCCGGCCGAGCCCCGCATGCTGGCTGTCGCCCCGGTGAAGACGATCGTGCCGCGGCCGCGCTGCAGCATCGGCCTGGCGACCTCGCGGCCCATCAGGAAGCCGCCGAGCGCGCCCATCTCCCAGACCTTGCGATACACGCGCTCGGTCGTCTCGACCAGGCCGAAGCGGACGTTGGCGCCGACGTTGTACACGGCGACCTCGATCGGCGCGATCTCGCGCTCGATGTGCGCGACCAGCGTCTCCATGTCCACTTCCTTGCGCGCGTCCGAAGCGAAGCCGTGCGCCTCGCCGCCCTCGTCGCGGATCTGCGCGACCAGCGGCTCGAGCTTGTCGGCCGTGCGCCGCGTGACGCAGGCAACGAAGCCCTCGCGGGCGAAGCGCCGGGCGATGGCGCCGCCGGTCGAATCTCCTGCACCGATGACGAGAACCGCTTTTCTTTCGCTCACCTGATCCCTCCTCGCGGTGCCGGCCGCCCTTCGCCGCAAGTCCGAGACTGTGCATCAACCCCCAAGTTGCCATCATTGGGGCAAACCGCTTGTCTGCGGACCCGGACTGCGTGAGACTGCGCGCCAGTCCACCCACGACCGCCCATGACCGCTCGCGTCTTCATCAGCTATCGCTCCAGCGACGGCGCCGACAAGGCCACCGCCCTGGCGCGCGACCTCGACGCCCGCTTTGGCGCCGACCAGGTCTTTCTCGACAAGGACGATCTCCCGGCCGGCTCGCGCTGGCGCGATGCGATCTCGAGCGCCCTGCACGATTGCCCCGTCCTCCTCGTCCTGGTCACGCCCCATTACCTCGGCGCTATCGATGCCAGCGGCAAGCGCTGCATCGAGCGCGAAGACGACCCGGCCCGCGGCGAGCTCAACGCCGGCATCGCCGCCAAGGCGCACATCGTTCCCCTGCTCTGCGACGGGGTCGACGCGATGCCCGACGGCGCCACGCTGCCCAAGCCCTTCGACCAGCTGAGCGAGCTGCAATGGGGGCGGCTGCGCGCCTACGACTGGCGCGAAGACCTCGGTCGGATCGCCGACGACCTGCGCCGGCTGGGCGTCGCGCCGGTCGAGCCACGGGCGGACGCGACCCAGCCGACGACGACACCGATGCCGCTCGCCGACGAGGTCGTCGCGGTCTCGGGCGACACGTCGGGCGGCGTGCCCGCGCGTCGGCTGGCTCTCGGGATCGCTGGCGTTGCCGTGCTCGCGGCCGGCGGCTGGGGCTTGTGGCGCTGGCGCAAGCAACGGGCGGCGGATCTCTCGGGCCCGTGGAGCGCGCGCATCGGCGTTCGCGGCGCGCAGAGCTCGCGCGATGGCCAGCAGGTGGTTCTGGTGCTCGAACAGGTCGGCCGCAACCTGAAGCTCACCAGCAGCGCGGTCGACATCCAGCACGACCCCGACTGGGAGAACTATCGCGATTTCTGGAAGCAACGCAACGGCACCGAGCTGCGTCGCGTCTTCTATCGCGGCGAAGGCCGGATCCTGGGCGACGACGAAGAAAGCGAAGACAGCGCCGACGAAGCCGCGTCGGGCGCCGCGGCGGCGCGGGCGGTCCCCGTTCGCCGTGTCTTCGTCAGCATTCGCATCTTCGCGCCCGGGATCGATGGCGAACCGCTCGATGGCGGCGCGCTGCATGGCACGATCGATCTCGACGCGCAGCGGATCCACGGTCGCCTCTGGCTCAACAGCGAACAGGCCGAGCGCGTGGTCGATCTGAGGCGCGGCGGCTGAGCCTCGGGTGTGGCGCGCGAGGCTCGCGTCGCCTCGGCATCTGCCGACAGCGCGTGCTTTGTCACGCACAGGCGCGTCATGCGGGGCGGAGCACCGTGATCGCGGAGTTACCATCCCTGCCGGCTTGATCGCGCCTGTTCAAGGCCGACGTCCGGTGCGCCGCAAAGGCCGGCGACCCGGCTCCGCGTCGTTGCGCGGACTCTGTGCCCACGAAAAATTGGAGCCACCTTCAATGAACTCGCGAATCTCCGGCGTCCGCGCTCTTGTTCTCCTGTCGACCCTGCTTTGCGCAAGCGTGGCCGCGCAGGCGCAGATCCTGATCGGACAGACCGCGGGGTTCAGCGGCACGGTCGCCGACGCCGTCAAGGAAGCCGCACAGGGCGCTCATCTGTATTTCGACGCGGTGAATGCCCGCGGCGGCATCTACGGCCAGCAGATCCAGCTCATCTCGATGGACGACAAGTTCGATCCGAAGCTCTCGGCCGCCAACGCGAAAGTACTGGCCGACAAGGGCGTGGTCGCCTTGTTCCTGAGCCGCGGAACCCCGAACACGCAGGCGATGCTTCCGGTCCTGGCGGACGCGAAGGTCGCGCTGGTCGCGCCGTCCACCGGCGCGATGATCTTCCACAAGCCGGTGAACCCCTACGTCTTCAACGTCCGGCCGAGCTATCAGCACGAAGCCGAGCGCGTGGTCCAGCACCTGGCCCAGGTCGGCGTGAAGTCGATTGCCATCGTCCGCTCCGACGACGCGTTCGGCGCAGATGCTTTCGTCGGCGCCACCCAGGGCTTTGCCGACGCCGGCCTCAAGCCGGTCATGGACGAGAAGTTCGACCGCTTCAAGCCCGACTTCAGCGCCATCGCGCCGAAGGTGACGAAATCGGGAGCGCTGGCCGTGCTCTTCATCTGCTCGGGCTCGACCCTGGCCCAAGGCGCCAAGGCCTTCCGCGACGCCGGGTCGAAGGCGCAGATCATCACGCTTTCGAACAACGCGTCGCTCGGCATCATCAAGCAGATGGGGAACAACGCGCAGGGCACGATCGTGTCGCAGGTCTTCCCGGACGAGAAGCGCGCTTCGGCTGCGCCGCTGATCCGCGAGGCGGGCGACCTGGCGGCGGCGCAGAAGCTTCAGCTCTCGCCGGCAATGGTCGAAGGCTTCGCCGCCGCCAAGGTGATGGTCGAAGGTCTGCGGCGCGCCGGCCCGCATCCGACCCGCGAAAAGGTGCTCGCGGCCCTGAACGGATTGAACATGGACATCGGCGGCATGCAGCTGACCTACAGCCCCACGAACCACGGCGGCGTCGACTTCGTCGATCTGTCGATCGTTCGCGCGGATGCGTCGTTCATGCGCTAGAGCAGCGCTGTCCATCGACATAAAAAACGCCGGCACGAGGCCGGCGTTTTCCTTTGCGGTCGAGTCCCCGCCTCAGCCGATCTTCACCGGCACGAAGATCTTCTCGCCATCGCGCTGGACGAGCAGCGCCACGCTCTTCGGCTTGCCGGCGAGCACGCTCTTCACCTGCTCGATCGACTGCACCGCCTTGCCGTTGATGGCCAGCAGGACGTCGCCTTGCTGCACGCCGGCGCGCGCCGCGGCGCCATCGGCATCTTCGACGACCATCCCCGATTCGACCTTCGCCTCGCGCCTTTCCGCGCTCGTCAGAGGCCGCAGCGAGAGTCCGAGCTGGGCGCCGTCGACGGCACCGCCGGCATCGGCGACCTGCTTGACGGCGTCGTCGGCACCGCCGAGCCTGGCCTCGATCGTGCGCTCCGAGCGATCGCGCCAGATCTTCAGCTTGACGCGCTCGCCGGGAGGCGACATGCCGATCAGGCTCGACAGGCTGCCCGAGCCCACCACCGGCTGGTCGTCGACCTCGGTGATGACGTCGCCCGACTTCAGCCCCGCCGCGGCGGCAGCGCTGCCGGGTGCGACGTTGGAGATCAGGGCGCCGCCCACCTGCTTGATGCCGAACGAGTCGGCCAGCGTCTGGTTCAGGTCCTGCACCGTCACCCCGAGGCGGCCGTGAGTGGCCTTGCCGGTGGCGACGATCTGGTCTTTCACCTTCAGCGCGACATCGATCGGAATGGCGAACGACACGCCCTGGAAGCCGCCGCTGCGCGAATAGATCTGCGCGTTGATGCCGACGACCGAGCCGGTGCCATCGAACAGCGGACCGCCCGAGTTGCCGGGATTGACCGCCGCGTCGGTCTGGATGAAAGGCACGACGGCGTCGCCCGGCAGCGAGCGGCCCTTGGCGCTGACGATGCCTTGCGTCGCCGTCTCTTCGAGGCCGTAGGGAGCACCGATCGCGAGGACCGGGTCGCCGACCTCGAGGCTCTTCGAGTCGCCGAGGCGAACGACCGGCAGGTCCTTGGCATCGATCTTCAGCACCGCGATGTCGGTCGTGGTGTCCACGCCCAGCACCTTGGCGCTGTATTCACGCCGATCGGAGAGCTTGACCGTCACGTCCTTGGCTTCGCGCACAACGTGCGCATTGGTCAGGACGAGGCCGTTGGAGCTGACGATGAAGCCCGAGCCGAGGCCGCGAAACGGCGTCGTCTGGGGACCCTGGCCGCCGCGCTGCGAGAACGCCCGGCATGCCGCGGAAGAACTTGAAGAAGGGATCGTTCTCCATGCCCTCGGGCATGCCGCCACCTTCTTCGGCCGACATCTTGTGCGTGCCTTCGACGGTGATGCCGACCACGGCAGGCGCCGATTGCTTGACGATGGCCCGATAGTTCGGCACCTGGCCGGCCGGCAGCATCGGCACCGCCGGAACGACCCGCTCGGCGACCGGTGCGGTTGGCGACGTCGCCGCGGCGACCTGCGGATCGCCTTTCAGCCAATGTGGCAGATCGATGGCGCCGGCAGTACCGACGACGGCGAGACCGGCACCCGCGAGGGCTGCGCTCAGTGTTTTCAGTTTCATGGATGAAGTCTCCAGCTGCGAACGCCTTGCGGAAGATTCCGCACACGCAGCGAAGATACGGACGGCCGATTAGCGGCCCGTTAGGGGACGATTAGGACGAGGTTAAGACGCGGCCTTGCCGAAGCTCACTTCCACACGCAGGCCGCCTTGCGGCGAGCGGTCGAGGCGGACCGAGGCCTCGTGCATCAGGGCGACGCTCTTCACGATCGCCAGGCCGAGGCCGCTGCCCGCTTCGCCAGCTTCGGCGCGCCGGTAGAAGCGATCGAAGACGCGCTCGCGCTCACCCTCGGCAATGCCGGGGCCGGCATCGTCGACGCGCAGCAGGGCGCCGCCTGCGGCCGGGGCGCTCACGCCGACCTCGACGCGCGAGCCGGCCGGCGAGTAGCGCGCCGCGTTGTCGGCCAGGTTGCGCACCAGCAGCCCGAGCGCGACCGGGTCGCCGAGCACGAACACCGGCACCGGCGCCAGCAGCTCGAACTCGATGCCACGCGACGTCGCGAACGGGATCGTCTCGGCCAGCGCCGCGCGCGCAAGCTCCGCGAGGTCGACCCGCTCCTGCACCGCGGGCGCCGCGCCGCGCTCGCTGCGCGCCAGCGCCAGCAGCTGCTCGACCAGGCGGGTGGCCCGCTCGATGCCGGCGCCGATCGCGACGCCGGCGGCGTCACGCTCGCTGTCGGTGCCGGCGCGCCGAAGCAGCTCGAGCTGCAACTTCAATGCGGTCAGGGGCGAACGCAACTCGTGCGCCGCGTCGGCGACGAAGGCGCGCTGGGTATCGAGAGAATGACGCAAGCGCTCGAGCAGGGAATTGAGGGCGCGCGCCAGGGGCGAGACCTCGTCGGGCAGGCCGCTCACGGACACCGGCGCGAGCGACTGCTCGTCGCGCGCGCGCACTTCGCCGGCAAGACGATCGAGAGGCGCCAGGTTGCGTGCCGCCAGCCACCAGATGCCGAGGGCGGCGAGCGGCGCCATCAGCAACAGCGGCAAGACGCTGCGCCAGGCGGCGCGCGCCGCCAGGCGCTGGCGGATGTCGAGCGGCTGCGCGATCTGGATGACGTGGTCGCCGGTCGCCACGCTGTACGTTCGCCAGGCATGTCCCTGCACGTTGACCGTCGCCAGGCCGAGCAGGGCGCGCGCCGGCAGCGACGAATGCGGGCGCGACTGATAGATGGTGCGGCCGTCGACCGACCAGATCTGGACCACGAAATCGAGCTGCGTGTCGGCGAAGCTGTCGGCCTGCGCCGCCGCGATCTCGCCCTGGTCGCGCAGCGACAAGGCCATCTGCTGGAGCTGGTAGTCGAACAGCTCCTCGCTTTCGGCGAGGACGTTGCGATAGGTGCCTGCGCCCATCGCGAGCGCGGTCAGCGCCAGCAGGCCGAGCAGCGAGACGAGCAGACGAACGCGGATCGAAGTCACGGGTGCACCCTTCGGCCTTCGGCCGGTCCCGCCGAGGGGGAATGTGCTCCTTCGGGCGGCCGGGCGGGGCTCACGGCTCGACGAAGTAGCCGACGCCGCGGGCGTTGCGGATGAATTCGCTGCCGAGCTTCTTGCGCAGCTGGTGCACGTAGACCGAGATGGCGTTGCTCTCGATCTCCTCGCCCCAGCCGTAGAGGCGGTCCTCGAGCTGGGTGCGCGACAGCACCGCACCCGGCTTGGTCATGAGTGCTTCGAGCACCGCGAACTCGCGCGCCGACAAGGCCACGGCAGCGCCATCGCGCGTGACGCGGCGCTGCGCCGGATCGAGCGTCACGCCCGAGGCCGAGAGCAGCGGCTCGGCCCGCCCGGCATGCCGGCGCACGACGGCGCGGATGCGGGCGTTCAGCTCGTCGAGCTCGAAGGGCTTGACGAGGTAGTCGTCGGCGCCGGCATCGAGGCCGGCGACCCGATCGCCGCGCGCGTCGCGGGCGGTGAGCACGATCACCGGCGTGGCGTCGTGGCGAGCCCGCGCCGCGCGCAGGACATCGAGGCCATCGGCCCGCCTGGCATCGACCCCGCCGGCCGAAGGCAGGCCGAGATCGAGCAGCACCAGGTCGAAGCGCTCGCTCGCCAGCGTCGCCTCGGCGGCGGTGGCATCGCGGACCCAGTCGACGGCGTAGCCTTCGAGACGAAGGGCGCGCTGCAGGCTCTCGCCGATCATGCGGTCGTCTTCGACGAGGAGGAGGCGCATAGCCGCACAAGCATAGCGGCGAGGCCGCGGCGGCGGAGAATGCGGGATATGCCCGACCGGCTCTCTCGCAAGCCATGACGGCCAAGCCGCGGGTGCTTGTCATCGGCTGCGGCTTCGGCGGCCTCGAAGCGGTGCGCACCCTGTCGAAGGGCGCGGTCGAGATCACGCTCGTCGATCGCACCAACCACCACCTCTTCCAGCCGCTGCTCTACCAGGTGGCCACCGCGGGGCTCGGCGCGCCGGCGATCAGCGCACCGATCCGCCACGTCCTCAGGCCGCAGATGAAGCGCGGCAACCTGACCATCCTGCAGGCCGAAGTGCAAGGCATCGATGCGGCCGGCCGCAGCGTCGAGATCGACGGTGGCGGCCGCATCGACTACGACCATCTCATCGTCGCGGCCGGCGCCGCACACAGCTATTTCGGCCACGACGACTGGTTGCCCTTTGCGCCGGGGCTGAAGACGCTCGCCGACGCGCTCGAGATCCGCAGCCGTGTCATCGGCGCCTTCGAGAAGGCCGAGCGCAGCGAGAGTGGCAGCGAGCGCGACGCCTGGCTGACCTTCGCGGTCATCGGCGGCGGTCCGACCGGCGTGGAGATGGCCGGCACGATGATCGAGATCGCGCGCCACACGCTGCGCCGGGAATTCCGGCGCATCGATTCAGCGCAAACGCGCGTCCTGCTTCTCGAAGGCGCCGATCGGGTGCTGGGCGCCTTCGTGCCGAGCCCAATCGGCGCGCGCGCGCGAGCAGCTCGCGCGCCTCGGCGTCGAGGTCCGCACCGGCTCGAAGGTGACGGGGATCGATGCCGGGGGCGTCGACTATGAAACGTCGAGCGACGGCGTCGTCGCCTCGCACCGCGTCGAATGCCGGACCGTGATCTGGGCCGCCGGGGTCGCCGCCTCGCCCCTCGGTGCGCAACTGGCGCAGGGCACCGGCGCGACGCTCGACCGGAACGGCCGCGTCGTCGTCGAGCCCGATCTGAGCCTGGCCGGCCATCCGGAGGTCGCGGTCGTCGGCGACCTCGCGGCAGCGCTCAGCTATGGTGCCGGCCCGCCCCAGGCCGTGCCCGGCGTCAGCCCGGCCGCCAAGCAGATGGGCCGCGCTGCCGCCGCCAACCTGCTGCGCCGGCTGCGCGGCGAGCCGACCCGGCCCTTTCGCTACAAGGACTACGGCAACCTCGCAACCGTCGGGCGCAAGGCGGCGATCGTCGAGCTCGCCGTGCCCGGCCTCGGCGCGCTGCGCTTCAGCGGCCTCGCCGCATGGCTCTTCTGGCTGTTCGCGCACATCTATTTCCTGATCGGCTTTCGCAACCGGCTGATGGTCATGATCGACTGGGCCTGGGCCTACTTCACCTATGAGCGGAGCGCTCGCGTGGTGGCCGAGCCGGCAACGCCCAAGGTGCCACCGCACTCCTAGAATCGACGCCATGGACACCCGAACTTCTCCGGCCCGCCTCCACATCGAGCGCATCCGCGACGTGCTGCGCCACGCCGGCGCGGCCGCGGTGCTCATCCCGTCGAGCGACCCGCATCTGTCCGAGTACCTGCCCGAACACTGGCAGGGCCGGCAGTGGGCCTCGGGTTTCACCGGCTCGATGGCCACGCTCGTCGTCACGCTCGACGCCGCCGCCCTCTTCGCCGACAGCCGCTACTGGGTCCAGGCCGAGCACCAGCTCGCGGGCAGCGGCATCGATCTGGTGAAGATTCCCACGCCGGCCGGCGCGCAGCACATCGAGTGGCTCTGCCAGCACGTGGCCGAGGGCCAGACCGTCGCGGTCGATGGCGACGTGCTGGGCCTGGGCGCCGCGCGCCAGCTCGAGGCCGAGCTCTCGCGCTGCGGCATCCGGATGCGCAGCGACCTCGACGTCTTCGCCACGGCCTGGGACGACCGGCCGACGACGCCCAGCGCCGCGGTCTACGAGCACGTCGGCCCGGAGGCCGCCGAGTCGCGCGCCAGCCGGCTGCAGCGCATGCGCGCCGCGATGCGCGAAGCGGGCGCGACGCACCACGTGCTCTCGACGGTCGACGACATCGCCTGGCTGCTCAACCTGCGCGGCGGCGACGTCAGCTACAACCCGGTGTTCCTCGCCCATCTGCTGGTCGACGCCGAACGCGCCAGGCTCTTCGTCAGCGAAGCGAAGATCGACGCTGCCTTGCGCGCCGCCCTGGCCAAGGACGGCATCGATGTCGCGGCCTACGAGCACGCAGGCGCCGCGCTGGCGGCGCTGCCCGCCGACGCGACACTGCTGCTCGATCCGAAGCGCGTGACGCTCGGAACCCGCCAGCGCGCCGCCGCCCGCGTCGTCGAATCGATCAACCCCAGCACACTGGCGAAGAGCCGCAAGAGCGAGGCCGAGGCCGCGCACGTGCGGCGCGCCATGATCGAAGACGGCGCCGCGATGTGCGAGTTCTACGCCTGGTTCGAGGCGGCGCTCGCGCACCCGTCGCAGCACGCGCCGCTCACCGAGCTGACGATCGACGAGAAGCTGACCGAGGCGCGGTCCAGGCGCAGCGGCTACGTCGGCCCGAGCTTCGCGACGATCGCCGCCTTCAACGCCAACGGCGCGATGCCGCACTACCGCGCCACGCCCGAATCGCACGCCCGGATCGAAGGCAACGGCCTGCTCCTCATCGATTCGGGTGCGCAGTATCGCGGCGGCACCACCGACATCACGCGGATGTGGCCGGTCGGCCAGCTCAGCTCGGCCCAGAAGCGCGACGTGACGCTGGTGCTGCGCGGCACGATCGCGCTGTCGCGCACGCGTTTCCCGCGCGGCACCCTCTCGCCGATGCTCGATGCGATCGCGCGGGCGCCGCTCTGGCAGCACGGCCTCGACTACGGCCACGGCACGGGCCACGGTGTCGGCTATTTCCTCAATGTGCATGAAGGCCCGCAGACGATCTCGCGCGTCATTCCCGACGCCACCATGGCGATGCAGCCGGGGATGATCACCAGCGTCGAGCCGGGCCTGTACCGGCCAGGCCACTGGGGCGTGCGGGTCGAGAACCTCGTGCTCAACGTCGCGGCCTCGGAGGTGTCCGGCGAGTTCGGCGAATTCCTCGAGTTCGAGACCCTCACGCTGTGCCCCATCGACACGCGCTGCCTCGAGCCTGCCCTGCTGCGTGCCGACGAGATCGCCTGGCTCGATGCCTATCACCGGACGGTGCGCGAGCGCCTGGGGCCCCGGCTCTCGGGCGACGCCCTGGCCTGGTTGCTGCTGCGTACGGCACCGCTCTCCCCGCGCTGCCTGAGGACGCGGCGCGCGCATTCATCGCGCGACAGCGCAGTCCATCCCTGCCGGGGCGACATTCGTCGCATGGCGCTTTCGCGCGTCGCGACCGGCTCCTAGAGTTCGCTCCATCGCATATCGATGCCGCAACAGCAGGAGCCCCACCATGATCAGCCGCCTCACCGTCTCCGCCCTCGTCTTCGCGATCCTGGGCGCCGCCACCCTGACCTTCGCCGCCGAAGCGCAACAGCAACGTGCCATTGCCTCGCGCCACGACATGGTGCAGGCGCCGACGAATGAAGTCGTCCAGCTGCCGCGAGTCGAAGTCATCGGCCATCGCGCTTCGCTGAAGAGCTGAATCCGGATCGCGCGGCGCGCCGGCGCCGCCGGGCCTCGGGCCGCGCGAGTTCGCTCGCGCGGCCTTTTCTTTTGCCATCGGGCCGCAAACCGTGCGTTATTCAACGGCCCGGCTGCCCCGCGCGAGGCGGCGGCAACCCTGAGGGCAGCGCCAGTCGATAACCTGCCGCGTCCAGCGCGCCGAGCCCTGCGACAAATCCGGCGAAGGCGCTCAAGGAATCGCCCGCCGTACCGAAATGAGGAGGGTTCGGTGTTCCCGTGAGGAACCCTTCATCCGATGCTGCCCGGCATCGCCTCTGGCCCGCCTTCATGCACCTCCTGGATAGCCAACGGCTGTTGCCCTGTCTTGCAGGGTTCCTGATCAGCATGGCGCTTTTGTGGCTGGGGGCCGAGGTCTTCGCGACGACGCGCGGGCGCGGCAGCCGGGTCGCACGGATGCTGCGCATGACCGCCATCGTTCTCGGTGGCTGCGGCCTGTGGTGGCCAGGTCATTTCCTCGAGCCTCTCGAACCCGGGGCCGGTGCGCTCACCGGCATTCCGCTCGTGGCCGGCTTGCTTGCCCTTGCGCTGGCCGCGCTGGCCGGCGCCAGCGCCTCCGCAGCGACGCGCAAGACCTTGCCGGCGTTCACCGGCATGGCGATGCTGACCTTGGTCGTTGCCTATGGGCATTCGGTGTTCGCGACGCCGGGCCTGTTCCGCGCCGCCGGCGCCGCCGGCGCCTGGGGACCGGGCGTGGCCGTCCTGGTGCTGGCCTCCGCCCTCGTCGCCATCAGCCTGGAATTCAAGCCGAGCCGCAAGGCGAAAGCGACGCGTGGCGCCGGCGCCCTGATTTGTGCGCTGCTGCTGACGGTCGCGGCCGCGACCCCTGCCGACCTGAATGCCGTCCTCGTCCCGGCCTGGACCGAGGCGCTGTTGCTGGCCGTGCTGGCCGGCCTCGGCTTCGTGCTGCTGGAAGCTCTTGGCAATCCCGCTTCGCGCGAGAGCGAGCCGTCGCGGCGTCTGGCCGCTGCCGCGCCGACCGTCGACAGCCTGACCCAGTTGCCGACTCGCGTCTACTTCGAAGACCGCCTGGCCGCCGCTGCCACCAAGGCCGATGCCACCGCCAGCCGGCTGGCGCTGCTGTTCATCGACCTCGACGGCTTCAAGCCGGTCAACGACACCTACGGCCATTCGATCGGCGACCTGGTGCTGGAGCAGGTCGGACAGCGCCTGAAGGCGATGTCGCGCGGCAAGGACGTGGTGGCGCGCGTCGGCGGCGACGAGTTCCTGCTGCTGCTCACGAACGTGCAGACGACCGAGTCGGTGGCACAGGTGGCGACCCGCCTGATCCAGGGCCTCTCGCATCCCTACGCGGTCGACGGACGCGAGGTCATGATCTCCTGCTCGGTCGGCATCGCCATGTATCCCGACGGCTGCAGCCATGCCAAGCTGATCGCCCGCGCCGACGCCGCGATGTACGCCAGCAAGCGCGCCGGCGGCTCGAACCACTGCTTCTACTCGCCGGCGATGGACGCCGACGCCGAAGCGCAGTTCACCTTGCTGCGCGACCTGCGCAAGGCCGTCGCGGCGAAGGAATTCGAGCTCTTCTACCAACCGAAGATCGACTCCAAGAGCGGCAAGGTCACGGCCGTCGAGGCGCTGCTGCGCTGGAAGCATCCGACGCAGGGCATCCTGCTGCCGAACGTCTTCATCCCGATCGCCGAGCGCTTCGGGCTCATCTGCAACATCGGCAACTGGGTCATCGAGGAGTCGTGCCGGCAAAGCCGGCAGTGGCGCGACAAGGGCCTGCGCATGCGCGTGGCGATCAATCTCTCGGCGCACCAGATGCGCCAGGACGACATCGTCGAGCGCATCACCGGCGCGCTCGAGACGCACAAGATCCATCCCTCGCTGCTGACCTGCGAGATCACCGAATCGGCGGCGATGGAGGACACGAAGACGACGCAGACGACCTTCCGCCGTCTCGGCGAGCTCGGCACGCACCTGTCGATCGACGACTTCGGCACCGGCTATTCGAGCCTGGCCTATCTGCGCAAGCTGCCGGCCGAGGAGCTGAAGATCGATCGCAGCTTCATCATGGACCTCGAGCACAGCGCGGACGCGCGCGCCGTGGTCGACGCCGTCATCAAGCTCGCGCACGCGCTCGGCCTGAAGGTCGTGGCCGAGGGCGTCGAGAACCAGCGCCAGCAGCAGGTGCTCGAGCAGATGAACTGCGACGAGCTGCAGGGCTTTCTCTTCGCCAAGCCGATGTCGGGTCGCGCCCTCTTGCTCTGGGCGATCAACGACCGCACCGAATCGGCCGTCTTCAAGCAGTCGCTGTTCGACGAAACGAGGCAGTCCGAGCGCGCCTGAGACGCAGATGGCATTTCCGCGCACGTCGCCTGTCGCGTTTTCGAGCGGTTCGTCCGCATCTTTCGCCGCTTCGTCGCAAGCGACTTGGAACCGTCACCGACGCTGAATACATTGGCGCCAACGCATCCCGAGATGCGCGTGCCAGCAGGAGCCAGATCATGTCCGACCACATCCTCACCGCGATCCTCACCTTCAGCCTCCTGATCGGCGGCACGGCGGCGATCGGCACCGAGATGTTCAACTCCCGCGCGCCGCACAAGGCGGCCGTGCAGGTGGTGACGCTGGCGCCGGTGACGGTCATCGGGCATCGGCAAGCGGCGCTCGAAGTCGTGACCCTGCCGCCCGTGACGGTCACGGGCCGCCGCAGCACCCAAACCTGGATCGCTTCCGAAACGAAGGCCAGCGAGCCGATCCGCGTGCAGTGAAGACGCCGCGGCGCGCCGTGCTCACATCTGCCTGAAGACGTGCAGGAAGCTGCGGCTCACCGGTAGCACCTCGCGGCGGTCCTTCAGCCGCACTTCGGCGGTTTCATTGAAGCCGCGATCGACCTGGGCCACGAGCCGGAGGTTGACGATCACCGAACGGTGGATCTGCGCGAAAGTATCCGGATCGAGCTCGTCGGCGAGCTCGCGAATCGTCTTCCTGATCAACGCCTCGCCGCCTTCCCAGACGACCAGCGTGTACTTCTCGTCGGAGCGCAGGAAGACGATCTGCTCGACCGGAATCAGGCGCACGCTCGAGCCCACCGAGGCCCGGACCCAGCGCAGGTACTTCGGCGCCTCGCCGAGACTGCGCGACTTCATCTCGGCCGCCAGGCGATCGAGCGCCGCGTCGAAGCCGGCACCCAGCGGTTGCGGTGCGGCCAGGCGCGAGCGAAGGCGCGCCACCGAGTCGGCCAGGCGCGCTTCGTCGAACGGCTTGACCACGTAGTCGATCGCGCCCTGCTCGAAGGCCTGCACGGCATAGCCCTCGTGCGCCGTGACGAAGACGATCTCGGCCCGGCGCGCGATCGAGCGCGCCGCGTCGATGCCGTTCAGGCCCGGCATGTGGACATCGAGAAAGGCGACGTGCGGGGAGTGCGTTTCGAACATCTCGATCGCCTCGCGTCCGTTCCTGGCCTCGGCGACCACCTGCAGCTCGGGCCAGAGGCGCCCCAGGTGCGTGCGCAGCCGCTCGCGCAGGAGCGGCTCGTCGTCGGCGATGAGGCCAGTGGGCGCGCTCACGATGCGGTGCGCACCGCGGGCGCAAACACGATCTCGGCGCTCAGGCCATGCGGCTGCGCCTCGTGCAGCTCGAGCTGCGCCGCGCTGCCGAAGCGTCCGCGCAAGCGGCTCTCGAGATTGGCCAGGCCGGTGCCCGGCAGCGCCGACTCGCTCATCCCCGAGCCGCTGTCGACGACGACGACGCGGATCGCCTCGCCGCCGGTTTCCCGGCGCGCACGGACCACGATGCGGCCGCCTTTTTCGCTCGGGTCGATGCCGTGACGCACGGCGTTCTCCACCAGCGTCAGCACGCTCATCGGCAGGAACTCGACGGCGGCGAGCTCGTCCGGCACGTCGATCTCGAAGGCCAGGCGATCGGGCATGCGCATGCGCATCAGTTCGAGGTAGGCGCGGACCAGCGCGACCTCGTCGCCGAGTGTCGTTGCCCCGGCGTGCAGCTTGGGCATGGCGGCACGCAGGTAGGCGATCAGGCTGCGCAGCACCGGTGCCGCCTGCGCCGAGCCGGACTCGACCAGCTCCTGAACGTTGGCCAGCGTGTTGAAGAGAAAGTGCGGCTCGATCTGCGCCTGCAGCAGCTTCAGGCGCGCGTCGAGCGCCTCCTTCTCGAGCGTGCTGCGCTCGAGCGCGAACGCGAGCTGGGCCGAGCGCGCCTGCGCGTCGCGCTCGCGATAGAGCGCACCGAGCGCAAGCAGCGGCGCGATCAACAGCACCGAGGCGGTGATGTCGATGAAGCCCATCACCTGACCTTCGTGCGCCAGCATCGCCCGCAGGTCGCCATCGACGCTCGGCAGGTAGGCCAGCAGCGTCGCGAACGGCGCCGCCACGACGATGGCCACGACTTGCACCAGCCAGCCCGGCACGCGCTGCGGCTGCCAGGCGCCGGCGACGCTGAAGACGAGGAGCAGCAGGGCGGCGATGAAGATCATCCGCCCGAGCAGGACGCTGAACGGCGTGACGAAGATCGGGCTGAGGACCGCGGCCACCAGCAGCGCGATCAGCGTCGCGACGACGACGCGTTGCCATGTCAGCGCACCCACCACCACTCGCCAGGCGGGTCGAAGCGGCGCGTTCGGTGCGATCGAGGTGCTCATGGCGCAACGATAGCCGGGGCGGCGCGCCGCCCGCGCCCGCTGCGATGAAGCACCGGAACCGCGGTGCGAGCGACGGTAGCGGGTGCCCTCAGGCGCCGGCGCGCTGGACGCGGGCGTTCAGGGCTTGTTCGAGCGTATCGGCGCTGTCGGCCAGATGGGCACGCGCTTCCTCGCTCAGGCCAGGCCGCTTGCTGGCCGCTTCGATGCGCTCGAGCAAGGCCTTGGCCTGGACCCGGACGACGCTGCGCGTGTCGGCGCGATTCGACGCGCCCGGCCGGATCAGCAGGGCCGCGATGCGATCGATGTACGTGCGCTGTACCTCGCGCCGGAGCGGCGCGATGTCGCCACGGCCATCGAGCTCGCTCCACACCGCCGCGCTCAGGCGGCTGTAGAGCTCGGGCATACGCAGTGCACGGGCTGAGCCGTTGGGCGCCTTCTCGCTGCTTTGCAGCAGGCGCGTGGCCACGCTGTCGCTCATCAGCGCGTTGAGCAGCGCGCGCTGCAGGCCGAGCACCTGGGTCGATGGCGAATAGTCGGTCTGTGGCGAGCCATCGCCGTCGAGCAGGGCTTCCCAGCGCTCGTCGAAGTCGGTGCCCAGCTTGCGCTGCAAGGAAGGCGACACGCGCAGGCTGTCGGCCGAGAGCAGGCTGCCGGCGATGACGTCGAGTGCGTCGCGCTGTTCGGCGAAAGGCACCGGCACGAGTGGATCGCGGCCGGTGCCCGGGGCGTCGCGCACGGTGCGCACACCACCGATCTGGCGCGCCAGCACGTAGGCAGCGCGGGTGACGTCGCGGATCGCGAAGCTGACCGAGCGCTGCAGCAGGTTGTAGTCCTGGTCGGGTCGCAGCTGGCGCGTCTCCTGGCGCTTGAGCAGATCTTGCGCGATCAGGATGCGGCGCTTGGCGAAGCCGATCGCGTCGTTGCCGAGGTCGAACTGAAGGGACTCGGGGTCGATGCCGAGGAAATTGTCCTCGTCGGTGCCGTAGGCCAGCATCGGCTCGGCGCTGCGCTGCGCCACCTTTTCGAGGGCGGCCTTCTCGTCTCCGGCCGAGAGGTCCGCCGGCAGCGGCTTGTATGCGTACTCGATGGCCCAGTAGTCGTAGGGGCCGATGGTCTCGTTGAAGGGCGCGCCGTAGTGATGCAGGTCTTCGCCCGGCGTGCTCAGGTTCACGGCCGGATAGTCCATCACCGAGCCGGCCACGCCGTGTGCGCGGGTGAAGGCCGGATCGGCGAGTTGCTGCTGGGTGTAGGCGCGCGAGGCGCGAAAGTTGTGGCGCAGGCCGAGCGTGTGCCCGACCTCGTGCATCGCCATGCCCTTGACCGCCGCCTGTACGAAGGCCTCCACTTCAGGGCTGCCCGGCTCGAGGTCGCCGCGCGCCTGCAGCACGTCGGTGGCGTAGCCCAGTTGCTCGTTCGTGACCGCGCCGTAGGCGCAGATGCGGCCGCTCATGAGCAGCGCGCGCTGCTCCGGCGTGGCGGTCAGATCGGCGAACGGATCGTCGACGCCGCTCGCGGTCAGCACCTGGGTGCGCGCCGCCCGTGCGTTGCGCAGCGAAAAGCTCTCGATGCTGATGTCGGCGCCCAGGATCTCGCCGCTGCGCGGATCGACGTAGCTCTGCCCGATGGCGTCGTAGACCGGACTCGCGTTGGTGGTCCAGCGAATCGCGGCACGGCCGTAGTCGAGGGTGTCGAAGTCGGCGTTGTCGGGCTGGACCTCGACACGGATCGCGTCCTTGAAGCCGATCTTCTCGAAGGCCTTGTTCCACTCGAGCACGCCGGCCGTGATGGAGGCGCGGTACTTGAGCGGCACGGTCTTGTCGATCCAGTAGACGATCGGCTTGACCGGCTCGGAAAGCGCCGCGGCGGGATCCTTCTTCTCGAGGCGCCAGCGATTGACGAAGCGCTCGCGCGGCGTGCGCTGCAGGTCGTCGGTGAAGTCGAACCGGCTGGTCTCGAAATAACCGACGCGCGCGTCGGCGCGGCGCCCGTGCATCGTTTGGACAGGCAGACGCGCCAGCGAATAGTCGATGGTCAGGAAGAGGCTGCGGGGATCGGGCAGCGAGCGCGGCGCAGAAGGTTGCGGCATGCCCGGTGGCCCGAACTGCGGCACCGAGATCGACGCCGTGGCGTAGTGGCCGAGTACCTCGAGGCTGATCGCATCGGCGCTGGCCCGCACGTTCGTGATCGCCGAATTGCGCGGGTCGAAGGCATAGCCCTGGCGATAGCTGCGCTGCAGGTCCATGCCGATGCCGAGCAGGTCGGCGAGGAACAGCGCGTTGGCCTCGACGAGCACCGACTTGCGCTCCGGGTCGGGCAGGCTCAGCACCGGTGTGCTCGCCAGCAGGCTGGGCGAATACGCCACCGCGGTGGCCAACGCCTCGGGTGTGCCCGGCTTGGCGGTGTAGTCGACGTTTTGCCAGACCAGCTGCACCTGGTTGAAGATCCGGCGGAACTCGACGATGCCGCTGCCCTTCATCAGGCCGCCGAAGAAGAAGCGCTCGCCAATGCCCGACTTCAGCTTGGGCGAGAGAAAGAAGGGCTGACCGAGATCTTCGGGTTTCAACTCGAGCCAGACCTTGTCGTCCTTTTCCCAGAAGGCGAAGAGGCCGTCGGTGCGTTTCGCGCCCTTGATGACCTCGGCGAAGGGACGCAGCGCGCCCGGCACCACGGCGGGCACCGGGGGCGCGCCGGGCGGACGCAGCCCGGAAGCAGCGCCGCCGGGGCCGACGGCGGCCAGCGGCGGCGGGTTGGCGCCAGCGGTGCCCGGCGCCTGCACGGTCGCGCAACCGACCATCGTCAGGCCGGCCAGGGCAAGCTGCGCGGCGCGCATCGCGATGCGGCCTGACGCGAAGCCAGTGCGCGCTGAGGTCATGGAGGCGGAGGGCGGGGTCATCGAACGTCCGATCCTAGGGCGAGCGATTGGTTCGTTGCCAGGCACAAAGTTCCGGTCGCCACGCTTTTCTCTTCTTCAATGCATCGGCCGAAAGCGCAGGCGCTTCGGCTTGGCGCCTTCTTCACCGAGGCGCTTCTTCTTGTCGGCCTCGTATTCCTGGTAGTTGCCGTCGAAGAAAAACCACTTCGAGTCGCCCTCGGCCGCCAGGATGTGGGTGGCGATCCGGTCGAGGAACCAGCGGTCATGGCTGATGACCATGATCGAGCCGGCGAACTCCAGCAGCGCGTCCTCGAGGGCGCGCAGCGTCTCGACGTCGAGGTCGTTCGACGGCTCGTCGAGCATGAGCACGTTGCCGCCGGCGATCAGCGTCTTGGCCAGGTGCAGCCGCCCGCGCTCACCGCCCGAGAGGTTGCCGACGAGCTTTTGCTGATCGTTGCCCTTGAAATTGAACTTGCCCAGGTAGGAGCGGCTCGGCATCACGAACTTGCCGACGACGAGATTGTCGAGGCCGCCGGAGACGTCCTGCCAGACCGTCTTCTCGTTCTCGAGCGTTTCCCGGCTCTGCTCCACGAAGGCCATCTTCACCGTCGAACCGATCTTCACGTTGCCGCTGTCGGGCTTTTCCTTGCCGGCGATCATGCGGAACAGGGTCGACTTGCCGGCGCCGTTCGGGCCGATGATGCCGACGATGGCGCCGGCCGGCACCTTGAAGCTCAGGTCGTCGATCAGGAGGCGATCGCCGAAGCTCTTGCTGACATGCTCGAACTCGATCACCTCGTGGCCCAGCCGGTCCGCCACCGGAATGAAGATCTCGTTGGTTTCGTTGCGCTTCTGGTAGTCGACGTCGGAAAGCTCCTCGAAGCGCGCCAGGCGCGCCTTGCTCTTGGCCTGCCGGCCCTTCGGGTTCTGGCGGACCCACTCGAGCTCCTTCTTCATCGCCTTGGTGCGCGCGTCTTCGGTCTTCTGCTCCTGCTCGAGACGCGCTTCCTTCTGCTCCAGCCAGAGGCTGTAGTTGCCCTTGTACGGAATGCCCGCGCCGCGGTCGAGCTCGAGGATCCACTCGGCGGCGTTGTCGAGGAAGTAGCGGTCGTGGGTGATGGCGACGACGGTGCCCGGAAAGCGCAGCAGGAACTGCTCGAGCCAGTCGACGCTCTCGGCATCGAGGTGGTTGGTGGGCTCGTCGAGCAGCAGCATGTCGGGCCGCGAGAGCAGCATGCGGCAGAGCGCGACCCGGCGCTTCTCGCCACCCGAAAGCTGGCCGATGACCGCGTCCCACGGGGCCAGGCGCAAGGCGTCGGCGGCGATCTCGAGCTGCATCTCGGTGTTCTCGCTGCCGGCGGCGGCGATCTGCGCTTCGAGCTCCGCCTGCTCGGCGGCGAGCTTGTCGAAATCGGCATCGGGCTCGCCGTACTCGGCATACACCTCCTCGAGGCGCTTCTTCGCGGCCAGGGCGCCGCCGATGCCTTCTTCGACCGCCTGACGCACCGTCTGCTCCGGGTCCATCACCGGCTCCTGCGGCAGGTAGCCGATCTTCAGGCCCGGCATCGGCGTGGCCTCGCCTTCGATGTCATGGTCGATGCCGGCCATGATCTTGAGCAGCGTCGACTTGCCCGAGCCGTTCAGGCCAAGCACGCCGATCTTGGCGCCGGGGAAAAAAGAGAGCGAGATGTTCTTGAGGATCTGCCGCTTGGGCGGGACGATCTTGCCCACGCGGTTCATCGTGAAAACGTACTGAGCCATGTACGGTGCTGCCGGAAAGTCGAGTGCGCTGGCGCTGGAGCGGCGAGCCGCGGCGCGAGGGGAAAAAACGAGTATTGTCCGCTGCCCGCTGAACGCGCGAGGAGGAACGGCCATCGCCATGACCCAGAAGCTCACCTCTCTCTAAGACGATCACCGGCATGGCAGGGATTTCCGACCACGTACGGCGCTGTGCCACCTGCGCCAGCCCCTGCCTGCCGATGGCCCACTTCTGCGCCCACTGCGGGGCGCTGCTGGCGGCGCCGGCGTCGACGGCCTCGCCCGATGCCGCGGCCGGTCCCGAGCGCAAGCACGCCACCGTTCTTTTCGCCGACATGGTCGGCTCGACCGAGCTGATCCGAGGCCTCGACCCGGAGCAGGCGATGGCCCGCCTGCGACCGGTGATCGACGCGATGCGCAGCGCAGTTCGCGATTTCGACGGCACCCTGGTCCGCACCACCGGCGACGGCGTGATGGCCCTGTTCGGCGCGCCGCGCGCCCTCGAAGGGCATGCATTGCTCGCCGCGCGCGCCGCACTGGCCATCCGGCAGGCGGCACGCCTGCTCCCCGGCGAGCCGGCGGTGCGGATCGGCCTGCATTCGGGCGAGATCGTTTCGGCGCAACCCGACCACGCCGGCGACGGTGCCTACGGCGCGACCTTGCATCTGGCGAGCCGCATGGAGCAGCTCGCACCGGCAGGCGAGATCTATCTCAGCGCCGGCACCTGGGCCCTGGTGCGCCGCGCCTTCGAATGCCAGCCGGCCGGCCGGCACGCGGCCAAGGGATTCGACGAGCCGGTCGAGGCCTTTCGCCTGATCGGCTTGCACGCGCCTGCCCCCTGGCAGCGGGCCGACGGCCTGGCGTCGCACCTCTCGGGGCGCGACGTCGAGATGGGCGTGATCGACAAGGCGTTCGACGCCGCACGCATGGGCCGGGGCCGCGTGCTCTCGATCTCGGGGCCGCCCGGCGTCGGCAAGAGCCGGCTCTGCCAGGAGTTCGTGGCCCGCTGCCGGGCCCGCCGCATCCGGGTCCTGAGCACGCGCGCCCTCGCCTACGGACACGCCACGCCGCTGCATCCGGTGCTCGACATCCTGCGCTCGCTGCTGGGCATCGCGCCGGGCATGAAGCCGGAGCGGGCTCGCCTGCGAACGACGCGCCTGCTGGCGGCGCTCGGACCGGCCGCACAGGCGCACGGCGGGCTGATCCTGCAGCTGCTCGGACTCGAGGCGGCCGGCGCGCGCGTCGAGCTCGACCCCGACGAGCAGCAGCGCCGGCTCGCACTGGCCGTCGCCGGCCTGGCGTCGGTCTCCAGGGGCCGGCCGATCGTCGTGCTGGTCGAAGACCTGCAATGGCTCGACGAGGCCAGCGGACGCTTCCTGCAATGGCTGGTCAGCGCGGTGGCGCGCACGCACACCATGCTTCTGTTGAGCTATCGGCCGGGCTACGACGACGCCTGGCTGAAGGCGAGCCATTGCCAGCGTCTGGCCCTGCACGAGCTCGGCGCGCGTGCCAACAGTGCCTTGGTGCGCGACCTCGTCGGCCCGGACCCGCGCCTGAAGTCGATTCGCGAGCAGGTGGCCGCCCGCGCCGCCGGCAATCCGTTCTTCGCCGAGGAACTGGTGCAGTCGCTTTGCGAGCGAAAGGTTCTGGTCGGCGACTGGGGCAATCTGCGACCCGGTCCCGGCACGCTCGATCAGCCGCTTCCGGCAACCATCCGCTCGCTCCTCGGCGCACGCATCGACGCCCTCGCCGACGCCGACAAGCGGGTGCTGCAGGTGGCCTCGGTGATCGGCACCGAATTCGCGCTGCACGTCCTGGAATCGGTCAGCGAGGGCGCAGCGAGCGAGATCGATGCGACGCTGGCGCGCGCCCAGGACGCAGGTCTGATCAGGCGAGCATCGCCGACGAGCCCGGGCCGGTTTGCCTTCAGGCATCCCCTGATCCAGGAGGTGGCCTATTCGGCGCAACTCGTGTCGCGCCGCAACGAGCTGCACCAGACCACCGCGCTCTGCCTCGAGCGCGAGCCCGGCGAGCGGGCCAACGAGCTGGCCGGGCTGGTCGCGTATCACTACGAAGCCGCGGGCCAGCGGGTGGCCGCCGGCCACCACACCGCGCGCGCCGCCTACTGGATCGGCAAGACCGACTCGGCGCAGGCGCTCAAGCACTGGCGGCGCGCCTGCCTCCTGCTCGAGGACGCGCCGGCCACGCCGGCCAACGACACGTTGCGCAGCGTGGCCCACGGTCAGGTCCTGAACTACGGCTGGCGCGAAGGCATCTCGAACCAGGAGGCGCTCGAGCACGCCACGGCGGCGCGCTCGCTGGCGCAGCGTCTCGGCGACCGCATGACCGAGACGCTGGTGATGGCAGGCTATGGCCGATTCATCGCTGCCAGCGGCTCGGCCGACGCCTACGCCGACACGATGCGCCAGGCACTCGAGCTGATCGCCCCTCTCGACGAGCCGGGCCGCAAGGCCACGCTGGGCGCCGTGCTCGCACAGGCCTATCGCTTCGCGGGACGCCTCGATCGCGCGCTCGCCGCGAACGGCCAGGCCTTGCGCAAGGCGGCACACATCGGCGCGTTCGACGAGCAGCTGATGGGCTTTCGCATCAAGCCGTGGATCGTGGCGACGCGTGGCGCCATCCTCATCGAGCTCGGTCGCTTCCGGCAGGCCCGGCTGCATCTCGATCGCGTCATCGCCCTGGCCGAGGTCGAAGCGCTGGTGCGCTTCGTGCCGCACGTGGCCTACGTTCGCATCGCCTGGAGCCTGGGCGACGGTGCGCTCGCCGCGCTGCATGCGGCCGAGGTCGAGCGCATTGCCGAGGCGAGCGCCATGCCTTACCTGCGCGTTTTCGCCTCGCGCTGCGCCGGGCTGGCCGGCATCGCGCGCGGCGATTTCGCGGCGGCGGCGAGCGAGCTCTCGCGCGCTCTCAAGCTGGCGCGCGCGACTCGTGCAGCGCGCGACAGCGAGGCGCCCATCCTCGCCGAGCTGGCCGAGGCCAACCTGCTCTCCGGTGCGACCGAGCAGGCGCTTCTTGGCGCCGGCAAGGCGATCGAGCTGGCCCACGAGCGCGCGCAGCGGCTGGCTGAATGTCATGCCCGCATCGTCCAGGCCGCGGCGCTCGCGCAAGGCCCGGCCGGCCCGATGGGCAACGAGGCACGCGCGGCGAAAGAGCAGGCGCAGGCGCTCCTGCGCGAGACCGGCGCGCAGATCTACCGTGGCATCGAGGCGAGGTTGGCGGCGGCTAGCAGCGAACGAGCAGAGTGAACTCGCGCAAGCCATAGCCCTGCAGCAGCTCGACCCGGGCGCCCAGCGATCGCTCGCAAAAGCGTACCCAAACCTCCGGCTCGGTGCGATAGAGCTCGGCCGGGCCGGCCTGCCCCGGCGCCAAGGGCGCGAGGAAGTTGACGGCGATCCCGATGCTGCTGGCGCGCCTCATCTCGAGAAGCGTTTCCTGCACCGTGCGTTCCCAGTCGCCGCGGGGCACCTGCAGGCTGACGTTGAAGATGCCGCTGGCGACGCTGTAGTCGGCAACGCGCGGCAGGCGGGCACCGCGGGCAAAACGGGCTGCGGCCTGGCCGCGCCAGCGGCGTCTGGCAGCGTTGACCATGGCGACACTGAGATCGACGCCGAGGTAGTCGATCGCCGTCGCTGGCAGGCGTTCGGCGATGAAACCATAGAGCGCGCCGTAGCCGCAGCCCAGGTCGTTCAACGACACCACCGGGGCCGGCGCGACGATGCGCAGCAACTGCACGAAGCGCAACTCCTGCGTCGCCTGGCACGTCCAGTCGACACCGAGCGGGACGGCGCCGTAGGTGCGAAGCCGGTTGGTGTAGTAGGCGTCGACGGTCTTGTGGATGGCCGCCGACGACAGCGTGGCGGTGGCCGCGCTCGTCAAGCCTTGGGCTTTCGTGCCGCCGCCTTCCTGGCCGGATGACGGGCCCGCCGCTCCGGCTTCGTCGGCACCGAGATGATCACGTAGTTGACTGACGAAAAGATCATGGCCGGCCCGTTCGTCACGGTGACGCCGGGATTGACCTTCGAGTCATGGGTGGTGAAGCTGACCGGAAGGCCGGCACCCTTGAGGTCATTGCGAAGGCTGTCGCGGATGCGATCGTGGCCGCTCGTGCCGCGCAGGTCGGACGTGAACTTGTGCAGACGGTCCAGGTACTTGAACCACCTTGCCCGCGCCTCCGCGCCCGAAGGTGTCAGCCCGAGCAAGGAGAAGCTCGCACGCAGATCGTGCTTCGCGGCGAACACGTCGAACTCTCCCTGCAGCGCCACCATCTCGACGATCGCGTCGCCCTCGGCGAAGCGCAGGTTGAGCATGGACAGCAGATCGATGACGTCCGGAACCGGTACGAAATAACCCATACATCCCCCTCGTTCGAATCGCTTGCGCGGCAAGGCGAAACTCGAGCGCGCGACGAATGTAGGAGGGCGATGCAGCGCAGTCAAGGATCGGCGGCCGCATTTCGTCGTCGCATCGCGGTCGACTCATCAATGCGAACGAGAAGCCGGCACCGTTCCTGTGACCCCGGCGAATGCCAACTGTCGCCGCTTCACGGCCCGCCACTGCTGCGCGACGAGCCGTCTTCACCTACAATGACGGCTCGCGTCGCCATGTTTCCAGTCAGCGCCGACGCAGTCGCTTCCGACTCCACTCCCCGTCTGCCTTCGACTGGCGCTCGCACTGCGAGCAGCAGGCCGATGATTTAGGCAGAACTCCATGTCTTTCGATTCCCTCGGCCTCGCCGAGTCGTTGCTTCGCGCTGTCCACGAAGCGGGCTACACCACGCCCACCCCCATCCAGTCGCAGGCGATTCCCGCCGTCCTCTCGGGCGGCGACGTCATGGGTGGCGCCCAGACCGGCACCGGCAAGACCGCCGGCTTCGTGCTGCCGATGCTGCAACGCCTGATGGCCAAGCCCGCCGTCCGCGACGCGCGCGGCAAGCTGCCCATCCGCGCCCTGATCCTGACGCCGACGCGCGAGCTCGCGGCGCAAGTCGAGGAAAGCGTGCGCACCTACGGCAAGCACAGCAAGCTCACCAGCATGGTGATGTTCGGCGGCGTCGGCATGCAGCCGCAGATCGACAAGCTGCGCCGCGGCGTCGACATCCTCGTCGCCACGCCCGGCCGTCTGCTCGATCACCATGGCCAGCGCACGCTCGACCTCTCGCACGTCGAGATCTTCGTCCTCGACGAAGCCGACCGCATGCTCGACATGGGCTTCATCCACGACATCAAGAAGGTGCTCGCGGTGCTGCCGCAGAAAAAGCAGAGCCTGCTCTTCTCGGCGACGTTCAGCGACGAGGTCAAGGCGATTGCCGACCGCTTGCTGAACGCGCCGGTGCTGATCGAAGTGGCGCGGCGCAACCAGACCGCCGAGCTGATCGCGCAAAGGGTGCACCCGGTCGGCCGAGAGATGAAGAAGGACCTGCTGGTCCATCTCGTGAAGGACAACGACTGGCACCAGGTGCTCGTCTTCACGCGCATGAAGCACGGCGCCAATCGCCTCGTCGAGCATCTGCTCAAGCACGACATCACCGCCATGGCCATCCACGGCAACAAGAGCCAGACGGCGCGCACCAAGGCGCTCGCCGACTTCAAGAAGGGCGACCTGCAGGTGCTGGTCGCCACCGACATCGCGGCACGCGGGATCGACATCGACCAGCTGCCGCACGTCGTCAACTTCGAGCTGCCGAATGTGCCCGAAGACTATGTGCACCGGATCGGCCGCACCGGCCGCGCCGGCACCAAGGGCGAGGCGATCTCGCTCGTCTGCGTCGACGAGAACGGCTTCCTGCGCGAGATCGAGCGCCTGACCAAGAACGAGATTCCGAAGGAAATCATTCCCGGCTTCGCCCCGCCGGCGCACGAGCGGCCCGAGCCGATCGTGCTCGGTCGCATGGTGATCGGCGAAGGCGCAGGCCGAGGCGGCATGCGGCGCTCTTCGCCGCATCGCGGCGGCGACGCTTCGCGCGGCGAAGGCTCGCGCAACGGCAACGGCAACGGCAATGGTGGGCATCGGCAAGCGGGTCCGCGGCCGGCCGGCGGCGGTGGCAACGCGCGTCCCGGCGCCCGTCCGGGCGGCCGCCCGCCCGCACGCGGCCTGCCGCCAAAGCGCTGATCGCGGCTGATCGATCCCGTCGCAGAAGTCAACGCCCCGTGGAATCGAACCGACGCGCGCTCCTTGCCGGCGCGACCGGGCTGGTCGGCGCTGCACTGCTACCGATCCTGCTGCGCAGCCATGGCGCGGTCGAGGTCTTGCTGCGCCGGCCGCTCGATCTCGGCCAGGACCCGAAGCTGCATCTTCACGTCGTCGACTTCGCCCAGCTGCCCGCGTCCTTGCCAAGGGTCGACGACGCCTTCATCGCTCTCGGCACGACGATCAAGGTCGCCGGCTCGCAGGCCGCTTTTCGCAGCGTCGACTTCGATGCCGTCGTGGCCACGGCGCGCGCCGCGCGCGCGGCGGGCGCGACCCGGCTCGGCGTCGTCTCGGCGCTGGGCGCCGACTCGAGCTCGAGCGTCTTCTACAACCGCGTCAAGGGCGACATGCAGGCCGCGGTCGCCGCGCTCGGCTACGAATCGGTGACCTTCGCCCAGCCGTCGCTGCTGCTCGGCGACCGGGCCGCGCTCGGCCAGCCGGTGCGGCGCATCGAGGCCTGGGCGATGCGCCTCGCGCCCGCCCTGAGAAACCTCGTACCGCGTGCCGTTCGCCCGATCGCGGCCGCCGATGTCGCCGCGGCGCTCGCTGCCGCCGTGGCCGCCGGCGCTCCGGGCGTTCATCTCCTGTCTTCGGCGCAGATGCAGCGTGCCGGTGCCTGACGGTGCCTTCGCGCCGCACGGGCGCGACGCGATCCCGCTGCCGCCGCAAGGCGATCTCGAAGACCGCGCAGAAACGGTCGAGCCGCTGACCGAAGGCGCGCCGCCGACGCTCTCGACGGCGGCACTCTTCCAGCACCGCGCCTTCATCCGCCTCTGGTTCGCGCGCCTCGCCGGCACCGCGGCGAACCAGATGCTGCTCGTCGCGCTCGGCTGGCAGATGTACGACCTGACCCGCAGCGCCTGGGACCTCGGCCTCGTCGGCTTGTTCCAGTTCGCGCCGGCGCTGGCCCTGGTGCTCGTCGCCGGCCAGGTCGTCGATCGCTTTCATCGCGCCCGCATCGCCGCGCTCTGCATGGCGGCGCAGGCGGTCATCGCGTTGCTGCTGGTCTGGGGCTCGGGCGCGCACTTCGTCGGCCGCGAGATGCTGCTCCTGGTCTCGGTCGCGGTCGGCACGGTGCGCGCCTTCCAGATGCCGACGCAGCAGGCGCTGACGCCGATGGTCTTGCCGCCCGCGCTGCTGCCGCGCGGCCTGGCCTTCAGCTCGGCCGGCATGCAGAGCGCCATCGTCGCCGGCCCGGCGATCGGCGGCTTCACCTACGTCGCCGGCGCGGCCACCGTCTATGCGGTGTGCTGTGTGCTCTTCGTCGTCGCCGGCGTGCTCATGGCCGGAGTGCGCTACGAGCAGGCAGCACGCATCAAGAAGGCGATCTCGCTCGAGACGCTGATGGCCGGCGTGCGTTTCGTCGCCGCCAAGCCGGCCGTCCTCGGAGCCATCTCGCTCGATCTCTTCGCGGTCCTGTTCGGGGGCGCCGTTGCGCTCCTGCCGATCTTCGCGCGCGACGTGCTGCACGTCGGCTCGTGGGGCCTCGGCCTGCTGCGCGCCGCGCCCGCCGCCGGCGCGTTCGTCACCTCGATCGTGCTGACGCGCTGGCCGGTCACGCGCCGCGCCGGTCGCGTCCTGCTCTCGGCGGTGGCGGTGTACGGCGTCGCCACCCTGGCCTTCGGCGTCTCGACCTCGTTCGTCTTGTCGCTCGTCGCGCTCGTGGTCTCCGGCGCTGCCGACATGATCAGCGTGGTCATCCGCCAGTCGCTGGTGCAGCTCGACACGCCCGACGACATGCGCGGTCGTGTCAGCGCCGTCAACTCGGTCTTCATCGGCGCATCGAACCAGCTCGGCGAGTTCGAGTCGGGCATGACGGCGGCGTGGTTCGGGCCGGTCGGCTCGGTGGTGGTTGGCGGTATCGGCACCCTGATCGTCGCCGCCTCGTGGCTGCGCCTCTTCCCGGCGCTTGCCCAACGCGACCATCTCGTGTCACGACGCTGAGGCCTCTTCCACGCCAGGGCGAAGGCGCGCCCGAGAGCCTCAGCCGTCGCCGCGCTTCATCTTCATCCGCAGCCGCGTCTCCTTGCCGCGCGACTTCCAGGCCGAGAGCTGCTGGCGCCGCTCGACCCAGCTCAAGGAGTCGCGACGGGTCTCGCGCAGCAGCTTCTGGAAATTGCGCAAGCGGTCGGGATCGACGCCGGCGCGCACGGCGCAGCCCGGTTCGCCACCGTGCGTGCAGTCGCGAAACCGGCATTGCGCTGAAAGCGTCTGCACGTCTTCGAAGCTCGCCTGCAGCGTCGCCTCGTCGGCATCGGGACGCAGCGTGCGCAGGCCCGGCGTGTCGATGATGCACGCACCGCCCGGCAACATGTGGAGTGAACGCGCCGTCGTGGTGTGCATGCCGCGGCTGTCGTGCTCGCGCACCGCGCCGGTGTCCTGCACGGCGGCGCCGATCAGGGTGTTGGTCAGGGTCGACTTGCCGGCACCCGACGAGCCGAGCAGGACCAGCGTGCGACCGCCGCAGACGAGATGTGCGAACGATGACGCCGCGGCCGGATCGGTCGCGTCGACGACGATCGTTTCGATCTCCACCGCGATGCGTCGGCGCAAGGCCTCGATCCGCGCGCCGCGCAGCTGCGGATCCGCGGCGGCGACGTCGGCCTTCGTCAACACCACCGTCGGCGTCACCCCGCCCGCATAGGCGAGCGCGAGATAGCGCTCGAGGCGGCGCGGGTTGAAGTCGTCGTCGAGGCCCATGACCAGCAGGGCCTGGTCGACGTTGCTGACCACCGCGTGCCGGCTGCCATCGCCATCGCGGCGCGAAATGTGCGACGTGGGCGGCACGCGTTGCCGGACCCAGTGCACGCCGGCGCCGTCGCGCCGGGCGAGCACCCAATCGCCGACCGCCAGCGCCTCTCCGGCGTCGAGCAAGGCGCGGGTGAGTCGAGGCATCGGCCGGGCCGCGAAGAGCGCGGTGCCGTCGTGGACCTGCACCGTTTCACGATGGACCGAGGTGACGCGCAGCAGCTCGCCGGGCGCATCGTTGTCGTCGTCGTTGTCGGCACAGGCGCGCGCCCGCTCGGCGAGTGCGGGCGTCAAACCGACGCGATGGAGAAGATCGAAATCGAAATGAAGCATATGAATCCGGATCGGCGTTGCCGCGGCGCGCATGCAGGTGCGCCGCCGCGATCGCCGGCAGGGTCTCTGCCGGAACGGTGGATGCAAGGCCAGCCGCCAGGCGGCGCCGGAGTCGAGCTGTGCTTCGATGAGGACCGGCCTCAAGGGCCGGCGAAGAACGAAGTGCGGATCAGCCGATCGCCAAGGCGGTGGCAGCGCGGGCAGTGGGAAGCAGGGTCTTGGACATGAGGCTCCTCCTTCACAGGCTGATGGCACGACGAAGCGTCGCTTCGTATCTGCGGCGAGCGCGCGGCGCGCCGAGGCCGGCAGTCTGCCCGGCACGGGGCAGGTCGTCAACGCCGATCGGCGCCACGGCGGCATCCGCGCCACAGCGCGCTCGTATGATCGTCGCGCCCGCATTTCGCGCGCATCCGTTTCGAGGACAAGGCTCATGACCCGGCAGCTCTTCATCGTCACCGGCGCATCGCGCGGCATGGGCGCCGCCATCGCCGAGCAATTGCTCTCGGGCCCGGGTCGCACAGTGCTCGGTATCTCGCGCCGGGCCAACGAGAGCCTGGCGGCGAAAGCGCGCGTTGTCGGCGCGACGCTCGAGCAATGGACGATGGATCTGGCCGAGCCTTTGGCCGTCGCGGCGCGATTGAAGGCGTGGCTGGCCGCCCTCGACGGTCGCACCTTCGACAGCGCCAGCCTCATCAACAACGCCGCTTCGCTGACGCGCATCGGGGCCCTGGAAAACTGCAGCGGCGAAGAGCTGTCGGCGGCGCTGCGTGCCGGCCTCGAAGCACCGGTGCTGCTCACTGCCGCCTTCCTCGGCGCCACCGGCGCATGGCCGGGTGCGCGGCGCGTGCTCAACATCTCGTCGGGGCTCGGCCGGCGCGCCATGGCCGGTCAGGCACCGTACTGCGCTGCCAAGGCCGGCATGGACCATTTCACGCGCGCCGTCGCGCTCGACCAGGCCGAGCTCGCGGCGGGCGCCCGGGTCGTGTCGCTCGCGCCCGGCGTCATCGACACCGACATGCAGGTGCAGTTGCGCAGCGGCGACGGCGCCGGCTTTCCGGATCAGGGCAACTTCATCCGCCTGAAGGAAACAGGGCAGCTGACCTCCGCCGCCGATGCCGCGGCCCGCGTCATCGGCTATCTCGAGCGCACGGATTTCGGAAGCTCGCCGGTGGCCGATGTTCGCGACGCCTGAGCCGATGACGCAAGTGCTCCGGACCCGAGCCGTCTTCGTCCGCGCGCTCGGCCTTTCGGCGGCGCTGGCGCTCGGCGCGTGTGCGCCGCTGTCGCAGGCGCCGAGGTCCAGCGGCGGTCAGACGATGGCCGCGCCGGGGGTCGCCGAAGGCGATGTGATTGCACCGAATGCGAATCTCGTGATCCAGGGCATCCCGCCGATCCCGAGGAGCGTCGCCGAGTCGGTTGCCCGCTACAACGACTTCCGCGGTCATGCCTTCGTCGACTGGCACCCCACGAAGCGCGAGATGCTGGTCTCCTATCGCCGCGCCGGCGGCAACACCACGCAGATCTTCCGCGTCGCCTCGCCGCTCGCCGAGCCGGAGGCGCTCACCGATTTCGCCGACCCCGTGCGGACGGCGAGCTACGAGCCGATCAGCGGCGACGCGATCGTGTTCGAGCGCAGCAGCGGCGGCGACGAAGCTGCGCAGATCTATCGCCTCGACCTGGCGACGCGGCAAATCACGCAGGTCAGCGCGTCCGGCCAGCGGCACGAGCTGCAGGGCTGGCTGCATCGGTCGAGCCGGCTGCTCTATCTCTCTTTGCCGCTCGATCGAACCGCGCCAGCCGGCGCCCGTGCCGAGATCGCACAGACCCTCAGCCTGGTCGACCCGGCGCATCCCGAGACCCGCCGCACGCTCGCCGAGCTGCCGGGTGGCGGCTGGTTCGTCGGTGGCGTGTCCTGGGACGACAAGCTGCTCTCGCTGACGCGCTATCTCTCGGCCACCGAGTCGCAGGTCTGGCTGCTCGACATCGCGAGCGGCGCCGCGAAACAGGTTCTGCCGGCGGCCAGCGACACGAGCGCCACGCACTTCGCCGGCGTCTGGAAGCACGACGATTCGGGCTTCTTCGTGGTCAGCGACCGGGCCGGCGAATTTCGCGAGCTGATGTTCTACAACGTGGCCGAGGCCCGCCTCGTTCCGGTCACCAAGCATCTGCACTGGAATGTGGATGGCCTCAGCCTGAGCGCCGATGGCCGGCTGCTCGCCGTTCGTGCCGACGTCGACGGGCGCAACGACCTGCTCTTCTTCGACGCCGACAGCTTCGACGAGCTGCCGTCGCCGCAGCTGCCTTCGGGCAGCGTCCTGTCGGCGCAATTTCATCCGCGTCTGCCGGTGCTCGCGTTCGCGCTCAGCAGCAGCAAGGGGCCAAGCCAGATCGGCGCGGTCGATCCCGCCAAGGGCAGCAGCGATACCTGGACCCGGCCGTTCGCGCCGGCCGGTGTGGACACGGCCGCCTTCGGCGAGCAGCAGATCGTGCGCTGGAAGAGCTTCGACGGGCGCGAGATCTCGGCCATCGTCAACCTGCCGCCGGCGCGCTTCACCGGCAAGCGGCCGGTGCTGATCGACATCCACGGCGGCCCGGAAAGCCAGGCGGGGTTCGGCTTCATCGGCCGCTCCAGCTATTTCGTCGAAGAGCTCGGCATCGCCCTGATCCGGCCCAACGTGCGCGGCTCGGCTGGCTACGGCAAGACCTTCCTCGCGCTCGACGACGGCATGAAGCGCGAAGACTCGGTCAAGGACATCGGCAGCCTGCTCGACTGGATCGCGACGCAGCCCGGCCTCGACGCCTCGCGCGTGCTGGTCAGCGGCGGCAGCTACGGCGGCTACATGAGCCTGGCGGTCGCGACGCACTACGCCGACCGCATCGCCGGGGCGATCGATGTCGTCGGCATCTCCAACTTCGTGACCTTCCTGCAGAACACCGAGAGCTATCGACGCGACCTGCGTCGGGTCGAATACGGCGACGAGCGCGATCCGGCGATGCGCGAGTTCCTGACCCGCATCTCGCCCCTCACCGATGCGGCCAGGATCAGCAAGCCGCTGTTCGTGGTCGCCGGCAAGAACGATCCGCGCGTGCCGTACACCGAAGGCGAGCAGATCGTGGCCAAGGCCCGGGCCGCCGGCACCACCGTGTGGTACCTGCGCGCCGAGAACGAAGGGCACGGCTTCGCGCGCAAGGAAAATGCCGACTACCTGTTCTACGCCATGCTCATGTTCATGCGCGAGACGCTGCTGAAGTAGCGACGCCTCGCGCTTGACGCAGCCGGAGTCCGACCATGATGACCGAGCGCCAGCGCCGATTCCGCGCGCAATACCGGGAGGGCATCAGCCCGTTCTACAGCGGACTCGTCCACATCGGCGTGATGTACGCCGCCGGCATCGGCGCGATCGGCTACTGCGCAAGCCAGCTGCACGGCGCCACGTGGCAGTGGCTGTTCGTGATCCCCACCTTCGTCGCCGGCAACTTCGTGGAGTGGGCGATGCACCGCTTCGTCATGCACCGCAAGATCGACGTCTTCGCGCTGCGTGCGATCTACGACCGGCACACCCGCCAGCACCACCAGTACTTCACCGACAACGATCCGACGATCGACTCGGTGCGCGAGTTCCGCATCGTGTTCTTCCCGTGGCGGGTGCTGATGGTGCTCGGCGTGTTCGGCCTGGGCCTGGGCGGGCTCATCGCGCTGGTGGCGGGCGCCGACGCCGGCTACATCGTCTTCATGACGATGATCGGCTACTACATGACCTACGAGACCTTCCACTACTGCTGCCACATCCGCGACAACCGCTTCGTGCGCCACGTGCCCTTCATCAACACGATCCGCCGGCATCACACGGCGCACCACAACATGGGGATCATGATGCATGTCAACATGAACCTCACGTTCCCGATCGCCGACTGGTTCATGCGCACCAGCGATCTCGAGCGCGGCCTTCTCGGCCATCTCTTCAACGGCTACGACGAGCGCCATCTCAAACCGGCGCTGCAGCCGCTGATCGCGCGCTTTCGCAGCGACGCGACGCAGAACGCCCGCTGCACGCTCGACGGGCCGCGGCTCGAGCCCGAAGAGCTGCAGCTGATGCAAACAGCCGGTGCCCGGGTCTGAGACCGCGATCCGGCTCCGCCCCTGGCCACGGCGAGCGGCGGGCTGAAGAAACGACTCGATACGAACAGGCCTCGATTCGAGAAAGAGTTGCGGTTGCGATCTGTCACATCTGAAGCATCTGCACGCAGAGACGCCCAAAAACCGCAGATGAGCGGTCGCGTCGCAAGGTCTGGGAGCCATTGCTAACAAATATTGACGCCATCGGCGGGCCAAGACGTGGTGAAGTCTCGGGCACGTGTTCTGCGTATCGCCCCGAGCGCAAAACACGAGCTTTGTGACCCTACGCCTCAGCCACCGATTGAAGTCGATGTTCGGACTCGCCAGAACCAGCCCCGCCACCGGCCGCCCCGCGCCCGGCACGGTGCTGGCCGCGCGCGGCGCGGGCTGGCTGAAGCGCGACGAAGCCATCATGGGCACCGCGATCAGCGTCGAGCTGTGGAGCGACGACGCTGCCGAAGGCCGGGCCGCGATCGACGCCGTGATGGCCGAGATGCATCGCATCGACCGCACGATGAGCCCGCACAAGCCGGACTCGGAGCTCTCCATCATCAACCGCGATGCGTTCGCCCGGCCGGTCGGGCTCAGCGCCGAGATGGCCGCCCTGCTGGCGCGCGCCAACGAGTTCTCCGAGATGTCGGGCGGCGCCTTCGACATCACCTTCGCTGCCGTCGGTTCGCTCTACGACTATCGCCAGGGCATCCGCCCGAGCGAAGACGAGCTGGCCCGGGCTCGCCTGGCGGTCGGCTGGCGCAACCTGCAAGTCGACGCGAAGGCGCGCACCGTGCGCTTCCTGAAAGAAGGCATGCGCATCGATCTCGGCGGCTTCGCCAAGGGCCACGCCGTCGACAATGCCGCCGCGATCCTGCGCGGCCTCGGCATCCGCCACGCCAATATCAGCGCCGGCGGCGACAGCCGCCTCATCGGCGATCGCCGCGGCCGGCCCTGGACCATCGGCATCGCCCATCCGCGCCGCAGCGGCGAGATGGCGGCGGTGCTGCCGCTCGAAGACGTGTCGATCTCGACCTCGGGCGACTACGAACGCTATTTCGACGCCGACGGCGTGCGCTTCCATCATCTGATCGATCCTTCGACCGGCCGGTCGCCCTCCAGCGTGCACAGCGTCACCGTGCTCGCCGAAGACGGGCTCACGACCGAAGCGCTGTCGAAGACCGTGTTCGTGCTTGGTGTCGAAAAGGGCTTGCGGCTGATCGAGTCGCAACCCGGCACCGATGCGATCGTCGTCGCCGCGAACGGGGCCCTGCACTACTCGTCTGGCCTGCTGGCGCCCGCGCCACGGACCACCCAATGACGCAGGTTGCGTTGATCAAGAAATACTTCCGGAGAACACCATGAACAGGCAATGGATCATGGGCGCGTGGGGATGCGCTTCCTTGGCACTACTCGCTGGTTGCAGCGGCGGCAGCACGAGCGACCAGAGCACGCTCACCGTTGCCGGCGATGTGCCCATCGTGTACGCCCAGCGCGTCAACACGCTCAACGCCAATCCGACCAGCGTCGGCGGCTCCGTGCCGGGCGGCGACATCATGATCCGGGAGAAGTCCTCGCCAAGCGCGGCCGAGCACAACATCACCGCCCAGTTCACCCAGGGCAACGGCGACGCGCGCGATCCCGACGTGTCGTTTGACGGCAAGAAGATCGTCTTTTCGATGCGTTGCCCGTCGTCGAACACCTCGATGATCGGTGCCCAGCCGGCCTGCACGGGCCAGTGGAACATCTGGGAATACGACATGACGGTGGGCGGCCTGACCGGCGGTACCTTCCGGCGCCTGACCAACGGTGGCGGCGACGACGTCGAGCCGAGCTACATGCCCGCCGGCAAGGGCTTCGTGTTCACCTCGAACCGCCAGACCACTTCGAAGACGCAGCAGATCAACGGCCACACGTACTTCGCCCTCGACGAATACGAGCGCGAGCAGGTCTTCAACCTGCACACGATGGACAACGACGGCGGCAACATCGCCCAGATCTCGGTCAACCAGAGCCATGACCGCAACCCGACCGTTCGCCCCGACGGCAACATCATGTTCTCGCGTTGGGACCACGTCGGCGGGCGCAACCACTTCAAGGTCTTCACCGTCAAGCCGGACGGCACGAACATGTTCGTGCTCTACGGCTCGCACAGCGAGGGCAACAGCTTCCTGAACCCGCGCGACATGGATCCGGCGGGCTCCAAGCCGGGCTACATCACCTCCGACCTGATGCCGCTGTCGCGCACCCATGAAGGTGGCGCGCTGGTCTACGTCGACGTCGCCAACTACTCCGAGCAGAACGCGCCGGCCAAGGCCTCGGTGACCGATGCCGGCGGACCCCAGCACCAGGCGACGGCACAAGCCCTCAGCGACGGTGGCGGCCTGTCGCAGTACGGCCGCATCACGACGCCTTACCCGCTCTGGGACGGCAGCGACCGCATCCTTGCCTCGTTCACGCCGTGCGAAGTCACGCGCAAGGGCGTCGGCGTGGTGTCGTGCACGACCCTGACCACCGCGGAGATGTCGCGCCTGTCCCAGGAAGAGCGCCTCACCACGGACATCCTGGCCGACGACCTGCAGGCCAACGTCCCGCCTTCGTATGCGGTCTACATGTTCGACCCGAAGGCGCAGACCTTCCTGATCGTCGCCGCGGCGCCGGCCGGAAAGATGAACGTCCACCCGGCCGCCATCCTGGCGCGCACCGAGCCCAACTCCACGGCGCTGACGCCTGGTGATGCCACGCTGGCGGCGGCCAACCTCGGCCTGCTCGACGTTCGCAGCATCTACGACACCGACGAGCTGGGCCGCATGGGCGACTCCGTCATCGCGGCGGTCGACCTGGCTGCAGGCTGCACCACGGCGATCGCCAAGACGGCGCCGGCGGATCCGGAGGACACGCGTTCGCAGGTCGCCGACCTGGCGAAGATGAAGGATCCGGCCCAGGCCGCCTACAACTGCGCCCCCGGCCGCTTCGTTCGCGTCGTGCGCGCCGTGGCGCCGATGCAAGGCATGACCGGCATGCGCAGCGCGATCGGCGAGACCGAGTTCGAGATGCAGCAGATCCTCGGCTATGCGCCGATCGAACCTGACGGCTCGTTCAAGCTGGCCGTGCCGGCGAACACCCCGATCGGCCTGGCCGTCGTCGACTCCGAAGGCCGTGCCTTCCAGACGCACACCAACTGGATCCAGGTTCGCCCGGGCGAGCGCCGCACCTGCGACGGCTGCCACAGCCCGCGTCGCGGCGCCGCCATCAACGCCGGCGCGGTCGTCAACAGCACCCCCGCCGCACTCCTGCCGGCGATGGCCAGCGCGCACAAGTCGGGCGAGACCTATGCCGACACGCGCACCCGCCTCGACGCGAGCCGGATGCAGCTGATGGCCGACCCGATCTATAGCGACGTCTGGGCCGACACCAGCAAGGCCGGCGTCACCGGCCACGCAGCGTTCGCGCTGATGTACACCGGCAACGCCAATCCGGCCAACGACCTGGCAACCCTGGCGCCGGTGAACGGCATCATCAACTACCCGGATCACGTCCAGCCTCTGTGGACGCGCGATCGTGGCGCCAACACCTGCACCAACTGCCACAGCGACCCGGACAAGCTCGACCTCGGCGCCACCATCGGTGGTGACGGCCGCGTCGCTTCGTACGACGAAGTCATGATCGGCGATCCGCTGCTCGACCCGGTCACCGGCCTGCCGGAGACGAAGATCGAAGAGGGCGTGCTCGTCATCGCCCGCGGCCCGGCGCTGGTCAGCACGATGGCCAGCGAAGGCGACGCCCTGGGCCTGACGCGCCAGAGCCGCCTCGCGGAAATCCTGTGGGGTCAAACGCTGATGGCCGGCGCCGATGCCGTGGCCGCCTTCCCGAACCCGCCGGCCACGGCCCCGGATCACTCGAAGATGCTGAACTCGGCGGAAAAGCGCCTGCTCGCCGAGTGGATCGACACCGGCGGCAAGTACTACAACGACCCGTTCAACACCAACGGCATGATCAAGCAGGTCAATGGCCTCAATGAAGACACCTTCACGGCGAATGTCCTTCCGATCCTGACGAAGACCTGTGCGGCTGCCTGCCACCAGGCCATCGGCAGCCCGGATCCGACCATGCCGACCCTGCCGACGATCGGGACGAACTTCCGCAACAATCGCTTTGTCCTCACCGGCGATCCGGACGGCGACTACGGCGTGACCTTGTCGATGATCACGAACGCCTGCAACCCGGCCTCGAACTACCTGCTGTCCAAGCCCTCTGCCGTACCGCACCCGGTCGGCGCGGTGGGCGTCACGGCGGCAGTGCTCCCGGTGGGCAGCGCGGACTACAACACGATCGCCAACTGGATCGCAGGGGGTTGCTGAACAGCATGATCTTTGAAAACAGTCGCGTCGAGGCCGCTCCCGCCTTCTTCCAACGTCTCGCGGGTCGCAGTCTCGTCGCGGCCGCCGCACTCCTCGCGAGTTGCGGCGGCGGCAACTCGAATCCTTTCGGCAATCCGGAATCGGTCACCAACGATCCGGTCCTGAGCGGGAACAACCTCTCGTTCGCGTACTTCGAGAAGTGCGTGAACCCGATCTTCCTGGCCCAGCTGCAGATCACGCTCAACGGCGCCAGCACGACCAACACCTGCGCTGGCGCCGGTTGCCATGCGGTCGCCACCGGCACCGGCGGCGCGTTCCGCATCGAGCCCGACGCGCAGCCGCTCGACGTCAAGGATCCGGCCAACACCCCGGCCGTCATCCGCGCCAGCGACATCTACAAGAACTTCGTCTCGGCCGAGGGCGAGACCGTCATCGGCGTGCCGATCCAGAGCAAGTTGCTGCAAAAGCCGCTCGTGCTGGTCTTTAATCACGGTGGCGGAAAGATTTTCGCGAGTCCCTCGGACGCGAACGCGCAGATCATTCAATACTGGATCACCCACCCTGCACCGGACGGGCAGGACGAATTCAGCACCGCCACCTACTCGATGTTCACCCCAGCAGACCCCGATACCGGCACGTGCAATACCCAATGAAGCATCGCGCCCTCGGGGTGGCCGCGATGCTGATCGCCAGCGCGCTCTGCTTCGGGCGCGCCTGGGCAGCTGATCCAGTGGCGGCGGCGCCTGCGGCCGCGACATCTCCCCAAACCGCCGCCGCCGTTCCTGCTGCATCCGCTCCTGCTGCGGCTTCCGCAGCGGTCGCAAACCCCGACACCGCTGCAGCCCAGTCTCCCGCCGCCGCCCCCGCCGAAGGCGCAGCCGCCTCCGCTCCGGAGCCAGCCACGGCTCCGGCCATCCTCACCTTCCAGGACAGCGAGCGGCTGCAGATCGCCGACCCCTACATCGAGCTGCGTACCGGTCCGGGCCGCGGCTATCCGATCTTCTTCGTCGCCCAGCGCAATGCCTTCATCGCGGTCGAGCTGCGCCACACCGACTGGTATCGCGTGCGCACCGACGACGGCAAGGTCGGCTGGGTCAGCCGCCAGCAGCTCGAGACGACGCTGGCCGCCGGCGGCGTCCAGAAGACGTTTCGCGACGTCATGCTCGACGACTTCCTGAATCGCAAGGTCCAGCTCGGTGCCGCGTGGGGGCACTTCAAGGGCGAGCCGATGCTGAAGTTCTGGACCAGCTACCGGATGTCGGAGACGCTCAGCCTCGAGGGCACGATCGGCCAGGTGCAGGGCGTGTTTTCCGGCACCGACATCTGGCACCTGAACATCATGGCCGAGCCGTTGGCCGACCAGCGCCTGTCGCCTTTCTTCGGCATCGGTGTCGGCAAGTTCACCAACTTCCCGAACCTCAGCCTCGTCGGTGCGCAGACCACCAACGCCAAGCTGGCCAATGCCATGGTCGGCGTGCGCTATTACCTCACCGAGCGATTCGTGCTGCGCGGCGACTATTCGTTTTACACGGTTTTCGTGAACGATACGAAGACGAACGACTACCACGCCTGGACGCTTGGGGTCTCTTTCTTCTTCTAGAGGCCGAAAAGCACAGGTCACGGGCTCTCTCATGAACACAAAAACATTGCGCATCGCACTCCTGGCCATCGCCGCGGCGACGATCGGCGTCGCCGCCCGTGCGGCCGATCCGCCGCCGCCGCCGAACGAGCAGGTGGTGGTGCCCGAGGTCGACCGCCGCGGCATCCGCCTGCCGCGATTTCCGACCAGCGATTTCGAGATCGGCGTTCTCGGCGGCACGTATTCGACGCAGAACTTCGGCACCAGCTTCGTCGGCGGCCTGCGTCTCGGGTACCACATCACCGAAGACTTCTTCGTCGAGGGCATCTACGGCCTGACGAACGTGACGGACAAGGACTTCCGCCTGGTGCTGCCGGGCGGCATCTTTCCGAATCGAGAAGGAAAGGCTCACCTACTACAACATCTCGGTCGGCTACAACGTCCTGCCGGGCGAGATCTTCCTCGGCAGCGCGCACGCCTTTCCTTCGCAGTTCTACCTCATCGGCGGCGTCGGCAGCACCAAGCTCGACACGCAACGCAAGCCCACATTCAACTTCGGCGCCGGCTATCGCGTCTATTTCTCCGATACGCGGCGATCCAGATCGACGTCCGCGACCATGTCTTCTCGCTCGATCTGCTCGGCCAGCGGCAGAGCACGCAAAACCTCGAGCTGACCCTGGGCCTGACCGGCTACTTCTGACCTCGACGAGTCCACCGCATGCGCACGACCCTGCCTCCCGCCCTGACCCGCGCTGCCCGCTTCGCGGCTGCGATCGCCCTGGTTCTCGGCGCCAACGCTGCCGTGCCGGCGATCGCGCCGTCGTCCGCCGCGCCCGACTTCACGCTGCACACCATGAACGGCCCGAACATGCGCCTGCAGGAGCAGCGCGGCCGTGTCGTGATGGTGAATTTCTGGGCGACCTGGTGCGGCCCATGCCGGCAGGAGATGCCGCAGCTCAATCGGCTGTACGAGAAATACCACGCCGCGGGCTTCGTGCTGCTCGGCGTCAACGTCGACGATGACCAGAGGAAGGCCGCCGAGGTCGCCGGCAAGCTCGGCGTCACCTTCCCGGTGCTTCTCGATACCGACAAGACGGTGAGCAAGCTGTACGACCTGAGCACGATGCCTTCGACGGTGATCATCGATCGCGACGGCAAGGTCCGCTACGTCCATCGCGGCTACTTGACGGGCTACGAGGACAACTACGAAAAGCAGATCCGGGAGCTGCTGAAATGACGAGCCTTCGCGCCGCCGCGCTCTTCGCGCTGCTCGGTGCGACGCTGCTCTGCGGCTGCTCGCCGATCCAGCCGTGGGTCAAGCCCTACGAGCGCGAGGCGTTGGCCGATCCGATCATGAGCGTGTCGCGCGACGCCTTGCCGGCCAAGCACATCGAGCACATCCGGGACGTGCGCGAAGGCGCGCGCGGCGCCACCGGCGTGCAAGGAGGCGGCTGTGGCTGCAACTAGAGCGGCGATCAGTCTGTGGCGGCGGCTGCTGGCGCTGCTGGGCGGTCTGCTGGGTGGCTTTCTCGCCACCGGCAGCGCGCGCGCCGTCGACCTGCCCGAAGACAACGCCGAGGCCCTCTTCCACTACTACAGCGGCGGCGGTGTCACCGCGGACGGCCCGTCCGTGCTGGTGCGCAAGAGCATCTACGACAAGGTCTCCCTCAGCGGCACCTACTACCTCGACGCGGTCAGCAATGCCTCGATCGACGTGGTCACCACGGCCAGCAAGTTCCACGAGACGCGCAGCGAGTTCGGCCTGAGCGCCGACTACGTCTATCGCGATTCGCAAATCACGATCGGCGGCCTGAGCAGCCACGAGCCCGACTACACGGCCAACACCGGCAGCATCGACCTGACGCAGGAGGTGTTCGGCGGCATGACCACCGTCGCGTTCGGCTACTCGCAGGGCAGAGACACCGTGCTCAAGCACAACTCGCCCGAATTCCACGACTACGCGAAACACTGGCAGTACCGGCTTGGCCTTACGCAGATCCTGACGCCGCGCTGGCTGATGAGCCTGAACGGCGAAATCCTGGCCGACGAAGGCTATCTCGGCAGCCCGTACCGCGACGCCCGCGTCTTCGGTGCCTTCGTGCCCGAGCGCAACCCGCGCACCCGCTCCGGTCGAGCCCTCAACGTGCGCGTAGTCGGCGACCTGGGCTGGCGCAATGCGATGCACGCCAGCTACCGCTACTACTGGGACACCTGGGACATCAAGGCGAGCACCGGCGAGCTCGGCTACAGCCAGTACTTCGGCGACGCCTGGCTGACCGACTTCTTCGTGCGCTACTACACGCAGACCAAGGCCCTCTTCTATTTCGACGACGCGCCCTCGCAGACGACCTACGTCTCGCGCAATCGTCAGCTGAGCACCTTCAACGACGAGTCGCTCGGCGCAAAGATGTCCTACACCGTGAAGAAGGTGCCGGGCCGCTACGACGTCAAGCTCAACGCCGCCTACGAGTACACGCGCTACCAGTACAAGGACTTCACCGACGTCCGCACCGGCAACCTGTACGGCTACTCCGCCAACATCGTGCAGCTGTTCGTCACGGCCACCTACTGAGACAGGCCCATGTTCAAACGAAGCCTCATGCTGATCGCCGCCGGCCTCCTCGCCGGTGTCCTGCTGCCGAGCTGGAGTGCCGACGCACCCGCCGCTGCCGCCAAGCCGGCCGCCGCGGCCAGTGCGCCGATGGCGAGCGCCAGCGCGGCAGCACCGTCGAGCGCGCTGACCGCCGGCCCCTTGACCACGGCCGGTCGTCTTCGCCCGCGGCCGGCTCGGCCGCCCCCAGAGCCGCCGACGCCGCCAGCGCGCCCGACAGCGCCGCCAGCGCGGCGAACGCCACCGGCGCGCCGCCGCTCGCCGGCACGCTCGACGGCCGCGTCCAGGACGTCAAGAGCGATGTCATCAAGCTCAACCGCGATCTGCTCGTTCTCGAAGAAGAGCTGCTCTTCCCGGCGAACACCCAAGTGGCCCTGTTCGTCTCGATGGACGTGGGCAAGATGTTCGAGCTCGACTCGGTGCAGGTCAAGCTCGACGACAAGGTCGTGGCCAACTATCTCTACACGGCGCTCGAGGTCGAGGCCTTGCACCGCGGCGGCGTGCAGCGCGTGTACCTCGGCAACCTGCGTACCGGCGAGCACGAGCTGACGGCATTCTTCACCGGCCGCGGCCCGCACGAGCGCGACTACAAGCGCGGCGCGACGGTCAAGTTCGAGAAGACGACCGAAGCGAAGTACATCGAGCTGCGCATCCAGGACTCGACCGGAAAACTGCAGCCCGAGTTCGACGTCAAACTCTGGCAGTGAGGTCCGATGCGGCGACTCCCTCACGCTCGCCTGGTCTCGCGAATCGGTCTCGCGATCGCTGCGGCATGGGCCTTTGCCCTGCCGTCGGGCAACGCCCTGGCGGCCTGCACCTTCGGCATGTTCTGCGGCACGCCGGACGGGCCGACGCATGAGATCCGCGACCCGCACTACGGCGACGCCCTTTTCTATTTCTTCCAGGACCGCTACTTCACCTCGCTGACGACGCTGATGGCGTCGCAGCAGCTCGAGCGCGTGCGCCATCACTCGGACGAAGCCGAGATCCTGCGCGGCGGCATGCTTGCGTCGTACGGGCTGACGCGCGAAGCCGGCGAGATCTTCGATACGCTGATCGCCCGCGGCGCCTCGCCCGCGGTGCGCGACCGGGCCTGGTTCTACCTGGCCAAGATCCGCTACCAGCGCGGCTATCTGGCCGAGGCCGAGGCGGCGATCGCACACGTCGAGAACCATCTGCCGCCCGCGCTCGAGGAAGAGCGCGGCCTGCTGCTCGCCAACCTGCTGATGGCACGCACCGACTATGCCGGCGCCGCCGGGGCGCTTTCGCCGCTGGTCGGCAAGTCGCTCTTCGGCACGACGGTCGGCTCGAGCTACGTCCGCTACAACCTCGGCATCGCGCTCCTGAAATCGGGCGAGACACAGCGCGGCACCGAGCTGCTCAACCCAGATCGGCAAGGCGTCGGCGGCGACCGAGGAATACCGGAGTCTCCGCGACCGGGCCAACGTCGCACTCGGCTTCTCGTCGCTGTCCGACAACCGGCCGCAGGATGCGCGCCCAGTACCTCGAACGGGTGCGACTCGACAGCCTGCAGGCGAGCAAGGCGCTGCTCGGCTTCGGCTGGGCCGCCGATGCCCTGAAGGATCCCAAGCTCGCGCTCGTGCCGTGGTCGGAGCTGGTGCAGCGCGACATGGGCGACACCGCCGTGCTCGAAGCGCAGATCGCGGTGCCGTACGCCTACGCCAAGCTCGGCGCCTACGGCCAGGCGCTCGAGCATTACGAGGGCGCGATCACCGCCTACGAGCACGAAGACGCCGACCTGGCGCAATCGATCAAGGCGATCCGGACCGGCGATCTCATCGAGCAGCTCGTCGATCGGAATCCGGGCGAGGAAATGGGCTGGTTCTGGAACATCCGGGCCTTGCCGAACATGCCGCACGCCCGCCACCTGGCGCAGTTGCTGGCGCAGCACGAGTTCCAGGAAGCGCTGAAGAACTACCGCGACCTGCGCTTCCTGCAAAAGAATCTCGAGGACTGGCGCGACAAGCTGGTGGTCTTCAACGACATGCTGGCGACTCGCCGCAAGGCCTTCGCCGAGCGTCTGCCGGTGATCCTGGAGCGCCAGCAGAAGATCGGCGTCGACGTGCTGACGAAGCGGCGCGACGACGTCGCCGCCGAGATCGCCAAGGGCGAAGCCGACGGCGACGGCGTGATCTTCGCCGACGCCAAGCAGCTCGATCTCCTGCAGCGCCTGAAGGACGTGCAGACGATCGCCAATAACCCGGCCGCCGAGCCCGAAGTGGTGGCGTTGCGCGAGCGGATCCGCCTGGTTGCCGGCGTGCTGAGCTGGCGGCTCAGCCAGGACGCGGGCGACCGGATCTGGAAGGAAAAGCGCGAGCTGACCGAGATCGACAGCACTCTCGAGGAAGCGCGACGCCACGTCGCGGCGCTGGCGCAGGCACAGAAGGACGAGCCGGCCCGCTTCGACCGCTTTGCCCAGCGCATCGCAGCGATCAGCCCCATGCTGCAAGTGATGATCCCGCGCGTCACCAGCCTCGGCCGCGAGCAGCGCCAGGAGGCGCAGGACATCGCTGCCGTCGAGCTCGCCGGCCAGCAGGAACGCATCACCGGCTACACCACGCAGGCCCGCTTCGCGCTGGCGCAGCTGTACGACCGCGCATACGGCAAACAAGACGGCAAGACCGACGGCAAGACAGACGACGGCAAGCCCGGCGCCGCGCAGGACACAGACCATGCTGCCCCGGCCAAGCCTTAGCCTCTCGCTCCTCGCCGCGAGCCTGCTCTGCGCATGCTCGATGTTCCGCGGCAACGGCAGCACGCCCGACAACGAGCCGACGTTGAAGACGCTGGCCAAGCGCGAGGTCAACGTCGACAAGTCGACGCCGCTCGCTGCCGCCAATGAAGCCAAGGCCATCGACGCCTATCGCAAGTTCCTCGACATCTCGCCGAAGGCGCCGCAGCGCTCCGAGGCGATGCGCCGCATCGGCGACCTCGAGATGGACAACGCCGACACCCAGAGCGCCGACGGCAAGACCACGGGCGCGCCCGACTACAAGGCCGCGATCGCCCGCTACCAGGACTTCCTGAAGACCTATCCCAACGATCCGAACAACGATCGCGTGCTCTACCAGATGGCGCGCGCCTACGAACAGAGCGGCGACATCGACACCGCGCTGAAGACACTCGACCGCCTGGTCAAGGACTACCCGGCCACGAAATACGGCAGCGAGGCACAGTTCCGGCGCGGCGAGCTGCTCTTCACGGCGCGCAACTATGTCGAAGCCGACAAGGCCTATTCGACCGTGCTGAAGGCCAACGACGGCAGCGCGTTCCAGGATCGCGCCCTCTACATGCAGGGCTGGTCGCTCTACAAGCTGGGCCGGCTCGACGACTCGCTGCGTTCTTTCTTCGGGGTGCTCGACCTCAAGGTCGCCGGCCGGGCCGGCGACGGCGTCGGGCTGGAATCGATCCAGGGCCTGAGCCGCGCCGACCGCGAGCTGATCGAAGACACCTTCCGGGTCGTGAGCATCAGCCTGGCCAATCTGCAGGGCGCGGAATCGATTCCACCCTACATGGACTCGCCGGCGAGGAAGACCTACGAGTTCCGTGTCTACGAGCAGCTCGGCGACCTCTACATCAAGCAGGAACGACCCAAGGATGCGGCCGACACCTTCGGCCTCTATGCCAAGCGCAATCCGCTCGGCGCCCAGGCGCCGGTGATGCAGGCGCGCGTCATCGAGATCTACGAGAAGACGGGCTTCTTCAATCAGGCCCTGGAGGCGAAGAAAGACTACGTCGCCCACTACGGGCGGCTGAGCGACTTCCGCACCGCCAACCCCGACGGCTGGGAAAAGGCGCAGCCGCTCGTGAAGACGCGTCTGTCGGAGCTGGCGCTCTACTACCACTCGGTGGCGCAGAAATCGAAGAGCCCGGCGAGCTCGCAGGAGGCCGTGAGGTGGTACCGCGAGCTGCTGGCCTCGTTCCCCGACGATCCCTCGGCGCCGCAGAGCAACTACCTGCTCGCCGACCTGCTGTTCGACGACTCGCGCTTCGCCGAAGCGGCCGTCGAATACGAGAAGACGGCCTACGGCTATCCGAAGCATCCCAAGAGCGCCGACGCCGGCTACGGCGCCCTGCTCTGCTACGCCGCGCAACTGAAGGCGGCCCCGCCCGCGGCGCAGACATCGCTGCGCCGGACGAGCGTGGCGAGCGCCCTGCGCTTTGCCGACACCTTCCCCACCGACTCGCGCGACGGCTCGGTGCTCACCGATGCAGCCGAGAAGCTCTATGCCCTGAAGGACAACGAGCAGGCCGGCAGCGTCGCGCAACGAGTGGTCGCCCTGAAGCCCGCCGCCACCGACGCGCAGCGTCGCGTCGCATGGACCGTGCTCGCCTACACCGCCTTCGACGGCGCCGCCTTCGACATCGCCGAAAAGGCGTTCGGCGAGGCGATCAAGCTGACGCCGGAGAAAGACCCGGCACGCGCCGATCTCGTCGAGAAGCAGGCGGCCGCGATCTACAAGGAAGCCGAGCAGGCGCGAGCCACCGGGCAGACGAAGGAGGCCGCGGCGAGCTTCGCGCGCGTCGGCACCGTCGCGCCGGGATCGGCGGTGCGTGCGACGGCGCAATACGACGCCGCGGCGTCCCTGATCGCGCTCAAGGACTGGGACGGTGCGATCAAGACGCTCGAGGATTTCCGCCAGCGCTTCCCGAACCACGCCCTGCAGGGCGAAGTGACCAAGAAGCTCGCCCTGGCCTACACCGAGAAGAAGAACTGGGCCGCCGCGGCCGGCGAGCTCGAGCGCCTGTCGGCCACCAGCAAGGACCCGAAGATCGCGCGCGAGCTGCTCTGGCAGGCGGCGGAGTACTACGACAAGGCCAATGCGAAGGCGCAGGCCGCAAAGGCTTACGAACGTTACGTGGCCCAGTACCCGCAACCGCTCGAACCGGCCGTCGAAGCACGCTATCGGCTTGCGAAAATGGCCCATGACGCCGGCAACACCACGCGCGAGGCGACGCTGATGCACGACATCTTCATCGCCGACCAGAACGGCAGCGCCGCCCGCACCGATCGCACCCGCTATCTGGGCGCGACGGCGGCCCTTGCGATGGCGGAGCCGGTGGCGGCGTCGTTCCGCAGCGTCCAGCTGGTCGAGCCACTGCAGCGCCAGCTCAAGCTGAAGAAGACGAAGATGGAAGAGACGTTGAAGGCCTACGAGGTGGCGGCCAGCTACGGCGTCGCCGACGTGACCACTGCGGCCACCTATCGCATCGCTTCGGTCTATCGCGATTTCGGCAAGGCGCTGATGAGCTCGGAGCGGCCGAAGAACCTGTCGAAGGCCGAGCTCGAGCAATACAACGTGCTGCTCGAGGAGCAGGCCTTCCCGTTCGAGGAAAAGGCGACCGAGCTGCACGAGGCCAACGCGCATCGTGCCGCTTCGGGCGTCTACGACAAGTGGGTCAAGAGCAGCTTCGAAGCCCTGCGCGAGCTGCGCCCGGTTCGCTACGGCAAGACCGAGATCAGCGAAGGAGTGGTCGATGCGATCCGCTAGCGCCGCGCGTCTCGCCGTTCTCGCGCTGGCCACGATCGTTGCCGGCTGCGCCAGCGTGTCGGCGCCGATGGACGCGATCCGCGACGCGGTCACGCCCAGCGCGAGCAGCACCGCGCCGGCACCGGCGCGCACCGGCGCTGCGGCCTTCTCGACGCCGGTCAATCCGGCCACGCAACGGGCCTTCGACGAGGCCAGCAGCGCCTTGCGCAGCGGCCGCACCGCCGAAGCCGAAGGCGCCTTCAAGGCGCTGGCTTCGGCCAACCCCGACCTCGGCGGCCCGCACGCCAACCTCGGCGTGATCTATCGCAACGCCGGCAAGCTGCCCGAAGCGGTGAGCGAATTCCAGGCCGCCGTGAAGCTGAGCCCGGCACAGCCGGTCTACCTGAACCAGCTCGGCGTGACCTATCGCCAGCAAGGCGAGTTCGCCAAGGCACGCGAGGCCTACCAGAGGGCGATCGCGCTCGACCCGCGCTACGCCCCCGCGATACTGAACCTGGGCATCCTCTACGACCTCTACCTGGGCGATGCGCCGCACGCCCTGGAGCAATACAACCGTTACCTGGCGCTGCTGCCGGCCCCCGATCCGACCGTAACCAAATGGGTCGCCGACCTCAAGAATCGCAAGCCCGCGCCGATCACCGTGAGCCGTCAGGAGAAGCCATGAATGCACGTCGAACCGCCGCGATCGGTCTCGCCCTCGCGGGCATGACGGCGCTCGCGAGCCTGCCGGCGCAAGCACAGCAGAAGCGCGCGGCGCCGGCGCCTGCGGTCGCCGCCAGCGAACCGGCCAAGCAGGACCAGGCCGACCTCGAGCGCAGCCAGATCATCGGCAATCGCGAGTTGCCCAAGGTCCTCTACATCGTGCCCTGGAAGAAGCCCGGCCCGGGCGATCTCGCCGGGCGGCCTCTCGTCAGCGTGCTCGACGAGGCGCTGGCGCCGGTCGACCGCGATGTCTTTCGCCGCCAGGTGCGCTACGACGCGCAAACGGTTGCACGTTCGCAGGAATCGACACCGGCCGCCGCGCCTGCGCCGGTGCCCACCAAGTAACCTCGTCAGCAGTCAACGTTCTTTTCGCCTTCTCCCGGAGTCAGCCATGGATCCCATCAGCACCGTCATCAAGTTCTTCCAGGATTGCGGTCTCTTCATCTATCCGAGCGCGCTCATCATGGCGCTCGGGGTGACGATCGCCATCGAGCGCTTCATCTTCCTGAGCAAGGCCCGCAACCAGAACCGCAAGGTCTGGGCGCAAGTGCTGCCGATGCTGCAGAAGGGGCAGTTTCGCGACGTCCAGAGCATGACCTCGCAGTCGGACGCCGCCGTCGGCAAGATCGTCAACTACGGCCTGACGCGCATGCAGAGCCCGGGCCGGCGCGAAGACTTCGACGCAGCGATGGAAGAAGGGATGATGGAGATCGTGCCGCGCCTCGAGAAGCGCACCCACTACATCGCCACCTTCGCCAACGTCATCACGCTGGTCGGACTGCTCGGCACCATCATCGGCCTGATCAAGGGCTTCACCGCGGTGGCGCAGGTCAACCCGGCCGAGAAGGCGGAGATGCTCTCGGCCTCGATCTCGATCGCGATGAACAACACCGCCTTCGCGCTCATGGTCGCGATTCCGTTCCTGCTGATCCACTCCTTCCTGCAGGCCAAGACGAGCGAGATCGTCGACGGCCTGGAGGCCGCCAAGATCAGCTTTCTCAACCTCGTGCAGCGGATGAAGTCCGAGCACGCCGGTTCCGCGGCCCGCTGATTCCGAGCGCCGACCTTCGGACTCCGCCGAAAGCCTGACCATGCCCGTCCGCCGCCTGAAGAAGACGCCGGCTCACCTCGAGATCACCGCGTTCATCAATTTGATCGTGGTGCTGGTGCCGTTCCTGCTCTCGATCGCGGTCTTCACGCACCTGGCGGTGCTCGACCTCAGCCTGCCGGCGCAATCGTCGACGCCACTGCGCGACCTGAAGGTCAACAACCTGCTGCTCGAGGTCGTGATCCGTCCCGACGCGATCGATGTCAGCGACAAGCTGGGCGGCATGATCCAGCACATTCCCAATGGCGCGGCCGGTCCTGACTTCAAGACGCTCGCCGGACTCATCGAGCAGCTCAAGCAGAAGTTCCCCGACAACGTCGAGGCCACCATCATGGCCGAGCCGAACACCCCGTACGACACGCTCGTGCAGGCGATGGATGCGGTGCGCGCCGGCCACCAGCTGCAGGGCCGCAAGATCGTCAGCGTCGACTACTTCCCCAACATCTCGATCGGCGACGCGCCGATCATCCACAGCAAGTAGCGCGGCATGAAGATGACCCCGCTCGAGCGGCGCAAGGAACGAAAGAGCCGCAACCAGTCGATGGTCGACATGAACCTCGTGTCGCTGATCGACGTCTTCACGATCCTGATCTTCTTCCTGCTGTCGAACGTCGGCGGCGTCGAGACCCTGGCCAGCCCGCGCGCCGTCAAGCTGCCCGAGTCGATGGCCGACAAGGCGCCCAAGGAGACGGTGATGGTGGTCGTGACCGGCACCGAGATCCTGGTCGGCAGCAAGGTCGTCAGCACCGTCGCCGACGCGCTCGCCGTCGACGGCGACCTGATCCTGCCGCTCAAGGCCGAGCTCGACCTGCAGGCCGGCCGCCAGGTGATCCGCCAGGAGAACGAGGCCGACAGCAAGCGCCTGACCATCATGGGCGACAAGGACATCCCGTACCGGCTGCTGCGCAAGGTGATGTTCACCGGCGCCCGCGCGAACTTCAGCGACGTCTCGTTCGCGGTTCGGCAGAGGTTCGAACCGTGAGGCCCGGGCGAATGTCCCGATCCGAAGCCGGCCGCATTTCCATGAGCACCTCCACGCGCGATTCGGACCGCGAGCCCGGCACCCGCAAGAAGCGGCGCGTCGACCCGTCGAAGGTGTCGTTCCGCAAATCCGTGCTGCCGTGGTCGGTGGCGCGCGACGACGACTATCGCTTCAAGCAGATCGCCCGATGGGTGCTGATCGCGTGGGGAATCTTCTTCCTCGCCCTGCCCTGGCTGCCGGTGCACGAGCCCGACCGCACGCAGCCGATCGCGCTGGCCGCGCCGATGGCCAAGCTGTTGCTCGAGGACAAGCCGCCACCGCCACCGCCCGCTGCGGTCAAGCTCAAGCCCGAGCAGGTCAAGCAGGTGCCGGTCGAAAAGCAGGTCGCCACCAACAAGCCGGAGCCGATCAAGCCGCAAGCCTCGCGCAAGTACGAAGCGCCGGCCAAGGTCGCGCTCAACAAGGAAGCACCGGTGCCCGAGGCGCGCGTGCCGCTCCCCGACAAGCCGCCGGGTGAGATCGACGCGGCCCGGCGCAAGGCCGCCGGGATCGGCCTGCTGGCGATGAAGGACGACCTGCAGGAGCTGCACGGCGCGCCGGTCGCAGTCCAACTCGCACCGGTCAAGCAAGGCCCGGGCGTGGGCACCGGCGTGGGCGTGGGCGTCGGCGCGGGCAACGAAGCCGGCGTCCCGGTGCGCGCGCTCATCACCTCGAACGCCACCAACGGCAGCGGCGGCATCAACACCGCGGGGTACAGCAAGAACACCGGCGGCGGCGGCCTGGCCGGCCAGTCGACGACGCTGGTCGAAGGCGTGATCGGCGGCGGTGGTGGCGGCGGTGCGGGCGGCGGCGGTGCGCGCGGGCGCGGCGACGGCAATGGCAGCGGCATCGGCGGTGCCGGTGGCGGCGGCAACGGCGCCGGCGGCAACCTCAAGGGCGGCGGCGGCGGCAAGGCCTCGCGTGCCCTCGAAGACGTGCGCCTGGTGTTCGAGCGCAACAAGGGCTCCATCTACGCGATCTACAACCGGGCCCTGCGCGACGACCCTGCGCTGCAAGGCAAGGTGGTGCTCAAGCTGACGATCGCGCCATCGGGCAGCGTCGTCGACTGCAAGGTGGTGTCGAGCGAGCTGCACATGCCCGACGTCGAGTCGAGGCTGCTGGCACGGATCCGGACCTTCGACTTCGGTGCCAAGGACGTCAACGAGATGGTGGTCAACTACCCGCTCGACTTCCTGCCTTCGTAGCGCCGCCGTGCGCGCCTCGCGCACCCGCTTTCAGCCAGTGCTCTAAGCTCCGCCCCCACGGCGTCCGGCCTGCGGACGCCGCAGCATGCACGAGAGGCTGAAGCGATGACCTGGTCCATCCTGGCACGCGATGCGCGCGGGCGATTCGGCGTGGCCATCGCCAGCCGCTTCTTCGCCGTCGGTGCGCTCTGCGTCCACACCCGGCGCGGCGTCGGCGCGCTGGCGACGCAGGCGCTCGTCAATCCGCTCTATGGCGCCGCGGGCCTCGCCTTGCTCGGCGAAGGACAGGCCGCCGGCGAAGTGATCTCTGCCCTGATCGGCGCCGACGATGGCCGCGCCGCCCGCCAGCTGCACGTGCTGCCTGCGCAGGGCGCACCGGCGGCACACACCGGCACGAGCTGCGTCGACTGGTGCGGGCATCAGTTGTTCGAAGACTTCAGCGTCGCCGGCAACATGCTGGCCGGCCCCGAGGTGATCGAGGCCACGGCACGTGCCTATCGCGAAAGCGCCGGGCAACCGATGGCCGAGCGGCTGCTTGCGGCGATGGCCGCAGGCGAGGCGGCCGGCGGCGACAAGCGCGGCAAGCAGGCGGCGGCCTTGCGCATCCACGGCGACGAGGACTATCCCGAGCTCGACATCCGGGTCGACGATCACGCCGAGGCCGTGACCGAGCTGATGCGTCTCTACCAGGTCAGCCTCGAGCGCTTCCAGCCCTTCGTGAGCTGCCTGGCCGGCCGGCACGACGGCGTCGGGCTGATCGACCGGGCCGAGATCGAGGCACGGATCGAACGCTTCCACGCCACGCAGCTGGCCCGGCCGGCATGACCGCGCTTCTCGAGGTGTGCGGCCTGCGCACCCACTTCAGCACCGACGACGGCGAGTTCCCGGCGGTCGACGGTGTTGGCTTTTCCATCGAGGCGGGGAAGACGCTGGCCATCGTCGGCGAGTCGGGCTGCGGCAAGAGCGTGACCGCACTCTCGATCATGGGCCTGGTGCCGAATCCGCCCGGCCACATCCGCGCCGGCTCGATCCGTTTCGAGGGCCGCGAGCTCATCGGTGCTTCGGCACGCGAGTTGCAAGACCTGCGCGGCAACGCCATGGCGATGATCTTCCAGGAGCCGATGTCCTCGCTCAACCCGGCCTTCACGATCGGCGAGCAGATCGTCGAAGGGTTGCTGCGGCATCGCAGGATCGACCGGGCCGAGGCCAGGGAGCGGGCTCTGGCGATGCTGCGCAAGGTCCGTATCCCGGCGCCCGAGCAGCGCTTCGACGAGCATCCGCACAAGCTCTCCGGCGGCATGCGCCAGCGCGCGATGATCGCCATGGCGCTGGCCTGCGACCCACGCCTGCTCATCGCCGACGAGCCGACGACGGCGCTCGACGTCACGATCCAGGCGCAGATCCTCGATCTCATCCGCACGCTGCAGCGCGAGAGCGGAACCGCGGTGATCCTGATCACGCACGACCTCGGCGTGGTCGCCGAAGTGGCCGACGAGGTGGTCGTGATGTACGCCGGCCGCGTCGTCGAGCAGGCCTCGGTGCAGGCCCTGTTCGATGCGCCGCAGCATCCCTACACCGTCGGCCTGCTCGGCTCGATCCCGCGGCTCGACGCCGAGCGCGACGCGCCTGGCATCGATCGAAGGCCAGGTGCCGAGCCCGCTGCAGCGGCCGCCCGGCTGCAGCTTCGCCGATCGCTGCCCGTTCGCCGATGCGCATTGCCGCAGCGCCGCGCCCGAGCTGCGTGAAGTGGCCGGGAAGCACCTGGCGGCTTGCTGGAAGGCTCCGCTCGACGCCGACGCCTTGCTCGGCCGCACCCTCGCCGCCGCGACCGCATGAGCGAAGCCGTGCCATTGCTCGCCCTGGAAGGCGTGGCCAAGCACTTCCCGATCCGGCGCGGCGTCTTCGGCCGCGCCGATGGCGCCGTCCGTGCGGTCGATGGCGTCGACCTGACGCTGGCCGCCGGCGAGACGCTCGGCATCGTCGGCGAATCCGGCTGCGGCAAGTCGACCCTGGGCCGGCTGGCGCTGCGCCTGCTCGAGCCGAGCGCCGGGCGCGTCGTCTTCGACGGGAAAGACCTCGCCCGTCTCGACGGCGGCGGCATTGCGGGCCGAGCGCCGGTTCCTGCAGATCATCTTCCAGGACCCGTACTCCTCACTCAATCCGCGCATGACCGTCGGCCAGACGCTCGCCGAGCCGCTGATGCTGCACGGCCTGCATGCCGGGCGGCAGCGCGAGCGCGTCGCCGAGCTGCTGCGGATCGTCGGCCTCGCGCCCGAGCATGCGCAGCGTTTTCCGCACGAGTTCTCGGGCGGACAGCGCCAGCGCATCGGCATCGCCCGCGCGCTCGCCGTCGAGCCCAGGCTCATCGTCTGCGACGAAGCCGTCTCGGCCCTCGACGTCTCGGTCCAGGCGCAGATCGTCAACCTGCTGCAGGACCTGCAGCGCCGCTTCGGCATCGCCTATCTCTTCATCGCCCACGACCTCGCGGTGGTCAAGCACATCGCGACGCGGGTCGCGGTGATGTATCTCGGACGCATCGTCGAGATCGGCGAGAAACGCGCCCTATTCGCCACGCCGCGCCATCCCTACACGCAGGCCTTGCTCTCGGCGATCCCTCTGCCCGAGCCCGGCCTGCGGCGCGAGCGCGTGCTGCTCGGCGGCGACGTGCCGAGCCCTGCCCATCCGCCGTCGGGCTGCCGCTTCCATACCCGCTGTCCGCATGCGCGCGAGCTCTGCGCGCAGCGCGAGCCGGCGCTCGAAGCCATCGATGGCCAGGCCGTGGCCTGTCATTTCTGGCGCGAGATCGAGGCGCGCGTGATCGTGGCAACCGAGCGCGCAGGCACCTCGCAGCAGCAGCGTCTCGCGCGCCTGCAATCGGCATTCATCACACCGGCGGCCCTCCCGGCCAGTCCCTAGACTTCTTCATTCGATCGCCGTTCACCTCAGGAGCTTCGTCCATGAACTCTCGCTTTCGTTCACTCTGGCTGTCCCTTCTGCTCGTCCTCGCGCCCATCGCGCTGCAAGCGCAGACCTTGCGCATCGGCCTGGCCGAAGACCCCGACGTGCTCGACCCGACGCTGGCGCGCAGCTTCGTCGGGCGCGTCGTCTTCGCGGGCCTGTGCGACAAGCTCTTCGACATCGACGAGAAGCTCAACATCGTGCCCGAGCTCGCGACGAGCTACGAATGGTCGGCCGACAGCAAGACGCTGACCTTGAAGCTGCGCCCGGGGGTCACCTTCCACGACGGCGAGAAGTTCGACGCCGCGGCGGTGAAGTTCAACATCGAGCGGCACAAGACGATGGCCGGCTCGAACCGGCGCGGCGAGCTGGCGCCGGTGGCGAGCGTGGAGGTGGTCGATGCGGGCACGGTGCGCCTGCACCTCTCGGCGCCCTTCTCGCCCCTGCTCGCGCAGCTCGCCGACCGCGCCGGGATGATGGTCTCGCCGAAGGCGGCGCAGGCCGAAGGCGAGAAGTTCGGCGCCCATCCGGTCTGCTCCGGGCCGTTCAAGTTCGTCGAGCGCGTGGCGCAAGACCGCATCGTTCTCGAGAAATTCCCGCAGTACTGGAACAAGGACAAGATCCACTTCGACAAGGTGATCTACACCCCGATCGTCGACGCGAGCGTGCGCCTGGCCAACCTGCGCTCAGGCCAGCTCGACTTCGCCGAACGCGTCGCCGCCAGCGACATGGCCAAGATCGAGGCCGACAAGAAGCTGAAGTTCTCGCGCATCACCGAGATCGGCTACCAGGGCATCACCATCAACGTCGGCAAGAGCGAGAAGGCACAGCAGAATCCGCTCGGCCGCGACCCGCGCGTGCGCGAAGCCTTCGAGCTCTCGCTCGACCGGCAGGGCCTGGCGCAGGTGGTGATGGACAACGAAGCGCTGCCCGGCAACCAGTGGGTCGCTCCGAACAACCCCTACTACGCGAAGAACATGCCGCTGCCCAAGCGCGACATCGCGCGCGCCAAGGCGCTGCTGAAGGAGGCCGGCGTCGCCGAACCCGAGCTTCACGCTGGTCACGGCCACCACCTCCGACGCGCAGCGCCTGGCCGTGGTGGTGCAGGCGATGGCGCGCGAGGCCGGCTTCGACGTGAAGATCCAGTCGACCGAGTTCGCGACCTCGCTCGACATGGCCGACAAGGGCGACTACGAGGCCTACGTGCTGGCCTGGAGCGGCCGTGCCGACCCGGACGGCAATCTCTTCAGCTTCGACGCGTGCAAGCAGCCGCTCAACTACGCCGGCTATTGCAGCCCGGAGGTCGACGCCCTGCTGAATCAGTCGCGCACGCTGCGCGAGCCGGCCGAGCGCAGGAAGGTCTACGAGCAGCTCGCCGCGCGTGTGCTGAAAGACCGGCCGATCATCTATCTCTACCACCGCAATTGGCTCTGGGCCTACACGCGCCAAGCTCGACGGCGTACGCAACGTGCCCGACGGCCTGCTCCGCCTCGACGGCCTCAAGCTGCTGCCCTGAGCGCGTCGGCAGACGCTGAAGGACCGAGCCGATCACGACGATGTTCGACTTCCTCGTTCGGCGCCTGGCGACGATCGTGCCGACGCTCGTCTTCGTCTCGATGCTGATCTTCGGCCTGCAGCAGCTGCTGCCCGGCGACCCGGCGAAGATCCTTGCCGGCGAGGAGCAGGACCCGACCGTCATCGCCTACCTGCACAAGAAGCTGCACCTCGACGAGCCGCTGCCGCTGCGCTATGCCTACTGGGTCGGCGGCGTGCTGCGCGGCGACCTCGGCGAATCGGTGCGCACCCAGCAGCCGGTGCTCGAGCTGGTGGCGCAGAAGCTGCCGGTGACGGTGGAGCTGGCCCTCCTGGCGATGACGATCGCGCTCGTCATCGGCATTCCGGCCGGCGTCGTCGCCGCCGTCGGTCGCGGCACCGGTTGGGACGTCGCCGCCAACGCCTTCGCGCTCTGGGGCCTGTCGACGCCGAACTTCTGGCTCGGCATCCTGATGATCCTGCTCTTCTCGGTGCAGCTCGGCTGGCTGCCGGCCTCGGGCTACGTCAGCCCCTTCGAAGACCTGCGCGCCAACCTCGCGGCGATGATCATGCCGGCCTTCGTGCTCGGCAACGCCATCGCCGCCGTGCTGATGCGGCACACCCGCAGCGCGATGCTGCAGGTGCTCTCGGCCGACTACGTGCGCACCGCCCGCGCCAAGGGCCTGCGCGAGCCGAGCGTCGTGCTCAAGCATGCACTTCGCAACGCCCTGGTGCCCATCATCACGCTCGGCGCGCTCGAGCTCGGCACGCTGCTCTCCGGCGCGGTGCTGACCGAGCAGGTCTTCAGCATCCCCGGCTTCGGCAAGCTGATCGTCGACTCGGTCTTCAATCGCGACTACCTGGTCGTGCAGGGAGTGGTGCTCGTCACTGCGACGGCCTACATCACGCTCAACCTGCTCGCGGATCTGGCTTACTTCGCGGTCAATCCGCGGTTGCGGGGCTAAGGTGAAGTTCTATCTTGGTCTGGTGTGGGCTTGGCTTCAGCCTCGACGAGGGATCGGGGCGACGGTGCGCTCTGTTGCGCTCATGTCCCCCGGCGAGAGCCAGGTATGGCTCTCGCCTCCTCCTTTACTTCGCTCCACAGAACGCCCCATCGCCCCGATCCTGCACCGAGGGTCTTGCTCTATCTCGTGCGAGGTGGCTCGGCCGGGAGCGTCGGGTGGGGGACGCAGCGAAGTAAAGGAGGAGACGAGCGCCTTCAGGCGGTCGTCGGGGGACATGAGCGGAGTCCCCCGCCCGATGCTCCCGGCCGCGCGAGCCACCTCTTTCGCTGCTCGCGCGGCGCTCGATTCGACGGACTCGTGAACGTGACAGCTGTCGTCAACGCTCCCGCCTTCGACGCTGCGAGACGCGAAGCCGGCCCTTGGCAGCGCGCGTGGCGGCGTCTGCGGCGTCGCCGCGCGGCGTTGATCGGCGGACTCGTCGTTCTGGCCTTCATCGGCCTCGCCGTATTCGCCCCCTGGCTCGGCCTGCAGGATCCGATCGCCACGAGCTGGAGCGCGTTGCGCCAGGCGCCGAGCGCGACACATTGGTTCGGCACCGACGAGATCGGGCGCGACGTGCTGGCTCGCGTCGTGTGGGGCACGCGGGCGTCGCTGCTGGCCGGCGTCGTCTCGGTCTCGATCTCGCTCGCGCTCGGGGTGCCGATCGGACTGGCCGCAGGCTTCATCGGTGGCTTCGTCGATGCCTTGATCTCGCGCCTGACCGATGCGTTCCTGGCCTGCCCTTTCCTGATCCTCGCCATCGCCCTGGCCGCTTTCCTCGGCCCCAGCCTCACCAACGCGATGATCGCGATCGGCGTGTCGGCCACGCCGATCTTCGTGCGCCTGACGCGTGCCGCCGTGCTCAATGTCAAGGTCGAGGACTACGTCGAGGCCGCGCGCGCCGTCGGCAATCCGCCCTGGCGGATCGCCTTGCGCCACATCCTGCCGAACGTCGCGGCGCCGGTGATCGTGCAGTCGACGCTCGCGATCGCCGCGGCGGTGATCGCCGAAGCCAGCCTGTCGTTCCTGGGCCTCGGCCAGCAGCCGCCGGCGCCGAGCTGGGGCAGCATGCTGAACTCGGCGAAGAACTACATCGACAACGCGCCCTGGATGGCGATCTGGCCGGGCCTGGCGATCTTCGTGCTGGTGCTCTCGTTCAACCTGCTCGGCGACGGACTGCGCGACGCGCTCGATCCGCGCCAGCGCTGAACGCGACGATCCGGCACCGGCGCGCCGCGACCCGGTTGTGGCGCGTCGGCTTCGATGCGAGACTGCCGTTGCTGCCGGCCTCGACAGCGAAGGAGCCTCGCCGACGCCATGACAAGCACCGTGCAGCCCGGGCCGTGGGCGGAAGCGCTTGCCGCCTTCGAAACCTGGGCCGAGCTGCCGACGACCGCGCGCGCCGACTGGCTGGCGCGCCTGGCCGTTGAAAACGCCAGCCTGCATGCCAGGGTCGACGCCCTGATCCGCGCCGACCAGGAAGCCGAGGAGCGCTCGTTCCTCAGCCCGGCGAGCGACCCGCCGGCTGCACCTGCGGCGGGCCTCGAAGGACATCGCCTCGGCCCCTGGCTGGTCGAGCGCCTGCTCGGCAGCGGCGGGATGGGCCAGGTCTGGCTGGCGCGCCGAACCGACGGCCTGTACGACGGCCTGGCGGCGATCAAGCTGATGCGCCTGGCCTCGGCCGACGCCGGTGCGAACGAGCGCTTCGCGCGCGAGGGTCGACTGCTCGGCCGCCTCAATCATCCCCACATCGCCCGGCTGCTCGACGCCGGCATCACGCCGGCCGGCGAGCGCTACCTCGTGCTCGAGTACGTCGAGGGCGAGCGCATCGACCGCTGGTGCGACGATCGCCGCCTGACCGTCGCCGGGCGGGTCGCGCTCTTCATCGGCGTCTGCCAGGCGGTGGCACACGCGCACGAGAACCTGGTCGTCCATCGCGACCTCAAGCCCTCGAACATCTTCATCAACCACGACGGCGAGGTGAAGCTGCTCGATTTCGGCGTCGCCAAGCTGCTCGAGGACGATGCCGGCGAATCGACCGAGCTGACCCGCGAGGCCGGCGCGGCGATGACGCCGCAATACGCCGCGCCCGAGCAGTTGAACGGCGGGACCATCTCGACCGCGACCGATGTCTACGGCCTGGGCATGGTGCTCTTCGGCCTGCTCAGCGGCTCGCGGCCCTACGCCGCGGCACCGCGCGCCGGCGACGTTTCGCGGCCGCTCTGGAGCCTGCCGGCCGACGCAGCGACGGCGGCGCAGATCGCGGCGCGGCGGGCCAGCAGCGCCAAGGCCTTGCGCAAGGCCTTGCACGGCGACCTTGCGGTCGTCGTTGCCAAGGCGATCAAGCCCGACATGGCCGGGCGCTACCGTGCGGTGCCCGATTTCGCCGACGACCTGCAGCGCGTCCTCGACCGGCGCCCGATCGCGGCGCGGCCCGACAGCACCGGCTATCGCCTGCGCCGCTACCTGCAGCGACATACCTTCGGCGTCGCGACCGCCGCGGTGCTGGCGCTCAGCATCGGCGCCGGCGTCACCGGCACGCTGATCAAGGAGCGCGAAGCACGCCGCCAGGCCGAACGCGCCGTCGCCGTGAAACGCTTCCTCCTCGACATGTTCCAGCAGGCGCGCACCTCGGTGCAAAGCAGCGGCGTGCAGGCGCGCGAGGCGACCGTCAACGACATGCTCGCGGCCGGCGCCGACCGCGTCGGCAAGTCGTTCGCCGGCGAGCCGGAGATCCGTGACGAGGTGTTCGGGGTCATCGAGGAGCTCTACTCGGACGCATTCGATCCGAAGCAGGCTCTGGCGCTCTCACGACAGCGGGTCGACGCGGCCCGCGCCGCGTTCGGCCCGGCCGACTTGCGAATCGCACCGGCCCAGGTGGCGCTGGCGAGCTCGCTCATCATCGCCGACCAGATGCCCGAGGCGCAAAAGCTGCTCGAGCAGACGCAGGGTCTGCTCGACCGCGCGGGCGACGACACCTCGCTCGCGCGCGCCGGGCTGTTGCGCTGGCAGGGCATTGTCGTCATGGTCACGCAGGCCAAGCCCGCCTGGCACGCGCACCCCCTGCGCCGCGCCGTCGATCTGCTGCGCGAGCGTTATCCGGACGACGACGAGCTGCTCGAGAGCCTGGTCTCGCTGCCGGCCGAGGCCTGTCGCTACAACGAGCCGGCCGAGGCGCTCGCGGCTGCCCAGGAGCTCTACCAGCGAACGCTGAAGCGCTACGGCGGCGACAACCTCTTCATCGACACGGCCAATCTGTTGCGCGGCCAACTGCTGCTGAAGGCCGGCCACCCCGGGCAAGCCCTGCCCGTTCTCGAGCAGGCGCGCGACAACCTGCGTCGCCACCTCGGCCCCACCAACCAGAACGTGCTGCTCGCCGACCTCGAGCTGACCGAGACCTACTGGCTCCTCGGGCGGACCGACGATGCGGAGCGCCGCTTCGCCGACGTCGAAGAGGCGATGCGCCGCGATCATCAGGGCGACCGCGACGTTGCCCGGATGGTGAGCTCGACGCGCGACGATCTGGCCAAGCTCAAGGCCGGCGAAACACTGCATCGTTGCGGCGGTTGAGCCCGCGCTCAGGCCACCGGGCGCAGCGGCGGCGACGCGATGAGGTGATCGATCAGCCAGGCCACGTCGGCCTGGTCGGGCTCGAAGTAGTGGGTGTGCGCGCCGGCGCCGAGGCAGACCTCGAGCTCGCGTGCGGTCGCGAACGGATGCACCGCCGGCGGCATCGGCTCGAATGCCGAATAGGCGTCGGAGCGGCCGAAGGTCGGCGGGTTCACGGTGTCGACCATCGGCCGGCCGATCGCGTCGCCCTCGGCGCGCGGGCTGCTCCACAGCCAGCGCCCGACGTAGTCGCCGCTGGTGAACGCATTGGCCCAGCGCTCGACGCCGATGTCGGCGGCGCGCGGGCCGTTGCCGGCCTGGTGTGCCGCCAGCACCCAGCCGTAGAGCGCCGGAAAGCGCGCGGCGTAGAGCTGGCGCAGAGGGCAGCCGAGCGTGAGCAGGCGCACGTCGCTGCCGAGCAGCCGGCGCAGGCGCTCGGCGCGGCCGCCCCGGTCGGGCACGCCCGGCGCGGCGTCGGAGAGGAAGCGCAGCAGCTCGGCGCTGATGACCGTGCCCTGGCTGTGCGAGACGATGACGATGCGCTCGTAGCCCTGCGCCGCCACGTGATCGAGCAGCGCCGCATAGCGCGAGAAGATGCGCGCGCGCGGGATGCTCGTGCGCGGAAATTCGCGAAAGTAGTTGTCGACGTCGAGGGCGATGTCGAGCGGCGCGCGCAAGCCCGGCACGTAGCGCGACAACACGCCGCCCAGTGCGGCAAGCGCGGCGGCGATGCCGGCGGCGCTCAGTACCAGCGGCTTCAGTCCGGCCTGCGAGACGTAGGCGACACAGTTCATGGCGCCCGCCAGGGCCGTACCCGGCGCCGCCGCGGCGCGCCCGAAGCTCAGCACGTAGCCGACCGCGGTCGCGATGACGATCGCGACGACGACGACGATCAGCACGGCAGCGTCGAGGCGCCGGTAGCCTGCCGTCAGCCAGCGCCCGAGCCGGCGTGCCGCGCCCGGGTCCTGCGATGGACGGGTCACCATCAGCTTCAGCTCGGCGAGCACGCTGGGCAGGAACACGGCAACGATGTAGGCCACCAGGAGCAGCAGCAAGGCTGCGACGAGCGAGAAGAACGAGGTGCTGTCTTCGTAGCGGGCGCCGAGATAGAGCTCGGCCGTCGACGGCGGCTTCGATGCGGGCGCCACCACCGATGCGAGCGGCACGCCGTTCCATGGGCAGGACGCGGCGGCCACAGCGGCATCGCTGTGCCCGCTCGTCGTCTCGCTGAACGGAAAGAGAACCGGCACATAGCCGATCTTGTCGACCGACAGGTCGAGCAGGGTGCTGACCAGGGCCCAGGCCGCCATCGTCAACATCACGAAGGCACCGAGCGATACGAAGAAGCCGATCCGTCCGGTGCCGACGCTGCCCGCGCCCGTATAGGCGCCGTGCCGCGCCGCGAAGACGCCGCTCACCAGCCAGGCAATGAAGAGCGGTGCGGCCAGGATCCACCAGATCTTGATGCCGTACAGCACGGCTTCGGTGCCGAACAGCGCGGCCTGCACCCAGGTGATCAGGCTCGCCGGTTCGTGGAGCGGGCCGACCCGCCAGAGCGCCGCTGCGAGCATGAGGACGAGCACGGCCGACCAGAACGCGAGGCCGACGACGCGGGTCAGTGGGAAGCGGTCGTCGGCAATGCGCAGCGCGGCGTTGTAGGCGAGCGTCAGCAGCGTCAGGAAGAAGGCGGCCACGATCCATGGCGCGCTCGCCCGCACGGCCAGCATCGCGATCGCGGCGGCAACGAGCCCGAGCGGGACGAGCCAGCGCTGCAAGGCATCGCGCCGTCGATAGCCGAACCAGAGGGCGCCGAAGACGAGGGCGGCGACACCGACGGCCCGGCCCGTGCTGCGCTCCGACAAGGCTGCGAAGCCGAGACCGACGATGACCAGACCGAGCAGGCCGAGCTGCGCGAACAGCGCCGCCAGGCCGTTGACGAAGGCCCAGTCGAGCGCGATCTGCGTGCCGGCAAGCCAGCGCCAGCTCGCCGGCGGCTTGCCGTCGGCGCCGCGCAGTTGCAGGCGCGCTTCGTCGACGGTTTCGCGCCCGAGCTTGGACAGGCGAAAGACCATCGTGAACAGCTCGGTGACGATGCGCGGAATCGCGCCCGACAGGCGCGACAGGTCAGCCCAGTACATCTCGTACACGTCGATCCGCTCGCGGCTGCCGCCGGCGCTGCGCTCGAGCACGATGCAGGTACTGTCGAAGGCCTCGGTGGCGGCGCCGTTTTCGATGTACTTGCCGAGCAGGTAGTTGGTGGCGGCCAGCCCGCGGTCGGCCAGCGGCTCGGATCTCGGCGCCGCGGCGCTGGCCTGGCTCCGGGCGGCAGCGATCGTGGCGGGCGCCTCCCAGCCCGGGCGCTGGAAATCGGATCGGGCCGATTGCGCCACGGCCTTGAAGAAGGGGCGCGACTCCCCGCTCGGCGTCGGCGGGCTTTGGCGCGTGGCCTCGATGGCCGGGGGCAGTGGCTCGACCGACAGGATGAAGCTGTCGGTCGCCCGGGCTTCGTACGCCGTGGCCGCGGGCGGCGATGCGACGAGCAGCTCGGCAACCGAGCGGGCCGTCTCGCCGGGCCGTTGGTCGGCGACACCGTGCACCACCACCACCGCCACGCGGCGCGCTTCGGACGGGTCTCTTTCCATCCTCTCCAGCTTCCCAGGTTGTGACGCCGACAGTTCGATGCGAGACTGCCGCACGCATCGCACGCGGCCCTTGTCACGAGTCAACGGCGAGTTTTGCCATCATCCCATGCCGCCCCGACAAAACCCAGACCCGGCCGCCCCGCAACCGGCCTTCGACGACGACTCGAAGACCGGCCTCACGCTGAGCCTGAACCGCGCCCTGGCCGGCGACGACGCGTCGCGCGAGCAGGTCTATGCCCTGCTCTATGGCGAGCTCCTGCGCCTGGCGCGCTCGCACCTCTCGGGCTCGGGCGCGATCTCGCTCAATCCGTCGGCCCTGGTCCACGAAGCCTACCTGCGCATGCTGCGCCGGGAGGCCACGCCGGTGCGCGACCGCCGGGCCTTCTTCGCGTACGCCTCGACCGTGATGCGCAGCGTTCTGATCGATCACGTCCGGGCCGCCGCCGCCGACAAGCGCGGTGGCCTGTTCACGCCGGTGACGCTCACCACCGGCGTGCTGAACAGCGTCGCCGCCGAGGAGGATTTCTCGCGCCTGAACGACGCGCTCGATGCCCTGCGCAGCGTCGACGAGCGCGGCTTTCGCGTCGTCGAGATGCGTTACTTCGCGGGCATGACCGAAGAAGACATCGCGGACGAGCTCGAGATCTCGGTACCGACGGTCAAGCGGGACTGGCGCAAGGCCCGCGCCTTTCTGTTCGAGCAGCTTCGCTAGCGAGGCCGCCTGGACAGCCGCGCCTGCGACAGGGCGGTGGCCGCGAAGATCAGCAGGCGCTGCGCTGTCCTTCGCTCGCGGCCTTGCGCTTGGCCTTCCAGAAAATGGCTGCCGCGCCGGCCAGGAGCAGCGCCCACTCCTGCGGCTCTGGAACCGGTGAAACCGCCGACGTGGCGTAGTCGTGGCCGCTATCGGACGAGATCGAGACGCCGCCGGTCAGCGAGTCGACGAAATAGCGAGTCGTCGCTTGCCACTGGATGGTCCGTGCGTCCTGGTCCAGGAATTCGGCATAGGTGCCGAGCAGCATGGCCCCGCTCAGGTTGATCGTTTGTCCGACAAAGGTATGCACCACGCCGACATCGACGTCGGGGCCGGGTCCCGCGCCGTCGTCGGACAGGCCGAGCGCACCGACGATGAAGGACGAGAGATACCCGCCCTTCAAGTAGAGCGAGTAAGGCTCGGATGAGCTGTCGCTGTGGGTCAACGCCATCGACACCTGCAGATCGACCGGCGTGCCGTCGGCCAGGGTGGCGGACGTCAGATGCAGCGTATCGGTGAATCCGCCGTTGTCGGTCGTCTGCGACACGAGCGGAACACACCCCAGGCAGCCGTGGGGAGTCGGGTCGACCACCTGGGTAGAGGCTTGCATGACGAACGAGCCGGCCATCCCGTCGATCGACCCTTGCGAGCTCGATCCGTAGGCCGACGTGGTCGAGCTGACCGAATGCAACGCCGCGACATCCGCGGCATTGCTCGTGCTGTAGGTCTGGACGTCTCCGGGAGGCGCGACGTCGATGCCGGACGAGGTTCCCTCGCCGAAAGTTGCCGCGTTGGCGCTGGCCATGGCGGCAAGCGCCACGGCGACGCCGGCAAGCGGAACGAAGATGGTTTTCATGCGGACGCTCCTTGGCTGCAGAGGGGGTTTCAGGTGCACCGGGCGGCACCTGAAGTCAAAGACGTAAACCGCGGGCGAAACGGATCACGCGCGACTCGCCGCATACTTCACTGATAGCCAGGAGACTTCGATGCTGATCCGAGCCATCGCCTTTGTGTGCGCCCTGCTTCTCGCTCCTTTCGCATCGGCGCAGGACTTGCCGTCGTCGCGTCTCGACACGGTGCAAAAGAGCGGCAGGCTGCGCGTCTGCACGCCGGGCGACTACACGCCGTTCGCGCTGCAGAAAGCGGAGGGCAGCTTCGAAGGCCTCGATGTCGATCTCGTCCAGTCGGCCGCGAAAGCGCTCGGCGTGCAAGCCGAGTTCGTCAAGTCGGCGTGGCCGACGCTGATGAAGGACTTCATCGAGAAGTGCGACGTCGCGGTCGGCGGCATCTCGGTGACGCTCGACCGGCAGAAGACGGCGTTCTTCTCCGACGCCTACATGGTCAACGGCAAGGCACCGATCGCGCGCTGCGAGAACGCCGCGAAGTTCCAGACCATTGCCGACATCGACAAGCCGAACGTGACGGTGATCGAGAACCCGGGCGGCAGCAACGAACGCTTCGCGCGCGCCAACTTCAAGAACGCCAGGATCGTCATCTACAACGACAACACCACCATCTTCGACGAGATCCTCAAAGGTCGGGCCGACGTCATGATCTCGGAGTCGGCCGAGACGATGGTGCAGCAGAAGCTGCGGCCCGGCCTGTGCGCAGTGAACCCCGACAAGCCGCTGCAATACGGCGAGATGGCGTGGCTGCTGCCGCGCGGCGACGTTGCCTTCAAGGCCTGGATCGACCAGTGGCTGCACCTGGCCAAGTCGACGGGCGAGTACGACCGCGTCAGCGCGCACTGGCTGCGCTAGGCGGCCCGGCAGCGGCCCATGGCGCGTCGTTCGCCTGCGCCGGTGGTGCAGACACCGCGCTTCGAAGCGAAGCGCGAGCTCGTGCTCAATGCAGCGGCTTCGCTGTTCAACGAGCGCGGCGTCAAGGGCGCGACCTTCGGCGACATCGCCGGCAAGGTCGGCCTCGTGCCGAACAGCGTCACCTACTACTACCGCAAGAAGGAAGTCCTCGCGGCGGCGTGCTTCCTGCGCGCGACGGCCGTCTTCGACCGCATCGCCGCCGACGCGGCAGCCGAGGCCACGGTCGAAGGACGCGTGCGGCGCTTCCTGATGGGCCACGCCGAGATGCTCGCCGAGATGGAAAGCGGCGTGCAGGCACCGATGATTCTTTTCAACGAGCTGCATGCCTTGCCCGAGCCGCACCTGGGCGAGGTCTATGCGGCCTACACCGCGCTGTTTCGCAGGGTGCGCCGCCTGCTGCGCGGGCCGCAGACGGAAGGCTTCTCGCGCAACGAGCTGACGGCGCGGGCCCATCTGCTGCTGTCGGTGGCGCACTGGCTTAGGGTCTGGATCTGGCGCAATGAAGCGACCCAGTACAAGCGCGTCGCCGAGCGCCTGGCCGACATCGTGCTGCGCGGCATCTGCTGCAGCGACGCGCCGTGGCCGGCGAGCGTCGGCGAGCATGAGTGGCGCCTCGTCGACGATGCCGGCGGCACGGTCGAGGCCTTCCTGCGCGCAGCGACGCGGCTCGTCAATGAGCAAGGCTATCAAGGCGCTTCGATCGCGAAGATCTCGGCCTTGCTCAATCTGACGAAGGGCGCTTTCTATCACCACCACGACAACAAGGACGATCTCATCGAGGCCTGCTTCGAGCGCACCTTCTCGGTCATCCGGCGAACGCTCGATCTTGCCGAGTCGGCTGGCGGCCAGGGCGGCGACAGGCTGCGCGCCGCGGTCTGCGCGCTGATCCGCTTCCAGCTCGCGCCCGAAGGCCCGCTGCTGCGCGCCGCCGCGACCAGCGCGATGCCCGACTCGGCGCATCGCAACGAGGTGCGCCAGACCCTGAACCAGCTCACCGAGCGGATTGCCTACGCCGTCGTCGACGGCACCATCGACGGGTCGATCCGCCCGCTCGATCCGGGCGTTGCAGCGCACTTCGTCGTCGCCGGCATCAACGCCACCGCCGAAGCGCGACGCTGGATTCCGGGCCTGGCGCCGGGCGAGGCCGTGCGCCTCTATGCGCCGCCCCTCCTGCGCGGCCTGCTGAGTCCTGCGGCGCCCGACGACTCGCGCTTTTAGAAGACATCGAATGTCGTAGCAGGCTCGCCGCTTGCCAAGACGAGGTCTGCGCGTCGCCAATGTCCACACGCAGAGTATGTAAAGCGCCGTCTAGGGAATACCTTAACTTTTCAAATATTGGGTATGTCCTAGGATGAATCGATACCAGACGAGCTGCACCACGTCGGAAAGCACTCGCAACGACCTGCCGGCACGTGCTCGGGCCCGAGGTCGCAAACAGGAGACAGGCCCATGACGATTCATCGAATGCTTGCGGCAGCAGCCGCGACCGCGGCGTTTTCCGTCGCCCTCATCTCATGCGGCGGCAGCGGCGACAACTCATCGCCGCCGCCCCCGCTCGCCGGAACCACGCTGCAGGTGCTCTCGACCCGCGCCGACATGGTCACCGGCGGCGATGCCTTGATGGAGGTGAAGCTGCCCGCGGGGGCTTCGGCGGCGATGCTCAAGGTCAGCGTCGGCACGACCGACGTGACCAACGCCTTCACCACGCGTGCCGATGGCCGCACGGTCGGCCTCGTCAGTGGCCTCGCCGTCGGCGCCAACACCGTGACAGCGACGGCGAGCGACAGGTCGTTCGCCGGCGCATCGCTGACGGTGACCAATCATCTGCCCAGCGGCCCGGTGCTGCTGAGCGTGCAGCCTTCGCCCTGGATCTGCGCGACGCCGGTGCCTACTGCCGCGACCTCGACGACCCCGGCCACGAACGCCAGCGGCCTGTCGACCGCGGCCACCGACGTGCAGTGCACGATCGCCACGGAAAAGCACTATTTCTATCGCACGCTCACTCCGGTGACCGTGACGCGCGGCGACGGTGGCTGCTCGTTCGTGCTGCCCGATCCGTCGCCCACCATCGCCAACCCGGCGCCGACGACGCCGGCCGCGTCCTGCCTGCAGCCGTACGTGCCGGGCACGACGCCCCTGGCCTCGGTCGCGATGTCGCTGACGACGCCGCCGGTGCCCTACATCGTGCAGATCGAGCGCGGCACCATCAACCGCGGCATCTACGACATCGCCGTGCTGGTCGATCCGACCGCGGCGTGGACCGCGAACGCGCCGCAGGCGCAATGGACCGGCAAGGTCGTGTACTCGTTCGGCGCCAGCACCGGCCAGCCGCGCCTGCAGTTCCGTACCGAGCAGGTCTGGGCCGACGACAACGCGCTCTCGCGCGGCTTCATGGTCGTCGACAACAGCCTGACCGACTCGCTCTACAACTCGAGTCGCATCCTCGCCGGCGAGACCGTGATGATGATGAAGGAGCACATCACCGAGAACTACGGCGAGATCAAGTACACGATGGGCAACGGCTGCTCGGGCGGCTCGATCGGACAGAACACGATCTCGTCAACCTACCCGGGCCTGATCGACGGCATCCAGGTGCAGTGCGATTACTCCGATTCGATCACCACTGCCATCGAGGTCTCCGACTGCGTGCAACTCGTCAACTTCTACGCCGGCACGGCGTGGCAGACACTGATGACGACGGAAGCGCAGACGCAAGCGCAGATCGACGCCAAGAAGACCGCAATCAACGGCCATATCGACCAGACCAGCTGCCACGCCTGGAACAACTCGTTCGGCTTCAACAACAAGCCGGGCAACTACCTGGCCATGGTCGTGGCAGACGCGACCGGACGCCTCGTGCCGACACCGGCGGGCGTGACCAACAACTGCAAGCTGCCGGCCAGCCAGGTCTACGACCCGGTCACCAACCCGACCGGCACGCGCTGCGGCGATCCCGATCTGGCGGTCGGCGTATGGGGTACGACCGCCGGCATCGCACCCGGGTCGACGCGAGCCCTGGCGACGAACGACAACGTCGGCGTGCAGTACGGCCTCAACGCCTTGCTGTCGGGCGCGATCAACCAGGAGGAGTTCGTGACCCTGAACGAAGGGATCGGCGGCAGCGATGCCGACTCGAACCTCACGGCCGCGCGCTCGGTCGCCGATGCGGCGGCCTTGCCGATCGCCTACAAGAGCGGCCTGGTCTCGAGCGGCGCGCAACTCGCTAAGCTGCCGATCATCGACCTGCGCGGCTTCGACGAGAGCCCGCTCAGCGGCGGCGCGGTCGGCATCCACTACATCTGGCGCAGCTTCGCCGAGCGCGATCGCCTCGACCAGGACGGCGGCGGCCACGCCAATCAGGTGATGTGGCGCTTCGGCACCGGCCTGACCGCGCCGGCGGCACTGGCCAAGCAGTCCTTCCTCACGATGGACACCTGGCTCAGCGCGCTCGTCGCCACGCCGAAGAGCTTCCTCAACGCCGAGCACACCCCGGCCGACGTGATTGCCGCCAAGCCGGCGACGGCATTCGACTTCTGCTATCTCACCATCGACACCGGCTTCCTCACCCCGGTGACCGACCAGGCCACTTGCGATGCCGACGCCAAGCTGGTGCCGCACAAGTCGCCCCACCAGGTAGCCGGCGGCGCGCGCACCGAGAACATCCTGAAGTGCCAGCTCAAGCCGCTGAGCTTCAACGACTACAGCGGCATCGTGTTCACGGCTGGCCAGCAGGCTCGCTTGCAGGCAGTCTTCCCGGGTGGCGTCTGCGACTGGACGCTGCCTGGCGTCGGCCAGCAAGCGCCCGTCTCGCCGCAGACCTATGCGGCCGGAGCCGGGGGCGTGCCGTTGCCGCCGGCGCCGGTCTCGACGCCGATCTGAGCGAGCGGACACCGATCCCGGGCCCGCGCAAGCGGGCCCTTTTTTCATGGCGTGCGGAGGAGCCGCTCGCGCCGGAACTCGTCTTCGTGAAGCTGGCGCGACGGCTTGAGGAGATCGCTGCGGCTGACGACGCCGATCAAACGCTGGGCATCGGCCGGGTCGACGACGGCGAGGCGCTCGATGCCGAGCGCGGCCATCCGCGCCGCGACCGCGCGGCACGTCTCGGTGGACAGCGCGAAGACATCGTCCTGCTCGTCGGTCATCGATTCGGCCAGGGGCGCGGCCATGGCCTGCGCATCCAGCCCTTGCAGGAAGGCACGATCGACGAGACCCCGCCAGCGCCCGTCGACGACGACCGGATAGGCGCGATGCAGTTGTCCCGCGCCGAAATACTGTTCCAGCGCTGCCGCAGCCGGCAGCTTGCCGTCGATCACGACGGCCCCACGTGTCATCACATCGCCGACGAAATGGCGCTCGAGCGGGTCGACGCCGTATTCGCGGTAGACGTGATGGCCGCGGCGGGCGATCTTCTCGGTGAGGATCGAACGCGGCATGACGATGACGGTGAAGCCGTAGGCGACGGCGCAGGCCAGGATGGTCGGCAGGAAGGCGTTGGCGTCATGGGTGAGGCCGAAGGCGAAGACCACCGCGGTCAGCGGCGCTCGCATGGTGCCGCCCAGGACCGCGGCCATGCAGACCAGGGCCCAGAGTTGCGGCGAGCCGCCCGGCAGCCACGGGCCGATGACGCTGCCCAGGCCGGCGCCGATCATCAGGAGCGGCGCGAGCACGCCGCCCGAAGTGCCCGAGCCGAGCGCCACCGACCACATCACGACCTTCGCCGCCAGCAGACCGGCCACGATGCCGAGGGCCAGGCGCTGCTGCAGCAAGTCGCCGATGACGTCGTAGCCGACGCCGAAGGCGCGCGGTTCGTAGTAGCCGCCGATGCCGACCACGATGCCACCGAGCGCCGGCCACCACATCCAGTGGATGGGCAGGCGGCCGAAGGCGTCCTCGATGCGGTAGAGGGCCCCGGTCAAGGCCGCCGAAAGCAGGCCGGCGGCCAGGCCGGCGACGATGCATGACAGGCAGGCGATGACCGTCGGCGGTGCCGTCTCGAGCGGGAAGAGCGGCGCCGCATCGGCCCAGAGCGGACGCAGGAATCCCGCCACCGCGCAGGCCAGGGCGACCGGCAGCAGGCTGCGCGGGCGCAGCTCGAAAAGAAGCAGCTCGACGGCAAGCAGCATCGCCGCGAGCGGCGTGCCGAAGACAGCCGTCATGCCGGCGCAGGAACCGGCAACGAGAAGCGCCTTTCTTTCCATCGACGTGAGATGGAAGGCCTGCGCCAGCAGCGAGGCCATCGCGCCGCCGGTCATGATGACCGGGCCTTCGGCGCCGAACGGCCCGCCGCTGCCGATGACGATGCCCGACGACAAGGGCTTGAGCACCGCCACCTTGGCCGACATCCGGCTCTTGCCGAAGAGGATCGCCTCGAGCGCTTCGGGAATGCCGTGACCGCGGATCTTCTCGCTGCCGAAGCGCGCCATCAGGCCGACGACGAGGCCGCCGATCACCGGCAGGACGATGACCCAGGCACCCAGGCGATGCGTCGCCGGCGAGACGTGCTGCCAGGACAAGGTCTGGAAGAAGAAGATGTTCGTGAAGAGGCGGATCACGGCGAGCAGCGCCCAGGCGGCGAGCGTGCTCAGGCCGCCGATCACGAGCGCGAACATCGACAGCATCAGGAGGCGGTCGTGCGCGGCGAAGTCTCTTCTGTGCATGCGGCAATTGTCCGTCGTTCGTGGCCGCGCTCAAGGCGGCGGCGCCACGCCGGTCGGCCCCTGGAAGGCGCCTGCGCGCAGGGTGAGCACCAGCGTGTCGCGGTGCCCGTCGGCGTCGAGCGGCTGAATCGGCGTGCTCTCGTGGATGACGCGCGCATCGTCGATCAGGAGGCAGGTCCACGGCGCCTGCATCGTGAAGCGCAGGCCGTTCGGGCCTTCGGCGGCGAAGACGCGCGTCTCGCCGCCCTTGATGGCAAAGCGGTCGACGAGGACGACGGCGACGAGGTCGACGCCGTCGCGGTGCGCACCCTCGGGCGTCGGTCGGCCGATGCCGCCTTCGGTGTCGATCCGGAACTGGTGCGCCTCGATGAACCACGGCTGCGTGCCGCGCAGCGACGAAGCCAGATCGGCCATCGCGAGCAGCATCCTTCGCCACGGCGCGCTCTCCCGCAGCGCCGGCGCTATCGGCTCGAACCAGCGCTCGATGCCGCCGTGCAGCGCGTTGTATTCGAGCGGCTGCCAGTGGGCCCGGTCCGGCACCGGTTCGAGGTGGCTGCCGCGCGCGACGAAACACGAATGGCGGCGGCGTCGATAGTGGCCGCCGTCGCGCAGGTAGTTGTCGGGCGGCAGGTCGTTCCACGAGTCGCGCAGCGGCTCGAGCTCGGCCAGCGTGGTCGAGGCGAGCCTCGCGAAGCCTTGCGGATCGAGCACCGCGTGGCCCGACTCGCGCAAGGCCGCCGGCGCATCCTGCGGAGCCGTGACCGGCGCGGAAAACAAGGACTCGGCCATCGCTCCGCTCAGCCGAAGCGCTGCCGCGCCAGCGCCGCGCCCTGCGCCAGCGCCGCGAGCTTGGCCTCGGCAACTTCGCGACGCATCGGCGCGAGGCCGCAGTTGGTGCAGGCGATCAGGCGCTCCTTCGACACGAAGCGAAGCGCGGCACCCAGGGTCTCGGCGATCTCTTCGGGCGTCTCGATCACGTCGGAGGCGACATCGATGACACCGGCCATCACGTCCTTGCCATCGAGCAGGCGCATCAGCTCGAGCGGCACGTGCGAGTGGATGCATTCGAGCGACACCTGGTCGATCGTGCTGCGCGCCAGCGCCGGAAAGACCTTCTCGTACTGCCGCCACTCGCCGCCGAGGTTCGCCTTCCAGTCGATGTTGGCCTTGATGCCGTAGCCGTAGCAGATGTGAACCGCCGTCTTGCACTTCAGGCCGGCGGCAGCACGCTCGAGCGCGGCAACGCCCCACTCGGCCGCATCGGCCATGTAGACGTTGAAGGCCGGCTCGTCGAACTGGATGACGTCGACGCCATCGGCTTCGAGCGCACGAGCCTCCTGGTTCAGCAGCTCGGCGAACGCGAACGCCATCCTGATGCGGCCTTCCTTGCCTTCGCCATAGAAGCGGTCGGCCACGGTGTCGACGATCGTCATCGGCCCGGGCAAGGTGAACTTCAGCCGCTTGCCGGTGTGGGCCCGCGCCAGCTGGGCCTCGGCGGCGTGAACGCGGCCGGCCAGGCGCAGCGCTCCGACCACCTGCGGCACCATCGCGTCGTAGCGGTTGTCGCGGATCCCCATCTTCACCTTGTGCTCGAAGTCGATCCCTTCGACCCGGGCCAGGAAGCCGTGCACGAAATGCTGACGCGATTGCTCGCCGTCGCCGACGATGTCGAGACCCGCGTCTTCCTGCACCTTGAGCCAGAGCAGCGTGGCATCGGCCTTGGCGCGCTCGAGCTCGGCGCCGCTCGCCTTCCACTCGGGCCAGAGCTTCTCGGTTTCGGCCAGCCACGAGGGTTTGGGCAGGCTGCCGGCGATGGCGGTCTCGAACATGAACGTGCCTTTCGTTTTCGGCGCACAACCGTGCGCGGCGAGGTTTGGTACCGTCGCTGCCATGAACGACACGAACGAGGTCGCGCCGCCGGCGGTACGGGAGCCCTTGCCGGCAGCACATCGCATCGAGGTGCTCGACGTGCTGCGCGGCTTCGCGCTCCTCGGTATCTTCATTATGAACATACCGAGCTTCGCGCATTCGATCTTCACGCCGCCGCCGCCGCAGGACGGCAGCTTCGACGGCATCTGCGTCGCCCTGCGCGAGCTGCTCTTCGCCGGCAAGTTCAATCTCATGTTCGGGATGGTCTTCGGCATCGGCTTCACGCTGCAGCTGCGCCGCCTCGAAGCGGCCGACCCGAGCCGCGCCGCCTTCATCTACATGCGGCGCCTCGCCGTCCTGCTTGCGATCGGCCTGGTCCACGCCGCGCTCCTTTGGATGGGCGACGTGCTCGTCGCCTACGCCGTGCTCGGCTTCATGCTGCTCGCGATCCGGCGCGTGCCCGACAGCGCGCTCCTCGCGCTGCTCGCGCTCTGCCTCGTCTTTCCGGCGGCGTCGGACGCGCTCTCGACGCATCTCTTCTCGAACGAGACGACGATGCTCGCCACGTTCGAGTTCTATCAGTTCGCCAGCTCGAACGACGTCGCCTTCGGCCAGGGCACCTTGCTCGACGCGGTGCGCGAGACGCTGCGCGTCTTCGCCTGGGCCTACGGCTCGCCGATGGGCCTGTTCACGGTGGCCGGCTTCTTCGTCCAGATGGCCACCGGCATCCTGCTCGGCTTCTATGTCGGGCGGCGCGGCTGGATCGAGCGGCTGCCGAGCCTTCGCCATCGCCTCGTGCCGGCGCAATGGACGGCGCTCGCCATCGCCCTTGCCGCCGGCGGCCTCTGGTGGGCCTTCGGCGGCAGCGCGGTGCAGGACAGCGGCGAAGACTTCCCGACCTCGTTCGCGCGCACGATAGGCCGAGCCGCGCTGATGTGCTTCTACGCCTTGACGCTGGTTCGCCTGGCCATCGCGCCGGCCACCGCCCGGGCCTTTCGCGTCTTTGCCTACGCCGGCCGCATGCCGCTCAGCAACTACCTGCTGCAAACCTTGATGGGCCTGTTCGTCTTCTACGGCTGGGGTCTCGGCTTCTGGGGCAAGACTCGGCCGCTCACCGAGATGCTCCTCGCCGTCGGGCTCTACGCCGTCGTCCAGTTGCCGCTCAGCGCCTGGTGGCTCGCGCGCTTTCGCTACGGGCCGGTCGAATACGTCTGGCGGCGTCTCACGTACGGCCGCCTGGCCCGCTACGCGGCGCGCGCCGACGTGGCTGGCGTCAAGGCGAACTCCTCGGCCAGCAGCGAGTAGGAGCGACGGCGCACCGCCGGGTCGTGGGCCCAGGTGTTGATCACGACTTCGTCGAGCGCGAAGTCGTCGGCCAGGCGACGCAGCTTCCCGGCCACCGTTTTCGCGCTCCCGACGAAGGCCTTGCCGCGCATCGACCCGAGCATGGCTTCTTCGGCCTCGCTGAAGCCGCGCCTGGCGATCTCGTCGGGCGACTGCAGCGGGCCGAGCGCGCCACGCTGGCGATCGATGCGCCAGCGATCACGCGACAGCGCGAGGTGCTCCGCAAGCTCGTCGGTCTCGGCGGCGAGGGCCCAGATGCACAGCGTCGCCTGCGGCTGCGGATGACGCTCGCTCGGCTGGTAGCGGGCGCGATAGAGCGCCATCGCCTGTTCGGCGCCCTGGCCGTCGGTGAAGAAATAGGCAAATGCGTACGGCAGGCCGAAATGAGCCGCGAGCTGAGCGCCGTAGTCGGAGCTGCCGAGGATCCAGATCTCGGGCGCGTGCGGCCCGAGCGGATGCGCGGTGATGCCTTCGTGCGTGCCGTGCGAAGTCCAGGCATGAAGGTCGCGAACCTGGATCGGAAAGTCCTCCGCCGCATGGCTGGCGTTCGGGTTGAGCGCGCGTGCCGTGCGCATGTCGCCGCCCGGCGCGCGGCCGAGGCCGAGATCGATGCGGCCCGGCGCCAGCGCTTCGAGGACGCGAAACTGCTCGGCGACCTTCAGCGCGCTGTAGTGCGGCAGCATGACGCCGGCGCTGCCGATCCGGATCGTCGAGGTGCGCGCCGCGATCGCTGCCATCAGGATCTCGGGTGCCGAGCCGACGATGGTCGGCAGGCCGTGGTGCTCGCTGACCCAGAAGCGCGCGTAGCCCAGGCGCTCGCAGTCTTCGGCGAGCGCGAGCGTGTCGCGGATCGCGGCATCTTCGCTGCTGCCCGCGAGCGAGACCGACTGGTCGAGAACGGATAGACGCAGCAGCCGCTCAGCCATGGGGATGGGTCGGGTCGATCCAGCGAACGGTCTCGGGCTTCTCGACCGGCTCGATATCGAGGTTGACCGCCACCGCCTCGCCGTCGCTGCGGCAGAGGACGCACTCCAGCGTCTCCTCGCGGCTGGCGTTGATCTCCTGGTGCGGCACGTAGGGCGGGATGTAGATGAAGTCGCCGGGGCCGGCCTCGGCCGTGAACTCGAGTGCATTGCCCCAGCGCATCCGCGCCTTGCCTTTGACGACGTAGATCACGCTCTCGAGATGGCCGTGATGATGCGCGCCGGTCTTCGCATCGGCATGGATGTGCACGGTGCCGGCCCACAGTTTCTGCGCCCCGACGCGCGCGAAATTGATCGCCGCCTTGCGGTCCATGCCCGGCGTCTGCGCCGTGTTCGCGTCGAGCTGGCTGGCGGCAACGACGCGCACGCCGTCGTGCTTCCAGGCAGGCTGGGAATCAGGCGAATCGGCTGGATCGAGCGACATGGTGCTGCCTCGTGTACATTACGGCCACAGTTATACGCAAGACAGTGGTTTGTTCGTGATTCTCGTTCCACCCACGCGGTCCTCGCGGCGGGCGTTTGAAATCCCCCTGATCGGTTCTTGAGTGTCGCTGCATGCGCCGCATGTGCGGCGCATTCATTTGCAATAGATTGGATATTTACCCATGACGACCCCCACCCAGACCGGCACCGTGAAGTGGTTCAACGAGAGCAAGGGCTTCGGCTTCATCGCGCAAGACGCGGGCGGCGCTGACCTGTTCGCCCACTTCCGCGACATCGCCGGCAGCGGTTTCAAGACGCTCACCGAGAACCAGCGCGTCGAGTTCGAAGTCAAGCAAGGCCAAAAGGGCCTGCAGGCCGCGAACATTCGCGTCCTCGCCTGAGTTTCGGGCGCTCGCGCCCGATCGGGAAAGCCGCGGTTCGCCGCGGCTTTTTTTCGTCCGTCGCGGGCGCGACGCGGGCGCCGGGGCGCGCGCGATAGCATCGCGCTGCACAGAGGAGACCCGCCATGAGCTCGACCATCGCCGCCACGAATCATCAGGTTCGCCTCGCCCGCCGCCCGGTCGGCTTGCCGGTGCGCGCCGACTGGAGCTTCACCGCCGAGCCGGTGATGCCGCCGGACGATGGCGGCGTCCTGGTGAAGACGCTGGCTCTCTCGCTCGATCCGGCCATGCGCGGCTGGATGAACGAAGGCAAGAGCTACATCGCGCCGGTCGGCATCGACGAGGTGATGCGTGCCGGCGGCATCGGCACGGTCATCGAATCGAAGCATCCGAAATTCGCGCTCGGCGACCGCGTCAGCGGCGCACTCGGCGTCCAGGAGTACGCGCGCTTCGATGCCGGCCTGCTCGCCAAGGGCGCGCTGTCGAAGATCGACCTGCGTGCCGGCAGCCTCACGCAATGGCTGAACGTGCTCGGCATGCCCGGCATGACGGCCTATTTCGGCCTGCTCGAGGTCGGCTTGCCGAAGGCGGGCGAAACCGTCGTGGTCTCCGGCGCTGCCGGCGCTGTCGGCCAGACCGTCGGCCAGCTGGCGAAGATCAAGGGTTGCCGCGCCGTCGGCATCGCCGGCGGCCCGGCCAAATGCGAGTGGGTCGTCAAGGAGCTCGGCTTCGACGCCTGTGTCGATTACAAATCGGGCTCGGTCAAGGACGGACTGAAAGCGAGCTGCCCGGACGGCATCGACGTGTACTTCGACAATGTCGGCGGCGAGATTCTCGACACCGTGCTGACCCGCATCAACCGCAAGGCCCGCATCGTCGTCTGCGGCGCCATCAGCCAGTACAACAACACCGAGGCCGTCAAGGGCCCGGCCAACTACCTCTCGCTGCTGGTCAATCGGGCCCGCATGGAAGGCATGGTCGTGTTCGACTACGCCGATCGCTTCGGGCCGGCCATCGCCGAGCTGGCCGGCTACCTGCGCGACGGGCGCCTGAGAAGCCGCGAAGACGTCGTCGCCGGCCTCGACACCTTCCCGGAATCGCTGCTCAAGCTGTTTCGTGGCGAGAACTTCGGCAAGCTCGTGCTGCAGGTCGCAGAAGGCTGACGCCAGGGGCGCGGGGCGCCCTTCTCGCGGGCTAGACTTCCCCGCTTCATGAGCGACGCGGACCCAGATTTCCCGGTCGACGGCCTGCCTGCCGACGTGCTGCGGGCGCTCGTCGAACAGAGCCTGGAGCTGCTCGCCGTGACCGCAGGCGCGGGCCGACTGGTCTGGGTCAACGAGCGCTTCAGGGCCGCTACCGGGCTGACGGCGGACGGCACGGCGTCCCTGCTCGACGCCGTGCCCGAAGGCGCTGGCGGCGCGGCCGCGGCGAAGCAGCTCGAGGCCGCACTCGCGACCGGATCGCTCGATGCCGCGGCCCTGCACTTGCGCGCCATCGACGGCGCCGCGCTCTGGGTCGACGCGCGCACCCGGCGGATCGGCGCCCATACGCTCTGGACCTTCACCGACGTCAGTCCGACGCGCTTCCTGGCCAGCCAGGCGCGCCGCCAGGGCGAGCTGCTCGACACGGCTCAGGAATTCGGCCGCCTCGGTCTCTGGGAACGCAAGATCCCTTCCGGCGAAGGGCGCTGGGACCGGCATGTGTTCGGCTTCTGGGGTCTCGACCCTGCCGCCGGCACGCCGGGCTATACCGAGGCGATCCAGTACATCCACCCCGAAGACCGGGCGAAGATGAGCTACGTCGACTCGACGACGCGGGCCGGCCGCTATGCGCAACGCTATCGCGTCCTCCATCGCGACGGCACGACGCGCTGGATCCACTCCCAGTGGGAGGTGAAGAACGGGCCGAACGGCAAGCCCGACCGGGCCATCGGCATCATGATGGACGACACCGAGGCCTACGACTCGGCGCGCGCCCTCGGTGACGTCAGCGCCCAGCTGAAGATGGCCGTCGATCTCGGCAACATCGCGATCTGGCGGCACGACCTGCGCAGCCAGCGCATGTACTACAGCGACCGCGCTTTCGAGCTGCTGCAGATGGCGCCGCGCCCCGAGGGCATGAACATCGAGGAGATACGCGCGCTGATCCACCCCGATGACCTGCCCGAGGTGCTGGCATCCGCGGAGCAGGCGTTGCTCACCGATCAGCCGACCGACATGGAAGCGCGCTATCGCCGCATGGACGGCAGCTACCGCTACGTGATGACGCGGCGCGTGGTCGAGCGCGATGCCGCGGGTCAGCCGCTGGCCTTCGTCGGTGTCGCACTCGACGTGACCGAAGCGGTCGAGCATCGACGTCACGCCGACGAGCTGGCGCGCCGTCTCGAGGCCGCCTCGCAGGCCGCCGGCGTGGGCCTGTGGACGACAGCACGCGAACCGGCGGAGACGGACTGGAATCCGCAGATGTTCGTCATCTTCGATCGCTTCACCGCGCCGCGCGTGCCCGGCTTCACCGAGTGGCTGACACAAAGCGTGCATCCCGACGACCTCGCCCGCGTCGGCAGCGAGGCGCATGGCTACCTCGCAAGCGGCGAAGGCCCCTTCGAGCTTGAATTCCGGACCTTGCGGCGCGACGGCAGCATTCGCTGGGTCGTGATGCGCGCCGATCGCGATCGCGAAGCGATGGCTCGGCAGCGCTTTCTCGGCGTCGCGATGGACGTCACCGATCACCATGCCGCCGTCGACGCCCTGCGCGATGCGAGCGAGCGAGCGACGCTGATTGCCCGCTACGCCGGCATCGGCATGTGGGAGGCGAGCCTCGACGGCTCGCCCGAGCGCTGGGACGAGCAGATGTTTCACCTGCGCGGGCTCGCTCCTCGCACCGCCGCGCTCTCGCGCGAGGAACGGGTCGCGGGTGTGCATCCGGACGATCTGCACCAGGTGCTCGACTCGCGTCCCGGCTTCGATATCGGTGCATTGCCCAGCTCCTATGAATTCCGCTGGAAGATGTCCGACGGCAGCTGGCGCTGGCTGGCCTCGCGCTCGGCGCTCGTCAACGACGAGAGCGGCCGGCCGGTGCGCCGGGTCGGCGTCAACTGGGACGTGACCGAAGCCAAGGCCGCCGAGCTCGCCCGCCAGCAGACCGCGCTGGCCGAGCGCGAGATCCAGGCCAAGTCGCAGTTCCTGTCGCGCATGAGCCACGAGCTGCGGACGCCGCTCAACGCGGTGCTCGGCTTCACCCAGTTGCTGCAGATCGAGGCGCGCCAGTCGGCGCATGCCGAGCAGATCGCCAAGCTCGGACACATCCGCGCTGCCGGCGATCATCTGCTCTCGCTCATCAACGACGTGCTCGATCTCTCCGGCCTCGAGTCGGGCGAGCTCAAGCTGTCGCTGCAGGCGGTCGACCTCGAGGCCCTGGTCCGGCAGTCGGTGCCGCTGGTCGAATCGCTGGCGACGCAGCACGGCGTGGCCATCGAGTCGGGCGCGCTCGCGGGCATCGCCACGGCCGACCCGACGCGCTTGCGGCAGGTCCTGATCAACCTCCTGTCCAACGCCATCAAGTACAACCACCGCGGCGGCCGCGTGAACGTGCAGGCCCGTGCCGGCAGCGGCGACGTGGTGCTGAGCGTGCGCGACACCGGCCGCGGCCTGACAGCGGCGCAGATGGCCAGCCTGTTCGAGCCGTTCAACCGCTTCGGGGCGGAGAGCGAAGGCATCGAAGGCACGGGCATCGGCCTGACCATCGTCAAGGCGCTGGTCGAAGGCATGGGCGGAACGATCGCCGTCGCCAGCACGCCCGGCGCCGGCACGGTGTTCGACGTGACCTTGCCGGCAGCGCAGGCCGCCTCGCAGGTCGATGCGCCGGCAGCGGCGCCGGAGCCGGCGGTTGCCCCGGTCGATGCGTTGCGATGCGAACGCGCCGGGCAGATCCTCTACATCGAGGACAACGCCGTCAACGTGCTGCTCGTCGAAGAGCTGGTGCGCAGCGTCGGCGGCATTGCCATCGTCTCGGAGCAGACCGGCGCGGCCGGCGTCGCCCGGGCCAAGGCCCTGCGGCCCGACCTCGTTCTCATCGATCTGCAACTGCCCGACTTCGACGGCTTCGAGGTACTGCGCCGCCTGCGCGCCGACCCGGCGACGCGCGCCATCGCCTGCATCGCCTTGTCGGCCAATGCGATGCCCGAGGACGTCGAGCGCGGCATCGCCGCCGGCTTTGCCGACTACTGGACCAAGCCCATCGATTTCGGCGCCTTTCTCGGCGCTCTCTACAAGCGCTTTCCGGCGACCTCGCCGACCGGCGCGGCGTCGACCCCGGCGACGAGCTAGGGCCAGGCCCTAGGCCGGAATTTCCTCGAGCAGTCCGCGCTGCTTGAGCATCGGCTGCGGCGTCGGACCGCGGCCACGGAAAGCGCGATAGGCTGCACCCGGCTCGATCGAATTGCCGGCCGAGTAGATGAAGCGCATCAGGCGCTGCGCCACTGCGGCATCGAACGGATTGCCGGCCTCCACGAACGCCTCGAAGCCATCGGCGTCGAGCACCTCGGCCCACAGGTAGACGTAGTAGCCGGCTGCGTAGCCCGAGCCGGAGAACAGGTGCTGGAAGTGCGGCAGCCGGTGGTTGAGGCCGATGCCGGCCGGCAGCCCGATCTTCTCGAGCTCGGCGCGCTCGAAAGCGACCACGTCGGCCACGGGTCGGTCGCGTTGCGCATGCGCCGCCATGTCGACAAGTGCCGAGGCGGTGTAGCGCACCGTCTCGTAACCCTGGTTGAAGTGGCGCGCGGCGTGCAGCTTGTCGATCAGCGCGTCGGGGATCGCCGCGCCCGTGAGGTAGTGGCGGGCGTGGCGCCTGAGCACTTCGGGCTCCTCGAGCCAGTGCTCGAAGAGCTGCGAAGGCAGCTCGACGAAATCGCGCAGGACGCTGGTGCCGGCCACGCGCTCGTAGGTCACGTTCGACAGCAGCCCATGCAGGCCGTGGCCGAATTCGTGGAACAAGGTGCGCGCATCGTCGAAGCTCAGCAACGTCGGCTCGCCCGGCGCGCCTTTGGCGAAGTTGTTGTTGTTGACGATGATGGGCAGCACCGGCGCGCCGCCGGCGGCAGCGTTCTTCGACTGCGATCGATAGGCGCTCATCCAGGCGCCGCTGCGCTTGCTGGGGCGCGCGAAGTTGTCGTGCAGGAACAAGCCGATGGCCTTTCCATCCGCCCCCTGGACTTCGTAGACCTCGACGTCCGGGTGGTAGACCCGGACCTCGGGCTTGGCGACGAAGGCGACGCCGAAGAGACGTTGGGCGCAATCGAAGGCCGCGGCGGCCATGCGTTCGAGCGGGAAATACGGCTTGATCTTGGCCTCGTCGAGGTCGTAGCGCTGCTGGCGAACCTTCTCGGCATAGAAGCGCCAGTCCCAGGCCTCGATCGGGGTGGCGTCGCCGCGCGATCGCGCCAGCGCCTCGAGCGATTCGCGCTCGGCCAGGGCTCGCGCCCTCGCCGGCTTCCAGACTTGCATGAGCAGCGCGGTGACGGCGTCCTCGCTGCCCGCCATCGTGTCGGCCAGCGCATAGTCGGCGTACGACGCGTATCCATGCAGGCGTGCCTGCTCCAGGCGCAGGGCAAGAATCTCGGCAGCGACCTCGCGGTTGTCGCTCGTCCCGGCATGCTCCCCGCGCGAAGTCCAGCCGCGCCAGGCGGCCTCGCGCAGATCGCGACGCGCTGAGAACGTGAGGAAAGGAACGATGTTCGACCGCGACAGGGTGACCACGCCGGCGTCGGGCAGGCCGCGGTCCGCCGCCGCCTGCCGCGCCGCGGCGCGGACGAAATCGGGCAGGCCGGCGAGATCGGCCTCGCTGCTCAGGACCAGACGAAACTGCGACTCGTCGGCCAGCACGTTCTGCGAGAAGCGCGTCGTGAGATCGGCGAGGCGCTGCATCACGTCGGCATAGCGCTTTTGCTGCTCGCCGCTCATCCTCGCTCCGGCCCGCACGAAGTCGATGTGATAGCGCTCGAGGACGCGCAGCTGCTCGTCGTTCAGCCCGAGCTCGTGGCGCCGGCCATGCAGAGCGTCGATGCGGGCGAACAGGCCGGCGTGCATGTAGAGCTTGCTGTCGTGCGCGGCGAAGGCCGGCGCGAGCTTGCGCTCCACCGCCTGCAGCTCGGGCGAAGTCTCGCTCGACGTGAGGTTGTGGAACATGCCCCCGATCCGGTCCAGCAGGCGGCCGGCGCGATCGAGTGCCGCCACGGTGTTGTCGAAGCTCGCCGCTTCGACGGCAGTGCCGATCGCCTCGATCTCCTCGAGATGCTGGCGCATCGCGAGCTCGAACGCGGGTTCGAAATGCTCGGCCCGCGTCTGCGCGAACGGCGGCAGGCCGTAGGGACCGGTCCAGGGTTGCAGCAGGGGGTTGTCGGTATTCATCACGGCTTCTTCGCCTTCGGGTCGCTCAGGTCGCGCTCGTCGTAGCGCCGGTTCTCGCACGAAGTTTCATACGTCGTGCGGCTGGTCTTCACGGCCTCGGCCTTGGCGTTGTACGCCGTGACCTTGGCCTCGTACGCGTCGGCCATCCTGGCGCGCGCCTGGACCTTCTCGTTGAACGCGTTGACGGCCTCGGCGCTGGTCCGGTCGAGCGTGCCGACCTCGCTGGACAGCTCGCTGTCGGTGCGCGCGATCTCGGCCTTGTCGGCCTCGACGCCCGCCTTGTCCTTGAGCGCATCGTCGACCTGGGAGTGCAGCTTCTCCTTCTGGCTCACGCAGTCACGCAGCTGGGCGGGCGTCAGCAAGGGCGTGGGCTTGGCCGCCTTGTCGGCAGCACCCGCGAGGCCCGTGGCGAGCCCGAGCCCGAGGGCAAGAACGATGCGACGCGAGGCGCCGCCGAAGGATTCGAACATGGCAAAAACCGGCCTCAAACACAACGCATCATGATGCCACCACCGGAGTTCGCATCGTCACGAACTCCTCGGCGGCGGTTGGGTGAATGCCGAGCGTAGCGTCGAAATGGGCCTTGGTGGCACCTGCCTTCATGGCCACCGCGAAGCCCTGGATCGTCTCGCCGGCATCGGCCCCGACCATGTGCAGCCCGACCACCCGATCGTTGGCGTCGTCGACCACCAGCTTCATGAGCGTTCGTTCGCTGCTGCCCGAAAGGGTGTGGCGAAGCGGCTTGAATTCGCTGCGATAGACGCGGATCCGCTCGAAGCGGGCGCGCGCGTCCTGCTCGGACAAGCCGATCGTGCCGATGTTGGGATGGGTGAACACCGCCGTCGGGATCTGCATGTAGTCGACCTTGCGCCCGGCACTGCCGAACAGGACTTCGACGAGCGCCATCGCCTCGGCCAGCGCCACCGGCGTGAGCTGGACCCGATCGATCACGTCGCCGATGGCATAGAGGCTCGGCAGGCTGCTGCGATAGCCTTCGTCGACCACCACCGCACCGTTCGGCGCGAGCTCGACGCCCAAGGCTTCGAGGCCGAGCCCGGCGGTGTTCGGGGTCCGCCCGGTGGCGCCGAGCACGGCGTCGGCCTCGAGCGAATCGCCGCCGTGCAAATGGACGCGGATCGCGGCCGAGGGGCCGGGCCGCTCGAGCGATCCGATCTTGCTGCGCGAGCGGATCTCGACGCCCTTCTTTCGCATCTCGGCCGCAACGAAGTGCCGCACCTCGTCGTCGAAGCCGCGCAGGATCTGGTCGGCGCGACAGACCTGGATGACCTGGCTGCCGAGGCCATTGAAGATCGAGGCGAACTCGCAGGCGATGTAGCCGCCGCCCACGACGACGAGCCGTTTCGGGAACTCGGCGAGATCGAAGATCTCGTTCGAGCTGATCGCGAGCTCGTTGCCCGCAACCTCGAGCGGCACGGGCCAGCCGCCGGTGGCCACCAGAATGCGCTCGGCGCCGTAGCTCTCCCCGTCCACTTCGACCTCGTGGGCGCCGACCACCCGCGCCCGGCCGCGCAGCAGGGACACGCCCGCGCCCGTGAGCAGCTCGCCATAGATGGCGTTGAGGCGCGCGATCTCGACCGCGCGATTGGCCTTCAGCGTCGGCCAGTCGAAGTGCGACGAGGCGTGCGACCAGCCGAAGCCGGCGGCCTCTTCGAAGCTCTCGGCATAGTGGGCGGCGAAGCTGTACAGCTTCTTCGGGATGCAGCCGAGGTTGACGCATGTTCCGCCCAGCGCGGCGTCCTCGGCGACGGCAACGCGCGCGCCGCGCTGCCCGGCCATGCGCGCGGCGCGTACGCCGCCGCTGCCGGCACCGATGATGAACAGGTCGAAGACGTCTCGGGTCATGCGAGGCCGAAGCCGGCGTCGAATGCCGGCTCCGCCACCTGACGATACCCGTTGCACGCCATCACGTCGGCGTTCAGACTCGCGCCACAAGAACGATCGGGGGAGGCGGCAACATGTGGCTCGTGAAATGGCTCGTCACGGTGACTGCCGTGCTCTTCGCGGTGGTCCTGGTCGGAGGCTTCCTGCTGCCGCCCACCTTCACGGTCACACGCGCGGTGCTGGTGGCGGCACCGCCGGAAAAGATCTACCCGCTCGTCGCCGATCCGCACGCCTGGCAGCTCTGGTCGCCCTGGACGCGACGCGACCCGTCGATGCGCATCGAGTACAGCGGGCCGCCGAGCGGCGTGGGCGCGACCTGGCGCTGGAAGAGCAGGAGCCAGGGTGACGGCGCCATGATCCTGAGCGAGATCGAACCGAACCGGCGCGTCGCCTACGAGCTCTATTTTCCGGACTTCGGCACCACGTCGTCGGGTGAGCTTCGCTTCGAGCCGCAGGATGCCCTGACGAAGGTGACCTGGACGATGAATGGCGACGTCGGCAAGAACCCGTTCCGTCACTGGATGGCCCTCACCGCCGGCAGCACGGTGGGCAAGGACTTCAGCGAAGGCCTGCTCGGCCTGAAGGCAGCAGCCGAAAAACCCTAGGCCTGCTTCAGGCGAGGCCTTTGCGAAGCAGCTCGGCGACGAGGCCGTTGATGCCGTCGGCATGAGCGCTGCCGCGCTCGCGCAGCGTCGCGGCCAGATCCGACGGCAGCTTGCAGGCGAACGGCACAAGCCCGGCGGCGGCATCGAGACGCCTCTGCTCGCGCCGATCGACCATCTCGCTCGCGCCTTGCGCGAAGCGGCCGGGAATGCCCGCGCCTTTCATCTGGCCGCCGACCTTCTTGGCCATCTGCTTGTCGAGATCGGATTTCTTCATGCTCATGATTCGGCGCTTTCGAGTTCAAGCGCCATTGTGGCGCCGCCTTGTGGCAGAGTCCGCCGATGGCATTGAAGGCAACCGTGTGCAAGGCGACGCTGCAGATCGCCGACATCGATCGGGCGATCTACGCCGATCACCAATTGACGCTCGCGCGCCATCCCTCCGAGAACGACGAGCGGATGATGATGCGCCTGCTCGCCTTCGCGCTCAATGTGCCCGCCGACTCGCGCGACGGCGCGCTCGAGGTGGCCAAGGGCATGTGGGAGCCCGAAGAGCCCGAGCTTTGGGAAAGGGATCTGACCGGCCGGATCCGCCACTGGATCGAAGTCGGCCAGCCCGAGGAGCGCCGACTGGTGAAGGCCAGCGGCCGCGCCGACAAGGTCAGCGTCTACGCCTTCAGCCATGGCGCGCCGGTCTGGTGGGCCGGCCTCGGCCAGCGCGTGCGGCGCGCCGGCAATGTCGAGGCCTGGCTCGTCCCGAGCGAGCAGAGCCGCGAGCTGGCCTTGCTGGCCGGCCGCGGCATGCAACTGCAGCTGAACCGGCAGGACGGCGAGATCTGGGTCGCCGACGGCGAGCGCTCGGTCCGGGTCGTGCCGGAGCGCCTGGGCTGAACGCCGTGGACGAGCAGGTCCCAGGCGTTCTCGACTTCTGGTTCGGTGCGCCCGACAGCGCTCCGTTCGGCACGCAGCGCGACATCTGGTTCAAGAAAGACAAAGCCTTCGACGCGCTCGTCGCCGAGCGTTTCGGGCCGTTGATCGAGCGCGCCCTGCGCGGCGAGCTCGACGCCTGGTCTGATTCAGCGCACAGCGCCCTGGCGCGGGTGCTCTTGCTCGATCAGCTCACGCGCAATGCCTTTCGCGGCCAGCCGCGATCCTTCGCCGGCGACGCGCAGGCCCTGGCCGAAGCCAGCGCCATGGTCGGTCGGCGTTTCGACGAGACCTTGCCGCCATTCATGCGTGCGTTCGCCTACATGCCCTTCGAGCACGCCGAGGGGCTGGCGATGCAGGACGAGTCGGTCCGTCTCTTCACCCGGCTCGTCGCCGAAGCACCGGACCACGCCGAGATGCTCGACTACGCGCACCGGCATCGCGCCGTGATCGAACGATTCGGGCGATTCCCGCATCGCAACGCGATCCTCGGCCGCGCATCGACGGCCGAGGAAATCGCGTACCTGAAGCAGGCGGGCTCAGGTTTCTGACCGGACCGCCGGCTCAGTGGCGCCAGCCGCCAGGGTCCAGTTGCCAGCGACCGAGCCAAATATGGGCAGAATTGCGGCGCCGAGGCATCGGAAAGCACCTTGCCCGGCATCGGCGTCTTCCTTCAAGACGCGTCATCCAGCCTGCCGGCGCGTGTTCCAGCGTTTACACAGGCAAATTTCTTATGCCGAGCTCTCATGACTTCTTCACCCCTGTCAGTGCGATCGCGTTGCCGGGCCGCCGGCCTTGCGGCGCTGGCCTGCACGATCCTCGTTTCAGCAGCTTTCCCGGCGCACGCCGCCGAGCCGATGGCTGACGATCCTTTCCTCTGGCTCGAAGACGTGGGCGGCATGCAGGCACTCGACTGGGTGCGGGCTCGCAACGCCGAATCCCAGCACGCGCTCGAAGCGCGTCCCGACTACGCGCCCACCTACGCCAAGCTGCTTTCGATCTACAACTCGCGCGATCGCATTCCGAGCGTGACGCGGCGCGCCAGCGCGTTCTACAACTTCTGGCAGGACGAGCAGCACAAGCGCGGCATCCTGCGGCGCGTTTCGCTCGCCGGCTACCGCCAGGCCGACGTGCCGTGGGAGACCGTGCTCGATCTCGATGCGCTCGGCGCCGCCGAGCACGAGAACTGGACCTGGAAGGGCATGACGTGCCTCGGCCCGAGCTATCGGCGTTGCCTGGTCTCGCTCTCGCGCGGCGGTGCCGACGCCGATGTCGTGCGCGAGTTCGACAGCGTCGACAAGCGCTTCGTCGAGGGCGGCTTCACCCTGCCGGAAGCGAAGTCGCGGGTCACCTGGATCGATGCCGATTCGGTCTTCGTCGCCACCGATTTCGGAGCCGGCTCGCTGACGTCCTCGGGCTATCCACGCATCATCAAGCGCTGGCGTCGCGGCACGCCGCTGGCCGCGGCCACGACCGTCTTCGAGGCATCGGCCACCGACGTCTCGGCCGACGTGACCGTGGATCGCACGCCGGGCTACGAAAGAACGATTCTCCAGCGATCGATCGCCTTCTGGAACTCCAAGCGCTTCCTGCTGCAAGGCAACTCGACGGTTGCCATCGACGTGCCCGACGACGCCGAAGTCAGCTTCATGCGCGACACGATCCTGATCGAGCTGCGCAGCGACTGGAAGATCGGCACGCAGACGTTCGCCGCGGGCTCGCTCCTGGCCAGCAATGCCGATGCCTATCTGGCCGGCGGCCGCGAGATGACGGTTCTCTTCGCGCCGACGAAGACCCGCTCGCTCGCCGGCTGGGCGCAGATGCGCGACTACATCATGCTCGACGTCCTCGACAACGTCGCCAGCCGTCTCGTCGAGCTGAAGAAGGCGGGCGCGAGCTTCAAGAGCCGCGAGGTCAAGGCACCTTTCCCCGGCACGATCGGCGTGTCCGCGCTCTACGACCCGCTGATCGACGGCGTCCCCGCCGAGAAAGGCAAGCCCGGCGTGGCCGCGACCTCGGATGCCAGCCTCGCCGATCGCTACTGGTTCAGCTACGTCGACTTCCTGACCCCCGAAACCCTGGCGCTGGCCCGCGCCGGCAGCGACGAGCGCGAGTCCGTGAAGGCCGCGCCCACGTTCTTCGACGCCGGCGGCATGCATGTCGACCAGTTCTTCGCGCGCTCGAAAGACGGCACGGCCGTGCCCTACTTCGTGGTCTGGCCGAAGGGCCTGAGCGCCGCCGCGCCGGGCGGCGGCAATGCCCCGACCCTGCTCTACGGCTACGGCGGCTTCGAGATCTCGATGAACCCGTACTACTCCGCGGCCACCGGCACCGAATGGCTGACGCAGGGCGGCGTCTACGTGCTGGCCAACATCCGCGGCGGCGGCGAGTTCGGGCCGACCTGGCACCAGGCGGCGGTCAAGTCGAACAAGCAGAAGAGCTACGACGACTTCATCGCCGTGGCCGAAGACCTGATCGCCCGCAAGTTCACGACGACCCGGCACCTCGGCATCGAAGGCGGCAGCAACGGCGGCCTGCTCGTCGGTGCGGTGATGGTCGAGCGGCCCGACCTGTTCAGCGCCGTCGTCTGCCAGGCGCCGCTGCTCGACATGAAGCGCTACAGCAAGCTTCTGGCGGGCGCATCGTGGATGGCCGAGTACGGCGACCCCGACGACCCGGCCGAGTGGGCCTTCATCTCGCGCTACAGCCCGTACCAGAACCTGAAGGCCGGCGTGAAATATCCGCCGGTGCTGTTCACCACGTCGACGCGCGACGACCGCGTGCACCCGGGCCATGCCCGCAAGATGGCGGCGCGGATGCTGGCGCTGGGCAACGACGTGCAGTACTACGAAAACATCGAGGGTGGCCACGCCCTGGCCGCCGACAACGCGCAGCGCGCCCATTTCTGGGCCCTCACCTTCACGTTCCTGCGCCAGCGCCTGTTCGCGTCGCCCGGCTGAGCACGGCGCGCAACGAACGGCGCTGCCAGGTGCGGCTCAAGCCGCGATCGGCACGCCGTGCCCGGTGCTCCCGGTGAGGATCTCGAACGCGGCGCGATGCCGTGTCGAGAACGTGCGCGCAGGGCGGCCGGCCCGTTCGAGGGTCAGCTCGCAGGCCGCGAGCTTGGTGTTCAGGCACAGGCGCGAGCCGCCGGGCGGGTCGTCGTAGCGCAGGCCGACGAAGGCCGAGACCGGCGCATGCAAACGGGCGCGCACCCGTACGCCTCGGCCCCGGGTCGCGAGCTGCCAGTCGAAGAATTCATAGCGTGCCCGTGCGCGCAACGCCTGCCAGACGCCGTTCAGCCGATATTCCTCGCCGTCGGCGCGCAGCACCAGCGTCGTCATCTGCGGCATCGGCAGTCCGGCGACGCGCAAACGCGCGGTCGCACATTCCACGAAGGCGTCGGGTGCGTCGTCGAAGCCGGCGACCTGGCCCCAGGCGTAGGCATGGGTGTGCCGGCTGCCCCAGTTGTGGTTCTGCGTGCCCAGCCAACCGTCGACGCGTACCTGTTCGCCGTCGATCGTGAGCACGCCGCGATAGAGCGCGTCGGGCGTGCCGACCAGCGCCTTCGCCGTCGGAAAGGCAGTGTCGTAGAGGCGCTGCGGCAAGAGGAAGACCGGCGGCGCATCGCCCGCGTAGTCGAGCTGCCAGCGCATGGTGTGCTTCTTCGAGCGGGCCCGGCCCTCGAGGTGAAAGGTGTTGAGCGTGCACAGGCCGATGCGCGCTTCGAGGTCGCGGCGCGAAAAGCGGCAGCGTGCCAGCGGCAGGCTTTCCTTGATCGACGGTCGAGCGGCCGCGCTCGCCGTCGAAGAAGATGGCCCAGATCTCTCCGAACGCGTCGGCCGGCCGCCCCTTCGGGCTGAAGATCGTGTAGCGGATCCAGAACGCCAGCGGGCGCTCCGGATGATTGGCCCGCTGGAACCAGCTCTCGTAGTGGCCGGCCGTCGACGCCGGGTCGTAGCGGCTGCGATTCCACTCGGTGAGCGAGAGCGGCCCCTCGATCATGCCGGCCTGCGACCGCGTTCTGCAGCGCCGCGAACGTGCGAGCGCCATCGTCGGCCGCCATAGATCGCGATGCCGGCCGCCAGCCAGCCGGCGGCCGGCCACCATGCGATGGCCTCGTGCAGGACCGGTGCCTTCGGCCAGCCGGCAGCGACGCTCGCCATCCGGATCAAGGTCGCCAACGCGAGCAGCGACGACAAGGCTCCGGCGAGCGCGCCGCAGCGGGCGCTGCGGCTCGTCGCCCAGGCGAACGCCGCGACGATGGCGCCGGCCCAGCCGACGCCCGCGATGCACTGCGCCGTCACCAGGAGCGGGAGGCTGGGCGCGAAGCGCGCCGCCACCGCGGCGAGGGCCGCGAGCGCCGTCCCGACAGCGATGACACGTGCGGCCGACCAGCGCCTCGCGGCCAGCGAGAACGGCAGCAAGGCGAGGTTGAAGCCGACCCAGAACACCGGTGCGAGCAGCGGCAGTTCGACCGCAGCGACATAGCGCAGGTAGAGCGGCATGCTGTCGATGAAGACGTGGGCCTGGAATGCCAGCGCGGCGAGCGTGACGGCGATGAGCACGAGCGGCGTCGGCACCGGCCTCGATCCTTCGCCGGGTTCGGCCGCGACAGGCGCCTCGTTCGCTGCCGACCGCGCCAGCTTGCGCTCGGCTGCGACCAGGCCGAGCGTGACCATGGCCAGTGCGACGCTGGCGAGCGTGAACGGAACGCGCGCATCGACGCCGCGCAGGATCAAGGCGAGATAGGGTGCGAGCGCGCTGGCGACGCCCAGGCCGAGCATCGACAACGCGATCAACCAGGGCTGCGAAGGCTTGGCCGCGTGCTTGCCGATGAGGGTCAACGGCGGCGCACGCAGTGCCGACGAGGTGACCGCCCAGACCGCGGTCATGGCGAGAAAAGCGGCCGGCGCGCCGGCCGGCGCCACCAGTGGCAGGGCGAGAAAGGCGGCACACGACAGCAGCGTCGCGGCAAGCGCCGCGAGTCCGAGGCGACCGACGACGCGAGCCATCTTGTCGGCGGCCACGCCGGTCGCGAAGTCGGCGAAGACGAAGATCAGCTGATCGGCCATCAGGATCGTCGCGACCGCGCCCTTGCCGATGCCGGCCTGCGCCGCGAGCTGCGGCAGGTAGATGACGTAGACGATCCAGGTCGCGGCGAAGAAGAACTGCACGACGCCGAGATAGAGGCCGACGCCGACGCGAGCCCGCGAAGGCAACTGCGGTGCGGTGCCTGGCGCCATCACGTCGCGTCGCGACACGAGCCCGCTCCGCAGCCGGCCTCAGTGGTTGTCGCGCGGCACGAACGCGCCGCGCTTGCCGACGAGGAAGTCGAGATCGACGCCTCGATCGGCCTGCAGCACGTGATCGACGTACAGCTTCCAGTAGCCGCTCGCCAAGGGCGGCGCCGGTGCCTTCCAGCCGGCCAGCCGCCGGGCCAGCTCGTCGTCGCTGATGTGCAGGTGCAGGCGGCGCCTGGGCACGTCGAGCTCGATCATGTCGCCGTTGCGCACGACGGCGAGCGGACCGCCGGCGGCCGCTTCCGGCGCCGCATGCAGCACGACCGTGCCGTAGGCGGTGCCGCTCATGCGCGCGTCGCTGATGCGGACCATGTCGGTGATGCCCTTCTTCAGGATCTTCGGCGGCAGCGGCATGTTGCCCACCTCGGCCATGCCCGGATAGCCCTTCGGGCCGCAGTTCTTCAGCACCAGGACACAGCTCTCGTCGACGTCGAGCGCGTCGTCGTCGATGCGGGTGTGGAAGTCTTCGATCGACTCGAAGACGACCGCGCGACCGGTGTGCACCATCAGCGCCGGCGTGGCCGCGCTCGGCTTGATGACGGCGCCGCGCGGCGCCAGGTTGCCGCGCAGCACGGCGATGCCGGCCTTTTCCTTGAACGGCGCGGCCACTGTCCTGATGACCTCGCTGTTCCAGTTCTGCGCATCGGCGATGTTCGTTCCCATGGTCTGGCCGCTTGCGGTGATGACGCCCAGGTCCAGCGAAGGCGCGATCTCCTTCATCAGCGCCGGCAGGCCACCGGCGTAGCAGAAGTCTTCCATCAGGTGCTTGCCCGAGGGCTGCAGGTCGAGCAGGCAGGGCGACTCGCTGGCCAGCCGGTCGAAGTCTTCCATCTCGAGCTCGACGCCGAGCCGACCGGCGATGGCAATGAGGTGGATCACCGCATTGGTCGAGCCGCCGATCGCGGCGAGGACCTTGATGGCGTTCTCGAATGCCGCGCGCGTCAGGATCTTCGAGATCGTCAGGTCCTCATGCACCATCTCGACGGCCCGCCGGCCGGCCATCCGCGCGAGCACGTTGCGCCGGCCGTCGACCGCCGGATAGGCGGCGTTGCCCGGCAGGCCGAGGCCGAGCGCCTCGACCATCGAGGCCATGGTGCTGGCCGTGCCCATCGTCATGCAGTGGCCATGGCTGCGATGCATGCAGCTCTCGGCCTCGAGAAAATCCTTCAGCTTGAGCGTGCCGGCGCGCACCTGCTCGCTCATGCTCCATACGCCGGTGCCCGAGCCCAGCTCCTGGCCGCGCCACTTGCCGTTGAGCATCGGTCCGCCGGAAACGCCGATGGTCGGCAGGTCGACGCTCGAGGCGCCCATGACGAGCGAGGGCGTCGTCTTGTCGCAGCCCATCAGCAGCACGACGCCATCGACCGGGTTGCCGCGAATGGACTCCTCGACGTCCATGCTGGCCAGGTTGCGGTAGAGCATCGCCGTCGGCCTGAGCAGCGTCTCGCCGAGCGACATCACCGGGAACTCGAACGGAAAGCCGCCCGCCTCGTAGACACCGATCTTCACCTGCTCGGCAAGGATGCGGAAGTGCGAGTTGCAGGGCGTGAGCTCGCTGAAGGTGTTGCAGATGCCGATCACCGGCCGGCCGTCGAACTGGTCGTCGGGCACGCCCTTGCCCTTGATCCAGCTGCGGTAGGCGAAGCCGTCGCGATCCATGCGGCCGAACCATTTGCGGCTGCGCAGGTCCTCGGGCTTCTTGATTCTGGGCAGCGTGCTCATCGCGAACTCCTCATTCCTTCACCGATCCCGTCAGGCCGGAGACGTAGTACTCGACGAAGAACGAATACACGAAGGCCACCGGCAGCGAGCCGAGCAGGGCTCCGGCCATCAGCGGACCCCATTGGTAGACGTCGCCCTGCACGAGCTCGGTGACGACGCCGACCGGCAAGGTCTTGATCTCCGACGACGAGATGAAAGTGAGCGCGTAGATGAACTCGTTCCACGACAAGGTGAAGGCGAAGATGCCGGCCGAGATGAGCCCCGGCACGGCGAGCGGCAGGACGATCTTGGTCAGGATCTGCCAGCGCGTGGCGCCGTCGATGAGCGCGCATTCCTCCAGCTCGTACGGTATCGAGCGGAAGTAGCCCATCAGCAGCCAGGTGCAGAAGGGGATCAGGAAGGTGGGATAGGTGAGGATCAGCGCCATGCGGGTGTCGAACAAGCCGAGCTTGAAGACGACGTTGGCAAGCGGAATGAAGAGGATGGTCGGCGGCACCAGGTAGGCGAGAAAGATCGCCAGGCCGGTGTGCTTGGCGCCCCGAAAGCGCAAGCGCTCGATGGCGTAGGCCGCGAGCACGGAGGCGAACAGCGAGAAGGCGGTGGAGACCACCGAGATGAGGATGGTGTTCCAGGCCCATTCCGGAAACGAGGTCTCGAACAGCAGATGGTGAAAGTGCGCGAGCGTGGCGTTGATGACCCAGAACGGATTGCCGGTGCGCGACAGCAGCTCGCCGTCGGGCTTCACCGAGGTGATCGCCATCCAGTAGAACGGGAAGAGCAGGACGATGAGGAAGACGACGAGCGGGATGTAGACGACGACCGCGCGCCGCCGCCGCGATTCGAGGTAGCCCATGCCCGCCGAGTCGACCGCTGCCGCTTCGGCGCTCACTTGTCGCTCCCGCCCTGTTGCCAGGCTCGCCGCTGCAGGCCGAAGAAGCTGAACATGATGCAGGCCAGCAGGAACGGCACCATCGTGATCGCGATCGCCGCGCCTTCGCCGAGGGCGCCGCCGTTGATGGCGCGCTGGAAGGCGAGCGTGGCCATCAGGTGGGTGGCGTTGAGCGGGCCGCCGCGGGTGATGACGTAGATGAGCTGGAAGTCGGTGAAGGTGAACAGCACCGAGAAGGTCATCACCACCGCGATGATCGGGGTGAGCAAGGGCAGCGTGACGTGGCGAAACTGCTGCCAGGGCGTGGCGCCGTCGATCGCCGACGCTTCGTAGTAGGAGGGCGAGATCGTCTGCAGGCCGGCGAGCAAGGTGATGGCGACGAAAGGCACGCCGCGCCAGACGTTGGCGGCGATCACCGAGAAGCGCGCGTTCCAGGGCGAGCCGAGGAAGTCGATGTAGGTCGTGATGAACCCCATCTTCACGAGCAGCCAGCTGATGATCGAGAACTGGGCGTCGAAGATCCACCAGAAGGCGATGGCCGAGAGCGCCGTCGGCACGATATACGGCAGCAGGATGACGGCGCGAAAGAAGGTCTTGAAGCGGATGTTGCGATTGAGCAGGATCGCCAGCCACAGGCCGAGAAAGAACTTCAGGATGCTCGCCACCACGGTATAGAAAATGGTGTTGAAGAGGGCCAGCCGGGTGACGCTGTCGCCCCACAGGAACTCGTAGTTCTCGAGGCCGATCCATTCGCCGGTGCGGCCGACCTTGGCATCGGTAAAGCCCAGCCAGACGCCGAGCCCGAGCGGATAGGTCAGGAAGATGAGCAGCAGCAACGCCGCCGGCAGCATGAACAGCATGCCGAGCGCGTTGCGGTTGTTCTGCAGTCTTTCGAGCGCTGTCATGGATCAATCGCGCTCGCAGCGAGCGAAGCGAAGCGAGCAAACCCCGGCTCGCGGATGCGAGCCGAGGCCGAGTTGAGGGACGCGCGAGCGAAGCGAAGCGTGATCCCTCGAACGAGGCCGGTGCTGACGTCGCCGGACAGGCGTCGTCAAACCTTGTAGTAGCGTTCGGCGCGCTTCTGGGCCCGCTCCATCGCCTCCTTCGGCGTCTTGGAGCCGCTCACCGCCTCGGCCACCATGTTGACGACGATGAAGTCGGCAGCGGCACCGGCCGATGCATAGCCGAGCTTGCCGGCATATCCCGCCGGCCGGAGGTTCTTCACCGCGTCGCGGTACGGCAGGTTCTTCGGATCGGCGGTCCAGATCGGCGCTCTTCGCGTAAGCGGCAAGCGGCGGCGCGACGTAGCCCTGCGCTCCGGTCAGCCACGGATCGAACTGGTCCTTCTCCATCATGAACTGCAGGAACGCCTTGGCCGCCTGCGGGTACTTGGTGTACTTCATGATCATCTGGTTGAAGTACAGGTGCGACTCCGTCGGCACGCCGACCGGGCCGACCGGAAACGAGGCGTGCTGGATGTCGACGGCCATGTCCTTCAGCTTCTGGTCGGGCGAGTTCTTCGCCGCCACGTAGATCGAGATGCCGTTGTTGGTGACCGAGATCTGGCCATCGAGGAAGGCCTTGTTGTTGCTCGGATCGAGCCAGGACAGCGTGCCCGGGATGAAGGTCGCGTAGAGCTCCTTGCCGTACTCGAGCGCCTTCATCGTCTCCGGGCTGTCGATGACGACCTTGTTGCTCTTGTCGACGAGCTCGCCGCCGAAGGCCCAGACCAGCCAGTTGCACCACAGGCCGTCGCCGGTGGCGTTGCCGAGCGCCATGCCGCCGGGCATGCCCTTGTCCTTGACGGCCTTGAACATCTTCAGGAAGTCGTCGGTGTTCTTCGGGAAGCTGTCGAAGCCGGCCGACTTCAGCACGCTTTCGCGGTAGACCATCATCGAGCCGGCGGCACCCAGCGGCAGCGCGATCCAGTGCTTGCCGTCGGGCCGGTTGAACATCTCGCCCGCGCTGTACCAGCCGCCGTATTTCTTGCCGAGGTACTCGGCCAGGTCGGTGACGTCGAGCAGCTTTTCCGGATAGAGATTGGCGTCGTCGTTGGTCGACAGGATGATGTCCGGACCCGCGCCGGTGTTGGCCGCAACGGCCGCCTTCGGGCGCACGTCTTCCCAGCCTTCGTTGTCGACGCGCACCGGGATGCCCGTCTTCTCGGTGAACTTCTTGACGTTGACCATGTAGGCGTCGATGTCGCCCTGCACGAAGCGGCTCCAGCGCAGCACGCGCAGCGTGGCGCCCTTCTCCGCCTTGTAGGTCAGCGATTGCGCGTTCGCGAGCGGCGAGAACAGCGCGGTGCCGCTGCCGAGCGTGGCCACGGTCGCGACGCCGGCCGAGCTTTCGAGAAAGCGGCGGCGATTGAAGGTCTTGTCGGTCATGTCTTGTCTCCTGGTTGGCTCTTGATGATCGAAAAATCAGGCGGCCAGGCGTTGCCCGCTGCCCGCGTCGAAGAGATGGGCGCGCTGCAGGTCGGGCTGCAGGTGGATCGTGCTGCCGGGCTCGAAGGCGTGCCGCTCGCGAAATACGGCCGACAGGTCGGTGCCGCCATGCCGGCCGGCCACGAAGGTATCGGCGCCGGTCGGCTCGAGAACGACGACGCGGGTCGCGATGCCGCCTTCGTTGGCCAGCTGCAAGTGCTCGGGCCGCGTGCCCAGCACGACACTCTGGCCGTCGATGCCGCCGGCGCGCAGCGGTGCATCGAGGCGCGTGCCGTCGGCCAGCTCGAGGCGAGCGCCCGCGCCGTCGCGGCGCAAGGTGGCAGGCAGGAAATTCATCGCCGGCGAGCCGATGAAGCCGGCCACGAAGATGTTGGCCGGATGATCGTAGAGCTCGAGCGGTGTGCCGATCTGCTCGATGCGGCCGTCCTTCATGACGACGATGCGGTCGCCCATCGTCATTGCCTCGATCTGGTCGTGCGTGACGTAGATCGATGTCGTCTTCAGGCGCTGGTGCAGCTCCTTGATCTCGCTGCGCATCGCCACGCGCAGCTTGGCGTCGAGGTTGGAGAGCGGCTCGTCGAAGAGAAAGACCTGCGGGTCGCGCACGATCGCCCGGCCCATCGCCACGCGCTGGCGCTGGCCGCCCGAAAGCTGGCGCGGATAGCGATCCATGAGCGCCGAGAGCGCCAGGATCTCGGCGGCGCGGCCGACCTTGGCATCGATCGTCGCCTTGTCCTTCTTGGCCAGCATCAGCGAGAAGGCGAGGTTCTGGCGCACCGTCATGTGCGGGTAGAGCGCGTAGTTCTGGAAAACCATCGCGATGTCGCGCTCTTTCGGCGGTACGTCGTTGACCTTCTTCGCGCCGATGCGGATCTCGCCGCCGCTGATCTCCTCGAGCCCGGCGATCATGCGCAGCAGCGTCGACTTGCCGCAGCCCGAAGGGCCGACGAGCACCGTGAACGAGCCGTCGGCGATGTCGATGTCGACGCCATGCAGCACGGCGGTTTCGCCGAAATTCTTCCTTACCTGCTGGATCGTGACGCTGGCCATTGGCGCTGCTGTGAAGGCGGCCCTCACCCGGGCTGCGCGAAGTATCTGCACCCGCTCGCCGCGGCGCCATGAGGGCAAACCGGTAGATCGAGCGTGGTGCGGATTCGTATGATGACCCGACACATGTTGAATCGCGCGGCCGCTCTTTCGCCGGCCGACCCGTCTCCGGTTGGGCTCGAGATCGAGCCGCTCGTCGCCGAGCGGCTGTCCGACCGTCTCGCCGATCGGCTCGGCAAGGAGATCGGCGCCGGGCGGCTGCGCCCGGGCGAGCGCCTGCCTACCGAGCAGCGCCTGGCGCAGGCACACGGCGTGTCGCGCACCGTCGTGCGCGAAGCGGTGCATCAGCTGAAGTCGCGCGGCTTGCTGCGCTCGCGTCAGGGCTCGGGTGTCTTCGTCACCGCGGCGCCGCCGGCCGAGGCGCTGACGCTCGAGCTCAGCCTGATCGCCTCGATCGACGACGTGATGCGCATTCGCGAAGTCCGCCGGGCGCTCGAGGCCGAAACGGCGGCGCTGGCGGCAGAACGGGCGACGCGGCTGCAGGTCGCCGAGCTCCGACGCGCCCTGCGCGCGATCGACCGCAGCGCGGCCACGGGCGGCGACGGCGTCGAGGAGGACGTCGCCTTTCATCGCCTCCTGGCCGACGCGGCCGGCAACCCGCATTTCGGGCGACTGCTCGAGTTTCTCGAGCAGTACACGCTCGAGTCGATGCGTGTCACCCGGCGCCACGACGCCGAGCGCGCCGATTTCGTCGAGGCCGTGCGGCTCGAGCATCGCGCCATCGTCGAGGCCATCGCCGCCGGCAACGCGGCGCTGGCCCGGCGCCGCGCCGTCCAGCACATGCGCGGCGGCGACCGCCGCATGCGCACCGCAGCGCCTCTTCCTCCTTCATCATCGCGAGCCTCCCGACCATGAAAATACTCATCACCGGCGGTGCCGGCTTCGTCGGCTCGCGGCTGGCGCGCCTCCTGCTCGACCGCGGCCGCCTTGACGGGCGCGCCATCGAGCGCCTCGTTCTCGCCGACCAGGTCGCGCCGCGCCCCGAGCTCACCGCCGACAAGCGCGTCGAGACTCGCGTCGGCCCGCTGCTCGGCCTATGCGAAGCACTCGGACGCGAGGGCTTCGACGGCGTGTTCCATCTCGCCTCGGCCGTTTCGGGCGAGTGCGAGGCCGACTTCGACCTCGGCCTGCGCTCCAACCTCGACAGCACGCGGGCCCTGCTCGACGCCTTTCGCGCCGCCACGAATTCGGGCCGGCCGGCCGCCAGGCTCGTCTTCTCCAGCTCGGTGGCGGTGTTCGGGCCGGAGCCATGGAAGCCGCTGCCCGATCTCGTCGCCGACGACACCTTGCCGGCGCCCAAGACCTCGTACGGCACGCACAAGCTGATGTGCGAATACCTGATCGCCGACTATTCGAGAAAGGGCTACATCGACGGTCGCTCGGCCCGGCTGATGACGGTGGCCGTGCGGCCGGGCAAGCCGAACGGCGCGGCCTCGTCGTTCTTCTCCGGGATCATCCGCGAGCCGCTCGCCGGCGTCGAATCGATCTGCCCGGTCGGGCCCGAGGTCTCGCATCCGCTGACTTCGGTCGCGCGAACGGTCGAAGGCCTGGCCGCCGTCTATGAAGCCAGCATCGACGCGCTCGGCGGCCGGCTCGCCCTGAACCTTCCGGCCGTCACCGTCACCGTCGGTCAGATGCTCGACGCGCTCGAAGCGGTGGCCGGCAAGGCGGTGCGCGCCCGCGTTCGCTTCGTGCGCGACGAGACGATCGCCGGCATCGTCGGCAACTGGTCGCGCGGCGCCACCGCCGAGCGCGCAGGCAGGCTCGGCCTGCATGCCGATCCCGATTTCGCTTCCATCATTCGCCAGTACATCGCCGACTGCCGCGCCGCGCCCGACGGTGCGGCCGCCCTCAAAGGACTCGCATGAACCAGATCGATCTGAAAGGCCGCGTCGCGGTCGTCACCGGCGGCGCCCAGGGCATCGGCTATGCCATCGCCGAACGGATGCTCGCCTCGGGCGCGAGCGTCGTGCTGTGGGACGCCGATGCCGGCAAGCTCGCCGAAGCGAAGGCCTCGCTCGGCGGCAAGGGCAGCGTCGCCGTCGACACGGTCGAGCTGACCAGCGAGAGCGCTGTCGACGCCGCGGCCAGGCGCGTCGTGGCGGCGCAGGGCAAGATCGACATCGTCGTCAACAACGCCGGCATCACCGGCGGCAACGCCACCACCTGGGAGCTGGCGCCCGACATGTGGCGTCGCGTCATCGAGGTCAACCTGGTGGCGCCGTATCTCGTCTGCCGCGCCGTCGTGCCGCACATGCTCGCCGCCAAGTACGGCCGGATCGTCAACATCGCCTCGATCGCCGGCAAGGAAGGCAACCCGAACGCCTCGCACTACAGCGCCTCGAAGGCGGGGCTCATCGCCCTCACGAAGTCGCTCGGCAAGGAGCTGGCCGGCAAGGGCATCGTCGTCAACGCCATCACGCCGGCGGCGGCGAAGACGGCGATGTTCGCGACGATGACGCAGACCCACATCGACTACATGCTCTCGAAGATTCCGATGGGACGCTTCCTCGAGGTCAACGAGGCCGCGGCGATGGTCGCCTGGCTGGCGTCGGAGGAATGCTCCTTCACGACCGGCTCGGTGGTCGACATTTCCGGCGGCCGCGCCACCTATTGATACGATGCGCGCTCGCAAGGAGAGCGCATGATCTTCGAGCAGGTGCAAAGCGGCGGTTGCCGCTCGTATCTCGTCGGCTGCGAGGCCACCTGCGCCGCGGCGCTGATCGATCCGGAGGTGAGCCAGGTCGATCGCTATCTGGCCCTGGCGACGCGGCACGGCCTGCGCATCCGCTTCGTCATCGACACCCACACCCACGCCGATCATTTCTCGGCGACGCGGCAGCTGGCGCAGCGCTTCGGCGTGCCGACGGTGATGCACCGGGCCAGCCCGGCACCGGGCATCGACATGCACGTCGACGACGGCGAGATGATCATCGTCGGCCAGCTGCGCGTGCGCGTGCTGCACACGCCGGGGCACACCGCCGATTCGATGTGCCTGGTCGTGGAAGACCATCTCTTCAGCGGCGACACGCTGCTGATCGGCGGCACCGGCCGCACCGACCTGCCCGGCGGCGACCCCGAAGCGCTCTACGACAGCCTGTTCGGCCGCCTGCTCAAGCTCGACCCGAGCCTGCGGGTCCACCCCGCGCACGAATACAAGGGCCGCGACGAGACGACGCTGGCGATGGAGATCGAAGGCAATCCGCGCCTGCAGCAGCGCGACCGCGCCGCCTTCGTGGCGATGATGAAGGGCCTCGACCTGACGATGCCCACCCACATCACCGAAGCGCTGCGCACCAACCTCAGCGGCGGCAAGACGGTCGCCCAGATGCTGGCCGAAGCGGCGGCCAGCGTCAGCTTCATGTCGCTCGCCGAGCTGAATTCGCGCGTCGGCACCGGCGACACCGAAATGATCGTTCTCGACGTGCGCGAGCGCGACGACTACGAGCGCGCCCACGTCCCGGGTGCGCGCCTGCTGCCGCGCGGCCAGCTCGAGCTGCGCGTCAACCAGGAGCTGCCGGACCCGACGCGGCGCATCGTCACCTGCTGCGAATTCGGCCGCATCTCGACGCTGGCCGCCGCGACCCTGCGGCAGATGGGCTTCATGCGGACAGTCGCGCTCGACGGGGGCATGAAGGCCTGGCAGGAAGCGGGCTATCCGGTGGCGACTGGCAAAGCCTAGGAAGTCCCGGCGCGACGAGGATGCCCGGGCGCAGCCCGGGCGGGGGGACATGAACGGAGCACAGCGACCCGGCGCAGCGCTCCCGCTGCGCTCGCCGCCTGACGATCAGCCGCCAGCCGCTTCCTGATCCTGCAGCAGCCGCCACATCACCTTGCCCGACCCCGACTTCGGCAACGCATCGACAAACTGCACGAGCCTGGGCACCTTGTAGGCCGCCATGTTCTCGCGCGCCCAGGCGATGATGTCTTCGGCGCTGGTCTGGCCCTTCGCGGCCGTGCGAAGGACGACGACCGCCTTGACGGTCTCGCCGCGATAGGCGTCCTTGGCGGAGATGATGCAGGCCTCCTGGATCGCCGGGTGCTTGTAGAGCAGCATCTCCACTTCGGCCGGCCAGATCTTGAAGCCGCTCGCATTGATCATGCGCTTCAACCGGTCGGTCATGAAGAAGTAGCCTTCGTCGTCCATGCGCCCGAGGTCGCCGGTGCGGAAGAACTCGCGGCCTTCGAACTGCACGAAGGCCTCGGCCGTCGCTTCCGGGTGCTTCCAGTAGCCCTTGAAGACCATCGGTCCGCGCGTGATGATCTCGCCCACCTCGCCGATGGGCAGCTCCTTCAGCGTCAGCGGGTCGACGACGCGCGAGTCGACCGAGAAGAACGGGATGCCGAGGCACTGCAGCTTGGCCCGCTCGGGCGGATTCGAATGGCTGGGGGCAGCCGTCTCGGTCAGGCCATAGCCTTCGGCGAAGGTCAGGCCGAATTCGTCGAGCAGGCGCTGCGCGACCGCCTGCGGCATCGCCGCGCCGCCGCCGCTCAGCGAGCGCAGGCTCGAGAGGTCGAAGCTCTTGTAGTTCGGGCTGCCGAAGAGATCGATGATCATCGTCGGGATGCAGACCCAGTGCGAGATGCGGTGCCGCGAGATCATGCGGCCGGCCAGCTCGCGGTCCCAGCGCGGCATCAGATGCACGGTCGAGCCCGAGACCACCGAGCCGAGCACGCTGTAGAGCATGCCGGTGATGTGAAACATCGGCACGACGCCGAACGCCACCGTCTCCGCGCCGGCATAGCCCCACTGCCCGCAGACGGCGTTCGCCATCAGCGTACGGTGCGTGTGCATGCAGCCTTTGGGCAGGCCGGTCGTCCCCGACGTGTAAGGCAAGAGCGCGAGGTCGTCGGCCCGTGCCGTGTGCGGGCCGGGCCGATGCCCGGCGGCGAGCGCATCGTTCCAGCGGACGTAGCCGGCGGGCAGTGCCGGGTCGCTGCGCAGCCACGCCTCCATCGCCGGCGGCGGTGCGTCGCCTTCGGCGAGAGCGCCCTCGGGCATCGCGTCGGTGTAGCGCGTGACGAGCACCCGGCGTGCGCGCGCCGATTCGGGCAGGGCTTCCTGCGCGGTGGCGACGATGCCGGCCAGGTCGGCGCTGCAGATGACGACGCTGGTGTCAGGATCGGTGATGTAGTGCTTGAACTCCTCGGCCCGGTTCATCGGGTTGACAGGAACGACGACGGCATTGGCCCGCAACGCGCCGTAGAGGGCGACCGAGAATTGCGGGCAGTTCTGCATGAAGACGGCGACGCGGTCGCCGGCCTGCACGCCTTCGTGCTGCAGCCAGCCGGCGATCGCTTCCGACTGCTCGCGAAACTGGCGATAGGACAGGCTCTTGCCGAAGAACACGTAGGCGGCCTTGTCCGGAAAGCGCGTGGCGGCGACCTCGGCGTTGAACCACAGCGAGGTCTCGGGCACCGAGAGCGCGTAGGGCAGTCGCTTCGGCCAGATGGCGAGGTGCGGACGGTCGGAAGGGACCTCGAAATTCGATTGCGACGACTGCACTGACGACTCCACCGGGCAAGTTCCAGGAGGCCCGAGGTATAGCCGAGGCAAGCGCCGCCGCCCACGGCGTGAACCCGCATGCGTCCGTTCCTCGCCGCCCTCGGCGGCTGAGAAAGGTCAGTGGCCCTCGCGGGTTCGCTTCTTGGCGAGAACGGCGATGCACTCCTCGCCATTGCGATAGCGCGGCTCTTCGCAGCGCTCGTCCATGCAGACGGCCAATGCGATGAACACGCGCCTGCCGCAGGCTTCGCGTGCCGTCGCTGGGCCGGCGTCGATCAGGCACCGCAGCGGGTTGTGCGACGCGCGCGACCGGCACGGGCGCCGGAGTCGTGGTGGGCACCGGGCGAGAGCTCGACGCGTCCCGCGACGGTTGCGTGCCAGACGGCCGCGCCCGATCCGACGCAGTGCCGCCGTACGCGGGCGAGTCCGCAGGATGCGTGCTCGGGCTGCCCATGCTCGCGTTGACGGTGGCGTCGACATCGCTGCGCGGCACGGGCCGACCGGCCGGACGCGGCCGCGCGGCGTTGCCGTCGAGGTTGGCGGTTGCCGCGTCGGCGGGGTTGCGTGTCGCGACGGACGGACTGCTGTGATCGGCGCCCGCCGGCAGGGCGCCGGTGCTGCCCGCCGTGTCGTTGCGCGTCGCGACCGCCGGTGGCCGCGCGGTTGCCGGTGCACCGGCCTTGGCCGGGTCGGGCGTGGTTTCCGCGGTTGAGGTGACGGCAGGCACCGCCGGCAATGCTGCCGCTGCCGGCACCGGCGACGGCGGCGCAGCAGCAACCCCGGCGACCGAAGTGCTTGCGGTTGGCGGCGGCGACGCCGCAGGTATCGGCCTCGGCGCAACCACCAAGGCGGCGGGCGGGTTCGCAGCCGCTGCCGCTGCAGCGTCGGCACCGCTGTCGCGCTTGATCACGAACTGCCAGGCCGCCGCCGCGCCGACGACCACGACGGCGAGCACGCCGGCCACGATCCATCCGAGCTTCGAGCTACCGCTCTTCGCCGCCGCCCGGGCGGCCGCCGGCGCTGCGGGAGCCGCGGCACTCGCAGCGAGCGGCGCGGGCCGCGAACGCGCCGCCGGCGCGGCTTCGCCCGCGAGCGGGCGGGTCATCGGTGCCGCCGGCACCGGCGGCGGCAGCGTCGCCGGCCGCGACGCCGGCCATTCGCTGGGGCGCGCGCCGGCTTGCGTCGGCTGCTGCTGCGGCGGCGCCATGGCCGGCGGCGGAACGATCATCGTGTCGAGCTGCGACTGGCCGGCACGCGGCGACGGCATCTGCGCCGTCGGGCTGAAGGTCACGGGACGCGACTGGCCGGGCGGCGCGACGTGCGCGGTCGGCAGGTGCGTGGGGATGTGCGCGGTCTGCAGACGCGTCGGGTCGACCGTGGGATTGACGTGGCGCGTCGGCTCGTACGCCGCCGAACGCGGACGCTGCGCCGGCGATCGTCGGCGGGATCGTGATGCCGGGCCGGCCGCGCGGCGGAATCGTGGCGCTGCCGTCGAGCACGGCGCGCAGCTGCTCGCCGTTCTGCGGCCGCTGGTTCGGCCGGATCGACAGCATCCAGGACACCGCCTCGAGGAAGCGCGGCGAGACGCCGGGGACGATGCGGTTCTCGATCTGCTCGGCATCGTCCTGCACGGCGCGCGCTGTGGCGGGCGCCGGCGGCGCGCCGAACAACAGGTAGTGGATGACGGCGCCGAGCGCGTAGAGATCGGTCCACGGCCCTTGCCGCAGCTGCGTCATCTCGGCGTACTGCTCGATCGGCGCATAGCTCGGCTTGAGGATGGCGGTGAGCGACTGGGTGCGGTCGCTGATCACGCGCCGCGCCGCGCCGAAGTCGAGCAGCACGGGCGGCCCGTCGGGCGGCAGCAGGATGTTGTCGGGCGCGATGTCGCGGTGATACACGCCTTCGCGATGCAGCAGCTCGAGGGCCGACAGGATCGGCGTGATGACGCTGCGGATCCAGGCTTCGTCGGGCGGATGCGCCATGCGCCGGCGCGTGTCGCGCAAGGTCACGCCTTGCAGGAACGGCATCACCATGTACGCGGTGGCGTTGTCTTCCCAGAAGCGGTAGACCTTGACCAGAGAAGGATGGTCGAAGCGGGCGAGCAGGCGCGCTTCGTTGACGAACGAGCGCAGGCCGATCGCGTAGGTTTCGGCGAACGAGCTCGAGCGCACCGTGATCTGCGGCCCGAGCCCCCGTGCCGCCAGCGACGCCGGCATGTATTCCTTGAGCGCCACCTCGCGCTCGAGCGAGTGGTCGTTGGCGAGGTAGACGATGCCGAAGCCGCCGACGCCCAGCACGCGGATGATCTCGAACTCGCCGAAACGCGTGCCCGGCGGCAGCGCGTCGTGATCGGTGCCGGAAGGGGTCGCCGGCGAAGGAGCGGAATCGGGCGGAAGCGTGCTCATCGAAGGAGGCGGCCAATGCGGCCCGGGCAGAGACTGAGCTTACCGCAGGCGCTGCGCCCGGCGCCACCCTCGGGCGGGGGTCGAACGCGCCATTCGTCGCCTCGATCGACGAGCGATGACAATAAGCGACCCGTTTAGATCGACCCTTGCCACCATGGCCACCATCCTCCAGCACCTGCCCGCCGGCCAGAAAGTCGGCATCGCTTTTTCCGGCGGCCTCGACACCAGCGCGGCCCTGCACTGGATGAAGCTGCGCGGCGCCGTTCCCTACGCCTATACCGCCCATCTCGGCCAGCCCGACGAGCCCGACTACGACGACATCCCGCGCCGCGCCATGCAGTACGGCGCCGAGAAGGCCCGCCTCGTCGATTGCCGGGCCCAGCTCGCGGCCGAAGGCATCGCGGCGCTGCAATGCGGCGCCTTTCACATCTCGACCGCCGGCGTCACCTACTTCAACACCACGCCGCTCGGCCGCGCGGTCACCGGCACGATGCTGGTGGCGGCGATGAAGGAAGACGGCGTCGACATCTGGGGCGACGGCAGCACCTACAAGGGCAACGACATCGAGCGCTTCTATCGCTACGGCCTGCTCGTCAATCCGCTGCTGCGCATCTACAAGCCCTGGCTCGACCAGGCCTTCATCGACGAGTTCGGCGGCCGCACCGAGATGTCGGCGTTCATGCAGAAGGCCGGCTTCGCCTACAAGATGAGCTCGGAGAAGGCCTACTCCACCGACTCGAACATGCTCGGCGCCACGCACGAGGCCAAGGACCTCGAGCAGCTGACGAGCGGCATCACGATCGTGCAGCCGATCATGGGCGTCGCCTTCTGGCGCGACGAGACGCCGGTCGAGCGCGAGACGGTGACGGTGCGCTTCGAGGAAGGCCGGCCCGTGGCGCTGAACGGCGTGGAGTATTCGAGCTTCGTCGACCTCATCCTCGAAGCGAACCGCATCGGCGGCCGGCACGGCCTGGGCATGAGCGACCAGATCGAGAACCGCATCATCGAGGCGAAGAGCCGCGGCATCTACGAGGCGCCGGGCCTGGCCCTGCTCTTCATCGCCTACGAGCGGCTCGTCACCGGCATCCACAACGAAGACACGATCGAGCAATACCGCGACCACGGCCGCCGCCTCGGCCGCTTCCTGTACCAGGGCCGCTGGTTCGACCCGCAGGCGATCATGCTGCGCGAGACGGCCGAGCGCTGGGTGGCGCGCGCCATCACCGGCGAAGTGACGATCGAGCTGCGCCGCGGCAACGATTACTCGATCATGAACACCGTCTCGCCCAACCTCACCTACCAGCCCGAGCGGCTGACGATGGAAAAGGGCGAGTCCACCTTCTCGCCGCAGGACCGGATCGGCCAGCTGACGATGCGCAACCTCGACATCGCCGACACGCGCGAAAAGCTCGCGATCTACGCGGCGACCGGGCTGCTCTCGAGCGCCGGCAACGCCGCGCTACCGCAGCTCGGCGGCAGCAAACCGCCGAAGGACTCCTAGGCGAGCGTCGACGGGCGCTCTTCGGAGGGTGGCCCGGGACGCGCGACGCGGGCATAGTCGAAGCCTCTTCAATCGCAACCAGGGCAGGCAACGATGGCTACGAAGAAGGAAACGGTCGGAACGACCAAGGCAGCAGATCGGCTGCAGATCAGCTGGCTCACCTTTGCCAAGCGGGTCAAGTCGCTCGGCCTGTCCAACCTCAAGATCGAGTCGCTGAGCGACAAGGATTTCAAGGCGGCCGGCGACGAGATGACCAAGTCGAAGAAGAATGCCGACTGGGTCTGGGAATTCGATTTCGAGGCCTTCTACTTCGAGTTCAACCTGGTGATCGGCTCGAAGAAGACCCTGCTGGCGAGCGCCAAGATGAACGTCATCGGCGACATGAAGCTGCGCCACGACATTCTCGACAACCTGCGCGTCTTCACCGGCCTCGTCACGCAGGCCGAGATCGACAAGTACTTCAAGGTGGTGGCCGAGCGCGCGGCGAAGGGTGCCGACGTCAAGAAGATCGACGACGAAATCGAGACAGAAAAGAACAACATCGATACGAACAAGAAGTTCATCGCCGGGCTCGCGAAGTCGGTCGAGGGACTCGACCGGGGCCAGCGCGAGATGGACCTGATGCCCATTGCTGCCAAGATCAAGCTGGGCGGATACGTGCGCTTCCTCTTCGGCCTGGACGCTGGGTTCAATCCCTACAAGCTGATGAAGGACCACTTCGTCAAGCCCATGACCTATCCGCTTCCGTCGTTTCCGGCCGCCCTCACGGAAAAGCTCGTCAAGGAATTCGGCGCCGACGAAAAGGGCAAGCCGGACTTCACTGCGGCACGCAAGATCGCGGTCGGGGTGATCGACGCGAGGGCGATGCCGGCGTACCGCAAGGACATGACCGACTCCTCGAACGCGAGCATCAAGGCCTCCGTGGAGAACATCAAGAAGCTCGTGGAAAAGCGGAAGAAGGTCCTGGGTTTCTAGGTCCTTCGAGCACCGAGGTGCGCGGTCAGACCACCACGGGCTCGTGCTCGAGGCGGATACCGAAGCGGCCGTAGACGCTTTCCTGGATCGCGCGGGCCAGCGTCATCACCTCCGAGCCGATGGCGGCGCCGCGGTTGACCAGCACCAGCGCCTGCTTCTCGTAGACGCCGGCCTGGCCGACGGTTTTCCCCTTCCAGCCGCAGGCATCGATCATCCAGGCGGCGGCAAGCTTGACGCTGCCGTCGGGCATCGGATAGTGAACGATCTCCGGATCACGGCCGATGATGTCGCGGCACTGCTCGGGCGTGACGACCGGGTTCTTGAAGAAGCTGCCGGCGTTACCGATCGCCGCCGGGTCGGGCAGCTTCGAGCGGCGGATCGCCACGACCCAGTCGAAGATCTGGCGCGGCGTGGGCGCGTTGATGCCGCTCTCGGCCATCTTCTTCTGCAACTCCAGATAGCCCAGCACCGGCTGCCACGGCCTGGGCAGGCGAAAGCGCACGCGCGTGATCAGGCTGCGCCCCGCAAGCGCATGCTTGAAGACGCTGTCGCGATAGCCGAACGCGCAGGTGTACGGGCCGAGGGCCACGGTGCGGCCGGTGACGAGGTCGACGGCGTCGAGCGACTCGAAGCGGTCCTTCAGCTCGACACCGTAGGCGCCGATGTTCTGCACCGGCGCGGCCCCGACGGTGCCCGGAATCAAGGCCAGGTTCTCGAGGCCGGGGCAGCCGGCGCCGAGCGCGAACTCGACCAGCTCGTTCCAGCTCTCGCCCGCCCCGGCTTCGACGATCCAGGCATCGGCGCGCTCCTCGACGACCCGCATGCCGCGCACCTCGACCTTGAGCACCACCTGCGGCATGTCGCGCGTCAGGATGATGTTGCTGCCGCCGCCGAGAATGAACTTCGCGGCAAGGCCGAGCTTCGGGTCGTCGACGACGCGGCGCACGTCGGCGTCGCTCGAAATGCGCACGAGCGTGCGCGCCACCGCCGGCAGGCCGAAGGTGTTGTAGGGCTTGAGACTCACACCTGAGTCGATTTGCATGGGAGAATTTTCGCCGATCCGCGGTGACGATATCGACGAACATCGACGGCCCGAGGAGATCACAATGCCCAGCTTCGATTCCGTGCTCGAACCCAACCTCGTCGAGGTGAAGAACGCCGTCGACCAGACCGCCAAGGAGCTCGGCACCCGGTTCGACTTCAAGGGCTCTTCGGCCCGCATCGAGCTGAAGGAGAAGGAAATCACGCTCTACGCCGACAGCGATTTCCAGATCGGCCAGGTCGTCGATATCCTCCTCGCCAAGCTGACCAAGCGCAACGTCGACGCGCGCTTTCTCGACCGCAGCGCCAAGATCGAGAAGATCGGCGGCGACAAGGTCAAGCAGCTCGTCGTCGTCAAGAGCGGCATCGACAGCGAAACGGCGAAGAAATTGCAGACCACCGTCAAGCAGAGCAAGCTCAAGGTGCAGGCCTCGATCCAGGGCGACACGGTGCGCGTCAGCGGCGCCAAGCGCGACGACCTGCAGGCGGCCATGGCGCTGATCCGCAAGGAGATCGCCGACCAGCCGGTGTCGTTCACCAACTTCCGTGATTGATCGGCGCCGCGTCGTGCTCGCCGTGGCCGCTCTGGCCGGCTGCGGCACGGCTTGGGCGCAGACCGTCTCGATGGGCGGCAGCCTCGGCAGCAGGGCGCTGCTCATCATCGACGGCAAGGCACAGAACGTCGCGGTCGGCAGCACCGTCGACGGCGTCCGCCTGCTCGCCGTGTCCGGCAACGACGCCGTGGTCGAGGTGAAGGGCCAGCGGGTCACGCTGCAGCTCGGCGGCGCACCCGCGAATCTCGGCGGCACGCCGAGCGAAGGCACGGGCCGGCAGATCGTGCTCACAGCCGAAACCGGCGGCCACTTCCTCACCTCGGGGCAGATCAACGGCCACACCGTGCGTTTCCTCGTCGACACCGGCGCCACCACGATCGCGATGGGCGAAGACGAGGCGAAGCGGATCGGGCTGAACTATCGCAACGGCAAGCCGAGCTTTCACAACACCGCCAACGGCGTCGTCGTCGCCCATGCCGTTTCGCTGGCCTCGGTGCGCATCGGCGACGTCCAGGTCTACAACGTCGATGCCAGCGTGCTGCCGGCGCCGCTGCCCTACGTGCTGCTCGGCAACAGCTTTCTCGACCGCTTCCAGATGCGCCGCGAGAACTCGCAGCTGACCTTGGACAAGCGCTACTGAGCGCGCGCCGCGCCGCCTGTCGCGGCCCGGACAGACCGAATCGCACGGTCGTGCTAAAAACCTCGTTTCGCCCGGCTTTCGACGGAGACACCGATGGACCTGACGTTCACGCCTGAAGAGCAGGCCTTTCGCGAAAAGATCCGCGCCTGGGTCGCCCAGAACCTGCCCAGGGAGATCAGCGAGAAGGTCCGCAACTCGATCCGCCTGTCGCGCGACGACATGCAGCGCTGGGCCAAGATCCTCGGCAAGAACGGTTGGCTCGGCTGGGGCTGGCCGAAGGAGTTCGGCGGGCCCGGCTGGAACGCCATCCAGAAGCACCTCTTCGAGGAAGAGACCGCGCTGGCCGGCGCACCGCGCGTCATTCCGTTCGGGCCGGTGATGGTGGCGCCGGTGATCATGGCCTTCGGCTCGCCCGAGCAGCAGAAGCGCTTCCTGCCCGGCATCGCCAGCGGCGAGGTCTGGTGGAGCCAGGGCTACAGCGAGCCGGGCTCGGGCTCCGACCTCGCCTCGCTGAAGACGAAAGCCGAACGTGTCCACACAAAGGACGGCGACAAGTACATCGTCAACGGCCAGAAGACCTGGACCACGCTCGGCCAGTACGGCGACTGGATCTTCTGCCTCGTGCGCACCAGCAGCGAAGGCAAGCCGCAGACCGGCATCAGCTTTCTCCTCATCGACATGAAGAGCCCGGGCGTGACGGTGCGGCCGATCATCACCATGGACGGCGAGCACGAGGTCAACGAGGTCTGGTTCGACAACGTCGAGGTGCCCGCCGACCAGCTCATCGGCGAGGAGAACAAGGGCTGGACCTATGCCAAGCACCTGCTCGCGCACGAGCGCACCAACATCGCCGACGTCAATCGCGCCAAGCGCGAGCTCGAGCGCGTCAAGCGCATCGCCAAGGCCGAGGGCGTCTACGACAACTCGCGTTTTCGCGACGAGATCGCGCGCCTCGAGGTCGACGTCGTGGCGCTCGAGATGATGGTGCTGCGCGTGCTCTCGGCCGAGAAGAGCGGCAAGCAGAGCCTGGACGTCGCCGGCCTCCTGAAGATCCGCGGCAGCGAGATCCAGCAGCGCTACAGCGAGCTGATGATGCTCGCGGCCGGCCCGGCCACCGTGCCGTTGCGCAAGGAGGCCATGGAAGCCGGCTGGCAGGCCGAGCTCGCCGGCGGCCAGTTCGTGGCGCCCTTGGCCGCCACCTACTTCAACATGCGCAAGACCACGATCTACGGCGGATCGAACGAAGTGCAACGCAACATCGTTGCGCAGACCGTGCTCGGCTGAAGCCGATCCCGGTCCGCGCAATGCGCGACAGGATGGCTCCCTTCCCCTGCCCCTTCCCTCCAAGAGGGAAGGGGTTCTAGTCAGGAGTGAGAAATGGACTTCGATTTCAGCGACGACCAGGAGATGCTGCGCGACACGGTGCGCAGGTGGGTCGAGAAGAGCTACGACTTCGAGCGCCGGCGCGCCATCGTCAAGGCCGGCGGCTTCTCGGCGGACGCCTGGAAGGGCCTGGCCGACCTCGGCCTGCTCGGCCTGCAGGTGCCCGAGGCGCAAGGCGGCATGGGCTTCGGCGGCATCGACGCGATGGTGGTGATGGAAGAGCTCGGCCGCGGCCTCGTCCTCGAGCCGTACGCCGCCGTGGCGCTGGTGGCCACGCACCTGCTGCGCGCCGGCCTGACGCCTTCGGGAGAGCGCTGGCTCGAAGGCATTGCCAGCGGCGGCCCGACCGTCGTCCTGGCGCAGGAGGAACGACATTCGCGCTACCGCCTGAACCACGTGCAGACCGCGGCGCGCCAGGAAGGCGGCAGCTGGCGCCTGAGCGGCACGAAGATCGTCGTGCCGGCGGGTGGCCAAGCGGGCGCCTTCATCGTCTCGGCGCGCACCGGCGGCGCCGTCGACGACGCGAGCGGCGTCGCCCTCTTTCTCGTCGCCAAGGGCGACGCCGGCGTGGCGGTCAAGGCCTACGGCACGCAGGACGGCGCCACCGCCGCCGACCTCGTGCTGACGAACGCCAACGCCGTCGAGCTGCTGCCTGCCGGCGCCGCCATGCCGGCGCTCGAGCAGGCGATCGACATCGGCATCGCCGCGCTCTGCGCCGAGGCCGTGGGCGCGATGGACAAGCTCGTGGCCATGACCGTCGAGTACATGAACACGCGCAAGCAGTTCGGCGTGCCGATCGCCACCTTCCAGGCGCTGCGCCATCGCATGGCCGACGTCAAGATGCAGCTCGAGCTGGCGCGCTCGATGAGCTACTTCGCCTCGCTCAAGCTCGGCGAGCCGGCACCGGCACGCCGACGCGCGCTCTCGCAGGCGAAGGTCCAGCTCGGCCAGTCGATGCGCTTCGTCGGCCAGCAATGCATCCAGCTGCACGGCGGCATCGGCGTGACCGACGAATACGCCGCCAGCCACTACTTCAAGCGTCTCACCGTCATCGAGATGACCTACGGGGACACCATGTTCCATCTCGGCGAGGTGTCGGCGCGGATGCAGGACACGGCGGGCGTCTTCGCCTGATCGAAACGATGCAGACGGCGGCGGCCTGATGTCCTTTGGCCTGACCGCCGTCGCCGGCCTCTCGGTCGGCCACTTCACCGATGCGCGCCGACCGACCGGCTGCACGGTCGTGCTCTGCGAAGGTGGCGCGGTCTGCGGTGTCGATGTGCGCGGCGCCGCGCCCGGCACGCGGGAAACCGAGCTGCTTTCGCCGGTCAACGCCGTCGAGAAGGTGCATGCGGTGCTGCTCTCGGGCGGCAGCGCCTTCGGCCTCGACGCCGCCGGCGGCGTCATGCGCTGGCTCGACGAGCGCGGCATCGGCGTTGCCGTCGGCCCGAAGCGAGCCGATGGACGCGCCGCCACGGTGCCCATCGTGCCGGCCGCCATCCTCTTCGACCTCTGGCTCGGCGATGCCGCCGATCCGGCCCGACGCCGACGGCCGGCTACGCCGCCTGCGAAGCGGCCACGCGCGAGGCGGTGGCCGAAGGCAACGTCGGCGCCGGCGCGGGCGCGAGCATCGGCAAGCTGTTCGGCATCGGCCGGGCGATGCGCGGCGGCCTCGGCACGGCCTCGATCACGGTCGGCGGCGTCACCGTCGCGGCGCTGGTTGCCGTCAACGCGATGGGCGACGTCGTCGATCCGCAGACCGGCCGCATCGTCGCCGGCGCCCGCGCCGACGACGGCCTCGCCTTCTTCGACCAGATGGCGGCGCTGCGGCGCGGCGACTGGCCGCAGGCGATGCAGTTGCAGCCGGCCGCGGCCACGACGCTGGCCATCGTCGCCACCGATGCGAAGCTGACCAAGGCCGAGGCGACCAAGGTGGCGCAGATGGCGCACGACGGCCTGGCACGCAGCATCCGGCCGATCCACACGATGAGCGACGGCGACGTCGTCTTCGCGCTGGCCACCGGCGCGAGCGGCACGCGCGCGCACACGACGCTGGTCGGCGCCCTGGCCGCCGACGTGCTCGCCACCGCGGTCCTGCGCGGCGTGCGCGCCGCGAGCTCGCTGCATACCGAAGGCATGCCGGCACTGCCGGCGGCCCGCGATTTCCCGGGCACAGAACCCGGCCCATGACGAACGAGACAAGCCATGAACGATCTTTCGCCCCGCTCCATGTCCAGACGCCATCTCCTTCTCGCTGCCGCGGCGGCGGGCGCTGCGCCGCTCGTCGGTTGCGCCACCTCACCGAGCCTGACCGACATGCCGCCCATCGTCTTCGTGTCCGGCAACGGCGACACCGCCGCAATCTGGATGACGACCCTCTGGCGTTTCGAGTCGAACGGCTGGCCACGCGACCGACTCCATGCGATCGACATGCCGTATCCGAACGCGCGTGATGACGACGCCAAGGCGCAACCCGGGCGCAGCTCGACGGCCGAACACACGGCCTACCTTGCCGCCGAAGTGAAGAAGGTCCTTGCGGCGACGGGGGCACCGAAAGTCGCGCTGGTCGGCAACTCGCGTGGCGGCTATCCGATCCGCAACTTCGTGGCCAACGGCGGCGGCGCCGATCTCGTTTCGTCGATCGTTCTCTGCGGCGTGCCCAACCACGGCGTCTGGGCACACAACAACTTTCTTCCCGGCAGCGAGTTCAACGGCGTCGGACCGTTCCTGAGCGGGCTCAACGCACCGCGCGGAGCGCAAGGCAATGAAGTCGTTCCGGGCATCCGCTGGATGACGATCCGCTCCGACAACTTCGACCGCTATGCGCAACCTCTGCAAGGTGGCGTCGCCACCAACGTCGGATTCGACGGACCGGCATTGAAGGGGGCAGAGAACGTCGTCATCGCCGGCCTCGATCATCGCGAGACGGCGTTCAGCCCCAAGGCCTTCGCCGAGATGTATCGCTTCCTCGCCGGCAAGCCCGCGGCCACGACCGGCGTCGTCGCCGAACCGACGGTCGTGCTCGACGGCATCGTGAGCGGGTTGGGCTTGGGCAACGCGCAGGGCACCTACGTGACCAACCTTCCTCTCGCCGGCGCGAGCCTCGAAGTGTTCGCGACGAATCCAGACACTGGCGAGCGCGTGGGCAACGCCAGGCACCGGAAGACCATCGCCGGCGACGGCCGCTGGGGCCCATTTCTCGCCGAAGGCACGGCCCACTACGAGTTCGTTGTTGCCGCGAACGGCTATGCGACCACCCACATCTACCGCTCGCCTTTTCCGCGTTCCTCCGACATCGTCAACATGCATCCCGAGCGTGTTTCCGATACCGATCGCGACGCCAAGTCGCTGGTGCTCTTGAATCGCATGCGCGGCTACTTCGCGCCAGCGCGCGACCACGTGGTCCTCGATGGCGTCAGCCCTCCGGCCGGAATTCCCGGCGGGCCGCCCACCGTGTCGTTGGCTCGCTTGAAAGTCGGCGACCCTGCCAGCCGGGCGGCTCTGCCGGGCCTGCTTCGACGGCAGCTACCCGATCCCGGTCGCGGAAGCGGAGCGGGGCAAGCATGTCCTTGAGGGCGCGCGCGCCAGCGTGCCCGAGGTCCGGCCGTGAGCTCATCGCCGGGCGCCCCGGGCTCCGCTGCTCTGGGGTTCTGCGGGTCCGGGTCATGCGGGCACGGGCTCTGCCAGCCCGGGTGCTGGCCCGCGTTCTGCGGGTCCGGGTTATGCCGGCGCGGGCGTTGACATCGAGGCCGGCCACCGTGCGGTTGACCTGATGCGCGCGGCGGTCGCCCGGACCGCCAGGCCCGAGGTGGTAGGCGGCATCGGCGGTTTTGCCGGGCTGTTCGACGCGTCCCGGCTGGCGGGCTACCGGCGGCCGCTGCTGGCTACCGCCACCGACGGCGTCGGCACGAAGGTGGCGATAGCCCAGCGGATGGGCAGGTACGACACCGTCGGCATCGATCTCGTGGCCATGGTCGTCGACGACTTGGTGGCCTGCGGGGCCGAGCCGCTGTTCATGACCGATTATGTGGTCTGCGGAAAGCTCCGGCCGGAGCGCGTGGCGGCCATCGTCGGCGGCGTCGCGGAAGGCTGCGTGCGCGCGGGCTGTGCCCTCATCGGCGGTGAGACGGCGGAACACCCCGGGCACTTCGGCTCCGACGATTTCGACCTCGCGGGCGCCGCTACCGGCGTCGTGGAGGCCGACGAACTGCTCGGTCCCTACCGCGTCAGGCCCGGCGATGTGCTTATCGCGATGGCATCCTCCGGGCTGCATTCCAACGGGTTCTCACTGGTCAGGAAACTGATCGACGAGCATGGCGGCGGGCTGGCGCTGGACGCCGTGCCTGCCGGGCTCGGCGCGCCGCTGGGGGATGAGCTGCTGACCCCGACGCGCATCTATGCCCGCGACTGCCTTGCCCTCGCCGGCGGCTGCGACGTGCACGCCCTCGCGCACATCACCGGCGGCGGGCTGGCCGCCAACCTCGCCCGGGTGCTGCCGCCGGGTGCCGACGCTACGGTCGACCGGGCCACCTGGCGCCCGCCCGCGGTGTTTGGCCTGCTCGTGGCACTGGGTCAGGTGCCAGCCGAGATGAGCGGGTCTTCAACATGGGCGTCGGGATGATGGCCGTTGTCGGCCCCGGCGCGGCCGGGCCTGCGCTGGACCTGCTCAGCTCCAGGGACGTGCCCGAATGGGCGCCGGCACCATCACCCCCGGCACCGGCACCGCTCGTCTGTCCGGACGTCATCCAGCCTGACGAGCCCCTGGCGCAGACCGCACATCCGGCGCGACCGGAGCAGACGCACATCCAGCGCGACCGGAACCATGGCCCGGCCGGGGAGCCGTAGCTCCGGCCGGAACGGCAGCCCGAAAGGAAATGGAGCCCGGACGGAAAGGCCGCCTGGCCAGAACGTGGACGCGATGCATCCCGGCGCGGCGCCACCCGAACCGCGGCGCCGCCGTCAGCTCCCGGCGGTCCCGCTTATCCTGGCCGCCGCACTGCCTGCCCGGCTAGGCGCTTCACCGGTTAGCTCGTCCTCGCCCAGTTCTTCATCGTCGTCGTCATCGTTGTCGTCGTCACTGTCGGAGTAGCGCTCGCCGAGTTCCGCATATGCGGCTTCAAATTCGGCATCCTGCTGGTCCGTGACGACGCCCAGCTCAGCCCGCAGCCGGTCAAGGTCCGTACCGCCGCTGTTGTACTTAAGCTGGCGTGCAACCTTGACCTGCTTGGCCTTGGCTCGGCCGCGCCCCATTGGCTCGACCCCCTCGAACGTACGGGGGCCTTGGTCAGGCCCCTAGTCACCGCACTCAACGTGATGTCTTTACTGCGCTGATGCTGGCGGGCTTCATTCACAACAGACAGGCCCGTCGCCTCTCCACCGCCTGGGACGCGACGCGTTTCCTGCCTTCGTACGGATATAACCGTACCTGGTTTGGGCGCTGAGCGCTTCCGGGCAGCGCGGACGAAACTGGCCAGCTCCCGAGCCGCCGGGTATCAGCTCCCGAGCCAGATGCCGCGCAGCCGTCCCACCTCGGACATCCGCCGCTCGGCGAGCCGGTCGGCGGCGACGGCGGGTATGCCCTCTTCGTCAGCCATCGTCAGAATTTTCTTGGTCGTGTCGAAGATCTGCGCTGCCCTCGACTGCGCGCGATCGAAGTTGAAGCCGGCCAGTTCGTCGGCTACCTGGATCACTCCGCCGGAGTTCACCAGGTAATCCGGCGCGTACACGATGCCGCGATCGGCAAGCTGCTTCTCGATGCCGGGATGAGCGAGCTGGTTGTTAGCGCCACCGCAGATGATCCCGGCGGCCAGCGTCGCGACCGTGTCATCGTCGATCGACCCGCCGAGCGCGCCGACGAATAGATGTCCATCGTGCCCGCGGCAAGTTCTGTCCGGCTCGCGGCTACTTCCACTGCCGGGTATTGCGCGCGCACCCGCTCGACCGCGCCGGCGTCGACGTCGCAGATGGTGACCTGGGCGTCAGCGTCCACGAGGTGCCCGACCAGGCGGCGGCCGACCTTGCCCACGCCCTCGACGGCGACCCGTCTGCCCGCCAGGCTGGTGCTGCCCCAGACATGCTCCGCGGCCGCGCGCATGCCCTGGAAGACGCCGAAGGCCGTCAGGACGGAAGATCCCGGTTCGCCGTTCGGCACGGTGCGGCCGGTGACATGCGTGCACTCGCGGGCGATGATGTCCATGTCCTCGCTGTAGGTGCCGACGTCGCAGGCAGTGATGTAGCGCCCGTTCAGGGACTCGACGAACCGGCCGTAGGCGCGCAGCAGCGCCTCGGACTTGAGCCGCGCCGGGTCACCGATGATGACCGCCTTGCCGCCGCCGAGGTCGAGACCGGCCAGGGCGTTCTTGTAGGCCATCGCCCTGGACAGGTTCAGGGCGTCAGCCAGAGCGGCGTCCTCGCTCGGATACGGGTAGAACCTGGCGCCGCCCAGCGCCGGGACCGAGCCTGTCGAGTAGATGGCAATAATCGCGCGAAGCCCGGTCGGCGGGTCCTGGCAGACCACTTGCGCGTGCCCTGGATGGCCGCTTGCGCCACCATCAGGGACCGGCGCGATGTCGAGTCCGCCGGCGACAGCGGTTCTGGAGTCATTGCCGAATACATGCGTCACTGTAGTGACTCTCCTTTGAGCCTCTGACCTGGGCAAACATGATGAGATAGGGGCCCAGGAGACACTATGTTCCCTGCCAGCGTAGTCTCCCGTCGAGACGCGTCCGTAGCATCCTGCACCAGGCATGGACGCAGTGACCACGTCGCTCCGGATTCTGGCGGCAAGCCAGATGTTGCTGGATAGGAGCGGGAGGGGCCTCAGCGATGAGACCGGTATCGATCGTGCGCGCCGTTACCACCAGCAGGCACTTCCTGGCAGACTGCCTCAGGCTGGAAACACCCTCCCGAGATGGGAGAGAAATGAGACGGCACCTCATCGCCGTAGCATGCGGGCTGCTCGGGCTGACGGCGGTCATCTCCCCGGCTGCTGCCCAGGTCGCGACGGGCGTTGACTGGCCCGGCTACCTCAATGGCCCGGCGCACTCGTCCTACAACGGTCCGGAGACGGCTATCACCACGGCGAATGCCGGGGGACTGGTCAGGAAATGGACCTGGAAGCCGCCCGCGCCCACCCAGTCCGGCCAGCCAGCCGGCCTGCTCGCCAGTCCCACGGTGGTCGGCGGCACGGTCTACATTGGCGCGAAGACTGGCATCTTCTACGCCCTCAGCGAGTCCAGCGGCAAGGTCCTCTGGAGCCAGAACCTCGGCTTCGTCAAGGCGACCACCTGCGGAGCCAACGGCATAGCGGACACGGCCACAGTGCAGGACGCGCCGGACGGCGGCCGGGGTACGGTCTACGTAGCCGGCGGCGACGGCTATCTGTACGCGCTCAGCGCGGCGACCGGCCAGGTCATCTGGAAATCGGTCATCGCGATCCCGTCCGCCACCAAGAACAACTACTTCGACTGGTCCTCCCCCACCGTGGCGAACGGCAACATTTACATTGGCCAGTCCTCCCAGTGCGATATACCGCTGATCAACGGCGGTCTCAAGGAATACAGCCAGTCCACCGGGGGGCTGGAGAACTTCTATCAGACCTACCCCGGCCACACCATCCAGGCGAGCATCTGGAGCAGCGCCGCCTACGACTCCAGCGGAGTGTTCGTCACCACCGGCAACGGACCCGGCGGTGATCAGGAATCCGTAGTCCGGCTCGACCCGGCCACGCTGGCCAAGGAAGACTCCTGGATGGTGCCCAAGAGCCAGAAGGTGTCGGACTCGGACTTCGGCGGCTCCCCGACCTTGTTCACTGCGACGATCGGCGGCGTCGCCACCCCGATGGTCGGCGCATGCAACAAGAACGGGATCTACTACGCGTGGCAGGAAGACGACCTGGTGGCCTGCCGGTCTGGCAGGACCATGTGGGCGTTGCCTATGCGAACACCAACTCGGAGTGCGACGCGGCGGCGATCTGGACCGGCTCGGGCCTGTACATCGCCGGCAACGGCGCCACGATTGGCGGCACCACCTACCCCGGCGAACTCCAGCAGGTCAACCCGGCCACCGGCGCCTACATCTGGCGGACCGGCCTTCGCACCGGCCCGCCCGATGGTTCGCCCACCATGGACGGCGCCGGCGTCATCGCCGCCACCGTCTACCTCACCGGTAGCAAGGCCAAGTCGGAGGTACTTACCCTGGCCAATGCCGCGACTGGCGCCGTGCTCCGGGCCATCACCACCGGCCCGGACTTCGGCCAGCCCGTGTTTGCCGAGGGAATGATGTTCGTCTCAACGCAGAACAACGGCCTGCAGGCCTGGGCGCCGTAACCAGAGGCAGTGGCGACGATCTGATTGTCTGGGGGTCTCTCCCGGAGGCCATGGCATGTCACGATTTGCACATGCTGCCCTGCGCTGCTTATCTGCGCGTATATGAGCCGCTCTCGGCTTTCGGCCCGGCGGAGCGGGCTCAGTGGGCGGCCTACGCGGCCTCCGCGCAGCGGCCGCGCCGGGCTGGTGCGCTGGCCGCTGAGCATGCGGAGGCGCTCCGCAGGCTCATCGCGCTGCCGCCGATCGTGGCCCCGGCGCAGGAGAGCGGGCGACGCGTATGTCCGGTGGGCCAACGGCATTGCCTACATCTGCCCGTGGCAGACCCGGCTGCGGTCGTGGCTCGCGCTGAGCAAACTGCGGGCTACCGCCGGGCCGCCATGTCGGACGCGTTCGCCCCGCGCCAGGCTGAGCGGGCCGCCGAGGACTTCGCTCGCTGGGAGGGTCGCGAAGTACCGCCGCACGTTTATATCCAGACGGGCGCGTGGTCGGTGCCGCTTGCCTGCTTCGTGCCTTTCGCGCCGACCGAGCGCTGGCTGGTCCTGGGCACGCCAGCAGCGGGGGATAGCAGAGGTCCGGCGACCGCTGCCGGGACCCGGACGCTGGTCTATGCCACCGCGATGTCCCAGGCGCGCAGGCGGGTTGCCCGGTCGCTGGCCACGGCCCGGCGGATTCCCGGCGGCCGCCGCCCGGAACCAGAGCAGGCCGCGGCTGCCCTGCTGCGGGTCGGCGACGAGCTGGAGGAGATTGGCCGCTGGGTTGAGGAGTTCCATCCGCACGCGCTGGTGGAACTTGATTACGGGGGCCTGGTCCAGCTGCTCGATGACGATGCGCTGCGCGGGGACCAGTCCGCCGCCGAGGTCTCGGCAGCGGTAACGCGCTGGCCAACGGGGAGTTGGAGCTAACTGCCGCCATGTACCAACGCCTGCGCGCAAGGTGGCGCGCTCTGGAGGCGATCGAGCTAGGTAGTTAAGGGAGGGGATGGGCTTTTCCGAATCTGCCCGATACGACGTTCCGTATCGCCAGAATCACGCTGAGTGACTCCGATTAGTGGAGCAAACGGGGTAAGTCATCACAGAAACTTTGCTCCCGGTGGTCGACTTGTCACGGCTGGTGATGGCAATATGGTCTGTGAGTAGACCATATGGGACATCCACGACAGGCTCCCCGATGGAGCCAGGTATCGCAACAAAACGCAGGATCGCAGTACCGGTCCAGGAGGAGAGGCCGTACATGTCTGCACGCACACCAGAGGCCGAGCCACTGCTGACGCCAGCAGAGGTCGCGACAATGTTCAGAGTGGACCCGAAGACCGTCACCAGGTGGGCCAAGGCGGGGAAGCTCACGTCCATCCGCACGCTCGGTGGTCACCGTCGGTACCGGGAGACAGAGGTTCGCGCTCTGCTTGCGGGAATCCGCAGCAGCGCTCCGAGTAGGCCTGGCCGTTCCTGGCGCGTGAGCGCCGGAGCAGTCGCGCTGGCGTGTCATGGGCGCGCTGGCGGCGGCCAGAAGTAGCAAGCAGGGGGGTCGGCCCCGGCGGCTATGCGCCGCGCAGGGGTGTAGTTCGCGGAACTCGCTAGCTGAACGGGGTTTCACCGGACGTTGCCGGGGTCGACCCGGGCCTCCAGGGGAATGTGGTCGTAGCCCGCCAAGGCCAGGGCTGCAGCGAGTCTTTCTCTATGTAATCAAACTACGACTTTATGTAATGATCTTTGCCCGGCCGGGGTCAGTCATATTGGTCCGCCGTGAGCTGACGGCCTGATCACGGGCCTTTCTGGAGCGTAGGCGGATATCGGCTGCCGACCGGGACCCGGGGTCGCCCGTCCGTCGACCGGCCCGCCGCCTGACTTTATGTCACAAAGTTCTTCGGCCCGGGCCCTTGACTTTACGCCATAAAGCAGGTCTACTTTATGGCATAAAGTCGATCGAGGGAGACACCATGAACCACACACCGACGCCACCACCGCCGACAACGGCGGCAACTTCGACCCCCAGCAGGCCGCTGCCCTGCTGGACCAGACGACGCAGCAGACCCGGCGCCAGTTCGAGCCCGCCCAGCCGTGGCTCCTGGCGATCGGGCGGTCGGGGTCCTTGCGGTCTCGGCGCGTCTGGCGGTCGGTGCGCGATCAGCACCCCTACAGGGGCCCGACTGGCGGGCATCCCCGTCCTCATCTCCTTCGGGTCGTCAACTTCGTCGCGACAACCGCGGTCAGAAGCACGCGACCGCCGGGGTAAGCGGCCAGTCCCGGCTGCGCCCGGCCGAGATCGCCGTCTTGGCGGCGGCTTGGATCGTCGCGTTCGCGGTCATGGTGCCGCTGGCCACTTCCGGAGTGAGCGACTGTCTACGGCTGTATCCGGCCACGTGCCGCTGATCACCGCCGGCCTGGCCTGGGCTGTCATCACGGCGGGAAGGACGGACTGGCGCAAATGCGGCGCGAGGCTCGCGGTCGCCACCATCGGCGCCGTGGACGTTCGCTGGGCCGGTCGGCACATGGCCGGCACAGGCATCGGTCTGTGTGCGGTGCTCCTGGCCACGCCGCCGTGTTCACCTGGCAACAGCGCCGCAGCGACGGTCCGGCCATGACCACTGACGAACTAGACCCGCTGATCCACGTCCCCACCCGGCTGAAGATCGTCGCGACGCTGGCGGCCCTGCCCGCCGGTGACACCCTCTCCTTCACCCGGCTTCAGGACATGATCGGGCTCACCCCTGGCAACCTGATCATCCACCTACGCAGACTCGAGGAAGCCGATTACATCACCAGCGAAAAGACCAAGAACGGCACCGCGCCAGACACCACCGTGGCTCTCACCGGCCAAGGCCGAACGGCACTCGCCACCTACACCCAGGCGCTGCGCGACCTGCTCGGCGGCCTGTAATAGGCCCAGCCGACCATGAGCACCGGCGCACTTGACCCGCTGATCCACGACCCGGGTCAGCCTTTCCCGCGGGAAGCGGGCAAGACCAGGGCACAAACCGGCCCAGCGCCAGGCCAGGGAGCAAGGCCGCGCCATCGCGGCCGGACCCGAGGCTGGTCATCGTGAGCCAACACGGCAGTGTCAGCCCCATGCTGGACAATCTGAGCCGTGCGGGTTGCGGTGGTTGCGGGAGGCGGGTCCGCGCTGCTCTGCGAGCTCGCCGAGGACGGCAGCAGGCTGCATGATCCCGTTCCAGTTAAGAATCTTTCGCCAGCAGTTGCCGAGTACGAGCGTGCCGGTGCGGTGCGCTGGGTGTGGGCGAGCAGCGCGCGTCTCTACCCGGCCCTGCTGCGGGCCGGCCTGCGGGTCGCCCGGTGTCATGACGTGGAGCTTGCCGAACGACTGCTGCGCAGCAGAAACGGGCAAGCGGGCGGCTTCGCCGCATCCCTCCCGGCGGATCACGCCGCCGGGACTTCGGCGCAGGACGCCCTCTTCGACCCGGCCGACCCGGCTCCGGCCGATCCTCACCGGCGGCGCTGGACGCACTGATCACCGGCACGCCGGGCAGCTGCGGCAGATCGCGGCCGACGAGCATCCCGGGCGGTTCGGCTGCTGGTGGCGGCCGAGTCGGCCGGCGGCCTGGTCGCGGCGGAGATGAGCTTCGCCGGGCTGCCGTGGCGGGCGGACGTCCACGACGCGCTGCTCACCGAGCTGCTCGGCCCGCGCCCGCGGCGGGCCTGGCCGGATGCGGCCGGCCCGGCTGGCCGAGCTGGCCGCCCGGTCTCGGCCGCGCTCGGCGGCGGCCGGTGAACCCGGACTCGCCCGCCCAGGTCCTGCGGGCGCTGGCCGCCGACGGGGTGCGGGTGCCGTCCACCCGGTCCTCGGTGCTGCGCGGCGTGGACCACCCGGCCGCGCCGCTGCTGCTCGAGTACAAGGAGCTGGCCCGGCTGCACGCCGCGCACGGCTGGGCCTGGCTGGACAGCTGGGTGGCGGCGGCCGGTTCCGGCCGGAGTACGTGGTCGGCGGGGTGGTGTCCGGCCGCTGGGCCACCCGCGGCGGCGGCGCGCTGCAGATCCCGCGGGTGCTGCGCCGCGCGGTCGTGGCCGATCCCGGCTGGGTCCTGGTGGTCGCCGACGCCGCGCAGCTCGAGCCGCGGGTGCTGGCCGCGCTGGCCGGCGACCGCGCGCTCGCCGCAGGCCGCGGCCGGCGGCGACCTGTACGAGGCGCTGGCCGGCGCGTTCGGCGGCGACCGGGACAAGGCCAAGGTCGCGCTGCTGTCGGCCATGTACGGGGGCGCCGGCGGCGAGGCCGGCCAGCTGCTCGCGGTGCTGCGGCGGCGGTTCCCGCTGGCCGCGTCCGGTACGTGGAGGCGGCGGCCCGCGCGGGCGAGGAGGGCCGGGTCGTCAGGTCGCGGCTCGGCCGCACCTGCCCGCCGCCGTCGGCCGCGTGGCGCGGGATCACCGCGGAGGCGGGCGACCCGGACGGCCGAGCAGGCCCGCAGGCGGGCCGGGCGTCGCGCGCCCGCGGCCGGTTCACCCGCAACTTCGTCGTGCAGGCGAGCGCGGCCGACTGGGCGATGGTGCTGCTGGCCGCCCTGCGCCGGCGGCTGGCGGCGATTTCCGTGCCGGACGCGGACTCCGAGCCGGGCGCTGGGACCCGCAGGCGCCGCACCTGGTGTTCTTCCAGCACGA
>CAVZUJ010000001.1:0-1498029 GCA_963778525.1 uncultured beta proteobacterium | reverse complement strand
CGGTTTTGCCGTAGCGTCGACGCGCCTTTCGCAGCCGGCTTCGCCGGCGCTGCCGAGCTCTTCGCGGTCGCCTTCTCATGGCAAACCGGCGCGGCGTGAGGGCGCCGCGCCGGTCCGCGGTGTCAGCGCGGCGGATTCCCGTCCTTGCGCCGGCGCAGAACGAAGAACAGCACCGCGGCAATGACGATAAGGATCAGCACGTACCACGTCGCACTCGAGCCCGACGACTCGGCGGGCATGGGCGCAAGCGCTGAGGCTGCGGCCGCCGGGGGCGGAGGCGGCGCCTCTGCAGCCGAGGCCGCCTCGCTGGCGGGAGCGGGACTCGGCGTCGCGTTCGCGGGAGCCGAGTCGGCCGACGCCGTGGCCGAGGACGAAGACGAGGGGGAGGGCGAGGAAGAGGACGAGGCCAGCGTCGCGTCGACTTCCTTGTCCGTGACCACTTCCGGCGGAAGTTGTGTCACGAACGTCGCCGTGATCTCGTCGCCCTTGTTCAGCTTGGACAGGTCGATCAGGCGGCCGTCCTTGAAGATCTCCACGCCCCGGTCGTTCAGTTCACCTTGCGTGAAGCGCTTGCGCACCCCATCCATGTGATCGAGCACGGTCACCGAGGTCGGCGCCGTTTTCACCACGACGCCCTGGCGAATCTCGGTGATGACGACAGGTCTCGTCTTGGTCGTGGTGGTAACGGTCGCCGTGCCCTTCATCCCCGCCTTCAGCTCCGAGGCGGCCATCTTCTTGCCGTCGACGGTGAAGCGGAAATCGTTCGGCACCGTGTATTCGTTGGTGCCCCGTTCGTCGCGAAGGACCAGTCGATTGCCGTCGACGGCGATCACCTCGAAATTGTGAACGTCGACGCTGGTGGTGGTCGTTGTCTGGGCGGAGAGGGCGCCCGCGAAGGCGAGTCCCAACACGAGCGTCACGAGGGCGCCGGCCATTCCGGTCGCCCGTTTTGTCATCGCTTCTCTTGCCATCACATCCTCCCGGTTTGTTGCAGGGCGCGAAATCGTGCAGGACAGCCGATACGTCTGGGGCGGCCGTACGAGTCGCGGCACGCCCATGGTACAGCGCACGGCAGGGCGCCGTTGCCGGCACCTCGCGATCGAATCGGCAGCGCCACCGGTGCCCGATGCGTGGCATCGTCACAATCGTCGCTGGCGCGAACCGATCGCGCCGTGAGGAGACGCGCATGACCGACCTGTTTTCGCTTGCCCATCGCACCGCCCTCATCACCGGCGGCTCGCGCGGCATCGGCCGCATGATCGCAGCCGGTTTCCTGAAGCAGGGCGCCCGGGTCTACATCTCCTCGCGCAAGGCCGCCGATTGCGATGCCACCGCGACGGAGCTCTCTGCTCTCGGCGCGTGCTTCTCGCTGCCGGCCGACGTGTCCACCCTCGACGGCGTGAACGCGCTGGTGGCCGCGTACGGCGCGCGCGAGACCAAGCTCGACATCCTCGTCAACAACGCCGGCGCCGCCTGGGGCGAGAGCTTCGAGACCTTTCCCGAGAAGGGCTGGGACAAGGTGGTCGACCTCAACCTGAAGGCGCCGTTCTTCCTCACCCAGGCGATGCATGGCCTCCTGAAGGCGGCGGCCAGCGCCGCGCAGCCGGCCAAGGTGATCAACATCGCCTCGATCGACGGCATCGCCGTCAATCCGCTGGAGACGTATTCGTACGCGGCGAGCAAGTCGGGCCTGATCCACATGACGCGGCGCATGGCGCTGCGCCTGGCGCAAGACCAGATCGTGGTCAGCGCCATCGCGCCCGGCGCCTTCGCCTCCGACATGAACCGTGCTGCCCGCGACCATGGCGACGAGATCTCGAAACGGATCCCGATGAAGCGCATCGGCCGCGACGAAGACATGGCCGGCGCCGCCATCTACCTCGCCTCGCGCGCCGGCGACTACGTCTGTGGCGCGACGCTGGTGGTCGACGGCGGCGTCTCGCACATTCGCAGCGGTCCGTCGTAGCGGCCGCCCGACCCGACAGCTCGGGCGGTCGAACGCCGCGGTCAGGACGCGGCGCTGGCCTTGGCCTCGAACATCGAGAGATCGCTGCGCCGCAGCAGCGCCGCCGGCGTGTCGTCGGGCTGTGCCTCGGCCACGCCGATGCTCGCGCTCACGGCGAGCGAGGAGGACAGGTGCGGCCAGCGCAGGCGCGCCACGCGGTCGCGGGCGCGGGCGCAGATGGCGCGCGCCGTGTCGATGCTGGTGTGCTGAAAGAGGATCACGAACTCGTCGCCGCCGAGGCGAGCCGGCAGGTCGGTCTCGCGCACCGAATCGCGCAGCGCCTGCGCCACTTCCCTGAGCACCTCGTCGCCGGCGGCGTGCGAGTAGGTGTCGTTGACGCGCTTGAAGTCGTCGAGATCGACGGTGGCCACGCAGACCGGCTGCTGCCGCTCCCAGCCTTCGCCGAGGCAGGCCGAGAGCTGCGCCTCGAAACGCCGGCGATTGGCCAGGCTGGTCAGCGAGTCTTCGTATGACAGGCGCTCGAGCTCGTGCGAATGGCGCACCAGTTGCTGCAGGTGGTGCTGGCTGCGGCGGATGTCGAGCTGGGTCTGCACGACCTTGTGGCGGCTGTCGAGGATATCGCCCTGCACGCGCAGCTCGCGCCGGCGCTGGGCGCGGCCCTCGTCGAGCGCAAGCTCGTAGTGCCCCTGCTGGCGGTAGATCTGCGTGAGCAGGAAATGGCCGATGTAGGCCATCTGCTCGAACTCGGCCTGCCCCGCCTTCTCGACCAGCACCGTCGCCTCGTGGCGGGCCGCCTGCAGGTCGTGCCGTGCCATGTGCAGCTCGGCGGCCACCCAGTGCTCGAAGAAGTTCGCCACCTGGGCGTAGTGCGCGGGCCGCTGGCCGGAGCACGCGGCGGCCAGCTCGGCCTCGGCGGCGTCGAGCCGGTCGCTCCAGCACAGCAGCAGCACATGGGCGCAGCGGCCGAAGCGCTGCAGCACTGCGCGCACGCCGGGCAGCCCGGCAAAGGGCTCGTCGTTGTCGAACAAGGCCTTGCAATGCGCGAGGCGGCGCTCCAGCTCGCCGGTGCTCGACATGCTGCCGTTGAAATAGCGGCCCTTGAAGAGCCGCACCGCCTCGAGCCAGGCCAGGTTGATGCGCGGCAACAGGACGGTGCTCGTCGAGCCTTCGACGAGCGCCAGCCGCTCGGCCTCGCGCAGGGCCGCTTCCGCGGCCGCGAAGCTGTTCGCCCAGAGGTAGCCCACGCCGAGGTAGTTGTAGAGATGGATCTGCTGCTGGCCCGGCGGCAGAAGGTCGCCGAGCTTGACGCTGAGCAGAGCGGCTTCGACCGACTCCTCGTCGCGGCCGAGGTAGCTGTTCGCGTGCGAGAGCAGCGACAGCGCCGAAGCCTCGCCGGCGATGTCGCCCTCGATCTGGAAGAGTTGCGAGGCGCGATGCGCGGTGTCGACGACGCGGCGAAAGCGCCCCAGCACGCGATCGAACTGCGACAAGGCCAGCAGCGCTTGTCCTTGGGCCGGTCGATCGCCACGGCTTTCGGCCATCTTCAGCACGGCCGAGGCGAGGCTGCGCGCCGCCTCGACCTCGCCCGACTCGAGCATCTGCCTGGCCGCGCCGAGCTGGCGGTCGACCTCGATCTTCATGGACATGGGAAGGCGTCGACAGTCGTCAAGGAGAAGGCCACAAGGCAAAGCCGATTTTCCGGGCTCGGCGGCGTGTGCGGAAGGCCCGTGCTGCGCTTGCGGGCTCCGACAGTCGACTAGTACCGCGAACGGCGTTTGGTGCGGGTCGCAAACACGCGCGATGCGCTCATTTCGAGAGTGGAGCGATACTGGTTGCTCGTCACGTTTCGTGGGGCAGCGCGATGGCCATGGCGCATGAGAATCACGGTCGCGGGGAAGCCGGCACGGCTTCGCTCGAACGGCGCGTCGACGCGATCCAGGCCGCCCTGGACGATCGCGGCCTGAAGGCGAGCGAGGCGGTCGTCGAGCTCGGCCGCATGGCCGAAGAAGACTGGCTGCCGAGGAACGGCGCGCGCGTCGTCGCCAAGGCGTGGACCGATCCAACGTTCCGCGAGCGGCTGCTGGCCAACGGTCGCGCCGCGGTGGCCGAGCTGGGGCTGGCGATGCCCAGGCACCATCGCCACCTGGTCGTGCTGGAAAACTCGGCCGCGGTCCAGAACGTCATCTGCTGCACGCTCTGCTCGTGCACCGCCTTCACCATCATCGGCTTGCCGCCCGACTGGTACAAGGACCTGGAGTACCGGGCCCGCGTGGTGCGCCAATCGCGCACGGTGCTGAAGGAGATGGGGCTCGATCTGCCGCCGGAAGTGGAGATCCGCGTCTGGGACACGACGGCCGACACGCGCTACATGGTGCTGCCGGTGCGGCCTGCAGAGACGATCGGCTGGAGCGAAGAGCGCCTTGCCGGCATCGTCACCCGCGACGGGATGATCGGCGTGGCGCGGCTGTAGCCGCATCGCAAGGAGAGCAGTGATGGACGGCATGCACGACCTCGGCGGCAAGCAGGGCTTCGGCGCGGTGCGCTACACGCTCGATGCGCCGGCATTCCATGCGGCGTGGGAGGTGCGCGCCAACGCGCTCTACGCCCATGCGGTGCGCCTGGGCCTTTTCAACATGGACGAGTACCGCCACGCCATCGAGCGGATGGAGCCGCGCCACTACCTGGGTGCGGGCTACTACGAGCGCACGCTGACGAGCCTGGCCACGCTCTGCGTGGAAAAGGGCGTCATTCCGCTGGCCGAGCTCGAGGCACGCGCCGAGGGCGCGTTCCCGCTCGCCGCCGCCAGCGCCGCCGGGCGCGGCAACGCCGCCCCGGCCGAGTCCTTCGCGCCGGGCGAGCGCGTGCGCGTGCGCAGCGACCACGTGCCCGGCCATGTGCGCATGCCCGGCTACATCCGCGGCAAGACCGGCGTGGTGGTGGGCGTCTCGCCGGCCTATCCGTTCCCCGATGCGCACGCGCACGGCATCGAGGCCCGCGACGAGCCCACCTACGACGTGCGCTTTCGCAGCGAGGAGCTCTGGCCGAATTCGGCCGACCCGGCGCTGGTGCACGTCGGCGTATTCCAGAGCTACCTGGAGCGGGCGTGACATAGTCCTTTGTACGCGTGCGGACAATTTATTGATATTTGTTCGCCGATGTACTAAGCTCGCCGGGTCATGAGTGCGCTCCTCAGGCCAGTTTCCGCCGGCGTCGATCTCGCCTCGCCGGCAACGGCGGCGGCCGCGCTGCGCACCTTCTTTCGCCTGGCCGAGGCCTGGCAGCTCGGCGTGGCCGAGCAGACGACGCTGCTCGGCGTGGCCCGCACCACGCTCTACCAATGGAAGCAGGGCAAGGTGGCGCCGCTCGACCGGCATCTGCTCGAGCGGCTCTCGCACCTGTTCGGCATCTACTCCTCGCTGCACATCCTCTTTCCGGTCGCCGAGCGCGCCGATGCGTGGGTGCGCAAGGCCAACACCGCGCCGCTCTTCGCCGGGCGCTCGGCGCTCGATCGCATGATGGGCGGCCAAGTGGCCGACCTGTGGGTGGTGCGCCAGTACCTCGACGCCCAGCGCGGCGGCAAGGCCTGATCGATCGCTTCCGCCGAGCCCGCGATGCACATCGATCCGGCCAGCGTGCCGACGGCGCGCGTGTCGTGGCGGCCTTCGTACCGCCTCATCCCGTCGCGCTACCCGACGGTCGGCCTGTACGACGCGATCGCCGATGCCGCCGATCTCGATGCCGTGTTCGCGATCGAGGCGCTGGCCAATCCGCGCCTGCGCGACGAGGCCGGCGACCTGCAGCTCGTGCCGCCGGCCGAGCGCATCAGCGGACCGGGCGCCACGCCGGTGATGGCCGCCTTCACGCATCTCAACCCCGACGGCTCGCGCTTTTCCGACGGCAGCTACGGCGTGTACTACGCGGCGCATTCGCTCGAGACCTCGGTGGCCGAGGTGAGCCATCACCGCGCCATCTTCATGCGCTTCACCGACGAGCCGGCGATCGATCTCGACATGCGGCTGATCACGGCGAACGTGGAGGCCGACCTGCACGACCTGGGCTCGGTGCAAGAGGAGGGCGCGGCGCCGAAGCGCTTCGCTGCGGCGCTCGACCCCGACCACTACGGCTTCTCGCAGCGGCTCGGCCGCGCCTTGCGCGAGCTCGGCAGCTGGGGCCTGCGCTGGCCGAGCGTGCGCGATGCCGCGGGCGAATGCGTCGGCATCTTCCGGCCGCGCGCCTTGCGCCACGCCAAGTCGGCGGCGCACATCGGCCTGCACTGGGACGGCCTGCGCTTCACGCACTGGTTCGAGAAGAAGCAGCCGAAGGAGCTCGGCTGAAGGGCGCGCCGGCGTTTGCGCGCTCGCGCGTCGACGACTGGCTGTACCTGCTCAGCCGCGGCGTGGCTTGACCATCGTGTCGAAGAGGTGGTCGAGCGCGCTGGCGGTGTCGCGGCACAGGCCCGTATGTACCGGCGAGGTCTGGATCACGGCACTGCGCGGCGCCACCAGCCAGTGGAAGCGCTCGCGCGCCGAGAGCTTGCCGAGCGCGCCGGCCGCGACGTCGCCGGCGCACACCGCGACGATGGCGCCGAGCGCCGCCTCGATCGCCGCGAGGTCGGCGGCCGGGTCGAGCGCGAGCACCCGGGCCGCGTCGAGCTCGATGCGCGCCGCCAGCGCCTCGTTGGCGTCGCACGAGACGATGACGCCGACGTTGACGAACTCGCCGCGCTCGACGCGCGGCACGACGCGAACGATCGCGTAGTCATACGTGAGCGTGGCGGGCACCGAGGGCCTCCGTGACGAAGGCGCGCGGCGCGGCGAGCCGGCGCAGGAAATAGTCGACGTACGCGGTGCGTCTCGCCTCCGGGCCTTGCGGCTCGTCGGGCGAAGCGATGGTGGACGCATCGACGAGCCAGTCGTCGGGCACGAGAGCGACGATGCGTTCGAGCTCGGCGCGCGTGAGCTTCGCTGCCAGCGCGGCATCCACCTCGGCGATGCGGTCGGCGGCCGAGAGCAGCACGTGCTCGCGGATCAGCCGAAACGGCCGTGTCGCCGCCGCCGGATCGCCGAGACCGCTGTGGTGGAAGAAGAGTGCGGCGCCGTGATCGATGAGCCAGAGCTTGCGGTGCCACACCAGCATGTTGGTGTTGCGGGCGGTGCGGTCGAGGTTGGTCACGAGCGCGTCGAACCAGACGATGCGCGAGGCGAGCTCGGCGTCGGTAGCGTCGGCGAGCGGGTCGAAGGCGAGCGAGCCGGAAAGGTAGTCGAGGCCGAGGTTGATGCCGCCGCTGGCGCGGATCAGGTCCTGGATCTCCGGGTCGGGCTCGGTGCGCGCGAGGTCGACGTCGAGGGCGACGAACACGATCTCGGGCACCGGCAGCTCGAGCGTGCGGCCGATCTCGCCGGCGATGAGCTCGGCCGTCAGCGCCTTGGTGCCCTGGCCGGCGCCGCGGAACTTGAGCACGTACAGACCGTCGTCGTCGGCTTCGATCACGGCCGGCAGCGAGCCGCCCTCGCGCAGCGGCGTGACGTAGCGGGTGGCGGTCACGGTGCGCATGGTGGGCGGATTCTAGGGACGCCTTGCTTGAAAATGGCGGCCCGCGGCACCATGTGCCGCCAGCGCCCCGCAGCTCTCCAACCGCCGGGCCTCCTTCCGCCCACGAACCGAACAACACGCCGATGGACAAGCAAACCCTTTCATTCCAGGCCGAGGTCAAGCAGATCCTGCACCTCGTCACCCACTCGCTGTACTCGAACAAGGAGATCTTTCTCCGCGAGCTGATCTCGAATGCTTCCGACGCCTGCGACAAGCTGCGCTTCGAGGCCATCGACAAGCCCGAGCTGTTCGAGGGCAATCCGAATCTCGAGGTTCGCGTCGCCTTCGACGCCGAGGCGAAGACGATCACGATCACCGACAACGGCATCGGCCTGTCGGCAGAAGAAGCGGTCGCCAATCTCGGCACCATCGCCAAGAGCGGCACGCGCGAGTTCATGTCGGCGCTCGAAGGCGACAAGAAGAAGGACGCCCAGCTGATCGGCCAGTTCGGCGTCGGCTTCTATTCCGGCTTCATCGTCGCCGACAGGATCGTCGTCGAGTCGCGCCGCGCCGGCTTGCCGGCCGAAGAAGGCGTGCGCTGGACCTCGGAAGGCGCCGGCGACTTCGAGGTGGAAACGATCACGCGCGCCGCAGCGCGGCACCAGCGTCATCCTGCACCTGCGCGAAGGCGAAGAGGAGTTCCTCTCGAACTGGAAGCTGCGCTCCATCGTCTCGAAGTACTCCGACCACATCTCGCTGCCCATCCTGATGCAGAAGGAAGAGTGGGACGCCGAGGCCAGCAAGCAGGTCACGCAAGGACGAGTGGGCGCCGGTGAACAAGGCGGCGGCCCTGTGGTCGCGCCCGAAGAGCGAGATCACGAAGGAGCAGTACGAGGAGTTCTACAAGCAGATCAGCTACGACACCGAGGCGCCGCTCGCCTACACGCACAACCGGGTCGAGGGCCGCAGCGAATACACGCAGCTGCTCTACATCCCGGCCAAGGCGCCGTTCGACCTGTGGAACCGCGACAAGCGCGGCGGCGTGAAGCTGTACGTCAAGCGCGTCTTCATCATGGACGATGCCGAGGCGCTGATGCCGGTGTACCTGCGCTTCGTCAAGGGCGTGATCGACTCGAGCGACCTGCCGCTGAACGTCAGCCGCGAGCTGCTCCAGGAAAGCCGCGACGTGAAGGCGATTCGCGAAGGCTCGACCAAGCGCGTGCTCTCCATGCTCGAAGGCCTGGCCGACAGCGAGGACGAGGCCGAGAAGGACGAAGTACGCCGAGTTCTGGAAAGATTTCGGCACGGTACTCAAGGAAGGCATCGGCGAAGACCACGCCAACAAGGAGCGGCTGACCAAGCTCTACCGCTTCTCGTCGACGCACGACGAGAGCGGCACGCAGAGCGTCTCGCTCGCCGACTACGTCAAGCGCATGAAGGAAGGCCAGGACGCGATCTACTACGTCACCGCCGACACGCTCGGCGACCGCCAAGCACAGCCCGCAGCTCGAGATCTTCCGCAAGAAGGGCATCGAGGTGCTGCTGCTGACCGACCGCGTCGACGAATGGCTGCTCTCGCACCTGTACGAGTTCGACGGCCATTCGCTGCAAAGCGTGGCCAAGGGCTCGGTCGATCTCGGCAAGCTCGAGGACGAAGCCGAGAAGAAGCAGGCCGAGGAAGCGGCGACGGCGTTCAAGCCGACGCTCGAACGCCTGAAGGAAGCGCTGAAGGATCGGGCGAAGGACGTGCGCGTGACCACCGCGCCTGGTCGATTCGCCGGCCTGCCTGGTGGCCGAAGAGGGCGACATGAGCGGGCACCTGGCGCGGCTCCTCAAGCAAGCCGGCCAGGGCGCGCCGAAGGCCGAGCCGATCCTGGAAGTGAACCCGGAGCACGCGCTCGTGAAGCGGCTCGAATCGAGCACGCACTTCGACGATCTGGCCAATATCCTCTTCGATCAGGCCTTGCTCGCCGAGGGCGGCCAGCTCGAGGATCCGGCGGCCTACGTGAAGCGCGTCAACGCGCTGTTGCTGGCCTAGGGCTCGTTGCGGCTCAGGCCGGGCTGCGGGGTTCGACCGCTCGTCAGCCCGGGCTGCCGAGGGGCGGCTCGGCCATCGCCACCAGTTGCTCGCGCAGGCGCACGCACTGGTCGGCCCAGTACGAGGGGCTGTCGAACCACGGGAAGGCGATCGGAAACGAGGGATCGTCCCAGCGCCGCGCGATCCAGGCGCTGTGGTGCAGCATGCGCAAGGTGCGCAGCGGCTCGACGAGCCGAAGCTCGCGCCAGTCGAATTCCGTGAACTGCTCGTAGCCGTCGAGCACGTCGAGGAGCTGGCGGCTCATCGCGGCGCGGTCGCCCGAAAGCAGCATCCACAGGTCCTGGATCGCCGGGCCGTTGACGGCGTCGTCGAGATCGACGAAGTGCGGCCCCTGCTCGGTCCACAGCACGTTGCCGAGATGGCAGTCGCCGTGCAGGCGCAGTTGCTTCAGCTCGGCCGAATCGAAGGCAGCGCGGCAGGCGGCGAGCGCCGCATCGACCAGCTCGCGCCAGGTCCCGGAGGTGTCGGGCGTGACTGTGTCGTGGGCCAGCAGCCAGTCGCGGCTGACCTCGCCATAGGTGGCGACGTCGATCGTCAGCCGTTCCTTGAAGGCCGAGCGCGCGCCCACCGCATGCATGCGGCCGATGTAGCGGCCGAGCCAGCGCAGCACTTCGGGATCGTCGAGCTCCGGCGCGCGGCCGGCAAAGCGCAGGCACGCGCCGAAGCGATAGGCGTTGCCGGTGAGCGTGGTCGTGGCGAGCGTCTCGCCCACTTCGGTGATCGCGGCGGAGTAGGGCGATTCGAGGTCGCGCGCCATCGGCAATTGCGCCGCCACCGGAATCTCCGCCGCTGCGAGCTCGGCGGCGAAGGCGTGCTCTTCGAGGATCTGGTCATCGCTCCAGCGGCCCGGCCGATAGAACTTCGCGACGACGACGCGGCTGTCTTCGAGGAAGACCTGAAAGACGCGGTTCTCGTACGAGTTGAGCTGCAGGATCCGGCCGTCGCCGCGCAGTCCGACGCCGTCGAGGGCATCGAGGACGGCGGAGGGCGTGAGGTCGGCGTAGGGCGCGGGGCGCGGGCCCGGTGCTTCGCTGGCAGTCGTCATCGCAGGGCGCCGCTATCGGCGCGCGGCGCTAATGATGCGACCGGGAGACAGCCGGCGCTTCCGTCTCGACGACCACGCCGCCGCCTTCGGCGCCGGGCGGGTGGCGTGGCGCAGGCGCAGGTGGGCGGGGCGTGCCATGGCCGTTGCCGCGTGCCGCGGTCACGGCGGCCAGCGCGCTCGAGGACAGGCCGCTGAATTCGCTGTTGCCGAAGCCGTCGAGCCGGCTGTCGGGAGCGAAAAAGGAATCCTGGAACACCGATGAGTCCTGCCAGAGGGCGGTGCGCTGGGCGCGCCGATGGGCGACCGTGCTGGCGAGCGAATCGCGGGCTTCGTTGAGGCCGCTCGGCGAGGGCGGCTGCGGCATGCGTGCCGCGGCGCCGCCGGTCGGCACCAGCAGCTGCAGCTCGGCCACCGAGGGCGGGTTGTCGACCGGACAGCGCAGGTAGCGAACGCGGCAGGCGCCCAGCACCGATTGCTTGATCTGCAGGATGCGGCGCGAGTTGCCGCGGTCGATGTCGAGGTCGATGGCGGCCAGCACGCGGCCGTTGGCGCTGCAAACGGCGAAGGTGACGTTGATCGAGCCGAGCAGCTCGTACCAGAAGCGCACCTCGCCCGGATCGTTGGGCTGGCAAAAGCGCACCAGCGGCAGCTTCGAGAGCACGATGTGATGCGGCAGCGCCTCGCGCATCAGCTTGTAGATGCGGCGCTCGTCGGTGGAGAACACGGGCCGCGCCGAGAGGGCCCACTCGGTGGGCAGCGGCTCGACGCGTGTGCCGCGGCGCGCCAGCCAGATCCAGCCGAGGAGGACGATCGCCAGCAGCGAAAGCCCCACTGCTGCTGTGACCCACGGAAGCGTAACCATCGAGCCGCCCACCTCTCAGACACGAAGTTGCCTGGACAGGGCCTGGCAAGCGAAGCGCTGCATGTTAACGGCGGCGCCGCCGCTCATCCATCCCCATTTGGGGTTTCGCCGGACCGCTTGAACAGGTTCTCCATGCGCTGGGCGCCGTGCTTCATCCGATAGTCGATCTCGGCCAGCCGGTCGCCCACCATCTCGTCGAGATGCGAGGCCAGGGTTTCCTTCGGCAGCTTCACCCAGGCTTCGCTCTCCGAGCCGTCGCGCTCGATCGTGCCGCCGGCGTTGCTGGCGATCTTCAGCATCGCGACGTTCTCGCTCAGGGCATGAATGAAAAGGGTTCGAACGCCGCGGTTGCGCGAATGCAGCATGGCGTGCTCGAACAAGCGCCGGGCGAAGCCGCGGCGGCGCGCCCTGGGCAGCACCGAGACGCCGAATTCGGCGGCGCTGTCGCGGCCGCGAGCCGGGTCGTGCCGCCGGTAGGCGAGGTGCGCCATGGCGATGAGATCGAGGCGCCGATTGAAGACGCCGAACACTTCGTCGTGCTCGAAGTCGAGCGTGTCGGCGTAGCGAGCGATGTGTCCGTCGTTGGCGGCGTAGCCGAAGCGCAGGTAGCGGGAGCGCTCGTCGAGCGCAAGCAGGTGCGCCAGGATGCGCTCGCGGTGGCGCGCGCCGAGCGAGCGCACCGGCACCCAGTCGCGTTGCGGCGAGGGCGGCGGAGCGGCAGTGGGCAATGGAGCGGGGCGCTCGAGATCTCTCTCGGGGGCAAACCCGCCTTCGATGAGGTCCATACGTCTTCCTAGGGTTTACCCCAGTCTAGGCGCTTCGGCTAGAGGCTGCGCCCCAGCGCTTGCAGCACCGGGAATTGGCCCTGCTATACTCACAGGCTTTTCGCGGATCGCCCCGGCGGAAAGTGCGCTTTATCGCGCAGGAACCCAGCGTATCTCGAGTGAGCGCCCGCCAGTAGAAGCGGGTCCGATCGTCAGAGCCGTTCCGAGCGGGCAGCAACTTTTAGATCGTCCCATGAAAACCTTCAGCGCCAAACCCGCCGAAGTGACGCATGAGTGGTTTGTGATCGACGCGACCGACAAGGTCTTGGGCAGGGTGGCCAGTGAAGTCGCCCTCCGCCTGCGCGGCAAGCACAAAGCCATCTACACGCCTCACGTCGACACGGGTGACTTCATCGTCATCGTCAACGCCGACAAGATCCGCGTCACCGGCAACAAGGCCGACGACAAGATCTACTACCGGCACTCCGGCTACCCCGGCGGCATCCGCGGCCTGAGCTTCAAGGACATGCAGGCCAAGCATCCCGGCCGCGCCCTGGAAAAAGCGGTCAAGGGCATGCTGCCCAAGGGCCCGCTCGGCTACGCGATGATCAAGAAGCTGAAGGTCTATGCGGGCGACACCCATCCGCACACCGCGCAGCAACCCAAGACCCTTACCTTGCAGGACGCGCGATGATCGGAAACTGGAACTACGGAACCGGCCGCCGCAAGTCGTCGGTGGCGCGCGTCTTCATGAAGAAGGGCACCGGCCAGATCCTGGTGAACGGCAAGCCGGTCGAGGAGTACTTCGGCCGCCAGACGTCGATCATGGTCGTGCGCCAGCCCCTGCTGCTGACGGCCAACGACGCCACGTTCGACGTCAAGGTCAATGTCCGCGGCGGCGGCGAAACGGGCCAGGCCGGCGCCGTGCGCCACGGCATCACCCGCGCCCTGATCGACTACGACGCGGCGCTCAAGGGCGACCTCAGCCGCGCCGGATTCGTGACCCGCGACGCGCGCGAAGTGGAGCGCAAGAAGGTCGGCTTGCACGGCGCTCGCCGCAGGAAGCAGTTCAGCAAGCGCTGATCCATCACGCTTTTGCCGGAAGCCGCCTGTGGGCGGCTTCTTGTTTTCAGGCGAGGATTTCCCCAACTGGGATAACCTCTGCCGGTTCGCATTCGAAGGAGCTCACGCATGAGCGCAGTTGCCGAAAACATTGTTTCCAGCCCCGAGGCCGATGCGCCGCCGGTGCCGCTGATCTTCACCGACAGCGCCGCCAACAAGGTGAAGGAACTGGTCGACGAAGAAGGCAACCCCGACCTGAAGCTGCGCGTGTTCGTGCAAGGCGGCGGTTGCTCGGGCTTTCAATACGGATTCACCTTCGACGAGATCGTCAACGACGACGACACCCAGATGGCGAAGAACGGTGTCACGCTGCTCATCGATGCGATGAGCCTGCAGTATCTGGCCGGGGCCGAGATCGACTACAAGGACGACCTGTCGGGTGCCCAGTTCGTGATCAAGAACCCGAATGCCACGACCACCTGCGGCTGCGGCTCCAGCTTTTCGGCCTGAGCTTTTGCGCTGCCCGGAAAAGCCGCCGCGAGGCGGCTTTTTTGCGTCCGCTTCGCGCCGGCCTGCTCAGCCTGCCGGGTAGAGCGCGCCGAGAATGCGCGGGCCCGCGGCGCCGGTGACGCTGGCGATGTTGCCCGGCTCGCGCTGCGTGAAGGCCCGGGCCAGCCAGGCGAAGGCGGCCGCTTCCACCTGATCGACCGGCAGGCCGCGCTCGGTGCTGGTGACGAGGCGCGCGGGCGCGATCAGGCGGTCGAGGCGCGCCATCAGGTCGAGGTTGCAGGCGCCGCCACCACAGACGATGAGCTCGGCCGCATCGGGTGCATAGCCGCGAAAGGCGTCGGCGGCGGTCCGCGCCGACAACTCCGAGAGCGTGGCCTGGATGTCCTGTGCTGTCAGTCGCCGACGGCCGTCGCTGGCCGCGAGGCGGGATTCGAGCCAGCCTTCATCGAACAGGTCGCGTCCGGTGCTCTTCGGCACGGGCAAGGCGAAATAGGGCTCGCTCAGCAGGGCATCGAGCAGGCGCGGATCCACGTGTCCGGACGCAGCCCAGCTGCCCGCCGCATCGAATGCGCGGCCCGTGCTTGCAACGCACCAGCGGTCGAGGAGGGTATTGGCCGGGCCGCAATCGAAGCCCAGGGTCGAGCCATCGGCACCGATGGCCGTGAGATTGGCGATGCCGCCCAGGTTGAGCACGGCCGCCACTCGCCCGGGAGCCCAGAACATGGCGCGATGGAAAGCGGGCGCGAGCGGCGCGCCCTGGCCGCCGGCGGCAACATCGCGGCTGCGAAAGTCGGCGACCACGTCGATCCCGATGAGCTCGGCCAGCAGCGCCGGCGCGTTGAGCTGCACCGTGTAGCCGGTGCCGTCGAATTCCTTCGGCCGATGCCGCACCGTCTGGCCGTGGCAGCCGATCGCAGCGACTTGCCGGCGATCGATCGCAGCCACCCCGAGCAGTGTCTCGACGAGGCCGGCATAGACACGAGCGAGCGCGTTGGCGGCGAGCGCGCCGCGATGGACCTCGTCGGCGGAAGAACGATTGAGCGCCAGCAATTCGCTGCGCAGCGGCGCAGGAAAATCGACGTGCGCATGCGCCAGGACGCGAAGCGCGGAGGTCGAAGTTGCGGGGCTGGGGGAGAAGTCGGCGATCACGCCATCGGCGCCGTCGATCGACGTGCCCGACATCAAGCCGACGAAGACGGTGCTCATGGCACCGCGCCGCTATTCGCCGAGAACCTGCGCGTGCGCCAGCGTCTGGGCCACGCCGAGCTGGGCGCGCAGGCTGGCCGAAAGCTCGGTGAGATGGGTCTTCTGCGCCGGCGACAGCACGATGGCCTCGGAGTTCTGGGCCACGAGCAGCGGATCCTGCTGCTCGCCATCGAGCTTGAATTCGAAGTGCAGGTGCGGGCCGGTGGCCCAGCCGGTCATGCCGACCGCGCCGATGGTGCTGCCCTGGTCAACCTTCTCGCCCTTGGTGACGTCGATGCGGCTCAGGTGCGCATAGACGGTTTCGACATCGTTGCTGTGCTTGACGTGGATGACGTTGCCGTAGCCGTTCTGCCAGCCGGCGAACTCCACGACACCGTCGCCGACGACGCGCACCGGGGTGCCGATGGGCGCGCCGTAGTCGACGCCCTTGTGCTGCTTCCAGGTGTTGAGGATCGGATGCATGCGCATCGCGAAGCCCGAGGTGACGCGCGAGAATTCGAGCGGGCTCGACAGGAACGAGCGCTCCTTGCTCTGGCCGTCGAGACCGAAGTAGCTGCCCTTGCTGTCGGCGTCCTTGAACCACATGGCCGAGTAGCCCTGGTTCTTGTTGACGAACTGCGCCGCCAGGATCCGCCCGGCGCTCGGCCCCCAGGTGATCGACTCGCCGTCGGCCGTGAGCGACTCGTAGACGATGGAGAACGTGGCGCCCTTGCGAAGGTCGTGGCGGAAATCGATGTCGGTGCCGAAGATCTCGGCGATCTGCATCGCGACGGCGTCGGGGATGCCGGCGTCGTCGGTGGCCGCGAAGAGCGAGGAGCGGACCGTGCCGCTGGCCAGCAGCGGCATTGCCGAAAGCGGCGCCAGCACCGACGTGGCCACCAGCTTGCCGTCGACCCGCTCGACGTGCAGGCGCGTGAACTGGGTCGGAATCTTGTCGTTGCCGGGGGCGGCATAGCGGGCGACCAGGTCCTCGAGCTTGCCGGACGTGTCGAGGCGAACCTGGACACGCTTGCCGGCGCGGCCTTCGAGCAGCTTCTTCGCGGTGCTGTCGCTGCGCAGGAAGGCAGCGGCGGCAGCATCGACGACGTTGAGACGCGCCAGCAGCGAATCGACGGTGTCGCCGGCGCGCGTGATGTCGTTGCGGGACAGGTCGAAGTCCGCTCCGGCGAGCGTGTCGAGCTGCGTCTGCACGTCGTCGGTGGCGACCTCTTGCGTGATCGTGCGCTTCGGCAGGGCCGCCGGATCGGGAACCAGGGGCGCGACGCCGAAAGCCGTGGCCGCGAATCCGGCCAGGCCGATCGAGACTGAAGCGGCAAGGGTCTTGGGGTAGCGGGAGGCGAGGCTGGCGGCGTGTGCAACGCCATAAGACCAAGCGACCTCGATGAAAGCCAGCGATTTCAAATTGAAGTGGAGCGCGGTCGCTCGAGTCGTTCGGCGCTTACCTGTCGGGATCGCGCTTCGGTTGATCGTCGCCGCCGGGGCGCCACTAGAATCGTGGGCTCTCGGCCGGCCTCGTAGGAGGTTTCGAGGCGGTGTTGTAGGAAACCGCCTTCAGTATACCGGCCCAATCTGGTGCGAAGCCTCCGTAAACGTCCTATGTTTGTATCTTCTGTCTCCGCGTCGCCGGATGGGAAACATCCGGTCACCGACGCGGTGCTGGAGGCGATGCGTGTCTCCAAACGCCGCTGCAGCGAGCTCATCCCCGAGGCCGACTGGCTGGCCAAGCTGGCGCGGTCGGAAGCAACAGGTGTGCCACTGCGGATCAAGCTTGGACTCGATCCGACGGCACCCGACATTCACCTCGGCCACACCGTCGTCCTGAACAAGCTCCGCGAGCTTCAGGATATCGGCCACACCGTGATCTTCCTGATCGGCGATTTCACCTCGATGATCGGCGACCCCTCCGGACGCAACAGTACTCGACCGCCGCTCACGCGAGAGCAGATCGAGGCGAATGCGAAGACTTACTACGCCCAGGCCAGCCTGGTCCTCGACGATTCGAAGACCGAGATCCGTTACAACTCCGAATGGAGCGACCCGCTCGGAGCCCGGGGGATGATCCAGCTCGCCTCGCGCTACACCGTGGCGCGGATGATGGAGCGCGACGATTTCTCGAATCGCTTCAAGTCCGGCACCCCGATCAGCGTGCACGAGTTTCTCTACCCGCTGATGCAGGGCTACGACTCGGTGGCGCTGAAGTCGGACCTCGAGCTCGGCGGCACCGACCAGAAGTTCAACCTGCTCGTCGGCCGCTCGCTGCAGGCCGAGTACGGGCAGGAGCCGCAATGCATCATGACGATGCCGCTGCTCGAAGGACTGGACGGCGTCGAGAAGATGTCGAAGTCGAAAGGCAACTACATCGGCCTGACGGAATCGCCGAACGAGATGTTTGCCAAGCTGATGTCGATCAGCGACGTGCTGATGTGGCGCTACTTCGATCTGCTGAGCTTTCAAAGCGTCGAGGCGATCGCGCGACTGAAGGCCGAAACCGATGGCGGGCGCAATCCGCGCGACGCGAAGGTCCTGCTCGCCAAGGAGATCACCACCCGCTTCCACGGCGCCGCCGCGGCGCAGGCTGCCGAAGCCGACTTCAACCTGCGTGCCCGTGGCGGGATCCCGGACGAGATCGAGTCGGTGGCCCTCGCTGGCGCGCCCCTCGGCATCGGCGCCGTGCTGAAGCAGGCTCGTCTGGCGCCCTCGACCAGCGAGGCGATGCGCCTGATCGACGGCGGCGGCGTCCGCCTCGACGGCGCGGTGGTGACCGATCGCGGCCTCCGGCTGGCGCCGGGCACCTTCGTCGTGCAGGTCGGCAAGCGCAAGTTCGCTCGCGTGACCCTCTCCTGAGGCCGGGCGCCATGCAGGTGCGGACGCTGCTTCGTCTGTCCGTCGCGGTGGCTGTCGCCGCCATCGCGATGAAGACGCTGGGCTGGTGGCTCACCGGCTCCGTCGGCCTGCTCTCCGACGCCATGGAGTCGTTCGTCAACCTCGCATCGGCGCTCTTCTCGCTGGCGATGGTGACGATCGCGGCGCGACCGGCCGACGAGGACCATCCCTTCGGCCACACCAAGGCCGAGTACTTCGCGAGCGGCTTCGAAGGCCTGCTGATCGCCGGCGCCGCGGTGGCGATCGTCTGGGCCGCCGCGTTGCGCTTCATGAACCTGCAGCCGCTGCACGGGCTCGGCGCCGGCCTTGCGCTCATCGTCGCGAGCTCTGCGCTGAACGGCGCGCTGGCCTGGAAGATGATGGCCGCCTCGCGCGTCCATCGCTCGATCGCCCTCGAAGCCGACGCCCGCCATCTCTACGCCGACGTCTGGACCTCGGCCGGTGTCGTCGTCGGCCTCCTGCTGGTCTGGCTCACCGGTTGGCTGTGGCTCGACCCGGCGATCGCCGTGCTGGTCGCCGCCAACATCATCCGCGAGGGCGCGCGCGTCGTCTGGCGTTCGGTCGACGGGTTGATGGACAAGGCCGTGGAGCCCGAGGTGCAGGCGTGCATCGACCGCACGCTGGCGCGCTTCGCCGAGCCCGCGATCCGCTTCGACGACATGGTGACGCGTCGTGCCGGCCGCCGGCGCTTTCTCGACATGCACATGCACGTGCCGGCGACCTGGACGCTCGGCCGCGCCGCCGCCTTGCGCGGCGAGGTCGAGCAAGCGCTGATGGCCGAGATCGAAGGCTTGCGTGCGTCGATCCAGCTCCTGCCTTCGAACATGGAGGCGTACTTCAACAGCGTCGAGAAAACGCCTTGATCGCGCTGCTGCAACGGGTGCGCGAAGCGCGCGTGGAGATCGCCGGAGCGGTGGTGGGCGCGATCGAGCGTGGTCTGCTCGTCTTCGTCTGTGCAGAGCCCGAGGACACCGAGGCGGTGGCCGACAAGCTCGTCGACAAGGTGCTGAAGCTGCGCGTCTTTGCCGATCCGGCCGGCAAGATGAATCTCGATGTCGTCGCAGTCGGCGGTGGTTTGCTCGTGGTCAGCCAGTTCACCCTGGCCGCCGACACCTCGAGCGGCACGCGGCCCGGCTTTTCACGGGCGGCAGGTCCCGAGCTCGGGCGCCGCCTCTACGAACGCGTGCTGGCCACGGCGTCGGCACGGCACCCGGTGGTGGCCAGCGGCGAGTTCGGCGCCGACATGCAGGTCCATCTCGTCAACGATGGGCCGGTGACGATTCCCCTGACCCTTCGAAGCTGAAGAACGCAGACGCGCGATCAGCCGACCCGGCGCGTGTCGTCGATCACCTTGCCGTCGTTCGGCAGCGTGCCCGCCGGATGCGCCGCCACCGTGCCGCGCAGCTTGGTCACGTCGCGAATCGATTCGGCGATCCGCTCGGCCAGGCCGGCGGGCATCGTGCCATCGGTCTCGACCTGCAAGGTCATCTGGTCATCGGCCATCTCGCCGCTGACGACGAGCCGCGCCCGCCGGATGCCCGGATGCCGGCGCACGATCTCGGCCACCTGCGAAGGGTGCACGAACATGCCGCGCACCTTGGCCGACTGATCGGCGCGGCCGAGCCAGCCGCGGATGCGCTGGTTGGTTCGGCCGGTGGCGCAGTGCCCCGGCATGAAGGCGGAGAGGTCGCCGGTGCCGAAGCGGATCAACGGGTAGTCGGGATTGAGCGTCGTGACCACGACCTCGCCGACTTCGCCTTCGGCCACCACGTCGTTCGTGCCCGGGCGCACGATCTCGACGATCACGCCTTCGTCCACGACGAGGCCTTCGCGGGCCTCGGTTTCGTAGGCGATCAGGCCGAGGTCGGCGGTGCCGTAGCTTTGCGTGGCGGCGATGCGGCGCGCCGAAAAGCTCGCCCGCAGCGGCGCCGGAAACGCCTCGCCACCGAGCGAGGCCTTCGTCAGCGAAGGCAGCGCGATGCCGAGCTCGTCGGCCTTCTCGAGCATCAGGCGCAGGAAGCTCGGCGTGCCGACGTAGCCGTCGGGACGCAGCGCGGCCATCGTCTGCACTTGCAGCTCGGTCTGCCCGGTGCCGGCTGGAAACACCGTGCAGCCGATCGCCTGCGCGCCGCTTTCCATCATCGCGCCGGCCGGCGTGAAGTGATAGCTGAAGCTGTTGTGCACCAGGTCGCCGGCGCGAAAGCCAGCGGCAAACAGGGCTCGTCCCATCCGCCAGTAGTCGGGCCGGATCCGATCGGGCTCGTGGATCGGACCCGGCGAAGCGAAGACTCGGGCGGCGCGTCGCGAGGCATCGCGCTCGCGGCCCCAGCCGATGGTCGCGAAGCCGCCGAAGGCGTCGCCGGCTCTCATCGCGGCCTGTCGCTCGAGCAGCTCGCTCTTGCGCAGGACCGGCAGCGCGGCCAGGGCGGCGCGCGAGCGGATCGTCGAGGCATCGATGCCGCGCAGGCGCTCGGCGAACGCCGGCGCGTGCGACTGGGCGTTGGCCACCTGCGCGGCCAGCGCCGCGAGCTGCTCGGCTTCGCGCTGTTCCGGGTCGCGTGTTTCGAGGCGATCGAAGAAGGTGGATTCGCTCATTCGTCTTCCAGGCGCTTGGCCCGCAGTTTCGCGTCCTCGACGAGCTTTCTCTGCTGTGCCGGCGTGTCGAGCGGATAACGGTCGAAGCCGGAGCCGCCCGCCTTCTTCAGGTCGGCGTGGAGCGTGCCGCCTTCGTCGTGGAAATGGATGAACGCATCGCGCCGCGCATAGAAGATGCCGGGCTTCGTTTCCTGCACGCCCTTGATCTCGCGCAGCTGCCGCAACACGGGCAGCAACTTTTTCAACGCGTCTTCATCGGCTCGCCCCACGTCAGATCTCCTCTCCGTATTCCCAAGCCCAGGGCACGGATCCGGCTCCGCCGGTCCGTCGCCCAGCGCCCCCTCGGGGGGCAGCGAGCGAAAGCGAGCGTGGGGGCCTCACGACAGCCAGCGCTTGCGCCGCTTGTAGCTCTTCACGTCGCGATAGCTCTTGCGGTCGCCGCCGGCTTGGCCGGTGCCGAGGTAGAACTCGCGCACGTCCTCGTTCTCGCGCAGCGCGGCGGCGGCGCCGTCCATGACGATGCGCCCGCTCTCGAGAATGTAGCCGTGGTCGGCGTAGCGCAGCGCCATGTTGGTGTTCTGCTCGGCGAGAAGAAAGGTCACGCCTTCCTTCTGGTTCAGGTCCTTCACGATCTCGAACACTTCCTCGACGATCTGCGGCGCCAGCCCCATCGACGGTTCGTCGAGAAGCACCATGCGCGGGCTGGCCATGAGCGCGCGGCCGATCGCGCACATCTGCTGCTCGCCGCCCGAGGTGTAGGCGGCCTGCGCGCTGCGCCGCTCCTTCAGGCGCGGAAAGTAGCGATAGACCTTCTCGAGCGTCGCTGCCACCGCGGCCGTGCCGTCCCGGCGTGAATAGGCGCCGGTCATCAGGTTTTCCTCGATCGTGAGGTGGGCGAAGCAGTGCCGGCCCTCCATGACCTGGATCACGCCGCGCGCGACCATGTCGGACGTGCTGAGCTTTTCGATGCGCTCGCCGCGCAGCGCGATCGAGCCCTTCGTCACCTCGCCGCGCTCGGCGCGCAGCAGGTTGCTGATGGCCCGCAGCGTCGTCGTCTTGCCCGCGCCGTTGCCGCCCAGCAGCGCCACCACCTTGCCCTCGGGCACCTGCAGCGAAACGCCTTTCAGCACCAGGATCACATGGCTGTAGATGACCTCGATGCCATTGACATCGAGAAGGATCGAAGGCGCAACCGCGTTCATTCGTTCGACTCTTCAAAGCCCCGCACGCGACGCTTTGAAAAGGGGCCCCGGCGGGGGCCCGCCCCTCCTCCTCGAGGAGAGGGATGGGAGGGAGCAGCCGTGACTGGCCAAGCCAGGCGTGGGCCGCTCCGCGGCTCACGTCTGGCAGTCGGCGCTCGTGCGTCGCGTGATCTTCTTGTCCACCAGGTACTTGTCGGCTGCCGCCTTCACCATCGGCTTGATGATCGCGTCGTCGGCCTCCATGAAGTCCGACGTCATGCCCCACTTCTTGCCGTCCCAGGTCTCGATGCGCACCCACGACGAGCCCATGTGGTCCTGGCACGAGGTCGAGACCGGCCGCATCACGCCCGCGAAGCCGAGCGCGTCGAGCTTCTTCTGGTCGAGCGCGAGGTTCTCGAGGCCCCAGCGAACCTGCTCGCTGGTCATGACCTTGCCTTTGCCGTAGCGCTCCTGCGCGCGCCGGACTGCCTCGACACCGAGCATCTGGATGATGATGCCGCGGGTGTAAAGGATGCTGCCGACTTCGTCCTTCGACGCGGCCGTGCCCTGGCCCTTGTCGTAGACATACTTCATGATGTCCTGGATGACCTTCGGCTGCGTGCCGGCCGGGTTCAGCGCCAGCGCGTTGTAGCCCTTGGCGCCTTCGCCGACGTCCTTCACGTCGGGCTCGGCGCCTGCCCACCACACGCCGTACATGTGGTCGCGCGGGTAGCCGGTGGCTTGCGCTTCCTTGAGGGCGGTCGAGTTCATGATGCCCCAGCCCCAGAGGAACACGAAGTCAGGCTTGCTCTGGCGGATCTGCAACCACGTCGCCTTCTGTTCGGTACCTGGCGCCGTGACAGGGAGGAGTTGCAGCTCGAACCCTTCAAGCTTGGCGCGCTCCTGCAGCAGCGGGATGGGCTCCTTGCCAAAAGGTGCGTCGAGGTAGACAAGGGCGATCTTCTTGCCCTTGAGCTTGCCCGGGCCGCCTTCTTTCTTCAGAACGTACTGCACCAGCACGTCGGCGCCGGTCCAATAGCTGCCGAGGATCGGGAAATTCCACTTGAACGCGAATCCGTCTTGGGCGGCGGCCAGGCCGTAGCCCACCGTGAGCAGCGGCACCTTGTCGGCGGGCGCCTTGTCGGTGAGCGCGAACGTCACGCCGGTCGACTGCGGTTCGAACAGCGCAACGCCCGGATGGCTCTTCAAGCGCTCGTAGCACTCGACGCCGCGGTCGGTGGCATAGCCGTACTCGCATTCCTCCCACGTCAGCTTGACACCATTGATACCGCCGTCGCGGGCATTGATCATCTTGAGGTAGTCCACCTTGCCGTCGGCCCAGGGTGTGCCGTTCGGCCCATAGGCACCGGTGCGATAGGCGAGCAGCGGAAAGAACTGCTCCTTGGCTTGCGCGAACGCCGCGCCCGGCAAGGCCAGCGCGGCCAAGCCGGCTGCTGCCAGCGTGCCCGCCAGTGCCAGGCCCTTGAGGGTCTTGAAGGTCATGTCTGTCTCCGGAGTGGAAGAAGCACCCGTCGGCGGGTGACGAAAGCGGTCATCTGACCGCGAAACTGCATCGATTTCAATCAGGACAATCAGCGAGGCGTCGCACCGCTCAGTGCGGGAAGGGCCACAGGCGCAGCTTTTCCTTGGCGGTCGACCATAGCTGGGCCAGCCCGTGCGGCTCGACAATGAGGAAGAACACGATCAGGGCGCCGAAGACCATCGATTCGATGTGCGACGCCTCGGTGGTCGACAGGGGGATGCCGAACCACTCCGGCAGCTGGTTGAGGAACAGTGGCAGCAGCGTGATGAAAGCGGCGCCGAAGAACGCGCCCATGATCGAGCCGAGCCCGCCGATGATCACCATGAAGAGCAGCTGGAACGAGCGGTCGATCGAGAACGCCGATGGCTCCCACGAGCCGAGGTAGACGAAGCCCCACAGCGCGCCCGCCACGCCGACGATGAACGAGCTAACCGCGAACGCCGTCAGCTTGGCGTAGATGGGGCGGATGCCGATGACCTCGGCGGCGACGTCCATGTCGCGGATGGCCATCCACTGGCGGCCGATGTGGCCGCGCACGAGGTTCTTGGCCATCAGCGCGAAGACGACGAGCAGGCTGAGGCAGAGCAGGTATTTGCGCGCAGCGCTGTCGATCGGCAGGCCGAACATCGACAGGCCGGCGACGCTGACTGCGCCCGAGCTCGAGTTGTTGGTGAACCACGGGATACGCAGGAATGCCCAATCGATGAAGAACTGCGCCGCCAGCGTCGCCACGGCGAGGTAGAGGCCCTTGATGCGCAGCGACGGGATGCCGAACAAGACGCCGACGACGGTGGCCGACAGGCCGCCCAGGATCAGCGCCAGCAGCAGCGGCATCCCCGGGATGCGCACCATGAAGTTGTAGGTTGCATACGCGCCGACCGCCATGAAGGCGCCGGTGCCGAGCGAGATCTGGCCGCAGTAGCCGACCAGGATGTTCAGCCCGAGGGCCGCCAGCGCGAGGATCAGGAACGGCAGCAGCAGGGCCTGGAACAGGTAGTCGGTGCCGAGCAGCGGCACGCCGACGAAGGCGGCGACGAGCAGCAGGCCGATGCCGATCCGGTCCTGGCGGATCGGGAAGATCTGCTGGTCGGACCGATAGGTCGTCTTGAACTGGCCGTTCTCGCGATAGAACATGACGGGCCTAGACGCGGTCGATGATCTTCTCGCCGAACAGGCCCTGCGGCCTGACGAGAAGAAAGACAAGCGCCAGCACGTAGGCGAACCAGATCTCGATGCCGCCGCCGAGGTGCGGGCCGATGTAGATCTCGGAGAGCTTCTCGCCGGCGCCGATCAGCAGGCCACCGATGATGGCGCCCGGGATCGACGTCAGGCCGCCGAGGATGACGACCGGCAAGGCCTTCAGCGCGATCACCGAGAGCGAGAACTGCACGCCCAGCTTGCTGCCCCAGATGACTCCTGCGACCAGTGCCACGATGCCGGCGAGCGACCAGACGATGACCCAGATCGTGTCGAGCGGAATGCCGATCGACTGCGCGGCCTGGTGATCGTCGGCGACGGCGCGCAGCGCACGCCCGGTCGAGGTTTTCTGGAAGAAGAGGGCGAGCAGCGTCACCAGCACCGCGGCGATGACGGCGGCCGCCAGATCTTCCTGGTTGACGAGGATGCCGCCCTCGAAGGTCTTCTCGAACAGGAACATCGGCTCCTTCGGCAGGCCGACGTCGATCTTGTAGATGTCGTTGCCGAAGAGCGTCTGCCCGGCGCCTTCGAGGAAGTAGGTGATGCCCAAGGTGGCCATCAGCAGCGTGATGCCTTCCTGGTTGACGAGCTTGCCGAGGACGAATCGCTGCACGATCCAGGCGAAGGCGATCATCACGAGCGTCGCGCCGGCGAATGCGAGCACGTTGACGAGGATCTTGTTGTCGAGGCCGGTGAGCTTCGGGATCCATTCGGCGAAGCGCGCCATGGCGAGCGCCGCGAACAGGACCATGGCGCCTTGCGCGAAGTTGAAGACGCCCGAGGCCTTGTAGATGAGCACGAAGCCGAGCGCGATCAGGGAATAGAGCATCCCGACCATGAGGCCGCCGAACAGGGTTTCGAGGAACGGGCCCACGGTCAGTGAACGGTCCCGAGGTAGGCGGCGATCACTTCCGGATTGCTCCGCACTTCTTCCGGCGCGCCGTCGCCGATCTTCCTGCCGTAGTCGAGCACCACGACGCGGTCGCTGATGTCCATGACCACGCCCATGTCGTGCTCGATGAGCACGATGGTCGTGCCGAACTCCTCGTTGACGTCGAGGATGAAGCGGCTCATGTCCTGCTTCTCCTCGACGTTCATGCCGGCCATCGGCTCGTCGAGAAGCAGCACCTGCGGCTCCATCGCCAGCGCCCGGCCGAGGTCGACGCGCTTCTGCAGGCCGTAAGGGAGGCGGCCGACCGGTGTCTTGCGGTAGGGCTGGATCTCGAGGAAGTCGATGATCTTCTCGACCGCGATGCGCTGCACGCCTTCCTCGCGCTCGGCGGCGTCCCAGCCGAACGGCAGGCGAAAGGCCTGCTGCAGCAGGTTCGTGCGCATCTTCAGGTTGCGGCCGGTCATGATGTTGTCGAGCACGCTCATGCCCTTGAAGAGCGCCAGGTTCTGGAAGGTGCGCGCCACGCCCATCTCGGCGACCTGGCGCGAGTTCATGTGCCGGAAGGTCTTGCCGCGCAAGTGGATCGAGCCCTCTTGCGGCTGATAGAGGCCGTTGATGCAGTTGAGCAGCGAGCTCTTGCCGGCGCCGTTCGGGCCGATGATGGCGCGGATCTCGTGCTCGTGAACATCGAAGCTGATGCCCGTCAGCGCCTTGACGCCGCCGAAGCGAAGGTGGATGTCGCGAACCTCGAGGATGACCCCGCCTGCCTGGCGGCCCGCCATCACGCGGCCCGCTTCGTCGCGGCGAAGGTCGGCGCGTCGACGATCTGCAGCGTTGCCGCGACCTTGCCGGTGCGGCCGTCCTCGAAGCGGACCTCGGTCTCGACGAACTGCTCGGACTTGCCGTCGTAGAGCGCGTCGACCAGCACGCGATAGCGCTCGGCGATGTGGCCGCGCCGGACCTTCCTTGTGCGCGTGAGCTCGCCGTCGTCGGCGTCGAGCTCCTTGTGCAGGATCAGGAAGCGGCTGATCTGGCTGCCGGCCAGCTTGTCGTCGGCAGCGAGGTCGGCGTTGACCTTGCCGACGCACTCGCGGATGAGTTCGCGCACCTCTGCCTTTTGCGACAACTCGGCGTAGCCGCCATACGGAAGGCTCCGCTTCTCGGCCCAGTTGCCCACCGCCTCGAGGTCGATATTGATGAACGCGCAGACCTTCTCGCGCTTGTCGCCGAAAGCCACCGCCTCCTTGATGAAGGGAAAGAACTTCAGCTTGTTCTCGACGTACTTCGGCGCGAACAGGGCGCCGTCGTTGGCGCCGCCGAAGATGCGGCCCACGTCCTTGGCCCGGTCGATGATCTTGACGTGGCCCGAAGCGTCGATGAAGCCGGCGTCGCCGGTGCGATACCAGCCGTCGGCGGTCAGGACTTCGGCCGTCGCTTCCGGATTCTTGTAGTACTCCTTGAGCAGGCCGGCCGAGCGCACCAGGATCTCGCCCGAGTCGAGGACCTGGATCTCCACGCCTTCGATCGGGATGCCGACGGTATCGGCGCGCGCTTCGTTGTCGGGCTGCAGACAGACGAACACCGCCGTCTCGGTCGAGCCGTAGAGCTGCTTCAGGTTGATCCCGATCGAGCGGTAGAACGAGAACAGATCGGGGCCGATCGCTTCGCCCGCGGTGTAGGCGACGCGCACCCGCGAAAATCCGAGCGTGTTGCGCAGCGGCGCGTAGACCAGGATGTTGCCGAGCGCGTAGCGCAGGCGGTCGACGAGGCCGACCGGTTTGCCGTCCATGCGCGCCGGGCCGACGCGCCGCGCCAGCGCCATCGCGCGGTCGAAGAGAAAGCGCTTGATGCGGCCGGCGTCCTCCATGCGGATCATGACGCTGGTGAGCAGGCCCTCGAAGACGCGCGGCGGCGCGAAGTAGTAGGTCGGGCCGATCTCCTTCAGGTCGATCATCACCGTGCTCGCCGACTCCGGGCAGTTGACGACGTAGCCGCAGACCAGCCACTGCGCGTACGAGAAGATGTTCTGGCCGATCCAGGCCGGCGGCAGATAGGCCAGCACTTCGTCGTCGGCGTTCAGCTTGTCGAAGCGGGCGCCGGCGGCGGCGCGATCGATGAGGGTCGTGTGCGTGTGCACGACGCCCTTGGCGTTGCCGGTGGTGCCGGAGGTGAAGAACATCGCGGCCACGTCGGACGGTCGGATCCGCGCGATCTCGGCGTCGAAGAAGCCGGCGTGGCCGGCGTCGAATGCGCGGCCCGATTCGATCAGGGCATCGAGCGGCGCCAGGCCGGCGGCATCGTACTGGCGCAGGCCGCGCGGATCGTCGAACCAGATGCGGGCCAGCCCTGGGCACTGCTCGCGCACCTCGAGCATCTTGTCGACCTGCTCCTGGTCTTCGACGATCGCGAATGCCACATCGGCGTTGGCCATCGGGAACACGAACTCGGCGGCGACGGCGTCCTGGTACAGCGGCACCGGAATGGCGCCGAGCGATTGCGCCGCCAGCATCGCGGCGTAGAGGCGCGGGCGGTTCTCGCCAACCACGACCAGGTGCTGGCCGCGCGCGAGGCCGGCTTCGGCCAGGCCGCAGGCGATGGCCCGCACCAGGGCGGCAAGATCGCCCCACGTCAGCGTTTGCCAGATGCCGAACTCCTTTTCACGCAGGGCGGGCGCGTGCGGCCGTTTCGCGGCGTGTTCGAGAAGGAGATGCGGGAACGTCGTTTGCACTGAAAGGCCTCGGCCGAAGCGGCGCGTTTCACACGCGCGCGAGCAGACGCGACTCTAGGAAGAATCTGCCGCGCGGTTGTCGTTCTACCGGGAATCTACGGGACAGTCCCCTCGGGTGTATCCCTTGGATACGCGCGTCCCGCGCGCTCAGGCGAGATGGTCGGCCAGCACCCGCGCCACATGACGCGCCTCGCGCGCCGCACCGTCGGCGATCTGGTGCCGGCAGCTCGTGCCGCTGGCGACGATCAGCGCGTCCGGCGCCTGTCGCACAGCCGGCAACAGGCTCAGCTCGGCCATCTGCATCGAGACGTCGTAGTGCTCGGCTTCGTAGCCGAAGCTGCCGGCCATGCCGCAGCATGAGCTCTCGATCAGCGCGGGCCTCGCCCCTGGAATGAGAGCCAGCGCCTCGAGCGTGGCCGGCATCGCGCCGAAGGCCTTCTGATGGCAATGGCCGTGCACGAGGAGCGCTTGCGTCGCGTCCTTGAGGCGCAGGTCCATCCGGCCGGCGCGCGCTTCGCGCACGACGAACTCCTCGAACAGGAAGGCCTGTCGCGCGACCTTCTCGGCCGCCTCGCCCAGGCCCATCACGAGCATCTCGTCGCGCAGCGTCAAGAGACATGAAGGTTCGAGGCCGACGATGCGCGATGCCGCGTTCGGCGAAGGGCAGCAGTGCGTCGAGCAACTCGCGCGCCTTGGCCTTGGCCCGATCCGGCATGCCGGCAGCGAGATAGGTGCGGCCGCAACAGACCGCGCCGCCGCCGGGCCGTTCGGCCACGTGCACGGCGTATCCCGCGGCTTGCAGCACGCGCACTGCGGCCGTTGCGTTCTCGGTCTCGAAGTGGGCCGTTGAAGGTGTCGACGAAGAGCACCACGGCCTTGTCCGCCGCCAGCGCTGTCTCGCGATCGGCGAGCGCGAGCGCAGGCGCGCCATGCCAGAAGGTGTCGCGACGCCAGCGCGGCAGCGAGCGCCGGGCCGAGAGGCCGAGCCAGCGTTCCCCAAGGCGCGCCAGCAAAGCCGAGCGATTGCGCAGGTTGGCCAGTCCGGGCATGCGGCTGGCCGTGCCCGCGATAGTCGGGCAGACGCCGCGATCAAGCGGTCCCTGAGCGTGTAGCCGTGCCGGGCCTTGCGTTCGGCCGTGGCACTCGATCTTCATGCGCGCCATGTCCACGCCGGTCGGGCAGTCGCGCTTGCAGCCCTTGCAGCCGACGCACAGGTCGAGCGCCGCAGCCACTGCGTCGCTGGCCAGCGGTGAGGCGAGTCGCCGCCTTCGAGCTGACCCGACAGCGCCAGCCGCAAGGTGTTGGCGCGGCCGCGGGTCAGGTGCTGCTCGTCGCGCGTGACGCGATAGCTCGGGCACATCGTGCCGGCGTCGAACTTGCGGCAGTGGCCGTTGTTGTTGCACATCTCCACCGCCTTGGCGAAGCCGCCGGCGGGGTCGCCGCCGCTGCCCGGCGCCGAGGTCTCTTCGGTCACCGGGATCGTTCTGCACGTTCCAGGCCGACCAGTCGAGCACCGGCTTCAGCGGCGATCGTCCGGTATCCGGGCGGAAAGCGGAACAGCGCGCGCGTCGTCCATCCTCGGCGGATCGACGATCTTGCTCGGGCTTGAACAGGCCGATCGGATCGAGGCGGTTCTTGATCGCGCGGAAGGCCTCGTTGATCGCCGGGCCGAACTGCCAGGCGATCCATTCGCCGCGGCACAGGCCGTCGCCGTGCTCGCCGCTGTAGGCGCCCTTGAATTTGCGCACCAGCGCGCTCGCTTCCTCGGCAATGGCGCGCATCTTGATCGCGCCGTCGCGCCGCATGTCGAGGATCGGCCGCACGTGCAGCGTGCCGACCGAAGCATGCGCATACCAGGTGCCGCGCGTGCCGTGCCGCGCGAACACCTCGGTCAGCGCGTCGGTGTATTCGGCCAGGTGCTCGAGCGGCACGGCGCAGTCCTCGATGAAGCTCACCGGCTTGCCGTCGCCCTTCAGGCTCATCATGATGTTGAGGCCGGCCTTGCGCACTTCCCACAGCGCCTTCTGCGGCGCTTCGTCGGGCATCTCGACCACGCGCCCGGCAGGCCGAGGTCGCCCATCAGCGCGACCAGGTCCTTCAGCCGCCGCAGCAGCGCGGCTCGGTCGTCGCCGGTGAACTCGACCAGCAGGATGGCGGCCGGCGCGCCGATCAGCGCCGTCTCGATCGTGGCGCGAAAGGCCGGGTTGGCGCAGGCCAGCTCGATCATGGTGCGGTCGACCAGCTCCACCGCGCTCGGGCCCGAGCTTGACGATGTGCTGCGCCGCATCCATCGCGGCGTGGAAGCTCGGGAAGTTGACGACGCCCAGCACCTTGGCGCCGCGGCAGCGGCGACAGCTTGCAGCGTCAGGCTGCTTCGTGAACGCCAGCGTGCCTTCGCTGCCCACCAGCAGGTGCGCCAGGTTGACGCTGCCGTCGTCGCGTGTAGGGCCGCTCGCTCTGGTTGTCGAAGATGTCGAGGTTGTAGCCGCCGACGCGGCGCAGCACCTTGGGCCAGCGCGCCTCGATCTCGGCGCGATGCTCGCTCGGCCAGCTCGCGCACGAACTCGGCGATCGGCGCGCGCCGTCGCCCGAGCCTCGTCGACCGGGCCGAATCGAGCAGCTCGCGCCGTCGGACAGCCAGGCGTCGACGCCCAGCACGTTGTGCACCATGTTGCCGTAGGCGATGCGAGCGCGAGCCGCAGGAGTTGTTGCCGGCCATGCCGCCCAGCGTGGCCTGGGCGCTGGTCGAGACGTCGACCGGGAACCACAGGCCATGCGGCTTCAGCTGCGCGTTGAGGTGATCGAGCACGAGGCCGGGCTCGACCTCGGCGGTGCAGTGCCTCGGCGTCGACGTCCAGCACGCGGCGCAGGTGCTTGCTGTTGTCGATGACCAGCGCCGCGCCGATGGTCTGGCCGCACTGGCTGGTGCCGGCGCCGCGCGGCACGAGCGGCACCTTCAGTTCGCGGGCGATGTCGATGCGCGATGCGCGACGTCGTCGCTGCGTGCGCGGCACGAACACGCCGACCGGCATCACCTGGTAGATCGAGGCGTCGGTGGCGTAGCGGCCGCGCGACGGCGGCGTCGAACAGCACCTCGCCTTGCGTCTCGCGCGCCAGCCGCGGGCCAGGCGCGCCGTGTCGACGGCGTGCGGTCCGCGCGACGCCGTCAGTCCCCTGGCCGCTGTGCCGCGAGTGACGTCGATCGGCAGCGGTGCGTTCATGCGCGCCGTCCCGCTGGCCGGTATCGCGGCCTGTCGCTGCAGCTGCTCGAGCACGGCATCGCGCTTGTGCTCGAGGTGGGTGACCAGCACTTCGGCGCAGGCGACTGCCGTCGCGCGCCGCGAGCGCTTCGATCATCCGCTCGTGCTCCTTCACCGCCCGCTTCCATTTGCCTTCGTCCTGGTTGGAGCGGAATCGCAGCGCCTGCAGGCGGGCGTTGATGCTCCGGTAGGTGCGCGGTCAGCACCGGGTTCTTGCGCGGCGGCGTTGATGGCGTCGTGGATGCGTCGCGTTGAGCCGGTAGTAGCCGGCAGGTCGCGCCGCGCGTAGCGCGGCCAGCATCTCGAAATGCAGGGCGCGGATCTCCGCCAGCTCCGCCTCGCGTGATGCGCTGCGGCGGCAAGCTCGCCCGACTGGCCTTCGAGGCCGGCGATGCAGCTCGAAGGTGTCGGCGATGTCGGCCCGGTCGAGAGGCGCGCCGCGACCGCGCCGCGATTGGGCAGCAGCTCCACCAGGCCTTCGGCGGCGAGCATGCTGATCGCTTCGCGCAACGGCGTGCGCGAGACGCGCAGCTGCTCGCACAGCTCGCGCTCGTTGAGCTTGGCGCCGGGCGCGATCGCGCCTTCGACGAGCAGCTGGCGCAGGCGTGCGCCACCTGCTCGTGCAGACGGTGGCGGCAGGGAGACGATGCGGGCCATCGAGCGCGGATTTGAACTTTTGTATGCAAAATCTCTTGCGGGACGGAGCCGATCATCGAGGAACCCATGCTTGACAAGCGACTTTTGCATGCAAAACTGGCCATTCAACGGAGTTTCAAATGCTCGCGCTCGACCAGCATCCGAGTGGCCGCCACTTCCTGCAGATCCCGGGTCCCAGCCCGGTGCCTGACCGCATCCTGCGCGCCATCAGCCTGCCCACCATCGACCATCGCGGGCCGGAGTTCGGCGCGCTGGGCATGAAGGTGCTGGCCGGCCTGCAGCAGATCTTCAAGACCGTGCATCCGGTCGTCATCTATCCGGCCTCGGGCACCGGCGCCTGGGAAGCGGCGCTGGTCAACATCATGAGTCCCGGCGACCGCGTGCTGATGTACGAGACCGGCCACTTCGCCTCGCTGTGGCATCAGCATGGCGCACGCGCCTGGGCCTGAAGCCGGAGTTCCTGGGCGTGCCGGGCACCGACGAGGCGACGGGGCTGCCGTGGAGCTGGCGCCGCGGCGTGCAGGCCGATCTGATCGAGCAGCGCCTGCGGGCAGACGCCGGCCATGCGATCAAGGCCGTCTGCGTCGTGCACAACGAAACCTCGACCGGCGCCGTCTCCGACATCGCCGCCGTGCGCCGCGCCATCGATGCGGCGGGTCATCCGGCGCTGCTGATGGTCGACACCATCTCCGGCCTGGCCTGCGCCGACTACCGGCACGACGAGTGGGGCGTCGACGTCGGCATCAGCGGCTCGCAGAAGGGCCTGATGCTGCCGCCCGGAATCAGCTTCAACGCCTTGTCGCCGAAGGCGCTGGCAGCGAGCAAATCGGCGACGCTTGCCGAAAGCCTTCTGGGCCTGGGACGAGATCGTCGAGATGAACAAGGCCGGCTACTGGCCGTACACGCCGAACACCAACCTGCTCTACGGCCTGAGCGAAGCGCTCGACATGCTGCTGGGTGAAGGACTGGATGCGGTGTTCGCGCGCCACCAGCGCTGGGCCGAGGGCGTGCGCGCCGGCGGTGCGCGCCTGGGGCCTGCCGATCCAGTGCGCTGACGCCAGCGTGCAGTCGCCGGTGCTGACCGGCGTGATCACGCCGAAGGGCATCGATGCCGATCAATTGCGAAAGCTCATCCACGAACGCTTCGACCTGTCGCTCGGCACCGGCCTGGGCAAGGTGAAGGGCCGCATGTTCCGCATCGGCCACCTCGGCGACAGCAACGACCTCACGCTGCTGGCGGCAGTGGCTGGTGTCGAGATGGGGCTCAAGCTCGCCGGCATCGCCACTGCGGCGAGTGGGGTCCAGGCGGCGATGGATTTCTTCGCCGACCATCCGGCGCGCGAGCCCTTGCGCGCCGCTGCATAAAGTAGAAGCGCCGGCTGCGCGCCGTCAGGCGCCCGTCGGCCACGACAACATTCGAGGAGACCTTCGCCATGACCTTTCGCCGCAATGTCCTGATCGCTCTCCTGGCCGCGCTCGTCGCCTTGCCGGCGACCGCACAGATGGTCGAGCTCAAGCTCGGCCACGTCGGCGGCCCCGGCTCACTGTTCGAGCTGTCGGCCAACGAGTTCGCGCGCCGTGCCAACGAGAAGCTGGCGGGCAAGGTCAAGGTCGTCGTCTTCGGCTCGAGCCAGCTCGGTGGCGACCGCGAGATGATGCAGAAGCTTCGCCTCGGCACGCTCGACTTCGCGCTGCCCTCGACGGTGATGTCGTCGGAGGTCGAAGCGTTCGGCATGTTCGAGATGCCGTATCTCGTGAAGAACCGCGAGCACATGAAGAAGATCGAGGCCGCGATCGTCTGGCCTTCCCTCGAGCCGCTGGCCGAGGCCAAGGGCTACAAGCTGCTGGCAGTCTGGGAGAACGGCTTTCGCCACATCACGAACAACGTGCGGCCGATCGTCAAGCCGGCCGACCTGCAAGGCATGAAGCTGCGCGTGCCCGAGGGCAAGTGGCGGGTGAAGATGTTCCAGGCCTACGGCGCCAACCCGTCGCCGATGGCGCTCTCGGAAGTGTTCGTGGCCCTGCAGACCGGCGTGATGGACGGCGAGGAAAACCCGCTGACGCAGATCTACTCGTCGAAATTCCAGGAGGTGCAGAAGTACCTCTCGCTGACCGGCCACGTCTACACGCCGGCCTACCTCGCCGCCGGGGCGAAGAAGTTCGCCACGCTGCCGCCCGACGTGCAAGCGACGCTGACGCAGACGGCCAAGGAGACGCAGGCCTACGTCTACGAGCAGGCGGCCAAGCTCGACAACGACCTGCTCGCCAAGCTCAAGGCCTCGGGCATCAAGGTCAACGACGCCGACAAGGACGCCTTCATCGCCGCCAGCAAGAGCGTCTACGAGGAGTTCGGCAAGGAAGTGCCGGCCGGCGGCAAGCTGGTCGACCAGGCGATCGCGCTCGGCAAGGGCATGTGAGGCGGCGCGCCGCGTGAACCGCTTTCGCATCGTCTTCGAGCGCGCCCTGACGGCGTTCGTGATCTTCCTGCTCGCCGCGATGGCGCTGCTGATCCTCGTCGGCGTCGCGCTGCGCAGTTTCGGCATCCCGCTCGTCTGGTACGACGAGGGCGCCGCCATCATGCTGGCCTGGCTCACCTACTACGGCGCGGCGCTGGCGGCGCTCAAGCGCGCCCATATCGGCTTTCCCGGCATCGTCAACGCGTTGCCGCCGCGCGGCCGCGTCGTCGCCGTGTGCTTCGGCGAAGTCTGCGTGATCACCTTCTTCGCGCTGCTCGCGTGGTACGGCTTCCAGGTCCTCAAGGTGCTGGGCGGCGACACGATGGTGAGCCTGCCGGTACCCACCCAGCTGACCCAGTCGGTGATCCCGATCGGCGCGGTCCTCTTCATCGTGGCCCAGCTGCTGAGCCTGCCCGAGGTGCTGCGCCAGGCGCGCGGCCAGGGCATCGTCGACCACGAGATGGCACCGGCCCTGCAAGTCACCTCATGATCGTCGCGCTGATGTTCCTGGGCCTGGTGGCCCTGATCCTGCTCAACGTGCCGATCGCGGTGGCTCTCGGCCTGGTGGCGATGGGCGGCATGGTCTATTCGAGCGGCTTCGACTCGTTGCTCAACTCGGCGCTGGTGATGTACACCGGCACGACCAGCTTTCCGCTGCTGGCGATCCCGCTCTTCATCCTGGCCGGCGCGATCATGAATTCGTCGAGCCTGTCGCGCCGGCTGATCGCCTTCGGCAGCGCCCTGTTCGGCTTCGTGCGCGGCGGCCTGGCGATGATCACCATCGGCACCTCGATGTTCTTCGCCGAGATCTCGGGCTCGGCCGTCGCCGACGTGGCGGCGCTCGGCTCGCTGCTCATTCCGGCGATGAAGAGCCGCGGCTACCCGAAGGAATTCGCGGCGGCGGTGATGTCCTCGTCGGCGACGCTGGCGGTGATCATTCCGCCGTCGATCCCGATGATCCTGTACGCCGTGATGGCCGACACCTCGGTGGTCAAGATCTTCGTCGCCGGCATCGTGCCGGGCATCATCGCCGGCTTCGGCATGATGGGCACGGCCTACTGGTACGCACGCCGCTACAACTATCCGGTGGAAGAGGTGTTCCGCTGGCAGCGGGTGAAGACCACGTTCAAGGAAGCGGCCTGGGCGTTCCTGCTGCCGATGATCATTCTCGGCGGCATCTTCGGCGGCGTCGTCACCGCCACCGAGGGCGCGGCGCTGGCGGTGCTGGCGGCGCTCTTCATCGGCGGCGTGATCTACCGCGAGCTGAACTGGAAGCATCTCTACGACGCCATGCTCGACGGCGTGACGCAGACCGCGATCGTCATGCTGCTGGTCGCCGCCTCGGCGCTGCTCGGGCGTCTATCTCACCGAGCAGCAGATGCCGCAGCAGCTCGCGGCCTGGCTGTCGTCGATCACCAGCAACCGCTACGCCGTGCTCGGGCTGCTCAACCTGTTCTTCCTGATCGTCGGCCTCTTCCTGCATTCGGCGGCAGCGATCATCCTGGTCGTGCCGATCGTCATGCCGCTGGTCAAGGCAGTGGGGATCGATCCGGTCCACTTCGGCCTCATCGTCACCCTCAACCTCGGCATCGGCCAGCAGACGCCGCCGGTGGCCAGCGTGCTGATGGCCTCGTGCTCGATCGCCAAGGCCGACATGTGGAAGGTGACGCGCGTCAACCTGCCGTTCATCGGCACGCTGCTGGCGACGCTGCTGCTCGTCACCTACGTGCCGGCGGTGCCGATGGCGCTGGTGCATTTCTTCTATCACTGAGCGATCATTCGAAGCCATGAGCGGCGATCTCATCCTGGTGGAGCGCGACGGTCCGGTCGCGACCGTCGTCCTCAACCGTCCCGAAAAGCTCAACGCCATGACCCGGCCGATGTGGCAGCGGCTCGGCGAGACGATGCGCGAGCTCTCGGCCGACGATTCGCTGCGCTGCATCGTGCTGCGCGGCGCCGGCGGCAAGGCTTTCTCGCCCGGCAACGATATCGGCGAGTTCGCCACCACGCGCTCGAACTTCGCGCAGGGCAAGGCCTACGGCGAGGTGCTGCACGAAGCGCTGGCCGCCATCACCGACTGCCGGCATCCGACGCTGGCGCTGATCGAGGGCATCTGCGTCGGCGGCGGCCTCGAGATCGCGGCGCTGTGCGACCTGCGCATCTGCGGCGAGTCGAGCCGCTTCGGCGTGCCGATCAGCAAGCTCGGCCTGGTGATGGCGCATGCCGAGCTGGCGCCGCTGCTGCGCCTCGTCGGCCGCGCCACGACGCTCGAGATCCTGCTCGAAGGCCGCATCTTCGGCGCCGCCGAGGCGCTGCAAAAAGGGCTCGTCAATCGCGTCGTTGCCGATGCCGACGTCGCCAGCGAAGCCCATGCCACGGCGCGCCGGATCGCCGCCGGGGCACCGCTGTCGGCACGTTGGCACAAGCAGTTTCTTCGCCAGCTCGAAGCGGGCGCGAGCTTGAGCGAGGCCGAGCGCGACGAAGCCTATCGTTGCTACGACACGGAAGATTTCCGCGCTGGCTCGCACAGCTTTCTCGACAAGTCGCCGCCGGAGTTCTTCGGCCGATGAGCACCGAAGCGCCGCCGGCCACCGGCCCGCTCGCGGGCCTGAAAGTGCTGGAGCTGGCGCAGATCATGGCCGGCCCGACCTGCGGCTCCCTGCTCGCCGACCTCGGCGCCGACGTGGTCAAGGTCGAGCGCATTCCCGACGGCGACGACACGCGCCGCTATGCCGAGCCGCAGGTGAACGGCGAGTCGGCGGCGTTCATGATGATGAACCGCAACAAGCGCGGCATCGCCGTCGACCTGAAGACCGAGGGTGGCCGGCGCGTGTTGAAGCGTCTCGCGGAGCGCGCCGACGCGCTGGTGGAGAACTATCGCAAGGGTGCGCTCGACCGGCTCGGCATCGGCTACGAGACATTGCGCGCCATCAATCCGGCGCTCATCTACTGCGCCATTTCGGGCTACGGTCGCAGCGGGCCGGCGGCCGACAAGGGCGGCTTCGATCTCATCGCGCAAGGCGCCTCCGGCCTGATGAGCTTCAACGGCGAGCCGGGCGGCGCGCCGTCGAAGATCGGCAGCCCGGTCACCGATATCAACGCCGGCATCCTGGCTGCGCTCGGCATCGTCTCGGCCTACGTGCATCGCTTGAAGTCGGGGCAGGGCCAGTTCGTCGACACCTCGCTGTTCGAGGCCGGCATCCACCAGACGGCGTGGCAGGCCGCGTTCTTCTTCGCCACCGGCGCCTCGCCGGGCCCGCTCGGCTCGGCCCATGTGCTGGCCGCGCCGTACCAGGCTTTCCCGACCCGGGATGGCTGGATCAACATCGGCGGCGCCAACCAGTCGAACTGGGAGCGCGTGGCGCGGCTGGTGGGCGCGCCCGAGTTGATCGTCGATGCCCGCTTCATCGACAACGCGGCTCGCATGGCGCACCGCGAGGAACTGGTCCGCCTGCTCGGCGAGCGCTTGCGCCTGCGCACGACGAACGAGTGGCTGGAAGGCCTTGACGCGGCCGGCGTGCCCGCCGGACCGATCCAGACGATCGCCGGGATGACGGCCGACCCACAGACGTTGGCCCGCGAGATGGTGGTGGAGCTCGATCATCCGGCCGCCGGCCGCACCCGCGCGCTCGGCGTGCCGGTGAAGTTCGCGAGCACGCCCGCCAGCGTGCGGCGGCCGTCGCCCACCTTCGGCCAGCACACGCGCGAAGTGCTGCGCGAGCATGGCTTCGAAGATGCCGAGATCGAAGCGCTGGCAGGCGAGGGCGCGATTCGCCTCGGCTGAGCGAGGCCTCGCGGCATCCCCGAAGGCGCGGGCATCGCTTGCCTTCGGGCTCGGACGCCGGCGCTTGATCCGCCGGCGCTTTCAGCCCTTGATGTAGACAGTGCCGGTGAAGCTGGACACCGCCGTCTCTTCGCCGCCCGGCTCGGGGCGCAGCACGTCGATGCGGTAGACGGCGAGCCGGCGCGTCCGGTGCACTTCGCTTGCCCGGGCGATCAGGCGGTCGCCCTTGACGACGCCGGCCTGGAAGGTGATGTGGGCATCGATGCCGGCGGCGATCGGCCCGTGCGAATTCGAGGCCAGGCCGAAGGCCGAGTCGGCAAGCGCGAAGATGGCGCCGCCGTGGCAGCCGCCGTTGAAGTTGAGGTGGCGCGCGCCCACCGTCATCGCCACCTCGGCGCGGCCCGGGCCGCCGGCAAGCACCGAGATGCCGAGCGTGGCGCACAGGCCGTCGCGCTCGGCCAGGGCGGCGATGCGCTCGCGCCAGGCGGCGCTGTCGGCGGATGAGGGAATCGTGCTGTTCGGCGCAGTATCTGGCGCGGCCGCTGGCGCGGCAACGGCTTCGCGCTGGCGTCGACCCGGCGCAACGGCGCGCGCGTGCGCGTCGATCGCCTCGAGCAGCTCGTCGACACCGCCCGTCTGCAACGCGCTGACGACGACGACGCTTGGCCGCCACGCCGCTTCAGGCGCCGCGCGGCGCAGGCCGAGCATCTCGCGCATTTCGCGCGCCGTCTGGCTCGCGAGCGGCAGGTCGCCCTTGCTGATCGCCAGCAGATCGGCGATCTCGAGGGTGCCCGCCTTGATCGCCTGCACGTCATCGCCGAGGCCTGGCGGGCAGACGACGACGCGCGTGTCGGCGAGGCCGGCGATGCGTGTTTCCGACTGGCCGGTGCCGACGGTCTCGACGACGATGCGATCGAAGCCGCAGGCATCGAACGTATCGACGGCAGCGCGCGTGGCGCGCGACAGTCCGCCGAGCTCGCCGCGGGCCGAGAGCGAACGGATGAAGACATTTGCATGCGCGCCGTGCTCGCCCATGCGCACGCGATCGCCAAGCACGGCGCCGCCGGTGATGGGGCTCGACGGGTCGATGGCGATCACCGCGACCTTGAGGCCACGGCCCAGCCAAGCGCCGAGCAGGGCGTTGACGAGGCTCGACTTGCCGCTGCCGGGCACACCGGTGATGCCGACGACGTGGGCTCGTCCGGCTCGCGCCGCGAGGTGGGCCGCGGCCGCGCGCGCGCCGGGCGCGTCATCGTCGAACAGTGTCAGCAGGCGCGACAGGGCGCGCCGGTCGCCGGCCAGCGCCGCTTCGCTCAGGGCCGCTGCAGAGACGGCCGGGGCGTCGCTTGCCACGCCTCAGACGAAGGCCAGCGGCTGGCCGAAACCGAGGTCGCGGCGTAGCCGTCCGCAGATCTCCTCGTTGGTGAGGCCGGCCCGCGCCGCATCGACGACGGCGCCGAAGACGTTCAGCTTCTCGTCGCTCGCGGCTCGGGTCAGGCCGTCGAGCGCGGCCTGCACGTCGGCGGGTGAACGCGCCGCCTTCCAGGCATTGAACTCGTCGATGTGGCGCTGCATCGCTGCCGGATCCGGTCGCTCGACGGCTGGCCGCGCCGCCGCATCTTCTTCGGCGCGATAGGCATTGACGCCGACCACCACCTGCTCGCCGCTCTCGATGCGCTGCTGGAAGCGCATCGCCGAGGCGCCGATCATGCGTTGCACCAGGCCGGACTCGACCGCCATGTACATGCCGCCGGCGTCGTCGACCTCCTTCATCACGGCGAGGATCTTCGCTTCCATCGCATCGGTCAGCGACTCGACGTAGAACGAGCCGCCGAGCGGGTCGATGACGTCGGTGAGATGGGCTTCCTCGCGCAGGATGTTCTGCGTCGCCACCGCGATGCGCGCCGCCGCTTCGCCCGGCACCTGGAAGACCTCGTCGTACGAATCCGTGTGCAGCGACTGCAGGCCGCCGAAGATGCCCGCCATCGCCTGCGCCGTGACGCGGGCGATGTTGTTGAGCGGCTGCTGGCGCGTCAGGTCGACGCCCGAGGTCTGGCCGTGGAACTTGAAGCGCCACGACTTCGGGTCTTTCGCGCCGAGGCGCTCGCGCGCCAGGCGGGCCCAGATCCGCCGGCCGGCGCGGAACTTGGCGATCTCCTCGAAGAAGCTCATCGAGATGTCGAAGAAGAACGTGAAGCGCGGCAGGAAGTGATCGGGATCCATGCCGCGGGCGATGCAGTCCTCGGCGTTCTGCACCGCGCTGCTGAGCGTGAAGGCCATCGCCTCGGCCGGCGTGGCACCGGCCTGCTGCATGTGCTGGCCCACCACCGACATCGGGTTCCACTTCGGCACGTGCTCGTTGCACCAGGTGATGTGGTCCATCAGCACGCGGCGCGCGCCCGGCAGCGAGAGCCGGTAGAACATGTGGTTGGCAACGTAGTGCGACAGGTAGTCGCTCTGGTTCGAGGTGCCGGTGATCTTCGACCACGCAATGCCGCGCCGCTCGGCCGTCACGAGCATGAAAGCAAGCAGCGTGAACGGTGACGGGTCGTTCATCGCGCACGAGATTTCGCCGACATCGACGCCGTCGAGGCAGCGCGTCATGTGCTCGGCGTTGTTGCAGACGACGCCGCAGGTGCCGAGCAGCTCGGGCTCGACGCTGGTCATGTCGTAGCCGCGATAGACCGAGTTGCACGGGATCAGCGAGACGGCGGTGGCGCCGCGCGCCATGATCTCGAGCAGACGCGCGTTGTAGTCGTCGGGTGTGCCCAGGCCGATGAGCTGGCGCTGCGTCCAGGTCCGGCCGCGATGCATCGTGGCGTAGATGCCGCGGGTGTAGTCGGGCTGGCCGGGATAGCCGATCGGATTGCTCTGGCCGTAGGCGGCCCAGTCGGCGGCGCCGTAGAGCGGCTGGATCGCGATGCCGCTGACGTTGCTGACGGCCCGGTCGGTGCCGATGCTGTCGCGGTATTCGCGCTGCCAGAGTGCCTTGGCGTCTTCTTCTTCCGGCGTTGCCGCCGCGAGCGGCACGTCGAGGCGCTTGTTCATGCCCGAGTCTCCTGCGTCACCGGCGCCTGCTGGCCGGCGCTGCGCGCTTCGCCGGCATAGGCGCGGATGCGGCTCGTGATGTCGTCCATCGTGCTGCCGGGATGGAACACCTCGCGCACGCCGCAGTCGAGCAGCAAGCTCTCTTCGTTGTCGGGCACGATGCCGCCGACCACCACGACGACGTGGCCGAGCCCGGCCTCGCGCAGCGCCTTCATCAGCTTGGGCACGATCAGGTGGTCGGTGGCGAGCGAAGAGATGCCGACGACGTCGATGTCTTCCTCCAACGCCAGCTTGACGACCGCCGGGATGCTCTGCCACGGCGGCGTGTAGATCACCTCCATGCCGGCGTCGCGACAGGCGGCGGCGACGATCCGGCTGCCGCGGTCATGGCCGTCGAGGCCGATCTTGGTGACCAGAACGCGAGGTCGGAAATCGGGCAGCGTCATGCGTGTTCCTTCATCTTGTCGGCGACGCTGGCTTTCATGAGGCCGACGTAGCGGCGCGCAATGCGCTCCGGCGTGGATGGGCCGCCTTCGCGATACCAGGTCTGACTCCAGTTCAAGGCGCCCATCAGGAACAGGCGCAGATCGCTGCGGTTGACGCCACGCTCGAGCGGCAATGCCGCCACGAGCTTGCCCCAGCGCGATTCGTAGCGGTCGCGCAAGGCCGTGAGCTCGTGCTCGACGGCCGGCGCGTCGCCGGGCCGGATCCGGATCACGACCTGCGAGTAGTCGGTCTGGTCGAGGAGCGAGCGCAGGTGTGCGACCGCCGCCGCTTCGAGGCGCGTCCAGGGTTCGACCAAGGGTGCGACGGCGGCATCGACCGCGGCCGAGATCCGCTCGACGCCTTCCTTGTAGACGGCGACGAGCAAGGCCTCCTTGGTCTCGAAGTGGCAGTAGAGCGAGCCCGGCAACATGCCGATCGGGCCGACGATTTCGCGCACCGAGGCCGCCGCGAAGCCGCGCTGCGCGAAGGCGCGCGCGGCTTCGTCGAGGAGCTGCGGCAAGCGGCTGTGGGCGCGCCGACGGGTCGGATCCATGCCTGTATTAGAAAGACAAACGATTGTTCGGTCAAGCGCACGGGTCCCGCGCCGCATCGCAGGCCTACCATCGGGGCGATGCATTTCCCGTCGCCTGAATGAAGCGTCTCGTCGTCCTGCTCGCGCTCGTCTCGATGACCGTCTTCGCGGCACCGCCCACGGCCGGCAGCGTCTATCTCGAGGACATGACCTGGACCGAGGTGCGCGATGCCATCACGGCCGGCCGCACGACGGTCATCGTGCCTGTCGGCGGCACCGAGCAGAGCGGCCCGCACATGGCGCTCGGCAAGCACAACGTGCGTGCCCATGTCCTTGCCGGCCGCATCGCCGAAGCGCTCGGCAATGCCGTGGTCGCTCCGGTGATCGCCTACGTGCCCGAAGGCCGCATCGAGCCACCGAGCGAGCACATGAAGTTTCCGGGCACGATCTCCGTCTCGAGCGAGGCCTTCAAGGGCGTGCTCGAGGGCGCGGCGCGCAGTCTTCGCCAGGCTGGCTTTCGCGACATCGTGCTGATCGGCGATCACGGCGGCTACCAGTCGCAGTTGCAGGCGGTGGCGACGAAGCTCGACCGCGAGTGGGCGGGCGCGCCGGCGCGCGTGCATTTCATCCCCGAGTACTACCGCGCCACGGACGCGGCGTACGTGCAGGCTTTGCGCCAGCGCGGGCTGACCCCGGCCCAGATCGGCAGCCATGCCGGCGCGGCCGATACCTCGCTGATGCTGGCCGTCGATCCGCGCCTGGTGCGCACCGACCGGATGGCGGCCGCGCCGGTCGCCGGCGACGGCACCGCCGGCGATCCGCGGCCGTCGAGCGCCGCCCTCGGGCAGCTCGGCGTCGATCAGATCGTGGCTCGAAGCGTCACCGCGATTCGCGCCGCCGTCGGCCGATAATCGAAGGTTTCCGATTCCCGACGACGGCATGCGCAAGATGATTCGGCTCGGCCTGCTGGCGGGCCTGTTCGCCACCCTGGCTTCGACCACATGGTGGGTGACGGCGCAGACCGCCGGGACGCCTCGCAGCACACCCGCTCCGGGTCCGATCTCGACGGTGCCGGGCATGCCGCCGGTCATCGACCCGAGCAACCTCTACAGCGAGATCGGCAGTCGGCCATCTCTCGGACGCGGTGCGTGGCGACCTGGCGCGCGTCTACGTGCCGAACCACAGCGGCAACTCGGTCTCGGTCATCGACCCGGAGAGCCTGAAGGTGGTCGAGACCTTCCGCGTCGGCGTCAACCCTCAGCACGTCGTGCCGTCCTGGGACCTGCGCACGCTCTGGGTCGCCAACAACGCCGAAGGCCGGCGCGACGGCAGCCTGACGCCGATCGACCCGAAGACCGGCAAGCCGGGCCGCAGCATCGCCGTCGACGATCCCTACAACATGTACTGGACGCCCGACGGCAAGGAGGCGATCGTCGTCGTCGAGAACTTCAAGCGCCTCGACTTTCGCGATGCGAAGACGATGAAGCTCGACTCGAGCCTGGCCACACCTGAATGCGCGCGGCATCAACCACGCCGATTTCTCGATCGACGGCCGCTTCGCGATCTTCACCTGCGAGTTCTCGGGCGGCGTGACGAAGATCGACCTGGTCAATCGCAAGGTGCTCGGCACGCTCAAGCTGAGCCGCTACTTCGGCCGGCCCGACGTGCTCGCGCTCATCGACAAGCCCGGGCGCAAACCGGCGAAGGTGCCCGACCCGACGGGCACGGGCTCCGACATCTGCACCACGCCCGGCATGCCGCAGGACATCCGCATCTCGCCCGACGGCAAGACGTTCTACGTCGCCGACATGATGGCCGACGGCGTGCACGTGCTCGACGGCGACTCGTTCAAGCAGACCGGTTTCATTCCGACCGGGGTCGGCACGCACGGGCTCTATCCGAGCCGTGACGGCAAGCGGCTCTACATCGCCAACCGCGGCAGCAATCTGATCCACGGCAAGCGCAACGGGCCGGGCAGCGTCTCGGTGCTCGACTTCGGCAGCGGCAAGGTCGTGCAGACCTGGCCGATCCCGGGCGGCGGCAGCCCCGACATGGGCAACGTCAGCGCCGACGGCCGGTATCTCTGGCTGTCAGGCCGCTTCGACGACGTGGTCTATCGCATCGACACCGAGAGCGGCGCCATGGACAAGATCAAGGTCGGCCGCGAGCCGCACGGCCTGACGGTCTGGCCGCAGCCCGGCCGCTACTCGCTGGGCCACACCGGCAACCTGCGCTAGATCCCGCCCTGCCTGATCGGCCTGACCGCGCCCGGACGGTCGACGCGATTCGCGCGGTCGTCTAGCCGACGAGCGACGAGCGCGCGTAAGCGACGAAACGTTGCCGCTCGTCCGGTGTCGCGAAGGCGCGGGCGCGCACGACGACGAGGCCACGCCGGCTTCCCGAGATCTCGACGCCGACCTCGCTCTCGCTGATCGCCGCGATCTGGTCCCACGGTGTGCTCGCGACGATCGAGAACTGGCGCACCGTCACGCCTTGCGGCGTCAGCTCGACCTCGCACGTGAACGGTCCTTCGCCTTGCAGGCGCTCGCGCCAGTAGGCGCGCAGGCGCGTCGCGACGAGGTGGCGCCGCAACGGGCCGTGGCCGACGCCGGCCAGGAATCCGAAGAGAACCGCCACGCCCAGTCGCAGGACGAGCGTCCCCGGCACGGCGAGAAACACGAGGGCGGCAACGATCACCGCGGCGCCCACGGTGGCGTTGCGGCGCAGGTCGCCCACGACACGAGAGCGCGACAGCGTGCGTTCGCCCACGTCGACCAGATCGTCGATCGTGAACTCGAAGCGGGCGACCGACGGCGGCGGCAGATCGGTCATGAGAACCGCCTCCGCGAGGCCTCAGGCGTTGGAGACGCCCGAAGCGACGTGGCCCGAAGGCACGTGCTCGGCCGCGTTCTCGATGTGCCGGGTCTGGTCATCGAAGAAGAAGTCGGGTTCGAACTCGCGCAGGAATTCGCCCTTGGCGAGGCCGCCCAGGAACATCGCTTCGTCGATCTCGACGTTCCATTCCATCAAGGTGCGGATCGCGCGCTCGTGCGCCGGCGCGCTGCGCGCAGTGACCAGCGCGGTGCGGATGCCCATCCCGTGCACCGGCTCGTGCTGCAGTCGCTGCAAGGCCTGCAGCAAGGGCTTGAACGGCCCGGCGGCCAGCGGCGTCGTCGCCTGCTCGCGCTCGTGCGCCTGGAAGGCGTCGAGGCCGCTTTGCTGGAAGACGCGCTCGGCTTCGTCGGAGAAGAGCACGGCGTCGCCGTCGAACGCGATGCGCACTTCCTTCGGATGCCGGTCGGAAGCGCGTGCCGAGTGCGGGTAGACGCGCGCGGCCGGCACCCCGGCTTCGAGGGCGGAGCGCACATCGTCTTCATTGGTGGAAAGAAAGAGATTGGCGGCCAGCGGCTTCAGATAGCGCCAGGGCGATTCGCCGCGCGTGAAGACACCGCGCTGGATCGGCATGCCGTAGGCCTGGGCCGAACGGAAGACGCGCATGCCGGAGACCGGATCGTTGCGCGACAGGATCACGACCTCGACACGTTGCGTCGCGGCGTCGTTGAAAGCAAGCAGCTTTTGCACCAGCGAGAACGCGACGCCGGGCTTGGCCGCCTGGTCGAGCCGCTCGAGCTGCAGCGCCATGTAGGCGCGGTCGTCGTTGGCCTCGAAGTGCCGGTTCTCCTCTTCGAAATCGAACAGGGCGCGCGACGAGATCGCGACCACCAGTTGACCTTCGAGCGACGCCGCCATCGAAGGATGATACGAGCCGACAAGGGACGTCGAAGGCGTCCGCCCCTCCCGCCCGGCGGGAGGGGAGCGAAGCGGGGAGGGTGCGACCCTGTCAGCGCCAGCTGAACCGCTTCGTCATTTGACGAAGCTGTTCAACTGGATGATCGGCATCAGCACCGCCAGCACGATCATCATCACCACGCCGCCCATGCCGACGATCAGCAAGGGTTCGAGGATCGTCGCCATCTGCAGCGCACGCCGCTGCACTTCGGCCGAGAGCTGCCTGGCCGCGCGGTCGAGCATCACCGGCAGCTGTCCGGTCTGCTCGCCGAGGCGCGCGAACATCGCGAGGATGCCCGGGAAGCGCTTCTTGCCGGCGAGCGCCGAGGCCAGGGGCGCGCCTTCACGGACCTGCACCAGCGCATCCATCGCATCGGCGCGCATGGCGCGGTTCGAGAGGGTCTCGGACGCCGCCTGCAGCGCCTTCAGGATCGGCACGCCGGCGCCGGCGAGCATCGCCAGCGTACCGGCGAAGCGCGCCGCGTTGTAGCCGCGCGCCAGGCGCCCGACCAGCGGCAGGTTGAGCCAGCCGGCGTCGAAGCGCTGGCGGAAGTCTTCGTTGCGCAGGCTGAGCATCAGCAGGCCCACCGCGGCGGCGATCGCGATGACGACGAGCCAGCCCCAGCTGCGCAGAAAGCCGCTGACGGCCATCATGATCTGGGTCAGGATCGGCAATGCCCGCTTCGAGCTGGTGAAGACGGTGGCCACCTGCGGCACGACGTAGGTGACGAGAAAGATGATGATGACGACGGCGATGCACGAGACGATTGCCGGGTACAGCGTGGCGCCGATCAGGCGGCCCTTCAGCTCCTGGCGTGCCTCGAGGTCGTCGGCGAGGCGCTCGAGCACCGTGCCGAGCGCACCGCTCTGCTCGCCGGCGCCGACGACGCCGCGATAGATGTCGTCGAACTCGCGCGGCGCGCTGGCGAGTGCCTGGGCGAACGGCGCGCCGGAGTTGACCTCGCTGCGCAGGTGCGCCACGAGCTCGCGCTGCTCGTTGTCCTCGGCCTCGTCGCCGAGGGCGGTGAGCGCGCGCTCGAGCGGCAGGCCGGAGCCGACCAGGCCGGCCAGCTGGCGCGTCCAGACCGCAAGTCCGGTCGAGTTGAAGACCCGGCCGCGCAGGCGAAAGCCGGCCTTGGCCGTGCCGGCAGACGCCACCTGCGAGACCGCGAGCGGTACCAGCGACTGGGCCCGCAGCTGCGAACGCGCGGCGCGCGCGTTGTCGGCCTCGAGCAGGCCGCTCGTCGACTTGCCGAGCGCGTCGAGCGCCTCGAAACGGAAGGCCGGCACGGGCTTATTCGCGCGTGACGCGCATCACTTCTTCGGCAGAGGTCACGCCTTCGCTGACCAGCCGCTCGCCGTCTTCGCGCATCGAGCGCAGCCCCGATGCTTCCGCCGCGGCGAAGATCTGCGCTTCGGCGGCTCGGCCGTGGATCAGCGCCTGGATCTGGTCGTCGACCATCATCAGCTCGTAGACGCCGGTACGGCCCTTGTAGCCGGTCATCGCGCAGTGCTCGCAGCCGACAGGGTGGTAGCGGTTCAGCGCGCCGAGCTTGCGGCAATGGACGCAGAGCTTTCGCACCAGCCGCTGCGCCAGCACGCCGATCAGGCTCGACGACAGCAGGAAGGGCTCGACGCCCATGTCGATCATCCGCGTGACCGTGCTCGGTGCGTCGTTGGTGTGCACGGTCGCCAGCACGAGGTGGCCCGTCAGCGACGCCTGGATCGCGATCTGCGCCGTCTCGTAGTCGCGGATCTCGCCGATCATGATCACGTCCGGATCCTGGCGGAGGATGGCGCGCAGCGCCTTGGCGAAGGTGAGGTCGATCTTGGCGTTGACCTGCGTCTGGCCGATGCCGCCGAGCTCGTATTCGACCGGGTCCTCGACCGTGAGGATGTTGGTGCCCGCCGTATCGACGCGCCCGAGCGAGGCATAGAGCGTGGTCGTCTTGCCCGAGCCGGTCGGGCCGGTGACGAGAATGATGCCGTGCGGCTGCTTGATGAGCTTGTCGAAGCTCGCCAGCACGTCGCCGCTCATGCCCAGTCCTTCGAGCGTGAACTTCGACTCGGCCTTGTCGAGCAGCCGCAAGACGGCGCGTTCGCCGTGCGCCGAAGGCAGGGTCGAGACGCGCACGTCGACCGGTCGGCCGCCGATGCGCAGCGAGATGCGGCCGTCCTGCGGCAGCCGGCGCTCGGCGATGTCGAGCTCGGCCATGATCTTCAGGCGCGAAACGAGCGCCGCGTGCAGCGCCTTGTTCGGCTGCACCACTTCGCGCAAGGTGCCGTCGACGCGAAAGCGGACCGAGCTCGAACGCTCGTAGGGCTCGATGTGGATGTCGCTGGCGCCGTCTTTCGCGGCCTGTGTGAGCAGCGCGTTGAGCATGCGGATGATCGGTGCGTCGTTCGAGGCCTCGAGCAGGTCTTCGATCGCCGGCAGCTCCTGCATCATGCGCGAGAGATCGACCGAGCTCTCCACTTCGCCGATGACCATCGCCGCGCTCGATTCGCCGCCTGCATACGCGGCGGCAATGCGACCGACCAGCGTGCTGGCCGACTCGCGCTCGAAGGCATCGACGTCGTAGAGGCGAAGCACTTCCGAAAGCGCCGGCAGCGCCACGGTCTCCGGCGCCCATAGCGTCAGGCGCGCGCCGTCGTCCTCGAGCAGGACGGTGTGCGCCTTGGCGAAGGCGTAGGGCAGGGGATGGCGCGCACCCATGCGTCGCTCAGTTGCTCGCCGCCGAGGCGGGCGCCGAAGCGGGCTCTGCCGACTCGACCGGCGGCTGTTTCGGGGGCAGCGCCGCGCCGCGCGTGGTTCCGGGCGAGCTCTGCGGCGCCGCGAGCGGGTGCTCCTGCGATTCCACCTTCGGTCGGGGCGCGATGATCGGCGACTCGTTGATCGGCACCAGCCCGCTGGGCGTCGGCTGCACCGCTTGCTGGAACGAGCGGATCTGGTCGTAGTGTTCGTTCGAGATCCGGTTCGAGGTATCGACGTCGCGCATCACGACCGGCCGCAGGAAGACCATCAGGTTGGTGCGCGTCTTCTCGCGGCTCTCGCTGCGAAACAGCGCGCCGAGATACGGGATGTCGCCGAGGAGCGGGATCTTCGTGCGGTTCTCCGTGTACTTGTCCTCGATCAGGCCGCCGAGGACGAGGATCTGGCCATCGTCGACGACGACGTTGGTCTCGATCGAACGCTTGTCGGTCGACGGCCCGGCGTTCGACGTGCCCGGTGCCACGAGCGCCGACAGGCTCGACGACTCCTGGAAGATCGTCATCCGGATGGTGCCGTTCTCGCCGATCTGCGGCCGGATGCGCAGCGTGATGCCGACGTCCTTGCGCTCGATCGTCTGGAACGGGCTGCTCAGGGCGCCGGCCGTGCCGGTATTGGTGTACTGGCCGGTGACGAACGGGACGTTGCTGCCGACGACGATCTTTGCTTCCTCGTTGTCGAGGGTCACCAGGTTCGGCGTCGAGGCGATGTTGGTGTTGGTCTGGCTCTGCAGGATGTTGGCGATCGCGGCCAGGCCGTAGACGCCGAAGAAGTTGTGGATCAGCCCGATGTTGAGGCCTTCGCCGAGCGAAATGCCGGCCGCGCCCGTGGCGCCGCCCGCGCTGCCGCCGGCGAACTGCGCCTGCGTGATGTTGAGCAGGTTGCCGGTGGTGCCGAAGTTGGTCTGCGCGATGATGCCGTTGGTATTGCTGCTGTTGGCCAGGAGACCTTGCCACTGGAAGCCGAAGTTGGCGGCGTTGTCGCCGGTGACCTCGACGATCAGGCTCTCGATGTAGACCTGGGCCCGGCGCGTGTCGAGCTTGTCGATCATCGCCCGCACCTGACGGTAGAGCGGCTCCGGCGCGCTGATGATCAGCGAGTTGGTGGCGGGGTCGGCCTGGATGAAGCCGCCGGTCGAGGGGCCGGCCGACGCCGTCACCGGCGCCGCGGCCCCGCCCGTCGCGTTGGCGGTGCCGCCGGCGCCCGGCGCATTGGTGCTGAGCGGATTCGTCGTCGGCGTGTTGCCTCCCCCTCCGCCTCCACCCGAGCCGCCGCCGCCCGACGCAGCACTGAACGCGGCCCGCAGCACCGTCGCCAGCTTGGTGACGTCGGCGTTGTTGAGATGGACGACCCAGATATTGCCGGCGCCTTCGCCGCCGATGGGCGGCAGGTCGAGCTTGGCCACCAGCGAACGGATGCTCGACAGCTTGCTCGCGTTGGCGCTGCGCACGATCAATGAGTTGGTGCGCGGTTCGACCAGGATCATCGAACCGCTCGAGCCGCCTGCGGCCGCCGCCGGCGCACCGCCCGTCGTCGGGTTGTCGGTGAGGCGCTGGATCAGCGGCGCCACGTCGGACGCGACGGCGTAGCGCAGCGGGATCACCTCGACATCGCCGCTGGCCGGGATGTCCATCGCCGCGATGATCTTGGCAATGCGCTGCAGGTTGTCGGCGTAGTCGGTGATGACCAGCGTGTTGTTGCTCGGGTTGGCGTTGATCGTGTTGTTCGGCGTGATCAGCGGCCGCAGCACCGGCGCCAGGCTGTTGGCGTTCTCGTGCTGGAGGCGGAAGATCTGGGTGATGACCTGATCGCCGCGACGCGACACGCCGTCGATCGACACCGTGCCGGTCTGCAGCTTGGCGTCGGCTTCCGGAACGACCTTGAACAGGCCGCCGACTTCGACCACCGTGAAGCCCAGGCCGCGCAGGCCGGCCAGGAAATTGAGATAGGCCTCGTTCGGGGTCAGCGGATCTTCGCTGTAGAGCGTCATCGTGCCCTTGACGCGCGGATCGACGATGAATTGCTGGCGCAGGATCGCCGCCATCGCCCGTGTCACGCCTTCGATGTCGGCGTTGACGAAATTCAGCGTCACGGGCTCGCCGCGAAAACGTGGTGACGGCGGCGTGGCCGGTGCGGCAGGCAGCGGCAGCGAGGCGACCAGCAATGCCGCCGTTAGCACCGCGGCGCCGGCTCTGGCCGCCGCGAACTTGCGCCTGGGGCGCGTTGAAGTCATGTTCATCCGATCGAGATGATCGACCGCGCGCCGTCGCGTCGACCGATGATATTGAGCAGGTTCGAGAGTGCCGCCTCGTCCGCCGTCGCCGAACGAGCCTCGCCTCGGAATTTCACGCCACCGGGACCCCAGGTGCCGTCGCCCGAAAGCTGCAGCGCCCCGCTTTGCGTGGACAGGGAAAGCAGCGTCGCGCCGTTTGCGCCCGAGCCGCCCGTCAGCGTCACGCGGTAGTTGCCCAGCCTGTCGAGGGTGCTCAGACGCGAAGACACGCTCTCGAGTTCCAGGTCGATGCGGCCGTCGAGGCGCCAGCGACCCTCGACCTGCTCGATCGTGAAGCCCGGCGAGACCAGGCGAAACGTGCCGCCGAGCTGCAACGTGTTGAGCGGCGTGCCGTAGCCGCTCAGCCAGGCGCTCGGCCACTGTCCGACGGCATTGCTTGCGGGCACAAGCGTGGCCTTGATCCGGCCGAGACCCGGGCGCACCTGGATCAGCAAGGTGCCATTGATGCAGCATGCCTCGCGGGCCGCGAGCTCGAGCCCGTAGAGCCGGGGCGAGAGTGTCCACTCGAGGCGGCCGGGCAGGCTGCTGGCGTCGCGGCTTCCTGCGCCGCCGGCGAGCACGGGCACGGCGCTGCCGGACCAGATCGTGCCCTGGGCGTCCGCAAGGATCAGGCGCTGATTTGTCGCCCCGGCGACGTATTGCGCCAGCCAGGCGGCGGGCGCGAAGAGGACGAGTCCGGCGAGCACGCCGGCGAGCACGCCGGCGATGGCCCAGCGCACCGCGCCACCGCGTTCGACTTCCCAGGTCTGCTCGGCGAGTGTCGACTCGCTCCAGGCGCTGCCGGCGACCGTGCTGCTCCAGGGCTGGCGCTTGCGCCTGCGTCCGATCACGTCGCGCTCCCGACGCTGACGGTGATCGATCCGTTGTAGCCGGCGCCGGACTTGATCATCTGCGCCTCGAGCGGCCGGGCGCGCGCGGCGTTACGGGCTTCACTCAGCCAGATACCCAAAGCCTCGGCCGGGATGCCGGTGAAGGTGAGCGTCGCACGTTCACCTTGCACCGAGATCCTGGCCTTGTCGCCGAGACGTGTCGTCGCCGCGCGCAGGGCCGCCATCGCTTGCTCCGTCGGCACGGGCGACGTCGATCGCAGCGTCTGCATCTCGGCGGCGGCGAGCTGCACCTGCTGCGTCTGCTGCTCGAGCCGATCGATCTCGAGCGCGGCTTCGCGCAAGGTGCGAAGCGCCGGCTGGATCGCGATCCACCAGAGAAGAAGGGCGCCGACGGCGACGGCCATGGCCACGATCAGCTGCTTTTCGCGCGGCGCCCGCGCTTGCCAGAAGCGGCCGGCCTGCGCGCGCGCGTCGTTGCGCGCTGGCGGCAGGGCCAAGGCCGGGTTGGCGCTTGCCATCGCCAGCGCCTACGCCGCGCTGCGGGCCCGGGCCCGCGTGACGACCAGACGACCCTCGCCGGCGTCGGCTTGAAAGCCGGACTGGCGCAGAACGCTGCGGAATTGTTCGATCTGGGTGTCGCTCCAGCCGTTCGCCGCCAAGGTCAGCTTGCCCGGCTCGAAGCGGAGGTTCTCCACCGGCGGCCGATCGCGTGGCCAGGCCGCCGATGCGGCTTGCAGCATCGGCTCGAGATCGGTGTCGCCCGGTTTGCCGGCGAGCGTGCGCAAGGCCTGCGTCTCGCGCAACATGACCGCGCCCGCGTCGCGCTGGACATCGGCGTCGCTGACGCGCGGATAGCTGGCCTTGACGAGCGTTCGGATCGCGGCGCGTCGCGATTCCACGGCACTGTGCTGATGCCAGGCCCAGAGATTGAGGCCGACGATCTGGGCCGCGATGAACAGCGCCAGGCCGATGCGCACCGGCCGCCAGGCCGGGCTCATTGCCTCGCGCAGCCAGTCGCCGAGCGCCCGCGCCCCGCGGGTGCGGCGCGCCAGATCGAACTGGCGAAGGTTCCAGAGGCTGCGTCCGGCCTGCAGCAGGCGCTGCTCTTCGGGCATGACGGCGACCGGGGAATCCAGCCATTGCTCGGCGATCGCGGCCGCCGCCGGCGATGCGGTCCAGCGGGTCGCCGGGGGCGCTGGCGTCGGCACGAGCGCGCGCGCCAGGCCACCCTCGATGCGCACCGTGGCGACGCCCTCGGTGTTCGCCCAGGTCAAGGTCACGCCTTGCTGCGAATCGCCGTCGGCGAAATGGGCAGCGTGAAAGTGGCCGGTCGGCGGGTCGTCGGGCCAGGCCATCGGCACGACGCGGTCGACGAAGATGCCGCTGCGTTGCAGAGTCGCCAGCTCGTCCTGCAGCCAGCCGCGAGCGAGGGCGGCGATCCAGGTCGGTTGCCCGGCGGTCGCCAAGGGAGCCACGGCGAGGTGGATCGATTCGGGCTCTTCGAGCAGCGCCTCTTCGAGCACGCCGACGAGCGCCGCGCGCAGGCGCGCCGGCGGCGCCTTGGGCAAGGTGATGCGATGCCAGGAGACGTCGGCCTCGCGCACGACCGCGATCACCTGTGCCCGCCGAGGCAACAAGGCGGCAGCGGCCTGGCCCTGGGCTTCGAAGGTGATGCCGTCGCTGCTGGTCACGTACGCGTATTCGCGCCGGCGCTCCGGATCGAAGTCGGCCTCGACGCCTGCGCGCGCGCGCAGCCGCTTGTGCTCGGGAAGCTGAATGACGAGGGTCGACATGTGCGCGCGCGGGAGGCTACCTTCATTTTAGGTCGCCGCCAAATGAAAACCTTGGCAATCAAGGACTTACGGCAGTATGTTGTAGCGGCTTCGCAGAATTGTTTCTCACTTTGGCAATGCCCCGGGGGAAATCAGGAACTGGCGAGCTCGCGGCTGGAGACCCGTTCCCTTTGCAGCACGTAGACGTCGATGCCGCGTCGTTGCACGAGCGAGCGCTGCTCGAGAACGACCTCGCCGAGGCGCAGTCGGCCGCGGACCTCGAAGAAGTTCGAACCGACGGCGATGTGGTCGAAGCTGGTTGCCGGTAGCGAAGGCGTCAGCGCCTGCAGGTCGGTCGCCGATTTCAGCGGTGAGCGTTGCCGCGACTGAACGATGCGCTCAGCGGTGGCGAGGTCAAGACCAGCAATGGCGGCGACGAGCACCTCGCGCGGTGCCGTGTTGACGTTGACGAAGGTTTTCTCGGGCAGGATGACGACGTAAGGCTCGAGCGCACGCACTACCTCGGGATCGATCCCGAGCCACACCAGCTGGCCGACCGAGCGTGGCAGCAGCGGCGGATTCGCAGGGATCGCGGTGTCCGTGCCCGGCACGGCGGAAGCCGCGCCGCTTGCGCTTGACGTCGGTGGCGTGATCGGCGATGCGTTGCGAAAGCCGGTTGCGATGTTCACGGCCACATCGGCGGACAGGCCGATCGTTTCGCAAAGCCTTTGCAGGGCCGCCAGCTCGACCGGATCGACCTTGCCGCCGCTGACCAGGTTCGTCAGGTTGTAGCGCGACTGCGCATCGGTGATGGCGCCCGAGAGAAAGGCGTCGGGCGCGTCGTCGGTGTCCGACTTGTCGGCAGCGAGAAAGGTCGACAGGCGGGCTTCGGCCAGCGGCACGGCCCAAGGTTCGCCGAGGTGATCGATGCCGCCGTTGCGCGCGTCTTCACGCAGGATCAGGCGGGCCCAGTCGAGGGCGCCGGCGAGAATCCACGCCGATTGGGTGCGCGAGCGCTCGGCTGCTTCGACCTGTACCGCCCGCCATTGCTGCCAGATCATCGAAGTGGCGAGCGTGGCGATGAGCGCGACGATGATCAGTGCCGTGAGCAGGGCCGCACCGGCCTGGTCGTGCCGCGCACGGCGTCGGTGAAACGCACGACTCATGGCGCGATCAACACGTCGCGAACGATGCTGCCCGACAGACCACTGCCGGCCGCGAAGGCAAGCACGACGCGAACGCCCGAGGGCAGCGCCTGGGTCGCCGGTCCGACCGGCGGCGCCGCCGGCGCAGGGGCCGAACCGGAGGCCGGTAGCGCGACCGGAACCGGCGTGACGATGTTGCCGGTGGACTGGCAGTTGGCCCAGCCGTTGCCCTGGTAGAAGTAGACCTGCCACTGCTCGATTCCTGCGAGAGCGCGCAGCTGGCCGGGCTCGTTGCCCTGGAACTGCTGGGTCGCGAGCCAGCTGTTCTGCAATGCCGTCGTGGTCGTGACCGCCGGACCGGCCCAGCGCTGCCAGATCGAGCCGTTCGCGTCCGGCCGCAACGACCAGGCCACGACCTGCAGGCCGCCATCCGTGCGACGCGTCAAACGCACCGATTGGCCGTCGCATGTCAATGCGGGCACGGCCGTGCTTTCCTGCACGGCAGCGAGATCCTGCTCCCACTGCGAGATGACGGTTTGCAGGCGCATCGTCTGCCCGAGACGGGATTCATTGGCCTCGCGGGTGCGGGCGATGCCATCGACGCCTTGCCACGCCATGAGCGACATGATCGCCATCACGACCAGGGCCACGAGTACCTCGATCAGGGTGAAGCCGCTTGCCGCAGCTGCGCGTGTCACGATCGTCCCACGACGGTCGACAGCAGAAGGATCGGCAACCCGTTCTCGTCGAGGATCTGGGCGTCGACACGCCGGAAATTCGGATTCGGGGTCGGCCGGACCACGAGCTTGCCGAGGTAGGTGCGGCCGAGCTCGTCACAGGTGAAATCGCTGTCGCCGGTGTCCGGGTAGAGATGCGCCAGCTTGAGCGCAGTGAGCCGGTTATCGGCGCACCACTCGGCCGCGGTGACGGCAGCGAAGCGTGCGGTGTTGGCGGTGAGCGAGCCGGCCGCCTTGATGCCGGCGCCGAGGGTGATCGCGACGATGGCCAGCGCCACCAGCACCTCGATCAGCGTGAATCCGCCAGTTCGCGCGCGTCTCACGGCTTCGATGTCGCGATCGTCGGCGACGCCGAACGGGCCGATGCCGTCGGTCGCCAAAGTCAATCGCTGGTCGTTCAGCCGAAGCACGATTCGCTGCTCGCCGATCAGCGGCTCCGGACCGAGGTTGACGGCGGTGGCGCCGATCACCTGCGCCGAGGTTCGCGAGTCGAGCCAATGCGTCGGCAAGGGCTCGGTCGACGGCAGGCCGATGAATCGAAATCCGGCGCCATCGGGATCTTGCGACAGTGGCGTCCAGCGCGCGGCGATGCCTGATGCGCGCGCGCTGGCGCGGGCCGATTCGAGCAACGCGGACAGGCGAACTGCTTCGTGCTCGAGTGTGGATGCCGCGGGGTCGCGCAATGCCAGGCTGGCGACGGCACTGGCGATCGCGATCAGGGCAACGACGACCAGCAGCTCGATCAGCGTGAAGCCGCGCCCGCGCGGCGCGCGGCCAGCTGGAGGCTCACTGCCAGGAGCCGATGTCGGCATTCCTGCCTTCGCCGCCGGCAACGCCGTCGGCCCCGAAACTGTAGACGTCGATCTCGCCGTTCAGTCCCGGATTGGAGTACTGGTAGGGATGGGCCCAGGGATCGCTCGGCAGCTTGTCGAGATACGGCCGCCAGTTCGGCGGGATCGTGCCGACGGTCGGCTTGACGACGAGCGCCTGCAGCCCCTGCTCGCTGCTCGGGTAGCGCAGGTTGTCGAGCTTGTAGAGCTTGAGCGCCTGCATCAGGTTGTTGACATCGGTTCGAGCCGCAGTCACACGGGCGTCTTCGGCGCGGTCGAGCATGTTGGGAACGATCAGCGCGGCCAGCACACCGATGATCACCAGCACGACCATCAGCTCGATCAGCGTGAAACCGCGTCGTCCGCGGAAGGTTTTCATCGGCAGGTGCATCGTGGAGTTCTACCCGTTCGGATGCCGTTGCGGCAGGGTCGTTCCATCATAATCGCCGCATGTTCGCGCGACTCTCGGCGTTCGTGATCTGGTCGCTCGTTGCGGCTACCGCCATGTTCTGGGGCTTGCGCTTTGCCGCCAGCCCGCCACAGGCACCGGCTTTCGTCGTGCCTGTCGAGCGCTCGGCGCCGGCGCGCGGCGATCTGGCGCGGTTGTTCGGCGCGCCGCCGTCTCTTGCGAGCGCGAGCTCGCTCCAGCCGGCGGCCGCATCGCGCTACCGGCTGCTCGGGGTGATGGCGCCGAGATCGAAATCGGCCGACGAGGCGTCGGCCTACGGACTCGCCCTCATCGCCGTCGACGGCAAGCCGGCCAGGGCCTTCGTGGTCGGGGCGCGCCTCGACAACGGGCTGGTCTTGCAGTCGGTGAGCCTGCGCACGGCCTCGCTCGGCCCTGCCGACGGCGCGAGGAGCATGCTGCTCGAGATGCCGGCGCTGTCGGCGCCGGCGACCGGATCGCTGCCGGCCCATGGGGCGACAGCGAACATGACGGCAGCTGTCCGCCCGGTTCCGCCGCGCCTGCCGTCACCGGCGCTGCCCGCAGCGGCGACGCCGATCCTGGGCACGCCTCAGCCGTCGGTGCTGCAATCGCAGCCGATGCCCGCTACCGGCGAGCCGCCGAGCAACCCGACCCTGCCCACGCCGGAAGAGGGGAACTCGCAGTAACCACTGACGGGCTACTGCAGAAAAAGCCGATATCCGGGGTTGTCGGTCTCGTCGGCGCAAGGGTAGTCGAGCGAGTCGAGAAAGTCGCGAAACGCCTTCTCGTCAGCCGCAGGTACCTGCATGCCCACCAGGATGCGGCCGTAGTCGGCGCCCTGATTGCGATAGTGAAACAAGCTGATGTTCCAGCCTGCCGGCATGCTCGACAGGAACCGCATCAACGCACCCGGCCGTTCCGGAAAGACGAAGCGATAGAGCCGCTCGTCCTTCGACAGGCCGGTGCGGCCGCCAACCATGTGGCGGACGTGTTCCTTGGCGAGCTCGTCGCCGGTGAGGTCGAGCGTTGCAAAGCCGTGCCTGGCGAAGTCGCGCGCCAGGCGCGCCGATTCGGGACGGTCGATGGTGGCGATGCCGACGAACACGTGGGCAACGGCGGCATCCGAGATTCGATAGTTGAACTCGGTGACGGCACGCGGGCCGATCAGCTCGCAAAAGCGTCGAAAGCTCCCGCGCTCCTCCGGAATGGTGACGGCGAACAGGGCCTCGCGTTCTTCACCCACTTCGGCGCGCTCGGCAACGAAGCGGAGGCGATCGAAGTTCATGTTCGCGCCGCAGGTGATGGCGACGTAGGTCTCGTCCTTGGCTCGTCGCTTTTGCGCGTACTGCTTGATCGCGGCGACGCCGAGCGCGCCGGCCGGCTCGAGGATGCTGCGCGTGTCCTCGAACACATCCTTGATCGCGGCGCACGCGGCGTCGGTGTCGACCACGATCCACTCGTCGACGAGCTGTCGCGCCAGACGAAAAGTCTCCACGCCCACGCGCTTGACCGCCGTGCCGTCGGAGAACAGACCGACGTCGTCGAGCAGTATTCGCCGACCGGCCTTGATCGAGCGCAGCATGGCGTCCGAGTCGTTCATCTGCACACCGACGATGCGAATCTCCGGACGCACTGCCTTGATGTACGCCGCGATCCCGGAGATCAGGCCGCCGCCGCCGACGGCGACGAAGATCGCGTCGATCGGCCCCGGGTGCTGGCGCAGGATCTCCATGGCGATCGTGCCCTGGCCGGCGATGACATCCGGGTCATCGAAGGGGTGAACGAAGCTGAGTCCGTTCGCGCTCTCGAGCTCGAGGGCGCGGGCGTGCGCGTCGGAATAGCTGTCGCCGTGCAGAACCACTTCGGCGCCGAGGGCGCGAACGGCGGCGATCTTGAGCGAGGGCGTTGTCGTCGGCATCACCACCAGCGCCTTGCAGGCAAGGCGCTGTGCAGCCAGGGCCACGCCTTGAGCATGATTTCCGGCTGACGCGCAGATCACTCCCCGGCGCAATGCCGCTGCAGGCAGGCGAGCCATCTTGTTGTAGGCACCCCGCAGCTTGAAGCTGAAGACCGGCTGCGTGTCTTCGCGCTTGAGCAAGACGCGGTGGCCGAGGCGGGTCGACAGGCGCGGGGCCGGGTCGAGCGCCGATTCGATGGCGACGTCGTAGACGCGCGCCGTCAGCACTTTCTGCAGGTATCCCGAAAGGTCCAGCGGAGGCGGGCCCGCGGTCTTGCGCGGAGGGGACTTTTTGGGAACGGGCGCCATGCCTTGGAGGGTCGCCATGCGGCTGACGATTGCGGCGCCGCATCATACGCGGCGCTTCATGCCGGCCGCGTCCGCGCCAGCGCAGAAAAAAGCCCAAGGCATTGCTGCCTTGGGCTGAATCCACCAATGAGGAGGTGGAGGAGACAATCGATCCGGCAGAACGCGCGGGAGGCTGAAAAAATGCACCGCGCGAGCCGACTGAAATCGAGTGTAGGGCGTTTTTTGCTGCAGTGCAATATCGAACCGAAGAGTGAGAACACCATGAAGTGCACGATCGATTGGCTGCCATCCAGCGGTATGGCGTTTTCCGCCGAAACCGGCAGCGGCCATCTGCTGACGATGGACGGTGCGCCGGATGGCGGCGGTCGCAACCTCGCCCCCCGGCCGATGGAGACCGTTCTTGCCGGGACGGGTGCCTGCACCGCGTATGACGTCGTACTGATCCTGCGGCGAGGCCGCCATGACGTGCGCGGATGCCGCGTCGAAGTGAGTTCGGAGAGGGCGCCGCAAGATCCCAAGGTCTTTACCCAGATAGATCTTCACTTCATCGTCACGGGGGTCGGGCTGTCGAGCGCTGCAGTCGAGCGCGCCATTGCGCTGTCGCACGAGAAATATTGCTCGGCGACGATCATGCTCGGCAAGACGGCGCAGATCGCGACCAGCTTCGAGATCGTCGCCGTTTCTGCCGACGCGCCCGCGAGGACCGATCCTCAGATGTAGTGCGCCGTCGTCGTCATGACCGCGGCGGCGGCGCGCATCGCCATGCGCATCGGCCACGGCAGGCGCCGGGCGCCCGCCTCCTCCGCGGCCAGAGCATGCCGGGCTTCATCGTCCTTCATCTGTCGCACGATCGCGCGCGACGCGTGGTCGCTTGCAGGAAGCCGGTCGAGGTGGCCGGCGAGATGGCGCTCCACCTGCCGCTCGGTTTCGACCACGAAGCCGAGACTCGCCTGATTGCCGGCGCGTCCGGCGACCATGCCGATGGCGAATGCGCCCAGGAACCAGGCCGGGTTGAGCAGGCTCGGCCGCGCGCCAAGCTCGCGCAGCCGCTGTGAAGTCCAGGCGAGATGGTCGGTTTCTTCGGCCGCCGCCGTCTCGAACTGCCGGCGCAGCGCCGCGCTGGGTGTCGTCAACGCCTGCGCGCTGTACAGGGCTTGCGCGCAGATCTCACCGACGTGATTGACCCGCATCAGCGCACCCGATGCGCGCCGATCGCTGTCGCTCAGGACCTCGCCGGTCTTCTGTGCGACAGGCGCTGCCCGCGCAGCCAGCGGTTCGCTCGTGAGCGCACGCAAGGCCTGATCGATGACGATCACGGTCTGGTCGGCGAGGGTGCGTCGCGTCGGCTCCATGGACGCTTCGAGAATACCCGTGGGAGGTCGCCACATTTCGGCGAAATCCTCGTTGTACCGAGACAACATAAGGCCTTTTTTTGCTCGGCAAGGCTTTGCAGGGGCGGGTCCCTCTGGTGCAATACGCACAACTTCCGCAAAGGGGGTTGTACCTGATCTGCTCCAGCGCGGGTTATCGGTGATCGGGACCTCTTGAATTCAACCTAGGAGATAGACGCAATGAAAAAATCTCTGCTCGCTCTCGCCGTCCTCGGCGCGTTCGCTGGCGCGGCCTCAGCCCAATCCTCCGTGACCCTCTGGGGCGTGGTCGACCTGAGCGCCAACGAGCATCAAGAACGGTGGGGTCACATACCCAGTCGCTTGCAAGCAACCAGCTGAACAGCAACCGCTTGGGCTTCCGCGGCATTGAAGACCTCGGCGGCGGCCTGAAGGCGGGCTTCTGGCTCGAGGCTGGCATGGACAACGAAGCCGGCATCGAAGGCGGCAGCAACGGCCACGGCCGCACCGGCCGCCGGCGCGTCAGATCTTCAATCGTCGTTCGACCGTCAGCCTGATTCAGGACCACTTCGGTGAGCTCCGCCTCGGCCGCGACTATACCCCGTCGTTCTGGAACACGGTCTATGACGACGTGAACGGTGCCAACGGCTTGGGCCAGGGCCTGAACCTCATCAGCTCGCTGGGCAGTGGCGCAGCGACGATCGCCCGGGCCAACAACTCGATCGGCTACTTCCTGCCGAGCGGAATCGGCGGCCTTTACGGCCAGGCCATGGTGGCCGCTGGCCAGGGCCTCGACAACAACAAGTACTACGGTGGCCGCATCGGCTGGGGCGCCGGCCCGTTCGATGTCAACTTCGGTTACGGCAACACCAAGACCAACAATCCCGGCAGCTTCACGATGGCGAACGTTGGCGGCTCCTGGGACTTCGGCGTGGCCAAGATCTTTGCGTACTACAACCAGAACAAGTGGAACGACCTGAAGCAGGGGGTCTGGGAGGTCAGCGGTTCCCTGCCGCTCGGCCAGTTGGAGTTGCGCGCGTCCTACGCTCATGCGGACGCGTCGGGAAATACCAATGCTCCAGTTGTCTGCGCGGCTGTGTGTCCTAGCACCAGCACCGACGACAACGACGCCGACATGTTCTCGATCGAAGGTGTCTACAACCTGTCCAAGCGTACGGCGATCTACGCCACGGCCGCCCAGATCAAGAACAAGGGCAAGGCGGCGTTCAGCGTGTTGGGCGGCACAATTACGGATGCAGGCTTTCGGGCCGGCGGGGACAAGTCGACGGGCTACAACATCGGCCTGCGTCACTCGTTCTGATCGCGGTTCTTCCGCGTATCTCAAGGCCGCCCTCCGGGGCGGCTTTTTCTTTGCCGGCTCGGGCGCGCGCCGGCGGCGCTGGTGGTTTCCCCCTTTGCGTCGCGCATGGCATTTGCGGAACATGTCGGCGTGACAGCGCCGCGTGCCTTGGCGTACGCCTTTTCCGATCGGCTGGTGCTGCCTTTCGCGCAAGAGCTGCCATGTCCACCGCCGACTCCTGATGCTCGCCTTCATCCTTCGCCGCCTGGTCCAGGCTCTGATCGTGATGCTCGTGGTCGCGTTCATCGCGTTCATGCTCTTCCAGTACGTCGGCGACCCGGTGACCAATATCCTCGGCCAGGATGCGACGCCCGCGCAGCGCCAGGAACTGCGTGCCGACCTCGGCCTCGACCAGCCGTTTCCGGTCCAGTTCGCGCACTTCGTCGGCAATGCCGCTCGCGGCGAGTTCGGCCTGAGCCTTCGCCAGGGGCGCAAGGTCTCGTCATTGATCGCCGAGCGATTGCCCGCGACGCTCGAGCTTTCCTTTCTCGCGGCGCTCATCGCGCTTCTCGTCGGCGTGCCGATGGGCGTCTACGCCGCCTTGAAGCGTGGAACGTTCCTCTCGCAGGCAATGATGACGATCTCGCTCGTTGGCGTTTCGCTGCCAACCTTCCTGATCGGGATCCTGTTGATCCTCGGCTTCGCCGTCACGCTCAAGTGGCTGCCGAGCTTCGGCCGTGGCGAGGTCGTCGCTTTCGGACCTTGGACCACCGGTCTGGCGACGATCGACGGCCTGAAGCACCTGATCCTTCCGGCCATCACTCTCGCGGTGTTCCAGCTCGCGCTCATCATGCGACTGGTGCGCTCCGAGATGCTGGAGGTCCTGCGCGCCGACTACATCAAGTTCGCGCGCGCGCGCGGTCTTTCCGACCGCGCCGTCTATTTCGGCCATGCGCTGAAGAACACGCTGGTGCCCGTGATCACGATCACCGGCCTGCAGCTCGGCTCGCTGATCGCCTTTGCCATCATCACCGAGACCGTCTTTCAATGGCCGGGCATGGGCCTGCTTTTCATCCAGGCAGTCACGTTCGCCGACATTCCGGTGATGGCTGCCTATCTCTGCTTGATCGCGCTGATCTTCGTGGTCATCAACCTTGTCGTCGACTTGCTCTACTTCGCCGTCGATCCCCGCCTGCGATTCGAGTCGGCTGCGGGCGCTCACTGATACTCACTCATTCACGGAAGGCTTGGCATGAAAAAAATCGCTCCGCTCGTTCTCGCGGCATCCCTGGTGCTGGCTGCATCCTGGGCCCAGGCCGTCACGCTGCGCGTCTCCAATCAGGGCGACGTGCAGTCGATGGACCCGCATTCGCTGAACGAAAGCCTGCAGCTGAGCTTTACCGGCAACGTCTACGAGTCGCTGGTCGAACGCGACAAGACCATGGGACTCGCGCCCGCGCTCGCTACAAAGTGGACACAGCAGACGCCGACGGTATGGCACTTCGACCTTCGCCAGGGGGTCAAATTCCACGACGGCACGCCGTTCACGGCGGACGACGTTGTCTTCACCTTCAAGCGCGCTTCCGGCGACGGCTCCGACATGAAGGGGGTCACCAATCCGATCAAGGAGGTGCGCAAGGTCGGCGACTACGCGATTGAAATCGAGACCACGGCGCCTTACCCGATCCTTCCCGACACGCTGACGACGCTCGCCATGATGAGCAAGAAATGGTGCGAGGACAACAAGGCCGAAAAGCCCGTCGACCGCCGCAAAGGCATCGAGAACACTGCCAGCTTCAAGGCCAATGGCACGGGCCCGTGGCGGCTGCGCGAGCGTCAACCCTCGGTGCGCACGGTGCTGGTCCGCAACTTCAACTACTGGGGCAAGATCGACAGCAACATCGACGAGATCGTCTTTACACCGATCGGCAACGATGGGACCCGCGTCGCCGCGCTGCTCTCCGGCGAAACCGACTTGATGGAGCCCGTGCCCCTGCAGGACGTCGAACGAATCAAGTCAGCCGGCGGCTTCACGGTCCTGCAGGGTCCCGAACTGCGCACGATCTTCCTCGGCATGGACCAGAAGCGCGACGAGCTGCTGTTCAGCAACGTCAAAGGGAAGAATCCGTTCAAGGACGTGCGCGTACGGCGCGCGTTCTACCAGGCGATCGACGAGGAGACGATCAAGAACAAGGTGATGCGGGGCGCCGCAATCCCGACGGCGGAGATGGTGGGCGCGGCGGTGCGCGGCTTCCAGCCGGACATGAACAAGCGCTTGCCCTACGACCCCGAGGCGGCCAAGAAGCTGCTCGCCGAGGCCGGCTACCCGAACGGCTTCGAGGTGACCATGAACTGCCCGAACGACCGCTACGTCAACGACTCGGCGATCTGCCAGGCGGTCGCGGCGAACCTGGCGCGGATCGGCGTCAAGATCAACCTCCAGGCCGAGACGAAGGTGACCTACTTTCCGAAGATCCTGCGTCGCGACACCAGCTTCTACCTCCTCGGCTGGACGCCCAGCACGGTCGACGCGCACGACGTGCTGCAATCGATCATGGCGACGCCCACTGACAAGGGTCAAGGCCAATTCAACCTCGGCGCGTACAGCAACCCGAAGCTCGACGAGCTGACGCTGAAGATCCAGTCGGAAACGGACCAGAAGAAGCGCAATGAGATGATCCGCGAAGCCTTCAAGATCCACCAGGACGACGTCGGCCACATTCCGCTGCACCAACAGGCGCTGGCCTGGGGCTTCACGAACAAGGTGAACCTCGTACAGTTGCCGAACGATTACATGGTCTTCAAGTGGATCACGCTGAAGTCGAAGTAGCAGAGCCTGCAGTGTCCGGTGCCGTTCTCGGCATCGGACCTGTGCGTCGCGACTTGCCGCCACCGGCCCAGACCACGGCCGTTGCGCCTGGACGGTGGGCCCGGTTTCTGGATGGCGACTTCTGGCACTCGTTTCGGCATTCGCCGATGGCCGTCGGGTCGGCCGCCGTAGCCTTGAGTCTGCATCTTTTGCGCTGTCTTCGCTGGCTGGGTGGCGCCTCACAACCCAACCGATCTCGCGACGCTCGAGCTCGGCGACTCCATGCTGCCGCCGGCCTGGATGGCGGGCGGGACGACCAAATATCTCCTCGGCACGGACGAGCAGGGCCGTGACGTGCTCTCGGCGCTCATGTACGGCGCCCAGATTTCGCTGTTCGTCGGCGCTGCATCGGTGCTGCTTTCTCTCTTGATCGGCGTGACGCTGGGCCTCGTTTCGGGCTATGCCGGCGGCCGGCTCGACGCGCTGATCATGCGGATCTGCGATGTCATGCTGTCGTTCCCATCGATTCTCATCGCACTGCTGATTGCCGGCGTCGGCCATGCGCTCTTTCCGAATGCGCGCGACACGCTCGCTTTCGGAGTTCTGATCATCGCCATCGCTCTGCCGGGTTGGGTTCAATACGCTCGCGCGGTGCGGGGGTCGACGATGGTCGAGCGGCAGAAGGAATATGTGCAGGCCGCCCGCGTCATCGGCGTATCGTCGGTGCGCATCATGCGCAAGCATGTGCTTCCGAATGTGCTGGGTCCGGTCCTTGTCCTGTCGACCATCCAGGTCGCCACGGCCATCATCGCGGAGGCCACCTTGTCCTTTCTTGGCGTCGGCGTTTCGCCCACCTCACCATCACTCGGCACGTTCATCAACGAAGGTCAGAAGCAGCTCTTCAGCGGTGCCTGGTGGCTTGTCATTTTTCCGGGTTTGATGCTGGTACTCATCGCTCTCAGCATCAACCTCTTCGGCGACTGGTTGCGCGACGCATTGAACCCGCGCCTGCGTTGACAGTCAAAATATCCAACCTCGTTGAAAGGAGTCGACCATGCAACATTCATCGATTTCACTGCGGGCCGCGGCCGCCGTCGCAGCCTGCACGCTCGCGGCGTGCGCGAGTGTCGGCGACGACTATCACTTTTCGCAGATTTACGGCAACCGCTATTTCCGTACGCCCATCGACACGTACGCCGTATCGATCGTTCGCGTCGACGGCAAAGACAACGTGTTCCGGCCTGCCCTCGTGGATCCGGGCCTGCGCCAGATCACGGTTCAAGGGCCGCCCGGCGGTGCCGGGGGTTACGGAGACCAGAGGACCTTGGCCCTCGAGGTCGCACCATGCACGCGCTACTACCTCGTCGCCGTCAAGCAGAACAAGCTGAACTCCGATTTCGATGTGCGGGTCGACTACCAGGAACCGGTGAGCGGCTGCACACCGCCCCGATCGTCCTAACTCGGCCCCGCCATGCCCGGCCCGCTCCTAGAGGTTCGCAATCTCCGGGTCGAGTTTCCAACGCGCCGCGGTACGCTCGTCGCGCTCGACGACGTTTCGTTCGACATCGCGCCGGGGGAGATCCTCGGCGTTGTCGGCGAGTCGGGAGCGGGCAAGTCGCTGACCGGCTCGGCCATCATCGGACTGCTCGATCCGCCGGGTCGCATTGCCGCCGGCGAGATCCACTTCGACGGCCGACGCATCGACACGCTGCCTTACGAGGCCATGCGCAAGGTGCGCGGCCGGGCAATCGGTGCGATCTTCCAGGATCCCCTGACCTCGCTCGATCCGCTGTACACCATCGGTCGACAACTGATCGAGACGATCCAGACGCATCTGCCCGTCAATGCCGCCGAAGCGCGGCGGCGCGCGATCCGCTTGCTGCAGGAAACGGGCATTCCGGCGGCCGAAGAACGGCTCGAGCAATATCCGCATCAGTTTTCCGGGGGAATGCGACAGCGGGTCGTGATCGCCCTGGCCCTTGCCGGCGAGCCTCGCCTCATCGTCGCTGACGAGCCGACGACGGCGCTCGACGTCTCGATCCAGGCGCAGATCATCTCGTTGCTGAAACGCCTCTGCAAGGAGCACGGCGCCGCCGTCATGCTCGTCACGCACGATATGGGCGTGATCGCTGAAACCTGCGATCGTGTCGCCGTGATGTATGCCGGTCGGATCGTCGAGATCGGCCCGGTGGCCGACGTGATCCACGCGCCTGCGCACCCCTATACGGCCGGCCTCATGGGCTCGATCCCGGCGATGGATGAAGACCGGCCTCGCCTCCTGCAGATCGACGGTGCGATGCCTCGTCTCACGGCAATCCCGGCGGGCTGTGCTTTCAATCCACGCTGTACGCACGTCTTCGATCGGTGCCTCGTCGAACGCCCCGACCTCCTTGCCGCCGGCGCGACGAGGGCCGCGTGCTGGTTGCAAGCCGCGCCGCGGCAGGCGGCTGCATGAGCGCGGCAGGGGCTGGCGGCGGCGACGCTCTCGTCGAGGTGTCCGGGCTGACCAAGACGTTCGACGTGTCGATGCCCTGGTTGAACCGGGTCGTCGATCGCAAGCCGAAGCAGTTCGTGCATGCGGTCGACGAGGTGAGCTTCTCGATCCAGCCGGGCACGACCCTGGCCCTGGTCGGCGAATCGGGTTGCGGCAAGAGCACCGTGGCACGCCTGCTGGTGGGGCTCTATGCGCCGACCCGCGGACGGATCATGTTCGGCGGCGTCGACGCGACGCAGGTTGACACTCGACCGCGGGTGATGCGCCAGCGCATGCAGATGATCTTCCAGGATCCGTATGCGAGCCTGAACCCGCGCTGGAAGGTTCGCGACATCGTCGCCGAGCCCTTGCGCGAGCATGGCATCGGCGCCGGGGGTGACGCACGCGGCGAAGCGCGCGACGAGCCGCTGCAGATTCGGGTCGGCGCGTTGCTGGCGTCGGTGGGCCTGGCGCCGGCCGACGCCGAAAAGTTTCCGCACCAATTCTCGGGCGGGCAGCGGCAACGCATCTCGATTGCGCGCGCTCTTGCCACGAGCCGGAGTTCCTGGTCTGCGATGAGCCCACCTCGGCGCTCGATGTCTCGGTCCAGGCCCAGGTGCTCAACATCATGAAAGACCTGCAAAGCAGGCAGGGCCTGACCTATCTTTTCATTTCGCACAACCTCGCCGTCGTACGCCACGTCAGCGATCGGGTGGGCGTGATGTATCTGGGCCGCATCGTCGAGATGGCCGACAAGGCAACGCTGTTCTCGAACGCGCTTCACCCCTATACCCGCATGCTGCTTGATGCGATTCCTGACATCCATATGAGCGGTCGGGCCCGAACGCCCGTGCAAGGGGAGGTTCCGAACCCGCTTCATCCGCCGAGCGGCTGCACCTTCCATCCTCGTTGCCCGCATGCGAATGAGCGCTGTCGCGCCGAACGCCCGCAACTGCTGCCGTTCGGCGGCACGCGCGCGGCTTGCCACGCCGTCGAGGAAGGCCGAATCTAGTAGGCGGGGGGTGACTCGGGCGTCGGCAGCAGATGCTCGCCGCGCATCAGGTCGGCGGGATTCTCGCGATCGCGGATGAGCCAGGCGTTGTCGCCGTCGACCATCACTTCGGCGGCGCGGCCACGGGTGTTGTAGTTGCTGGCCATGCTCATGGCGTAGGCACCCGCCGAAAGTATCGCGATGTGATCGCCGGGCGCGACGGCAAGAGCCCGGTCGCGGCCGAGCCAATCTCCCGATTCGCAGATCGGCCCGACCACGTCGCACGTGATCGGATCGCCGCGGCCGCGCTCGCACTCGACGATCCGCATCCAGGCGTCGTACATCGCCGGGCGCATCAGGTCGTTCATCGCAGCGTCGACGATGCAGAAATTCTTCACCTCGCCGGGCTTCACGTAGAGCACCTCGCTGACGAGAACCCCGGCATTGCCGACCAGCGAGCGGCCCGGCTCGAGGAGGAGCTTGCGATGTCCGTGGCCGCGCGCATCGATACGACCCAGGAGCCGACCGACGAGCTCCTCGGCGGCCGGCGGCGTTTCTTCCGCGTAGGTGATGCCGAGGCCGCCGCCGACATCGATATGGCTCAGCGCGATGCCGGCGGATTCCACCGCCTCGACGAGATCGAGCAGGCGGTCGAGTGCCTCGAGATAGGGCTCGATCCTTGCGATCTGCGAGCCGATATGGCAGTCGATCCCGACGATCTCGATGCCGGGCAGGCTGGCCGCGCGGCGATACGCGTCCAGGGCGCCGGCGTGGGCGATGCCGAACTTGTTGCCACGCAGCCCTGTCGAGATGTAGGGATGTGTCTTCGGGTCGACATCGGGGTTGACGCGCAAGCTGACGCGGGCAGGCAGGCCAGCCTCTGTTGCCACGGCCGAAAGCGTGTCGAGCTCGCCGACGCTTTCCACATTGAAGCAGAAGACGCCTGCGTTCAGGGCCTGCGCCATCTCCGAGCGCCTCTTGCCGACCCCTGAAAAGACGATGCGGCTGGCCGGGCTGCCGGCCGCGAGGGCGCGCTCGAGCTCACCGCCCGAGACGATGTCGAACCCGCAGCCGCGGCGCTGGAACCACTGCACGACGCCGAGGCTCGGATTTGCCTTCAGCGCATAGCAGATCAGGTGGTCGCGGCCGGCAAGCGCGCGCTGGTATCCCTCGAGCGCGCGCGCCATGGCCGCGCAGGAATAGACGTAGAGCGGCGTGCCGTAGCTGCGCGCGAGCTGCCTGAGCTCGACGTTCTCGACGTGAAGCGAATCGCCGTGATACGCGATGTCCGGGGCGCCGGGTAGGGGCGTCATCGCGAGGCCGCCGTCGATGCTGCAGGTGCGGCCACCGGTCCGGAAGCGGAGGCCGCCGATATCGGCGCCACCAGCCCGCCTTTGAGCCCGCACGCCACGGCAGATACCGCAATCGCAATCGCCATGACCGCAATTGCGGCTCGGCGCCACGACACTACTACACTCGGATCGCTCTGTTGCATGGACTGATTTTATCGAGCATGGCTCTCGTTCCCGAACGCATCTCGGATGCGCAATACCAAGACCGCACCCGGACCGCATTGGCCGCCGTCGAGGCGACGGTGGACCAACTGCTGGAGGACGACATCGTCGACATCGATGCCAACCGAACCGGCGGCTTGCTCGAACTTGCGTTCCCCGATGGCCGCGTGATCGTCATCAACACCCAGCCTCCACTGCACGAGCTCTGGCTGGCTGCGCCTTCGGGCGGCTTTCACTTCCAGCCCGTCGAAGGCCGATGGGTCGATAGCCGGGACGGTCGCGAATTCTTCGCTGTTCTTTCCGAGTCGGCCTCCGAGCTCGCCGGCCGGCCGCTTCGCTTCGAGGCCTGAGCCGCCAGGCTCGCTAGGGTTTGCGCCGGAAAAGATCGAGGATGGAATTGCGCTCCTCTTCGGTCGGCGGCGCCGGCGCCTTCTCGTCGAGGCCGACGCTGCTGACGCCGGCACCGCGCGCGTATTCCTCGAAATACCACTCGCCGCCGACGTTGACGACCCCTTCCGGCGGCGCCGGCTCCTGAACGGGAACTCCCTTCAGCTCGGTACTCATGAAGTCGATCCAGATCGGCAGGGACAAGCCGCCGCCGGTCTCGCGGTCCCCGAGCTTGCGCGGTGTGTCGTAGCCCATCCAGACCACGCTGACGATGTTCCTTTGCCAGCCGCAGAACCAGGCGTCGAGCGAATCGTTGGTCGTTCCGGTCTTCCCGTAGATGTCGGGCCGCTTCAGGATGGCGCCGGCCTTGGCCGCCGTGCCGGCATGCGTCACCGACTGGAGCAGGCTCGTCATGATGAAGGCGTTGCGCGCGTCGAGCGTGCGCATCGATTCGTCCAGCACGGGAAAGCGCGCCTCGCTGATGACGTGCCCTTTCGAGTCGGTGATCTTGTTGACGAGGGCCGGATTCACGCGATAGCCGCCATTGGCAAAGACGCTGTAGGCCGAGGCCATCTGCAGCGGTGTCACCGAGCCGGCACCGAGCGCCATCGTCAGATAGGCCGGGTGCTTTTCCGGATCGAAGCCGAATCGGGTGATCCATTGCTGCGCGTAGGCCGGGCCGATGGCCTTCAGGATGCGGATCGAGATCAGATTCTTCGACTTCATCAGGCCCTGGCGCATCGTCATCGGGCCCTCGAACGTGCCGTCGTAGTTCTTCGGCTCCCAGGGCTGGCTACCCGTCGAAGTGGCGTCGAAGAACAGCGGGGCGTCGTTGATGATCGTGGCTGGCGTGAAGCCCTTTTCGAGCGCTGCCGAATAGATGAAGGGCTTGAAGCTCGATCCCGGCTGGCGCCAGGCTTGCGTCACGTGATTGAACTTGCTCTTCGAGTAGTCGAAGCCGCCGACCATGGCGCGGATGGCACCGGTGCGCGGATCGACCGCCACGAAAGCGCCCTCGACCTCGGGAAGCTGCGTGATCGACCATTCGCCTTTGGCACCCAGGATGAGCCGAACCACGGCACCTGGGCGAATCTGAGTTTTCGGATTGGCCTTGGCGGAAAGCGCAGAAGCGGCCGGCTTAAGGCCGTTGCCCGTGATGCTGACCGCGTCGCCGTTCTGCAGCACGGCCGTCACTTTTTTGGCGGAGGCTTCCGTGACGACGGCCGCCTTCAGCTCGTCGTTGTCCGGATAGTCCTGCAACGCTTCGCCGATGCGCGCGTCGAGCTCCTTGGGATCCGCCGGGAGATCGACGTAGTCCTCCGGGCCGCGATAGATCTGGCGTTGCTCGAAGTCCATGATGCCGCGACGCAGGGCGTGGTAAGCCAGCGTCTGATCGGCCGAATCGAGCGTGAGGTAGACGTTCAGGCCGCGCGTATACGCGTCGGGCCCGAACTGGTTGAAGATGATCTGTCGCGCCGTCTCTGCGACGTATTCGGCGTGCACGGCCACTTCGGAAGGCGTGCGGTACTTCAGTACCTGCTTCAACGCCGCGTCGCGTTGCTCCGGCGTGATGAATCCGTTTTCCAGCATCCGGTCGATGATGTGATGCTGCTGGAGCGTGGCCCGTTCCGGATTGACGATCGGATTGTTCGCCGAAGGTGCCTTTGGCAGGCCGGCGAGCATCGCCGCCTCGGCGACGGTGATGTCCTTGAGCGGCTTGCCGAAGTAGATTTCGCTCGCCGAGGAGAAACCATACGCGCGTTGCCCCAGCGCGATGTGGTTCATGTAGACCTCGAGAATCTGATCCTTCGTGAGAAGGCCCTCGATCTTGAAGGCCAGCAACATCTCGTAGATCTTGCGAGTAAATGTTTTCTCGGTCGAGAGATAGAAGTTGCGCGCCACCTGCATCGTGATGGTCGAAGCGCCCTGGGCTTTGTGACCTTCGCCGAAGTTGGCGAGCGCGGCCCGCACCACGCTGACATAGTTGACGCCGCTGTGCTGATAGAACTTCGCATCTTCGGCGGCAAGCACGGCGTCTTGCATCACCTTCGGAATCTCGGCGATCGGCACGAAGTTCCGACGCTCTTCGCCGAACTCGCCCAGGAGCACGCCGTCGGCGGAGAAGATGCGCATCGGCAGCTTCGGGCGGTAGTCGGTGAGGCTGTCGATTTCCGGCAGATTGGGGTACGACACCGCCAGCGCGATGGCGGCGACGAGGACGGCGGCAACAGCACCGGCCGCGACGAGCGCGATGAAGCTCCCGAGCACGCGCACGATCCAGCGCAGCCACGGCGGAAGCGAAGAAGCGGAACGCTCCGCTGAGGAATCTCCCGCGGATCGGCCCGGGGTACTGTCGGATTCAGTCACATGTCTGCCTGCGATGCGCCTCATTATAGAAAGCGGTGATCACCGACGCACCTTGAGCGGCCTCTCGCATCGGCAGGAAATGAGGTCCGAAAGGCGCGGCTCGACCGGCCTTTTCAAGGTCGTTGGTCAGCGAGGCTTTGCGTGTGAGATTTGCAACGCGCATGGCTCTTGCGCCCGGGTTTTTGCTTTGGTAATCAAAGGCTTTACTGCTAGCATCGAAGTAACTTATTAACACTCCAGCGCTCGTAATTTGCGCGTTGGAAAAGGGGCGTCGTGAGCTTTCTGGACACCTTGCTGGGGCGTAAGCACCCGCCGATGATCGGCCTGGACATCAGCTCGTCGAGCGTCAAGCTGGTTGAGCTCGGGCAAACCAACGGCGGCGAGTATGTGCTCGAGCGTTTCGGCTCCGAAAGCTTCGAAAAAGGCTGGATCGCCGACGGCCAGATCGAGAAGTTCGACGAAGTCGCCGAAGCCGTGAAGCGCCTGGTGACGAAAAGCGGTACGAGAACCAGGCAAGTGGTGATGGCCATGCCGCAGTCGGCCGTGATCACCAAGAAGATCATGTTGCCGGCGGGTCTGCGCGAAGAAGAGCTCGAGATTCAGGTCGAATCCGAAGCCAATCAGTACATACCATTTTCGCTCGACGAGGTCAGCCTCGACTTCTGCGTTATCGGCCCCAGTCCGACCTCGGTCGGCGACGTCGAGGTGCTGATCGCGGCATCGCGCAAGGATCGCGTCCAGGATCGCCAGGGTCTGGCCGAAGCCGCCGGGTTGAAGCCCGCGGTGCTCGATATCGAATCGCACGCGTCGCGCCTGGCGATGAGTCGTGTCGTGGCCGCACTGCCGAACGAAGGCAAGGACGCGCTCGTGGCGTTGTTCGAGATCGGCGCCGACACCACCAGCCTGAAGGTGCTCCGCGATGACGAGATGCTGTATGACCGCGACCAGGCGTTCGGCGGTTCGCAGCTCACCCAGCTGATCTCGCGTCAGTACGGATTTTCATACGAAGAAGCGGAGCAGAAAAAGCTCGCCGCCGATCTGCCTGACGACTACGAGACTTCGCTGCTCGCGCCCTTCGTCGACAGCCTCTCGCAGGAAATCGGGCGTGCGCTCCAGTACTTCTTCACCAGCACGCCGCATCACAAGGTTCACTACGTCATGCTGGCGGGCGGCACGGCGACTCTGCCCGGGCTCAAGGACCGGGTCACCGAATTGACCGGCTTTGCTTCGATGGTCGTGAATCCCTTCGAGAACATGAAGCTGGGCTCGGCCGTGCGCGAAGCCAAGCTTCGGCGCGAGGCGTCTTCGTATCTCACGGCCTGCGGCCTCGCGATGCGGAGGTTTGTCCAGTGATCATGATCAACCTGCTCCCCCACCGGGAGGAGCGGCGCCAGCGCAGGAAGATCGCCTTCTACGCGGGCCTGGGTGTTGCCGCGATGGTGGGCCTGGCGCTGGTGGGCGTCTGGTATGTCGTCGTGCAGGAGCTTGTTTCCGGTCAGCAGCAGCGCAACGCCTTCCTTCAAGGCGAAATCGCGAAGCTGGATCTGCAGATCAAGGACATCGCCAGTCTGAAGGCCGACATCTCGTCGCTGAAGGCTCGCCAGAAGGCGGTCGAAGACTTGCAAATCGACCGCAACGTACCCGTTCATATTCTCAATGAGCTCGTTCGACAGGTGCCCGAGGGCATGTACATCACCTCGATCAAGCAGGATGGTCAGAACCTGAGCGTTGCCGGAGTGGCGCAAACACAGGAACGCGTTTCGGAATTCCTGCGAAACACGGCCTACAACTCGGAGTGGCTGGTTCGCCCGGACCTGATCGAGAGCAAGGCAACGTCGATGCAGGGGGCCAATCGCGAGCAGAAACGCCTGTTCGACTTTTCTGTCCGTTTGACCGTGAAACGGCCGCAGGAGGGGGCGGCGTCCGCGCCGGTGGCTGTTCCCGCGTCGGCGCAGCCCGGTTCCGCACCGGCGGCGCCTGCTGCCGTGGTGAAGAAGGCTTGAGGCGAGCATGGCAACGAAGAGTCGAACCGCCAGCGTCGATCTGAATTCGGTCTTCGAAGGCGCGGCCTCGCAGTTCCGCGGCCTGAATCCGAACGAGCCAGGGCAATGGCCGCTTTTGCCGAAGGCGTTGACCTGGGCAGCTGTAGCCGTCGCGATGATGATCGCGGGCTGGTTCCTTGTCCTCTCGAGCGCACATGACGAATTGGACTCGGAGCAGAACAAGGAGCCCGTGCTCAAGACGGACTATCGGAGCAAGCTCGCGCAAGCGGTCAATCTCGGGGAATTGAGAAAGCAGAAGTTGCAGGTCGAGGAGTACGTGACGCAACTCGAGAAGCAATTGCCGGGCAAAGCGGAGATGGACGCGCTTCTTGTCGGACATCAATCAGGCGGGTCTTGGTCGCGGCTTGCAGTTCGAGTTGTTTCGGCCGGGCCAGGTGGCGATCAAGGACTACTACGCGGAGTTGCCGATCGCCATTCGCGTCACCGGCCGCTATCACGATATCGGCTCGTTTGCGGCCGATATTGCCAATCTGTCGCGGATCGTGACCCTCCACAACTTGGTGATCGTCTCGGGCAAGGATCCCTCCGCATCGCTTTCGATGGAGGCCACGGCGCGCACTTATCGATATCTCGACGCGACCGAGCTGGAAGACATTCGCAGGAATGCCGCGAAGTCCAAGTCGGGAGTGAAGAAATGACGGCCGGCCATCGCGAGGTGCTGCGCCTGGGCGCTTTGGCGCTGGCGGTCAGCCTGTCGTTGGCCGGATGCGGCGGCGACCAGGACGAGCTCCAGCAGTGGATGGAGCAGCAAAAGCGCGAAGTCAAGCCCAACGTCGAGCCGCTTTCTGCGCCGAAGAAGTTCAATCCGCAACCCTATCTGGCGATGAATGCGGTCGAGCCTTTCAGCACGCAAAAGCTGACTGTCGCTCTCAAGCAGGAGGCGCGGCAGCCGAATTCGTTGCTGGCGGCCGAGATCAACAGGCGCAAGGAGCCGCTCGAAGCGTATCCGGTCGACAGCATGGCCATGGTCGGCAGCGTGCTGCGCAACGGACAGCCCTATGCGCTCTTGAAAGTCGACAACCTGCTCTATCAGGTGAAGCAGGGCGACTACCTCGGGCAAAACTACGGAAAGATCACCAAGATCTCCGAAACCAACGTGGCCTATCGCGAAATCGTGCAAGACGCGGCGGGCGAATGGATCGAGCGCAACAGCGCCCTCCAGCTTCAGGAGAAGGCGCGATGACACGCATGTGGGAGAAACCGATGGCTGGCTGGCGCTCGCGACTTTTGGCTCTGGCCTTGACCGCAGGAGCTGCGCTTCCTGCGCTTGCTGACAACGCGGTTCAGGCGATCACAAGCTCGCAGCAGGCGGGTGCGGAGGTGATTCGCGTCGAGATGAGCGAGCCGCTCACGGCGTTGCCGGCGGGATTCACCGTGCAGGCGCCGCCGAGGATCGCGCTCGATCTGCCTGGCGTCACGAACGGTCTCGGCAAACCGAGCGTCGAGGTCAATCAAGGCAACCTTCGGTCGGTCAATGTGGCGCAGTCGGGTGATCGCACGCGCCTGGTCCTGAACCTGAAGCAGCCGGCCGGCTATCACGCCCAGATCGACGGCAAGGTTCTCGTGATCACGCTCGAGAACACGGTGCCGCCCACGCTCGCGAGCTCGAGCGGGCAGACGACACGGTTTGCCGACAGCCTCAATCGCGATCAGCTGCCGTTGCGTGCCATCGACTTCCGGCGCGGCGCCGACGGCGCCGGGCGCGTTGTCGTCGAACTGCCGAACAATCAGGTTGGCGTGGATATTCGCCAGCAGGGAAACAACCTCGTCGTCGAGTTCCTGCGCTCCAGCTTGCCGGATGCCCTGCGTCGACGCCTCGACGTGACCGACTTCGGAACCCCGATCCAGAGCGTCACCACCACGCAGATCGGCGATCGGGTGCGCATGCTCGTCGAGCCCCGCGGCGTATGGGAGCACAGTGCCTACCAGAGCGACAACCAGTTCGTGCTCGAGGTTCGGGCGCAGAAGGTCGACCCGAACAAGCTGGTTCAAGGCGCGGGCTACGCCGGCGAGAAGCTTTCGCTCAACTTCCAGAATATCGAGGTTCGGGCGCTGCTTCAGGTGATCGCCGACTTCACCAACTTCAACGTCGTGACCAGCGATACGGTCACCGGCAACGTCACCCTTCGTCTGAAGGACGTCCCTTGGGATCAGGCCCTCGACATCATCCTGCAGGCCAAGAATCTTGGCTTGCGCAAGTCGGGCAACGTCATCCTCATCGCCCCCAAGGATGAGTTGAACGCAAAGGAAAAGACGGAGCTCGAGGCCAGGCAGCAGATTGCCGCCCTGGAGCCATTGCGCACGCAGGCCTTCCAGCTGAACTACGCCAAGGCGCTCGACATCGCCAATGGCCTGACCGGTCAGTCGACGGGAGGAAGCAGCGGCACCGCGACGCGCATCCTCACACCGCGCGGCAGTGTCCTGTTCGAAGTTCGTACGAACCAGTTGTTCGTGAGCGACATTCCGTCCAAGCTCGAGGAGATCCAGGCCTTCATCGCCAAGATCGACATTCCTGTTCGACAGGTCCTGATCGAGTCGAGAATTGTCATCGCCGATGCGGAATTCGGGCGATCCCTCGGCGTGCGCCTCGGTGGCTCGGACTTGCGCGGGATTCAAGGCGGCATCCCCGGCTACAACGTCGGCGGAGGAACAACTATGTCTCCGTCGGCGGAAACTTGAACGCGGTGGGCTCCCAGACCTTGCAGAACGCGTCGTCGACCGGCTCGTCGAGCTCGACCGGGCTCAATTTCAGCGATACCAATTTCGTCAACCTGCCCGCGACCGGACAAAACGGATTCAATCCGGCCACGATTGCGCTTTCGCTCTTCAGTGCGGGGGCCAATCGCTTCTTGAATCTCGAGTTGTCGGCACTCGAAGCCGACGGCAACGGCAAGGTAGTGTCCAGCCCTCGCGTCGTCACCGCCGACCAGCAGAAGGCCATCATCGAGCAAGGCACGGAGTTGCCGTATCAGGTGGCGACGTCCAGTGGAGCCACGTCTCTCCAGTTCCGCAAGGCCAACCTCGCCCTGCAGGTCACGCCGCAGATCACTCCCGAAGGCAATGTGATTCTCGATGTCGACGTGACGAACGACAGCGTGGGCCAGGCGACCGCCGCTGGATTCGCCATCAACACGAAGCACGTCAAGACCCAGGTGCTTGTCGAAAATGGCGGGACGGTCGTGATCGGCGGGATCTTCCAGCAGAGTGAGCGAGAGGACGTGACGAAGGTGCCGTTCCTGGGTGACCTTCCTTACCTCGGCTACCTCTTCAAGACCAGGACATCTTCGACTTCGAAGACCGAACTGCTTATCTTTCTGACGCCGAAGATCGTGACCGACCGGACGGCGGCACGTTGATCGAGACTGCTGCGGGCCCTCTCATGAAAATACTTGCCAAAGCCTTTGCGATTGCCCTGGTGTCAGCACTGCTTGCGTCGTGCGGCGGAGACAGCGAGAACGCGGGCACGCCGATATTCGGTTCGGGCAGCGGATCGGGAAGCTCCGGAGGCACCAGCGCGTCGGGCACCTCGCTGGTCCTCTCCATTTCCTCCACGACGGCCACCGCGGCGAATCCCTCGACCGTGACGGCCACGCTGCACAGCACATCTGGGGCGACGGTCTCCGGTCAAGTCATTACCTTCTCCACAGCAGGGGGGCTGGGGGCTTTCAACGTCAGCTCCGCCCTCACCAACGCCAACGGTCAAGCCGTGGTGCAGGTTTCGCCAGCGTCGTCGAGCTCGAACGGGGCCGATCTCGTCGTCGCCAAGACAACGATCGGCGGGGCCACCGTGTCCGGCACGATCGGCTTCCAGGTCACGCCCGGCGGGGCGACCATCACCACCGGCGCGCCATCGATCACGCTGACGCTGTCGTCCTCCTTGGTTACGGCCACGGCGCCTGCGACGGTGACCGGAGTCGTGCGTGATGCCACGGGAGCGCCCATCGCTGGGCAGGTCGTGAAGTTCGGCACCGCCGGCAGCGGCTTCGGCGCCTTCAGCCCCAGTACGGCGTTGAGCGATTCGACGGGAACGGTTACCACGTTGCTGACTCCCGCGAGTTCCACCTCCAATGGCGCCGATACGGCGATCGCGCAAGCGACCGTTGCGGGCGTTCTGGCAACCGGGTCGGTCGGGTTCTCGGTCACCTCGTCGGGGTCAAGTTCGGGAGGCTCGCCGTCGATCTCGTTGTCGCTTTCGACCGCAACGGTCACCACCGCAACGCCGGCCACTGTGACGGCCGTCGTGAGGGATGCGACAGGGGTAGGCGTCGTCGGACAAGTCGTCAAGTTCAGCACCGTGGACGGTCTGGGATCGCTCGCCGTAACCAGTGCATTGACTGATGCCACTGGCTCAGCCAGCACCACGCTATCGGCAACTTCCGCGACGCAAAGCGGCGCCGATCAGGTCGTCGCGTCGACGACGGTCAACTTAATCGCGCTCCAGGCCTCGCAGGGCTTTCAGCTCACTGCTTCCAGCGTCACCATCGCCAATGTCACCCCGGCTAAGGCCACCTCAACGCCTATGGGCAGACGAACGTTCAAGTGAATCTCGCAGGAACCATCCCTGGAACACCCGTCACGGTTTCGATCACTTCCGCCTGCATTGCTTCGGGCAAGGCAACGCTCACGCCTGCATCTGCCACGACGACCAACGGTGTCGCGAGCTTCACTTACCACGATGGTGGCTGCGGCGCGACCTCCACGACGGACACGCTGAACGCGAGCATCACCGGCTCTGCGGCCACCGGCTCCGTGGTTTTGACCATCGCCTTGCCGACGGCGAACAGCATCAACTTCGTCTCGGCCACGCCGACTTCGATCTTCTTGAAAGGATCGGGCTATATCGAAACGTCGACGATCATTTTCAAAGTGCTTGATACGGCCGGCAACGGCTTGCCAGGTCAAAGCGTCCTCCTTCACGCCACGACGCTGGCAGGCGGACTGATGCTCGACGGGGCGCAGTCCGATGAGACCAAAGTCAGCGACAGCACAGGCCAAGTATCCGTTCTGATCAATTCGGGCACGGTTCCGACACCGGTGCGCGTCTCCGCGACTCTGGTCGCCACGCCGAACATCACCACCGTATCGAGCAGCCTTTCGATCGCGGTCGGTCTGCCATCGCAGCTCAACTTTTCTCTGTCGCAAGGTACTCGCAACATCGAAGGCCTCGATATCGACGGAACGAAAAACACTTACAACATCATCGCTTCGGATCGACTCGGCAACCCGGTACCTGCGGGGACTTCGATCAACTTCATCGCGGAGGGCGGTCAGGTTGTACAGAGCGCGCTGACGACAATCGACGCGAGCGGCCTGGCCCGGGCCACCGCGAATTTCATTTCGTCATCGCCGCGTCCGGCCGACGGCCGTATCACCATCGTCGCTTATGCGCTGGGAGAAGAGTCGTTCATCGACCTGATGGGCACCAACGTCTATGCTGCCGGAGACCCCTTCCAGGACCTGGGCAATATCTATCTCGATCGCTACTACAACGGCGTCTATAACTCCAACGACGATCAATTCATCTCGACATCGTTGTCCGGTGGCACTTCCGCCTGTGCCGCCATCCCTCCTGCATACCAGTCCTTGTTGGGACTAGATGTGTCGATACCGTCGATTCCCAGCACGTGCGACGGCGTTTGGGGCAAGGCCTATGTACGTCGTGCCATCGAAACCGTGCTTTCCAGCTCCGGTGCCAACCCGCATTGGGGCCAGTCGACCCCGAGCGGGCTGGCGGATGGCGGAGGATCCTGTGCCAAGGACTCGCTGATCGTCGGCTACGCCCCGGATGAGACGCCGCTCTTCGCTTCGTTCTATCCGTTGGCAGGCACCGCGTTGACCGATCCTTCGCGTTCGTATTCCTTCATAGTCTCCGACGCCAACACCCAGCGGCTCAATCCCATGGCCGCAGGAACGACGATCTCCATCGCGGCGACCGCGGGAACCAGCGCGCTCTTTCTGGGAGGCTCGCCTGTGCCGAGCACCACCGAAGTGAGCTTTGCGTCGTTCTCTTATAGCTTCACAACGGGAACAACCGCGGGTACGGTGACGCTCACATTCACGTCGCCGAGCGGCCTGGCCACGAGCATCGCCATTCCGGTCTCTGCGTCACCAGGCGCCCAGACACTTTGTCCTTGATTTCCCTCGTGGGCTTGCCGGGTAGCGGCAAGTCCACGATCGCAAGGCAATTGGCAAGAACGCTCTCCTGGCGATTTCTGGATGCCGACCTGGAGATCGAGCGCGAAGCCGGATGTCGGATTTCGGCGGTGTTCGATCGCTTCGGCGAGGAGCGCTTTCGTGATATCGAGCAGGAGGTCATCGCCCGTCTCACCGGCGAGTCCGATGCAGTCATTGCGACTGGTGGAGGCGCCGTCTTGCGCGAAAGCAATCGATCAGTCTTGCGCGAGCGATCTACCGTTGTCTACCTTCGTTTTGCGCCGGAAGCGCTCGTTCATCGCTTGAAGAACGACAAGCGCAGGCCTCTCTTTCGTGACTGCGACGTGCCCACCAAGCTAGGCCAGCTCTTCGAAGAACGAAACCCGTTGTACGAGCTCGTGTCGCATGTGGTCCTCGACATGGCGCACTTCTCCGCCGCAACGGCTGCACTTGCCATTCGTGATCGACTGGAGTTGCAGTGAGCGCCCAGGTGGCCGCTGGCCGCAGCGGGTCATGAGCCGGAAAAGCGTCGGCGTGGCGAGCGAACGCGAGCATCAATCCGTTCGTGTCGAGCTCGGATCGCGGAGCTACGAAATATTGATCGGCGCAGGGCTGCTGATGCAAAGCGACATCCTGTCGCACGCGCCGGTCGCACGAGGATCGGCCCTCCTCGTCACCAACGACATCGTCGACCCCCTGTACGGCCGCCGCGTCGAGAGCCTTCTCGCCGCTCGCTTCACGAGAGTCAGGAGCGTGGTCTTGCCCGACGGCGAAGCCCACAAGACATGGCAGACGATGGGCCGAATCTTCGACGCCCTTCTCGCGCACGGTCATGACCGGCAGACGACGGTCGTGACTTTGGGAGGCGGCGTTGTCGGCGACATCGGCGGCTTCGCAGCAGCGTGCTACATGCGCGGTATCGACTACATCCAAATGCCGACCACGCTCCTTGCGCAGGTGGATTCCTCCGTCGGAGGAAAGACCGCCGTCAATCACCCTGCCGGCAAGAACATGATCGGGGCCTTTCACCAGCCGCGGCTCGTCGTGGCGGACATCGACGTTCTGCAGACGCTACCGCGACGAGAGCTGATCGCCGGTCTGGCCGAAGTGATCAAGTACGGAGCCGTTCTCGACGAGGAGTTCTTGAGCTGGATAGAAGTCAATCTTGCCCGTCTGCTGGCGCTCGACAGCGAAGCCTTGATGCATGCAGTGCGGCGATCGTGCGAGATCAAGGCCGAAATCGTTGTTTCGGACGAGCGTGAATCCGGGCGGCGCGCTCTGCTCAATTTCGGCCACACCTTCGCCCATGCCATCGAATCCGCCGTGGGCTACGGGAATTGGCTGCACGGCGAGGCCGTGGGCTGCGGCATGGTGCTTGCCGCCAGGGTCTCCGAGCGGCTCGGCTTGATCGAGCCGCAGCGCGCCCGGCGTCTCGAGAGCATCATCGAGCACGCGGGCCTGCCCACGAAGCTACCCGAAGTCAGCGAGAAGTGGCTGGTCGAAATCATGCGCTCGGACAAGAAGTCCGTCGAGGGTAGCCAGCGCTTCATTTTGCTGAACGGTGAAATTGGCGCAGTCGTCGCGCCCGCGCCGGAAGAACTCGTCGAGCGCGTTCTACTCGAATGCCGGTTGCCGTAGTGCGCTCGTCAATTCGGCCGACTCTCAAACCACATAGAGCTACCTCATGAACACATCAATGCTTGGACTGGTTCTCATCGTGAGCATGCTGGCGAGTAGCCCGAGTCTGGCGCAGACCGCGTCGGCGCCGGCGCCAAGCCGGCGATCAAGGCGGGGCTTTGGGAGACGACAACCGTCATTGAAGACGCGTCCACGAACTCACGGCGCTCCATCGTCAGTCGAACATGTGTAGGAGTCGCCGACACATCCAATCTCGCGCGGATTGTTCCTGCGCAGCGCGAGTTCGGCATGCAGTGCCAGAACCGCGACCTCAAGCGCGAGGGCACGACCGTTGTCTGGATCATTTCCTGCAAGTCGAGCAATGCGACTCAATCCGGGAAGGCGAAGATGTCGCTGTTCGGCGACAGCTACCTCGGCACGGCTGACCTGGAGCTCCGCAAACAGGGCGGCAAGCCAGTGAAACTCGGCCAGAGTTTTTCGGGCAAATGGGTGCAGGCCTGCAGTTGACGGGTCGCAACTAAAGGCCTGTTTCGTCTGGTGGCAGGCCTCGCGTGAAGAACTACCGCCACCCAGGAACACGCGCCGTTCGAAGACACAGCGATCCGTTCGTCGCCCGCGCACCTTCGGTGCGTTCTCGATTTCTACACTGCGATCCGCAATGAATGCGTACGCCGTCGCCTCACCTCTGCGCCGGTCGCCGCTTTCTTCGATCGAGAGCATGATGAACAAGAAGCGTGGGATCGAATCCAGGACACGGCCTTCGCTGCGCGAGGCCGTGTGCTGGGCGCTCGTGCTGTCGTCGATGATCTCCACGCCGGTGCTGTCGGCGCAGACCGACATCTCGAGCTCTCCCATCACGAGCACGAATGCGGCGCAGGTCAAACCCAACGTCATGCTGCTGGTGGATGCCTCCGGCTCCATGGGCTGGGGCCACATGCCCGACGAGATGGAGTCGGTGGTTGGCATCGGCTCGATCGGCTACAAGGCGGCGCAGTGCAACGTCGTCTACTACAACCGGAATCAGACCTACGCGCTGCCGAAGCAGGCCGATGGAACGCCGTTCGCAGCGCCGTCGTTCACCAATGCGCCCTACGATGGCTACTCTGCCTTCAACGGCGCGTCGACCGCTACGGTGGATCTGTCGCAAGCGTTCAAGGCCTACGACGACAACACGCTGCGCACCAGCGGCTACGACGACACGGCGCAGCCGGCGTACTACTACTACAAGACGGTCGGCACCGTACGATCATCGGCCTACAACTCCACGCCTTGCACCGACGGTGACGCGAACATAACGGTCCCCTCATCCGACGGCGGCACATGGAACCGAGTGGTGGTGGGTTCCGGCAGCGGAGTCGGCGGCGTCGACGAGCGGCAGAACTTCGCGATCTGGTACACGTTCTACCGGACACGAATCCTCTTGATCAAGAGCGCAGCCAGCCTGGCGTTCACGCCGCTGACTGACAGCTTTCGGGTCGGCTTCATTACTGTCAAGCCGAAGGACCACCCGGGCGACGCCACGATCAATCCCAACAAGTACCTCGCGATCGACGACTTCAATACGACGCAGCGCGGTTTGTGGTTCACGAAAGTCTTCTCTCAAGTGCCGAGCGGCTCGTCGCCCACGCGCGAAGGTCTTGCGCGGGTCGGCCGGATGTACGCGGGCAAGCACGACGGCATCAACTCCGGGATGAACGACGACCCGGTTCAGTACTCGTGTCAGCAGAACTTCACGATCATGACGACCGACGGGTACTGGAACGCCCAGGATGAGTCGACGCCGCAGGGCGCCTTCATCGGCGGCCCGGTGGATATCGGTGGGCAGACGCTCGTCGGCGAACAGGACGGCACTCTCAACGCGATGACCACCAACAACCCGTCGCCTGCACCCGCGGCCGACTTCAACGGCACGCCGCGTCCGATCTGGGATGGCACCTACAACGGCGTGCGCACGATCACGAACCAGACCGTGCACTACTCGTACGTTCCGTGCGGCACGTACTTCAGCATGTCGACCACGCAGGCAAATGCCAGCACCTCGCAGCTGCTGAAGACGACGACCCAAACGACGCAGAGCACGTCGGAGTCGCTGCAGTCGACCGCGCAGAACCTGCAATCGACAACGCAGATGCTGCTCAGGACCAGCCAAACAGCGCAGAGCACGGTCCAGAATCTCCAGAGCACGACTCAGAATCTGCAGAGCACTGCACAGCGGCTTCAGAGCACCACCGAAATCACGCAGAGCACTCTGCAGAACCTCGTGTCGACGTCGCAGAACCTGCAGACCACGACGCAGAACTTGTTCAGCACCAGCCAGACGGTGATGCGCGATTCCAAGAATCAGCAGACGGTCATCATCAATCTTCAAAGCACGACTCAGGCGCTCCAAAGCACGTCGCAGACGACCCAGAGCACGTCGCAGCAGAAACAGCAGACGGTTCAGAACAACAAGCGCACATCGCAGATCACCCAGAACACCTCGCAGACCAACAAGAACACCTCGCAAAGCGTGCAGAGCACGGTGCAGAACCGGCAGAGCACGACGCAGAATCTGCAGAGCACGACGCAAACCCTGCAAAGCACGGCGCAGACGACGCAGTCGACGGCGCAGACGCTCGGCAGCACGTCGCAAAAGGTGCAGAGCACGTCACAGCAACAGATCTCGACCAGCCAGGTTCGCAGAAGCACATCGCAGCTGCGCTCCTGCGACGCGAGCACCGAGCTTTGCTCGCCTGGCCCGGTCGGAAGTTGCACGCCTGGAGGCAACATCACTTGCGAGACCGTGACGACGGGCCCGACCCTGGTCTCGAGCTGCACGAACGCGGTAGCCAGCAGCGGCAACAACTGGACCGTGACGACCTGCGCCGTATCGAGCACTGGCCCCACTCCGGCGGGCGCCTGCACGGCCGCCAGCGCCGGCCCGGGCAACTCCTATACCACGACGACCTGCAGTTCGTCGACCACCGGCCCGACGCCGGTGGGTAGCTGCAACCCCGCGACGGCCAGCTCTGGCAATGCGTACACGACAACGACGTGCGCGACCAACGCGACCGGTCCGACACCGGTCTCGAGCTGCACCAACGCAGCCGCGACATCTGGGAACGCCTATACGTCGACGACTTGCACGCCCGTCACGACGGGGCCGACGGCGGTCAACTCATGCTCGGCGCAAACCGCGGCTTCCGGCAACAGCTGGACGACGATCACCTGCGCGCCGAACAACACCACGAACGTGCCGGTGGCCTCGTGCTCGGCCGCCGCCCCGAGCTTGGGAAATGCCTATACGACGACGACCTGCACGCCGGTGACTACAACCAGCGTTCCGGTCACGTCGTGCACGGCTTCAGTGGCGACTTCGGCGAACAACTGGACGACGACCACCTGCGCGACGAACAACACGACCAACGTCGTGGTGGCGTCCTGTACCGCTGTCAGCCCGACCTCGGGCAACGGCTACACGACGACGAGCTGCTCCACGAACACCACGACGAACGTCCCCACCGGCTCCTGCGTCAGCAGTGCGGGCACCTTGGGCAACAACTGGACGACCACGACCTGCGGCAACGTCGTGACCGGCCCGACGCCGGTCGCCGTTGCGTCCTGCGCCGCAGCGACAGGCAACGCGGGCAACAGCTGGGTGACGACGACGTGTCCGGTGACGAACACCGGCCCGACGCCGGTTGCTTCCTGCAGCGTCACCGCCGCTACCTCGGCCAACAACTGGACGGCGGTCACGTCCTGTCCTGTGAACTCGACCGGCCCGACCCCGATCCTGTCGTGCACCGGCGTCGCCGCTGCGGCCACCGCTGGCAACAACTACACCACGACCACCTGCACGCCGACCACGTCGGCGGCGACGCCCGTGGCCTCCTGCACGGTCGTAGCGGCCAACGCGGGCAACAACTTCACGGCAACCAACTGCCCGGTCACGGCGACCGGCCCGACCGGCGTTTCCTCCTGCTCGGCAGCCGTGGCCAATGCCGGCAACAGCTACACGGCGACGACCTGCAATCCGGTCAACACCGGGCCGACGCCGGTTGCCACATGCACCGGTGCGACCGCCGGCTCGGGCAACAGCTGGATCACCACGACGTGCTCGACCAACAACACGAGCAACGTCCAGGTCAACTCCTGTGCTGCGACGGGCCCGACGTCGGGCAACGGCTACACGACGACGACCTGTCCTGCGGTGACGATCGTGAGCGGCCCGACCGATGTCGCAACCTGCGTGTCGGCGCCGGCGACCAACGCGAACGGCCATCAGCAGACGAATTGCAGCGTGGCGCTGTCGAGCACACCAGTCCAGGCCGGTACCTGCGTGCCGCATCGCCGAACGCGGGCAACAACTTCACGACGACAACGTGCCCGATCGTGTTGACGGGTCCCACAGGCATTCTTACTTGCACGCCAGTGACGGCGACGGCCGGCAACCAGTGGACGACGACCACCTGCTCCACGAACAACATCCCGAACCTGCCTGTCCAGTCGTGCACGGCGTCGCCGCCGAGCGCGGCAAACAGCTTCACCACGACAACCTGCCCGCCGCCGGCGACAACGGGTCCGACGGCTGCCTTGACCTGCGCGCCGGTCACGGCCGCCGCCGGAAACAGCTGGGTCGCGACGACCTGCAGCACGGCGACAACGGGGCCAACCGGCGTCTCGTCGTGCGCATCCATTGCGGCAAGCTTGGGCAACAACTGGGTCGCCACGAGCTGCGGCAACAACAACACGAGCAACTGGCAGTCGCATCGTGCTCGAACACGCCGCCGGCGTCCGGCAATGGCTGGACGACGACGACTTGCGCCAACAACAACACCAGCAATGTCGCCGTCGTCGTCCTGTTCCGGATCTCCGGCCTCGTCGGCGAATGCCTGGACGGCGACCACATGTGCGACCAACAACACGAGCAATGTCCGCCGTTTCCTCTTGCTCGGGTTCGCCCGCGACCTCGGGCAATCGGTGGACGACGACCACCTGCAGCAACAACAACACGACCAACGTTCCCTCGGGCTCGTGCCTGGCCAGTGCACCGACTTCCCTGAACGGCTGGACAACCACTACCTGCCCGATCCTGACGGCTGGGCCGACAGGCGTGTCGTCGTGTACGCCGGCGCCTGGGAACGGTGGCAACAGCTGGACAACGACGAACTGCACTCCCAACAACAACGCGAACGTTCCAGTGGCCTCGTGCGCGGGCTCGGGCCCGACGTTGGCTAACGGCTACACCACGACCACCTGCAGCACCAACAACACCACGAGCGTCCCGGTGGCGACCTGCTCGGCGGGCGGTCCGACGTCGGGGAACAACTGGACGACAACCACCTGCACGCCGAACAACACGACCAACGTCGCGTCGGGCAGCTGCAGCGTTTCCGGCCCGAATGCCGGTAACGGCTACACCACCACGACCTGTCCGGTCATCGTCATCGGCCCGATCGGTGCTTCCTCGTGCACCGCGAGCAGCGCCAACGCGGGCAACAACTGGACGACGACTGCGTGCCCGGGTACCGCCGTCACCGGCCCGACGCCGTCGGCAACTTGTTCCAACGTCAGCGCCGATTCGACCAACGGATGGAAAGCCACGACCTGCAGTACGGCGACGCCCGGTCCGACCGTCGTCACCAGTTGCAACCCGGCGAGCGCCGACGCGGGCAACAACTACACCGCAACGACCTGCGCGCCGCTGAGCGGCAATCAACAGGCGACCACGACTTACACGCGGGTGCAGCAATTCCCCATCAGCGGTGGCGCGCAGGCCGGCGCAGGAACCGATGTCACCACCTCGGTCGGTCCCGCGGCCTCGGGCACCTGCTATGCGCCCGGAACACAGCCGATCCTGCCGATCGATGGGGTGGCGCCGTGGACCGCGGCCGATGGGACCTCTTATCCGTCGTGCAGCGGCTGGCCGTGCACGGTCAACGTGAACAACGGCAACCCACAGAGCACGAACTCGCTGTCAGACGTGGCGCAGTACTACTACATCACCGATCTGCGTCCATCGACGGGCTGGCCAAATGCGATTTCGGACGACAACGTTCCGGCGGTGGGCTCGGGCGCCGAGGACGACCAGGCACGCTGGCAGCACATGACGACCTTCAGCATTGCGCTTGGCGTCTCGGGCACGATCAAGTATGTGCCCGACTACAAGACCTCGGCCGTGTCGGGTGCGACCGATACGCCGATCGACACGCGCTTTGCCGACATCCGCGTCGGCCACGACACCGCCGCGCCTCCCAACGTATCAAACTGGCCGCTGTGGCCGGACCCCTCGCTCGACTACACCAACGCGAACAACTACAACGACCCGCGTTCGATCGACGACTTCTGGCACGCAGCGGTCGACGGACGAGGTTTGTACTTCAGCGCCGGCGATCCGACCTCGGTCATAGCGGGCTTGGGCGGCGCGCTGGCGGGCATCACGGCACGGGTGGCGTCATCGACGGGTGCGGGCATCTCCAACCTGCAGCCGGTGCCTGGGGACAACTTCGTCTACCTGGCGAGCTACACGACGCAGAAGTGGACCGGCGACGTGCAGGAGCACGAGATCGACGTCAACACCGGCCTGATCAATGCGCCGGTGATCTGGTCGGCGCAAAGCCTGCTTGATGCGAAGGTGGGCAACGCCTGCGACAACCGCAAGATCATGCTATTCAGGAGCGGGGCGCTCAACAACCTGGTCAACTTCACCTCGAACACGCGAGCCTGCGACGGCGCCGGCAACCCGACCGGCGTCGCCGACACCGGCCTCAACGCCGCCGAGCTGACCAACTTCGGCGCGCTCAACGTCTCGCTGCTGAGCCAGAAGCCGAGCATGAACGCCGTCCAGCTCGCCGCTGCGCCCGGCGACAACCTGGTGAACTTCCTGCGCGGCCAGCGTGGCTTGGAGAACTTCACCGCCAACGTGGCCACCGAGCTCTACAGGAAGCGCGACCACGTGCTGGGTGACGTTGTCGACGGCCAGCCCGTCTACGTGCGGGCTCCCTTCGCTACCTACGTCGACCCTGGCTACTCGGCCTTCGCGGCAACCAACGCCGGACGCACGCCCATGCTCTACGTGGCAGCCAACGACGGCATGCTGCACGCGTTCTATGCCGGCACCAGCGATGTCGACCCGCTCGGCGGCAAAGAGGCGTGGGCCATCATCCCAACCGCGGTGCTGCCCAACCTCTACACCCTGGCCGACGCCAACTACCAGAACGTGCACCGCTACTTCGTCGACGGCACGCCCACCGTCAGCGATGTCTACGACGGCGCGAACTGGAAGACCATGCTCGTGGGCGGCCTCAACGACGGCGGGCGCAGCTTCTACGCGCTCGACGTCACCGACCCGGCCAACCCCAAGGGGATGTGGGAGTTCAACTGGAGCAGCACCGTCTGCCCGCTCAACCCCGCCAACGCGGGCGGCAACACCGCCGACTGCCACCTGGGCCTGTCCTTCGGCCACCCAGTCATCTCCAAGCTCAACAACGGCACCTGGGTGGTGATGGTCACCTCGGGCTACAACAACGTCAACACCACACCGACGGCTGGCGACGGCGGTGGCTACCTGTACATCCTCAACGCCCTGACGGGCCAGATCATCAACAAGATCCCGACCGGCGTGGGCGATGCGAATACCCCGAGCGGCTTGGCGCAGATCAACAACTACGTCGACAAGGCCCTCATCAACAACACGACGATGTATGTCTACGGCACCGACCTGCTGGGCAACATCTGGCGCTTCGACGTCAACAACACCGTGCCTCCGGCGGGCTTGGAGGCCACCCTGGTGGGCACCGCCACCGACGGCTCCGGCACCCCGCAAGCGATCACGATCCGGCCCGAGCTGACACAGATCGGCAACTCGCCGATGCTCTTCGTGGGCACCGGCGAGCTGCTCGGCGCCACCGACGTGTCCAACGTCCAGACGCAGACCGTCTACGGCATCATCGACCCGGTCACCGGTCCGGCCACCGCCTACCCGACCCTGCGCACGTCGCTGGCGCCGCTGACCATGACCCAGGTCGGCAGCGGCCTGGGGGCGTATCGCACGATCGCCTGCAACGGCACCACCGCGCAGTGCTCGACGAGCAAGGGCTGGCGCCTGGATCTGCCCGACAGCGGCGAGCGCGTCAACGTCCAGATGCAGCTGCGCTCGGGCACCCTCATCGTCGGCTCCAACGTGCCGCAGATCAGCGCCTGCTCGGCTGGCGGCTACAGCTGGCTGAACTACCTCAACTACTCCACCGGCCAGGCCGTCATCACCTCGCCCCTGCTGTCGGTCTCTGAAGAGGTTGCCAATTCCCTCATCGTCGGCTTGACCATCATCCAGGTGCAAGGCGGGGACCCCACCAACAACAAGAGGGGCATCGTCACCACCTCGGATGCCGGCGTGCTCACTCGTACCATCCCGATCGTACCCCCAGGGTCGAGTGTAAAACGGGTCAGCTGGCGCGAAATCGTGGTCCAGTGAGCCAGAAGACTAGTCGGCGCGCGGGTCCAAATCCCTCGCGCGACGCACCAAGTCGGCAAGTGTTCGGACCGAGTTTCGGACCGTTGCCCCGGGGGCGAGATCTCGAGAGGAGTCGATCGGCACGCCGTTCGCAGATGCGGAATGCTCCGTTCGTCGCGCGCCCCGCCTGCAACGCAATGCACTCCACCTACACTGAATTCTCTGAAGGGACGCAAAATGCCTGCTAATCGAGGCTTCACGCTCATCGAGCTCATGATCACGGTGGCGATCATCGCGATCCTCGCTGCGGTTGCGCTTCCGTCGTATTCCGCCTACGTCATGCGGGGCCGTGTCACCGATGCCGTCAAGGGCCTCTCGGAAATGCGGCTCAAGATGGAGCAGTACTTCCAAGACTGGCGAACCTATACGACTGGCGGCGCTACTGATTCGTGCCAAGTTGGAGGAGGTCCGGCTCCCGTGCCATCTCCTACATCGAATTTCACGTTTGCCTGCACGGGAGTGTCGGCAACCCAATACACGATCGTGGCGACAGGCATCAACAGCATGGTCGGGTTTGTCTACACGATCAATCAGGCGAACGCGCAAGCCACCACGCAGGCGCCGGCTGACTGGACGGCCGCGCCGTGCTTGACTCATTGGCTTATGAAGAAGAGCGACACATGCTCGTGACACTCCGCGCCCCCTCGACCGGCTTCACGCTCATCGAGTTGTCGGTGGCGCTGACCATCGCCTGCATCCTGCTGGCTCTCGGGGCCCCGAGCGTCTCGGGCTATTTGCAGAACGCCCGGCTCGGTTCGATGGCTCAGAGCTTCTACGCGGGCCTGCAGACCGCGCGCACGGAGGCGATCAAGCAGAACCAGGGTGTCGAACTGGTGATGACGAACACTCCTCTCGATTCGGCCACGCCGGACGCCGTCAATCCAAACCCGGCAGGGCCCAACTGGATGGTTCGCGTCTCTTCGACTCCTGCGTCCGGCATCGAGTGGAAGGCAATGAACCGCAACGATCAGGGCAGCGTCGCGATCGCTGCCAGTGGAGCGGTGTTCGCGTTTGATGGTCTCGGGCAGCCGGCGTCGGGTGCCGTGGGTGGCATCGCCTTCACCAATCCTGGGATGGGCCTCTGTTCACCTGCCGGCCCGGTTCGTTGTTGGGACGTCATCGTTTCGACGGGAGGCCAGATCCGTCTTTGCAGCCCCGATCCGAGTCTCAACTCACGCGACTCTCGCGCCTGCTGAGGCCAAGCTATGAACAGGCATCAGCAACAAGGCATGTTCCTACTCGAGGCATTGATCGCGATCCTGATCTTTTCCCTGGGTATCCTCGGAATGGTCGCCATGGGAGGCACGGCCATCGCCTCGCAGTCCGACGCCCAATACCGTACCGACGCGGCCACGTTCGCAAGCGAGATCGCCAGCAAGATTGCGCTCAACGTCGACACGAGCAATCCGCCAGCATCGATTCAGGCATCGATTCAGGCCTTCGCTCATCAGCCTGTCGTTGCCGACGGCTACTGCGACTTTGCCGGGGCTGCGTCCACCAGTCCGATCGTCCTAGGCTGGGTCGACGAGGTTCGAGGCGCTGTCGCCGGCGTGGCCGGGCTGCCAGGAGCAACCGATGTCACCCAGTCTATTGCGGTGAACACGGCGTCGCCGTCGTACAGCACGGTTGTCATAACGATTTGCTGGCAGCCTCCCAATGCCGCATCCCAGTGGCACAGGCAAGTACTGGTGAGCTATGTCCCCAATCAGTGAAGGCGCCATGAGCAAGGGCGATCATTCTTCTCCGCGCGGTCGAGGCCGAGGCGTGACCCTGATCGAGGTGCTTGTCGGCATCGTGATCGGTCTCATCGGAATGCTCGTCATCTTCCAGACCGTCTCCGTATGGAACGCGCGCATCCGCGTCAGCACCTCCAGCGGCGACGCGCAGATTGCGGGTTCGCTGGCAATGTTCAACTTGGAGCGCGATCTCAGGCTCGCCGGAATGGGATTCGGCACGGCGGGATCTGCCGAGCTGGGCTGCGTCGTCAACGCCCACGACAACAACGCAAGCGGCCCGGGCGCGAGCTTCACGCTCCGGCCGGTCAACATCGTCCCTGGCGGCGATGCGACGGCCGTACCCGACAAGATCGAGGTGTTCTACGGCGACTCGCCGTTTTTTGCGAAGCTGCAGCAGTTTGCCGGCGGCAGCGCAACCCAGCTGACGGCCTCGCCGAGCAAATACGGATTCAAGCGCGGCGACGTCGTGGTCGTGACGAACGCGGCCAACAATTGCAATCTGCTGCAAATCACCGACGACACCGGCGCAGACGACTTCACGTTGACCTTCGGAACGGGCACGTACACCGACTTCTATTCCGGTCTATCGACGCCTGTTCGCTGGAATTCGGCAGCCGCGTCGATGCCGGCAATCAGCGCGGGCAATCTTTATAACCTCGGGCCGACGCCTCATGACGACCTTTGGTCCGTCGATGCAACCACCGGAACGTTGGGGTATGTCAACAACATGGGTCCGGGCGATCCGAGCCAATCCTACGGCGTTGCCGAGGGCGTGGTCAACCTGAGGGCGTACTACGGATGCGACGCTGACGGCGACGGGCGTATCTCGGACGCTGAATGGCAGAACACGGCACCCGTAGACTGGACCAGGGTACGCGCGATCCGGGTTGCGGTGCTCGTACGCGGGCGCGACTACGCCGCGCCACCCGTCTCGGATCCGGAAGCTCCCAACTTCATCAGCCCCAACCCGTCGTACATAGGTCAGGGCGGAGCATTGACTTTGTTCAAGATGACGAATGTCGATGGCACACCCGATAGCGACCAACGTCCGAGCCCGAACAACTGGCGTTACTACCGATACAGGGTCTACGACAAGGTGATTCCGCTCCGCAACATGATTTGGGGCCAATCGCCCCCTACGGGAGCAGGCGGATGTTGAGCATCGACGGCATTTCTATATGCAACAGGATTTGAGGCCGACCATGATGGAGCGCGCGAGGCGTATGCGGCATGTATCGAGAAGCACCCAGAGCGGTGTCGTTCTGTTCGTGGCGCTGATCGTGTTGGTGGTGATGGCGTTAACCGGACTGGCGATGATTCGACAATCCGGAACCGGGCTGTCGATCGCCGGCAATCTCGGCATGAGGCAGAACGCCTTGTCAGGTGCGGACCTCGGCACCGAAATGGCGACCGCGTGGTGGCAGCCGAAGGTGTTGATGGCCGGCGGGACGGACTCGGACATTGCTGGGCAAGGGTATTTCTCCGATTGGGGCACCAACGATCCGACTCGCATCGCAGGGGATCCCAGCAAGTACGACTGGTCCAGCGCAGGCCCCAGCGTTCTCGCCACGGCCAACGATGGCTCGGGCAACGCTGTCCGCTACATCATCGAGCGCATGTGCAAGCTGGCGAACACGCCTCCCGGCGCGCCCGGACAGCAGTGCGTGCAGACACAGGTCACCGGCGGTCAGACCAAGAGCGGCGATTGCGCAGACTATCCGAACGATCCTCTGTGCAAGCCGGTGTTGACAGTTTATTTCCGGATGTCGAGTCAGGTATTGGGCCCCCGGAACAGCACCAGCTACATACAGGTCATGGTAGTGCCGTCGAGCTGAACATGGCGATGGTTCCTTCCTGGAGAAGAAGATGAACGACAAGCTTCGAATCGAGCCCAAGGCGCCGACATTTCGTCGGGCCCTGTGCTGGGCACTCGTGCTGTCGTCGATGATCTCCACGCCGGTGCTGTCGGCGCAGACCGACATCTCGAGCTCTCCCATCACCAGCACGAACGGGGCGCAGGTCAAGCCCAATGTCATGCTGTTGGTGGATGCCTCCGGCTCCATGGGCTGGGGCCACATGCCCGACGAGATGGAGCTCGGCGGTCGGCACTCGGCTCGATCGGCTACAAGGCGGCGCAATGCAACGTCGTCTACTACAACCGGAATCAGACCTATGCGCTGCCGAAGCAGGCCGATGGAACGCCGTTCGCGGCGCCGTCGTTCACGAACGCGCCGTACGACGGCTATTCGGCGTTCAACGGCGCGTCGGCTGCCACGGTCGACCTGTCGCAGGCGTTCAAGGCCTACGACGACAGCACGTTGCGCACCAGCGGCTACGACGACACGGCGCAGCCGGCGTACTACTACTACAAGACCGGTGGCACGGTACCCATCGTCGCCTACAACTCCACGCCTTGCACCGACGGTGACGCGAACATAACGGTCCCCTCATCCGACGGCGGCACCTGGAACCGAGTGGTGGTGGGTTCCGGCAGCGGAGTCGGCGGCGTCGACGAGCGGCAGAACTTCGCGATCTGGTACACGTTCTACCGGACACGAATCCTCTTGATCAAGAGCGCAGCCAGCCTGGCGTTCACGCCGCTGACTGACAGCTTTCGGGTCGGCTTCATTACTGTCAAGCCGAAGGACCACCCGGGCGACGCCACGATCAATCCCAACAAGTACCTCGCGATCGACGACTTCAATACGACGCAGCGCGGTTTGTGGTTCACGAAAGTCTTCTCTCAAGTGCCGGGCGGCTCGTCGCCGATGCGCGAAGGTCTTGCGCGGGTCGGCCGGATGTACGCGGGCAAGCACGACGGCATCAACTCCGGGATGAACGACGACCCGGTTCAGTACTCGTGTCAGCAGAACTTCACGATCATGACGACCGACGGGTACTGGAACGCCCAGGATGAGTCGACGCCGCAGGGCGCCTTCATCGGCGGCCCGGTGGATATCGGTGGGCAGACGCTCGTCGGCGAACAGGACGGCACTCTCAACGCGATGACCACCAACAACCCGTCGCCTGCACCCGCGGCCGACTTCAACGGCACGCCGCGTCCGATCTGGGATGGCACCTACAACGGCGTGCGCACGATCACGAACCAGACCGTGCACTACTCGTACGTTCCGTGCGGTACGTACTTCAACATGTCGACGTCGACGATCAACAAGAGCACGTCGCAATTGCTGGCGACGACCACTCAGACGATGCAGCATACGACGCAGACGCTGATGTCGACCCTGCAGACGTTGAAGACAACGACGCAGACGATGCAGAACACCAGTCAGACGGCGACGGCCACCGTGCAGAACCTGATGAGCACGAAGCAGAACCTGCAGAGCACGATGCAGAACCTCTTCAGCACGAATCAGGAGCTCCTGGTCCATACGATCTTGCAGATGAGCGTGTGGACTCCGCAGCAGAGCACGGTGCAGAACCTGCAGAGCACGGTGCAGAACCTGCAGAGTACATCGCAGCAGAACCAGGGAACGACTCAGAACCTGCAGAGCACGGCCCAGAGCCTGCAAAGCACGACGCAGACCCTGCAGACCACGACGCAGATCACGCAGTCGACCTCGCAGGTGTCGATCAGCACGAACCAGATCATTGCCAGCACGTCGCAAATTCAGATCACGACCAGCCAGGTCCGGCGCAGCACCTCGCAATTGCGTTCATGTGACGCGAGCACGGAGTTGTGCACGCCCGGTCCGGTGGGCAGTTGTACCCCTGGCGGAAATATCACCTGCGAGACGGTCACGAGCGGCCCGACGCTGGTGAGTAGTTGCAGCAACGACATCGCGGGCGCAGGCAACAACTGGACCGCCACGACCTGCGCGACGTCGGGAACAGGGCCGTCTCCGGCGGCCGCGTGCACTCCGGCCCTGGCTTCGCCCGCCAATTCATATACGACGACCAGCTGCAACACGGTGGCGCCTGGGCCGATGCCTGTCGCCGCCTGCACGGCGGCCTTGGCGAATTCGGGCAACGCCTATACGACGACGACATGCGCAACGAACCCCACGGGACCGACGCTGATCGATGTCTGCGTTCCTTCAGGCCCCAACGGCGGCAATTCGTACACCACCACAACGTGCTCGACGGTACCGACCGGCCCGTCCGGAGTGCCTTCCTGCACACCTCAGAGCGCGACCTCTCCGCTCTGGACGGCGATCACCTGTGGCACAGGCGGCGCGCCGAACGTGCCGGTGGCGTCGTGCACGCCTGCCGTAGGCGACGGTACCAATGCCTGGACAACGACGACCTGCGCATCGCCCAACAACACCAGCAATGTGCCGGTGGCATCGTGCACGAACTCGGCTGCGACTGCGCTCAATGCCTGGACAACGACGACCTGCACGTCGCCCAACAACACGACGAACGTTCCGGTGCTGTTGTGCACCCCGATTGCAGCGACGGCGTTCAATTTGTGGACGACGACGACCTGCGGCATGAACAATTCGGCGCTGGCACCAGCGTCGTCCTGCACGCCGGGTGCGGCCAACGGTGGCAACAACTGGACGGCGACGATCTGCCCGATCTTGACGACGACCAATGTGCCGGTCCAGACCTGTACGGCGGCTGGCCCGACACTGGGCAACAATTGGGTCGACACCACCTGCCCCGCTGCGGTGGTCACCACCAATGTTCCAGTTCCATCCTGCACAAATGCGGGAGCGAGTGCCGGCAATTCCTGGACGACCGTCAACTGTTCGAACAACAACACGACCAACGTGGCGGTCAACTCGTGCTCCCCTTCGGCGGCCGGTCCCGGCAACCAATGGACGACGACGACTTGTCCTGCCGAGATCCTCGACAGCGGCCCCACGACGGTCGCTTCGTGCACGCCGGATCCCGCCACGGATCTCAACAATCACCAGCGCACTGACTGCGCGACTGTAGTTACCAATACTGGCGTACAGGCGGGAACCTGCGTTCCCGATCCGCTGAATGGGATTACGTGTACGACGGTCACGACGCCGAACGCGCCCATCGCAACGTGTACGCCGCAGACGGCAAATGCAGGCAACAACTGGCTAGAGATCGATTGCTCCACAAACAACAACCCCAATGTGCCGGTGCTGTCGTGTTCGGCGTCGATCGCGACGGCGGCCAACTTGTGGACCACGACAACCTGTCCCGCGCCGGTCGTCACCGGTCCGACGCCGGTTGCGACGTGCACGCCGGTCGCCGCCATGGGCGGGAATTTCTACACGGCCACGACCTGCCCCCCTCCGGTGACGACGGGTCCGACGGGCGTGGGCTCGTGTACGCCGATTGCGGCGGATGGCACCAACAACTACACCGCAACTAGCTGCCCGACGGTGCTGACCGGCCCGACAGGGGTGTCGACTTGCACGCCTGCCACGGGCGACGGTACCAACGCTTGGACGACGACGACCTGCACGCCGAACAACACAGGTCCGGCCGGTGCCGCTGCATGCGCGAACTCGGGTCCGACATTGGCCAACGGCTACACGACGACGACCTGCACGCCGAACAACAACCTCAGCCAGCCCGTCCCGCTCTGTTCGGGTGGGCTGCCGACCCTAGGCAACGGCTACACGACGACGATTTGCGTGCCGAACAATCCGCCGGACACTGCGTCGGGCACCTGCGTCGTGTCGGGCCCGACGGCGCTCAATGGCTACACGACCACGAGTTGCCCGAGCGTCGTTGTCGGGCCGATCGGAGTTTCTTCTTGCACGCCTGCTACCGGCAACGCCGGCAACAGCTGGACCACGACGGTGTGTCCGGGCACGACCCTCACGGGCCCGACGCCGACCGCATCGTGTACCACCGCCAGTGCCGACTCCACCAACGGATGGACGGCAACGACCTGTGCGACCGTGCCCACGGGCCCGACCGTGGTGACGAGTTGCAACCCGGCCGTCGCCAATTCGACCAATGGCTATGTGACCACGACCTGCGCGCCGCTGAGCGGCAATCAACAGGCGACCACGACCTACACGCGGGTGCAGCAATTCCCCACCAGCGGTGGCGCGCAGAGTGGCCCCGGCACCGACGTCACCACGCCTGAGGGCCCAGATGCCTCGGGCACCTGCTATGCGCCCGGAACACAGCCGATCCTGCCGATCGATGGGGTGGCGCCGTGGACCGCGGCCGATGGGACCTCTTATCCGTCGTGCAGCGGCTGGCCGTGCACGGTCAACGTGAACAACGGCAACCCACAGAGCACGAACTCGCTGTCAGACGTGGCGCAGTACTACTACATCACCGATCTGCGTCCATCGACGGGCTGGCCAAATGCGATTTCGGACGACAACGTTCCGGCGGTGGGCTCGGGCGCCGAGGACGACCAGGCACGCTGGCAGCACATGACGACCTTCAGCATTGCGCTTGGCGTCTCGGGCACGATCAAGTATGTGCCCGACTACAAGACCTCGGCCGTGTCGGGTGCGACCGATACGCCGATCGACACGCGCTTTGCCGACATCCGCGTCGGCCACGACACCGCCGCGCCTCCCAACGTATCAAACTGGCCGCTGTGGCCGGACCCCTCGCTCGACTACACCAACGCGAACAACTACAACGACCCGCGTTCGATCGACGACTTCTGGCACGCAGCGGTCGACGGACGAGGTTTGTACTTCAGCGCCGGCGATCCGACCTCGGTCATAGCGGGCTTGGGCGGCGCGCTGGCGGGCATCACGGCACGGGTGGCGTCATCGACGGGTGCGGGCATCTCCAACCTGCAGCCGGTGCCTGGGGACAACTTCGTCTACCTGGCGAGCTACACGACGCAGAAGTGGACCGGCGACGTGCAGGAGCACGAGATCGACGTCAACACCGGCCTGATCAATGCGCCGGTGATCTGGTCGGCGCAAAGCCTGCTTGATGCGAAGGTGGGCAACGCCTGCGACAACCGCAAGATCATGCTATTCAGGAGCGGGGCGCTCAACAACCTGGTCAACTTCACCTCGAACACGCGAGCCTGCGACGGCGCCGGCAACCCGACCGGCGTCGCCGACACCGGCCTCAACGCCGCCGAGCTGACCAACTTCGGCGCGCTCAACGTCTCGCTGCTGAGCCAGAAGCCGAGCATGAACGCCGTCCAGCTCGCCGCTGCGCCCGGCGACAACCTGGTGAACTTCCTGCGCGGCCAGCGTGGCTTGGAGAACTTCACCGCCAACGTGGCCACCGAGCTCTACAGGAAGCGCGACCACGTGCTGGGTGACGTTGTCGACGGCCAGCCCGTCTACGTGCGGGCTCCCTTCGCTACCTACGTCGACCCTGGCTACTCGGCCTTCGCGGCAACCAACGCCGGACGCACGCCCATGCTCTACGTGGCAGCCAACGACGGCATGCTGCACGCGTTCTATGCCGGCACCAGCGATGTCGACCCGCTCGGCGGCAAAGAGGCGTGGGCCATCATCCCAACCGCGGTGCTGCCCAACCTCTACACCCTGGCCGACGCCAACTACCAGAACGTGCACCGCTACTTCGTCGACGGCACGCCCACCGTCAGCGATGTCTACGACGGCGCGAACTGGAAGACCATGCTCGTGGGCGGCCTCAACGACGGCGGGCGCAGCTTCTACGCGCTCGACGTCACCGACCCGGCCAACCCCAAGGGGATGTGGGAGTTCAACTGGAGCAGCACCGTCTGCCCGCTCAACCCCGCCAACGCGGGCGGCAACACCGCCGACTGCCACCTGGGCCTGTCCTTCGGCCACCCAGTCATCTCCAAGCTCAACAACGGCACCTGGGTGGTGATGGTCACCTCGGGCTACAACAACGTCAACACCACACCGACGGCTGGCGACGGCGGTGGCTACCTGTACATCCTCAACGCCCTGACGGGCCAGATCATCAACAAGATCCCGACCGGCGTGGGCGATGCGAATACCCCGAGCGGCTTGGCGCAGATCAACAACTACGTCGACAAGGCCCTCATCAACAACACGACGATGTATGTCTACGGCACCGACCTGCTGGGCAACATCTGGCGCTTCGACGTCAACAACACCGTGCCTCCGGCGGGCTTGGAGGCCACCCTGGTGGGCACCGCCACCGACGGCTCCGGCACCCCGCAAGCGATCACGATCCGGCCCGAGCTGACACAGATCGGCAACTCGCCGATGCTCTTCGTGGGCACCGGCGAGCTGCTCGGCGCCACCGACGTGTCCAACGTCCAGACGCAGACCGTCTACGGCATCATCGACCCGGTCACCGGTCCGGCCACCGCCTACCCGACCCTGCGCACGTCGCTGGCGCCGCTGACCATGACCCAGGTCGGCAGCGGCCTGGGGGCGTATCGCACGATCGCCTGCAACGGCACCACCGCGCAGTGCTCGACGAGCAAGGGCTGGCGCCTGGATCTGCCCGACAGCGGCGAGCGCGTCAACGTCCAGATGCAGCTGCGCTCGGGCACCCTCATCGTCGGCTCCAACGTGCCGCAGATCAGCGCCTGCTCGGCTGGCGGCTACAGCTGGCTGAACTACCTCAACTACTCCACCGGCCAGGCCGTCATCACCTCGCCCCTGCTGTCGGTCTCCGAAGAGGTTGCCAATTCCCTCATCGTCGGCTTGACCATCATCCAGGTCGGCGGACAACAACAAGGGGGGATCATCACCACCTCCGATGCCGGCGTGCTCACTAACCCGTGCCTACCTTCACCGCATCGCACCCCCAAAGCGTCTCCTGGAGAGAGGTAAAGCGACGTCAGCTGTGTGCGTAAATAGTTGGCCCACCTGGCCAGCCAGGTAGTCGCAGGTCCTGCGCCGACGAAGGCGTCCGCGCTGTGGTGAGACGGCGAAGACGGAGCAGGGTGCCGCCGTTCGCAGTTACAGAATGATCCGTTCGTCGCTTGCCCAGGATTCGGACTCATGGGTCGGCCATACACTGATTTTGCGAAAAGGAACCCGGAAAACGGCCGCTAGTTGAGGCTTCACGCTTATTGAGCTCATGTCACGGTGGCCGTGTCGCGACACTCGCAGCCGTCGCGCTGCCATCCTATTCGTCCTACGATGCGGGGCAACGTCGTCGATGCGGTGAAAGGCCTGTCCGAAATGCGGCTCAAGCTCGAGCAGTATTTCCAGGATCAGCGCACCTACGTCGGCGCCTGCACTGCAGGCACCCTGGCCCCCCTGCTGGCCACACCGACCGCTTCACCTTCAGCTGCGGCGGGCTCAGCGCGTCGGCCTACCTGGTCACAGCGACGGGCGTCGGCAGCATCACCCGATTCGTCTACACGGTCGATCAGTCGAACAATCAAGCGACAACGTCCACAGCCGCAGGCTGGCCGACATGCGCCACACGCTGGGTCATGAAAAAGGCCCACGTATGTTCGTGATCCGTCGCCGAAAGAGCGTCGGCTTCACGCTCATCGAGATGGCGGTCGCGCTCTCGATCGCTTGCATTCTTCTTGCTCTCGGAGCGCCGGCATTTTCGGGCTATCTGCACAACGCTCGGCTCGGCGCGATGGCGCAGAGCATCTACGCGGCTTGCAGACGGCGCGCGCCGAGGCGGTGAAGCGTAACCAGCCCCTGGGAGTCGAGTTCGTCCTGACCAGCTCGTCGATGGAAGCCGCGACGGCCGACACCATCGTGCCGGATGCCACGGGCAAGAACTGGGTGGTTCGGCAACACCTCCTGGCCACCGATCCGTACTCGCTGGTCGAGATGAAGTCGTCGAACACCAATGACGTCGGCGGCGTCAGCGTCGCGGCGAGCAGCCCTTCGTTCATCTTCAACAATTTCGGAGGCTCGACTGCAGGTGCTGCCACGGGAATCGCGCTGACCAACCCCGGGCTTGGCGCGTGCGCGCCGGTCGGACCGGTGCGCTGCTGGAACGTCGTTGTCGCCCCGGGCGGCCAGGTTCGCCTCTGCAGCCCGGACTCGACTCTGGCCTCCTCCGATTCGCGCGCTTGCTGAGGCCGACATGAACAAGCCACGTCATCGTCAGTCGGGTATGTTCTTGCTGGAAGCGTTGATCGCAATTTTGATCTTTTCGCTCGGCATTCTCGGCATGGTCGCCATGGGCGGCACCGCGATCGCGGCGCAGTCCGATGCCCAGTTCCGAACGGAGGCGGCCAATTTCGCGAACGAGATTGCCAGCAAGATGGCCTTGAACGTCAACCCGACCGGTGTTGCCGCGTCGCTGTTCACCTTCGCCCACCAGCCTGTCTCGGGTGGTTATTGCAATTTCGCGGGCGATGTGTCGACGAATCCGATCGTCCTGTCCTGGATCGATCGCATCACGGGCGCCGATCCGACAGTGCTCGGCCTGCCCGGAGCCACCAATCTCAGCGAGTCCATCGCGGTCGACACATCGCAACCGGGCTATTCGACCGTGACGATCTCCGTCTGCTGGAAACCACCCAACACCAGCGCGTTCGCGGCGCCCTGGCATCGGCAGGTGCTGATGACTTACGTTCCGAATTGATGAACGCCATGGCTTATCCAATTCACTCCAGGTTCCGGCTTTCCAGCCGAGGCGTTTCGCTGATCGAGATTCTGGTCGGCATCGCGATCGGCCTCATCGGCATGCTCGTCATGTTCCAGATGGTCACGGTCTGGGACGCGCGGACGCGTGTCGCAACGTCGAGCGGAGACGCGCAGATTGCAGGCTCGGTCGCCATGTTCACGCTCGACCGCGATCTCAAGCTCGCCGGCATGGGGTTTGGCAACGCCGGTACGGCCGAGCTCGGCTGCAACGTCGCCGCATTCGACAACAACGCCAGCGGCGCTGCCAATTTCTTCTTGCGACCTATCACCATCACCGACGGCGATCCGACGGGCCAGCCCGACGCCATCGAGGTGTTGTACGGCGATTCGGCGTTCTTCGAGCAGGGCGAGGAGTTCACGAACTCCACCGCCAGCACGCTTGCGACGACCACCAAGTTCGGCTTCAAGCCGGGCGACGTAGCGGTAGTGACGGATGGCGCCAATACCTGTCGCCTGGTCCAGATCACCGATGACTCGTCTCCCGATGTTCACATCCTGAGCTACGCCACCGGTTCGTATACCAACTACTACGATGGCCTGACCAAGCCGACACGCTGGAACACGACGGCGGCGTCGATGCCGGCCATCAGTGCCGGCAACATCTACAGCATGGGGCCGTCGCCGCGCCACAACATCTGGTCGGTGGACACGACGACGACGACACTCGGGTTCGTCAACCGGATGAGCGACGTCAATATCAGCCAGTTCTTCGGCGTCGCCGAAGGCGTGGTCGACATGAAGGCGCAATACGGCTATGACGCCGATGGCGACAGGCAGATCTCGAACGCCGAATGGACGAAGGTGGCGCCGGCCGACTGGACGCGCGTTCGCGCGATCAGGGTCGCGCTCCTGGTTCGAAGCCGCGACTTCGAGAAGCCGCCCACCGATCCTTCGGCCCCGACCTATCGATTGACGACAGCACCGGTCTGGTCGGCGGGTGCCTTCGCCATGAAGAACGTCGACGGCACGCCGGACAACGATGTCCTTGGCAGTCCCAACAACTGGCGCTACTACCGCTATCGGGTCTACGAGAAAGTCATCCCGTTGCGCAACATGATCTGGGGCCAGTCGTGAAGGCATCGCGTCTGCGCTCGAGCCGCGGCCATTCGCAGCGCGGCGTCGTGCTCTTTGTAGCGTTGATTGTATTGGTCGTGATGGCCCTGACGGGGCTGGCGATGATTCGCCAGTCGAGCTCTGGGTTGTCGATCGCGGGCAACCTGGGGATCAGACTAGGTGCGGTGTCAGGAGCCGACCTGGGCACCGAAGCGGCCATGGCCTGGCTCAAGCCCATGCTCAACGGGGCGCCCAATGCGCTCGACGCCGACATTGCGGCGCAGTCGTACTACTCCGACTGGGGCACCACCGACAACAGCCGCCTCAACGGCGACCCCACGCTCTTCAGCGCTGCCGACTGGAACAACAGCGTTCTGGTCACCAACGACGACGGCACCGGCAACGAAGTCCGCTACATCGTCGAGCGGCTGTGCAAGTTCAGCAACCTGGGGCAGTCCGCTCCGACCCAGAAGTGCGTCGAGACCACGCTGAGCGACGGCAGCGACAAGAGCGGCACCTGCGACAACTACCCCAAGTCGTGCCCGCCGCCGCCCTCGGTCGTGCACTACCGCGTCTCGACCCGCGTCAAGGGTCCGCGCAACACCGTCAGCTACATCCAGGTCATGCTGGTACCGACCTGAGCGCGACCCGAGCAAGAACGAACAAAGCGAGCAGGCGATGAACCACCACCACAGCCCCATGGCGCCCAAGCCCCAGCCGAGCAAGCGGCTGGCCGTCTGCTGGGCGCTCGTGCTGTCGTCGATGATCTCCACGCCCGTGCTGTCGGCGCAGACCGACATCTCCAGCTCACCCATCACCAGCACCAACGCGGCCCAGGTCAAGCCGAACATCATGTTGCTGATGGACACCTCCGGCTCGATGGGCTGGGGGCACATGCCCGATGAAGTCGAAACGCAAGTCGGCATCGGCTCCATCGGCTACAAGGCCGCGCAGTGCAACGTCTTGTTCTACAACAGCACGCAAAGCTATGCGGTGCCCAAGAACGCCGACGGCACGCTGTTCCCGACGCCGTCGTTCAGCAGCGCCCGCTACGACGCCTTCGACACCACCAACCTGACCACCGTCGACCTGTCGAGCGCCTTCAAGGCCTACGACGACAACACGCTGCGCACCACCGGCTACAACGACACCGCGCAGCCCGCCTACTACTACACCAAGAGCGGCGGCACGGTGCCCATCACCGGCTACACCTCGACGCCCTGCACCGACGCCGACCCCTATGCGGCGGTCGTGCCGGCGAGCCTGTCGCCCGCGCCGCCCGCCACCACCGTCACCTTCCCGTCGTCCGACGGCGGCACCTGGACGCGCACCCTCGTCGGCGCTGGCGAGCAGCAGAACTTCGCCATCTGGTTCACCTTCTACCGAACCCGCATCCTGCTCGTCAAGAGCGCCGCCAGCCTGGCCTTCACTCCCCTCACCGACAGCTTTCGCGTCGGCTTCATTACCGTCAAGCCAAAGGACAACAAGACCGACTTCGCGATCAACCCGGACAAGTACCTGGCGATCGACGACTTCACGACGACGCAGCGCGGGCTGTGGTTTGCCAAGCTGTTCTCGCAAAAGCCGAGCGGCTCGTCGCCGACCAGAGAAGGACTGGCGCGGGTAGGCCGGCACTACGCGGGCAAGCACGACGGCATCAACGAAGGCATGCCCGAGGATCCGGTGCAGTTCGCGTGCCAGCAGAACTTCACCATCATGACCACCGACGGCTACTGGAATGCCCAGGACGAGTCGACGGCGCAAGGCGCCTTCATCGGCGGCCCGGTCGACATGAGCGGGCAAGCACTGGTCGGCCAGCGCGACGGCAGCCTGGACGCCCTGACGACCAACAATCCTTCGCCGCCCCCGGCGGCCGACTTCAATGGCACGCCGCGTCCGATCTGGGACGGGACGTTCGACGGCACCCGAGCGGTGACCTCGAAGACAGTGCACTACTCGTACGTTCCGTGTGGCACGTACTTCAACATGTCGACGACGACGATCAACAAGAGCACTTCGCAGCTCCTGAAGACAACTTCGCAGACGACACAAAGCACGACGCAGACGCTGCAATCGACGACGCAGACCTTGCAGGCGACGACGCAGACCCTGAAAAGCACCAGCCAGCAGCAGCAGGCGACGGTCCAGAACCAGATGTCGACGCGGCAGAACCTGCAAAGCACGACGCAGAACCTGCAAACCACGAACCAGACGTTCCTGGTGCAGACGAAGATCCAGCAGTCGGTCTTCATTCCACAGCAGCGCACGCTCCAGCATCGCTACAGCTCGACGCAGAACATTCAGAGCACATCGCAGCAGAACATCGGCACGACGCAGAACCTGCAGAGTACCGTGCAGAATCTGAGCAGCACGACGCAGATGCTGCAATCGACGGCACAGACGGTGCAGTCGACGTCGCAGATCTCGCAGAGCACCAGCCAGATCATGGCCAGCACCTCGCAGCTGCAGATCACGACGAGCCAGGTCCGGCGCAGCACGTCGCAGCTGCGTTCTTGCGACTCGAGCACCGAACTGTGCACGCCGGTGGCGGTGGGGTTCTGCGCAACGGGTGGCAACATCACCTGCGAGACCGTGACGACAGGCCCGACGCTGGTCGTGAGCTGCGCCAACGACCCGGCGAGTCTGGCGAACAACTGGACGGCCACCACCTGCGCCAACACGGCACCGGGCCGACGCCCGCTGCGTCCTGCACGAACGCGACAGCTTCGCCCGCCAATTCGTATACAAACGTCTCCTGCAGCACAGGTCTCACCGGGCCGACGCCCGTGGCCTCGTGCATTGCAGCGGGAGCCAATGCGGGCAACGCGTACACCGCCACCTTGTGTGCAACCGTGCCGACCGGGCCGACCCTTACCGATGTGTGTACGCCGACGGCCGCCAGCTCGACGAACGCGTATACGACGACGACTTGCTCGACGGCAACGACCGGCCCGACGGGCGTCCAGACTTGCACGCCTCAGACCGCGTTGTCGACCAATTCCTATCTCACGATCACCTGCGCACCGAGCAACACGACCAACGTCGCGGTCAGCTCGTGCACTGCCGCGGCCGGCGACGGAACCAACGCTTGGACCACGACCACCTGTACTCCGAACAACACCTCCAACGTGATTGTTCCTTCGTGCACGAACTCTGCGGCAACAGCGGGCAACGCGTGGACGACCACGGTCTGCTCGACGAACAACACGACGAACGTCGCGGTCCTGACATGCGCACCGTCGGCAGCTTCGTCGTTGAACAGCTGGACGACCACCACGTGCGGCACCAACAACTCGGCCTTGACGCCGATCGACGTCTGCACTCCGGCCTCGGCCAATGCGGGCAACCTGTACACCGCGACGATCTGTCCGATCCTGACGACCACCAACGTGCCCGTGGCCACGTGCACGGTTTCGGGACCTGCCTCCACCAACAGCTGGACCGATACCACGTGCCCGGCGCCCGTGGTGATGACCAACGTACCCGTTCCTTCATGCGTGCCTGCCGGCCCGAGCGCCGGCAACGCCTGGACGACGTTCACCTGCTCCGACAACGATTCGGGGGTCGTCGCCGTCGATTCGTGCACGGCCGCCGCAGCATCGGCCGCCAATTTCTGGACCGCCACGACCTGCCCCGCTGAGATTCTCTTCAGCGGGCCAACGACCGTCGGATCCTGCACGCCTGACCCGGCGACCAGTGCGAACGGCCATCACCGCACCGATTGCGTCACGTCGGCCTTGAACACGCCCGTCCAGGGCGGCACCTGCGTCCCGGATCCGCCGAGTGCCGCAAACGGCTTCATCGGAACCACCTGCCTGGTCTCGAACAACCCGAACATTCCGGTGCTGACCTGCACCCCGCAAACCGCCAACGCCGGCAATGGCTGGCTGCAGGTCGATTGCGGCACCAACAACAACCTCCTGGTGCCTGTGTTCTCGTGCGCAGCATCGGGACCGACGGCGGCGAACAGCTATACGACAACCACGTGCCCGCCGGCCAATATGACGGGACCGACGCCGGTGGCCACCTGCACGCCCGCGCCGGCGACCGGAATCAACGTCTGGACGAGCACCAGTTGCCCGCCGCCGGTGACGACGCCGGGCGTGGGCGTGGCGTCGTGCACGCCGGACCCTGCCACGTCGCTCAACAACTACATCGCAACGACGTGCCCGATCGCGAACACCGGTCCGGCGGGGGATCCGAGCTGTGTGGCTGCGGTTGGCGACAGCACCAATGCGTATATCACGACGACCTGCACGCCGAACAACACGCCGAACACGGGGGTGGCGGCCTGCACGAACAGTGGCCCAACGGCGGCCAACGGCTATAAGACCACGGTTTGCACGCCGAACAATACGCCGGCCACCCCGGTGGCGCTTTGCTCTGGCGGGCCGGCGACCGCGGCCAACAACTACACCGCGACCACTTGCACGCCGAACAACACGACCAACGTGGCGAGCGGCAGCTGCAGCATGTCGGGACCGACGGCGCTCAACGGCTATACGACCACGACCTGTCCGCTCGTCGTCGTCGGCCCGGCGGGGGCATCGTCATGCACCCCGGCCGTCGGCGATTCGACCAACGCCTACACGACCACGACGTGTCCTGGAACGACGACCACCGGTCCGATCGCCGGTTTCGTCCTGCAGCAATACAACGGCGGACTCGACGAACGCATGGACGCAGACCTCTTGCGGCACGGCCACCGTCGGGCCGACCGTGGTCACGACCTGCAATCCCTCGACGGCAAACTCGACGAACGGCTACGTGACGACAATCTGTGCCCCGCTCAGCGGCAACCAGCAAGCGGTCACCACGTATACAGACGTCAAGCAATACAACGTCAGCGGTGGCACACAGTCCTTGACCTCCGACAACACGACCACCGTCGGGCCAACGGCCTCGGGAACCTGCTACGCGCCGACGACGCAGCCGGCGCTGCCGGCAGATGGTGTTCCGACGTGGACGGCCGCCGACTCCACGTCCTATCCGTCCTGCTCGGCCTGGCCCTGCACGGTCGATCAGAACACCGGCGACCCGCACAGCGTCAATTCGCTGGCCGACGTGGCGCAGTACTACTACGTCAATGACCTGCGCACGCCGGCCAACGAGCCGCGCGGGCCGGCGTTCTATGCCGACACCGTGCCTGCGGTGGGCGGAGGCCTCGAAGACGACAAGGCACGTTGGCAGCACATGACCACGTTCAGCATCGCGCTGGGCATTTCGGGCTCGCTCGTCTATCAGCCCGACTACAAGACGTCGGCGACCGGCGACTTTGCGCAGATTCGAACCGGCGCCAAGAACTGGCCGCTGTGGCCGGATCCGTCGATCGACTACGCGGCCGACCCGAACAACTACAACGATCCGCGCTCGATCGACGACTTCTGGCACGCGGCGGTCAACGGCCGTGGCCTGTACTTCAGCGCGACCAACCCGACGTCGGTCATCGCGGGTCTGGCGGGAGCGCTGGCGGGCATCACGGCGCGGGTCGCGTCATCGACCGGTGCCGGCACATCGAACCTGGAGCCGGTGGCGGGCGACAACTTCGCCTACCTGGCCAACTACACCACCCAGACATGGACCGGGGACGTGCAAGCGCACGAGATCGACATCAACACCGGCATCATCCAGAGCCCCATCATCTGGTCGGCGCAGAGCCTGCTCGATGCGACCACGGGCAACGCCTGCGACAACAGACAGATCTACCTGTTCAGGAGCGGGGCGACCAACAACCTGGTCAACTTCACCTGGAACACGCGGGCCTGCGACCTGGCGGGCAACCCCACGGGGGCAGCCGACACCGGCCTGAACGCGGCCGAGCAAGGCAACTTCGACACCACCAACGTCTCGCTGCTGAGCCAATACCCGAGCATGACCTACGGCGCGATCGACCAGCGCGGCGCTGCCATCGGTGCCAACCTGGTGAACTTCGTGCGCGGCCAGCGCGGCCTGGAGAACTTCACCTCCGGTGACATCAACAAGCTCTACCGACAGCGCGACCACGTGTTGGGCGACGTCGTCGACGGCCAGCCCGTCTACGTGCGTGCGCCCTTTGCCACCTACACCGACACCGGCTACGGCACCTTCGCGGCAGCCCAGGCCGGGCGCACCCCCATGCTCTACGTTGCCGGCAACGACGGCATGCTGCACGCCTTCTATGCCGGCACCAGCCTCGTCGACCCGCAAGGCGGCAAGGAAGCCTGGGCGATGGTCCCCAGCCTGATGCTGCCCAAGCTCTATACGCTGGCCGACGCCAACTACAAGAACGTTCACCAGTACTTCGTCGACGGCACCCCCACCGTCAGCGACGTCTACGACGGATCGAACTGGAAGACCCTCCTGGTGGGCGGCTTCAACGACGGCGGCAAGGGCTTCTACGCGCTCGACGTCACCAACCCGCTCAGCCCCAAGGGCATGTGGGAGTTCAACTGGAGCAGCACCGTCTGCCCGGCCAGCCCGAGCGGGGCCGTCGGCAACACCGCCGACTGCCACCTCGGACTGTCCTTCGGCCACCCGCTGATCTCCAAGCTCAGCGACGGCACCTGGGTGGTCATGGTCACCTCGGGCTACAACAACGTCAACACCACGGCGCAGACGGGCGACGGCGGCGGCTACCTGTACGTGCTCAACGCCCTGACCGGCCGCATCATCTACAAGATCCCCACCGGTGCGGGCGACGCCACCACCCCGAGCGGGCTGGCGCAGATCAACAACTTCGTCGACAAGGCCGACATCAACAACCTGACGGTGCGCGTCTACGGCACCGACGTGCTGGGCAACATCTGGCGCTTCGACGTCAACGACAACACCGCGCCTGCCGGCCGCGAAGCCACCCTGGTGGGCACCGCCACCGACGGCGGCGGCACGCCCCAGCCGATCACGATCCGGCCCGAGCTCACCCAGGTGGGCAGCCAGCCGATGCTGTTCGTGGGCACCGGCAAGCTGCTCGGCGCCACCGACGTGGCCGACGTGCAGACGCAGAGCATCTACGGCATCGTCGACCCGGTCACCGCAGCCACCGCGTTCCCCAACCTGCGCACGTCGCTGGCGCCCTTGCAGATGACCCAGGTGGGCAGCGGCATCGGGGCCTACCGCACGATCGCCTGCACCGGCAGCACCGCGCAATGCTCGTCGACTGCCGGCTGGAGGGTGGACCTGCCCGACAGCGGCGAGCGCGTCAACGTCGAAATGAAGCTGCGCGCCAACACCCTCATCGTCGGCTCCAACGTGCCGCAGATCAGCGCCTGCTCGGCCGGCGGCTACAGCTGGCTGAACTACCTCAACTACTCCAGCGGCCTGGCCGTGACCAACTCGTCCAACCTCTCGGTGGCCGAGCAGGTCGCCAACTCCCTCATCGTCGGCTTGACGGTGATCAAGATCGGCGACAACTACAAGGCCATCGTCACCACCTCCGACGCCGGCGTGCTCACCAAGCCCGTGCCTACCTTCACCGGCAACGGCAGCGCCAAACGCGTCTCCTGGAGAGAGGTCAATTGACGTGAGCGGCACGAACGACGCGCAAGGTACTTTCTTGCGCCTCGCCAGAGCGATCGCCGATACCAGGCAGTGAAGCAGAACTTGCGAGGGCTGATCGCTGCCCTCGCGATCTCTCTCGCTGCCCACGCGGCCTTCCTGGTCGTTCCGTGGGCGTCGTCTGCCTCTCGAGCCGCCGACGAGCGGGTGGCTGTCTTGTCGGCCCGCCTCCTTCCAGCGCAGGTGCCGGAACCGGCGGCAGCGCCAGCGCCGAGCAACGTCGACCCGTCCGCTGCCGACACTTCCAGCGTCACCCTCTCATCCGTGCCAGTCACGGCGCCTGCCAATCCGGTGCCATCCGAATCGTCGCCCGCTTCGAATCCACCCGAAAGCTCGCCCGTGGCGACACCCGTTCCTCCCGAACGCGATCCCGCCGGCGCCGTCGTCGACCCACGCGCCCATGTGACCGACGTCGCCCCCCTCGCAACCTCGCCGGCTGCGGCCTCCTCAGCCGGCGATGACCGCGGGCCGCAGCCGCTCGACGAGCTTCAACTCGAGGTTCCCGCGGAGGCCGGCTTGCGTGGCGGGTCGGTGACTTTGCGGCTGGTCATCTCCGAGCGGGGCATCGTCGAAAGCGCCGAAGTGGTGCGATCGTCGCCGCCCGGACTGTTCGATGCGGCGGCGCTGGCGGCGGCGCGCCGGGTCCGCTTTTCGCCTGGACTGAAAGGCGGCGTGCCGATTCGCACGGAGGTACTTCGGGAGGTGACCTTCGATCCTGTCGGCCGTGGCACGGACGCGTCGGGCCGGAAGTATTGAGATCCGGCTGGCGGCTCCGGCGCGGTCATTGCTGCACTGCGGTATTCTTCGTTTCCCCCGGTTCGAGAGACGTTCATGAGCGAATCCGAGACGCCGCCCGGCCGCGCTGATGGCGGCGATGCAAGCCAGCATGAAATCGCCATCAGCGCAGAGCGAGGCTTGTATGCGTCCGAACGTGAGCACGATGCTTGCGGCGTCGGTTTCGTGGCCCAGATCGCGGGCCAGAAGTCGCATTCCATCGTGACGCAGGGCCTGAAGATCCTCGAGAACCTCGACCATCGGGGTGCCGTCGGCGCCGATCCATTGATGGGGGACGGCGCCGGCATCCTGATCCAGGTGCCCGACGATTTCTATCGCGCGGAGATGGCTTCGCAGGGGATAGCGCTGCCGGCGCCGGGCGAGTACGGCGTCGGCATGGTGTTCCTGCCGAAGGAGCACGCTTCGCGCCTGGCTTGCGTACAGGAACTGGAGCGCGCGATCCGTACCGAGGGGCAGGTGCTGCTCGGCTGGCGCGACGTGCCGGTCGACCGTGAAATGCCGATGTCGCCGGCGGTGCGCGCCAAGGAACCGGTGCTGCGCCAAGTCTTCATCGGGCGCGGCCCCGACGTCATCGTGCCCGATGCGCTCGAACGCAAGCTCTACGTCATCCGCAAGACGGCCTCGAGCGCGATCCAGGCCCTCAAGCTCACGCACAGCCGCGAGTACTACGTGCCGAGCATGAGCTGCCGCACCGTGATCTACAAGGGCTTGCTGCTCGCGGACCAGGTCGGCAGGTACTACAAGGATCTGCAGGACCCACGCCTCGTCTCGGCGCTGGCCCTGGTGCATCAGCGCTTCTCGACGAATACTTTTCCCGAATGGCCGCTGGCGCACCCGTACCGGATGGTCGCGCACAACGGCGAGATCAACACCGTCAAGGGCAACTTCAACTGGATGCGCGCCCGCGAAGGCGTGATGAAGTCGCCGGTGCTCGGCGATGACTTGAAGAAGCTCTACCCGATCACGTTCGAAGGCCAGAGCGACACCGCCACTTTCGACAACGCGCTCGAGTTGCTGACGATGAGCGGCTACCCGCTGGCTCACGCCGTGATGATGATGATTCCCGAGGCCTGGGAGCAGCACACGGCGATGGAGCCGCGCCGCCGTGCCTTCTACGAATATCACGCGGCGATGATGGAGCCCTGGGACGGTCCGGCGGCGATGGTCTTCACCGACGGCCGGCAGATCGGCGCCACGCTCGACCGCAACGGCCTCAGGCCGGCGCGCTACATCGTGACCGACGACGGCCTGGTCGTCATGGCGTCGGAGTCGGGCGTGCTGCCGATTCCGGAAAACCGTATCGTCAAGAAATGGCGCCTGCAGCCCGGCAAGATGTTCCTCATCGATTTCGAGCAGGGCCGCATCGTCGATGACGAGGAGCTGAAGAATCAGTTCGCCTCAGCCAAGCCGTACCGGCAATGGGTGGACGGCGTCCGGGTCAAGCTCGAGGACCTGCCCGCGGTGGCGTCGCGCCCGGAGTTCGGCGAGGCGCTGCTCGACCGGCAGCAGGCCTTCGGCTACACCCAGGAAGACTTGAAATTCCTGATGAGCCCGATGGCGCAGGCCGGAGAGGAAGGCATTGGCTCGATGGGCAACGATTCGCCGCTCGCCGTGCTCTCCGACAAGAACAAGCCGCTCTACAACTACTTCAAGCAGCTGTTCGCGCAGGTCACGAACCCGCCGATCGATCCGATCCGCGAAGCGATCGTGATGTCGCTCGTCTCCTTCATCGGGCCGAAGCCCAACCTGCTCGACATCAACGCCGTCAATCCACCGATGCGCCTTGAGGTCTCGCAGCCGATCCTCGATTTCGCCGACATGGCACGGCTGCGCTCGATCGAGGCGCACAGCAGCGCCAAGTTCAAGAGCTATGAGCTCGACATCACCTATCCGCTGCCCTGGGGCGCAGAAGGCATCGAAGCCAAGCTGGCATCGCTCTGCGCCGAGAGCGTGGACGCCATCCGCAGTGGCCACAACATCCTGATCATCAGTGACCGTCGGGTCGATCGCGAACACGTGTCGCTGCCAGCGGCGCTCGCCCTTTCCGCGGTGCACCAGCACCTCGTCCGCGAAGGCCTGCGTACGACCGCGGGCTTGGTGGTCGAGACCGGCTCGGCGCGCGAAGTCCATCACTTCGCGGTCCTCGCTGGCTACGGCGCCGAGGCGGTCCACCCCTATCTCGCGCTCGAGACGCTCGTTGCCTTGCACCAGGATCTGCCGAGCGATCTTGCGACCGACAAGGCGATCTACAACTACGTCAAGGCGGTCGGCAAGGGTCTGTCGAAGATCATGTCGAAGATGGGGGTGTCGACCTACATGTCTTACTGCGGCGCCCAGTTGTTCGAGGCGATCGGCCTCGAGAAGACGCTGGTGGACAAGTACTTTCGCGGTACCGCCAGTCAGATTGGCGGCATCGGCATTTTCGAAGTTGCCGAGGAGGCGATCCGCATGCATCGCGCCGCCTTCGGCGACGACCCGGTGCTCGAAAGCATGCTCGACGCGGGCGGCGAATACGCCTGGCGCGTCCGCGGCGAAGAGCACATGTGGACGCCCGACGCGATCGCCAAGTTGCAGCACGGCGTGCGCGCGAATCGCTTCGAGACTTATCAGGAATACGCTCGGCTCATCAACGATCAGTCGAAGCGCCACATGACCTTGCGCGGACTGTTCGATTTCGTCATCGATCCGGCGAAATCCGTTCCTCTCGACGAGGTCGAGCCCGCGGCGGAGATCGTCAAGCGCTTCGCCACCGGCGCGATGTCGCTGGGCTCGATTTCGACCGAGGCGCACGCGACACTCGCCGTGGCCATGAACCGGATCGGCGGCAAGTCGAACACCGGCGAGGGCGGCGAGGATCCGGCGCGCTATCGCGCCGAGATGAAGGGCGAGAGCATCGCCGAGGGCACGCACTTCGGCGACATCATCGGCAAGGGCGACATCGTCGTCGATTTCGCCTTGAAGGCCGGCGATTCGCTGCGCTCGAAGATCAAGCAGGTGGCCTCGGGCCGCTTCGGCGTCACGACCGAATATCTTGTCTCGGCCGATCAGTTGCAGATCAAGATGGCGCAGGGCGCCAAGCCGGGCGAAGGCGGCCAGTTGCCTGGCGGCAAGGTCAGCGACTACATCGGCCGCCTGCGCTACTCGGTACCGGGCGTGGGCCTCATTTCGCCGCCGCCGCACCATGACATCTATTCGATCGAGGATCTGGCCCAGCTGATCCATGACCTGAAGAACGCCAATGCGCAGGCAAGCATCAGCGTCAAGCTCGTTTCGGAAGTCGGCGTCGGCACGATCGCCGCCGGCGTGGCCAAGGCCAAGGCCGACCACGTCGTCATTGCCGGCCACGACGGCGGTACGGGGGCTTCGCCATGGAGCTCGATCAAGCATGCCGGTACGCCGTGGGAGCTCGGCCTGGCCGAGACCCAGCAGACGCTCGTCCTCAACCGCTTGCGCGGTCGCATCCGCGTGCAGGCCGATGGCCAGATGAAGACGGGTCGGGATGTCGTCGTCGGCGCCCTGATCGGTGCCGATGAATTCGGCTTTGCGACCGCGCCCCTCGTTGCCGAGGGCTGCATCATGATGAGGAAGTGCCACCTCAACACCTGTCCGGTGGGGGTGGCGACGCAGGACCCGGTGCTGCGGGCCAAGTTTCAAGGACGCCCGGAACACGTCGTCAATTTCTTCTTCTTCGTGGCCGAAGAAGCGCGCCAGATCATGGCGCAGCTCGGCATGCGCACGTTCGACGAGTTGATCGGTCGCGTCGATCTGCTCGACACCCGAAAGGGTATTGCACATTGGAAGGCCAAGGGCCTCGACTTCAGTCGCGTCCTGCACGCACCGACCGCGCCAGTCAGCGTCGCGCGCCGTCACGTCGAGGTGCAGGACCATGGCCTGGAGAAGGCGCTCGACGTGCGCCTGATCGAGAAGTGCAGCCCGGCGATCGAGCGTGGCGAGAAAGTGCAATTGCTCGAGGAGGTGCGCAACGTCAATCGGACCGTGGGCGCGATGCTCTCTGGTGCCTTGATCCGGCGTCGGCCCGAAGGTCTGCCTGACAACACCATCTTCATCCAGATGGAAGGCACCGGTGGCCAGAGCTTTGGCGCTTTCCTCGCCAAAGGGATCACCATCTATCTGATCGGGGATGCCAACGACTACACCGGCAAGGGCATGAGCGGCGGCCGCTTGGCCATCCGGCCGAGCATCGATTTTCGTGGCGAGGCTACCGAAAACATCATCGTCGGCAATACCGTCCTTTATGGCGCAACCAGTGGCGAGGCCTTTCTTCGCGGCGTCGCCGGCGAGCGCTTCGCAGTTCGCCTGTCGGGTGCGACGGCGGTGGTCGAAGGCACGGGTGATCATGGCTGCGAATACATGACGGGCGGTACGGTCGTGGTGCTCGGCAAGACCGGGCGCAACTTCGCGGCCGGCATGAGCGGTGGCATCGCCTATGTCTACGACGAGGACGGCGACTTCGCGTCACGCTGCAACACCACCATGGTTTCGCTCGGCCGCGTCGTGGCCGGGCCCGAGCAGGAGCGTGACGTCGAGCGTGGCATCTGGCACAAGGAGCAGACCGACGAAGCCCTGCTCAAGAGTCTGATCGCCGACCATCACAAGTGGACGGGCAGCCTGCGGGCGCGCGAGATCCTCGATCATTGGAACGAGGCGCGCGGCAAGTTCGTCAAGGTCTTCCCGAACGAGTACAAGCGGGCTCTGGCCGAGATCAGCCTGAAAGCGATGACGGCGCTCGGTGAGATCCGCGCCGGCAGCGCCGCCGACGACGCCATCGCCAAGGCGAAGGGCGCCGTCGCGAAGACGACGAAAATCAGCGCGCCGAAGTAGGCGCGCGGGAAATCGAGAGGACTGCCGCGATGGGCAATGTGACCGGCTTCATGAACTTCGAGCGCGTGGAAGAGGGCCACGAGCCGGTGAAGAAGCGCGTCAAGAATTTCCGCGAGTTCGTGCACACGCTGAAGGAAGACGAAGCCAAGGTGCAGAGTGCGCGTTGCATGGATTGCGGCACGCCGTTCTGCAACAGTGGCTGCCCGGTCAACAACATCATTCCGGACTTCAACGACCTGGTCTATCGCGCCGACTGGAAGACGGCGTTCGGCGTGCTGGATTCCACCAACAACTTTCCCGAATTCACCGGCCGCATCTGCCCCGCACCGTGCGAGGAAGCGTGCACGCTCAATATCAACGACGATCCCGTCGGCATCAAGTCGATCGAGCACGCAATCATCGATCGGGCCTGGGCCGAGGGGTGGGTCGTACCGCGGCCGGCGACCACGAAGACAGGAAAGAAAGTCGCCGTTGTCGGCTCCGGGCCGGCTGGGCTCGCCGCGGCGCAGCAGCTTGTACGTGCCGGACACGATGTGACCGTCTTCGAGAAAAACGACATGTTGGGCGGCTTGCTGCGCTACGGCATTCCGGATTTCAAGATGGAGAAATCGCACATCGATCGGCGCGTCGCGCAGATGCGGGCCGAAGGAGTCGTCTTTCGTTGTGGCGTTCGCGTCGGCGACCTGGCCGCCAGCGAGCGGGTCACCGACTGGTCGAGCGAGCACGTCAGCGCGGACGACTTGAATGCGGTGTTCGACGCCATTGTCCTGGCGGGCGGCGCCGAACGCTCGCGCGACCTGCCCGTGCCGGGACGCGACCTGGCGGGCGTTCATTTCGCGATGGAGTTCTTGCCGCAGCAGAACAAGATCAACGCCGGCGGCGAGATTGGCGAGCAGATCCGGGCCGACGGCAAGGACGTGATCGTCATCGGCGGCGGCGACACCGGCAGCGATTGCGTCGGCACCAGCAACCGCCATGGCGCCAAGAGCGTGACGCAGTTCGAGCTGATGCCGATGCCGCCCGATCACGAGAACAAGCCGCTCGTGTGGCCCTACTGGCCGACCAAGCTTCGGACCTCGTCGAGCCACGAGGAAGGTTGCGAGCGCGAGTTCGCCATCGCGACCAAGGAGTTCATCGGCGAGGGCGGCAAGGTCAAGGCGCTCAAGGCGGTTCGGGTCGACTGGCAAGACGGGAAGATGGTGGAAGTTCCGGGCAGCGAGCAGACCATTCCCGCCGGCCTCGTGCTTCTCGCCATGGGTTTCGTGAGCCCCGTGACGAGCACGCTCGAGGCCTTCGGTGTCGCGCGCGATGCGCGTGGCAATGCCAAGGCGCACGTCGATGCCGTCGGCGGCTACGCGACGTCGACGCCCAAGGTATTTGCCGCCGGCGACATGCGGCGCGGCCAGTCGCTCGTGGTCTGGGCCATTCGCGAAGGCCGGCAGGCAGCGCGCGCCGTTGACGAATATCTGATGGGTGCCAGCGCCCTGCCTCGCTGAACATGCTGCAGCCCGGGCAAGCAGAAGCGGCGAGCGAACGCGCGAATGCCGACGCGATGGTCGAGGTCGACCATGTCGTGTTCGGCTACGAAGGCACGAGCCGAACGATCCTGAACGACGTCTCGCTCAGCTTCGGTCGCAGGCGCGTGACCGCGATCCTCGGAGGTTCGGGCTGCGGCAAGACGACCCTGCTGCGGCTGATCGGCGGCGTTCATGCGGTCGATCGAGGCGAGGTCCGGGTCGATGGTCACGCCATCGACGCGCGCAACGCCGAGCAGCTGTTTGCGCTGCGACGCCGGCTCGGCATGCTGTTCCAGTTCGGCGCACTGTTCACCGATCTTTCGGTCTTCGAGAACGTTGCCTTCCCCTTGCGCGAGCACACCGAGCTCGATGAAACGATGATTCGCGACATCGTCCTGATGAAGCTCAACGCGGTCGGCCTTCGCGGCGCGGCGAAGTTGCGCATCTCCGAGATTTCCGGCGGCATGGCGCGCCGGGTTGCGCTGGCCCGCGCCATCGCCCTCGATCCCGAACTCCTGCTCTATGACGAGCCCTTCGCCGGGCTCGACCCGATCTCGATGGGCGTTGCCGCCAACCTGATCCGGACGTTGAACGACACGACCGGTGCCACCTCGATACTTGTCTCACACGATGTCGAGGAGTGCTTCTCGATCTGCGACTATGCTTACCTGATGTCTTCGCAAGGCAAGGTCGTGGCACACGGCAAGCCGAACCAGCTGGCCGAATCGGAGGAGCCCGAGGTACGGCAATTCATTCGCGGCGAGCCGGATGGACCGGTTCGATTCCACTATCCGGCGCCGCCGTTGGCGGAGGACTTCGGAGTGCGGGCTTGAGTGCCGCGCTCGCCCTGCGCCGATGACCGCTTTCGTCGCCCGGCTCGGCCGCAGCACGATCGAGCTGTTGCGCATTCTCGGCCAGCACGCCGGCTTCTTCGTGGAGCTGCTGCGTGCCTGTCCGGCCGCATTGCGCCGGCCGTACCTGGTCGTGGCGCAGATCCACGCGATCGGCAATCTTTCGCTGGTCATCATCGTCTCGTCAGGCCTGGCGGTCGGATTCGTGCTGGCGCTGCAAACCTACTACGCGCTCGTCACCTACGGTGCTTCCGAATCGCTCGGCCTCATCGTCAACCTCTCGCTGACTCGCGAGCTGGGCCCCGTCGTCACCGCCTTGCTCTTCGCCGGCCGGGCCGGAACGTCGCTGACGGCCGAGATTGGCCTGATGAAGGCGGGCGAGCAGCTTGCGGCGATGGACATGATGGCCATCGACCCGAAGAGCCGGGTGCTGGCGCCGCGTTTCATCGCCGGCATCATCTCGATGCCGATCCTGGCGGTGCTGTTCTCTGCGGTCGGTATCCTTGGCGCCTACGTCGTGGCGGTGCCGCTGATCGGCGTCGACTCAGGCAACTTCTGGTCCATCATGCAGTCGGGCGTCGATGTACGGCGTGATGTGGGCAACGGCATCGTCAAGAGCGTCGTCTTCGGCTTCATCTGTACATTCGTAGCTCTGTACCAGGGCTATGAAGCCGAAGCGACACCCGAGGGCGTGGCACACGCCACCACGCGCACCGTCGTCATCGCCTCCCTCGGGGTATTGCTCACGGACTTCGTGCTGACGGCGCTGATGTTCTCGACCCCGTAGCATTTAAGCTGTCACCCGCAGGACGGAAGCACCGATGGAAAAGAGAAGCGTTGAGATCCTGGTTGGCGTCTTTGTGCTCCTGGGCCTGCTCGGTGTCGTTTTCCTCGCGCTCAAAGCCGCCAATCTCGGAAGCTTCAGCACCGGCGATACCTACACGCTCTACGCGAGATTCGACAACATCGGCGGCCTCAAGGTGCGCGGACCCGTGCGCAGCGCAGGAGTGACCGTGGGCCGGATCGCGTCGATCAAGCTCGATCCGAAGACGTACCAGGGCGTGGTTCAACTCGAGGTCGACAAGCAGGTCCAGTTCCCCCTCGATTCCTCGGCCCGCATCCTCACGGCCGGCTTGCTTGGCGACCAATACATCGGGCTCGAGGCGGGCGGCGACGACAAGATGTTCCAAGCGGGCGACACGATCAAGCAGACGCAGTCCGCTGTCGTTCTCGAGAGCCTGATCAGTCAGTTCCTGTTCAGCAAGGCGGCAGACGCAGGAACTCCGTCTGCGCCGGCGCCCACTGCCGCGGCAAGCGGGGCAAAGAAGTGACAGACCGGGCACGCCGCATCGCGGCCCCGGTCGCGATGCTCCTGCTCGCCTGCGTCTCGATCGGCTGCACAACGATCGATGCTGCGCGCGGCGGACCGGGCCAGCGCCTTGATCCTTGGGAGGAGTGGAACCGCAAGGTCTTCAAGTTCAACGATGACCTCGATCGAACGGTGCTGAGGCCGGTTGCCACCGCCTACACCGACGTGGTTCCGCAACCGATACGGCTGGGCGTCGCCAACTTCTACAACAACTTCGCGGACGCCTGGTCGGCCATCAACAATCTCTTGCAAGGGAAGGTCGAAGCCGGGTTCGAAGACGCCACGCGGGTCGGCGCCAACACCCTGTTCGGACTGTTCGGGGTGCTCGACGTTGCATCTGAAATGGGCCTCGACCATCACTATCAGGACTTTGGCGACACGCTCGCTCGCTACGGCGTCGGGCCAGGCGCCTACGTCATGCTGCCGGTGCTCGGACCCTCGACGGTTCGCGATACGGCGGCGTTGCCGCTGAATCGTCTGGCGACCCCGCCTGCTTTTTTCAGCGGTACCGGAACGCAGGTGGGCCTCACGGTGCTGCAGATCGTCAATACGCGCTCGAGCCTGCTCGGTGCCAGCACCGTCATCGACGACATCGCGCTCGACAAGTACACCTTCATTCGCGACGCCTATCTGCAACGTCGCGGGGGCCTGGTGTTCGACAGTGACGTGCCTGATGCGCCGGCCGCGCCTGATCCTCGAGCTTCGGACCCGAGCGCCGGTGCCGCCGCCGCGGCGCCCGTGCTGCCTGCGGCCTCGGGAGCAGCCTCGACGCCGGCGCGCTGATTGCTGGTCGAGGCATCTCTCTTCTTCGCAAGGACACAAAATGAATTCCACGAGAAAACTGCTCGCTGCGCTGCTTGTATCCGGCCTCGCGTTGTTCACCGCGACCGCCGTGGTAGCGCAGGGCGCGAAGACGCCTGACGGGCTCATCAAGCAGGTGTCGACCGACGTGCTCGACGTCCTGAAGGCCGACAAGAGCATTCGAGCAGGCGACATCAAGAAAGTGACGGCGCTGGTCGACCAGAAGGTGCTGCCTTATGTCGACTTCGAACGCATGACCGCATCTGCGGTGGGCCGCTACTGGCGCCAGGCAACGCCGGATCAACAAAAGCGCCTGGAAAACGAGTTCAAGCTGCTCCTCGTTCGCACGTACTCGGGCGCTCTGTCGCAAGTGAGCGAGGAGCAAACGGTCGAGTTGAAGCCGATGCGCTCGTCGCCGACCGACACCGAGGTCGTCGTGCGCTCGGAGATTCGCGGCAAGGGCGACCCGATCCAGCTCGACTATCGGCTGGAGAAATCGGGCGACTCGTGGAAGATCTACGACGTCAACGTGCTGGGCGTCTGGCTGGTCGAAAACTACCGCAACAGCTTCGCCCAGGAGATCGGCGCCAATGGCATCGAAAGCTTGATCGGCAAGCTTGTAGACAAAAACAAAGCCGCAGCGGCGAAGAGCTAGTCCTCCCAGGATCGAACCGGCCCATGCTTCTTCTTCCGGCGACGCTGACCGCGCGCGAGGCACGCGATACGCTGCGCATGCTGACACAGGCCCTGCGGGTAGAGGGCAGCGAAGGCGCTGTCGTGGTCGACGCCGGGCCGCTGCAGCACTTCGATTCCGCGGCGCTGGCAGTTCTGCTGGAAATCGATCGCCTGGCGGAGGCGTGGGGACGTCGATTTTCGATTCGCTCAGCCCCGGCAAAGCTGGCCGCGTTGGCCAAGCTCTACGGCGTCGATGCGCTCTTGCTCAGGGCCGATGTGCCGGCCACCAGCGCCCCGCCTTTGACGAGCGATCAGCGCAAGCCGGCAGCGTAGTCGGCGAGTGCCTTGATCTCGCGGTCGCTCAGCTTGGCCGCGACGGCTGACATGGCGGGGTTGTTTTGACGCGCACCACTGCGAAACGCAAGGAGCTGCGCTTCGACGTAGTCGGCGTGCTGCCCGCCCAGGCGCGGATACTGCGCCGGAATGCCGGCGCCGCTCGGTCCGTGGCAAGCCGCACAGGCGGGAACGCTTCGCTCCGCCACGCCGCCCCGGTAGACCTTCTCGCCGGCGGCGGCCAAGTCCTTGTTCTTGGCAAAGCCCGGCTTGGCTTCCTTGCTGGCGTAGAAGGCCGCGACATTCACCATGTCGGAGCCGCTCAAGGTCGAGGCCATGCCCTTCATGATTGCGTTTTCGCGCTTGCCGCTCTTGAAATCGCCGAGCTGCTTGACGATGTAGTCGGCGCTCTGGCCCTGCAGAATCGGATTGGCGGGGCTGCCTCGGGAGCCGTCGTTGGTATGGCAGGCGACACAGACGTTGCCTGAAATCACGCTGCCTTTGGCCGGATCAGGCTTTGCTGCCGGCGCTGGAGCGGTCTCGGCCGCCTGCGCGCAGGCGCCCAGGAAGGTCATTACAAGACAGGTGAGCACTCGAGCGGCAGGCTTCATGGGAAGAGGAAGTTCTCGTGCAAAGCTGCTGATTTTACAATGAGCCATTTCGGAGAGTCATGCCTGACCCCTTGACGCGGCGCCCGAAGGCCGTTGCGGTGCCGGAAGCGGCCCGCGACGACATCAAGCAAGCGCTTTCGTGGACGCACACCGCGCGTTTCCTGATCACCGCGAGCCAGCTCTCGGGACTGCCCGCTACCGAGCTGCCGGAGATCGCTTTCGTCGGCCGCTCGAATGCCGGCAAATCCACAGCCATCAACGCGCTCGCGCAGCAGAAACGCCTGGCGTTCGCATCGAAGACGCCGGGTCGAACGCAGCACATCAACCTGTTCGAACTCGGGCCGAAGGATGCACCGAACGCCCTGTTTGCCGACCTTCCCGGCTACGGCTATGCCGCCGTCGAACGAGGCGCCAAGCTGCGCTGGCAAGCCGTGATGGCCGAATACCTCGCAGTCCGTAGGAATCTTGCCGCCATCGTTCTGCTTGTCGATGCCAGGCACGGCTTCACCGATCTCGACCAGCGTCTCGTCGAATTCGTTGCAACCCGGATCGCGAACGGGTCGGTCGCGCTGCTGACTTTGCTGACCAAAGCCGACAAGCTCGGCAAGCGAGCCGTCGAAGCAGCCACCTTCGAGGCCAACCGATTTCTGGAAACGATTGCCTCGGAGGCGGGTGACGTTTCGCTCGTGGCGTTCTCGGCTTTCGATCCGCAGAGCGTAGGAGCAGTGGCCCAATCGATCCGTGCCCGGGTGTTGGCGCAGACGATGGTACTGCCCCCGTCAGCCCTGGCGGCACGCCCATCGGGCAGCAGCGATCGTGGCGATGACGCTTGACTAGGCCCCAGGCGATGCCTTGCCGCCCGGGATATCCCATTCGAAGTGTGTCGACGGCGTCAGCACGCCCTTTCCGTTCTGGGTCGAATACTGGATTTCGATCTTCTTGAAGACCAGTTCGACCTTCTGCACGAGGTTGCCATCCTCGGCGGCGTTTTGCGTCACCTTGGTGATGAAGGCGTCGGACATGTCGGCCTTGAAGAACGGCTTCGGCGTTCCCGAGCCGGTCGCCTTGAACATGATCAGGTTGATCATCGAAAAGGCGCTGCCCGTGCAGATGTAGCCGAGAATGACCGCTGACGACTTGTCCCAGTAGTGCTCGAAGTTGAACTTTCCCGGATTCGGCTTGCCGACGCTTGCACCGCCGCCTTTTGTCCAACTCGTCTCCGCCTCGACGTCCCAATCCCAGCTTTGAATTTCGATCCAGTTATCGAAGCCCTGCTGCAGGCATTCGCCGTCGGCCTTGGCGATCTTTATCAGCGCATTCAGTGCCATTCGAACTCCCAGTAGTCGGCTGCTCGCAACCTCGCGAAAATCCGAGGATGCGGCACAAGAGTGCCCGCGCGCGGCTGTCTTGTCAAACCCTCCGATCGGTGGAGTGGCATCGGGCCGTGCCCGTCACCGAGGTCAGCTCCGAGGACTGCGATGATTGAAACGTTTGTCGTCGATCTGCCGCACGGGATCACGTTGAGTTGCCGGGCAGCGGGAGACGCAAGCCGCCCCGTACTGCTTTTTCTGCACGGATTTCCCGAGGCAGCCTTCGTCTGGGACGAGCTCCTCGAGCATTTTGGCAGCCACTACCGTTGCATCGCACCGAACCTGCGTGGCTACGAAAAGTCGTCGGCGCCTGTGGAAGTCGAGGCCTATCGCGCGAAGCATCTGGTGGCCGACATCTCAGCCCTGATCGATACCGTCGGCGGACGTGTGGAGGCGCTCGTTGCACACGATTGGGGTGGCGCGGTCGCGTGGAATCTCGCCGTCCAGCGGCCCGGGGCAATGCGACGTCTCGTGATCGTCAATTCACCGCATCCTGCAACGTTTCTTCGCGCGCTGCAGAGCGATCCAGAGCAGCAGGCCGCGAGCGCCTACATGAACTTTCTCTGCCGACCGGATGCCGAGCAACTGCTGGCCGAGAACGACTTCGCTCGCTTGTGGCCGTTCTTCACAGGCATGGGCGCGAGCGACTCGGCACGTGCCGGAGGGGGCTGGTTGACCGAGCCAGTTCGCGATTGCTATCGCGCGATCTGGCGGATCGGGCTTCGGGGCGGCTGCAACTACTACCGAGCCTCGCCGTTGCGTCCGCCAACAGCAAGCGACTCGAGCGTGATGACGATCCGGTTTCCCGCCGAAGCGGTGACGGTTCGGGTGCCGACGCTCGTGGTCTGGGCCGAGGACGATGTCGCCTTGCCGCCTTCTCTGCTCGACGGCCTCGACGCGTTCGTTCCCGACATGCGGCTGGTTCGCGTCCCAGGAGCGACCCATTGGATCGTTCACGAGCGCCCCGCGTTCGTCGCTGCCGCGATCGAAGCCGAGCTCGCGCGTTAGGGCACCTCAGGCGCGCGGTGAGAGCTCGCGCATCATCCTGTCGACGGCACGCTGGAGAAGCGGCTTCGATTCGATCGGCTGCACCAGCCCGGCCGAGCTCAGCCGCTCGAGAGCGCGTCGCGTGATCGAGTGAGTGCGCACCGGCGACTCGCCGGCAAACAGGAAGAAGAGACTGCGGTCGCTGCGCCAGAGCAGCTGAACCCGGCTCCAGCGGCCTTGCAGAAATATGCGCTGCCGATCTCCGGTGCGCATCGCTTCGATGCGACGCGCTGGGTCGTCGTCGACCTTGTCGCCGCTGCTCGGCAAGTGCTCTGCCGGCACCGTTTCCATCGACGACAGGTCGATGACCGAGTCGCTGAAACTGCGCGCCGTCGGCCCCTCGCTCAACACCTCGTCGCGCATCTTCTGAACGATTTCTTCCGGACTCAGTGCGCCGCTTCCGCGTGTACCCGGCCGCAGGGACTCGGTGTGGATCGTCATCAACTCGTTGAGAACCGATTGCTGCTCCGTGACGGGCAGGGCGATCAGCTCCATCCCGACACGCAGCCTTTGCAAGAGCCCGGGCAGCAGTTGGAGCAGACGTTGACGGCTTTGTGGATGGTCCGGAATCTTCAGGCTCCACAGCAGATCGTCGATGGTCTTCAGATCGCTCATCGTCGCTTCGGACTGCTCGCCGTTGCGAAGCATGTCCTCGGCGATGACCCGGGCCCATGTGCCGGTGATGAATCGGCGAATCGTCGGCGACGTTCGCACTGCGACCATCTGCTCGCTGAGTCGCTGCGCCAGATGCTGCTGCAGGATCTCGCGCCGCTCGGCGAGCTGGAGTGCGTCGACGGAGGATTGCGCCGCGCGCACTTGTCCCTGCAGCTGTTCGGAGAGAAAGACGTCGATCCGGTTCAGGCCTCGCCTGAACAGCAGAGCATCGGGCTCGGCCGAACCTGCCATTTCCTCGGCGACCGCGCTGCTGAACGCGAGGAAGGCCGAAAGGCGCGGGTCCTCCAACCTTGAATACCCCATGCTCACCTCGCCGATTCGATCGAGGAGGCGCCAGATCGGGTGCTCGTAGGAGTCGAGCACGGCGTGGTCGGCGAGGGCGAGTCGCAGGACGGAGATCTGCATGCGCGAGATCACCGGCCGGAATGCGCCGGGCAGTTGGGAATCGGAGAGCACGGACTCGAAAAGCCGGCCGACCAGCTCGATCACTTGCCGATCGATCGGCTCGCCGGCGCTGGCCACGAGAGCGGCGCGCTGCTGTTCGAGGCGGCTGTGGCTCGGGGTGCCGCGTCCGGACAGCGATGTTTCGGACGGAAGGTGACGCAGGAGCTCGTCGAGGCGCAGCAGCGCCTGCTCCAACTCGGGGCTGCGGCGGCTCATCCCATCGCTGCGAACACCGCGCACGCTCAAGTCGTCGGCGGATCCGTCGCCGCGAGGGCGCGACGCGTCCGACGAGGGCACCGGCATGCTGGAGAGCAGGGCGCTCATGGCATTCGTGCGCGCGGCCTCGGGGGCGGCGAAACGGCCGAAGCTGGCCCCCGACGGCAGCACGACGGTTCGATACGCGCCGGCCTGGACGCCTTGCGATTCGAGGCGCGTCGATGCGGCCGCCCAGGCGTTCTTCAGCAAGCCGGCGACCACCCCCGCTGACGTACGCAGAACGATGGCGCGAGGGGTCGGCGAGTTCAGGACCGCGCATGCCGCGTCCCAGAGGGCCGAAGCATAGATGAGGGGTCGGAAAGGATTCGAGTCCGCATTGACGTGCCGTTGGCCGGTCAGCGTCGAGGTGAAGGTCTGCAGCTCGCGAAGTTCCCACTCGGCCGTGCTGTCGATGAGCTGCATCGCACGCGAGATCTCGATGTCGACCTCGACGCGTGACTCGTCCATCAGCTCCAGGGCACCCGGAGCCGTCAAGCCTTCGGTCGAGAGAGGATCGCGCTGGCCATCGACTTCATCGCGCACGCGCTTCGTCAGGGACTCGACGAAGGTCTTCTCGTACAGGTTCGAGTCGCGCCGCAGGGCCTTGACGATCTCCGAGTGGTTTGTCCGGTCGATCGGGCTGACGCCGCCGTCCTTCGGCTCGCCAAGAAGCTGAACTGTTCCTGCGAGTACGCGGGCCACCAGTGCCGGTGCGAGGGCCAGCTCGTCGTCAACAAAACGCTGAAATGGGAACGCGGTCGCCATGGCTCTCGACAGAAGGACTTACCGATTATCTCGCCGACCGCGCGCTCGCTCAATTGCGCCCCGTGCGCCGCTGTGGCGCCAAGCACCGCCATGAAAAAGGGCTGCCGAAGCAGCCCCTTTTCGAGACAAGGCAGAAAGCGCCGGACTACATGTCCATGCCGCCCATGCCGCCCATGCCGCCCATGCCGCCGCCCATGCCGCCACCGCCGCCCGAGGACTCTTCCTTCGGCGCTTCGGCGACCATGGCTTCGGTCGTCAGCATCAGCGACGCGACGGACGCAGCGTTCTGCAACGCGGTGCGCGTGACCTTCGTCGGGTCGAGGATGCCCATTTCGATCATGTCGCCGTACTGGCCGTTCTGGCGCGTTGTAGCCGTAGTTGCCCTTGCCGGCCAGCACCGCATTGACGACCACGCTCGGCTTCGCCGCCGGCGTTCTGGACGATGTCGCGCATCGGCTCTTCGATCGCGCTGCATGACCAGCTTGATGCCGGCGTCCTGGTCGGCGTTGTCGCCCTTGATCGTGCCGGCGGCTTGCTTGGCGCGCAGCAACGCCACGCCGCCGCCGGCGACGATGCCTTCTTCCACGGCAGCACGCGTGGCGTGCAGCGCGTCTTCGACGCGCGCCTTCTTTTCCTTCATCTCGACTTCGGTCGCCGCGCCGACCTTGATCAGCGCCACGCCGCCGGCCAGCTTGGCCACGCGCTCCTGCAGCTTTTCGCTTGTCGTAGTCGCTGGTGGCTTCCTCGATCTGCACGCGGACCTGCTTGACGCGCGCCTCGATGTCGCCGCTGGCGCCGGCGCCGTCGATGATGGTGGTGTTTTCCTTGCCCACTTCGATGCGCTTGGCCTGGCCGAGGTCGGCCAGCGTCACCTTCTCGAGCGTCAGGCCGACTTCTTCGGCGATGACTTTGCCGCCCGTCAGGATGGCGATGTCTTCGAGCATGGCCTTGCGGCGGTCGCCGAAGCCCGGCGCCTTGACGGCAACGACCTTCAGGATGCCGCGGATCGTGTTCACCACCAGCGTGGCCAGCGCTTCGCCTTCGACTTCTTCGGCGATGATCAGCAGCGGGCGGCCGGACCTTGGCCACTTGCTCGAGCGTCGGGCAGGAGATCGCGGATGCTGCTGATCTTCTTGTCGAACAGCAGCACGAACGGGTTGTCGAGCAGCCGCGGTCTGCTTCTCGGGATTGTTGATGAAGTAGGGCGACAGATAGCCGCGGTCGAATTGCATGCCTTCGACGACTTCAAGCTCGGTGGCGAGCGACTTGCCGTCTTCGACGGTGATCACGCCTTCCTTGCCGACCTTGTCCATCGCGTCGGCGATGATCTTGCCGATTTCCTCGTCGCTGTTCGCCGAGATCGTGCCGACCTGGGCGATTTCCTTCGAAGTCGTGGTCGGCTTCGATTGCTTCTTCAGCTGCTCGACGAGCGCGGTGACGGCCTTGTCGATGCCGCGCTTCAGGTCCATCGGGTTCATGCCCGCGGCCACGTACTTCATGCCTTCGCGAACGATGGCTTGCGCCAGCACGGTGGCTGTCGTCGTGCCGTCACCGGCGATGTCGCTGGTCTTGGAAGCGACTTCCTTGACCATCTGGGCGCCCATGTTCTGGAGCTTGTCCTTGAGCTCGATTTCCTTGGCGACCGAGACACCGTCCTTGGTGACCGTCGGGCCGCCGAACGAGCGCTCGAGCACCACGTTGCGGCCCTTCGGGCCGAGGGTGACCTTGACCGCGTTGGCGAGGATGTTCACACCCTCGACCATGCGGGCGCGGGCGTCGCCGCCGAATGAAACGTCTTTTGCTGCCATTTGAGTTCTCCGTGAGCCTTACTTCTCGACCACGGCGAAGAGGTCTTCCTCGCGCATCACCAGCAATTCGTCGCCGTCCACCTTGACGGTCTGGCCGCTGTACTTGCCGAACAGGACGCGGTCGCCCTTCTTGACGTTCATGGCGACGATGTCGCCCTTGTCGTTGCGCTTGCCGGGTCCGACCGACAGAACTTCGCCCTGGTCGGGCTTCTCGGCAGCGTTGTCGGGAATGACGATTCCCGATGCGGTCTTGGTTTCCTGTTCCACGCGCTTGACGATCACGCGATCGGCCAATGGACGAAGTTTCATTGCATCTCCTTGAGGGGTTCGAGCTAGCTTGCTCTGAAATGGAAGTGAGCGCTCGACAACAAACAAGGTTGAGTCTCGCGGGTCAAGCGTTCGGATCCGTTAGCACTCATAGGTTTCGAGTGCTAGCAACGCATTATAGGCAGCGAATGTGCCCTTTCAAGGGGGAACAGGTTCTTTCTTGTCGCGTCGTTCGCGCGACAGCGGCGTCACGGGCCTCTGGCTACAGTGGTGCATGTCAAAGCCCATCGTCGCTCTCGACGCCGACGGCGTCTTGCTCGACTTTCACGTCGGCTACGCCGGCGCGTGGGAGCGCGCCTTCGGTCAGCGACCATCGGAGCGCGATCCACTTGCCTATTGGCCGGTGGATCGCTGGGAAGTCGAGCGCCTCGACGAGACGGGTCGCGCGCATTTCCGCAGCTTCTTCGACGAGACCTTCTGGACTTCAGTGCCTCCCATCGAAGGTGCCGTCGACGCCTGTCATCGCCTCCACGACGCCGGTTTCGACCTCGTTTGCGTCTCCGCGCTCGAGCTCGAGTACGAAGCGGCGCGCCTGCGCAACCTGCGCGAGCTGGGCTTCCCCATCGAGCGTGTCGTGGCCACGGGGAACGCTGCCGGAGAGCGAAGCCCGAAGGCCGACGCCATTGCGATGCTCGAGCCGGAAGCTTTCGTCGACGACTATCTTCCGTATCTTCGAGGCATGCCGGTCCACGTCCATACGGCGCTGATCCTGCGTGCTCCCAACGGCAGCCCCAACACGGGTGCCGATCTGACGCTGGCGCGCTCGGTGCACGCGAATCTCTCGGACTTCGCGACGCATTGGCTCGACCGCTGAGCCGCGCCGCGCGACCTACTTCCGGACGTTGTCCAGCGTCGCGGGCGGCGTATAGCCGAGGTCGCGGGCCCGAGTCTCATACTGCGCCGCGGGCACCGGCTGCCCCTGGCGGCGATAGTAGACAGCCAATTCGTACGAGGCGATGCCGTTGCCGAGCGCCGAGGCGTATTGCATCCAGCCTTCGTAGCGGTTCGGGTCAGGCCTGATTTCGACGTCACCGCGCAGATAGGCACGGGCAATGCGCGCCGCTGCATCCTTGTCGCCGCGAGCCGCCTTGCGCCATTCCGCCAGCCAATGCGGCTCGCTCGTCTTCGGCTCGAAGGCGCTCCGGAACAAGCGGACCTCATTGCTGCGCAACGCACGCACCGCGTCCGCTGCCCCTTCGCGCGCCACTTGGGCGCCTCCCGCCAACTTGCTCGCCGGATAGCGTTGGAGATAGGCCTCGGCGAGCTTGACGATATCGGCCGGCCATAGATTTTCCTCGAGCTCGCGCCATGCCGCAGCCTCCTCGGCGGCACTGAATTGCGGCAATGCCGACTGCGTTTGCGTGCGTTGCGCCAGCTGGAAGTGGACTTGCGTGTTCTCGGCAATGAAGGGAATTTGAGTGAATTGCCGGATCGCCTGAACCGGATAGTTCTCCATCGTCTGCTGAACGTCGAATTTGACGAGACGGAAAAAATCGGAAAACGAAGTCTCGTCCGCAGCGGATGCCAGCAGCTTGACCAGCGAGGCGGTATAGAACGTGTTCAGCGTCTCGACGGCCGGAGCGATCGCCGGCTTGCCGGCGCCGGTCGAGAACACGATCAAGCACCCGAGGGGAGCCTCGACCTGGTTGAAGCCGTCCGTGGCATTCAATGCCGCGCGCAACGACGTGCGGCAGGCGTCGACGACCGCGATCGTGAGGCCGCCCGCTCGGCGTGGAAGTTGGTCGATGACGTCGCGACGCAAGTGCAGGCTGCTGCTGAGCAAGGTGTCTTCCCGCGAGTCGGGCGCGACACCCGAGCCGAGCATCAGGTTCTCGGCATCGACCTGCATGCCATGGCCGGTGTAGTAGAAAAGGATCGTCGCATTCGGCGGCGAATCGGCCGCGGTCTTGGCAAACGCCTGGATCGTCGCCCTCAGCTGAGCCGGGTTCTGGTCGAGGGCCGAAGTCACCTTGAAGCCGCGTCGCTCGAGCGCTCCCGACAAGTCACGAACGTTCTTGTAGACCGGCGGCAACTCGAAGGGCTCGGGATAGACGCGGTTGCCGATCAGCAGCGCCAGGCGCGATGCGCCCGGTGCCTCACCCGCACCCTGGCCCGCGCCAATACCGGTCGCGACCTGCCCGAGCACGCTGTTGCTCCATGCCGCGCCGGCGGCGACCAACGGCAACGAGACGAGGATCCGGCGCTGTTCGTCGGCTTTCATTCGCAGAGGAGCGTCCCGGGCTTCAAATCGCACGTGTCAGGCAGCCGGATCGACTCGCGGCCGACGGTTGCGGGGCGACCGGCGCCGACTTCGGCGATCACGCCCGAGCGAAGCCGGGCCGAGACATTCTCCGTCCGAACCGCCTGCTCGAACAGCTGGTGACGGGCTTCCTCGATCAACGCCGTGACCGCGGCCAGAGCGCCGGCTTCCTGCGGCGTGCGCGGAGCGTCGCCGTTGTAGAAGAGACGGATCTCCGTGAGGTTGCCGTTGTTGTCGTAGAACGGTCGCACCTGCAAACTGCCGCCGACAAATATCACCTTGCCACTACCGCTGCCCGGTGTGTCGAGCGGTCGCGCGGTGATGAAGCCACCCTGCTCGTTGCCCACTTCGATCTGCACGAAGGTGTCGGCGCTCGTGCCGCCGAAACTGTTGTTCGACGGTGGTGTCGCGTTCGCGAGAGCGGTGGGCGTCAGCACGAAGGTGAGGGCGGGAAGCGAACTCGAGGCGCCTTGCAGGCTGCTGAACGGGAGGCGCGCACGGATCAGGCCATCGGGGCCGGTCGTGAGCAGATCGGATGTGATCTTGATGACGTCGCCTTCGAGACCGGCCGCAGCGACGCTCGGGTCATGATTCGCGGGTGGTGCCCCGGCCACGTTCACCTGGCTCGATACGATGCGAATGAAGCCGAGCGAGATTCCGCCCGGCGTCGCGAAGCGCGATCCGTTGGTATCACCTGGCGTGCCGCTCACCGCTGAAATCTGGCCCAGGAGGCTGTTCCCGGGCTGGCTCAGCAGAAGCGACCCTCCATTCGGTGAGCGCAGCGACAGGAGGCTGCCGGTGGCCGAGCCAAGCGTTGCGCCCGCGTCCTGCACGATCGTGGCCCCCGCTTCGTTGAGAGGAATGCCCGTGAACGTGTAGATCTTGCCGGTGCTGGTGAGATCGGGATCGTTGAACACATTCGGGGCGCCAGCGACCAGCGGTGCGTTCGAGGTGACAACGAGCGTGCCGCCATTCAGCTGCAGTGCCCCGGTCAGGTGGATGACTCCATTCGTGGTGATCGCACCACCGTTCGCCAGGGTCAGCGTTCCGAGGAGCAGATCGCCGGACGCGTTCTGCAATTGCAGGGAATCGGCAACGAAACCAACGGTTCCGTTCGTGGTGGTCGCGTCGTTGTAGACCTGGGCACCCGTCGTATTCACCGTGCCCGAGATCGAGGTCGTTCCTGCTGCGTCGGTGCTGAGGCTCTTCAGAGGCGTCGTTGCGCCGATTGCCTGCGAGATCGTCGTCGCACCGCCGCTGTTGAGCGCTAGCGCGAACGGGCCGTCGACGGTTCCGACGAGATCGATGCTGCCGCTCGCCGACTGCAGCGTCGTGTCGGCCTTCAGGTTCAGGTTGCCAACGCTGATCGCGCCGCTTCCGTCGGTGCGCCCGATGACATGCGAGGTGAATCCGGAGGCGCCGCTGAGCAGCGCCTGGCTCACTTGCAGCGAGCCGTTGCCGCCGGCGACGCCGATCGACAGGGTCGGATCGATCGGATCGATCGTGAGCGTACCGCTGCCGGCGATCGAGGCACCGCCGCTCAAGGCGTTGGTCTGCAGCTGCAGGTCGGTGGCTCCGCTCACCGGCCCATTCAGCGCGATCGCCGAACTTTTCAGCAGCCCGGCACCGCTGAGCTGGACGGCGCCATTGGCGACGAGGCCAGCGAGCGGCGTAGCGCCGCCAACCGCCCCTGCGAACGAGGAGGCGCCATTCAGCGTCAGTGCGAAGGCGCCGTCGACAGTGTTGCCGAACGCGAGGTTCGTTCCGGTCAGCGTCGTGGCCGTGCCGAGCTGGGTGGCGCCGACATAGCTTTGCGCTCCTGCAGTGCTGACGCTGCCACCGTCGAGAACCGACGCGCCGTTCACCGTGAAACTGGCCAGCGGCGCGGCAGCGCCGATTGCGCCCGCAAACGTGACCGGAGATCCGCTGCTCACGGCGAGAGCATGCGGTCCGTCGATCGCGCCGTTGAAGGCGAGCGTGCTCGCCGCCATGACGCTGTCGCCGATCAAGGCCACCTTGTCGTTGTACGTTTGCGCGCCGGTCGTCGATACGTTGGCGCCGACCTGGGTCGTGCCGGCGGCGTCGGTGGTCAGCGAAGCGAGCGCGGCGGTCGCGCCGACCGGGCCCGCAAACGTCGTCGCGCCGGCCTGGACGGCGAGATTGAATGCACCGTCGACGCTGCTGCCGAACGACACGGCGCTGCCGGCAAGCGTGCTGTCGGCGCTGAGCGTGACCGAGCCGCTGTAGGCCTGGCTGCCGGACGTGGTGACATTGGCGCCGAGCGTCGCCGCCCCGTTCGCCGTGAACGCGCTCATGTTGGAGATCGCGCCGCCGACGTGAATCGCATCGGCGCCAGGGTTCGTGCTCTTCGTGACGAGGCTGTGGCCGCCGCCGTCGACGGTCGAGCGAAGATCGACCTTGCCCGCGCCCGCATCGAGGGTTGCATCGCCGGCCAGCGTCAGGGTACCCGCGAAGGTCTGGTTCGCGCTGCTGGTCACGCCACCGGTCAGCGTCGTGTTGCCGTTGGCGTTGAATGTCGCCACGCCGCCGATGGCTGCACCGGATGTGATGGCATTGGCCGCTGCGGCCGTACTGTCGAGCGTGAGGGTGTGGGTTGCGCCGCTGAGGCCGCCCTGCAGCGCGATCGTCGCCGCACCGGCATCGAAGATCGCGTCGGCGGCGAGCGTGACGGGGCCCGCATAGACCTGGCTTCCCGTTGTCGAGACGTTCGCGCCTATCGTGCTCGCCCCGTTCAAGGTGAGTTGGCTGACGTTGCTCACGATGCCGCCGACATGAACCGCATCGGCCGCGGCACTGCTGCTGTGAACGACGAGCGCATGGCCGGCGCCGTCGACCGTGCTGCGCATGTCGACCTTGCCCGCGCCGGCGTCGAGCGTGGCATCGCTGGTGAAGGCCAGCGCGCCCGTATAGGTCTGCGTGCCGGTGCTCAGGACACCGCTGCCCAGCGTGGCGTTGCCGTTCACGTTGAACGTCGCGATACCGCTCGCCTGACCGCTGATCGAAACCGCGCCCGGCGTCGCCGCCGTGCTGGCGAGCGTCGCATTGTTGCCGCCGCCGTCGAGGTTGCCGACGATGGCGACATGTCCGCCGCCAGCGTCGAGCGTGCTGTTCGTTGCCAGCAGGACGTTGCCGTTGTAGTGCTGGTCGGCTGCCGTGCTGACGTTGCCGTTCAGCGTGATCGTGCCGCCGGCCGTGATCGACAGCGGGCTGGCCGCGCCCACTGTTACCGAAGTCAGGTTGATCGCATTGACGTCATGCACGTCGAGGGCGCCGCCGGTGAGCGAGACGGACCCGAAGTCGTTCAGCGGGTTCGTGGCACTGATGCCGCCGAGGCCGACGAGCGTGACCGACCCCGCGCTGACCGGGCCGGAGTAGGTCTGGCTGCCGTCGGTGCGGATCGTTCCGGACAAGGTGGTGGTGCCGCCCGCGTCGATGATGTTGCCGGCGAGCTTGAACGTGGTTCCGCTGATGCTGTTGGCGCCGGTACCCTCGTCGAGGTTGGCCACTCCCCTGAAGATCTGCGTGCCGTCGACCGTGATCTCGTTGTTGGCGGTGATCGCGAACGATTGGCCCGTCGAGTCGCCCTGCAGCGAAGTGTTCGTTCCGTTGCCGATCAACGCGCCGATGTTGCGCAGCCTTCCGACGATGCCGACGCCGTTGACGCTATTGCTGCTGCCGGTGTTGAAGACGATCGTTGCCGATGCCTTGTTGCTCAGGTCGAGCGTGTTGAGCCCGCCGCCGCCGTCGAGACTGCCGCTCAACGTGCCTGCGTTCTGGATCACCAAGGTGTCGTTGCCGGCGCCGCCCGTAAGGTTGCCGACGCCCGAGAACGTCGTGACGTCGACGCCGCTCGTCACGGTCCCGCTGTCGGACCCGGCGAGGTTGAACGTCGAGGCGGCGGGCGTTCCGATCAGCGTGGTTCCGACGCCATTGCCGATGATGGAGTCGGTGCCTGCGGAGACGTTGACGGCGACGGTGCGTCCGCCGGTCCAGGCGGAGGCGTCGATGGTGTTGTTGGCGGCGCCGCCGTTGAGGCTGGCCGAGGTGATGTTGGCCAGCGCGACGTTGCCGGTGACGTTGCGGGTGAGCAGCGCGTTGGCCAGCGTGAGGTTCTCGGCGCCGTTGGCGCTGGCGCTGAGCGAGTTGACGCCGCCGCCGCCGTCGATGCTGCCCAGGGCCACGCCGGCGCCGATCGCGAAGCTGTCGTTGCCGGCGCCGCCTACGAGGTTGGGCACGCCGCTGAAGTTGGTGGTGCCCACGCCGTCGTTGACGGTGCCGGCGTTGGCGGCGCTGACGGTGAAGGTCGAGCCGGTGGCGCTGCCGGTCAGCGTGGAGGTGGTCCCGTTGCCCTTGAGCGTGGCGACGTTGCTGTAGGCCCCCGTGATGCCGCTGGCCGTGCCCGCCGAAGCGCCCGTGAGGTTGAAGTCGCCGCTGGCGCGCCCGCTCAGGTCGAGCGTGTTGCTGCCGCCTCCGCCATCGATCGAGCCGATCGAGCCGGCGTTGGCGATCACGAAGCTGTCTGCGCCCGCGCCCCCGGCCAGGTTGGCGCACGCCGCTGAAGTTCGTTGTCGCGTTGACGTTGCCGGCGTTGGCGCCACTGACCGTGTAAGTCGAGCCCGCAGCTGTGCCGGTGAGGGTGGAGGTGGCGTTGTTGCCGACGAGCGTGGCGACGTTGCTGTAGTTGCCGGTGATGCCGCTGGCCGTGCCCGCGGTGGCGCTCGTGAGATTGAAGTTGCCGGTGGCGCGTCCGCTCAGGTCGAGCGTGTTGGCACCGGTTGCACCGTCGACGTTGCCGGCGAGCGTGCCTCCGTTGGCGATCGCGAAGGTGTCGGCGCCGGCGCCTCCCGTCAGATTGGCGATGCCGCTGAAGTTCGTGGTGCCCACCCCGTCGTTGACGGTGCCGGCGTTGGCGGCGCTGACCGTGTAGGTCGAGCCCGTGGCCGTGCCGGTCAGCGTCGAGGTGGTGCCGTTGCCGACGAGCGTGGCCACGTTGCTGTAGGTGCCGGTGATGCCGCTGGCCGTGCCCGCGGTGGCGCTCGTGAGGTTGAAGTTGCCGCTGGCGCGCGCCGCTCAGGTCGAGCGTGTTGCCGCCGCCGCCGCCGTTGACGTTGCCGATCGAGCCGGCATTGGCGATGACGAAGCCGTCGGCGGCACTGCCGCCTGCGAGGTTGGCGATGGCGCTGAAGTTGGTGGTGCCCAAGCCGTCGTTGACGGTGCCGGCATTGGCTGCGCTGACGGTGAAGGTCGAGCCGGTGCCGCTGCCGGTCAGCGTGGAGGTGCCGCCGTTGCCGACTTGAGCGTGGCGACGTTGCTGTAGGCCGCCCGTGATGCCGCTGGCCGTGCCCGCGGCAGCACCCGTGAGGTTGAAGTTGGCGGCGGCCGCGCGCGCTCAGGTCGAGCGTGTTCGCCGCGCCGCTGCCGCCATCGAGGCTGCCGCTGAGCGTGCCCGCGTTCTGGATGACGAAGTTGTCGGCGGCCGTGCCGCCGGTCACGCTGCCGACGCCGTTCAAGCTCAGGCCGCCCACCGTGAAGGTGTCCGGGCCGGTGACCGTATAGGTCTGCGCGACGTTGTTGCCGATGAAGGTGGTGCTGGCGCCGCTGCCGATGAAGGTGCTGACGCCGTGATCGTGCCGGCCACGCCGCTGCCGGTGATGCTGCCGGCCTGGTTGATCGTGATGGCGCCGGCCTTGCCGCTCAGGTCGAGCGTGTCGTTGCCGCCGGCTCCGGTGATGTTGCCGCTGAGGCTACCCGCGCCGGTGACGGTGAAGGTGTCGACACCGGCGCCGCCGGCGAGGTTGCCGACCCGGCTGAAGGTTGTCGTGCCGGTGCTGCCGGCGTCGGGGTTGTTGACGGTGATCGTCGAGCCCGCGTTGGCCGCCACGAGCGTGGTTCCGACGCCATTGCCGATGATGGAGTCGGTGCCTGCGGAGACGTTGACGGCGACGGTGCGTCCGCCGGTCCAGGCGGAGGCGTCGATGGTGTTGTTGGCGGCGCTGCCGTTGAGGCTGGCCGAGGCGATGTTGGCCAGCGTGACGTTGCCGGTGACGTTGCGGGTGAGCAGCGCGTTGGCCAGCGTGAGGTTCTCGGCGCCGTTGGCGCTGGCGCTGAGCGAGTTGACGCCGCCGCCGCCGTCGATGCTGCCCAGGGCCACGCCGGCGCCGATCGCGAAGCTGTCGTTGCCGGCGCCGCCTGCGAGGTTGGGCACGCCGCTGAAGTTGGTGGTGCCCACGCCGTCGTTGACGGTGCCGGCGTTGTTCGGCGCTGACGGTGTAGGTCGAGCCGGTGGCGCTGCCGGTCAGCGTGGAGGTGGTGCCGTTGCCCTTGAGCGTGCGCGACGTTGCTGTACGTGCCCCCGGATGCCGCTGGCCGTGCCCGCCGTAGCGCCCGTGAGGCTGAAGTCGCCGCCGGCGCGCCGCTCAGGTCGAGCGTGTTGCTGCCGCCGCCGCCGTCGATGCGCGCCGAGAGAGTGCCGGCGTTGGCGAACACGAACTGTCTGCGCCCGTGCCGCCGGTGAGGTTGGCGATCTGCCGCTGAAGGTCGTTGCCGCGCTGACGTTGCCGGTGTTCGGCGCCGCTCACCGTTGAACGTCTGCGTCCCGCTGGGTGCCGACCAGGACCGTGTTGGCCGTGGTCGTCGCGATCGCTGCCAGTCACGCCGTGATGCCGCTGAACGTGCCGCCGATGCGGTCGACCGCCGCCCTGCGGTGAACTTGCCCGTCTGCAGATTGACGACGACGCGCGCCGGGTCTGCTGCGAGACGTCGAGCGTGTTGGTGCCGCCTGCCCCGACGATGTTGCCCGGCGACCGCGGCGCCGACCGCATTGCCGAACGCGAAGGTGTCGTTGCCGGCGCCGCCAGTCAGATTTCCGACGTTGGTGAAGTTCGTAGTGCCCACCCGTCGTTGACGGTGCCGGAGTTGGCGCCGGTGATCGTTGAAGGTCGAACCCGCGGCCGCTCGCCGTCAGCGTCGGTGTTGCTGTCGCTGCCCTTGAGCGTTGCTGATGCCGCTGAACGTTCCGCCGATGCCGGTAGCCGTGCTCGCGCTGGCGCTCGACAGTCACCGGGTTGCCGCTGTCCGCCGCTCAGGTCGAGCGTGTTCGCTCGCCGCCGCCGCCGACGATGTTGCCGCTCGAGCACGGCCGTGCCGGTGATGGCGAAGGTATCCGCGCGCACTGCCGCCGGTGAGATTGCGGATGCCGCTGAAGGTGGTGGTGCCGGTGCCGTCGTTGACGGTGCCGCCGTTGGCGCCGCTGACAGTGTAGGTCGATGCCGGTGTTGGTGCCGGTGAGGGTGGAGACGGTGCCGTTTGCCGACCAGCGTGGCGATGTTGCTGTAGGCTGCCCGTGATGCCGCTGGCCGTGCCCGAGGGGGCACTTGCCAGGACGAAGTCGGCAGCGGCGCGCGCGCTCAGGTCGAGCGTGTTCGCCGCCACCGCCGCCGTCGATGTTCCCGGAAAGAGTGCCTGCGGCCGCGATTGCGAACGTGTCCGTCGCCACTCCCGCCGGCGAGGTTGCCGACCTGCGTGAAGCTCACGCCGGCGACGGTGCCGGAGTTGGCGCTGCTCACATTGAAGGTCTGCGTCCCATTGGGGCCGACCAGGGTGGTGTTGGTCGTTGTCGTCGGGTCGCTGCCCGTTACCGTGCCGATGCCACTTAACGTTCCGCCGATGCGGTCGGTGCCACCCTGGGTGAACTTGCCGGTTTGCAGATTGACGACCAGGGCACCGGTTTGCTGTGAGACGTCGAGCGTGTCGCTGCCGCCTCCGCCGACGATGTTGCCCGCTACCCCGGCGCCCACCGTGCTGGCGAACTTGAACAGATCCGCAGCGGTGCCGCCAGTGAGATTGCCGACGGCATTGAATTGCGTCGTGTTCGCTCCCTGCACGAGCGAGCTGTTGGTCGTGGCAGGGTCGTCGATCGTGTAGGTCGATGCGTTGTTTGTGCCGAGCAGCGTCGTGTCGGCACCATTGCCGGTGACCGTGTCGTTGCCGGCTGTAGCGTTGACCGTGACGGTGCCGGTGAAGGTGCGCGTCGATGTTGTTGTTGCCGCTGCCGCCGGTCGATTGGCCGAGGCGGTCTTGGCAAGCGTGACGTTCCCCGCCACCGAACGTCCGAGCTGGGTGTCGGAGCGTGAGGTCCTCGGCGGCGCCGGCAACGACGATGATGCCGTCGGTGCCCGTACCGCCGGTCGCTGTCGTGCCTGCACTCGAGGCAAAGACCGCGTTCGTCAGGTCGAACGTGCCGGCCGCGGTCTGGGCGAAGTTCAGTGTGATGGCATGGTCCGCGCCCGCGTTTCCTGGCCACCCAAAGCCAGCGCCTGAGCCCCTGCTGCCCCGCCGTCGCGGTCAGGTTCGTAACGCTGACCGTGCCGCTGTTCGAGGCCACGACGATGTTGCCGGCGGCGCCGCCGTCTGCCGCCCTTGCCGTCGGTCGCACCCGCGCCTCCGCCGGTTCCGCCGTGCGTATCGATGCCCTGGGTCGTCGTGTTGCCCGACGGACAGGTTCGAGATCGCGACTGCGCCGCCGGCCCCGCCCGATCCGCCGGGCCACCGTTGTCCCCGGTGTTGGCCGAGCCCTTGCCGCCGACTGTCGTGATCGCTGCCCACGGTCGAGCAGATGCGAACCGGCCGCGCCCACCGTGATGGCGACGCTGCCCCCTGCGGCGCCAGGGAACGCGACTGCGTCGGAAGCGCCCGCTCCGCCTCTCGTATCGATCGTGCCGGTAGTGATCGCGCCGTTGCTCGTGGTCAGCGTGACCGTGCCGCCGTTTGCGGGCGCGAAGGCCGCCGCTGCGGCGCCGCCGCGGGCCGTGATGTTGCCTGTACTGATGTCTCCGCTCGTGAGGACGGTGACGTCGCCCCCTGCCGTGGCGTTCGCACCCGCCCCGTCAGGGCCGGTCGTCGTGATCGTCGCGCTGCTCGTGAACGAGAGTGCTGGCGAACTCCCGTCCATCGCCGCGACCTTGAACGATCCGCCAGCGAGCGAGACCGCGCTGTTCAGCGTGACGTTGCCATTGGAGAACAGGTTGAGCGAGCCCTTGCCTGTGTCGGTGATCGGCGCGGCCGCGTTGACCGTGATGTCGCTCGACGCTATCGAGCGTCAGCGAGTGGACTTCGCGTTCGCCGACCAGCCGATCGGACTCTTGACGGTGATCGTGCCGGCGCCGCCCGCGCCGGACGTCGTGTCGACGATGACGTCGGTGGTCTGCGAGCTGTGTGACCAGCGTCGACGGCTTGATGTTCGAGGGCGTGTTCGGGTCGGTGAAATGTCCTGCGGCGTTGACCAGCGAGCCCGAGTTGGCGCCCGCGTTGTCGATCGTGATGTCCGTCGGGATCGAGAAGGAGCGTTCCGATCGTGCCGGCCGGCGCGCGCGTGTCGACATTGCCCTCGTAGTCGAGCGACTGCTTGCCGGACACCTCGACGTAGCCGCCATTGCCGCCGCCGGAACCGCCGCGGGCGCTGATGTTGCCCAGATATTTCGTCGAGCCATCGGCCCAGACGGCGACCGTGCCGCCGTTGCCGTGATCCGAGCGCATCGGCATGAAGTTCGACGTCGCTCTCGATCGCGACGGCCTCCGCGTTGTGCAGCGCCGGGTTGGCGCCGTGGAAGTCACCGCCGACGCGGATGGCGCCGCCGCCGGCGTCGCCCGAGGCATCGATGCGCGTGCCGTTGTCGAGCAGAACGCGCTGCCCGAAGACGGTGACGTCGCCGCCGTGCTGCCCGGCGGCGCTGCCCGTGGCGTCGATCTGTCCCGACACCGCGACGATGCCTTCGCTGCCGCCGTCGATGACGATCCGGCCGTCGCGCGTGCCGATGCTCCTTGCCTGGACGACGCCTGTCATGTTGAGCACGGTGTCGGCGAATGCGCCTCGCGCCGCCGCGCGCATCTCGACCGTGCCGCCATCGGCCTGGATGCGGCCGAGCTGGGCGAGGCGGTTCTTCGCATCGGTGGCGCTGGTGTCGAAGAAGATGAGACCGTCGCCCTCCACGTCGACCGAAACCGCGTTCGCCGCGCCCAGGCCGACCCGGCCGCCGTTGGCGACGATCGTTCCGCTGTTGCTGACCGTCGGGCCGGCGAGCACGACCAGGCCGCCGGGCGCCGAAATGACGCCGTCGTTGCGGACTTCGCCGCGCTGCGTCGGTGCTCCAGGGTCGACCGAGGTCAGGCTGTAGCGGCCAGCGAGAAAATCGTTGTTGGCGATGGAAAGCGACGAGGCGACGAGGCCGCCGACGTCGACCCGCGCGTTGGCGCCGAAGACCACGCCATAGGGGTTGACGAGGAAGATCTTTCCATTCGACGACAGCTGCCCGAGGATGGACGACGGGTCGTATCCGGTGACGCGATTGAGCGTGATCGAGGTGCTGGAGGGTTGCGAGAAGCGAACCTGCTCGCCGGTGGCGATAGAAAAGCTCTTCCAGTCGATGATCGCCTTGTTCGTCGTCTGCGTGATGAGCTGCGAGGTCGTGCTCGGCTGGCTGATCGTGGCAGTGCCCGCGACCACCGAGCCTCCTCCCGGCAGCGCGAGCGCGGGGCCCGACATCGCCAGGCATACGGCGAAGCTGAGCGGGTGAAACGCGAAGCGCCGGCGTTGTGAGACGGGTCGGACAGTCTTGCAAAGGCGGGTCTTCATGCAACGCTCACTGGGGTTGGCCGGTCCGAAGCAACTCATGCGCCCACGCGCACGCCGGGTGACGCTGCCTCAGAAGGATTTGTTGGCGACGAAATAGATGCGAGGCGACTTCCTGGTGTCGGTGACCGCTTCGCCGCTGATCGGAAAGGCAAACGATATCCGCGCCGAGAAATCGTGCGCCCGGTCCCACACCGCGCCGAAGCCGGCGCCGGAGAGCGTCGCGTGGTTGACGAACTCGGGCTGGTTCTGGATCGACAGCGAAGGATCGTGGCGGAAGCGGATCATGCCGATGTCGTAGAACGCGGAAAACACGACCTCCCGCGAGACGCGGCCGAACCATTGGTCAGGCGGCAGGAAGCGAAATTCGAGCGATGCGACACCGCCCGTGTCGCCGGTACCTTCGCCGGGCCCGAACGCGCGCACGCGATCCGGGCCGCCGAGCTGGAACTGCTCGGTGCTGTCGAGGTTGTTGAGCGCGTACTGGCTCTTCAGGCTGAGAAGCATCAGCAGGCGGTTGCTGACGACGTTTTGCAGGCGCGACACGTTCGCCCGAAACAGCGTGTAGTTGGCCGCGTTGTCGTTTCCGGCCGCAGCGGTATCGAGCTTGAGCCGCCCATGCTCGCCGATGAGCTCGTACGTGTTGACGCCCCCGGTGACGAGGTCGTCGCGAGCGTCGCCGCTGGCGGCGAGGAGGATGTCGTTGGTCGTCTTCGTCTGCGTTACCACCAACTTGTCGTTGAAGCGCTTCGAGTCCAGCGACACGAGCGTGAACAGGTTGAGGTTGCGCGAGCGAATGACCGGATAGAGGCCATATGCCGTCACCGCCGTGGAGTTGCCACTCAGCGCCAGACCTTCCAGCAGGCTTTCGTCCAGTTTGTATTTCTCGTACGACGCCGAGACGCCGACCTTCAGACCGTCGGAGCCCACCGGCAGCGTGTAGCCGCCGAGAAGGAACTGGATGCCACCGGTGAATGACGACAGCGCATTCACCACCAGGCCGTCACCCCGGCCCGCCGGGCTCGATACGTTGAGGAGGGCACTGCCGCGGTAGATGCCGGAGTAGCGCGAGCCGAGCGAGTCGACCTCGACCTTCTCGGCGAAGCGCTCCTCCGCTTGCGCGGTGACGACGAGCGACGCGGTGCCCGGCTTGCGCCCGGCCTTGACTTCGAAACGCGCCGTGATGCCACGAAGATCGTTGACGAGGAAGACGACGCGCTCGACGTCGCGAACGCGGAGGATGTCGCCGGGCTTGAGACGCGCCAGGTAGGCCTCGACGACGGAGCGGTCCATCGGCATCTTGTCAGGCCAGTTGAGGATGACCTCGTCGAGTCTTCCCTCGAGGACGGCGATGCGGACAACGCCATCGGTGGGCGTCTGCTCAGGCAGATAGGCGTAGCCGAGGTAGTAGCCCAGGTCGCGTTGCAGGTAGCGGGTAACGGCCGACGTTGCGTTGACCAGGTCTTCGTAGCTGCGACCCTTGCCGGTAAACGGCTTGGTCAGGCCCGGCAGTGCCGCCCGGAGTTGCGCCGGAGCGCCGGGGTCGACGCTATAGGCGGTGACGTCGATGCTCACCTCGTCGCCCGGCTTGCCGAGCTCGCGCGGTGGCGGGGCCTCGGGCACGATGGTTGACTCGTCGGGCTTGGGCAGCGTGCGGCGCAGCAACTCGTCAGGCCGGGGCACGGCACCCGGTGGCGGCGAGGTCAGGGCAGGCGGAGGCACCTGCGCGTGAGCAACAAGCGCAACGACGCTCAAAGCTACACCGACCAGACTTGGCCGTAGCCGATCGAAAAGACTCAAGGATCACCTCAACAACGTGGTCCGGTCTTGGGCCGGCGCGATGCCTGAGCCTACCCTGTCGTGACTTTCTTGCACATCCCTACTAAGACTAAGAAAGTTGGCTTGACGCTCCCGAGGGCGCGCTATACAACCTCGGGCCACAGCGGGGCCGACGCGACCGCTTCGACGAGAAACAAACCGATGGATGACGGTACGGGCGGCGGAAGTGGTGTTGCGGGCTCAGGTGCGCCGCCGACGATCGTCGATACCTGGCTGCAACCGCTCAGCGACAGCGCCTGCGGCGAAAACCTGGAGTACGACGACGAGTTTCGCGAGATGGAGAAGGCGGCCCAGGGCCGTCCTCCCAGCCAGTTCGAAGCCGAGGGCGTGGCGCCCGACTGGCGTGCCGTCCTTGACCATTCGCAGAGCCTGTTCGAGCGCACGCGCGATCTTCGTGCCGCCATCTACTGGAGCCGCGCGCGCGTTCGTCTCGACGGCGCGGCGACGCTGCCCGAAGGCCTGCGCCTGATCGAGGGGTTGCTCGCGCGTTTCTGGGACGAGTTGCATCCGCTGCCCGACGAGGGCGACGCCTATGCACGTGTCAACGCCCTGAACGACATGTGCAGCCTCGCCGGCCTGCTCGGCGATCTGCGCGAGTCGCTGGTCCTCAACGATCGGTCGATCGGCGAGCTGCATGGCCGTGATGTCGAGATCGCCCTTGGCGTACTCGAGCCGCGCTCGGTGGACACCGCCTTCGGCCGCTCGGCTGTCGAGCAGATGCTGAGCGCGGGCTCCGAATCCGATCCGGCGCTGCGCGCGTTTCCGCAACAGGCCTTGGCCAAGGTCGCCGAGTTGCAGCAGCTGATGCGCGACCGCGTCGGCTATGCGGCGGCGCCAGAGCTGCAGCCGTTGATCACCGTGCTGTCCGGAATTCGCGATGTGATGCCGGGCGAGACCGATGCCGCGGCCGGGTCCGAAGGCGAGAGCGGCGACGGCAGCGACGGCGATTCGCCGCGCCGCGGCGCCAAGGCAGGACTGAGCGGCGCGATCGATTCGCGCAACGACGCCTTGCGCGCGATCGACATGGTCTGCGAATACCTGGAGCGCACCGAACCCACCAATCCGGCGCAGCTCTTGCTCCGGCGAGCGCGCAAGCTGGTCAACAAGAACTTCGTCGAGCTGGTGCGCGAATTCGCGCCGGAATCAGTGGGCGAAGTGGCGCGGGTCATGGGACTGTCCGCCGAGGAACTTTCCGCCCTCCAGGGACAGGAATGATGGCAAGATGAGCGGCTTCGCGCCGGCAATGCCGGCGCAACCGAGGCAAGGTAATTCAAGAGGAGTCAGGCATGGGTAGCAGTCAGAAATTCATTGCGCGCAACCGCGCTCCCCGGGTCCAGATCGAATACGACGTCGAGCTCTACGGTGCGCAGAAGAAGGTGCAGCTGCCCTTCGTCATGGGCGTGATGTCCGATCTGTCTGGCAAGCCGGAAGAGGCGCTGCCGCCGGTGTCCGACCGGAAGTTTCTCGAAGTCGATGTCGACAACTTCGATGCCCGCATGAAGTCGATGAAACCGCGCGTCGCCTTCCAGGTCGAGAACACCCTGACGGGCGAGGGCAGCCTGCCGGTCGACATCACGTTCGAGAGCATGGACGATTTCTCGCCGGCCGCGGTGGCGCGCAAGGTGGACGGCGTCAACAAGCTCCTCGAAGCGCGTACGCAGCTGTCCAACCTCATTACCTACATGGACGGCAAGACCGGCGCCGAAGAGCTGATCGCCAAGGTGCTCGCCGACCCGGCCCTGCTCAGCTCGCTGACCGCCGAAGCCAAGCCGCAAGAGTGAGCGGGCCCTCGTACCAGATACATGAACCGGAGCTATTCTGATGGCTGAACTCGAAAGACAAGGCTCGGCGCTGGCCGGCATCACGCTCGAAGGCAACGACTTCGCGGCGTTGCTGAAGAAGGAATTCAAGCCCAAGACCGACGAAGCGAAGAGCGCCGTCGAGCAGGCGGTGCAGACGCTGGCGCAGCAGGCGCTGGCGAATGTCAACGTCCGCAGCACGGACTCGGTCCGCACGATCGAGGCGATGATCGCCGCGCTCGACAAGAAGCTGACGGACCAGGTCAACAAGATCATTCACCACGAGGACTTCCAGAAGCTGGAGTCGGCGTGGCGCGGCCTGCACTACCTCGTCAACAACACCGAGACCGACGAGCAGCTCAAGATCCGGGTCATGAACGTCTCGAAGGCCGATCTCGGCAAGACGCTCAAGCGCTTCAAGGGCACGGCCTGGGATCAGTCGCCCCTGTTCAAGAAGCTGTACGAAGAGGAATACGGCCAGTTCGGCGGTGAGCCGTACGGCGCGCTCGTTGGCGACTATCACTTCGACCACACGCCGCCCGACGTCGAGCTCCTGACCGAGCTTTCCAAGGTCGCGGCCTCGGCGCACGCGCCGTTCATCACCGGCGCGGCGCCCTCGGTGATGCAGATGGAATCGTGGCAGGAGCTCGCCAATCCGCGCGACCTGACGAAGATCTTCACGACGCCGGAGTACGCCGCCTGGCGGTCGTTGCGCGAATCGGACGACGCCCGCTATCTCGCGCTGTGCATGCCGCGTTTCCTGGCCCGGCTGCCCTACGGCGCCAAGACCAGCCCGGTCGACGAGTTCGATTTCGAGGAAGACACCGCAGACGCGACGCATACCAAATACAGCTGGGCCAACGCGGCGTATGCGATGGCGGTCAACGTCAACCGCTCGTTCAAGACCTACGGCTGGTGTTCGCGCATCCGCGGCATCGAATCCGGCGGCGCCGTCGAAAACCTGCCGACCCACAGCTTTCCGTCGGACGACGGCGGCGTCGACATGAAGTGCCCGACCGAGATCGCGATCTCCGACCGTCGCGAGGCCGAGCTGTCGAAGAACGGCTTCCTCTCGATGATCCACCGCAAGAACTCGGATTTCGCCGCGTTCATCAGCGGCCAGTCGCTGCAAAAGCCTCAGGAATACGACGATCCCGACGCGACGGCCAATGCCGCGCTCGCCGCTCGCCTGCCGTACCTGTTCGCCTGCAACCGCTTTGCCCATTACCTGAAGTGCATCGTGCGCGACAAGGTGGGCTCGTTCCGCTCGCGCGAGTCGATGCAGAACTGGCTCAACGAGTGGATCATGAACTACGTCGATGGCGATCCGATGAACTCGAGCGAGGAGACCAAGTCGAAGCGGCCGCTCGCCGCAGCGACGGTCGAGGTGGAGGAAGTCGAGGGCGCTCCTGGCTACTACCAGTCCAAGTTCTATCTCAAGCCGCATTACCAGCTCGAAGGCCTGACGGTGTCTTTGCGTTTGGTCTCCAAGCTACCGTCGGAAAAGTCTGCCGGCTGAACACACGCCCGCCATCAACAGGAGAGTAAAACATGGCCGTTAATGCATTCATGTCATTCTTTGCCAACGCCGACGGCGAGTCGTATCAGAAGGGCAAGGAAAAGTGGATCGAGATCCAGGGTTGGGACTGGGAAATCGAAGCTGAGTCGAGCTGGACAAAGGGCGGCGGCGCCAGCGTCGGCAAGCCCAACCCCGGCAAGATGAATTTCGAGCATTACTTCGACACCTCGTCGACCGTCATCATGGGTTTCATCTGCACCGGACGCGCGTTTCCGAAGATGGAATTGCAGATGCTGAAGACGACCGGCAAGGGCGTGCCGGAAACCTACTTCACGATGTCCATGACCGGCGCCTACATCACCAAGGTGTCGAACACGGGCTCGGAAGAAGGCAACGTCGTGCAGAAGGTCGAGCTGGTGTTCAAGACGGTCGAAATCGACTACCGGCCGCAGGACAACAAGACCGGCGCGCTCATGGCGCCGAAGGTCTTCAACTGGGATATCCCGGCGGGCACTGCGTCGCCGTCGGCCTGAGCTCCGGCCGGCCGGCCGGCGGCTCGTCGTTCGGGCCGCTCGGCTCCTTCGCCCCGCGCCGAAGGATCCGGCAGCACTTGTTCGCGCGGAATGTTCCGCGCGTTGCGAATGACTTGGCGGTTCTGAAGACATGGCTTGGTCCAACATCTTCCTGCAGTTGATCACCGGTACCGGGCCGGGCGGAGCCGTGCCCATGCCCGTGATCGGCGAGGGACTGCTCGAGGGCTGGGAAACGTCGATCGAGCTCGACAGCTTCGAGTGGGGTTGCGAATACGAGAGTCACCACGACGCCCTGCCGGGCGTCGGCGGACTGGGCAGCAAGCTCGCTGGCGCGGCCATGGGCGCGCTGGGCCTGGGTGGCAAAAACATCAAGATGAGTCCGCTGATCCTGAAGAAGCGGTTCGACATTGCCTCGTCCCAGATCCACTTCTGTGTCGACCGCGACCTTCCGGTGATCTCGGCGTCGATCACGGTCCTCAACATCAAGCATGGCGGCCGCGCCATTCACGAGCCAGGTTTCACGCTCTTGGCGACCAACGGCTACTTTCGGGATGTCAAGCTGTCGATGCAGGCCAGCGGCAATGCCGTCGAGGTCAAGGAAACGGTCACGCTGGAGTTCAAGTCCATTGTGGTCACGTATCTGAAGCGCGTGGGCAAAGACAGCCTGCCTACCAACCCGTTCTTCTACACGGCGCCGGACGTGTGACCTGGCCCACCACGCTCCTAGAAGCTTCGCATGCCGAATTCAGTCGCTGAAGCCTATCTGCTGATCCTTCGGCCCAGCATGGTGCCCGTCATCGGCGAGGCTGTGCCGATCCCTTTCAATGAGCAGATCGAGATCGACGAATGGGACTGGACGCTCGAGAACGATGAGTTCGTGGCGCGAAGCGCGGCGCGGGACAAGGCGAAGGAGGCGGCAAGATCCAAGGACGGAGGCGGCGAGCCGGCCAACAAGGGCGACCAAAAGAAGGCCTTCGACGGGACAAAGGCCGCCCAGCTGGCACGCGAGGTCAGCGAACTGCAGACGGGCAGGGGAAAGTATGCAAGATTGAGCCAGGGTGAGCGAGATCGCAAGATCCGTGAGTTGCTCGACAAGGCGACCGCCCAAGTGGAAAGCGACGACAAGGACGAGGCTGCAGAAGAGAAACGGAAAAAGAAGGAAAAGGGCGAGGACACCGACGAGGACAAGCTGCAGTTCACGTTCAAGAAGAACGTCGATGCAGCGACCACCCAGCTGCTGAATTCGATGAAGGCAGGCGATGTCATGCCCCGGGCGATCCTGACCTTGTTCCATCGCTCGTCCAATGCGCCTGTCACGCTGGCGATCAAATTCGAGAAGGTCAGGCTGAAGAAATACGATCTCTCGGTCGATCCAAGCGAAACCATGTCCGACATGAAGGAAGAGTGGACGGCCACCTACGAGTCGGTCGAATACTCGTACCAGAACCGGCCCGCCGCCAGCGGCCCCAACGGGTTGACGAAGGGAACGGTCCGCGTGTTCAAGAAGAAAGGCGGTAGCCTGATCTGACTGCTATCGCGTCGGGCTTTCGATCATGGCTGCATTGACCAACTACCGAGACATCAGCACCAACCCGGGCGCGGTCGGTGCGGGCTTTCAATTCGAGTTCGCCTGCGAGAGCTGCGGCGATACCTGGAAGACGCCGTTCAAGCCCTATCGGGCCGGGCAGGTGGCGGGGATCTTTCGCCGCTTCGGCTACATCTTCAACGAGTTCGCGAAGATCAGCGCGGTGAGCGATATCGTGTTCAAGGTCGGGCGGGCCAGCGGCACGACGATCGAGACGACCGGTGCCAAGCCGCGTGAGGAGGCGCTCGCGGAAGCGCTCGCGATGGCTCGTCAGCGCTACGACCAGTGCAGCAACTGCCACACCTGGGTCTGCGCGAACTGCTACGACGAATCGAGACAGGTCTGCGTCAAGTGCGAGAACAAGCCCGGCAGCTACGGCGGCGGCGCCGACCAGGGTGCCTCGGCCTCCGCGATGGCCTGTCCCAATTGCCAGACCGCCTCGCAAGGCGGGCGCTTTTGCCACGAGTGCGGGTTCGACATGGCGAGCACGCACAAGAGCTGCCCGTCTTGCGGCGTCACGATGCCGCGGCAGGCCCGCTTCTGTACCGATTGCGGTCACGGCTTCTGAAGAGCGCCGCACGCTTCGATCTCCCACTGTCTTCCTCGCCATCGAGCTGCCTCGCCACTCCATGTCCGACCCTCGAATCGATGCTGAAGCCGCACTGCGCGCGGGCGACCCCGCGCACCGCGCTACAGCACCTGACCAGCGCGGTCCGGGCCAAGCCCGCCGATGCGAAGCTGCGCGATCTTCATGGCCCAGCTGCTCTGCGTCGCTCGGTCAGTGGGAGCGCGCACACACGCAGCTCAATGTGGTCGCCGACATGGACGGGGAGACCGCGGCGATGCGCGAGACGGTCGGGCCACGCCATTCGCTGCGAGCTGATGCGAGCCAAGGTCTTCGCCGGGCAATCGAACGCCGATGGTCTTCGGCCAGCCCGACGAATGGCTGGCGCTGCTCATCGAGTCGCTGCTGCAAAAGGGCCAGGGCAATGCGGCCATGGCCGATGACCTGGCGACGCGCGCGTTCGACGCCGCGCCCGAAGCCAGCGGCAAGATCGACGGCGCCCCGTTCGCGTGGCTCGCCGACGGTGATTCCCGTCTCGGACCGGTGCTCGAGGCCTGCGTCAACGGCCGCTACTACTGGGTTCCTTTTTCGCGCTTGTCCCGGGTCGAGCTCGACGCGCCAGAGGATCTGCGCGACTGCGTCTGGACGCCGGCGACATTGATGTTCTCGAATGGCGGCGAGACCGTCGCACTGATACCGACACGCTATCCGGGCTCCGAGTCGAGCGATGACGGATCGATCTGCCTGGCCCGCAAGACCGAATGGATCGATGCGGGCAACGAGCGCTGGTTCGGGCTCGGCCAGCGCGTGTTCGCTACCGACGCCGGCGATCACGCCATCATGGCCGTGCGCCTCATCGAGCTCGACGACGGGCCCGTCTCCGCCGACACGGCGGATGCGGCGGCCTAGGATTTCGCGAGCCCGATGGCCGGACTCACGTCACAGGAACGGCTCCAACCGTCATTGCTCGATCGGCTGACGGATGACGAGCCTGCGTCTTCGCGCGAGGCGATCGAAGCCAGGGTCCTGAGCAAGCAGCAGTTGCGCGCCGCGGTCCTGCGCGACCTGTCGTGGCTCTTCAACACCTGCCGCGCCGAGCCCGATCCGTTTCGCGGCGATCCCGACGAGATCGCGATGTGGAAGGAATCTCCGCAGGCGCGCAATTCGGTGATCAACTACGGCATTCCGTCGCTCTCCGGCATCACGATTTCCTCGATGCAGTTCGAGGCGATCGAGAACGCCGTACGCCAGGCCATCGTCCAGTTCGAGCCGCGCATCGACCAGAAGACGCTTGCCGTGGAGGTCAATCGCGAGGCGGGCTTCAACTTCCAGCACAACAGTCTGCGCCTGGTCATTCGCGGTCACATGTGGAACCAGCCGGTCCCGCTGGAGCTGCTCCTCTCGGCCGACGTCGATGTCGAAACCGGCCTGGCCGCCGTGCGCGACATGCGCGGCTAGGAGCGCCCATGGACCCGAGGCTGCTGCGCTACTACAACCAGGAGCTGCGCTACCTGCGCGAGATGGGGGGCGAGTTCGCGCGCGAGTTTCCGAAGATCGCGGGGCGGCTCGGCATGGAAGGCATGGAAGTCGCCGATCCCTACGTCGAGCGCCTGATCGAGGGCGCCGCCTTTCTGGCCGCGCGCGTCCAGCTCAAGCAGGACGCCGAGTACCCGCAGCTGTCGCAGCGACTGCTCGAGATGCTTTGCCCCAACCTCGCGGCGCCCGTGCCCTCGATGCTGGTGGCGCGCGTCAAGCCGTCGAACGATCCGAATCTGGTCAACGGCTTTCGCATCGCGCGCGGCAGCACCCTGATCGGCCCGGAGACGGCGATGAGTCGTACGCGCTGCGAGTTCTCCACTGCCCAGGATGTCGTGCTCACGCCCCTCAAGGTGGCGAGCGCAGAGTACTTTCTGAGCGCTGCCGATCTGGCGCTGTCGAACCTGCCGCTGCCCGAGCGGCCGCGCAGCGGCGTGCGCTTGAAGCTCGAGCTGCCGGCCGGTCTGGCCTTCAGCCAGCTCAAGCTGGGCACGCTGCGCTTTTACCTTGGCGGCCTGAGCGACGTGGCCTTGCGCCTGCACGAGTTGATCACCGGTTGCTGCGTCGGCGTGCTGGCCGGGCCGGCGGGCCGAAGCGGCGAGGCGAGCCGGCAGTTCCTTGCGGCCGGGGAGGTTCGCGCCGCAGGCCTGGGCGACGACGAGGCCATGCTTCCGGTCACGCTGCGCGGCTTGGCGGGGACCCGCCTCATGCAGGAATACTTTGCGTTCTCGCAGCGCTTTCTGTTCATCGATGTCGGCGGCCTGGCCCCGGCCATGGCGAAGACGACGGGCGGCAGCTTCGAGGTCGTTCTGCTCTTCAACCGCTACATCACGGCCCTCGAAGGCGCGGTCGAGCCCGACAACTTCCAGCTCCATTGCGTGCCGGCGATCAATCTGTTCGAGCGGCGCGCCGACCGCCTTCGGCTCGATGAAGGGGCGACTGCCTACCACCTCGTTCCCGAGCGGACATCGATGCTCGACTACGAGGTCTTCGACATCCTCAGCGTCAAGGGCTTTCGCGAAGACAGCGAGGAGCAGACTTTCCTGCCCTTGTTCGCGGCACCGCAATCGGAGCCCGCCACCGAGTCCGCCTACTACAGCGCGGTGCGCGAGCCCCGCCTGCCCTCCGATCGAGGCCGGCGCGAAGGGCCGCGATCCGGCTATGTCGGCACCGAGACCTTCCTCTCGCTCGTCGATTCGCGCGAGATGCCTCTTCCCGGGCCCCTGCGCCAACTGGCGGTGCAGGTGCGCTGTACCAATCGCGACCTGCCGCTGTTCATGCCGACCGGCCAGGCCGGCGGTGAGCTGATCCTCAACGCGAGCGCGCCGATCGAGGCGATCTACATCGCGGCCGGACCTTCGCGCCCGCAAAGCGCAATGCGCGAAGGCGGCATCGCCTGGCGCCTGCTCGGCCTGCTCTCGCTCAACTACCTGTCGTTGACGCAAAGCGATGCGGCCACCGGAGCCCTCACGCTGCGCGAGATCCTGGGCCTGTTCGCGAACGCCGCCGATGTCGGGCTGAAGCGGCAGATCGAAGGCATACGCTCGATCGACGTCAAGCCGATCGTGCGTCGCCATCCGGTTGCCGGCCCGATCGCATTCAGTCGCGGGCTCGAGATCAAGGTGACGGTCGACGACCTCTCCTTCGAGGGCGGTAGTGCCGCCCTGCTTGTTTCGATCCTGCATCAATACTTCTCGCGCCACGCCTCGATGAACAGCTTCGTTCAGACCGCGCTGGTGTCGATGACCCGGGGCGAAGTGATGACGTGGGCGCCGCATCTCGGCGCACGGGCCGTCCTGTGAATACGCCGGGCCATCGGGAAGCGCCGGCGACTGCCGGCGTCGCATCGGTCTTCGACGAGCTCGAGCGGGAAGCGTCGAAGTTCGATCTGTTCCAGGCGATGCGTCGCATCGAGAACGCCTTTGCGGACAAGCCTCGCCTTGGCGACGCCACGCGGCCCGGGGATGAGCCCCTGCGCTTCGCGCAGGATCCTTCGCTGATCTTCGCGCCCACCGCGATCGCCGCGCTCGAGCGCGATGGCGCCCGAGCGCCGCGCCTCGTGCAGCGGGTCCTCGGCTTTCTCGGTCCGAACGGCGCCTTGCCGATCCATTTCACCGAACACGCCCGCGAGCGCCAGTACTTCAACGACGACCCCACCTTCGTCCGCTTCCTGGACATGCTGGTGCATCGCTTCGGGCTGTTCTTCTACCGGGCCTGGGCACGGGCACAGCCGGTCGTCGGGCTCGACCGGCCGGCCGACGCGCCGATCGTGCGGCACGTCGGCGCCCTGATCGGAATCGTCGAGCGTTCGGCGCGCGAGCGCGATGCGCTCGGCGATGCGCCCAAGCTCTTCTTCGCGGGCCGCCTGGCCCGTTCGGTGCGCGATGCCGATGGGCTCGAAGCCTGGCTCGGGCTGCAGTTCGGAGTACCGGTTCACGTGGCGCAATTCCAGGGCCATTGGATGCCGCTCGGCCGCGCCGAACGCTCCCGCCTGATGCGCGATGGGCAGCCCGCGGTCGGCCGCGGAGCCGTGCTGGGCCGCACCGTGTGGGACGTGCAGCACAAGTTCCGCATCGTCATCGGCCCCTTGCGCTGGGAGCGCTTCGCCGAGCTCCTGCCGGGCGGCAACGCGCTCGAGCAGCTGCGCGCATTGGTGCGGCAGTACGTCGGCTTCGAATTCGCCTGGGACCTGCGGCTGATCCTGAAGCGCGAAGACGTGCCATCGTGGAAACTCGACAGCTCGCGCGACCGCCGGGTCGGGCGCCTCGGGCGCACCGCCTGGCTGAACGGCGGGCATCGATTCAAGCGCGACGCGCGACGCCGACGACCTGGTGATGAACGTCGAAAGCATTCGCACGCAGGCGGCCGCTACGGCGGTCGGGTGAGGCCGCAGATGCGCGGCCGGGGAAGACAACGGGAGGGCAAGGTCAATGAGTGAAATCAGTCGAGTTGCGCTGTTCGGCAAGCTCAATCCGCTCGTCTACAAGACGATCGAAGGTGCGACGGTGTTCTGCAAGCTGCGCGGCAATCCCTACGTGGAGCTCGTGCACTGGATGACCCAGCTGCTGGAGAACAACAGCTCCGACATCCACGTGATCGTGCGCCACTACGCGCTCGACGCCGCGGCGCTGGCCCGCGACGTCACCGCCGCGCTCGACCGCCTGCCGCGCGGCTCGACCGCACTGTCCGATTTCTCCGAGCAGATTCCCGATGCGATCGAGCGCGCCTGGGTCTACGGCTCGCTCCAGTTCGGCGATGGCGCGGTGCGCAGCGGCTACCTGCTGATCGGCATGCTGAAGACGCCGCACCTGCGCAACGCCTTGCTCGCCATCTCGAAGGAGTTCGGCAAGATCAAGGTCGACGCCCTGGCCGACGACTTGCCGACGATCACCGGCAAGAGCGGCGAGCAAGGGCTCGGCCCGCAGGACGGCAGCGGCCTGGCGGGCGGCCAGCCCGGCGAGGTCTCGGGTGCGATGGCGCCGGCGGCGATGGGCAAGCAGGAGGCGATCAAGAAATACACGATCGATCTCACTGCCAAGGCCGAGAAGGGCGAGATGGATCCGGTGACCGGGCGCGACGACGAGATCCGCCAGATCGTCGACATCCTGATGCGGCGCCGCCAGAACAACCCGATCCTCACCGGCGAGGCCGGCGTCGGCAAGACGGCGGTGGTCGAAGGCTTCGCCCAGCGCCTGGCGCGCGGCGACGTGCCGCCGCAATTGCATGGCGTGTCGTTGCTGTCGCTCGATCTCGGCCTGCTGCAGGCCGGCGCTTCGATGAAAGGCGAGTTCGAGCAGCGCCTGCGCCAGCTCATCGACGAAGTGCAGGCCAGCCCGAAGCCGATCATCCTGTTCATCGACGAAGTGCACACGCTGGTCGGCGCCGGCGGCGCGGCCGGCACCGGCGACGCGGCCAACCTGCTCAAGCCGGCGCTGGCGCGCGGCACCCTGCGCACGATCGGCGCCACCACCTGGGCCGAATACAAGAAGCACATCGAGAAGGACCCGGCGCTGACGCGGCGCTTCCAGGTCGTGCAGATCCCGGAGCCCGACGAGCTGAAGGCGGTGCTCATGCTGCGTGGCGTCGCCAGCGTGCTCGAGAAGCACCACCGGGTGCAGCTGCTCGACGAGGCGATCGAGTCGGCGGTCAGGCTTTCGCACCGCTACATTCCGGCGCGCCAGCTGCCCGACAAGGCCGTGAGCCTGCTCGACACCGCGTGCGCGCGGGTTGCCGTCAGCCAGCACGCCATTCCGGCGGAAGTCGAAGACAGCCGGCGCCGCATCGAGTCGCTCGAGATCGAATCCGGGATCATCGAACGCGAATCGGCGGTCGGCGTCGAAGTCGGCACCCGCCGCGGCGACGTCGACGAGAAGCTTGTCACCGAGCGTGCGCGCCTGGTCGGCCTCGAAAAACGCTGGCAGGACGAGAAGGTGATCGTCGACAAGGTGCTCGCCTTGCGCGCCCAGCTGCGCGGCGACGACAAGCCGGTCGATCGGCCCGCCACCGGCGAAGGCGGCGATGTCGTCAAGCCCGCCGGCGCCGCGCCCGAGGCTGCGCCCATCGATCGCGAGAAGGTGCTGGCCGAGCTGCGTGTCGAGCAGGGCAAGCTCGAGACGCTGCAGGGCGACTCGCCGCTGATCATGCCGTCGGTCGACGCGCAGGCCGTGGCCAGCGTCGTCGCCGACTGGACCGGCATTCCGGTCGGCCGGATGGTGAAGAACGAGCTGCAAGCGATCCTCAAGCTCGGCGAAGCGTTGGGCAAGCGCGTCATCGGCCAGCAGCACGGCCTCGACATGATCGCGCGCCGCATCCAGACCTCGCGCGCGCGGCTCGACAATCCGAACAAGCCGATCGGCGTGTTCATGCTTTGCGGCACCTCGGGCGTCGGCAAGACCGAAACCGCGCTTGCGCTCGCCGAGGCGCTTTACGGCGGCGAGCAGAACGTCATCACCATCAACATGAGCGAATTCCAGGAGGCGCATACCGTCTCCTCGCTCAAGGGCGCGCCGCCGGGCTACGTCGGCTACGGCGAGGGCGGCATCCTGACCGAGGCCGTGCGCCGCCGGCCCTACAGCGTGGTGCTGCTCGACGAAGTCGAGAAGGCCCACCCGGACGTGCACGAGCTCTTCTTCCAGGTCTTCGACAAGGGCCGCATGGAAGACGGCGAAGGCCGGATGATCGACTTCAAGAACACGATCATCCTGCTGACCTCGAATGCCGGCTCCGAGCTGGTGATGAACATGTGCAAGGACCCGGAGCTCCTGCCCGATCCGGAGTCGCTCGCGACGGCGATGGCCGAGCCGCTGCAAAAGATCTTCCCGCCCGCGCTCCTCGGGCGGCTCGTCGTGATTCCGTACTACCCGCTCTCCGACGACATGCTCGGCCAGATCGTTCGCCTGCAGCTCAACCGCATCAAGAAGCGCGTCGCGGAAAATCACAAGATCCCGTTCGAGTACAGCGACGACGCGGTCAAGCTCATCGTCAAGCGCTGCAACAACGCCGAGTCGGGCGGGCGGATCATCGATTCGATCCTCACCAATACGGTGCTGCCCAAGGTCTCGATCGAGTACCTGACGCGAGCCGCCGAGGGCAGCGAGCTCAAGGCAGTGCGGCTGGGCGTCGCCGAAGACGACTTCACCTACGCCTTCGAGTAGGCAGACCCTAGGGAGACAAGGTCATGGCCATTCCCGGACTCGGCGCAGCGAAAGCGATGGTCTCGATCAAGACCAAGGGAGGGGACTTCCTCGTCCTCGGCATGACCGGCCACGAGCACCTCGGCCACATGTTCGAGTACACGGTCGAGCTCGCCGGTGCGCTCGACATGATGAACGATCCGAAGGACGTGAACCTGCAGAAGCTTCTCGGCACGCGGGCGACCGTCAAGATGGACGTGACCGACGACGCGCGCTACTTCGACGGCTACGTCACGCGGGCGAGCCGAGGCCAGAAGCGCGGCCGCTACCTCACCTACTCGATCACCTTGCAGCCGTGGTTGTGGTTCCTCACCCGCACGAAGAAGAGCCGCGTGTTCCAGGACAAGAGCGTCAAGGACATCGTCACTGCGGTGCTTGCCGACTACAGCATCGACTCGGCCTGGCGGCTGGTGTCGGCGTCGGTGTATCCCGAAGCTGGACTATTGCGTCCAGCACAACGAGACCGACTTCAACTTCGTCAGCCGCCTGCTCGAAGAGGTCGGGATCTACTATTTCTTCGAGCACGACGACGGAACCCACACCATGGTTCTGATCGACTCGACGGCCAAGCACAAGAGCCGCGGCAGCAGCGACGCGATCACCTGGAGCAATACCCGCTGAGCGTGCCGACGATGGTGGGCTGGCATGTCCAGCAGGAAGCGCGCAGCGTGAAGGCGACGCTGACCGAATACGACTATCTCGCGCCGGCGACCAAGATCAAGGGCGAAAAGAAGGCCGACCCGCCACCTGCAGCCGGCGGCCTCGGCGGCCTTCTGGGCGCTGCCGGCGGCGGCTGGACAAGCTCGGCGACGCCGAGTGGTACGAACATCCCGCGCTGGTCGTGCAGAACAGCGCCAAGCCCGACGCGCAACCGGCTACAAGCGCCGCGACGCAGCGTGCCTCGGTCCGCATGGAGGAGCTTTTCGCCCTCTATTCCACCGGCACCGGTACGACGGATGCGCGCGACCTGAGCACCGGCATGACCTTCAAGCTCGACGGCTCGGAGTCCGACGAGGACAACAAGACTATCTGATGGTGAGTGCCGTCTATCGCCTCGATTTCGCCGATCACGAGGCGATCGACGACCTGAAGGCCGGCCGGCGCCACGAAGGCTATCGCTGCGAGGTGCTGGCGATGCGCGTTAGCGCGCCCAACTACCGGTCGCCGCGCGTCACGCCCAAGCCGATCATCGCCGGGCCGCAGACCGCGGTCGTGGTGGGCGCAGTCGGGCAACGAGATCGAGACCGACAAGCACGGCCGCATCAAGGTCCAGTTTCACTGGGATCGCGACGGCAACAACGACCAGAACAGCTCGTGCTGGGTGCGCGTCGCCCAGCCATGGGCCGGCAAGGGCTACGGCATGTTCACGTTGCCGCGCGTCGGTCACGAGGTCGTGGTCCAGTTTCTCGACGGCGATCCGGATCGGCCGCTGGTCACCGGGTCGGTCTACAACAACGAGAACATGGTGGCGTGGAAGCTGCCCGACCATTCCACGCTGAGCGGCATCAAGACGCAGAGCAGCGAAGAGGGCTCGAACGACACCGCCAACGAGCTGCGCTTCGAAGACAAGAAGGACAAGGAATACATCTGGTTCCATGCCCAGAAGGACTTCTTTCGCACCATCGTCCATGACGCCTTCGACTACGTCGGCAACAACGAGACGATCAAGGTCGAGCTGACGCGAAAGGAAGTCATCGGCGAGAACTGGTTCATGGACATCACCAAGGATGTGATGCACAACATGGGCAAGGACCTGCACGTCAAGGTTGCTGGCGACATCTTCTATACCGGGCGGCGACGTACCAGCTCAAGCTCGAGCAAGGACCTCAACGCCAAGGTCGGCGGCGACCTGGGCCTCACGTCGGCGGCAAGACGCAGCTCAAGTCGCAGGCCGACATCGCTATCGAATCGTCGACGGCAAGCTTCGCTCAAGGCGGCCGGCGACCTCATGCCGAGGCATGACGATCAAGATCAAGGGTGCGACGACCGTCGCGCTCGAGGCCGGCGTCTCGATGTCCCTGAAGGCGGCGGGTCGGATCGTCACCTTTCGGGCCGGCCGGTGTCGACATCGACGGGCCGCTGGTCAAGGTCAACTCCGGCGGCGCCGGCGTTCGGCAGCAGGCTCGGCCCTTTCGGCGAGCCCGACGGCACCGACCGAAGCGAAGAACGAAGACTCCATCGCTCCGCCGAGAAGGACGACTATGAGAAGAACTTCGACGATCCGATGCCCGAAGGATTCGTCACCGGTGAGCCCTCCTGATTCTCCGAGCCGGTTCTTCGCGCCCGATGAGCACCGCGTTTTCGCCGGCCCAGCTGCGCGCCTCGCTCTGGGCCCGGCAGGGCGGTCGCGTTCATGCGGTGATCGACGGCCTGGTCGTTCCGGGCATCGCCGAGAAGCTCAAGGGCGGCCGAAGTGGCCGGCTGGGACTGCCTGCAGCGCGGGGCGCTGAGGCGGAGGCGGCGGCGAGCGCGCGCCTATCTCGCCGAGCTGAAGCGCCAAGCTCGCCGTTCACCGACTGGCTGCTCGACGAAGCCACGCCCACCTACCCGGGCTGGGGCGTGCTCGCCGTCTCGGGCCGCCGCTGCTGCAGATGCGCGAGCACTGCCGCTCGATCGGCGAAGTCATCACTGCCCGACGGCGACCGGTCGCGCCTGGCGCTGGTACGACCCCGATGTGCTGCGCGCGCCTTGCCGATGCTGCTGGCCGGCCAGCTCGACGAATTCTTCGCTGCCTGGACCAGGCGATCGTCATCGCCGAGCCGCCGACGCCTGGAGCTGGCTGCGATGGAGAAGGCGTGCTGGCCACCGACGTCCGGCCGCTGATGCGCGCCTGCCCGCATGAAGCGCTCGTCGCGAGGCTGCGCGCTGAGACTCTCGCTGGAACAATTCGAGCGCTCGAACAGCTGACGCTGAAGCGCCATGCCGCAAGCATCAGCGGCGTCCTTGCCGAGACCTGGCCGGCGCTTGACCGAACGGCTGCAGGATCGCTGGCCGGCATTCGTCGAAGCCGCCGTCCAGCAGGGACGAAAGCATGGCCTGCGTCGATCCTCGCGACCTGGCTCGCTACGCCAGCCTGTGGTGTATCTGGGGCCCGGCATTCGACGCCAAGCCGGCGTTCGCCTGGGCGGCGAGATTCTGTCGGATTCCCGAAGCGCGGCTCGGCGCTGAAGCTGCACCAGCTTGCACATCGCACGCGCCGACGAGCTGCGCCAGCTCGCAGCCGCGGCCGCGAGCCGGGCGCGGCGGCCTGGCGCGGCGCCGGTCCTGACCACGCGCCCAGTTCGAGACCGCGCTGGCCGGCGTCGACGCCCGCATCGGGCCTCTGTCGGCGGCACGTTCGGTGTTCCCGCAGGTCGAGCCGGCCGCGCCGCGGTCAAGGCCTGCGACTCGGCACGATCGACATGATGGTCGCGGAGGCCGAGACCAGCAGGAGTACCGCCACGCGGCCAACGGCTGGCAGCGCATTCGCCGTGCCGCTTGCCGACGAGCCCCGGTCAAATGGACGCGCGCGCCCGAAGTGCCGGTTGAGTTGGCGGTGACCAGCCACGCGCTGCGGGCGGACCGCCGGCGCGTTTGAATCTGCGTGTCGAGACCGTGGCCGTCTGCGACCCGCGCGTTCATCCCGAAGTCGTGCATATGGCTGCCTCCGGCAGATTGGCCTGGAAAGGACGCGACGCACGCGCCTCAGCCTCGCCCTCTATGCGCCGGCGCCGGCAGCGCCGGAGCCCGGTGTCGCGGCGCCGGGATCGCCGCCGAAGCGCCTTTCGATCTGCAGACGATCCAGATATCGAGCTGCGGCCTGCGCGACGCCGGCGCTCCGTTCGGCGATGTCGGCCTGCGGGTACTCGTGTATCCGGCGACGCAGTGGCTGCTCGAGGTGCGCCACGCCGCCTGGCAGCCCATGCTCTGGCCCGCGCCGGCCGATAGCCGCGCCGGCGCCGCCGCAACCTGCAGGCTCGAGCAGCGACGGCGCGCCGGCCTCGCCGGCCAAGCCTGGCAAGCCTCCTGGGTCGGCCTGCACGGCGTGTTTCGCGCCGGCATGGAGCGACTCTTCAACGAATGGGTCCGCGTGCTCGACAAGCAGGCGCACGCATCTCGAAGTCGAGGCATCGCCGCTCGTGGGCCAGGCCGGACTCACCTGGGGCTGGCGTCCGGCACATCGGCGTCGACGGTGCTGATGCGCACGCAAGGCGTGCTCGACCTGCTGGCGTTGTCGATCGAGCTGCGGCTTTCGGGCGAGCTCGTCGAAGGCGCCGAGCCGCTCGCGCATCCGGCTCCATTGCAAGGGCCGCAGCGAGTTGAGGATGACATCGCGCAGCTCGGCGCCGAAGCTCCGGAAGGCCAGGACCTGAAATCGGCGCAACGCATCTGGCGATTTCCGTTCACGCTCGAGATCGAGCCGCTCGCCGGCGCCGAGCCGTCGACGCTCGGCGCCGCCGCCGGACCGTGCCGATCACCGGCGCGCTGGTCGGCGAGTGCGGATTGCGGCCGCGGCCGATGGCGGCGGCCACAATGGTTCTTCGACCTGCGCGTCGAACCGGTGGCAGATCGTCGTCGAAACGTCCGACCCGCTGCTCGGCGGCGCGCGCGAGACGCGCAAGATCTTTCCGGCCGTACTGGTCCTGGTCGAGTGGAGTGCCGGCAGTGGCCCTGGAACGTCTCCTGATGCTCGAGCTGGCGGCCGGCGGCTGCGCGGTGGAGGCGCATCTCAACGGCATGCCGGTGGCGACGCTCGGCGCGGCCGGAGGCAGCAGCAGCCTGGCCGTGCACGAGTACACCCTGGCCGGGCGCAATCAGTTGTCGCTCGTGATCGGCCCGGGGCCGGCGGGCTCAACGGCGCCGAGTCAGCCCCGCATCGCGATCGGCCCGACCTGGGCGCGGGCGCGGCTGGTCCTGGTCCGCCAGGGGCAATCGCCGGCCGATCCGGGCGCCGCGTGCTCGGTGTTGTCGAATGGACCACGGCCGAGGGCAAAGCCTTCGACGCGCCGTCGACGCACAGTCGCGACGTCGAGCTGCCAGTCAATTTCCCGCGCTGGCGCTGGCTCGATGCGCCGCCGATCGCCATCAACGCCTCGGTGCAGCGCACCGTGCTCGAGTTCCTGCAGAACGTCGCGGTCGAGCTCGGCCGCGGCAATCCCGAGCCGCTGGTCGCGGCGTCGAAGCTGCGTTTCGACGAGTTGGCGCTGGCCTATCAGACCGACGCCAACTTCGGCATGCAGCGCTTTCGCGACCATCTGCAGCGGCTGTATGCTGCGAAAGCATTGAAGGTGCCGCCGCCGATCGCCGCCGAGCTCGTGCTGCGTCCACTCATCGACGGCCGCCTGATCGAGTGTCTGACGCCGACGGGCGGTGCCGCGTTGCGGACGCAAAACGAGGCACCGGAGCTCGGCGATCATGCATGGCCGATACGTGTCGCGATGGTCGAGGGAAGAATCTATGTGCTGCGTTGAACGTCTCGCCGCCGCGGGGTGGGGCGGCGGCGCCGGAGCGGGAGTGAAGGTGTCGTGATCAGCATCAGCGTGACCTCGTACAACGGTACTTCGACGGCGCCGCTTACCGGCCACTTCGACGAGCTGGGCGGCAACATCGGCCGTGCCGAGAACAACCAGCTCGTGCTGCCCGATCCGGAACGCACGATCTCGCGCGTCCACGCGCAGGTGGTGTTTCGCAACGGGCGTTACGCCATCGTCGATCGTGGCAGCAATCCGATCTCGGTCAACGGCCGGCCGCTGGGCAATGGCCAGGAAGCGCTGATCCAGGCCGGCGACGAGCTCCAGATCGGTGGCTACGCCATGCGCGTCGAGGCGGCGAGCGCGAGCCCGGGCGCGGCAGCTCCCGATCCTTTCGCCGACTTTGCCGGCCTTGCGTCGTCGGCACCGATGGCAGGTCGCGCGCCGCCGGCGGCGGCGCGCCGTTCGCCGACCCGCTCGCCGGCTTCGGCGCACCGCCGCGTCGCGCCCGCACCGGCCTATGCGCCGGCGCCGAGCGCGCCGCCGTCGGCTGCGATCGGCGGCGGCATTCCCTCCGACTGGGATCCGTTTGCACCGGACGCGCCGGCGCCGGCGTCGAACAATGACTTCGCGCGCTCGCTCGGACAGTCACCCGGCGGCGCCAACAGCAATTTCGGTCTCGACGTCGGCGGCCGTGCCGAGGCGCTGATTCCGGAATTCGGATCCGGCGGTGGCGGCTGGCGGCGGCGATTCGCTCGATGCCTTGTTCGGACTCGGCTCTGCGAGCGCGGGCAAGTGACCCGTTGGCCGGCTCGGTGCTCAACCAGGCAGCAGCGCAGCCGAACATGGCAGCGCATGCCGACCCGCTGAAGTCGCTCAACAGCATGACCCGCGGCAGCGCCACGGCGGCCGCCGACACGACGTCCGAACTGTCCACGCCCTTCATGCTGCCGCCGATGGTTCCGACGGCCGGCGCCGGCCGCCCGCAGGCCGCGCCCGCGCCCGGCCTACCAGGCGCCGCCGGCGATGCCGATTCCGCCGACCCAGACGTTCACGTCCGGATTCGCTGGAGCGCCGGGCGCTCCCGTGCAGCGCAGTGCCGCGCCTCGGGCAGCCGAATCGATGGCCCCGCCGGGATCGGTCCTGTCGTGGAACGATCCCTCGGGCGAGAGCCGCACCATCATCCGACCGAAATCCGCCGGCGGAGTCGAATGTGGCTCCTCTCATCCCGGACGACATGCTGGACCTTTCACTCGACTTCGCGGCCTCGTCTGCCGCATCGGAATCAGCGCCGGCGCCTGTGCCGGCACAAGCGGCGCCCGCGCGGGTCGCTGCACCGGCGATGGCCGCGCCGCCGCCACCCCAGCCGCGGCCGCCGCAAGCTACGCCCGCCGGCACGCCGGCGTGGCGCGCGCCCGAGGGTGCCCATGCTCCGGCCAGCGCGCCAGCTCGACCGGTTCCTGCAGAAAGCGCCGACATCGCGGCACTGACCGCGGCGCTGCGCGAGGGCCTTGCGGTGCACAACCTGCCGCCCGAAACGCTGGTCTTGACGCCGACGCTGATGCGCCTGATGGGTCGTCTCGTTCACGAGGCCACGCGCGGCACGGTCGATCTGCTGGTGGCGCGCGCCGCCCTCAAGCGCGAGATTCGCGCCGAGGTGACGATGATCGTCTCGCGGGAGAACAACCCGCTCAAGTTCTCGCCTTCAGCCGAAGTTGCGCTCGGGCATCTCCTCAGCCCGCCGGCGCGCGGCTTCATGGAGCCCGACAAGGCGATGCGCGATGCCTACGACGACCTGCGTGCGCATCAATTCGGTTTCCTTGCGGGCATGCGTGCCGCGCTCGAGGGCATTCTCAAGCGCTTCGACCCGGCGACCCTCGAATCCAAGCTGACGGAGACATCGATCCTGGCTTCGATTCTTCCGGCCAAGCGCAAAGCCCGCATGTGGGATGTCTTCACCGAGCTCTACGGGCAGATTTCGTCCGAAGCTACGGACGACTTCCATGAACTTTTCGGCAAGGAATTCCTGCGCGCCTACAACGAGTACATCGACCAGTTGGCCAAGGATCGGCCATGATCGAGGTGCGCTGCAACGGTGGTGAGGAGCGTTGATCGTGCAGATGGAACTGGCGACCCTTTCGCGCCGCGGCGGCCGCAACTACAACGAAGACGCCTGCGGCCATTGGCACTCCGACAGCCATCTCTGCTGCGTGGTCGCCGACGGCGCCGGCGGCCATGGCGGCGGCGACAAGGCTTCGAAGCTCGCCGTCCAGTTCATCCTCGGCGCCTTTGCAGCCTCGCCGGAAGGCAGCGGCGATGCCATCCAGCAGATGATCGTGCAGACCAATCGCTCGATCATCCAGCATCGCGCCGACGATCGCTCCCTGCAGAACATGCACAGCACGGTCGTCGCCCTCTTCATCGACCTCGAGGGCAACGTCGCCTCGTGGGGCCACTGCGGCGACTCGCGTCTCTACGTCTTCCGCGGCGGGCGGATGGCGGCCCGCACGCGCGACCACAGCCTCGTGCAGTCGCTCGTCGACGGCGGCATGCTGGCTGCCGAGGACATGCGCTCGCATCCGCAAAGAAGCGAACTGCTCTCCGCGCTCGGTGTCGGCGAAGAAGATCTTCAGGTCAGCGTGTCGGCGCCGCCTTGGACGGTCGAAGCGGGCGACGTCTTTCTCCTCTGCACCGATGGCATGTGGGAATACGTCGAAGACGCGCAGATGGAAGCTGCGCTGGCACAAGCGGTCAGTCCGCATGCCTGGCTGCACGAGCTCGAGCAGAACGTGCTGCACGGCGCATCGCACAAGCCGCGGCACGACAACTTCACTGCGCTCGCGGTCTGGGTCAGCGAGCCCGGGCCCTGATTCGAAAGGAGCCGAGATGCCGAATCACGTTTGCATGGGCGCCTTGCTGCAATGCAGCTTTGGCGTGGCACCGAGCAGCATGGTGGTGCTGCCCGCCAACAAGATGCTCACCACGTTCGTGCCGGCGGCCAACATCATGGACAACAAGCCGATGGTCAATATCATGCCGTTCGGCGATGTGCACCAGCCTGGCCAATCCCACGGTTCGACGCCACCGCTGCGGCGACCGCGGCCGCGCTCGGGGTGTTTACCCTCACGCCGATGCCCTGCGTTCCCAACACCACTGCGCCCTGGGTACCGGGAGCGCCGACGATGATGCTGGCCAACATGCCGGCGCTCGACGATTCGTCGACCCTGATGTGCATGTGGGGCGGTGTCATCAAGATCAACTTCGCCGGTCAGGCCACAGAGCAGATTCCCTGATCGGCGCGCACCAAGCAAAACGGCCGGGCAAGCCCGGCCGTTTGGCTCGGTGGACAGCGACGACGCGCTACTTCTTCGCTTGCCTGCCGATCTCGACGCGGCGGTTCTCGGCGGCGGTCGGATTGGCCGGGTTGGCCAGGTCGTTCGAGCCCAGGCCGACGACGACAAGCATGCTCGGGTCGGCGCCCTTTTGCACCAGATATTCCTTCACCGCCTCGGCCCGCTTGACCGAAAGCTGCTGGTTTTGTTCAGGCGTTCCGGAAGCATCGGCGTGGCCGACCACCCGAACCTCGCTGCCGCTGCCTTTCTTGCCGCGCAGCACTTCGGCGAAGACGTCGAGCTGCTTCTTCAGCAGTTCAGGCAACTCCGCGGAGCCGACCTTGAACGACGAGGCCGGCAGTGAATAGTGAATGGCGGGCTTCAGGCCCATGCACTTGAAGCCGCTCGCCTCGAGCTCCTTGCAGGCATCCTCGGGGAACAGGCCGTCCTTGATGGAGGCGGCATCAGGTACCTGCGACCCGACGTCGATGGGCTGGCCGGCCAGTTGCGCGAAGGCCGGCGCCGCGAAAGCCGCCGCGACAACAGCAGCGAGGCCGATGCGGCCCCAGGTCAGCTCAAGCTTCATCTTGCACTCCTCGAACATTCAAAGAAGGATGCGCGGCAGCAGGGAGATCGGGCGCAACCGCGCCAGTGCAACCAGCGTATTCGCAGCGGTTGCGATAGCCGGGCGATCATAGCGATTTTCGCGGCTTCGTCACTCCCGAGAAGTAGGGACGCACGACAGGCGGCCGCGGCTATCGTGGTCTTGTTCGCGACATCGGCAGATTCTGTTTCGAGGCGGAGCGCATTCAAGTAAAGTGCGATGCTGCCCTCTGGCGTCGGCGCAAGTTGCCGCGCGAGGAAGCTGCATCAAGAAGAGCGGCCTCGGCTTCGCCGATTGGCAGTCGCAAGGGAAGTCACAGTTCACGCGAATCGCTATGACCTGGCACAACAAGGTGGTCTGGACCGAGGGGATGTTCCTCCAGCCCCAGCACTTCCAGCAGCACGACCGCTACGCCGAATACCAACTGCGTCAGCGCCTGGCTGCGACCGTGGGGCACGCTTGGGGCTTCACCGCGCTCTCGATCGACGATGCGGCCCTGGCCCTCGGCAAGCTCAGCGTCAACTCGGCACAAGGCGTGTTGCCCGACGGCACGGCGTTCTCCATTCCAGGCAACGATGCCGCGCCGGCGGCCCTCGATCTGCCGATGGACGCGCGCAACGAGCGGGTCGTGCTGGCCCTGGTCATGCAGCGTCCAGGCATCGTCGAGTCCGATGCCGAGCAGGCTGCCGGGTCGATGGGGCCGCGCTATCGCGTGGCCGAGATTGAAGTCGGCGACAGCAATACCAACGTCGATCGCGACACCGCGATCCAGATCGGGCGCGTCAATCTGCGCCTGATGCTCGAGCGTGACACCGGCGAAGGCTACGCAACCCTCGGCATCGCTCGCGTCGTCGAGCGGCGAGCCGACAACAAGCTCGTCCTCGACGCCCAATACATTCCGCCGATGCTGCATGCGCAAGGCAACTCTATTCTCGACGGCTACGTGCGCGAGCTGTGCGGCTTGCTGCACCAGCGCGGCGAGGCGCTCGCGGCGCGTTTGTCGCAGCCGGGGCGCGGTGGCGTCGCCGAGATCGCCGATTTTCTTCTGCTCGAGGCCGTGAACCGCTCGCAGCCGCTCTTCATGCAGTTGCAGCAACGTTCGGTGCTGCATCCGGAAGTGCTCTACGCCGCCTGTCTCAGCCTGGCCGGCGACCTGGCGACGTTTCGCGAGAAGCGTCGGCCGCCGCCTTTCCCCGAGTACCTGCACGACGACTTGCAGCGCTGCTTTCGCGCCGTCATCGACGATCTGCGCCAGTCGCTCTCGATGGTCATGGAACAGACCGCGATTCCGATCGAGCTGCAGGATCGCAAGTACGGCATTCGGGTCGCGATCATCGGCGACAAGGAGCTGCAGCGCAACGCCCAGTTCGTGCTCGCGGTCGCGGCGCAGATTCCTGGCGAGGCCTTGCGTGCGCGCTTCCCGACGCAGGTGAAGATCGGCCCGGTCGAGCGCATCCGCGACCTCGTCAATCTGCAACTGCCCGGTGTCACGATGCGGCCGCTGCCGGTCGCCCCGCGCCAGATCCCCTATCACGCCGGCTTCAACTACTTCGAGCTCGACACGCGCAATAACGAGCTGTGGAAACAGCTCGAGGCTTCAGGCGGCCTGGCGATGCACATCGCCGGCGAGTTCCCCGGCCTGGAGCTCGAGTTCTGGGCCATTCGCGCGTAGCGCCGGCAGATTGCAGCAGCGCGCACTTCGCTCGAGCTTGCCGAATCGATTGCAGGAACCGACATGAGCGACACCGGACGCGAAAACGACCCCTTTGCTGCTTTCGAATCCGATCGCACCGTGATCAAGCCGAGCGGCGGCCGCGGCGCGCGTCCGGCCGGTGCCGGCGGCGCGCCGCGGCGGCCCGCCCGGTGGCGCGGCTGGAGCAACGCCTGCTGGTGCTGCTCCGCGCATGGATGTCGGTGGCAAGGAGGCACCGTTGGCGCTCGATGCGCTGATGAGCGCCAGCCTCAACCCGCTCGTTTCGGCCGCGTCGCCGCTCCTCAGCTCGGCGCCGCGCATCCGGGCCATGGTCCAGCATCCGAATCCGGCTGGCTTGAAAGACGCCCTTGCCGACGGCATTCGCAAGTTCGAGGCGCAGGCGCGCGCCGAAGGCCTGCCCAACGAGCAGGTTGTCGCCGCCCGCTACATCCTGTGCACCTTGCTCGATGAATCGGCCGCGAGCACGCCTTGGGGCGGCTCCGGCGTATGGGCCAATCAGAGTCTGCTCGTCCTTTTTCACAACGAGACCTGGGGCGGCGAGAAGGTCTTCCAGCTGATGTCGAAGCTGGCGGAGAACGTGCCCGCCAACCGCAATCTGCTCGAGCTGATGTACGTCGTGTTGGCGTTCGGCTTCGAAGGCCGGTATCGCGTTCTCAACGATGGCCGGGCGCAACTCGAAAGCCTGCGCACGCGCCTGTCGCAGATGCTGCGCGGCAACCGCGCTGACGGCGACAAGACACTGTCGCCGCGCTGGGAAGGCGTGCCGGCCAAGGTCGCGCGCTTGCGCGATGGCCTGCCGATGTGGGTGATGGCCTCGCTGGCCGGCCTGGTACTGCTCGGCGTCTATCTGGCGCTCAGCTTTTCCCTCAATGGGAAATCCGACGGAGTCTTCACCTCGCTCCAGGCACTCGACGTCAAGGCTGCGCCGATCGCGGCACCGCCGCCACCCGCTGCCGCGCCCCGCCTGGCGACCTTCCTCAAGCCCGAGGTCGATCAAGGGCTGGTGCAGGTGCGCGATCTCGTGGATCGCTCGATCGTGATCATCAAGGGCGACGGCTTCTTCGAGCCCGGCAGCTCAGTGATCGCCGACCGTACCAAGCCGCTGCTGGCCCGGATCGCCTCGGGTCTGCAAGCCACGCCTGGAACCGTGCTCATCACGGGCCATACCGACAACCAGCCGATCCGGACCTTGCGCTATCCCTCGAACTGGGACCTGTCGCAGGACCGGGCCAACGCGGTCAAGTCCCTGCTCGTCGAGGCCGGCGTCAAGGCCGACCGGATGCGCGCCGAAGGCAAGGCCGACGCCGAGCCGGTCGATTCGAACGCCACGCCTGTGGGCCGGTCCCACAACCGTCGCGTCGAGATCACGCTGATGGTCCCGTCGAACGCCTGATGGACCGCGCCGCGCGTCAACCCGTCACCTCGCCGCTTCGCCCCGAGAGCGCCGCATGAAGAAGTTTCTGCAGTTCCTGATCCATCCGATGTTTCTCGCCTTGATCGGCGTGCTCGCCCTTTCGGCCATCGTCTGGTGGGTCGGGCCGCTGATCGCCATCGGCGAATCGCGGCCACTCGATCCGATCTGGACCCGCGTCACCGTCATCGCCGTCCTGTTCGCGCTGCTCATCCTGCGCCTGATCTTTCGGGTCTGGAACCAGCGGCGAACGAACGCGGCGCTGGTCGACGGCATGACCAAGGGCCCGAGCACGTCGGACCGCGAGCTGGCGACTCTCAACGAGCGCTTCAGCCAGGCACTCGGCGTGCTGAAGAATGCGCCCGGCAAGCGCTCGGGCTGGCGGCGCGGCGCGTTCCTCTACGAGCTGCCTTGGTACATCTTCATCGGTGCACCGGGGTCGGGCAAGACGACGGCATTGCTCAATGCCGGGCTGACCTTTCCGCTCGCCGAGAAGATGGGTGGCGCGAGCGTGCGCGGCGTGGGCGGCACGCGCAATTGCGACTGGTGGTTCACCGATGAGGCGGTGCTCATCGACACCGCCGGTCGCTACACCACACAGGAATCGAATTCGCAGGCCGACGCCAGCGCCTGGGACGGCTTTCTCGCGTTGCTGCGCAAATCGCGGCCGCGCCGGCCGATCAACGGCGTGCTGCTCACGGTCAACATCCAGGATCTGCTGCAGCAGACGCCGGTCGAACGCAAGGACCACGCGGCCAAGCTGCGCGCCCGGATCCAGGAGCTGGCGGAAAAGCTCGGGGTGCGCGCGCCGGTCTATGTGCTCGTTACCAAGGCCGACCTGATCGCCGGCTTCAACGAGAGCTTTGGCGCTCTCAACAAGGAAGAGCGCAACCAGGTCTGGGGTTTCAGCTTCCCCTACGTGCCCGGTAGCAGCGACGACCCGCTCGCCAATTTCGGCTCCGAGTTCGCGGCTCTGGAAAAGCGCCTGCGCGATCGCGTCGTGCCGCTCATGGATGCCGAGCACGAGGTGCTCAAGCGCGCGGCCATCTTCAATTTCCCGCAGCAGTTCGCGGGCCTGCGCGGCCTGCTCGGCGGCTTCCTCGAACAGGTCTTCAGCGCAGGCGGACAAGTCGAGGAGCGGCCCCTGCTTCGTGGCGTGTACTTCACCAGCGGCACGCAGGAGGGCACGCCGATCGATCGCGTCCTCGGCACCCTGGCGCGCACCTTCGGCATCGAGAGGCGATTGCCGCCGCCGGCCTCGGCCCGCGGCAAGAGCTTCTTTCTCAATCGCCTGCTCAAGGATGTCGTCTTCACCGAGCAGGGGCTGGTGGGCGAGAACCGGGCGATGGAGAAAAGACGCGGGCGCCTGCGGCTCGCCGGTGTCGCGCTCATCTCGCTCGTCAGCATTGCGCTCCTCGCTGGCTGGTTCGTGAGCTACGGACGGAACAAGAGCTACGTCGCTGAAATCGATACGCACCTGCCGGATCTGAAGAAGGCGGTGGACAGCCTGCCGCCGGCTACCTCCGGCGACGTGTCGCCGTTGCCGCCGGTGCTGAGTGCGGTGCGCGCTGCGGCGCAGCCGACCGAGTTCCCCCTGAACGCGCCGCCGTTGTCGATGTCGCTGGGTCTCTATCAGGGCAGGAAGCTCGATGCCGGTGCCAGGCTCGGATATCAACATCTGCTCGACCACGCCTTGATGCCGCGAATCGTGCACCGCCTCGAAGAACGTCTGCGCGCCGCCAACAAGGACAACCTCGAGCAGGCGTACGAAGGGCTGAAGAACTACCTCATGCTCTACACACCCGACAAGTTCGATGCCGACGCCTTCAAGGCTTACGTCGGCATCGACTGGGACGCGACGCTCGAACGCTCGCTCACCACCGAGCAGCGGCAGGCGCTCGACCAGCAGCTCGATGCGATGGTCGCCCAGGGCGCGCCGCGGCCGGCCGCGCCGATGGACAAGAACCTCGTTGCCGGCGTGCGCGACATGCTTGTCGCCTATCCGCTCGAATATCGGGTGTTCAGCCGACTCAAGCGAGCGCAGGTCGGCGGCGACATTCCGCCGTTCACCGTCGCCGGGGCGGCCGGCCCGTCTGCGCTCACCGTGTTCGAGCGCACCAGCGGCGAGCCGCTGACCAAGGGCATCCCGGGCCTGTATACCCGCGAGGGCTATCGCAAGGCCTTCCAGCCGGCGGTCGACAAGGCGACGCGCCAGCTGGCGTCGGAAGAGAGCTGGGTCCTCGGATTGCGGCCCACGGACGCCACCAAATCGCTGCCCCTTGGCAAAGCCAATCCTGAGATGACGAACCGCGTGCGTCGTCTCTACTTCGAGGAATACATCAAGATCTGGGACCAGTACATCGCCGACGTCCGCGTGATCAAGCTGCAGAGCCTCGATCAGAGCCTGCAGGTGGCCAGAGCACTGGGCGGTATCGATTCGCCGCTCGCGGCATTTCTGCGCGGTGTGTCCGCAGAGACGACCCTTGTGCAGGCGCCCGCCGCTGCGGGCATCGCCGGGACGCAGCTCGCGAACGCAGACCAGAAAGCCGACCAGGCCAAGCGCGAACTGGCCGCGGTGATGGGCAAGATCAAGGCGCCCAGTGGCGGCGACGCGCAACAGAGCGGACCGCTCGAGCAGATGGTCGACGACCACTTCGCCAACATCCATCGATTGATGGCCGGCAACCCGCCGCCGATGGACGACATCACCAAGCTGTTCGGCACCGTCTACGTGCAGCTCGCCGCCGTCGATGCGGCGCAAAAGAGCAAATCGCCGCCACCGCCCCCAGCGCGGCGGCGTCGGTCAGCGGCCGCTGGCCAGCTGCCGGAGCCGGCGCGATCGATGCTCGAAAAGCTGGCCGGCGCCGCCGCGACCTCGGGGCGCGCGGTCGAACGCGAAGGATTGACCGGCGAGCTGAAGCCGATCAGCGATTTCTGCAACCGGGCCATCACCGGACGCTATCCGTTCACGGCAAGCTCGAAGGCCGACGTGCTTCCGGAAGACTTCTCGCAGCTCTTCGGCGCCGGCGGCATGCTCGACGATTTCTACAGTCGCAAGCTCGCCAACCTGGTCGATACCGGCACCAATCCCTGGAGCTACAAGCCGACCGGCGACGGGTCCAAGCCCTTGAACGCCGCCTCGCTGGTCGACTTCCAGCGCGCGGCGCGGATCAAGGAAGTCTTCTTCCGCGGCGGCGGCAAGACGCCTTCGTTCAAGGTCGACGTGCGAGCGCTCGAGATGGACGATGGACTCAAGGAGATCAGCCTCAACGTCGACGGCACGTTCATCAAGTTCATCGCCGGCAACACCACGCCGGTCACGATCCAACTGGCCGAGTGCGCGCGTCGCCTCGCAGATCCAGCTCTCGAGCAGCACGCCCGGCACGACGACGCTGACCTTCGACGGGCCTTGGGCCCTGTTTCGCCTGTTCGACCGGTTCGACGTGCAGCCCACGGCCCAGCCGGAGCGCTTCACGATCGCGATGAATCTCGACGGCCGGCGAGCCCGGCTCGAAGTCACTGCCAGCAGCGTCTTCAATCCGTTCCGCCTGCGGGAGATCCAGCAATTCCGCTGCCCGGGATCCCTGTGAAAGACGTCATCGCCTCGACACGTTCATGAAACTGGCGAGCGACGTCGCGACAATCCCGGGCTGGTACGGCAAGCTGCCGTCGCTCGGAGACTTTGCCTCGCGACGGCTCGAGGCCGACTTCATCGAGCCCTGGGACCTCTGGCTCGGCGAGGCCATGCAGGCCCAGCGCGACGTGATGGGCGATGGCTGGCTCGACGCCTACCTTCAAAGCGCCGCCTTGGCGCTTCGTCCTGATGCCGAGCGTGCTCTCGGGATTCGATCCGAACCTGGTCCTGGCCGGTGTGCTGATGCCGTCGGTCGATCGCGTCGGGCGCTATTTCCCCTTGACGATCGCCGCATCGTTCGACGGCCTGCCGAGCTCGAACTCGGCTTACGAAGCCTCTGCTGGCCTGGCTGCATCGCGTCGAAGACACCGCGCTCGACGCGCTCCAGGACGACTGGACGATCGAGCAGCTGGAAACGGCACTGGCCGATCTGGCACCGCCATCGCAGGCGCCGGCCGCGGCATCGAGCGATCCTCTCGCGCCGATCCGCGTCGCGCTGGCCGAGGCATTGAATGGCGCGGGCAGCTTCGTCGCGATCGAAGGCATCTCGAGCCGCACCGAGCTGGCTTCGCTGCTCGTCGGCATGGCGCCGGCGGCGGCGCCGGTGGCGCCCTCGGCCGTCACGGCGCCGCTGGCGGGAAGTGCGCTCTGGCTGGCGGACAATCCCGACCATCCACAGTTGCTGGTCAGCAAGGGTCTGCCCGCCAACGAAGACTTCATCCGCATGTTCGGAAGCATCGGGCGCGAGCCTGGTGCCGAAACGATCTACTGACTGCCCGTGACGCTCCGTTTTCCCTCGATCGCATGAGCAACGACGACGATCAGCCGACGCGAATCCTCCCGCCGCAGGGGCAAAAGACCCAGGTCGCAGCCCCGAGGACCGAGATCGCGCCGCCTCCCGAGCCGTTCCAGCCCGACGGCGACGCCACCGTGATCCGGCCGCGGCCCGCGGCCCGGGCACCCGCGCAAGACGGCGGCAACATGCTGCCGGTCGGGTTTTATCTCGGCGAGTTCGAGATCACGAAAGTGCTGGGCGAAGGGGGCTTCGGCATCGTCTATCTGGCTGAAGATCATTCGCTCGGCCGGCGCGTGGCGCTGAAGGAATACATGCCTTCTTCGTTGGCTCAGCGCATCGGCGGCACGCAGGTGTCGGTGAAGTCCGAGCGCCATCGCGAGACCTTCGAGGCCGGCTTGAAGAGCTTCGTCAACGAAGCACGGTTGCTGGCCCAGTTCGATCACCCGTCGCTGGTGAAGGTCTATCGCTTCTGGGAAGCCAATGGCACCGCCTACATGGTGATGCCGTTCTACGAAGGCATCACGCTCAAGGACGAGCTGAAGGCGATGGGTGCGCCACCCGACGAAGCCTGGCTTCGCGAGCTTCTGGAGCCGCTCACGGAAGCGCTCGCCGTCATCCATACCGAGCAGTGCTATCACCGCGACATCGCGCCCGACAACGTCATCCTCCTGCAGGGCAGCGATCGGCCGCTGCTGCTCGACTTCGGCGCGGCGCGGCGCGTCATCGGCGACATGACGCAGGCGCTCACCGTGATCCTGAAGCCGGGCTACGCGCCGGTGGAGCAGTACGCCGAAGTGCCCGGCATGAAGCAAGGCCCGTGGACCGACGTCTACGCGCTGGCTGCGGTCGTCTACTACGCGATCACCGGCAAGACGCCACCGACCTCCGTCGGACGGCTGATGAACGACAACTACGTGCCGATGGTGCAAGCCGGCGCCGGTCGCTACAGCCCCGAATTCCTGGCCGCGATCGATCGGGCGCTGATCGTCAAGCCCGAACAGCGAACCCAGTCCATCGACGATCTGCGCCATGACCTGGGCATGGCGGCGAGTACGCCCGAGCCGGCGAAGTCGAAGCGCCGCAGCGGCAAGCCGACGATGGCGGGCACGCTGGTGTCCGGCACCACGACGGCACGCAAGAGCCGCATTCCGCTCATGGCTGCGCTCGGCTTGGGGGCGCTGCTGGTGATCGGCGGAGGCCTCTACGCATGGCTCGGCTCAAAGCCCGCTACGTCGCCGACGGTGGCGACGGGGACAACCGCGACCGCAGCGACCCCGACGGTCACTGCGCCGGTCGCCGGGGCTTCCGCCGCGGCGCCGGCGGTCGCCGAGCGCGCCGTTCCCATCGCCGCCCCGGTCGCCGGGCCTTTCAACCCGGAACACGAGCTCGAGCGGATCGCCACGGCGCAATCGCCCGACTACAAGGTCGAGGCCGCCGCCGACAAGCCGCAGCTGCAGATCAACAAGGACAAGCTGACGTTCAAGGTGAAGACCGAGAAGGAAGGACACCTCTACGTCCTGATGCACGGCACCGACGGGGGCATCATCCAGCTCTTTCCGAACGGCGAGGCGAAGAACAATCTGATTCGCGCCGACAGCACGCTGTCGCTTCCCTCCGGCAAGGGCAACTGGGACATCGGTGTCGGCGGCCCGGCGGGAACCGATCATTTCATCGCGATCGTGTCGAAGTACCCACGCGACTTTTCCTCGCTCGGCCTGAAGGTGCGCGACGGTTTTGCCCAGACAACCGCTGACGCCGCCGGCGAGCTTGCCAAGACCCAGAGCGGCGGGGCATCGATCTTCGCCGGGCGACCGATCTGCACGCCACCTTGCACGGATGATTACGGGGCGGCGCTGTTCACCGTCGAAGAGGTCAATTGACGCGGCGCCGGCCTGCGGTCGGCGCGCATACGGGATGGAGCAATGATGGACGACGACTGGACACCTGATTTCGGCACGCTCGACGTGGAAGCCCCGCCTTGGGCAGCCAAACGCCCGGTGCGCATCGCCGTGCTTGGCGATTTCAGCGGTGGCGCCGCAGCCGGCCGTCTCGAAACGGGTGACGACCTGGCACGCCGCAAGATGATGGCGGTCGAGTTCGATTCGCTCGAAGACACGCTGGCGCGTCTCGAAGTCAAGCTCGCCTTGCCGATCGGCGACGGCGGCGATGGCGTCGAGGTGGAATTCGGCGAGCTCGACAGCTTCCATCCCGATTCGCTTTATCGCGAGCTGCCGATGTTCAAGTCGCTCGTCGACCTGCGCAAGCGCCTCAACAACACCGCCACCTTCGCCAAGGCGGCGGCCGAGGTGCAGGCCATGGGGGGAGGTGGCAAGCGACGAGCATCCCGGAGCGGCAAGCGGCGCTCGAAGAGCGGCGCTCCGGCGGCCGACGCGAAGCTTTCCGATTTCGCGCGGCTGGTGGGCATCGCCTCGGAAGTGCGGGTCGACGCGCCGGTCGATGCCTTGCTCAAACGCATTCTCGGGCCGTTCGTCACGGCCGCGCCCGACCCGAAGCGCGACGCCCTCGTGGCCATCGTCGACAGCGCTCTGTCCGATGCCATGCGCACGGTGCTGCACCAGCCTGAGTTCCAGAATCTCGAGGCCCTCTGGCGTGGCATGGACATGCTGCTGCGGCGAGTCGAGACCGGACCTTCCTTGCAGGTGCTTCTGGTCGACATGTCGGCCGAGGAGTTCGCTGCCGACCTGAGCAGCGCCAGCGACCTGAGCGAGACCGGTCTCTATTCGATGCTGGTGGACAAGCCGTCGCAGGACAAGGCAGGCGGCGTCTCGCTCATCCTGGGGCTCTACCAGTTCGAGCCGACCCCGCCTCACGCGGAGCTGCTTGGACGCATGGCCAAGATCGCGAAGCTCGCGGGCGCGCCGTTCGTGACCTCGATCAACGCCGAGTCGTTCTCCGATCGCAGAAATCCGCCGCACCCGCTGATGGCGCAGGCGCTCGAGGCCTTGCGCGGCTTGCCCGAAGCGTCGCACCTCGCCTTGCTCGCGCCACGTTTCATGCTGCGCCATCCCTATGGCAAGAAGAGCGACCCCATCACCTCGTTCACGTTCGAGGAGTTCACGCCTGAAGAAGGCATGCGCGGCATGTTGTGGGGCCACCCGGCGCTGCTCGCCGCGTCGGTACTTGCCGCCCCGACTGGCACGACGCTGTCGGTCGGCGACCTGCCGTTCCACTACGTCGTCGACGCCGACGGCGACCAGGTCGCGTTGCCGACGACCGAGCGCCTCGTCAACCTTGCTGCCGCCGAAATGCTCCGACGCGTCGGCATCGATGCGCTGATGGCGCACAAGGGCCAGCCGGAGTTGCGCATCGCCGGTCTCGACGCCATGAACGGCGATCCGATCGCGCTGCCTGGCATGCCGAAGCCAGCGGCGCGGATGTCGTTCACGACCTCGGTGCAGGGCAAGATTCCGGAGGCCGATCGACCGTCCAAAGGCGGCAAAGGCAAGGCGGCCGACTCGGACGACGAAGAAGCCACGAGCGACAGCACCGAATCGAGCGACGAGAGCAGCAGCGATTCCGATTCAGGATCGTCGGACAGCTCGAGCGATTCGAGCCTCGACGATCTGCTTGCCAGCCTCGGCGACGACAGCGGCTCCTCTGCCGCCAGCCCCGACGCAGCGACCGAAGACGCACCTGCGGCAGACGGCGAGATGGATCCGGACCTGGCGGAGCTGCTGAAGTCGCTGGAGTGATGACGGCACGGCCGGCCGTTCGAGCTCAACTCGGCGTGGACGGCAGGTCGTCGGGCCGGTCTTCGTCATCGTCGGCGGGCGTCGTGCCGACACGGTAGCCTTCGGACGCCCACGCGCCGAGATCAGCCAGCCGGCAGCGCTCGCTGCAGAACGGCCGAAAGGGATTCGTCAGGGCATAGACGCTGTCGCCGCCACACGCCGGGCAGCGCACGATCCGTCGAAGCTCGTTGGCAGCAGCTCGCTCCGCCAAGGCTGCTCTCCTAGGCGCAGAGCGTGAGCTCGAAGCTCGTGTCGCTGGCGTTGGGGCGCAGGCGCCCGTCTGCCTCCTGGCGCATCAGGCGCACCTGGACCATCAGGCGGTGGCCGCTGATCTCCGGCACGAGCTCGGCGCCTGCATCCAGGCGCACCCGCATCAGCTGGAAGACCCGCCCCGCAGCCAGGCTCTGCGAATACTGGCCGCCGATCGCCGTGACCTTGTGGGGCGCACCGGAGTCGCGCAACAAGCCGAGGAGCACCTGGAGCGCTTCGGCCAGCGGCATCAACGACGCGACCCATTGCAGCAGGTCGGCGCGGCGCCGGCCGGGCTCCTGCTGCTGCCACGCGTAGTAGGCCGGCAGATCGAACTCGCACGTGCCGCCGGGGATGCTGATGCGGCTGCGGATGCTCATCAGCCACTCGTTGGTCGTGAGGGCCGCGCCGGCCTTGCCCGACACCTGGTTCAGGCGCGCGTGCGCGCCATCGATGCGGGCGATCACCTCGTCGAGCACAGCCTCGGCAATGGAAGGGTTGCCGCGATAGCCGACGAGTTGCTGGCGGTGCTTTTCGAGCTCCTTCAGCAAGTCGGACTTCAGATCGGCCCGCGAGCCGACGTCCATGATCTCGAAGATCGTTGCCAGCGCGTGATGATGATCGACCGGCGCGTCTCTCTCGATCAGCTGACCGAGACGATCGAAGAGATGCTCGAGCCGGAGCATTGTCCGGATGCTCTCGTTGAACGGGTATTCGTACAGGATCAAGGCGAGTGTCGGATGCGATCGATGCGGATACGACGGCCGAACCGCTGCCGTGCGCGCGCCGATTGTTTCACAGCGATTCGTGCCCTCTTTGCTCGCCGGTCATTGGCCGCGGCCGGAACGCCTGGCGCCAGAGCTGCTCGACATCCCGAGCCAGGGTCGCAACCGAGATGTCTTCGTTGTGAAGGACGGCATCGGCAGCGGCGCGGCGGAAGGCGCGAGGCGCCTGCTGGGCGATGACAGCCAGGACCGCGCTTTCGCTCCAGCCCGAGCGGGCGACGACGCGCTGAACCTGCGCGGCCTCGCTGCAATCGACCACGCAGACCCGATCGACGCGCGCCCGCCAGCGCCCCGACTCGACGAGCAAAGGGATATCGAGAACGAGAACGTCGGCGCTCGAGGCCGCAACTCGCAGCTCGACCTCGGCGCCGATCCGGGGATGGAGGATCGCTTCGAGCTTGCGGCGCTCGCCGGCGTCGGCGAATGCCGCCGTCCGCATGCGAGCTCGGTCGAGGCCACCGTCGGCGGCGATGAAGTCGGCCCCGAAAGCAGCGCGGATCGCGTCGATGGCCGCCCCGCCGGGAAGGGTCAGGGCACGTGCGATGGCGTCGGTATCGATCAACTCGGCGCCTTGCGCAACGAGCACCGATGCGACGGTGCTCTTGCCGCTGCCGATGCCTCCGGTCAGGCCGATGCGAAGCGGCGAGGGCATCGGCGGCGAAGCGACGCTGGCGTTCTCAGGCCCAACCGAGCCAGCCGAGAACGCGTGCCTGGCCGGCGAGCATCACGACGATTCCGGCGCCGGCGAGGAACGGGCCGAACGGCACGTAGCGGCCCTCGCGCAGTGCCGCGCTCATCTTCATCACGATGCCCACGACCGCGCCGATCAGCGATGCCGCGAGGACGATGGGCAGGATCATCTTCAGGCCGAGCCAGGCACCGAGCGCGGCCAGGAGCTTGAAGTCGCCGAAACCCATGCCTTCCTTGCCGGTCGTCAGCTTGAAGAGCCAGTACACCGACCAGAGCGAGAGATAGCCGGCCACGGCGCCCCAGACCGCGTCGCCGAGCGGGATCGTCCAGCCGAGCGCGGCGGCGACGATGCCGGCCCACAGCAGGGGCAAGGTCATGTTGTCGGGCAGGAGTGTCGTGTCCCAATCGATGCCGCCCAGTGCGACAAGGGCCGCCGCGAACCCGCACCACAGCAGCGCGACCGGCGTGGCGCCGAAGCGCCATCCGATCAAGGCGAAGAGCACTCCCGTCAGCACTTCGATGACCGGGTAGCGGGCCGAGATGGCCGCTCGACAAGCCGAGCAGCGCCCGCGCAGCCAGAGCCAGCTTGCCAGCGGAATGTTCTCGTGCCACGCGATGGCGTGTCCGCAGGACGGGCAGCGCGAGCGTGGCGTCGACAAGGTGAGCGCCGGCGTTTCAGGCGCCTCGATGCCCAGAAGATCAGCGCTTTCCTGCTTCCAGCCTCGCTCCAGCATCAGCGGGAGGCGGTGGATGACGACGTTCAGAAAGCTGCCGATGCAGATGCCGAGGACGGCCAGGACGAGAGGCGAGAGCAGAACCTCGGCAGCAGGCAAGGTCAGACCACCTGGCCCAGCTTGAAGATCGGCAGGTACATCGAGATGACGATGCCGCCGATGAGAACGCCGAGGATGACGATGATGAAGGGCTCCATGAGGCTGGACAGGCCCTTCACCGCCTCGTCGACCTCGTCTTCGTAGAACTCTGCCGCCTTGCCGAGCATCGCGTCGAGCGAGCCCGATTCCTCTCCGATCGCGCACATCTGCAGGACCATGACAGGGAAGACGCCGGTGGACTGCATCGAAGTGGTGAGCGACGAGCCGGTCGACACGTCTTTCTGGATCTTTTCGGTCGCTTCCTGGAACACCGCGTTGCCCGAGGCGCCGCCGACCGAGTCGAGCGCCTCGACCAGCGGAACACCGGCCGCGAACATGGTCGAGAGGGTGCGCGTCCAGCGGGCGATCGACGACTTGTTGACCAGCGAGCCGAAGACCGGCACCTTGAGCAGCAGCCGGTCCATGTACTTCTGCATCTTGACCGAGCGTTTCCACGACTGCATGAAGAAATACACGCCGCCGAAGAGGACGCCGAAGATCAGGTACCAGTAGTGGGTGAAGAACTTCGACATCGCGATGACGACCAGCGTCGGCGCCGGGAGGTCGGCACCGAAGGACTTGAACACGTCCTCGAAGGCCGGGATGACGAAGATCATGATCACCGTGAGCACGACGAACGCGACCACCAGCACCGCGATCGGATAGATCAGGGCCGACTTGATCTTGTTCTTGATCGCCATCGTCTTTTCCTGGTACACGGCCAGGCGATCGAGCAGCGTTTCCAGGATACCGCCCGCTTCACCGGCTTCCACCAGGTTGCAATACAGGGCGTCGAAGTAGAGCGGGTATTTGCGGAATGCCGCCGACAGGCTGGTACCGGTCTCGATGTCGGACCGGATGTCGGTCAGCAGGCGCGTCATGCGCGCATTGGTGCTGCCGCGCGCGACGATGTCGAACGACTGGATCAGGGGCACGCCGGCACGCATCATGGTCGACAGCTGGCGCGTGAAGATGGCGATGTCCTTCTGCTTGATCGCCTTGCCGCCGCTCGTGCGACGCTTCTTCACCTTGTTCACCATCACGCCCTGGCGGCGCAGGCTTGCGCTCACCATCGCCTCGCCGCCGGCGCGCATCTCGCCACGAACGGACTTGCCGTTCTTGTCCTTGCCTTCCCACTCGAAGACGATGTCCTTGATTCGCTGTTTTGCAGCCAGTGCCGTTGCCATACCGTCTCCGAGGACCGCCCTTTACGATTTCTCTCGCTACTCGTTGGTGACCGAGATCACCTCTTCGAGTGTCGTCATGCCGGAGCGCACCTTGAGGAGGCCCGACTGGCGCAGGTCGCGAACCCCTTCACGCTGCGCCTGAGCGGCGATGTCCATCGCCATTCCAGACCCCAGGATGATCTTCTGGATTTCGTCGCTGATGGGCATGACCTGGTAAATGCCGACGCGTCCCTTGTAACCGTTGTTGCACATCGAACATCCGACGGCTCGGAACGGCTTCCAGTTGCCGTCGATGTCTTCCGGCTTGAAGCCGGCCTTCAGCATCGCCTCGCGAGGATAGTCGGCCGGCGTCTTGCAGTTTTCGCAAAGCTTTCGCGCCAGGCGCTGGGCCGTGATGAGCAGCACGCTCGCGGCGATATTGAAGGCGGCCACGCCCATGTTGGCCAGCCGCGTCAGGGTCGTCGGCGCGTCGTTGGTGTGCAGGGTCGACATCACCATGTGGCCGGTTTGCGCTGCCTTGATGGCGATGTCGGCGGTTTCGAGGTCACGGATCTCGCCGACCATGATGATGTCGGGATCCTGGCGCAGGAACGACTTCAGCGCCGCTGAAAACGTGAGGCCGGCCTTGTCGTTGACGTTCACCTGGTTGACGCCGGGCAGGTTGATTTCCGCCGGATCCTCGACTGTCGAGATGTTGACGCCAGGCTGATTCAGGATGTTGAGGCAGGTGTAGAGCGACACCGTCTTGCCGCTACCGGTCGGGCCGGTGACCAGGACCATGCCGTACGGGCGCACGATCGCCTTCAGCAGCCGGTCCTTCTCGATCTTCTCGTAGCCCAGCGCCTCGATCCCCACCTTCGCGCTCGAGGGATCGAGAATCCGGACCACGATCTTCTCGCCGAACAGCGTCGGGAGCGTGCTGACGCGGAAATCGATCGCCTTGCTGCCGAACTTCAGCTTCATGCGGCCGTCTTGCGGCACGCGCTTCTCGGCGATGTCGAGACGCGAAATGACCTTGATCCGCGCCGACAGCTTGTCCTTGATCGCGAGCGGCGGCTGGGTGATCTCCCGCAGTTCGCCGTCGACTCGAAAGCGAACGCGATAGTGGTACTCGTAGGGTTCGAAGTGCAGGTCCGATGCGCGCAGGTTGATCGCGTCGATCAGCATCTTCTGCAGGAACCGGACGACCGGGGCGTCCTCGACGTCGCTCGAGGTTTCCGCCGCGTCGGGCTGGGTCGTGACGTCGTCGGTGACGTCGAATTCGAAGTCGCCCGAGGACAGCGCCTCCATCGTCTCGGTGGTGCTGGCACCGGTGCCTTCGAGCGACTTGGCGAGCTTGTCATGCTCGACGATGACCCACTCGGGCGAGAGCTGGGTGGCGAACTTGATCCGCTCCGCGGCCTCCTGGTCGGTGGGGTCCGCGCCGCCGATGAAGATCCGATTGCCGCGCTTGCCCAGAACGATGATCTGGTATTGCGCCGCCAGTTTGGCGTCGATGACGTTCTTCGGCAGCTTCTGCGTGTCGACCGCGGAGAGGTCGAGAAGCGGCAGGGCAAGGGCGCCGGCCAACGTGTGCGCCAGATCGGCCGGTGAAACCGAGCCCGTGGCGATGACCGAGGCGACGAAGCTTGTTCGTTTTTCGCGCGAGCTGCGGACCAGCTCTTCGGCGGTCTTGGCGTTGAGCTTGCCCGCGTGGACCAGCACTCTCGCGACGCCGGAGAGAGATGAATGCGGGGCTTCTGCGAGGGTATCCAACCTGGGCGCGCTCGTTCAATCCTTCAGAAAACGGATGATCATCGCCGATTCACCTGGGGCTGTAAACGCCGACTGCGAGACCCTGCGCCAAGTATTCACGACTCGCCCGGCGCGGCTGGTCGGCACAGCGACAGAGTCCTTCGGATACCTGCGAAAGTTGTCGCTGGTCGGGGTGAGAGGATTCGAACCTCCGGCCTCTACGTCCCGAACGTAGCGCTCTACCAGGCTAAGCTACACCCCGATGTCACGCAGAGGGCCTAGCCGACTCCCTGCCGAGCCGACCGCACGAGCGCGATGTCCTCAGGACGAACGCTCGACAGATCGAACCGACAAGTCTAGCAGAGCCGCCCGATGCCTCGTCGGCGGCAAGAGCTCGAGGGCCTGGCAGGCCTTGTCGGCTTCGGCGCGGGCAGCTTCACGGGTCGCGGTCAGCGCGCCCGTCTCGCGCACGATCTCGACGACCTCGGCCAGACGCGCCACCTCGCCGTGCTCGATCGCGTTGCGCACCAGCGCGCGCTGAGCCGCACTTCCCCGCTCCATGGCAATGAGCAGCGGCAGCGTCGGTTTGCCCTCGCGCAGGTCGTCGCCGACGTTCTTGCCGAGTTGTTCTGTCGCGCCTTCGTAGTCGAGGAGGTCGTCGACGAGCTGGAACGCGGTGCCGAGGGAGCGTCCATACGCCGCGCTGGCCTCTTCGATGGCGCTGTCGGCTTCGGCCAGGACGGCGCCCAGCCGGGCGCTGGCCTCGAAGAGCTTGGCTGTCTTGAAGCGGATGACGCGCAGGTAGTCGTCGACGGCGACGTCCGGATCGTGCATGTTCATCAGCTGCAGGACCTCGCCTTCCGCAATGACATTGGTGGCGTCGGAAAGCACTTCCAGAACGCGCATGCGATCGACCGAGACCATCATCTGGAATGCGCGCGAGTAGACGAAGTCGCCGACCAGGACGCTGGCAGCGTTGCCGAACAGCGCGTTGGCGGTGCGGCGGCCGCGACGCAGCGCCGATTCGTCGACCACATCGTCGTGCAGGAGCGTCGCCGTATGGATGAACTCGACCGTCGCCGCCAGCTCGAAGCGCTCGCGCCCGCTGAATCCCAAGGCGCCCGAGAAGAGGAGAACCAGCATCGGCCGGATCCGCTTGCCGCCGGCGCTGATGATGTAGTTGGCGATCTGGTCGATGAGCGCCACGCTCGAGGTGAGGCGTCGCCTGATGACCGCATCGACCTGACGCATGTCGTCCGCCACCAGTGCAAGCGCCCCGGATGGCGGCGTGGCGAGGGGCGAAAGCGAAGCGGACACAGCTCGTATGGGTAGAGCGACCATTATAGAAAGCCGTCCCCGGCTGGCGCCGGCTCAGGTTCGCGGAGGATAAGGCCCTCTGCGCCCGGGCATCGCCTCGTGATATAGTCTTGGGCTTTTCTCGACAGCGACGGCCTTTCGGGCCTGGCGAAGGATTTACCCATGTACGCGGTCATCAAAACCGGCGGCAAACAATACAAGGTCGCGGCCGGCGAAACCCTCAAGGTGGAACGGCTCACGGCCGAGGTCGGCGCGGAAGTGCGGCTCGAGCAGGTGCTCGCTGTCGGCAGCGGCGCCGAGTTGACCACGGGTGCCCCGCTCGTGGCCGGTGCCAGTGTGCTGGCGAGCGTCGTTTCGCACGGCCGGCACGACAAGGTCCGCATCTTCAAGATGCGCCGGCGCAAGCACTATCAGAAACGACAGGGCCATCGCCAGTCGTTCACCGAGATTCGCATCACGGCGGTCAATCCCGCCTGAGACGACAAGACGGTTCAGGAGTTATTTCATGGCACAGAAAAAAGGCGGCGGCTCGACGCGAAACGGCCGCGATTCGCAGCCGAAGATGCTGGGCGTCAAGGTGTTCGGCGGCCAGACGGTGCCGGCGGGCTCGATCATCGTCCGCCAGCGCGGGACGAAGTTTCACGCCGGTCCCAATGTCGGCATCGGCCGCGACCACACGCTGTTCGCACTTGTCGACGGCCAAGTCAGCTACGCTGTCAAGGGCCCGCGCAATCGCCAGACCGTCGAGGTCAAGTCGGTCTGACGAGCGAAGGGATTCCCCGAACGCCAACAAGCCTCGGTTCGCCGGGGCTTTTTGTTGGTTGTCGCTGAACTACCATCTTCCTTGCGCAATCGAAAAGACGAGGTTCGCATGAGCTGGAGCGGCATCATCCTGATCATCGCCGGCGCCCTGCTGCTGGCCAACAATTTCGGCTACCTGCATTGGGGCTGGATGCAGCAATGGTGGCCCGTCTTCCTCATCGCCCTGGGCGTATGGTCCGTCCTGCGACCGCGCCGCGGCGATCGAAGGCCGTCGCGAAAGGCTGATGGCGCGCCATGAAGTTCGTCGATGAAGCGACGATCGAAGTGGTTGCCGGGGACGGTGGCAACGGCTGCATGAGCTTTCGGCGCGAGAAGTTCATTCCCTTCGGCGGTCCCAACGGCGGCGACGGCGGCCGGGGCGGCAGCGTCTATGCGGTGGGCGATGTCAACCTGAACACACTCATCGATTTCCGCTATGCGCGGCGGCACGAAGCCCGGCGCGGTGAAAACGGGCGCGGCTCCGACCAGTACGGCGCCGCAGCCGAAGACATCGTGTTGCGCATGCCGATGGGAACCATCATTGCCGACGCCGAGTCCGGCGAGCGGATCGCCGAGCTCCTCGAACCCGGGGCGAAGATCTGCATCGTCAAGGGCGGCGACGGCGGGTTCGGCAACATGCACTTCAAGAGCAGCACCAACCGGGCGCCGCGGCAGAAGACGCCGGGCTGGCCGGGCGAGCATCGCAAGCTGAAGCTGGAGCTGCGCGTGCTCGCCGATGTCGGCCTGCTCGGCATGCCGAACGCCGGCAAGTCGACGCTGATCGCCGCGGTCTCGAACGCGCGCCCCAAGATCGCCGACTACCCTTTCACCACGCTGCATCCCAACCTCGGCGTCGTGCGGGTCGGGCCGGAGCAGAGCTTCGTCGTTGCCGACATTCCGGGGTTGATCGAGGGGGCTGCCGAAGGCGCAGGTCTCGGCCACCTCTTCCTGCGCCATCTGCAACGCACGCGCCTTCTTCTTCATCTCGTTGATTTCGCGCCCTTCGATCCGGAGGTCGACCCGGTTGCCCAGGTGCGCAGCATCGTTCGCGAGCTCGAGAAATACGATCCCGAGCTCGCTGCCAAGCCGCGCTGGCTGGTGCTGAACAAGGTCGACATGATTCCGGCCGAAGAACGGGCCGAACGCGTTCGAGCTTTCGTGAAGCGCCTGCGATGGAAGGGCCCCGTCTTTTCGATTTCGGCGCTCACCCGCGAAGGCTGCGAGCCGTTGATCCGCGCGATCTACGAACACGTCGCGGCAAGCGTCAAGCCGCTCGCGGACGAGGTCGATCCGCGCTTCGATCCGCCCGTCCTCGGCCCGGACGGCGCCGTTCGCCTCGGTTGATGAACGAGACGCTGCGCCAAGCCCGGCGAATCGTCGTCAAGGTCGGCTCGAGCCTGGTCACCAACGAGGGCCGAGGCATCGACGAACGCGCCGTCGGCGACTGGTGCCGGCAGATGGCCGTGCTCGTCGGTCAGCATCGCGATCTGGTGATGGTCTCGAGCGGCGCGATCGCCGAGGGCATGAAACGTCTGGGCTGGTCGACCCGCCCGCGCGGCGTGCACCAGCAGCAGGCCGCGGCCGCGGTCGGCCAGATGGGTCTGGCCCAGTGCTACGAGTCGGCGCTTCGCGCCAACGGCGTGCGCAGCGCGCAGGTGCTGCTCACCCACGCCGACCTGGCCGATCGCGAGCGCTATCTCAATGCCCGCTCCACGCTCGTGACGCTTCTCGAGCTGGGTGTCGTTCCGGTGATCAACGAGAACGATACGGTCGTCAACGACGAAATCAAGTTCGGCGACAACGACACGCTGGGTGCGCTCGTCGCCAATCTGCTCGACGCCGACCTGCTCGTGATCCTGACCGATCAGGCCGGCCTCTTTTCGGCTGATCCGCGCCTCGATGCCGATGCTCGCCTGGTCGAGCGTGGCGTGGCCGGCGATGCGGGACTCGAGCGCATGGCTGGGGGCGCCGGCAGCGCGATCGGCCGTGGCGGCATGTTGACGAAGGTCCTGGCCGCCAAGCGGGCAGCGCGTAGCGGCGCCAGCACGGTCATCGCATCAGGGCGCGAGCCGGACGTGCTCCTTCGCATCGCCGCCGGCGAGAGCGTGGGCACGGCGCTGATGGCGGCCACGCCCAAAGTGGCGGCGCGCAAGCAATGGATGAGCGACCATCTGCAACTGCGCGGCGCCGTGGTGGTCGACGAAGGCGCGGTACTCAAGGTGCGCGATGGCGGCAAGAGCCTGTTGCCGATCGGTGTCGTTGCCGTCGAAGGCGACTTCCATCGCGGCGACGTCATCGCCGTGCGCACCGGCGGCGGCGTGGAGATAGGCCGAGGCCTTTGCAACTACGCCAGCTCGGAGGCACGCCTCATCGCCGGCAAGCCTTCGACCGAGTTCGAGCGCCTGTTGGGCTTTACCGGCGAGCCGGAACTGATCCACCGGGACAATTTCGTGCTGTCCTGAAGGTGAAAGGGCGCCTCAGGCCGGGGAGTCCTTGGTCAGGGGCGACGCCGGCATAGAAGCGATGGCGCCCGGCGCCGGCGCCGGTTCAAGTGGCGACGCGGCGGCGCTGATCTCGGCGTCGGATTCCGGATGACCCGAATCGCGGTGCCGATAGTGATCGAACGGTTCGTCGCGATGATGCGGGCGCATGCCCGAGCGCAGATAGCGGTTGTGCTGCACACCGCGTGGCAAGAAGCGCGCAAGCTCCGTCAAGGCCATCTGGTAGACGTTGCGCTTGAACTCGATGACGACGTCGAGCGGGATCCAGTAGTCGTTCCAGCGCCAGGCATCGAACTCGGGATGGTTGGTGGCGCGCAGGTTCATGTCGCTGTCGCGGCCCACCAGCTGCAGCAGGAACCAGATCTGCTTTTGACCGCGGTAGTGGCCACGCGCGTCGCGCCGGATGAAATGCGTCGGCACCTCGTAGCGCAGCCAGTCGCGCGTGCGCGCGACGATCCTGACGTGATCCTGCGTCAGCCCCACTTCTTCGTGAAGCTCGCGGAACATCGCCTGCTCGGGCGTCTCGCCGAAATTGATGCCCCCTTGCGGGAACTGCCAGGAGTGGGTGCGAATCCGTTTGCCCCAGAACACCTGATTCTTCTGGTTGAGCAGGACGATGCCGACGTTGGGTCTGAACCCATCACGGTCGAGCATAATCAACCTCGATTCTTGCGTTGACCGATTATTGCACCGGCATGACGCGAGTCAAACTTCGCGTCCCCGGGCGCGCGCCAGCCACGCCGCTTCGCCGCCGCAGCGCTTCGCTCGCAGGCAGCGCCACCGATCCCCGCGACCATGAAAGCCAGTCAGTTCTTCATTTCCACGCTGAAGGAAGCCCCGGCCGATGCCGAGGTTGCCAGCCACCGGCTCATGCTTCGAGCCGGCTTCATCAAGCGGCTCTCGGCGGGCATCTACACGTATATGCCGATGGGTCTGCGCGTCATCCGCAAGATCGAGAACATCGTGCGCGAAGAGATGAACGCAGCCGGAGCCATCGAGCTGCTGATGCCCGTGGTGCAACCGGCAGAGCTCTGGCAGGAGAGCGGCCGCTACGCGAAGTACGGGCCCGAGCTGATGCGCGTCAAGGATCGGCACGACCGCGATTTCGTGATCCAGCCGACGAGCGAGGAAGTCATCACCGACATCGCCCGGCAGGAGTTGCGCAGCTACCGCGCGCTGCCGAAAAATTTCTATCACATCCAGACCAAGTTCCGTGATGAGCGCCGGCCGCGCTTCGGCGTCATGCGTGGCCGCGAGTTCACGATGAAGGACGCGTATTCGTTCGATCGCGACGCCGCTACCGCCGAGACCAGCTATCGCCGCATGTACGACGCCTACGTGCGGATCTTCGAACGCATGGGCCTCGTCTTTCGCGCCGTCGCCGCCGACACCGGCGCGATCGGCGGTGACCGCTCGCACGAGTTCCAGGTGATCGCCGAAACCGGCGAAGACGCGATCGCCTACAACCCGGATTCCGGTTTCGCGGCCAACGTGGAGCTGGCCGAGGCATTGCCGCTGATCGACCGGCGCGAGCCTGCGAGCCAGGCTTTGGCGAAGACCCCGACGCCGGGCAAGAGCACCTGCGAGGACGTGGCCACGTTCCTTGGCCTGCCCCTTGAGAAGACGGTGAAGTCGCTGGTGATTGCCGTCGAGTCGCCCGAGCCCGCGAAGTCCGCGGCCGCCGCGCCGGCCGAGCTGTGGTTGCTGCTGGTGCGTGGCGATCATTCCCTGAACGAGGTCAAGGCCGGCAAAGTCGATGGCCTGCGCGATGGTTGGCGCTTTGCGACAGCAGCCGAGATTCGGGCCGGCTTCGGCAGCGATCCCGGGTATCTCGGCCCGATCGGCCTGCCGCCGCGCGACGCCGGAAAAGTTCGCGTGCTCGCCGATCGAACGGTCGCAGCCATGAGCGACTTCGTCTGCGGCGCCAACGAGCCGGGCTTTCACTTCACCGGCGTCAACTGGGGCCGCGATCTGCCCGAGCCGGATGGCGTGGCCGATATCCGCAACGTCGTCGACGGCGATCCCTCTCCCGACGGCAAGGGTCGTCTCGCCATCCAGCGCGGGATCGAGGTCGGCCACGTTTTCTTCCTCGGCACCAAGTACAGCGTGCCGATGCAAGCCACCTATCTCGACGAAAAAGGCCAGGCGCAGCCGCTCGAGATGGGCTGCTACGGCATCGGCATCACCCGTATCGTCGGAGCGGCCATCGAACAGAATCACGACGAGCGCGGGATGATCTGGCCGGCCGCGATCGCCCCGTTTTCCGTCGCCATCTGCCCGATCGGCTACGACCGCTCGGCGCAGGTCCGGGAAGCCGCCGATGCCTTGCACGCCCAACTGAGTGCGGCCGGCGTCGATGTCATCCTCGACGATCGTGGCGAGCGGCCGGGCGCGATGTTCGCCGACTGGGAGCTGATCGGCGTGCCGCATCGCGTCGTCCTTTCGGAGCGCGGCCTGAAGAACGGCGAAGTCGAGTACCAAGGTCGCCGCGACGCCGCCGCCAGTGCGGTCGCCGCAGGCGAAGCGATGGCGTTTCTCAGGAGCAAACTCCCGGCATGAGGGACGCGCGCTCCCGACCGGGGAGCCATCGGCGCGCGCTTGTCGCCGCGGCCTTGCTCGCTGGCGTCGGACTTGGCTGGCCGCGCATTGCAACTGCCGGCGCGCAAATCGAAGAGCCGCTCGCCGACGCAGTCCGTTCCGCGTTGTCGTCGGCCATTGCCGATCGCGCCCCGCCGAAGCCGCAGTTCGGCAACATCGACGAGCGGCTCGCGCACCTGCGCTGGCTCGGCGCGATGAGCGAAAAGCTGCATCGGCAGCAACCTGAACTGGCGACGCGCGTCGACTTCCTCGAGACGCTCTGGTATGAAAGCAAGCGGGCCGGCCTGGAGCCGGCCTTGATGCTGGGCCTGGTCCAGGTCGAGAGCGGCTTTCGTCGCTATGCCATCAGCGTCGCGGGCGCGCGCGGCTACACGCAGGTGATGCCATTTTGGGCACGCCTCATCGGCGACGGCGATACGGCTCGCCTGTTTCACATGCAGACCAACCTGCGTTTCGGCTGCGTCATCCTGCGCCACTACCTGGACTTGGAAAACGGCGACCTCTTTTTGGCACTGGGTCGGTACAACGGCAGCCGCGGCCGGCCCGAATACCCGAACGCGGTGCTTGCGGCGAGCCGGAGCTGGACCTATCCGTCGCGCTGAGACGTGAGGAGTCTCGTCAAAGGCCGTTCCAGGCTTTCGGCGCCGCGCCTTCGATGCCAAGCAGCGCGAGCACGCGCTCGATACTGTCTTCGACCAGCTCGGCGATCGTTTGCGGGCGATGGTAGAAGGCCGGCAACGGCGGGAAAACGATCGCGCCCATCTCGGTGGCCGCCGTCATGTTGCGCAAGTGCGCCAAATTGAAGGGCGTCTCGCGAACCATCAGCACGAGGCGTCGGCGTTCCTTCAGGGCGACATCGGCGGCACGCGTCAACAGGTTGTCGGAGAAGCCGTGCGCGATCGCCGCCAGCGACTTCATCGAGCACGGTGCGACCACCATGGCCTCGATCGCAAAGGAGCCGCTCGCGATCGCCGCACCGACATCTGCCGGGTGGTAGGCCACGTCGGCTTTCGACTCGAGCGTCTGCCGATCGAGACCGAGCTCGTGGTGGACGTTGAGGATGCCGGCGGGTGTGGCGACGAGATGCGTTTCGCGCCCGGCCGCACGCAGGCGATCGAGCAGACCGAGGGCGTAGACGGCGCCGGTGGCGCCGGTGATGCCGACCACCACGCGCCGGCGCGCAGCGGTCTGCATGCAGCGCTCAGCTCAGGCGGCGACGCCGAGTGCAGGCTGCAACTCGCCCGCCTGGTACATCTCGGTCATGATGTCCGAGCCGCCGACGAACTCGCCGTTGACGTAGAGCTGCGGAATGGTGGGCCAGTCGGAATAGCTCTTGATGCCCTGGCGTATTTCCTCGTCCTCGAGGACGTTGACGGTCTTCAGATCGGAGACGCCGCAGGCCTTGAGAATCTGGATCGCGCGGCCGGAAAAGCCGCACATCGGAAACTGCGCTGTTCCCTTCATGAAGAGCACGACGCGATGACCCTTGACGATGCCGTCGATGCGCTGTTGAACGTCGCTCATGATGCCGAACCGTGAAGATGACAATCCGGCAACTTTAGCCGGATTCGCGGCGCGAGCGGATCAGAAGGAATAGGAGACGCCGAGCTGGACCACGGGCGCCAGGCGCATGTCGTGGACGACGTCGTCGAGGCTTTGGCCGCCGACGAAAACGCGGCCGAGGCGAACGGCGTTGCCCGGATTCAGCGAAACCAGACCGAGATCGGCGCTGAAGCTCCAGCCGCTGCGCGTCGCCAGGCTGCTGTAGCCCACGCCGATATAGGGCAGCGTGGCGTTTTCGGCGTCGAGCGCACCCGCGCTCGGCGCCGCTGACTGGCCGAACAGCCGCCGGCTGACGCTGAGCAGACCGCTGGCCGGTGCTGGCGCTCCCCACAGGTTGTTGCGGGCTCCGACGACGATGCCGCTGGTGGCCCGGAAACCGCCAGACTGAAGCTTTTCGTTGCCTACCCAGCCGCCGAAATAGAGGTCGCCCATGATGCTGGCGGTACTGGTTTTCAGCCCGCTGCCGTCTTCGAACGAGAAATCGCCGCTCCAGCCGGGCACCGAGACATAGCCAATGCGGCCGTGCAGGCTCGCCCAGGGCACCCGCTCTGCGTCGGCGGTGATCCCGTTGCCATCCGCCGAGGCGGCGCCGCATGAAAGCAGCGCCACGACGCTGACGACCCATCCGGTGGTGATACGCATGACAACCTCCTCGACACAGCCGGCGGTTGAAGCAACGGGGCGAAGCCCGGCGCTTGGATAGTCATCCTACGGCGCGGCGATTCGCCGCGTGTTGCGATTTCGACGAACCGATGAGTATTTGTAGCGGCGTCAAGCGTTTTTGCACGGCGACAGCGGCGTGCTCCGGACAGCCGGCGATCGTTGTGACGCAGCGTTACGAATGCCGCGGCGATCGCCCACCCGAGGCGCGCGGATGACCGGCCAGATCCTGCCGCGTCTGGACGTCTTCGAAGCGGGCCCGGCGCAGCAGATTCGTCACCGCCGCCGCCTGATCGAAGCCATGCTCGAGAAGAAGCCAGCCATCTGCTTGGAGGTGCTGCGCCGCGCCAGCGACGATCGCCGCAAATGCGGCCAATCCATCGCCGCCCGGCGTCAGGGCCATCCTGGGCTCGCACGCGAGTGCCTGGAGCGCGGGATCGTCGGCGCGGACGTAGGGCGGATTGGCCAGGACCAGATCGAATCGACGACCCTCGAGTCCTTGCCACCAGGACGCCGCGACGAGCTCGATCGGCAAGGCGAGCCGTTCGGCGTTTGCCTTGGCGACGGCCAGCGCAGCCGGGCTTGCGTCGGTGCCGACGATGCGAGCTTGCGGGTGCAAATGCTTGACCGCCAACGCGATGGCGCCGCTGCCGGTGCCGAGGTCGACGACGTCGATGCGACCGCTGCCCTGGTCGAGCAGCTCATCGGCCCAGTCGACCAGCAGCTCGGTCTCCGGTCGCGGTACCAGCACCGCCGGGCCGACCTGCAGCAAAAGACCATGAAATTCCTTCTCGCCCAGGAGGTAGGCGAGCGGCTCGCCGTTGGCACGCCGTTCGAGCCAGGCGGCCCAGCGCGGCGCCAGACCGGCGCCGAGCAAGGCGTCGTCATGAGCCATCAGCCAGGTCCGATCCACCTCGGCGAGCCGCGCCAGCAACAGCTGCGCATCGAGCCGCGCGACGCCGCACGCGCGCGCCTGTGCCAGCGCCGCGGCGACGGTCAGGCGCATTCCGGTCACGCCTCGCCGTGCTCGAGTGCGGCAAGTTGCTCGGCAGCCTGCGCCGCCTGCAGCGCGGCGATCACTTCCCCGAGGTCGCCGTCGAGGATGGCCTGCAGCTTGTACAGCGTGAGTCCGATGCGGTGATCGGTGACCCGACCCTGTGCGAAGTTGTAGGTGCGGATACGGTCGCTGCGGTCGCCGCTGCCGATCAGGCTCTTGCGTGTGGCCGCTTCCTTTGCGGCGCGCTCGGAACGATCTTTCTCGCGCAGGCGGGCGGTGAGCACGGCCATGGCCTTGGCCTTGTTGCGGTGCTGCGATCGGTCGTCCTGACACTCGGCGACGATGCCGGTGGGCAAGTGCGTGATGCGGATCGCGCTGTCGGTCTTGTTCACGTGCTGCCCGCCCGCGCCGCTGGCCCGGAACGTGTCGATGCGCAGCTCGGTCGGATCGAGCGTCAGTTCCTCGGTTTCGTCCGGTTCCGGCAGCACGGCGACGGTGCAGGCGCTGGTGTGGATCCGGCCCTGCGTCTCGGTCACCGGCACCCGTTGCACGCGGTGCCCGCCGGACTCGAATTTCAGCTGCGCGTAGACCGACGCGCCGTCGATCCGAAAGACGATCTCCTTGTAGCCGCCCAGGTCGCTGGCGCTTTCGGACATCACCTCGGTCTTCCAGCCTTGCCGCTCGGCGAAGCGCAGGTACATGCGCGTGAGGTCGGCGGCGAAGAGAGCCGACTCGTCGCCGCCGGTGCCGGCGCGAATCTCGAGGAAGACGTTGCGGCTGTCGTCGGCGTCGCGCGGCAGCAGAGCGGCTTGCAAGGCCGCGCCGAGGCGCTCGAGATCGGCTCCCGCGGCATCGACTTCCTCCCTGGCCAGCGCGGCCATGGAGAGATCCGCCGCAGATTCGCGGAGCAGTTCGGCTGCAGTCCCCAGATCGTGCTCGCGCCTCTCGAATCGTCGGAACAGATCCACGAGCTCGGCAGCCTCGGCATGCTCTCGACTCAGCTCGCGATAGCGCTTCATGTCGGCGGCAATGGCCGGGTCGGCCAGCGTCGCGTCCAGCTCCGACAGACGAAGCGCAAGGCGCTCGAGTTGCTGGCGCAGGGACGGTTTCATGGGCAGATGGGGTAAAGGACAGGACGATACGGCGGACACGGCGGCCGCCAGGCGGCGGCGCCCGCGCTTGTCGCCGCTAGCGCTTGTCGTCGCCCGGCGAGCGGGTGGCGGCGCGCAGGAAGAGCCGCGACACGGTCTGGGCCAGCCGCGAACGCTCGTCGCCATCGGCGGCACGCAACTCGGCGAACGTGCCGTGCAGCATCTTCTGCGTCAATCCTTTTGACAGCGCTTCGAGCACCACACCGACGTCCTCGCCGGAGGCCAGCAGCTTCTTGGCCCGTGCGATCTCGAGCGAACGCCAGTCGTCGGCCTGCGCGTGCAAGGCCTGGATGAGCGGGATCGAGCCGCGCCGGTCGAGCCATTGCACGAAGCTCTGGACCCCGTTTTCGATGATCACCTCGGCCTGGGCGACGGCGGCCTCGCGCTTTTCGCCGGCGCTTTGCACCAGCGTCGAGAGATCGTCGACAGTGTAGAGATAGACGTCGGAAAGGCGGGCCACTTCGGGCTCGATGTCGCGCGGCACGGCCAGGTCGACCATGAACATCGGCCGATGCCGGCGCGCCTTCAACGCCCGCTCGACGGCACCGAGGCCGATGATGGGCAGGGCGCTGGCGGTGCACGAGACGACGATGTCGAATTCGGCCAGGCGCGCCGGCAGATCGGCGAGCGGCATCGTCGCCACTCCCAATCGTGCCGCCAGGGTCGCGGCGCGCTCGCTGCTGCGATTGGCAATGATCATCTGACGCGGGCCGCGCGCCGCGAAATGGGTCGCCGCCAGCTCGATCATCTCGCCGGCGCCGACGAACAGGACCCGAGTCTGGGCGAGCGATTCGAACAACTGCGAAGCCAGCCGCACGGCCGCTGCCGCCATGCTGATCGAATGGCTGCCGATCTCGGTCGACGAGCGCACTTCCTTGGCGACGGCGAACGAACGCTGGAACATCTGCTGCAGCGTGGTGCCCAGCGTGCCGGCACTGTCGGCTTCCCGCACCGCTTCCTTCAGCTGGCCGAGGATCTGCGGTTCGCCGAGCACCATCGAATCGAGCCCGCTGGCAACGCGAAAGGCATGGCGAGCCGCGGACGGGCCTTCCAGCACGTAGGCGTGCGAGCGCAGCGTCTGGCTGGGCACGCCGCCCACGCCGGCGAGCCACTCGACCGCCGGATCGATGGCGTCGGCATCGGCGCCGACGTACAGCTCGGTGCGATTGCAGGTCGAGACGATGGCAACCTCGCTCAAGCGCTCATGCCGGGAGCGAAACGCCCGGAGTGCCGCCGGCAACTGCTCGGTCGAGAACGCGAAGCGGCCACGCAGGTCGAGCGGCGCGGTCGTGTGGTTGAGCCCCAGAGCAAAGACGCTCATCGACGGATTATAAAATTGCCGCGCGAGCCATCGCTGCCATGCAAGCCTCCGATACCTTCTGGCACATTGCCAACTTTTTCGCGCCTGCCCTCCTCGTCGGCCTTCTGGCGTCGGCGATGGCGAAGGCGATCTGGCGCCGCGAGTTGGCGGGAGTCGGGTGGCTCCGGCTCGCGGCCTGGGCCGGCGCGGCCATGGCCGCAGTCTCGATCGCCGGCTTGGTTGTCTTCGAACACGATGGCAAGATGGTCACTTATGCGGCGATGCTGCTCGCGTGCGCGGCGGCCCTGTGGTGGGCTGGTTTTCGCCGCGGCGGTCGCTGAGATGGTGGACGACGGCTGACGGTTCAGGCCGAAACCAGATCGCCGCGTAGCGAGTGGCCTCGCACCTCGCCGATGTGAACGTCGGCCATGGCGCCGATCAGGCGCGGCGGTGCGACGAAGTTCACCATCCGGTTGCAGGCCGTGCGCCCGGTCAACTCGGCGCTATTCCTGCGCGAGGCGCCCTCGACCAGGATGCGCTGCGTCGTGCCCAGGCGCGAACGACTGATCGCCTCGCCCTGGGCTTCGATCTTCGCCTGCAGCCGCTGCAGGCGTTCGAGCTTCTCGGCGGCCGGCGTTTCGTCGCGCAGGGACGCCGCCGGAGTTCCGGGGCGCGGGCTGAAGACGAAGCTGTAGCTGTGGTCGAAGCCGACGTCCTCGACGAGAGCCATGGTCCGCTCGAAATCGTCGACCGTCTCGCCGGGGAAGCCGACGATGAAGTCGCTCGAGATCGTGATCTGCGGGCGGATCGCACGCAGCTTGCGCACTGTGCTTTTGAACTCCAGCGCCGTGTAGCCACGCTTCATCGCGGCGAGCACGCGATCGCTGCCGTGCTGGACGGGCAGGTGCACGTGGTCGACGAGCTTGTCGATTCGGCCATAGGCCTCGACCAGGCGTTGCGAAAACTCCTTGGGATGGCTCGTCGTGTAGCGGATGCGCGCAATGCCGGCAAGTTCGGCGACAAACTCGAGCAGCGTCGCGAAGTCGGCCACGTCGGCGCCGTTGCCCCTCGCACCGCGGTAGGCATTGACGTTCTGGCCGAGGAGCGTCACTTCCCGCACACCTCGATCGGCCAGGCCCGCGACTTCGGCAAGAACGTCGTCGAAGGGGCGCGAGACCTCCTCGCCCCGGGTGTAAGGCACGACGCAGTAAGAGCAGTACTTCGAGCAGCCTTCCATGATCGAGACGAAGGCCGTCGGCCCTGCGACGCGCGCGGGCGGCAGATGATCGAACTTTTCGATCTCGGGGAAACTGATGTCCACCTGCGGCCGCTGCTCGACTCGCAGCCGCTCGATCATCGCCGGCAACCGGTGCAGCGTCTGCGGGCCGAAGACGAGGTCGACATAGGGCGCCCGCTGCACGATCGCTTCGCCTTCCTGGCTGGCGACACAGCCGCCGACGCCGATCAGGGTGCCCTTGCCCTTCAGGCGCTTGACGCGGCCCAGATCGCTGAAGACCTTCTCCGCTGCCTTCTCGCGCACCGAGCAGGTGTTGAAGAGAACGAGGTCGGCCTCTTCGATATCGCTGGTGGGCTCGTAGCCCGCGGCGTCACGCAGGACGTCGACCATCTTGTCCGAGTCGTAGACGTTCATCTGGCAACCGAAGGTCTTGATGAAGACCCGCGGCTTGCTGGCCTCGGTGCTCAAGGCTTGGTCCAGACCTGGGCGATCGGATCGAAGCTCCAGGCCTGCGCTTGATCCGGTGTCGTCGGCCAAGGCTGGTTCGCCGCTTCTTCGGGGCGCAGGATCCAGACGTCCTTGACAAGGCCGGACAGATCGACCGTGTAGTTCACGAGAACTCGCGCGCCGAGCAGCCCGCTGGGGACGACCGTCATGTTGCTCATGTCCCGGATCCGCGTGCCAGGTGCCAGCCGCCCGGGCTGCCCGTTCAGCGTGATGTCCGGCGCGGCGCCGAAGACGATCGCCCCGCGCAACGCGTTCTGCGGAAAGTTTCGCTGCACCTGCGCGAGGGCCGGCATCGCGAAGAGAAACGCGGCGGCGAGGAGAAGGGCGCGGCGAAGCATGAGGTCTGGTGGCGCTTCAGGGATTCGAACCCCGGACCTGCGGATTATGATTCCGTCGCTCTAACCGACTGAGCTAAAGCGCCTGAGCCCACGAGTATAGCGAGCGGTCATCGCCCGAGCTGCCCTGCGGCGCCGGTCTACCCCCTGCCGCCGTGCGGCATTTCCCGAGCCGGCCCGACGGACCCTGCATGTTCAGCTTCTTCAGAAAGAAACCGGTCGAGAGCGAGTCGCCCGAGACGGCGACGGAGCTTCGGGCCGACGAGAAAGGCCTCAAGTCCGAAGCCCCGTCGACGGCACCCGGCTCAGGCCGGTCGCGCACCGCTGCCGAGTGGCTCAATGCCGACGTCGGTGAGCTCTTCTTCGGCAAGAAGCCTGCTCGTGCGAGTACGCAGGAAAGCCGCGACGCGTCGGCCGCAGCAGAGCTCGTCGCTCCGGCACCAACGTTGCCCCGGTCGCCGGCGGCCGGGCAGGAGGACGATCGACGCGACTGGCTGGCCCGGCTTCGCAATGGCCTGCGACGTACCGGCTCCAGCATCGCCGAGGTCTTCGTCGGCGCGACGATCGACGCGGCGATGTACGAGGACCTGGAAGCGGCGCTGTTGCAGGCCGACGCGGGCGCCGCGGCGACCCGCTTTCTCCTCGATGACCTGCAGGGCCGCGTCTCGCGTACCGACGTCCGCGACCCGAAGGGGGTGCGCCGTCTTCTGGCCGACAGCGTTGCCGATTTGCTGGCCCCGCTCGAAAAGCCTCTCGTCATCGGCGAACACGTGCCGACCGTGATCATGGTGGTGGGCGTCAATGGCGCGGGGAAGACCACCAGCGTCGGCAAGTTGGCGCGCTATCTGATGGATGCGAACCAGAAGGTCCTTCTTGCGGCCGCCGATACGTTTCGCGCCGCGGCGCGAGAGCAGTTGCTGGCCTGGGCCGAACGCGCCGACCCAGGAATGGGCGAGAAGGCCGCATCGGGTACGACGGCGCCCTCGAATCGACTCGAGATCGTCAGCCAGGAAGGGGGCGACCCGGCCGGGCTCACGTTCGACGCCGTCGTCGCCGCGAAGGCACGCCATTGCGACGTGGTCATCGTCGACACTGCGGGTCGCCTGGCGACGCAGTCGCATCTGATGGAAGAGCTGAAGAAGATCCGCCGCACCATCGGCAAGGCACAAAGCGGCGCGCCGCATGAAGTCCTGCTCGTCATCGACGGCAACACCGGTCAGAACGCGTTGACGCAGGTTCAGGCCTTCGACGCGGCGCTCGACTTGACCGGGCTCGTGATCACCAAGCTCGACGGCACCGCCAAGGGCGGCGTGCTCGCCGCGATCGCGCTCTGGTCGCGAACGCGATCGGCTGCGCTGCCGGTGTACTTCGTGGGTGTCGGCGAGCAGCTCGCCGACCTGCAGACCTTCAGGGCGAGAGAATTCGCCGAAGCGCTGGTGCGCTAGCTAGGCGGGTCAGGCCTGGTGTCGCGCCGAGGGCGGCAGCACCGGAGACACTGATTCCTCGAGCTCGTCGAACCAGGTCGAGCCAGCCGGCTCGGCGACCTCGATGACCTCGCCCTGGGTCCAGTCGCGATCGGTGTCGGCAAAGGGATCGACGACGGGTCCCTCGACCGCGACCGCGCTTTCGACGACCTCGGCCGGACCGACCGCCGCCAATGCCGGTGTCGGCAATGGCGCGGGCTTTTTCGCCAGGCTGGGCGGCACGGCCGGTGCATCGGGAAGGATCTTGTCGCGTGCGGCCTCGATCGTCGGCAAGCGATCCTCGTTCCAGACGTGCATCGGAATGCCGGCCGACTTGAGAACCCGGGCCAGCCGGTCGAGCCGCACTTTCAGCTTGTCGCCGAGCTGCTCGACCGGCGGGCGAATCTCGACGACAGCGACGACCTGGGAGGTGACGTCGCAGACGACGAAGTCCACGCATTGACTACCCAGGCGCCGCATCCATTCGGCGTAGGAGTTGCGCTTGGGCACGTTGATGAAGCGCGCGATCGGAACCTGGGCCAGGATCATGTAACCCGGCAGCGCGAGCTTCAGGGTACTGAAGGCGAGGCGTTCCTGCGAGCGCAGGATGCGGGTCGGTTCGGGCGGCCATGCGGCGAGCGTGTCGAGCCGATCCTCCGGCGCCTCGACGCGTTGCGTCGGGCCCTGTCGGCGCGCCAGCCACCAGATGAGCGGCAGCGCGCACAAGAGCGCCAGAACGGAAATCAGCAGCGGATCCATGATTGCATCGTCATCGTCAAGAATTGCCTCCGGCCGGTCGCGCAGCCCGCTTCAGCGCAGGCCTCCGAGACCCTTCATCGCGCCCATGCGCTTCATCATCTTCATCATGCCGCCGCCCTTCATCTTCTTCATCACGTCGCGCATCTGCTGATACTGATTGAGCAGCCGGTTGACCTCCTGCACCTGAACGCCGGCGCCGGCTCGCGATGCGGCGTTTGCGCGTCGCCTTCAGGAGGTCGGGCTTGCGCCGCTCCAGTGGTGTCATGGAGCAGATGATCCCTTCCTTCGCGCCGCACGTCGCGCTCGGCCCGTTCCATGTCGGCAGTCCGGTTGGCGGCTCTTGCCGTCATTTGGAGGGCAACTTGTCCATGAGGCCGCCGAGACCGCCCATCTTCTTCATCTGCTGAAATCTGTGACAGGAAGTCGTTGAGGTCGAAACTGTCGCCGCCTTGACCTTGTCGGCGAGTCTTTGCGCGGCCGCGACGTCGACGCCGTTCTGCACCTGCTCGACCAGGCCGATGATGTCGCCCATGCCGAGGACGCGGCCGGCATGGCGCTCGGCATCGAACACCTCCAGGCCGTCGATCTTCTCGCTGACGCCCGCGAACTTGATCGGCGCGCCCGTGACCGCGCGCACCGACAGCGCGGCGCCGCCGCGCGAGTCGCCGTCCATCTTGGTCAGCACGATGCCCGTCAGCGGCAGCGCTTCCTTGAAGGCCTTGGCGGTGTTGACCGCATCCTGCCCCTGCATCGCGTCGACCACGAACAGCGTCTCGACCGGCTGCAGCGCCGCGTGCAACTCGCGAATCTCCGCCATCAGTTCTCTCGTCGATCGCCAGGCGGCCGGCGGTGTCCACCAGCAGCACGTCGAAGTAGTGGCGCTTCGCATGGTCGAGCGCGGCCGCGCGATGTCGAGTGGCTTCTGCTCCGCGAGCTCGAGGGAACCATTCGGCGCCGGCCTGGCGCGTCACCGTCTTCAGTTGCTCGATGGCGGCGGGCCGGTACACGTCGCCCGAGACGGTCAGCACCTTCTTCTGCGCTTTTCGATCAGGTGCTTGGCCAGCTTGGCCGTCGTCGTCGTCTTGCCGGCGCCTTGCAGGCCGGCCATGAGGATCACCGCCGGCGGCTGCGCCGCCAGGTTGATGTTCGCCGACGCCTTCGCCCATCGTTGCGGCCAGCTCGCGGTTGACGATGCCGACGAAAGCCTGGCCGGGCGACAGCGAGCCGACGACTTCCGCGCCGAGCGCCTCGTCTTGACCCGCGCGATGAAGTCGCGCACCACGGGCAGGGCTACGTCGGCCTCGAGCAGTGCCATGCGGACTTCGCGCAGCATGTCCTGCACGTTGTCCTCGGTGATGCGGGCCTGGCCGCGCATCGTCTTGACGAGACGGCTCAGGCGATCGGTGAGTGCAGAAGCCATCAGGCGCGCACGCGGCCGAAGCAGCCAGGTGCGAAAGTACACTTGAACAATGATTCTATCGTTCGGGCCCGACCCGGGAACGCTGTCTCCACTCGCGGTGGCGCTCAGCCTGCCGAGCGTCGTTGCCCTCGCATGCTATGTCGCCGCGTCGATGCGCAGCGAGCGCTTCGTGGCCGGTTTGCGCAAGGCGCTGCTCGTCGGCTGGATCGCACAAGGCCTGTCGATCGTGATCGACCTGGTCGGCATCGGCTCCGACATCCCCGGCGCACGCTTCGGCTTTGCGCCGGCGCTGTCGATCACCGTCTGGTTCGTGCTCGCCGTCTACGAGCTCGAGAGCCGCTTCGTGCCCTTGCCCGGCGCCCGCCGCGCGCTCGCCTGGTGCGGCATCGTGGTCGTCATCCTGGCCTGGATCTATCCGGGCCAGGTGCACCCGCTTGCGGCATCGGTCTGGGCCCCGCTGCATTGGCTTCTGGGCATCGCTTCCTACGGTCTGTTCGGAGTGGCGGTGCTGCATGCGCTCCTGCTCAATCGAGCCGAGCGGCAGATGCGCCGGACCGGTGCGGCCGCTGCGCGCGCCGACGGTTTGCCGATCCTGCGCCTGGAGCGGCTGACCTTTCGCTTCGTTGCCGCCGGCTTCGTGGCCCTGTCGGCCGCGATCGCGCTCGGCGCCTGGTTCGCCAATCCCTGGCGCTGGGATCACAAGACCGTGTTCTCGATCCTCGGCTGGGTCGTCTTTGCCGGTCTTCTCGCCGGGCGCCGGGCCTTCGGCTGGCGCGGTCCGATGGCGGCGCGCTGGCTCTATGCCGGCGCCGGCCTGCTGCTACTTTCCTATGTCGGTTCGCGCTTCGTTCTCGAGGTGCTGCTGCATCGCGCGCCGCCAGCGACATGAAGATCGTCCTCTTCCTGATCGCCGTGTTCGTCCTGTTGTGGCTGCTGCGCGGCGGCATGAGCCGGCGCTCGCGCCCGCGCCGATTCGAGTCCTTCGGCTTCGCCGCAACCGATGCTCGCCTGCGCCCAATGCGGGCTGCACCTGCCGCGCGACGAAGCGCTGCCCGGCCGCGGCGGCGTCTTCTGTGGCGCGGCGCATCGCGCGGCGTTCGAGCAGGCGCACCCGGATCGCTCATGAAGATGCGCGGTCGCGTCGTCGCGCTGACGCGGTTCGCGTCGCGACAGCGCTGGGCCGGACTGACCGCTCGCGTGCCGGCGTGAGCCTCACGTCGCGCCCGATGCCAGCGTCCGTTGCGGACTCTCGGCCGCCGCGACCGGCGCCGAGCGAGGAATCGTGGTTCGGCGGCTTCAACGCCGCTCCGGACACGCAATCGCTGATCGACGACTCGCGCTTTGCCGCGTCGTGGCAAAGCGATGCCGAGGCGCGCCTTCGACGCGGGCCGGTGGCCGGCGTCGCGTCGACGACCTTCGAGCGCATCTATCGCGCCTTCATCGCGGCCCGCGCCGCTCTCGGCGCCGCGCTCGTCGCGACGCTCGGCGTCGCGAGCGTCTTCGGCTTGCGGCCGAGCGTGCCGATCGGAGCGTTGAGCCTGGCCTACGCGGCGCTCGCGATCAGCATGTGGCTGCTGCCGCGCTTTCGCCGGGCCGCGCGCCGCACACCTTTGCGCGCCTTCGCAGCCCGCAGTGGATTGCGACGATAGGCGCCGACCTCGCATTCTTCATCGGCCTGCATATCGCGTCGCCCGGCTCGAGCTTCAACTACGTGGCCCTGCTCGTGCTGCCGGTGCTGATGGCCGGCGTGCTGACGCCGCGCCTGATGGCGCTGGGCACGGCCGCGCTCGCGACCCTGGCTCTGCTCGGCACGGCCTGGCTCGGCCTGTTTTCGGGTGGCGACGCGACGCTGCTGATGACGCAGGCGGGTCTGGCCGGCAGCGGATTCTTCGTCATCGCCGTGCTTGCCAGCGAGCTGGCCGGGCGAATCGCGCGCGAGGAGTTGAGCGCGCGCGGCAGCATGGAGATGGCGCGCCAGCAGGCGCAGCTCAATCGGCTCGTTCTCGAAGAGCTGGAAGATGGCGTGCTGGTCGTCGACCGCGGCGGCAAGGTCCGCGCCGCCAATCCGGCGGCGCGTCGCTTGCTCGCGCCGGAAGGGACGAGTCGCGCCGCGCCGTTCCAGCTGCGCGGCGTTCCGGCCTGGGGTGCCCTGGTCAAGGCGGTCGAGCGCGCGTTCGCGGACGCCGCCTGGCCCGAAGCCGGGCGCGACGTGACGCTGCCCTTCGCCCCCGACCTTCAGCGCACCCTGCGCGCCCGCATCCGTTTCACCAGGAAGCGCGAGCGACCGGCGAGCGAGGACGTGTGCGTCGATGTTTCTCGAGGACCTGCGCGAACGTGCAGGCGCGCAGCCGGCACCGAAAAGCTGGCGGCCATGGGCCGGGTCTCTGCGGCATCGCGCACGAGATCCGCAACCCGCTTGGCGGCGATCGCCCAGGCCAACGCGCTGCTTGCCGAAGACGCCCACCGATCCGGCGCAGCGCCAGCTGACGCGCATGGTGACGGAGAACGTCGAGCGCCTGAAACGCATCGTCGACGACGTGATGGAAGTGGCGCCCGGTCAGGTGCAGGAGGTCGGCGGCATCGACGCCGCGGCCCAGCTGTGCTTCGGTGTGCAGCGAATGGGCGCAGGCTGCGGGCGTGCAGCTGGGTGAGCCAGCGTTCTTCGCGTCGACCTGCCGGGCCAGGCGCTGGGGGTGGTGTTCGACGCCGAGCATCTGCGCCGTGTCGTGGTCAACCTGCTCGACAACGCGAGGCGCCATGCCAGCGCGCGTCCCGGGGCGATCCAGGTGTCGCTGCGGGCCGCCGATGACGCGCACGCGGAACTGAGCGTGCTGTCGCGACGGCGCGCCGATTCCGACCGGCGTCGAATCGTCATTTGTTCGAGCCGTTTTTCTCGACTCGCAGTCGCGCCGCCGGTCTGGGCCTTTACATTTGCCGCGAGCTCTGCGAGAGATACGGCGCGCGCATCGACTACCGCCTGTTGCCTCCCGACGCGCCCCGCCGCAACGACTTTTTCGTCGCCATGCGCCGCGCCACCCTCGAAGCGGCCGACGCCGGATTGCATCTGACCTCATGACCACCTGCTTCCCACTTCAGCCTGCTCGTCGTCGACGACGAGCCCGACCTGCGAACGCTGTACGAGCTGACGCTGCTGCGCGAGGGCTACGGCCTCGACACCGCCGCCACGGTGCAGGAAGCGCTCCTGCATCTCGAGGACAGAACCTACAGCGCCGTGATCACCGACATGCGTCTGCCCGACGGCTCGGGCCTCGATGTCCTGCGCTGGCTCGAGGAGCAGCGGTCGGCGCGAGAAGACTCATCGTCATCACGGCCTACGGCTCCTCGGAGAACGCCGTCGAGGCGCTGAAGGCCGGCGCCTTCGACTACCTGACGAAGCCGGTCGACCTGAAGCAGTTCCGCGGCGTCGTCGCTTCCGCCCTCGGACGAAGCGGCGGCGGACCGACGGTCGATCCGACGAGCCTGCCTTCCGAATTGCACCGCTCCGTGGCACCGCCCACGCCCACCTCGCGTGGCCCCGCCTGCGGCTGCGCCCATCAGCCAGGCGCTCGGCCGCATGGCCGGCAATTCGTCGGCGATGCAGCAGGTTCGCTCGCTGGTCGAAAAAGTGGCGCGCAGCATGGCCCCGGTGCTGGTCCATGGCGAGTCGGGCACCGGCAAGGAGCTGGTCGCGCGCGCCATCCACGAGGTGCAGCGTGCGCGGCGACGATGCCCTTCGTCCCGGTGAACTGCAGCGCCATTCCCGAGCAACTGCTCGAGGCCGAGTTCTTCGGCTATCGCAAGGGAGCGTTCACCGGCGCCAACGAGGATCGCGAGGGCTTCTTCCAGGCGGCCAACGGCGGCACCCTGTTCCTCGACGAGATCGGCGACCTGCCGCTGTCGATGCAATCGAAGCTGCTGCGGGCGATCCAGGAGCGCTCGGTGCGCCCGGTCGGCGCGGTGGTCGAGCAGCCCGTCGACGTGCGCCTGCTCAGCGCCACGCACAAGGACCTGGGCGCGGAAGTGCAGGCGGGCCAGTTCCGCCAGGACCTGTACTACCGCCTCAACGTCATCCAGATTCGCGTCCCGCCGCTGCGCGAGAGGCTGGAAGATCTGATGGTCGTCAGCGAGCGCGTGCTCGAGCGCCTGGCGCGCGACGCCGGCGTCTGGCCGGCACCGCGCCTGACCCGCGACGCGCTGGTGCATCTTGCCCGCTATCCGTTCCCGGGCAACGTCCGCGAGCTGGAGAACCTGCTGCATCGTGCCGTCGCGCTGTCGGGGGGCGAGGAGCTCGACGTCTACGACCTCGGCCTCCCGGATTCGGTCTTCACCGACAGCGCGGCGCAAGAGCTCGACCCTTTGAATGCAGACCATGTCGAAGGCGCCGCCGCGGAGGCCGGACGCGGGGCGCCATCCCTTCTGCCGCCCGAAGAGCCGCTGCCGAGCGATCTCGCGCACTACCTCGACGATGTCGAGCGCGACATCCTCGTTCGCGCCCTGGAGCACCATCGTTTCAACCGCACGGCGGCTGGCATCAGCCTGGGCCTGTCGCTGCGCCAGATGCGCTACCGGATGGCCCGCCTCAACGTCAACGTCGGCGGCGACACGGGCAGCGCCGACCGCGAGTGAGCGGCGGCGATACCGGCACTGCGCTGCCCGGGTGGCGAGACGGCTGGCTGGGCGACGCGGCGCCACTGCCGTCGCCGAACTTCGACGAGCGGCCGTCCGATGCAACGATCGATCTGGTGATCGTTCATTCGATCAGCCTGCCACCGGGCGAATACGGTGGCGACGCGGTCGAGCAGTTGTTCATGAACCGGCTCGACTGGAGCGCGCATCCGTATTTCGAGGCGGTCCGCGGCCTGCGCGTGTCCGCCCATTTCTTCATCCGCCGCGATGGCGGGTTGGAGCAGTTCGTGTCGTGCGATAAGCGGGCGTGGCATGCCGGACGATCGGATTGGCGCGGCCGGGGCGACTGCAACGACTACTCGGTCGGCATCGAGCTCGAGGGCCTCGAAGGCGAGCCCTTCGAGGCGCCGCAATACGAGCGTCTCGCGCGCGTCCTTCGCTGTCTCGCCGAGCGCTATCCGATCGCTTCGGTGGCCGGTCACGAACACGTGGCGCCTGGCCGCAAGGGCGATCCGGGGGCCGGTTTCGACTGGCAAAAACTTCGCTCGCTGGGGCCGAAGAAGCTCGAATTCGCGGCTTGACCCCCCTGCCTGCGCGGTCGTGCGCACCGGCCTGGCGCGGGCGAGGCAGACCGTGAAAAATACACAGGTAAATACGCTATAGGTAGTGCTTGTTGGCAACACAGACCCCAGATATAGTGTCCGGAGATGTATGCTGGGACGGTGTCGCGGAGGGTCTCCGGGGCCATTTTCCAGCGTCATTCCAAACCCTGTTTCGAGCCGGCGAGCCGGCAAAGGCGCCTCACGAGGCGACGTGAAAAACTTCTCCGGCGGCGCGAGCCGACCGGAGCGCAAGAGGAGAGTCCATGCAAGCAACCCCTGCCCAAGCGGCGTCTGCCACCGTTGCCGCGCTTCGGCCCGCGGCACGCCCGGCCAGCGTCGCTTCGGCATATCAGGGCTACCAGACGCTGCGCCGCAACGGCGCCGTCGTGGCCTTCGAGCCGAACAAGATCGCGGTGGCGCTGATGAAGGCATTTCTTGCCGTGCATGGCACGCAGGGCGCAGCTTCGGCGAGTGTTCGCGAGACGGTCGACGGGCTGACTGAATCGGTCGTGCGCGGTCTGCTGCGTTCGCGTCCCGGCGGCGGCACGTTCCACATCGAAGACGTGCAGGACCAGGTCGAGCTCGGCCTCATGCGGGGTGGCCACCACGAGGTGGCGCGTGCCTACGTGCTGTATCGCGAACGGCGGGCGCAGGAACGTGCGAAACAGGCACCGGCGCCTGCCGCCGCCGAGCCGGTGTTCATGGTCACCGACCGCGGCAATCGCGTGCCGCTCGATTCGGCCCGCCTGCAGACGCTGATCGAGTCGGCATGCGCCGGCCTCGGTGCCGACGTGCGGCCCGAGCCCATCCTGTCCGAGACCAAGCGCAACCTCTACGACGGCGTGCCGATCGACGAAGTGCACAAGGCCGCCATCCTGGCGGCGCGCACCCTGATCGAAAAGGACCCGGGCTACACGCGAGCCACGGCGCGGCTCCTGCTGCATACGATCCGGCGCGAGATTCTCGGCGAAGAGCTGCTGCACTCGGACATGCATGCGCGCTACGGCGACTACTTCCCGCAGTTCATCAAGAAGGGCGTCCAGGCCGAGTTGCTCGACGAGAAGCTGCTGCAGTTCGATCTGGCCAAGCTCGGCGCCGCCCTGAAGGCCGACCGGGACTTGCAGTTCGACTACCTCGGCCTGCAGACGCTCTACGACCGCTACTTCCTGCACATCGACGAAGCCCGCATCGAGCTGCCGCAAGCCTTCTTCATGCGCGTGGCGATGGGCCTGGCGCTCGGCGAGATCGACCGCGAAGCCCGTGCCATCGAGTTCTACGAAGTGCTTTCCACCTTCGACTTCATGAGCTCGACGCCGACGCTGTTCAACGCCGGCACGCGCCGCTCGCAGCTCTCGAGCTGCTATCTCACCACCGTGTCCGACGATCTCGACGGCATCTACGAAGCGCTGAAGGAAAACGCCCTGCTCTCGAAGTTCGCCGGCGGCCTCGGCAACGACTGGACCAATGTGCGCGCTCTCGGCAGCCACATCAAGGGCACCAACGGCAAGAGCCAGGGAGTCGTGCCGTTCCTCAAGGTCGTCAATGACACGGCCGTCGCGGTGAACCAGGGCGGCAAGAGGAAGGGCGCGGTCTGCGCCTATCTGGAGAGCTGGCACCTCGACATCGAGGAATTCCTCGAGCTGCGCAAGAACACCGGCGACGATCGCCGGCGCACGCACGACATGAACACCGCCAACTGGGTCCCGGACCTGTTCATGAAGCGGGTCATGGAAGGCGGCGACTGGACCCTGTTTTCTCCTTCGACCTGCCCGGACCTGCACGACAAGTTCGGCCGTGACTTCGAAGAGGCCTACACGCGCTACGAAGACAAGGCGGCGCGCGGCGAGATCAAGCTCTTCAAGAAGATGAAGGCGGCCGACCTGTGGCGGCGCATGCTGACCATGCTGTTCGAGACCGGCCATCCGTGGATCACCTTCAAGGACGCCTGCAACGTCCGCTCGCCGCAGCAGCACGTGGGTGTCGTGCACTCGAGCAATCTCTGCACCGAGATCACGCTCAATACCGGCGACAGCGAGATCGCGGTCTGCAACCTGGGCTCGGTCAACCTGGCCCAGCACGTCAAGAACGGCGCGCTCGACCAGGCCAAGCTGAAGAAGACGGTAGCCACGGCGATGCGCATGCTCGACAACGTCATCGACATCAATTACTACGCGGTCAAGAAGGCGCGCGATTCGAACCTGCGCCACCGCCCGGTCGGCCTCGGCATCATGGGCTTTCAGGACGCGCTCTACGAAGTCGGCGTGCCTTACGCCTCCGACGCGGCGGTCGAGTTCGCCGATCGCTCGATGGAGGCAGTCTGCTATCACGCCTACTGGGCCTCGACCGAGCTGGCGGCCGAGCGCGGCCGCTACTCGAGCTATCGCGGCTCGCTCTGGGATCGCGGCATCCTGCCGATCGATTCCCTCGACCTGCTCGCGACGCAGCGCGGCTCACTGGCCGGCAGCGATCAGCCGCTCGTCGACATCGATCGCTCTTCGACGCTCGACTGGAACGCGCTGCGCCAGCGGATCGGCGAGCACGGCATGCGCAACTCGAATTGCGTGGCCATCGCGCCGACGGCAACGATCTCGAACATCGTCGGCGTCAGCGCCTCGATCGAGCCGTCGTTCGGCAACCTGTCGGTGAAGTCGAACCTGTCGGGCGAGTTCACCATCGTCAACGAGTTCCTGGTGCGCGACCTGAAGAAGGCGGGCCTCTGGGACGAAGTGATGGTCATGGACCTCAAGCACTTCGACGGCTCGCTGCAGCGCATCGACCGCGTGCCGGCCGACCTGAAGGCGCTCTACGCCACCGCCTTCGAGATCGAGACGAAGTGGCTGGTCGAGGCGGCGGCACGACGGCAGAAGTGGATCGACCAGGCGCAGTCGCTCAACATCTACATGGCCGGCGCGTCGGGCAAGAAGCTCGACGAGACCTACAAGCTGGCCTGGCTGCGCGGGCTGAAGACGACGTACTACCTGCGCACGCACAGCGCGACGAACGCCGAGAAGTCGACGGTCAAGTCGAGCCAGCACAACGCCGTCGGCAACGGCACGCGCGCGCCCGCAGCGGTGGTTTCAGCGCCGGCACTGACCAGCGTTGCGAGCGAGGTCGACGCCGGATCGGACGTGAAATTCTGCGCGCTCGACAACCCGGAATGCGAGGCATGTCAGTGAAGCGAAGCGAGCCCATCGACGCGTGTTTCGACTCGTGTCGAGTGATGCATTCGTCACGCACTCGATGCGACGGAGCAACATCGCGCGAGCCTTACGATCGATAAGGCTTGGGCTTTGCATCTATCGATTGGATAATTGAGAGGCAGAGGAAATATCCGCAATGCTGGTTTGGGAAGAAGACAGAACCACCGAGACCGTTCACGCCGCAAGCACCGCGCCACGCGCGGTATCCGCATTGCTTTCGCCTTCGTTGGCGCTCTCCGATTCCTCGCTCCCGTCCGACGTGCGCATGACGCCGGTGCCCACCGCACCGGCTGCGGCCTCGAGCGCGGTGACGCCGAGCGCGCGGCGCGTCAAGGCCGCCGACAAGCGGATCATCAACGGCCGCACCGACGTCAATCAGCTTGTTCCCTTCAAGTACAAGTGGGCGTGGGAGAAGTACCTCGCCACCTGCGCCAACCACTGGATGCCGCAGGAGGTGAACATGTCGCGCGACATTGCGACGTGGAAGGATCCGAACGGCCTGACCGAAGACGAGCGGCGCATCGTCAAGAGGAATCTCGGCTTCTTCGTCACCGCCGATTCGCTCGCCGCCAACAACATCGTGCTCGGCACCTATCGTCACATCACGGCGCCCGAATGCCGGCAGTTCCTGCTGCGCCAGGCGTTCGAGGAGGCGATTCACACGCACGCCTATCAGTACATCGTCGAGTCGCTCGGCCTGGACGAGAGCGAGATCTTCAACGCCTACAACGAGATCCAGTCGATCCGCGACAAGGACGAGTTCCTGATCCCGTTCATCGAGGCGATCTCGGACCCGAACTTCCACACCGGCACCGAAGAGAACGATCGCACGCTGCTCAAGTCGCTGATCGTCTTCGCTTGCCTGATGGAAGGCCTCTTCTTCTACGTCGGCTTCACGCAGATCCTGGCGCTCGGCCGGCAGAACAAGATGACGGGCGCGGCCGAGCAATATCAATACATCCTGCGCGACGAGTCGATGCACTGCAATTTCGGCATCGACCTCATCAACCAGCTCAAGGCCGAGAACCCGAATCTGTGGACGGCCGAGTTCAAGGCCGAGATCAAGGCCTTGTTCGAGAAGGCGGTGGCGCTCGAATATCGCTATGCCGAAGACACCATGCCGCGCGGCGTGCTCGGAATGAATGCGTCGATGTTCAAGGGCTATCTGCGCTACATCGCCAATCGGCGGGCGACGCAGATCGGCTTGCCGGAGCTCTTCCCGAACGAGGAAAACCCGTTCCCGTGGATGAGCGAGATGATCGATCTGAAGAAGGAGCGCAATTTTTTCGAGACGCGCGTCATCGACTACCAGAGCGGTGGTGCGCTGTCATGGGACTGAGACCGGAGACGAGACAGTGCGCAAGCGCTGCTTCGTTCCTGTCGAAGGCCGATCCGCTTGCATGCGGCTCGGCTCGAAGCTCGTGGGCCGGTTGAGGACGCGGGTGATGAAGAGATCAAGATTCGCAGGACAAAGAGCGGCGACAACGAGCGCTGCCGGCCTGCAACCCCATTCACGGTACCGGGCGCCCCTCCTGGGCAGCATCGGACCGTGAATAGCTGGCCGCCTCCCCTGGAGACGGCCGGTTCCATGTCAACTTGATCAAGGAGAAACGTAATGGCAACTGCGAAAAAAGCCGCCAAAAAGGCGCCGGCGAAGAAGGCCGCCAAGAAGGCCCCGATGAAGAAGATGGCCGCCAAGAAGGCGCCGGCGAAGAAGGCTGCCAAGAAGGCAGCGAAGAAGTCGCCTGCGAAGAAGGCCGCGAAGAAGGCGGGCAAAAAGGCCGCCAAGAAGGCGCCTGCGAAAAAGGCGAAGAAGGCCGGCAAGAAGGCGCCGGCGAAGAAGGCCGCCAAGAAGGCGGCCAAGAAAGCGCCGGCGAAGAAGGCGGCCAAGAAGGCAGCCAAGAAGGCGCCTGCGAAAAAGGCCACCAAGAAGGCGGCCAAGAAGGCGCCTGCGAAGAAGGCGGCCCCAGCACCTGCTGCGGCGCCGGCTGCACCCGCAGCACCGGCGAAAACGGCTCTGAGCCCGCAAGCGGCTTGGCCATTTCCGACGGGAAGCAAGCCCTGAAGGACGACGGACGCAGCTTGCGTCCGTCGATCAAACCCGGCTACGGCCGGGTTTTTTTATGCTTCACGGCATGATCTGCGTATCGGCAAAGCCGTGCGACGGACCGAGCGGCATGAGATTCGAGTTGTCCTCGGCGATGCGCTCGGCAGCGCGCTCTGCGGCGGCGAGCGCAACTTCGAGCTCGCGCGTGCGCTTGCGATGCACGTCGCTGTCGGAAAGCGCGGCCCGCTGCTCGGCCAGCTCCTTCTTCAAGGCATCGATCTGCTTCTTTGCCTGAAGTGTCTGCTGCTGCGAGAAGAGTCGCCCCTGATCGCTCTTGTGCAGACGCTGGGCCGCGACGAGCAGCTTGCGGCCATACCACCAGCGGCAGGCGGCCCAGGTCGCGAACGACGCGACCAGCAAGCCGATGACGAGGGCGATCACGAAGACGGGTGACTGGCGCATGTCCATGGCTGGCGCTTCGGAAGATTCCAGGTGAACTTGAGTGTGTGGCGGGTCAGCTGTCGAGGAATGTGCGATCCAGCACATGATTTTGCCCGCCGCGGCTCGCGATCTTCAGCGCGCCGAGGCGGTTGCCCAGGCGGGCGCAACGCTCGAGCGGCCAGCTGCGCTCCAGGCCGTAGAGCAGGGCGCTGCGAAAGGCATCGCCGCAGCCGGTCGGGTCGAGCACGTGCGCTGCCGCCATGCCGGGCACATGCGTTCGCTTGCCCGCCTGCCAGATTTCGCAGCCCTTGGCGCCGAGGGTCACGACGATGCCGCGCAGGTGCGATCTCGACATCGCCTCGAGCCCGAGGCCGGTTCGCTCGCCGAGCATTTGCGCCTCGTAGTCGTTCACGGCCACCCAGCTGGCCTGTTCGATGAAGCGCCGCAATTCGGCGCCGTCGAACATGGGCAGGCCCTGGCCCGGATCGAAGATGAAGGGAACGTTCGCGGCGACGAGCTGCTCGGCGTGGCGCAGCATGGCCTCGCGGCCATCGGGCGCGATGATCGCGAGCGCCAGGTCGCCGTGCGGTGGGATGTCGATCTCGTGCGCCGATTGCATCGCACCCGGGTGGAACGCGGTGATCTGGTTGTTGTCGAGGTCGGTCATGATGAACGCCTGTGCGGTCAAGGCGTCGGCCACGGTGCGCACCTGCTCGGTGGCGACGCCCCAGGAACGCAGGCGTTCGACGTAGCCTGCACCGTCGCTGCCCACCGCAGCGACGACGATCGCCTCGCCGCCGAGTGCCGCCAAGTTGTAGGCGATGTTGCCGGCGCAGCCACCGAATTCGCGGCGCAGGCTAGGCACCAGGAACGACACGTTCAGGATGTGCAATTGATCCGGCAGGATCTGCTCGGCGAACCGTCCCGGGAAGGTGGCGATGCTGTCGAACGCGAGCGATCCGCAGATGAGGGTGGCCATTCAAGCTCCGGGCTGGGCGCCTTGCGGCGCCGCGGGTTTCAGGGATAGAAGATCACGACGCCAAAGTTGGCAATGCGATAGTTGTCGACATTGAGCGCGACCTGCATCGGCGTGTCGACATGGGGCTGCAGAACGCCGGCGGCGCCGAAGTCGCGCGGTGACAGCGCGCGCCGGGCGAAGACCCGGCCATTGCCGTCGATGAGGGTGAGATCGATCCAGGGCGTCTTCAGGCTCAGATCGCCGTGGGTGCTCAGGATGACCGAGAGCACGAAGCCGTCGACGCCGGTCGCGCGGGTCAGCGTGGCATCCACCGATATGTCGTCGATGCGGCGCGGGGTGTCCAGCACGCAGCCGGCCGCCTTGCACCACGCCGTCAGCACGGGGCGCGTGGCGGGCCATTGCGCGGCGAGGAGGTCGCGGAAATGATGGCCGATCTGGACGACCAATATCAGCCCCGCAACAGCCGACAAGGCGACAAGCGCGGCACGCACCGGCGTGCTGCGCCAGCGTGCCCGACGCTCGGCGCGGCGCAGGAAATCAGGCAGCTGGCTTTCGCTTTCGAGCGGCAAGCCGCCCGCGCCCGTGGACTGCACTTCCACGAGGGTCGTGTCGAGTGCGGACGGGCTTTCCGCGAACAGATCCGAGTCGAATCGGGCATCCGAGAACTCGAGGCGATCGCGAGCGTCGACCTGGACACTGTGCGAGCGATCTCCCTCGGCGCCACGCTTTCGAAAGAGATGGGCGTCGATCGGATCGGCGAGCAGTCCGTCGATCGGCGAGGGCGGCAGGCCGAAGAACGAACCTGGCGAGGGTGGCGGCGCCGTTGGCTCGGTCGCGTCGACCTCGGGCGGGTCCCGCGCCGCAGCGGGCGAGGCGACCAGCTCGCGAGCTCCTATTTCTTCCGGGTCGGAAGGCAGGTCGCGCCCGAGATCGAAGAGCCCCTCGAGCGCGTTGAAAACCTCGTTGCAGCGGCCGCAGCGAACCCAGCCCTCCGAGACCTTGAGCTGATCCTGAACGACGCGGAAAACGGTTCCGCAAGAGGAGCAGCGCGTCGCCAGACTCATCGCGAAATCATGCCACGTGCCCTACGCTTCCCGGCCGCCGGTCATGAGGATCCAGCCATCGTCGACTTCGTCAACGTCGAGCTTCAGCCAGGGCGCATAGGCTTGGCGCAACTCGTCGGCCTGCCGTTCGAGGATGCCCGAGAGCACGAGGCTTCCTCCGGGTTCGAGATGCGTTGCAAGCAAGGGGGCCAGCAGCTTGAGTGGTGTCGCAAGGATGTTGGCGACGACGAGCGAATAGCGGCCCGCAACGCTTGCTGGCTCGCCGGCTTCGAGTCGAACCTGGTTGGCGTTCGCGTTCTCGCGCGTCGCCGTCACGGCCGCCGGGTCGATGTCGACGGCCTGCACGTCGGCTGCGCCGAACAAGGCGGTGGCGATCGCGAGCACGCCCGAGCCGCAACCGTAGTCGAGCACGCGCGCCCAGGGCGATGTGGCTCCGCTCCTTGCGGCGCGCGCAATCCAGCGCAGACACATGCGCGTCGTCGGATGTGTGCCGGTGCCGAAGGCCATTCCGGGGTCCAGGCGAATGATCCTGCGGGCCGATGCCGGCGCGGACGACCAGGTCGGCACGATCCAGAAGTCGGGTTCGATCTCGATCGGCCCGAACTGCGATTGCGTCAGGCGGACCCAGTCGCGCTCGTCTACCGGTGCGATGGCCTCGATGCGGCTGTCCGCATGGAGGCCGGCCGACGCCAAGCTGGCGGCCGCCGAAACGGCTGCCATCTCGTCGGCGAACAGGGCAGTGATACGAGCGCGCTGCCAAGCGCCGGACTGAGTCACGCCGGGCTCGTCGAAGACCGGCTGTTCCGCAGGCGTTCCGGCGTCGGCGTCTTCCACCGAGACGGACAGTGCCGCGCAGTCTTCTTCCAGCCGTTCGGAAATCGCCTCCACCGCGTCTGCCGGAACGAGCACCGTGAGCGCGTGCATCGCGCGGGGCTCAGCGCTTGTGCTGATCGAGCCAGCCTTCCAGGTAGTGAATGCTCGTTCCGCCTTCGATGAACTTGGCGTCGACCATCAACTCGCGATGCAGCGGAATGTTCGTCTGGATGCCTTCGACGACCGTCTCGGAGAGCGCGGTCCGCATGCGCGCCAGCGCTTGCTCGCGCGTGTCGCCGTGCACGATGATCTTGCCGATCATCGAGTCGTAGTTCGGCGGCACGACGTAGTTGGTGTACGCATGCGAGTCGACGCGAACGCCCGGCCCTCCGGGTGGATGCCACATCGTGATTCGCCCGGGCGACGGCGTGAACTTGTACGGATCCTCGGCATTGATGCGGCACTCGATCGCATGGCCGCGACATTGCACGCTGCGCTGCGGAATCGGCAGCTTCTCGCCGGCGGCGATGCGCAGCTGCATCTGCACGATGTCGATGCCGGTCACCCATTCGGTCACGGGATGTTCCACCTGCACCCGGGTGTTCATCTCGATGAAGAAGAATTCACCGTTCTCATACAGGAACTCGAAGGTGCCGGCGCCGCGGTACCCGATCCGCTTGCAGGCAGCCACGCAGCGCTCGCCGACTTTCTCGATGGCGCGGCGCGGGATGCCCGGTGCTGGAGCCTCTTCGATGATCTTCTGGTGTCGGCGCTGCATCGAGCAGTCGCGCTCGCCGAGCCACAACACGGTCTTGTGCTGGTCTGCAAGCACCTGGATTTCGATGTGGCGCGGGTTCTCCAGGAACTTCTCCATGTAGACGGCCGGGTTGCCGAATGCCGCGCCGGCCTCGGCCCGCGTCATCTGCACCGCCGATACGAGGGCCGCCTCGGTGTGGACCACCCGCATGCCTCGGCCCCCGCCGCCGCCGGCCGCCTTGATGATGACCGGGTAGCCGATCGCCCGCGCGGCGCGGATCGCTTCCTTCGGATCGTCGCCCAGAGCGCCTTCGGAGCCAGGCACGCAAGGCACCCCGGCCTTGATCATTGCCTGCTTGGCCGAGACCTTGTCGCCCATGATCCGGATCGAATCCGGCGTCGGGCCGATGAAGACGAAGCCGCTGCGCTCGACGCGCTCCGCGAAATCGGCGTTCTCGGCAAGGAAGCCGTAGCCGGGATGGATGGCTTCGGCATCGGTCACTTCGGCGGTCGCGATGATCGCGGGCATGTTGAGATAGCTCTGCGACGATGGGGCCGGGCCGATGCAAACGGCTTCGTCGGCGAGCTTGACGTACTTGGCGTCGCGGTCCGCCTCCGAGTAGACGACCACCGACTTGACGTCGAGCTCGCGACAGGCGCGCTGGATCCGTAGCGCAATCTCGCCGCGATTCGCGATCAGGATTTTCTTGAACATGAGGATGTCAGCGCTGACTCACCGGGATATCTACTGACTTTCCAGAAGGACTTGCCGCTCATTCGATGACGAACAGGGGTTGACCGAATTCCACCGCCTCGCCGTTCTCGCACAGGATCTCGCGAATCGTGCCGCGTCGAGTCGGCCTCGATCTCGTTCATGATCTTCATGGCCTCGATGATGCAGATGGGTTCGCCGAGCTTGACGGCGCTTCCGACCTCGACGAATGCATCCGAACCCGGACTGGCCGAGCGATAGAAGGTGCCGACCATGGGCGACTTCACGACGTGACCCGTCGGCGCCGCGGGCTCGACCGGAACTTCGGCCGAGCTTGCCGACGCCGGCGCCGGCGTTGCGGCATGCAGCGTCGGTGAAGGACCGGGATGAGGGTGTGGCGCGGGTGCGCCACCCTTCACGATCCGCACCTTGCCATCGGCCTCGGCGATTTCGAGCTCGGAGATATTCGACTCGGAGACGAGGTCGATCAAGGTCTTGAGTTTGCGCAAATCCATGGCAAGCCACCTCGGGCTGATTGCTGAAGACGCCCCGATCCGGATGCCGGAGCGGACGCGACTTTACGCGATTTATTGACGATTACCAGCCGTAGAGACCAAGAAATGACGCGATGGCAGCGGTGCGACAAATTGTCAACTGAGGCCCACCCAGCTTGCCAGCATCTTTTCGTCGAGCGCTCCCAGCCGGCGTTGAGCGGGCTTGCCGTTCGCGTCGAAAACGACCGTGAAGGGTAACGCACCGACGCTGTTGCCCAGGCTGCGCGACAGGTCGAGGCCGTCGGCGCCGCCCAGGACCACCGGCAGTGACAGATGGCGCTCGGCCAGAAACCTGCGGACGGGTACGGCCGAGTCGATCGCGAGCGCGAGCACGCTCCAGCCGCGGGCCGGCGCGGCGAGGGCGAAGCTGTCGAGAAGAGGCATTTCGGTCGCGCACGGCGCACACCAGGTTGCCCAGAAGTTGAGCAGCAAGGGCTTGCCGCGAAACGAAGACATCGGGATCGACACGCCGTCGACGGTGGCGAACGACAGCGACCAGAAGTCGATCGGGGCCTCGGTCATGCCATCCGACCTGACTTGCCGCGCTGGCCTGAGCGCCGCGGAAAGGCCGGCAGCGGCAGCCGCGACCGCAACCGCGCCGCCGATGGCCACCGTTCGTCTCTTCACGAAGGCGCCGCCAGCAGGGCCCGCAGGGCCGCGAGATCGCCGCGCTGCGGGCGGCCACGGGCGTCGCCGCGCAAGGCGCCGCGGACGTCGTCGTAGTCGAGCACCGTCAGGGCGACATGAACGCGGTCTGCGAGCTCGGGGCTGCGGATGAAGAGATTGAGGACGTCCAGCGGCTTGCCGCGCGGGCCGTCGGTGGACGAGACCTCGTAGTCGACCCGCATGTCGATGAGGGCCAGCTCGGCCGACTTCGAATCGTCACAGTACAGCTCGATATGGATGCTGCTGCGTCGTGTGGCCGTGCCGCGCCAGACGGCCCCGGTCAGGTAGGGGCGGAAAGCTTGCAGGCGTGCCATCCAGCTCGCCGCCACGCCGCGCAACGCCGCCAGCTCGGCCGGTTGCGAATCGGCGTGGAAGCAATCGATGTAGCTGCGGACTTCGTCTTCGACCACGTCGTTGCCGGGCAGTTCGACCGAGCGTCCACCGATGCGCAGATCACGCGCGGCGCGCCGTTTGGCGGGCCCGTACTCGAGCCCTTCCTCGACGATCAGGCGCGCCGCCGCGGCAGCGATCTCGGCCGTAAGCGTACCGGTCATCGGTCGATTCTAGGAGGCCGGGTACCCCTCCTCGCCTAGGGCAGCTCGACGCCTCCCATGCGTGCGGCAATGGTCGAGGCGCGGCCTGCGACGTAGGGCGAACCGATGCGCTTCTCGAAGCGCTTCGGCGCCGGCAGCATCACGGCGAGCTGCGCCGCCTGAGACACCGACAGGGCGGAGGCGCTGACGTGAAAGTAGCGCTGCGCCGCAGCTTCGGCGCCGAACACGCCTTCGCCCCACTCGACGCTGTCGAGGTAGATCTCGAGGATGCGTCGCTTGCCGAGCAAGGCTTCCATCTCGAAGGTGAGGACGAGCTCCTGGCCCTTGCGCAGGAGGCTGCGCTCGCCGCCGAGGAAGATGTTCTTCGCGAGCTGCTGGGAGATCGTCGAGCCCCCCACGACCTTTGCAACGCGGGCGGTTGGCGCGGGGCCCCTCGGAGGATCCTGTTTGGCGCTCCGCTCGTTGGCGCGATCAGCGACCGCTTCAGCGCGCTGGTTGCGGCCCCACGCCTTCTCGAGCGCGTCCCATTCGACGCCGCTGTGCTCCGTGAAGCCGGCATCCTCCGACGCGATGACCGCACGCTTGAGGTTTACCGAAATCGCGCTGTAGTCGACCCAGCGCTGCTGCCAGGCCAGGGGCCGCGGGACGTTCGCCAGGCGCCAGGCTTCCGATCGTTGAAAGGTCGTCGATCGAGGGTCGACGAAGGTCATCAGGGCGATACGCAGGAAGAAATAGGCCTGCAAGGAAAGGAGCGCGACAGCGAGCAGTGCCGCGAAGCGGCCGAGGCCGCTGCCGCGCAGCGCGGTCATGCCGACTCGATGCGGCGGCGCAGGGCCGCCAGCACTTCAGCGGTGCGAGGCTGGACGCCGCGCCAGAAGCAGAAGGCCTCGGCTGCCTGTTCCACCAGCATGCCGAGGCCGTCCCGGCCCTGCGCGCCGCCGGTCTCGGCCCATCTCACGAAGTCGTGCGCGGTCGGGCCGTACATCATGTCGACGGCCAGGCCGCCGCGCTTGAGGACGGTCGCGGCGACCGGAACGGGCGCGTGCGCGACGCTGCTCGAGCTGGCATTGATGACGATGTCGAAGCCTTCGCCGCACGCGTCGAGGGCGCGCGCCGCCAATGCCATCTTCGAGCTTGCCGCCGCCTGCGATGCGTGCCGCGCGACGAGATCGCGGGCGCGTGCCAATGTCCTGTTGACGACCACGATCTCGGCCGCGCCCGCGGCCACCAGCGGGCCCAGGGCACCCGCCGCTCCGCCGCCGGCGCCGATCAGGAGTATCCGAGCCGCACGGATGCTCACCCCGGCATTGATCTCGATATCGCGAACCAGCCCGGCACCGTCGGTGTTGTCGCCATGCCAGCCGTCGGCTTCGAAGCGAAGCGTATTGCAGGCGCCGGCCAGTCGCGCGCGCTCCGTTGCCACGGTTGTCAGGTCGAAGGCGGCGAACTTGAAGGGCATGGTGACATTGCAGCCCCGTGCGCCCGAAGCCGCGAAGGCGCGCACCGTCGCGGCAAACGCGTCGAGCGGACAGAACACGCGCTCGTAGGCGACCGGCTCTCCCGTCTGGCGCGCAAACTCCGCGTGTATGAACGGCGATTGACTGTGCGCAACCGGATTGCCGGCGAGCCCGTAGCGGTTCACGGGCTGGCGCTCAACGACGTCTCGAGGTTCTCGTCGCGCGTGAACTTGAAGCGCGACGTGATCACGAGCTGATCGGCGTTCTTGCGCATCGCCACGTTGAAGCGTCCGTACGGTGCCGCCGCGTTGACGATGGCCACGGCACGACGATCGAGAATCTTCGAGCCCGAGCTGCGCACGACTTCGGTTTCGACGATGCGCCCTTCGGCGTCGACGGTCACGTTCATCGTCAACTCGCCATAGAGTTTCTTGCCCTGGCTCTCGGGGAAGTTGCGGGTGCCCCGGTCTTCGATCTTGCGACGCAGCTGGTCGTAGTAGAGCGCATAGACGGCTTCATGCGTGGCCGGGCTGATATAGCGCTTCTTCGGCCGCGCGTTCTCCTCGTTGATCCGCTTCTCGATTTCGGCCAGCACCTCGATGAGCTGGCGGCGCCGATCCTCCTGCTCACGTTCCTCGGGCGTGCCCTGGTCGCGCAACGGCTCGGTCGCCGGCAGGAGGGCCAGCTCGCGCCGCACCTGCGTCAGCAGTTGCTGCTGCGTCTGCTGCATCTGCTCGATCTGCTTGCGGGTCTCCTCGTTGGCGTCCCCGAGCTCGGTCAACGCCGCCGGCGGCAGCGGTGACGTGGCCCGGCCCGCCGCGGCCTCGCCGCCGCCAGCCAGGCTGGCCTGGGCGATTGCCTGCGCTTTCTCGGGGGCTTCGCCGGAACGGGAGTTGACGAGGATCACCTCGAGCGGCGAATCCTCGAAGACGCGATTGAATCCTTCCGGGTCGACGACGCGGACGGTGAGGAGAACGGCATGCACGCCGACCGATGCGATCAGCGCGATCTGCAGCGTCGAGAGGCGACCCGCCATCGTCGGATCAGGCCGCGGCGGATTCGGCGACGGGCGGTGCGTCGCTGCCGTTGTCGCCCTCGGCGACGTCGACGGCGATGGCCAGGGGTCCGGCTGCTTCTTCGTCATCGCCGGCGTCGCCGGTCTCGGGCGCTGCGGCAGCCGCGCCTGCGCTCTCGTCGAGCCGTGCGACCACGCTGGCCGAGAGGTCGAGCGTCAGCAGGTCGATGGCACCGATGCGCACACGGACACGGGCGCCGCGCGGCAAAGGCTCGGCGCCGATCGCACGAAAGACGAGCGGAAGATGATCGGCACGCACCAGGCCGTCCTTCATCACCGTGGCCTCGAGCTCGGCGCTTCCGTGCTGACGCAGGAACTGCAGCGACCAGTAGCGCTCGATCGATGACTGGAAGGCGTTGTAGTCGCCATAGGCCGTGTCGAAGTCGGCAATGATGGCGAGCAGGCTCACGTCCTTCGGCTTGAACGGCGCCGCCAGCGCGGCGGTGCGGCCGTGGCGGGCGCAGGCGACGAGCTGCCACTGGTTGACCAGATCGACATAACGCCGAAGCGGCGAGGTCGACCACGCGTATTGCGCCACGCCCATGCCGGCGTGCGGGCCGGGTCGCGTGCTCATGCGCACCTTCACGCCCGGCGCCATGCTGGCCTGGCTGCGATAGATCGCCGGCACGCCGCATTCGGCCAGCCAGCCGCCCCAGGTGCTGTTGGCCAGGATCATCGTCTCGGCGACGATCAGGTCGAGCGGCGAGCCGCGTTGCCGGGGCACGATCTCGACCGGCTCGTCGCCGGCGATGGCCGCGTCGTCCGCGCTGGCGATCCGAAACGCGTAGTCGGGCCGATTGAAGTTCTCCGGCTTGCCGCGCACCACTTCGCGCGCCGCCTTGAGATGGCGCGCAAAGCCATGCAGGAAAGTCAGCTCGGGGGCGAACGGGCACGCTCGCCGCCAGGCCCTCGGCGAGCGTCGTCTCGTTCACCTCGGCCTCGAGCTGATCGTGGCGAAGATTGGCCGCGATCCGCACGCGCTCGATCCGTGTCTCCGAGGAAAGCGTCGCGAGCGTCGTTTCGTCGACCGTCACGTAGAGCGACAGCACCGGCGAATCGCGGCCTTCCTTCAGCGTGAAGGCGTCGACCACCGGGCCCGGCAGCATCGTCAGCTTGTGGCCGGGCATGTAGACGGTCGAGAGGCGGTCGCGCGCGATCCGGTCGATGCCCGAGCCCGGCGCGACGGCCAGCGCCGGCGCCGCGATGTGCACGCCGATCGCGACCCGGCCGCTGCCCAGGCCTTGCACCGAAAGCGCGTCGTCGATCTCGGTCGTCTGCGAGTCGTCGATCGAGAAGGCCATCGCGTCGGAAATCGGCAGATCGTCCTTGATCGTCGGAACCTCGACGGCGGCGAAGCCGGTGCCCTTCGGAAAATGCTCGAACAGGAAGCGGCGCCAGTGGAATTGATAGGGCGAGTCGATCGCGCCCGCCGCCTTCAGCAGATCGAGCGGCGCCCGCCCGGTTCGCCGCGCCGCATTGACGACGGCCTTGTATTCCGGCGCGTTCTTGTCGGGCTTGAAGAGGATCTTGTAGAGCTGCTCGCGCACCGGTGCCGGGCAGCTGCCGGCCGCGAGCTCGGCGGCCCAGGCTTCGACCTGCGCCGCGACCAGCCTTTTTCGCTCGATGCCGAGGAGGGCGGCCTTCACCGTCTCTTCAGGCGCCTTCTTGAAGTTGCCTTTGCCGAGACGGCGAAAGTAATGCGGTGCGCCGAACAGGCCGAGCAGCGCGGCGGCTTGCTGCACCGTGCCCGTCGACCCGCCGAAGTAGTCGTGTGCGAGCGTGCCGAAAGCAAACTCGCCCTCGGGAGCGAACTCCCAAGCCAGGTCGAGGTCGATGTCGGCGGCGATGGCGCCGGCCGAGACGAGCAGGGCGTCGGGCTCGGGGCTGTTGAAGCGGAGCAGGGCGTTGGCCGCCTTGACCTTGACGCGCTTGCCCGACGCGAGCTCGACCTGCAGCGAGCTTTCCGTCTCGCTCATCACCCGGCCGGCGTGGAACTTGCCGCCGTCTTCGTAGAGGACATTCATGGGGCGCCGATTGTCGCCGAGCGCCGACGATAGTCGCGCACCCTAGTAGCTTCGTCCCTGTCGATAGCGCGCCGAACTTCGCGGTGCCAGCGCGGTGCTGCGTTCGATTGCCGCGAACGTGCTTTGCGCATGGGCATGGCAGATGGCCAGACCGAGGGCGTCGGCTGCGTCCTTGCCGGGCACACCGGGCAAGGAAAGCAGGCGCATCACCATCTGTTGCACTTGTTCCTTCTTTGCCTGGCCGTGGCCGACGATGGCGCGCTTCATCTGCAGGGCGGTGTATTCGGCCACGCTCAGCTCGTGCGCGACGAGCGCCGACAGCGCGGCGCCGCGTGCCTGTCCGAGCAGGAGCGTCGACTGCGGGTTGACGTTGACGAAGACGATCTCGACCGAGGCGCAGGTCGGGGCATAGCGCTCGGCGACTTCCCGCACGCCGTCGAAGATGATCTTCAGGCGCCCGGGCAGGTCGCGCAGGGCGGCGGCATCGGTGCGTATCGTGCCGCTGGCGATGTAGCGCAAGCCGGCGCCGTTCTTCTCGACGACGCCGAAGCCCGTCGTGCGAAGGCCGGGGTCGATGCCGAGGACACGCATGCAGCGATTGGAACCGAACTCGGGTCGAGCGCGGTGGCCGGTTCGCCTCAGAGGCCGAAATACCAGCGAACGGAGTGGAAGAAGACCGGTGCGGCGAAGCAGAGAGGTGCGACGCGGTCGAGCAGGCCGACGGCGCCGGTCAGCGAAGCGCTGCCGCCCCAGTCGCGCACCCCGGCGTCGCGCTTGAGCGCCTGCATCACGAATGCGCCGAGCGTGCCGGTGGCGCCGGCAATCGCGCCCATGGCCAGCGCCGGCAGCGGCTTGAACGGTGTCGTCCAGTACAGCAGGGCACCGACGACACCGGCAGCGGCAACGCCCACGCCCCAGGCGCGCCAGGAAAAGGAGCGGCTGATCGCGCGCGCCACCGGCCTGCGGCGCAGGTGCCGGCTCGCCAGCTCCTGCACCCCCTGCGCCGTGGCGACGACGATGACCAGATAGAAGACCAGGAAGGCGCCGCGCTCGTGCCAGTTCGGCAGCTCCAGCAGCAGCAACGCCGGCGTGTGGCTCATGCCGTAGACGCAGACGGTGATGCCCCATTGGATCTTCGCGGTGCGCTCGAGAAATCGGAGCGGGTCGTTGGCCAGCGCGCTGATGACCGGGATGGCAAAGAACACGTAGACCGGAATGAAGACGGTGAAGGCGTTGAAGAGGCGCGTGCCGACGAGCACGTATTGCGTCGGCAGGACGACGAAGAATGCCAGGAGCAGGCTGCGGTGGTCGCCGCGACGCGTGTGCGTCAGGGTCACGAACTCGCGCAGGGCAAGGAACGAGACCAGGCCGAACAGCAGGGTCGAGACGAACGGGCCGGCGGCCCAGGAGATCCAGAAGATCACGGCGCCGATCCAGACCGCGCGCAGGTCGCGGGCGAAGCGGTCGCGAAGGGCTTGCTGCCCGGGGCCGGCCTCGCGCAGCGAGCCGGCGAAGGCCAGCAGCGTCGCCAGGGCCAGCAGGCCGAAGAGGGCGACGAACAGCAGCCCGACCTGCTGCGTGACGGTCAGCTCGCGCAGGCCCATCAGGCGACCTCGCGCAAGGCGATCACGGCGGCGCGGGCCCGATCGAGAAAGGCCCGCCGCTCTTCGCCGGGCTGCAGCGTGAGCGGGGCACCGAACGTCACCGTGCACAGGATCGGCACGGGCACGACCTCGCCCTTGGGCATGACGCGTTGCACGTTGTCGATCCAGGCCGGGATCAGCGGCACTTCCGCAAAGGCTTCGGCCAGGGCATAGAGGCCGGACTTGAAGGGTGCAGGCTCGGCCGCGTGGCCGCGCGTGCCCTCGGGAAAGATGACGAGCGAGTCGCCCTGGCGGAGCGCCTCGAGCAGAGGCTCGAGCGGGTCTTCGTCGTCCTTGCGCTCCCGGCTGACGTAGACCGCGTTGAAGATCTCGCGCGTGATCCAGTGCTTGAGCGGTGTCGAGGTCCAGTAGTCGCGCGCTGCGATCGGGCGTGTCGTCGCACGCAGGTCGCGCGGCAGCGACGCCCAGATCAGGACCCAGTCGAAATGGCTCTGGTGGTTGGCGAAGTAGATGCGCTGTTCGGCTTTCGGCGGCGCGCCGTACCAATGGCCCTGCGCACCCGTGATGAGGCGCGCGATGAAGGCGAGGGCCAGGCCCGCGACTTCAGGCAGCTTCAATGGCGGAAGTGGCGATAGCCGGTGAACACCATGGCCACGCCGCGCTCGTTGGCGGCGGCGATGACCAGATCGTCGCGCATCGAGCCGCCGGGCTGGATGACGCAGCTCGCGCCGGCGTCGATCACGACGTCGAGGCCGTCGCGAAAGGGAAAGAACGCATCGCTGGCCACGACCGAGCCGGCGAGCGACAGGCCGGCCGCCTCGGCCTTGATCGAGGCGATGCGCGACGAATCGACGCGGCTCATCTGGCCGGCGCCGACGCCCAGCGTCATGCCGCCGCCGCAGTAGACGATGGCATTGCTCTTCACGAACTTCGCCACCTTCCAGGCGAACAGCAGGTCGCGCATCTGGGCCTCGGTGGGCTTCTTCTCCGTGACGATCCTGAGCTCGCTGGCGACGAAGTCGATGTTGTCGGCGGTCTGGATCAGGAGACCCGAGCTGACACGCTTGGTCTCGAAGGCGTTGCGGGACACGGCGCCGGCGGGCAAGTCGATCTGCAGGACGCGGGTGTTCGTCTTTGCAGCGAAGATGGCCAGCGCCTCGCTCGTGAAGGCCGGCGCCATCAGCACTTCCACGAACTGCTTGGCCACCCGGATGCGCTCGGCGCATTCGCCGTCGACCGTGACGTTGAAGGCGAGGATGCCGCCGTAGGCCGAGGTCGGATCGGTCTGCAGCGCCTTGCTGTAGGCCTCGCCGACCGAAGCGCCGAGCGCGACGCCGCACGGGTTGGCGTGCTTGACGATGACGCAGGCCGCCGCGGCGTCGTCGCCGAACGAGCGCACGCATTCCCAGGCCGCGTCGGCATCGGCGATGTTGTTGTACGACAGCTCCTTGCCCTGCAGCTGCCTGGCGCTCACGAGCGAGCCCGGCAGCGGCGACGGGTCGCGATAGAACGCCGCCCGCTGATGCGGGTTCTCGCCGTAGCGCAGGTCCTGGAGCTTGACGAAATGGCTGTTGACCTGCGCCGGAAACTCGGCCCGCTCGGGTCTGCCGTCGCTCGGCCCGGCGAGCGACGAAAGATAGTCGCTGATCGCCGCGTCGTAGCTGGCGATGCGATTGAACGCCGCCACCGCGAGCGCGAACTTGGTCTCCAGCGAGACCGCGCCCCGGGCCTTCAATTCATCGAGCACGCCGGCATATTGCGATGCGTCGGTCAGCACCGCCACGTCGCGCCAGTTCTTCGCCGCCGAGCGCACCATCGCCGGGCCGCCGATGTCGATGTTCTCGATCGCGTCGGCCAAGGTGCAGTCAGGTGCTGCGACGGTGGCTTCGAACGGATAGAGATTGACGACGAGCAGATCGATCGGTGCGATGTCGTGCTGCTCGAGCGCTGCGACATGTTCGGGCAGGTCGCGGCGTGCCAGCAGGCCGCCATGAATCGTCGGATGCAGGGTCTTGACGCGACCGTCGAGCATCTCCGGAAATCCGGTGTGCTCGGCCACCTCGGTGACCGAGAGGCCCGCGCCGGCGAGCAGCCTGGCGGTGCCGCCGGTGGAAAGGATCGTCGCACCCATGGCCGCCAGCGCGCGCGCCAGATCCACGACCCCGGTCTTGTCGGAAACGGAAATCAGCGCATGCATGGAAGGCCTCGAGAGCCGCTGCTTCACTTGATGAGCTTGTGCTCGACCAGCTTGCGGCGCAAGGTGTTGCGGTTGATGCCCAGCCATTCCGCGGCGCGGCTCTGGTTGCCTTCGGCGTGCTTCATCACCGTCTCCAGCAAGGGCCGCTCCACCACCTGCAGGATCATGTCGTACATCGCTGTCGGCTCGACGCCACGCAGGTCCTTGAAATAGCTCTCGAGGCTCTCACGGACGCACTCCTCGATATGTTTCTTGTTGGCCATCTCGCGTCTCGCATCTTCAATGAAGTTCTGCCGCTTCGGCAGGCGGCGTGCTCGCCGGCATCAGCGCCTGCGTGTCGGCCAGCGCACTGAACCAGCGATCGACGGCGCGAACCTGCGCCGCGCACGAATCGATCGCGTTCATCTCGGCTCGAAAGGCCTCGCCGCCCGGCAAGCCGCGCAGGGTCCAGCCGATGTGCTTACGGGCGCTGCGCACGCCCGACACCTCGCCGTGCAGGCGATGGTGGTCGTCCAGATGCTCGAGCAGCCACTGCCGCACGTCGCTGACCTGCGGCGGCAGCGCCTCCTGGCCAGTCGCCAGGTAGTGCGCGATCTCGCCGAAGATCCAGGGCCGGCCCTGCGCCGCGCGGCCGATCATGATCGCGTCGGCCCCCGTGGCGGCGAAGACGCGGCGCGCCTTCTGCGGCGAATCGATGTCGCCGTTGGCCACCACAGGAATCGCGACGGCGCGCTTCACGGCCGCCACCGTGTCGTACTCCGCTTCGCCCTTGTAGCCTTGCTCGCGCGTGCGCCCGTGCACCGCGATCATGGCGATGCCGGCCGATTCGGCGGCGCGCGCGATGCGCACGGCGTTCTTCTCTGCGGCACACCAGCCGGTGCGCATCTTGAGCGTCACCGGCACCCCGCGCGGCGCGCAGGCCGCAACCACCGCCTCGACGATGTCGAGCGCCAGGGGCTCGTCTTTCATCAGCGCCGAGCCGGCCCACTGGTTGCACACCTTCTTGGCCGGGCAGCCCATGTTGATGTCGATGATCTGGGCGCCGCGGTCGACGTTGTAGGCCGCCGCCTCGGCCATCATCGCCGCGTCGGTGCCGGCGATCTGCACCGAGATCGGCGCCGTCTCGCCTTCGTGGTCGGCGCGCCGGCTGGTCTTCAGGCTTTGCCACAAGTCCTTGCGCGAGGTCACCATTTCGCTCACCGCATAGCCGGCGCCGAGGCGCTTGCAGAGTTGGCGGAATGGCCGATCGGTGACGCCCGCCATGGGTGCGGCAAACAGCCGGTTCGCCAGCGTGATGTGGCCGATGCGCATGGGGGCGGGGAAGGCAGGCTGCTGAAAAACGAGGCAGGAGTATAGCGGCGCGAAATCGCGGTTTGCCAGCGGTTCGACCCGTAGATCGCGTGTCGATAATCGTCTTCCATATGGAGCGCTGGCTCGACTGGACGATAGGGCTGCTGGCGTTGCCTGAGGTCGGCCTGTCGACGGTCTTCTTCATCGCCTTCATCGCCTCGACCTTGGTGCCGCTCGGCTCGGAGCCGGCGGTCTTCGGCCTGGTCAAGCTCGATCCCGGCATGTTCTGGCCAGCCATCGGCGTAGCCTCGCTCGGCGGAACGCTTGGCGGCGCGCTGACCTGGTGGATGGGCTATGGCGCCGAGCGCGCCTACGAGCATGCGACACACAAGCGTCCGGAGACGCGTGCGCTCTCGTGGCTGCAGCGTTTCGGCGCCAAGGCCTGCCTGCTTTCCTGGCTGCCCATCGTCGGCGACCCGCTCTGCGCCGTCGCCGGCTGGCTGAAGCTGCCCTTCTGGCCCTGTGTCGTCTACATGGCGATCGGCAAGTTCGCTCGCTACTTCATCCTGACGGCCGGCGCCCTCTGGTTGTGGCCCGGTCAATACGTACACTGAGTGACGCCATGCAAATGAAAACCGATTCGTACGACGAGCTGACCCGCATCTGGACGCGGCTGCACCGCTTGGGCCATCTCTATTCGATGGCGAGCTGGGACCGCGCCGCGATGATGCCGCCCAAGGGCAACGAAGCGCGCGCCCGGGCACTGGCGGAGATGGACGCGCTGCTGCACCGGATACGGACCGAACCGAATCTCGCGCAGCTGCTGGCGCAGGCCGAGGGCGAGCCCCTCGACGCCATGGCGCGATCGAACCTGCGCGAGATTCGGCGCGACTGGAAGAGCTCGAACGCCGTGCCGCAAGCCCTCGTCGAGGCCAAGTCGCTCGCCACGTCGCGCTGCGAGCACGCCTGGCGCGAGCAACGCCCGGCCGGCGACTGGGCCGGCTTCGTCGTCAATCTGCGGGAAGTGGTTCGCCTCGCCCGCGAGGAAGCGAAGTGCCTGGCCGACGCCGGCGGAATGCCGCTCTATGACGCCTTGCTCGATCAGTTCGAGCCGGGCGCGAGCAGCGCCGAAGTCACCCGGGTCTTCGCCGATCTGCAGACCTGGCTGCCAGGACTGGTGCGCTCGGTGCGCGACAAGCAGGCGAAGGAGCCGGTGATCGAGCCGGTCGGCCCGTTCGCGAAATCGGCGCAGCGCGCCCTGAGCCTCGAGGTCATGGCACTGCTCGGTTTCGATTTCGAGGCGGGCCGTCTCGACGAAAGCGCCCATCCCTTCAGCGGCGGCGTGCCCGAGGACACGCGCTTGACGACGCGCTATCGCGAGGACGATTTCGTGCGCAGCCTCATGGGCACGATTCACGAGACCGGGCACGCCCGCTACGAGCAGAACCTGCCGCGCGCACTGCTCGGGCAGCCGATCGCGCGCGCCCGCTCGATGGCCATCCACGAGAGCCAAAGCCTCTCGTTCGAGATGCAGCTCGCGCGCAGCGCCGGCTTCATCGCCCGCCTGGCACCGCTCCTGGCGGCCCGCTTCGGCGCCCAGCCGGCGTTCACGAGCGGCAACCTGCAGCGATTGCTGACGCGGGTCGAGCCGGGCTTGATCCGCGTCGATGCCGACGAGCTCACCTATCCGGCGCACGTCATCCTGCGCTTCGGCATCGAAAAACGCCTCATCGAGGGCGAGATCGAGGTCGAGGACATTCCGCACTTGTGGGACGAGGGCATGGCGACGCTGCTCGACATCGACACGCGCGGCAATTTCCGCGACGGCTGCATGCAGGACGTGCACTGGAGCGCCGGCCTGATCGGCTACTTCCCCTGCTACACGCTGGGAGCGATGTACGCCGCGCAATGGTTCGCGACGATCCGCCGCGCCACGCCGGATCTCGATGCACGCGTGGCAGCCGGCGATTTCGCGCCGGCCTTCGACTGGCTGCGCGCGCATATCTGGCAGCAGGCGAGCCAGTGGACGACGGCCGAGCTGGCCGAGCGCGTCAGCGGCGAGCCGCTCAACCCGCTGCACTTTCGACGTCACCTCGAGGCGCGCTACCTCGGCGCAGCCGTGGTCTGAGCCGAGCGCCCTGAACGAAAAAAAGAAGGCGCCGCGGCGCCTTCTTCGGTATTCATCGCGGCGAGCGCCGCGAGCGCGATCCTCAGGCGGCCGAGCGGGCCGTCTTCTTCGCGGCGCTCTTGCGCGGCGCCCGCTTGGCGACGGTTGCCTTCTTCGCCACCGTCTTCGCCGCGCTCTTCGTGCGCGACGACATCTGCGCGGTCAGCGCGTCGATGCGGTCCTTCAGCGCCTGCACGTCGCGCGACGAGGGCACGCCCAGCTTCTTCAGGGCCTTGGCGGTGCGATCCTCGAAGATCGACTCGAGCTTGTCCCAGTGCTGACCGGCCTTGGCGCTGACGTCGTCGGCCATGCTGGTCATCTTGCTGGTGACTTCACCGAACTTCTCTTCGGCGACGGTCTGCGTCTTCTTCTGCAGCGACGTGCCTTCCTTGACGAGCGCCTCGAAGCGCTGCTTGCCTTCGGCCTGCGCCTTGGCGAAGGCGCCCATGCCGGCAAGCCAGATCTGCTGCGCCGAATCCTTCACCGTCTTGGCGAGCTCGCTGTCGAACAGACCCGACGCCGCAGCGTGCTTCTGCTTGGCGGCCATCGCCTTGAGTTTCTTGACCATCTCGATATCTCCTGCTGTGGAGCGGCTGCGACCGGCAGCGGCATTCCGTCAATGTAGGCAGTCCGTCTCGGGGACGCACCCTAATCGCCCTAGGCGCGCGCCTCTAGTGCAGGCGCGCGGGTCGGGTTTGCCCCGCGCGGCCTGTCGCCGCCTTTGCCCAAGAATCGCCGAGAAGCGGGCGCGGCGGGCGCGGCGCGATTCGGGAGTGATGCATGCGCTACTTCGTCACCGGTGCCACGGGCTTCATCGGCAAGCGGCTGGTCAAGACGCTGCTCGCGCGGCGCGGCGCGGTCGTCCACTTCCTGCTGCGGCCGGAAAGCCGCGGCAAGCTCGACGACCTGCTCGAATACTGGGGCGTAGCCGCTGGCAGGAGTCGCGCGATCCCGGTCTACGGCGACCTCACTGCGAAAAAGCTCGGCGTCTCGGCCGACGACGTGAAAAAGCTCAAGGGCCACGTCGATCACGTCTATCACCTCGCCGCGGTGTACGACCTCTCGGCCGACGCCGAGTCGCAGATCGCCGCCAACATCGACGGCACGCGCGCCGTCGTCGAGTTCGCCAAGGCGGTCGATGCCAGGCACCTGCATCACGTCAGCTCGATCGCCGCCGCCGGCCTGTACGAGGGCGTCTTCCGTGAGGACATGTTCGACGAGGCCGAGGGCCTCGACCATCCCTACTTCATGACCAAGCACGAGAGCGAGAAGATCGTGCGCAAGGAATCGAAGGTGCCGTGGACGGTGTATCGCCCGGCGCTCGTCGTCGGCGACTCGCAGACCGGCGAGATGGACAAGATCGACGGTCCGTACTACTTCTTCAAGCTGATCCAGCGCATGCGCCAGCTCCTGCCGCCGTGGATGCCGTCGGTGGGTCTCGAAGGGGGCCGCATCAACATCGTGCCGGTCGATTTCGTCGTCGCCGCGCTCGACCACATCAGCCACCTGAAGACGAGTCTCGACAAGCGCTGCTTTCATCTCGTCGACCCGGTCGGCTACCGCGTTGGCGACGTGCTCGACATCTTCAGCAAGGCGGCGCACGCGCCGAAGATGAATCTCTTCGTCAATGCCGCCTTGCTCGGCTTCATTCCGAAGAGCGTGAAGAAGGGAATGATGGCGCTCGCACCGGTGCGCCGCATCAAGCGCGCGGTGCTGGCGGACCTCGGCTTGCCGGAGGACATGCTCACCTTCGTCAATTTTCCGACTCGCTATGACTGCCGCGAGGCGCTCGCCGCGCTGAAGGGCTCGGGCATCGAGTGCCCGAAGCTGCCCGACTACGCCTGGCGTCTCTGGGACTACTGGGAGCGGCATCTCGACCCGGCATTGAAGATCGATCACTCGCTGCGCGGCACGGTCGCCGGCAAGGTCGTGCTGGTGACCGGCGGCTCGTCAGGCATCGGCCTGGCCGCGGCCTGCAAGTTCGCCGAGGCCGGCGCAATCACCGTGATCTGCGCCCGTGACGAAGCCAAGCTGATGGAGGCCAAGAAGGAGATCCTGGCCAAGGCCGGCAAGGGCGCGATCGTCGAGACGCATTCGGCCGACATCGCCGACGAAGCGAGCTGCAAGGGCCTGGTCGAATGGCTGACCGCAACGCACGGCGGCGTCGACTTCCTGGTCAACAACGCCGGTCGCTCGATCCGCCGCGCCATCGAGGCGAGCTACGAGCGCTTCCACGATTTCGAGCGGACGATGCAGCTCAACTATTTCGGCTGCCTGCGCGTGACCATGGGCTTCTTGCCCGGCATGGTCGCAAAGAAGAAGGGCCACATCGTCAACATCAGCTCGATCGGCGTGCTGACGAATGCGCCGCGCTTCTCGGCCTACGTGGCCTCGAAGGCAGCCCTCGATGCGTGGACGCGCTGTGCCTCGAGCGAATACGCCGACATGGGCATCAGCTTCACCACCATCAACATGCCGCTGGTGCGCACGCCGATGATCGGGCCGACCCGGATCTACGACAACGTGCCGGTGCTGTCGCCGGAAGATGCGGCGAACATGATTGCCGAGGCCTGCGTCGAGAAGCCGGTGCGCATCGCGACGCGGCTGGGTATCACCGGCGAGTTGCTGCACGCGCTGGTGCCGCGCGTGGCCCAGATCGTCATGAACTCGACCTTCCGGATGTTCCCGGACAGCGCCGCGGCCAAGGGCGACAAGGACAAGAAGTACGTGCCGAGCCCGGAAGCCATCGCGATGCAGCAGATGATGCGCGGCATCCATTTCTGACCCGGATGGACTGCGGCTTCGCCGCCGTCCACGCGGGTTGCGCTCGTTCGACGGATCACCGCGCCTTCGGCGCGGCGTCCGTCAACTCGCGCGGGGGGCTCGCGCGCCGGAGGCGCGCTTTGCCCTTGCGCCGCAGGCGCTGTGGCTCACTGGATGCGAAGGATGCGGTTCTCGCGGAAGGGGTTGCGCACGAGCACGGGTGCGGCGGGCCTGGCGTTGGCGGCCGACAAGATGTGCGCGGTGCTGGTGCCGATCGCGGGCGTGCAGGTGCCGCTGGCGCGCAAGCCCAGGGCCATGTTGAGCTGCGCTTCCGACGTGCTGCCGAGCGCGTGGGCGAAGTCGTCGTCGACGCTGCAGGTCGGCGTGAAGCCGTCCGGGTAGTTGCCGAAGTTCATGTTGTTGACGCCCTGGAACTGGATCGCGAAGTAGGTCGTGCCGCAGTTGTCCTGCGGGAAGAAGCCGTACGGCTTGCCGCAGGTCGTGCCGCCCACCAGGTTCACGGTGACGCCCACGCCGCGCAATCCGTTGACGATGGACTCGCTTGCCGAGCAGGTGTCGGCGGTCGTCAGCACGTAGACGCGGCTCAGGCCGAGGAACGGCAGGGCCTGGCCCGTTCCGACCGTGAAGTTCACGCCGTGGTCGTGGAACGGCGTCGTCGGCCTGCGAGACCGAGAGGTTGAACGGGTTGCGGTCGTTGTACATCTCGCGCTCGAAGAAGGGCGTCGGCGTGGCCGACGTGGTGAGGTTCGGCCCGGCGACCATGTAAGCCACTTCGGAAGCGATGTCGAGAAAGCCGCCGCCGTTGTAGCGGATGTCGAGCACGAGATCGGTGACGCCGGCGTTCCTCAGCTGCGTGAACGCCGCCACCAGCGCCGACTCCGCCGTGGCGATGTGATCGTTGAAGAGCAGGTAGCCGACCTTCTGGAAGGGCACGGGCAGCGTCATCACGTTTTGCACCGGGTTCTCGGTGATCGGCTGTGCCGTCATCGTCACCGTGCGGTTGCTGCTTGCGCCCTCGTCGCGGATGACCAGCGTGTGCGTGCCGGCGGCCGTCGGGAACAGGCCCGCGTTGAGCGCGTCGACATCGCTGCCGTTGGCGAAATCGACGCCATCGACGGTGACGATCGTGGCGCCGCGAGCGATGGCATTGGTGTTGGCAGGCGTGCCCGACGCGGCATCGAGATACGCGACGATGGCGCTGCGTGGCGGGCTCGCCGCGAGCAGGGCCACTTCGAACCCGTAGCCGTACTGCACGCCTTGTTGCGAAAGCTTCTGCCAGGCGGTCGTGTCGTAGGTGAAATGAAACTTGTCCTTGGGCTGGCCGGCGGCGTCGTTCAACGGCGTCTTCAAGGCGTCGAAGTAGTCGATCGCGGTGGCGTAGCCGCTCGGATCGAGCGTGGCGGCGGGCAGCGCCCGCACGTCCTGGTACCAGAGGTAGGTCTCGTCGATCCACGAGCGCAGATAGGCCTTCTCCGTCGCCAGGCTGCCGAGGGTGTCGCTGCTGCCTGCCCTCGGCACCGCGCACTGCTCGGCCAGCGACGACGACGGCGGCAGTCCGCTCGACGAGCTGCCGGCGTTGCCGTCGCCACCCCCGCCGCAGCTCGCGAGCAGCGTCAGCGCGATGGCGGCCGCGCTGGAGGAGCGCAGCAGGGCGCGTGCACGCGAAGGGAACGGGGATCGATTCATGGGCAGGCTCCGACAGACAGATGCGGCGCCGCCAAGCTTACCCAAACGTCGATGACCCTCCGCTGGCGAACCGAGGCAACGAAGCGTAAGTCCGGGCTACTTCGAAGCCTGCGCCTTGGCCATCACCAAGGCCGGCTCGGCCCGGTATTCCTTCGGGAAGAAGGTCTTCAGGTTCGCGATCTTGGGCAGGTCGAAGTGCGAGATGTAGCCCGACTCCGGGTGCAGCGTCAGGTAGTCCTGGTGGTAGCCCTCGGCGGCATAGAACGCCGGCAGCGGCACGACCTCGGTGACGATCTTGCTCGGGTAGACCTTGGCCGCATCGAGCTGGGCGATGTAGCGCTCGGCCGTCTGCTTCTGCGCCGTGTCGGTGTAGAAGATCGCCGAGCGATATTGCGGGCCGCTGTCGGGATACTGGTGGTTCAGCTGCGTCGGGTCGTGGGCCACCGAGAAATAGATCTGCAGCAGCGTGCCGTAGCTCACCTTCTTCGGGTCGTAGGTGATCTTCACCGACTCGGCATGGCCGGTCAGGCCGGTGCCCACCATTTCGTAGTGCGCCGTCATCTCCTTGCCGCCGGCATAGCCGGAGACGGCCTGGACGACGCCGTTGACGCGCTGGAACACACCCTGCACGCCCCAGAAGCAGCCGCCGGCGAAGACCGCGGTCTGCAGGGTCGTGGCGCTCGCCGTGTCGTCGACCGCCGGCGCCGGAATCTTCACGGCCGCTTCGGCGGCGACGCCGGGGACGGCCTGCAAGGCGCCGAAGGCCAGCGCTGCGGCGCCGAGCCAGGCCAGGCCGGTGGACGCCAGCCTCGCCAGCGGGGAACGGGTGCGATGCGGGGGGTGGAAGGGGTCGACATGAGTGCCTCTCCTGGAAGTCTCTGGCTTGGTCGCCGGCAACTGCGGCTCATTACACCACCGCCTTGCCGGCCCTTGCCGCCGCAGGGCGGGCGCGCTCAGAGGCCGAGAAAGGCGCCGTCGGCTTCGAGCATCTGCTGCAGCTCGGCGGCCTGAACCGCAGCGGGCGCGAGCGAGCGGTGCAGGGCGAGCGCGGCGGCCGTGCCGGCGGCCTGGCCCATGACGAAACAGGCGCCCGAGACGCGTGCGGCCGAATGGCCTTCGTGCGTCATCGAGGCGCAACGGCCGGCCACGAGCAGGTTGTCGACACCGCCGGCGCTAGCTGCGTCGGGGCAGCAGCATCCGATAGGGCAGCTGATTGAAGCCACGCGACTCGGGGATCGGCGGCCAGCGCCATTCGACGTCGCCGGCCACGTGCAGCTCGAGCGGCCAGCCGTTGACGCCGACGGTGTCGTTGAAGTCGGCGCAGCCGAGCACGTCGTCGGCCGTGAGCGTCGCCTCGCCGACCAGGCGCCGCGTCTCGCGGATGCCGAGCTGAGGCGCGATGTCGAGCGCATAGGCGTCGGCGAAGCCGGGCACCTTGGCACGCAGGAAACGCAGGTAGTCGACCGCTTGCCGGCGGCCCTCCACTTCGCCGGCCGAGAGCGAGCGGGCATCGGTGCCGTCGGTTGCGCTGCCGTCGGCGTTCTTCAGCTGCGTGACGTTGACGCGCCATTCGTAGGCGTGCTTTTGCGGCCGGACGATGGCGCCGCGGCGCGGGAAACGGAATTCGCCGGCCGCCTCGGCCGCATCCATGCGCTCGGGAATCGAGCGCCAGGCGTCGCCGGCCGCGGCCGCATCGACATTGCCGACGCGAAACATCAGTGTCGGGTAGAGCAGGCCGCCTTCGCGCGTCGCCCTTTTCCATCGCCACGCCGGCGAAGTGGGCGAGGTCGCCGTCGCCGGAGCAATCGATGAAGATCTTCGCGCGCACCGCGGCGCGGCCGGATTTCGTCTCGAGCAGCAGCGCATCGACGGGGCCGTGCCCGTCGTGGCGCGCCACGCCGACCGCAAACGCATGGAACAGCAGCTCGACGCCGGCATCGAGCAGCAGCGCATCGGCGGCGCATTTGAAGGCCGCCGTGTCGTAGGCCTGGGCGTGGATCTTGCCGAAGATGAGGTGCGGCTCGCTCAAGCCACCCAGGGCTCCGCATGCGCTCGAGCAGCTCGTCGGCGATGCCATGCACCACCTGCCGGATGTCGCCATGCACGTTGGCATGCAGGCCGCAGAAATTGGTGACGCCGGCGGCGGTGCCCATGCCGCCGAGAAAGCCGTAGCGCTCGACCAGCAGCGTGTGGGCGCCATGGCCGGGCCGCCGACGCGGCGGCGGCGATGCCGGCGGGTCCTCCGCCGAGCACGACGACGTCGTATTCGCCGAACAACGGCGTCGATCGGGAAGGCTCTTCTATGTCGGCGCGACATCGTTGCGGCGAACAGCAAAGTGTAGGATTCTGCGCTGCCTCTCTCACCCTCTCGACCGCCCTTCACGGTCCCGCCGCCCATGACCGCCACGCCCGCATCCTGTTGCGACCGCGACGCACGACCTCTCGCACGTCGCCCCGCGCGACAAGGCGGAGATCCTGGCGCAGGCGCTGCCCTACATCCGCAAGTTCCACGGCAAGACCATCGTCATCAAGTACGGCGGCAACGCCATGACCGACCCGGCGCTGCAGCAGGATTTCGCCGAAGACGTGGTGCTGCTGAAGCTGGTCGGCATGAACCCGGTGGTCGTGCACGGCGGCGGCCCGCAGATCGAGGAGGCGCTGGCCAAGATCGGCAAGAAGGGCGAGTTCATCCAGGGCATGCGCGTCACCGACGACGAGACCATGGAAGTCGTCGAGTGGGTGCTGGCCGGCCAGGTGCAGCAGGACATCGTCGGCCTGATCAACGTCGCCGGCGGCAAGGCGGTGGGCCTGACCGGCCGCGACGGCGGCCTGATCCGCGCCAAGAAGCTGCGGATGATGGACCTGAACGACCCGACCAAGGAGCACGACGTCGGCTAGGTCGGCGAGATCGAGTCGATCGACCCGAGCGTGGTCAAGGCCTTGCAGGACGATGCCTTCATCCCGGTGATCTCGCCGCTCGGCTTCGGCGCCGACAACGAGAACTACAACATCAATGCCGACGTCGTCGCCGGCAAGCTGGCCGAAGTGCTGAAGGCCGAAAAGCTGATGATGCTCACCAACACGCCGGGCGTGCTCGACAAGGCCGGCAAGCTCCTCACCGACCTGACGGCGCGCGAGATCGACGAGCTGTTCGCCGACGGCACGATCTCGGGCGGCATGCTGCCGAAGATCCAGTCCGCGCTCGACGCGGCGAAGAACGGCGTCAACACCGTGCACATCATCGACGGCCGCGTGCCGCACGCGATGCTGCTGGAGGTGCTGACCGAGCAGGCCTACGGCACCATGATCCGCTCGCGGTGAGCGCGGTCTTGCCGCGCTCACCGCGAGTTCCTCGCGACAGGACTGCTCCCACCCCAACCCCGCCCTCCGGGAGGGCGGGGCGGCCTTCTTCGAAGGCCCGTCGCGCTGCGCGACAACTGTGCGACAGGGGCGCCGAGGGCGCCCGCCCCTCCCGCTCGGCGGGAGGGGAGCGAAGCGGGGAGGGTGCGATCCTGGGGCAAAGCCAGGCCGGCCGTCGGCCGGTCTGGCTTTTCGATCTCGACGACACGCTGCACGATGCGAGCAACGCTGTCTTCGGCGAGATGCACCTGGCGATGGGCGACTACATCGGCACGCACCTCGGCCTATCCGACGAAGCCGCCTGGGTGCTGCGCCGCCGCTACTGGCAGCGCTACGGCGCAACGCTGCTCGGCCTGGTGCGCCACAACGGCGTCAAGGCGGCCCACTTCCTCGAGGAAACGCATCGCTTGCCGGGCCTCGAAGAGCGGCTGCGAACGAGCGCCCACGATCGCGCCGCGCTCAAGCGCCTGCCGGGCCGCAAGCTCATCCTTACCAATGCGCCACGGGCCTACGCGCTGCGCGTTCTCGCTGCGCTCGGCCTGACGAAGCTGTTCGATGGCGTGATCAGCATCGACGAGATGACGATGTTCGGCCAGCTGCGACCCAAGCCGGACGCGCGCATGCTGCGCCGCGTCACCGCGCAGCTCGGGGTGCCGCCCAGCCGCTGTGTCCTGGTCGAGGACACGCTGGTCCACCAGAAGTCGGCGTGCCGCGTCGGCATGCGGGCCGTGTGGATGCAGCGCTACCTCGGCGGCCGCTTTCGCGGCACGCTGCCGGACGCCGGCAGGGCTGCTTCGAAAGGGGATGCAACAGGCCGGCGAAAGTGTCCGAAGCCCGCCTACGTGTATGCCAAAATCGGCGCGCTCCGCCAGCTCACCCTCCTTAGATGACGCACTCGCCCGATCTGCCCGCTGGCGAAATCGATGAAGCCGCCGGAGTAGCGAGCGATGCTTCGGTCGCCGTCTCGGCCGAGGCGATCCTGCCGTCCGTGAATTCGCCAGCCGCCGCGGCCGTCGTCGCGCGCAAGCGACCGCGCCCCGGCGAGCGGCGGGTCCAGATTCTCGAGACGCTGGCAACCATGCTGCAGGAGCCGGGCGCCGAGCGCATCACCACCGCCGCGCTCGCCGCCAAGCTCGACGTCTCGGAAGCGGCCCTCTACCGCCACTTCGCGAGCAAGGCCCAGATGTTCGAGGGCCTGATCGAGTTCGTCGAGCAAAGCGTGTTCACGCTCGTCAACCAGATCGTCGAGCGCGAGCCCAGTCCGGCGGCGCAGGTCTATCGGGTGCTGCAGGTCGTCCTGCAGTTCGGCGAGAAGAATCCCGGCATGACGCGGGTCATGGTCGGCGATGCGCTGGTCTTCGAGAACGAGCGGCTGCTGGTGCGGATGAACCAGTTCTTCGAGCGCATCGAGTCGCAGCTGCGGCAAAGCCTGCGCGCCCAGGCCGAGGCCACCGGCTCGCAGACGCCCACGGTCGATGCCAATGCGCAGGCATCGGCGCTGACCTCGTTCGCGATCGGCCGCCTGCAGCGCTTCGCGCGCTCCGGCTTTCGCAAGCTGCCCACCGAGCACCTCGACGTCGCCCTGCGCCTGTTCGCGGCTTGAGGCGAGTGCGATGACGACGATCCTGGCCGGCGGCCAGCCTCTGCGTTTGCTGGCCGAGAAGGCCGCCTTTCTGGCTTCGAGCGGCACCCTGCTCGTGGCCGACGTGCATATCGGCAAGGCCGTGAGCTTTCGCAGCCTGGGCGTGCCGGTGCCGCGCGGCACCACGAGCGAGACGCTGGCCGGCTTGAGCGCGCTCGTTGCACGCACCGGCGCACACCGAATCGTCTTCCTCGGCGACTTTCTTCATTCCGCGCATGCGCATGCGCCGGCGACGCTGGCCGCCGTGGCGGCATGGCGCCGCGCGCACCGCGGACTCGAGCTGGTGCTGGTCCGCGGCAACCACGACGATCGTGCCGGCGACCCGCCGGCCGAGCTTGGCATGCGCGTCGTCGACGAGCCGTTCCGGCACGACGGCCTGGCCCTGTGCCATCACCCGAAGCGCGTCGCCGGCGCCTATGTGCTGGCCGGCCATCTGCATCCGTGCGTCAGTCTCGGCGCGCGCGGCTGGGATCACCTGCGCCTGCCCTGCTTCTGGCTCGGCAACGACGTCGGCGTGCTGCCGGCGTTCGGCGCGTTCACGGGCATGCATCCGATCCGGGCTGGCGCGAGCGACCGCATCTTCGTCGTCGCCGACGAGACGGTGGCGGCGATGCCGACGCTGCTCGAGCGGCACGCCGCCTGAAGCGGCCACTACACTGGCACCGACATGTCGACTCCGCCCTCGCTGCCGCACCTGATCGAGCGCGTCGAGGCCTTGCTGGCGCGCATCGAGGCGATCGTTCCGCATCCCCTGGCCGCACCCGACTGGAGCGCGTCCACGGCATTTCGCTATCGCAAGCGCGGCGGCTCCGGCGTGATCGAGCCGGTTCGCCATGTCGCGGCCATCCGCTTGGCCGCGCTGGTCGAAGTGGCGCCGCAGAAAGAACGGCTGGTTCGCAACACCGAGCAATTCGTGGCCGGCCATGCCGCCAACAACGTGCTGCTCACCGGCGCGCGCGGCACCGGCAAGAGCTCGCTCATCAAGGCCTGCCTGAACGAATTCGCGCCGCGCGGCCTGCGCCTGATCGAGGTCGACAAGACCGACCTGGTCGATCTGCCCGACATCGTCGATCTCGTCGCCGAGCGGCCGGAGCGCTTCATCGTCTTCTGCGACGACCTGTCGTTCGACGAAGGCGAGCCCGGCTACAAGGCGCTGAAGTCGATCCTCGACGGCTCGATCTCCGAGTCTTCGGAGAACGTCCTGATCTATGCGACGAGCAACCGTCGCCACCTGCTGCCGGAATACATGAAGGAGAACCTCACGTATCGGCACACCGAGGATGGCGAGGTGCATCCGGGCGAGGTCATCGAGGAAAAGATATCGCTCTCGGAACGCTTCGGCCTGTGGGTGAGCTTCTATCCGTTCAGCCAGGACGAATATCTGGCGATCGTGGCCGAGTGGCTGCGGGCCTTCGCCGTCGGCGCCGAAGCGATCGTGGCGGCGCGACCCGAGGCGCTCGTCTGGGCGCTCGAGCGTGGCTCGCGCTCCGGGCGCGTCGCATTCCAGTTTGCGAAGGACTACGCCGGAAGGCATCACGGGTGAGCGGCGCGGGGACGGAACGCCGGGCCGTCGACGTCGCGGTCGGCGTGCTGATCGATGCCGAGGGGCGCTTTCTTCTCACTTCGCGACCCGAGGGCAAGGTCTACGCCGGCTACTGGGAATTCCCGGGGGGCAAGCTCGAGGCCGGCGAGTCGGTGCAGGCGGCGCTGCGGCGCGAGCTCCACGAAGAGCTCGGCATCGCGATCGGCGCCGCCGAGCCCTGGCAGGTGACGCTGATGGACTACGCGCATGCCCGTGTCCGCCTGCACTTCTGCAAGGTGCGCGAGTGGCAGGGCGAATTCGAGATGCGCGAAGGCCAGAAGATGGCCTGGCAGCAGTTGCCGGTGCAGGTCGCGCCGGTGCTGCCCGGCACGCTGCCGGTGCTCGACTGGTTCGCCGTCGAGCAGGGCTTCGTCGGCGCCACGCATCGGGATTGAGGCCGCCGCTACACTGGCCTTGATGAGCTGGCTCGACGAGGTGAAGTGGGACGCCGATGGGCTGGTTCCGGCCATCGCGCAGGAGCTTGGCAGCAACGACGTGCTGATGTTCGCGCACATGAGCCGCGAGTCGCTGGCCCGCACGGCCGAGATCGGCGAGGCGGTTTACTGGAGCCGCTCGCGCCGGCGCCTGTGGCACAAGGGTGAAGAGAGCGGCAACGTCCAGAAGGTGCACGAGCTGCGCCTGGATTGCGACAACGACGTGGTCCTGCTCAAGGTCGAGCAGCTCTCCCGCGCTGCGGGCGATCCGAAGGTCGCGTGCCACACCGGCCGCCACTCCTGCTTTTTCCAGCGCTATCGAAATGGCGCCTGGGAAACGGTCGATCCGGTCTTGAAAGATCCGCGCGACATCTACAAATGACGAAGATGGACGATCCCCGAGCATCCGCGAACGACACGCTGGCGCGCCTGGCCGCCGTGATCGAGGCGCGCCGCCAGGGCGATCCGGCGACGAGCTACGTGGCGCGATTGTTTGCCAGGGGCCCGGACGCGGTCCTGAAGAAGATCGGCGAAGAGGCGACCGAAGTGGTCATGGCCTGCAAGGACGGCGATCCGCGCCAGGTGGTGGCCGAGGTGGCCGACCTCTGGTTCCACACCATGATCGCGCTGGCGCAGCACGGCCTCGCGCCGGCCGACGTGCTGGCCGAGCTGGAGCGCCGCGAAGGACTTTCGGGCCTCGAGGAGTTCGCGGCCCGCAAGATGCAATCGAGGGAGGTGGACGGAACATGAACGACATCGTCGAGATCGATCCTCGCCAGCAGACGCTGAAGACGATCGGCCACGTGAGCTATTTCCTCCATGCAGTCGTCGCCGTCGGCGCCGTGTTGCCGGGCGCGCAGGCCAGCGTGCTGCTGCTGCTGATCGCCTTCTTCCTCGACCTCTTCAAGCGCGACGAGGCGCGCGGCACATGGCAGGAATCGCACTTCAGCTGGCGCATCCGCAGCGTGATCTGGGCTGGGATTCTCTATCTGGTGACGGCGCCGCTCTGGCTGCTGTTGCTGATTCCGGGCTGGATCGCCTGGGCGCTGGTGTCGATCTGGTTCCTCTACCGCATCGTTCGTGGTTGGCTGAACCTGTCGTCGAACACGCCGATGCCCGCCTGAGGCGCCGCCATGCATCGCGACCCCAGCTGCATCTTCTGCAAGATCGTCGCCGGCGAGATCCCGAGCCGCAAGGCCTACGAGGACGACGAGGTGCTCGTCTTCCATGACATCGCGCCCTGGGCGCCGGTCCATGTGCTGATGATTCCGAAGGAGCACATCGGCACGTTCTACGACGTCAGCGATGCCAACGCGGCGATGCTCGGCCGCATGATGGTGCTGGCGCCCCGCCTGATGCGCGAGCTGGGCGTGACGAACGGCTTTCGTACCCTGGTCAATACCGGTGTCGATGGCCGCCAGGAAGTTGCGCACCTCCATGTGCACGTCATGGGCGGGCCTCGGCCCTGGGCGAAGGGCTGACCTAGAATTCAGGCCAATTCCCTCTGCGGAGACACATCATGGGTGGTTTGAGCATCTGGCACTGGCTGATCGTGCTGCTGGTCGTGGTTCTGATCTTCGGCACCAAGAAGCTGAAGAACATCGGCGCCGATCTCGGTGGCGCGGTCAAGGGCTTCAAGGACGGTGTCCGCGACGGCACGGCGTCGCCTGCCGATCCGGCATCGCCGACCCAGCAGGTGAGCTCGTCGCGCACGATCGACCCCGGCACGGTCGACGTCGAGGCCAAGACCACCAAGTCCTGATTGCGGCGCGGCGACTCGTCGCCGGCAGCGAAACGTCCTCGTCATGATCGATTTCGGCTTCGACAAGATCGCCCTCATCGGCGCCGTTGCGCTCGTCGTGATCGGCCCCGAGAAGCTGCCGCGCGTCGCGCGCACGGTCGGCACCCTCATCGGCAAGGCGCAGCGCTACGTCGCCGACGTCAAGGCCGAGGTCAATCGCTCGATCGAGCTCGACGATCTCAAGAAGATGAAGACCGAGTTCGAGGACGCTGCCCGCAACGTCGAGCGCACGGTCTCCACCGAGATGCAGAAGACGAGCGCCGATCTCAACACGAGCTGGCAGGCCGCGACCGCGGACACGCCGTCGTCGACCAGCGCCTACGACCTTCCCGCACCGGCGCCGCAATACCGGCATCCGAAGAAGAACTGGCGCCTGAAGCGCGGCGCCTTGCCGCACTGGTACAAGCAGAAGGCCGGCGTGCGCGGCAAGGCCCAGTCGGGCGCGGCGCGCGTGGCGCGCTTCCGGCCGAAGTCGCCGTACTCGGCCTGACGCGCCGATGAGCCTGCCGGGCAAGGATCCCGAAGACGAACTCGCGGGCACCGAGCAGCCTTTCGTCTCCCATCTCGTCGAGCTGCGCGACCGGCTCATCCGCGCCTCGATCGCGATCGGCATCTGCTTCGCGGTGCTCTCCTTCTATCCCGGCCCGGGCGCGCTCTACGATCTGCTCGCCGCGCCGCTGGTGGCGCATCTGCCCAAGGGCGGAACGCTGATCGCCACCAACGTCATCTCGCCGTTCCTGGTGCCGCTGAAGATCACGCTGATGGCCGCCTTCATGCTGGCGCTGCCGGTGGTGCTCTACCAGGTCTGGGCCTTTGTGGCGCCGGGGTTGTACACGCACGAGAAGAAGTTGGTGCTGCCGTTGGTCGTGTCGAGCACGCTCCTGTTCTTCCTCGGCGTCGGCTTTTGCTATTTCTTCGTCTTCGGCAAGGTCTTCGCGTTCATCCAGGCGTTCGCGCCGAAGAGCGTCTCGGCGATGCCGGACATCGAGGCCTATCTCGGCTTCGTCCTGACGATGTTCATCGCCTTCGGCGCCGCCTTCGAGGTGCCCATCGTCGTCGTGGTGCTGGCCCGCCTGGGCCTCGTCAGCATCGAGAAGCTGAAGAGCTTTCGCGCCTATTTCATCGTCGTCGCATTCATCGTCGCTGCCGTCATCACCCCGCCGGACATCGCTTCGATGCTTGCCCTGGCGCTGTCGATGGTGCTGCTCTACGAGGTCGGCATCTGGGCCGCCGTGGTCTTCATCAAGCACACCCAGGCGCCGGCCGAGGAGAAGGCGGCGCCCTGAGCGCCGTTCTAGCGCTCGATCGGGGCCGACCGCGAGCGCGGCCGCTGCGCGACGGTGACCTTCACGTCGAGCGCCTCCTTGCCGCGCTGAACGCTGATCGTCGCCATCTCGCGCGGCTTCAGGGCGGCGACGGCGTTGAGCAGCTGCGGGGTGTTCGCCACCGGCGTGCCGGCGATCTTCAGCACCACATCGCCCGGCCGCATGCCGCCCGCGCTGGCCGGGCCGCTCTGCACGACGCCGGTGATGAGCACGCCCTGCGACACCGAAAGGTCGAGCGTCCTGGCGATCTCCGGCGTGAGGTCGCGCGGTTCGACGCCGATCCAGCCGCGGATGACCTGGCCGTCCTTGATCAGGCTTTCCATCACCTGGCGCGCCGTGCTCACCGGAATCGCGAAGCCGATGCCGAGGCTGCCGCCGCTGCGCGAGAAGATCGCGGTGTTGATGCCGAGCAGGTTGCCGTTGACGTCGACGAGCGCGCCGCCGGAGTTGCCCGGGTTGATCGCGGCATCGGTCTGGATGAAATTCTCGAAGATGTTGATGCCGAGCGAGTTGCGCCCGAGCGCGCTGACGATGCCCGAGGTCACCGTCTGGCCGACCCCGAACGGGTTGCCGATCGCCAGCACGACGTCGCCGACCTGCAGGTGATCGACGTCGCCGAAGGCAATCACCGGCAGCTTGTCGAGATCGATCTTCAGGACCGCGATGTCGGAGTCGGGATCGGCGCCGATCGTGTGTGCCTTGGCGCTGCGGCCGTCGCCGAGCATCACCTCGACGTCGTCGGCACCTTCGATCACATGGTTGTTGGTGAGGAGGTAGCCGGCGGAGGAGACGATCACCCCCGAGCCGAGCCCGTACTGGCGTTCCTCGGGCTCCTGCGGGGCCCGGTCGCCGAAGAAGAAGCGCAGGGTCGGATCCTGCGCACCCGGCCGGGTCGAGGCGCGGCTCGCCGTGATGCTGACGACCGCCGGCGAAGCGCGTTTCGCGGCGCCGGCGTAGCTCGTGGCGGCCGCTCCCGGCCCGATCAGCGAGACGTTTTGCACCGGCGGCGGCAGCGGCACGATGCTGGCATTTGGCGTCAGCGACGGATCGATGCCGCGATGCAGCCACTGCGGCTTCAGCGTCGCCACGACGAACAGCAGCGCGACAGCCACCGTCACGGTTTGCGAGAAGAGGAGCCAGGCCTTGCGCATGAATCGGCGATCGATGTGGATGACATTATCGGGCGCGCCACGACGACAATGCGGCATGGCCCCGCACGCCCCGCCGCTCCTGGCGATCACGATGGGAGATGCCTGCGGCATCGGCCCGGAGATCGTTGCCAGATTGTTTTCGTCGGGCCAGGCCGACGACGCGTTCGTGCTCGGCGATGTCGCGGTCATGCGGCGTGCCGCGGCCCTGGTCGACCCGCTGCTGTCGGTCGCGGTCATCGACGCACCGGGCGATCGCCGCCGCGTGCCGCCGCATTGCCTGCCGCTGCTCCAGGTCGCCGGCCTGGCGCCCGATCTCGGCGACGCGCCGTTCGGCCGCGTCGACGCGCGCGCCGGTGCGGCGGCGGCGGCCTGCATCGAAGCGGCGGTGCGCTCGGTGCAGCGTGGCGACGCGACGGCGATCGTGACCGCGCCGATCCACAAGGAAGCGCTCGCCGCAGCAGGCATCGGCCATCCCGGCCACACCGAGATGCTGCAGGCCCTGGCGGCGAAGGACGGCATGCTGCCGCCAGTGCGCATGATGCTCGCCAACGACGAGCTGCGAACGGTGCTGGTGACCATCCACATGTCGCTGCGCCGCGCCATCGATGCCGTCACCTTCGACGCTGTCCTCGCTACCTTGCGCATCGCTCACGCCGCCGCGGCGGGCTGGGGCATGGCGCGGCCGCGCATCGGCGTGGCCGGCCTCAACCCGCATGCCGGCGAGGGCGGCTTGTTCGGCGACGAGGAGGCCCGGATCATCGCGCCGGCCATCGCGGCGGCCAGGGCCGAGGGCATCGACGCGAGCGGACCGTTCGCGCCGGACACGGTCTTCATGCGGGCCCGCCACGCGCCAGGTCATCCTGGCGAGTTCGACATCGTCGTGGCCATGACGCACGACCACGGCCTCATTCCGGTCAAGTACCTGGGTGTCGAGCACGGGGTCAACGTCACGCTGGGCCTGCCTTTCGTGCGAACCAGCCCCGACCATGGCACCGCCTTCGATATTGCCGGCCGCGGCGTGGCCGATCCTTCGAGCCTGCGGGCGGCGCTTCGCATGGCGCGCGCCTTGTCGGCGTCGCCGCTCAGCGACGCGGCAGCACCGAGCGGATGAATGAGCGCGAATGGGTGCCGAAGTTGCCCAGCAGGGGCAGCATCGCGCTCTGCAGGGTGGCCAGCTTCAACGGGTCCGATTGCATCAGGAGCGCGTAGACGTCGACCGCCGGTTCGGTGACGCCGAAGGTGTAGGCGGGATCGGTGGTGTAGCGGGCCGGCAGCGTCGCCGTCAGCACCGCGTCGAGCGCGTCGGCGGCGTCGTAGGACTGGCGCGAGATCACCTCCCGCAGCGAGTCGTCGCGATACGGCGGCAGCGGCGCTGCCGCGGCGTTGCCGCGCAGCGCCTTCAGCGCCGCGTCGTTCGCGTTGCCGTGCAGCAAGGCGTCGTGCAGCCAGTGCAGCTGGAAGTTCTCGAGCGCGAGATGGCGATTGGTGATGAAGACGATGACACGGTCCTTCGGGCCGTGCACGCCGGCCAGATCGAGGGCATTGATCCACAGCATTCGCATCGTGCCGGCGCCGGGCAGGACGCGCGCGTGATAGGGCTGGGTCAGGTCCTGCGCATAGTGCAGGCCCCAGCCGGCAAAGCGCGCGCCCCAGTAAGGATGGCCGTTTCGAAAGGCCTGCGCCGCCAGCGATTGCCAGAGATGGGCGCGATATTCGGGAAAGGTGCGGCGCAGGAAAGGCGCCGCCGCATAGACGACCGCGCCTTCGTGGAAGAAGCCCATGTGCATCGGCGCCTGGCTCGAGAAGGGCACCGCCGGATTGCCGAACGGCTGCTTGCCGAGGCCGTAGGTCTGGCCGTAGCGCGTCGAGTCGTCGTTCCAGAGGCCGATGTCGAGCCCGTAGTCCGGCTCGTCGGAAGCACTCGCGATCACGTCCACGACCGGCACCGGCTCGCCTTCGAGCAGGGCGACGAACGCGTCGAGTCGCGACGACTCGCTGTGCTCGAAGGTCGTCACGGCCGCAGCAGGCAGCGGCAGCCGGCCCATCGGGTTGCCGCCCGGCGGCAACTGCAGGTAGAGCGCCAGGCGCGACTGCGGGCTGATCCGCGTCGCCGCAACGAAGCGCGCGACCAGCTCGGTGGCCGTCGCGCCTTCGCTGTGAAAGGCCAGGGCGTCGGGGCGGGGCGGGTACTCCGGAACGCTGCGACGCGCCCAGGCTTCCTCCTGTGCCAGCAGCGCGGCGACCGCCGGACCCTGGGCCGCGAGATAGGCCGAGAGCGTCTCGGCCTTGGCCAGCGGCATGGTGCTCAGCTCGGGCATCGGCGCGAGCGCCGGCCAGGTGCCGAGCGCGTGGTTGCTCCAGGCGTTCGCCGGGACGGTGGTCCACGCCAGCGCGGCCAGCGTGACAGCGCAGGCAAGCCGGCTCAATGCCTGGTCGGCGCCTTGAGCTCGGCGAGCTGCTTGCGCGCGCGCTGCGTCGCGCGCTCCATGAGGTAGGCGCTCTCGACGGCGCGAAAGCGCCCGGTCTCGCACATGCGGGCGAGCATGCGCGAGGTCATCGAGATCGTCTCCTGGTGCTTGCCGCCGCGCGTGAAGACGAAGAAGCTTCGGCCGGAGCTGACGTGCGCAAGGCGCACCTTCTGCCACTCTTCCTTCAGGTGCATCTGGTAGGCGAAGCCGAGCTTGACGTGATCGATGAGCTGCGGCCCGCGCGTCGGCTCGCTCGTCTCGCCCGACTCGGAAGTCGTGGGTCCGAGTTGTGCCTCGGCCTCGGGGTCGATCGCCGCGGCGACGGTTGCCGATGCTGGCTCGGCCGGCTGCTCCTGGCCGCCGATATCGATGTCGACACTCGAGCCGTCGACGTCGCCCGACCAGTCGACGGCTGCTTCGGCGACCAGGCCCACACGCTCGGCCTCCTCGGGTGTGAAGCGGCGTTCGATCACTTCGGGGGCGACGTCATGCACGGGTTCGCTGCGTCCGTAGTTCTCGCCCAGGGGCACCGCGATGGCAAAGACGGCCTCGAGGCGCTTGACCATCATGTTGTGGTCGAGCTCGGAGAGAGGCTGTCCCTTCAGCGATTCGGCATGCGCCGGCAGCAGCTTGCCGAAGAACTCCTTCTGCGCCGCCTCGGGCCAGCCGATCAGCTTCATGCCCTCGTTGAGATCCTTCATCAGCGGCGGCAGCTGCATCAGGAACTTCTTGCGGAACATCGGCGAGCCCTTGGGCTGCACGCTCATCACCAGGTCGGTACCGACACGCCGGTAGCGCTTGGCCCGATCCGACTCCGGACCGTCGCGCTTGGTCGCGAGGACCAGGGCCTGGCTCCAGACCTGCGCCAGGAATTCCTGCAGGTAGGCCGGCAGGTCGAGCGGCGTCAGCGCCGCGCGCAGCTGCAGCATGTAGCGCTGCTGCACGCGCAGCTCGGACTCCTTCGCCTCGAGCGTGGTCACGGCCCCGGTCTTCTCGACGTCGCCCTCGGTCTGCTCGGCGATGAACGACTCGAGCTCGGCGACCTTCGCCGCGTAGAGGTCGATCTGATCGAAGTCGCCCTCGATGATCTCGTCGACGAGCTTGCGCACGCGCGACAGGAACATCGCGCCGGGACCTTCGTTGAAGTCGTCGAAGGCGTTGGCGAGCGAGGCGATGCGGTTGATGAAGCGACGCACCGGGTGGCGCCGCGTCGAGAAGAAGGTCGAGTCGTTGAGGGCGACGCGCAGCACCGGCAGCTGCAGGCGGGCGATCTCGCGCGCCATCTGCGGCGACACCCGCGAGTCGGAGAGGATCTGGTCGAACAGGCTGCCGACGACGTCGATCACCATGTGATCGAGCTTGCCTGTGGAGGCCTGGATCAGCTCTTCGCGGTGCGCCCGGATCAGGTTGACCGCCATCAGGCCAGTAAGACCATCGCTGTACTGCGTGCCCTGGCCGCCCGCCGCATTGCCTCCGGTGATCGGCGCGCCGCGCGAAGAATCGGCGGCGACGCCTCTTCCCGCCAGCCCTGCATCGAGTCCGCCCGGACCGCCGCCGCCATAGCCGGCGGGCGCGCCCGCGTAGCCCGCCGGATAGTCGACGGCATTGCCGAACGTCGTGCCGGCCCCGCGTCCGGCGGGTCCGGCGATCGCACCGCCGCGCCGACCTCCGAGAAAGGCCGTGGCATCGAGCTCGCCCGGTCGACTCGAAACCGCCGTCAAGCGACGCAGCAGCGTCATCAGCTGCTGGTCGGCGGCCGCGTGCCGGCCACGCGAGCCGCCGCCGCCTCGAGGCGCGGGCTCGGCGTCGCGGATGCTGTCGATGGCCGCGGCGTGACCGGGAGGAAAGGCGCTGGCAAGCGCGCGCCGGTGCGCGGCCAACAAATCGAGGTCACCCGAACCGGAAGCGTCGTCGAATTCGCCGTGGCCACTGCGCGTCGAGGACCGGCCATCCCGGCTCAGGTTCGAATAGCCGGAGGCGCCGAACATCTGGTTGCCGGGACCCTCGACGGTGCGAACCGTCAGGTTCACCGGCCGGATGCCGCGTTCCTGGAGCATGCGCAGGATGTCGGTGTAGCACTCGGGCATGACCTGCGCCATCGCCGTGCCCAGCTCGCGCGTGAGGATGCGGCGGCTCTCGCGCTCGCCCGAAATCGCCTCGATGCCGCGGTTGAGCGCCGCGCCGACGATCTCGGCACGCAGCGGGTTGCGCTCGTCGTCGGCGCGACCGATGTTGAGCAAGGCGCCCATATAGGCAGAGAGGTCGCGCAGCTGCCATTCGCATTCGTGCGAGATGAGTTGGCCGAGGCGCGTGTAGTTCATCCGCTCCTCGACCTCGAGATCGTCGACGAGGCTGAGCGTTTCCCAATCGGCCGACTCGAGCTTGCGCTTGGCATCGACTCGCGGTGCGATGTCCTTGGAGACCTTCTCGCGCAGCGCCTCGTGCATCGTGCTCTGGAACATGCCGAGGTTGCGGCGCAGCTCCTGCTGCGTCGCGATGATCTGGTCACGCTCGCTGATCTTGCTGGAGTTCTGCGCCAGCGTTGTCAGGTTCTCGACCACGCGCATGGCCGCCGTCGCGGCCGCCGTCCGGATCAGGTTCATGGCTGCGTCGAGCGCAGCTTGCATGCGTGGTTCGATCGGATTCATCTCGGGCGCAAGCCGCGCCGGACGGCGGGCGCTGGCAGGAGGGTCCTCGGTATGGTCGAGCTTCCTTCTAGTATGGGGCCAAAAATCAAGGCGGACTGCGGCACTGCGTCACGCTCGGCGCCGGTGGTCGGCGGCGCCGAATGGGTGAGCGCCTGCTTCAGCGGCGCAGCGAATCGCGGATCTCGCGCAGAAGGACGGTGTCCTCGGGCGTGGCGGCCGGTGCGGGCGGCGGCGTCTGGCGCAAACGATTGACCTGCCTGACCATGATGAAGATGATGAAGGCGAGGATGATGAAGTTGACCAGGACGGTAATGAAGTTGCCGTAGGCGAAGAGTGGAACGCCGGCCTTGGTCAAGGCTTCATAGGTCATCGGCCCGGAATATCCGGGCGGCGGATCCTTCAGGGCGATGAAGTAGTTCGAGAAGTCGAGGCCCCCGAAAATCCGGCCGACGATCGGCATGATGAGGTCCTTGACCAGCGAGTCGACGATCTTGCCGAAGGCCGCGCCGATGATCACGCCGACCGCGAGATCGACGACGTTGCCTTTCGCTGCGAATTCCTTGAACTCCGACGCCAGGCCCATCGCTCGCCCCCGCTTTTTGTGTCGCGCCAGTATTCCTCCTGCAAGCGGGAAGTCAAGCCTTGGGTTCGCGTCTGCGCCGGCAGGTGCTCCGCCTTGACACGTCCGCTAGAATTCTGGGTTGACTTCTCGCGTCTCGTTCGAGATTCTTCGTAGGGATAAGCATGGGTGACAAGAAGATCGACGGTGGCAAGCGCACCTGGATCATCGCTTCAGGGTGTGCGGGCGCCGTCGGCGCAGGATTCGTGGCCGTTCCTTTCGTGAGCAGCTTCGAGCCTTCGGAGCGGGCACGCGCCGCCGGTGCGCCGGTCGAGGCAGACATCGGCGCTCTGCAGCCTGGCGAAAAGATGACGGTGGCCTGGCGCGGCAAGCCGGTCTGGATCGTGCGACGCACGCCCGAGCAGCTGGCGGAGCTGCCCAAGAACGATGCCGAGCTTGCAGACCCTCTCTCCAAGCGCGACAACTTCTCGACCACGCCCGAGTACGCGCGCAACGACTGGCGCTCGCTCAAGAAGGAATACCTCGTCGTCATCGGCATCTGCACGCACCTCGGCTGCTCGCCCGGCGACAAGTTCACGCCGGGTCCGCAGCCCTCGCTGCCCTCCGACTGGCCGGGCGGCTTCCTTTGCCCGTGCCATGGTTCGACCTTCGACATGGCGGGTCGCGTCTTCAAGGACAAGCCGGCGCCCGACAACCTCGAAGTGCCACCCTACATGTACCTGTCCGACAGCAGGATCCTCATCGGCGAAGACAAGAAGGCCTGAGCCTCGCCGCTCGCGCCCCGCCCGACGAAGACTCCTGCGGAGAAAGAAGAATGGCTGAATATCACGAAGCGCTGCCAGGTTCCAATGCCGGCCAGAAGCTGCTGAACTGGATCGACAACCGCTTCCCGCTGACCAAGCTCTACAACGAGCACATGGCGGAGTACTACGCGCCGAAGAACTTCAACTTCTGGTACGTCTTCGGCTCGCTCTCGCTTCTCGTGCTGGTGATGCAGATCCTCACCGGCATCTTCCTGACGATGCACTACAAGCCCGACGCCGCCAAGGCGTTCGAGTCGGTCGAGTACATCATGCGCGACGTGCCCTGGGGCTGGCTGGTGCGCTACATGCACTCCACCGGCGCCTCGGCGTTCTTCATCGTCGTCTACCTGCACATGTTCCGCGGCATGATGTACGGCAGCTACAGGAAGCCGCGTGAGCTGATCTGGCTGTTCGGCTGCGGCATCTTCCTCTGCCTGATGGCCGAGGCCTTCATGGGCTACCTCCTGCCCTGGGGCCAGATGAGCTACTGGGGCGCACAGGTGATCGTCAACCTGTTCTCGGCGATTCCCTTCATCGGACCCGACCTGTCGCTCCTGATCCGCGGCGACTATGTGGTCGGCGATGCGACGCTGAACCGCTTCTTCAGCTTCCACGTCATCGCCGTGCCGCTGGTGCTGCTGGGGCTCGTCGCCGCGCACATCATCGCCCTGCACGAGGTCGGCTCGAACAATCCGGACGGCGTCGAGATCAAGGCCAAGAAGAACGAGAAGACCGGCCTGCCGCTCGACGGCATCCCGTTCCATCCGTACTACACCGTGCACGACATCTTCGCCGTGAGCGTTTTCCTCTTCTTCTTCAGCGCCGTGCTGTTCTTCGCGCCCGAGGGCGGTGGCTACTTCCTGGAGCCGAACAACTTCATTCCCGCCGACTCGCTGAAGACGCCGCTGCACATCGCACCGGTCTGGTACTTCACGCCGTTCTATTCGATGCTGCGCGCCACGACCGACCTCATGGTCTACGTCTTCATGGCCGTGGTCGGGCTGGGTGGCGTGCTGGCGATCCTGCGCGGCGGCTTCGGCGCCGCCGGCAAGATCCTGGTCGCGATCGCCGCGATCGTCGTCGTCGCCCTGCTCAAGTATTTCGACGCCAAGTTCTGGGGCGTGGTCGTCATGGGCGGCGCGGTGATGATCCTGTTCGCGCTGCCGTGGCTCGATCGCAGCCCGGTCAAGTCGATTCGCTACCGGCCCGACTGGCACCGGATCGTCTACGCCGTGTTCGTCATCTTCTTCCTGGTGCTCGGCTACCTCGGCACGCAGCCGCCCTCGCCGATCTTCAACTACATCTCGCAGGCGGGCACGATCGTGTACTTCGGCTTCTTCCTGCTGATGCCGTGGTGGAGCCGCCTGGGCACCTTCAAGCCGGTGCCCGAGCGCGTCGTCTTCGTCGCCCACTGAACGCCCCAGCTGCCATGAAAAAAAGTCTGCTGAGCCTGCTCGCCGCCTGTGCTCTCGCGCTGCCGGCGCTTTGCCTCGCCGCCGAGGAAGGCTATCCCTGGGACCAGTTCCCGGTCACGAAGATGACCGACAAGGCGGCGCTGCAGCGTGGCGCCAAGACCTTCGTCAACTACTGCCTGAGCTGCCACTCGGCTTCGTACATGCGCTACAACCGCATGCATGACCTCGGCCTGACCGACGACGAGATCAAGAGCAACCTGCTGTTTGCCTCCGACAAGGTGGGCGACACGATGAAGGTGGCGATGGATCCGAAGGATGCCAAGGACTGGTTCGGCACGACGCCGCCCGATCTTTCGGTGATCGCGCGCTCACGCTCGGAAGCCGGCAAGGGCAGCGGCGCCGATTATCTGTACACGCTCTGGCGCACCTTCTATCGCGACGACACGCGGCCGACCGGCTGGAACAACCTCGTCTATCCGAACATCGCCATGCCGCATGTCCTGTGGCAATTGCAGGGCGAGCGGCGCGCGATCTACGTCGACAAGAAGGATCCGCACGAGCCGGAGAAGAGCGAGCGGGTCTTCGACCACTTCGAGCAGATCACGCCCGGCAAGCTGAGCGCACGCGACTACGATGAAGCAGTCGGCGATCTCGTCGCCTACCTGCAGTGGATGGGCGAGCCGGCGCAGGGCGAGCGCATTCGCGTCGGTGTCGGCGTGCTGATCTTTCTCGGCCTCCTGATCGTCATCACCTGGCGCCTGAACGCCGCGTTCTGGAAGAACGTCGACTAGCCGCGCCGCCTGCGTCGCGGGCCGCGTGTCCGCACGATGCGACAAGGCCGGCCGTGCAAGCCGGCCGTGTCGCCTTCATTTCTGATTTCCCTGGAGCCTCCCGATCATGATGGTGCTTTATTCCGGAACGACCGACCCGTACTCGCACCGCTGCCGCTTCGTGCTGTTCGAAAAAGGCATGGACTTCGAGATCCGCGACGTCGATCTCTTTGCCAAGCCCGAAGACATCGCGCTGATGAATCCGTACAACGAGGTGCCCATCCTCGTCGAGCGTGACCTCATCCTGTACGAGTCGCACATCATCAACGAGTACATCGACGAGCGCTTCCCGCATCCGCAGCTGATGCCGGGCGATCCGGTGGCACGCGCGCGCGTGCGCCTGTTCCTCTTCAACTTCGAGAAGGAGCTGTTCGCGCACGTCAACGTGCTCGAGGGCCGCGGCGTCAAGGGCACCGACAAGCAGCTCGAGAAGGCGCGCTCGCAGATCCGCGATCGCCTGACCCAGCTCGCGCCGATCTTCCTCAAGAACAAGTACATGCTGGGCGACGATTTCTCGATGCTCGACGTGGCCATCGCGCCGCTGCTCTGGCGGCTCGACTACTACGGCATCGACATGTCGAAGAACGCCGTGCCCCTGCTGAAGTACGCCGAGCGCATCTTCTCGCGGCCGGCCTACATCGAGGCACTGACGCCGTCCGAAAAAGTGATGCGCAAGTAAGCGACGACGACGCTGCAGACGGTCTTTGCGATGACGACGCCGATCGCTCCCGCCACCGCCGGCACGTCGACGCGGCCGTACCTCATTCGTGCCCTGCACGACTGGTGCACCGACAACGGCTTCACGCCGTACGTCGCCGTCTTCGTCGACGACACGGTCCGGGTGCCGAAGGAGTACGTGAAGAACAGCGAGATCGTTCTCAACGTCGGCTTCGAAGCCACCAGCGCGCTCAAGCTCGGCAACGAGACGATCGAGTTCAAGGCGCGCTTCGGCGGCAGCTCGCGCGAGATCGTCGTGCCTGTGGATCACGTCATCGCCATCTATGCGCGCGAGAACGGCCAGGGCATGGCCTTTCCGATGCCGGCCGGCGCGACGCCCGCAGGCGCGTCCAGCGAGGCCGAGCCGGACCCGCCGGCGCACAAGCCCGCGGCAGTGCGCGGGCCGCGCCTGGCTCGCGCCGACGGCGGCAGCGCTCTCCAGAAGGTGCCACGCAGTGGCGCGGCCGGGGAGACGGAGCCGCCGCCCGAGTCGCCACCACCCAAACGGCCGGCGCTCAAGCGAGTCAAGTAATAATTGCCCCGGCCATGCGATGCGCATGGCTCGACAACGTCCTGAGGGAGAAACCATTGACCCAGCCCCGCGCGCTCGCCCGTCGTCTCGTCATGTTCTCGCTGCTCGTCGCGGCAACCTCGGCAAGCCATGGCGCGGATCGCTTCGCCGTCTCGGCCGATGGGTTGGAAGTGCGGGACTCCACCACGAAGCTTGTCTGGCGACATTGCGCCGAGGGCCTGAGCGGCCCGGCCTGTACCGGCAAGCTGGTGCGATTCAAATACGCCGCAGCCAAGGCGGCCGCTGAACACGCTGCCAAGAGCGATGGCAAGGCCTGGCGCATTCCCACGAAGGACGAGCTGCTGTCGCTGCTCGACAAGACGGTCAAGAAAAAGCCGTTGATCGACGTGCATGCCTTCCCGAAGACACCGGCGGAGCTCTTCTGGGCCACCCGCGCCGGGACTGACGACAACCTCAATGCCTGGCTCGTCAGCTTCGCCAACGGGAAGGTGCTCGGCAACACCGGGCAGAAGGCGTTCCCCCTGCGCCTGGTGCGCGACGGCCCCTGAGCACGGGCCGCCGCGGCGCGATTGCGGGCACGCCTATACTGCCGCCGCCTTGGCGATGAGCTCACGTGCGCCGGCTTAGCTCAGTTGGTAGAGCACCCGCCTTGTAAGCGGAAGGTCGTCCGTTCGATTCGGACAGCCGGCACCAGTTTTCCATGACCCGGCATCGACATCCATCCCGGCCGAATGAAGATCGCCTTCGGCCCGTGGCTGACCTGGGTTGCCCTCTGCGTCCTGATGAGTGGATGCGGCAAGTCCAGGGCACTCGAAGAGGCCGAACGCGCCCGGGACGAGGCGATCAAGCGGGCAGGGACTGCCGAGCAGGCGGCGAGCGCTGCGGCAGCCCAGGTCCAGGTCCTCCAGGAAGCCGTGCAACGAAACAAGGATGACGATGCCCGACACGATGTCGAAGCCGCGCTGCGGGCCCAACCATTCGACGACGACGCATCGCTGGTCGCCCGCTTTGAGCAGAAGGTAACGGCCGGATTGAAGGATCCTGCATCGGCGCAGTTTCGCAACGTCGCCCTGAACAAGGGACGCACCGCGCTCTGCGGCGAAATGAGCGCCAAGGACAACACCGGCCACGATCTCGGATTTCGGCCCTTCGTCGCTTCCGATACGGGAGTCGCAGTTCTCGACGCGGCTTGCGACGCGAGCAATCTGGATCGTCAAATGGACTGTCTGAAGGCCAACCTTGCATACGCCCAGGCCGCCCAGTCGGCGGGCTGCGTGCCGACGCAATAGCTGAGCACGCTGGCGCGGTTCAGCCGCCCGACGAGACGCCGTAGGTCACGGTCAGCAGGCAGTTCACGATGTTCGACGAGAGCGGACCGCTCACCGACTTGACGCGACCGCCACTGACGCGCAGCCCGACCGCCGGGGTGATCTGAAAGCCCGCGAACACCGTGGGCTGGACGATGCTGCCGTGGCTGTCGACGCCGCCGCCGCCGGCCGCGCCGGCGAGCAATTCGGCGCCGACGAACCAGCGCGGCGAGAGCGGCTGCAGCCAACCGGCACCGATCAGTGCTGCCGAAAAACCACCCGCCCCGCCGGCGACCGCACTCTGCAACTGGCCCGAGACGTAGAAGTTCGACGAGAGGAAGCGGTCGCCCTTCAGGATGTTGGCCGTGAGCTCGCGCGTAGTGCCGTCGTGCCGGGCAGCGTCGAATCGCTCGAGGCCGCCGCTGAAGTCGGTACGCACCGGCCGCGCCGCCACGCCGCCTCCTTCGCGGCTGTCGAGGACCCAGACCAGCGACGCGGACAGGCTTGCGGCGCGAAAGCTCCCCTGCGGCGCATCGGCGAGGCCGCCTTCGAGCGCTACGCCGAAATCGCTGTTCAGCCGGACGACACTGTAGAGAGCGGCCTTCGTGAACAGGCCGCCGCCGACTGAAACGCCGCCGCCGCCGGCCATGCCGAGCGCGACACGAGCGCCGACATGGAGATGGTCGCGAATCACTTCGCCCTCGAGCCCGAGCGTTCCGAGGAACTCGGCGTATCCGGCCACGCCCGATTGCGCCGCGCCCGCGGCCTCGAGGCCCCAGTAGGCGTTGCTGCCCCAAGACTGCTCGCCGCGGACGCCAACGGTCCGGATGTTCCTCGGCTCGGCCGAGCCGTCGTTCAGGGTACCTCCGGAGCGCGTGCGATAGACGTTGCCGACGATTTGCAGCCGGTCGAAGCTGACGCCGGTTCGCGCGCCGGTCACGGCGGACGAATCGAGCTGGCTCGCCGGAAAGAAGTTGAAGTCGGTCGCGACGTCGAGCACCAGTCCGACCTGCGTCGAGTCGATCTGGCCGTTCGGGAACTTCACCTTGGCCACGCTCAGGCCGAAGGCGTATTGCTTCGCTTCCCAGAGGAGGTCGACATGCGGTCGCAGCATCAAGCCGCCGCCTTGTGGCGCGCCGCCGCCGCCGCCGCCGCCCGCGTACAGTCCGAGCTCGACACCGAAAGGTCCGAGCAGCGACTTGCGCCACGCGGCTTCGCCGCCGAAGGTGAAAAAGCCGCCGCGATGGCCGGTGGCCGCCCCGTAGACCGCCGGGCCGAGCGCCCAGCCCCCACTCTTCGTGAAGTCGACGAGATAGCTCGTGCCGACCAGGCCGACACGCTCGTCGCCGGGAAGTCTCACGTTCTCGAACGTCAGCCGCGTATGCGCGGCTCGATTCTCGACACCGCCCTCGTCGGGCGCGTCGCCGGGATCGGCTGCGAACGACGGTATTGGCGCGATCGCCGCTGCCACGAGCAGCGTCAAGAAGGCAGGAACGCAGCGCAAGGCGCGTTCAGTCTTCAGTCATGCCGGTCGCCTTGACGACGCCTGCGAGGCGCGAGCGCTCCTCGTCGATGAATTTCTCGAACGAAGCGCGCGTGCCGCCAATCGGCTCGATGCCCATGTCCTTCAGTCGCTTCACGGTCGCCGGATCCTTCATGGCGGCATCGACGGCGGCCGCCATCTTGTCGAGGATCGCCTGCGGCGTGCCGCGGGGTGCGTGCACGCCAGCCCAGTGCGCGATGCGGATCTCCGGAAAGCCTTCCTCGGTGGCTGTCGCCAATTGCGGATAGGCGGAGATGCGATCCGTCCAGGTCGTGGCGAGCGCCTTGAGCTTGCCGCTCTTCAGGTACGGAATGACGACGATGCTGGCTTCCGAGGTAGCGTCGATCTGGCCACTGAGCACGGCGGTGATCGATTCGGCGCCGCTCTTGTAGGGCACGACGTCGAGCTTGGCGCCGTATTTGGTGACCAGCAGGCCTTCGACGAAGTGCGGCGTGCTGCCGGTGCCCGCGGTCGAGAAGTGCAGGCCGGCGCCTTTCTTCGAGGCGGCGATGAATTCCTTGATGTCCTTGTACGGCGAGTTCGGCGGCACGACGATCACCGAGGGCGCCAGGCCGATCATTGCCACCGGCAGCAGATCACCGTCCTTGTAAGGCACGCTCTTGCGGATCATGCCGTTCGAGAGCACGCCGGCCGAGCTGACAAGAAAGGTGTACCCGTCGGGCGCGGACTTGGCCACCAGATCGGTGCCGAGCACCGTGCCGCCACCCGGCCGGTTGTCGATGATCACCGCCTGTCCCAGCGCTTTCGCGGCACCTTCGGCGGCGGCGCGGCCGAGCAGATCGTTGGCGCCGCCGGCCGAGAAGGGGACGACGAAATGGATCGGCTTGGCCGGCCAGGCCTGCGCCTGGGCGGCGCACGCCGCGAGCGTGCCGGCAAGGGCGAGCAGGGCAAAGCGAACTCGGGCGATGTTCATGCAAGGTCTCCAGTCGGTCTGCGGTTTTTACCCCAGATGAAGCGGCGCAGGACGCGTTGCCGCGACATCGGCACTCGGCGACAATCGCGCCCCGGCCGTAACTTGCAAAGCAGCATGCGCCACCAATGCACCCATCTCGACACGATCCGCACGGTCACGCCGAGCGCCCTCGGTTGCGAAGAATGCCTGGCGATGGGCGACGAGTGGGTCCATCTGCGGCTGTGCCGCACCTGCGGCCACGTCGGCTGCTGCGACGATTCGAAGAACCGGCATGCCACCAAGCACTTCAAGGCGACGCAGCATCCGATCATCGAAGGCTACGACCCGCCCGAGGGCTGGGGCTGGTGCTTCGTCGACGAGGCGATGCTCGATCTCTCGGATCGAAAAACGCCGCACAACGGCCCTATCCCGCGCTACTACTGAGCGGCTGGCGCCGCCGCGGCACCGCCAGGGGTCGGGAGAACAGCGCAAGAGCCCGAAGGCGCGACCGCTCAGGCCTTGCGTGATCGTGCGATCAGCACGTCGGCCACCGCGAGCGACTCTGGCGCGCCGTGCGCCAACTCGGGCGACGTGATGAAGCGACCCTGGACTGCCAGGGTCGGCACGCCGTCGATCTTGTAGTCGGCCGACATCTTCTTCGACTTCGCGACCGCGGTTGCGACCGAGAACGACTTGAACGCGGCAAGGAATTTCGCGGCATCGCCGCCGTTCTTGCCGACGACTGCCGCGATGTCCTCCGGCTTGTCGAGGCGCAGGTGATCGACGTGCACGGCCGAGAAGATCTTCATCTGCATCTTGTCGACCAGCCCCATCGTCTCGAGCGCGTAGTAGGTGTGCGCGAAGTTGTCGGCGTTGTAGAGAAAAGGCACCGGGACGCGCTTGAAGACGACGTCGGCGGGCAGGCCGCGCGCCCAGCCTTCGATCGTCGGCTCGAATGCGTTGCAATGCGGGCAGGCGTAGGAAAAGAACTCGAGGACCTCGACCTTGCCCGGCGTCGACGTCGGCTGCGACGGTTCGAGCTTCTTGAAGTCAGTGCCTTCCACAGGGGCCGCCCCCGCGGCTCGGGACTCGAGGCTGAGGCCGAGAAGCGACGCCGAGGCGCCGGAGGCGAGAAGAGCGGAAGAGAAGTGGCGTCGATTCATGGTGGGGGCAGCTGCTGAGGTTTGGTCAAAGGAGTCTGGCTGCGTCGAAGAGTTCAATTGGCCAGCGTGCGGAATCGTCGCCGGCCGCGGGCGCGCGTTCACAAAGGCTGAACCTTGACGCGGATGGCCGCGACGGCGTGGCCGCCCTGGCGCAGCCGATCTTCGAGGCGCGGCACGAGCTGGCGCAGCTTGGCCGCGACGGCTGCGTTCGCTCCGAGAAGAGACCAGCCGGCCTCGTCGAGCGGGCCGGGTTGAACGCTGGCCGCGAGCACGGCTGGCAGCAGCGGCCGGATCGTGACGAACATCGCGTTCGACTCGCGCAGGCGATCGACCAGGCGCGCCAGGGCCGGGCTTTCGCGCATGACGTCGCCCAGGGCGACGGCGGCGGGCGCGGCGAGAGGTCGGTGGGTCACGGTAAAAGTCTAACGCCCGGAGCGAAATGTTAAAATTCCCGGTCTTGCGCGCCGTGCGGCGCCCTGTCCCGCCTTGCATTTGCGGCGCGCGGCCGCAGCTCCAGGCGAGCATCCGCCCTTTCGCAATGTGGCCTCGGCCGGGGCGCTTGCGGCCGCGCGCTCCCGCATTCCTCAACCTCGTCCCCGCATGTTGCCCAAGCTTCTTACCTCGATCTTCGGCAGCCGCAACGACCGGCTGCTCAAGCAATACCGGCAGGTCGTATTGAAGGTCAATGCCCTCGAGACGCAATTCGAGGCGCTCAGTGACGACGCCCTGCGTGCCAAGACCGACGAGTTCCGCCAACGGGTGGCCGGCGGCGAGGCGCTCGACCAGTTGCTGCCCGAGGCCTTCGCGGTGGTGCGCGAAGGCGGCAAGCGTGCCCTGAAGATGCGCCATTTCGACGTGCAGCTCATCGGCGGCATGGCCCTGCACGACGGCAAGATCGCCGAGATGCGTACCGGCGAAGGCAAGACGCTGATGGCGACGCTGTCCGTGTACCTGAACTCGCTGACCGGCAAGGGCGTGCACCTCGTCACGGTCAACGACTACCTGGCTCGGCGCGATGCCGAGTGGATGGGTCGCCTCTATTCGTTCCTCGGCCTGACGGTAGGCGTCAATCTGCCGCAGATGTCGCGCGAGGACAAGCAGGCGGCCTACGCCGCCGACATCACCTACGGCACGAACAACGAGTTCGGCTTCGACTACCTGCGCGACAACATGGTCCAGGACACGCGCGACCGGGTCGCGCGCGGGCTGGCCTATGCCATCGTCGACGAGGTCGATTCGATCCTGATCGACGAGGCGCGCACGCCGCTGATCATCAGCGGCCAGGCCGAAGACCACACCGAGATGTACGTCAGCATCAACGCGGTCGTGCCGAAGCTGAAGAAGCAGATCGGCGAGCTCGACCTGCGCACCGGCGAGGGCGTGATCGACCCGGGCGACTTCACTGTCGACGAGAAATCGCATCAGGTCTTCCTCACCGAAGACGGCCACGAGAACGCCGAGCGACTGCTGCGCGAGGCCGGCCTGCTGATGGAAGGCGCGAGCCTGTACGACCCGGCCAACATCACGCTGATGCATCACGTGTATGCGGCGTTGCGGGCCAAGCATCTCTACAACCGCGACCAGCACTACGTGGTGCAGGCAGGCGAGGGCGGCCGGCCCGAAGTGGTGATCGTCGACGAGTTCACGGGCCGCCTGATGACCGGCCGGCGCTGGAGCGACGGCCTGCACCAGGCCGTGGAAGCCAAGGAAGGCGTGCCGATCCAGAGCGAGAACCAGACGCTCGCGTCGATCACCTTCCAGAACTATTTCCGCATGTACGGAAAGCTCTCCGGCATGACCGGCACGGCCGACACCGAGGCCTACGAGTTCCAGGAGATCTACGGCCTCGAGACGGTGGTCATTCCGCCGAACCTGCCGACGATCCGCAAGGACGAGCTCGACCTCGTCTACAAGACCAGCCGCGAGAAGTTCGAGGCCGTGATCGAAGACATCCGCGATTGCCAGAAGCGCGGCCAGCCGGTGCTCGTCGGCACCACGTCGATCGAGAACTCCGAGCTCATCTCCGGCCTGCTCGAGAAGGCCAAGTTGCCGCACGCCGTGCTCAACGCCAAGCAGCATGCGCGCGAGGCCGAGATCGTGGCCCAGGCGGGGCGGCCGGGCGTGATCACCATCGCCACCAACATGGCCGGGCGAGGCACCGACATCGTGCTCGGCGGCAACGTCGAGAACCAGATCAAGATCATCGATGCCGACGAGTCGGTACCGGAGCCGGACAAGGTGGCGCGTGCGCAGACCCTGCACTCCGAGTGGCAGGGCCTGCACGACGGCGTCAAGCGCCAGGGCGGCCTGCGGATCATCGCCACCGAGCGGCACGAGTCGCGGCGCATCGACAACCAGTTGCGTGGCCGTTCCGGACGCCAGGGCGACCCGGGCTCCTCGCGCTTCTACCTGTCGCTCGACGATCCGCTCATGAGGATCTTCGCGGGCGATCGCGTCCGCAGCATCATGGAACGGCTGAAGATGCCCGACGGCGAGGCCATCGAAGCCGGCATCGTCACGCGCTCGATCGAGAGTGCCCAGCGCAAGGTCGAGGCACGCAACTTCGACATCCGCAAGCAGCTGCTCGAATACGACGACGTTGCCAACGATCAGCGCAAGGTGATCTATCAGCAGCGCAACGACATCCTCGAGGCCGGGAGCCTGGCGGCGCAGATCGCCAACCTGCGCAAGAGCACGATGGAAGACGTGGTGCGCACCTTCGTGCCGGCCCAAAGCGTCGAAGAACAGTGGGACTTGCCCGCGCTCGAGAAGGTGCTGCGCGAGGAATGGCAGCTCGAGGTGGCGCTCGCGGAACAGGTTGAAAAAAGCACCAGCATCACCGACGAAGACGTGGTCGAGACGGTGCAGAAGGCGGCCGACGAGTCGTTCAATTCGAAGGTCGAGCGCGTCGGCATCGAGCAGTTCACGCCCTTCATGCGCATGATCCTGCTGCAGTCCATCGACCAGCACTGGCGCGAGCACCTGGCGGCGCTCGACTATCTGCGCCAGGGCATCCATTTGCGCGGCTATGCGCAGAAGAACCCGAAGCAGGAATACAAGCGCGAGGCCTTCGAGCTCTTCGAGCAATTGCTCGATGTCGTGAAGATGGACGTGACGCGCGTGCTGATGACCGTGCGGGTGCAGTCGGAAGAAGAAGTGGCGCGCGCGGCCGAGGCGATCGAGGAGCGGGCCGAACAGATCAGCAACGTGACCTACACGCATCCGAACGAAGACGGCAGCGTGTCGCTCGAGGCGAGCAGCTCGTCGGAGGCGGTGCTCGGGGCGGTGGCGGCGAGCATCGGCGTCGCGCAGGCGCCAGGCGGCGTGCCGAAAGTGGGCCGCAATGATCCATGCCCATGTGGCAGCGGCAAGAAGTACAAGCAGTGCCACGGCAAGTTGGCCTAAGACGAGCGTTCCGCCCGAAGGCTACGTAGCCACGCGCGCAGCGCTCGACGCGAACGCGCGGTTCAGCGTTGCCGACAGGATCGACATCCGCACCGGCTTTTCGCTGAACACCAGGTCGAAGGTCTGCACCGACAGCAACAACGCCTGGCGGTAAGCGGCCTTGTCGTCGGTCGAGGGGCACACGAGGCGTCACTCCTTTGGGCGGGCACAGAACATCGTGTTGGACGTCTAGCGCCTTCCTGGCTTGCGATAGTCCTTGGCCGCGTCCGCAGCATCGCGCTTCAGGCTCTCGTCACTGTCCAGCTTTGGGCCTCCTATCGCCCCATGCCGGCCCTGGCCGCCACTCCGGCGGGTCGGCCTTTGGAATCGGCGAGAAGTACATCGCGCTGCAACCCACACAGGCAACGAAGTCCGTGACGATCGGACCGTGCGGTCTGCGTTGCACAACGACACGCTCGAAGTTCTCGAACCCGCAAAGGCAGCGGAGCTCGAGCGCAACACCATCAATGCTTCTGTCCGCCGACATCCTCTTGCGTCCGATACTGTACAGACATACAGTATCGCCATGAGCCCCGAAAACCGCAACGTCGAAGACATTCAGTGGATCGCCCGGTGCGCGCGCCGCCTGCGTGAGCAGTGGCCTCACGCGGACCCAACCAGCCTCGACGAAACGGCCTCCGAACTGCTCGATGAGGTGCCGCTTCGAGCGCTGGCGCCCGAGCTGGCTGCCGTGACCCGGCTTCGCCGAGGCATCCCCGACGAAGCAAGCCGAGCCGAGTGGCTGAGCGGACAAGAACGAGGCGCCGATGCTGCTTGAGGTGACCGGGGACCTTCGGATCACGGAAGCTGACTGGGTTTCAGCCTATGCGGAGCGCCTTGGTGAATATGCAGGCCCGCCCGCATCAAGGTTCGTTGCTTGCGCTGAAGAGCAGTTCGCCGAGCTGGGAGAGCACGACCCCATCGAGGCCGCGAACGCGGCGATTCAGATGTGGGAGAACGAAGGCGCAGACATGGCAAAGCACTTCGAGGCAGATTGAGAAGGCCCGCGTGCCAGCAGGCGACCCTTCCGCCGGCTAGTTGACTGAAGTGAGGTGAGGGAGCCTAGTAACGCGCTCTCTTTCCAGAACAAGGCTGGCTATGACCGCGCACCTCGCCGCTCAGTACATCCGGATGTCGACGGAAAAGCAGGACCTCTCTCCATTGGTGCAGAAGGAGGCTATCGCCGCGTATGCCGCTGCCCGCGGAATGGAGATCGTCGCAACCTACGAAGACGACGGTCGCAGTGGTGTGCATCTGAAAAACCGTCCGGGGCTTATGAAGCTCCTGCACGACGTCACAGAGGCAAAGACGTTCGCCACGGTGCTGGTCTACGACGTGAGCCGATGGGGACGCTTCCAGGACGCCGATGCCGCTGCGTACTACGAATATCACTGCCGGCTGCACGGCGCGGACGTCGTCTATGTCGCCGAAATGTTCGGCACGGAGGCCAATCCCATCGCTGCCTTGCTCAAGAGCATGAAGCGTGCGATGGCCGCCGAGTACAGCCGTGACCTCGCCAGAAAATGCAGGGCAGGCCAACACTTGGCAATCTCGCGTGGCCATCAAATGGGGCCGCTTCCTCCCCTTGGGGTATCGGCGCTGTTCGATTTCTGCCGATGGCGCAACGGCGAGTGTCCTTGGACGGTCAGCGCAAGTTTGCGGCTACCGATCGGATCGAGTGGGTCCGGCGCCTGCGGAAGAGGTCGCGCTTGTCAAGCGGATCTGCAATCTGTACGTGCGCTTTGGCCTGACCTTCGCGGACATCGCACAGGCTGGGGCACGCGGAGGGTTGGCGTGATCATCCAGGCGACCCACTGTCCAGAAGCGGTATCGCGTCGCTGCTCAGAAACGAAGCCCTCATCGGCAACTTCGTGTGGGGGCGCGCGCAGCTTGCGAGAAACATCGTCGTGTCGCAACCGTCGCGCCATGACGGCTGCGTCCCGCGTCTCATCGACGACGACGCCTGGGCAGAAATTCAACGCCGGAGAGCGTTCGAGCGGGACAAGAAGCAGACTGGCGAGGAGATCGTGGCAAAGCTCAAGCGGGCGCTTCAAGAAGCCCGCTCCTGGGAGTTCGCGAGCTTGGCCTTCAGGGCCTGCCGAACATCATCACCGTCCAGCGTCGGCTCGGGCCTTGGGCGGAGGCGTTGAAACAGGCCGGGCTCGACCTCGCCGAACTGCGCAGGCAAATTGCCGAGCGCGGGAGACAGCGCCAGGCAGACGGCTTCGAGTTCGGGTGCGCGATCGCGGCCAGGCTGAAGGAAGACGGCCACCGGGTGTCGTTTAGCGGACGCTCGCACGTCCTGGCCTTTCCCGAGTTCAAGGTGCGGCCCCGTCTTTTGTGGCCGACGCCTCGGCGAGGCTGGCCGATCCTGGCCCATCCGATCCGAGAAGGTCAGTCGACAGGTGGACTTCGATCTGCTTGTGCGAATGGAAGACCGGTTCCGGCCAAAGGACTCTTCGATAGTTCCACCTGCCGATGTCGTCGTTCGATTCCCGCATTGGCTGAAGGAGCGGCTGCCCAGGCACCTCGCCCGGTACCGATGCCGGACACCGCAACAGCTTCTTGCGCGGATCCGGAGCCTGAACGAGCGGAGCCAGGCGTGCCTGGGGGTCGATGTCCAACTCGGCGCGTGTGCAGTTCGAAGCGACGACGCGCTTGGATGTGGGGCTAGGTGCCCTCGAGCCACTCGGAACGGGTCTCGGTGCCTTCGCCATCGATAGGATGCAACACGCCTATCCCGGCGCCGTGAGACAAATGTTGCACCAGATATGCTTGCGCCCATGACCGAAGGTGCTTCGATCGACGACGCCGTTCGCCGGCAACTGCTGGCTCCGGCGTTGCGAAACTCGTCGCGAAGCGTCTTGCTCCTGGTGGCCGCTGTTGCAGTCATCGTCGGGTTCGGACTCGAGGCGGGCCGCCCTGTTGCAGGTGCAGTTGCGGGACTCGTCGGGGCATGCGGATCCGCTTGGCGCCACCTTATCGGTCGAAGATATAGCAACACTGGCGCCTTGACGGGTGCGCAGATTGGAAGCGCCGAACGGGAACTCGAGGCGAACGCTGCGATGTCGGGGCTTCTCTGGGTCATTGCGACTCTATTCATCTATCCCGGCCTGGAAGGCGCAACCGCGACAACATACGTCAGCATGCTTTTTGGATCCATCACCGTCGCGGCGTTCTTTATGACGCTCGTTGGCCGATCGTTCGCGATCCTTGCTGGCATCCAGCTGACGGCACTGATATTGGTCAGCCTCCTTGTCCCATCGGTTCGCTCGCTGCCTCTGGCCGCGCTCGCGATCATCTTCGGAATCACAGTATTCCGAGCGTCACGTGAGTTGAAGACGACGGCTGTCTTGGGCATCCAGCACAGTCAGGAGGCGGACGCTGCGAATGAACTTCTGCAACGTGCCAAAGAGACCGCCGAGTCCGCCAACATGGCGAAATCGCAATTTCTTGCGACCATGAGCCATGAGATTCGCACGCCGATGAATGGCGTGCTCGGAGGCTGGAGCTGCTCCGACGCACTCCAAGTTGGATGATGATCAGCGTGTTCTGGTGAGAACCGCTTCTTCTTCGGGTACTTCGTCTGATGGCGATCCTTAACGACGTCCTCGACCATTCCAAGATCGAGGCCGGCAAGTTGAATCTGAACGGGACGCCGTGTCGCTGGATTCGATGGCGACTTCCGTCATCGCGCTCCTTCGGTCGAACGCCGAATGAAGGGACTGTCGTTGAAGCTCTCCGTTCAGTCCTGATTTGGAAGACTGGGTCGTTGCGGATGGCAGCGGCTGAAGCAGGTCGTTCTCAACCTAGTCGGCAATGCCATCAAGTTTACGGAAAGTGGCGAAGTCGGATTTAGTCATGCACTCGCGAGATCCTCAGGGGATGTCTCGAACAGTGACGTTTGAAGTCCCGACACGGGAATCGGCATTTCGAGTTGACGCACTGGCCCGGCTCTTTCGAGCCGTTCTTTCAAGTCGATGGTTCGCGCAAGTCGACGTCAGGTGGAACGGGTCTTGGGTCTGGCGATCAGCCAACGCATCGTCGAGGCGATGGGCGGCCGCATCAGGGTCGAGTCACGGCGCCAGGTCTGGTTCCCGCTTTTCTTTCATTCTGTTCACTTGAAGCGGACCGTCCTCATCACCACGAGCCGGCCGCCGGATTCGGCGATGGGCGCACTAGACGGTACGGAGCTAATTGCGGTACGGTCCTGGTTGTGGAAGACAACGATGTCAATCGGATGATTGCTCGCCAGACGCTCCAGTCCTTGGACTGGATGTCGTCGAGGCTAGCGACGGTGCAAGAGGCGCTATCCGGCGCTTCACGTCTCGACAGTCGACGTTGTCCTGATGGATTGTCAGATGCCGGTCATGGATGGCTATGCCGCAACTCGCGAGATTCGTGCGCGCGAGACTGAGATCTGGATCTCGCGTCTGCCGATCCTGGCGCTTACCGCCGACGCTTTCGACGACGACGCGGCTCCGAGCTCGCGCGACGTCAGGGATGGACGGCCATCTGCCGAAGCCCTATACGCGAGACCAACTCCGCAGGTCCTAAATGCCTGGCTGAATGAGGCGCTGGTGCTACGACAAGCTCGGTCCATTCGGTGATTCCTGTTCGCTCTTCGCCCCACGCCCTGTCGAGCTCCATGCGCTTTATCTCATCCACTGCCCCTTCGTTCGCCCGCCGCCTATTTTCGGCCTGCGCGCGGGCAAGCGATCCATGAGTCGCAGGTCCCTAGTCGTCAACTTCGAGCGCGGAGTCGGCCCACAGGTCGACGGTTGCCACGAGCGACTCATGTGTGATCGGCGCTGCGAAGCGTCGACCTTGCAGCGCTGCGAGCGTCCCTCTCAACTTGGGTCGAATGTTCGTACAACTGTTCGATTGCGGCTTCTCCGAGTCCTCGTCGACGACGAGGTCTACGAGGCTGCGCGATACAACTGCTCCGCGGAATAGAGCTTGCCGGAGAACATCATTTCATTGGCGACCGCAAACCTGCCTTTCGGATGGTGAAATCCATGCCCCCATTCCCGGGAAAAGGTTGAACAGAACCTCTGGGAAACCGGCCTGGGCGCTTCTCTCGAAGATCACTCTATGAAAGGACATGACCGACTCGAGCCCTCCGCCGAGCGTGTCGCCTTGAACGAGAACTGTTGTGTGCACTCCGATGCGAGGCGTTCTCCATCCACCAGACCATTTCGATGCAACGGCGCCCGTACATCCTTAGAGACTCGTCATCGCGGGCGCTTATACGACAATACGAAGAGCGAGAGATCGCCACCAAAATTGAAAACTCCGGGTGCGTCGGAAGTCATGACAAGTGACGAACGAGACCTTCGCTTTCGGCGATATCCGAGAACACGCGTTGCAGTTCGGCCATCGCCGAGAGGCTGTAGCACTGAATTGGAGTGACGCAGGTACGTACTCGAAAGGCCGACAGCTCCGGACTCCATTCGAGGCGGATGTATTTGTATGGCCGCGACATGAGCGTCGTGAGGCTGACCGCGAGAGGAGTTGCTCATAGCGCTTCGAACATTCGTGTGAAGTGATTGAAATTCACGATCGTCGACTCGACTACGGCATCTCGCGACTTGCTGTCTTCCAGTGTGTTCAACACTTGGCGAAGTTGGACCATGTGCTCGGTGTCCATCGACGCATGCGAACTGATGAACGACATGCCGCGATCGTCCTCGAGCAATAGCGATTCACGAATGGCGGATGAAAACGGACCGCCATAGACCGAAGCAATCACCTCCAACGCATACATCATTCCAAGAACGGAACTGGGGTCTTGGCGGTCGGCGCACCAGTAGTTGTATCCACACAGTGTTCTGCGTGAAGTGACCGTGAGGCTGACGCGCCTTAGCCTGCTCTCGCGGATTCCCACGGCTTGCAAGTCGTTGAGTACCCATTGCTCGTGGCCCGATTCCTCGTGCATATGCTCGTAGAGGAAATATCGGATGTCGCTATGCTGATCCGGCATTCGGCTGGCTGCGGCGCCACAGACGGATTGAAATGCCAGACGACGTGGTAGAGCTCGAGGAGCAGTCGTCGATAGCGTTGATGGTCATTCCATCGCCGACTGCTTCCAGCACGACGGGATGACCCTCGAAGGCGCGCCGCGCTTCATCCGTTCGCATTACTAGCTCAGGAAGAATGGAAGCATCGTCCTGTCAAAAGAATCGGTCACTGTGCTGTCGCGCCTCATGATCAAGCCAAGCACGTTTCGCGACCAGTATCTCATGGCAATACGACGAGGAGCAGCTCAATCGGGCGAGGTCCGGCGCAGTTCGACTTCCTACAATCGTGCGGGCCAACAAAGATACGAACGTGCCTGTCAATTTCACTCCCACAAGTTCGGTAGACCTCCACCCCGTCCTCGGCATCTCCCTCGGCACCGCCATGGCGGGCGTCCGCAAGGCGAACCGACGCGACCTCACCGTCGTGACCTTGGCTGAGGGCTCGACGGTCGCGGGCGTCTTCACCAACAACCGCTTCTGCGCTGCGCCCGTGCAGCTTTGCCGCGAGCATCTTGCCGCAGGTGCGGGCGTACGCGCCATCCTCGTCAACACGGGTAACGCCAACGCAGGCACCGGTGCCGATGGGCTCGCTCGCGCCCGTTCCACCTGCGCCGCGCTGGCGGCGCTGCTTGGCTGCGCGCCCGAGCAGGTGCTGCCGTTCTCCACCGGCGTGATCATGGAGACGCTGCCGAACGATCGCATCGAGGCCGCGCTGCCGGCGGCGCTGGCCGATCGGCGGCCGGATCACTGGGCCATCGCGGCCGAGGCGATCATGACCACCGACACCGTGCCGAAGGCGGCCTCGGCCACCCTCTCGATCGGCGGCAAGACAGTCGCCGTCACCGGCATCAGCAAGGGCGCCGGCATGATCCGCCCGAACATGGCGACGATGCTCGGCTTCATCGCCACCGATGCAGCGATTGCCCCGGGTCTCTTGCAGCAGCTCGTGCGCGAAGCGGCCGACGAGTCCTTCAACCGCATCACCATCGACGGCGACACTTCCACCAACGATTCCTTCGTGCTGATCGCCACGCACGCCGCCGGCAATGCGCCAATCGCGAGTCTCGAGAGCGTGGAGGGTCGGGCCCTGCGCGACGCCGTGTTCGACGTCGCCCGCCAGCTGGCCCAAGCCATCATTCGCGACGGAGAGGGCGCCACCAAGTTCATCACCGTGCATGTCGAAGGTGGCGCCAGCGTGGCCGAATGCCGCCTGGTGGCCTATTCGATTTCACACTCGCCGCTCGTGAAGACCGCCTTTTTCGCCAGCGACCCGAACCTCGGCCGCATCCTCGCGGCCGTCGGCTACGCCGGGATCGCCGACCTCGACCAGACCAAGATCGACCTGTTCCTCGACGACGTGCACGTCGTCGAGGCGGGCGGTCGCCGCGCTTCCTATCGCGAAGCGGACGGGCAGCGCGTCATGAAGCAGAGCGAGATCACGGTGCGCGTCGGCCTGAACCGTGGCCCGCACGAGGCCACGGTGTGGACTTGCGACCTGAGCTACGACTACGTGAAGATCAACGCCGACTACCGCTCCTGAGGCGAGTCTTTCACGCTCCAAGCGTGGGCACTGCGCAACGAGCAACAGCCCAGCCGTTGCCGATCGCTGCCACTGGCGGTAGGATCATGGCCGCACTCAGATCAGCGCTCCCATGACCCGCAATCCCACCCACCTCGTCCTCGGCGCCTTCGGCGTTGCGCGGCCGTGGGCTGGCTTTGCCGGCATGGCCAAGCGCTCCGGCGGCCCTCGCCGTCCGGCGCCGATCTAGTCCTCTCAGCTCCCTTCGCATCGAAGTTCCGCTGAGAGATCAGCGGAAGAATCGATCGCACTTCGTTTCCCCCGCTGCAAGGGCCCACCGGCCCGTCAGGCTGCCCACCCGGCGGCCGCGTTGGAAAGAAAAGGTGAAGCCATGAGTTGGCTCTCGAAGAAGACGAGAAAACTGCTCCCCTCGCTGCCGGCCACCGACCTGCTGCGCGACCTGACCTATCGGCGCCTGTGGACGTCGATCCTCATCAGCTCGTTCGGCGGCCAGGTGACGATGCTCGCGCTGCCGCTCACGGCCGCCGTGCTGCTGCACGCCAGCCCGACGCAGATGGGCCTGCTCACGGCCATGGAGATCCTGCCCTTCGTCCTGTTCTCGTTGCCGGCCGGTGTCTGGCTCGATCGGGTCAAGAAGCTGCCGGTGTACATCGCCGGCGAATGCACGATCGGCCTGGCGGTGGCGAGCGTGCCACTGGCCTGGTGGGCAGGATGGCTGTCCTTCGCCTGGCTGTATCCCTGCGCCTTCATCATCGGCATCGTCTACACGGTCGCCGGCAGCGCTGCGCAGATCGTCCTGACCCAGGTCGTGGCGCGCGACCGCCTCGTCGAAGCGCATGCCAAGAACGCGCTCGCGAGCTCGGGCGCCGAAGTGGCGGGGCCGGGTCTCGCCGGTGCGCTGATCAAGATCGTCGGCGCGCCGCTGGCCTTGCTCGTCGACGCCGTCCTGGTCTCGATCTCGGCCGCCATCCTGCGCGGCGTCGTCATCCACGAGCAGCCGACCCGATCGGCACAGCGCGGCGTGACCGCCAGGGTGCAGTTCATGGCCGAGCTGAAGGCCGGCGTGGTCTTCGTGGCGCGCCATCGCCTGCTGGTGGCGCTGGCGCTCGTCGTCGGGGGCTGGCAGGCCTGCCACAACGCCGCGCTGGTGGTGCAGATCCTGTTCGCGACACGCACGCTCGGCCTGTCCGAGCAGGCCGTGGGCCTGAGCTATACCGGCATGGGCGTGGGCACCATCATCGCCAGCGTGTTCGGCAACCGCATCAGCCGCCGCGTCGGGCCGGGGCCTTGCCTCGTGCTCGGCATCGCGATCTGCGGCTGCGGCTGGTTGCTGCTTTCGCTCGCGCCCGCCAACGCCTGGGGCGTGGCCGCCTTCGCGCTTGACCTTGATGATGTTTTCCACCGGTGCCGTCTTCATCTTCATCAACTTCCTGGCGCTGCGCCAGGCGGTGACGCCGGCGCCTCTGCTCGGCCGCATGACCAGCACGATGCGCTGGCTCATCCTCATTCCAGCCGGGCCCGGCGCCTTGCTCGGCGGCTGGCTGGGCGAGCATTCGGGCCTGCGTACGTCGCTCGCCGTGGCCGGCTGCGGGGCCCTGCTGCTGGCCCTCGTCGCTTCGCGGCTTGAAGTCATTCGCGCCGTCAAGCGCCTGCCGTCACCCGAACGCGAGGATGATTGGCTGGGCGCCGAGGCTGAAGTCGGCAACGTGGCCATGATCTGAGGTCGCGATGGAAGACGCCATAGAACCGCTGCTGATCGATGTGCCCGAGCGCATCGAGACGGCGCGCCTCATCCTGCGCTGCCCGCGGCGCGGCGATGGTGCGCTGGTGAATCCGGCGGTCGTGGCGTCGCACGCCGAGCTCGACCCGTGGCTGCCGTGGGCCACCACCTTGCCCTCGCTCGAGGAATCGGAAGCGCACTGCCGGCGCCAGCAGGCGCGCTTCATCCTGCGGGAAGACCTGGTGATGCTGATCTTCGCCCGCGACGATTCCGGCGCCGAGGGCGAGCTGCTCGGCGGCACCGGCCTGCACCGGATCGATTGGTCGCTGCGCCGCTTCGAGATCGGCTATTGGCGCAAGAGCGGCTGCGAGGGCCGCGGCGTGATCACCGAGGCGGTCACGGCCATCGCCCGCATGGCCTTCGACGCTCTCGGCGCACGCCGCGTCGAGATCCGGATGGACGACAACAACGAGCGCAGCTGGAAGCTCGCCGAGCGCGCCGGCTTCACGCTCGAGGCGGTGCTTCGATTCGATTCCGCCACGCCGGCCGGCGAGCCGCGCAGCACGCGGGTCTACGCGCGCGTGCGTGGCGCCGAGGAGCCGCTCGGTTCCTGAGCGTCGCCGCGCTGCGGCTCAGTGGGCGACACCGTCGCCGGAGTCGGGCGAGAACCGGTCGACCGCATCGGTGACGATCCCGTCGATGCCGAGGGCGACCAGCCAAAGCGCCGCGGCTGGGTCGTTGACGGTGTACACCATGGCTTTCATCGCCGCACCATGGATGCGGGCGAGCACGCCGGCATCGACGACGCTGTAGTTCATCACCACCGCGGCGCAGCCGAGGGCCTGCGCTTCCTCGAGCCAGCCCGAGCGCAGGCTGTCGAGCAGGAGGCCGCGCTCGAGAGCCGGTGCCGCACGGCGCGCTGCCTCGAGCGCGGCCGGCGCGAACGAGGTCAGCAAGGGCCGCGTCGACGCATTCGGCCACAGGCGCAGCACATGCTCGGCGACGATCCTGCCGGTGTCGTCTTCGCTGCCCGGCGTCGGCTTGATCTCGAGGTCGAGCGCGAAGGCATTGCGCAGGCAATAGCGCGCGATCGATTCGAGCGAAGGCATCGGTTCGCCGGCAAAGGCGCGGCTGTGCCAGCCGCCGGCGTCGAGACGCGACAGCTCGCTCCAGTTGCGATCGGCGGCGCGGCCGCGCGCATCGGTCGTGCGCTGCAGGGTCGTGTCATGGAGCAGGAAGGGAATGCCGTCGGCCGACAGCTTGACGTCGCATTCGAAGGCGCGATAGCCGTAGCCGGCGCCGACGCGAAAAGCCGCCAGCGTGTTTTCGGGCGCCAGCTTGCCGGCGCCGCGATGGGCGATCCAGCGTGGGTACGGCCAGAGAGCCGACATCGCCGCCTCGTCAGGCGCCGACGCGTGCCGTCGTCGCGGCGTCGAACCAGTGCAGGTGATCGGGCGCGGCGGTGATCGCCACGACGTCGCCGGCCTTCGGATAGGGCAGGGTCGCGTCGAGGCGCACCGTGAAGAGCGTTCCGCCGATCAGCCCGTAGACCAGCCGCTCGGCGCCGAGCATCTCGAGCGCCTGCACCTGCATCGGCCAGCTTGCGAGCGACGAGTCGACGGCCAGCTCGACGTGCTCGGGCCGGACACCCAGCACGAGCTCGCCCTCGCGCGGCGCCGGCGCAGGCAGCGGCAGCGCCTGACCGCCGGAGTGGAAGACCTTGCCTTCGGCGCGACCCGTTGCGAGGTTCATGGGCGGCGAGCCGATGAAGCCGGCGACGAAGGTCGTGGCCGGGTGGTGATACACCTCGTCTGGCGTGCCGATCTGTTCCATCCGGCCGGCGTTCATGACGATCATCCGTTCGGCCAGCGTCATCGCCTCGACCTGGTCGTGGGTGACGAAGAGCGACGTGACGTGCAGCTCGTTGTGCAGCTTCTGGATCTCGAGCCGCGTCTGGGCGCGCAGCTTGGCGTCGAGGTTGGAGAGCGGCTCGTCGAAGAGAAAGACAGCCGGCTCGCGCACGATCGCGCGGCCCATCGCGACGCGTTGCCGCTGCCCGCCCGAGAGCTCGCGCGGCTTCCTGGCGAGGAAGGGCCCGATCTCGAGGATCTTCGCCGCCTTGTCGACGCGCGCCCTGATCTCGGCGAGCGGCACCTTCGCGATCTTCAGGCCGTAGGCCATGTTGTCGAACACCGTCATGTGCGGATAGAGCGCGTAGTTCTGGAAGACCATCGCGATGTCGCGCTCGGACGGCTCCTTGTCGTTGACGACCTTGCCGGCGATGGCGATCTCGCCGCCGGAGATCTCTTCGAGCCCCGCGACCATTCGCAGCAAGGTCGACTTGCCGCAGCCCGATGGTCCGACGATGACGACGAACTCGCCATCGGCGATCTCGGCGCTGACGCCGTGGATCACCTGGTTCGCCTTCGGCCCGTGGCCGTAGCGCTTGACGATGTTGCGAAGGGAGATCGCGCCCATGGATGTTTCGTTGCCCCGCAGCTTCAGCGTGTCATTTCTCGGTATCGACCAGGCCCTTGACGAACCATTTCTGCATCAGCAGCACGATCAGCGCCGGCGGCAGCATGGCGAGGATCGCAGTGGCCATCACCAGGTGCCACTCGGCGGCCGCGTCGCCGCCGGGGATCATGCGCTTGATGCCGATCACCGTCGTGTACATGCTCTCCTGCGTCGTCACGAGCAACGGCCAGAGGTACTGGTTCCAGCCGTAGATGAACATGATCACGAACAGCGCCGCGATGTTGGTGCGCGACAGCGGCAGCACCACGTCCCTGAAGAAGCGCAGCGGCCCGGCGCCGTCGATGCGCGCGGCCTCGGCGTACTCGTCGGGGATCGTCAGGAAGAACTGGCGAAAGAGGAAGGTCGCGGTGGCCGAGGCGATCAGCGGCAGCGTCAGCCCGGCGTAGGTGTCGATGAGCCCGAGGTCTGCCGCGACCTGGTAGGTGGGCAGGATGCGCACTTCGACGGGCAGCATCAGGGTGATGAAGATCACCCAGAAGGCGGCCTGGCGAAACGGGAAGCGGAAGTAGACGATCGCGAAAGCCGAGATGATCGAGATCGCGATCTTGCCGATGGCGATGACGAGCGCCATGACCAGGCTGTTGAGCATCATCCTGCCGACCGGCGCGCTCGAGCCTTTGGCGCTGCCGTGGGCCATGACGTTGGCATAGTTCTCCAGCAAGTGGCCTCCCGGCCACAGCTGCATCGGCACGTGCAGCACCTGATCGAACGACAGTGTCGAGGCGACGAAGGCGACGTAGACCGGGAACAGGATCACCGCCACGGCGACGATCAGCACGGCGTGGCGCACGATGTTGAGGACGGGCCGGCGTTCGATCATGGCTCGGGCTCGAACACGGTTTAGTACTGCACCTTGCGCTCGACCCAGCGGAACTGCACCACGGTGAGCGCGATCACGATCACCATCAGCACCACCGATTGCGCCGCCGAGCCGCCGAGGTCCATCGCCTGCACGCCGTCCTGGTAGATCTTGTAGACCAGGATCTGCGTCGCCTGGCCGGGGCCGCCCTGGGTCGTCGAGTCGACGATGGCGAAGGTGTCGAAGAACGCATAGACGACGTTGACGACGAGCAGGAAGAACGCGGTGGGCGACAGGAGCGGAAAGACGATCGTCCAGAAGCGCCGCACCGGCCCGGCGCCGTCGATGGCCGCCGCCTCGGTCAGCGAGGCCGGAATCGCCTGCAGGCCGGCGAGGAAGAAGAGGAAGTTGTAGCTGATCTGCTTCCAGATCGCGGCCACGCAGATCAGCAGCATCGCCTGGCCGGGGTGGACGTAGTAGTTCCAGTCGATGCCGAAGCCGCGCAGCACATAGGTGAGCATGCCGATCGAAGGCGATAGCATGAACAGCCACAGGATGCCCGCCACCGCGGGAGCGACCGCGTAGGGCCAGATCAGCAGGGTCTTGTAGACGCGCGCAGCGCGCAGCACGCGGTCGGCGAACACCGCGAGCAGCAGCGACAGGGCCAGGCCGGTGATGGCGACGATCGCCGAGAACAGCGCGGTGATCTTGAAGGACGCGAGGTAGTGCGAGTCCTGGAAGAGGGTGATGAAGTTGTCGAACCAGACGAACTGGATCTTCGAAGCGAAAGCGTCCTGCAGCAGGGCCGAGTAGTACACCGTCTCCGCGGCCGGCCAGACGAAGAACACCAGCGTGACCGCGATCTGCGGCAGCACGAGAACATAGGGCAGCCAGGGCGAGCGGAAATGGACGCGCTTATCCATGAACGCGGCTGATCTGCGAGACAGAGGCGATGGCGCACCGCCAGACCGCGGTGCGCCCCATGGAGCTTACTTGTTCGCCTTCTCGAACTTCTCGAGCAGCTCGTTGCCGCGCTTGACCGCTTCGTCGAGCGCTACCTTGGCGGTTTTCTGCCCACCCCACACACCCTCGAGCTCCTCGTCGATCACGTTGCGCAGCTGCACGAAGTTGCCGAAGCGCACGCCCTTGGAGTTGGCCGTCGGCGGCTTGTTTGTCAGCTCCTTGATCGCGACGTCGAAGCCGGGGCGCTCCTTGTACAGGCCCTCCTTCTTCGCCTCCTCGTAGGCCGCGAGCGTGATCGGCACGTAGCCGGTCGACTTGTGCCAGTCGAGCTGGATCGCCGTTGTCGACAGGAAGGTGAAGAAGCGCGCGATGCCCTTGTAGACGGCCGGATCCTTCTGCGTCATCACCCACAGCGTCGCGCCGCCGATGATGGTGTTCTGCGGCGCGCCCTTCACGCTCGGGTAGTACGGCAGCGGCGCGACGCCGAGATCGAACTTCGCGTTCGCCTTGATATTGGCGTACGAGCCGCTCGAGGTGGTCTCCATCGCGCACTCGCCGGCCTGGAACTTGCCGGTCGGCTCGTCCTTGCGCCCGGCGTAGGTGAACGTCCCTTTCTTGGCCATGTCGGCCAGGTTCTGGATGTGCATGGTCTGCACGGGGCCGTTGAACTCGAGCCGCGTGCCCAGACCGCCGAAGCCGTTCTGTTCGGTCGCGAAGGGCACGTTGTGCCAGGCGCTGAAGCTTTCGAGCTGGACCCAGGACTGCCAGCCGGTCGTGAAGGCGCAGGGCACGCCGGCGGCCTTCAGCTTGTCGGCGTCCTCCATCAGCTGCGGGCCAGGTCACGGGTGGCTTCTCGGGATCGAGGCCAGCCTTCTTGAAGGCGTCCTTGTTGATGTAGAGCACCTGCGTCGAGCTGTTGAACGGCATCGACAGCAGATTGCCGTGCGTGTCGGAGTAGTACCCGGTCACCGCGGGGAGGTAGTCCTTGGGGTCGAACTTCTCGCGCGCGTCAGCCATGAGCTTGTAGACCGGCATGACCGCGCCTTGCGCCGCCATCATGGTGGCTGTGCCGACCTCGAACACCTGCACGATTTGCGGTGGCTTGCCGGCCCGGTAGGCAGCGATGGCCGCGGTGAGCGACTCGTCGTACTGGCCCTTGTAGACCGGAACGACCTTGTAGTCCTTCTGGCTGGCGTTGAACTTCTCCGCGATCTCGTTGACCTTGTCGCCGAGCTTGCCCGCCATCGAGTGCCACCACTGGATCTCTACCTGGGCGTGCGCCGGGGCCGAGAAAGCCACCAGGGCGGCCGCGGAACACGAGACAAGGAACTTCAACTTCATGACGACTCCGTGAAAGGCGGCCAGACGGCGCAGGATGACACCGCGATTTTCATGGCCCGGTATGACAGCCGCGTTTATCGCGCGCCGGCCACCTGGCCGGCAAGCGGGAATACCCGCCGCGCCGGCCCGCGCCCGCGGCCGTGCACTCTCGCAATGCTGCACTGCGGTACGATGCCTCGCTCTCAGAAAAACGCAGGCGCCGCGGGCGCCCGACGCGCATGAATGCCCCGCTGCCGCTCACCGAGATCAGCGCTGCCGCCGAGGCGGCGGCAGGTGTGCCACGTCGGCGCGAGATCCCGTACAACTACACCTCGTTTTCCGATCGCGAGATCGTGATCCGCCTGCTCGGCGAGCGCGCCTGGGAGGTGCTCGGACAGTTGCGCGCCGAGCGCCGCACCGGTCGCTCGGCGCGCATGCTCTACGAGGTGCTGGGCGACATCTGGGTCGTGCAGCGCAATCCCTATCTGCAGGATGACCTGCTCGACAACCCGCGCCGGCGCAAGCTCCTGATCGAGGCCTTGCAGCATCGACTGGGCGAGGTCGAGAAGCGGCGCACGCCCGAAGCCGACCCGGCCCGCGATGCGGTCGTGGGCGAGCTGCTCGGCCTGGCGAGGGCTGCCGTCGACAGCTTCGCGGCGCAGTTTCGCGAAGTGTGGGACCTGAGGAAGCGCGCCGTCCGCCTGCTCGCGCGCGTGACGGCGAAGGACAACGTCAAGTTCGACGGCTTGTCGCGCGTGTCGCACGTCACCGATGCGACCGACTGGCGCGTCGAATACCCCTTCGTGGTCCTGACCCCGGACACCGAGGCCGAGATGGCCAATCTCGTGGCCCGCTGCATCGAGCTCGGCCTGACCATCATCCCGCGCGGTGGCGGCACCGGCTACACCGGCGGCGCCATTCCCTTGAGCTGGAAGAGCGCCGTCATCAATACCGAAAAGCTCGAGGCGATGACCGAGGTGCAGACGATGCTGCTGCCCGGGGTCGACGGCGAGGTGGCGACGATCTGGACAGAGGCCGGCGTCGTGACCCAGCGCGTCGCCGATGCGGCCGAGCGCGCCGGCCATGTCTTCGCCGTCGATCCGACCTCGGCGGAGGCCTCGTGCATCGGCGGCAACGTCGCCATGAACGCCGGCGGCAAGAAGGCGGTGCTCTGGGGCACGGCGCTCGACAACCTGGCCTCCTGGCGCATGGTCACGCCCGATGCCAAGTGGCTGGAAGTCACCCGCATCGGCCACAACCTCGGCAAGATCCACGACGCGCCGATGGCCTCGTTCGAGCTCAAGTATTTCGATGCGAGCGGCAAGAAGCTCGAGCGCAGCGAACGCCTCGACATTCCCGGCGCGGTGTTCCGCAAGGAAGGCCTCGGCAAGGACGTCACCGACAAGTTCCTGGCCGGCCTGCCCGGCATCCAGAAGGAAGGCTGCGACGGCCTCATCACCTCGGCGCGCTGGATCGTGCACCGCATGCCGAAGCACGTGCGCACCGTCTGCCTCGAATTCTTCGGCAATGCCAAGGACGCGGTGCCGGCGATCGTCGAGATCCGCGACTACATGTTCGATCTCGCGGCGCGCGCCGGCGAGGGCCCGCGGTGCTGCTGGCCGGACTCGAGCACCTCGACGACCGCTATCTCAAGGCCGTGGGCTACGCGACCAAGAGCAAGCGCGGCGGCTTGCCGAAGATGGTGCTCTTCGGCGACATCGTCGGCGACGATGCGGACGCGGTCGCCCGCGCCACCAGCGAGGTCGTGCGCCTCGCCAACGGCCGGGCCGGCGAAGGCTTCGTCGCGGTCAGCGCCGAGGCGCGCAAGAAGTTCTGGCTCGACCGCAAGCGCACGGCGGCGATCAGCAAGCACACCAACGCCTTCAAGATCAACGAGGACGTCGTCATCCCGCTGCCGCGGATGGGCGAATACACCGAGGGCATCGAGCGCATCAACATCGAGCTCAGCCTGGCCAACAAGATCGAGCTGGCCGACGCGCCTGGAAGCGTTCTTCGAAAGCGGCCATCTGCCGCTCGGACGCAGCGACGACGCCGGCGAGATCGCTTCGGCCGAGCTGCTCGAGGACCGCGTGCAACAGGCGCTGGCCTTGCTGCGCGAGGTTGCCGGGCAGTGGCGAGGCTGGCTTGCCCACCTCGATCGCCCGGCCGATGAAGAGCCGGCGCGATCCGTCTTCGCGCTGCTCCAGGACCACACGCTGCGCGCCTCGTGGAAGACGCAGATCCGGGCGCCCCTGCAATCGATCTTTGCCGGCGCCGCGCTCAAGCCCATCGTCGACGAGTGCGAGAAGATCCATGCGGAGGTGCTGAAGGGTCGCGTCTGGGCGGCGCTGCACATGCATGCCGGCGACGGCAACGTGCATACCAACATCCCCGTCAACAGCGACAACTACGAGATGCTGCAGACGGCGCACGCCGCGGTCGCGCGGATCATGGAGCTGGCGCGCGATCTCGACGGCGTCATCTCGGGCGAGCACGGCATCGGCATCACCAAGCTCGAGTTCCTCACCGACGAGGAGCTGGCCGCCTTCGCCGAGCTACAAGCAGAAGGTCGATCCCGAAGGTCGCTTCAACAAGGGCAAGCTGCTGCGCGGTGCGGTGTTCGCCAACGGCGCCGCGAGTCCCGAGCAACCGAAGGCCGACCTCACCAACGCCTATACGCCGAGCTTCGGCCTGATGGGGCACGAGTCGCTCATCATGCAGCAGAGCGACATCGGCGACATCGCCAACTCGATCAAGGACTGCCTGCGCTGCGGCAAGTGCAAGCCGGTATGCGCGACGCACGTGCCGCGCGCCAACCTGCTCTACAGCCCGCGCAACAAGATCCTCGCGACCTCGCTGCTCGTCGAGGCCTTCCTCTACGAGGAGCAGACGCGGCGCGGCGTCTCGATCAAGCACTGGGAAGAGTTCGAGGACGTCGCCGACCACTGCACCGTGTGCCACAAGTGCCTGGCGCCGTGCCCGGTCGACATCGACTTCGGCGACGTCTCGATGAACATGCGCAACCTCCTGCGCAAGATGGGCCAGAAGAGCTTCCGGCCCGGCCAACGCGGCGGCGATGTTCTTCCTCAACGCCACCAGCCCGGAGACGATCAAGGTGATGCGCACGGCGATGGTCGACGTCGGCTTTACGGCTGCAGCGAAGCGCCAACGACCTGCTGCGCGGCCTGGCCAACCAGCAGACCGCCAGCGCCGCCTTCGACCGTCGGCACGGCGCCGCTCAAAGAGCAGGTGATCCACTTCATCAACAAGAAGATGCCCGGCGGCCTGCCGAACAAGACGGCGCGCGCGCTGCTCGACATCGAGGACAAGGACTACGTGCCGATCATCCGCAACCCGAAGACGACGAACGCCGAGACCGAGGCCGTCTTCTACTTTCCGGGTTGCGGCTCCGAGCGGCTGTTCTCGCAGGTCGGCCTGGCGACGCAGGCGATGCTCTGGCAGCGCCGGCGTGCAGACGGTGCTGCCGCCGGGGTATCTGTGCTGCGGCTATCCGCAGCGCGGCTCGGGCGACTTCGACAAGGCCGAGAAGATCATCACCGACAACCGGGTGCTGTTCCATCGCGTCGCCAACACGCTGAACTACCTCGACATCAAGACCGTCGTCGTCAGCTGCGGCACCTGCTACGACCAGCTCCAGGGCTACAAATTCGAGGAGATCTTTCCCGGGCTGCCGGATCATCGACATCCACGAGTACCTGCTCGAGAAGGGCATCACGCTCGGCGGCGCAGGCGGGCCCGACGCGGCCGGTCCGGGCTACCTGTTCCACGATCCGTGCCACAGCCCGATGAAGCTGCGCGAGCCGCTTCTGACCGTCAAGGCGCTGGTGGGCGAGAACGTGAAGAAGAGCGACCGCTGCTGCGGCGAGAGCGGCACCTTCGGCATCTCCCGGCCCGACATCGCCACCCAGGTGCGCTTTCGCAAGGAAGAAGAGCTGCGCAAGGACGAGACCGCGCTGCGGGCGACGATCGCAGCGTCGAGCGCCGGTGCCGAAGCGGCCAAGGGCAACCTGAAGATCCTCACCTCCTGCCCGAGCTGCCTGCAGGGCCTGCAGCGCTACAAAGGCGACCTGGCCAGCGGGCTTCTCGAGGCCGACTACATCGTCGTCGAAATGGCGAACCGCATCCTCGGCGACGACTGGATGCCGGAGTACGTGGCGCAGGCCAACGACGGCGGGATCGAGAGGGTCCTGGTCTAGAACCGTGGCCCTGGGCGGGCGCCTGTCGCGCAAACGCCGCAGCGCTTGCCCATTTCAGTGGCACGGCCAACCTCCTTCGCTACACTGCGCCGGCTCCCGATCGCACCTGAAAATGACCGCTCGCGCCGCCTCGCCCCAGCCGACTTCGATCACCGTGCATCAGCGTTCGCGTGCCGTCGAAGTGGGCTTCGACGACGGCCGGACGTTTCGCATTCCCTTCGAGCTGATGCGCATCTATTCGCCGTCGGCCGAGGTCCAGGGTCACGGTCCGGGCCAGGAGGTGCTGCAGACGGGCAAGCGCGACGTCGAGCTGTCGGCGCTCGATCCGGTCGGCAACTATGCGGTGCTGCCGCGCTTTTCCGACGGCCACGACACCGGCATCTTCTCCTGGGACTATCTCTATTTCCTCGGCTCGCAGCAGGCCGACCTGTGGAAGAAGTACGAAGAGCGTCTGGCCAGGAGCGGCGTCGACCGCGACGCGCCCATGGCCGGCGCCGCGTCGTCGTCGTCGTGCGGCCATTCGCATTGAAGCAGCGATGAGCGAGACCCACTTCGGCTACGCCTCGGTCGACGAGTCGGCCAAGGCCGAACGCGTACGCGGCGTCTTCGATTCGGTCGCACCGAAGTACGACCTGATGAACGACCTCATGTCGCTCGGGCTGCATCGTGCGTGGAAGGCCTACGCCGTGGCGGTGGCCAAGGTCCGGCCGGGCGACAAGGTGCTCGATATTGCCGGCGGCACCGGCGATCTGGCCCGCGCCTTCGCCAAGGCCGTGGGCAGCGCGGGGCTGGCCGTGCACAGCGACATCAACGAAGCCATGTTGCGCCAGGGGCGCGACCGGCTGATCGACGAAGGCCTGGTCTTGCCGACCGTGCTCTGCGATGCCGAGTCGCTGCCCTTTGCGAGCGGCACCTTCGATCTGGTGAGCGTCGCCTTCGGCTTGCGCAACATGACCCGCAAGGACAAGGCGCTGGCCGAGATGGCGCGTGTCCTGAAGACCGGTGGCCGCCTGCTCGTGCTCGAATTCTCGAAGGTGGCGGCGCCGCTCGAGAAGGCCTACGACTGGTATTCGTTCAAGGTCTTGCCGCGGATCGGCCAGTGGATCGCCGGCGACGGCCAGAGCTATCGCTATCTCGCCGAATCGATTCGCGTCCATCCCGGCCAGGCCGAGTTGAAGGCGATGATGAAGGGCGCGGGCTTTGCTCACGTCGACGTGCATAACCTCGCAGCCGGCGTGGTCGCGCTGCACGTGGGAATCAAATGCTGAGCCGGGTCTCGCGCCGTTGGCGCGGCGGCTTGTCGCTCGGCCTCGGCCTGCCGTTGCTGCTCGGCACCACACCTGCCGCAGCTGCGGGCCTGGGCTTCACGGCTGGCGGCTTCACGACGTGGCTCGGCGTGGCAGCGGCGTTGCTGGCGCTCGTGGGCAGTCGCGGCTTGCCGGCCGGGGCCGGCGCGGCCACGGCCGCGCTGGTCTTCATGCTCATCGCCGGCGCGCTCTGGGCCTGGCGCCATCAGCGGCGCGATGATCGAGGTCGCAAGGCCGCGGCACGGACCCGAGCCGCGACACCGCGTGCGCTGCCGCTCCACATCCCTGCCGGTCTCGACGGCGAGGCCGTGCTGGACGTGGCGCGCGGCCGCTTCATGCGCCTGCAGGCGGCGTGGGACGCCGGCGATGTCTCGGCGCTGAAGAGCCTGACGACGCCCGACATGCTCGAGGAGTTGCTGCACGTGTTGACAACCCGTGGCACGACTCCGAGCCGAACCGACGTGATCACCCTGCACGCCGAGTTGCTTGGCCTCGAGGAATTGAGCGCTGCCTACCTGGCCAGCGTCGAGTTCTCCGGCTTCATTCGCGAATCGGCCGAGTGCGGCGCCGTGCCGTTTCGCGAATTGTGGATGCTCGCCCGCACGAAGGACGAGTCGTCGCCCTGGCGTCTGGCCCGGCAGCAATCGCTGTTCTGAGCTCGAGTGTGTGCAGATGAAACACGCCGATAGGGGCGATTGACATCGAAGGTTGCGCTTCGTAAGGTCAGTGTCCCCGTGGGAGGCGTCGCCGCCCGCGCCTTTCGAGGCAGACCATGCTCACTTTCGCAGTGACCCGGCGCTTCTCGCTGCGCCTCGTGTACCGGTCGGCTAGCGTCGGACTCGCTCTGCTGCCGATGGTTGCCGCGGCGCAAACCCCGCCACCGCCGCCGCCCAACGCCGGCTCGGTGCTGCAGCAGGTGCAGCCCACGCTGATTCCGCCGCCGCGGGCCGAGCAGGCACCACCCGTGCTCAACGCGCCGCGCGCGGTCTCGACGCCGAGCTCCGGCGGCGGCGCCAAGGTGCGGGTCAAGGGCTTTCGCATCGCCGGCCTGCCGGCAGCGCGCGCCGAGGCGCTGATGCCCTTGCTGCAGAAGTATGTCGGACCCGACAAGACCCTGGCGGATCTGGAAGACGCGGCCAAGGACCTCGAAGTGGCCCTGCAACGGCAAGGCCTTTTCCTTGCGCAGGCCTACATTCCGGAGCAGAGCTTGTCGGAAGGCATCGTCACCGTGCAGGTGCTCGAGGGCCGCATCGGCGCGGTGAAGATCGAGGTCGAGCCTGGCGTCAAGGTGGCTCCGGAGTTTCTCGATCGCATCGTCGAGGTCCTGCGCGGCAACCCGGTCGCTGAACGCGACCTCATCGAGCGGGCCCTGTTCACGCTCGGCGACCTGCACGGCATCCATGTCAGCACCACCCTCACGCCGGGCGAGAAGATCGGCCAGGCCGACCTGAACATCAAGGTGTCGCCTGGACCGGCCACCGCCTTTTCGGTCGACCTCGACAACGGGGGCTCGCTGTATACCGGCCGCTATCGCGCCAACGTCGGCTTCGACTGGTTCAACCCCACCGGCCATGGCGACGTGGTGTCGCTGCGCGGCCAGGTGTCCGACAACCTCGGCTCGGAGTTCATTCGTGCTTCGTGGCTGACGCCGATCAACTCCGTGGGTACCAAGCTCGGCATCGCCGCCAGCTTCCTGCACTACAAGCTCGGTTCGGCGATCTTCGAGAGCCTCGACGCGCACGGCACCGCCGAAGACTATGCGCTGCAGCTCCTGCATCCGCTGATCCGCTCGCGCAACAACAACCTGTTCCTGCAGGCCAGCACCGACTATCGCCGCTTCGACGATCGGGTCGATGCGCTGCCGCTCGATACCCGCAAGGACGTGGCGCCCTATGCCAGCCTGGGCGTCGTCGGCGACTTTCGCGACACCTTCGGCGGCGGTGCCATCAGCAACTATTCGCTCGGCGGCGTCGCCGGCCGCCTGAAGATCCACGACGAGGACGACATCGTCATCGACCAGGAGAACTACAAGGCAGCCGGCAACTACGCCAAGGTGCAGTTCGCCGGCTCGCGCCTGCAGCTGCTGCCCACCAAGGACTACCTGTTCTTCGCCGTCAGCGGCCAATGGGCCAGCAAGAACCTCGACAGTTCCGAGAAGTTCAGCATGGGCGGGCCGTACGGCGTGCGCGGCTACCCGTCGCCCGAGTCGCCCAGCGATTCCGGGCTCATCACGACGATGGAATATCGCAAGCAGATTGCGATCGAGGCGCTGCCCGGCGACCTGGTCTTCGCCCTGTTCGGCGACTACGGGATCGCCCGCCAGCACCAGGACCCGCTGGCCATCGATGTCGACAACCTGCGCAAGCTCGTCTCGTACGGCCTCGGGGTGACGTACGGCAGCCATGGCGGGCTGCTGGTCAAGGGCTTCGTCGCGGCGCGCGGCGGCGTGCACGCGCAGAGCGACGACAGCAAGGCCCGGCTCTATGTTCTCGTCAGCCAGCAATTCTGAATCGACGGCGGCCTCATCATGAACAAGCACTCCTATCGACTCGTCTTCAGCCGCTCGCTCGGCTTCTGCGTCGCCGTCGCCGAGACCGTGGCGAGCACGGGCAAGTCGGCCTCGGGCGAAGGGCGGCGCAACGCCCGGGTTGCCGCGGCGGGCATCGGCCTCGTGGCGGCATCCTTCGGCTTGCAGGCGCAGGGGCTGCCGGGCGGAGCGGCGCTGACGGGCGTGGCGCCGCGTCCCGCCGTGTCGGCGGCAGCGCTCGGGTCGGTCCTGCCGACCGGCGCCACGGTCGTCAAGGGCAGCGGCAGCGTCAGCGTCAGCGGCGCCGACATGACCGTGAACCAGACGAGCCAGCGCCTGGTCACCGACTGGCAGAGCTTTTCGATCGGCTCCGGCAATTCGGTTCGCTTCGTGCAGCCCTCGAGCAGCTCGGTGGCGCTCAACCGGATCACCGGCGACGACGCGAGCCACATCTTCGGCTCGCTCAGCGCGAACGGCCACGTCTATCTCGAGAACGCGAATGGCGTCTACTTCGCGCCCGGCGCGCAGGTCAGCGTCGGCAGCTTGCTGGCGACTTCGCTGAACATCGACGTCGGCCAGTTCATGCTCGGCAACCTGCGCTTGTCGGGCGGCAACGAAGCGTCCGGTGAAGTGAGCAACGCCGGCAGCATCAAGGTCGCACCCGGCGGGCACGTCGTGCTGGCCGCGCCGGTGGTCTCGAACTCCGGCTCGATCTCCACGCCCGGCGGCACGACGGCGCTGGTCGCCGGCAATGCGGTCGACATCGATCCCACGGGGTCCGGACTGCTCAGCATCAGCGTGCCCGTGGCTGCCGTGAACGCGCGTCTGCTGCAGTCGGGCACGATCAGCGCTGACGGCGGCGCCGTGCAGCTCGTGGCCGCGGCCACCGATGCCGCCTTGCGCACGGTGATGCAGGTCGATGGCGTCGTGCGCGCGCGCAGCATCGAGCAGCGCGACGGACAGATCCTGCTCTCGGGCGGCAGCAGTGGCATCGTCGCGGTCAGCGCCCAGCTCGACGCGTCCGGTGCCGGGGCGAGCGGGCATGGCGGCACGATCCAGGTGCTCGGCGATCGCGTTGGCCTCACCGGCCAGGCTCGCCTCGATGCCAGCGGCGCGGCGGGCGGCGGCACCATCCTCGTCGGTGGCAATCAGCATGGCGCCGGGCCGCAGCAGAACGCGTCAGAAACGTATGTCGGCAGCGGTGTCGTGCTCGATGCCAGCGCCACGGCGAAGGGCGATGGCGGCACCGTCGTGGTCTGGTCCGACGACCATACGAGCTACGCCGGGCAACTGCAGGCGCGCGGTGGCGCGGCCGGTGGCAACGGCGGCAACGCCGAGGTCTCGGGCAAGCAGACGCTCGACTTCCAGGGCGGTGCCGATCTCGGCGCGCCGCATGGCGCGGCGGGCCATTTGCTGCTCGACCCGTCGACCCTCGACATCGGCACGGTGGCCAACGTCAATGGCGACGGCACGACCGGCGACGACCTGCCGGGCAACACCCTGCTGGCCAGCGACTTCGGCGGTGCCGCGAGCCAGATCACGGCGGCCCGCGTCGCCAGCCTTCTCGCGGCGGGCAACGTGTCGCTCGCCTCGTCGATCAGCCTGGGCGTCAGCGCGCCGCTCACGGTGGCGGCCGGCGGCGCTGCGACGACGTTGACGCTCGCCAGCGGCAACATCACGATCGGCGCTCCGATGACCTTGAACAACGCGTCGCTGGTCGCAAGCACGACGCCGATCACATCGCCTTCGATCGACGTCAACGCGCCCGTGAGCTCGCTGGCCGGCATCACCCTGACTGCGCCGACGGTCACCGTCGGCGCCACCGGCACCCTCAACGCCAGCACGATGGCGCTGTCCGGCACGACGGTGAACGTCAACGGCGCGATCAATGCCACGACGATGACCTTGACCGGCACGACGATCAATCTCAACGCGCCGACGACCGCGACGACCATGTCGCTGCTGACAAGCGACAACAGCGCCTTCACCAGCATCCAGCAGGACTCGGGCGGCGTCGGCGTCGTCAGTGCCGGCTCGCTGACCGTCGACGGCGCCCCCGGATTCAACGCGCCCGACTCGATCGACCTGAGCTTCGCCAACAACAAGATCGGTACCTTGGCCGTCAACGCCGGCGGTGCGTCGTTCAGGGTCGCGAACAACCCCGGCGTGCCGCTGGTGATGAGTGGCACCGTGCCCTCCGACTTCAACGTCACGGGCGTCAACACGAACATCACCCAGCCGGCGGGCGCGCTCGGAGCGCTCACGATCGGTGCCGCCGAAGGAATATTCAACGTCACGACCACCGGCAGCGGCAACGTCACGCTCACCAATCCGGCCAACGTCTTCAACGGCGTCGTATTCAATACCGCCGGCAACGTCGACATCGTGTCCAACGGCGCTCTCGGTGCCAGCGGCAGCGCGACCGGCAACGTCACCCTGGCGGCGGTCGGCGGCACGTTCTTCCTCGACGACACGATCGCCGGCGCGAACGTCGACGTCTCGGGCGTGGGCTTCGTCAACTTCGCCAGCGCTGCGGCGTTCAACGTGCCTGCCGGCGGCCGCTTCGCCATCCATTCGAGCGACTTCACGCAGGACAGCTTCGGCACGCTCGGCTTCGGTGTCGCCGCGGGCAGCATCAACTATGTCGTCTACAGCGGCTACACCGGCGTCGCGCCGACAACCGGCAACGGTCTGTTCACGAACCAGACCGGAACGATCACGCCGCCCAACGCCGACAACCCGCCGATCAGCAAGGTCTACGACGGCACGCCCAACTTCGCCTACACGCAGACCGGCACCAGCGCAGCGGGCGTGCTCAATGCGGCCTCGCCGGTGGCCTTGACCCTCGCCAACTACACCGTCCTCGGCAACGGCACGTTCAGCGACAAGAACGTCGGCATCGACAAGGCCTTGACGGTGCCCGTCAGCAACAACACCAGCGCGGTCGCGCCGAGCTTCAACGCGGCCGTGCTCTACGGCCTGCAGTTCGCCGGCTACAGCCGCGCCGCCGGGCCGCACGTTGCCGGCACGCCGGGCAACGCGATCTCGCAGATCACGGCCAAGCCGATCACCGCAACCGGCATCGATGGCGTCGACCGCGTCTACGACGCCACCACCTCGGTCGCGCTCGACACGACCGGCGCGGCATTGGCCGGCGTCGTCGGCGGCGACGCCGTGAGCCTGAATCTGGCCACGGCCACTGGCACCCTCGCCAACAAGAACGTCGGTGTCAACAAGGCCGTCGCGGTCGGCGGGCTCACGCTGAACGGCGCCGATGCCGGCAACTACACCGTCAGCGACGCGAGCGGCGCCACCGCCACGATCGCGCAGCGCGCCATCACGTCGAACGGCTTCACCGGCGTCGATCGCGTCTACAACGGGACGACAACGGTTGCCGTCAACGGCAGCGCGGCCGGGCTCACGGGCGTGCTGGGCGGCGATGTCGTCAGCGTGGCCGCCGGCGGTGCGACCGGCACGGTCGCGAACAAGAACGTCGGCAACGGCAAGGCCGTGACCGTCACCGGCGTCGTGCTGGCCGGCACCGATGCCGGCAACTACACGGTCGCGGACGCGAGCAACGCGACGGCCAACATCACGCCGCTCGGCATCACCTCGACCGGCATCACCGGCGTCGACCGCACCTACGACGCAACCACCGTGGTCGGCGTCAACACCGGCGCGGCGGCGTTGAACGGCACCATCGCCGGCGACAACGTCGCGCTCGTCGCCACCGGCGCCGCCGGCTCGATCGCCAACAAGAACGTCGGCACGGCCAAGCCGGTCACCGTGGCCGGCCTGACGCTAGGCGGCACCGACGCCGGCAACTACACGCTCACCGACGCCAGCAACGCCACCGCCAACATCAGCGCGCTGACGGTGCAGGCAACGGGCATCACCGCCGTGAACCGGACCGACAACGGCAGCACCGCGGTGGGCCTGAACACGGCCGGGGCGGGCGTCACCGGCGTGCTGCCGGGCGACACCGTCGCCGTCGATGCAAGCGCTGCCGTGGGCTCGGTGGCGACGCCGGGGCCGGGCGTCAAGCCGGTGACGGTCACCGGCATCGCGCTGACCGGTCCCGACGCGATCGACTATGCCGTCTCGCCCACGCCGATCGGACCTGCCGGCGGCCCGCTCACGGTCACCATCCTCTCGGTGTCCCAGAGCAACTTCGACGACATCCGCTTCAAGGAATACCTGCAAGGCGTGAGCGACGCGCAGGAGCCGTTCCGCCGGGCGATGCTCGAAGCGCTGCTCTCGGGCTTCGGCAAGGAGAACATCAGGAAGCAACTGCAGCGTGGCCTGGTCTTCGAGACCGGCCTTGCACCTCCGGCCGTCGACATCATCGAATCCGCGAAGCCACCGGAGCCGTGTACGCCGGCGAGCAGCGCCGACCTGAGCTGTGGCCGCTGACGGCGGCGCCAGCGTGCGCTTCGGGCGCCGTCCGGCGCTGAAGGCGGCGCTCGTTGCGGGCGCCGTCCTGGCCTGGCCGCCGGCCTTGCGCGCGCAAGGCGCGAGCAAGGGCTACGCGCTGCTGGTCGGCAACACCTCGTACAACCCGGCCGAGGAAAACCTGCCGCCGGCCGAGAAATGCATCCGCGACCTCGAGGTGCAACTCAAGCGCTTCGGATTCGATGTCGTGACCTTCCACGACGCACCGGTGGCCCAGGTGCAAACCGAGATCGCCAAGCTGGCGCGGGCCGTGGCCGCCAATCCGGCGCTGCCGGCGGTGTTCTATTTCGTCGGCCACGGCTTTCAATCGAACGCCGAGAACTTCCTGGTCCCGGCCGGCAGCGACCTGAACGCCGTGCCGACGCAGCTCTCGAAGACCTGTATCTCGCTCGAGCACGAAATCTTCACCAAGCTCAAGCGCCCGGTCGGCCCGGCGGCCACGGTGATCATGGTCGATGCCTGTCGCACGCCGGATCGGCCGCGCTCGCCCGGCGAGGGCTACAACCAGACCTTGCCGCCCGAAGGCTGCCACGTGGCCTTCGCCACCGGTCCGGGCAAGCGCGCCTTCGCGCCGAACGATCCGCAGAAGGACACGCTCTTCGCGGAAGTGCTGGTGGCTGAGCTCGCCGCGTCACCGCCCGATCGCTCGATCCTGCTGACGCTCGAGAGCGTGCGGGCCAAGGTTTCCAGTCGCGTCAACGCGATACCGACCATCGTTCGCGTCTTCGGCCCGAACGCGCAGCTTCCCGAGCTGGCCTCGAACGTGACCGGCGATCCGGCGTGGGCGCCCGGCGCGGCCTCGGCGCCGGCGGTGGCAGCGCCGGTCGCGCCGACGCCGCCGAGCGCCGGCAGCGGCGAGCTCGCCGCGGTCCGAGCCATCGAGTCGCCGGAAGAAGCGGCCAACCGCCTGCGCGCCTTCCTGCAGAAGACACCGGACGGCGACGATGCCGATATCGCCCGGCTGCGTCTGAAGGACCTCGAGACGGTGTTGACGGCGGCGCACTCGGCGCGTCTCGACCTCGATGTGGCCAAGCTGACGGCCAACCAGCCGGCGCGCGTCGCCGAGGACATGCGCCGCGCCCTGCAGGGCGACAAGTACGCGGCGCTGCGCGTCGCCGAGACCCTGACTGCCCCGGGTGCCGGCGGCGAGCTCATCGAGCGTACCGACTACGGTCGCTGGATGATCTTTGCGGCGAACCTGGGCAACGGCATCGCTGCGTATCGATTGAGCCTGTACTTCAGGAATGTCGATCGCCGCGACGCCGAGGCTTCGCGCTATCTGGCCATGGCCCGCGCCGCCCAGTACACGCCACCACGCCAGCTCGAGACCGGGCGCTGAAGCAGGCGAGCGCGGCGCGAAGGAAGAGGCCGGCGCTTCAGGCCTTGGCAGCGCGAACGGCGGCGAAGGAAAGCCCGGCCGCGTCCTTCGCCGACACGATCGGCGCGACGCCGACGTCGGGCCAGGCGATCGCGAGGTCGGCGTCGTCCCAGCGGATCGTGCGTTCGGCCGCCGGCGCGTAGTAGGCCGTCGTCTTGTAGAGAAAATCGGCCGATTCGCTGACGACCAGAAAGCCGTGCGCGAGGCCGGCCGCGATCCAGAGCTGGCGGTGGTTGTCGCCGCTCAGCTCGGTGCCGAACCAGCGGCCGAAGGTGGGCGAGTCGGGCCGGATGTCGACCGCGACATCGAACACCGCGCCGCGCGTGACCCGCACCAGCTTGCCCTGGCTATAGGGCGCTTCCTGCCAGTGCAGGCCGCGCAGGACGCCGCGGGCCGAGCGCGAGTGGTTGTCCTGGACGAACGGAGCGCGCGCGCCGGTGGCAGCGGCGAACGCCTGGGCGTTGAAGCTCTCGAAGAAGAAGCCGCGCGCGTCGCCGAACACCTTCGGCTCGATCACGAGCACGCCGTCGATGGCCGTGGGGATGACTTTCATTTGATTCTCTTGCGGCCATTGTCGAGGATCGCGCGGCGGCGGCGCCGGCGCGGGGCTGCTCGGCAGGGTCGCGTGCCTACAATCGACGGATGTTCGAGGCCATGAAAGCGCTTGCGGAAAAGTCGGTGATGGAGCGCGTGGTGCTTCTCGTCAACCACGTCATTTCCGCCGAGCCGCAAGCCATGGAGCGGCTGCGCGCGCACGCGTTGCGCACGATCCGGATCGAGTTCGAAGGCTGGCCGGCGATGCTGCCGGCGCCCACGCCGCTTGCCTTTCGGATCACGCCGCCCGGGCTGGTGGAATGGCTGGACGCCGAGCCCACGGCAGCGCCGGACCTGCGCGTCGGCGTGGCGGTATCGAATCCGGCGCTCGTGCTGGCCAAGTTGATGGTGGGGGAGCGTCCCGCGATCAGCGTCGACGGCAACGCGGCCTTTGCCACCGACGTCAACTGGCTCATCGAAAACCTGCGCTGGGACATCCAGGACGACCTGGCTCGCATCGTCGGCGACGCGCCGGCGCGCGAGATCTCGCGCTTCGGCAGCGCGCTGGCGAAGGCTTTGCGCGAGGGCGCGAAGAAGCTCGACGCGTTCGCCCGACGCGGCGAGCGGCCGGCCGGGGAGCCGCCGCCACGATGAGGCACGTCGCCCGGCTCGTCGTCATCTGGGTCACGGTCTTTCGCTTCGGACTCGACGAGCTGGCGCTGTCGAGCTTTCGCCAGCGCTGGGTGCGCGGCCTGGTGCGCGTCATCACCTTCGGCCGGACACTCTCGGCGCCGCGCGGCGAGCGGCTCCGCCTGGGACTCGAGCGGCTCGGGCCGATCTTCGTCAAGTTCGGACAGGTGCTTTCGACGCGGCGCGACCTCCTGCCGGCCGACATCGCAGACGAGCTGGCCAAGCTGCAAGACCGCGTGCCGCCGTTTCCGGCCGAGCAGGCGCGGATCATGGTGGAGCGCGCGTTCGGGCAACCCATCGACGCGATCTTCTCGAGCTTCGATGCCGCGCCGGTGGCCAGCGCTTCGATCGCACAGGTGCACTTCGCGGTGCTCAAGAGCGGGCGCGAGGTCGCCGTGAAGGTGCTGCGGCCAGGCATGCTCGCCGCGATCGAGGACGACCTCGCGCTCATGCGCCAGCTCGCGAGGATGGTCGAGCGTCTCTTCGCCGACGGCAAACGCCTGAAGCCGCGCCAGGTCGTCGCCGAGTTCGACAACTACCTCCACGACGAGCTCGATCTCGTGCGCGAGGCGGCGAACGCAGCGCAGCTGCGCCGCAACATGCTGGGCCTAGGGCTCGTGCTCGTGCCGGAGATGGTGTGGGAGCTCTGCGCCTCCGACGTGATCGTGATGGAGCGCATGAACGGCGTGCCGATCAGCCACGTGCAGCGGCTGCGCGACGCCGGCGTCGACATCCCGAAGCTGGCGCGCGACGGCGTCACCATCTTCTTCACCCAGGTCTTTCGCGACGGCTTCTTCCACGCCGACATGCACCCCGGCAACATCCAGGTCTCGATCGCGCCGGAGACCTTCGGCCGCTACATCTCGCTCGACTTCGGCATCGTCGGCACGTTGACCGAGAGCGACAAGGACTACCTGGCGCAGAACTTCATCGCCTTCTTCCATCGCGACTACAAGCGCGTGGCCGAGCTGCACGTGGAAAGCGGCTGGGTGCCGCCGATGACGCGGATCGACGAGCTCGAAGGCGCGATCCGTGCCGTCTGCGAGCCGCAGTTCGACCGGCCGCTGAAGGACATCTCGCTCGGCCAGGTGCTGCTGCGCCTGTTCCAGACCTCGCGCCGCTTCAACGTCGAGATCCAGCCGCAGCTCGTGCTGCTGCAGAAGACCTTGCTCAACGTCGAAGGCCTGGGCCGCGACCTCGACCCGGAGCTCGACCTGTGGAGCACGGCCAAACCCTTCCTCGAGCGCTGGATGAACGAGCAGGTCGGCTGGTCCGGGCTGCTCGAACAGCTGAAGAAGGAGGCGCCGCGTTTCGTGCACTTGCTGCCGCAGCTTCCGCGCCTCATCCACGGCGCCTTGCAGCCCACGCCACCGGCGCAGCAGCGTGCGCTCGAGGCCCTGCTGGCCGAGCAGCGGCGCACCAACCGGCTGCTCACGGCCGTGCTGATTGCGGCCATCGGCTTCGTCGTCGGCCTGGTGGTGGTCCAGTTCGCCGTGTACCTTCGCCTGCACTGACGGCGGGGCAATGCGGCGCGAACGAGCGCCGAGATTTATACTGCTAGGTTGTCCGTTTCGACCCCCGAAGGGGCCCCGCAATGCCGATCTATGCCTATCGCTGCTCGAACTGCGGCCACGCGCAGGACGTGCTCCAGAGAATGTCCGACCCGGTGCTCACGGTGTGCCCCGAGTGCGGACAGTCGACCTATGTCAAGCAGGTGACGGCGGCGGGCTTCCAGTTGAAGGGCTCGGGCTGGTACGTCACCGACTTCCGTGGCGATGGCAAAGGCAAGACGGCCGAGGCCGCCGTGGGCGACAAGGGCGCGGCCAAGAGCGACGACAAGGCCGGCGACGCCAAGGGCGGCGAGGGCGCGGCCAAGAGCGATGCCAGCGCTGGCGAGGCGGCGAACAAGAGCGAGAGCGCGCCCGCGTCGGCGCCCGCTCCGGCAGCCGCCAGCCCGGCGCCTTCGGCAGCAGCGTCGGCGCCGGCTCCAGGCGCTTCAGGCAAGACCGGAAGCTGAGCAGCGAGCCGCCCTTGAAGAAATATCTCATCGCCGGTCTGCTCGTCTGGCTGCCGCTTGCCGTGACCATCTGGGTCCTGCAGGCGGTGCTCGGCGTGCTCGACGGCGTTTTCGTCTGGCTGCTCAACGGCTCGCAGGCGGTGCTGCCCGAAGGCACGCACAACTTCATCGAGCTGCTGCGCAAGATCCCGGGCCTCGGCGTGATCGTCATGCTGATCGGCCTGCTGGTCACCGGCATCTTCGCCACCAACGTGGTCGGCCAGTGGGCGCTGCGCCAGGGAAACCGGGTGCTCAGCCGCATTCCGATCGTGAAGTCGATCTACAACTCGGTGCGGCAGGTCTCGGACACGCTGTTCTCCAGCAATGGCAATGCCTTTCGCGAAGCCGTGCTGGTGCAGTATCCGCGCGAGGGCGCGTGGACCATCGCCTTCGTCACCGGCAGGCCGGGCGGCGAGGCGGCCAATCACCTGCCGGGCGACTTCGTCAGCATCTATGTGCCGACGACACCGAATCCGACCTCGGGCTTCTTTCTCATGGTCAAGCGCGTCGAGGTGATTCCATTGGCGATGAGCGTCGACGATGCGCTCAAGTACGTGATCTCGATGGGCGTCGTCGCGCCGCCGCTGGTGCTCGAGCGCACGCCCGTGCCACTGCGAAATTCGATCGGCTGAGCGCCCGGCACCCGCTCAGCCCCCCGGCCGCATCCAGACGCGGCCCAGCGCCGATCCGGCGGCGAAGCGCACGCGACACGGCGCTTCGCGATCTTCCGAAGAATGATGGAGTGATGTGATGAGAACGACGTATTGCGGCCTGGTGAGCGAAGCGCTCCTCGGCCAGACGGTCACGCTGATGGGCTGGGCGCACCGCCGCCGCGACCATGGCGGCGTGATCTTCATCGACCTGCGCGACCGCGAGGGCCTGGTGCAGATCGTCTGCGATCCGGATCGGGCCGCCACCTTCGCCGTCGCCGAAGACGTGCGCAACGAGTTCTGCCTGAAGGTGACGGGCCTGGTGCGGGCGCGCCCCGCCGGCACCGAGAACACGAGCCTCACCAGCGGCAAGATCGAGGTGCTCTGCCACGAGCTCGAGGTGCTCAACCCCAGCGTCACCCCGCCGTTCCAGCTCGACGAGGAAAACCTCTCCGAGACGACTCGCCTCACGCACCGCGTGCTCGACCTGCGCCGGCCGCAGATGCAGCGCAACATGATGCTGCGCTACCGCATGGCGATGGAAGTTCGGCGCTTTCTGGACAGCAACGGCTTCATCGACATCGAGACGCCGATGCTGACGAAGAGCACGCCCGAAGGCGCGCGCGACTACTTGGTGCCCAGCCGCGTCCACGACGGCATGTTCTTCGCGCTGCCGCAATCGCCGCAGCTCTTCAAGCAGCTCTTGATGGTGGCCGGCTTCGACCGCTACTACCAGATCACGAAGTGCTTTCGCGACGAAGACCTGCGCGCCGACCGGCAGCCGGAGTTCACGCAGATCGACATCGAGACCTCCTTCCTCGCCGAAGAGGAGATCCGCACGATGTTCGAAGGCATGATCCGCAGCACGGTCAAGCACGCCATCGGCGTCGACCTGCCGCCGTTTCCGGTGATGACCTACACCGACGCGATGCGCCTGTACGGCTCCGACAAGCCCGACCTGCGCGTCAAGCTGCAGCTCACCGAGCTCACCGGCGTGATGGCCGACGTCGACTTCAAGGTCTTCTCGGCACCGGCGAAGATGAAGGGCGGCCGCGTCGCGGCGCTGCGCGTTCCGGGCGGCGGCGAGATGACGCGCGGCGAGATCGATGCCTACACCGAGTTCGTGAAGATCTATGGCGCCAAGGGCCTGGCCTGGATCAAGGTCAACGATGTCTCGAAAGGCCGCGAGGGCCTGCAGTCGCCGGTCGTGAAGAACCTGCACGACGCGGCGCTGGCCGCGGTGCTCGAGCGCACCGGCGCCAAGGACGGCGATCTGATCTTCTTCGGTGCCGACAAGAGCTCGGTCGTCAACGATGCGCTCGGCGCCTTGCGCGTCAAGGTCGGGCACAGCGAATTCGGCAAGTCGCGCGGGCTCGTGCAGGGCGAATGGGAGCCGCTCTGGGTCATCGACTTCCCGATGTTCGAGTACGACGACGCTGCCGGTCGCTGGAACGCCGTGCATCACCCCTTCACCTCGCCCAAGGATGGGCATGAAGACTGGCTCGAGACCGAGCCCGGCCGGTGCGTCGCCAAGGCCTACGACGTGGTGCTCAACGGCATCGAGCTCGGCGGCGGCTCGGTCCGGATCCACAAGGAAGACGTGCAGAGCAAGGTCTTCCGGGCCCTGAAGATCGATGCCGACGAAGCGCAAGCCAAGTTCGGCTTCCTGCTAGACGCGCTGCAATACGGCGCGCCGCCGCACGGCGGCATCGCCATCGGCCTCGACCGCTTCGTGATGCTGATGACGGGCGCCGAGTCTTTGCGCGACGTCATTGCCTTCCCCAAGACGCAGCGGGCGCAGGATCTGCTCACCAATGCGCCGGGACCTGTGGACGAGAAGCAGCTACGAGAGCTGCATATCCGGTTGCGGAGTACGCAGGCTGCTTCGGTCTAGTCGCCCGTGATCTCGGCGGCGAGGGATCGGGGCGACGGGGCGCTCTGTTGCGCTCATGTCCCCCGGCGAGAGCCAGGTATGGCTCTCGCCTCCTCCTTTACTTCGCTCCACAGAACGCCCCATCGCCCCGATCCCGCACCGAGCCTCTCGCTCTTTCTTTTTGTCTCATCCGACCCGGCTCGGCCGGGAGCGTCGGGTGGGGGACGCAGCGAAGTAAAGGAGGAGACGAGCGCCTTCAGGCGGTCGTCGGGGGACATGAGCGGAGTCCCCCGCCCGATGCTCCCGGCCGCGTGCACCACCAAGCGCATCGCACCACTCCCATGAACGACGAGCGACGATTCAAGATCCCCGAATCCGTCCTCGTCGTCATCCACACGTCCGATCTCGACGTCCTTCTGCTGGAGCGTGCCGACATGCCCGGCTTCTGGCAGAGCGTCACCGGCTCGAAGGATGAAATCGACGAGCCGCTGGAGGAAACTTGCCGGCGAGAAGTCGGCGAAGAGACCGGCATCGCGATCGGAAGCTCGCGTGTGCACGCCAATTGCCTGCGCGACTGGCAGATGCGCAATGTCTACGAAATCTATCCGCAATGGCGGCATCGCTATGCTCCGGGCGTGACCCGGAACACCGAGTACGTCTTTGGCCTCGCGGTGCCGCGCGACATCGAGGTGCGACTGGCACCACGCGAGCATCTTCGCTTCGAGTGGCTCGACTGGCGCGCTGCGGCAGACCGCTGCACCTCGCCCTCGAACGCCGAGGCCGTCCTGCATCTGCAACGCCTGCACGGCTGAGCGGCACGGCCTGCAATCGCAACAGCCATCACATGCGAGCCTTCAATCTCACCGGGAGCGGCGCGACGACGACGCAGCTGAGCAGCGTGCTGCGCGTGGCCACCTACAACATCCACAAGGGCGTTCGCGGCGTCGGGCCGAGGAAGCGCCTCGAGATCCACAACCTGGTGCTCGGCATCGAGGCGCTCGATACCGATCTCGTCTTCCTGCAGGAGGTGCGGCGCATGAACCGCGCCGAGGCGCGCCAGTTTCCGGACACCAAGGTCGGCTGGCCGAAGGTGCCGCAGGCCGACTACCTGGCGCCCGAAGGCTACGAGGTGGCCTATCGCACCAATGCCGTGACGCGCGACGGCGAGCACGGCAACGCACTGCTGTCGCGCTGGCCGCTCGGCGACATCGGCCACCACGACGTTTCCGACCATCGCTTCGAGCAGCGCGGCCTGCTGCACGTGCCGGTGAGCTGGAATGGCACGACGGTGCATTCCATCGTCGCGCATTTCGGCCTGATCCATGCGAGCCGGGTTCGCCAGGTGGAGCGCCTGCGTGAGTTCATCACCCACCACGTGCCGAAGGAGGAGGCCTTGATCGTCGCCGGCGACTTCAACGATTGGGGCCAGCGGCTCGACGCGCTGATGGAGCATTGCACGCTGACCCGGGCCGTCATGAGCGGCGTGGCGCCGGCACGCGCCAACACCTTTCCTTCGCGCATTCCGATGTTCTCGATGGACCGCATCTATGTGCGCGGGTTTCGCTGCCTGTCGACCAGCGTGCCGCGCGGCACGGCCTGGGCGCGCATGTCGGACCATCTGCCCCTCGTCGCGGAGCTCGAGTTGCTCTGAGGGCTGCCATGCCCACGTCACACGCTGCCGAAGCCACGCAGGCCCTGCATGTCGGCCACCGGATCGAGCTGCTGAAGGGCGGCGGCGAGCTCTTCGCCGCGTTGGTGACGGCCATCGATGCGGCCCGCGCCGAGGTGCTGCTCGAGACCTACATCTTCGAGTTCTCGGGCGCCGTGCTGGCCATCGCCGAGGCGCTGGAGCGCGCGGCCGCGCGCAAGGTCAAGGTGCGGATCGTCGTCGACGGCTTCGGCACGCCCGACGTGCCGGAAGAGTGGCAGACGCGCTGGCAAGCGGCCGGCGTCGAATGGCGCGTCTTCAATCCGGCCAAGGGCTGGCGCCTGATGCTGCCCAAGCGCTGGCGCCGCTTGCACCGCAAGCTGGCGGTCGTCGATGGCCTGATTGCCTTTTGCGGCGGCATCAACCTGCTCGACGACTATTTCGATCCCAATCACGGCAAGCTCGAGCAGCCGCGCTTCGATTTTGCGGTGCGCGTGACCGGCCCGCTCGTCGCCGACGCGCACGAGACGATGGCGCGGCTGTGGCTGCGCATGCAGGTGACGCACGAGGCGCGCAACTACGATTTCGGCCGGGCGCTGCAAGCGGTGCGCGCGGCAGCGCGAGCCGGCACCGACATGAGCGACCCGGAAATCGCCGCCGAGAATCTCGATGCCGCATCCGCGGATGGCGCCGCCGGCATGCTCGCCGGTCTGGTGTTGCGCGACAACCTGCGCTTTCGCAAGCGCATCGAGCACTTCTATCGCTATGCGATCGGCCAGGCGAAGAGCGAGATCGTCATCGCCAACGCCTATTTCGTGCCCGGCATCGCCCTGCAGAGCGATCTGCTGAAGGCGGCGCGGCGCGGGGTGCGCGTGACCTTGCTGCTGCAGGGGCGCTACGAGTACTTCATGCAGCACCATACGAGCCGGGCGATGTACGGCGCGCTGCTCGACGCCGGCGTCGAGATCATCGAATACGAGCCGAGCTTCCTGCATGCCAAGGTCGCGGTCTTCGATAGCGAAGGGGGCGCCATTGCCACCGTCGGCTCGTCGAATCTCGATCCGATCAGCCTGCTGCTGGCACGCGAAGCGAACGTCTTCATTCGCGACGACGCCTTCGCCGCCGAGCTGCGCGCGCAGCTGGTCGAGGCGGTGAACAAGGTGGGTCTGCGCATCGAGCCGAAGACCCACAACAAGCGGCCGTTCACCACCCGCGGGATGGCCTGGCTGGCTTACGCGCTCATGCGCGTGGCCTTGTTCGCCACTCGACATCGCTATTGATGATGCTTCCGCGCTCGTCGGAGAGCGACCTCGTCGTCCAGCGCCGCGAGGGCCTGTACTGCCCGCAGGGCGATTTCTACATCGATCCATGGCGCCCGGTCGAGCGCGCGGTGGTCACGCACGCCCATGCCGATCATGCGCGGCGCGGCCACGCGCACTACCTGGCCGCCGCGGCGGCCGAAGGCGTGCTGCGGGCCCGGCTCGGCGAGATCGATCTGCAGACGCTGCAGTACGGCGAGCGTATCGATCACCAGGGCGTTCGGGTCAGCCTGCACCCGGCCGGGCACGTGCTCGGGTCGGCGCAGGTACGTCTCGAGCACGAAGGCCGGGTCTGGGTGGCTTCGGGCGACTACTACGTCGCCGGCGCGGCCGCCGATCCGCGCGAAGACAACATGACCTGCGCTCCGTTCGAGCCGGTGCGCTGCCATTGCTTCATCAGCGAGTCGACCTTCGGCCTGCCGATCTATCGCTGGCAGCCGCAGGCCGAGCTGTTCGCGGCGATCGACGCCTGGTGGCGCGGCAATGCCGATGCCGGGCGCGCCAGCCTGCTCATGGGCTACAGCTTCGGCAAGGCGCAGCGCATTCTCATGGGCGTCGACGCGTCGATCGGGCCGCTTCTCGTCCATGGCGCGGTCGAGCCGCTGAACCGCGCCTACCGCGCCGCAGGCGTGGCCTTGCCCGAGACCCGGATCGCCACCGAGATCACCGACAAGACGGTGTTCAAGCGCGCCCTCATCGTGGCGCCGCCCTCGGTGCAAGGGTCGCTCTGGACACGCCGTTTCGGCGACTACAGCGACGCCTTCGCCAGCGGCTGGATGCAGCTGCGCGGCGCGCGCCGGCGGCGCAGCGTCGACCGCGGCTTCGTGCTCAGCGACCACGCCGACTGGCCCGGCCTGCAGCGCGCCATCACGGCCACCGGCGCCGAGCGCGTCATCGTCACGCACGGCTACGAGGCGGTGATGGTGCGCTGGCTGACGGAGCAAGGCTTCGAGGCGGGCGCCTTCGCGACCGAATACGGCGACAGCGACGACGACGAGCCGGCCGGCGAAAGCCCTCTCGCAACCGAGGCCACGCCCGCGCCGACGACCGCGGGCGAAGACGCGCCGTGAAGCGTTTCGCGCGCCTGTTCGCCGAGCTCGACGCCACGACCGCCACCGGCGCCAAGGTCGAGGCCCTGAAGCGCTACTTCGCGGCGGCGGCGGCGCGCGACGCCGCCTGGGCGGTCTACTTTCTCGCCGGCGGCAAGCCGCGCCAGGTCGTGCCCATCGGCCTGCTCGGCGAGCTCGCCTGCCGCGTCGCCGGCATCGAGGCCTGGCTCTTCGACGCCTGCTATCAGGCCGTCGGCGACTTCGCCGAGACGGTCGCCGACGTGCTGCCGCCACCTACGCGCGAGAGCGATCTCGGCCTGGCAGAGTGGGTCGAAGAGCGCCTCTTGCCCCTGCGTGGCCTGGCGCCCGAGGAGCAGGCCGCCCGTGTCGCGTCGTACTGGGACGAGCTCGACACCGCCGGCCGCTTCCTGCTCAACAAGCTGATCGGGGGCGGCTTTCGGGTCGGCGTCAGCAAGCTGCTGGTGCAGCGGGCGCTCGCCGAAGGCGCGAACGTCGACGCCAAGCTCGTGGCGCAACGCATGATGGGCTACACCGATGGGCGCGTCTCGCCGAGCGCCGAGCGCTACAGCCAGCTCACGGCGAGTGCCGAGGCCGGCCCGCTCGATCTCGGCCAGCCGTATCCGTTCTTTCTCGCGCACCAGCTCGACGTGCCGCTCGCGCAGTTCACCGAGCGGCTGGCCTCGCCGGCAGACTGGATCGTCGAGTGGAAGTACGACGGCATCCGGGCCCAGCTCGTCAAGCGCGCCTCGCAGACGTGGATCTGGTCGCGCGGCGAAGAGCTGATGACCGAGCGCTTTCCCGAGATCGTCGAGGCGGCGCTGGCGTTGCCCAACGGCAGCGTGCTCGACGGTGAGATCGTCGTCTGGAAAGACGGCGAGGTCGCGCCGTTCAGCCTGCTGCAGCAGCGCATCGGCCGCAAGACGCTGACGAAGAAGGTGCTCGGCGACGCGCCGGCCGGCTTCATCGCCTACGACCTGCTCGAGCTCGGCGGCGTCGACCTGCGCGAGCGCCCGCAAAGCGAACGGCGCGCGCTGCTCGAGCAGCTCGTGGCTGCGCACACCGCGATCCATCTCTCGCCGATCGAGACGCGCACGACCTGGGAAGCGCTGGCCGAGCTGCGGCAGGAGTCACGGGCGCGCGGGGTCGAGGGCTTCATGCTCAAGCACCGGCAGGCGCGCTACGGCACCGGCCGACGCAAGCAGGACGACCTGGCCGGCGGCACCTGGTGGAAATGGAAGATCGATCCGCTCAGCGTCGACTGCGTCCTGGTCTACGCGCAGGCCGGGCACGGGCGGCGCGCCAGCGTCTACACCGACTACACCTTCGCGGTCTGGAACCGCACACCGCGCGACGCCGGCGAAGCCGAGGCCGTGGCCGAGGCGATCGTGCGGCGCGAGCCGGCCGAGCCCGACGCCTTGCAGCTCGTCGCGTTCGCCAAGGCCTATTCGGGCCTCACCGATGAAGAGTTCAAGGACGTCGACCGTGTCATCCGGCAGACGACGATCGAAAAATTCGGCCCGGTCCGAAGCGTCCGGCCGAGCCTGGTCTTCGAGCTCGGGTTCGAGGGCATCAACCGCAGCAAGCGGCACAAGAGCGGCATCGCGACGCGCTTTCCGCGCATGCTGCGCATCCGGCACGACAAGCCCTTGCACGAGGCCGACACGATGGCCACGCTCGAAGCCTTGCTGGCATTGCAGCATGGCCAGCCAGTTGCCGAAGGCGACCCGTCGGCCGAGGCCGGCCTCTAGCTGCGGGCCAGCGTCTCGCGCAGGGTCGCGTCGGCGCGCAGCGCGCCGACCTCGATGCCATTCCAGTTGCGCAGGACCACGTTGCTGAAGGCACGCATGAACGTGCCGGCATCGGCGTCGAGCTCGACGAAGGCCTCGATGGCTGCGGCCATCGCCACCTCTGCGGCGCGCGCGTTGTTGCCGTCGTCGATCTTGATCGCCACGCCGAGGCCGCGTTCCGGCAAGGCGGCGCAGAACACGCCTTCGGCACCGACCTTGCAGAAGACGCGCTCGCCGAGCTTTTGCATCACCTTGGTGTCGAAGCGATCGGTACCTCCGACCATGAAGGGATGGCGTGCGACCGCGCCGCGCAGTCGCTTCGCGGCCGCCGCATGGCCGTTGCCCAGACCCGTGCCGGTGCCGACACGCGCGAACGCGAGTGCCAGGTGGCGCAGCGGAATCGCATAGGTGGGAATCGAGCAGCCGTCGGTGCCGCACGCCGTCGTCGCGAGATCGTAGCCGGTGGCCGTCTGCAGGGCGGCGCTCACCTCGCGCATCACGGGGTGCGTCGCGCCGACATAGCCCTTCGCGAAACGACGCAGGTCGCCAGCGCCAGCCAGTCGGCAGGCGACGCAAAGAAATCCAGCGTGCTTGCCCGAGCAGTTGTTGTGCAAGGCGGTGGGCTCGGTGCCGGCCGCGGCCATCTGCCGCTGCACCGCCTCGCGGTAGGGCCAGTGGGCGCCGCATTCGAGGGCGCTCGCGTCGAGTCCGGCCTTGGCCAGGATGCGCGCCACGACGGTGGTATGCGCCGGCTCGCCGTTGTGCGAGGCACAGGCCACGGCGAGCTCTTCGTCATCGAGGCCGAGCTGATCGGCCGCACCGCTCGTCACCAGGGGCAAGGCCTGCAGGACCTTGACCGCCGAGCGCGGGAAGATCGGCCGGTCGATGTCGCCGATCGCCACGACGACGCTGCCTTCGGCATCGAGCACGGCCATCGAGCCGCGATGCGCCGATTCGCGCGCGCCGCCGCGCATCGCCTCCACGAGCACCGGATTCATGTTCGAAGGCTCCCGGTTCGCTTCGTGCCTTCAGCTAACCTTGTCGCCTGGATCGGCGTTCCGAGGCCTGCAGCATGACGAGGCGATCTATTCCCGGAGCCCTGTGGGCCTTGGTCTGCGCGACCGCCGCGGTCGCGGCAGGCAGCGACGGCAGCGCGTCCCCGGCGGGCAAGTTCGTGGACGTGCGCGGCTCGCATCTCTACGTCGAGACCTCGGGCAGCGGCGCACCGATCGTTTTCCTGCATGGCGGCGTACTCTACTTCGACAACAACTTCGCCCGGCAGCGCGACTATTTCGCGGCCTTTCGCCAGATCGTCGGCATCGACCGGCGCGGCCATGGTCACAGCCCCGACGATGGGCGGCCCTTCTCCTACCAGGACATGGCCGACGACACAGCGGCAGTCATCGAGAAGCTCGGCCTCGGCCCCGTCGACGTCGTCGGCCACAGCGACGGCGCCGACATCGCCCTGATCCTGGCCCGCGACCATCCGGCGCTGGTCCGTCGGATCGTGATCTCAGGCGCCAACCTGCGGCCTGGCCTGTCGGCAGAGCAGCTCGAGGAACGCTCGAAGTGGTCGGCCGAACGCGTCGACGAGGCGGTGCACAAGCTGAACGGCCAGTTGCCGGCGTACTTTCGCGGCGACTTCGAAAAGACCGCGCCCGACGGCGCCGCGCGCTGGTGGACCTTTCTCGCCAAGTCGTACCGGTTGTGGCTCACGCCGCAGGTCATCGCCACCGCCGATCTGAAGATGATCGTCGCACCGGTCATGGTCATGGCCGGCGACGACGATTTCACGCCGCTCGACGAAACCCTCGAGATCTACCGCGGCCTGCCGCACGCACAGCTGTTCATCCTGCCGGGCACGGGCCACGGCACGATGATGGACCGACCCGAGCTCGCCAACCCGGCGATGCGCACGTTCTTCGAGCAGACGCAGCCGCGGGCCAGGCCCTAGCGGGATCGAAGGCGCCGAACCGTCATCGCCGTCGGCGGGTCGCCGCATCGCGACAATGCGTCTTCATGTCGGCCACCGCGCTCGGGCTCGTCATCGCTGCCGCCTTGTTGCACGCCCTGTGGAACGTCGTCGCCAAGAGAACCGGCGGCGATGCCCGCTTCGCCCTGATGGCCGCCCTCTTCCTGGTCGCGATCTGGGCGCCGCTCGGCGTCTGGGCCGCCGGGCGCGAGCTGGCGCGCTGGCGCCTGCTCGAATGGACGGTGCTGCTCGCCAGCGCCATCGTCCACGTTCTCTATTTCACGACGCTGCTGCGCGGCTATCGGCTTTCCGACCTGACTGTCGTCTACCCGGTGGCGCGCGGCACCGGGCCGCTGCTCGCGTCGATGGGCGCGCTGGCGTGGCTCGGCGAATCGATGAGCGGCGTTGCCGCGATGGGCGTCGCAGCTGTCGCGGTCGGCGTCTTCTTCGTCGCCGGCGGCCCGGGCCTGTGGGCGAAGGCGCACGATCCGGTGCTGCGCCGGCGCGTGCGCGCCGGCATCGGCTGGGGCGCGGCCACCGGCGTGCTGATCGCCGGCTACACGCTGATCGACGGCTATGCGGTGAAGGTGCTGCTGATCTCGCCGATCCTGGTCGACTACGTCGGCAATCTCTTTCGTGTGCCCTTCCTGTTGCCGGCGGCCCTGCGCGATCGGCGCGGCTTCGGCGAGGTCTGGCGCCTGCAGTGGCGCTCGGCGCTGGTCGTTGCCGTGCTCGGGCCGCTGGGCTACGTGCTCGTGCTCTATGCGGTTCGGCTCGCGCCGCTCAGCCATGTCGCGCCGGCCCGCGAGATGTCGATGCTCTTCGCCGCCCTGATCGGCGGCCGGATGCTCGGCGAGAGCGACCGCGGCTTGCGGCTGGCCGGGGCGCTTTGCATCGCCGGCGGCGTCGCGGCGCTGGCCCTGGGCTGAGCCCGATGCTGCTGGCCGGCATCGACTTCAGCTCCAGCCCGAGCCGCAAGAAACCGGTGACGGTGGCGCTCGGCAGCCTCGAAGGCGAACGGCTGCAGGTGCACGAACTCGAGAGCTTCGCGAGCCTCGACCAATTCGAGGCCTGGCTCGCCACGCCCGGCCCCTGGCTCGGTGCATTCGACTTTCCGTTCGGCCTGCCGCGCCGTTTCGTGCAGGCCAACGAGCTCGGTGACACGACTGCCGAGATCATCGCCAGCGTGCATCGGCGTTGCCCGACGCGCATGGACTGGCGCCGCCTGATCGATGCCTGGGGCAACAGCCAGCCGGCCGGTGCGCGGCTGCTGCATCGACAGACCGACGCTGCCTCCGACGTCCTCTCGACCAGCCCGCTGCAGACGCGCTACGTGCCGGTCGGACTGATGTACTACGAAGGCGTGCATCGCCTCGTGCGGGCCGGCGTGACGATGCCGGGACTGCACGCCGGCGACCCCGACCGGATCGCCCTCGAGGGTTATCCGCGCCGGCTCGCGCACGCGATCGTCGGGCGGCGCTCGTACAAGAACCAGGATCTGCCGGATCGCACCGCTGCGCGCGAGGCGATCGTCGCTGCACTTGGGGCCGCCGCCGCGAGCCCCGGCATCACGCTGGCGCTCGATACCGCGCTACGGCGTTCCCTCGTCGCCGACACCAGCGGCGACCGCCTCGATGCCGTGCTCTGCCTCGTGCAGGCGGCGCGTGCGTCGCGGCGTGCTCGCTTCGGCCTGCCCGAGCAGATCGATCCGGTCGAAGGCTGGATCGTCGGCGAATAGGGACCCGACCGGCGGGCACCTCGTCTGCTATGGTGTCTCGCAGAGCCAGCGCTTCGCAATTCATGGACACCGCATCGTGGTCGGCCGTCGTCGGCCTTTTGCTCATCGTCATGGCGCTCGGCGATTCCCTGCTGGCACGCCTGCCGCTCAGCACGTCGATGCTCTATCTGCTGGTCGGCGTGGCGGCGAGCCCGCTCTGGCTCGGCTGGACTTCGTTCACGCCCGCCACGGACTCGAAAGTGCTGGAGCGCATCGCCGAGACGGTGGTCCTGCTCTCGCTCTTCGCGGCCGGCCTGAAGATGAGCGCCGGCCTCGGTGACGGCCGCTGGCTGCTGCCGCTGCGCCTGGCGCTCGTCTCGATGCTGCTCACCGTGGGTCTCATCGCCGTCTTCGGCATGGCCTGGCTCGGTCTGTCGCTGGGCGCCGCGGTGCTCCTCGGCGGCATCCTCGCGCCCACCGATCCGGTGCTGGCCGCCGACGTTCAGCTCGAGGACCCCGATGATCGCGACCGCCTGCGTTTCGCCCTCACCGGCGAGGCTGGGCTCAACGACGGCACGGCCTATCCGGTGGTGCTGCTCGGACTCGGCCTGCTCGGCCTGCACGATCTCGGCTCGGGCGGCAGCGCCTTCGCTCTCGAGGTGCTCTGGGGCGTTGTCGCCGGGGTCGGTCTCGGCGCCTTGCTGGGCACGGCGGTGGGCCGCTTCGTGCTCTACCTGCGGCGCAGGCACAAGGAGGCGGTGGGCCTCGACAACTTTCTTGCGCTCGGGCTCATCGGCCTGACCTATGGCGTGGCCGGCTTGGCGCATGGCTACGGATTCCTTGCCGTCTTCGCCGCCGGCGTCGCCCTGCGTCAGGTCGAACAACGCGCCACGGCCGAAGTGGCGAGGCGCCCGCGGGCGCGCCACGGCGCCGCCGCACCGAGCCCGGCGCAGGTCGCGGCCGAGGCCCATGCCGATCCGCACGCTTCGCATGCCGACCAGGTGGCCACGCACCCGAAGCACGCGCCGGCCTTCATGGCGCACGCCATGCTCAGCTTCAACGAGCAGATCGAGCGCATCGGCGAGGTCGCCGCCGTGGTCGCGATCGGCATGCTGCTCTGGTCGATCGAATGGCAGCTCGTGTCGTGGGGCTTCGTCGCCGTCTTGCTGCTCCTGATCCGGCCGGGCGCCGTCGCCCTCGGCCTGATCGGCTCGAAGACCTCGGCGTCGCAACGCGGCCTGATCGGCTGGTTCGGCATCCGCGGCATCGGCTCCCTCTACTACCTGATGTTCGCGATGAACCACGGCCTGCCCCCGACGCTGGCCGCGAACCTCGCGGCGCTGGTGCTCGCCGCCGTCGTCGCCTCGATCGTCCTGCACGGCATTTCCGTGACGCCGCTGATGGCGCTCTACGAAAAACGCAAGCGCGGCAAGGCGCGCCCGGCCTCGGTCCAGCGGTGACCGACGCTGCTTCGACAGGCGAAGCCTGGTTCGCCGGCCGTGCCTGGCAGCCCTTTGCCTTCCAGCGCGAAGTCTGGGCCGCGATGGCCGCGGGCGAGAGCGGCCTGCTGCATGCGACCACCGGCTCGGGCAAGACCTATGCGGTGTGGTTCGGCGCCATGGCTCGGGCCGAGGCGCTGGCGATCCCGCTGCGCGGCGCCCATGCGCCGGCCCTTGGCGTTCTCTGGCTGACGCCGATGCGCGCGCTGGCGGCCGATTCGGCGCGCGCCATTCGCCAACCGCTCGACGATCTCGGCCTGTCCTGGTCGGTCGGCATTCGCACCGGCGACACGCCGTCGGGCGAGCGTGCGAAGCAAGACCGGCGCATGCCGACCGTGCTGGTGACGACGCCGGAATCGTTCTCGCTGATGCTCACGCGCGAAAGCGCAAGGGACGAGCTGGCCTCGGTCCACACCGTGGTCGTCGACGAGTGGCACGAGCTCATGGGCAGCAAGCGCGGCGTACAGGTGCAGCTCGGACTGGCGCGGCTCAAACGCTGGAACCCGCGCCTCGCCGTCTGGGGCCTGTCGGCCACGCTCGGCAATCTCGCCGAGGCGATGCAGGTGCTCCTGGGTCACGACCAGGGCCGAAGCGTTCGCGGCAAGCTCGAGAAGGATCTCGTCATCGACACCTTGTTGCCGGTCAATCCGGGCCGCTTTTCCTGGGGCGGACATCTCGGCCGGCAGATGCAGCATCCAGTCGTCGCGGAGATCGAACGGTCGTCGACGACCTTGGTCTTCGTCAACGTGCGCTCGCAGGCCGAGGCCTGGTATCAGCTGATCCTGCAGGAGAAGCCCGAGTGGGCTGGCCTGGTGGCGCTGCATCACGGCTCGCTCGACAAGGAAACGCGCGACTGGGTCGAGCTCGGCCTGAAGGAAGGGCGGCTGAAGGCGGTCGTTGCGACTTCGTCGCTCGACCTCGGCGTCGACTTCCTTCCGGTCGAGCGGGTGCTGCAGATCGGTTCGGCCAAGGGCGTGGCGCGCCTGCTGCAACGGGCCGGCCGCAGCGGCCATGCGCCGGGTCGCGCCAGCCGCATCACGCTGGTGCCCACGAACACGCTCGAGCTCGTCGAGGCGACGGCGGCTCGGCGGGCCGCGTTGGCCGGCCGGATCGAGAAGCGCGCCACGCCCGACAAGCCCTTCGATGTGCTGGTGCAGCACCTGGTCACTGTCGCGCTTGGCGGCGGCTTCAGGGACGACGAGCTGTTCGAGGAAGTGAAGGGCGCCTGGGCCTATCGGCATCTGAAGCGTGCCGAGTTCCAGTGGGCGCTCGACTTCGTGGTCAAGGGTGGCTCGAGCCTGCAGGCCTATCCCGAGTACCACCGCGTCGTCGAAGACGCCGAAGGCCTCTATCGGGTGCCGGACCGGACGATCGCGCGCCGCCACAAGCTCAACGTCGGCACCATCGTCAGCGATGCGTCGATGCAGGTGAAATACCTGAGCGGCGGGCGCATCGGCGTCGTCGAGGAGGGCTTCGTGGCGCGCCTCAGAAAGGGCGACTGCTTCGTCTTCGCCGGCCGCAGCCTCGAGTTCGTGCGCGCCGAGGAGATGACCGCGTACGTCAAGCGAGCCGACGGCAAGAAGGCGGCGCTGATCAGCTGGGCCGGCGCCAAGATGCCGCTCTCCAACGAGCTTGCCGATTCGGTGCTGGAGGTGCTGGCCGATGCCGCGCAGGGCGACTTCTTCGACCCCGAGATGGAAGCGGCGCGGCCGATGCTCGAGACGCAGGCCCAGCTCTCGCGCCTGCCGACGCCGAAGACGCTGCTCATCGAGAAGCTCGATTCACGCGAGGGCCAGCATCTCTTCATCTATCCGTTCGCCGGGCGCAATGTCCATATCGGCCTCGGCAGCCTGCTGGCATGGCGCATGGCCAGGGACGCACCGAACACCTTCAGCATCTCGATCAACGACTATGGATTCGAGCTGCTGAGCGCCAAGCCGATCGACCCGGCCGCGCTCATCGACCAGAGTCTCTTCGATGAAGGCGATCTGCTGCACGACGTGCTCGCGAGCCTCAACAGCAGCGAGCTGGCGCGACGGCGTTTTCGCGAGATCGCGCGCGTGAGCGGCCTCATCAGCCAGGGCTATCCGGGACAACCGAAGAGCACGCGCCAGCTGCAGGCCTCGAGCAAGCTCTTCTACGAAGTGTTTCGCAAGTACGACGCCGGCAACATGCTGCTCTCGCAGGCCGAGGACGAGGTGCTCAGCCAGGAGCTCGACATGAAGCGGCTGAGGGAAGTGCTGAAGCGGATGCGCCAGCAGCGCGTCACCTTCGTCGAGCTCGCGGTGCCGAGTCCGTTCGCCTTGCCGTTGATGGTGGAGCGCTTCAGGGAGAAGCTGACGACCGAGAAGCTGAAGGACCGCCTCGATCGGATGCTGAAGGAGATGGAGCGGGAAGCGGCGAAGACCTGAGCAGCGCGGCCCGCCGCGGCCGGCTGATCCCAGGTCTGCGGGCCGGTGCCCTATTCCGGCAGGCGGCCGAGCGCGAACATGACCTCGAGCAGCGGCCCCGGCGCGCCGAGAGCGCCGAACCAGCGCGTGTAGATCTCGGGCAAGGCGCTGCTGGCGTAGATCTGCGCCAGCGCCGAGTCGACCGCCTGCTGCATCGCCCAGTCGCCGCGCGGCAGCGCGATCGCATAGGGCTCGTACGACAGCGCGTCGGACAGCAGGGCGAGCGACTTCGCATCCTTCGCCTTGCCGACCAGGCCGACGAGGAGGACGCGATCGCCAGCGAAGGCGTCGATGGTGCCGGCCTCGAGCTGGGTCAGCCCTTCCTCGCGCGTCTTCACGGGCACGACCGTCGCCGTTACCACCTTCGCTTTCATCGCCGTCGCCAGCGCCCGCTCGTTGCTCGTGCCGGTGATGACGCCGATCCTCTTGTCGCCGAGGTCCATCAGCGAATGCGCATTCAGCGCGCTGCGAATCAGGATGCCGGTGCCGTCGAGGAAGGTCAGCGAGGAAAAGCTCACTTCCTTCATGCGCCCGAGCGTCACCGTGCTGGCGCCGCATTCCATGTCGGCCTGGCCGCTGCTGATCGCGGTGAAGCGCGACTGCACCGTCACCGCGACCCAATGGGTCTGCAGCGTGACATTCATCTGGCGCTCGATGGCGCCGATGACGCTGCGGCACAGGTCGACGGTGTAGCCGGCCGGCTTCTTGTCGCTGTCTTCATAGGAGAAAGGAAGCGCATCGGTGCGGTAGGCCACCGTGATCGTCTTCGAGTCGTAGATCTTCTTCAGGCGCCCGTCGACGGGCACCCCGGCAAGCTGGGCCATGGCCATCGTCGGCGCCAGCAGCAAGGCGGCGAACAGCGCAGTAAGACGTGACATCGATTTCTCCAGGAAGGTGGCGTTCGCCGGACCGGCGAGGCAGCGGATTCTAGGGGGCGCGCCCGCGACGGGGCCCGGCCGCGCCGGTTCGATACGATCGTCGTCGATGCCGCCGCTCCACGCCGAACCGAATTCGACCGCCTTCGCATGATGCGCATCGGCGTCGACGTGGGCGGGACCAAGATCGAGGCGATCGCCATCGACGCGGTCGGGCGCGAGCTGGCGCGCCGGCGCGTGCCCTCGCCAGCGAGCGACTACGCGGCCATGGTGGCGAGCGTGCAGGCCCTGGTCGAGCATCTCGAAGGCGAAATCGGCGAGCGCGCGAGCGTCGGTGTCGGCACGCCCGGCGCCCTCTCCGCTGCCACGGGTCGGATCAAGAATGCAAATTCGACGCAGCTCAACGGCCACCCTTTCGGTCGCGACCTGAGCGACGTGCTCGGCCGCGAAGTGCGCATGGAGAACGACGCCAACTGCTTCGCGCTTTCCGAGGCGATCGATGGCGCCGGTGCCGGCCAGCGCCTGGTCTTCGGGGCGATCCTGGGCACCGGCGTCGGCGGCGGCATCGTTCATGACGGGCGCTTGTGGGCGGGCGCGCAGTCGATCGCCGGCGAGTGGGGTCACAACGAGATGCCTTCGCGGACCGAGCCCGGCCTGCCCGACACGCGCTGCTACTGCGGTCGCCAGCGCTGCATCGAAACCTATCTTTCGGGACCGGGCCTCGCGGCCGACCATGCACGTGTCGGGCATGCGGGTGCGCTCGATGCGCGCGCCGTCGTTGCGTTGGCTCGCTCCGGCGATGCGGCTGCGGCGGCGACGCTCGGACGTCTCTACAACCGGGTCGCGAGCGCCCTGGCGACGGTGATCAACGTGCTCGATCCGGACGTCATCGTTCTCGGCGGCGGCCTCTCGAACATCGGCGAGCTGTACCCCGCGGTCACGTCGCTGCTGCCGCGCCACGTCTTCTCCGACAAGGTCACGACCCCGATCCTGAAGAACCGGCACGGCGATTCCTCGGGTGTGCGCGGCGCGGCCTGGCTCTGGCCGGCCGCCTGACCCCGCTTCATGCGCGCTGCGGTCAGGGGACCAGGCATCCGGACTGGTCGACCCCGCCGACGAAGCATCCCAGCGGCTTGAGGTTCTTGTTCTGCGTGCAGAACTGCGGCCCGCTGCCGAAGACGTTGCTCGCGCTCAGGTCGGGGCCGAATGTTTGTGTCGGTGGCTCCCAGACCGCGTCGATCGCGTAGCTGCCCGTGTTGCTGCGAAATATCGTGTTCGTCACCAGGCCGGCCGGCGGAACGTACTGCTGATCGGTGCCGTCGCCGACGAGCAGCGCCGCCGTGTTGCGCGCCCGCTGCACGATGCTCGGGTCGAACGGGCCGCAGCTCTGCGGGCCGACGTGGGCGTCGCCGCCGGCGAACTCGATGATCGCGTTGTCGATCTGCGAGCCGTTGCTCGTCGCGAGCCACAGGCCGGCCCAGTCGCCCGGTGCCGGCGTCGTCGCGCCGGAGGTGAAGATCACCGGCAAACCGGGCACGCCCTGCACGACGAGCGCCGCATTCTTGTCGGTCGTCTGGCCCTGGTCGCCGAAGACGACCATCGGCGGACCGGTCAGGCCCTCGAACTTCAGCGTCACGCCGGCGTTCAGCGTCAGGGTCACGTTCTGCACGAAGGTCGGCGCGAGGCCGCCGACGTGGACGCCGTCGGTCTTGAAGTGGATCGGCCGCGGCGTGCTGATCGTGAGGTTGTCGAAGATGTTGGCGTTGTCGACCACCAGGATCTCGTTGTGCAGGTTGCCGCCGATGGTGCCCGGCGGGACCGTGCCGAGCGCCATCGCCGACATCTCGAGCGGATAGCCGGGGCCCCGACGATCTGGAGGAAGGCCGAGTCGGCCGTGAAGGCTGCGTTGCTGAAATGAATGCCCGGGCCGCCCAGGTTCTGCATCTCGAGCGTGTCCACCTTGAGCACCCGGTCGGGAAGCGTGCCGTTGCCCTGCATCACGATCGCCGCCGTCGCGGCGCCGGCGCCGCGTCGCTCAGCAACGTGTAGTCGAGCTCGATGTGCGAGTTTGAATTCAGCCCGCGCAGGCCTATCCACCGGTGCGTCCGGACGCCCCGCTGGAACGAAAGATCACGAACTCACCCGTCGTGGTGTTGCCGGCGGAATGCAGGTCGCGGTCGAGGTTCCGTCTATGCGCCGCGAACGTTGATCAGCACGTTGTCGGCGAGCTTGACGATGGCGCACTTCTGGATCGTGACGGTCGCCGGGGCGTTGATCGCGATCGTGTTCGGGATCAGGTGCACCGTGCCGTCGCCGGCCCACGTTTCGCTGGCGGCGATGTCGCTCGAGTGCGTGACGACGGTGCCGTTCTCGGTCGTACCGCAGACGAAGGCGGTGTCGGTCGTGCAGGTGACGGCGACGGTGACGCCGGCGCTTCCGATCGTTCCCGATCCCGACGCGACGACGCAGGTCTGCGCCGGGCCGGTCGGCTGGGTTTTCACCGTGACGTTGTAGGTCGCGCCGCTGGCGATCGGGTGCCGAAGCCGAAGCCCACCGCGCTCGAGGACAGGACGATGTCGTCGCCGCCGTTGTCCTGTACGACCAGTCCGCTGCCGGCGAGGCCGGTGATGGTGCCGTTGACGCCGTAGGTGTTCGTCGTGCACGTCACGGTCGCGTCGTCACCGCGGCGCCGGCGACCGATCCCGCGGCGTTGCCGACGACGCAGGTCTGCGTCGGGCTCGACGGCTGCGTCCTCACGGTGATGCTGTAGGCCGACCCCGTTGGCGAGCGCCGTCGCGAACGCGAAGTTGCCGTTCGCCGAGATCGTCAGGTCGTCGCCGAGATTGTTTTGCACGACCGCCACGCCGATCAGCCCGCTGACCGTGCCGCCGACGGCAAACGTCGGCGGAGGAGGAGGCGGCGAGGTGGTGCTCGCATCGCCGCCGCCACATCCATACAGGGCGAGCGCCAAGATCGCGGCACCCAGCTTCAAGGGGGACAGTGGACGGGCCATCGCTCGCTCCTTTCCAGGATCATTCTGCGAGCGCCTCGCACGACGAGCCATACCGCGATGACGGTATATGTGGATGGGAATGACCGCAGAGACGCCGGCCTCTTCGCGCGGCCGGGAACGCGCGGACTACGACGCCGCTTCGCGCGCGTCGCGCTCGCTGCGCGGATCGCTCAGGATGCGCAGGCGCACGCACGTGCCGCGGGCCTGCGTCACCAGCTCCAACTCGCCGCCGAGGCTGCGCGCGCGCTGCCGCATGTTGTCCAGGCCGCGGCCGGCGTTGCCGCCGGCGCCGCGCGCCGCGAGCGTGCCGATGCCGTCGTCGGTCACTTCGACGCACAAGGCGCCGCTGCTCGCCTCGTCGATCGCGCGAACGCCCAGATGCGTGGCCTGGGCGTGCTTCATCGCGTTGTTCAACGCCTCCTGCACGACGCGCAACACGTGCAGCACGGCGCCCGGGGCGAGGCGGCTGCCGGCATGCGGGTCGACGTCCCAGCCGAGAGCGAGGCCCGCCGCGGTGAGGCGCGGCTCGAGGCGATAGCGAAGATTCGCGAGCGCGGCGACCAGGTTGTGCTCGCTGGCATCGAGCGAATCGATCACCAGGCGCAGGTCGTCGATGCACTGACGCAGCAGGTCGCCTACCTGCGCCGGCGGCAGGCGGCCGCGCTCGAAGGCGTTCAGCGTCGCCATCAGCTGCGAGCCGACGCCGTCGTGCATGTCGCGCATCAGGCGCTCACGCTCCTCGGCGACGGCATTGCGCTGCTGCAGCGCGGCGATGTGCTCGTATTGACGCTCGATGTCGTGGGCCCGTTCGGCGACGCGCTGTTCGAGCTCACGGTTGAGCCGGCTCGCCTCGTCGAACGCCTCGAACCAGCGGCCACCCATGGCGAGCACCACGCTGGCCAGCATCACGGGCGGCCCGAAGACCAGCCACGTCGACGGCGTGTAGGCGATGACGTCGGCGGCCACCAGGCCGTCGTGCAGCGCCGTCGCCAGCATGAAGGCCAGTCCGGCGGCGACGAGCGCGCTCTCCCAGCGCGGCTCCTTCAGCGTCATCACGACGACGCTGCGTGTCGCCAGCAGGGCGAGCACGGCGGCCGCGGCGTGCCAGGGCGCATCGAGCGGCTCGAAGACCAGCCGTCCCATGGGCGCGACCAGGCCGGTCGCGAAGAGGCAGAACGCGAGGGCACCGTATTCGAGAGCCGGCTCGCGCCGGCCGGCATAGCGATTCACCACCACCAGCAGCAGGCTGCAGCCAAAGAGAAGCGTCGAGCCGAGGAAAAGGTCGTTGCTGGCCAGGCCGACGCGCGCGTGCAGCGCACGCAGCCAATGGTCGTCGCCGGCGATGTAGAAGCCGCGCAGCGCCCAGACGACGGCGAGCGCGCTGAACCACGCGAAGATCGAGTCGGCCGGACGGCGCAGCCACAGCAGCAGCATGAACGCCGCGGCAACGAGCAGCGCCAGGTTCAGCGAGCCCGGCAGCCCGGCACGCCAGAAGCGGGCCTCGAGATAGCGGGCCTGCAAGGACTCGCGCGGGCCGATCTCGACCGGCGACAAGCCTCCCTCGATGTCCTGCTCGACGCGCAGCCGCACGTCGATCCGGTTGGTGCCGCGTTGCAGGAGTGCGCTGGGGAAAGTCGCCAGGACCGGCTGGCTCGAGCTCGGGTTCAGGGCCGTCGCTTCGAAGTCGTCGTCGGTGGAGACCTCGACGCCGTTGAGACGGATCGAGAAGCTCGTCTCCGCGAAATCGAGGTACATCGCCCAAGGCGCGTGAGGCACCTCGGCGAGCTCGAAGGTCAGGCGGTACCAGCCGAAGCCCGATTCGGCGACGCCGTGCGTGCGCCAGAGATCGGGCAGCGAACGCTGCTGCCACGGTGCGACGTGTCCGCCCGCCGCATCGCCGCCTTCGTCGCCGCGCACGGTCTTGACGAACGTGGCTTGGCTCAGGACGCGAACCGGCTCGGCCGATGCGTCCGCCGGCGCATCGGCCGCCAGGCTGGCGCCCGCAGCCGCGAGCAAGACGACGCTCAGCAGCGCCGCGATGCGCGAGCCGCGGCTCGGCGCGGCAGCCTCAGAGGCCACCCAGGAACGCGCCCAGGCGCCGCCAGTATTCGGGGTCGGCCGCAGCCGTGTAGTGGTTGGCGAGCGGCAACTCGACCCACTCGCGCTCGTTGCTGCCCCAGTGGTCGTAGAGGCGGCGCGCCCGCTGCATCGAGATCAGCTTGTCCTGCATCGCGACGATGAAGAGGGTCGGCGCGCGCACGTCCGGCGCGTCGACCATGCTGTCGAACGGATGGCGCAGCAACGGGCCGATAGGATAGATCGGCAGCATCGATTGCACCAGGCTGCGCACGCTGTCGGCCAGCACGACGAGGACGACGCCATCGACCTTGTGCGTGGCCGCGACATGCGTGGCGAAATAGCTGCCCATGCTCGTGCCCATCACCACCACCCGGTCGGCGCGGGCGATGCCGGCGCCGCCTTGGCGCACCTGATCGAGCCACAGCGTCGCGTCGTCTTGAAGCGACGCCTGGCTCGGCTTGCCGCCGCTCAGGCCATAGCCGCGGTAGTCGATCAGCAGCAGGTCCCAGCCTTCGAACGCCGGGCGCGGGGCGAGCTGCCAGTATGCCTGTTCCGTGCTGGCGCCGAAGTAGACGAGCACCTTGCGCTGGGCGCGCGCGTCGGCGACCGGCCGATACCAGGCGTGCAGCGACGTGCCGTCGGCAGCACGCAGCTCGAGGCTGCGCGCGTCGCTGAACGCGCGCTGGACTTCCGCAGCCTGCGTCGGCGTCATCGGCCGCGTCGGAAATATCAGGCGGTCTTGCGCCAGATAGAGGTAGACGTAGCCGCCCAGGTAGGCCAGCGCCAGCGCCGTCGCGAGCGCGAGCAGAGCCGGCGCGACCGCCGCGAAAGGGTTCGCCGGGCAGGGATCGCGTCGGCGCCGGTGGCCTGCATCCCTAGCTCCCGGGCCGATGAGGTGGCGACGCTGGGCGATGCTGACGGCCTGGACGCGCGAATGCGCCTCGAGCTTGCGGTAGATGTTCTTCACGTGCGTCTTCACGGTGTGCGTGGAGATGAAGATGCGCTGCGCGATCTCGGCGATGCTGGCACCGGCGGCAATCCGCTCGAGGATGTCGATTTCGCGCGAGGTCAGGCCTTCGCCGGCCGGGTCGCTTCGCGGCGCCTGCGCCTGCGCCTGCAACGGCCGCTCCGACGCGGGATGGTAGCGATTGAGAAGATGGCGGGCCAGAGACGGACTGATCGGCGACTCGCCGGCACGCAGGGCATGGATCGCGGCCAGGAAATCCGGCGGCATCGCGTCCTTCAGGAGGTAGCCGGTGGCGCCCGCCTCGATCGCGTGCAACAGGTTGCGCTCGCCGCCGAAGACCGATACGACCATGATTTCGGCGCGCGGCGCGGCGCGGTGGATATGGGCGATCACGTCGAAGCCGGTGCCATCGGGAAGGCCGAGGTCGACCAGGGCGACGTCGGGCAGCAAAGGCGGCATGGCCGCCATCGCTGTTGTGGCGTTGGCGAACTCGGCGACGAGCGCCAGGCGATCGTCGAGGCGCAGATGCTCGCGAAAGCGTTCGCGATGCGAAGGATCGTCTTCGACGACGACCACGCGTGCCACGCCCGCGCAGGGGGCAGCCGGGGCGTCTGGTTCCGATGCCATCGTCGCAGTCTAGCGAGTGCGCTTGCCGACGCCATACCACGATCGGGTCATTTCAGTGCGCTGCCTGTCGATCGAGACGCCGCGACCGAGGCTGAGCCGGCCGGCGCGATCGTCTTCGGCCGGCTCCGATACGATCACCTGCGATGCAGCCCTTCAAGTCCACCAGCTATGCCAGCGTCGAGCCCGGCGCGCGCCTGATCGTCCTCGGTGCCGTGCACGGCAACGAGACCTGCGGCACCCGCGCGATCGAGCGGGTGGCTGGCGAGGTCGATGCCGGGACGCTGCGCCTGGTTGCGGGCCGGTTGACGCTCGTGCCTGTGGCCAATCCGCTTGCCTACGCCCACCATCGGCGCGCCGGCGATCGCAACCTGAACCGCAAGCTCGGCCCCACCGACACGCCGCGCGAGTACGAGGATCACGTCGCCAACTGGCTCTGTCCACTGCTGGCAGAGCACGAGGTGCTGCTCGACCTGCATTCCTTTCTGTCGCCCGGCACGCCGTTCGTGTTCTTCGGGCCGCCCGACAACGCCGGTCCGCTCGAGCCTTTCGCCCAGGCGGCACGCGAGGAGGCGCTGGCGACGCGGCTCGGCGTGGGCCGTGCCGTCGATGGCTGGCTCGGCACCTATGCCACCGGCGTGGCGCGCCGGCGCGAACTGGCGTCGTCGTTTCCCGAGGCCACGCTCGACCTCGACCCTCGCTATGGCATCGGCACCACCGAATACATGCGCTCGGTCGGCGGCTGTGCGCTGACGCTCGAGTGCGGCCAGCACGACGATCCACAGGCGCCCGAAGTCGCGTATCGCGCGATCCTGGCGACGCTCGCCCATCTGCGCCTGATCGATGCACCCGATCCGGCGCCCCGGCCGCAGATGCAATGCCTGAGCCTGTGCGAGGTCACCGACCGGCTGCACGCCGGCGATTCGTTCGTCAAAGCGTGGCAGAGCTTCGATCCGGTGGCTCGCGGCGCGGCGATCGCCACGCGCCATGACGGCCGCGCCATCGTTGCGCCGTTCGACGGCTTCGTGGTGTTTCCGAACCCGCGCGCCGAGCCTGGCCACGAATGGTTCTACCTCGCCCGACCCAGCCCGCGACTGGGCCAGTCCGCCGGGGGCGAGTCAGCCTCGTAAGCGTGAGCGCGACGGCCCGACCGTGGCCGACAGGGCGAACCAGAGGACGGCGCCGACCTCGTTCTTCGGTCTCGAACAGCGGCGCGACGCGGAGAAAAAAATCGTGCCTTTTTTCCGCAGCTTCGGCGCTCCGAATTTGTGAATGCTGGCAACCTCGCGGGCGGATCAACGACCACCGCGCGCCGACATGTCAGCAGTCTCTCCCCTCACCGAAGAACAAGCCCTCGCCTACATGCACAAGCTGCTGGCGGCGATGAGCCAGGCCGGCGGCTCGGACCTCTTCATCGCCGCCGACTTCCCGCCGAGCATGAAGTCGCACGGCGCGATGAAGCCGCTGACCCAGCAAAAGCTCACCGGCGACGTCACCCGCATGCTGGCGCACGCGCTGATGAACGAGACGCAGCGCGGCGAATTCGCCAAGGAGATGGAGTGCAACTTCGCCATCTCGATTCCCGGCGTCTCGCGCTTTCGCGTCAACATCCTGATGCAGCAGCGCAGCGTGAGCATGGTGATCCGGACGATCGCCTCGGAGATTCCGAACTTCGAGAAGCTCAAGCTGCCCGATGTGCTGAAGGACGTCGTGATGACCAAGCGCGGCCTCGTGCTCGTGGTCGGCGCCACCGGCTCGGGCAAGTCGACCTCGCTTGCCGCCATGATCGACCATCGCAACCGCACGTCGCCCGGGCACATCATCACGGTCGAGGATCCGGTCGAGTACGTGCACCCGTCGCAGATGTCGTTGGTGACGCATCGCGAGATCGGCATCGACACGCACTCGTGGCATCACGCGCTCAAGAACACCCTGCGCCAGGCGCCCGACGTGATCCTGATCGGCGAGATCCGCGACGCCGAGACCATGGAGCACGCGATCGCCTTCGCCGAGACCGGACATCTCTGCCTCGGCACGCTGCACGCCAACAGCGCCAGCCAGACGATCGAGCGCATCATCAATTTCTTCCCCGAAGAGCGGCGCACGCAGCTGCTGATGGACCTCTCGGCCAACCTGCGCGCGATCGTCTCGCAGCGGCTGGTGCGCCGCGAGGACGGCAAGGGCCGCTCGGCGGCGATCGAGATCCTGCTCAACACGCCGACCATCGCCGAGAAGATCTTCTCGAGCGCCTTTCACGAGATCAAGGGCATCATGGCCAAGTCGCGCGAGCTCGGCATGTGCACCTTCGATGCGGCGCTGTTCGACCTCTACAACGAGGGCGCCATCAGCTTCGACGAGGCCATCCGCAACGCCGATTCGGCCAACGAGCTGCGTCTCAACATCAAGCTGAAGAGCAAGCGCGGCGAGCCCGCGGTCTCGGCCTTCGGCGGCCTCTCGATCGATCCGGTGACGCAGCCGGCCGACCTCGAGGAGCGCGCGCACCAGAAGATGGTGCAGATGCAGGAGTCGCGCAGGCGCTTCGAGGAAGAGCAGCTCAAGCAGCTGCGCGAGAAGAAGCGCCAGGCCGAGGCCGCGGCGGCCGCGGCGGTGAAGGCGCCCTGATCGTCGCGCCGCTTCCTGCGCGCCGCCGCGCGCAGGTCCGAATTTGCCAAGATTGACACGCTTGGCCCCGGCATCGGAGCGACCGGAACGAGGCTCGCTCAAGACGGCGCGCCGCCTGCCGAAACCGGATAGGTCGAAGTACGCGAGGGCAGCCGCATGTTCGCAAGACCGCCGGGCCGCAAGGGTTTAGGTCCGAAACCGGTGGATGACGCGCGCGCGGCGCCTGCGGGCAAGGACAAGGCCAGCTCATCGCTCGGCTGGGTCAAGGGGGTGCTCGGTCGCTCGATCGTCTTCGAGGAACGGCGCAAGCAGATGCACGTGGTCCTGGTCGACCGCCGACGCGGGCCGGGCTCGGGCGAACCGGAGTCGCCCTTGCTGCAGATGCGCGCCGAGCTGCGCACGCGGCTTCTCGTTCACGACCCGGCGACCCAGACCGTACGCAACCTGGTTCATGTCCATGAGGCGCTCGGCCACAGCACGGCCTGGACCGGGGTCGAGGCGCTTGCGGTGCCGGTATTGAGCAAGGCCTTGGCCGAGGCCGAGATGCTGCAGATCCAGGATCCGACGCCGGCGATGGTCATGATCATCGAGCAGCTCGGCGAGATCTACGCCGTGGCCAGCGCACGAGCCGAGCGCGAACGCACCGAGAAAGAAGCGCTCCTGAAGGAGTGGGAGGCACCCGAGGTCCCGGAGACTTCCGAGGCGACGCACGAGGAGTACGAGCAGCTGGAGCGCAGCTGGGTCGGCACCGTGCCCGACGGGCTGGATCTGACCGACCGCGCCGACCACCCCGGCTAGCTCCCGGTCTCGGGCGGTTCGAGCCCCTTCGCCTGCGAGTGCTGCGCTGCAGCAATATGATCGAGCGACCTCCCAGCCTCGATCAAGGAATCTGCATGCTTTTCGAACCCTTCGTGGCGCGCGCGCTGCGCTTCTCGAACCGCGCCGTGATGTCGCCGATGACGCGCAGTCGCGCCATCGACGCCAACGTGCCGAACGCCCTGATGGCCGAGTACTACGCACAGCGCGCCGCGGCCGGCCTGATCGTCACGGAGGGCACGTCGCCTTCGCCGAATGGCCTCGGCTACGCGCGCATTCCCGGACTCTTCAACGCCGCGCAGGTCAAAGGCTGGAGGCTGGTGACGGATGCGGTCCACGCGCGAGGCGGCAAGATCGTGGTGCAGCTGATGCACACCGGCCGGGTCACGCATGTGGCCAACCTGCCGGCCGGCGCCGAGGTCGTGGGTCCCGGGACGGACATCTGCCCCGGCGAGATGTACACCGATGCGTTGGGCATGCAGCCCAACAGTCCGCCGCGGCCGATGAACGAGGCCGACATCGACCAGGCGATCGGCGAATACGCGCAATCGGCGCGCCTGGCGATCGAAGCCGGCTTCGACGGCATCGAGCTGCACGCCGCCAACGGCTATCTCATCGAGCAGTTCCTCAATGCCAACGTCAACCCGCGCAGCGACGGCTACGGCGGCAGCGCTCACGGCCGCAATCGCTTCGCCCTCGAGGTGGCGCGCGCGACTTCGGCGGCGATCGGTGCCGAGCGCGTCGGGATCCGCCTGTCGCCGTATGGCGTCTTCAACGGCACAGGGGTGTTCCCGGACGTGGACGCACAGTACGTTGCCCTGGTGCGGGAGCTCTCTGCGCTCGGCCTGCTGTACGTGCACGTCCTCGATCACTCGGCGATGGGCGCGCCTGCCGTGCCGTCCGAATTGAAAGCCGAGCTGCGCCGGACGTTCAACGGTCCGTTCATTCTCGCCGGTGGCTTCGACGCTGCAAGCGCCGAACAGGCGCTGGCCAACAAGCAGGCCGATCTGATCGCCTTCGGCCGGCCGTTTCTCGCCAACCCGGATCTGCTCGAGAGAATGCGCGTCGGTGCAGCGCTCAATGCGCCCGACATGGCGACGTTCTACACGCCCGGCGCGAAGGGCTACACCGACTACCCGGCGTTGACGACGACGCCGGCCTGAGGCGCCTGCGACCGGCCTTGCCGGGACCGGCTTTCAGGGCAGGCGATAGCTGAGCCTGCGACTGCCGCCCACGATCGAGTCCAGTCCTACCCATCGACCTTCGGCGGAGTACCAGACGTCGATCGGCTGGGCCGCGCCGCGGATGCGAAAGCCGGTGGCCGCGCAGGGTTTGCCGTGCACTTCGATCGAGGTGCCGGCCAACGCCTCGATGTGCACGTCTTCGAGCTTGCCGGTCTGGGCGTTGAACAGCTGCGATTGGGTCCGGATCGCCGGGTTCCAGTACGCGAAGCTCATCACGCAACCCTCGATCGGTGCCTTGCCCGCAGAGGCGTCGACGCTCGTCGCCTTGCCATCGTCGTCGGTGCTCGAGGCGAGCGCGGCCAGACAGTTGCCGTGCCATCGCTCCGTCGCCTTGTGCCGATAGCGGTAGGCAGTCAGGCCGAGCACCGTGACCGCGAAGCTTGCTTCGCTCAGCACGTCGCGCTCGTCGCCTTGCGCGCGCACGCTGAAGCGATGCTGGCCGATCGGCGCGCCGTCGAGCAGGACGCGAAAAGACCAGTCGCCATCGATCGGCAGCGCTGCATCGATCGATCCTGCCAGCGCGGCGTGCGCGCTCATGAAGATGCCGGCGCTGGCCAGGCCGAGTCGAAACGATCTGCTGATCCTTGACATTCATCCAGCTACGCTCGAAGGCTTCGTCCGGATGCCTGCCCGCCGCCAATGCCGCAGGCAAGGTGGCGTAGTCACCAATGCCGTCGCCGCAACGGCCGCCTAGCATCCGCCGGCAGCAGGCCGCTGCCGCACCCTCCCTTGGCCCGCGATCCACTTCAACAGGAGACAAGACGACATGCACGCACACCGCCCGCACCTCGCCGCCCTCGCCGGCGCCGCTCTTTGCCTCGCCGCCGTCGCAGCCTTCGGGCAAAGCGCGCCGGCCCCGAATCCGCTCGACGCGGTGCCAGAGAAGATGCCGTTCGACATTCCCTATGGCACGCCCGTCGGGCTCGATCGTGCCGAGGCGGCGATCGTCGCCGCGGTGGCCGAAGCCAAGCGCCACGACTGGAAGATGAATGTCGCCGTGGTCGACGCCGGTGGCAACCTGGTCGCCTTCCAGCGCATGGACGGCGCACAGATGGCGTCGATCCAGGTCTCACAGCACAAGGCGCGCGCCTCGGCGACCTACCGCCGCGAAACGAAAGCCTTCGAGAACGGGATCCAGCTCAGCGGCTTCAACTACCTCATGACGCTCGACGGCGTCATCGCCTCGCGCGGTGGCATTCCGCTTGTCGAGGGCGGCAAGATCATCGGCGCGATCGGCTGCTCGGGCGGCACCGGCTCGCAGGACGAAGTCGTCTGCAAGGCCGGCGCCGCCACCATCAAGTGACGCAAGGCGTCAGCTGATGCGCCAGGCGTAGGCCCAGGGCTGCGCGAACTGGGTGATGTGGAAGGCGTTGACGGTGATCGTCACGTTGCCGGCCGGAATGTTCTCCCACACCACCTGCTCGACGTTGTTGACGCGGTCGAAGCCCTTGCCGGTGCCCATGTTGCCGTGGCGCACCTGGCCGTTCGAGGCCTTGACGATCAGGTCGAGGTCGTTCTGCAGCTTGGCGCCGGGGGGGTCGGTCCAGACCAGCGTCACTTTCAAGGTGTAGCCGGTCCCTGTCGTGTGCGCGCTGTTGCCGGCGCTCTTTCGCTTCTGCGGGATGGTGATGGTGACGGTGCTGCTCTGGCCCTGCTTCAGGGGCTTGCCGTCGCCGAAGCCGCCGTTCGGGTTCGGGCCCGGGATGATGATCGAGCCGGCCAGGTTCGACGCGGCCCCAGCCCGACGCCATCGTCGGCGACGTGCCGGCTTCGGTCGGGTTGTACTGGCCGGGCAGGTTGACCGCGCCGTTGATGAGCAGCGACTTGATCAGGGCCGCGCTCGGCGTCGTCGTGCCGTTCTTGACCAGCGTCTCGCGGACCACGGCGACGCAGCCGGCGACCAGCGGTGTGGCCATGCTCGTGCCGCCGTCGAAGAAATAGGCCGGATCCGACGAGGTCCCGTAGTCGGTCGAGGGCGTGACCAGCGCGCGCGAGCGGGTCGAGAGGATGCAGGTGCCGGGCGCGACGACGTCGGGCTTGATCCGGCCCTCGTGCGTCGGCCCGCGGCTGCTGAAGGCGACCATGCCGTCGGGGTTGTTGGCGATGCGGTCGTCGTGGATCGGATTGGCCGGGAAGTCGCTCGGCCAGTAGGCGCCGTAGGTGGCGCTGAACTTGGCCCGGTTGCTCTCCGACGCGCCGACGCTGATGCAGTTCTTTGCCGACGATTCGCTCGCGATCGAGCCGGTGTCGATGACGCCGTTGCTGTTGCCGTCGGTGCCGTCGTTGCCGGCGGCGAAGCAGATCACGCAGTCGGGGTGGTTCCAGATGAAGTCGTCGATCTCGTTCGAGCTCGGCGAATAGGCGCCCGGGCCCGAACCCCAGGAGTTGGTCTGGATGCGCGCCTTGTTGTTGTCGTAGGGCGGCTTGAACAGGTCGTGCAGGTCGTTCGGGATGCCGCCCAGGCCGCCGCCGGAGTCGAGCAGCGACTGCGTCATCAGCTTGGCCTTCGGCGCGGTGCCCTGGATCTTGCCGCCCATCGAGGGCGAGTTGCCGTCGCCGAGCACCGAGCCCGCGACGTGCGTGCCGTGGCCATCGGGGTCGTCGGAGGTGGAGCGGCCGAGCGCGACGAGCTTGGCGACACGGCCGGTGAACGCCGGGTGGACGTTGGTCGTCGAGCCCTTGTCGAAGCCGGTGTCGTTGACGACGACGAGCTGCCCCGCGCCCTGGTAGGTGGTGCCGTTGACGACCACGTCGGCGTTGAGGATCGGCCGGGCGACGTTGTTGTAGAGCCGGAACACCGGTGCCGGCGCCATGTAGCGCACCTCGTCGAGCGCGGCCACGTCGCCGAGGTAGCGGTCCTGCACGCGCAGGCGCACCTTGTTCTTGCTCATCTCGAGATCGTCGGCGCTGACGCGGGCGGCGGCGGCGATCTTCTTCTTCAGCGTCGGCTTGTGCGGGTCGATGTTCTTGTGGAAGACGACGTCGATCTTGTGCAGGGCCCGCGACGTGGACGTGGTGGGCGCGGCGCCGCCGATGGTGGCGCCGCGGGCGGACGGCGTCGCCGGGCGGATGCTCGGCGGAATCTTGAATGCGTTGTCGTAGACGCCGGCCCAGGCCACGAAGGGGAGCGAGCGGACCTTGGCGAGCGACGTGCCCTTGAAGCCGCACAGGTAGGTGTTGTCCGAGACGTATTCGTGAATCGCCGCACCGGCACGCGCCAGTCGCGTCAACTGCTCGCCGCTCAGCGATTCGGAAGACTGGACCAGGACGTAGTCCGATTTCGTCGCCGGGCCCTTGCCCAGGGCCACCACCTTGGGGGCGGTGGAGGAGGGATCGAGCGAGACCCCATTGATGGTGATTCTGAGCATGATTCAGTCTCCTCTATACCGACGATGAGGAGGCGACTGTAGAGCGGTGCGGATCGCCGCGCATCCCCAAGAGGAGTGCCGAGTTCGCCGCCCCGCCGCGCGCCGAACCCCGCGCCCGCCGCGTGCCCGGCCGCGCGAAAGACTCAGCGCGGAGCGTCGCCCTTGCGGTACTCGGCGGTGAGCGCGTCGAGTCGCTGCTTCAGGTCGGCATCGAGCTTGTACTCGGCCGCCGCGATGGTCGCGTCGAGCTGCTCCGGGCGGCTGGCACCGAGCAGCGGCGCGGTGATCGCGGGGTTGGCCATGACCCACGCGACGGCAAGCGTCGCGAGCGGCACGCCGGCTTCGCCGGCCAGCTTCTGCAGCTGCGTGACGGTGGCGAACGAGCGCTCGTTCCAATAGCGCTCCTGGTACATCGCGCCCGACGTGCCGATGGTGAACCGCGCGTTCTCGGTCGGCCTGGACCCGGCCACGTACTTGCCGGTGAGCAGGCCGCCGGCAAGCGGGTTGTACGGAATGACAGCCAGCCCTTCTTCGGCCGTCATCGGCAGCAGCTCGCGCTCGATCTCGCGAAAGAGCAGGCTGTAGCGCGGCTGCACCGACACGAACTTCGCGACCCGCAGGACCTCCGAGCGTCCGAGCGCGCGCGCGATGCGCCAGGCCATGAAGTTCGACACGCCGATGTAGCGCGCTCGCCCCGACTTGACGATGACGTCGAGCGCCTCGAGCGTCTCGTCGAGCGGCGTCTCGCGGTCGTCCATGTGCAGCTGGTAGAGGTCGACGTGGTCGCTCTGCAGGCGCGTCAGCGACGCGTCGATCGCATCGAGCAGGTGCTTGCGCGACGCGCCCTGGTCCCATGGATTCGGCCCGACCCGGTTGAAGGCCTTGGTCGCGACGACGAAGCGGCGCCGACCGACCGGCCCTTGTGCCTGCAGCCAGCGGCCGATGATCTCCTCGGTGCGGCCGGTGGTCTCGACCGTGCCGCCGAGCGGATAGGCATCGGCGGTGTCGAGGAAATTGATGCCGGCGTCGGCCGCCTTGTCGAGGATCCGATGCGAGGTGGCCTCGTCGGTCTGCAGGCCGAAGGTCATCGTGCCGAGCGCGAGGCGGGAGACGACGAGGCCGGTGCGGCCGAAGCGGGTGGTGGGAAAGGTCATGGGCGAAGGCGCCGCGTCCGGCGCGTCGAGTCGGCGATCCGCCGCACTATGCACTCTTCTCGTTCGCGACGCTTTCCATGCGCCGGCACCGCGGCCAGGCGGCGCTCTTCGCGCCGTGCTGTCAGTTGGGACGCAGCAGCAGCTTTTGCACGCGCCAGTTCAGCAGCTCGGCGACGTAGAGCACGTTTTCCGAGGGGCAGGCGATCTCGTGCACCCAGCCGAACTGCTTGAGCTGGCGACCCGGGCCGCCGATCGTGCCGAGCACCTTGCCCTCGAGCGTCATCTTGTAGATGCGGCCGGGATACGAGTCGGCGCTGTAGAGCACCTGGTTCGGGCCCGGCGTGATGCAGATCGCCCACGGTGCGCCGGGCGAGAAGGTGCCCGAAGTGGCGTTCGGGTCGAGCGCGTTGCCGATCACCGGCTTGACGCTGTGGTCGAAGGGCACGTCGATGGTCATCGCGCGCAGGAACTTGCCGTCGTTGTCGAAGACCTGGATGCGGCGATTGAAGCGGTCGGCGACGTAGATGTTGCCTTGCGCGTCGGCGGCGATGCTGTGCGGCGTGTTGAACTCGCCCGGCGCGCTCCCACGCACGCCCCAGCTCTTGACCCAGTTGCCCGACTTGTCGACCTTGGCGACGCGCGAGTTGATGTAGCCGTCGCTGATGAAGATGTTGCCCTCGCGATCCCAGGTCACGTCGGTCACCTGGCGAAAGCGCCCGTCCTCGGCGGGCAGCGGCGGCTTCGGGTGCTTGAGCGGCGCGGTGTCCTCGTCGGAGGCCTCCTGCTTGCGGCCGAGGATCATCAGCACCTTGCCTTCGGGACTGAACTTGACGACGAGGTCGGAGCCCTTGTCGGTGGCCCAGATGTTGTCGTCGCGGTCGACCCGCACCGTGTGCGCGAACGACCAGGCATAGAGGTTCTTGCCGATCTCGCGCAGGAAGTTGCCGTCGGCATCGAACTCGAGCAGTTGCGCGGCCGCCGCCGCATAGGCGGGACCGGTGGTGTTGCCGCGCGAGAAGACGAAGACGTGGCCCTTGGAGTTCACCGCGACGCCCGAGGCCTCGCCGAGGTACAGGTCCTTCGGCAGCTTGAGCGCGTCGGGCACCGAGTCGAAGGCGATCTGCGGCACCGCGGTCTGGGCACAGGCCCCGGCGGCGACGAGGCTCCCGAGCGACAACAGCAGCGTTTCATGTTGGCATCTCCGCAACAGCTGGCCCCAATGTGCGGCTGCACCCGATTCGGCGCCGAGGGAAAGAACGGAGAATCGCGGCGGCTGCCCGAGAGCCGCCACTCTGCGTCGCCGGCACACCAGGAATCGAGCGAATTGAACGAGATTGCGATCTACGCCGTCGAGACCAAGGCCATCATCCAGATCCTCTGGGGCTTGCTGCTGGTCCTGGTGATCTCGCTCATCAGCGTGTCCATCATGTACGTGCTGCTGCGCCTCAAGCTGCGCACCTACCGCAAGCGCGAAGCGCAGCTGGCGCGCAACATCGCCAGCAAGTCCGACGAGATCGCCCGGCTCGAGGAGAAGGTGGCGCAAGAGATCGCGCGACTCGAAGAGACGGTAGCGCAACATTCCGAGATCGAGGAGGGCGTCGACGAGCTGAAGGCCGAAGTGCGGCGTGCCGACGCCATCCGCGGCAAGACCGAAGAGCGCCTCGTCGCCCAGAATGCCGAGCTCGAGAACGTGCGCGCCGAGATGGCGGCCCAGGCCGCCGAGCTCGCCAGGCTGCGCAAGCTCGTGCAGCACGTCGACGATCTCTGAGCCCCTGCGGCTCAGGCCGTGAAATGCTGGAGGGCCCGCCGGAGCGCTTCCGGATCGCCGAGCGCCACGAAGGCCAGGCCGGCCAGCGCCCCGAAGAGGTGGGCGTCGTGGTTGATCTTGCCGCCGGAGCGGTGGGCCGCGTAGTAGGTGTAGGCCAGGTAGGCCACCGCGAATACCGGCGCCGGGATGGGCACCGGAATCGGCAGGATGAAGATCGAGCTCGACGGGAAATAGACGATCGAGGCGAACAGCACCGCCAGGATCGCGCCCGAGGCGCCGAGCGTTCGATAGTCGGGCTCGAGGCGATGCTTCCACCAGGTGCCGGCATCGCTCGCCAGGAGGCCGATCGCATAGAGCGCGAGAAAGCTCGCCGTGCCGATCCGGCGCTCGAGGGCGAAGGCGAAGGCCCAGAACGTGATGCCGTTGAACAGCAGGTGCGACAGGTCGGCATGCAGGAAGCCGCTGCTGGCGAGGGTCCAGAACTCGCGCTTGGGCAGCAGCCAGTACGGGCGGAAGACGCCGCGCTCGATCAGCACCGGCGCAGCGAACAGCGCCAGCAGGCTGATCGCGACGATGGCCAGCAGCAGCAGCGCGGCGCCGGGTGCGCCATGGCTCAAGGCAATGAGGCGTTCCATGCCCGGATGGTGACAGGTGCGCGCGGGCGGCCCCGTGTCAGAATCTTTTTGCACGAGCCGGCAGCGCGCCGCTCCATCACTTCTGCGGACGAACCCATCATGGCCGAGCTTTCCATCACCGCGAGCTCACTCGCCCCGCTCATCGACGAAGCCGCGCGGGCGATCGAGGCCCGCGTCATCGCCTGGCGGCGCGACTTCCACGCCCACCCCGAGCTCGGCAATCGCGAGTTCCGCACTTCGGCCATCGTCGCCGCGCACCTGCAAAAGCTCGGCCTCGACGAGGTCCGTACCGGCGTCGCCCACACCGGCATCGTCGGCCTGCTGAAAGGCGCCTTGCCTGGCCCGGTGGTGGCGCTGCGCGCCGACATGGACGCTTTGCCGGTGGCCGAAGAAGTCGACGTGCCTTTCGCCTCGAAGGTGCGCACGCAGTGGAACGGCGAGGAGGTCGGCGTGATGCATGCCTGCGGCCACGACACCCACACCGCGATCCTGATGGGCGTGGCCGAGGTGCTGGTGGGCCTGCGCGCGAAGCTGTGCGGCTCGGTCAAGTTCATCTTCCAGCCGGCCGAGGAGATGCCGCCCGTGGGCGAGGAAGGCGGCGCGAAGATGATGGTCGAGCAGGGCGCGCTCGAAAATCCGGTGCCGCAGGCGATCTTCGGCCTGCATGTCACCTCGCGCCAGACGGTCGGGATGATCGGCTACCGGCCCGGGCCGGCGATGGCCAGTGCCGACAGCATGAAGATCTCGGTGCTGGGCCGGCAGACGCACGGCGCAATGCCCTGGTACGGGGTCGACCCGATCGTCACCGCGGCGCAGGTCGTCCTCGGCCTGCAGACCGTCGTCAGCCGGCAGGTCGACCTGACGCGCGAGCCGGCGGTGGTGACCATCGGCTCGATCAAGGGCGGCGTGCGCGAGAACATCATTCCCGACTCGGTCGAGATGCTCGGCACGATCCGCACCTTCGACGAGACGATGCGCGACGACATCCACGAACGCGTCAAGACCCTGGCCGAAGCGATCGGGCGCGGCGCGCACGCGACCTGCACCGTCTGCATCGACAAGAAATATCCGGTGACGGTCAACGACCCGAAGCTGACCGAGGCGATGGTGCCCACGCTCGACCGGGTTGCCGGCCCCGGCAAGCTGCAGTTCGTGCCGAAGGTCATGGGCTCGGAAGACTTCTCGTTCTTCCAGCGCGTCGCGCCCGGCCTCTTCATTTTTCTCGGCGGCGTGCCCGAAGGGCTGGACCCGACGCAGGTGGCCCCGAACCACTCGCCGCGCTTCTTCGTCGACGAAGGCTGTCTCGTGCTCGGCGTGCGCGCATTGGCGCACCTCACCTGCGACTTCCTGGAGTCGACCCGCTAGGCAGCGCGCTCGCGCACGAAGCGCGCCAGCGCGGCGGCGACGCGTGCCATCACCGCAGGCCAGTCGCCGCGCACCTGCTGGCGAAACAGGCGCACCGCGCCCGGATACCAGGGCGAATCGTTGCGCTCGGTGAGCCAGCGCCAGTCGGTCATGTGATCGGCGAGCAGGATCCAGCACGGCTTGCCCATCGCGCCGGCCAGATGGGCGACCGCGGTGTCGACGGCGATCACCAGATCGAGGTTGGCGATGATGGCCGCGGTGTCGGCGAAGTCGCGCGCCTTGCACGCCGGCTCGGCCAGACGCAGGGCGGCACGCACCTGCGCCGAGCGGTTGTCGACGGCGTCGTTCTGCAGGCTGACGAAGGTCGCGCCGGCGACGGCGGCGAGCGGCGCCAGGAGGTCGAGCGAAGGGATCGAGCGCGCTGCGTCGTTCTCGAACTTCGGGTTGCCGTGCCAGGCCAGGCCGACGCGCAGGCCCTCACCCGGCAGCACCTGCCGCCAACGGGCGACCGCCGCGGCGTCGGCGTGCAGATACGGCAAGGCCGCGGGAATCGAGTCGATGCGCGTCCTGAAGTGGAACGGCGCGCTCATCGGCGAGCTCCAGAAGTCCCAGCCCAGGCGCGGCGGGGCGTCTTGCGAAGAGAGCACCTCGTCGACGCCCGCCAGCGAAGCGAACAGCCGTTCGAGCGGCGGCGGACAGAGCAGGGCGACGCGGCGCGCGCCGCGTTGCTTCAGGTCGGCGACGTAGCGACTGAACTGGATCATGTCGCCGAAGCCGCCTTCATGGCCGAGGATCAGGCTCTTGCCTTCGATCGGCTGGCCGGCCCAGTGCGGCGCGTCGACCGCAGCGCCGAGCGCGCTTTGCCAGGTGCGCCATTCGTAGTGCTCCCAGCCTTCCTCGAAGCGGCCCTGGCGCAGGCAGAGGTAGGCGAGGTTGATGCGCGCCTTGGCGTAGCCGGGGTCGAGGCGCATGCTCATGCGGCAGCAGCCTTCGGCATCGTCGAAGCGGTTCATCTGCGCGAACAATGCGCCGAGGTTGGACCAGCCGGCCGCCGAGCCGGGCTCGAGCCCGATCGCCCGCACGTCGATGCCTTCGGCTTCGCGCAGCCGCCCGCGCGCAGCCAGGAAGGCGCCGTAGTTGAGAAGGATCTGGATCTCGTCCGGAGCGAGCGACAAGGCCCGCCGGTAGCAGGCTTCGGCCTCTTCGTCGGCGCTGTCGCGGGCCAGCAGCCAGCCGAGGTTGGCGTGCACGGCGGCGAGCTGCGGCGCCAGGGTCACCGCTTCCCGGAAGCAGGCCTCGGCGCTCGAATATTCCTGCGCTGCAAGGTGGCGGTTGCCGTCGAAGAAGAGTTGCTCGGCCAGGGCGTGCATGACCTGCCTATTGCACCGCCGTGCGCGCCCGGCAGCCTGCCGGATAAGAGGGCGAAAGCGGCGCATTTCGGCGCCACGTTCACGAAACTTTTCGCGTCGCCCTGCCGCGGCAGCCCGCCGCGCCGGCGGGCCGCCGCGCTGCGCAGCGCGCGCGGCCGCCGGTCAGTGCTTCTTCGCTGCCGTCTTGCCGCCGATCTCGCGCCAGGACTTCTCCTTCACCTCGACCCCGAACTTCTTCGCTGCCGCATGGATGTGCTTCCAGGCCGCGTCGCGCTCGTCGTCGGTCACGCCTTCGACCTGGTTGAAGCGCGCGATGGCGTTGCGCACGTGGGCCGCGTTTTCGAGCGGCTCCTTGCGCTGTTTCGGAAAGGCGAATTGCTGGCCGGGAATGGCGTTGCGCTTGTCGGCATCGAGCTCGCTCATGGCGTTCTCCAGAAGAAATGAGAGGAGCCTCTCATTTGGCAAGGAGCGCGCCCGGGCAGCAGCGTCAGGCCCGCTCGACCCGCGCGGCATAACAGCCGCGCCGTGCGTAGTGGACCTGCAGGTAGCGGGCCTTCGGATCGGCGAGAAAATTGTCGAGGAGGGCGTGCGTCGCCGCTTCGCCCTCGCACAGGTCGGCGGCGATCATCATGTCCTCGGCATCGAAGGCGCGCACGGCGAGCGCGCGCGAGGCGAGCACGTCGGGCACGGTGTCGACGGCGTCGAAGGCGCGGTCGGCGCACTTGCGCACATAGATCGCGTGCGCGGCCCGGTACGGTGTGTTCGCCGGCTGGTGCGCGTAGTTGAGCAGCAGTCAGCTCTTCGCCGATCTCGGCGTGGGCGATGCTGACGCGGCAGGGCAGGCGAGGCTCGTCGGCGACCACGCGGCGAGCGCCGAGCGCGTGCAGGGCGTCGTCGGACAGGTCGAAGAGGTGGCGAAAAGGTTCCGGCGCGAGACCGGTGATGCGAAAGCTCATGATGTTTTCCTGCTGATCGAAGAGCCCATCTTCGGCGTCGCGCACTCCCTTGTCTGGCCGGATCCGGACATGCCGTGCGATGCGATCTTCGCCGCCGAAGAACCCTCGCTCCATGTCCGGGGACCGGATCCGGCTGCCGCGACAATGCGACCGATGAAGCCACCGCTCGATGCCGACACTCGCGTTGCCACGCTCGGCAACGGCGTGCGCGTCGTCGCCATCTCGCTGCCGCATCTCGAGTCGGCCAGCGTCAGCGTCTTCGTGCATACCGGAAGCGGCCACGAGGGCAAGCGCGAAAGCGGGATCAGCCATTTCGTCGAGCACATGGCCTTCAAGGGCACGCACACGCGCAGCTGCCAGCAGATCAACCTCGACGCCGAGCGGCTCGGTGCCGACGTCAACGCCCACACCGACAAGGACCACACGGCCTATCACATGCGCGGTCGCGCCCGCGATGCCGGCGCCTTCGTGCGCATGCTCGGCGACATCGTGCAGGGCAGCACCTTCCCCGAGGCCGAGCTCGAACGCGAGCGCCAGGTGCTGCTGCAGGAATACATCGAGGACGAGGAAGAGCCGATCTCCACCGCCTACAAGCTGTTCGACAAGCTCTGCTTCGGCAGCCATCCGCTGGCCCAGCCGGTGATCGGCTCGCGCGCCAACATCCGGCGCTTCACGCGCGACGACCTGCTCGCCTACGTGCAGCAGCAATACAGCGGGGCCAACGTCGTCGTCGGCGTGGCCGGCAATGTCGATGCCGACGCCATCGTCCTCGCGGCCGAGGGCGCGTTCGGAGCGATGCGCGAGGGCGTCGGCAACACGCTGGCGCCGCCGGTCTACGCCGGCGGCATCGCGTCGAAGGCGCTGGCCGGCAGCGGCCAGACGCATGTCGTCTTCGGCCTGCCGATGCCGCCGCTGACCGACGATGCGCATCACGCCGGTGTCGTCGCCGCGGCCCTGTTCGGCGAGGGCATGAGCTCGCCGCTCCTCGACGAGGTCCGCGAGCGGCGCGGCCTGGCCTACTACCTGTCGTGCTCGGCCGATGTCAGCGAGCTGGCCGGCCAGTTCGTCATCGAAGCCTCGACGGCACCCGAGCACACCGAAGAATTCCTGAGCGAGGTCCGGCGCCTGCTCGCGGCGCAGGCTGCGGCGGTCAGCGAGATCGATCTCGAGCGGGCGAAGAACCAGATCGCGGTCCGGCGCCTGCGCGCCGCCGAGCGGCCGTCGCGCCGACTCGAAGACGCAGCCCTCGATCTGCTCTCGCTCGGACGCGTGCGCTCGCGCGCCGAGCTGATGCAGCGCAGCGAATCCGTGACGGCTGCGGACGTGCGCGGCGCCTTCGCACGCATGCTCGAAGCACGCGAAGCGGTGGCCATCGCCGGGCGCATCCGCAAGGGCACGCTCGAACGCGCCCGCGAGATCTTCTCCGGCGCATGAAGCGTCATCGACCCCCTTCGGCGGTCGCAAGCCTGGCGACGACGCAGGTCTGAGCCGCGAGAGCCGAGCGGCTCAGTCGTTCCCGGGACGCAGTTTCTCGGCCGCGGCTCGCAGGGCGAGGACGTAGCCCTGCGTGCCCAGACCGACGATCACGCCCTCGGCGATGCCCGACAGGTACGAGTGATGGCGAAATTCCTCGCGCCTGTGCACGTTGCTGATGTGCACCTCGATGAACGGGATCGCCACGCCGGCGAGCGCGTCGCGCAGGGCGACGCTGGTGTGCGTCAGGCCGCCCGGGTTGATGACGATGAAGCGCACGCCTTCGGCGCGCGCGGCGTGGATGCGGTCGATGAGCCGGCCTTCGTGGTTGCTCTGAAAGGATGCCACCTCGAGGCCGAGCACGCCGCCTTCGTGGACGCACATCGCCTCCACGTCGGCGAGCGTTGCCGCCCCGTAGATGGCCGGCTCGCGGCTGCCGAGGAGGTTGAGGTTGGGACCGTTGAGGACAAGGATCTTCATGGACTCGTCTTTGCGTTCTGTTCCTGTGCCGCCATGCGCGCCGGCGCGTTGACCGCGCCATACGCATCGTAGGCCCTGCGCTGCACGATCTCGAAGAAGAAGCGGTCGGCGAACGGCTCGCCGTAGGCGTGGAAGTAGTCGCTGCCGGCCGAGCCGTCGTAGAGGATGTCGAGTGCCTGCATCCGGCGCACCGTCGCTTCATCGAGGTCGACGCGGGCGAGCAGATCGTCGTAGTAGTTGGCCGAGATCGGCACGAAGCGCGCGCCGCTCTCGCGCAGCCGCTCCATGGTGCGAAAGATGTCGGGCGTGGCCAGGGCAATGTGCTGCACGCCGCCGCCGGCTCGCCCCGTCGCGCTCACCTGGCGCGCGGTGCGCGTGCGTTGGCTGAGCGAGACGTTGAGCACGACGCGCACGCTGCGCGCCGCGTTGGCGATGCCGCTCGAGCGGATCAGGCCGAATGGATCGGCGAGCTCGAGGCTCTCACCGCGCTCGAGGCCCAGCACGGCCCGGCCGAACAGGGTCCAGGTGTCGAACTGGTCGGGCGCCAGGCCGAAGGCGATGTGGTCGATGCGCTCCAGGCCGGCGTCGCCGGGCGCCGTCCCCGCGGCCTCGGCGATGAAATCGGCATCGAGCAGCGCGCCGTCGGCCGAAGGCACGAAGTGGATGATCGTGCCGCCGGGAGCCACGATCGCGGGCAGCTGCAATTCCTGTGCGCCGCGCGCGCTTTCGTGGCGCGCCGAAAGGAGCGCGCTGGCGCGGTTGGCGGCCCGCACCGGATCATCCGTCGCCAGGCCGATGGCGCACACCGAAGGCCCCTGGCCATCGAAGCGGGCCCGCGCCGGCGCGGCCGCGTCGGCGTTGAGGACGAGCTGGATGCCGCCCTGGCGAAACAGCACGACGTCTTTCGTGCGATGCCGGCCGATGCGGGCGAAGCCGAGCTGCAGCAGGAGCGCACCGAGATCGCGGGCCGCGTCGGCGTCGACCGCGAACTCGAGAAAGGCGAAGCCATCGAGCGCCGACGCCGCGGGCGGATCGAAGAGCTCGATGCGATCGAGCGTGCGAGTCGCCGCCAGGCGCGCGCCGTCGGGAGGTGCCGCATCGCGCGCCGCTTCAAGCCGTTTGCGGGTGCGGCTTTCGAGAAAGAGCAGCGAGCGCATCGCATCGACCGCCGTGCGCCGGTTCGGCGTCTCGCGGAACTGGTCGTTGAAGATCTCGAGCGAAAGCGTGCCGGCATAGCCGGAGAGCAGCACCTGATGGAAGAAATTCTCGAGATCGAACTGACCCTGACCAGGGAAGTTGCGGTGGTGCCGCGCCCATTGCAGCACGTCCATCGCCAGCAGCGGCGCATCGGCCATCTGCAGAAAGAAGATGCGCTCGCCCGGGATGGCTGCGATGCCGGCGGGATCGTCGCGCAACGAGAGGGTGTGGAAGCTGTCGAGGATCAGGCCGAGGTGCGGATGGCCGGCCCGCTCGACGATGCGCCAGGCCTGGCCGTAGAGATTGACGAATCGGCCCCAGGCCAGCGCTTCGTAGCCGATGCGCAGGTTGCGGCGCGCGGCGCGCTCGGCCAGTGCATGGAGCTGGGCGGCCGAACGCTCGCCGTCGTCGATCGCCAGCGGCGAAGTGTTCGAGCACACCAGCATGAGCGGCGCGCCGAGCGCCTGCATGACGTCGAACTTGCGCTCGGCCCGATCGAGGCTGCGCGCGAAGGCTGCGTCGGGCATGCCCTCGAAGTCGCGAAAGGGCTGGTACAGGTCGATGCCGAGCCCGAGGTCGCCCGCCATGGCGCGCAGCTCGCGCGCGCTGCCACTGAAGTTGATGAAGTCGTTTTCGAACAGCTCGATGCCGTCGAAGCCGGCCGCGGCGATCGCCGCCAGCTTTTGCGGCAAGGTGCCGCTCATCGATACGGTGGCCACCGAACGGCGCATCGGCCCCTGCCCTCAGTAGCGGATCTGCGCCACGGCCCGCAGCGCCTCGGCGCTGGCCGTGCCGAAGCCGAAGAACTCGAGATAGGCCGGGATCATCTCGAACAGCATGTCGGCGCCGCGCTGCACGTCCAGGCCGCGCGCCTGCGCGCTGCGCAGCAGCGGCGTCAGCTCGGACTTCATGACCACCTCGCCGACCAGCGCGCCGCCGTCGACGCGCGCGACGTCGAAGGGCAGCGGGTCGTGTTCCTGCATGCCGAGTGGCGTGGCGTTGACGACGATGTCATGGCCGGCCGGATCGTTCGATCCGGTCCGCACGACGAGTGCCGGATAGTGCTGCAGCAGGCGTTCGCCCAGGGCCGTGGCCGATTCCGCGCGGGCATCGAACAGGCTGATCGCGGCAGCGCCGGCGGCGGCCAGCGACGCCGCGATCGCCGAGCCCACGCCGCCGCAGCCGGCGACGAACACGCGTGCTCCGGCCATCGGCCGGCCCTTGCGTTCAACGCCGCGCACGAAGCCGGCGCCGTCGAACTGGTCGCCGAGCCAGCTGCCGTCGGCGCGCTTCAGCAAGGCGTTGCAGGCACCGGCGATGCGTGCCGTCGTCGTCGCCTCGCTGACCAGCGCGAGCGTCGTCACCTTGTGCGGCATCGTCACGAGGGCACCGCGCAGGTTGCTGAGGGTGGCCAGCGCGGCGAGCGTCGACGGGTAGTCGGCCGCCTGCACGCCCATGGGCACGACCACCGCATCGATGCCCTGCTGTTCGAACCAGGGGTTGTAGATCATCGGCGCCTTGAAGGCCTCGGTCGGATAGCCGAGGTGCGCGATCAGGAGTGTCTTGCCGCTGATCATGGCGTTCGGTCGACGAAGGCGAGGTGGGCGCGCTTGCCGGCGAGCGGCTCAGGCCGCGACTTCGTCGGTCCAGACCTTGAAGCTGTCGAGCGTGTTCGGGCCGAACGCGGTGGACAGCGCCACGTCGCAGGCGTCGCGGCCGCGCGCCATCAGCACCCGGCCGATGCGTGGCACGTTGTTGCGCGCATCGAAGGTGTACCAGCGGTCGCCGAGCCAGGCTTCGAACCAGCCGGCGAAATCCATGGTGCCGTAGGGCGGTGGCATGCCGATGTCGCCGAGGTAGCCGGTGCAGTAGCGGGCCGGGATGTTGACGCAGCGGCAGAACGCGATCGCGAGGTGGGCGTAGTCGCGGCAGACGCCGACGCCTTCGTTGTAGGCCTCCCACGCGCTGCGCGTGCGGCGCGCGTGCTGGTAGCCGAACTCGATGTGCTGGTGCACGAAATCGCAGATCGCCTGCACCCGCGCCCAGCCGGTGGGGCCGGAGCCGAAGCGCTGCCAGGCGACCTCGGAGAGCTGGTCGGTCTCGCAATAGCGGCTGCCGAGCAGATAGACCAGCGTCGACTCCGGCAGCTGCTCGACCGGCGTCTGCTGGGCCGACGGCACGACGCTGTCGGGGACGCCGCTGTCGTTGACGAGGGCGTTGTTGCTGAGCACGATGCGCCCGCGCGGCGCCACGATGCGGCTGCACCAGTTGCCGAAGAGGTCGCGGTAGGCGGTGATCGGCACCGGCGGATCGGTGACCAGATGATCGGCCTGCACCAGGTCGGAAGCCCTGGAGTAGTGGACGTTCAGGACCAGCAGCATCGGCGTCGGCTGCGGGCAGCTGTACGCCATCTCGAACCCCACCCGGATCTTCATCGCTGCCCTTGGTTGCGCTGCCTGCCGTTAGCAAGCAGCGTGCCGCAAAGGCCGAGTATGGGCGCTGCGCCGCTCAGTCGTCGAGGTCGAGCTCGACCCGGTGCAGGTCTTCGGCCACCCCTTCGGGCGTGCGCGCGCGCAGCGTGTCGTCGAGGCTGAGGTCGCGCGCCAGATCGAGCGCCCCTTCGGCGGAAAGGCCCGGGTTGAGGCCGACCAGCCGCCTCGAGCAGCGCGCCACCCAGTCGATGTTCGAGCGCACGTACTCGGAGCCGTCCTGGTCCCAGCGAGAAGGTTGCGTGAGGGTCTGATCGAACGAGGTGTTCATCGGTGTCGTGTGAGGCGAGGATCGAAGCCGAAAGTCTGCCTGCTCCGTCGCGAGCGCGCGGGGCCGCGGTCGCCGCTCGTCCAGAGTCGCTGGTAACCGCAACGCAATTCGTGAAGTTTTCTTGTCGAAAGCATGCGCGCGCCGGCCGACGTTGCCGGCAATCGGAGATGGGTCCATGCAGCTCGGATCGACCTACGGCGCGGCGCGTGCCGCGGCGCCGGTGATGCGCGCGAGAAACGCCTGCGTCCGCTCCTGCCGCGGCCGCGCCAGCACCTCCTGCGGCGGCCCGATCTCGACGACCACGCCGCCGTCCATGAAGGCGACGCGGTCGCCGGCGTCGCGCGCGAACGCCATCTCGTGGGTGACGACGATCATCGTCATGCCGTCCTCGGCCAGCCCTTTCATGACGCTCAGCACCTCCTCGACCAGCTCCGGGTCGAGAGCCGAGGTGGGCTCGTCGAAGAGCATCAGCTTGGGCTGCATCGCCAGCGCCCGTGCGATCGCCACGCGTTGCTGCTGGCCGCCGGACAGCCGGCTCGGATAGGCACCCGCCTTTTCCGCGAGGCCGACGCGGCCGAGCAGCGCTTCGCCGCGCGCGACGGCGGCAGCCCGCGTCTCGCCCTTGACGCGCATCGGCGCCTCGGTCACGTTCTCGAGCACTGTCATGTGGGAGAAGAGATTGAAGCGTTGGAAGACCATGCCGATGGCGGCGCGCTGCCGGCACACGTCGCGCTCGCGCATCTCGTGCAGGCGGTTGCCTTTCTCGCGGTAGCCCACCAGTTCGCCGTCGACCTCGATCCGGCCGGCGTCGATCTTCTCGAGGTGGTTGATGCAGCGAAGCAAGGTACTCTTGCCCGAGCCCGACGGTCCGATGAGACAGAGCACCTCGCCGGCCGCCACGTCGAGGTCGATGCTCTTCAGCACCTCGTCGCGCCCGTAGCGCTTGTGCACGCCCTGGACGCGCACCATGGGAGCCGCGCTCATTCGGCGGGCGCGGGCCGCATCAGCGCCCCTGCAGGCCGGTGCCGGCGCGCGCCAGGCGGCGTTCGACGAAGTATTGGCCGATGCTGGTGAGGCTGGTCAGCACCAGGTACCAGAAGGTGGCGACGAACATCAGCTCGATCGTCTTCAGGTTCGCCGACGAAATGTTCTCGGCCGCGGTGAGCAGGTCGCCGCCGGCGATCACCGACACCAGCGAGGTCGCCTTGAGCAGCGAGATGAACTGGTTGCCGGCCGGCGGAATGATGACGCGCAGCGCCTGCGGCAGGATGATGCGGCGCATCGCCAATCGGCGCGACATGCCGAGCGCCAGCGCGGCGTCGGCCTGGCCGTGGTCGACGGCGAGGATGCCGGCGCGCACGACTTCCGCCATGTAGGCCGCTTCGTTGAGGCCGAGGGCGATCACCGAAGCGACGAAGGGCGTGATGAGGGCGTTGGTATCGAAGGGCCCGATGTGCTGGAACAGCAAGGCGAGATTGCCCCAGAGCAGGATCTGCACGAGCAGCGGCGTGCCGCGCAGCAGCCACGTGTAGCCGCCGCTGAAGAGGCGCAGCACCGGGCTCGGTGACAGGCGCATGACGGCGAGCAGCACGCCGAGCACGAGGCCGATGATCGCCGCCAGCACGGCCAGCACGACGGTCGTGCGCAGGCCGCGCAGGATCGCCGGGGCGAACTGGAACTGGGCGATTGCGGCGCGATCGATGTGCGGGCTGCGCCAGAGCGTCACGGCCAACGCCACGAGCAGGGCGACGACGACCGCGCTGCCCAGCCACAGGCCCGGCCGCGGCAGCGGCACCACGCGCAGCGCTTCGGCGGGGCGGTGGGCGCTCGCCGCGGAAGGGTTCACGCGCAGGATTCCGTGGTCGCGCCCGGCGAGAGCGGTGCGCCCTCAGAGCTTGAGGTTGGCGCCGCCGTTGATCGTCGCCGTGCCGACCGCGCCGTCTTCGACGCCGTGCTTTTGCAGCAGCTTCTTGTAGGTGCCGTCGGCGATCAGCGCGTTGAGCGACTTCTGCAGCGCATCGCGCAGCGCCGTGTCGCCTTTGGGCACGGCGATGCCGAGCGGCACCAGCTGATAGATCTTGCCGGGCACGACGTCGAAGACCGTGCCTTCGCCGGCCGTCTTCGCCAGGTAGACCATGACCGGCGAGTTGCCCAGGAAGGTTGCGACACGGCCGCTTTGCACCTGCAGCCGCGCGTCGGCCGGCTGCGCGTACGACAGGGTCTGGATCGCCGGCTTGCCGGCAGCGACGCACCTGGCGCTCATGTCCTCGACGAGCTTGATCTGGGTCGAGCCCTGCACCGTCGAGACGGTCTTGCCGCAGGCCGTCTCGAGGCTGTCGACATGCTCGGGGTTGCCCTTCTTCACCAGCAGCATCGTGCCGAGGTTGAAGAAGTCGACGAAGTCGACGATCTTCTCGCGCTCTGGCGTGTCGTTCATCAGCGTGAAGATGATCTGGATATGCTTGGCCTCGAGCGCCGGCAACAGGCCGTTGAAGGCGATCGCCTGGTGCACGATGGGCCGGCCCATCTGCTTGCCCATCGCCGCGGCGAGATCGACGATGAAGCCCTGCAGCGTCGTACCGTCGGCGGCGTAGGAGACCATCGGCGGGCTGTTGGTGATCGTGCCCGACTGGATCTCGTCGGCGGCGCCGGCGCTGCCCAGGCCGGCTGCGAAAAGCGCCGCAGGCAGGGCGAGCGCGGTGGCGATCCGGCGTGCGCGGTGCGTCGCTGTCTTCAGGCTGTCGTGCATCATGTCTCCGAGCTTCGAATTCGAGTGCCGGTTCTACACCAGCGCCCGCTGCCGAGCGATCGGTACATACCGCGACGCGAAGCGCCGCCAGGCCGGACGCGCGATCAGTTCAGCAGGCGGCGCAACACCTCGGCGGCGCGTCCGACCTGCGCTCCCGAGACGTCGAGATGGGTCACGGCGCGCACCGTGCGCTCGCTGAAGGCATTGAGCAGTACGCCATGCTCGCGTGCACCTGCCACCAGCGCGTGCGCGTCGCTGGCTTCGGCCTCGAGATGAAAGACAACGATGTTCGTCTGCACCGAGCTCATGTCGATGCGCACGTGCTTGCAGCCGGCCAGCGCCTCGGCGAGTTGCCGGGCGTGCGCGTGGTCTTCGGCGAGGCGGGCGCGATGATGGTCGATGCCGTGCAGCGCCGCCGCGGCGAAGAAGCCGGTCTGGCGCATCGCGCCGCCGAGCATGCGGCGATGCCGCGTCGCCAGGGTGATGAGATCGCGCGAGCCGGCCAGGAGCGACCCGCCCGGGGCGCCCAGCCCCTTCGAGAACGAGACCGCGACCAGATCGAAGGGCGCCGCGAGCTCGCCCTCCGACAGGCCGCTCGCGACGCTCGCGTTCCACAGCCGCGCGCCGTCGAGGAAGGTGGCGAGGCCGCGCTCGTGTGCCAGGGCGCAGATGCGCATCACCTCGGCTTGGGGGAAGACGACGCCGCCGGCCCGGTTGTGGGTGTTCTCGATCTCGAGCAGCGTGCTCGGCGGATACACCGGCAGGCCGCGCGGCTTGATTGCGGCCGCGGCGGCCTCGAGCGAAAAGACGCCGGCGGCGCCGATCTCGTGCAACTGCACGCCGCAGTTCGCAGCCGCGCCGCCCGTCTCGTGCCAGGCCGCGTGGCATTCGCGGCTGACGACCACCTCGTCGCCCGGCCGCGTCAGCACGCGCAAGGCGACCTGGTTCGACATCGTGCCCGAGGGCAACCAGAGCGCTGCCTCCTTGCCGAGCAGCTCGGCCAGGCGGTCCTGCAGGCGATTGGTGAGCGGGTCTTCGCCGTATTGATCGTCGCCCACCGGTGCGCTTGCCATGGCTTCGCGCATCGCCGGTGTCGGCCGGGTGACGGTGTCGGAGCGAAGGTCGATCGGGTCGTCGGCGTTCATGCGTGCTCTCGCGATGGGATGGGTGGTTCGGCGGGCGTGCCGGGCTCGGCCGCGGCGCGCAGCGTGACGATGGCACGCAGGCCGCGCTCGCCGGGGCCCGGCTCGAGGCGCAGGTGGCCGCCGAGAAGGTCGGCATAGCGCCAGGCGATGGCCAGGCCGAGGCCGGCACCGGCCCCCGCCTCGACACCGGTGGCGCCACGCTCCCAGCGGCGTGGTGGCCGCTCGCGCTGGCCGGCATCGAGGCCGGGGCCGTCGTCGGTGACGGCGATCGCGACGTGCTCGGCGCTCCTCGTCACGTCGACGGTCAGCGTCGCCGCGGCGCCGCTGCGGCCGTAGCGCAGGGCGTTGTCGATCAGGTTGGCAAGCACGCCTTCCAGCAGTGCGGTCGAGGCCCAGGCCGAGGCCGGCGTATCGAGGCCGGTCGCGCCGAGGTCGACCCCGGCGGCATCGGCACGCGGCACGAAGCCGAGCAGGATGCGGCGCACGAGCTCGTCGACCCGCAAGACTTCGAGCTTGACGCTGTCGCGCGCTTCGTCGGCGAGAGCGAGGGCCAGCAGCTGTTCGACCAGCCGGCTCGCGCGCTCCTCGCTGGCGACGATGCCGCGCAGCTGCGCTTGCCAGATCTCCGGGTCGCCGCGCGCCAGGCCGTATTCGGCGAGGGCGCGGATGCCGGCCAGCGGCGTGCGCAGGTCGTGCGCGATGTTGCCGGCGAACTCGCGCTGCGCCTGCACGCCGCGCTCGATGCGCGCGAGCAGGGCGTTGACAGCGTCGCGCAGGCGCTCGATGTCGTGCGAGAGCGGCCGCATCGCGATCACCGGACCGAGATCGCTCGAGTCGCGCCGATCGAGCTCGCGCTGCAGCAGCACGAGCGGCTGCAGCTCGCGGTGGATCTGATGGCGCAGATAGGCACCGAGCAGAAGCAACAGGACGATCTGCGGCGCCACCGAGCGCACGAGCAGGTTGCGCAGGAGGCGGGTCCGGCTCTGCGTTGTCTGGCCGACGACGACCGTGAACGGCGGCGGCCCGGCGCTGCGCAAGGTCGCCAGCCGCAGGGTCTCGCCGCGATAGCTGCCGTTGGAGAACTCGCGCAAGCCGCCCGCGGCAGGCAGCTCGAGCTCGGGATCGCCGGCGAGCGTGCGCCCGTCGGCCGCGAAGACGACGAAGTATTCCTTTTCGGCCCGATCGAACAGCACGTTGTCGACCTCGCGCGGCGACAGGTTCAGCACCTGCTCGCCGTCGTGCATGCCGACGTTCGCGGCGATCGCGTAGGCGTTGTCGAGGAGGGCGCGGTCGAGCGCCTGGCCGGTGAAGTTCCAGGCCAGGTAGAGCGCGATGGCGCTGCCGACGAGCCAGGTCGCCGCCAACGGCGGCAAAACCCGCCAGAGCATGCGGGCGCGCAGCGACCGGGGCAAGCGGACTCATAGGGCAACCTGCGCGCTTCGCGCAGCGGTAATTCGCCTTGGGAACGGCCCGGCGGCTCATGCTGGCGGCGGCGCCTTCTCCACCTCGATCAGGTAGCCGAGGCCGCGCAGGGTGCGGATCGTCGAGCCGCTGCCGATGAGCTTCTTGCGCAGCCTCGACACGAAGGCTTCGAGCGCGTTGTCGCCGAGGTGCTCGTCGAACGAGGAGAGCTTTTCGGAGAGGGTGCGCTTGCTGACGACTCGTCCCGGCGGGGTCATCAGCTCGATGAGCACGGCGTGCTCGCGCGCCGGCAGGTCCATCCCGAAGCTCTCTTCGCCGGAGATCACGAAGAAGCGCCCGGCGACGCGATCGAGGCGCAGGCTGCCCACTTCGGTCAGCGCTTCCACGCCCTTGGCGCGGCGTACCAGCGCGCGCAGGCGCGCCGCCAGCTCGCCGAGCTCGAACGGCTTGCCGAGGTAGTCGTCGGCGCCGGCGTCGAGGCCGGTGATCCGCTCGTCGATGCGGTTGCGCGCGGTCAGCACCAGCACCGGCGTCCGGTCGCCGCGCCGGCGCGCCTCGCGCAGCACGCTGATGCCGCTGCCGTCGGGCAGGTTGAGATCGAGCAGCACGGCGTCGAAGCTCTGCACCCGCCAGAGATGGCGTGCCGCAGCCAGGGTGCGCGCGCTGTCGACGTGGCTGCCGCCGTCTTCGAGGCTGCGCCGGATCACTTCATGCAGAACGGCGTCGTCTTCGACGAGAAGGATGCGCATCGGCAGAAATGCCTTGTCAGGGTCCGGTCAGGTGCCGGTCAGGAGCTGCGTGGGATAACTCGGCAACGAGGATACGTCAGCCCTTTCCTGCCGCATCGCCAGAACGCCAGGGCCCTTTCCGGAACCCATGAACACGAAGATTTTCGACGCGGTGGCCGAGATCCTTCTCGAGCAGTTTCAAGTCGATGCGCCCCTCATCCGCCCCGAGGCCACGCTCGACAGCCTCGGGCTGGATTCGCTCACGCTGATGGAGTTCGTCTTCGCCGTCGAAGACCACTTTTCGGTGCGCATTCCCGAAGAGCAGCTCGACCCGCGGCAGACCGGCATCACCCTGGCGCATCTCACCGATGCGCTCGAGGACGCGATGCCTTCGACCCTGCAGACGCAAGCCAAGGCGGCCTGAGACAGGCTGTTCGCGAACCGACGCCTCGCCGAGGCGCTCCCCGATCCGGATTTCCCCCTTTGCCTGAATTGAACAAGCCCGAACGGGCGGCGTGGTCGGTGCTGTGCGACTTCGACGGCACGATCGCCCAGGAAGACGTCACCGATTCGCTCCTCATGCGCTTTGGCCGGCCAGGCTGGGACGTGCTCGAGGTCGACTGGCGCGAGGGCCGCATCGGCTCGCGCGAATGCATGGCCGGCCAGATCGCCCTCCTCGACTGCAGTCGCGACGAGCTCGACGAGCACCTCGCGGGCATGGCCATCGATCCCGATTTCGCGCGCTTCGCTGCTGCGGTGGCCGCTGCCGGCGCGTCGCTCACGGTCGTCAGCGACGGCCTCGACCACGCGATCGGATCCATGCTGCGCCGGCACGGCCTCGGCCATTTGCCGGTCGTGGCCAGCCACCTCGTGTCGAACGGACCGCGCCGCTGGAAGCTCGAGTTTCCGTTCTCCGACGGCGCCTGCACCAGCGCCAGCGGCACCTGCAAATGCGCCCGGGCCGAGGCGCCTCGCGTCCGGCCGGGCATCCAGGTGCTGATGGTCGGCGACGGCGCGTCCGACTTCTGCGTCGCCGGCCGCGCCGATCTCACCTTCGCCAGCAAGCGGCTGCTCGATCATTGCCTCGACCATGGCCTCGCGCATCGCGCCTTCGCCAATTTCGGCCAGGCGATCGAGCTCTGGACGGCGCTGCTGGCGACGCCCGCGGCGCACGGCGCTCCCCTCCTTTCCCGCACGAGTTTGCAGCCATGAACGACGCGCAACTTCTGACCGACGAAGCGGCCTATTGCTCCTTCGGCGACACCGTCCACTACGTCGACCCGCCGAAGATCTTCACGCGCTGCGAAGGCAGCTACCTGTTCGATTCGGCGGGCGTGCCGTATCTCGACCTGCAGATGTGGTACTCGGCCGTCAACTTCGGCTACGCCAATCCGCGCCTCAACGACGCGGCAAAGCGCCAGCTCGACACCTTGCCGCAGGTGGCGAGCCAGTACCTGCATCGCGACCAAGATCGAGCTCGCCAAGCGGATCGCCGAGGACGCCTGGCGCAAATGGGACAAGAAGGGCCGCGTCCACTTCAACGTCGGCGGCTCGCAGTCGATCGAGGACTCGCTCAAGCTGGTGCGCAACGCGCGCGGCGGCAAAAGCCTGATGTTCGCCTTCGAGGGCGGCTACCACGGCCGCACGCTCGGCGCCTCGGCCATCACCTCGAGCTATCGCTATCGGCGCCGCTTCGGCCACTTCGGCGAGCGCGCCCAGTTCGTGCCGTACCCGTATCACTTCCGCGGCCCGAAGGGGATGAGCAAGGAGGAATACGGCGAGCAGTGCGTGCAGCAGTTCGCCCGCCTGTTCGAGACCGAATACAACGGCGTCTGGGATCCGAAGGCCGCGCCAGTGCGAGTACGCCGCCTTCTACGTCGAGGCGGTGCAGGGCACCGGCGGCTACGTCATCCCGCCGAAGAACTTCTTCACCGGGCTGAAGAAGGTGCTCGACCAGTACGGCGTGCTGCTCGTGGTCGACGAGATCCAGATGGGCTTTTACCGGACCGGCAAGCTCTGGGCGCATCGAGCACTTCGGCGTCACGCCCGACGTCCTCGTCTTCGGCAAGGCGCTCACCAACGGCCTCAATCCGCTCGCCGGCCTGTGGGCGCGCGAGGACCTGATCTCGCCCACCGTCTTTCCGCCCGGATCCACGCACTCCACCTTCGCCTCCAACCCGCTCGGCACGGCGATCGGCCTGGAGACGATGAAGATGCTGGCCGAGAGCGACTACGAGACGATGGTGATGGCCAAGGGCGCGCACTTCCTCGCCGGCCTGAAGGACCTGCAGAAGCGCCATCCGGAGATCGGCGACGTCGACGGCCTCGGCCTGGCCCTGCGCGCCGAGATCTGCGAGGCCGACGGCTTCACGCCGAACAAGCGCCTGCTCGACCGCATGGTCGACCTCGGCCTGGCCGGCGAGCTCGAGCATCGCGGCAAGAAGATCGGCCTGGTCCTCGACGTCGGCGGCTACTACAAGAACGTCATCACCTTCGCGCCCTCGCTGCACATCAGCGCAGAGGAGATCGACCTCGGCCTGGCCTTGCTCGACCAGCTCCTGCGACGGGCCAAACAAGGGTGAGCGCATGGCGCGGGCCGCACAGAGCATGACCTCGTCGATGGACTTCACCCTGCGCGGCGGTCGCTCCGGCGTGCTCCTGATCCACGGCCTCACGGGCACGCCGACGGAGATGCGCTTCGTGGCCAAGGGCCTGCACGACGTCGGCTTCACGGTCAGCGCGGTGCAGCTCGCCGGCCATTGCGGCGACACCTCGGACCTGCTGGCCACCGGCTGGCGCGACTGGTACGAGAGCGTCGACGCCGCGGCCACGAAGCTGCTGCGCGAAGTCGACCATCTCTTCGTCGCCGGCCTCTCGATGGGTGCGCTGCTGGCGCTCAAGCTGGCCATCGAGCGGCCGCGCGAAGTGCGCGGCGTCGGCCTCTACGGCACGACCTTTCGCTACGACGGCTGGGCCATCCCGGCGGTCGCGCGCCTGTCGTTCCTGCTGCCGGCGCTGTGCGCGCTGGGCATCGGCCGCAAGCGCGCCTTCATGGAGACCTTTCCCTACGGCATCAAGAACGAGCGCATTCGCCAGTGGATCGTCGGCAGCATGCTCTCGGGCGACAGCGCCGGCGGCGGCCTGCCCGGCAATCCGTGGCCGTCGCTGGCCGAGTTCGTTCGCCTGTCGGGCCACGTCAGGCGCCGGCTCGCCCGGGTCCAGTCGCCGTGCCTGGTCATCCACTCGACGCACGACGACATCGCCGGCCTCGGCAACGTCGCCATCGTCGAGCAGAAGGTCTCGGCGCCGGTCGAGAAGATCCTGCTCGACGACAGCTATCACATGATCTCGGTCGACCAGCAGCGCGACGTCGTGATCGAGCGCTCGGCCGGCTTCTTCAAGCGCATCGCCGCCTAGGGCCCGCAGGCCTTTCCGGCGACGGACTGCAGCTCACGCCTCGGCGCGCGGGCCTTCGCCGCATTCGCGCAGACGCCGCTCGAGGTACAGCCGCTCGGCGCGGTTGCGCGTGAGGGCGATGGCGGCGCCGTAAGCCGCGGCCGCATCCGCGCGGCGGCCGAGCCGGCGCAGCAGGTCGGCGCGCGCCGCCGGCAGCAGGTGATAGCCGGCAAGCTCGCCGCGGGCGTCGAGCGCGTCGATCCAGGCCAGGCCGCGCTCCGCGCCTTCGGCCATGGCCAGCGCCACCGCGGCATTGAGCTCGACGACTGCGCCCGGCTGCTCGCTCAGCAGGCCCTGGTAGAGCGCGGCGATCTGCGGCCAGTCGGTGTCTTCGGCGCGCAGCGCCTCGGCGTGCAGCGCCGCGATGGCGGCCTGCAATTGATAGGGACCACGGCGCTTCAGGGCGAGCGCCGCTTCGAGCACGGCCAGGCCTTCGCCGATCGCGGCGGCGTGCCAGCGCGGGCGCTCCTGCTCCTCGAGCGGCACGAGCGAGCCGTCGGCCGCGATGCGGGTGGCGCGGCGCGCGTGATGCAGCAGCATGAGCGCGAGCAGGCCCTGGATCTCGGCCTCGTCGGGCATCAAGCAGCACCAGCAGTCGCGCCAGGCGAATCGCTTCGGCGCACAGGTCGGGACGCATCAGGTCGTCGTCTTCGGTGGCGGCGTAGCCTTCGTTGAAGACCAGGTAGACGACGCCGAGCACGGCGGCCAGCCGCTCGGGCAGCAGCTCGCGCGCCGGCACCTCGTAGGGAATGCCGGCCTCCTGGATCTTGCGCTTGGCACGCACCAGGCGCTGCGCCGTCGTCGCCTCGGGCTCGAGGAAGGCGCGCGCGATCTCGCGCGTGCTCAGGCCGCAGAGCGTGCGCAAGGCGAGGGCCACCTGCGCCGGTTGCGCCAGGGCCGGATGGCAGCAGGTGAAGACCAGGCGCAGCCGATCGTCCTCGACGCCGGAGTGCGCGGCGCCGTCGATCGCCTCCTCCGCGCCGGCTTCGGGCGCGGCCATGTCGGGCGGCTCGTCGGTATAGAGCGGGCCGGTGGCGCGCCGGCGCAGCAGGTCGAGCGCGCGGTTGCGTGCGACCGTGGTGAGCCAGGCCGCCGGCGCCGCCGGCAGGCCTTCGGCCGGCCAGACCTCGAGGGCCTTGGCGAAGGCGTCCTGCATCGCGTCTTCGGCGAGCTCGAAGTCGCCGAAGCGGCGGATCAGGCCGGCCAGCAGGCGCGCCCCTTCGGCGCGGCAGATGCCATCGACGATCGGTGTCAGCATGGCGGGAGAGCTGCTCGCCGATCGACCCGCGCCGCTCGCCTCAGAGCGCCAGCATCAGCACGGCGCGATAGAGGATGAGCAGCGATGCGAGCACCGTCACCAGCAGCGTCATGCCGGCGCCGGCCTGGCGCGGCGTCGAGGCGCCGAGCGAATGGCTGAGGCCCCAGGCGCTCGCCAGCCGCGCCACGAGGAGCACCGCGCCGAGCACGAGGATGATCCAGCGCGCATAGCCCGCCGACTCGGCGAAGGCGAGCAAGAGCAGCACCAGCGGCGCGTGCTCCACCAGGTTGGCGTGGGCGCGGATCGCCTGCGCCAGCGCAGCGTGGCCGCCGTCGCCGGCGTTGACGCCGTGGCGGACGCGGCCGCTGATGACGCGGACCGCGAGGAACACGGCGAGCAGGCCGAGGAGGGCGGCGACGGTGGCCGATACGAGGGGGAACACGAACGTCATGGCCGGCCTTCCTATTTCGCGCTTGCCATGTGGCCGAGCGGGCGCACTTCGATCGAGCCGAAGGCGGCCGAGGGACAACGCGCCGCCCAGTGTGCTGCCGCATCGAGGTCGGGCACGTCGATCAGGTAGTAGCCGCCGAGCTGCTCCTTGGTCTCGGCGAACGGGCCATCGGTGCTGACCGTCTTGCCGTTGCGCACCCGCACGGTCGTGGCGCTGAGCGTGGGCTTGAGCTCGGCGCCGCCGCGCAGCACGCCGGCCTCCTGCATGTCGGTGCCGTAGCGGTTGTAGGCGGCGTACATCTGCTCTTGCGCCTTCGGGTCGTTGGCCATCTGCGCAAAGCTCTTCTCGTCGCCGTAGATCAGGATGATGTAGTGCATGGTGCTTCCTTGGTGTCCTTGGGATGCCCCGACGGCCGGGGTCGCTGCCATGACGCGGCGCCAAGCCGATATCGACAGCGCGGCGAAGATATTTTGCGCTGCGGGCGTCGATGGCCGGGACCGGTGTCCTTTCCGGGGCGCCATGGCGTCCCGACCCGAGGCAGCCCGGCCGATCGCTCTTTCCATCGCCCGTCACTGTCGATCCGGCACTCGAACCGGACAGTTCGTCGCATCGGCCGCGCCTTGCGACCGAGGGAGGTCTACGCTGAAGTCCACCGCTACAAATACTCGTCGATGGAGAACGCCATGCTCCCGTTTCATCGCTCGATCGCCGCCTGCGCGCTTGCCGGCCTGCTCGCCGCTGCAGCTCCCGCCTTCGCCGCGCAGGCAGGTTGGCGCCAGATCACGGTGCCGGGGTTGCCAAGTGCGCAAGCACCGATTCCCGTGCTCCTCTACTACCCGACACAGGCGACAGAGCGCGCCATACCCATGGGGCCTTACCTGGCGCACGTGGCGCCGCAAGCCTCACCCGAGACAGCGTTCAAGGGCCTCATCGTCATCAGCCATGGCCTGGGCGGCTCCGAGCTCAATCACGGGAGCCTCGCCGAGGCGCTCGCGCGACGCGGCTATCTTGTCGCCGCGCTGCGCCACCCCGGTGACAACTGGCAAGACGGCAGCCTCATCGCGCGCGGGCCGGCGGCGTATCTCGGCGAGCGCGCGCAACACGTCTCGCGCGTCCTCGACGCGCTGCTCGGCGATCCGCAGTGGAGCGAGCGCATCGCCAGGGACGCGCACGGGCCCCGCGTCGGCGCGCTCGGACATTCGGCGGGCGGATACACGGTGCTCGCGCTCGCCGGCGGGCGTTTCGACCTGGCACGCCTGCGCGCGCACTGCGATGCACATCGCGCGGAGGACCCGATCTTCTGCAGGAGGAGGAACGGTCCGGATGCATCGCTTCCGGTCGACGCGCCGTCGCTGGCCGACCCGCGCGTGCACGCGATCGTTGCCCTCGCGCCGATCGGCGTCGTGTTCGACCCCGGCTCGCTCGAACGCATCACCATTCCTGCGGCGATCTACGTCGCCGAAAAGGATCGCTTCCTGGTGCCGCGCTTCCACGCCGACTGGCTGGCAGCACACATGCCGAACGCCGCCTTCCACGTCGTGCCCAACGCCTGGCATTTCGCGTTCGTCGACGCGCCGAACGAACCCATCGCTTCCGACGACGGCGATCTGCGCGACGACCCGCCGGGGTTCGATCGCCCGGCATTTCTTCGTCAATTGCGAAGCGACGTGCCGGACTTCTTCGACGCGGCATTCGCGGCCGACGCGGTGAAACCTTGAGGGTAGCGCAGGGCTGATGAGCCGCACGCGAGCGCGATCACTGTCCCCTTGCTGGCTCGATCGATCGGGGTCGGTAGGGCTTGCGATCTCGCTCCTCTTTGCTCTCGTTGTTCTTCGCGTAGTGCCCATCCGCGTAGAGCGTCGCGTGAGCGGCTGGCACGATGAGCTGCATGACCGTCAGCTGGTGGCTGTTGCATTTGACTTCAGACTGGACGCGAGGACCGGGCCCAAGTGCTAAGGCAATCGCGCCAGCGCCTTCTTCGCGATCGCCTTATCCATGTCAACGGCCTGGGGCCCTTTCGGCATGGTGACACGCAGGACGAGCTTGCCCTTCGCCGCGTAAACATCCGCCGAGCCTTCCGCATCGGCGTTCGCGAAGGCGTCCTTGCCTCAGATCCGGCAGCGCGATCGGACTAGCTCCCCCATTTCGACGCTTCCATGCAGCGAGGTCGCCGTCGTGCAATCGGACGCTGATCCAGCGCGGCCCACTCGCTGTAGCGTATTCACAGGAAATGTCACCGGAGGCCACGTCCCCCTTCTTTGGTGGGCCCTTTAACGCCCCCACGATGGCTTGGAGCTCGGTCACCGTGATGAGCGTGCAGGGCTCGGGGACGCCAGGTGGCAGGCCGCCTGCGGAGAACGCCGCAATGGAGGCGAACAGCAGCGTGCCAGCCACCGAAAAAACGCTGCCGAACGAACGCCGCTGGACTCTGGACTGCATAGCGACTCCTGTTGGTCGAATCGAAGATCGCAATGCGACGACCGAAGGCCGTCGCGCACGATTTCCCACGCCGCAGCATACGTGGCGTTGGGCGTCCGGTCCGCAACCTAAACGCAAGCGGTCGCCGGCGAGTGACCGGTTTCGCGCAACCAACCCGTTCGCTCGGAGGTCGGCTTTGGGTCGTAAGCAGCATTTCCGTCGCTGACCGCGACGGTCCCTACCAGTTCTGAAGCGAGCGCCGCCCTGAACGAAGAACCACCTTTTGCGCGCCATCCTGCCGGTCGAGATCACCGTCGCGCTCGACATCCGGTCAAGAACACGTGCTGTCGGCCGGGCCAGCAGCGTGGCATGCATCTTGCGCATGCCTCCACGCAGGAGGTGTGCATGGACTACGTTAAACCCACCGATGTCGTCGCGTTGATGATCGAGGCAGGGGCGCGCAAGGGTGCGTTGCCGGTGCGTGACCTGTTGATCCGAGGTGGCCTGTCCGGCGCCATTCTGGGGATCGCCACGGCTCTCGCGATCACTACCGCGGTGCAGACCGGCACCCTCATCGCCGGCGCCATCATCTTTCCGGTCGGCTTCGTGATGATCGTGCTGCTCGGCCTCGAGCTCGTCACCGGCAGCTTCGCCTTGCTGCCGATGGCGCAGATGGACGGCGCCATCGGCTGGGCGGAGACGATGCGCAACTGGGCCTGGGTCTTCGTCGGCAACCTGATCGGCAGCCTCGCCTTCGCCTTCCTGATGTGGGGCGTGCTGACGATGTTCGGCGAAGTTCCCGGCGGCCCGGTGGCCGATCGCATCGTCGCTCTCACGCAGGCCAAGACCCTGGCCTACGCGGCGCATGGCGGCGCCGGTTGGGCCACGGCCTTCGCCAAGGGGGTGCTCTGCAACTGGATGGTGTGCATGGGCGTCGTGATGGGCATGGTGTCGACATCGACGGTGTCGAAGATCGTCGCCGCCTGGCTGCCCATCACGATCTTCTTCGGCCTCGGCTATGAGCACGCCGTGGTCAACATGTTCCTCATTCCGGCCGGCATGCTGCTTGGCGCGAAGGTCACCACGGCCGACTGGTGGCTGTGGAATCAGATCCCGGTGACGCTCGGAAACGTTGTCGGTGGCTTCCTCTTCACCGGCCTGGCGCTCTATGCGACCTATCGCGTGCGGGCCATCGGCGCGCGCGCCACGGCGAGCCCGGCCAGCGCCGCGTCGTGAGGCGCGATGCATGGACATGAGGGTGCTCGAGCCGCCGAACGCCGACGCCGCGCTGACGACCGAGCAGAAGGAATACCTGCAAGGCTTCACCGCCGGCCTGACGGCTGCCGGCGTATTCACCGGCAGCGTCGCGGCGGGCCCGTCCGGCACGGATGCCGCGCCGGCAGTGGCCGCCGCCGTCCCCGAGAAGTGGTTCGGCTTCGAGCTCGACGAGATCACCAACGAAGAACGGCTCAAGCGCGAAGAAAACCCGCTCGACATCTGGGACAAGCTGCTCGCGCACGCGCAGGCCGGCAAGGCGCCGCAGGGTGGCGACGTCTATCGCTTCAAGTTCCACGGCCTCTTCTACGTCGCACCGGCGCAGGACTCGTTCATGGTGCGGGTGCGCGTTCCCGGCAACGTGCTGTCGAGCCCGCAGATGCGCGCGCTCGCGGGCATGGCGCGCGAGCTGGGTGGCGGCTACGGCGACGTGACGACGCGCGGCAACATCCAGATTCGCGAAATCGCGCCGAAGTGGATCGTCGAGGTGCTCACGCGGCTGGCGGAAGTGGGTCTGACGTCGCGCGGCGCCGGCGCCGACAACGTGCGCAACGTCACCTCGTCGCCTCTCGCGGGCCTCGACGCCAGCGAGCTCGTCGACACCCGGCCGCTGGCCCGGGCGATGCAGAGCTACCTCACGAACAACCGCGACCTGTTCGGACTGCCGCGCAAGTTCAACATCGCCTTCGACGGCGGCGGCCGCGTCAGTGTCGTCGCCGACACCAACGACATCGGCTTCGTCGCGACGACGCTCGAAGGCGCCGGCGCCGGCGCCAGCGTGTTCTTCCGTGTCTGGCTCGGCGGCATCACGGGGCACCTGCGCTTCGCCGACGATTGCGGCGTCTTGCTGAGCGCCGAGCAATGCGTGCCGGTGGCCGCCGCGATGCTGCGTGTCTTCGCCGAGCACGGTGACCGCACCGATCGCAAGAAGGCGCGCCTGTGCTACCTGCTCGAGCGGCTCGGCGTCGCGAAATTCCTCGAGCTCGTCGAGGCGAAACTGCCTTTTGCGTTGCGTCGCGTCGCTGCCGAGGCGTGCAGCGCACGGCCGCCGGTGGACAAGCACGGCCACCTCGGCGTGCACGCGCAGGCGCAACCCGGGCTCGCCTCGATCGGCATCGCGATCCCGGTCGGCCGGATGCGTCACGAGCAGATGCTCGCCCTGGCGCACCTGGCCGACGAATTCGGCTCCGGCGAGCTGCGCGTCACGGTCTGGCAGAACATCGTCTTGCCGAATGTCGGCGCGGAGCGACTCGAGGCGGCCGTCGCCGCGATCGCGGCGATCGGCTTCGCGGCATCCGCCTCGGCGATCGCCGGCTGCGTCGTGGCCTGCACCGGCAACACCGGTTGCCGCTTCGCGATGAGCGACACCAAGGGCCAGGCGCTCGCGCTCAGTCGGCATCTCGACCAGCGCGTCCGGCTCGACCAGCCGATCAACATCCACCTGACCGGCTGCCCGCATTCCTGTGCGCAGCACTACGTGGCCGACATCGGCTTGCTCGGCGCCCAGGTGGCGCAGGGCGACGCATCGGTCGAGGGCTATCACCTCTACGTCGCCGGCGGCGTCGAGCAGGAGCGCGGTCTGGGCCGCGAGCTCGCCAGGAGCGTGCCCTTCGCCGAAGTGCCGCCGCTCATCGAGCGCCTGCTTGCCGGCTATCTCGACCGGCGCGAAGCCGGCGAGTCGTTCATCGCCTTCGCGCGCCGCCGCGACGTTGCCGAGCTGCGGGCCCTGGCCGAGGTCAGCGACGCGTGAGCGAGCTGGCGTCGCCGTTGCGACCGGCGCCGGCGACCGTCGCCCTGCTTCCCGCCGACGCGCCGTTCTCGCCCCAGCAGCGCGCCTGGCTGAACGGCTTCTTCGCGGGGTTGCTGACCCACCTGGCGGAGCGAACCGTCGCAGCGCCGGTGGTCCGCTTGCGCGTCGCCGTGCTCTACGCGTCGCAGACCGGCACCGCCGAACGCCTCGCGAAAAAGCTCGCCAAGGAGGCGCGCGCCAAAGGCTTCGATGCGCAGCCGCGGGAGCTGGGCGCGATGTCGCTCCCGGACATCGCCGCTCTCGGGCACGCAGTCATCGTTGCTGCCACACACGGCGAAGGCGAGGCGCCCGATTCGGCGCTTTCGCTGGCCGAACAGCTCGCCACGGCCGCGCCCGGCGTGTTCAGCGGCCTGCGCTACGCCGTGCTGGCGCTGGGCGACCGGACGTACACCAAGTTCTGCGAGTTCGGCAGGCAGCTCGACGAGCGCTTCGCCGGGCTCGGCGCGACGCGCCTGGTCGATCGGGCCGAGGCCGACAACGATGTCGAGGCGGCGTTCGATGCGTTCCGCGCGAGCCTGTGGTCACGCCTGGCGGAGGAACGCCCGGGCGCCGCGCCCCTCGAGGCCGCAGCGACTTTGGTGGAGAACGAAGAAGATGACGAGGCCGAGGAACGATGGACGCGCAAGAGCCCGTTCACTGCCCGCCTGCTGCACAAGGACGCGCTCACGCGCGGGGCCTCCGACAAGGAAGTCCGGCACATCGTGCTGTCGCTCGCCGGTTCAGGGCTTCACTACGAGCCGGGCGATGCGCTCGGCGTCTGGCCGAGCAATGCGCCGGCACTGGTCGACGGCTTGTTGTCGCTGTGCGCCTTGGCGGGCGACAGCGCGGTCGAGCTCTCGGGCGGCTCGCTGACACTGCGCGAGGCGCTCGGTAGCCGGCTCGAGATCGCCAAGCTCAACGCCGCGACGGCGATTCGCTTCGCCGCGCTGGCCGACGACGCGCAACTTCAGTTGCTCGTCCAGCCCGAGCGAGCCGCCGATCTGGAAAGCTACCTGTACGGACGCGACGCGCTCGACCTGCTGGCCAGAAAGCCTGCGGCCATCGCCGATGCGCAGGCGCTCGCCAATCTGTTTCCCCTGCTCACGCCACGCCTCTATTCGATCGCCTCGAGCCTGTCGGCGCATCCGCAGGAAGTGCACCTCACCGCCAGCGTCGTGCGCCATGCGCGCGACGGCCGGGCGCGCGGCGGCGTTGCGTCGACCGACCTCGCGGATCGCATCGGTATCGATGGGACGGTGCCCGTCTACGTGCACCGGAACACGCGATTTCGCCTCCCCGCCGATCCAGGCACGCCGATCGTGATGATCGGCCCGGGTACCGGCATCGCGCCGTTCCGGTCGTTCCTCTGGCATCGCAAGGCACACGGCTACACCGGAAGGACATGGCTGTTCTTCGGCGATCGCCACGCGCGTTCCGACTTCTTGTACCAGAAGGAGCTCGAGGCTTTCGTCGACGATGGCACCCTGGTTCGACTCGACACGGCCTTCTCACGCGATCAGAAGGAGAAGGTCTACGTGCAGCACCGCATCCTGCACGCCGGCGCAGAGCTCTGGCGCTGGATTGCCGACGGCGCGGTGCTCTACGTCTGTGGCGACGCGACGCACATGGCCAAGGATGTCGATGCCGCGCTGCGCCGGCTCTTTGTCGAGCATGGCCGCCTGAGCGAAGCGCAGGCGCAGCTCGAGCTGCGCGCCCTGGCCGCGTCGGGGCGCTACGTGCGCGACGTCTACTAGGGGTCAGTGTTTACTGCAACGGCTTCCACGAAGTAGGTCAGGATCGGCTCCGTCTTGCCCTTGACGATGGCCGGTGGCATGGCCCGCAGTCGGAACTGGTCGTTGAGCGGGCGGCGGATGTCCTCCGTGATCAGCAGATCGACTTCATACCTGCTGGTGAGTCCTTCGACACGCGAGGCGACGTTGATCGGGTCGCCGGTGACGCTGAACTTCGAGAGGCCCGCGGTGCCGATCACGCCCGCCACCACCTCGCCACCGTGAATGCCGATGCCGAAGCGCAGCTCGGGCAGGCCTTGCGCGCGCAACGTGGCGTTGTAGCGGGCCAGCTCCGCGCGCATTTCGAGCCCGGCCATGACGGCGTCTCGCGCCTGCCAGGGATTCGACTCCAGCGCACCGAACAGCGCCAGCAAGCCATCGCCCACGAACTCGGTGACATGGCCGTGATGACGGGCGATGGCCATCGTCATGTGGCGGAAGTAGTCGTTGAGAATGGTCACCGTGACGGCGGGGTCGAGCCGAGTCGCACAGGGCCGTGAAGCTGCGCAGGTCGGCAAACAACATCGTGACCTGGCGCCGCTCGGGTGCGAAGGCGTCCTCTGCATCGGTGAGTCGCTCCACGACGTCGGCCGGTACGAACCGCTCGAACTGACGCTGCAGCTGCTCCAGCCTCTCGTCGGCAGCCGACAGCAGGCGCTCGAGTCGTTTGTTTTCGCGGCGACTGAGGAAGACGAGCGCGGCCAGGCTCAAGAGAACGATGGTCCCGAACGCGACAAGAACCGAGGCCAGCGCACTCACTCCAGCAACATCGCGAGCCTGACCGTGGCATTGGCCAAGGCAGCAACACCAATGGCTTCCAGCAGCGCGGCCGGTCCCAGCTCGCTGCCGAGGGTGCGCGTCATCTCCTGGATCGACGAAGGCGTGTAGTACACCGTGTCGCGCGCCCACGCCAGCAAGCCGGCTTCGCGCGGTGCCAGACGCGGGCAGCGAAGCGTCGTCAGGGCGCTTTCGATTTCCGCCGGGCTGAGCCCCTCTTCGATCAGCAACCGGGTCGCCTCGGCGTCGCAGTGCGGGCAGCCGAGCGTGCGCGCGACGACGCCGAAGATCAACGCTTTTGCGCTGCGGCTCAGAACCTCGGACTCGAACGCGCCGTCGAGCGAAGCCTTCATGACGCCACCCGCTCGCAAATGGGCGAGTGGTGCCAGCGCCATGCCGAACGGGCCGCTCGTCAGCGCGGCCAGATCAGGCATCTGCTTTTCCGGCTTCTTCGGCGCGAACTTCTGCATCAACGGGATGGCGAACGCCATCAGCCAACGAAATGGCCCGCTGGCCATGCGTTCGAACTTCTCTTCCGGCGGGCACGCCATCAGGGTGCTGATCCGGTTGTAGAAGCACCCGCCGGAGATCCCGAACGCAATCTCGCCCAGCTGCGCCTGGGTGTAGCCGACCTTGAGCAGGGCCGCCCGCTGCGCCGCGGCGGGGCGTGGCCTCGATCGAGCCAGGCTGCGGCAGAAGGCGATGTACGCGCGCTCCTTGTCGTCGAGTTCGGCCATCTGCACGTCGCGTTCGACCCGCTGTATGAAAGACTCGGAGTAGCCGAGGACCTTCATGTAGGCCCGGTTTGCGCCATAGCAGTAGCGGCATGAATTCTCTTGCGCAGTCACCAGGTTGCCTATCCGATACAGCCTCTCCGGCAGGGCAGTCGGCAGGTAGCTCACCGCTTCGTAAGCCGTCTCGCGCAGCCAGCGGCTGGGCGCGACCCGGCGGTCGACATCGAGCACCCGCGAGCCGCGGCGCTTGAGCTCGGCTTCCCACTGCGCATCGCGGGCCTGCGGCACGATCGGCTCGCTCCACTCGATCTCGTGCAACAACATGGCGGGTGTCTGGTCCAGGTAGTTTCAGTTCAGCCTGCAGCCAGCGTCGCCCGCACGACATCTCGAAAGACACCGAACTGCACTTGACCTGCGCGCGCGCTGTAGTCCTGGTAATACCCGGCCGTTACCGCGACGACGAGATCGAGCTCGGGGACGATGCGGATGTACTGGCCACCTCGACCCTGCGCGGCAACGCAGTCGATTTCCCGGCCGTTGATCCGGTAGCGGGCGAGCCACCAGAGATACCCGTAGCGCCCGTTGAAGCCGTCGGCGACTGCCTTGATCTTCGGTGCCGTCGACGTCGCTATCCATTCCTTCGAGACGATCTGGCGGCCGTTCCACCGGCCGCCGGCCAGCACGAGCTGGCCGATCTTGGCCATGTCGCGCGGCCGCAGGCGCAAGCCGCCTCCGGCGTCGGTATCGCCCTTGACCCGGCTCCATTGCACGGGGGCGATACCCAAAGGCTCGAACAACGCTGCTTGCGCGAGCTCGTCGAGGGGGCGCCCGGTGGCCTTGCGAACGATGGCCGAGACGAGGGTGAGCGCGCCGGTGTTGTAGAAGAACTCTTGCCCGGCCGGTGCGGTTGCAGGCAGGCCGAGAACGTAGCGGCACGGATCTGCCGCCCGATGCATGCGCGACTCGTCGTTGTTCTCTCCGGTGTCGGGCGTGGCCTCCACCCACTGCAGGCCCATCGTCATGCTGAGCGCGTGCCGCAGCAGGAGGCGATCCTTCTCGGGTGTACGCAAGTCGGCCAGCTCGGGAAAGAAGCTGAAGATCGGTTCGTCGACGCTGCGGATCAGGCCCCTGTCGAGCGCGATTCCCACCGTGAGAGACACCACGCTCTTCGAAACCGACTTCATGTTGTGCAGCGTGTCGGCATCGAACGCGACATTTTCCACCCGCGAGCCGGAGAAGATGTCGGGAACCTCGTCGGAACCCTTGAAGTAGCGCTCGAACACCAGCTTGCCACGGCGTGCCACCAGCACGGCATGGATGTTGGCCTCGCCCGAGGCGGCCAGCCGATCGCCCATCCCGCAGAGCGCAGCGCGGTCGACGAGCTTGTCGTCGTCGATGGCAGCGACGCGCCAGCCGTCGTCTCGCAAAGGCGGAACGGCGCAACCGTCACTCGGGCCGGCGCGCGCGCGCAGCACGGCGAACGGCGCCAGCGCAGCGCCGAGAAGCGAAACAAGCTGGCGCCGCTTCACGATCCCGGCACTCGTCCGGCGACGCGTCGTACACCTTCACTGCGAGAGGTCTCTTCGAGATAGCGACCCAGATCCGATGTGTGCTGGTTGATAAAGCCAGGCTGCCAGCTGTCGGAATAGACAGGGAGGGTCCTCTTCTCAGCCATCGTTCTCCTCCATGCGACCAGAGGTCGAGCTTTGCGGGAACAATGCTACGTCGTCCGGCGACGACCGCGCCGGCTTCCCGCCACGACTCGCCGTACACGCGAAGCCCGCCACCCCGGCCTCATGCAGCCAGGCTTCAGGCGTCGCGATCAGCACACCGAAGCGCCGGGCCCGCGCTGCGAGGCGAAGCACCGCACGATCCCGCGTCAGCAGCGCATGGGCACGATGGGCGATCGCCAGATCGATGAATGGCTGGTCGTCGGGGTCGGAGCAGCGCAGGTGATCGGCGGTGCCGAGCGGCGGCGGCGGGCCCACGTCGACGCCGAGCCTGTCGAAGACGGCCAGGACGGCGGTCGCGTCGATCGACCAGCGCCGCAGCGACTCGCGCGCCACCACGTGAGCGAGCTCTTCGCGCATCGCGCGGGTATGGAGCCAGCGGCAACGCCCGGAGGTCAACGCTTCTTCAAGCGGTGCGCCGACCGGATGACGAAATGCCAGCCAGTCGAGGACGACGTTGGTATCGAGCACCAGGTCCAGCGTCGGTCGCGGTGCGGTGTCGACGTCCGGCAGCGGGCCGGCTTCTCGGCGGGTGTCCTGCACGCGAGCGTCGCCTATCGTGCCAGCTTGCGCTGTGCCAGTTGCGCCGCACCGATCGTCGCGCACATCGTCGCGAAGGCGAGCCAGGCATAGGGCCACGCGAGCGGCATGCCGAGGAGGACGAGACCGTCGTTGCCGCCGGGCAGGAGCAGGCTGCCCCAGCCCATGAGGATGCCGCCGGCGCTGCAACGCAGCAGCTGGCGCAGCGGCAGGCGGCCGTTGCGAAACCGCCCGGCCGTCCAGCCCCCGAGCACCGCGCCCAGGAACAGCACGACGAGCAGAAGCGTGCGCGCCAGCACATTGCCGGCCATGCCGCGCGCCAGCTCGGCCAGCACATCGGTATAGGCCCAGGCACCGACGAGCAGGAGCATGGCGACGAAGGTGAGCGCGATCACGGTCGTCGAGGCGTGCGGCGACCAGACGTGTGCTGCGAGCGCGCGATGCCAGCGACCCTGCGGGTCGCGGCGATGCCGCAGCCAGGGCACGGCGAGGCGCCAGACGGCGAAGGCGAGAAAAAGGATGGCGACCCAGGCCGAGAGCTGCAGGGTCGGCGAGACGCTGCTCAACGCCCGCGGCTCGTGCGTTCCGAAGATGGCGACGACGCTGACGCAGCCGACGAAGAAGCCGACCGGCGTGAGCGCATAGGCCCATTCGCCCGAGCCGAGCCGCGCGATCGCACCGATGACGCAGGCGCCGTTGATGAACGCACCCAGGCCGAGCAGGACGCTGCCGACGAGCGTCCACGTCGTGACGGCATAGCCGGCGGGCAGCATCGGCAGCAGGCGCAAGGCGTTCGCGACCAGGAGCGCGCCGGCCACCCAGAACGCCGCCTCGACGATGCTGGCCAGGCGGCGAAAGCGCCGCTGGGTCACGATCTCGTCGATGGCGATCACGGTGCACGTGGCGCCACGCTGGATCGCGAAACCCATCAGCCCGGCGCAAAGGGCCGCGATCAGGAAGGCGGCGCTGGCGATGACCGTTGTCACATCCGGATCTCCGCTGCGGTGGTCGAACGGCGTCGGTGGCCGCTGAAGGCTTGTCCGGAAGTCGCGGCCGCGCCGTGCCTTCTTACTTGCAACGCCGTCGCGTCGTGCGCGCCTAGGGACGGCGCGGGTCGAAGTGCTTCGCAGGCCCTGCCAGCAACGGTGAGTAGTCGCTCTGCAGCTCCGCCGACTCGAGCGCCTGCCGCGTCGGCCGCCAGACCGCGCGCGACTCGAACATGAAGGCCATGGTGTCTTCGATGACGTCTGCGGCTTGGCGAGGTCGGCGCGGCTCGCCTTCTCGAAGGTCTCGGCGTCGGGCCCGTGCCCGCTCATGCTGTTGTGCAGGCTCGCGCCGCCCGGCAGGAAGCCCTCGGCCTTGGCGTCGTAGGCGCCGTGCACGAGGCCCATGAACTCGCTGGCGATGTTGCGGTGAAACCAGGGCGGCCGGAAGGTGTCCTTCGTCGCCAGGATGCGCGGCGGGAAGCACGACGAAATCGATGTTGCTCGTGCCGGGCGTATCGGAGGCGCTGTGCAGCACGAGGAAGATCGACGGATCGGGATGGTCGAAGCTGATCGAGCCGATGGCGTTGAAGCGGCGCAGGTCGTACTTGTACGGCGCGCAGTTGCCGTGCCAGGCGACGACGTCGAGCGGCGAATGATCCATCTTCGCGCGCCACAGGTGGCCCATGAATTTGGCGATCAGCTCGTGTTCGCCTTCGAGGTCTTCGTAGGCCGCCACCGGCGTCAGGAAATCGCGCGGGTTGGCCAGGCCGTTCGAGCCGATCGGGCCGAGGTCGGGCAGGCGGAAGTTGGCGCCGTAGTTCTCGCAGACGTAGCCGCGGCCGCTGCCCTCGGGCAGCTCGACGCGAAAGCGCAGGCCGCGCGGGATGACGACGATCTCCTGCGGCTCGGCCTCGACCACGCCGAGCTCGGTGACGAAGCGCTGCCGGCCCTCCTGCGGCACGATCAGCAGCTCGCCGTCGGCGCAATAGAAGACGCGTCGCTGCATCGAGCGGTTGGCGGCATAGACGTGCGCCGCGCCGCCGGTGAGTGCCTCGGGGCCGCCGTTGCCGGCCATCGTCACCAGGCCCTCGACGAAATCGGTCGGCGCGCTCGGCATCGGCAAGGGGTTCCAGCGCAGCTGGTTCGGCGAAGTTTCCGGTTCGCCGAAGCTGCTCACGATGCGGCCATCGTCGATCCGCTCGAAAGGCTGGTGCATCGCCGAGGGCCGGATGCGATAGAGCCACGAGCGCCGGTTGGCGGCGCGCGGTGCGGTGAATGCGGTGCCGCTCAGCTGCTCGGCATACAGGCCGTAGGGCGCACGCTGCGGCGAATTGCGGCCGACGGGCAGCGCACCGGCGAGCGCCTCGGTGGCGAACTCGTTGCCGAAGCCCGACTGGTAGGCGAGGCTGTCGCCGCTCATGTCGTGGAGAGCACGCCGCGCCGCACCTGGTCGCGCTCGATCGACTGGAAGAGGGCCTTGAAGTTGCCTTCGCCGAAGCCGTCGTCGCCCTTTCGCTGGATGAACTCGAAGAAGACCGGGCCGAGCATGGTCTCGGAGAAGATCTGCAGCAGCAGGCGCGGCTTGCCGCCTTCGGTGCTGCCGTCGAGCAGGATGCCGCGCGTCTGCAGCTCGGCGATGCGCTGGCCGTGGCCGGGCAGGCGCTCCTCGAGCATCTCGTAGTACACGTCGTTCGGCGCCGTCATCAGCGGCACGCCGGCGAGCGCCAGCTTGTCGATGGTGCCGAGCAGGTCGTCGCTGAGCAGGGCCACGTGCTGGATGCCTTCGCCGTTGAACTTCATCAGGAACTCTTCGATCTGGCCCGAGCCCTTCGACGATTCCTCGTTCAGCGGAATGCGGATCTTGCCGTCGGGCGCCGTCATCGCCTTCGACGTGAGGCCGGTGTATTCGCCCTGGATGTCGAAGTAGCGGATCTCGCGGAAATTGAACAGCCGCTCGTAGAAGCTGGCCCAGAAGGCCATGCGGCCGCGGTAGACGTTGTGCGTGAGGTGGTCGAGCACCTTCAGGCCCACGCCTTCGGGCCGGCGATTCACGCCTTCGATGAATTCGAAGTCGATGTCGTAGATCGAGCGGCCTTCTTCGAAGCGGTCGATGAGATAGAGCGGCGCGCCGCCGATGCCCTTGATCGCCGGCAACCGCAATTCCATCGGCCCGGTCGGCATCTCGAGCGGCTGGGCGCCGAGCGAGAGCGCCCGCTCGTAGGCCTTGTGCGAGTCCCTGACCCGAAAGGCGAGGCCGCACACCGAGGGCCCGTGCTCGGCCGCGAAGTAGCCGGCGTAGCTCTTCGGCTCGCGGTTGACGATGAAGTTGATCTCGCCTTGCCGATAGAGCACCACGTCTTTCGAGCGATGCCGGGCGACGAGGGTGAAGCCGAGCTTCTCGAACACCGGCTCGAGCGTGTGCGGCGTGGGCGACGCGAACTCGACGAATTCGAAGCCCATCAGGCCCATCGGGTTGTCGATCAGATCTGCCATGTCGGGTCTCCGCGATCACCGGGAAAAGGGTCAGCCGATGCGAACGAGCCCGGTGCGAAACGTGGCGCCGCGCTCGACGTAGCTGGCCGCGGCCCGCGCGATGCCGGCGACGTCGTCGTCGCTCAGCTGGCGGGCCACCCTGGCCGGTGCACCGAGGATAAGCGAGCGGTCCGGAAAGCTCTTGCCCTCGGTGACGATGGCACCGGCGCCGATCAGGCATTGCTTGCCGATCACGGCGCCATTGAGCACCACCGCCTGGATGCCGACGAGCGAGCCTTCGCCGATGGTGCAGCCGTGCAGCATCGCCTGGTGGCCGACCGTGACGTCGTTGCCGATGGTGAGCGGAAAGCCCGGATCGGCATGCAGCACCGCGCCTTCCTGCACGTTGCTGCGGTCGCCGATGCGGATAACCTCGTTGTCGGCGCGCGCCGTGGCGCCGGGCCAGACGCTGGCGTGCTCGCCGAGCACGACGCGGCCGGTGAGCGTGGCCTCGGCCGCGACGTAGGCCGAAGGGGGGATGGCGGGCGCGTCGTCGCCGAGTCGATAGAGGGTCATGGTGGCTTCGGAAACGATTCAGTCGAGGGAGATGTTGGCCTTCTTCACGAGCCGCGCATAGCGCTCCTGCTCGCTCCTGAAGAATTTCGCGGCAACCTCGGGCGTCGTCGGACTGATGATGTTGTCCTGCCTGGCCATGGCCTCGCGCACCTCGGCCGTGGCGAAGGCGGCGACCACCGCGTCGTGCAGCCGGGCCACCTCGGCGGCCGGCAGCTTCGCCGGCCCGATCGCCGCGAACCAGCCGGCGATGTCGACGTCGGGCAAGCCCTGCTCGGCGATCGTCGGCAGATTGGGCAACGACGGCACGCGCGCCTTGCCCATGATGCCGATGGCGCGCAGCGAGCCGCTCTTGAGATGGCCCTGCACGGCCGGCAGCGCGACGACGCCGAAGTCGACCTGGCCGCCGATGAGGTCGGCCAGCATCGGGCCGACGCCCTTGTACGGGATGTGCTTCGCATCGACCCCGGCGGCGTCGACGAACATCTCGTCGGCGAGATGGATGATCGTGCCGTTGCCCGACGACGCGTAGTTGTAGCCGCCCGGTTTGGCCTTCAGCAGGGCGACGAGCTCGCTCACGTTGCTTGCCGGCAGCCGCGCCGGATTGACGACGAGCACGAAAGGCGTGGCGCCGATGACGGTGATCGGCGTGATGTCGGCCAGGCTGTCGTACGGCATCTTCTTGTAGACGCTCGGGTTGACGGCATGGTTGTTCGAGACGAAGGCGATGGTGTTGCCGTCGGGCGCGGCTTTTACCAGGGCCGCGGTGCCGGTGATGCCGCCCGCGCCGGGCAGGTTCTCGATGATCACCGCCTGGTCGCCGAGCGCTTTCGCGAGCGCCGGCGCGGCCGCACGCACGATCGTGTCCACGCCCGAGCCGGCGCTCACGGGCAGGAGCACGCGCAGGGGCGGCCGGTCGGCGGCGGCCGGTCCGGCGAGCGCGAGCAGGCAGGCGGTGAAGGCCGCGAGGGCCAGATGTCGGCGATGCAATGGCAGCACGGAGGTCTCCCGGTTTTCTTCGTGCCGATTCTCTGCCGTCAGCTCGGTGCGCGGCGGCTCGGCAGCGTCGCCAGGATTTCTTCGGTATGTTCGCCGATGCGCGGCAGCGGCCGGCGCACGCCGGGCCGCCGGCCGCCCAGGGTCAGCGGCAGCAGCACGACGTCGGTGCTGTCGCCGTCGCCGGTCTGCATCGGCACCAGGCCACCGCTGGCGCGCAGGTGCGGGTCGCTCATCAGCTGGTCGGGCCGCACGATCGGCGCATACGGTATGCCGGCGGCTTCGAGCTTGGGCACCAACGCGTCGACCTGGTGATGGCGCAGGATTTCGCTCAGGCGCGGCAAGAGCTCGGGCCGCGCCGCCACGCGCGACGCGTTGTCGGCGAAGGCCGGCTCGGCCAGCAGCTCGGGCGCGTCGAGCAGCTTGGCGAGCGTCACGAATTGCTTGTCGCTGACGGCAGCGATGAACAGCTGCTCGCCCTCGGCCAGGGTGAAGACGTCGTAGACGCTCCAGACCGACACGCGCGAAGGCATCGGCGGCGGCGGCTCGCCGGTCATCGCGAACTGCTGCATGTTCTGGGCCGAGAGGAAGACGCAGTTCTCGAAGAGGGCGCTCTGCACCTCCTGGCCTCGGCCGGTGTGCTCGCGCTCGCGCAGCGCGGCGAGCACGCCGATCGCGCCGAACATGCCGCCCATGATGTCGTTCACCGACGTGCCGGCGCGCAGCGGCCGGCCCTCGGGACCGGTCATGTAAGCCAGGCCGCCCATCATCTGCACCACCTCGTCGAGGGCCAGGCGGTTCTCGTACGGGCCGGGCAGGAAGCCCTTGTGCGACACGTAGATCAGGTGCGGATAGATCTTCGAGAGCGTGGCGTGGTCGAGGCCGAACGAAGCCATCAGGCCCGGGCGGAAGTTCTCGAGCACGACGTCGCACTGCCCGATCAGCTCCGTTGCGGTGGCGCGCCCCTCGGCCGACTGGATGTCGAGCACGACGCTCTTCTTGTTGCGGTTGAACGAGCGGAAGAAGCCGATGCCCAGGCCGGGCAAGGTCCGCGTCTTGTCGCCGCCCGGCGGCTCGATCTTGATGACCTCGGCGCCGAGGTCGGCCAGGATCATGCCGCAGGTCGGGCCCATCACCATGTGCGTGAACTCGACGACGCGCACGCCGTCGAGCGGCAGGCCGTTGGGAGCAGGTCGGGCAGGTTCGGTCATGGTCGGGTGCGCTGCAGCACGAACGTGAAATCGAGCGTGTGATACGGGCCGTCGATGTCCTTCGCGTGCGGACCCGTGCCGGCCGCGTGTGCCACGTAGTCGCTGATCAGCGAGGAGCGCACGCCGAACACCACATCGCTGTCGAGGTAGGGATCGCCGGCCCGAAAGACGTGCGTGGTCAGCGTCTCGTAGCCCGGTGCCTGGATGCGGAAATGAACGTGCGCCGGCCGCCACGGATGGCGGCCGCTGGCCACCAGCAGGCGGCCCACCGGCCCGTCGGTGGGCACCGGATAGGCGACCGGCAGGATGCTGCGAAAGCGCACCCGGCCCTCGGCATCGCTGTGCAGCACGCCACGCGCGCGGTGGTGGTCGAGGTCCTGGTACTGGACGTCGTAGAAGCCTTCCTGGTCGGCCTGCCAGACATCGACCGTCGCGCCGGCGATGGGCATGCCGTCGAGGCCGCGGATCGTGCAGTCGACGAACAGCGGCTCGCCGGGGGCGCCGGCGGCGATGTCGGCACCGTTGGCAAAGCTCGCTGCGTCCTCGACGTGGAAGGGGCCGAACACGGTCGCTTCGGTTGCGCCGACGGGCATGCTGTGGTTTTGCGCCACGGTCAGCATGGAGACGCCGAGCGTGTCCGACAGCAGGATGAATTCCTGCCGCTTGGCGTCGCTCTTGTGGCCGGTGGCGGTGAGGAACTCGATGCCCTGCATCCACTCCTTTTCGGTCAGCCGCGTCTCGCGCACGAAGTCGTGCAGGTGCCGCACCAGCGCGCCCAGGATCTCCTTCAGGCGCGGGTCGGTGCAGCTCTCGAAGCGGGCGATGACTGCGTCGGTGATGTTGTGCTCGTCGATATTTCGCATGGCAGGCTCGAATGTTCAGTGCGGCGGCGTGCCGTCGAAGGCGCGCTGGAGAAGCTCCCGGATCGCGCTTCGCTCGAGCCGCCGCGGGTTCGGATATTGGCTCTGCACCGCAAGGTCGGCGGCGCGGTCGAGGCCATTTTCCGGCATGCCGATGGCGCGCAGGGAAGTCGGCGCGCCTTCGGCCCGCGCGAGATCGAAGAGCGCGCCGGCGGCGGCCAGCGCGCCCGTGCCTGCCCCGAGCGCGCGCGCCATCTTCTGCATCGCCTCGGGTGCCGCGCTCGCGTTGTAGGCCAGCGCGTGCGGCAGGACGACGGCATGAACCTGGGCATGCGGCAGGTCGAAGCTGCCACCGAGGGTGTGGCACAGCTTGTGGTGCAGGCCCATGGCCACGTTGCCGAGGACCGAACCGCACAGCCAGGCGGCGTAGAGCGCGTCGCCGCGCGCCTGCAGGTCGAGCCGGTCGCGGCGCAGGCGCGGCAGCGCGGACGCGGCGGCGCGCAGCCCTTCTTCGGCCATCAGCGCGGTGACCGGGTTGCCGTCGTGCGCATAGAGGCCCTCGCAGGCATGCGCCATGGCGTTGAGCGCGCTCGTGACCGACACGTCGAGCGGCAGCGTCAGGCTCAGCTCGGGGTCGTAGATGACAGTCTTCGGCAGGACGCGGGCGTCGCGGCCGGTCTTCTTGAGGCCGTGCTCGGTGAGGCCGTAGATCGGCGTCATCTCGCTGCCGGCGTAGGTGGTCGGGATGGCGAGGATGGGCAGGCCGCCGTCGCGCGACGATTCGAGCGCAATGGCCTTGCCCAGGCCGATCGTGGAGCCGCCGCCGATCGCGACGGCGCAGTCGGCGCCCAGGCGGGCGGCGGTCTCGCGCGCCGCCCGTGCCGTCTCGATCGGCACGTGCATTCGTGCTTCGGCAAAGATCCCTGCGGTGCGCGTGCCGAGGAGCGCGCCGACGCGCTCTGCCGCATCCCGCTGGCCGGGCGTCGAAAGCACGAGCGCGCGCGTGCCGCCCAGGGCCTCGATCTCGCGGACGAGGAATTGCAGCGCGCCGGCGCCGAAGACCACGCGCGCCGGCTGCGCGGCGTAGATGAAGGACTCCAGGTCAGCTCCGGGTGACTGCGTTCATGGCCTCGCGATTCTGTGCCTCAAGGCCGCAAGGGGAGGGGATCGGCGGCGAGCGGCACCAGCTTTTCGAGCAGCGTCGGAATCAGCTCGCTCACGGTCGGATGGATGTGCACGGTATCGCGGATCACCTTGTACGACGCGCCGGCCGCCATGACATCGAGCAGACAGTGCACGATCTCGTCGCCCTCGATGCACAGCAGCGAGGCACCGAGGATGCGCTCGCTCTCGGCGTCCACCAGCACCTTCATGAAGCCTTGCGTCTCGCCGCGCTCCCTGGCCCGGCCGACGCGCGTCATCGGCATCCTGCCCACCAGCGCCGGCTTGCCGCGGGCCCGCACCTCGGCCTCGCTCATGCCGATGCGGCCGAGCGGCGGGTCGATGAAGAGCGCGTAGCAGGCGATGCGGTCGCTGATCCGGCGCTTGCCGCCGTCGAGCAGGTTGGCGGCCGCGATCTGGAAATCGTTGTAGGAGGTGTGCGTGAAGGCGCCGTGGCCGTTCACGTCGCCCAGCGCCCAGACGCCTTCGACGCTCGTGCGCAGCTCGTCGTCGACCGTGATGTAGCCGCGCGCGTCGGTGGCGATGCCGGCCTTGTCGAGGCCGAGATCGTCGGTGTTCGGGCGCCGGCCGACGGCGGCGAGCAGGTGGCTGCCTTCGATCTCGCGGGCGCTGCCGGCCGGGTCGAGCGTGACGAGCACGCCGTGGCCGTTCTTGCCGGCGGCGACCGTGGCGTTGCGCACCGAGAAATGGAAGCGCACGCCTTCGCGCTCGAGGATCGCCTGTATCTCGCGCGACACCTCGGGGTCTTCGCGCGCGATCAGGCGCTCGCCGTATTCGAGCACGGTGACGGGCGCGCCGAAGCGCCGGTACATCTGCGCGAACTCCAGGCCGATGTAGCTGCCGCCGACGATGACGAGGTGCTCCGGCAGCGTGTCGACGGCCATCATCGAGGTGTTGTTCAGCACCGGCACGTCGGCGATGCCGGGCCAGGCCGGCAGCACGGCGCGGGCGCCGACGTTGATGAAGATCTTCGGCGCGGTGAGCGTCTCGCCATCGACCTCGATCGTGTGCGCGCCGGTGAAGCGGGCGTGGCCCCAGACGAGCGTGAGATTCGCCGTGGCGCCTATCCATTTCGCCAGGCCGTCGACCGATTCGGCCACCACACCGTCCTTGCGCGCCTTCACCGCCTTCATGTCGACGCTGACCGGCGCGCCGATGTGCACGCCGTAGTCCGCGGCACGCCGGGCGACGTGGGCGGTCCGCGCGCTGGCGATCAGGGTCTTGGTCGGAATGCAGCCGTCGTTGACGCAGGTACCGCCGAGATGCTCGCGCTCGACGAGCGCGGTGCGCATCCCGGCCTCGGCGAGTCGAACCGCGAGAAAGGGGCCGGCCTGGCCGCTGCCGATCACGATGGCGTCATAGGAACGGGTCATGCGGTCTCCAGGAATGCGGCGAGGCGACGCTTGGTCGCGCCAAGCTGCCGGCCCTGACATGATGGCCCCTGTTCGCGCCGAACGCTGCCTTCCGGATTCGCCATGGCGCCGCGCCGCCCCGCCCACCGCTATCACGTCTATGTCGTCGAGCTCGACGACCGGATCTGGAACCTGGCCCGCTTTCGCAAGGCCAATCCGGACTATCAGCTCGGCAAGCCCTTCGTGTACGTCGGGATGACCGGCCTCGATCCGGATCTGCGCTTCGATCGGCACAAGGCCGGCATCCAGGCCAACCGCTACGTGCTCGAGTACGGCCTGCGCCTGCTGCCTGCGCTCTACGCCGTCTACAACCCGATGCCCTACGACGCCGCGCGCGAGATGGAAGTGGAGCTCGCGATCGGCCTGCGCGAGGCCGGCTACGGCGTCTGGCAGGCCTAGGGCTGCAGTAGGCATCCTCCGACGCGGGCACGCGTCGATGGCGGAGCCCGCGGCGCGCCATCGACCCGTTGGCGGCAGGGTCGACGACGGCCAGACTGCAGCCATCCCTTTTGAAGCAAGGAGCTTCCATGAAAAACCTCGCCAAGATCGCCGTCGCTCTTACCGCCGTCGTCTCCTGCGCTGCCTTCGCCGAAAGCGGCACCGATGCCGATCAGGCCCGGCGCGAGCGCAACATGAACGAGGTGCTGGCGCACCATCACGTCAACCTCGACGGGAACAACGTCCAGCGGATGCCGGAGCACGACTCGAGCATGAAGTCGAGCGCGCATCACGCCGCCGAGGAAACGCGCGCCGAAACGCACAAGGTCGCGCAGTCGACGCGCAACTTCACGCACAAGCATCTCGAAGAATTGCGCGGCGTCGAAGCCCGCCAGGACGCCGCCTTCCAGGCCAAGCACCACCGCGCGCCGGCGAAGATGTCAGCCGGCGAAGCGGCGAAGTCCTGAGCGATCGCCGCTAGCTGAGCACAACCCACGTCGGCGCATGGTCGCTCGGCTTTTCACGGCCACGCACCGCCCGGTCGACCCCTGCTTCCAGAAGACGCGCCTTGGCCGGCGCGTTCAGGAGCAGGTGGTCGATGCGCAGCCCGGCGTTGCGCGCGAATCGCTCGCGAAAGAAATCCCAGAAGGTGTAGATGGCCTCGCCCGGATGCAGCGCGGCGATCGCGTCGGTCCAGCCCTGGTCGAGCAGCCGTCGATAGGCGGCGCGGGTTTCGGGTTGCAGCAGCGCGTCGTTCTTCCATGACGCGGCCGAATAGATGTCTTCCTTGCCGTCGGTGGCTACCACGTTGTAGTCGCCGATGAGCAGCACCGGCTGCGCGCTCGCGACGAGCGAAGCGGCATGCTCGATCAGGCGCTCGAACCAGGCCAGCTTGTAGGCGAACTTCGGTCCCGGTTGCGGATTGCCGTTCGGCAGGTAGATGGACGCGACGATCAGGTCCTGCACCGAGGCCTCGAGATAGCGGCTGTGCGTGTCGTCCGGGTCGCCGGGCAAGCCGCGCCGACGCTCGACGAGGCTGTCGCCGCGCGCCAGCACGGCGACGCCGTTGAAGCCCTTCTGGCCGTGCCAGATCGCGTTGTACCCGGCGGCATCGATCGCTGCCGCGGGAAACGTTTCGTCCGAGGTCTTCAGCTCCTGCAGGCAGGCGATGTCGGGCTTGCTCTCTTCGAGCCACTCGAGCAGGCGCGGCAGGCGGCTGTTGATGCCGTTGACGTTGTAGGTGGCGATCTTCAAGGGTTCGCTTTCAGTAGCAGTCGTTCACGGACATGCAGTTGTGGACGAAGCTCCAGCCGCCGTCGGGCTGCGCCTGGAAGACGAGATTGACGCTGTGCGTGTGCGGGCCGTGCGTGATGCTGTCGCCGACAACGCCGACGGTGGTCGACATCACCAGTTGATTCGTGCCGTAGTGCTGAACCGACGCCTGCAGCTGCCGACTGCCGAGCGAGGTACGCGACAGCGTGTCGAACACGTTCATCGAGACGAACGCGAAGTTCGAGCGACCGTCCCACGACACGCTGCCGACATAGCTGAGGGCATGGTCGCGCCATGTCAGGTTGCGGTGGATGCCTGCCGTCGGATTGTTGGCCGGCTTCTGTTTCGCCGGCGACGGCGCGGGTGACGGCGACGGCGCAGGTGCTGGAGTCGGTGTCGGTATCGGTGTCGGTGTCGGTGCAGGCGCCGGGCTCGGAGCCGGCTCCGGCTCGGGCACCGGGATCGGTGCGGGCGCAGGGGCGGGCGTGGGCTGCGTCTGGTTCGTCATCGAGGCAATGGCCACGAGCACCAGGACGATGCCGCCGCCGATGAAGTAGGGCTTCTTGCTGGCCTTAGCCACCGGGGGTGGCGCGGGGTTCGGCGGGCGGGGCTGCGGCGCCGGTGCCGGCGGCATGACCGGCGGGATGGCCGGCGGCAGGGTCGGCGGCATAGAAGGCGTCGGCGCCGGCGGTCGCGGTGCCGGCGACGGCGCAGGTGCCTGGCTCAGCGCAGCGGCGATCGCTTCGCAGAATTGAACGAACTCCGGCTGGTTCGGATCGCCGCGCCAGTGCGTCAGGTCGGCCGCCTGGACGCGCCTGAACTCGAACGGGATCTTCACCTGATCCTCGATCAGCGCCGGGATCAGCGTCTTGCTGCTCAGCGCTTCCGAGGCTTCGTTCTTGACCCAGCCCGACGCTGCCGACGCCTGCGACCACAACACGACGACGACGCGGGCCGCCGTCAGCGCCTCGACGATCACGTCGTCGTACTGGCGGCCGGGCGGGATGGTGCGGTCCCACCACAGGCTCCAGCCGCGCGCCTCGAGCGCACGCGCGACGGCCGCGGCGCGCTCGCGGTCCTGGCTCGAGTAGCTGACGAAGATGTCGCTCATGGCAGCCCGCGCCTTCTAGCACACGGCCGTGGCCGGCGCCAGACGCAGTGCGTGCTCAGGCGCCAGGATCGATCTTCTCGAGCGCCTCGCCGATCGCGGCCTCGTCTTTCGGCCGGACCAGGCGATCGACCAGCTTGCCGTCGCGCAGGAAGAGCAGCGTCGGCCAGAGCTTGACTTCGAACGAGCGGCCGAGTCGCCGGCCGCTGCCGTCTTCGATCTTGACGTGGCGCACGTTCGGGTGGCTGGCGAAGGCGCGCGCGATGAGCGGCTGCGCGGCACGACAGAACCCGCACCACGGCGTTCCGAACTCGAGCAGCGTCGCGCCAGTGAGCGCGTCGACGTCGGCGCGCGTCGGCTCCGGTTCGGTGTATTCGCTGGCAAGGCTCATGATGCGGTGGTTTCCCGGGATCGATCACGGTCGACATCGCCGTCGCGGTGCGCCGATTGCCAAGTGCCCTTCACCATGCCCGCATCCTCCCCTCCCTTGTCCCGGCCTGCGTCGAAGGCCGGCCGGCATGCCGGCCATTCTGGCGCCGCCATCCGCCTAGGGCTTCGGCTTGTCCGGGGTCCGGCCGGGGTTCGAGCCGACGATCACGTCCGAGACCGAGCGGCCGAGCGAATCGAGCGGGCTTTCGTCGACCGGCGCGACCGGCGGGTGGCGCCACGGCTCCTCGTCTGCGTCCCAGCGTTCGTTGTTCGACTTCACCTTGTCGCCCGGATCGGCTGGCGCCGGCTCGGCGCTTGCGACGGTCTTGGGGGCGGGCTGCGAGCTGCGTTCGTTCATGGGGAAGCCTGTTGACGGTCGATGCCGCATCGTGGCATACGCCGTACCCGGCCGATCCTGCCGAGCCGCCACCGCGCGATAAGCCCCTCGCTTCGCGGCGCCGTGCCGGCCCGCTGTTCGCGCGGCTCGCCCTGGCGTTCGGCGTGCTGATCCTTCTCGTCGTGGCTTCGCACCCGCTCTGGCTGGCGCCGCTGCTCAGCCGCCATCTCACCGCCGCTGCAGGGCGCACCGTTCATTTCGACTCGGTCGCGATCGGCCTCAGCGGCTCGCTCGCACCGGTGGTGCATCTGCGTGGCGTGCGTGTCGACAACGCGCCCTGGACCGGCAGCGCGGCGCCGTTCGCAGCGCTCGCCGATGCCGTCTTCGTGTTCGCCTGGCAGCGCTTCGAGGAACGCCGTGTCGTCACCTATCTGCTGCTGCGCCAAGGCGAAGTGCATCTCGAACGCAGCGCCGACGGGCTGCGCAACTGGCGCCTGTCCGATCCGCAGGACCGCGGCCCCGGCCACTACTGGTTCGAAGCACTCGAGGCGCACGACGTGCGGCTCGGCTTCATTCATCAAGGCATCGACCTCGACGTCACTGCGGCCGAGCACGACATGCCGGTGTCGACCTCGAAGACCGGCGATGCGCTGACCGCGCGCATTGCCGTCGACGGCACGTTTCGCAAGCTCGCCTTCAACGGCAGCGTCGATGCCGGGCCGGTGCTCAGCTTCCTGAAGAGCGAGTCGTGGTTCGGCCTGCGCGGCCAGGCCGCGATCGATGGTGCGCGCCTCGACGTCGACGGCCGCGCCGCGAACCTGTTCCGCGGCTTGCGTGTCGACGCCGAGGCCGAGCTCGCGGGCCGTTCGCTCGCCGGCCTGCGCCCGTTCGTGGGTGATCGCTACGCCGAGGCGCGAGCCTTTCGCGCTCGCGGCCATGTCGCCATCGCCGCCGAGCGCTATGCGCTCGAGCAGGCCGAGGTGCATGTCGGCGCCAGCGACCTGGCCGGCGACGCGGCGTGGTGGCGCGACGGTGAACGCCACGCGGTGCGCGCCCATGTCACCAGCGACAGCACCGACCTCGCCGACCTGTTGTGGCTCGCCGGCCGCTCCGTGCGCGGTCTCGACAAGGCCGCTGATGCGGCAGGCGGCACGTCGCCGGCGCAGGGCGGGCGCGATCTGTTCAGCGGCCTGCGCAGCCTCGACGCCGATATCGCGTTCGACGCCCGTCGATTTCACGCCGCCGAGCTGCGCGCGCTGCGCAGCATGCGCCTGCGCGCGGAGCTCGGCGCAAGCCGACAGGGCAGCGCCGCGCTCGATCTGGGTTGGACCGAAGGCGGCCGCACCGGCGCACGCCTCGGCCTCGATCTGCGCCAGCCGCTGGCGCGCGTCGCGGCCAGCTTCGACGCCGACGGCCTGCGCCTGCCGTCGCTGCTGCCGGCGCGAGCCGACGGCAAGAGCATCACCGGAACAATGCGCGGCCGGGCCGAGCTGAAGGCCAGCGGCAACACGACGGCGGCACTGCGCGCCAGCGCGTCGGGCAGCGGCTCGCTGCAGCTTCGCGACGGCACGATCCCTAGCCTGCTCGACGCCGAGATGGGTCTCGAAGGCGGCAAGGTGTTGCGTACCCTGCTGAGCGGCAGCGACGCGCTGGCCCTGCCATGCGCGGCGATCCGGTTCGAGGTCGCAGACGGTCGCGCGCACCTGAGCGAGATCGTCATCGACAGCGCCAACACGCGTGTCGGCGGCAGCGGCAACATCGATCTGCGCGACGAGACGATCGATCTCGTGCTGACGCCGACGCCGAAGCGGCCGGGTCTGGACCTGAAGCGATCGATCCGGGTGTTCGGCCACTTGCCGCGGCCACAACACGAGCTCATCGAACAGGTCGCGCCGCCCGGGTCGAGCGGACTCTGCACGCTGCCGGCCCGCTAAGGCCCGGCGCGAGCTTGCGCGTTATCTCGGTTGACAGCGGCGCGGCCGGCCTCGTACATTGTCCGTACTACCAGACAACTGGCCTGCGAGGGATGGGCCAGCGTCGATATGCCTGCCTTGCCTGTCATCGATCGCGAGTCGCCGCTGCCGCTGTACGCGCAGATCAAGCGGCGCCTGCGCGCGGCGATCCTGGCCTGGCCGGCCGGCGACGATCGTTTCCATACCGAGCATGCGCTGTGCATGACCTACGGCGTCAGCCGGGCCACCGTGCGCCAGGCGGTGGCCGAGCTCGAAGGTGAAGGCCTGCTCAGTCGCCGGCAGGGTTTCGGCACGCTGGTGAATCGTCAGAAGATCGAGGAATCGTTCTCGCCGCTCACCAATTTCAGCGACCAGTGGGCGCGCAGCGGGCGGGCGCTGAAGGTGGAGCTGCAGCGCGCCGAGACCGTCGATTGCCCGGCGCCTTTCGCCGAAATGCTGGGCCTGGCCGCAGGCGAGCGCGTGCTCTACGTCGAACGCTTCCGCTTGTCCGACGGCTTGCGCGTGGCCTGGGACCGCCGCTTCATTCCGCAGGCCCTGGCCAAGGGGATTCCGCGCCGCGAGCTGGCCAAGGTATCGCTGCTCGACGCACTGGCCCGCAAGGTCGAGTTCGATCGCGGCGAAAGCCAGCTCGAGTCGGCGCTGGCAGGCGAAGAGCATGCCGAGCGGCTCGAGCTGATGCCGGGCGATCCGGTGCTGGTGCGCCATCTCATCTATTTCGCGGTCGACGAGCGCCCGGTGATGGCCGGGGTCTCGGTGTATCGCGCCGATCAGGTCCGCTACAAGGTCTCGGCACCGATGCGCGGCTCGGGTACCAATCTCGACGCCGAGGTCAGGATCCCGGGTCTCGTGGCCTGAGCGCTTCCATTTGTTCGTTCAATCGAGGAAACACGTCATGAACGCTCCCTTTCGTATTCGCGCCGCGCTGCTCGCATTGGCCGCGGGCCTGTTCCTGGCCGGCCCGGCGGCGGCGCAGGGCACGGTCAAGATCGGCACCATCCTGTCGGTCACCGGCCCGGCCGCCTTCCTCGGCGAGGACATGAAGGCCGGCATGGAGCTGGCAGTCGACGAGATCAATGCCAAGGGCGGCATCAACGGCAAGAAGATCGACTGGACCTTCTACGACGCCGAAAGCCAGACGCAAAAGGGCCTGACCGAGACCCGCCGGCTGCTCGACCAGGACAAGGTCGACGTCATCGTCGGCGGCGGCAACATGAGCGGCATGGCGATCGCGATGCTCGGCCTGACCGAGAAGGCCTCGATGCCGTTCATGTCGACCGAAGGCGCGATGGACATCGTGACCCCGATCGCCGAGCGCCAGTGGACCTTCAAGAGCACCGCCGACGACGAGCAGGTGATGGAGCGGCTGGCCGACTACTTCGCCAAGAAGGGCATCAAGAAGGTCGCCTTCCTCGGCGACTCGAGCGGCTTCGGCCAGAGCGCCGCCGGCCAGCTGAAGAAGGTGGCGGCGCGGCGCGGCCTCGACGTGATGTACGAGTCGTTCAATCCGTCCGACACCGACATGACGCCGCAGCTCGGCAAGATCAAGGAAGCGAACGTCCAGGCGATCATCTGCTGGACCGTGACGCCGGCCGGCGTGGTCTTCCTGAAGCAGGCGCAGCAGCTCGGCCTCGACAAGCTGACGCTGGTCCACAGCTACGGCTTCGTCGACCAGCGCTACATGAAGCTGGCCGGCGACGCGGCGAAGAACCTGCTGCTGATCTCGGTGAAGTTCCCGGTCGGCGCCGACCTGCCCGACAGCGACCCGCAAAAGGCGCGCATCGCCGCCCTGACGAAGGCCTTCGAAGCCAAGTTCAAGCGCACGCCCAACCAGTTCGCGGCCCAGACCTACGACGCCATCTATCTCACCAAGACGGCGATCGAGAAGGCGGGCAGCACCGACCCGGCGAAGGTTCGCGACGCGCTGGCCGGCATCCATGACTGGCAGGGCGTCGGCGGCGTGTTCAACTTCAGCAAGGATCGCCATTCGGGCCTCTCGAAGGACGACCTGGTGCTGGTGAACTGGCACGACGGCGCCTTCCATCTCGCCGACTACAAGTAAGGTAGCGCTGCCCGCATCGCCACGGAAGGACTGCCATGAGCCTGACCATCCTCGACAAGCCGGAAGTGCGCTTCCCGCTGCGCCTGGGCATCGAGAACAAGCGCATCCGCGAGCTGTTCCACAACGCCACCCGCCAGCAGTGGAATCCGGCGACCGACATCGCCTGGGGCGACCTGCATCCCGAGCAGTTCGACGACGAGCACCTGCGCGCCGCGCGCATGTACTGGAGCCGGCGCGCCTGGGGCGAGTACGGCGCGATCTCGGAAAGCCCGGCCCTGCAGATCCGCTTCTGCCACGAGCACTGCGTGCCCGACATGGCGCTTTTCTTCAGCATCCGCTCGCAGGAGGAATCGCGCCACGCCGAGGTCTGCTACCGCATGGCCGAAGCGCTCGGCGGCTACTACGAGGAGCCGGCGGCGACGGCGTTCCAGGGCTCGGTGGCCACGCACGGCATCCGCAAGATGGCGCTCGACCCGACGATCTCGCTCGAAGGCACGATCGCCGCGCTGGTCTGCGCCGCCGAGGAAATCGCCTTCGACGTCTTTCGCCACCTGATCGACATCACCGTCAATCCGGTGGCGCGCCAGGTGACGCGGATGATCCTGCGCGACGAGGTGCGCCACTGCGCCTTCGGCTGGGCCTTCATGGAGCAGCGGATGCCCGAGTTGAACGAGGCCGAGCGCGAAGGCGTGCGCAAGGCAGTGGTGACGATGATCGAGAAGGTCGAGCTGAACGGCTATCACAGCTCGTGGCTGGCGCCCGAAACGCCGGCCTCGGCCGCCGAAGTGGAGGTCGACCGCCTGACATGGGAGGCCGGGCTCGGCGCCACCACCGAGGAGCTCGAGAAGCCCGTCTTCCTGAAATCGATCGCGCTCATGCGCGAGCGCATGCGCGACAGCTGGGGCCTCGAGATCCCGATGTTCACGCATCGCAAATTCGCGACGCCGTTTTGAGCCCGGACGTCGTGAGCGCGGCCCAGGCCACGCCGATGCCGGTCGAGCGGCGCTTTCCGCTCGCGCTGCGCAAGGCCGACGACGACATTCGCGCGCTCTACGAGGCGGCCAAGAACGCGCACTGGAATCCCGACACCGACGTGCCCTGGGCAGCGCATGCCGTTGCCGACGTCGCCCCGGCCGTACTCGAAGCCGCGCGCCGCGTCTGGAGCCGGCGCGCCTGGGTCGAGTTCACCGGCATGACCGAGACGCCGGCGCTCCTGATCCGTTCTGCCTCGAGCTGAACCGCGAGTCCGATCCGAAGTATTTCCTGACCGTGCGCAACACCGAGGAGGCCTGGCACGTCGAGTGTTTCCACGGCTACGCCGAGGCCTGCGGCGGTTACGTCGAGCGGCCCTCGTCGCCGGCCTGGGAGCCGGTCTTCAATCGCACGCTGTACCGCGATGCTCTCAACGCCGAGGTCTCGATCGACGCCTACGTCATCGTGCACTGCGCCTTCGTCGACAGCCTCGAGCACGACCTGGCGACGGCGATGCTCGCCAACGCGCGCGAGCCGCTGGCCCACGCGATCCTGGCGCGCTGCGACGCCGACTACGAGCGGCACGCGCGCTTCGGCTGGATGTATGCGCGCCGGCGCGCCGCGGCGATGGACGACGCCTTGCGCGCCCGCGTCGTCGGCGCGCTGCAGCGGCACATCGAGGAGGTCGAGTTCGCCGGCTACCACTGCGTCGCGCTGGCAAGCGCCTTCGACATCGCTGCCGAGGTCGCCGATCTCGATGGCGTCGCCGCCGCCGGCCTGGGCGCCGCGAGCGCGGCCGATGAAGTGGCGATCTTTCGCCGTTGCGTCGCCCGGACCCGCACCGGCCTGGCCGAGCTCGGCATGACGCTGCCCGCGCTGGCGCACCCCCGCTTCGGCACGATCTAGCGCTCTCGCACAGCGTCGACCGGAACCGTGGAGCAACTCGGCAATCTGCTGCTCTCGGGCCTGTCGACGGGCAGCATCTACGCGCTGGTGGCGCTCGGCTTCAACGTCATCTTCAAGAGCACCGGCGCGATCAACTTCGCGCAAGGCGAGTGGGTGATGATGGGCGGCATGGTGGCCGCCACGTCGTACGCGGCGCGCTTGCCGCTGGTGCTGGCCGTCCTCTGTGCGGTGCTCGTGGTGATCGCGGTCGGCCTGCTCTCGGAGCGCTTGATCGTGCGCCGGCTGAGCCGGCCGACGCCGATCGCGGTGACGCTGGTGCTGATCGCCGTCGCGATCTGCAGCAAGAGCCTGGTGATGCTGGTGCTCGGCAAGAACCCGGCCGACCTGCCGGGCTTCTCGGGCAGCACCCCGGTGCTCTGGCTCGGCCTGCGGATCCATCCGCAGACCTTCTGGATCGTCGGCATCACCCTGGCCGTGATGCTCGCCGCGCATCTGTTCTTCGAGCGCACCGTCCTCGGCCGGGCGATGCGCGCGGTGGCGGCGCAACCGGAGGCCGCGGCACTGTGCGGCATCGAGCCCCGCCTGGCGATGGCGCTGTCGTTCGGGCTGGCCGCGGGCGTCGGCGCGCTCGCCGGCGCGATCATCACGCCGCTCACCCTGACCTCGTTCGACCAGGGCACCGTGCTCGGCTTCAAGGGCTTCTCGGCGGCGATGCTGGGCGGCCTCGGCAGCCTGCCGGGCGCGCTCGTCGGCGGCGTCGTCCTCGGCACGCTGGAGGCGCTGGCCGGCGGCCTGATCTCGTCGCATTTCAAGGACGCGGTCGGCCTTCGTCGCGCTCCTCGTGACGCTCTTCTTCTGGCCCGCCGGAATCCTCGGCAAGGGCGAGGTGGAGCGGGTGTGAGCGCGCCGTTTTCGCCATCGGCGCAATGTCGCTCGCGGCTGCGTCACCTCGCCCTGGCCTGGCTGGTGTTCGCGGCCTGGCCTTTGGTCGCCGGCAACGACTACGTGCTGAGCCTGGGCATCTTCTTTTTCATCAACCTGCTCCTGATCGGCGGCTTGAATCTGGTGATGGGCTACGGCGGCCAGATCTCGCTTTGCCAGGCCGGATTCTTCGGCGTCGGTGCCTATGTCTCGGGCGTTCTGGCCGTGCGCTATGGCGTTCCGCCGACGCTGGGCCTGTTCGTGGCGATGCTCGGTGCCGCGCTCTCGGCGCTGGTGATCGGCCTGCCGGCGTTGCGCCTGCGCGGCAACTACCTGGCGATGGCCACGCTCGGCTTCAACGCCATTCTCTCGGTCCTGTTCAACGAGCTGGTGCCGTTGACCGGCGGACCGAACGGCCTGGCCGCCGATCCCCCCGATCGCCGTCGGCACGTTTGTCTTCGATCGGCCGGGACGATTCTTCTGGCTCGCCTGGGGCGCCGGCGCCGTGCTGATGGCGCTCCTGGCGATGCTGCTCGCGAGCCGCGCCGGCCGTGCGCTGCGCGCGGTCGCCGGCAGCGAGGTCGCGGCGGCGAGCCTGGGCGTCGACCCGTTTCGCGCCAAGCTCGCTGCGTTCATGTTCTCGGCCGCCTGCGCCGGCGTGGCCGGCGCGCTCTACGCCCATTTCAACCAGTACGCGTCGCCCGACACCTTCAGCTTCTCGACCTCGGTGCTGCTCGTCGTGATGGTGGCGATCGGCGGCTGGGGCCGCTTCTGGGGGCCGCTCTTCGGCGCGGCGGTGTTCACGGCGGTGCCCGAGTTGCTGCGCCGCTTCCAGGACGCCGAGCTGCTTGTCTTCGGCCTCGGCATGCTGGTCGTGCTGCTGTTCCTGCCGGCCGGCATCGCCGGAACCGCCCAACGCGTGCGGGCCTGGCGCGAGGCACGCCATGCGCCGCGCGGCGCACTGCCGGAGCGCGGACTCTGACATGGCAACCCTCGAGCTCGACGGCGTCTCGGTGGCCTTCGGCGGGCTGCGCGCCGTCGACGACCTTTCGTTTCGCGTCACCGAAGGCAGCATCAAGGGCATCATCGGCCCGAACGGCGCCGGCAAGACGACGCTCTTCAACGCCATCTCCGGAATCACCCTGCCGGGACGCGGTCGCATCCTGCTCGACGGTCGCGACATCACCGCACTGCGCCCGCATCGGCGCGCCGCACTCGGCCTGTCGCGCACCTTCCAGAACCTGCAGCTGTTCGGCGAGATGAGCGTGCTCGAGAACGTGATGCTGGGCGCGCACACGCAACTGCATGCCGGCTGGCCGGTCTCGCTGTTCGGCCTGGCCCGCGCCGAGGAGCATCGCGCCGAGGCGCTGGCGCACGACAAGCTGGCGCTGCTCGGCCTGGCCGGGCGCGCATCCGAGCGCGCCGGCGGCCTGGGCTTTGCCGATGCCAAGCTGCTCGAGATCGCGCGCGCGCTCGCTTCGCAGCCGCGCCTGCTGTTGCTCGACGAGCCGCTGGCCGGCGTGCCGCTGGCCGAGCAGAACCGCATCACCGAGGTGATCCGCGCCGTCAATGCCCGCGGCGTCACCATCGTCCTGGTCGAGCACAACATGCGGGTCGTGATGCAGCTGTGTGCCGACATCCTCGTGATGCATCACGGCGCCCGCCTGGCCGAGGGCGAGCCCGCCGCGATCGCGCGCGACCCGGCGGTGGTGGCGGCCTATCTCGGCGCGGAGACGGCCAGTGCTTGAGGTCCGGCAGCTTTCGGCCGGCTACGGCGCTGCCGATGTCATCCATGAGCTGTCGTTCGAGGTGGCACGCGGCTCGTTCTGCGCCCTGATCGGCGCCAACGGCGCCGGCAAGTCGACCACCATGAAAGCGCTGTCCGGCCTGCTGCGTCCGGTGCATGGGCAGGTGCGCTTCGACGGCGAGGCGATCGAGCGCCTCGACGCGGCGCAGATCGTTCGTCGCGGCATGGCGCTGGTGCCCGAAGGCCGGCGCGTGTTCGCGCCGCTGACGGTGCGCGAGAACCTGCAGATGGGTGCGTTCATCCACCTCTTTCCGCGCGCGCGCGGCCAGGTCGCGGAGCGGCTCGACTTCGTGCTCGCCACGTTCCCGCGCCTGCGCGAGCGCCTGGCGCAGGCCGCCGGCACGCTCTCCGGCGGCGAGCAGCAGATGCTCGCGATCGGCCGCGCCCTGATGAGCGAGCCGCGCCTGCTGCTGCTCGACGAGCCCTCGATGGGCCTGGCGCCGGTGATCGTGCAGCAGGTCTTCGCGGCGCTGCGTCAGTTGCAGCAGGGCGGACTGACGGTGCTCGTGTCGGAGCAGAACGCCAGCGTCGCGCTGGCATGCGCCGATCACGGCCATGTGATCGAGGCCGGCAGCCTCGCCATGAGCGACAGCGCCGCAGCCCTGCGTGGCAACGACAAGGTGCGGGAGGCCTATCTTGGAATCTGAACCGGTCGGCCTGGCGACGATCGACGCCGCCGCCGAGGGCGAATACAACCTGCGCGCCCGCCATCCGGAACGCAGCGCGGTGTACGAGGGCTTCGCGCGGCGCAGCGAGGCGCTGCGCCGCGCCGAACCGCGGCATCAGGCGCAGCGCTACGCGGCATCGCCGAACTGCGTCGTCGACTTCTTTCCTGCCGCGGTGAGCGGGCCGGCGCCGCTCCTCTTCTTCATCCACGGCGGCTATTGGCGCGCGCTCGACCGTGGCCTCTTCTCGTTCCTGGCCCGGCCGTGGCTCGATCGCGGCGTGCACGTCGCCTTGCCCGGCTACGACCTGGCGCCGGCGGTGACCGTGCGCGCGATCGCCGACCAGGTCCGCGCTGCGTTCGAGATGCTGCTGGCGCAGGCCGGCCCGCTCGGCATCGACCGTGCGCGCTGCATCGTCAGCGGCCATTCGGCCGGCGCCCATCTCGGCGCGCTGCTGCTCTGCGAACGGCGTGACGTCGGCGCGGCGGCGTTCGTCGGCATCAGCGGCGTCTACGACCTGCGGCCGCTGCTCGCGACCAGCGTGAACCACGACATCCGCCTGAACCCTGCCGAGGCCGCGGCCCTCAGCCCGGCGCTGCACGATGCCTGTCCGGCGCCGCGCTGCCTGTGCGCCGTCGGCGGCGCGGAAACCGCGGGCTTTCGCCAGCAATCGCAGCGCTACGCAGCGATGCTGCAGGAGCGCGGCTGCGCGGCGCGCTCGCTCGAGGTTCCCGGTCGCACGCATTTCGATGTGCTCGACGACCTGGCCGATCCATCCGCTGCGCTCTTTCGCGCCGCCTTCGCTCTCCTGTCTCCCGCCTGAACGGCATCGATCATGAACGCACACAACCCGACCACCATCGCCGCCCCGCTGGGGGCCTACTCGCACGCCATCGAGGCGCCCGGCAGCGGCCGCTGGCTGCATATCGCCGGCCAGATCGGCATGCGCGCCAACGGTTCGCTCGGCCTCACCTTCGCGGAACAGGCCGACATCGCCTGGAGCAACCTCGTGGCGATCCTGGCCGATGCCGGCATGGGCGTGAACGACCTGGTCAAGGTCACCCACTACCTGGTGCGCGGCGCCGACCTGCCCGACTACAACCCGGTGCGCAGCAAGTACCTCGGCGCGGCGCGGCCGGCGTCGACCCTGATCGTGGTGCATGCCCTGGCCCGCTCCGAGTGGCAGATCGAGATCGACGCCGTCGCCTGGCAGGCCTGATGATCGACGCGCCGGCGTTGCCGGGCCGGCCCGAGCCGCAGATGCAGGCAGTGCTCGACCGGCTCGCGCTCGCGCGCGCCGGCCAGCGCAGCCGCTACGAGCTGCCGTTTTCCGAAGCGCGGGAGTTGCTGCTGCGTGAGCGAGAACCGTGGCTGGCCGATGGGCCGGCCTGCGCCCATCATGAGCGCGCGGTGCAGAGCGCGGGACGCCGCTTCAGCGTGCACGTGGTTCGAGCCGGCCTCGACCTCGCCGGCACGCCTGCTCGTCTACCTGCATGGCGGGGGCTGGTGCGTCGGCTCCTCGCGCACGCACGATGCGATCGTTCGCCGCCTCGCCGATGGCCTGGGCTGCGTCGCCTGGTCGGTCGACTACGCGCTCGCGCCGGAAGCGCCGTTCCCGCAGGGCTTGCTCGACGTGGTTGCGGCGATCGAGCTCGCGGCGCGCGAGCATCCCGGCGCGCGCCTCATCGTGGCCGGCGATTCCGCAGGCGCCAACCTCGCGCTCGATGCGGCGTTGCGCTTGCGCGAGCGCGGCTCGCCCGCGATCGGCGCGCTGCTGCTGTTCTACGGTGTCTATACCGACGCCTGCGACGACGCCAGCATGGCCGCCTATGGTGACGGGCGCTACGGCCTCTCGGTCCAGGCGCATCGCCGCTACCTCGAGGCCTATCGCGGCGCGGCCTCGCTCGACTTCGCGCTCTCGCAGGCCGTGTCGCTGGCCGGCCTGCCGCCGGTCTGGCTCACGGTGGCCGAGCTCGACATCCTGCGCGCGCAGTCGCATGCGCTGGCGTCGCGTCTGCGCGCCGCGCAGGTCGCCGTGCAGGTCGACGAGGTGCCCGGCGTGATCCACGGCTTTCTGGCCTACGGCCTGATGCTCGATGCCGCCGGCGCGGCGTTGGCACGCGCCGCGGCGTGGGCGCGCGAGGGGTATCCGGGCCGGCTTGCCCGCCCTAGCGCCGCATCAGCGTGCTCTTGCCGAACAGGCTCTCGATCAGGTCGACCGCGATCTCGGCGGTACGGTTGCGCACGTCGAGCGCGGGGTTGAGCTCCATCACGTCGAGCGAGGCCAGCGGCATCGGTGTCGGCGATCATCTCCATGCACAGCTGCGCTTCGCGATAGGTCGGGCCGCCCCGCACGGTGGTGCCGACGCCGGGGGCGATCTCGGCGTCGAGGAAATCGACGTCGAAGCTGACGTGCAGGTGGGTGTTGGCGTCGAGGTGGCCAGCGCCAGCTCCATCGTGTGGCGCATGCCCATCTCGTCGATGTAGCGCATGTCGAAGACCTCGAGGCCGTGCTCGTGCACGAACTGCTTCTCGCCGGCATCGACGCTGCGGATGCCGATCTGGCGCACCCACTTCGGGCTGATCGCCGGCACCTTGCCGCCGATCTCGATCAGCTCCTTCGGGCCGAAGCCGCACAGGCACGCCACCGGCATGCCGTGGATGTTGCCGCTCGGCGTCAGCAGGGCGGTGTTGAAGTCGGCATGGGCGTCGAGCCAGAGCACGCGCAGCTTCCTGTTCGTGTCGCGGCAATGGCGTGCCACCGCGCTGATCGAGCCGATGCCCAGGCAGTGGTCGCCGCCGAGCAGCACCGGCATGCGGCCGTCGGCCAGCTCGGCGTGGACGGCGTCGTGCACCAGCGCGATTCCATTCGACGACCGCGTCGAGATGGCGATAGCCCTCGGCCGGCGGCTGCCAGGGATTGGCCGGCCCCGAGAGGTTGCCGCGGTCGGCGACCTCGAGGCCGTGGCCTTCGAGGACCGGGCCGATGTTGGCGACGCGCAGCGCTTCCGGCCCCATGCTCGAGCCGCGGCTGCCGGCGCCGATGTCGGTGGGCGCGCCGATCAGGCTGACGCGTTTCACGACGGCCGGGCGCCGGGCCGCCTCCACGCCCGGCCGCGCCCCCTCGGGGGCAGCGAACGCAGTGAGCGTGGCGGCTTCATATGTCGACGGCCAGGTCGCCGGTCGTCGTCTCGGGCAGGTCGTAGCCGTATTCGGCGGCGAGCCGGGCCCACGCTTCCTCTGCGGTCTCGACGAAATGGAAGAGGTTCACGTCTTCGGGCGAGATCATGCCGGTCTCGACGAGGAGGTCGAAGTTCAGCAGCCGGGTCCAGAACTCGCGGCCGAACAGCAGGATCGGCCGCATCCGCGACTTGCCCGTCTGCACCAGCGTCAGCACCTCGAACAGTTCGTCGAGCGTGCCGAAGCCGCCGGGAAAACAGACCAGGGCGACTGCGCGCATCAGGAAGTGCATCTTGCGCAGCGCGAAATAATGGAACTGGAAGCAGAGCTCGGGCGTGATGAAGCGGTTGGGCACCTGCTCGTGCGAAAGCACGATGTTGAGGCCGATGCTCTTGCCACCGACCTCGAAGGCGCCGCGGTTGCCCGCTTCCATGATGCCGGGGCCGCCGCCGGTGACGACGTAGAGCGGCTTGGCCCAGCGGGCCGAGTGCTCGGTCACGGTGGCCGAGAAGCGGCGCGCCTCTTCGTAGTAGCGCGACATCGCGACGCGCGTCTCGGCGGCGCGAAGCTGCCTGGCATCGCCGGCGCTGCGTGCCGCCGCGAGCTCGCGCTGCGCCACCTCCGGCGGCCAGGATGCGGGCGCTGCCGAAGATGACGATCGTCTGCTCGACGTTGTGCTCGTCCTGCACCAGCTGCGGCTTGAGCAGCTCGAGCTGGACCCGCACCGGCCGCAGGTCGTCGCGCAGCATGAACGCGGTGTCGGTGAAGGCGAGCCGGTACGAGCTCTCCGGTCCGTCGTAGCGCGCGCTCGGGCTCTCGACGGTCTTGTCGACGTCTTCCTGCGCCGAGGGAAAGGTGCGCGCCGGGGCGGCGCTGGGCTTGTCCATCGTGGCAAGCCTAACAGGCCGCGCCGCCTGCCGCGCAGCCCTCGCTCAGGCCGATGTCGACACCGAAGAAGCGGCCGGTTCGTCGAGCATGTTGACGTAGTCGTGCCGCGCCGTGTCGATGATCGAGACTCGGTACTCGACCGGCTTGTCGTTGAAGCTCAGCGCCGTGCGCCGGACTTCGATCACCGGCGTGCCGATGGCGATGCCGAGCGCGCGCGCGGAAGCCCGCTCTGCCGCGACGGCGCGCGCCCGCTCCTGGGCACGCAACACGGTGATGCCGAACTCGGCTTGCCAGAACTGATAGACCGTGCCGCGCCGCTCCCGCAGGCGCCGCTCGCTCAGGCCGCGAAACATCGCTGCCGGAACGACGAGCGTGTCGTGGATGACGGCGCGCCCTTGCAGGCGCAAGGCGTTCTCGATCTCGATGACCGGCTCGCCAGGCGCGCAGGCCGAGCGCCTGCGCCGCCGCCTCGTCGGCGCGCAGGCGCTCGAACGAGAGCAGATCGACCGTGGGCCGCTCGCGCAGGCCGTCGCTGCGCTCGACGTGGAAGAACTGGAACATGAGCCGCCCGGCGTCGTGCGTGGCGACATAGGTGCCGCGCCCCTGCCGGCGCACGACGATGTGCTCGGCCACGAGCTCGTCGACGGCCTTTCGGACCGTGCCGATCGAGACGCCGAGCTCGGCGCCGAGCGTGGCCTCGCTCGGCAGCGTATCGCCCGGGCCGAACCGCGCCGCCTCGATGGCGCCGAGCAAGGCTCGCTTGACCGCCCGGTAGAGCGGCATGCCGGCCGCCTGCGGTGCGATCGGCGAGAAGGCCGTGCGATGGGTGGGCATGTCATGCATATCATACAGATGACATGCTTGAAGGACGGGAAGGCCGCGGGTTAGGATTTGATGTTTCCCCGACAGGCGCAAGGAGCCGAGAGCGATGATTCACTGCGTATTGCACGACGCCGACGACACCGTCGCGGTGGTCGTGGTCGAAGGCGTGAAGGCCGGCACGGCGATGACCGGCTGGATCATGGACGAAGACCGGACCATCGCCCTCGAGGCGCGCCAGGACATCCCGATCGGCCACAAGGTGGCGCTGAAGGACATGGCCGCCGGCGACACCGTCATCAAGTACGGCATCGATATCGGCAAGGTCGTCGCGCCGATCAGGAAGGGCGAGCACGCCCACGTGCACAACATCAAGACGAAGAGGTGGTGAGATGAGCGTCGTATCGAAGGACACCACTTTCCGGGGCTACCGGCGCGAGAACGGCCGGGTCGGCGTGCGCAACCACGTCATCATCCTGCCGCTCGACGACCTGTCGAACGCCGCCGCCGACGCGGTGGCGCACAACATCAAGGGCACGCTGTCGATCCCGCACCCGTACGGGCGGCTGCAGTTCGGCGCCGACCTCGACCTGCATTTCCGCACGCTGATCGGCGCCGGCTGCAACCCCAACGTTGCCGCGGTCGTCGTCATCGGCATCGAGGAGGGCTGGACCAAGAAGGTGGTCGACGGCATCGCCGCCACCGGCAAGCCCGTCACCGGCTTCGGCATCGAAGTCCACGGCGACCACGACACCATCATGCGCGCCTCGAAGGTGGCGCGCGAGTACGTGCAGTGGGCGAGCGAGAAGCAGCGCGAGGCCTGCGCGATCTCCGAGCTCTGGGTCTCCACCAAGTGCGGCGAGAGCGACACCACCTCGGGCTGCGGCTCGAACCCGACCGTCGGCAACGCCTTCGACAAGCTGCACCCGCTCGGCAACACGCTCTGCTTCGGCGAGACCACCGAGCTCACCGGCGGCGAGAGCATCGTCGCGGCGCGTTGCGCCAACGACGAGGTGCGCAAGCAGTTCATGTTCATGTTCGACCGCTACCAGGACGTGATCAACCGGCACAAGACCAGCGACCTTTCCGATTCGCAGCCGACCAAGGGCAACATCGCCGGCGGCCTGACGACGATCGAGGAGAAGGCGCTCGGCAACATCCAGAAGATCGGCAAGAAGTGCACCGTCGACGGCGTCATCGACAAGGCCGAGATGCCGACGCACCCGGGCCTCTGGTTCATGGACTCGTCGAGCGCGGCGGCCGAGATGGTCACGCTTTGCGCCGCCTCCGGCTACGCCGTGCATTTCTTCCCGACCGGGCAGGGCAATGTCATCGGCAATCCGATCCTGCCGGTGATCAAGATCTGCGCCAACCCGCGCACGGTGCGCCTGATGAGCGAGCACGTCGACGTCGATACCTCCGGGCTCCTGCAGCGCGAGATCAATCTCGACCAGGCCGGCGACCAGCTGCTCGAGTGCATGCTGCGCACGGCGAACGGCAGGCTGACCGCGGCAGAAGCGCTGGGCCATCGCGAGTTCGTGATGACCCGTCTCTACGAGAGCGCCTGACCGAACTTGGCCCGCATCGTCATCTGCGAGTTCATGGGCGCATCCGGCGTGGCGCGGCTCGCGGCTGCGCATGACGTGCTCTACGACCCCGGCCTGGTCGACGACGCGCCGCGCCTGCGCGAGCTCGCGAGCGGAGCCGATGCCTTCATCGTGCGCAACCGCACCCAGGTGCGCGGCGAGCTGCTTGCGGCGCTGACCCGCTGCAGGCTCGTGGCGCGGCTTGGCGTCGGCCTCGACAACATCGACACCGACGCCTGCGCCGCGCGCGGCATCGCGGTGATCGCGGCGGTCGGCGCCAACGCGCAATCGGTGGCGGAATACGTCATCGCCTCGGCGATGTTGCTGTTGCGCGGCGTCTATCGCGCGAGCGACGACGTCATCGCCGGCCGCTGGCCGCGCGACGCGCTGTCGCAAGGGCGCGAGATCGGCGGCAAGGCGCTCGGGCTCGTCGGCTTCGGCTCGATCGGCCGCACGACGGCGGCGCTGGCGCGTGGCGTCGGCATGCGCGTGCTGGCGTTCGACGCCTTGCTTGCAGCGGATGACCCGGCCTACCGCGACGCGGGCGTCGAGGCCGTGGGCCTCGATCGCCTGGTTGCCGAAGCCGACGTCGTCAGCCTGCACGTACCGCTCTCGCCTTCGACGCGCGGCCTCTTCGATGCTGCCCGCATCGCGGCGATGAAGCCGGGCGCGCTGATCGTCAATGCGGCGCGCGGCGGCATCGTCGACGAAACGGCGCTCGTCGCGGCATTGAAGAGCGGCCATCTCGGCGGTGCCGCGCTCGATGTCTTCGCGACCGAGCCGCTGCCTGCCGACAACGTCTTCGCCGGCTGCCCGAACCTGCTGCTGACGCCGCACGTCGCGGGGCCGTCGAAGGAATCGAGCGTGCGCATCTCGACGCTCGTCGCGGCCAAGGTGCTGGAGGCATTGGGCTGATGGCCATGCTCTCGCTCGACGAGCTCCGGCGTCGCGTCGCGGCGACCCTCGAGCTCGCCGGCGCCTCGGGTGCGATGGCGGAGTCGACGGCGCGCGCATTGGTCCTCGCCGAGTCGCAGGGCCTTGGCTCGCACGGCCTGAGTCGCGTCGCCCAGTACGCGACGCACCTGAGGAACGGCCGCGTGCACGGTGCCGCCGCGGCGCAGGTGTCGAAGAGCAAGGGCGCCGTCGCCATCGTCGATGCCGACGAAGGCCTGGCCTTTCCTGCCTGCGATCTCGCCGTGGCAGAAGCCGCGCGCCGTGCCGCGGAATTCGGCATCGGCTTCGTCGGCGTCGTGCGCAGCCATCACGCCGGCGTCATCGTTGATCACTTGCGTCCCGTGGCCCGGGCCGGGATGGTCGGCCTCGGCTTTGCCAACTCTCCGGCAGCCATGCCGGCGGCCGGCGGTCGCCATCCGATCTTCGGCACCAACCCGGTCGCGGCGATCTTTCCGCGCCGCGCCGCCGCGCCGCTCATGATCGACCTGAGCCTGAGCGAAGTGGCACGCGGCAAGGTGATGCTCGCGGCGAAGGAAGGCAAGCCGATTCCGCCCGGCTGGGCGCTCGATGTCGAAGGCCGGCCGACAACAGATGCCAAGGCCGCGCTTGCCGGCTCGATGCTCGCGATCGGCGCCGTCTCGAGCAGCAAGGGCGCGATGCTCGCGCTCGTCGTCGAGTTGCTCGTCACCGCGCTGATCGGCGCCAACTTCGGCTTCGAGGCCTCGAGCTTCTTCGTCGACGAAGGCAACCGTCCCGGCATCGGCCAGGCGTTCCTGGTCATCGACCCCGATGCGCTGGCCGGCCGCGATGCCTTTCTTGATCGCCTCGAGGTGCTCGTGCGCGAGATGCTCGCCGACGAAGGCGTTCGCCTGCCCGGCGTGCGCCGCCAGGCCCTTGCCGCGCGCGCAGAGGTCGAAGGCATCAGCGTGGCCGATCCTCTGCTGGCGTTCCTGGCGCCGTAGTCCACCAATTTCGCGGGCGGCAGGAAGCGATCAGAACTGCACCGTCAGCGTGATCACATCGCTGTAGGTGCCATCCCGGACCCGCTGCCCGGCGGGGATTTCACCGTAGATCGGTATCTGCTGGGGCGCGCCCGTCGTCAGCACCTGGCGCGTATCGACGCCCGGCCTGTCGCCCCAGCGGAGGGTTCGCCCGGCATCCTGATAGAGCCCGTAACCCAGGCGGTCCACGCTCGAGTCCGAAACCATCTTGCGAGTCGACGTGTTCGAGCCGAGCGCCGTGCCGGCGTCGAGACTTACTTCTACGACGAGCCTGGGGGCGCAAGACAACTCGATGGTGCTTTGTCCCGTCGCCGCTGTCCCTGAAGACGAGTTGTAGGCGCCGAAGTTCAGGTCCGACGCGCTGACGGTGCAGGATTCGATGATCTCGATCCTGACCGGCATGCCCGAGGTCGCAGTGAACGTCTGTCCCGAGGGCGCCGTTGGCAAGGCCGCCAGGGCGAGGAATGCGCCCGACGTTCGCAGCGCAATTCGCAGTGGTGCGCGCATCGCCATGTTCATATACTAGTGCGCGCCCCTCGGTCAGAGGGAGGGAGGAAAAAAATGAAGCAGCGCCTCGCGGTTCTTCTGCTACTCACGACCTTGCCCTGGGCCGGGCTCCATGCCCAGACGCAAACGGCCGTCACCACCTTCAAGGTCACGGCGAAGGTGCAGGCCGTCTGCTACGTGACGGCAAGCGATCTCGCCTTCGGCACCTACACCTCGTCTAGCGGAAGCCCACTGCAGGGCACGACGGTGCTGCACACAACCTGCACGCCGAACTCGACCTACAACATCGGCCTCAACGAGGGCACGTCGCCCGGGGCCACCGTCAATCAGCGGCGCATGTTGTCCGGCACGCAGATCCTCAACTACCAGCTCTATTCCGACGCGCAACGCAGCAAGATCTGGGGCAACACGACCGGCACCGACACCGTGGTCGGTACCGGGACCGGCCTGTCGCAGGATCACACGGTCTTCGGCTCGGTGCCTGCCGCGCAGGTCAGCCCGGCAGGCGACTACCAGGACCTCATCACCGTGCGCATCTACTACTGAGGAGAACGGCGTGTTGCGAACCGCATTCCTGTGGGCTTCTCTGACTCTTTGTGCTGCCGCGCAGGCGGGCGGCTTTGCGATCGTGCCGTTGCGCGTCGACCTGGGCACGAACCGAACCTCATCGCTGACTATCACCAACACCGAGGAGGCCAAGACCTTCGAGGTGCGGGTCATGAGCTGGAAACAGCAGAACCGGGACGACAGTTACGCGCAGACCGACGACCTGCTGCTCGCGCCATCGACGTTCCGCCTCGAGAAGGGTGCCTCGCAGGTCGTGCGCGTCCAGCTGCATCGGCCGCTCGACGCCGGCGAGCATGCGTATCGCATCTTCATCGACGAGGTTCCTGCGGCGCACGAAGTCCATCCCAACTCGCTGAAGACGGTCGTCTCGATGGTGATCCCCGTTTTCGTCGCGCCGGCGTCCGGGCCCATCTCCAAGGGCGAGGCTGTGTTGTCGGCGGCGCTGGTGAAGGACACGCTGCAGATCGAGCTTCACAACACCGGCAAGGCGAACCTGAAGCTGCGGGAGTGGGTGGTGATGTCGGATAAAGCCGGGGAACTGCTCAAGGTCCCTTCGGCGGCCTACGTGCTGGTCGGCAACACGCTGACGCGAGACTACCCGCTGACCTTGCGGGCTGACGGCCCGCTCAAGTTGAAGGTCACTACCGACCGTGGCAGTTTCACGGCCGATGTCAAGCGCTGAAGCTGCGTGCGTTCCACATAGCCCTGGTGGCGGCAGTCGTCACCGCCCCGTTGCCTGCCGCGCGCGCCCAGACCGCGCAGTGTCAGGCCGGTGTCGAGCACGCAGCCGCCGCACCGGTGTTGCTGGTTCAGCCCATCGTCAACGGCCAGGAGCGCGAAGTCGGCCGCGTGCGCTTCGTGGCCCCGGGTGGCCCGCTCTACATCGACGAGCCTGATCTGGTGCAGTGGGGCGTCGCGACCGATAAGCTGACCCTGCTGGACTTCTCCGGTGCGCGCTGGCTCTGCGTCGAGGGCCTCGGACTCAAGTACGAGCTGAATTCGTCCCAGCTGACGCTGGCGCTCGACTTTCCGCCGGAGCTCCATGTCGGCTCCCGTACGTCGTTCGTGGCGGAAGACCACGTCCCGGTGACTTACACGCCCGGGGGCTTTCTCAACTACGACCTGCGCTTCGACCGCACGCAGGGGGCGGGGCCCGGCTCGATCGCTGCCGACTGGGAAATCGGCGCGTTTTCGCGGCTCGGTCTCTTCACCTCGAGTTTTTTCAGCGGCAACAACGATCGCGGCACGATCCGCCTCGACACCACCTTGCGTCGCGACGATCCGGACAAGATCACCAGCCTCGTGCTGGGCGACACGATCACCCGCCCCGCGAGCCTGGGCCCGGCGGTGCGCATTGCCGGCCTGCAATACCAGCGCAACTTCGCGAATGCGCCGCTGCTGATCACCTATCCGACGGCCAACGTCACCGGCACTGCCGCGGTGCCATCGACGGTCGACGTCTACATCGAGAACGCGAAGGCCTATTCGACGCAGGTCAGCCCGGGAGCGTTCTCGGTGTCGAACCTGCCGGTTCCGGTCGGCGCCGGCAACGTGATGGTGGTGGTGCGCGACGTGTTCGGCCAGGAAACGACCGCGGTGGTGCCCTTCGTGCGCTACGACTCGATGCTCCGCAAGGGGCTCTCCGATTTCTCCTACGAAGCCGGCTTTCTGCGCGAGGACTACGCGGTCAGGAGCAACGCCTACAGCGACTGGGCCGCAGTCGCCACCCATCGCTACGGCGTCACCGACCAGCTGACGATCGAAGGGCATGCCGAAGGCATGGCCGACCGGGCCAACGTGGGTGGCGTGGTGCAGGCCACGGTGCCGGTGCTCGGCCTGGTCGGCGCGGGCGCGTCCGCGAGCGGCGGTCTCGGCTACGGCAAGCTGGGCAAGGTCTTTCTCCAGCGCACCGAGTCGAGCTGGAGCATCGCTGCCGCGGCGGAGCAGCGCAGCCGCGACTACGTCGACATCGCCTTCGAGCCCGGTCAGGTTCGCACTCTCGCCATCCGCCAGTTCTCGGCGTCGGCGCGGGTCGGCCAGCGCAACTGGCTGAATGTTCTGGGGCTGCATACCGTCGACACGACGGGCGACTTCAACACCGCGACGGTGGGCTGGACCCTGTCGCTGCCGTGGTCGGCCACGCTGACCGCGGCGCTGTCCCGGTTCTGGGGCAGCACGCAGCCGACGAACGCCGCTTTCACGCTGACGCTGTCCATGCCGCTCGGCGAGCGCGACTTCGCCACCGCCTCGGTCGAGCGGCGCAACAACGACCCGAAGACCGACGTGCTGCTCGACGTGAGCCGCAATCTCCTGGAAACCGACAGCTTCGGCTATCGCATACTGGCCGGCCAGCAGTCGGACTCGCCCCGCAAGGAACTCGGGGCGTTCCTGCAAACCGGCGTGGCGCAATTCGGCATCGAGGCCGCCGATGCCTTCGGTACCCGTGCCGTTCGCGGCTACGTGCGCGGCGGTATCGCGGCGGCAGGCGGCGAAGTCCGGATCTCGCGCTACCTCGACCAGAGCTTTGCCATCGTGAAAGTCGCCGACTTCCCGGACGTCCGGGTCTACAGCAACGGGCAGCCCGTCGGCAAGACCGACGCCAGCGGCATTGCCGTCATCCCGCGCCTGACGGGTTTTCTGCCGAGCACGATCGGATTCGAACCGGAGGACATTCCGCTCGATGGATCCTTCGGCGACAACATCGAGTCGATCAAGGTCGCCAACCGGATGGGCGCGCTCGTCGACATGGGTGTCACGCGCAGGCTCTCGGCCACGCTCACGCTGATCGAGGCGAGCGGCGCGCCGGTGCCGGCCGGCGCTTCGGTGCACGTTGGCGACGCCGAGGAAGGATTCCCGGTCGCGCGGCATGGGCGTGTCTACGTCAGCGGTCTCGATCGGACCAAGCCCAACGCCTTGCGCGTGCGCATCGGCGAGCGCGAGTGCCGCGCCTCCGTCGAGCTGCCCGCCGGGTTCGAGTCGGGGACGACACTGGGAGAATTCACGTGCCGATGAAACGCTTGCAGTCGGCGGTCTGCTGCGCGCTGCTCCCTCTCGCGACCTGGGCCCAGGTGCCCCGGCCCGGCCCTCCGTCGGCCGTGCCCCGGGCGGCCGGCCGATTGCCAGGTGTCGACCCCGACCTACAACTTCGGCCGCCACGCGATGACGACGCCCGCGTCGCCGATCTATGTCGAGAATACCGTCACCGTCACCTGCACCAAGGCGAGCGGACAGGGGTTTCGGGTCACCGTGTCCTACGATCTGCAGGGACTGCCCAACGATACGGGCCGTGTCATGCGCAATACCGAGTTCGCCTCCTTGAGGTACGACCTCTTCGTCGATGCCGGCCGCAGGCGCTTCTGGGGCGATGGGAGCGGGGGCTCGAGCACGATCAGCGACCGGATGGAGCTGAACGACAACAACAGGGTCGTGGCACAGACCCATCAGCTCTACGGCACGGTGCTCGGCCAGCAGGCCGCCGAGCCTGGCCAATGGCTCGGATTCGTTTCCGCCCGATTGGAGTACACGATCGAGCGCTGCAGGTAGACAGCGCCGCTAGCGGGCGATGCAGGCGGCGCGGCCTTGCGGATCGTCGAACAGCGCGGCGATGCCGCAGGCCGAGCCCAGCATGCGGTCGCCGTCGTGGCCGATGCCCGGGACGTCGTGCGAAACCTGGCGTCAGGTCCGGATGGCGCAGCCGCAGGTAGCTCAGGTAGTTGTGGCCGCGAACGAGCCGGTACGCGCCCTTGGCTTCGCCAGAGCACGATTTGTCGAGCGATGGAAATTGCGGGTCGGTGTCGTTCGTGCCCAGCAGGTAGACCACGTCGCGCTTGACGTAGCGGCTTTCGTAGTCGGCGCCGGACAGGCGTTGCGCGTACGGCGGTGCGCCGGTCCAGCCGTACTTCCACTCGTTGTAGCGCGGGCAGGCGGCAGAGGCCGGCGGCGCGAAGCTGCCATCGGCCTGCGGTCGGTCCGGCGCTGAAATACAGATACGACGACGGATTGGCCACGACGTAGCGGACCGCGATGCCACGGGCCGCCAGTGCCGCCTCGCCTTGCCCGACGACGGCGTAGCGTTGCACCACCTGGCCACCGCCGGAATGGCCGGCCAGGACGACGTGGGTCAGGTTCGGGAAGCGCTGGCGATCGGCAAGCAGGGCGAGCAGGGCGTCGACGGCCTCGAACGAGCTGATCGGCGCCGGGCCCTTGGCCGCATCGCCGCCTTCCCAACCCTCGAGGCTCCAGTGCAGCGTGTCGGGCGGCAGGCCGTGCGCCGCGACATCGCGCTCGGCAAGGAACTGCGGCACGATCAGGAGCGTGTGTCTTCGATGCTTGCGGCGCGGCTTGCGCCGCCTTCAGCGCCGAGCGCCAGTAGACGTCGGCATCGCGAAGCCGGCCGTGAAAGACCAGCACGACCCGGTCGACATCGGCCTGCACGGCGCCGTCGCCGAGCGGCCGCGAGGCATAGAAGTGCAGCGTGCCAGCGCCGGCGGCGCTGCGGACCTCGATCCGCTGATCGCCCACGGCCTTCACGGGCTTGCGGTTCGGCGCGATCTCTTCGGCCGACCAGGCCAGCGACGCGCACGCCAGCAGGGAAATGAGAAGGCAGCGCAGAATCATGCGGGAAGCCGCAAAGTCGTCATTGCCCCGATTATTGGCAGGCCATGTGAAGAAGATTTGCCGGCCCTGCGATCCACGCGGCACGCTCGTCGCCGCAAACCCGCCATCACGCAAAGGAAACGAAGTCGATGAACACCCTCACTCTCAAGGCGACCGACGGGCACACCCTGGCCGCGTACCAGGCCGTACCCGCAGGCAAGGCGCGCGGCGCCGTCGTCGTGCTGCAGGAAATATTCGGCGTCAACAGCCACATCCGCTCGGTCGCCGACGGCTTCGCGGCCGAAGGCTGGCTGGCGATCGCCCCGGCGTTGTTCGACCGGGTCGAGCGCGGCGTCGAGATCGGCTACACGCCACCCGACATCGAGCGGGGCCGCGTCATCCGCGGCGGCGTCACGAACGAGGCGGCGCTGCTCGACATCGCCGCCGCGGTCGATGCGGTGAAATCGGCCGGCAAGGTCGCGGTGATCGGCTATTGCTGGGGTGGCACGCTGGCGTGGCTCGCCGCCTGCAAGCAACCCGGGCTGGCCGCTGCCGTCTCGTACTACGGCGGCGGCATCGCCGAGTTGCTGACGATGCAGCCGCTTTGCCCGGTGCAGGCGCACTTCGGCGACCAGGACCACGGCATTCCGGTCAGCGTTGCCGAGAACCTGAAGAAGGCCCATCCCGATGTCGATGTGCACATGTACCACGCCGGGCACGGCTTCAATTGCGACCAGCGCGGCTCCTTCGACATGGCGAGCGCGGCGCTGGCGCGCGAGCGCACGCTGGCCTTCCTGAAGCGCTACGTCTGAGGCGGCTCCTGGCGCGGCCTCAGTGCGCCTGCAGGAATGCGGCGATCTGCGGGTTGACGATGTCGGGGTGGGTGATGGGCCCCATGTGACCGAGGCCGGGCTGCGGCGCGAGCGTCGCGTTCGGCAGGATCTGCTGCAGCACGCTCATGACCGATCGCGATGATTCGGGCGAGCGCTCGCCCCACATGCACAGGACCGGCACGTCGAGCGCCGCGAACGCGGCGCGCGGCGCCGTCTCGGCGAGCAGGGCCTCGCTCCAGGCTCCCACGTTGCGTGTCGACAAGGCCACCGCGGCCTGGCGCGCAGCAGGCATCGCGGCCCAGGCGCCCGGGCCCATCCAGAAGTCGATGAAGCGCTCCGCGGCCCCTCGATCGTCGCCGGCGGCGACGAGCCGGGCAGCGTCCGACGCGGCGCGCACGATGCCTTCGGCCGGCGAGCGGAGCGGGTCGTTGCCGGCCACGAGGTGGAACAGCGTCGGCTCGTAGATCACGATCGAACGCACCCGCTTCGGGTCGAGCAGGGCCAGCTTCATCGCCACCGCCGCGCCATAGGAATGGCCGACCAGATGGAAGGGTTCGCTGCTCTGCCCGAGAACGCCGGCGACGAGCTCGGCCTCGTCACTCAGACGCACCGCAAAGGCCGGCCAGGGCGGGCTTTTGCCGGCACCGTAGCCGTCGAAGGCGACGACGCGAAAGCGGTCGGCGAGCAGGTCAGAGAGGGCGCGCCACTGCGACGACGTGCTCGCGTTCGAATGCAGGCAGACGACCGTCGGCCCGCTGCCCTGCTCGCGAAAGAACGGTGTTGCCATCGCGCTATCTCATGGTCGTCATGGCGGCGACGACAGGCTAGGCCTTGAGCCGATAGCCGGTCTTGAAGATCCAGGCCACGACGGCCAGTGCCACCGCCAGGAAGGCCAGCGTCATCGCCAGGCTGATGCCGATGCTGACATCGGCGATGCCGTAGAAGCTCCAGCGAAAGCCGCTGACCAGATAGACGACCGGATTGAACAGCGCGACCTTCTGCCAGAACGGCGGCAGCATCGCGATCGAATAGAAGCTGCCGCCGAGGAAGGTCAGCGGCGTGACGATCAGGAGCGGCACGAGCTGCAGCTTCTCGAAGCCGTCGGCCCAGATGCCGATGATGAAGCCGACCAGGCTGAAGGTGACGGCCGTGAGCAGCAGGAAGAGCACCATCCAGAACGGATGGTCGACGCGCAGCGGCACGAACAGGCCGGCCGTCGCGAGGATGATCACGCCGAGGATGATCGACTTCGTCGCCGCCGCGCCGACGTAGCCGACGACGATCTCGAAGTACGAGATCGGCGCCGACAGCAGCTCGTAGATGGTGCCCGTGAACTTCGGGAAGTAGATGCCGAACGAGGCGTTGGAGATGCTCTGCGTCAGCAGCGACAGCATGATCAGGCCGGGCACGATGAAGGCGCCGTAGCTGACGTCCGTCGACCTGCGTGATGCGCGAGCCGATCGCGGCGCCGAAGACGACGAAGTAGAGCGAGGTCGAGATCACCGGCGAGACGATGCTCTGCATCAGCGTGCGCCAGGTGCGCGCCATCTCGAAGACGTAGATCGCGCGCATCGCGTGGATGTTCATCATCGCCTCTCGCTCACCAGGCTGACGAAGATGTCCTCGAGCGAGCTCTGCGTCGTGTGCAGGTCCTTGAACTCGATGCCCGCCGCGCCGAGATCCTTCGAGCAGGTCGACGATGCCGACGCGGCCGTGCGGCGGCGTCGTAGGTGTAGATCAGCTCGCTGCCGTCCTTCGAGAGCTCGAGGCGATAGCCGGCGAGGGCGGGCGGAAGCGCGCCGAGCGCGTGCGCCAGCTGCAGGGTGAGCTGCTTCCTGCCGAGCTTGCGCATCAGCTCGGCCTTGTCCTCGACCAGGATCAGCTCGCCCTTGCTGATCACGCCGATGCGGTCGGCCATCTCCTCGGCCTCGTCGATGTAGTGGGTGGTCAGGATGATGGTCACGCCGGTGTCGCGAAGCGCCGCGCACCAGCCGCCACATGTCGCGCCGCAGCTCGACGTCGACGCCGGCGGTGGGCTCGTCGAGGAAGAGCATCTGCGGCTCGTGCGACAGCGCCTTGGCGATCAGCAGGCGGCGCTTCATGCCGCCCGACAGCGTCATGATCCGGCTGTCCTTCTTGTCCCACAGCGAGAGCTCCTTCAGCACCTTTTCGAGATGCGCGGGGTTGGCGGCCTTGCCGAACAGGCCGCGGCTGAGCGACACCGTGGCCCAGACCGACTCGAACGCGTCGGTCGTCAGCTCCTGCGGCACCAGGCCGATCATCGCGCGCGCGGCGCGGTAGTCGGCCACGATGTCGTGGCCGTCGACCACGACCTTCCCGGTGCTGGCGGTGACGATGCCGCAGACGATGCTGATCAGCGTCGTCTTGCCGGCGCCGTTGGGCCCGAGCAGGGCGAAGATTTCGCCGCGCCGGACTTCGAGGTCGATGCCCTTGAGCGCCTGGAAGCCGGACGCGTAGGTCTTGGAGAGTCCGGAAATCGAGAGAATGGTCGGCACGAAGAGAGGATAGCCCGGGACTTTTTTTTGCGTATCCGCTTCGAAGGAGACCTGAGAGATGAACAGCGAAACCCTGGACCGGCTCGCCCTGCGCGAGCTCATCGAGAACTGGGCGGTCTGGCGCGATGCCGGCGACTGGGATCGCTTTCGCACCGTCTGGCACGACGACGGCGTGATGATGGCCACCTGGTTCCAGGGCCCGGCCGACGACTTCATCCGGGTCACCCAGGAAGGCTGGGCGCGCGGCGTCAGCATCCTGCACTTCCTGGGCGGCAGCTCGATCGAGCTGCGCGGCGAGCGCGCCATCGTGCAGACGAAGATGACGATCTCGCAGCGCGGCGAGGTCACGGGTCTGCACGGCAAGGCGCTCTGCGACATCGTCTGCACCGGCCGCTTCTACGATTTCCTCGAGAAGCGCGCCGGTCGATGGGGCATGGTCCTGCGCCAGCCGATCTACGAGAAGGACCGGATCGACGCCGTCGATCCTGCCGCCCGCCTCGAGCTCGACCAGGCCTTGCTGGCGCAATTTCCGGCCGGCTATCGGCACCTGGCCTACATCCAGACGCAGATCGGCTACACGGTCAAGCGCGACATGCCGCAGCTGACGGGCGCCGAGGTGGAGCGGCTGTACGCGCGCGGTCGGGACTGGCTGGCGGGAAAGGGTCTCTGACGCGAATCCAGGCGCCGCACGACGAGGTGCAGACGACGCGCTAGTCGATCACGCGCAGCAAGCGCATCGCAGGATCGATCTCCACCGTCGCGCCGTGCGGCACCTCGGCCGTGATGTCGACGTCGAAGCCGGCGAGCATGGTCAGGTTGCCGAAGGCCGCGCCCTGGGCCAGGATCGGGTTCACGGTGTTGAACACGATCGCCAGTGGCATGACGCCGCGCGAGGCCATCTCGTGCAGCATCCAGGCGCTTGCCACGCCGCCCTTGGCGGTATCGAGGACGAGGATGCGGCCGACGTACGACTGGCCGGCGAGCTTGTGCGCGGGCCGCGAGAAGATGCCGGCGATGCGGTCGAGGTCGTAGCGGGCGCTGAAGCCGTCGCTGGCCACCAGGGCCACGCCGCGCACTGGCGCGCCGATCGCGTGGCGGGCACGGAATTCCTGTGCTGTCGTCGCTTCGTCGTCGCTCATGAGAGCCTCCCGCTTTCCGCCGCATCCACGCATTGCTCCATCGTCGCCAGCATCGGCCGATAGCCGTAGCCGCCGAGGATGTTGACGAGCTTGGCGCTGTTCGTGGCCAGTCGCTTCCAGCCGTGGGCCTCGGCCATCTCGCGCGCATACGACTGGTAGAAGCACATGCCGGTCATCACCTGGCCGCCGGCGGCCTCGATGCGCTCGGTGTAGCCCATGCGGTCGGCGTCGGGCTTGACCTGCGGGCTGGTCATCGCGAGCAGCGGCTTGAGCAAGCGCCGGCCTTCGCACAGCTCGGCGATGCGGCGCATCTCGTAGAGGCTCAGCTGCGGCGCCGAGAAGACGACGACGTCGACTTCGTCGGACGGCGCATAGGCGTTCTGCAGCGCTTTCACGTCGGCCTCGCCGATGCGCTTCGTCACGGGCAAGCGGTCGCCGCCCACGTCGATGAGGCGGCTCGCCTCGGGCGTGATGCCGACGAGGTGGAACAGCGCGCTCGAGCCGAAGCTCGCCATCGCCGCGCCGAAGTGCTTCATCGCGTCGGACCCGGGCGAGCCTTGCAGCCCCTCGACGACCGGCACCGACCAGTAGTTGCCGGCGAGCTTGCCGATCACGCCGCCGAGCGCGCCCCAGTCGTTGAGCGTCTTCGGCGTCCAGTCGACGCGAAAGCGGATCGTGGCCCGGCGCTGCGCCTCGAGGTGAAAGCCGTAGCGCGGCGTGCGCCCGGTGAGGCCGGCCGAGAGCGCCGAGGGTCCGCCCTCGAAGTTCGAACGGGCGCCGCAGATCGAGTTCGAATAGATGACCACGCCGGTGTCGCCGAAGGCCACGTGCTCGCCCTGCGTCGGCGCCTGGATCGTCTGGTAGTTGATGCAGGTGTCGGTCATCGACACGCCGAGGCGCACGAAGGCGTCGATGGTGCGGCGTTCGAGCGTCAGCATCCAGGGCGCGTGCTTGAGGAAGGCCGACTTCGAGAAGTCGGTGCCGCGCGGATCGGTGATGGTGGGAATGCAGACGCGGCCCGTGCCGCCGTCCTCTTCGGCCAGGCGCTCGAGCCAGGCGACGCCGGCCTCGCCGAGGCTTTCGGTGTCGGCCATGATGTGGGCCTGCGTCACCGGCACGAAGTCGGGTGCGCCGAAGAAGTCGCCGACCTTGATCTGGTGCTCGATGGCGATCTGCGCCACGCGGCCGTGCGTGCCGCCGAGCATCGCCTGTTCTTCGTCGTTCAGCTTCATCCGCGTCTCGCTTCTCGTTGCATGCTCTCGGTCGGCACGCGGGTCATTCGAGCGTCACGCCGGCGTCGTGCACGACCCGCGCCCACTTGGCGATCTCGGCGCGCTGGAACTCGGCGAAACCGGCGGCCGGGCCACTCGGCGTCTGCACGCCGATCTCGAGCAGGCGATCGCGAAAGGCCGGCAGCTCGACGATGCGCCGCGTATCGGCGCTGAGCCTGGCAGCGATGGCGGGTGGCAGCCCGGCGGGTGCGAAGAGCGCCCACCACGCCGTCGACTCGAAGCCCTTCAGGCCCGATTCGTTCAGCGTCGGCACCTGCGGCAGCACGGCGGAGCGCTGGTCGCTGCTGACCGCGAGCGCACGCAGCTTGCCGGCACGGATGTGCTGCAGCACCGACTGCACCGGATCGAACATCAGCAGGATCTGCCCGCCGAGCAGGTCGCTGATCGCCGGTGCGCTGCCCTTGTAGGGCACGTGCTTGAGCTGCACGCCGGCGGCCTTGGCGAACATCTCGCCGGTGAGATGCCCGGGCGAGCCGTTGCCGGCCGAGCCGAAGTTGATGCTGCCCGGGGCCTTCTTCGCGGCGGCAATGAGCTCGGCGATGTTGGCGTACGGCGCCTGCGGATTCACCACCACGGCCACCGGTGCCGAAGCGAGCAGGCCGAGCGGGGTGAAGTCTTTCGCGGCGTCGTAGGGGAGCTTGGGGTACAGCGCCGGATTGATCGCGTTCGTGCCGACCGTGCCCACGAGCAGGGTGTAGCCGTCGGGTGCGGCCTTGGCCACGACGTCGGCGCCGATCGAGCCGCCGGCGCCGCCGCGGTTGTCGACGATCACCTGCTGACCCGACGACTCATTGAGCAGTTGCGCGAAGGGACGCGCGACGATGTCGGTGGGGCCGCCGGCCGGAAACGGCACGACGAGGCGGAACGGCTTCGCGGGGAACGACTGCGCGAAAGCCGGCGAAGCGAACAGCGCGGCGATCGCGCCGAGCGTGCCCAGCGCGCGTCGCCGCCCGTTGTCGACAGCTTCGGCGCGCGGATCGATCTTCATGTTGTCGTGCTTCATTCGACCTTCGCTCCCGATTCCTTCACGAGCCGGCCGTACTTTGCGTTCTCCGAGCGGACGAAGACCGTGAAGTCGGCTGGCGACATCGTTGCCGGCGCGGCCCCTTGCGCCGTCAGCCGGTCGGCGAATTCCTTTTCGCTCGCCACCGTCGCAATGTCGCGCGCCAGTTTGCCGATGATCTCGGGCGGCGTGCCCGCAGGCACGAAGATGCCTTGCCAGTTCTCGATATTGAAGCCGGGAAGACCCGACTCCGCGGCCGTGGGCACGTCGGGCAGCGAGGGCCAGCGCGTCGATGTGGTCACCGCGAGCGCGCGCAGCGTGCCGGCCTTGATGTGCGGCAGCGCCGGCGGCAGGCCGGCGAAGAACATCGGCACCTGGCCGGCGAGCAGATCGTTCACCGCAGGTGCGCCGCCCTTGTACGGTACGTGGACGAGGTTGGTGCCGGTCATCAGGCGAAACTGCTCCGCGGCCAGATGCTGCGGCCCACCGGTGCCCGACGACGCGTAGCTCACGCCGCCTTTCTGGCTCTTGATCCAGGCGATGAGCTCGGCCACGTTGTGCACCGGCACCGAAGGATGGACGACGAGCACCAGCGGCGCGGCGGCGATCTTGGTGACCGGCGTGAGGTCCTTCGCCGGGTCGTACGGCATGTGCGCGTAGAGATGCGGGTTGATGACGATCTCGGCCGGCGAGGCGAGCAGCACCGTGTAGCCGTCGGCCGGCGCCTTGGCGACGAGGTCGGCGCCGATGTTGCCGCCGGCGCCCGGCTTGTTCTCGACGACGACGGGCTGGCTCCAGATCTCGCTCAAGCGCTTGGCGAGGCTGCGAGCCACCACGTCGGTGGCGCCGCCCGGCGCGAAGGGGACGATCACGCGCACCTGCTTGTCGGGATAGGCCGCCTGGGCCGGCTGGAGGCCCAGTCCCGCGAGCGTACCGAACAGCAGGGCAACGAAAAGTCGTCGGGTCGTTCGCATCGCGGTCTCCCGCGAGGTCCTTCGATTCAAAGAAACCCGGTCGACAGCCACGGCACCGCGGCGACGACGATCACGCCGACGAGCAGCGCCAGCATGTAGCCGACGAGCGGCCGGATGCCGGCGTCCGGGCTGACGCGGCCGATCGCGCAGGCGGCGTAGTAGCCGACGCCGAGCGGCGGCGAGAACAGGCCCAGGCCCATCGAGAGCACGACCACCATCGCGTAGTGCACCTCGTGCACGCCGAGCTGGCGCGCGATCGGAAAGAGCAGCGGCCCGAACAGCACGATCGCCGGGATGCCTTCCAGCACCGAGCCCAGCACGGTGAAGGCGACGATGGACACGGCGAGGAACATCGGCACGCCGCCCGGCAGCGCGGCCATGGCTTCGGCGAGCAGGCGCGAGAAGCCCGACTGCGTCAGGCCCCAGGCCATCGCCGTCGCTGTGCCGATGATGAACAGGATCGCGCCCGAGAGCGAAGCGGTCGCGACCAGCATCGGGCCGATGCGCCGCCAGTCGAACTGGCGATAGACGAGCAGGCCGGCGAGCAGGGCGTAGGCGATGCCGATGGTCGAGACCTCGGTGGCGGTGGCCACGCCTTCGACGACGGCAGCACGGATCACGAACGGCAAGGCCAGGGCCGGCAAGGCGATGACGAAGAGCCGCGCCACGGCGCGGCGCGGCACACGAACGATCGCGCTCAGGTCTTCGTGGCGGGCGCGATGGCGCACGACGATGCACAGCACCAGGCCGAGCACCAGCGCCGGCAGCATGCCGCCGGTGAAGAGGGCGGCGATCGAGACGCTGGTGACCGAGCCGATGGTGATGAGCACCAGGCTCGGCGGCACGGTCTCGGTCTGCGCGCCGGTCGCCGCCAGGAGCGCGACCAGGTCGCCCGGGTCGGCGCCGCGCGCCTTCATCTCGGGAAAGAGCGCCGGCGCGATCGCCGCCATGTCGGCCGCCTTCGCGCCCGAGATGCCGGAGACGAGATACATCGCGCCGACCAGCACGTACGACAGGCCGCCCTTCACGTGCCCGAGCAGGCCACCGAGGAAAGCGATCATGGCGCGCGCCATGCCCGGTCATCTCGATCAGCAGGCCGAGGAACACGAACAAGGGCACGGCCAGCAGGATCAGGTGCGACATGCCTTCGTCCATGCGTCCGACGACGACGGTGAGCGGCGTGAAGGTGGTCAGGGCGAGATAGCCGAAGGTGCCGAGGCCGAAGGCGAAGGCGATCGGGATGCCCGCCAGCACGCTGCCGCCGGCGACGCCGACGAAGAAGATCAGCAGATTCAGGCGGCCGAGCTTGGCCAGGGTCGGCCCGAGCAGCCAGAACACGGCAACGACGACCAGCACCGCAACGATCGCCATTGCGGCGTCCTTGCGCGTCGTCGAGCGCAGCATGCGCAAGACGGCGAAGGCGGCCATCAGCGCGATGCCGATCGGCAAGGCCGCGGCGCGCCAGAGGTTGGAGATCTCGAGCGCCGGCGTGGTGATGGCGCGCTCGTCGGCCGCGTATTGCCAGGCCGGCCAGATGACGAGCGCAAGAAAGGCAAGGCAGGCTGCCATCGCCACCGCCTCGAGCACGGCGCGCGGCGAAGGCGCGAGGCGGCCGACCAGCGCCGTCATGCGCATGTGCTCGCCGCGGCGAAGGGCGGTGACGGCGCCGAGCATCGCGAGCCAGAGAAAGAGGATGGACGCCAGCTCGTCCGACCAGACGAGCGGGTTGTGCAGCACGAAGCGCGAGAACACGCCGGCGAAGAGGACGACGATGTCGGCCAGCACGAGCAGGCCGGCCGGCACCTCGACCAGCCAGCCGAGCGCGCCTTCGAGGCGCGCCAGGCGGGCGCCGACGCTCACGCCAGCTTGCCGGTGCTGCGCTCCAGGATCGCCCAGGCTTCCTCGCCGTACTTGCCCTTCCATTCGGAATAGAAGCCGGCCTTGCGCAGCTTGTCGCGAAAGCTCTCGGCCGCGGGCTGGTTGAAGGCCAGGCCCTTGGCCGCGAGGTCTTTCTGCACCGTCGCGTTGAGGGCGGCGACGTCGGCGCGCTCCTTCACGCCGGCATCGTTGACGTGCCTGGCGACGATGGTGCGCAGCTCCGGCGGGCAGCCGCTCCCAGGCCTTGCCGTTGGCCAGGAACCAGAAGCCGTCCCACATGTGGTTGGTGAGCGAGCAGTACTTCTGCACTTCGTAGAGCTTGGCCGTGGCGATGATGGCGAGCGGATTTTCCTGGCCGTCGACGACCTTCGACTGCAGCGCGCTGTAGACCTCGCTGAAGTTGATCGAGGCCGGCGAGGCCTCGAAGGCCTTGAACATCGAGGTCCACAGCGGCGAGACCGGGACGCGGATCTTGAAGCCCTTCAGGTCGTCGGCGGTGTTGATCGGCTTGGTCGACGAGGTGATCTGGCGAAAGCCGTTGTCCCAGATGCGGTCCATCGCCACCAGGCCCGACTTGGCGATCTCCTTCCTCACATAGGCGCCGAGGTCGCCGTCGAGCGCCTTCCACACTTCGTCGTAGCTGCTGAAGGCGAAGCCGATGCCGGTGATGGAAGCGGCCGGCACCAGGGTCGAGAGGATCAGGCCGGAGAGGGTGAAGAACTCGATGCCGCCCGAGCGCACCTGGCTCAGCATGTCGGTGTCCGAGCCGAGCTGGTTGTTCGGGAAGATCTCGATCGAGACGCGGCCCTTGGTGTCGGCGCGGATGGCGTCGGCCATCTCCTTGGCGCGCGCGTTCATCGGATGCGCCACCGGCAGGTTGTTCGCGTACTTGTAGCTGAACTCCGCCGTCTGGGCCTGCGCGTAGCGCGCCGGCAGGGCGAGGGCGCCGGCGCCTGCGAGCAGGGCGCGTCGTCGGGTGATCTTCATGGCTTCTCCTGTAGTCGTTGTTCGAACCATCGGCGATCATCCTTCACGAGGAGGCCACATGGCATCAGATGTTTCATCTACGAAGGTGGCCGTCGTCACGGGCGGCGCGCGTGGTATCGGCCTGGCGATCGGCCGATGGTTCCTGGCGCACGACCACCGGGTCGCCTTGCTCGACATCGACGGCGATGCCTTGATGCCGGCAGCCGCCGCGCTCGGCAACGATGCGCAGGTGCTCGCCCTGCGTTGCGACGTGTCGGACCCGAAGCAGGTGCAGGACTTCGGTCGACCAGGATAGAGGCCCGCTTCGGACGCATCGACGCGCTCGTCAACAACGCCGGCGTCGCCGTCTTCAAACCGATCGGCGAGACCACGTTCGAGGAGTGGCGGCATGTGCTCTCGACCAACCTCGACGGGACGTTCCTGTGCACGCAGGCCTGCGTGCCGGTCATGAAGAGGAGCGGCGGCGGGGCGATCGTCAACATCGCCTCGATCTCCGGCCTGCGCGCCAGCACGCTGCGCGTGGCCTACGGCACGAGCAAGGCGGCGATCATTGCCCTGACCAAGCAGCAGGCCGTGGAGCTCGGCACCATGGGCATCCGCGCCAACGTGGTGGCGCCCGGCCCGGTCGACACCGACATGGCCAAGCTGGTGCACAGCGTCGCCATCCGCTCCGACTACTACGACGCGATTCCGCTCAATCGCTATGGCACGGTCGAGGAAATCGCCGATGCGACCGGCTTTCTCTGCAGCCCGGCGGCCGCCTTCATCAACGGCCAGGTGCTGGCGGTCGATGGCGGCTTCGATGCCGCGGGTGTCGGCCTGCCGACGCTGCGTCGAAACGCCGGCTGATTCGCGCCGCGGCTCATTCGCGCGTGAACGTGGCGATCGCAGCTTCGACGCCACCGCGCTGGTGCGCGATTCCCTGCACCGCCAACGCGGCTTCCACGCCGGCGAGGCAGCCCAGGATCATCGCTTCGTTGACGTCGCCGAGGTGGCCGATGCGAAAGACGCGGCCGCCGAGCGGGCCGAGGCCGCCGGCGATGGCGACCTGGAAACGCTCGCGCGCAACGGCGCGCAAGGCTTCCGGATCGATGCCCGGCGAGACCTCGATCGCCGTCACCGACACCGAGCGCGCCGCCGGCACCTTCGTGAACAGGCGCAGGGCGCCAGCCTCGCCCCAGTGCGTCACGGCGGCATGCACGGCGCGGGCGAGGCGGGCGTGGCGCGCATGGACGTTGTCGAGTCCTTCGACGGCGATCAGGCCGAGGGCGGCTTCGAGGCCGGCCAGGTGCGCCAGCGGCGGCGTGCCGCAGAACTTGCGATAGGAGTGGTCGCTGAGGCGGCGAGCCCAGTCCCAGTAGAAGCGCGGCGCCGGGTTGGCGCGCGCCATGGCCATCGCCTGCTCGTCGGCGGCAACGAAGGCGAGCCCGGGCTGGATCATCAAGCCCTTCTGCGAAGCGCCGATCACGACGTTGACGCCAAGCTCGTCCATGGCAAAAGGCGCTGCGCCGAGCGAGGCGACCACGTCGACCACGAACAAGGCCGGATGGCGCGCCGCATCGATGGCGCGGCGCAGCGCGGCGAGATCGCAGGTGGTGCCGCTGGCGGTATCGGTGTGGACCACGAAGACGGCGCCGATCCGGTGCGCGCTGTCGTCGCGCAGCACCGCTTCGAGCGCGGCCGGATCGATGGGAGAGCCTTCGACGAAAGACGTGCGCACGGCTTTGCCGCCGAAGGCCTCGACCTGCTCGGCCCAGTTATCCGAGAAGTGGCCGGTGCCCGGAATCAGCACGGTCGAGCCGGGCGCGACGAGGTTGGCGATCACCGCTTCCCAGCCGCCGTGGCCGTTGGCCGCATAGAAGAAGACCTCGGCCCGCTTCGTTTGCAGAAGCTCCTTCATGCCCGATTCGCAGGCATCGATCAGGAGCGCCAGGCGCGGGTCGGCGAGGTCGGTTGGCTGGCGCGCCATCGCGCTCACGACGGCGTCCGGCACGTGCGTCGGACCGGGCGAATGAAGAAGGCGAAAACCTGGGATGCGGGCAGATGATTTCATGGCCCGGCGATGTTAGCCGGCGACCGCGCAGGCGGCGCCGGCCGGAGATGCTAGGAGACGCTCGGCCGCAACGGCTCGTCGTAGAGCTTCTCGGCCACTTCCTCCGGCGCCATCAGGCGCCAGCGGGCGCTCAGGGCCAGGCCGTCGGCGAAATGAACGAGCGTATTCGGATCGAGCTGGTCGTCGAGCTCGAGGACGCGGCGTGCAAAGCGACGCTTCCAGTCGGCCACGTCCTCCACGTACGGGAGGACCATGCCCGGTTCGTCCAGCCGCATCGGTTCCGACTGCATCGGTCGGTCCTTTCGGCCTGCGCGCGATCAGCCGAAGGCGGCGACCAGGCGAAGCGCGGTGCGCAAGGTGATCGAGAGCATCAGCCCCGACAGCCAGCCCGAGCTGGCATGGCGGGTCCGGGCGGGAGCCATCAAGGTGGCGGCGTCGTAGCGGCTGCTGTGCATGGCGGCAATGTAGAACGCTGGCGCCGCCGTGCTCGTCGCAAGTGGTCGCGGCCCGGCAATCCTTCACGTCGCGGCGAACGTCGTCGCGCTGCCGCGGCCAGGGCGCGACGCTTCTAGGCGCCGGGCCGGTGTGCGCAGACGACGCAGCCCGGGTCGCGCCCGACCCGCATCTCGGTCCATTCCATGGCACGCGCGTCGAGCATCTGCAGGCGGCCTTTCAGCGGGCGGCCGATGCCGGCGAGGAGCTTCAACGCTTCGGCGGCCTGCATGCTGCCGATGATGCCGACGAGCGGCGCGAAGATGCCCATCGTCGAGCAGGCGACGTCCTCGAACGCGGCGTCTTCGGGAAAGGCACAGGCATAGCACGGCGCCTCGGCGTCGCGCGTGTCGTAGACGCTGAGCTGGCCGTCGAAGCCGATCGCGGCGCCCGCGACCAGTGGCTTGCCGTGCTGCACGCACGCGGCGTTGATGGCGTGGCGCGTCTTGAAGTTGTCGCTGCAGTCGAGCACGACGTCGGCCTCGGCGACGAGCCCGTCGAGCTGCTCGGCACCGACCCGTTCGTTGAGTGCGGCGACTTCGATGCGTGGATTGATCTCGGCGATGGAGAGTGCGGCCGACATCGCCTTCGGCTCGCCCAGGCGCGACATGTCGTGCGCGATCTGCCGCTGCAGGTTGGTCAGGTCGACGCGGTCGCCATCGACGATGGTGACGCGGCCGACGCCGGCGCTGCCGAGAAAGAGCGCCACCGGCGAGCCGAGGCCGCCGGCGCCGATGACGAGCGCATGCGCTGCCAGGAGGCGGCGCTGGCCCTCGATGCCGATGTCGTCGAGGAGCAGGTGGCGCGAGTAGCGGAGGAGGTCGTCGTCGTCCATGTCGAGGGCCCCAAAACGAGAACGCCCGTGCGTCGCACGGGCGTTTCGCGGCGAACGAAGGGGCGCCCTAGTTGGTTTGCGCTTCGGCCTTGCGCTCGACCGCGGTCTTGCTCACCAGCACGGTCTTGCCCTTGAGCTGGTTCAGCGCCTGGGCGAGCTGGAAGTCGTCGGTGCCGCCGAAATCAGCCGGTGGCTTGGGCACCAGGGCCTTCGCCTGGTCGGCCTCGAAGCGCTTGCGTGCTTCTTCGCGTGCCGCGTCGCGCGCCGCATCCTTGACTTCCGGACCCTGGCCGCTCTGCAGGTGCTTCTCGAGATCGGCCTCGCGCGTGCGCAGTGCCGCGAACAGGTTTCCGTCGGCCGTCTCGTCGAGCATGATGTCCGGGACGATGCCCTTGGCCTGGATCGAGGCGCCGCTCGGCGTGTAGTAGCGCGCCGTCGTGATCTTCAGCGCCGTCTCCGGAGAGAGCTGGCGCACCGTCTGCACCGAGCCCTTGCCGAAAGTCTGCGCGCCCATGACCGTGCCGCGGTGGTAGTCCTGCAGCGCGCCGGCGACGATCTCGCTGGCCGAAGCCGACCCTTCGTTGACGAGCACGATGAGCGGCACCTTCTTGATCGCGTCGGGCAGGCGCCTCAGCGGGTCGGAGCCGCCGCGACGCTGGTAGTACTCGGGCGAGGCCTTGAAGGTGGCCTTGGAGTCCGGGATCTGGCCGTTGGTGGTGACGATCACCGAATCGCTCGGCAGGAACGCGGCGGAAATGGCAACCGCGCCTTCGAGCAGGCCGCCCGGGTCGTTGCGCAGGTCGAGCACGATGCCCTTGATGTTCGGATCCTGCTTGTAGAGGTCCTGCACCTTGGTCGCGAAGTCTTCGACGGTGCGATCCTGGAACTGGCTGACCCGGACCCAGGCGTAGCCCGGCTCGATCATCTTGGCGCGAACGCTCTGCAGGCGGATCTCTTCACGCGTGATGTTCACCGGGAAGGTGCGGCTCTCGCTCTTCCTGAACACGGTCAGCACGACCTTGGTGTTCGGCTCGCCGCGCATGCGCTTGACCGCCTGGTCGACCGTCAGCCCCTTGACCAGGGTGTCGTCGATCTTGGTGATCAGGTCGCCGCTCTTCAGGCCGGCGCGAAACGCGGGCGACCCTTCGATCGGCGTGACGACCTTCACCAGGCCGTCCTCCATGCCCATCTCGATGCCGATGCCCACGAAGCGGCCGGTCGTGGCCTCGCGGAATTCCTTGAAGCTCTTCTTGTCGAAGTACTGCGAGTGCGGATCGAGGCCGGAGACCATGCCGCCGATCGCGTCGTTGATGAGCTTCTTCTCGTCGACCGGCTCGACGTAGTCGGTCTTGATCAGGCCGAATACCGCGGCGAGCTGCTGCAGCTCTTCGATGGGGAGTTGCGAGACCGAATTGCGGGCGCTGGCCTCGAACTGCAACGTCGTCAGCGCGCCGGCGACCGCGCCGAGCGCAAGCCAGCCCGCGACCTTGAGTTTGACACCCATGAACGACCCTTTCAGATTCCGGCCCGCGGAGGCGATGACAATCGGTTGGCGCAAAGTACTTCCCCAGTATATTCCGGCAAGCAAATTCAGAGCCCGGCAAGGACTTGGAAGTTGCATGCGTTTGTCCACTTTGCAAGGGGAAACGCAAGGCAGGCCGGCGCAGGGTCGACCGCCTGTCGGTCGGGTACCCAAGCTGACAGAACTGTCATGTTGCCGACAGCGCCGGCCTCGCGGGTCGGCCCTAGAGTGCCCGCCTTCCTCTGCCGACTTCCCGTTCGCCATGACCCGTCCGCGTCTTCGACGCTCGTCCGCCGCAGTTCTCGCCGCCTTCGCTTTCGCCGGCCTGGCGGGCTGCGCCGTCGGCCCCGACTACGTTCGGCCGACGGTCGAGGTGCCCGCTGCCTACAAGGAAGCCGGCCCGTGGAAGACCGCGGAACCGCGGGCGGTCGACAGCGCCCAGCCCTGGTGGGAATGGTATGGCGACGAGACGATGAACGGCCTCGTCGTCGCCGCCAATGCGGCAAACCAGAACATCCGCCAGGCCGAGGCGCAATACCGGCAGGCCAAGGCCGTTCTCGATGCCGACCGGGCCGGCTTCTACCCGAACGTCAATGGCGGCGTGTCGGCCGGCCGCGGCGTGTCGGCGACGACCGGCCGCGATGTGACGGCGTATGGCGTCAACCTCAGCGCCAGCTGGGTGCCCGACCTCTGGGGCGCCGTGCGGCGCAGCGTCGAGTCGGGCGAAGCCGGCGTCGCCGCGAGCGCCGACGACCTGGCCGCGGCGCGTCTCAGCATCCAGGTCGCGGTGGCGCAGGCCTATCTCCAGCTGCGCTACATCGATGTCCAGCGCGAGCTCTACGCCAACACCGTTGCCGCCTATACCCGGGCCCTGAACCTGACGCAGGCGCAGTTCGGCGCCGGCGTGGCCCTGCGCTCCGACGTCGCGCTGGCCCAGACCCAGCTGAAGACGGCGCAGGCGCAAGGCGTCGATCTCGACGCGCAGCGCAGCCAGCTCGAGCACGCCATCGCCATCCTCACCGGGCGGCCACCCGCGGCGTTCGCGCTGGCGGCGGTCGCGCCGGCCGACAAGTTCCAGGCACGCATGCCCGTGATTCCCGGCACCCTGCCGTCCGAGCTGCTCGAGAGCCGCCCCGATATCGCCGCCGCCGAGCGCCGTGCCGCGCTGGCCAACGCCAACATCGGCGTCGCCAAGGCGGCCTACTACCCGCAGCTCAACCTCGGCGTGTCCGGCGGCCTCTCGGGCGGCACGTTCGCGCTCCTCTTCGACACGCCCAGCCGTGTCTGGTCGCTCGGCGCGACACTGGCGCAGTCGCTCTTCGACGGGGGCCTGCGGCGAGCGCATACCGACCAGGCGATTGCCGCCTTCGACATCGCCGTCGCCCAATACAAGCAGGTGGTGCTGAGCAGCTTCCAGCAGGTCGAGGACGACCTCTCGACCCTGCGCGTCCTCGATCAGGAGACAGCGCTGCAGGACGAGGCCGTGGCCGCGGCGCAGATCGCCGAGCGGCTGGCGCTGACGCAGTACCGCGGCGGCACGGCGAACTATCTGGCGGTCGTCACCGCGCAGATCCTGGCTCTCTCGAACCAGCGTACGGCAGTGCAGCTGCGCAGCCGGCAGCTGACGACGAGCGTGGCGCTCATTGCCGCGACCGGTGGCGGCTGGTCGCCGGGTGCCGCGCCGCTCGCGCTCGCGCCGCAGGCGCCAGCTTCGACGCCACCGATCTCGACCGCCTCAACGTCTCCCGGAAACTGATCTCCATGCAGGCTGAACCCCATCCTTATCGCCGCAACGTGATCATCGGCGTGGCCGTGCTGGTCGCGCTCGCGCTCATCGTCTGGATCTGGCTGCATTTCGCCAACGAGAGCAAGCCGCCGGCGCGTGTCGCCGGGCCCGTGCACGTGACGAGCACCACCGTCAAGGAGCAGGACGTGCCGGTGTTTCGCACCGGCGTCGGCACGGTCACGGCGCTGCAGAGCGTGACCGTCAAGGCCCGCATCGACGGCCAGCTCGTGCGCGTCGCCTTCGTCGAGGGCCAGGACGTGAAGGCCGGCCAGTTGCTGGCCGAGATCGACCCGCGCACGCTCGAGGCGCAGCTGGCACAGGTGCAGGCGCAAAAGGGGCGCGACCTGGCCACCCTCGGCAACGCCAGGAACGACCTGCAGCGCTACACCAGCCTGATCGCGCAGGATGCGGCGACCCAGCAGCAGGTCGACACCCAGAAGTCGCTCGTCGCCCAGCTCGACGCGGCGGTCAAGACCGACGATGCGCAGATCAGCTTCGCGCAGGTGCAGCTCGGCTTCACCCGCATCGTCGCGCCGATCAGCGGACGCGTCGGCGCCCGCCTGGTCGACGCCGGCAACATCGTCCATGCGGCCGACGCCGGTGGCCTCGTGGTCATCAACCAGATCGACCCGATCACGGTGGTGTTCACGCTGCCCGAGGAAAACTTCCAGGACGTCAACAAGGCCCTGCACGCGAGCGCCGAGCCGCTGCAGGTGATCGCCTACCCGCGCGACGGCAGCCAGGTGCTCGGCAGCGGCAAGCTGGTTCTGCTCAACAACCAGATCGACACCACCACGGGCACGGTGCAGCTGAAGGGCAGCTTTGCGAACCCGGGGCATTCGCTCTGGCCGGGGCAGTACGTCAACGTCAGGCTGGTGCTGCGCCACGATCCGCACGCGCTCACGGTGCCGGCGGCGGCCGTGCAGCGCAGCCAGGACGGCACCTTCGTCTGGCTCGTCGGCGCCGACGACAAGGCCATGAACCAGCCGGTGCGTGTCGGCTCGATCCAGGACGGCGTCGCGGTGATCGAGAGCGGCCTGAGCGCAGGTCAGCGCGTCGTCGTCGACGGGCAATACCAGCTGCGTGTCGGCTCGACGGTGACCGAATCCGCGCGCGGGCCGGGCCGGGCTGCAAGCGGCGCCCGCGCCGCATCGGCTCCGGGCATGGGCACCAGCGCAGTGAGCCCGCTGGCGGCCGCGAGCGGGAGCGGGCAGTGAACATTTCGGCCGCTTTCATCAAGCGCCCGATCGGAACGACGCTTCTCGCGCTCGCCCTGCTGCTCGTGGGCGTGGCCGCGTTCCCGCTGCTGCCGGTCGCGCCCTTGCCGCAGGTCGACTTTCCAACCATCCAGGTCTCCGCCAACCTGCCGGGCGCCAGCCCGGAGACGATGGCCTCGAACGTGGCGCAGCCGCTCGAGCGCCAGTTCTCGCTGATCGCCGGCCTCTCGCAGATGACCTCGACGAGCGCCATCGGCTCGACCCAGATCACGCTGCAGTTCGACCTGAACCGGTCGATCGACGCGGCGGCCGTCGATGTGCAGGCGGCCATCAACGCCTCGAGCGGTCAGTTGCCCGCCAACCTGCCGAACCCGCCGACCTATCGCAAGACCAATCCGGCCGATGCGCCGATCATGCTGATCACGGTGCAGTCGAAGACGCTGCCGCTGATCCAGGTCAACGACTACGCCGACAACATCCTGGCCCAGCAGATCTCGCAGATCTCGGGCGTCGGCCAGGTGCGCATCGGTGGCGCGCAGAAGCCGGCGGTGCGGATCCAGATCGATCCGACCAAGATCGCGGCGATGGGCCTGAGCCTCGAGGACGTCCGCGCGGCGATCGGCACGATCTCGGTCAACCAGCCCAAGGGCACGATCGACGGGCCGGCGCAGAGCTTCACCGTCTATACCAACGACCAGCTGGTCAAGGCGGCGCCGTGGAACGACGTGATCCTCGCCTACCGCAAGGGCGCGCCGATCCGCGTCCGCGACGTCGGTGTTGCCGTCGATGCGCCCGAGGACAGCAAGGTCGCGGCCTGGGCCTATCCCGGCGCCGCGGCGCCGAACAGCGGCATCGACGACGGCCGCGGCATCATCCTCGTCATCACCAAGGAGTCGGGCGCCAACGTCATCGACACCGTCGATGCCATCAAGGCGGCATTGCCGCGCCTGCAGGCTTCGATCCCGCCGACCGTCAACGTCAAGATCCTGGTCGACCGGACGCAGACGATCCGCGCCTCGGTCCGCGACGTCGAGCACACGCTGATGCTGACCGTGGCGCTGGTCGTCCTGGTCATCTTCATCTTCCTGCGCAGCGTCCCGGCGACGCTGATCCCGAGCGTCACCGTGCCGCTGGCGCTGACCGGCACGGCGGCGGTGATGTACGTGGTCGGCTTCAGCCTCGACAACCTGTCGCTGATGGCGCTGACGATCTCGGTCGGCTTCGTCGTCGACGATGCGATCGTGATGCTCGAGAACATCTACCGCCACGTCGAGGACGGCATGACGCCGATGGAGGCGGCCTTCAAGGGCGCCGGCGAGATCGGCTTCACCATCATCTCGATCTCGGTGTCGCTGGTCGCCGTCTTCATTCCTCTGCTGCTGATGGGCGGCATCGTCGGCCGTCTCTTTCGCGAGTTCGCGGTCACGGTGACGCTGACGATCGCCGTCTCGGTCATGATCTCGCTGACGCTGACGCCAATGCTCTGCTCGCGTTTCCTGAAGGTCGAGCACAAGGACTCGCACGGCCGCGTCTATCAATTCTTCGAGCGCGGCTTCGATGCCCTGCTGAACGGCTACAAGCGCGGCCTGCATGTCGTTCTCCGGCACCAGTTCGCCACCCTGTGTGTCTTCCTGCTGACGCTGGCGACAACGGTGTTCCTCTTCGTCGTCATTCCCAAGGGCTTCTTCCCGCAGCAGGACACCGGCTTCATCTTCGGCTCGGCCCAGGGCGCGCAGGACACGTCGTTCGAGGCGATGAACCGGCGCATGGTCGAGCTCGCCGATGTCGTGCGTCACGATCCCGACGTCACCGGCGTCGCCATGTTCGGCAACTCGTCGCAGTTCAACGCCGGCTTCTTCTTCATCGCCCTGAAGCCGAAGGACGAGGGACGCACGCTGAGCGCCGACCAGGTGATCGCGCGGCTGCGCCCGAAGCTGGCCCAGGTCGAGGGCGCGTCGCTGCTGATGCAGGCGGGGCAGGACATCAACGTCGGCGGAAGGCTGGCGCGCACCCAGTACCAGTACACCCTCACCGACGCCAATCTCGACGAGCTGAACGAATGGGCGCCCAAGCTGCTGGCCCGGCTGCAGCAGATGCCGCAGCTCACCGACGTCGCCTCCGACATCCAGAACGCGGCGACGACGGCGTCGCTGACGATCGACCGCGACCGCGCCTCGAGCCTGGGCATCTCGCCGTCGGTGATCGACTCGACCATCTACGACGCGATCGGCCAGCGCCAGGTGGCGCAGTACTTCACGCAGATCAACAGCTACCACGTCGTGCTCGAGGTCACGCCGGCCCTGCAGTCGGACCCGTCGCTGTTCAGCAAGCTCTACATCACCTCGCCGCTGACGGGCCAGCAGGTGCCGCTGTCGACGCTGGTCAAGGTCGACACCACGAAGACGGCCTACCTGGCGATCAGCCACCAGAGCCAGTTTCCGGCCGTGACGCTGTCGTTCAACCTGGCGCCCGGCGTCGCGCTCGGCCAGGCGGTGGACGAGATCAACAAGGCGCAGGCGGAGATGGGTCTGCCGGCAGCGCTCACCGGCTCGTTCCAGGGCTCGGCAAAGGCGTTCGGCGACTCGTTGAAGTCGGAGCCCTACCTGATCGCGGCGGCGCTGATCGCCGTCTACATCGTGCTCGGCTTGCTCTACGAGAGCTACATCCACCCGCTGACGATTCTCTCGACGCTGCCCTCGGCCGGCGTCGGTGCGCTGCTGATCCTGATGGCCGGCGGCTACGACCTGACGGTGATCGCGCTGATCGGCATCATCCTGCTGATCGGCATCGTCAAGAAGAACGGCATCATGATGGTCGACTTCGCCCTCACTGCCGAGCGCGACCATGGCATGGAACCGGAGGAGGCGATCTTCCAGGCCTGCCTGCTGCGCTTTCGGCCGATCATGATGACGACGATGTGCGCGCTGCTCAGCGGCCTGCCGCTGATGCTGGGCCACGGTGCCGGCTCCGAGCTGCGCCGCCCTCTCGGCTATGCGATGGTGGGCGGGCTGATCCTGTCGCAGGCGCTGACGCTCTTCACCACGCCCGTCATCTATCTCTATCTCGATCGCGCCCACTACTGGTACGTGAGCCGCAAGGACGCGCGGCGCAAGAAGAAGGACGGCGGCGAGACGCCGCTGCTGCCGCCCCCGCCTTCGCACGAGCTGCTCGCGCCGCCCGCGGCCGAGGCCACATGACCCCGCGCGCCCGGACATGAAGCTGCTGATCGTCGACGACGAGCTCAAGACCACCGACTACCTGAAGAAGGGGTTGACGGAGCAGGGCTGCGTCGTCGACCTTGCACACGACGGCATCGAAGGCCGCCACCTCGCGCTCGAGCACGACTACGACGTGATCGTGCTCGACGTGATGCTGCCGCGGCTCGACGGTTTTTCGGTGCTGCGCGAGCTGCGCGCCGTGCGCCAGACGCCGGTCATCATGCTCACCGCCCGCGACCGGATCGAAGATCGCGTCAAGGGCCTGCACGACGGTGCCGACGACTACCTCGTCAAGCCGTTCTCCTTCCTCGAGCTGCTGGCCCGGGTGCAGGCGCTGGCGCGGCGCGGCCGGGTCCAGGAGCCGATGCAGCTGAAGATCGCCAACCTGCAGATCGACCTGCTGGCGAGGAAGGCCTGGCGCGGCAACGTGCGCATCGACCTCACCGCCAAGGAGTTCTCGCTGCTCGCGGTGCTGGCGCGCCGGCACAGCGAGATCCTCTCGAAGACGGCGATCGCCGAGCTGGTCTGGGACATGAACTTCGACAGCAACACCAACGTCGTCGAGGTCGCGATCAAGCGCCTGCGCGCCAAGATCGATGCCGGCTTCACGCCCAAGCTGCTGCATACCATCCGCGGCATGGGGTATGTGATGGAAGCGCGCGAGGACGCGGCGGCCCAGTAGCGCGAGGTCAGGACGATGAAGCTCTCGATCACCGCGCGCCTCGTCGCCATGTTCGCAGCGGTGACGCTGCTCACCTTCGCCGGCATCGGCGCCGCCCTCTACGTGGTGTTGCAGCACGAGCTCGTCCAGCACCAGGACCAGGAGCTCTATACCAACCTGCAGAACCTGCAGTACTCGCTGGAGCGCACCGATTCGCTCGAGCGCTGGGGCCGCGTGCAGGCCAAGATGGACACGCTCACGCCGTCGGACGGGCGGATCCGCTTCTGGGTGCTGAGCGACGACCCGCGCTTCCAGTACGGCAAGGGCCTGGCGGCGATGCAGAACATGGTCCGCAACGACGACGGCACCGGCACGATCGCCCTGCCGAGCGTGAAGGCGCCGATCCGCATCATGTCGCGCGATATCGAGCCGCTGAAGGACCGGCCGGCGGTGCGCCTCATCGTCGGCAGCGATTCGGGGCCGTACCGGCACACCTTGCACGATTTCCTGATCGCCCTGGTCGCCTTGTCGCTGGCGGCCATCCTCGCCGTGATGTCGATCGGTTACTGGATCGCCCGGGTCGGTCTGCGCCCGCTCAAGCGCCTGTCGTTCGAGGCGCGCGCGCTGCGGCCCAAGGCGCAGGCGCAGCGCCTGCAGGCTGCGCGCCTGCCGGTCGAGCTGGCCGATTTCGCGGTCGCCTTCAACGGCGCCATCGGCCGCCTGGAAGACGCCTATCAGCAGCTCGAGGCCTTCAATGCCGACGTCGCGCACGAGCTGCGCACGCCGCTCGCCAACCTGATCGGCGGCACCCAGGTGGCGCTCTCGCGGCCGCGCACGGTCGCCGAGCTCGAGGAGATCCTGCAGTCCAACCTCGAAGAGCTCGAGCAGCTGCGCCTGATCATCAACGACATGCTCTTTCTCGCCCGCGCCGACCAGGGCGAGGTCGCGACCGGCCTGGAGCGCACGACGCTGGCGCACGAGGCGCGCAAGACCATCGACTTCTACGAGGTGCTGCTCGAGGACCTCGGCGCGAGCGTCGACATCGTGGGCGATGTCGACGCCGAGGCCCCGATCGAGACGGCGCTCTTTCGGCGCGCCCTGTCGAACCTGCTGCAGAACGCGATCGAGCATTCCGCACCGGGCGCGCGCATCTCGATCGAGCTGCGGCGCGACGCGCGCGAGATCTGGGTCTGCGTCACCAATCCGGGCGAGCCGATCGCCGAGAGTCACGTGCGCCGCCTGTTCGACCGCTTCTATCGCATCGACGCGGCCCGCAACCTGCCCGGCCGGCCGCACGGCCACGGCCTCGGCCTGGCGATCGTCAAGGCGGTGGCGACCATGCATTCGGGCAGCGTCAAGGCCTCGAGCGCCGAGGGCTTGACGACCATCGGCTTCAGCGTGCCGCTCGCCAGCGGCGACGCCGCCGGCGCAACGGCCGGCCGCCCGGAAAGCGCGGCCCACGCCTGAGCCCTGACGGGGTTTGCGACGCGTGGCCCCGGGGCCGCATCCAATGCGGCGCGGGCTTCGTAGATAGGGCGATGCGCCCGACGCCTGGAACCATCATTGCGGCTGCGCTTCTCGCCGTCGCCGGCCCGGCCTTCGCGCACGAAGGTGGGGGCATGGCCGGCGGGTTTGCGAGCGGCTTCATGCATCCCCTCCTCGGCTGGGACCATGTCGTCGCGATGGTCGCGGTCGGCTTGTGGGGCGCCTTTCTCGGGCGTCCTGCGATCTGGGTGTTGCCGATCGTCTTTCCGATGGTGATGGCCTTCGGCGGCGCTCTCGGCCTGAGCGGGCTGCACATCTCGCACGTCGAGACCGGCATCGCCCTGTCGGCGATCGTGCTCGGCGCCGTCGTGGCGTTCGCGGCGCGGCCACCGATCGGGCTGGCCGCCGTGATCGTCGCTGCCTTTGCCGTCTTTCACGGCTATGCCCACGGCGTCGAGTTGCCGAAGGCGGCCGATCCGCTGGCCTACAGCCTGGGCTTCGTCATCGCCACTGGCTTGCTGCACCTGTGCGGCATCGCCATCGGCCTGGTCGTGCGCTGGCCGGCCGGCAAGGTCGCCGTGCGCGCCCTCGGCGCGGCCATCGCCATGGCTGGCGTCGCCTTTCTCACCGGCTTCGCATCGGCGTGAAGCGCGCCCTCGCGCTGCTCGCGCTCGCCGCCGCCAGCGCGAATGCGTCGGCGCACGGATCGATCCAGGGCATCGATCATTTTTCGGGCGGCATCCTCCATCCGCTCGTCGAGCCGACGCATCTGCTCGCGCTCGTCGCCCTGGGCCTGCTGCTCGGGCAGCGCGGCATCGCCAAGGTCGAGAAGGCGTTCCTGGGCTTCGCGGCCGGCGTCGTCGTCGGCCTGCTCTGTGCCGGTGCCGGCCGGGTCGTCGATACCGATCTGCCGCTGCTCGCCATCGCCACTGCGTGCGGCCTGCTCGTTGCGCTTGCGCCGGCGCTGCCGCCGATCGTCTACGCCGGCATCGCGACGCTGCTCGGTGCCGGCATCGGCATCGCCTCGAATCCGGAGTCGTTCGCCGGCGCGGCGATGCTCGCAGCGCTCTCGGGTGCGGGCCTCGGCGCCGTTCTCTGGCTCGTCATCATCGCGGCGATCGTCGGGCTGCTGCAGCGGCCCTGGCTGCGGATCCTGGTGCGCGTCGTCGGCTCGTGGTCCAGTGCGGCCGCTATCCTCGTGCTGGCACTCTGGATTTCGGGTCGGCAAGACAGCGTGCCGGTGGCCGCGATGCAACGGGCCGACACCGTGCCCCTGGACACGACGCGCTGATTTCAGCCCGCCGTCTTGCTGGTACTCTCGATCCACTGCCCGAACGCCGCCAGGAATTTCTCGAGAAACTGCTTCGTCTCGGGTTTCTTGATTGCGCCGCTGTCGTCGAACAGATCGGCAACGCCACCGACGTAGGCCTCGGGCTGCGTCATCGTCGGCATGTTGAGGAACACCAGCGACTGGCGCAGGTGGTGGTTGGCGCCGAAGCCGCCCATCGCACCGGGCGAGTTGCTGATCACTGCCGCCGGCTTGCCGTCCCAGGCGCTCTTGCCATAAGGGCGCGAGGCGATATCGATCGCGTTCTTCAACGGCCCGGGTACCGAGCGGTTGTATTCGGGGGTCACGAACAACACCGCATCGGCGGCGGCGACGCGCTTCTTGAACTCGGCCGAGGGCGCCGGCGGATTCGCTTCGTCGTCCTGGTTGAAGACCGGCAACGGGCCGATCTCGACGATGTCGAGCGCCAGCGATGCCGGTGCGATCGCCTTCAGGGCCAGCGCGAGCTTGCGGCTGAACGAGCCTTTGCGCAGGCTGCCGACGATGACGGCGACGTTTCGGGTTGCGGCCATGAACAAGTCCTTTCGAAGAGAGAGAGACGGATGATCCATCATGATGCATGGGCCACGCTCGTGGCGAACGGGGTGGCGACGATCGAGACGACATGAACAAGGCCTTTACCCGCGAGAACGATGCCGCCGAAGACGACGACGGCGAGGAGATCGCCGCGCCGCCCTTGCCGCAGGGCGCGAAGAACTACCTCACGCCGCAGGGCTTCCAGCGCCTGCGCAGCGAGCTGCTCGGCCTGCTCGACGACGAGCGGCCGAAGGTCGTGGAGGTCGTCTCCTGGGCGGCGAAGAACGGCGACCGCTCGGAGAACGGCGACTATCTCTACGGCAAGAAGCGCCTGCGCGAGATCGACCGCCGGATCCGCTTCCTGACCAAGCGGCTCGACATCGCCGAGGTCGTCGATCCGGCGCTGCATCACGGCAACGAGCAGATCTTCTTCGGTGCGACGGTGCGCTACGTCAACGATCGCGGCGAGGAGCGCACGGTGCGCATCATGGGCGTCGACGAAGCCGAGAGCGCGCAGGGCGACGTGAGCTGGATCTCGCCGGTGGCGCGCGCGCTCCTGAAGGCGCGCATCGGCGACGAGGTCAAGCTGCTGACGCCGCGCGGGGCCGAAACGCTCGAAGTTCTCGACGTGAGCTATCCGGCGCCGTAGACGCTGCGATCGCGCCGGCCGGCGCCGCGGCGTTCAGGGCTTGACGCGAGCGACGCGCAGCACCGCCGGCGAGCGCTTCAGGGTGCGCATCACCTCGGCCAGATGCAGCCGGTCGCGCACGCTCAGCAAGAGCGTGAGCTCGGTCGTCTCGGCGGCGGGCTCGTTGCCCATGTCGATGTGCGTGATGTCGGCCTCGGCGTGGCTCACCGCCGAGGCGACCTGTGCCAGCACGCCCTTGCCGTTCTTCACCAGCAGGGAGACTGCGGTCTCGAACGGACGCGTCGGCTGCTCGGCCCACTCGACGCCCATCCAGCGCTCGCTGTCGCGCTCGAGCAGGCGTTTGCCGACGCTGCAATCGACGGTGTGCACAGTCAGGCCCTCGCCGCGCCCGAGGTTGCCGACGATGGTGTCGCCCGGGATCGGCCGGCAGCAGGTTGCCAGCTGGACCGAGGCGCCTTCGCTGCCGTCGATCAGCACCAGGCCCTGCGCCGGCGCGGCGTCGTCGACGGCATAGCGGCCCATCGTCAAGCTGAGCGCGTCGGGGCGGATGCCGTCCTCGGCGAGCAGGCGCACCAGGCGGGTCGCAACGATGGTGGCGATCTTGCGGCCGAGGCCGATGTCGGTGAAGAGATCGTCGCGCGTCTTGTTGCCACTCCAGCGGATCAGGTGCTGCCAGGCCGAGGCCGACTGCGAATCGTCGCCCGGCAAGGCCAGGCCTTCGGCACGCATCGCCTGGGCCAGCATCTTGGCGCCGAGGTCGCGCGACTCTTCCTGCTCCATGTTCTTCAGGTAGTGCCTGATCTTGGAGCGGGCCCGGCCGGTCGAGACGAAGTTGAGCCAGGCCGGATTCGGCCGCGCGTTCGGCGCGCCGACGATCTCGACCACGTCGCCGCTCTTCAGCTCGGTGCGCAGCGGCACCGGCTCGCCGTTGACGCTCGCCGCGACGCAGTGGTCGCCGACGTCGGAGTGGATCGCGTAGGCGAAGTCGACCGGCGTGGCGCCGCGCGGCAGGGCCAGGATCTTCGACATCGGCGTGAAGACGTAGACCGCGTCGGGGAAGAGATCGATCTTGACGTGCTCGAGGAACTCGTTGGCGTCGCGCGTCTCGTCCTGGATGTCGATCAGCGACTGCAGCCACATCGCGCCCAGGCGCTGCGCTTCCTGGCCGTGCCCCGGCCCGTCGTCGTGCGCCTTGTAGAGCCAGTGCGCGGCAATGCCTTTTTCGGCCACGGCATGCATCGGCTCGGTCCGGATCTGGAACTCCACCGCGGTGCCGAGCGGGCTGACCAGCGTCGTGTGCAGCGACTGGTAGCCGTTCGCCTTCGGGATCGCGATGTAGTCCTTGAAGCGGCCCGGCACCGGCTTGTAGAGCTGGTGCAGCACGCCCATCGCCATGTAGCACTCGGGCAGCGTGTCGACGACGATGCGAAAGCCGAAGATGTCGCTGACCTGGGCGAAGCTCAGGTGCTTGTCGCGCATCTTGGCGTAGATGGAATAGAGCGTCTTCTCGCGCCCGAAGATCTGCGCCTTCAGCTTCGATTGCGCGAACGCCTTCTCGACGTCCTTCTGGATCCGGTCGACCAGGTCGCGCCGGTAGCCGCGCGCCTTCAGCACTGCCTTGGAGAGCGCCGCCTCGCGCCACGGCTTCATGTTCTTGAACGACAGCTCCTGCAGCTCGCGATAGGTCTGGTTCAGGCCCAGGCGGTGCGCGATCGGGGCGTAGATGTCGAGCGTCTCGGCCGCGACGCGGCTGCGCTTGGCGCGATCGACGGCATCCATGGTCCGCATGTTGTGCAGGCGATCGGCCAGCTTGACGAGGATCACGCGGACGTCGCGCGTCATCGCCAGCAGCATCTTGCGAAACGACTCGGCCTGCGATTCCTCGCGCGTCGAAAAGCGCAGCTTGTCGAGCTTGGTCAGGCCGTCGACGAGGTCGGCGGTGGGCGCGCCGAAGCGCTCGATCAGCTCGGCCTTGGTGATGCCGCAATCTTCCATCGCGTCGTGCATCAGCGCGGCCATGATCGCCTGTGCGTCGAGCTTCCACTCTGCGCACAGGCCCGCGACGGCGATCGGGTGGGTGATGTACGGCTCGCCGCTGGCGCGGAACTGGCCGAGGTGGGCCTCGTCGGCGAAGCGATAGGCATCGCGCACGCGCCGGACGTCGGCTGCGTCGAGGTAGTCGAGCTTGACGGTGAGGGCGGCGAAGGACGCGGCGGCGGCGTCGGCCGGCGGCGCCTGGCCGGCGGCGGGCGGCGCGCGCTTGCGAGGCGCCGGCTTGGCGTCGGAGAGGGCGTTGGACGAGCGCGCGGCCATGCCCGAATTTAGCGCGGAACCGGTCTCGGGATGGACCGCCGCGCTGGAGACCCCAGCCTCTTTAGACCGGGACCTTGCGCAGCATCTCGATGCCGATCTCGCCGGCGGCGATCTCGCGCAGCGCGGTCACGCCCGGCTTGTTCTTGGTCTCGACCTTGGCCGCGTGGCCCTGGCTCAGCATGCGCGCGCGATAGGTCGCCGCGAGCACGAGCTGGAAGCGGTTCGGGATCTTGACAAGGCAGTCTTCGACGGTGATGCGGGCCATGGGTGCTTTCTGTGCGCGGGCCGGGGCGGCTCGCGGGGTACTGACTTCAGAGCAGGTCGAGGGCCGCAAAGACGGCGGGCTTGGCCCGTTGCTGCGACGCGTACTTCAGGCGCTGCGAATGGACGATCGCCTTGAGATCGAACAGCGCCAGCTCGAACTGGGCGTTGATTATAACGAAGTCGAAATGCCGGGCCTGCGAAACCTCGATGCGGGCATCGGCCATGCGCCGGGCGATGACCTCGGCCGCGTCTTCGCCGCGCCGCTGCAGGCGGGCCAGCAGCTCGTCCCAGCTCGGCGGCAGCAGGAAGATCAGGATCGCGTTCGGGAACAGCTTCTTGATCTGCAGCGCGCCTTGCCAGTCGATCTCGAGCAGCACGTCGTGCCCGCCGACGATGCGATCCTCGATGGCGGCGCGCGACGTGCCGTAGAGATTGCCGTGCACCTCGGCCCACTCCACGAACTCGCCGGCCCGGGTCATGGCCCGAAAGGTCGGCTCGTCGGTGAAGTGGTACTCGCGGCCGGGCTGCTCCTGGCCGCGCGGCTGGCGCGTGGTGTGCGAGATCGAGAGCACCAGATGCGAATCGAGCTCGAGCAAGGCCTTGACGAGGCTCGATTTGCCCGTGCCGCTCGGCGCGGCGACGGTGAAGAGGTTGCCGGGGTAGTCCATGGGCGCGTGCGTGAAGGCTGCGCGCAGTTTAAGTGCGCGGCCGGTCCGGCCGGCGCCGACTACTCGACGTTTTGCACCTGCTCGCGCAACTGCTCGATCGCCACCTTCATGTCGACCGAGATCGTCGTCATCTCGATCGATGTCGACTTCGAGCCCAGCGTGTTGGCTTCGCGCAGGAGCTCCTGGATCAGGAACTCGAGGCGCTTGCCGATCTCGCCGCCCTTGTCGAGGAGGCGGGCGATCTCCTCGAGATGCGAGCGCAGGCGGGCGAGCTCCTCGGCGACGTCGATGCGGATGGCATAGGCGGCGGCTTCGTTGAGGGCCCGATCCTCGATCGCTTCGCGCGAGATCGTGGTCGAGCCGCCCGATTTCTCGAGCGCGTCGTTCCAGCGCTCGATGAAGCGCTGCTGCTGGCGCGCCACCGCCGCCGGAACGAGCGGCTCGGCGGCATCGGCCAGAGTGCGGAGGTGCGCGACGCGCTCGGCGAGAACGGTGGCGAGACGGGCGCCTTCACGCGCCCGTGCCTGGGCCAGGCCGACGATGCAATGCTTCGCCGCTTCGAGCACGGTGCTGCTCGCGTCTTCCTGGCGTGCGCCGCCGCGACACCAATGCAGCGCCTCCTGGACCGAGAGCGGCCGCGCCTCGGGCAGCATGTGCCGGACCGTCCGCTCGAGATGGGCGAGATGGGCCAGTTGCTCGGGTTGCGGCTCGGCGATCGCCGCTTCCGTATCGCCGGCGCCGGTCAGGCGCAGCTCGATCTTGCCGCGCTTGAAACGCGCGGTCACCAATTCGCGCAGGGCCGGCTCGAGGCTGCGAAACTCGTCGGGCAGGCGCAGCGAGAGGTCGAGAAAACGGTTGTTGACCGAGCGCATCTCAACGCCGATCGAGCCGGCCGAAGCCGCCGCCGGTTGCGGTTCGTGCAATGCTGCCGAAGCCGGCGTTGCCGGGCTCGCAGAGGCATTTGCATAACCGGTCATGCTGTAAACTGCCACGCGCTTTTGCCTCCTATTTCCCGACTATGTCAAAGCCCAAACCAGCACCTTTGCCCTCGGGCACGGTGGTGGGCGGCTACCAGGTCATCAAGAAACTGGCGGCCGGGGGTTTCGGCGTCGTCTACCTCTGCGAAGACGCCGACCGCAAGCTTGTTGCGCTGAAGGAGTATCTCCCTTCTTCGCTCGCCGAGCGCTCGCCCGGCGAGCTCACTCCGCGCGTCAAGCCGGAGAAGCAGCCGCTCTACCGGCTCGGCCTGAAGAGCTTCTTCGAAGAGGGCCGCTCGCTCGCGCAGATATCGCATACGAGCGTGGTTTCCGTTCTCAATTTCTTCCGCGAGAACGAAACCGTCTACATGGTCATGAATTACCTGCAGGGCGATACCCTGCAGGATTTCATCGTCACGGCGCGCGATCTCAAGCGCGACAAGGTATTTCGGGAATCGACGATCCGCTCCCTTTTCGACGAGATATTGCGCGGCTTGCGCATCGTCCACCAGCACAAGATGCTGCACCTGGACATCAAGCCGGCCAACATCTTCATCACCAACGAGAACAAGGCGGTGCTGCTCGACTTTGGCGCCGCACGCGAGGTGCTGAGCAAGGAAGGCAACTTCATCCGGCCGATGTACACGCCGGGTTTCGCCGCGCCCGAGATGTACCGAAGAGACGGCACCCTCGGGCCCTGGACCGACATCTACGCCATCGGCGCCTGCATCTACGCCTGCATGCAGGGCTATCCGCCGAACGACGCGCCGCAGCGCATCGAGAAGGATCGCCTGGCGCTCTCGCTTTCCCGCCTGCGCAATGTCTACAGCGACAACCTGATCGAGGTGACCGAGTGGTGCATGTCGCTCGATCCGTTGTCGCGGCCGCAAAGCGTGTTCGCGCTGCAGAAGGAGCTGTCGCGCGAGACCGAGCGGCAGTACACGAAGCTCAGCTTCAGCGAACGGCTGAAGCTGCAGCTCGAGAACCTGACCACGAGCAAAGCCTAGCCATGCGCTTCTCGGTCTATCAAGTGAGCCGCAAAGGCGGCCGCGAGAAGAACGAAGACCGGATGGGCTATTGCTACACGCGTGACGCCGGCCTCTTCGCGCTCGCCGACGGCATGGGCGGCCACCCGGAAGGCGAGGTCGCCTCGCAACTCGCCTTGCAGACGCTCGCCGCGATGTTCCAGCGCGACTGCAAGCCGACGCTGCCCGACCCGCTGCGCTTCCTGCACGAATCGATCGTCGCCGGCCATCACCAGCTGCTGCGCTACGCGACGCAGAAGGCGCTCATCGACACGCCGCGCACCACCGTCGTGGCCTGCCTGATGCAGGGCAACGCCGCCTACTGGGCGCACTGCGGCGATTCGCGGCTCTACATGGTGCGCGGCGACAAGCTGATCGCCCGGACCCGCGACCATTCCTACTCCGAGCTGCAGCAGACGATGAGCCAGGTCGTGCCGATGGGCGACCGCTTCAATCGCAACGTGCTCTTCACCTGCCTCGGCAGCCCCGGCAAGCCGGTGGTCGACACGGTGGGCCCGCTCCTGATGCAGGCCGGCGACCGCTTGCTGCTGTGCTCCGACGGCCTCTGGGGCACGGTCAGCGACAGCGAGATCACCGACCAGCTCGCCAACCTGCCGCTCTCCGACTCGGTGCCCGAGCTCGTCGAGCAGGCGCTGCGCAACGGCGGCCCGAAGTGCGACAACGTCTCGGTCCTCGCGGTCGAGTGGGAAGGCGTGGAGAACAGCGACAGCGGCCAGGGCATCCAGACGACGGCGCTCGGCGAAGCGGTGTTCGCCTCGACCATCCAGGCCAGCGTGCTGGGCACCGACGTCTCGCCCGACGAGCTCGACGACGCCGAGATCGAGCGCTCGATCAAGGAAATCAACGAGGCCATCCAGCGCTCGTCGAAGCAGAAGAAGTCCTGAGCGCCGACGGGCGCCGCTCGCCGTGGACAATACGGCGATGACTTTCCAACGCTCACAAGGCCGCGCCGCCGACGCGCTGCGCCCCGTCTCCATCACTCGTTCGTTTACCCGCCACGCCGAGGGCTCGGTGCTGGTCGCCTTCGGCGACACGAAGGTGCTCTGCACCGCATCGGTCGAAGAGAAGGTGCCGCCGCACAAGCGCGGCAGCGGCGAGGGCTGGCTCACCGCGGAGTACGGCATGCTGCCGCGCTCCACGCACACCCGCAGCGACCGCGAGGCGGCACGCGGCAAGCAGAGCGGGCGCACGCAGGAGATCCAGCGCCTGATCGGCCGCTCGCTGCGTTGCGTGTTCGACCTGAAGGCGCTCGGCGAGCGCACGATCTCGCTCGACTGCGACGTGCTGCAGGCCGATGGCGGCACGCGCACCGCGGCGATCACCGGCGCCTTCGTCGCCGCGCACGACGCGGTGACCTGGCTCGTCGCCAAGGGCCGCATCGAACGCTCGCCGATCCGCGACTTCGTCGCCGCCGTCTCGGTCGGCATCGTCTCGGCGACGCCCTTGCTCGATCTCGAATACATCGAGGACTCCGCCTGCGACACCGACATGAACGTCGTCATGACCGCCTCGGGCGGCTTCGTCGAGCTGCAGGGCACGGCCGAAGGCGCGACCTTCTCGCGCCTGGAGATGGACGCGCTCCTCGCGCTCGCCGGCAAAGGCATCGGCGAGCTCGTCGATGCGCAGCGGCAGGCCCTGGGAATCCGGTCGGCCTGAGCCGCAGCGGCGCCTCGCGATGCGGCTCGTTCTCGCGTCGAACAACCCGGGCAAGCTCGGCGAGCTGCAGGCGCTGTTCGCGCCCCTCGGCGTGCAGCTCGTGGCGCAAGGGCACCTGGGCATCGTCGAAGCCGAAGAGCCGCACATCACGTTCGTGGAGAACGCGCTGGCCAAGGCCCGCCATGCCGCGGCGGCGGCGGGCGAGCCGGCGATCGCCGACGATTCCGGGCTTGTCGTCGACGCGCTCGGCGGCGCCCCGGGCGTCGCCTCCGCCCACTTTGCCGATGTCGGCCCGGCCTCTGCCGACCGCGAAGCCCATCGCAGGGCCCAGGATGCGGCCAACAACGCGCTGCTCCTGCAGCGGCTGGGCAAACGCGCGGATCGCGCGGCCCGCTTCGTCTCGACGCTGGTGGCCGTGCGCAGTGCCAGCGACCCGGAGCCGCTGATCGCGGTCGGGCGCTGGGAGGCCGACATCGCGCATGTCGCGCGCGGCGCCGGCGGCTTCGGCTACGACCCGCTCGTCTTCATCGCCAGCCTCGGCAAGAGCGTCGCCGAGCTCGACGCCGCTGCGAAGAACGCGGTCAGCCATCGTGCTCTGGCGGCGCGCCAGATGCTGGCGTTGATGCGTGATGTCTGGCGGCTGGGCGTGATGCCGTCGCTGGCGCAGCGAAGCGGATGGGCGCTCGGCTTGCGGCGAATCGCGGGGCGTCGAAGGATCGGGGCGACGGTGCGCTCTGTTGCGCTCATGTCCCCCGGCGAGAGCCAGGTATGGCTCTCGCCTCCTCCTTTACTTCGCTCCACAGAGCGCCCCATCGCCCCGATCCCGCAGCGAGTCTCTTGCTCTTTCTTCTCTCGTGCGACCCGGCTCGGCCGGGAGCGTCGGGTGGGGGACGCAGCGAAGTAAAGGAGGAGACGAGCGCCTTCAGGCGGTCGTCGGGGGACATGAGCGGAGTCCCCCGCCCGATGCTCCCGGCCGCGCGCGCCGGCATTCCAGCAACACCCCACGCGCCGCGAACAGCGCCAGAACGCAATGGACCCTGACAAGAACGCAGCCCTGCGCATCGTCGCAGCGCCCAGCGAGGCCTCGTCGCCCCTAGCCGGTAGCGTATCCGAGCGACTCGCACGGCTGACGCGCCCCGGCTCGCTGACGCTGGCCGCACTGCCGCCGCTCTCGCTCTATATCCACGTGCCGTGGTGCATCCGCAAGTGCCCTTACTGCGACTTCAATTCGCATGCGCTGCGCGGCTCGCGCGACGAGCTCGAGCAGCAGCGCTACGTCGACGCCCTCGTCGCCGATCTCGAAGCGGCATTGCCTTTCGTCTGGGGCCGGCGCATCCACACCATCTTCATCGGCGGCGGCACGCCGAGCCTGTTCGAGCCGGCGCAGATCGAACGCTTGCTGGCCGCCGTCCGCGCCCGGTTGCCGCTCGAACCGGGCTGCGAGATCACGCTCGAAGCCAATCCGGGCAGCTTCGAGCGCGATCGCTTTCGCGCCTTTCGCAGCGCCGGCGTGACGCGGCTGTCGATCGGCGTGCAGAGCTTCGACGACGCGCGCCTGGCCGCGCTCGGCCGGGTCCACGACGCGGCCGAGGCAAGGGCCGCGATCGAGGAAGCGCGCGTTGCCTTCGAGACCTTCAACATCGACCTGATGTACGCGCTGCCCGGGCAGGCGCTCGCCGATTGCGAAGCCGACCTCGCCGCGGCGCTGGCGTTCGAGCCGCCGCACCTCTCGGTCTATCAGCTGACGATCGAGCCGAACACCTTCTTCGCCAAGCACCCGCCGTCGCTGCCCGATGACGACCTCGCTTCGGCGATGCTCGACCGCATCACCGAGGTCACTGCCGCCGCCGGCCTCGGCCGCTACGAAGTCTCGGCCTACGCGCTGCCGCAGCACCGCTCCCGGCACAACCTCAACTACTGGGAGTTCGGCGACTACCTCGGCATCGGCGCCGGCGCGCACGGCAAGCTGAGCTTTGCGCATCGCATCGTGCGCCAGGTGCGCCTGCGCGACCCGGCGGCCTACATGGCCGGTGCCGAAGCGGGCCGGGCCGTCGCTTCGGAAACCGAGGTGGCGCGTGCCGAGCTGCCGTTCGAGTTCATGCTCAACGCCTTGCGTCTGCGCGAAGGTTTTCCGATCGCGCGCTTCGGCGAGCGCACCGGGCTGCCGCTGAGCGCCATCGAGCAGCCGCTCGCCGAAGCGGAGCGCAGGGGCCTGCTCGTTCGCGATCTGCATCGCATCGCACCGACGGCGCAGGGCTTCGATTTCCTCAACGACCTGCTCGAGCTTTTCCTGCCGAAGGCTGGCTAGCGCATCGGCGAGTCCGTGCATTCGCCGCGAATTGGCGGGTCGAAAGTGGCTTTATCGCGTCGGTGTCCGCAAAGGCCGCTGCTAGACTGACTCGAACCACGCCACGGCCACGTGCAACCCAGGATCAGCCCACCCGCCGACGACTCGCAGACGCTCAGCCTCGAAGGGGCGCTGCAGTTGCTGGAGCAGTCCGGGCACCGGCTTCCCGATCCGCAAGTCACCGGCAAGGCCGGCTGGCTGCAGGCCGTGATCGATGGCCTGTGCGAGCTCTCTAGCCGCGACCCGCTCACCGGCCTGGCCAATCGCCGCCAGTTCGAGCTGACCCTGGCCAGCGAGGTCGACCGTGTCGCCCGCGCCGGCGAGCCGGCCCTGGTGCTGATGATCGACATCGATCATTTCAAGAAGGTCAACGACGCGCATGGCCACCCGGCCGGCGACGGCGTGCTGAAGGCAGTGGCCCACGTGCTGCACGACTGCATCCGCCCGATGGACACCGTCGCCCGCTTCGGCGGCGAGGAGTTCGCCATGATCCTGCCGAACTGCGCGCCCTCGTTCGCGCAGGCGGTGGCCGAGCGCATTCGCCTGCGGGTGCAGGCCCAGACCATCGCCATCGCCGCCGGCGTCGACGTGCGCGTCTCGGTCTCGATCGGCGGCGCCTTCGCGCCGCAATGGGTACGCTCCTCGGCGCTGCTCTGGGTCGAGCGCGCCGACCAGCAGCTCTATCGCGCCAAATCGGAAGGCCGCAACCGCGCCTGCCTCGAGCAGCCGACCCTCTCGCTCGTCAGCCCCGAGGAAAAGGGCCTCCTCTTCGGAACCTCGCAGTTCCAGGAGTTCGAATGAGCACGGCCGCGCGCGCGCGCATCATGGCCGTCACCAGCGGCAAGGGCGGCGTCGGCAAGACCTTCATCTCGGCCAACCTCGCCGCCGCGCTGGCCGAGCGCGGTGCGCGGGTGCTGGTGCTCGACGCCGACCTCGGCCTGGCCAACCTCGACGTGGTGCTCAACCTGCAGCCCAAGCTGACGCTGCACGACGTCTTCACCGGCAAGGCCACGCTCGAGGACGCCATCCTGGCGGCGCCCGGCGGCTTCTCCGTCCTTCTCGCCGGCTCGGGCCTGGTGGAGTACTCGCGCCTGACGCCGCAGGTGCGCGAGCAGCTGATCGAGATCATCGAGAAGGTGGCGCCGCGCTTCGACCACATCCTGCTCGACACCGGCGCCGGCATCTCCGACGTCGTCCTGCATGCGATCTCGCTCGCCGACGACGTGCTCGTCGTGGCCACGCCCGAGCCGACGTCGATGACCGATGCCTACGCCACGATCAAGGTCCTGGCGACGCTGCAGAAGCGCCGGCATATCCGCCTCGTCGTCAACCAGGTGAGCGCGAACGGCGAAGGGCGCACGATCCGCAACCAGTTGCAGCTCGTGATCGATCGCTTCGTCGCGCCGCAACTCCGGGGCGACGGCGACGACGAGCCGCTGTTGCTCGACCTGCTCGGCGAAATCGGCAGCGACCCGGCGGTGCGCGAAGCCGTGCAGAAGCGAACCCTGCTCATGGTCATGCAGCCGGGCTGCGCGGCGGCCCAGGCCGTCAACGCGATCGCGGCGCGGATGCTGTCCTGAGCCGAACGCCTAGCGCGCGCCGGTTCCCGGCCGCAGCAGGACGATCAGGGCGCCATGGCCACCGTCGGCGGCACGGGCGTAGGTGAAGGCCAGCACGGCGTTGTGCTGAACCAGCCAGGTCTTCACTTTGGCCTTCAGCACCGGCTCGCGCCCGGGCGAGCCATGGCCTTTGCCATGCACGACGCGCACGCAGCGCCAGCCGGCGCGTGCGGCATCGCGAAGGAACTCCAGCAAGCGCTCGCGCGCTTCGTCGCGGCGCAGGCCGTGCAGGTCGAGCTCGCCCTGCAGGACCCAGACGCCGCGCCGGAGCTTGCGCACCACGTCGCGGCCGACGCCGGGCCGTAAGTACGAGAGCGCATCGTCGGTGTCGAGCAGGCTCTCGGCGTCGAACTCGTCGGAGATCGATTCGACGAGCACGGCGGCTTCGTCGCGCTCGCGCTGGCGTGCCTGCGCAGGTGGGCGCGGGCGTGCCGGCAAGGCAGGCGCGCCCTTGCGCAAAGGCACGACCGTGCCCACTGCGGCCGAGAACAACGAGCGCTCGACGCGCTCCGCGCGGGCCCGGTCGTTCGCGGCGGCGAGCTGCTTTTCGGCGGCGCGCGTTTCTTCGGCAAGTGCGCTGCGAAGGGCGGTCAGGTCGCGCAGACGATGAACCTTGGAGCCGCGGCCTTCCTTCACAGCAAGCCTCGCTCGGCGAACGAGACGACCGCGCCGCTGCCGACGACGAGGTGGTCGAGCACGCGCACGTCGACGAGGCCGAGCGCGCTCTTCAGCGTCTGCGTCAGGTATTCGTCGGCACGCGAGGGCTCGGCCGCGCCCGAAGGATGGTTGTGGGCGAGGATGACGGCGGCGGCGTGCAGATCGAGCGCGCGCTTGACGACCTCGCGCGGATAGACGCTGGTCTGCGTCAAGGTGCCGCGGAACATCTCCTCGAGGGCGATGAGACGGCTCTGCGCATCGAGAAAGAGCACCGCGAACACTTCGTGGGGGCGCGCGCCGAGCTGCAGCGAGAGATAGTCCTTGACCTTGCCGGGCGAATCGAACACCGGCCTGGCCGAGAGCTCGCTCGCCACCGAGCGGCGCGCCAGCTCGAGCACCGCCGCCACCTCGGAGCGCTTGGCCTTGCCGCCCGAGGCCCTTGATGCGCTTGAGCTCGTCGGGGCCGGCGCGCAGCAAGCCGGCAAGGCCGCCGAACGCGTCGAGCAGGTTCTGCGCCAGTTGCAGGACGCCGACGCCCGGCAGGCCGGTGCGAAGCAGCAGCGCGATGAGCTCGACGTCGGCGAGCGCGGCCGGCCCCTGGGCCAGCAACTTCTCGCGCGGGCGCGCCGAAGCGGGAATGTCCTTGAACATGCGGGGTCGGGCTCGCGGAGGGGAGAGCGCCGGCTCGTAAAATCTGCGCCAGTCTATTCCCACGAAAGCAGCGTCCTTGAGCGTTGTCGAGCCCGGATCGTTTCTCACCTTGCACTACCGCCTGAGCGGGCCCGAGGGCGTGGCCTTCATCGACACCTTCGGCGCGCATCCGGCCACGCTCTCGCTCGGCACCGGCGAGCTGGCTCCGGCGATGGAGGCGCGCTTGCTCGGCCTGGCTGCCGGCAGCCGGGCCTCCTTCGACCTGGCCGCGGGCGAAGCCTTCGGCGAGCGCAGCGCCGAGCTGGTGCAGCGCGTGAAGAAGAGCGTGCTCGAGGAGCACGGCGATGCCGATGCCGACTACCAGGTCGGCGACGTCGTGCGCTTTCCGACGCCGGACGGCCAATCGAGCTTTGCCGGCGTGGTGCGCGAAGTCGAGAGCGATGTCCTGGTGTTCGACTTCAACCATCCGCTGGCCGGCCGGCCGGTGACCTTCGACGTCGAGCTGATCGGGGTTCTCTGATGAGCACCGTCGAAGAAGTCGTCCTGGCCGAGCCGCGCGGCTTTTGCGCCGGCGTCGATCGGGCCATCGAGATCGTCGAGCGCGCCCTGGTCCGCTTCGGCGCGCCGATCTACGTGCGGCACGAGATCGTGCACAACACCTACGTCGTCGACGACCTGAAGCAGGAAGGGCGCGATCTTCATCGAGGACCTCGCCGAGGTGCCGCCCGGCGCGACGCTGGTGTTCAGCGCGCACGGGGTCTCGCAGGCGGTGCGCGCGGAGGCGGCGGCGCGCGGCTTCAGCGTGTTCGACGCGACCTGCCCGCTCGTCAGCAAGGTCCACATGGAGGTCGCGAAGCTGGCGCGCGAAGGCTACGAGTTCATCATGATCGGGCACAAGGGCCACCCCGAGGTCGAGGGCACCATGGGCCAGCTCGAGCGCGGCATTCATCTCGTCGAAGACGTGAGCGATGTGGCACACATCGACATTGCACCCGGACAGAAGCTTGCCGTCGTGACCCAGACCACGCTCTCGGTCGACGACGCAGCCGACATCGTGGCGGCCGTCAGACGGCGCTTTCCCGATATCCGGCAGCCGAAGCAGCAGGACATCTGCTATGCCACGCAGAACCGGCAGGACGCGGTCAAGGTGCTGGCGCCGGGCGTCGACGTGCTCATCGTCGTCGGCAGCCCGAGCAGCTCGAACAGCAACCGCTTGCGCGAGCTGGCCGAACGTCTCGGCGCCGATGCCTACATGGTCGACGCACCCAGCGACCTGAAGGCCGAGTGGTTCGAGGGCAAGTCCCGGGTCGGCGTCACCGCCGGTGCATCGGCGCCCGAGGTGCTCGTGCAGGAGGTCGTGCAGCGCCTGCGTGCGCTCGGTGCGGTGTCGGTTCGCAGCCTGCCTGGTGCGGTGGAGACCGTGCACTTCCCGCTGCCGATGGGGCTGGGCGACAAGTCGATGGGAATCGCGCCGCGCTAGTCGAGGCCCGCAGGCGCAGCCTCAGCGCTGTCGGCGCGGATGAAAGGTGATGGTCTTGACCGCGGGTGCGGCGGGCGCCGCCTTTGCGGATTGATCGCAGCCATCGCAGCTGCAGCCGCTTGCCGCCGTGGCATAGGGTCGAAGCGCATCGGCGAGAAACCCGGGCAGGCGGCGCTCGAGCAATGCTGCTTGCCACCCACTTGCGCGCGGCTGCCGGGATCAGCGCCCACGCCGCGTACGCGAAGCAGCAGGCCACGAGCACGGCGACGATCAGGATCTGCAGCATCGCCTCAACCTCCAAGCCAGAGCGTGACGCGATAGGTCACGAACGCGGCGATGTAGGCCAGCGCGAACAGGTACGCGGCCATGATGATCGGATAGCGCCACGAATTCGTCTCGCGCTTGACGACGGCCAGCGTCGACATGCATTGCGGCGCGAACACGTACCAGGCGAGGAGCGAGAACGCGGTTGCCGTCGACCAGCCCCTGGCGATGACCGGCGAGAGCGCGTCGGCCACGGAGTCGCCCGCGGCCGACATCGAATAGACCGTGCCGAGCGCGCCCACCGCCACTTCGCGCGCGGCCAGGCCGGGCACCAGCGCGATCGAGATCTGCCAGTTGAAGCCGATCGGCGCGAACACGTGCTGCAGCAGTTGCCCGAGCATGCCGGCGAAGCTGTACTGGATGGCCGGGCCGGTGGCGCCGGCAGGCGGCGCCGGAAAGCTCGAGAGGAACCAGAGCACGACCATCAGCGAGAAGATGATGCCGCCGACGCGCCGCACGAAGATCGTCGTGCGCTCCCACAGGCCGAGCACGAGATTGCGAACGCCCCGGCATGCGATAGGGCGGCAGCTCGAGCATCAGCGGCTGGTAGCGGCTCTTGATCCAGACCCGCTTGAGCACCCAGGCGACGGCCATCGCCGAGACCACGCCGGCGACGTAGAGCACGAAGAGAGTCAACCCGCGCAGGTTGAACGGGCCGACCGACGAGTTCGGCACGAAGGCGCCGATCAGGAGCGCGTACACCGGCAGGCGCGCCGAGCAGGTCATCAGCGGCGCGACCATGATGGTGGCGAGCCGGTCTTTCCAGTTGGCGATGGTGCGCGTGGCCATGATCCCGGGAATGGCGCAGGCGAAGCTCGAGAGCAGGGGAATGAAGGCGCGCCCGGAAAGGCCGACCTTGCCCATCACGTTGTCGAGCAGGAAGGCCGCGCGCGGCAGGTAGCCGGAATCCTCGAGCAGAGGATGAAGAAGAACAGGATCAGGATCTGCGGCAGGAAGACGAGCACGCTGCCGGCGCCGGCGATCACGCCATCGACCAGCAGGCTGCGCAGCGGCCCTTCGCCCATGTGCGCGGTGGTCCAGTCGCCGAGCGAGGCCATGCCTGCCTTGATCAGGTCCATCGGCACGTTGGCCCAGGAGAACACGGCCTGGAACATCAGGAAGAGCACGACGGCGAGGAGCGCCAGGCCCCAGACCGGATGCATCACCACGGCGTCGATGCGATGCTGGAAGCGCTGCAGCGTGATCGCGCCAGGCGCGGCGATGGCGATGATGCGGCGCACTTCCTTCTGCAGCTCGGCCGACGAGGGCGCGTCGAGCGACGCGACCCGCGCGTCGGCTCGCGGCAGCGTTTCGCCGAGATGGGCAGCCAGCAGCGCCAGCAGGCCGGCGTGGCCGTCGCTTTTCACGGCCACCGTTTCCACCACCGGGCAGCCGAGCTCGGCCGAGAGCTTGCCGACGTCGATCTGCAAGCCCTCGCTGCGCGCCACGTCGGCCATGTTCAGGGCGACCAGGAGCGGCCGGTCGAGGCGCTTCAGCTCGAGCACCAGGCGCAGGTTCATGCGCAGGTTGGTGGCATCGACGACCGCGACGATGGCATCCGGTGCCGCTTCGCCGTGCCGGCGGCCTTCGATCACCTCGAGGGTGATCTGCTCGTCGGGCGTAGCCGGCGTGAGGCTGTAGGCGCCGGGAAGATCGATGATCGAGACCATCGCGGCCGTTCGCCAGGCGGGCCGTCCCGATCTTGCGCTCGACCGTGACGCCGGCGTAGTTCGCCACCTTCTGGCGTGCGCCGGTGAGCAGGTTGAAGAGCGCCGTCTTGCCGCAGTTCGGATTGCCGACCAGCGCCACGCTCCAGGGCGAGGCGTGGTTCGGCGCGTTCAGGGTGTGCGCCATGGCGTGCGGCTCACGCGCCGATCTCCGGGCGGACCTCGATGCACTGGGCCTCGAGCAGGCGCAAGGCGAAGATCGTTTCGCCGATCAGCACGGCCAGCGGCTCGCGCCCGCCCGGGCCGCGGCGCAGCATCTGCACCGGCTCGCCGGGGATGAAGCCGAGCTCGCCGAGGCGCCGCAGGGCCACCGCATCCACCTCGGGCGAGGACGCGACGACGCGCGCCACCGTCGCGCGTGCGCCGGCGGCGAGCGTGCTCAGCGGACGCTCGGCAGAAGGGGCCATGATGACAAGGCTATCCAGCAGGTGGATTGCAAATAGGAACAATTATCAATCATAATCCCAAACGTCGGAACCCCCATGAAAAGCGATCCCCAGGTCATCGTGCATCTCAATGCACAGCTGAAGAACGAGCTGACGGCGACGAACCAGTACTTCCTGCACTACCGGATGCTCAAGCACTGGGGTCTCGACAAGCTGGCGAAGAAGGAATACGAGGAATCGATTGGCGAGATGAAGCACGCCGACACCTTGATGGAGCGCATCTTCGTGCTCGGGGGCCTGCCCAACCTGCAGGACCTCGGCAAGCTGCTGATCGGCGAGGACGTGCCCGAGCTGCTGGCCTGCGACCTGCAATCGGAAACCGGCGCCCAGGGCACGATCAAGGACGGCATCGCCTACTGCGAGTCGGTGCGCGACTACGTCTCGCGCGACATCCTGCAAGACATCCTCGACGACACCGAAGAGCACATCGACTACCTCGAGACGCAGATCGATCTCGTCGCCAAGGTCGGGCTCGAGAACTATCTGCAGTCGCAGATGGGCGTGCACGGCAGCTGAGCCGAACGCGCGCCGAAACGAACCGAAGGGCGAATTTCGACATGATCGTCTGCGTCTGCCGCCGAGTCTCGGATCACCAGATCCGCCGTGCCGCCGCCGAGGGCGCGGTCAGCCTGGAATGCCTGCAGTTCGAGCTCGGCGTGGCCACGCAGTGCGGCCGCTGCGCCGACTGTGCCTCGCGCGTCTTGTGCGATGCGCGCGCCGAGTCGTCGCCGTCGAGCGCGTCGATGGCGCACATGCAGCGCGCCGGCGCCGAGCAGACGGCCTGAGGCCAGGGCGGCGCCTCCCGGCGCGAGGCCCGCTCCCTACAATCCGGCCCTTTCCCCTCTCGCGGCACTGCACCCGGCAGGCCGGACGTCATGCTCGACATCACCCTCTTGCGCAAGGACCTGGCGAACGTCGTTGCGCGCCTCGAAACGCGCAAGTCGCCGCAGCCCTTTCTCGACGTCGCGCGCTTCAGCGCGCTCGAGGCCGAGCGCAAGTCGCTGCAGACGCGCACCGAAGAGCTGCAGGCGCAGCGCAACTCGCTCTCGCGCGAGATCGGCAAGCTGAAGGGGCAGGGCGGCGACGCGACCTTGCCGATGAGCGAGGTGGCCGGCATCGGCGATGAGCTCAAGCGCTGCGCCGAGCGGCTGGAGCTGGTGCAGATCGAGCTCAACGCGCAGCTCATGGCGCTGCCCAACCTGCCGGACGCGAGCGTGCCGGTGGGCGAAGACGAGAAGGGCCAACGTCGAGGTGCGGCGCTGGGGCACGCCGCGCACTTTCGAGTTCGCGGCCAAGGATCACGTCGACGTGGGTGCGCCGCTCGGGCTCGACTTCGACGTCGGCCACCAAGCTTTCGGGCTCGCGCTTTGCCTTCCTGCGCGGGCCGATTGCGCGCCTGCATCGCGCCCTCGCGCAGTTCATGCTCGACGTGCAGACCCAGGAGCACGGCTACACCGAATGCTGGACGCCCGTACATCGTCAACCGCGAAGTGCTCGAAGGCACCGGCCAGCTGCCGAAGTTCAAGGAGGACATGTTCTGGGTCACGCGCGGCGGCGACGAAGCATCGCCCGAGCAGTACCTCATCTCGACCTCGGAGATCTCGCTCACGAACTCGGTGCGCGAGCAGGTGCTGGCCGAAAGTGCGCTGCCGATCAAGCTCACCGCGCACACGCCGTGCTTTCGCTCGGAGGCGGGCAGCGCCGGGCGCGACACGCGCGGCATGATCCGCCAGCACCAGTTCGACAAGGTCGAGATGGTGCAGATCGTGCACCCCGAGAAGAGCTTCGCCGCGCTCGAGGAGATGGTGGGCCACGCCGAAGCGATCCTGAAGAAGCTCGAGCTGCCGTACCGCGTGATGCTGCTCTGCACCGGCGACATGGGCTTCGGCGCCAGCAAGACCTTCGACCTCGAGGTGTGGGTGCCGGCGCAGAACATGTACCGCGAGATCAGCTCGGTCTCGAACTGCGAGGCCTTCCAGGCCCGCCGCATGCAGACGCGTTTCAAGTCGGCGCAGGGCAAGAACGAGCTCGTGCATACGCTCAACGGCTCCGGCCTGGCCGTCGGCCGCACGCTGGTGGCGATGCTCGAGAACTTCCAGAACGAGGACGGCAGCGTGGCGATTCCGGCGGCGCTGCGGCCCTATCTCGGCGGCCTGTCCGAGCTGCGGCCGCAATGACGTCGACGCAAGACAGGGCGCGCACGCTGCTGGAGGCCTACGACGCGGCGCGAATGACCCCGCTGCTGAGCGCGAGCGACCCTGGCTACTCGCTCGCCGATGCCTACGCCATCGCCGACGAGATCCGGCGCCTGCGCCTGGGCCGCGGCGAGCAGCCGCTGGGCTACAAGATCGGCTTCACGAACCGCGGCATCTGGGATCGCTACGGCGTGCACGCGCCGATCTGGGGCCCGATCTGGAACACGACCGTGGAGTTCGTGGCGCAACAGGAAGCGAGCGTGGCGCTGGCGCCCTTCGTGCAGCCGCGCCTCGAGCCCGAGATCATGTTCGGCTTCGCCCGCGCGCCGCGCGCCGGCATGAGCGAGGCCGAGCTCGCCGGCTGCATCGAATGGGTGGCGCATGGCTACGAGATCGTGCATACGCATTTCGAAGGCTGGCGCTTTCGACACACCGACACGGTTGCCGACTTCGCCCTGCATGGCCGCCTCTTCGTCGGCAAGCGGGTGGCGATGTCGGACTTCGCCGATCCCGTGCGCCAGCTGGCGTCGGTGCACGTGGCACTGCATCGCGACGGCCAGCTGATCGACGAGGGCGACAGCAGCATCGTGCTCGACGGACCGCTGAGCGCGCTGCGCGTCTGGGTCGATGCCATGGCCGAGCAGGCGCAGCGCTGGCCGATCGCGGCGGGCGACATCGTCACCACCGGCACCATCACCGATGCCGCACCGATGCTGCCGGGCCAGGCGTTTCACACCGAACTCAGCGAGCCCCGCCTGCCGGGGCTGACCTTGCACACGCAGCCCTGACGTCGCGAAGCCGTCGTCTAGAATGCCGCCCTCGGCGACGACGACCCGCCGAAGCACCCGTACCGGAGAGGTGGCAGAGTGGTCGAATGCGCCAGACTCGAAATCTGGTTTACGGTTTCACCGTAACGTGGGTTCGAATCCCACCCTCTCCACCAGGCATGTCGAAGCATAGGAGTGTGGCTGCAGATTGCGGCTTGTCCACGCCGTGCCAGAGCCGATTACGCGCGCCCACGCACTCGAAGACGCCGCGCCTCGTTCAGAAGCTGAGGCTCGCAGCCCCTCCTTTCAGCAACTCGTGCATGCCACTGGCGCCGACGATCGTGACGCCTTCGATGAAGTCTTCCTGCGCATAGCCACGCGCCTTGACGCAAGGCGGGCAAGCCCACACGACGCCACCGCGGGCGATGAAGTCGTTGAACAGCGTCCTCAGCGGGTCGAGCGGCGGCACGTGGGTCATGTCGATGCAGCCCTTGCGCACCAGGTCCACGGCTGCGCTGGTGAGAAACAGATAGACCTTCTGGCCCGAGGTGATGCCGCCACACGCGATGGTCAGTGCGACGGAAGACAATTCGCTATCGGCTCCCCGTGTCATGAGGACGACAAGGTTGTGTTGGGACGTGGTCATGTCGAAGTTCCTTGAGGGGTGAGTTCGTGGTCGCTGTCACCACCTGGATATAGTCTTTTTTTGCGAGGCTCGATATTTGCCCGAACGTCCGGAGTCATTGACCGAAACTCCGGCCACTTCATTGGGACGAAGTAGCAAGTGGACGTGTTGTCTGACGTTTTGCGCACCATCCGCCTGGAGGGCGCGCTGTTCCTCAACGGCGAAATGCATGCGCCCTGGTGCCTCGAGGTGCCTCCGGGGGCCCACATCGCCCAGTTGGTGCGCCCGGGGGCCCAGCGTCTGGCGATCTGCCATCTGGTGTTGCAAGGGCAGTGCTGGACTCAGATCGAAGGAGAGGAGCCGATTCGCGTGCAGGCCGGCGAAGTGGTTGCGCTGCCGTTGGGCGATGCCCATGTGCTGGGAAGCGGCTTGCAGCACGCGGCCGTGGACATCGATCACGTCGTGAGCCCACAGCCGACCGGGCTGGAACGGATCCGCTATGGCGGCGACGGCGAGCCCACCATCCTGATCTGCAGCTGGTTCGCCTATGAAGGCGACGCGCCCAGCGCCATGATGCAAAACCTGCCCCGGCTCTTCACCACCTCGCTTCGCAAGCGGCCGGCGGGGCCCTGGATCGAGCAGTCGGTGAACTTCGTCCTGACCGATGCCGCGGCCGGTCGTCCCGGCTCGGAGATGGTCCAGGCCAAGGTCGCCGAAGTGCTCTTCGCCGAAGTGCTGCGCGGCTACATCGAGACCATGCCGGCGAACAACCCGGGGTGGCTGGCCGGCCTGCGCGACCCCGCCGTGAGCCGTTGCCTCGCGCTGATGCATGGCGACCCCAGCAGGGCCTGGACCGTGGACGCGCTTGCGACCGAGATCCATGTCTCGCGCAGCGTGTTGGCCGAGCGCTTCACCGAGCTGGTGGGCGCGCCGCCCATGCAGTACCTCACGCGCTGGCGGATGATCCTGGCGGCAGGTGCCTTGCGCAGCGAGCAGACCACCCTGGCGCGAATTGCCGAGGGCGCGGGGTATGAGTCAGAAGCCGCCTTCAGCCGCGCCTTCAAGCGCGAGTACGGTGTGGCCCCGGGCACCTGGCGGCAAAGCGGCGGCAAGTGAAGGCACCGGTCATCGTCGACCCCGCGACCGTGGTCGAATTCGTGGACGAAGCGGCTTTCAACGACTGGCTCTCGGGCCACCACGACCAGCGCAACGAGGTCTGGGTGAAGTTGCACAGGCTGAGCTCGGGACAGCGGTCCATCACGCCCAGGCAGGCCATCGACGTGGCGCTGTGCTGGGGCTGGATCGATGCCGTGCGCAAGGGCCTGGACGCGACCAGCTACCTGCAGCGCTACACGCCGCGGCGCAGCAAGAGCATCTGGAGCAAGGTCAACGTCGCGAACGTTGCACGCTTGATCGAGGCGGGCCGCATGACGCCGCACGGCCTGAAGCAAGTCGAGGCCGCCCAAGCCGATGGCCGCTGGGCCCGCGCCTACGCCAACGGCAAGGGGATGCCGATTCCGGACGACCTGCAGGCCGCCATCGACGCCGTGCCTGCGGCCAGAAGGACGTTGGCCGCCCTGAGCGAACAGAACCGCTTTGCCATCGCCTTTCGTGTGTTCCACATGAAGACCGAGGCCGGCCGCAAGAAGAAGATCGAGACCTTCGTGGCGATGCTGGCGCGAGGCGAGACGGTCCATCCGCAGACGACGAAGCGCAAGCGGGGCACGGAGCGCGCATGACGTCGCCGATGCCTTGGGGCCTGAGTGGCGGCTTGGAAGCAGACCATCGTGTTCCAGCGGCTTGACGCCGCTCTCCGCCTCATCCCTGCGCAGCCCTCGCCCTGCCGGCGACGACCCGTACGCCGCGGGGCGCGGCACGCCAGATCGCGAGCGCCGACAGCACCGAGCAGCCGATGGCGACCCAGAACGCCAGCGTGTAGTTGCCCGTCCGGTCATGGACGAAGCCCATGAACCACGGACCCGCCGCGCCGCCGGCGAGTGCGCTGAGCATCAGCGTCCCGAAGATCGGCCCGTAGTGCTTGCCCTCGAAGATCTCCGCAGGAATGGCGCCGATGACCGACGTGAGACCGTAGCCCAGCGCGCCTTGCGCGATCACCATCGTGTAGAGCAGCGGGATACCCGGATGCGACGGCAACGCGAGCAGCACGGCATAGGTGAGGCAGAACCCCGCACAGCCGATCGCCCAGACAATCTCGCGTCCGATACGGTCCGAGAGCCAGCCGAGTGCGATCTGCCCCGGCACGCCGGCCAGGCTGACGGCGCCAAGGGCCCAGGCGGCTTCGCGGGCACCGAAGCCGGTCTCGGTGAGGTACTTGGTCTGGTGCACCTGCACGGCGTACCACGAGAAGAGCGCAGCGAAGTAGGCCACTGCGATCCACCAGAACCGCGCGGTGCGCAGCGCGCGTGCGAGCGTCCAGTCGATGGCGGCCCACGCGGGGTCGACCACGTTCACCCGCCGGGCGTTCGCCGCCGCGGGCGTGTCCGGGTCTCCATCCGGCGCCAGGCCGAGCTCCTCGGGTCGCCGCCTGAGAAGCAGGTTGAGCGGCACAAGGACGACAAGCGCCACCAGGCCGAGCAGCGAGCACCCGGCACGCCAACCGTTTCGCTCCACGAACACCTGCAGCGCGGGGAGAATCACGATGGAGCCGAACCCCACTCCGGCGAAGGCGATGCTCATCGCGAGTCCCCGGCGGCGCACAAACCAGCTCGGCAGAAAAAGCGCCTGGCCGGTGTAGCCCGTGAACGTCGTGCCCGCGCCGACCAACAGGCCCAGCGTCAGGTAGACATGCCAGGGCTCGCTCGCGAAGGTCACAAGTAACAGGCCCGCAGCCGTGGCGGCAACGCCGACCTCCATGACGAAGCGAGGCCCACGACGGTCCATGACGCGGCCCAGCAGCGGGCTCAGCACGGCGGAGACGATGAAGCCGAACGAGAACGCGCCGGCGGTCACGCCCCGCTCCCATCCGAACTCGTCGAGGATCGGAGGGAAGAGCAATGAAAAGGCGGTGCGTGCGTTCACGCAGATCGCCATTGTCAGGAAGACAACCCCGACGACGACCCACCCGTAGTAGAACGGCAGGCGCCGTGCGAGCCTTTCGATCAAGCTGCTTCCTCTCGGTTGAAATTCTGCATGTTCTGGGCGGCGACGGAGCCTTCGGTTGTAGGCGAGCCTGTCCAATGACACGGCGACCCGTGATCCGCACCAAGCCGACGAGCGGCAGCTGTCTGGACCCGCGGCCTAGCCGAGGTTGATCTCGCCGTCGAACTTGACGTCGAGCTTGAGGCCGGGATCTCGAGCCTCATCGTCGCTGGGAAGGATGTCCCCGTCTCGCCCGCAGCGATCGCCTTGGCGACCGCCTGCTCGATGTCGCGCTGGGAGCTGACGCCCACCATCTTCAGGAATTTGCGAATGCTGAGGTTGAAGGTCTCTTCGTTCATGGCGTTTTCGGCAAGTGAGTCGAGGAAGCCGTAGTCTGGCTCAAGACGTATCGTCGCAAGGACTGCGCGGTAGCGATCGGCTGACGTCGCCTGCGAATCGAGAATAGGCCGCCTTGGGCAACGGGGTCTTCAACGACCGGTCTCGGCAGTCGTCGACGTTGCGCAGACCAACTTCGAGCGGGCGCAAATAGTTCTGAAGCGAGCGTTTGGCCGCCGAGCTCAATGGCCGGGTTCTTGGCGTGATCGCCAACTCGCAGTCCGATCTAGACGCACGCTCGGCTACGGACGGCGAGCTGCGGTGGCCAAAATACCCCAACGACGGTATGGCCCTGAAGGTAAGGGGAGGGTAGGCTGGCGCAGCTCGTGAAGAGCTGCGGGGAGCACGTATGCAAAGTTGTCGCCTCTTGGTGGTTGTCGCTGCCCTTTGTGCCTTCGTGTCAGCGGCTCGGGCCACGCCCGTATCCGTGACAGGCGGATTCTCGAGCTTCGGTTCGACCATCTACGAGGGGGTCGGGATCAACTACTTCCTCGGGCCCCCGGGCGGCAGTTCTCCTCACACGGTTCAGATCTGCCCGGCCGGCGCAGGCGGTAACTGTACGCAGGATCCGAACGATGCAGGTGCCCTCGATGCGCTGTTCAACTTCTCGGTTATTCAGCCGAGTCTCACATTCTTCGATACCAGCCCCTTAGTCAACACCCCGAACATCTTCTCGTTCACGCCGGCAAGCGGGCAGTCGGTCTCTGGTCGTGGGGTGCAATTCTTGCTCGGCACGCTCACGATCACGAATGGCAACTGGGTGAGCGATGCGAGCCTCGGATTCACGCTGACGTCGCATTCCACTGATCCTCAGCTGAATGGCCAGATCTTCTCAGGCGTTTTGCAGATGAGCCTTGACGCAGGCCTCGGCGGGTCGGATATTTTCCGGTTCGTACCTGGCCCGGGAGTCGGCCCGGGCGTCATTGCCGTGACGGTCGATGATCTGCCCGCGAATAACGTCGGATCGATGAGCATCTTCGGCGAGATCAACTCGTTGGACCTGACTAAAGTTGATGATTTCACGGGCGGCCTGCACGCCGTGAGTCCCGTGCCCGAGCCTGCAGGTATCGCCCTTTTCGCGGCAGGACTCGGCATCATGGCCCTGCTGCGGGTAACCCGGCGACGGTCTGGGATGGGTTCGAACAACGGCTACTAGTCTCTGAGGGTCCGTCGCCCTCTACTCGCTCGTGGCCGCGACAACGCCTGCTGTCTCTACCGCTCCGCTCGTGCACGACGCCAAGGTGGTCGAAGAAGTCATGGAACGAGGCGCTGCCCGCGCCTGACTAAAGCAGGCCTGCCGAGGCCTCGGCCGCGCGCTCCCCGGCTTACCATGCCGCCGGCGGCTTCTTGAGCAGGGTGATGCGGCCTGATTGCGCGACGACGAAGCCGCCGGCCGTGAGGTCCTTGAAGATGCGGCTCACCATCTCGCGCGAGGCGCCGACGCGCTCGCCGATCTCCTGCTGGGTGAGGCGCTCGCGCACCAGGCGCCTTCCGCCCTCGGCCGGATCGGAGAGATCGGCGAGGAGTCGGACGACCCGCCCATAGACGTCCTCCAGCGCGAGACTCTTGACGCTTTCCGTAGCCTGGCGCACACAGCGGATCAGCTTGTGGATGAGGTGGGAAGCGAAGTCGGGGTGAGCGGCGATGAACTCGCGCAGATTGGCCCCGGTGACGACCGAGCAGGTGGTCGGCTCGAGCGTCATCACCGAGGCGCTGCGCACGCCGCCGTCGAGCGCCAGCTCGCCGACGTACTCGCCGGCGACATGCGTCGCGATGACGACCTCCTTGCCGTCGGCGTTGGTCGAGTAGACCTTGACCCGGCCGCTCAGGATGATGTAGAGCGAATCGTTGCTGTCGCCCTCGTTGATGAGAACGGCATTCGCCGGGTAGGGCTTGACGCCGCCTCGGCGCGCAATCTCCCGCACGACGTGGTCGTCGAGGACATCCGGAGTAGCCAACGGCGAGCGCACGCCCGAATTGTGGCGCCTCCCATGGCAATAAGTCACATGCGGCCACGGCCGTTCTGCGCTGACGTGGCCGAGCACGCTTCCTAAGCTTGGCGGCACGGTGGGGTGTTCGGTCCATCGGTCTTCAAAGGAAGCAGCATGTTCGACACGACGACAGTCCGCGACGCGGTTCACAGCATTCCGCCAGGCATCGTCTCCGCCGGACTTCCAGCGGCGCGCGCGATCGCGCTCTCCGGCCGGGATTTCGCGCCCGTCGCGTGGCGCTGGCTCGCGGCCGCCCTCGATGAGCTCGACTACGGAGTCGTGCTTCTCTTCGACGGCTTGCGAGTCGTGCACCTCAACGTTGCGGCGCGGGCGGAGCTCGATGCGCTTCATCCGTTGCAGCTGCTGGCAGGCGAGCTGAGAGCGGCCGGGGCTCGCGACGCGGCGCCGTTCCACGAGGCCATTGCCGATGCTGCATTCCGCGGCCTGCGCCGGCTCATCACCCTGGGCCGCGATGGCGAGCGGGCAAGCATCTCGGTCGTCCCGCTAGGGACCGGCGATTCGTCCCCGGGTGCCGTGCTGGTTCTGCTCGGCAAGCGAAGTGTCTGCGAGTCGCTGTCGACCCTGGGTTTTGCGCGCAACCATTGCCTGACGAGCGCCGAGACCCGCGTCCTCGTGGCCCTTTGCAGCGGTCTCTCGCCAGCTCGGGTTGCGAAGCAGTTCGGGGTGGCCTTGTCGACCGTGCGAAGCCAGATCGGGAGCATGCGCACGAAAACCGGGGCCGGGAGCATCCGGGCACTCATCGGTCAAGTCGCGGTGTTGCCGCCGGTGAAGAGCGTTCTGCTCACGAGGCGCGACAACTACTCTCTGTCACCGCCTGGTGGTGCGTTTCACACTCATTCGAAGGCAAGCCGATGAGCTGCATCCCAGGCAATATGCCGTTGCACGGGCCGGCTGCACAGCGGATCGCCGTGGCCCGGAACTTTCGGTTGACACGCCGCCTGCCTCGCGTGGCCGTCGGACTGACGGCGGCCTTGGCGGGTGCATCGGCGGCGTTCCTTGTCTTCGGTCCGCTTTCGGATCTCAGTGCGCTTCAACCGGCATCCGCACCTCATGGACCGGCGACCGGATCCGACGCGAAGCCGATCGTTCTGGTCCGCAGCGCGGAGGCCTCGTACAGCCTTCGGCCAGACAAGTAGCCATCGGCGCCTGTCGTCGGATCACCCGCCCAGCGCGATCACGATCGCCTCGATCGCGCATCCGAGCAGCACGAGGATCACCCCGGCGTGCCACGGCACCTGGCCGGCGTAGCGGCCCCATTGATGGCCGCAGCGATACATCATCACGATCGCGATTGCCGCCGAGAGCCGCTTCGCGAACTGCACGTCGTGGATGAAGATGAACGGCAGCACGACGGGGAACGTCGACGCGAACACGAGCAGGAACACCGCAAGCGCGCCTTTCAGGTCGCGGCCGTTCACCTTGACCGGCGAGGCCACCGCGGCCGCCGAGTGCTTGATCGCGAACTGGCGCATGCCCTCCAGGGCCGGCGGCTCCAGCGCCTCGGCCAGCGGGCCGATCGCCTCGGCGATCAGGCGATGGCCGTCTTCCGGGCGAGCCGCCTTGCTGATGGCGCTCTCGAGCGTCGCCTCGCGGCCGCGCGAGACGAGGTTGCGCAGCACATACATCACGGCGTCGACGAAACCCCAGGCGGTGTTGCAGCCGACCGCCGCGATCAGCATCGTCCGGACATCGTCGCGCCCGGCGCTCGCCACGCTCAAGGTGCCGGTGAACGTGAGCACCATGAAGAGGCCGAAGAGGACCTCGGAATTGCGATCGATCGGATCGAGGATGCGGCCCTCGCCGAGGCGGTCGATGACGGCCGCAGGCGCGGCCGAGGGGATGGGCGTGCTCATGGGGCGTGGCTCCCGGAATTCAGGATCGATGCAATCGACATGTTCGGCTCGATCGGCCCGAAATGCTCTTCGAGGCCGGCCCGCCGGAGCGCGTCGCGCACCGGCCCGCGAACGTCGGCGAGCCTGAACTCGACGCCGCGCTCGAGCAGCTCGCGGCGCAGGTGCAGCAGCATCTCGGCGCCGGCGAGGTCGACCGCCGATGCCGTCGACAGGCTCCAGATCGCGCACGTCGCCGGCGGTGTTTCCTGCTCGAGCAACTCGACAAAGCGGTCGTGCAGGTACTCGCAGTTGAAGTAAAGCAGCGCCGAGTCGGAGCGGAAGATGAACACCCCGGCCGTGCGCTCGTTCTCCGGGTTCGGCGCGAGGTTGCCATAGAGAGAGGTGCCGGGGATCTGTCCGAGCACGGCCACGTGCGGTTGCGAAGCGCGTCGCAGCAGGATGACGATCGAGATCAAGGCACCGATCAGCACGCCGTCGAGCAGGCCGGCGCCGAGGACGCCGGCGAGCGCCGCCGCCGCGATCGCGAACTCGCCGCGGTCGAACCGCCACAGCCGCTTGAGCTCGTCGACCTTGAAGAGGCCGGCGACCGCCACCAGGACGACTGCCGCGAGCACCGGCTGCGGCAGGTTTCGAAGCAGGCCCGAGAAGAAGATGACGACCACCAGGATGATGAGCGCGGCGATCAGGCCGGAGAGCGGCGAGCGCGCCCCTGCGCTCTCGTTGACGAGCGATTGCGACATGCCGCCGCTGACCGGGAAGCCCTGGCCGAGGCCGGCGCCGAGGTTGGCCGCGGCGAGGGCGAGGAACTCCTGGTTCGGCTCGAGGCGCTGGCCGTGCTTGAGCGCGAACATGCGGCCGATCGCCACGGTCTCGACAGCGCCCAGCATGAAGCAGGCGATCGCCAGGGGCAGCAGCTCCTTCAGATCGCTCCATTGCACGGCGGGAAGACCGATCGCCGGCAGGCCCTGCGGAACCTCGCCGAGCAGCTTCACGCCGAGCGCGCCGGCGTTCAGCAGCGAAGCGGCGACGATGCCGCCGATGACGACGAGCAGCGTCACCGGCCGGTGCTTCATGTAGATCTTGCCGAGCACCAGAACGCAGAGCGCGACGCCGCCCATCGTGAGCGCGGTGGCGTTGGTGTCGCCCAGGTGCCCGAAGAAGTCGCCCATGCGTTCCCAGAAGTCGCCATGGCCGCCCTTGAAGCCGAACAGCTTGGGCAATTGCGTGCTGCCGACGAAGAGGGCCACGCCGGTCTTGAAGCCGATCATCACCGTCTCGGAAATGAAGGTGACGATGACGCCGGCGCGGCACAGCCATGCAATCAGCGCGATGGCCGAGACCAGCAGCGTGGTGGCCGCGGCGAGGGCGCCGAAGCGCGCCGGATCGCCGCCGGCGATCGTGCCGAGCGATGAGCCGATCAGGACCGAGATCGCCGAGGTGACGGTGATGGCCGTGTGCCGCGAGCTGCAGAAGAGCCAGAACAGGAGACCCGAGAACAGGCACGCGTACAGGCCGCTTTGCGGCGGCAGGTTGGCGAGCGAGGCATCGCCCAGTCCGGCGGGCAGCAGGTACGCCGCGAGCGTGACGCCGGCCACCACGTCGGCGCGCAACAGCGGTCCGCGCGCCGTGCGAAGCCAGCCGAGCGCCGGAACGAGTTGAACCGGCGACCATCGCCCCGGCCTCGCGGTCTCTGCTGCCATCAGTCGAGCCGGGCGCTGATCGCGCACCGCCGCTTCATCATCGTCCGTTTGGGCACGCCCCAGCATACGGAGGGTTGGCGGCGCGCTCCATTGGACCTAGGTCCCACTCGTCGAAGGCTAGAGGCCGCCACCCCAGCGGTACTGCCAGGCGATCCCGAGGAGATCGAAGTTGTTGCCCGTACGTGCCGAGATGCCGCTGCTTGCATAGAGCTTGACCGAGTTGCGCCGGTCGATCGGCAATGCCAGCGTCGCTCCCAGGCGCCAGTTCTGCTGCAGGTCGTCCTTCGGCGTGCCATCGACCGCCGACCGCCCACCGGTGAAATAGTTCGCGTCGAACGATGTCCACGCGCCGGCCGGGAAGCGATAGATCACGTGCGCCTGGAGCGAGTACAGCGGATCCTGCGAGCGCGTCGAGCCGCCGAAGAAATCGCCGTTGTCGGTGTAGAACGTGACAGCCGCCTGGCCTTCGACGGTCCAGCGGTCGACGGCTTTCGAGATGCCGAGCTCGGGCTTGAACGACCAGCGGTTGGTGCCGATGTTGAGCAGCCGGCTCGGGTCGTATTGGGAGGTGGGTGCAGAGACCTGCAGGCTCGCGCCGACGATCAGGTCCTGCTCGTATCTGGCGAACTCGGGCAAGGTGAGCGATGGCGCGCCATACAGGTTGGCCGACAGGCGAAAGGCCGAATTGGCGAAGCCGTCGATCGAGCGTGCGACAGGCTGCCCGGCGTATTCGGCGGTGCCGGAGAGCGAGACGTACGGAGCGATCACGTCGAACTTTCCGGATACGCCCCAGAGGTCGAGCACGCGCGCATACGCCAGCACCACCGCCGAGGTGTCGATGCTGGCGTTCGTCAACGGGATCGCCGGGTCGAGCGAGAGTCCGCCGCGGCTGCGTGCGTAGCCCGCGATCAGGAAGTTCACCCCGATCGGCGCATTCGAATAGGCGCGTGGCTCGATGTCCTGTGCGCGACTCGTGCAGGCAATCGCCGCGAGCCCGCAGGCGGCGACCGATTTCGTCGCAAGCACGAGCATCTTCGCCAGGCGTCCGCGCGATGCGGGAGAGACCCTCATGCCCGCGATTTCATCAGAAGAGGATCCCGAACAGCTTTTTGAGCAATTCCTCGAGCGGCATCATCGTCAGCAGCAGCGGCAGGAGCGGCGCGAGCGTCGCGGCAACGAGCTGGACGACAGCATCGCGCGTCACCAGCACGGGACGCATCGTGCGCACGACCTCGTAGCTGTTGCTGAGGTCCGCCAGCGACTGGATGTCGGCGCTGCCGACCAGCGGCTCGTCGGGCGGCGTGCTGCCATGGATCCACTTGGCGTCGAACTCGCGCACGTAACGCTCCGCGAGCGTGCCGTACTCGCGCACGCCGTCGCGCTTGGCACGGGCGAGCTGCGGCGCGAACAGGAGGAGCGGGACGAACACGAGGGCGAGAACGAACGCGAGGACGATGCCGATCTCGACCTTGAACGAAGTCAGCGGCACGCCGAGGTGCAGGACCCGGTTGGCGATCAGTCCCGAGAGGACCGCGCCATGGGCCAGCGCGAGCGGCACGAAGGCGAAGGCGGTGGTGGCCAGGAAGCCGAGGCCGCCGACCCGGTCCGGGTGCGTCGGCACGATGCTCAACGGGATGCGCGTCACCTGCCAAAGGAAGCGTGTCCAGATGAACATGCGGAAATACCAGCGCAGGAGCAGGAACTGGAAGACGGGCACGCTGATGAACGTGTACCACATGCCCGCCAACGACAGGCGCGAGCCCGCGACGGCAGGAACGGTGTACCAGGCGGTCTGGTCGAGCACCGCGTACAGACGCCAGATCACGAGCACGCCGACGCCGTAGACGAGCGCCACCAGCAGCAGCTCTGCGAGCATCGAGTTGCGCAACCGGAACACGCTCGCGATGGCGAGGTCGAAGCGCAGCCTCGCGTCCTCGGGGATCAACTGCCGGTCGAGGAACTGGCGCACCACCAGGCGCATCCGCCGGTGCACGATGAGCTCGGCGACGACGAGCAGCGGCAACGCCACCAGGAAGCGCACGTGCACCTCGACATCGAGGAGGAACGGCACGGCCACGTCGCGAGTCCACAACTGGCCCGAAACCGCGGACAGCAGCAGCAGCGGCAGCCACGCGACGAGCGCGATGGCGACAACGCGGCGCACGGCCAGCTCGAACGCGTTGTCCGACAGGTGGGCACGTCGAAAGAGCTGATAGAGCGGGCCGCCGAGCACGAGGGAGAAGTCGCCCTCTTCCAGCAGCAGGCGCTGCGACGGGGTCATCGGGCCTCGCAGCCGGTGGCCCTCGTCCTGGGTCGTCGCGTGTACGTCCATTCGTCCTCCGTCGTCGGGCCAGATGTGCGAGTTGCCGTCGAAGCAGTTCTGTCGCCGCTTGCGCGCACTCTCGTCCCTTCAATCGAGCTGCATGGCCAGATCGAGCTCGACATGGATGACGCCGCCCTCGTAGCGCCTGCGCATCGGCAGCCCGCTGCGCGCGAATACCTTGAGCATCGGCGCATTGTGGAAGAGCACGTCGGCCGTGAAGCGGGCGATGCCGTGCCGGCGGGCGATGTCGACAGCCACCGCGAGCAAGCGGCCGGCCAGGCCCTGGCCCTGATGCTCATCGACGATGGTGAAGGCCACCTCGGCCGTCCGCGCGCCTGTCGCTGCCGAATCGGCGACGTAGGTGGCGCTGCCGATGAGGGTCTCGTCGGCGCCCGTCCCGATCGTGACGACAAGACCGAGCAGACGCACGAAATCGATCTCGTCGATCCGCCGCAGTGCCGCCTCGGGAATTTCCTTGCGATGGGAGAAGAAGCGGACGTAGATCGACTCCCGGTCGAGCGTCGCGAACGCGGCCACGAGGCGCTCCCTGTCGTCGGGCCGCATCAGGCGCAGCATTGCGACCCTGCCGTCGCGCAAGACCACCTGCGCGCTGAAGCCGCGATCGTCGTCGGGCGCAGGCGTCATGGACCGAACTGGTGGCTGGCTTGTGTGCGGATCAGCGCCTGCACGATAGCGATGCCACCGGGAACGCACCATTGGACCTTGGTCGCATTCACGAAGCGAACCGCGCGCCAGCTTGCTCGCCGGAAAAGGACTCCGGATGCCGCGACGGAGCGACAATGCCGGCGATGAGAAAGCAGTGGAGGGCGGCCCTGTCCGGCGCGGTGCTCGCGCTGCTCGCGCTGCCGGCAAGCGCCAGCGATGCGCCCGGGCCGGTGCGGGCGGCGACGCAGGAGAACGCCGACGAGCCCGCGATGTTGCGCGTCTTCAATCGCGACGTCGTGATGCTGCGCGCGCACGTGTCCGGCCTGACGCCGCAGCAGCGCGTGCAGAACACCTTGCAGCGCCTGCGCGCCCTGCCGCCGACCGCGATCGACGAACCGCTCGGCGCACTGCCGACGACGGTGGGCGACGCCAAGGGCATGACGCTGGTCGTTGGCGAACGCCCGCTGTTCGCGCTCGTCGAAGGCGACCTGGATCCGGAGGGCCGACAGAATCTCGACGCGCTCGTCAAGCAGAGCCTCGCTCGACTCGAGGAGGTCCGCGTGGCGTGGCACGAGCTGCACGACGGCCGGCGTCTGGTGATCGGCACGGCGCGCACCGCCGTCGCGACCCTGGTGCTCGGGTTCCTGATCTGGATCACCTACTACGCCGGCCGCCTGGCGGTCGTGTGGATGGAGAAGAAGCGCGACGTGCTGGCCGCGCGCTTTCCCTATGTCGACTGGCGTGAGTTCCTCGCTCGACTCACCGTCGGCACCATGCAGCTTGCGCAGTGGCTCGTCCTGGCGGCCCTCGGCTACGCATGGGTGTACTTCGTTCTCGACAGCTTCGACCTGACGTCGCCGCTCGCGGGCACCCTCGGCCAATGGCTGGCCGAGAAGGTCGAGTGGCTCGGTGAAGGGATCCTCGAAAGCCTGCCCGGGCTGGCCACGGCGGCGATCGTGCTGGTGCTGACGCGCGCCGTGGTCGATCTCATCCGCTACTTCTTCGAGGCGGTGCGCACCAATCGCCTGAGGATTCCCCTGTTCCACCCGGAAACCACCGATGCGACCCAACGCATCTTCACGATCCTCGCCTGGGCGCTCGGCATCTCCGTGGCGTACCCGCTGCTGCCGGGTTCGAGCAGCAACGCGTTCAAGGGCATCTCCGTCCTGCTCGGGGTGATGGTCACGCTCGGCTCTTCCGGCCTCATCACGCAGATGATGAGCGGGCTGGTGGTGGTGTACTCGCGCTCGCTGCACAAGGGCAACTTCGTCGACATCAACGGCGTGCAGGGAGTGGTGACCGAGGTCGGGGCGCTGGCGATCAAGGTGGTCAACGTCAACAACGAGGAGGTCACGATCCCGAACTCGGTCATCGTGTCGAACCCGATCCGCAACTACTCGAAGCTCGGCGGCAGCGAGGGCACCTTGCTGACCACCAAGGTCACCATCGGCTACGACGCGCCATGGCGGCAGGTGCAGGCCTTGCTCGTCGAGGCCGCGCACAAGACCGAAGGTGTGCGCCGAACGCCGGCGCCGTATGTGTACCAGCGCGCGCTGTCCGACTTCTTCGTCGAATACGAGCTGTTCGCGAGCATCGACGATCCGTTGCAGCGCATCCCGCTCCTGTCGGCGCTGCATGCCAGCATCCTCGACGAATTCAATGCGCACGGCGTGCAGATCATGTCGCCGCACTTCGTTCTCCAGCCCCGGCAGGCGGTGCTGGTGGGCAAGGACGATGCCTACGCGGCGCCGGCCGAGCCGCCGCGCTGAGCGGCGTCGCCTGCAACTGTCACGCCGCATTCGGTTCAGCAGCAAATGCCCGCAGAGGATCCCACGAACATTGCGCCGGTTGCGGATGAAGAGCCGATCGGTCGGCTCGGCCTGACGCGGCGCGAGCGTCTGCTCGGCATCGTCCTGTTGCTGGCCTCGGCGCTGCTCGTCGCCGCGGTGATCGTGGCGATCTGGCGGCCCGGCCCGCCGAGCCGGGTGATCATGAGCACCGGGTCGGAAGACGGTGCCTACCATGTCTTCGGCCAGCGCTACAAGGAGATCCTTGCCCGCTCGGGCGTCGAGCTCGTGCTGCTGCCTTCTGCCGGCGCGGTCGAGAACCTGGAACGGCTGCGCACCGGCAAGGACGGCGTCACGATCGCGCTGGTGCAAGGCGGCCTGGCGCAGCCTGGCGACGAAACGAAGCTCGTCTCGCTCGGCGCGGTCGCCAACGAGCCGATATGGATCTTCTACCGTGCCTCGCAGCCCCTCCATCGCCTGGAGGACGTTCGCGGTCGCAGGATCGCCGCCGGGCCGGCCGGCAGCGGGACCCGCAAGATGGCCGAAGTGCTGCTCGAACGCGTCGGCCTCGGTGACATGAATCCGGCGTTGCTGCCGCTCGGCGGCCTGAGCGCCGCGCAGGCGCTGGAGCAGGGCACTGCCGACGTCGCGATCCTCGTGTCGGCCGCCGACGGTGCCGCCGTGAAGAGGTTGTTGCGCGCCGATCGCATCGCCTTGTGGAGTGCGCCGCGCGCCGATGCCTTCGTGCGCCAGCTGCCGGTATTGACGAAGATCGAGATTCCCGAGGGCGCTTTCGACCTGGTCCGCAACCTTCCGCCGACGAACACCACCGTGCTCTCGCTCAGGGCGAGCCTGGTCGCTACCCCGGGCATTCACCCGGTGCTGGTCGACTTGCTCCTCGACGCTGCGCGCGAGGTGCACAGCAGCGGCAACCTGGTTCGTCGTCCCGGCGAGTTTCCCGCCGCCGAGGCGGCCGAATATCCGATGTCAGCCGATGCCGAGCGCTACTACAAGAGCGGACCGTCGACCCTGCGCGACTACCTGCCGTACTGGGCGGTCGTGTGGATCCAGCGGCTGGTCTTTTTCGGCTTGCCGCTGCTGGTGGTCGGCATCCCGCTGCTGCGGGTGCTCCCCGCCGTCTACCGGTGGGCGGTACGGCGCCGGGTCTACCGCTGGTATGGCGAGCTGGCGTTCATCGATCGTGCCGCGGCACAAGGACGCGGTCGCCGCGAGGCGCAACTGCGTCGCCTCGACGAGATCGAAGCTCTGGTCAACGGCCAGCGCATCCCGGCGTCGTTTGCCGGCGAGGCTTATGCGCTGCGCTCGCACGTGCGCATGGTGCGCGAGCGTCTGCTCGCACCTTGATCGCGCCGGCCGCGCCTGGCGTTCCCGGCCGCTACCAGCGGAACACGGCCGAGAAGGCCGGCCCGCTGAAGCTCAGGCTCTCGACCGCCTTGCTTGATTTCATGTGGTAGTCGAGGTAGCGCCAGCTTGCGACGACCTCGACCGATCCGAATGCGTAGCCGAGGCCTGCCACTCCTTGCCACGTGAGCGACGAATCGCCCGCGCCGACGTCGACGTAATACGGAACGAACCACTTTCGCGCCGAGTCCAGGCCGATCCGACCTTTCGCGCCGACGATCGCATCCCAGTTGTGCGCAGTCACCTCCTGGTTTCCGCCCCGGCCGGCCAGGGCAATCTGACCCAGGTTGCCGCTCAGCTGCCAATCAAGCGACTCCGTGATGTGGAGCTGGCGTGCCCCGGCAAGGACATCGAGCGGAGAGTTCGGATCGGGCAGCACCCGGTAGGTTCCGGCGAGGGTCCATGCATACCCCTTGAGTCCGAAGTCAAGGTTCGCGCTGACATCGGCGGGCAGCGGGATTCCGCCCACGCTGAGATCGCGCGTGCCGGACTTGGAGTTGCCGAAGTTGACATACACGATATCGGTGAACCCTCCCCACGCTCCTCGTCGGGCTTCGAACGAGCCCATGAACGCACCCTGAAGACTCTTCAGGAGGTTCGCGGCTTCGCCACTGACCGGGCCCTGCGGAAAGGTGGTCTCGCCGTCGACGGTCGGGAGATAGAGATTGAGCGCGGCACCGAACTGCCACGTGTCAGCGGACTGGGCCGCGGCTTGCGAAGGAAGCCAGGCGGCCGTTGCACACAGGGCCGCGACCGCTGTCGCCTGGATCGTTTTCATTCCTCAACCTTCCGCCGCACGGTCGCGACACCTCTGACATTGGCGCTCGCATCGGCGAGCGTGGCGATCGTTCGCCAAATTCCAAATTAGAAGCCTTCCATCTCCGCGCGCAACATGGACCAAGGTCCAATGGCGGGTCCAGTAGGCCCCGGCTAGATTGTTCCGACGATGAACATTGAGCGGAAGGGGCCGGTACCAGCCCGCCGCCGCACCGAGCTTTACATGAGCGCGATCGAGAAGCTTCAAGGAACGGTGGCCGTCACCCTGCTGGCCGCGCTCGTTGCCGGAAACTCGGCCTGGTCGCAGCAGCCGGCACCCCCGGCCGCCGCGTCTTCCGCACCGGCGTCGGCGCCGTTGAAGCAGGAAGAGCTCGATCAGTTGCTGGCACCGATCGCGCTGTATCCCGATGCACTGATCGCCCAGATTCTCATGGCGAGCACGTACCCGCTCGAGGTGGTCGAGGCGGATCGCTGGATAAAGGCCAATCCCAATTTGAAAGAGAAGGAACTCGAGACTGCGCTGGAGTCGCAAACGTGGGAGGCGAGTGTCAAGGCCTTGACCGTGGTGCCGCAGGTCCTCAAGCAGATGAACGAGAACCTGGCCTGGACGCAAAAGCTGGGCGACGCTTTCCTTGCCGACCAGAAGACAGTGCTTGCGACTGTGCAGACGCTGCGCGGCAAGGCCAACAGCGCGGGCAACCTCAAGTCCACGCCCGAACAGACGGTGAAGACGGAGACGGTGGAGAACAAGACCGTCTACGTGATCGAATCGGCCAAGCCCGAGACGGTCTACGTGCCGACCTACAACCCGAGCACGATCTATGGCCCGTGGCCGTACACGGCCTACCCGCCTTACTACATGTATCCGCCGGGCTACGCCTACGCGCCCGGCCTCGCCTTCGCTACGGGCATCTTCGTCGGCGCCGCGATCTGGGGCAACTGCAACTGGGGCGGTGGCAACGTCAACATCAACGTCAACAAGTACAACAATTTCAACAAGTCGAACATCAACAACGGCAATTTCAACCACTCCGCCGAGCACCGCAAGGGTGTTGCATACAAGGACCAGGGCGTCGCCCAGAAATACAACCGCGGCGGCGACGCAAAGGCAGCGCAGTCGCGCGACCAGTTCCGCGGCCGCGCCGAGCAGGGACGTGCAGAGATGGGCAACATGGACCGCAGCCAACTGCAGAACAGCGTCTCGCAGGCCGATCGCAGCGCCGGCGGCGATCGCGGCGGTGACCGCGGCGGCGACCGCGGCGGCAGCGCGGGGGCAGGGACTCGCGATGTCGGCGGCGGGGCCGGTGGAAGAGGGGGGTCGCCGAGCGCCGGCAACCTCGACAGCTCCCGTGGCGGCAGCGGTTCAAGGGGCGCTTCACCGAGCACCAGCAATCGCAGCAGCAGCGGCGGCTTCTCCGGCGCCGGTGGCGGAGCGTCCACGCGCCAGGCCGCCAGCCAGGGTGCGGCGAGCCGCGGCTCGATGGGCGGTGGCGGCTCGCGTGGTGGCGGTGGCGGCGGTGGTCGCGGTGGCGGCGGGCGCCGTTAGCCCGGTGGCGACCTCACTAATCACACAGATGCGAAACGCAGGTATGAAAACGACGACTTGGATGGTGACGATGTTCGTCGGCGCGGCCGTCGCGACCGCGGCCATCGCAGCGCGGGCCGAAGAGAAGAAGGCGCCCGCCGCGGGCGCCTCGACGAAGGCCACCGCGCAGCGCATGTTCGCGACTCCGAAGGAGGCCGCGACGGCGTTGGTGGACGCCGTTCGCGCTGGCAGTGCGAACGGCATTGTCGAGATCATCGGACCGGCAGCGAAGAGCTGGCTCTTCAGCGGCGACACGGTCGCCGACAAGGCCGAGTGGAAGAGGTTCCTCGACGCTTATGACAAGAAGAACAGCATCACGATGGAGGGCGACGCGAAGGCCGTCGTCAATGCTGGCGAGGGTGACTGGTCGTTCCCGGCGCCACTCATCAAGCACGGCGACCATTGGGAATTCGACGGCCATGCAGGGCGCGAAGAAGTCCTCAACCGCCGGGTCGGGCGCAATGAGCTCGATACGGTGCAGACGCTGCTGGCGATCGTCGATGCGCAGCGCGAGTACGCGGCCAACGACTCTGCTCCCAACGGACTCGTCGCCTACGCGAGCAAGTTCAGGTCTTCGCCCGGCAAGAAGGACGGGCTCTACTGGCCGAACAAGGCCGGTGAGCCTGCGAGTCCGCTCGGGCCGCTCGTGGCCGAGGCGGTCGGCAAAGGCTACGGAGGCGCGACCGACGCGGGAGCCTATTCGCCCTATCACGGCTACCACTACGGCATGCTGACTGCGCAGGGCAAGGACGCTCCTGGCGGGGCCTACGGCTACATCGTCGCCGGCAAGCTGTTCGGCGGCTTCGGCGTCGTCGCCTGGCCGGCGTCGTATGGAAATTCCGGCGTCCAGACGTTCATCGTCAATCACGACGGCGTCGTCTATGCGAAGGACCTCGGGCCCGGCTCGGCAGCCGCGGCCGCGAAGATGAAGGTCTTCGATCCGGGCAAGGGCTGGACCAGGGTTCCCTGAGCCGGGCGCCGCCCGGCGCTCGGCCGGCTTCGACACGATCGCCGTCGAGATGGCCGGCGATGCAAGGTGATCGTCGCGTCGTCGGACTTCGATTCAGGGTTTGACGATCCCCAGATCGATGAGGCTGCGCGCCGTGTCCACGATGCTCTGCTCGACCGGCCGTGTCGCCCATCCGAGCACCGCTTTCGCGTGCGAGGCGTCCTGGTTGCGTATCGATCCGAGCTCGCCCAGCGCCGCCTTCGCCACCGGGTTGAACAGCGCCGTCACGCGCACCAGCCAGTCGGGGACGTTGCGGGTGGTGACCTTGTGTGCCAGCGGCCCCAGCTCCTGGCGCAGCACGTCGGCGATCTCGCGCAACTTCATGAACCGGCCCGAGGCGATGAAACGCTCGCCGGCCATGCCCGGCGCCACGAGCGCGCGCACATGCAGGTCGGCCACGTCGCGGACGTCGACGACGCCGAAGCCGATGTCCGGGCAGGCGGCGAGGCTGCCGTCGAGCAGCTTCTTCACCAGGACGACCGAGGCCGAATAGTCGCGGCTCCATACCGGCCCGAGCACGACCGACGGATTGATGGTGCAGAACTCGATGGCGCCGCCTTCCTGGGCCACCCAGTCACGCGCCGCGCGCTCGGCGATCGTCTTCGACTGGATGTAGGGCGAGATGCCGGGCTTGTCGAGGAGGGTCCAGTCGGCTTCGGTGAAATGATGAACACCCCGGCCGCGACCATACGAGATGGCCGCCACCGACGAGGTCATGACGAAGCGTTTCACACCGGCCCCCTTGGCCGCGCGCAGGGCGCGCAGTGCGCCGTCGCGGGCAGGCACGATGAGCTCGTCGGCATTCTTGGGGATACCCGCCGGCAGGGGCGAGGCCACGTGGGCGACGAAATCGCAACCGGCCATCGCCTCGGCCCAACCGGCGTCGGCGTTCAGGTCGGCCGCGAAGAAGGCGAGTCGGCTGTTGTCGACCGCGAGGAGCTGACGCACCGCGGCTTCCTTGCTCAGGCTGCGCACGGTGGTGTGGACCTTCCAGCCCTCGGCCACCAGCTGCCGGATGAGAAAGCCGGCGATGTAGCCGCTGCCGCCGGAGACGAGCACAGTTCCTGTCATGGGACGCCTCTTCCTTGCTTTCGTGGAGCGGGCATTGTCGGGGCGTGGCGGGAGGAGGTGCCGAGGCTCGGTGTGTGGCGAGCCGGACGGCGCTGCTTCGGGGATCGGCCGCTGTTGAAAGACGCGCGCTTCGCCACCATGTCCGGCTTCGCGAACGTCTTCGCCGGAGCTTGTGCGTCATGAAGAAATTGCTCGTTTCCATTGCCTTCGTTGCTACGTCGTCGTTGGCCTGGGCCCTGCCCACCGTTCAGCAGGTCGAGGCCGAAGTGCAGCAAGGCCATACGGTCCGGGCCGAAACGATGATGGGCGAGGTCGTCGCGGCGAAGCCGGGAAGTGCCAGGGCGCACTACGTCTACGCCGAGATCCTGGCCCGCAACGGCAAGTTCAAGCTCGCGGCCGAGGAAGAGGCAAAGGCCCGCCAGATCGACCCCGATGCAAGATTCGCCGACCCGGCGAAGGTGCTGGCGTTCGAGCAGTTGCTCGACCGTGAACAGCTGGGTGTCTCGCGTTCGTCGGCCGCGCCCGCGCAGCAGGTGGCAGTCGCGCCGATGGCCGTGCCCGCGCGCAGCGCCGGCATGCCGAGCTGGGTCTGGATGGCCGCGTTGGCGGCAATCGCCTTCTTCCTGTGGCGCGGCTTGTCGCGCAGCCGCGCCGCGGCCGGCTCTGCCCTGGCCGGCCCCGGGGCGATGCCGCCCTATGCCGGCGGCCAGACGATGAACCCGGCCGCGCCCTACGGTAGCGGCATGCAGGCGGGCAGCGGCCTGCTCGGAACGGGTATGGCCGTGGCCGGCGGTGTCGCTGGTGGCATGCTGATCGATGAGCTCCTGCACCGCCGCAACGGTGCTGGCAACCCGGCGGGCGGTGAGATGTTCGGATCGGGCAGCGCATCTGCGATGCCGGGCAGCGATGCCGCGACCGAGCTCGAGTCGCGCCCCGTCGATTTCGGCAACGGCGACGGCAACGGCAATGACTGGGACTCGGGCGGCGGCTCAGTCGACATGGGCGGCGGCGACGGCGGAGGTTGGGACTCCTGAGGCGCGCGCCGGCTGGCTCGCGGCCAGGCTCGCGCCCTGGCTCGCGTCGGGCTCATTTCTTCGCGCCCGGATCCATGCTTTCAGGCAGGTCCACCCACAGCACGGCAAACGTACCCGGGATGGCGGTGCGGCGCTGGCGCGCCGCGCCGCTCGCAGGCGTCGACAACGGCTCGAAGTCCGAAGTCACCAGATAGGCGCGATGTGTCGATGGATCGAGGGCCACGGTGCGGGCGCCTGCTCGCGTCGCGATCGTGGCCCTGGGCGAATAGTGATCCGCGTCGTCCTGCCGGATCACCGACAACGTTCCATCGCGATTCGACGACACGATCAGAGACCGTTCCACATCGAATGCAACCGCATCCGAGCCGGCACCGATCGCCAGGCGAGCGACGATGGCTCCGGAAGTTGCGTCCACCACCACCAGGGTCCGATTGCCGCATGACACGAACAGCCGATGGTGTTCGACGTCGATCGCCAGCCCGGCGGGTCCCGCGCAGCCGGCGAGCGGCCACACGGCCTTGACTTTCGACGTCGCGACGTCGATGCCGGCGATCGAGTCGCGATCCTCGATGTTGACGAAGATGCTGCCTTGCTCGTCGGCCACGGCGAACTCCGGCCTGCCTGGCAGCGCGACCGTGCCGACGACGCTCGCCGTGTCGATGTCGATCACCGTGGCGTCATGCGAGCGGCCGTTGAAGGTGAAGGCGCGCGAGCTGCGCCGGTCGTAGACGATGGCATCCGGCCCATCGCCGACGCCCGCGATCTCGCGGATCCTCTTCAGCGCGACGAGATCGAACATCGAGACCGAATTGGAGGCGCCGTTGCTGGTGAGTCCGATGTTTCGTTCGCGGGCGAGGGCCACGCCGTGCACGCCGTCGGTGCCGGCGATCTCGGCGGTCACGGTCATCGTCTCCGTATCGAAGACCTGGACCCGGTTGCCTCGGGTGATGAAGAGGTGGTGCCGGGCCGGGTCCAGGGCCAGGTAGTCCCAGCCGCCCTGCCCACCGACGACGACCCGGTTTGCGGATGGGCCGGCCGCGTCGGCCGCGCGGGCCGAAACGATCGCCAGGGTCGACAGCGCGAACAAGGCCGCAGCCACGGTCGCTACTGCGTCGCGGCGCAGGTCAGGCGACATGTCGTCCGGCCCGTCGCGGCATCAGCAGAATGCAGACGATCATGAAGACCGCCAGGGCAGCCGAGGCCGTATACCGGCTCATCGACATTCCGCCATCGGCCAGCGGCTTGTCGAGCAGATCGCCCACCGTTGCGCCAAGCGGCCGGGTCAGGATGAAGGCGGCCCAGAACAGCATCGTGCGCGACACCCGGCTCCAGAAGTAGAGCGCGGCCACGAGGGCCAGCCCGGCACCGAAGACAAGCGCACCGCCCTCGTAGCCGAGCCCCAGTCCCGTCTTGCCGTCGGCGACCCAGTCGCCGAGCGCCGTGCCGAGCGTTTGCGAGAACATGATCGCCGTCCAGTAGAAGAGCTCGCCACGAGGCGAACGGATCGTGCTCACCGCAATCGAGCCGAGTGTCCGCTGCCAGAGGAAGAGCGTGGCCAACAGCAGCGCCAGCAGGATCGATGTGCCGCCGAGGTAGCCGATGCCGAGCGAGCGATCGAGCAGGTCGGCCAGCGTCGTGCCGGCCGTCGTCGTCGCGACGATGACGGACCAGAACAGGAAAGGATGGAAATGGCGCGCCTTGATCTGGGCGGCGACGGCGAGAACGAACAGGGACGCGAAGATCGCCGTGCCGACCAGGTAGCCAAGACCCATCGACATGGTGACGGCGTCACCCCCGGTCTCGCCGAGCGTGGTGGCGGCGATCTTCACGATCCAGAACCAGAGCGTGATCTCGGGAACCTTCTGTGCCGCGCCCTCGGCCTGCGAATCCATCCCTTCGACCGTAGCCGACCCGACGTGATTGAGTCGTTGGGCCGGCGTCGGAAATGCGTTCGGTCGGGCTCCTCTAGAACGTGTACTTCATCCCCACGCTGACGCCTTGCGGCCGGCCGCCGGCCCAGCAATGCGGTGCGCCGCCGTTCGGATCGAATCCGCTGGTGTCCGGGTTCGAGGCGTCGTGGCAATCCGTGGTGACGGCACGGCCGCCGGCGCCGAGGTCGTAGTGCGCCGCGGAGTGGTTCTCGGTCACCGCATAGTCGGCGTAGAAGCTGAACTGCTTGTCGACCTGATGTTTCCACGCCAGGGTGTACATGTTCGCGGCATTGTCCGGATCGGCGCCGCCCGGCGTGTTGTGCTGGCCCGGGTCCCCCGGCGTGCTGTTGGCGTGCGCCCAGCCCAGATGCAGGCTGTCGCTGGCGCCGAGCTGCTGGCTGAGGGCAAGCCAGTAGCCGCTGCGGCTGCGCTCGTTCTGGGCCTGCAGAGCCTCCGGAACGTTGCGCTTCATCTTCTCGTAGATCGCGCTGACCGTCGTCCCGGTCGTGAACTTGTATTGGCCGGCAATCTTGGCGGCGGACTCGTCGGCGACGTCGGTCGGGTCGAAGGCGCCCAGGTCGCTGGTGCGATTGACGCCCTTGTGCAGCTCGTAAGCCGCAGTCGCATAGAGGCTGCCCCAGTGATAGCCGCCGCTGATGCTGTAGGCGCTGCCGTAGGCGCCGTCGTTGCATGCGACCGGCAGGCCGCCGCTTCCGGGCACGTTCCCACCCGCGCAGTCGACCTCGCCGGAGGCGAGGTTGCTGTTGTCGGTCGCCCGGTTCTGGCCCGGAGACACCAGGGCGCTGAAATTGAAGCCGCCCCAGGCGGGCGACTCGTACCAGATCGCATGGTCGAGGCGCGTTCCGAACTCGACGCGGTTGTCGCCGCCCGAGTTGCCCATGATGACCGAGTAGTCGCCCCACATTCCCGAGAACGGATTCATCGAAGAGGTGGACGTCTTGTATGGCGCGTCGGTCTTGCCGATCTTGAACGCTCCCCAAGAGTGCGAAGCGAGGCCGATGAAGCTGTTTCGCGATGTCAGTCCGCCCTTCACGACGGCGCTTGTGTTGCTGTTCGAGGCGCCCGATCCGGACGCAGCGGAGACGTCGATCTGCGTCTCGAGCTGATACACAAAAGTGGCCGGGAAGCTGCCGAGCGATTGAAAGCCGCGCACGCCGATATAAGACAGATTGGTGGAGATATCAGGCATCCAGCCCGTGTTCCCTACGGGACTGGTGGGCGCATTGGCCGCCGTCAGGTCGCCGATGCCTTTGGTGGCACTGTCGACCGAGATGTCCAGATTGCCGTAGATCGACAATTCACCCCCGCGCGTGAAAAACGTGACGCCGTCGCCGGCCTTGCGTTCGAGGAAGTCGTGATTTGCCGTCGCCTGCGGGGCAGCGGGTGCGGCGCCGGCCGGCGCACCGGCCGCCGGGGCCGCTGGCGTGCCTCCCTTGCCGCTCTTGTCGAGCTGGGCCCGAAGGATGTCGAGCTGCTGCTGCAGCTGATCCATCTTCTGCCGAAGCTCCTGGTCGCTGGTCTGGGCCAGGGCCGGGCCAACGCCGCCCATGCAAGCCATTGCCGCCGCCAATGCTCCCGCCGTCGCATTCCATTTGGCTTTCAATCTTGTCTCCCGTCGTTGTCGATTTAGAATTGGCAGCACCAATTCCATTGCGCGTACAGCGACTGTCGACGGCTCGGCGGATGAACTTCTTGACGGGCGTCAACTTCCCGGCACGTCGTGGAGATGGTTATCCCTATAGAGCCAATTGATCGTTCCCAATTGGTTCGCCAATTCGATCACGAAGCGTGATCGGCGTGTGAAACATCCGTTGCCGGACCCAGAGCCTGGGGTGTCCTCAGTTGGCACCGAAAAACGCTCGGCACCATGCCACCACGAGCAGACCGGTCACCATTCCCGCGAATGACAAATAAGCGTCGAAGGCGCGGTTGCGTCGCGCCAGCGCCAGCGAGAACGAATAGGCCCGGGGGTCCGGATTGATCTGGCGCAGCAGGGAGTGGGCCGGCGGCAGCGCCCGCGGAAGCAGCCGTGGCACGAGCGCGCAGTAGCGCAGATAGCGCTCGGCAAAGCGGCCTTGCAGGGCCTGCTCCTCGGCCCGAATGACGTAGAGATAATTGGCGTACATCGCCACCGCCATCGCCGCCGTCATCGCCGGGCTCGATACGCTCGCGGCCGCGCCGAGCGCCATCAGCAGCGTGCCGAGATAGAGCGGATTGCGCGTGTAGGCGTAAGGGCCTCCGACCGCCAACGTGACCTCCTTGCGGACAAAGCCGCTGGCCACGAATCGCAGCGTCGCGCCCGCAAAGCAGATCGCGAGGCCGATTGCCGACGGATAGTTCCGGGAAGTGACGATCAGGATCGCGAGGAAAAGCCAGGCGATCTGGAAGCGCCGTCGGCCGGCGAAGAGGGCGCGAAGAACCCTGTCCGCCGTCGACGTGCCCGTCGATCCGCTGCTTTGCGACATCGCTCGCGCCTGATGGCTCCTCTCGTACCGAGCGCGCACGCTAGGCAACGCCGTGTAGAAAAAGCGTTGGCTCGGCGTTGGAAAAGCGTTGTCCTGCGCGAATCCGCACTTCGCGGCATGGCGATTCAACGCCTGCCAAACGAATCTTGCATGGCTCGCGGCATACGGTCTTTGCGTTTCGGATTTGCGAGGCAAGTTGCATGCAGCATTGCCCTGTCGGGCTCGGGTGGGGGCGGCCATGAGCGGCCAGCATCTGCTGGTCGCGGAAGATGATTTCCCGATCTCGGCGAACCTGTGCACGTTCCTGGAGAACAAGGGGTTCAAGGTCGATGCGGTCTACAACGGGCAGGCGGCGATGCATCGATGCAGCGTCGAGCCCTTCGACCTGCTGCTGCTCGACCTCGGACTGCCCGGCATCGACGGCCTGAATGTGCTGCAACGGCTGCGCGTCGAACTCGCATCCTCGACCCCCGTCCTCGTGCTGTCGGCACGCAGCGATCTCTCCGACAAGCTCGCCGCGTTCGAGCATGGTGCGGACGACTACCTGACCAAGCCGTTCGCGCTCGCGGAAGTCGAGGCGCGCGTGCGTGCGCTGCTCGCCCGCAGCCACCGCGCCGCGCTTCAGGACCCCGTCCGGCGATGCGGTGCGCTGAGCTTCGATACCGTCGAGCGCGAGGCCTGCGTCGGGGCCAGGCGGATTCATCTCGCTCCGAAGGCCGCGCAACTGCTCGAGGTGCTGATGGAGCACCCGAATCAGCTCGTTCGACGCCGCCACATCGAGCAGATGATGTGGGGCGCCGACATTCCACATGCCGACGCATTGCGCGGCCAGATCCACGAGCTCCGGCGAACTCTCGCAGACGCCGGCTTCGACGGCATCGAGACGCTGCACGGCATCGGCTATCGCCTGATCGACCGCCAGCCTTCTCCCGGACGCTCCTGCTCATGAGGCGACGGCCGACGCTGACTCAGCGCGTGGTATGGGCGGTCACCGGGGCAGTCGCCTTGCTGACCGGCCTGTTGGCGGCGCTGGCCTATGTCACCGTCGACTCGCAGGAAGACGAGCTGACCGACGACATGCTGCGCGTCGAAGTTCAGCAGCTGATCATGCTGGCGCTCAAGCCCGGGCTGATGCCGGTCGGTGCGCTCGAAGCATCGCCGCGCGTCACCGCATACCTGACGCGCGATGGCCAGGGCATGCAAGCGATGCCCAGCGCGCTGCTCGGCCTGGCCCCGGGGCTCTATCAGCTCTCGCCGGAAGGCCGCCAGTGGCATGTCGCCGTGGTCGACACCGAAGACGGGCGCATGAGCGTCGTGCTCGACGCCACCGCGTCCGAAGCTCGTGTCCATCGCTTCGGCTACACCTTGCTGATGCTCTGGCTGGTCTGCCTGGTCATTGCCGTGGTCGTCGCACAGGCCGTGGCGGCCATCGCCGTCGGCCCCATCGTCGAGGCGACCCGCAACATCGCCCGGCTTGCGCCGGTACGACCGGTGAGCGATCAGGACCATCGCGACGAGGCGAGCGTCCTGATGGAAACCTTCAACCGGTTTCGCGACCGAGCCGACGAGACCGTGGCCCGGGAGCGCGAATTTGCCGCCAACCTCGATCACGAGATCCGCACGCCGCTCACCGCCATTCGCACCGATGCCGAGCTGACGGCGCTCGAGGTCGCGTTGCCTGGCGCGCTGAAGCTGCGCATGAAACGGATCATGGCCTCGGTCGACGAGATCATCGCTACCGCGAGATCCACGCTGACGTCGAGCGGCGGTGCGGCGATGCCTGCCGAGAGCGTCGAGTTGCGCGAGCTCGTGGCCAGCGTCTGCGCCGGGCTCTCCGATCGCGCGACGGCGTCGGGTTTGAAGATGGATGTCACCGTCGAGACGGCCACGGTCCTGCTCGATGCGCAGGCCCTGCTGGTCGTCTGCAGAAACATCGTGCGCAACGCCATCGAGCATGCGGCGCCGGCGGCCCTGACCATAGAGGGCGACGCCCATTCGCTCGTGTTTCGCGATGATGGCCCGGGCATCGCCACGGCCTCGCTGCCGCACGTGTTCGAGCGCTATCACCGCGGCCATCGACTCGACGAGGGTGGCCTCGACGCCGACCCCGGGCGGCGTGGACTGGGCCTGGCCATCGCGCGGCGCCTTTGCGATCTGCAGGGCTGGCGCCTTCGCGTCGAGTCGCCGCTGCCTGGTGGCCGCGGCACGGCGTTCATCGTCGATCTTTCACCTTCGACCTAACGGTTCGACAACGCTCGTCGACACGTCGCTTTGATGGACCGGTCCCTAGCCTTTCGCGATGAACGAGCAGAGAGCATGGCGCGACGCACTCGTCGTCTCGCCCCGCCCATGGAAAGGAGCGTGGTTCGCGAGCCCGGTGTTCGACTATGTCGCGGTCCAGGTTCTGTTGATACCGATCGCAATTTCCGTCTGCGCCCTGTCGTTGCAGTACAGCCGGCTCGACCTGGAGATCGCGACGTTTGTCAGTGACCCGTCGACGCGGACCTTCCCTTGGCGCCACTCGACGTGGCTCGACGTGCTGGGGCATCAAAGCGCGCGCTCCCTGCCGATCGTGGTCGGCGTCATTGCCGCTCTGGCAGGAATCGCCGGCCATGCGGTTCGCTGCCTTCGTCCGTGGCGCCACATCCTGCTGACGATGGCTGCGGCAATGGCGGCCGGCCCGCTTCTCATCGCAGTCCTGAAGGCGATGACGACCTTGCACTGCCCGACGGACATGCAGGAATTCGGCGGCGTCGTCAGCTACGCCCTCGACCAGAGCGGACCGTTCTGGGCCTCGAGCCGACACGCCGCCGGGCGTTGCTTGCCAAGCGGCCACGCCGGCGGCGGCTATGCCCTGTTCGCGCTCTATTTCGCCGGCTGGGCCGCGGGTCGGCCGCCCTGGCGATGGTGGGGCCTGGCCTTCGGCATCGCGGCCGGGCTTTCGTTCAGTGCCGTCCGCGTCATGCAAGGCGCGCATTTCGCGAGCGCGACGCTGTGGTCAGCCGCGCTCGACTGGGCGGTGTGCGCTCTCTGCTTTTTGCCGCTGCTGTGTCGGCCGGTCGGGTCACCGCCGTGAGCGCGCCAACGGCTCTGCCGCGTCGGCGTGCCGCGTCCCTGCGCCTCGAGCGCCGCCGCGCTGCGCTCATCCCCTGTGCAGCCGGCGCGCTGGCGCTGCTGTGGCTGACGTTTTCGCTCGGCGCGCGCAGCCTGACGCTGCCCGACGAGGGCCGCTACGTCGGCGTGGCCTGGGAGATGCTGCGCTCGGGCAACTGGCTCATCCCGACCGAGAACGGGCTGCCCTTCTTTCACAAGCCGCCGCTCTTTTACTGGCTCACCGCCGGCTCGATGAGCATCTTCGGCACCGGTGCGGCCGCAGCGCGCTTCGCCCCCCTGCTCGGCGCCTGCCTGAGTGCCCTCGGCCTGTACCTCGTGGCCCGGCGCTGGGCCGGCGAGCGCGCCGCCCGCTGGACGCTCCTCGTGCTGCTGACCCAGCCCTTCTTCTTCGGGGGGGCCCAGTTCGCCAACCTCGACATGCTGGTGGCCGCCTGCATCGCGCTGGCCATCCTGCTGGCCGCGCACGCCAGCCTGCTCATCCGCAATGGCCTGGCGCACCGCACGGCGCTCCTCGGGGCCTGGGCCGCGGCCGCCTTCGGCGTCCTCGCCAAGGGCCTGATCGGCGTCGTCCTGCCCGGCCTGGTGGTCGTGCTCTGGCTGGCCCTCAGCGGCCAGGGCCGCACCATCCTTCGCCTGTGCTGGCCGGCCGGGCCGGCCCTCTTTGTCCTCATCGCCGCACCCTGGTTCATCGCCGTGCAGGCGCGCTATCCGGACTTCGGCCACTTCTTCTTCGTCTACCAGCACTTCGAGCGCTTCGCCAGGGGCGGCTTCAACAACGTCCAGCCCTGGTGGTTCTTCGCCGCGGTGCTGCCGGCGCTGACGCTGCCGTGGTCGCTCTGGCTGCTGCGCTCCACCTTCGGGGCGCGCCCGGGCGAGTCGGCCGAGGCGACGCTGTGGCGCCGGCTGATGTGGCTGTGGCTGGCGGCGGTGCTGGTGTTCTTCTCGATCCCGCAGTCCAAGCCGGTGGGCTATGCGATGCCGATGCTGTTTCCGCTGGCCGCGCTGTGCGCCGATGCGCTGCTGGGCCAGATCGAGCGGGGCCCGGCGGCAGCCCAGCTCACCCGGCGCCTGGCGCTGGCGAGCACGGCGCTGGCGGTGACGATCTGCATCGCGACGGTGACGTACTTCGCGCTCGCCTCGCACCGCAACAACATCGCGCTGGCCCAGACGCTGCTGCGGCTGCGCGCGCCGGGCGAGCCGGTGGTCTTCGTGGGGGACTACTTCTTCGACGTGCCGCTGCATGCCCGGCTGGGCGAGCCGGTGCCGGTGCTGAGCGACTGGCACGATCCGGCCATCGCCCTGCACGACAACTGGAAGCGCGAGCTGGCCGAGGCCACTCCCTTCGCTCCGCAGCTCGCCGCTTCTCTCCTCCTCGACGAGAAGAGGGGGCTGGCGCTGCGCTGCGGCCATCCCAGACTCTGGGCCGTGGTCAAGCGCGACGACGAGGCCGCCATCGCCGCGCTGCCCGGCGCGACTCGCGTCGCGCTCGTCGATCGGGTCGCACTCTGGCGAATCGAGGGCGACGATTGCGCGCCCGCTTCGCCCTAGGCAGGAGCACGGTCTCGGGCGACTGATCTATATTGGGCCCGGATGGCCTCTTCAGCAGACTCATGACGAGCTCGCCAGGCAACTGGTTCTTCTGGGCGTTTCTTTCGGCCTGCTTCGCGGCGTTGACGGCGATCTTCGCGAAGGTCGGCATCCGCGGCGTCGACTCCGACTTCGCCACGCTGATCCGCACCGTGATCATCGTGCTGGTCCTGACGGCATTCGTCTTGTACGCCGGCAAATGGAGCGACCCGCGCGCCCTGTCCGTGAAGACGCTCGTCTTTCTTTCGCTCTCGGCCCTTGCCACCGGCGCTTCGTGGGTCTGCTACTTTCGCGCGCTCCAGATCGGAGAAGCATCGAAGGTCGCGCCGGTCGACAAGTTCAGCCTGGTCCTGGTCGCCCTGTTCGCCTTCGCGTTCCTGGGCGAGCGTCCGTCGCCGAAGGATTGGCTGGGCATCGCCCTCGTCGCCATCGGCGTGCTGACCCTGGCACTGGAGGCGCTGATCGACAGCCGCCGATCGATCGCGCGCCTTTCCCGCCGGCGCGCGCAAGCTCCCGACATGGAACGCGAGACCACCCTCAAGCGCTACCTGCCCTGGGTCGTGGCCACCGCGCTGTTCATGGAGCAGCTCGACTCGACCATCGTCAACACCGGCCGTGCCGGCGATGGCGGCGAGCCTGCAGGTGCCGCCGCTCAGCCTGAAGGCGGTGGTCACCAGCTACATCCTGAGCCTGGCCGTCTGCATTCCGGTCAGCGGCTGGCTGGCCGATCGCTTCGGCACGCGGCCGTGTCTATGCCTCGGCGGTGGCGATGTTCACGCTGGCCTCCATCCTGTGCGGCGTGTCGGTGAACGTGCCGATGCTGGTGGCGGCGCGCGTGCTGCAGGGCATCAGCGCGGCCATGATGATGCCGGTCGGGCGGCTGGCCATCGATCCGCACCTTTCCCAAGTCGGAGCTGCTGGCGGCGATGAACTTCGTCATCCTGCCGGCGCTGATCGGGCCGCTGCTCGGGCCCGACGGTCGGCGGCCTGATCGTGCACTGGCTGTCGTGGCGCGACATCTTCTTCGTCAACGTGCCGGTCGGCCTGGTCGCGCTGTGGCTGATCCATCGCTACATGCCCGACTACCGCGGCGCCGCGCCGCGGCCGCTCGACGTCATCGGGCTCGTGCTGTTCGGCGCCGGCATCGCGTTGCTGTCGTGGCTGCTCGAGGTCTTCGGCGAGCACCGCCTCGACGCCACCTCCGGGGCGCGTGCTGCTGCTGCTCTCGCTCAGCCTGCTCGCGGCCTACGTCTGGCATGCCGCGCGCGCACCGCACCCGCTGCTGCGGCTCGGCGCTGTTTCGCGTGCGCACCTTCCGCGTCTCGGTGGCTGGGCGGCTTCGTCACGCGGCTGGGCATCGGCGGCATGCCGTTCCTGCTGCCGCTGCTCTACCAGCTCGGCATGGGCCTGCCGGCGTGGGAGTCGGGCCTGCTGATGATGCCGGCGGCGGCCGCGGCGATGATCATGAAGGTGCTCGCGCCGCGCATGCTGCGCCGCCTCGGCTATCCGCCAGGTGCTGATCGTCAACACCCTGATGATCGGCGTCACCATCGGCCTGTTCTCGCTCGTCGGCCCGCGGCACGCCGCTGGTGCTCATCGTGCTGCTCGGCCTGGCCTGGGCTTCTTCAATTCGCTGCAGTTCTCGAGCATGAACTCGATGGCCTACGCCGACATCGACGCCGCCGACACCGAGCATGGCCAGCACGATCGCCAGCACGCTGCAGCAGATGTCGCTGAGCTTCGGCCTGGCCGCCGGTTCGCTGGTCACGGCCTGGTTTCTCGGCCGACCTGCCGCAAACCGACCACGCTCGCCGTGACCCGCGCGCTGCACTACGCGCTTCCTGACGCTGGCGGCGTTGACGATGCTGTCGTCGCTGTCGTTCTGGACGCTGCGCCCGGGCGATGGCGAGAGCGTCAGCGGCAGCAGGCGCCGAGGCGTGACCGACCCACCGCAATCCTTGATGATGGAAGACACGACATGAAGATTTTCCTGGCCTGGTCGGGCGAGCGCAGTCACGCCGTCGCAGCGGTCTTCGAGGCCTGGCTGCCCGAGGTCATCCAGAGCGTCGACCCCTGGCTGTCCCCGGAGGCCGCCGCCAAGGGCGCGTCGTGGCTGCAGGAGCTCAAGCAGGGCCTGAGCGCGTCGGCCGGGACGGCGGTGTTCTTCCTCACCGCCGAAGCGCTCGACTCGCCGTGGATGCTCTTCGAGGCAGGCGGCGTGGCGGCGCTGGAGCCGCGCTCGGTCTGCACCGTGCTCGTCGGCATCGCGCAGGCCGAACTCAAGCCACCGTTCGGCCTCTTCCAGGGCATCAAGCTCGACAAGGCCGACCTCGCGCGTCTCGTGCAGGACATCAACGCCCGCCTGCCCCAGCGCCTGGCGCAGCCGCTTCTCGACAAGGCGTTCGAGCGCGCCTGGCCCGAGTTCGAGCAGCAGCTGAAGGCGGCGCTCGAGGGTGTCGATGCGCGCGAGAAAGCGAGCCAAGAGGAGGAACCGTCGTTCTTTGGCAGCGACCTCGCGTCGCCACTGGAAAGCTCGGTCGAGGCGACGGCGCGTACCGTCCGGGGCATCGAGGCCCGGCTCGGCCGGCTCGAGGAACAAAGCCAGAAATCCGGCGCGCAGCTGGCGCATCAGATCGCCAGCCTCTCGGCATGGGTGCAGACGGCGCTGCCGCGGCAAGGACTCTTCGCGTCGCCGCCGGCGCTGGCCCTGAACGGATTCGCTGCGAACGCCTTGCCTGCGAACATGCCTTCGTCGCCTCCGGAGACTGTGCCGGCGGTGGCCGCGGCGTCGGTGCCGGCCGTGCCCGCGGCGGGCAACGATGCGTCCACGTCGGCGCCCGCTGTCTCCAAACGATCGGACAAGAAGAAGAGCTGAGCGCCCGAGGGTCAGATGCCGTCCGAGCGGAGCGCGGCGCGCCGGCGCCGGCTCAGTAGCCGAGGGCCTTGTCGACGACGTTGAGCAGCGTCTCGCCGCGCTCGAAGCGTTGCATGTTCTCGAGCAGCAGGGCCCGATAGCGTTCGAACGAGCGCGGCGTGAGGCCGGACGAGTGGGCGGTGATCAGCACGCCCGGCTCGGTCCACAGCGGCGACGAAGCCGGCAGCGGCTCGGGCTCGGTCACGTCGAGACCCGCGCCGGCGAGGTGGCCGCAGCGCAGCGCGGCGAGCAGCGCGGCCTGGTCGACGATGCGCGCCGCGGCCGACGTTGTAGAGATACGCGCCGCGCTTCATTGCCGCCAAGCGCGCGGTCGAGAAGAGGCCGCGCGTCTCGGCCGTGAGCGGCAGGGCGACGGCGACGTGGTCGGCCTCGGCAGCGCCGCATCGATATGCTCGGTCGAGGCCATCGCGGCGAACTGGGCGGCAAGGTTCCCGGCGGGCGAGCGGCGAACGCCGAGCACGCGCATGCCGAACGCCGCCGCCCGCTCGGCGACGGCGCAGCCGATCGCGCCGTAGCCGATCATCGCGAGCGTCTGCCCGGACAGCTCGAACAGCGACTTGCCGACGGCCGGCGGCTGCCATGTCGCTGCTGCTGCGCCCGCAGCAGCGCCGGCAGCTGGCGGGCGAACGCCAGCATCATCCCGAGCACGTGCTCGGCGATGTTGGGCGCGTGGTTGCCGCTGCCGTTGGTCAGCACCACCTTGCTCGCGACGAGGCTTGCCGATGCGACGATGCGGTCGATGCCGGCGCCGCGCTGATGCAGCCATTGCAGGTCGTGCGCCGCGACCAGCACGTCGTCGATGGCGGGCCCGTCCAGGAGTCGCCGCGCGCCTGCGCCCGCTCGATGCCGGCCGGCAAGCCGGGCCGCTCGGGCACCAGCAACTCGACGCCGGGCAGCGCCCCGTCAAATCGACGGCGCTGCTCCGGCGTGAGCGGATGCAGGAAGGCGAAGGTGGTCAGGGCCATGCCGGCTCTCCCGCGCGGAGCCCGCGAGCCCGGATCAGGCCCAGGGCAGCGAGTAGGTCTTGATGTTGGTGAAGCTCTTCATCGCTTCCTGCACGCCTTCCTTGTAGCCCAGGCCCGAGTCCTTGATGCCGCCGAACGGCGTCAGCTCGAGCCGATAGCCGGGCACCTCGCGCACGTTGACCGAGCCCACCTCGAGCTCGGAGACGAAGCGGGCGATGTAGTCGAGGCGGTTGGTGCAGACGGCCGACGAGAGGCCGTAGGCGGTGCGAGTTGGAAATGCGGATCGCGTCGTCGATGCCCTTGAAGCGGATCACCGGCGAGACCGGGCCGAAGGTTTCCTGCAGCACCAGCGGCATGTCGCGGCTGCACGTGGTCGACCACGGTCGGCGAATAGAGCGCGCCGCGGCGCTGGTTGCCGGCCAGCAGCCTGGCGCCCGTGCGCCACCGCCTCGTTCACCTTGTCTTCGCAATAGCGCGCCGCGGCTCTCGTCGATCACCGTGCCCATGTCGAGCTTGCCGTCCATCGGGTCGCCGTAGCTACCAGGCCTTGGTCTTGGCCACCAGCATCTCGACGAAGCGGTCGGCCACCGACTCCTGCACCAGCATCCGCTTGACGGCGGTGCAGCGCTGGCCCGAGTTCTTGTACGAGCCGGCGACGGCCAGCGTCGCGGCTTCGTCGAGGTCGGCGTCTTCCATGACGATGATCGGATCGTTGCCGCCGAGCTCGAGCACCATGCGCCGATAGCCGGCCTTCGAGGCGATGTACTTGCCGATCGCGACGCCGCCGGTGAAAGTGACGAGGTCGACGTTCGGGTTCGTGATGCAGCTCGTCGGCGATCTCCCGCGGGTCGCCGGTGACCACCTGGTACATCTCGGGCGGCAGGCCCGCCTCGTAGAGCATGTCGGCCAGCACGATCGCCGAGAGCGGCACCTTCTCGGAGGGCTTGAGGACCATCCGGTTGTTGGTGACGATAGCCGGCACGACCTTGTGCGCCACCTGGTTCATCGGATGGTTGAACGGCGTGATCGCGCAGATCACGCCGAGCAGCGGATCGCGCTGCGTGTAGACGCGCGCGCTTCTTGCCGTGCGGCGTGAGGTCGCAGGAGAAGATCTGGCCGTCGTCCTTCAGGCACTCGTTGGCGCCGAAGAGCAGCACGTCGCTGACCCGGCCGATCTCGTAGAGCGAGTCCTTCTTGCACAGGCCCGACTCGGCGGTGATGAGGTCGGCGAGCTCGTCGGTGCGGCTGCGCGATGATGGCGGCGGCCTTGCTGCAGGACGGCGGCGCGATCGTAGCGCGTGAGCCTGGGCTTGTAGGCCTTGGCGATGTCGAAGGCGCGGCGCACGTCTTCGACGCGTGGCCTTCGGCACCGTGCCGATCAGCTTTTCGGTGTATGGATTGAAGACCTCGATGACGCGGTCGCGATGGACCGATTCACCGCCGATGCGCATCGCTTCGCGGCGCAATTCCCTGGCGTTCATGCATGTGCTCCTGGTGCTCGTGGCGGCTGCTTGCGACGCCGATGAAGTTCTTGCCGCGCACGCCGTCGAGCGCGTTGGCGATCATGCGCGCCGATTCGTCGGCGCTCGACGCCATAGGTCTCGAAGCGCGTGCTGACGCCGAGGCCTTCGAGGAAGCGGTCGAGGAAGGCCGGCGCCTGCGCCAGTGGCACGTCGAAGACACGGGCCAGCACGGCGTCGCGCTCGGCGCTGGCGCCGATCGCCCGCTGCAGCACCATGCCGAGGGTGAACGAGCAGGCGATGCCGTGCGGCAGGCCGTGGTGCATGGTCATGTCGTACGAGATCGAGTGGGCCAGGGCCGTGCGCGTGTTCGAGAACGCCAGGCCGGCGGTCAGGGCGGCGAGCGCCATGCGCCGGCGCAGCTCGATGTCGCCGAGCTTCTTCATCAGCGCCGGCAAGGTCGCGAGCACCAGCCGCGCGCCGTTGACGGCGTGGTTGTCGGAGACCGGGTTGGCGTTGATGTTCCAGATCGATTCGAGCGAATGCGAGAGCGCATCGAGGCCGGCGGCCAGCGTCGGGCCGGCGGGCAGCGACAGCGTGAGCTCGGGGTCGACGAGCGCGGCCTCGGGCCAGGTCTCGGGCAGGTGCAGCGAATACTTCTTGCCGGCAGCGCGGTTCCAGACCGTCGCCCAGCCGGTCACCTCGCTGCCCGTGCCCGAGGTGGTGGGCACGGCGATCAGCGTCTTCACCGCGATGCGGCTTGAAGGGCTTGCCCGTGGCAAGCAGCGCGACGAGCGCGTCGAACTCGCCGCTCTCGGTGCCGACCATCAGCGCCTTCGCCGTGTCGAGGGCGCTGCCGCCGCCCACCGCGACGATCACGTCGCTCTCCTGCTGCTCGCGCCAGAAGGCACGGTAGAGGGCATCGAGGCCGTCGACGTCGGGGTTGGGCTGCGTCTGGTCGATCATGCCGACCAGCGACGAGCCGACGAGCTTCTTCAGCCGCGGCAGCAGGCCGAAGCCCTGCGCTTCCGGAAAGGTGACGATGCTCGCCTTGCGGCCGCGCAGCACGGCCGGCAGGGTGTCGAGGACGCCGACGCCGAAGTGGACGGCGACGGGGTTGTGGTACTGCCAGTGCGTCAAGGCATGCTCCTTCGCGGCGCGTCGCTCACGCGGCGTGGTTCAGCGCGAGATCGAAGATGTCGAAGTTGCGCAGGCGCCGCTGCGGGATCGACGTCGGCGAGCGGCCGGTTGAAAAGCAGCGGCACCAGTTGCTCGGACACGCCGCCGTGCGAGCGCAGCGGCGCGTCGAGGCCGGAGAGGTCGTGGCGCGCCGGGCTGGTGCCGATCACGAACAGCCGCTCCGAGACGATGACGACATCGCCGATGCGATCGCGCGGCAGCTCGAACTTCGCCGCCGCCTCGGCTCCCGTCGAGCACCACCTCGACCCCGGGCACTTTCTGCAGCTTGGCCGCGAGGCCGGCGAAGTCGGCATTCGCCGGCAGGTAGGCCGTGGCGAAGGAGCCGAGCGAGCCGTGGTGCGCCACGTAGGGATCGGTCACCGGCAGGATGACCCGCGCCGTGCCCTTGCCGATCTGCGCGTCGTACCAGTCCTGCAGGTAGATGATCTGCGGCGCGCCGGCGGCGTCGGTCTTGGCGTTCATGCCGTGGTCGGCCGTGAGCGCGATGGTCACGCCCATCTGGTCGAGCTGCGCCAGGTAGCCGCTCATCATCCGGTAGAAGTCGTTGGCCGCCGGCGTGCCCGGCGCGTGCTTGTGCTGCACGTAGTCGGTGGTCGAGAGGTACATCACGTCGGGCCGGTCGCGGGCCATGATCTTCACGCCGGCGGCGAACACGAACTCCGAGAGGTCGGCGCTGTAGACCTTGGGCAGCGGCTTGCCGACCAGCTCGAGCACGCCGGTGATGCCGTTCGTTTCCATCGACAGCTGGTCGGCCTTCTCGGCCGAGAAGCACACCGCCTTCATGCCCTTGCCGAGGAGGGTGCGCAGCTTGTCCTTGGCGGTGATGACCACCACCTTGGCGCCGCCGTTCGACAGGCCCGCCAGCAGCGTCTCGCAGCGCAGGTACTTGGCGTCGTTCATCATCACTTCTTCGTCGTTCTCGCGGTCGTAGAAGTAGTTGCCGCAGATGCCGTGCACCGCCGGCGAGACGCCGGTGACGATCGAGATGTTGTTCGGGTTGGTGAAGCTCGGCACCACGCACTCGCCGAGCAGCGACGCGCCCTTGGCGCACATCTCGGCGAGGTACGGCGCCACGCCGGCCTGCATCGCCTGGTTGATGTAGTCGGCCTCGCAGCCGTCGACGCAGACGACGACGAGCGGCCGGTCCATCCAGCGATAGCTCCGGCCGTTGGCCGAGACGGAGGTGGGGTTGCTCATGGGGATTCCTCGGTTTTGAATTCGTTGCCTCAGGCCACGGCCTTGGCGATGTGCGTGCGCAGCCAGGCCGAGAGCAGCTCGGAGAGGATGACGACGACGATGATCGACAGCAGGATCGCGGCGACGTCGTGCGAGGCGACGCGCTGCACGCTCTCGCGCAGATACCAGCCCATGCCGCCGGCGCCGAAGAAGCCGACGACGGTGGCGGCGCGAAAGACGACGTCCCAGGTGTAGATCGAGATGCCGGTCCAGGCCACCCGCACCTGCGGCAGCACGGCGTAGACGAAGACCTGCATCTGGTTGGCGCCGGCCGAGCGGATCGCTTCGACCTGGCCCGGCTTGATGGCCTCGATCGATTCCGAGAACAGCTTGCCGGCGAAGCCGATGCAGAAGAGCGTGAGCGCCAGCGCGCCGGGCAGCATGCCGAAGCCGAGGACCATCACCAGCAGGATGGTCCAGATCATCTCGTGCACCGAGCGGCAGGCCATGATGACGAGGCGTGCCGGCTTGTAGAGGAAGCGTCGGCTCGGCGTGATGTTGTGGGCCGCGAACCAGGCCAGCGGCACGGCCGCCGCGAGGCCGAGCACGGTCGCGAAGTACGTCATCTGCAAGGTCTCGACCACGGCATGCCAGTAGTCGAGGTTGAGGATGTGCGGCAGGTTCGGCGGGATGTAGCGGCGGCCCAGCATCTCGCCCATGCGGCCGAGCATGCCGGGCAGTCGCTCGAGGTCGATGTCGAGGTAGTCGACGGAGAAGGCCAGAAAGGCCAGCCCGGCGAGCATCGCGGCGTACTTGTAGAGGCTCTGCGGATAGCGAAAGCGGCTCCACGTCGCCGGCGACGAATTCGCCGCCCGCGGCTTGCGCGACGACCGTGGCGACCGGCGGCTCTTCAGCCGCCGCCGGCGGGCTCGCCTCGGGCTCGGCGAGGCGGCGCAGGGCCAGCTCAGATGACGGCTCGGCGTGCATAGTGCGAGGCGACTTCGCCGAGGATGATGAGCACCAGCACGGCGAGCACGACCACGGCGATGCCGCCGTAGTTCGACATCGCCATCTGGCGGAACAGCAGCAGGCCCAGGCCACCGGCGCCGACCAGGCCCATGATGGTCGAGCGGCGGATGTTGATGTCCCACTCGAAGACGATGTTGCCGACGAAGACCGGGATGATCTGCGGCAGGATCGCGAACCACAGGATCTGGAACTTCGTGCCGCCGGCGGCGCGGATCGCCTCCAGCGGCTTCGGATCGACGTCCTCGATCGCCTCGGCGATGGTCTTCGAGATGAAGCCGATCGAGCGCACCGCCATCGCCAGCACGCCGGCCAGCGCGCCGAGGCCGACGGCGGAAACGAAGATCAGGCCCCAGACGATTTCGTGCACCGAGCGCGACATCGTCATCAGGAAGCGGCCGAAGGCGTACGAGGTCTTGCCGAAGGGCGTGATGTTCGCCGCGCCCAGCCAGGCCACCGGAATCGAAAGCAGCAGGCCGGCGAGCGTTGCCGAGCGTGGCCATCACCACCGTCTCCAGCGTCGGCTTCCAGAGCTCGCGCGATGATGCTGCCGTCGAGGTCGGCGAAGCGCTTGAAGGTGTCGAGCAGCGAGGCCAGCGAGATGCGGCTCCAGTCGGTGTCCTTGACGACGATCGACCTCGATGCTCCAGGCCACGGCGACGAGGATCACGGCATACGTTGCGTAGCGGGTGCGCCGGGTGTGCTGGCGCGCCGGCGGCGATGTGCGCGACGCGCAAGCTCGAGGGTCGGCCGCGTTCACAGCACCTCCATCGCGTAGATGTCCTGCAGCGCCGCCTTGTCGAGCTCGGCCGGCGTGCCCTCGAACCGCTTGATGCCGTCCTGCAGGCCGATGACCCGGGTACAGAAGTCGCAGGCCAGGTCGACGTCGTGGATGTTGCACAGCACCGGGATGTGGAACTCGGCCGCCATCTCGCGGATGAGCGTCATCACTTCGCGCGAGATCTTCGGATCGAGGCTCGAGGTCGGCTCGTCGACGAGCAGCAGCTTCGGGTTCTGGATCAGCGCGCGCGCGATGCCGACGCGCTGGCGCTGCCCGCCGGAGAGCCGGTCGGCGCGCTTGTCGATGTGCTCGCCCAGGCCCACCCGGTCGAGCAGGCGCAGCGCCTGCGCGATGTCGTCCTTGGTGTACATGCGCAGGATGCTGCGCAGCGTGCCGGTGTAGCCCAGGCGCCCGGTGAGCACGTTGTCCATCACCGACAGGCGCTCGATCAGGTTGAACTCCTGGAAGATCATGCCGATGTTGCGCCGCTGCATCCGCATCTCGGGGTACGAGAGCTGGGTCAGGTCGACGCCGTTGAACAGCACCTGGCCGCTCTTCGGCTCGACCAGCCGGTTGACGCAGCGGATCAGCGTCGACTTGCCGGCGCCGCTCGGGCCGATGATGGCGAAGAAGTCATCGGCGCCGAGCGTGAAGCTGATGCCCTTGAGGATCTCGCGCTCGGCATAGCCGGCGCGGAGGTTCTTCACTTCCAGGACGGCTTGCATCGCGACGCTCCGCCTACTTGACGCCGCCGCTTCGCGGATGACGTTGTAGTCGGAGTCCTTCATCTCGACGAACTTCTCGGCTTCGACGTTCTCGAGGAACTTCTTGCCCTCGGCGGTCTGGTCGAGCGTGAGGAAGGTCTGCAGGATCTGCTGCTTCAGCTTCGGGGCAGAGCGTCGAGCGGTAGACGAACGGGTCCTGCGGCATCAGCGTCGAGGTCCAGAGGATGTTGAAGTCCTCCACCTTCATCCGGCCCTTGCTCGGCGTCGATCGCGTTCATGAAGCGGTGCGTGGCGACGAAGGCGGCGTCGGCCTTGCCGTCGAACACGGCGAGGGTCGAGAGGTCGTGGCCGCCCGAGAACGCGACGCGGCTGAAGTACTGCTTCAGCGGCATCTTGATGACCTTGGCGCCGAAATGCACTTCCGGAATCAGGCCGCCCGAGGTGCTCGCCGGGTCGACCAGCAGCATCACCGAGCCCTTGGTCGACTCGATGGTCGTGAACTTCGCGCCCTTCTTGGTGATGAGCATCGACTTGTAGCCCGGGCCCGCCTCCTGCACGCCGTTCTTCTTCTTCGAGTAGGTCGTGAAGACGTCGATCACGGCGCCCTGGTTCTTGGCGATCACGTACGACTCCGGCCCGAGCATGGCCACGTCGACCCACTTGCCGAGCAGCGCCTCCACCACCGACGAATACGAGGTCGGCATGTAGAACTCGATCTTCTTGCCGGTGTTCTTGGCGAGGAGGTCGATCACCGGCTTGTAGAGCGTGAGCTCGCGAATCGATTCCTGGGTCGGAATGATCGAGTAGCGCAGAACCTTGGGGTTCTCGCAGGCCTGCGCCAGCGCCACGGCGGGCGCGAGGAGAAGCGCGCCGGCAGCCAGCGCGGCGGTCGCGAGCCGTGTCCAGAGCGACGAGGGCCGGCAGCGGCCGGGCGAAGAAGTTCAGAAGTCTGTTGCATGAAGTCTCCTGACGTGGGTGTTACCTGCTCACTTTGCCGCCGCGTCATGACACGAGAGCGTCTTTTTCATCGCGGCGACACTTTTTCGGCGGCTCGGGCCTCTGCCGGGCTTTGCCGCTCGGCTCTCGTGTGGGTTACTGGTTGATCGCCCGCCGCGCATCCGCGGCGTCCTCCGCGGCCGTGAGGGCATGCACCCGGGCTCGCCCGGCCATCGCATGCTCGTACAGCCGCTGGCCGGCGGCGTCGGCGTCGCCCGAGGCGATCGCCTGAAGAATCTTGCGGTGCTCGAGCGTCGATTTCGGCAGGCGCTTGGGCACCGCCAGCGTGTGCCGCCTGAACAGGCTCAGCTCGTTGACGAGCCGGCGATACATCTGCAGCAGCTTGGCGTTGCCGGCGAATTCCACCAGGGCGTCGTGGAAGCGCAGGTTCGCGCCGTGATAGGCGTCGAGGTCCTGCTTTTCCGCGGCCGCCCGCATCCGCTCGACCAGGGCGCGCAATTCCGCGAGCTGGGCCGGCTCGATCGCGGCGGCGAGCTTGCGCCCGGCCATCTGGTCGAACGCCGCGCGCACCTCGTAGATCTCGTCGGCCTCGGCGACCGAGATCTCGCGCACGAACACGCCGCGGTTTTTCTCGAGCCGCACCAGGCCGGTCTCGGCCAATGCGCGCACCGCTTCGCGTACCGGCCCGCGCGAGACGCCGAGGCGCAAGGCGAGGGCGGCCTCATCGAGTTTTTCGCCCACGGCGAGCTCGCCGGTGAGCACCATGCGCTCCAGCTCGCGCTGCACGAGCATGGTCAGCGAATGGTTTTGCAGGGCTTCGATGCCGGCGGGTCTGGGGCTCACACGCGAATTCTGCGACCAACTTGCCTATTGTCAACAATCTTTTTCCCGAACATGGCTGGGGCACGGGGCGGCCGTCGACCTCGCGTCAGCCGGCGAGGACTGCCCCGATCGACGGGTCGAGGCGGGGCGCGTCGCCTTGCAGGGGCACGAGGTTCGCCGCGAATTGCCGGCTGACGTGATGCCAGTCGAACGTCTGCGCGCGGGCCCGTGCCCGCGTCCGCGGCACGCGCAAGGAGCGCAGGGCCGCGCTGCGCAGGTCGTCGTCGAGAACGCCTCCATCGGAGCGGCCGACGACGTCGAGCGGGCCATCGACCGGGTAGGCCGCCACCGGCGTGCCGCAGGCCAGCGCCTCGAGCATGACCAGGCCGAAGGTGTCGGTGCGGCTCGGGTAGACGAACGAATCGGCCGCGCTGTAGATGTCGACCAGTTGAAGGCGGGGCAGCGATCCCAGCCAGTGCACCTGGGGATATTCGCGCCGATAGCGCTCGAGCAGCGGTCCGCCGCCGCAGACGACCTTCGAGCCAGGCAACACGAGGCGCAGGAAGGCGGCGAGATTCTTTTCCGGCGAGACGCGGCCGACGTAGAGGAAGACCGGGCGCGGCAGGCCGAGCGTCGCGCCCGGGCGAGGCTGGAACAGACCGAGGTCGATGCCGTGCGACCAGCGCCGCAAGCGAACGAAGCCGTAGCGCTGCAGGATCGCCATCGTGCCCTGCGACGGCACCATGACGCCGGCCGACGCGGCGTGAAAGCGGCGCAGTACCTCGTAGCCCCAGCGCTCCGGAAGGCCAGTCGCGGCGCTCAGGAACTCCGGGAAGCGGGTGTGGAATGCGGTAGTGAAGCGCCAGCCGCGGCGGCGACAGAGAGCGCGCGCGGCGAACCCGAGCGGCCCTTCGGTCGCGATGTGAATCGCGTCGGGCCGCATGTCCGCGAGAAGGCGTTCGAGCCGGTGCCGCGGCCGCCATGCAAGCTCGATCTCGGCATAGCCCGGACAGCGGACGCATCGGAACAACGATGGCTCGACGAGCTGCACCTCGTGTCCCATCCTGCCCAGGCCGTGCTGCAGATCGGCCAGCGTGGTGACGACGCCGTTGACCTGCGGCTTCCACGCATCGCTGACGATCGCGATCTTCACGCCGGGACGTCTTCGAGATCGACGGCGCGGCGCGCTGCGGGCACGACGCTGCAGGCCTTCGGATGCGTCGACCAGTCGATCATCTCCAGCCGGCCGTCGACGTGCTCGGCCAGGGCCGTGAGGCTCTCCACCCAGTCGCCGTCGTTGGCATAGACGATGCCGTCGATCTCGCGCAGCTCGGCGCGATGGATGTGACCGCAGACGACGCCATCGACGCCGCGTCGCCGCGCCTCCCGCGCCACTGCGCTCTCGAAGTCGCCGACGTAGGCGACGGCGCGCTTGACCTTGTCCTTCAGGTAGCCGGAAAGCGACCAGTACGGCAGGCCCATCCGGGCACGCAGCGAATTGAGATGGCGGTTCAGGCGCAGGGTGATTTCATAGAGGCGGTCGCCGGCATGCGCGAGCCACTTCGTGCACTGGACGACGCCGTCGAACAGGTCGCCGTGGGTGACCCAGAGGAAGCGGCCATCGGCGGTGCGATGGACCCAGTCTTCCACTACCTCGATGCCGCCGAAGTTGTGGCCGACGTAGCGGCGCGCGAACTCGTCGTGGTTGCCCGGCACGAAGATGACGCGCGTGCCCTTGCGCACCTTGCGCAGCAGCTTTTGCACGACGTCGTTGTGCGTCTGCGGCCAGAACCAGCTGCGCCGCAACTGCCAGCCGTCGACGATGTCGCCGACGAGAAAGAGCGTGTCGCACTCGGTCTGGCGCAGGAAGTCGAGCAGCGCGCTCGCCTGGCAGCCCGGCGTGCCCAGGTGCACGTCGGAGATCCACAGGCTGCGAAAGCGCAAGCCTGCGCCCGGGCCGTGCAGGCCACCGTCGTCGACGTCGGCACGCGCCCGCTCGGACTCCGCCCAGGCGCGCAGGAAGGAAGCATCTCGATCCATGGCTGCGGATCATCTCGGCCGCCGATGACGCAATGGCGTCGGCGCCGTGAATTCGCCGTGAACCCTGCCGGCGCTGCCGCTGCCGCCCTCGATGGATCGATCGCGGGAACGCGGTTCGGGCCGGCCGCCGGTCGCCGCGCTGTCATCGTTCGGTCATGCAGCCTCAGGGCTTGCGGAACGCGCCTTCGTCGTAGGCCCGATCGAACAGGGCGGAATCGAGCCAGGCCTGGCGGGCGCATTCCTCCGACGCTGCAAGCAGCTTGATCTTCCACTTCGAGCGGCGCGAGAAGTCGACCAGCTCGTCGGCGATCGCCGAGCCTTGCCGGCCGGCGCTGCGCAGCTGCGCCCAGGCCACGATCGCCGCCAGGCTCTCGACGAGCAGCCGCGCGTCGGCCGCCGAGCGCGCCGAGTGCCCGAGCGCGACCCGATCTTCGGAGGGCTGCAGGTCGCGAAGGACGTAGGGCGACTCGGCGAACATCACCGGGTGCAGGAACGCGATCGGCACGGCCTGCAGGCGGACTTGCGCGCCGACGATGCGATGCGCTTCGGTCGGCCAGCGCGGCTGCGCAGTCTTCAGGAAGGGCGCCATGGCCGACGGCGCCGCCGCCTTCAGGTCGAGCAGCTGGTTGCCGTCGGGCGAGCCCTTGCCGCGGACCAGGATCACGAAGCGATCGAGGCCGAGGCTGCCGGTGCCGGCGATCCGCCGGGCCACGTCGATGACCTCGTAGAACGCGGGCTCGGGCTGGCTCTTCGCGAACAGGTTCATGAAGGCGGTCACCGCCGCGCGCTGGGCCGCCGAGGCCGGCAAGGCCTTGCTGCCGTCGACCCGCAGCAGCCGCTTCTTGCCGCTGCGCTCGGTGCGGACGTCGAGGAAGGTGGAACGGCGCCGATCGCGCGCGCCTTCGAGCAAGGTCCGCACGAGCCCTTGGGCCGTGTCGCGTTCCACCCAGTAGGCCTTGGCGCGATCGAGGGCGGCGGCATAGGCCTCGATGAAGCGTCGGCACAGGTTGGCCGCCACCGCGGCGTCGACCTTCAGGTAGTCGGCACCCAGCCGCAGGCTCGTCAGCAGGCGCACCAGGTCCCAGGTGACGGGCGCCAGCGCCGCTTCGTCGAAGTCGTTGATGTCGAAATAGACCAGGCCGTTGTCGGCCTTGTAGCTGCCGAAATTCTCGAGATGCAGATCGCCGCACGACCAGGCCGGCGGTGCCGACTTGAAGATGCCCGAGCGCGACAGGTCTTCGTAGAAGAGGTGGCAGGTGCCGCGCAGGAAAGCGAACGGGCTGCGTCGCATCCGGGCGTACTTCAGGCGCAGGCGTTCCGGATCGCGGCCGGCGTTGAAGGCCTGGATGCGGCGCTGGACGTCCATCGGGATGTCGCCTCTGGTTCTTGTCAGCATCGCGCCCGACGCGGGCTCGAGCTTTCCGTTCGTGACCGTTGTCTCGAAGCGGTGCCGGAGCGGCAGCATACCGGCTCTAGCCGGAAACCGACGAGGCGCGACGATTCACAAATCTTTGCGGCGAGGCCACCCTCGCTTCATGGCGCCCGGGCACCATCTCTGCACGGTCCGAAGGTCGGGCCGGGAGCGAATGATCATGATGAGCAAGACAACGGCAGCGACGTTCGCGCCTTCGCCGGCGCGGCGCGTGCAGTGGGTGATGATCGGCATGCTGCTGACCCTGCTCGCCGCGATCGGCCTGTCGGCCTGGGCCCAGCCGGCGCCGCAGTCGGCGATGGACGGCCGGCCCGGCATGGGGCACGACATGCATGGCGACATGCATCGAGGCGGCATGCACGGCGGCATGGGCCCGGACATGATGTTCCGCGGCTCGCCGGAGCGCATCGGCCGCATGGTCGACTTCATGCTCGACGGGCTCCATGCGACCGACGCGCAGCGCAGCCAGATCAAGCAGATCGCGGTCCAGGCGGCCGCCGATCTGAAGACCCAGATGACGGCCGGCAAGGGCCTGCGCCAGCGCGGCATGCAGGTGCTGACGGCGCCGACGATCGACCCGGCGGCGGCCGAACAGGTGCGCCAGCAGATGCTGCAGCAGCACGACCAGATGAGCCGGCGCGTGATGCAGGCGATGCTCGACGTGGCCAAGGTGCTCACGCCGGAGCAGCGCGCCACGATCGGCGAGCGCATGCGCGACCGCCAGGCGCGCATGGAAGATCGCATGCAGCGCATGCAGAAGGACGCACCGCATCGATAATCGACATCGCAGCGGTCGAGCCGGGCTCCGCGAGGAGCCCGTGTTGCATTCGAGAACGCCATGACACCCCGAATCCTTCTCATCGACGATGACGCCCGCCTGGCTTCGATGGTGGCCGACTATCTCGGCCAGTCCGGCTTCGAGGTCGACACCGCGGGCTCGCTCGCCAGCGGTCGCACGCGCCTGGCCGGTGGCAGCTACGACGCCCTGGTGCTCGACCTGATGCTGCCCGACGGCGACGGCCTCGACCTGTGCCGCGAGCTGCGCGGCGAGAGCCGGACGCGGCAGATGCCGCTGCTGATGCTGACGGCGCGCGGCGAGCCGATGGATCGCATCGTCGGCCTCGAGCTCGGCGCCGACGACTACCTGCCCAAGCCCTTCGAGCCGCGCGAACTGCTCGCCCGCGTCAAGGCCTTGCTGCGGCGGGCCTCGCCGCAACCGACCGAAGACGACGTGCTGCGCTTCGGCCGCCTCGAGATCGATCTCGGCGCCCGCGTCGCCCGCCTCGACGGCAAGTCGTGCGACCTCACCGGCCACCAGTTCGACCTGCTCGTCGTGCTGGCGCAAAGCCCGGGCCGGGTGCTGTCGCGCGACCAGATCATGGACTCGCTCAAGGGCCATCCGCTCGAGGCCTTCGACCGCTCGATCGACGTCCACATCTCGCGCATCCGCGCCGTCATCGAGGACGACGCCAAGGCGCCGCGCCGCGTCCTCACCGTGCGCGGCGCCGGCTACGTGTTCGCGAGGAAGCAGGACGCCGACGACGCTGCCGCATGAGCGTCGCCGGGCCGCGCCAGCACGCTGACGCCCTTCCGATGGGCAGCCCGGCGGCGCCGGCCGCAAGCAGGGCAACCTGATGAAGAGCCTCTACCTTCGGATCTATGCGACCGTGGTGGTGGTGCTCCTGCTGTTCGCCTTCGCCTCGGCCTGGGTGCTACAGCGCCATCTCGACCAGGAGCGTTCGCACAACGAGTCGATGGTCAACGAGCGGCTTGGCGCGTGGGCCGACCTGATGCAGCACTCGCTGCCAGGCGTCGACGCACCTGCCGAGACGCAGGCCGCGGCGCTGCGCGATTGGTCGACGCGCCTGCGCATGCCGCTCGCGCTCGACGACGCTTCCGGGCAGCGCATCGGCGCCTCCGATTCGTTCGCGCGCCGCTTCGCCGAAGGCGTTGCGCCCTTTTCCTTCAAGCTCGCCGACGGTCGCACCCTCTGGACCATGCGCCCGCAGTTGCGGCCGCCGGGCCAGGGCGAGCACCGGGATCGGCCGTCGGGCGACGAACGCGGCCGGCGCGAGCCGCCGCCGTGGCCGATGCTGCCGCCGGGCGTGCCGCGCGGCGCCGGCCTCGCGGTGATCCTGGTGGTTCTCTTCTTCGCCGTGGCGGCGGGCGCCTTTCCGGTCGTGCGCCGGCTGACCCTTCGACTCGAAGCCCTCAAGCGCGGGGTCGAGCAGTTCGGCAGCGGCGATCTGGGTCATCGGGTCGCGGTCTCGGGTCGCGACGAAGTGGCCGCGGTCGCGTCGAGCTTCAACGTCGCGGCGGCGCGGGTCGAAGCGCTGGTGCAGTCGCACCGCTCGTTGCTCGCCAATGCCAGCCACGAGCTGCGCTCGCCGCTCGCGCGCATGAAGATGGCCGTCTCGATGATCGAGGCGGCGGGCCCGGCGCAACGCGACAAGCTCAAGCGCGAGATCGATCGCAACGTCGCCGAGCTCGATGCGCTGGTCGAGGAAGTGCTGCTCGCGAGCCGGCTCGACGCGCCGAGGGATCCGCTGCATCGCGACAAGGTCGGCCTGCTGGCGCTGGCGGTCGAGGAAGCGGCGCGGGTCGATGCCAGCGTCGACGCGCCTGGCGAGATCTTCGTCGAGGGCGACGAGCGCTTGCTGCGCCGGGCCTTGCGCAACCTGCTGGAGAACGCACGCCGCTATGGCGGCGGTGGCGCGATCTCGGTGATCCTCGGCCCGCGCGGCGAGGGCGGCGCGACGATCCAGGTCTGCGACCGCGGTGCCGGCGTGCCGGAGGCGATGCGCGAGCGCATCTTCGAGCCGTTCTTTCGCTTGCCGGGGCATGCCGAGCAGGCCGGCGGCGTCGGCCTCGGCCTGTCGCTGGTCAAGCAGATCGCCGAGCGGCACGGCGGCAGCGTTCGCTGCGAGTCGCGCGCGGGCGGCGGCAGCTGCTTCACGATCGAGCTGCCGGCGCGCTGAAGAAGGCGTTGGCTGCGCGCCGGTCGCGCTGCAGCTTCCAGGCCAGGAAGCCGGCCATGCCCGAACCGGCAACGGCCAGACCGAAGGTCGCCATCGACCAGAAGCCGCGCACCCCGCTCATCCATGGCGGCGAGACACCGACGAGATCGAAGGCCGCGACGTAGCCGCCGCCCAGGCCGATGCCCCAGACCGCGACGACGTAGATGACCAGCGGCACGGTCGCGATCCGGTAGGCGCGCAGCACGAACGCCGAGATCGTCTGCGCCGCATCGGCGACATGGAAGAGCGCGACCCAGGCCAGGAGCGGCAATGCCGCGGCGACGATGACGGCGTTCGACGTGTAGAGGCCGACGATGGTCTCGCGCAGCAGGTAGACCGTGCCGCCGAGGACGGCTGCGACGAGCACGCCGATCTCGAGGCCGGCCCAGCCGATGCGGCGCGCATCGGCGGCGTCGCCGGCACCGATGCACTGCGCCACCAGCACGCTCGAGGCGTTGGCGATGGCCAGCGGCAGCATGAACATCATCGAGACCATGTTGACGGCGATCTGATGCCCGGCCACCACCGTCGGCCCGATGCGCGACACGAAGAAGGCCATGAAGGTGAAGCCGGTGACCTCGATCAGGATCGACAGACCCATCGGCACGCCGAGCTTGAGCAAGCCTGCCAGGCTGCGGCGGCTGGGACGGCTGAGCGCGCCGGCCAGGCCGAAGGGCGCATAGAACGGATCGCGCCGCAGCAGCACCAGGGCGGCGAAGAGCTGGCACCACATGACGATCGCGGTGGCGATGCCGCAGCCCGGTGTGCCGAGCGCGGGCACCTGCCATCGGTCGAAGGGCGCGGGCAGGGCGGCGCCGAAGACGAACAGGGCGCTGAGCGGAATCTTCAGCAGCAGCCCGCCGAGCTGCAGCGCCATCACTGCCTTGGGTCGCGAGACCGCGACGTTGAAGCCGCGATAGGCCGTGAACACCAGCGCCGGCGGCAGCGCGAAGGCCAGGCCCTGCAGGTAGGCGCGCACCTTGAGGGCGACGCTGCCTTGGGCCTGGGCGAGCGCGAGAAAGGGATCGGGAAACAGCAGGACGGCGCAGCCCAGCGCCGACAGGCCGAGCGCCAGCCAGACCGCCTGCTGGGCCTCGTGGCCGCTCGCCTGCAGCTTGCCGGCGCCGAACAGCTGGCCGGCGATCGGTCCGATCGCGAGCACCACGCCCATCAATCCGACGAAGGTCGAGATGTAGGCTGCGGCACCGATCGCGAGCGCGGCGAGATCGAGGGCCGACGCGCGCGCGACCAGGACGGTATCGACGGTGCTGAAGGCCAGCACCGCGACCTGCCCGACGAAGACCGGCCAAGCCAGTGGCAGGAGTCGACGCGCGCTCTCGAGAAGTCGTGCCCGCCTCATGCCGGCGCGGCGCTCGCGCGGGTGGCTGCTTGCCGCAGGCTGCTCGACGTCGGCGGCGCGCTCGGCGTAGCGGTTGAAGCGCCAGGCCGTGTTCTCGTTGGTGATGCGACGCCAGGTGCTTCGCTTTTCAGCCGGCGACATCTGGGTCCAGTGCTGGACTTCCTCGAAGCTGCGGCCGCAGCCCTTGCAGATCGCGTCGCCCTGGCTGGTCGAGCAGATCGCGATGCAGGGCGCATCGGGGGTGCTGGCGTACCAGCTCAACCAGGCGGCGCGCGCCGCCTCAGGCATCGAGGCTTCGTCGCATTCGGCCTCGTGGTAGTAGACCATCAGCGCATAGACCTCGGCCAGGGCCAGCACCTCGGCGCAGGCCGTGATGCCGTCGGGCGAGGGCGTCTTGTCGCGCCACCAGTTGATGGCCGATTCGATGTCGGTGATGTGCAGGGCGGCCACGGTGCTCGCCGCAAGAAAAGGGCGGGCGACGAGGATAGCAGCCCGTGTCGCGCCGCCCGGATCGCGGCTCGCGCCGCGATCTACGCAGGGATCAGTTGCTGGGAGCGGGTGCCGGAGTGGCCGGCTTCGGGTCCGGCATGATCACGATCACCTGTCCAGGCGTCGTGGTCGTCGTTTCCTTGATCACGCCGCCGCCGGCAACGCTGCCGCTGGTGGTCACCGTCTGGTGCGAGTTCAGCGGCCCGACGATGCGCGCCAGGCAATCGGCCTTGTCCTTGCTCGGCAGGGCGTTGCAGCGGTCGGTGGCGTTCGCCAAGGGCGTGCCCGAGTTGTCGAGCTGATGGCGCTTGCGCTCCTCGAGGGCAGCGCCGGCTTCCTTCAGGCAGGTGGCCCGGTCTTCGGCGGTACGGCCGGCATCGCAGTTGGCCCGATCCTTCTGGTAGATCGCCTGCGGCGTCATCGCGGCGCTGCCGGGGCTGGTCGGATCCTGGGCCATGATCGCGGGACTTGCCAAGGCACCAGCCAGGCCGGCGCAAATGGCCAGGAACAGCGGGCGGCCACGGAGTGAGGTGGTTGCGTTCATCGGGTGTCCTTCTGAGCAGGCGCGAAGCTGTGCGCCGGGTGTCCAGACCTTACCGCTGGCTCCCTCCCGCCCGCCGTAGGACGGTGCCGCCCCGTCGCGCCGCCCGATGGCTCGTCCGGGCCCCGGCGGAGGGACAATCGGGTCTCGCCACAGACTTGCCCGATGAAGAAACGTTCGATCGAATCGCAGCTTTTCGAGGCCCTCGCTTTCGCAGCGCACAAGCACCGCGCCCAGCGCCGCAAGGACGTCGAGGCCAGCCCGTACATCAACCATCCGATCGCGCTGGCCCGCACCCTGGCGGTCGAGGGCGGCGTCACCGACCTGAAGACGCTGATCGCCGCGGTGCTGCACGACACCGTCGAGGACACCGATACGACCTTCGAGGAAATCGGTGCGATGTTCGGAGCCAAGGTCGCCGACGTGGTGCGCGAGGTCACCGACGACACGACGCTCGAGAAGGCCGAGCGCAAGCGCCTGCAGATCGAGCACGCGCCGCACCTGAGCAGTCGCGCGGCGCTGGTCAAGCTCGCCGACAAGACCTCGAACCTGCGCGACGTTGCCTCGAGCCCGCCGCGCGGTTGGCCGCTCGAGCGCAAGCGCGCCTATTTCGATTGGGCCAAGGCCGTCATCGACGAGCTGCCGGCGGTCAACAAGCGCTTGCGCGCGGCCTTCGACGAGGCCTATTCGAAGCGGCCCTGAACCGCTGCCGCAGGCCTCAGGCGCCGTCCATCCAGACGCCTGCGCACAAGGCGATGCCGATGAGGTAAAGCGCCCATGTGTTCGAGACGACGTAAGGGTAGAGCATCAGCGCGATGCCCAGCCATTTCGTCCGGGTCCGGTGATGATGTTTCCCAACGTAATACGCATACATTCCGATGAGGCCGAACAGGATCAGTCCGACAATGTAGGTCGGGCTCGGCCAGCTGAAGCCCAGCGACTCGAGTAGGTTCAGTTCATCCTGCATGCGCGGCGTTCATCCTCTTCGGCGACCATACCGCGTTTGCATGCGCCTGCGTGTGCACGGCTTCTCGCTCCTCGAGCTGATGATCGTGATCGCGATCATCGTCATCCTCGCCTTGATCGCCTTGCCCGGTGTGCCGGACAAGTTCGTGCGCGACCAGATCGTCGATGCGGTGAAGGTGGCCGACATCGCCAAGGTGCCGGTGGCGCTGCTCTGGGCCACCACTGCGACGATGCCCGTCAACAACGCTGCCGCCGGATTGCCGGCGGCCGATCAGATCGTCAACAACTACATCAGCTCGGTGGCGGTCGAGTCGGGTGCGATCCAGATCACCTTCGGCAACCACGCCAACGGCAACATCCGCGGCAAGATGCTGACCTTGCGGCCGGGCGTGATTCCAAGCTCGCCGATCGTGCCGGTGGCCTGGGTCTGCGGCAATGCCGAGGCGCCCGGCAACATGACGGCGCTGGGCCTCAACAAGACCAACCTCGAGCTGAAATACCTGCCGATCAACTGTCGATCGAGCGGCCCGGGCAATCCTGTCGGGAATTGAGCGCCGAGGCCTGCAGGGCACCGCCGCTAGCATGCAGGTGATGGAGCTGCTCGCGTCCGGCCTCGACTTCGCCCGGCTGCGTTCGGCGGGCAAGGACGTGCTCTCGCTCGCCTTGATCGACGTTCGCAATCGCACGCTGGCGTCGGTGTCGGCGCTCGAAGCTGCGACCGGCGCGGACGGACTGCGGCGCCTGGCCGATGCCGGCACCGACGAGCTCGATCCGCCGCTCTGGACGCTCGGGCACATCGGCTGGTTCCAGGAATTCTGGGTCGGCCGCAACGTGCAGCGCAGCCGCGGCGAAAACGCCGATCCGCGGCCGCCGCGCCTGGCCTCCATCCTGCCCGGCGCCGACACCTGGTACGACCCCGCGCTGCAGGCGCCGGCGGCACGGCGCGCGCTGGCCCAAGGCGGACTGCCCGATGCGGCGGCGACGCGCCTGTACCTCGTCGAGTCGCTCGAGACCAGCCTCGACCTGCTCGACGCGACGCCCGAAGAAAGCGACGACGCCCTCTATTTCCACCGCCTCGCGCTGTTCCACGAAGAGATGCATGTCGAGGCCTTCGCCGTTCTCGCGCAGACCCTCGGTGTGGCCCTGCCCGCCGGACTGCTGGCGCGCATCGCGACGCAGGCGCCGCGCCCGCCGCTCGTCTTTCCGGCGACGCGCTGGCTGCTCGGCGCCGGCTCGTCCGGCTTTCGCTTCGACAACGAGCGCGAGCCGCACCCGGTGGCGATTCCCGAGTTCGAGATCGACGCCCAGGCCGTCACCTGGGCCCAGTTCGGCGAGTTCGTGGAAGACGGCGGCTACGACGAGCCCTCGCACTGGAGTGCCGACGGGCGCGCCTGGGTCGAGCAGCAGGCGCGACGCACGCCGCGCCATGTCGACCAGCTTCGTCATGGCGTGTTGCAGCATCGCTTCGGCCGGCTCGCCCGCGTGCCGCAGTCCGAGCCGGCGATGCATGTCAGCTGGTACGAGGCGGATGCGTGGTGCCGCTGGGCCGGCCGGCGCTTGCCCGGCGAGGCCGAATGGGAAGCGGCCGCCCATCAGGGCGCGACGCGCGGCTTTCGCTGGGGCGATGTCTGGGAGTGGACGGCAAGCAGCTTTCGACCCTATCCCGGCTTCGTCGCCGGTCCGTGGAGCGAGTATTCGGCGCCGGCCTTCGGCCGTGCCAAGGTGCTGCGCGGCGCGTCCTTCGCGACGCCCGCGGCGTTGCGAAGCGCGCGCTTTCGCCGCTTCGAGGCGCCCGAGCGCGATGCCGGATTCTTCGGTTTTCGCAGCTGCGCCGCGTGAGCTCCCATTAGGGAAATCCCATCCTTTGCGCAGGGCACTGCGCCTCGAACAATGGTCCGTACCGGGCCGGCCGCGAGGGTCGGCACCGCTTCCCCTGCTCATTCCAGCGGGGACCCAACAGGAGATCTTTCGTGGACGTTTCCCTTTCCCTCACCGTCAACGGCAAGGCCGTCAAGGCGACGGTCGATCCGCGCACCCTGCTCGTGCAGTTCCTGCGCGAGAACCTGCAGCTCACCGGCACCCACATCGGCTGCGACACGGCGCAATGCGGCGCCTGCACCGTGCACATGAACGGCCGCGCCGTCAAGGCGTGCTCGATGCTGGCCTTGCAGGTGCAGGGCAGCACCATCACCACGATCGAAGGCATGGCTGGCGCCGACGGCACGCTGCATCCGATGCAGGCTGCGTTTCGCGAGTGCCACGGCCTGCAGTGCGGCTTCTGCACGCCGGGCATGGTGATGTCGGCCGTGCAGCTGCTGGCCGACAACCCGAAGGCCGATGAAGCGGCGATCCGCGAGGCGCTCGACGGCAACATCTGTCGCTGCACGGGCTACCAGAACATCGTCAAGTCGATCCAGTTCTGCCAGTCGGGCGCCAAGCCCGTCGCGGCCTGAGGAGCACGACATGGGCAACATGAACGAAGTCCAGACGAGCCCCATCGGCCAGAGCCTGCGCCGGCGCGAAGACCAGCGCTTTCTCACCGGCGACGGCCAGTACACCGACGACGTGACGCTGCACGGCCAGACCTACGCCGTCTTCCTGCGCTCGCCGCACGCGCATGCGCGCATCCGCGCCATCAAGCTCGACGCGGCGCTGAAGTCGCCCGGCGTGCTGCACATCTTCACTGGCGCCGACCTGGCCAACGCCAAGGTCGGCGGCCTGCCCTGCGGCTGGCTGATCCACAGCAAGGACGGCGCGCCGATGAAGGAGCCCGGCCATCCGGTGCTGGCGCAGGGCAAGGTGCGCCACGTCGGCGACCAGGTCGCGCTGATCGTGGCCGAGACGTATCTGCAGGCCAAGGACGCGGCCGAGCTGGTCGAGGTCGACTACGAAGAGCTGCCGCCGGTCATCGACATCAAGACGGCGACCTCGATCGGCTCGGCCGTGCACGACGAGGTGCCGGACAACGTCTGCTACGACTGGGGCCACGGCGACAAGGCGGCGGTGGAGGCGGCGTTCGCGAAGGCGGCGCACGTCACCAAGCTCGAGTTCGTCAACAACCGGCTGATCCCGAACGCGATGGAGCCACGTGCCGCCAACGCCAGCTACAACAAGTCGGACCAGAGCTACACGCTCTACGTCGCCAACCAGAACCCGCACGTCGAGCGCTTGCTGATGTGCGCCTTCGTGCTGAGCCTGCCGGAATCGAAGGTGCGCGTGATCGCGCCCGACGTCGGCGGCGGCTTCGGCTCGAAGATCTTTCTCTATCCCGAAGACGTGGCTCTGGTCTGGGCCAGCAAGTACGTCGGCAAGCCGATCAAGTGGACGGCGGAGCGCAGCGAATCCTTCCTCACGGATTCGCATGGTCGCGACCACGTCACGACAGCCGAGATGGCGATGGACGCACAGGGCAACTTCCTCGCCCTTCGGGCCAACACGATCGCCAACATGGGCGCGTACCTGTCGACCTTCGCGTCGGCGGTGCCCACCATCCTCTACGCGACCCTGCTCGCCGGCCAGTACAAGACGCCGGCGATCTACATCGACGTGAAGGCGGTGTTCACCAACACCGTGCCGGTCGATGCCTATCGCGGCGCCGGCAGGCCGGAGGCCACCTACGTCGTCGAGCGCCTGGTCGAGCAGTGCGCGCGCGACATGAAGATGGACCCGGCCGCCATCCGCCGGCAGAACTTCATCACCACGTTTCCGTACGCGACGCCGGTGGGCCTCACCTACGACGTCGGCAACTACGCGGCGCACCTCGACAAGGCGCTCGAGATGGCCGACGTGAAGGGCTTCGCCGCGCGCAAGGCCGCCTCGGCGGCCAAGGGCATGAAGCGCGGCCTCGGCTACTCCTGCTACATCGAGGCCTGCGGCATCGCGCCGTCGAACATCGCCGGCGCGCTCGGTGCGCGCGCCGGCCTGTTCGAGGCCGGCGAGGTGCGCGTGCATCCGACCGGCACGGTGACGGTGTTCACCGGCTCGCACAGCCACGGCCAGGGCCATGAGACGACCTTCGCGCAGGTGGTGGCGGCCAAGCTCGGCATTCCGGTCGAGAACGTCGAGATCGTGCACGGCGACACCGGCCGCGTGCCTTTCGGCATGGGCACCTACGGCAGCCGTTCGCTGGCCGTGGGCGGCACCGCGATCGTGAAGGCGGTGGACAAGATCATCGCCAAGGGCAAGAAGATCGCCGCCCACCTGCTCGAGGCGGCCGACACCGACATCGAGTTCGAGAACGGCGAGTTCAAGGTGGCCGGCACCGACAAGAAGGTGCCGTGGGGCTCGGTGACGCTGACGGCCTATGTGCCGCACAACTATCCCGCTCGACAAGCTCGAGCCCGGCCTGAACGAGAACGCCTTCTACGATCCGACCAACTTCACCTATCCGGCCGGCAGCTACATCTGCGAGGTCGAGGTCGATCCGGAGACGGGCAAGGTGAAGATCGAATCCTTCGTCACCGTCGACGACTTCGGCAACATCGTCAATCCGATGATCGTCGAGGGCCAGGTGCAGGGCGGCGTGGCGCAGGGCCTCGGCCAGGCCATGATGGAAGCGTGCGTGTACGACGTCGAGTCGGGCCAGCTCCTGACCGGCTCGTTCATGGACTATGCGATGCCGCGCGCCTCCGACGTGCCGAAGATCAAGCTGGCCACGACCTCGACGCCGTGCAGCCACAACCCGCTCGGCGTCAAGGGCTGCGGCGAGGCCGGTGCGATCGGTTCGCCGCCGGCCTACATCAACGCCATCACCGATGCGCTGGGCGTCACCAACCTCGCGATGCCGGCAACGCCGGAACGCGTCTGGCGCGCCGCGCACGGCCTGTCCGCCTGACTGTTCACCTGAAATCAGGGAGAAAGAATCATGTACGCATTCGAATACCAGCGGCCCGCGAGCCGCGATGCCGCCAAGGCCGCCGTCACCGGCGACAGCCGCTATCTCGCCGGCGGCCAGAGCCTGATCCAGGCCATGCGCCTGCGCCTGTCGCAGTCGGAGCGGCTCGTCGATCTCGGCGGCGTGGCCGATCTCAAGGGCATCAAGGTCGATGGCAACGGCGTCACGATCGGCGCCATGGCGACGCACGCCGCGGTGGCGTCGAACGCCGACGTCAAGCGCCTGATTCCGGCATTGGCCGAGCTGGCCGGCGGCATCGGCGATCCGATGGTGCGCAACATGGGCACGATCGGCGGCTCGATCGCCAACGCCGACCCGGCGGCCTGCTACCCGGCGGCGGTGCTCGGCCTGGGCGCGACGATCCACACCGACAAGCGCACGATCGCCGGTGACGCGTTCTTCACGGGCCTCTACGAGACCGCGCTGCAACCGGGCGAGCTGATCACCGCGGTGAGCTTTCCGGCGGCGCAGAAGGCGGCCTACATCAAGTACAAGCAGGCGGCCTCGCGCTTCGCGCTGATCGGCGTCTTCGTGGCCCAGACGGCGGGCGGCGTTCGCGTCGCGGTCACCGGCGCGAAGAGCCACGCCTTTCGCGCCAAGGCGATCGAGGATGCGCTGGCCAAGAGCTTCACGGCCGCCGCCGCCAAGGCGGTGAAGATGCCGGTCGACGACATCAACAGCGATCTGCACGGTTCGGCCGAGTACCGGGCCGCGATGATCAGCGTGATGGCGACCAGGGCGGTCGAGGCCGCGCTGGCACGTTGATCGGCTGACCGTCGGTCGCGCGGATCTGCGCGCGGCGCGGGCGCCGCGCGGCCGGGCCGGCGCGCGGCCGCGGCAGTCCCGTTCTGCGGGCTGCCTGGCTGCGCCCGAGCCAGTCGTTCGTGCGGAGATGAGGCCGGGCCCGACCGTCGCAAACATCCGCGGTTAGCATGGACGCATGGCGATGAATCCAGGCTTTCCGGGCAGCGTCGACGCGGTCATCAGCTTGCTCGCAAGCGAAGACTACGTCTCGGATCGTCGGCTGGCGACGGCAACCTTCCTCGGCTTGTCGCTCAAGCGCCCGCTCTTCCTCGAAGGCGAGCCGGGTGTCGGCAAGACCGAGCTGGCGAAGGCGCTGGCGCGGGCCCTCGGCACGCGGCTCCTGCGCGTGCAGTGCTACGAAGGGCTCGACATCGCGCAGACCGCCTACGAATGGAACGTCGCGCGCCAGATGATGACGATCCGTCTGGCCGAAGCGGCGCACGAGGTCACCGACGCGGCCGGCCGCGAGCGTCTTTCGGCGAGCCTGTACTCGCGCGACATGCTGATCGAGCGGCCGCTGCTGCAGGCGCTGACCCAGGACACGTCGCCGGTGCTCCTGATCGACGAGCTCGACCGCGCCGACGAGCCTTTCGATGCCTTCCTGCTCGAAGTGCTCGCCGAAAACCAGCTGACGATTCCGGAGCTCGGCACGGTCAAGGCGAGCGCGCAGGCCTCGCCGATCGTCGTCATCACCAGCAACCGGACGCGCGAGATCCACGACGCGCTCAAGCGCCGCTGCCTCTATCACTGGGTCGACTACCCGTCGGTCGAGCGCGAGCTCGAGATCGTGCGCATCCGCGCACCGGGCGCGTCGGAGCGGCTGTACGCCGAGGTGGTGAGCTTCGTGCAGCGGATGCGCACGCTCGACCTCTTCAAGTCGCCGGGCATCGCCGAGACCATCGACTGGGTCAACGCGCTGGTGGCGCTCAACACCATGAGCCTCGATCCGGCGAGCGTGCAGGACACCCTGGGCGTGCTGCTCAAGCATCGCGACGACATCGTCAAGATGCAGGGCGGCGACGTGACGCGCTTCCTCGCCGAGCTGCGCGAGGCGGATCGCGCCGGTGTTCGCTGAGAACATCACCCACTTCGCCCGCGTCCTGCGCGACGCCGGCATCCCGGTCGGCCCGGACCGGGTCCTGGCCGCACTCGACGCGCTCGACGCCGTCGGCCTGGATCGACGCAGCGACGTGCATGCCGCGCTGTCGGCCGTGATGCTCGACCGGCACGAGCAGCAGGAAATCTTCGACGCCGCCTTCGCCACCTTCTGGCGCGACCCGAAGTTGCTCGAGCAGATGATGGCGCAGCTGCTGCCGAAGATCCACGGCCGCGGCAGCCGCGAGCGGCAGCGGCCGAATCGCCTCGCCGAGGCGCTTGCGCCGCCGCGCGCCGCGCCCGAGACGAAGAAGCCGACGCTCGACAAGGACGACGAGATCGAATACGAGACGACCTTCACGCTTCTCCGACCGCGAGCGCCTGCAGACGCACCGATTTCGAATCGATGACGGCGGCCGAGTTCGAGCTCGCCAAGCGCATCGCCGAGGAGCTGCCGCTGCCGCTGGCTCCCGTGCGCAGGCGCCGTCACGAAGCGAGCGCGCGCGGCCACATCGACCTGCGCGCGACGATGCTGGCGATGGCGCGCCAGCCGTCGACCGTGGTGCCGCGCTTCAGCGAGCCGCGCACCGAATTGCCGGCGCTGGTGGTGCTGCTCGATATCTCCGGCTCGATGGATCGCTACGCCCGCCTCATGCTGCACTACGTGCACGGCCTGACGCGGCGCTACCTGAAGGTCAGCACCCTGACCTTCGGCACCCGGCTCACCAACATCACGCGCGCCCTGCGCAACCGCGACCCCGACGTGGCGCTGGCGATGGCCGGCTCGCAGGTGCAGGACTGGAAAGGCGGCACCCGCATCGCGTCCTGCCTCGACGACTTCAACCGGCACTGGGCGCGCCGCCTGCTCGGCGCCAACGCAGCGGTGCTGCTGGTGACCGACGGCCTCGACACCGACGAGCACGGCGACCTCACGCGTGCGGCGCGCCAGCTGCGCCTCTTCGCGCACCAGATCGTCTGGCTCAACCCCTTGCTGCGCTTCGACCGCTTCGAGCCGCGCGCCGCCGGCATCCGCGCCATCCTGCCGAACGTCGACCGCTTCCTGCCGGTGCACAACCTGGCCAGCCTGGCCGACCTGGCCGCCGCGCTGCGCAAGCCCGCGTCGCTGCGCCTGGCCGCGTAGCAGAATCGACGCATGGAACTGCACGGCGAAAGACTCATCCCGGCCTCGCTCGAGACCACCTGGGCGGCACTCAACGACCCGCAGACACTGCAGGCCTGCATCGCCGGTTGCGAGTCGCTGGAGCGCACCGGCGACGACGCCTACACGGCGGTCGTGGCGATGAAGATCGGCCCGGTCAGCGCCCGCTTCAAGGGCAATCTGAAGATGACCGACATCGATGCGCCGAACGGCTACACGATCGCGTTCGACGGCCAGGGCGGCGTCGCCGGCTTCGGCAAGGGCTCGGCCGACGTCAAGCTCAGCGCCGAGGGCGCGGCCGCGACGAAGCTGGCGTATCACGCCCGTGCCACCGTCGGCGGCAAGATGGCGCAGATCGGCTCGCGCCTGATCGACGCCACCGCGGCCAAGATCACCGAGGATTTCTTCAAGGCCTTCGAGGCCAACCTGCAGGCGCGCCAGGAGCCGGTCGATGGCGTGCCGAGGCCGGCTCCGGTTCCGGTGCCGGCGCGAGTGCGCCAGCCGGCCGGTACGCTCGGCTGGGTCCTGGCCGCGATCGTCGTCCTGGCGACGATCTACTTCATCCTGCGCTAGCGGTGAGCGCCGGCGCGCAGTCGAGGCTTGCGTCAGCGGTCGCGCGCCGCCGCACGCAGTCGACGTAGGCCTCGCCGTCGGGCGGCTGGCCGCTGCGCTGCGACTCCCACAGCATCTGGCCGAGGCATTCCATGATCTCGTGCTGGGCTTCGTGCGCCGAGGCCCGGCGCGCAGTGAGCAGCTCGAAGGCCTGGCGAATGCCGCGCGGCTGGTCGATCGCAGACCTGCTCGCTGATCGACAGGTGCATCGACAGATGCAGGAACGGGTTTTCGCGGCCGCGCTCCGGCCCGTAGCTCGCGCTCAGCGCGGCGGCATCGGCGAGATCGACGGCGTATTCGGGGTGGGCGTCGGCCCAGTCCGCGGCGATGGTCTCGAGCGGCGTCAGCACCGATCCTTCGCGGCGCTTTCTCGTCGCGTCGATGAAGAAGCTGCGGACCTCGGCTTGCGTGGGCGCGAACACCGGGCCATTGTCGGCCTTCAATCGGCGCGAACGGCGCCGACGAATCCGTTGACACCGCGCGCGCCGCCGGCTCGCAGAATGGAAGGCGTCGCACCTTTTCCCGACGGCCTCCACCGAATTCCATGAACGTCACCACCGAACAACTCTTCGACAACGCCCGCACGCAGAACGGCTTCACCGCCGAGCCGGTGCCCGAAAGCACGCTGCGCCAGCTCTACGACATGATGAAGTGGGGCCCGACCTCGGCCAACACCTCGCCGGCGCGCATCGTCTTCGTCACCTCGCCGCGGCCAAGGAAAAGCTGCTCGCCTGCATGTCGCCCGGCAACGTCGACAAGACGCGCGCCGCGCCGGTGACCGCGATCATCGGCATGGACATGGCCTTCTACGAGAAGCTGCCGAAGCTGTTTCCGCATGTCGATGCGAAAGCGTGGTTCGTGGGCAAGAAAGACTTCGCCGATGCCACCGCCTTTCGCAACTCGAGCCTGCAGGGCGCCTACCTGATGATCGCGGCGCGCGCGCTCGGCCTCGATTGCGGGCCGATGAGCGGCTTCGACAATGCCAAGGTCGACGCCGCGTTCTTCGCCGGCACCGAGATCAAGGCGAACTTCGTCTGCAACCTCGGCCACGGCGACCCGAGCAAGGTCATGGTTCGCAACCCGCGCCTGACGTTCGAGGAAGCCTGCCGGATCGAATGACGACGCGGTCGCGCCAACCGCGTCGGCTAGGGCGAGGTCGGCGGCTCGGGGTTGGCCGCGGTCCAGCCGGCGTGCGCCTGTCGCTCGGCCGCCTGCTGGCGCTCGATGGCGAACAGCTCCTCGAGCTGCTGGCGGCCTTGCTTGGCCGCGGCGACGAGCCGGGCTTCGTCGCGGCGGTGCGGCGCCATCGCTGCCAGCTGGGCGACGTTGTGGCGACGAAAGCGCAGCGCCAGGTTGCGCGCCTGGTGCGGCTGCCAGCCGATCAGCTCGAGGGCGCTGCGCGCCGTCATCAGGGCCGAGTCGAGCGTCTCGCGCTCGATCAGCGTCACGCCGAGCTCGTAGAGCTCGTAGTAGTGCTGCACGTTGCGGGCGCGGGCGACGATGACCAGGCCAGGGAAGTTCTCGCGCGCCATCTTCGCGCACTCCACGCTCTGCTGCATGTCGTCGATGGCCAGCACCAGCACCCGCGCGTTCTCGGCGCCGGCGGTGCGCATCAGGTCGAGCCGGGTCGCGTCGCCGTAGAAGACCGGCCAGCCGAACTTGCGCAGCGCCTCGATCGCTTCGGCGTCGTGATCGAGCACGGTCGGCTTGACGCCGTTGGCGTAGAGCATGCGGCCGACGATCTGGCCGTAGCGGCCGAAGCCGGCGATGATCACCGGCGCGTCCTGCAGCTCGCGCAGCTCCTCGACGTCGCTCTTGCGCCTCGTGCCGGCGAGAAACGGAATCCACCAACGGTCGGCGGCGACCAGCAGCAGCGGCGTCAGCAGCATCGAGAGCGCCACCGCAGCGACCAGCAGCGACGCGACCGGGGTGGCGATGACGTCGGCCTGCGCCGCCGTCTGGAAGACGACGAAGCCGAACTCGCCGCCCTGGGCGAGCAGGATGATGAAGACCGGCCGTTCGATGCGCGGAATCGGCATCAGGCGCGCCATCGCCCAGAGCGCCGCGGCCTTGACGAGCAGGAAGCCGACGACGATGCCGGCGATCGCCCAGCGGCCGGTGCAGCACGATCGCGAAGTCGATGCTCATGCCGACGGCGATGAAGAAGAGCCCGAGCAGCAATCCCTTGAACGGCTCGATGTCGGTCTCGAGCTCGCGCCGGTATTCGCTTTCGGCGAGCAGCACGCCGGCGAGAAAGGCGCCGAGCGCCATCGACAGGCCGACCGCGTTCATCAGCGCCGCGGTGGCCACCACCAGCAGCAGCGAGGCGGCGGTGAAGATCTCGGGCGTCTCGCTCTTGGCGATCCAGCGCAGCATCGGCCTGAGCAGGAGCCGGCCGCCGAGGATGATCACGGCGATCATGCCGATCGCCTTGGCCGCGCCCAGCCAGCCGCCGCTCTCGTGGCCGGCCGCGAAGGCGAGGAAGGGCAGCAGCGCGAGGATCGGAATCGCGGCCACGTCCTGCAGCAGCGAGACGCTGACGATGCTCTCGCCGGATGTCGTGGCCATCAGGTTGCGCTCGGCGAGCACGCCCAGGCCGATCGCCGTCGACGACATCGCCAGGCCGAGCCCGGCCACCAGGGCGACATGCCAGTCGATGCCGAACGCGAGCGCGGCCAGGCCGAGCAATGCCGCCGAGCCGAAGAGCTGCACGTTGCCCCAGCCGAAGATGGTCTTGCGCAGCGACCACAGGCGCTGCGGCTCGAGCTCGAGGCCGACCAGAAAGAGCATCAGCACGACGCCGAACTCCGCGAACTCCAGGATCTCGTCCGGGCTGGTCACGAACTTCAGGCCCCAGGGTCCGATCAGGATGCCGGCGAAGAGGTAGCCGATGATCGCGCCGAGCCCGAGAAAGCGCGCCACCGGCACCGCCAGCACGGCGGCGCCGAGATAGATCAGGATGCCCGTCAGCCAGGAGCCGTGGCCCATCAGACGGCTTCCATGACGTTTTCGATGGGCCGCGCGGTCAGCGGCACCTCGCAATCGACGCAGTCCTCGATCTGCTCGCTCTCCGGCCACTGCGGATAGTCGGCCAGGCGCTTGACGTAGACCTGGGCGTGGGCGGCGATCTCGGCTTCCTTGGCCTTGTGCGCGCCGTGCAGCAGCAGCGGCGGCATGAAGCGCATGCCGCAGAGCGCCGCCGTCTGCTCGTAGGGCGGCAGGAAGGCGTCGAAGAAGTAGCGGTTGTAGCTCTCGGGGCGGTACGAATCCTCGGGCCCGCCGGTGCTGGCCACCAGCCACAGGTCCTTGCCGCGCAAGGCGGTGCCGCCCGGGCCGTAGGCCCAGCCGAAGACGAGCACGTCGTCGAGCCAGAGCTTGAGCAGCGGCGGCATGCCATACCAGTGCACCGGCTGCTGCCAGACCACCAGGCGGGCGCTCGAGAGGGCGGCCTGCTCGGCGGCGACGTCGATGAGGTAGTCCGGATACAGCGCATACAGGTCGCGCACCTCGACCCGTCCCGGGCGGGCTGGCCGCCTGCAATGCCCGGGCCTCGCTCATGAGGCGCCGGTTGACGCGCGATTGCTCGATTTCCGGATGCGCGACGAGGACGAGGACTTCGGCTCCGGGCGGGTCGGCGGGTGGGGAAACGACGTCGGAAGCGACTGGGATGGAGGCCATGCGGGCCCTCGCTGGTAAGTGGGGATGGCGCGTCGACGCCGGGCGCCGCTAACATAACCGCAAATCAAGAACGGAGCGCCGCATGCCGGTGATCGTGGTCGCCAACCCGAAGGGAGGCGTCGGCAAGACGACGCTATCGACCAACCTTGCGGGCTATCTCGCCTCGCGCGGCCATGCCGTGATGCTGGGCGACGTCGACCGCCAGCAGTCGTCGCGCACCTGGCTCGACCACCGACCGGCCGGCCTGCCCAAGATCAGCGCCTGGGAGACGGCGCAGGGCGACATCGTGCGGCCGCCGAAGGGCACCACCCACGTCGTGCTCGACACGCCGGCCGGCCTGCACGGCAAGCGCCTCGACGAAGTGATGAAGCTGGCCGACAAGGTGCTCATCCCGCTCCAGCCGAGCATCTTCGACATCAACGCCACGCACGAATTCATCGAGCAGCTGCAGGCGCACCGGCGCAGCGCGCATGTGCAGCTGGCGGTCGTCGGCACGCGCACGCGCGAGGGCACGATCGCCACCGACCAGCTGCGCCACTTCCTCGAGTCGCTGCGCGTGCCGCTGCTCGGTTTCCTGCGCGACACGCAGAACTACGTCCACCTGGCGGCGCACGGCCTGACGCTGTGGGACGTGTCTTCGGTGCGCTTCGAGCGCGACCGCGAGCAATGGGAACCGATCATCGTCTGGGTCAACTGAATCCATGAGAACTTTCGCGACGCTCGCCGAGCTCGAGCACCTGGTCGGCAAAGAGCTCGGCACGAGCGAGTGGATCGAAGTGACGCAGGAGCGGATCCAGCTTTTCGCCGACGCCACCGGCGACCATCAATGGATCCACCTCGACCCGGAGCGGGCCAAGGCCGGCCCGTTCGGCACGACCATCGCGCACGGCTTCCTCACGCTTTCCCTGCTGCCGGAGATGGGCGCGAAAGCCTTTGCCGTGGCCGACACGCGCATGGGCGTCAACTACGGCTTGAACAAGGTGCGCTTTCCGGCGCCGGTGCCGAGCGGCAGTCGCCTGCGTGGACATTTCAAACTCGCTAAATTCGAGCGCCTCGAAGGCGGCGCGCAGCTGACGGTCGACGTGACCATGGAACGCGAAGGTTCGGACAAGCCGGTCTGCGTCGCCGAATCGGTCGGCCGGCGCTACACATGAAGGTCGAGATCACGATGAAAGTTCTGCTCATCGACGATCACCCACTGATCCTGACGGCGCTGCAAAACGTCATCCAGGGCATCGGCAACCACGTCGCCGTCGTCGGCGTGGCCGGGGCACGCGCGGCGCGCGAAGCGCTGGCCGCCGATCCGGCCTTCGATCTCGTGCTCCTCGACCTGCGCCTGGGCGATGCCGACGGCTTCGAGGTGCTGACCGAGTTGCGCAACACCTATCCGGCGGTGCCGGTGGTCGTGGTCTCGGCCTCGGACCGCAGCGCCGACGTCATCCGCGCCATCGATCTCGGCGCCATGGGCTTCGTGCCGAAGCGGGCCAGCAACGAGACGCTGCAGGAAGCGCTGCACGTAGTGATGCACGGCGGCATCTACGTCCCGCCGATGTCGATGAGCAGCGACGCCGACAGCGAGCCCGCCGACAGCCAGCGTTCGCCCGCCCATCCCCAGGCAACGCCGCGCGCGGCCCTCGCCGCGTTCAAGCTCACCCCGCGCCAGACCGACGTGCTCGGCCTGCTGCTGCGCGGCCAGTCGAACAAGCTGATCGCGCGCGAGCTCAACCTCTCCGTGGAGACGGTCAAGGATCACGTTGCCGCGGTGCTGCGCACGCTCGGCGTCAACTCGCGGACGCAAGCCGTGCTCGCGGTCAGCCAGATGTCGAGCCAGGGCGGCATCACGCCATGGCCGCCGCGGGCGTCGCCCTGAGCGCGGCGGGCGCGTCGAAAGCGCCTTCGTCGCCCATCCTGCCGCTCGACGACTTCCTGCTCCTGCGCGACCAGGTGCGCGGCACCTTCGCGTTCAATCGCACCTCGCTCACGGGCCATTTCGTCGGCGCCCTCGTCATCGAGCTGATCTTCGCCGACACCGCGCCGAAGGGCCTGCGCCTGGCCTGGGGCGTGCTCTTCGCGCTGGTGCTGCTGGTTCGCCTGGGCCTGGCGATCCGCTTCTCGCGCGACGAGCCGACCACGGTGGCCGGGCTGCTCACCCGGCTGCGCGTCTGGCAGGGCGGGGTTCTCGTGGCCGGTGCGCTCTGGGGCTCCGCCGCGTGGTTCTTCTACGGCTACGGCACCGCCGGCAGCCAGCTCGCGCTGGTGCTCGTCGTCTACACCTTCTGCGTCGCCTCGGTGCCCATCCTGGCGCCGCAGTTCGCGATCTTCGTCGTCTTCGCGTTGCTCGTCTTCGTGCCCACCGTGGCCGTGGTCGCCTTGCGCCAGGCCGAGCTCGGCTGGCAACTCGGCATCGTCATGGCCGTGGCGATGGGCATGATCATGGTGCTGGCCCGCAACTATCGCGAGTCGTTCGACCGCAACATCGAGCTGAAGCTGCGCACCGAGGCGCTGGCCGTGCAGTTGCGGGCCGAAACGAGCATCGCCGAAGAAGCGCGCCGCGAGGCCGAGGTCGCGAATCGCGCGAAGACGCAGTTCTTCACCGCCGCCAGCCACGACCTGCGCCAGCCGCTGCATGCGATGGGCCTGTTCGCCGAGGCGCTGCGCCAGCGGGTGCACGAGCCCGAGGTGGCGCAGCTCGTCAACAGCATCAACGAATCGGTCGATGCGCTCGAGGGCCTGTTCTCCGAGCTGCTCGACATCACCCGCATCGACAGCGGTGGCGTCGAGGTCAACCCGGAAAGCTTCGAGGTCGGCGACATCTTCCGAAAGCTGCGCCTGCACTTCGAGCCGGCCGCTTTCGAGAAGGGCCTGCGGCTGCGCTTTCGCGGCAGCCGCCACGGCGTCCTGGCCGACCCGCTGCTGGTCGAGCGCATCCTGCGCAACCTCGTCTCCAACGCCATCCGCTACACCATCGACGGGTCGGTGCTGGTCAGCGCGCGTCGACACGACGATCGCGTCGTCCTGCAGGTCTGGGACACCGGGCCGGGCATCCGCGAAGACGAACGCGTGCGCGTCTTCGAGGAGTTCTATCAGCTCCCGGGCACGGCAGCCGCGGCCACGGGCGAGCAGAAAAAAGGCCTCGGCCTCGGCCTGGCCATCGTCAAGCGCCTCGCCGGCCTGATGGGCGCACCGCTGGCGCTGCGCTCGGAGATGGGCCACGGCTCGGTCTTCAGCATCGAGCTGCCGCTCGGCAGGGCACCGCGCGCCGGCGTCCGTTCGGTGCCGGGCAAGGCGCCGATCGGCATCACGCTGGAGGGCCGGCTGATCGTGGTCGTCGAAGACGAGCCGGCAGTGCGCGAGGGCCTCGAGGTGCTGCTGCGCAGTTGGGGCGCGACGATCGTGTCGTTCGAGAGCGTCGGCGCCACCACGGCCTGGGCGGCGGCGAGCGAGCCCTCGCTGGTCAAGCCCTCGCTTGTCATCGCCGACTATCGGCTGCAGCAGGGCGAGACCGGCGTGGCCGCGATCTCGGCCCTGCGCGCGCGCTTCGGCGCCGCACTACCCGCGATCGTGGTCACCGGCAGCAGCATGACCGGCCACGACAAGGAAGCGCTGGAGCACAACTTCCACCTGCTCATCAAGCCGGTTCTGCCGAACAAGCTGCGCGCGATGATCGCCTTCAAGCTGGCGAAATAGCGTTCAGGTCGACTGGTAGGCGAGCCGGACGTAGATCGGCGCGAAGGCCTCGGCCTGGGTCACTTCGACAAGATGCTCGCGTGCCAGCTCGAGCAGGGCGATGAAGACGACGACCAGCATCTGCGGCCCGCGATCGGGCTCGAACAGCTCTTCGAAGATCGCGAAGCGCCGACCCTGCAGCGAGCGCAGGAGCAGGCTCATGTGCTCGCGCACGCTGAGCTGCTCGCGCGAGATCTGGTGATGCGCGTTCAGGCGGGCCCGCTTCAGCAGGTCGGCCCAGGCCTCGCGCAGATCGGCGGTGGTGACCTCCGGCAGGCGCGCCGCCATCGACTCCTCCACGGCCACCTGGGCGCGCAGGAAATCGCGACCGAGCAGGGGCAGCTCGTCGAGGCGGGCGGCGGCGAGCTTCATCTGCTCGTACTCGACCAGGCGGCGCACGAGCTCGGCGCGCGGGTCCTCGGCCTCCTTGCCGTCGGCACTCTTCCTCGGCGGCAGCAGCATGCGCGACTTGATCTCGATCAGCATCGCGGCCATCAGCAGGTAGTCGCTGGCGAGCTCGAGGTTGGTCTTGCGGATCTGCTCGATGTAGGCCAGGTACTGCCGCGTCACGCTCGCCATCGGGATGTCGAGGATGTTGAAGTTCTGCCGCCGGATCAGGTAGAGCAGCAGGTCGAGCGGGCCCTCGAAGGCTTCGAGGAACACCTCGAGCGCATCGGGCGGGATGTAGAGATCGCTCGGCAGGGCGAACAGCGGCTCGCCGTAGAGGCGGGCCAGGGCGATGCCGTCGATCGCCTCCTCGCTGCCGGCGCTGGCGGCCGGCTCGGCCTCGGTGGCCGCAAATGCGCTCATCTCGTCGCGAAGACCAGGCTCAGGGCTGGTGCGTCTGGTAGACGTAGGGCTGCTGCGGCACCTTGGACTCGTCGTGGTCCTCTTCGGCAACGAGGTCGATGTGCCGATCCCAGAGCAGCGAACGGCCGCGCCGCTGCTCGTCCTCGAGCGTCGGGCGCTTGGCCTTGAGCTCGTCGATGAACGACGTGACGTCGGACGTGTAGGGCTTCCAGAACCAGGGCATGGGCGTGAGCGGCGCGAAAGAACGAGAGTCTAACGGGCCGCGCCGCGACCTCGGATACGCTTGGCGCCTGCACGGTATTGCGGGAGAGGTGAATGGCACGCTTTTCGGTACGCCGCAACGGCGTCCTGGTGATGATGCTCGCGGCACTGGCGATCGGGTCGGCGGGCCGGGCAGCGGCCGCGGCCAGCGAGGTCTCGCCGACCGGATTTCTGGTCACGGCACAACAGGACGTCAAGGCCACTCCGCACCGCGTCTTCGAGGCGCTCGGCGAGGTCGACAAATGGTGGAACCCTCGCCATACCTATTCCGGCAATGCCGCGAACCTCAGTCTGGCTATCCAGGGGCCGGGTTGCTTCTGCGAACGCTGGGAGGGCAATTTCGTCGAGCATGCCCGCGTCATCTACGCCGCCAGGGACAGCACGCTGCGCCTCGAAGGTGCCCTCGGGCCGCTCCAGGAGCTGGCGGTCAACGCCGTGCTGACCTTCACCCTGAAAGAGGCCGCCGGCAAGACGACGCTGCGCCTGACCTATCGCATCAGCGGCAGCCCCGCCGCCGGTCTTCAGGATCTTGCCGGGCCGGTCGACTTCGTGGTCAGCGAGCAGCTGCAGCGCCTGGTGGCGTACATCGAAACCGGCAAGCCGCAATAGGGCCGCACCGGCGACCCGGGCTCAGGCCTCGACCCGGCGCAGGTGCTGGCCGTCGCGGAGGAAGTTGTTCGGCTCGCCGACGATCCAGCGCGCCAGCTCGTCGAGCCGCTGCGTGCCGACCTCGAAGGCCGGAAACTGCACGGAGACGGTCTCGAAGCCGTCGAGGTTGACGATCTGGAACTGGATCCAGGCGTTGTCGTGGTCGGGAATGAGGCGGATCGTGCCGTGGAAATCGGCCTCGATCTGGTAGCGCTTCTCGACGAAGCGGCCGTTGTCGGGGTCGCGAATGATCTCGCTCTCGTAGTTCGCCCCGCATTGATCGAGGCGAGACTCGAGCTTGTCGATGGCCGGCGGGAAATCCTTGGCCAGCGTGAGACGCGAGCCGCTCTTCATGTCGAAGCCGAGGACGACGTAGTCGAAGACGTCGGCGTCGCGGAGCTTTCTCAGGCGCGAATCGGCGCGGAAGTCGGAGCGCCTCAGATCCTTGAACCCGGTGCTCGCATCGAGGCGGTATTCCACCTTCGCGGCCGGTCGCAGGACGTTGAGCTGCTGGGCCAGGGTCGCGAAATAGCGAAACGCGCTCTGGCAGGCCGAATCGGTGACGAGCGCGTTGCGTTCGAGCGCGCCGATGTCGAGCGTGTGCTGCGACTTGGCCGCTTCGGCCTGGCGCTTGAGTTCGTCGAGATATCCCACCGCGGCTCTTCCTTCGCGCTCAAAGCATATCGCAGCGGGGGCCTCCGGCCGGCCGGCGATTCGTGGACTATTGCGGACGGCGGCGGCCGTGGCGCTGCCCGCACCCGGCTCACGCGAGCAGGGCGCGTCCGGTCAGGCGCTCGAGGATGGCGAGCGGCGCGTTCGATGGATGGGCCAGATCGGCCGCGTCGAGATAGAAGGTCTGCTCCATCATGTGCTGGCCGCCCATCGCGCCGTGCAGGACCTGGTCGCTGTAGCAGACCCAGGTCGTGCCGGGCGCGAAATCGACGTGCTGCTGCGGTGACGAGCGCTGGAATTCGAGATCGGCCTTGGCCCGGTCGTGCAGCTGCAGCATGAGGTGGTCGTAGCCGGTGCGCCGGCGCTTGGTGATGCCCAGCGTGTCGAGCAGCCACGCCGAGCCCGGGATCGGCTTGCCGATCGAGGGCAGAAAGCGGCGCGCATGGGCTTCGAAAGGCTCGCCGACGCGCCAGTGGCGCGGCCGGCCGCTCGGATTGACGTTGCAGAACACGCGCAGCAAACGCGTGCCCTGCATCGGGTTCGAGGGAAAGGCATCGACGTGCATGCGCGTGTCGTCCTGGCGCCAGCTGCGCACGCGGCCGGCCACATCGGTGGGGCGAAACGAGGTGTTGCCGCGGCGCAGCTTGCCGCGGTAGTGCGGGAACAGGCGCAGTGCGAAGGCCTCGCTCTGCCCGGCATAGCGCACGACCATGCGCTTCAGGTCTTCGAGATCGGCAGCCTCGCCGGCGGCGCCGCGCAGCTCGCCGGCCGGCCAGCGGACCGAGACGTTCTTGGCCTTCGGGTCGGCCCAGCGCGGATCGAGGAATCGGCGCTCGGCCTCGTCGAGCAGGAACGGCAGCTGCGGGAACGACAGCACGTGGCCGCTCTCGACCACGCCTTCGACGTCGTGCGTCGGCCCCTCGGCCCACTGGCTGTCCGTGAACTCGCGGACGACCGCGTCGGGCGCGCTCAGGACGGGCTCGTGCGCCATCGTGCCCTCAGCGAACGCGCAGGCCCGGCTGCGCGCCGGCGTGCGGCTCGAGCACGAACAGGCCGGGGTGCGACTTCTCGTCGGTGTGCGATGCCGCCAGCACCATGCCTTCGCTCAGGCCGAACTTCATCTTGCGCGGCGCCAGGTTGGCGACGACGACGGTGAGCTTGCCGACCAGCTGCTCGGGCGAATAGGCCGACTGGATGCCGCTGAAGACGGTGCGGTGCGCCGCCTCGCCGACGTCGAGCGTCAGGCGCAGCAGCTTGGTCGAGCCTTCGACCTTCTCGCAGGCCACGATCCTGGCGATGCGCAGGTCGAGCTTGGCGAAGTCGTCGATCGTGATCGTCGGCGCGATCGCTTCTCCGCCCGGCAGCGGCAGGGCGATCGGATCGGCCGCGGCCAGCGCCGCCGAGGCACTCGGCGCGAACAGCTTTTCGAGCTGCCCCGGGTCGACGCGCTGCATCAGGTGCTGGTAGGGCAGGATGCGCGTGGGCAGCGTTGCGGCATCGCTCCAGACGAAATCGCGCTCCATGCCGAAGAGCTCGCGGGCCACGCGCCGGGTCAGTGTCGGGAGCACCGGCGCGAGCAGCACCGAAAGCAACATGAATCCATGCAGGGCGCGCGAGCAGATGTCCTGCAGCTCGCCGCGCCGCGCGTCGTCCTTGGCCAGCAGCCACGGCTGGGCCGCGTCGAACGCGGCGTTGATCTGGTCGGCCGTGGCCATGATGTCGCGCAAGGCCTTGCCGAACTCGCGCGCCTCGTAGCTTTCCCGCACGGCGATTGCGCGCCCCTTGGCGCCATCGATCAGGCCGGTCGTGTCGCCGGCGAAACGCAGCTCGCCGTTGAAGCGCTTGTTGATGAAGTTCGCGGCCCGGCTCGCGATGTTCACGTACTTGCCGACCAGATCGCTGTTGACGCGGGCGACGAAATCTTCCGGATTGAACTCGATGTCCTCGACATGCGAGTTCAGCTTGGCGGCGATGTAGTAGCGCAGCCATTCCGCGTTCAGGCCGAGCTCGAGATAGCGCAGCGGCGAGATGCCGGTGCCGCGGCTCTTGCTCATCTTCTCGCCGCCGCCGAGGGTGATGAAGCCGTGCACGAAGACCTTGTCGGGCACCTTGCGGCCGCTGAAATGCAGCATCGCCGGCCAGAACAGGGTGTGGAAGTAGGTGATGTCCTTGCCGATGAAGTGAATCTGCTCGACCTTCGGGTCGGCCATGAATTCGTCGAAGCCGCGGGTCTCGCCCGTCGCTTTCGCCCGCCCCGAGTCGAAATAGTTCTTCAGCGACGCGAGGTAGCCCACGGGTGCGTCGAGCCAGACGTAGAAGTACTTGCCCGGCGCATCGGGGATCTCGATGCCGAAGTAGGGCGCGTCGCGGCTGATGTCCCAGTCGGCCAGGCCGCCGTGGCCCTGCTCGTCGACCTTGAACCACTCGCTGATCTTGTTCAGCACCTCGGGCTGCAGGCGGCCGGGCGCATGCGTCCACTGCTTGAGGAACTCGAGGCAGCGCTGCGCCGAAAGCTGGAAGAAGAAGTGCTCGCTCGACTTCAGCACCGGCGCCGCGCCGCTCAGCGCCGAATACGGATTCTTCAGGTCGGTGGGCGCGTAGACCGAGCCGCAGACCTCGCAGGTGTCGCCGTACTGGTCCTTCGCGCCGCAGACCGGGCATTCGCCCTTGATGTAGCGGTCGGGCAGGAACATCGCCTTGACCGGGTCGAAGAACTGCTCGACGCTCTTGACGGCGATCAGCTCTTCTTTCAGCAGGTGCCGGTAGATGTCGCGCGCCAGCTCGTGGTTTTCCGGAGCGTCGGTCGACGACCAGTTGTCGAACGAGATCTGGAAGCCGTCGAGGTAGGCCTTGCGGCCGGCCGCGATCTCGGCCACGAACGCCTGCGGCGTCTTGCCCGCCTTTTCGGCGGCGATCATGATCGGCGCGCCGTGCGCGTCGTCGGCGCAGACGAAGTGCACCGCATGGCCCTGCATCCGCTGGAAGCGCACCCAGATATCGGCCTGGATGTATTCCATCATGTGGCCGATGTGGAACGGCGCGTTGGCGTAGGGCAGCGCGGTGGTGACGAAGAGCTGGCGGGCCATGGGCGAGAGGGCGAGGGTCAATCCTCGATTTTAGGGACGCCGCCTCGATTGCCGGGACTCGCCGGTGCGCGCAGCGCAGGCCTTCGAGCCGCAGCAGCGCGTCGAGATCGTCGACGAGCAGGCGCAGGGCCACCCGAGTGTCGCTGATGGAGGCCGCCTCGAATACAGCTGCAGGCAGCGCGTCGATGGCGATCGGCCGCTGCTGCTCGAGGCTGTCGGCGACGGCGTGCAGGCGTTCTGCCGCGGCCCGCTCGAGCGCGTCGTCATCGCCCGCCGGCGCGGCGGCCGCGTCGAGCCGGCGCAGGCGGGCGAACAGCGCGCAGTCGCTGGCGGTGCGGGCCAGCAGGCGCGCGCTCTTGCGATGCCGATCGGTGTCGACTTTGCCGCGCTTGCGCGCGAACAGACGCGACTCGCGGTCGGCGGAATCGGCCAGGACGGCGAGCTGGCGCAGCGCCGCGCGGCGCGCCGTGTCGGCGGCGTCGCGATCGGCCGCGGCGCCGATTCGGCCACCAGCGCCTCGGCCAGGCTTCGCAACTGCAGCGCTGCGGCCGCCCGGAAGCGCAAGGTGGCGCGCGACCGCAGGTCGAGCAGGGAGACGAGCATGGCCGCGGCCACGCCGATGCCGATCTCGAGGGCGCGCAGCAGTGCCACCTGGCCCGCCGAATGGCCAGGAATGCTGCCGCTGGTCACGACGATGAGGGCGCTGATCGGCGCGCTGCGCAGCGCCGGCGACAGGCCGGCAGCAAAGGCGAGGAGGGTCACGAGCACGAGCGGCGCGATCTGGGCGCCGGCGTCGACATGGCGCAGCAGGGTGCCGGCCAATCCGAGGGCGGTGCCGAGCAGCGCGCCGCGCACCCGGTCCCAGCCGGCGCTCAAGGTCGAGCCGGTGTCGGGGCGCACGACGATGAGCGCGCTCATCACCGCCCAGAATCCTTCGGGCAGCCGCAGCAACGCGGAGGCCGCGAAGGCCAGGAGCACGGCGGCAGCCAGGCGGGCGCCGTAGCGCAGCGACTCTGCAGGCACGAGCGGCGCGGCCTTCATCGCGCCTGGCGCCGCGGTTGCAGCGCGGCGCCGACGCGCTCGAGCAAGGCGCAGGCTGCGAGCAAGGTCTTCCTCTCGGCCGGCGACAGCACCGCCTGGACCGCCTGGCGCAGCGAGGCCTCGCGCCGATGCACTTCGGCCGTGAGGACGATGCGCCCGGCCGTCGTCAGCGACAGCACGCGGCGGCGGCCATCGGCTGCATCGACGTCGCGCGCGATCAGCCCGGCCGCCTCGAGCTCGGCGAGCAGCCGTGTCAGCGTCTGCAAGCGCACCCGCTCGTGCTGTGCGAGGGCGCTCGGCGTCAACGGCCCGAGCCGATGCAGCTGCGCGAGGACGCTCCATTTCGCGGGCGCGAGTGCCCCGGGCGCGGCGTCGACACGCAGGCCGCGCATCAACGCCGATGTGGCGGCCCGCAGGCGAACCGCGACTTGGGCGGCAGGAATGACGGCGGCAGGCATGGCCCAATATAGTAAGACAAATCTTGGTATTCCACCGAGTCTGCATCGAGTGCCCTTGCAGCGCACCGGCGCAGGGCCCTGCGCTAGACTCGTTCGTCACTTCCGGCGCTCTCGCATCGACCTCACCATGCCCGTTCAAGAATCCGCGCTCCTCGATGCACTGCGCCAGGTCGTCGATCCGGAAACCGGCCGCGACCTGGTCTCCGCCAAGGAGCTGCGCCAGCTTCGCGTCGAAGGCGGCCAGGTGTCGTTCGACGTCGAGCTGGGCTACCCGGCGAAGTCGACGATGGAGGGCCTGCGCCGGCGCCTGATCGAGGCCGCGCGTGCGGTCGAGGGTGTCGAGAACGTCAGCGTCAACATCGCCACCAAGATCGTCGCCCATGCGGTGCAGCGCGGCGTGCAGCTGCTGCCGAACATCAAGAACATCGTTGCCGTGGCTTCGGGCAAGGGCGGCGTCGGCAAGAGCACGACGGCGGTCAATCTCGCGCTGGCGCTGGCCGCCGAAGGGGCCGCGGTGGGCATCCTCGACGCCGACATCTACGGCCCGAGCCAGCCGATGATGATGGGCATCAGCGGGCGGCCCGAGTCGGCCGACGGCAAGACCATGGCGCCGATGAAGAACCACGGCGTCGAGGTGATGTCGATCGGCTTTCTGGTCGAGGCCGACAACCCGATGGTCTGGCGCGGCCCGATGGTGACGCAGGCGCTCGAGCAGCTGCTGCGGCAAACCAACTGGGGCAACCTCGACTACCTGATCGTCGACATGCCGCCCGGCACCGGCGACATCCAGCTCACGCTCTCGCAGCGCGTGCCGCTCACCGGCGCGGTGATCGTGACGACGCCGCAGGACATCGCCCTGCTCGATGCCAAGAAGGGCATCAAGATGTTCGAGAAGGTGAGCGTGCCGATCCTGGGCATCGTCGAGAACATGGCCGTGCATGTGTGCGAGCAATGCGGCCACGTCGAGCACATCTTCGGCGAGGAGGGCGGCAAGCGCCTGGCCGCCGAGTACAAGATGGACTATCTCGGCGCGCTGCCGCTCAACCTGTCGATCCGGGTCCAGGCCGATGGCGGCAAGCCGACCGTCGTGAGCGATCCCGACGGCGAGATCGCGGCGCTCTACAAGGGCATGGCCCGCCGCCTGGCGGTGAAGATCGCCCAGCGATCGAAGGACTTCTCCTCGAAGTTCCCCAGCATCTCGATCTCCCGCGACACCTGAAATGCCGTTTCGCCTTTGGGGTTTCCCTTAGGCAGAGATCAGCATTCCGCCGCTTGCCTTTTTCCTGTTGAATCCACGCCGGGTAGCAACCCCGTCGCGGCCGCATCGTCGGCGGCGCACATCGTCAAACAGCGGGAGACAAGACAATGGCTTCAGGCCTTCTCGACAAGGAACGCACGATCGCAGGCCCCGGATTCAACCGTTGGCTCGTGCCACCGGCCGCGCTCGCGATCCACCTGTGCATCGGCATGGCCTACGGCTTCTCGGTGTTCTGGCTGCCGCTGTCCAAGGCGCTCGGCATCAAGGAGAGCATCAAGTGCGGCCCTGACATCGGCTTCTTCCAGGAGCTGTTCGTCACCAACTGCGACTGGAAGATCTCCACGCTCGGCTGGATGTACACGCTGTTCTTCGTCTTCCTCGGTCTGGCGGCTGCCCTCTGGGGCGGCTGGCTCGAGCGGGCCGGGCCGCGCAAGGCCGGCGTCGTTGCTGCGGTCTGCTGGTGCGGCGGCATGCTGATCTCCGCGATCGGAATCCAGGTACACCAGTTCTGGATGATGATCCTCGGCTCGGGCGTGATCGGCGGCATCGGCCTCGGCCTGGGCTACATCAGCCCGGTCAGCACCCTGATCAAGTGGTTCCCCGACCGGCGCGGCATGGCCACCGGCATGGCCATCATGGGCTTCGGCGGCGGCGCGATGATCGGTGCGCCGCTGGCCGCCGCACTGATGAAGAACTTCGCGACGGCGACCGATGTCGGTGTTGTGCCGACGTTCATCGTGCTGGCGATCGGTTACTTCATCTTCATGATCGGCGGAGCCTTCGGCTACCGGATCCCGGCCACCGGCTGGAAACCGGCCGGCTGGACGCCGCCGCCCGAGCCAGGCGAACAACGTCATGATCACGCAGCGTCACGTCAACGTGAAGCGCGTCTGGGGCATCCCGCAGTTCTGGCTGGTGTGGATGGTGCTGACGATGAACGTCTCGGCCGGCATCGGCGTGATCGGCATGGCCAGCCCGATGCTGCAGGAAGTGTTCGGCGGCGAGCTGATCGGCGTGGCCAAGAAGTTCGGCGAGCTCGACAAGACCCAGCTCACCGCGATCGCTGGAGTCGCGGCCGGCTTCGCGGCGATGCTGAGCCTGTTCAACATCGCCGGGCGCTTCATCTGGGCCAGCCTGTCGGACAAGATGGGCCGCAAGACCACCTACTCGGTTTTCTTCATCCTCGGCGGCATCCTGTACTTCAGCATTCCGGGCAGCGCCGCGGCCGGCAGCATCCTGCTGTTCGTCTTCGCCGCCGCGATCATCATCAGCATGTACGGGGGCAGCTTCGCGACCGTGCCCGCCTACCTCGCCGACCTGTTCGGTACCCAGAACGTCGGCGCCATCCACGGCCGGCTGCTGACGGCCTGGTCGACGGCAGGCATCCTGGGCCCGGTGATCGTCAACTACATGCGCGAGTACCAGCTGGGCCTCGGCATCCCGCGGGCGCAGGTCTACAACCAGACCATGTACATCCTGGTCGGCCTGCTCGTGATCGGCCTGATCTGCAACCTGATGGTTCGGCCGGTGGCCGACAAGTGGTTCATGAGCGACGAGGAGCTGGCCGAAGAGCGCCGCCTGGCGCACGAGCGGGCCAGTGCCGCCGAAGCCGGCACCGCCGTGGCCGTGCGACACGGCGCCGACACCGCCGATCAAGGTGGCGCTGGCCTGGGCGGCGGTCGGCATTCCGCTGGCCTGGGGCGTCTACCAGACGCTCATCAGCGTGGCCAAGTTCTTCCACTGAGCGCAGGGAACGAAATCTTCGGTCGTCTCGGTTCCGCCTTGACCCTGGTCAAGACGGAACTGCGGGCGGCTCCCTAGAATCGGCCCATGACTTTTGCCGCGACAGGGGGCAACGTGGCGACGATTGCCGTCGCCAGCGTCGAGGAATTGCGCAGCCGCATCAAGCGCAAGAGCCGCCTCAAGGGCCGCCAGGCCGAGGGCGCCGCGCTCGAGCAGGTGCGCGAGCTGCTCGGCGAGCGGCCCGCCGGAGGCTGGCCCCGGCATCGCCTGATCGAGCACCTGCACCTGCTCAACGATCGCTACCGCGGCCTCGAGGAGCGCCATCTCGTCGCGCTTGCGGTCGAGACCAACGTGCCGATGGCCGAGGTCTACGAGGTCGCGACCTTCTATCACCACTTCGAGATCCGGGCCGAAGGCGAAAGCGCGCCGGCGCTGACCGTGCGCGTCTGCGACGGCCTGAGCTGCGAGATGGCCGGTGCCCGCGACCTGCTGGCTCGCTTGCCGGCCTTGCTCGATGCCGACATCGAGGTGATCGCGGCGCCGTGCGTCGGCCGCTGCGAGCAGGCGCCGGTCGCGGTCGTGCACCAGTTTCCGGTGCCGCGCGCCAGCGCCGAGGCCGTCGTCGCCGCCGTGCACGGCAACCGGATCGCGCATCCGGCCGCCGACGGCGGTGCTGCCTTCCTGCCGCACGCGCTCGCCGAGCGAAGCGTCAGCGAGCGCGACGCGGACATCGCGCCGGCCTTCGTCGACTACGACAGCTACGTCGCCGCGCGGCGGATACGCGCTTGCCGCGGCGGTCGCCGGCGGCCAGCGTGAGCCCGAGGCCTTGATCAAGGCGCTCGAATCGTCGGGCCTGCGCGGCCTCGGCGGCGCCGGCTTTCCGGCCGGGCGCAAGTGGAAGATCGTGCGCGAGCAGCCGGCGCCGCGCCTGATGGCGGTCAACATCGACGAAGGCGAGCCCGGCACCTTCAAGGACCGCACCTATCTCGAGCGCGACCCGCATCGCTTCCTCGAGGGCCTGCTGATCGCGGCCAAGGTGGTGGGCATCGACGCCTGCTACGTCTACCTGCGCGACGAGTACCACGGCTGCCGCGAGCTGCTCGCCGCCGAGCTCGCCAAGCTGCAGCGCTACGCCGTCGTTCCCGTTGCCGCACATCGAGCTGCGCCGCGGTGCCGGCGCCTACATCTGCGGCGAAGAGTCGGCGATGATCGAAAGCATCGAGGGCCAAGCGCGGCGAGCCGCGCCTGCGGCCGCCCTACATCGCCTCGGTCGGCCTGTTCGGCCGGCCGACGCTCGAGCACAACTTCGAGACGCTCTACTGGGTGCGCGACATCGTCGAGCACGGGCCCGAGTGGTTTTCGAGCTTCGGCCGGCACGATCGCAAGGGCCTGCGCAGCTTCAGCGTCAGCGGCCGCGTCAAGCGCCCGGGTGTCAAGCTGGCGCCGGCCGGCATCACGCTGGCCGAACTGGTCGACGAATACTGTGGCGGCATGCTCGACGGGCACGCGCTGTACGCGTATCTGCCCGGGGGCGCCTCGGGCGGCATCCTGCCGGCGAGCATGGCCGACATCCCGCTCGACTTCGACACCCTGCAGCCCTATGGCTGCTTCATCGGCTCGGCCGCCGTGATCGTTCTCAGCGATCATGACCGCGCTCGCGACGCGGCGCTCAACATGATGCGTTTCTTCGCGCACGAGAGCTGCGGCCAGTGCACGCCGTGCCGCGTCGGCACCGACAAGGCGGCGCAGCTGATGGAATCGCCCGTCTGGGACCAGGCGACGCTCGAAGACCTGAACCAGGTGATGATCGACGCCTCGATCTGCGGTCTCGGCCAGGCCGCGCCCAACCCGGTGCGCAGCGTGCAGAAGCATTTCGCGCACGAGATTTCCGGCAACGGAGCGACACCATGAACGCACCCGCCGTCCTCGCCCATCTGCAGGCCGCAACGCTGGACATCACGCTCGATGGCAAGAAGGTCAGCGCCTTCGAAGGCGAGACGATCCTCAGCGTCGCCAGCCGCGAGGGCATCGACATTCCGACCCTGTGCTTCAAGGAGGGCTATCGGCCCGATGGCAACTGCCGCGCCTGCGTCGTCGAAGTCGGTGGCGAGCGTACGCTGGCGCCGAGCTGCTGCCGCGCGGTGCAGAAGGACATGGTCGTGCAGACCGGCAGCGAGCGGGCAAGAAAGAGCCAGAACATGGTTCTGGAGATGCTGCTCGCCGACATGCCCGACTCCGGCTACAAGTGGGTCGATTCGGCCGGTGCCCTGCCGCACGGCGAGCTGAGCGACTGGGCCGCGCGGACCGGCGTGACGGTGCGGCCGGCGCTGCGGGCACTGCGCCGCGAGCAGCCGGCGGCCGACCTCTCGCACCCGGCGATGGCCGTCAACCTCGACGCCTGCATCCAGTGCAAGCGCTGCGTGCGCGCCTGCCGCGAAGAGCAGGTCAACGACGTCATCGGCTACGCCTGGCGCGGCGAGCACAGCAAGATCGTCTTCGACCTCGACGACCCGATGGGTGCCAGCACCTGCGTCGCCTGCGGCGAATGCGTGCAGGCCTGCCCGACCGGAGCACTGATGCCGAAGACCTCGGTCGGCACGCAGGTGGTCGACAAGAAGGTCGACTCGGTGTGCCCGTTCTGCGGCGTCGGCTGCCTGCTCACCTACAACGTTCGCGACAACGAGATCATCAGCGTCGACGGTCGCGACGGCCCGGCCAATCACAGCCGCCTGTGCGTCAAGGGCCGCTTCGGCTTCGACTACGCCAGCCATCCGCAGCGGCTGACCCAGCCCCTGATCCGCAAGCCCGGCATCGCCAAGGACCCCGGCGTGGTGCCGAACCCGTCCGACTGGTCGGAGGTGTTTCGGGTCGGCACGTGGCAGGAGGCGCTCGACCTGACGGGCGGCGCCATGAGCCGCCTGCGCGACAGCTACGGCGCCATGTCGCTGGCCGGCTTCGGCTCGGCCAAGGGCAGCAACGAAGAAGCCTACCTGTTCCAGAAGCTGGTGCGCACCGGGCTTCGGCAACAACAACGTCGATCACTGCACGCGCCTGTGCCACGCCTCGAGCGTCGCGGCGCTGCTCGAGGGCGTCGGCTCGGGCGCGGTGAGCAACCCGGTCAACGACGTCGAGCATGCCGACCTCATCTTCGTCATCGGCTCGAACCCGACGCAGAATCATCCGGTGGCCGCCACCTGGATGAAGAACGCCGCGCAGCGCGGCGCGAAGATCGTTCTCGCCGACCCGCGCCGCACCGACCTGTCGCGCCATGCCTGGCGAACGCTGCAGTTCAATGCCGACACCGACGTGGCGATGCTCAACGCCTTGATCCACACGGTGATCGAGGAAGGTCTCGTCGATACCGAGTTCGTCCGCCAGCGCGTCGACAACTACGAGGCGCTGAAGGAGAACGTGCGCGGCTACAGCCCGGAGGCGATGGCGCCGATCTGCGGCATCCCGGCGGCAACGCTGCGCGAAGTGGCGCGCGCCTTTGCCACGGCCGGCAGCGCGATGGTGCTCTGGGGCATGGGCATCAGCCAGCACGTGCATGGCACCGACAACGCGCGTTGCCTGATCGCGCTCGTCTCGGTCACCGGTCAGATCGGCAAGCCCGGCTCGGGGCTGCATCCGCTGCGCGGCCAGAACAACGTGCAGGGCGCGAGCGACGCCGGCCTGATCCCGATGATGTTCCCGAACTACCAGCGCGTCGACAACGGCGCCGCGCACGCCTGGTTCGAGAAGTTCTGGAAGACCAAGCTCGATCCGGTGGCCGGCTATACCGTCGTCGAGATCATGCACAAGGCGCTGGCGCCGGACAGCGACCCGCACAAGGTTCGCGGCATGTACATCATGGGCGAGAACCCGGCGATGAGCGACCCCGACCTGAACCACGCGCGGCACGCCCTGGCCTCGCTCGAGCACCTCGTCGTGCAGGACATCTTCATGACCGAGACGGCCTGGCTCGCCGACGTCGTGCTGCCGGCCAGCGCCTGGCCGGAGAAGAGCGGCACCGTCAGCAACACCGATCGCATGGTGCAGCTCGGACGGCGCGCCCTCGACATGCCGGGCGATGCCCGGCTCGACCTGTGGATCATCCAGGAGATCGCGCGTCGCCTCGGGCTCGACTGGCACTACCCGGGCGAGGACGCCGGCGTTGCTGCCGTCTACGAGGAGATGCGCCAGGCGATGCATGGCGCCATCGCCGGCATCACCTGGGAGCGCCTGCAGCGCGAAGACAGCGTCACCTATCCCTGCCTGACCGCCGAGGATCCGGGCCGGCCGATCGTCTTCGACGACACCTTCCCGACCTCCGACGGCCGCGTCAACCTGGTACCGGCCGACATCATTCCGGCCAACGAGCGGCCCGATGCGCAGTTTCCCTTCGTCCTCATCACCGGCCGCCAGCTCGAGCACTGGCACACCGGCAGCATGACGCGCCGGGCCAGCATGCTCGACGCCATCGAGCCGATGGCGATGGCGTCGATGCATGGCCTCGACATCGAGGAGATCGGCCTGGCCGCCGGCGACGTGGTGACCTTGCGCTCGCGCCGCGGCGAGGTGGCGCTGCACTTGCGCCGCGACGACGGCACGCCGCGCGGCGCGGTCTTCGTGCCCTTCGCCTACTACGAAGCCGCCGCCAACCTCATGACCAACTCGGCGCTCGATCCGTTCGGCAAGATACCGGAATTCAAGTACTGCGCGATCGAGGTGGTGCCCGGCGGCACGACGCACGCCAGCCCGGGCTACGGCACCGGCTCGGCCTGAGGCTGGGCCCGTGGTCGAGCGGGCCGACGCAGCATCGCGCCTTCGCACCCTGCTCGAAGCGCAGGAGAACGGCGGCAGCCGCGGCGCGGCGGTCCTGATCCACAGCGAGGCTGCGGGAGCGAAGGCGGTCGATGCCCTGATTCGCGCTGCCCTGGCCGATGCCAGCTTGCAGGGCTTGCCGGCGCGGGTGCTGACGCTGCCGGCGCCGCACATCGGCTGGTTCGACATCGATCTCTGGCTGGCCGCCATTGCCGGCGGCGTGTCGCAGGTCTGGGTCCTGGTCACGCACGAAGACGCGGTCGCGGATCGCGAAGCGATCGCCGCGAAGATGCGGGTCGCCCAGACACTGCTGAGCAGCCTCGGATTCGCCGGCGAGCACTTTCGCATCATCGGCGGCGGCGAGGTGTCGCGCCTCGTCATGGATGAGATCGAGCCCGCGGCGGCGGCGGCACCGGCCGAGCCGGGCGAGCTGCTGCTGACGGCGCTGCAACGTCTCGACCGCGCCCTGCAACGTCCGCCCGCGTCGACGGTCGAGCGTCCGGCACGCCTGGCGCTGCAGGCCGAGCCGCATCGCAATCTCGAGCTCGCGGTCGAGCAGCTGCGCATGCAGGTGGGCACGCCGCCCGATGGCGCGGCGCTGAAGGCGGCGCTGGCCGCAGCGGCGTCGCTGTGCGGCGAGGCGACGCAGTGAGCGCGCGACGATCGCTGCCGCGCAGCCCGGCGGCGATCGTCCGGCCGCTGCGCCTGACCGCGGCGCAGGCGCCGCTCACCGAGAGCATCGTCGTGCGCGACGAGTTCGGCGCCGAGCGCTCGATCTCGATTCCGGCCGAGCGCGCGTTGACCGTCTTCGTCGACCAGCGCGAGCTCGTCACCCTGATGACGCTCGGCGCCGCACCCGAGCTGCTCGTGCTCGGCTACCTGCGCAACCAGCGCCTCGTCGACAGCGTCGGCGACATCGATTCCATCACCGTCGACTGGGACGTCAACGCCGCCGCGGTCAAGACGCACGCCGGCATCGAGCGCTTCGACGAGAAGACCGCCAAGCGCATCGTCACCACCGGCTGCGGCCAGGGCACCGTCTTCGGCGACCTGATGGGCGAGCTCGACTCGATTCGCCTTCCCGCTGCCACGGAGGAGTCGGCGCGCCTGAGCCAGAGCGCGCTCTACGGCCTGCTCGATGCCATCCGCCGCCAGGAGAGCACCTACAAGTCGGCGGGCTCGGTGCACGGCTGCGCGCTCTTTCGCCAGAGCGAGCTGCTGATGTTCGTGGAGGATGTCGGGCCGCCACAACGCCATCGACACCATCGCCGGCTGGATGTGGCTGAACGGCGTCGACGGGGCCGACAAGGTTTTCTACACCACCGGACGACTGACCAGCGAGATGGTGATCAAGTCGGCGCAGATGGGCGTGCCCATCGTCGTCTCGCGCAGCGGCATCACGCAGATGGGCCACGAGGTGGCCGTGCGCCTCGGCCTGGCGCTCTTCGGTCGCGCCACCAACCGGCACTTCATCTGCTACTGCGGCTTCGATCGCTTCGACGCCGAGCCCGAGCCGGCACGCGGCTGACCGGCGTCGCCGCGTCTCAGACGAGCGCGTCGAAGGGCAGCACCTCGACCTCTTCGCCGGCTGCGACGTTGCCCTGCTCGTGGCCGAGCACGACCAGCCCGTTGGCCTCGCTCATGCTGCGCAGGATGCCCGAGCCCTGCGAGCCGGTCGTGCGCACCTGCCAGCGGCCGTCGCTGCCGCGCGCAACGACCGCGCGCTGGTATTCGGTGCGTCCGGGCCGTCTTCCTGATCGGCTCGATGCTGGCCGCGCGCACGGTCAGGAGCGGCGATGCGGCGGCGCCGCCAAGGGCCAGGAGCGCGTCGCGGACGAGCGCATAGAAGGTCACCATCACGGCCACCGGGTTGCCGGGCAGGCCGAACAGCAGGGCGGTGTGCCCCTGGCTCGCGATGCGGCCGATCGCCATCGGCCGGCCCGGGCGCATCGCGATGCGCCAGAACAGGACCTCGCCGAGCGAGGCCATGACGTGCTTGGTGTGGTCGGCTTCGCCGACGCTCACCCCGCCGGAGGTGATGACCGCATCGGCGTCGCGGGCGGCGCTGGCAAAGGCCGCCTCGAGCGCTTGCGGGTCGTCGCGAACGACGCCGAGGTCGATGACCTCGACGCCCAGGCGCTGCAGCATGCCCCAGAGGGTGTAGCGATTGCTGTCGTAGACCGAGCCGGGGTCGAGCGTCTCGCCGAGCGAGCGCAGCTCGCTTCCGGTCGAGAAGAAGGCGACCCGGACGCGCCGACGCACGCGCACCTCGGCCAGGCCGAGCGACGCGAGCAGGCCGAGATCGGCCGGGCGCAGGACGCGGCCGGCGCCGAGCGCGACGGCGCCGCGGGCGATGTCCTCGCCCGCCAGGCGACGGTTGTCGCCGGCCCGCACGACGCCGGCGGGGATGCAGACACGGCCGCCTTCGAGACGGGTGAACTCCTGCGGCACGACGGTGTCGAGGCCGGCCGGCATGACCGCGCCGGTCATGATGCGAACGCATTGGCCAGCGCCGACCGGCCCCTCGAACCGGACCCCGGCAAAGCCGGCGCCTGCAAGCTCGAGCGTCGTGTCCGCGCTGCCGTCGAGGTCGGCGCCGCGCAAGGCGTAGCCGTCCATCGCCGAGTTGTCGAGACCCGGCACGTCGATGCTGGACACCACGTCGACGGCGAGCACGCGGCCGAGCGCCGAGCGCAGTGCCAGCGATTCGACGGCCGTCACCGGCGTGACCAGGCGGGCGATGAATTCCTGTGCCTGCGCGACCGGCAAGGCCTTGGGGTCGTATCCGGAGATGCACGACGCGATCTCCTGCAGCGACGGCGTGGCGGCCTCAGTCATGACGCTGCAGCTGCTCGAGCTCGGCCAGGGTGTTGGCGTTGACGAAGGCGCCGACATCGTCGAAGGCCACGGTGGCCATCGGCAGCGTCGCCGTCCAGGCGTCGATCTTGCGCCGTCCGCTCGCGGTGAAGCGCAGCAGGCTTTCCTTCACCGTGGTCCGCATCAGCGAGAAGACCGGTTGCAGGCGCAGCTCGCCATCCTCTCGCGTCGCTGCCATGGCCACGTCGGCGTGCTCGGCCTCGAGCGCGGCCGCGAGGCGGGCCACGAGATCGTCGGGAAAGAGCGGCGAGTCGCAGGGCACGGTGACGAGATACGCCGTGCGGCAATGCTCGAGGCCGGCGAGAAAGCCGGCCAGCGGGCCCGGATAGTCGGCCAGGGCATCGGGCAGCACCGGCGCGCCCATCGCCGCATAGTCGTCGAGGTGGCGGTTGGCATTGATCATCGTCGCGCCGACTTGCGCCTGCAGGCGAAGGAGGGCATGCAGGGCGAGCGGGCGGCCGCCATGCAGCTGCAGCCCCTTGTCGACGCCGCCCATGCGGCTGCCGCGGCCGCCGGCGAGGACGAGCCCGGTAATGTGTTGTCGGTCGATCATCGGCATGGCCTTGTCGTTGTCGCCGAGTGTAGAGAATGCGGGAATGAAGGACGCGCAACATCGGCCATGAAGGTCATCGGCTTCAGCGGCTTTTCCGGCTCGGGCAAGACCACGCTCGTCGAGCAGCTGATCGGCCGTCTCGGCGCGGCCGGCCAGCGTGTCTCCGTCGTCAAGCATGCGCATCACGACTTCGACATCGATCATCCGGGCAAGGACTCGTGGCGGCATCGCCAGGCCGGCGCCTACGAGGTGGTGATCGCGTCGGATCGGCGCCTGGCCAAGATGCGCGAGTACCGGCAGCTGGCGCCGCCGACGCTGGAGCGGCTCGTGGCCGAGCTCGACGATTGCGACTGGGTGCTGGTCGAGGGCTTCAAGCATGCCGCCCTGCCGAAGATCGAGATCTGGCGTGCCGTCACGGGCAAGCCTGCCCGCTACATGGACGATCCGCACATCATGGCCGTCGCCACCGACTCGGCCGAGAAGCTGCCGGTGCCGACCGCGCTGCCGGTGTTCGGCCTCGACGAGATCGATCGGATCGCCGCGTTCGTCCTGGCCCAGGGCGCCCGCTGCGAATGGACCGGCCCCCGGGCGAGGCTGCCGATGGCCTGAGCGGATCGCTCAGGCGATGCGGGCGATATCGCGCAGGTAGGTCGGCCCGGCGCGGCGCTCGATCTCGGCGAGCAGCGGCTTGTTCCAGCCCAGCATGAACATCGCTTCGGCAGTGACGAACATCGGCCCGACGAGCAGGCCGATGACATCGTCGACGAACGCCGGCTTCTTGCCTTCGTACCAGTGGCCGATGAACTGGATCAGCCAGCCGACGGCGAAAAAGCCCGTGCCCCAGCTCAGCCAGACGCCGACGCTGCCACCGGCCACCTCGTGGCCGAGCTTGATCAGGATGCCGACCGCGCCGCTCACGGCCAGCCCGAGCACGATGTTGCCGCGGGTCATGTACCAAGCCGCGGCCAGAGCGAAAGCGAGCCAGGCGGGCGTCAGCGAAAGACCGAAAGCGGGCAACGCGGGCCGCGCGAGCAGCACGCCGATGCCGAAGACGATCATCGGCACGCCGACGAAATGACTGACGATGTTGCGCTGGTCGCGGTGGTACAGGGCGTACTGGGCGAGGAGCTGGGTGGCGTTGCGCATGCGTGGGCCTCGGCGGGGCAGTGACAACATATTAGGCCAACTTGCAAGATCCGTGCGCGGCGGGGCGACTGTCGGCGTGAGCCACCGCACGGAGCGAGCGGCGCAGCGCGCTCCCTACAATCCGCGCACTTCCAATCCCCGCGGGCCGGCATGAGCATCAAGAGCGACAAGTGGATCCGGCGCATGGCGCAGGAGCACGGGATGATCGAGCCCTTCGAGCCCGGCCAGGTGCGCCACGCCACCGACGCGCACGGCAAAGAGACGCGCATCGTCAGCTACGGCACCTCGAGCTACGGCTACGACATCCGCTGCGCGCCCGAATTCAAGGTCTTCACCAACATCTTCTCGACGGTCGTCGACCCGAAGAACTTCGACGAGAAGAGCTTCGTCGACATCAATGCCGACGTCTGCATCATCCCGCCGAACAGCTTCGCGCTCGCGCGCACGCTGGAGTACTTCCGGATCCCGCGCAACGTGCTGACGATCTGCCTGGGCAAGAGCACCTATGCGCGCTGCGGGATCATCGTCAACGTCACGCCCTTCGAGCCGGAGTGGGAAGGCTACGTGACCCTCGAGTTCAGCAACACCACGCCGCTGCCGGCCAAGATCTATGCCGGCGAGGGCTGCGCCCAGGTGATCTTCTTCGAGAGCGACGAGGTCTGCGAGATCAGCTACAAGGACCGCGGCGGCAAATACCAGGGCCAGCAGGGCGTGACATTGCCCAAGACCTGACGCCCGGCAGGCGTGTTCGCTGACGCAGGACCGGGCGGCGCGGGGTCTACCATCCGCTGACAACACGTCGAGGGGACAGCCATGCGGATGGACGGCCAGGACGAAAGCAGCAACGTCGAAGACGTTCGCGGGATGAGCGGCGGCGGTGGCGGCATCGGCTTCGGCGGCCGCAGCATCGGCCTCGGCAGCGTCGTCGTGGCGCTGATCGCGGGCTGGATCTTCGGCATCAACCCCCTGACCTTGCTCGGCCTCACGGGCGGCGGCAGCGGCGGTGGCGGCCAGGTCGTGCAACAGCAGCAGGGGCCCGCGCCGGCACCGCCTGCCAACGACGCCGGAGCGAAATTCGTCTCGCAGGTGCTGCGCAGCACCGAGGTGGTCTGGACCGATGTCTTTCGCGAGTCCGGCCGCACCTACCAGCCGCCCAAGCTGGTTCTCTTCTCCGGCAGCTGGCCCACCGCCTGCGGCCAGGGCGACGCCGCCATGGGCCCGTTCTATTGCCCGAACGACCAGAAGGTCTACATCGACCTGAGCTTCTACGACACGCTGGCGCGCAAGCTCGGCGCGCCGGGGCAATTCGCGCAGGCCTACGTGGTCGCGCACGAGGTCGGCCATCACGTCCAGAACCAGCTCGGCATCATGCAGAAGGTCGATGCGCTGCGCGGCCGGGCCAACGAGGCGCAGGCCAACGCGCTCAGCGTGCGGGTCGAGCTGCAGGCCGACTGCTTCGCCGGCGTCTGGGCCAGCCGCTCGCAAAAGGAGCAGGGCTGGCGCCTCGATCCGGGCGACATCGAGACGGCATTGAACGCGGCCGCGCAGATCGGTGACGACACGCTGCAGCGCAAGTCGCGCGGCACGGTCGTGCCCGAGACCTTCACGCACGGCACCAGCGCGCAGCGCGTCAGCTGGTTCAAGCGTGGCGTCGAGGGCGGCAGCATCGACCGCTGCAACACCTTCGAGGGCCGCGACCTCTGAGCAAGGAGGGCCGCGCACCGGGCCGAGAAGTCGGTCACGCCGGCCTCTTCAAGTCGCGCCCGCCGGCGCCGATACCGTCTGGGAGGACCATCGAGAATTCCATGGAGATCGCCATGCGATCAGACCCGGCGCCGCTGCCGGTCGCGCCCGTCGGCCCGGCCGAAGCCCTGCAGGTTCGCCGCAAGGAGCGGCTGCGCATGCTGCCGATGGTGCTGACGAGCTATGTCGTCGACACCGTGCTGCTCTGTGCTTCTGCGTCGTCGGCGTCTTGCCCTGGGCCATGCCCGCCGCCTTTCTCGGATGCGGCCTGCTCATCTGCGGCGCCTTCCATGTCGTGCTCTCGAGCGCCTTTCCGGAACGCCTGCGCGACCACCACATGGTCATGGAGCAGATGGTGGCCAACTGCACGGTGCTGATGCTGTTCCTGCTCTGGACGCCCCAGGTCGGCGTGGTGCTGATGATGCTGGCCTTCGTCATCTTCGCCTTCGGCGCCCTGCGCATGAAGTTTCGCAGCGTGGTGTTCGGCTCGACCGCCCTGGCCGTCGCGGTCGGCCTGGTGGTGGCCTGCTTCGGCGAGGACGTCGGCCTGCCCGTGGCGACGCCCTCGCAACGCGCGGTGAGCGGCCTCTGCTTCGCGGCCGTGCTGTCGCGCCTGGCCTTCCTCGGCCAGCACGGTGCGCACCTGCGCGCGCTTCTCAACGAGCAGCGGGCCAAGCTGACGGTGGCGCTCGGCGAAGTCGAGCGCCTGGCGAACCGCGACGAGCTCACCGGCGCCCGCAACCGGCGCTCGATCATGTCGCTGGTGAGCGACGAGCAGCAGCGCATGCTGCGCACGCAGGCGCCCTTCGCCGTCGCGCTGTTCGATATCGATCTCTTCAAGCGCGTCAACGACGAGCACGGCCATCTCGTCGGCGACGAAGTGCTGCGCCGCTTCGTCATGGCCGCCGCCGCGGCGATCCGCGGCACCGATCGGCTCGGACGCTTCGGCGGCGAGGAGTTCCTGCTCGTGATGCCGGCGACCGATCGCGAGGATGCCGCGGTGGCCGCGGCAGAGCGCGTCTGCGAGGCGGTCCGAGGCGTCGCCTGGGCTGACGTCGACACCGGCCTCGACGTGACCGTGTCGGCCGGCATCGGCCTGGCCCGCCTCGGCGAGCCGGTCGAGGCCTTGCTGGGTCGTGCCGACGTGGCGTTGTATGCGGCCAAGCACGCCGGTCGCAACTGCGTGCGCGCCGGCTGACGCGCAGGCAGCGCGCGCTCGTCAGGGAAGGGCGCGAATCCAGTCGCAGCGCAGCACGCGCGCCAGGTGCAGGCGGCGGCGCAGCAGGACATAGCTGCCCGGCAGAAAGAGCAGGGCGAAGCAGACGGCAACGGCCCACAGCGCGTGCGTCAGCAGCGCCGTCGGTTCGCCGACGCAGCCGACCAGCCAGAGGGTCAGCACCACGTCCCAGATGTGCTTCTCGAGCGGCTGCTCACGCATGTGCCGCAGGTGCCAGAGACGAAGATCGTTGAATTCCTCGAGCTTCACGGCGCGTGGCCTTCCCCGCCATCAATACGTTCCGGGAATCAGTATCCGACCATCGACCCTGTGGATGTCGGTGTGGCCGCAAAAGGCCATGGTGAGCTCGAGCTCATTGGCGAGCACCTGCAGGGCGCGGGTCACGCCGGCCTGCCCCATCGCGCCGAGGCCGTAGACGAAGGCCCGGCCGATCAGCACGCCGCGGGCGCCGAGGGCCCAGGCCTTGAGGATGTCCTGGCCGGAGCGGATGCCGCCGTCCATCCAGACCTCGATCTGCGAGCCCACCGCCTCGGCGATCGCCGGCAGCGCGGCGATCGCCGAAGGCGCGCCGTCGAGCTGGCGGCCGCCGTGGTTGGAGACGACGATGGCGTCGGCGCCGCTCTGCGCCGCGAGCTTCGCATCTTCGGCATCGAGAATGCCCTTGAGGATCAGCTTGCCGCCCCAGCGCTTCTTGATCCATTCGATGTCGGCCCAGGTCAGGCGTCGGATCGAACTGCTGCGCCGTCCAGGCGCCGAGCGAGGCCATGTTCTCGACCCCCTTGACGTGGCCGACGATGTTGCCGAAGCTGCGCCGCTTCGTGCCCAGCATGCCCAGGCCCCAGGCCGGCTTGGTCGCCAGGTTGACGAGGTTGGCGAAGGTCGGCTTGGGCGGCGCCGAGAGGCCGTTCTTGATGTCCTTGTGGCGCTGGCCGAGCACCTGCAGATCGAGCGTCAGCACCAGGGCGCTGCACTTCGCGGCCTTGGCGCGGTCGATCAGGCGGCCGATGAACTCGCGGTCGCGCATCACGTAGAGCTGGAACCAGAACGGCGCCTTGGTGTTTGCCGCCACGTCCTCGATCGAGCAGATGCTCATCGTCGAGAGCGTGAACGGCACGCCGAAGGCCTCGGCGGCGCGCGCGGCGAGGATCTCGCCGTCGGCGTGCTGCATGCCGAGCATGCCGATCGGCGCCAGCGCCACCGGCATGGCCGACGTCGATGCCGACCATCTTCGTGCGCAGCGTCCGCTTCTCGATGTCGACGGCGACGCGCTGGCGCAGCTTGATCTTCTGGAAGTCGGCTTCGTTCGCGCGATAGGTGCTCTCGGTCCACGAGCCGGAGTCGGCGTAGTCGTAGAACATGCGCGGCACCTTGCGCCTGGCGAGCTCGCGCAGGTCTTCGATGTGGGTGATGACGGGGGCGGTCGAGGTCATCCGACGATGCTACGACAGTGGCGCGCGGCGGAGATGCGCGTCAGCGCGCTGCGGAGTCCGGCCCGGCTCCGAACAATGGCAGGCTCGGGCTCTCGCTCTTTGGCGCTGCCGGGGCGCGGACCTTGGCCGCCGGCACGGCCGGCAAGCCAGCCACCAACTCGCTCACCTTTTCCAGGTTCGATGCGCGCACCCCGAGCAGGCGCAGGCGCCGCGCCAGGTCGACGCGCTTCAGGCAGTGCCCGGCGACGCGGCGGATCTCGCGGCCGTCGAGGGTGTGCGCCGGCAAGGTGAGGGCGCGCGTGGCGATCTTGAAATCGTCGAAGCGCAGCTTGATGCCGATCGTCTTCGCGGCGTAGCCCTTGCGCGTCAGGTCGCCGGCCAGCTTCGTGCACAGGTCGGTGAAGATCGCACCGAGCTCGGCCCGGTCGCGCACCGCGTGCAGGTCGCGCTCGAAGGTGGTCTCGCGGCTGATCGATTCCGGCTCGCTCGAGGTCACCACCGGCCGCTCGTCGCGTCCGTGCGAGGCCTCGTGCAGCCAGGCGCCGAAGCTCTTGCCGAACTGCGCCACGCAGAAACGCCGGATCGGCGGCGGCGACGTCGCCGATGGTGTGGATGCCCAGGCCGGCGAGCTTCTCCGCCGCCTTCGGGCCGATGCCGTTGACCTTGCGCGCGGCCAGCGGCCAGATGCGCGCCGGGATGTCGGCGTGATCGAGCAAGGTCAGGCCGTCGGGCTTGTCGAGCTCGGAGGCGATCTTCGACAGCAGCTTGTTCGGCGTGATGCCGATCGAGCAGCTGAGCCCGGTGGCCTCGCGCACCGCTGCCTTCAGGCGCTGGCCGGCGGCGCGACCGCGGTCGTCGTGCACGCCGGCGATCTCGCTGAGGTCGATGTAGATCTCGTCGATGCCGCGATCCTCGACGACCGGCGCGACGCTGCGCACGGCGGCCTTGAACAGGCGCGAGTACTTGCGGTACTCGTCGAAGTCGACCGGCAGCAGCACCGCATCGGGCGCCAGCAGCGCCGACTTCATCATGCCCATCGCCGAGAACACGCCGAACTTGCGCGCCTCGTAGGTGCTGGTCGTGACGACGCCGCGGCCGACGTAGTCGCGCAGGGCGAAGAACTTGCGCGTGCCGTCGGGCAGCAGGCGCGGCTGCGCGATCGCGGCCGCCGCCGATGACGAGCGGCAGGCCGCGCAGCTCGGGATAGCGCAGCAGCTCCACCGACGCGTAGAACGCGTCCATGTCGAGGTGGGCAATCAACCGGGGCATGATGGCGTCGATGGTAGGCTGTCGGCCGACAAAGCATCCTGCGATGACTCCGATTCGACGACGACATCGATCCGTTTCGCCAGCCGCGCCGACGCGTTGGCCATGGCCGAGATGTCGCGCGATCTGATCGAGCACGGGCCTCGGCTGGAGCTGGACGCGCGAGCGCCTGCTGCGCAGCCTCCGCCACCCCGACACCAATGCCGTGGTCGCCGTGCGCGAAGCCGAGCGCGCCGGTTTCGGCATCATGAAATACGGCGACGAAGAGGCGCACCTGCTGCTGCTCGCGGTGCGGCCCGGCCATGCGCGTCATGGCGTCGGTCGCGCCCTCGTCGACTGGCTCGAGGCATCGGCGCGTGTCGCCGGCATCGCGCGTGTCACCCTCGAAGCCCGCTTCGGCAATGCCGCGGCGCGTGCCTTCTATGCCCGTCTCGGCTATGCCCAGACGCAACTCATGCCCGGCTACTACGGTGGCCGGGAAGCCAGTGTTCGAATGGTCAAGGAGCTCGGCATCGGCCGGGCAAGAACTTCATGAAGACGTCGATCCGCGCAGCCGCCCTGGCTGCGATCACAGCCACCTTGCTCGGTCTGGGCGCTGCGTCCGGCCGCCGCCGACGAGACGGCCCTGCCGCTCGCCACGCGCGTGCTGCCAGCGAGCGCCGCCGAATGCGCGGTCTGGCAGCGCGAGCGCGCCTTCTGCGGACAGCGTCGAGACGCATGATGCGGCGGCATTCGCCACCTTCTTGCAGACGGGCACGGTCTTCAACGCGGGCACGCTCGAAGCCGATCGCGGCCGCGAGCCGGTGGCCAAGAGCTGGGTGCCGCTCGATCGAAGGCAAGAGCATCGTCCTGCGCTGGCGGCCGGGCATCGTCAACATCGGCGGCGATCCGCGCGTCGCGTTTTCGCGCGGGCCCTACATCCTGCAGACCGCCAAGGACGGTCACATCGCCGTGAGCGTCGGCTTCTACCAGACCGTCTGGGTCCGCGATGCCGACAACACCTGGCGCGTGCTCTTCGACGGTGGGGCCTCGAACCTGATCAGGATGGACGACCGCGCCGCCGCCGTGACCTGGGTCAAGGCCCAGGCGATGTCGGACTGCGCCGGCGCGCCCTAGACCCCGTCCTAGGCGCGGATCACGCCGCTCTTGAACATGCCGCGGTCGGCGGCGCCGTAGGCCGAGTAGAGCGCCGAGCCGTCGCGCGGCAGCAGCACGTCGATGGCACGGTCGAGCGCGGCGGTGGCACGGGCCAGCGATTCGCGCTGCGCCGCCACCTGGCCGCTGGCCTCGGCCAGACGAGCCCGCAGCGCGGGCGGCAGCGGGCCGGTCTTGGCGGCGTCGGAAAACTGGCTGACGGCACTCGCCAGGGCGCGGTGCAGCTCCGAGGCATGCAGGTCGATGCCGGCGGCGTCGCGCGAGCGCAAGGCCTGGCCGAGCGCGGCGAGGCGCGATTCGACGGCCGTGAGGCGAGCTTCTAGCTCCGGCGAAGCCGCAAGGGCGGGCGCCGGCAGGCGCGGTGCGCCCAGCATCAGCCCTGCACCTTGCTGAGCAATTCCTGTGCGTTGGCGATCAGCTTGTCGGCGATCGCCTCGGGGTTGACCTTGAAGCTGCCGTTGGCGATCGCTTCGCCGAACTTGGCCACCTTGTCAGCATCGAATTCGGCCGAAGTGCCACCCGAGAGCAGCGTCGAGGCGGTGCTCGAGAGCTCGACCTTGGCGCTCGCATCGGCGGCAGCGGCCGCTGCTGCCGGGGCCGCCGCGCCGCTGCTGCCCTTGGCCGCTTCGGCCGCCGCGGCATGGCTGCCGGCCACCGGAGGGGCGACAGGCTTGTCCGCGGGGTTACCGATCTTCATGGTGCTCTCCATCGGCGCCGAAAGCATGCGCGCCCAACAACATGGACGGACTATCGGCGTCGCAGGGCGCGACTTTAGGCTTATTTCTCGGCGCCCGAAGCACCTGCAGACTCGCTCTCACAGGGCGACCTCGACCCGGCGCTCGCCCGACGGGATGCCTGTCAGGATCCGGCCGCTCTCGGTCCGGACCTTGGCCGGCTGGCCTTCGATGCCGTTGTTCAAGGCCTGGCCCTCGGCTTCGAGCGCGAAGCCGTCGCCGGAGGCCACCACCTTGACAGTCTCTCCCGCCGCGAACCATTGGCGCGCCTTGAGCTGGTCCTGGCGCAGGGTCTGGCCCGGCTTGAGGTTCTGGGCCAGCACCCGGCCTTCGGCCAGCTTGCGGTCGACGATCGCCGGGCTGAACTCTTCGGCCAGGTCGACCTCGGCCTCGGCCAGGTCGGCGGCGCCGATGACGCTGCCGAGCGTCGCGCCGGCCGGCACGACGAGTGCGCGGCCGTAGACCTTGACGGTGATCGGCAGATAGACGTTCCAGAGGGTCGCGCCTTCCTTGCAGCGCAGTCCGATGCGACTCTTGCCCCAGAGGCGCGTGCCCACCGGTACATAGGGCTCGATACGCTGGCAGGGCGCGAGATGCAGGCGCGGGTCGAGCTGGCCGATCGCGACCTCGACGCGGACCGCGCCCTTGGCTGCGGTGTTGTCGAGAGCGAGCGTGCGCACGTTGTCGAGCAGGGAGGTGTCGAGCGCAGATGCGGCTTCCTCGGCCTGGGCCGGCGTCACGAACCCGCAGACGACGAGGACGAACGCCAGCGCGCCGGCGAGCAGCCAGGCCAGCACGCGGGGTGTGGCGCGCGCGAGCGTTCCGAGCAAGGCAATCGACAACATGATCGCCACTCTAGGGTGCGGCATGGCCGCCGAGGCTTCGATATGGCGGGCAAAGCGCGTGCTATTCGCGCTTATGTTTGGCCGGAGGCGTCCGGACAATGCCTTCACATCGCCGCATGGCGGGCTCTTGTCCCGGCTGCGCGGCGACGATGCGAGGCTCCGATGCTGAACCGACTGACCGACATGAACGCGCTCGACTTCCAGGCCCAGGCCCTGATCCTGCGCTCCGATCGGCAACGCCTGATCGCCAGCAACATCGCCAATGCCGACACGCCCGGCTACGTTGCCCGCGACATGGATTTCGCGAAGACGCTGCAGGCGGCCACCGCCAGCCTGCCGGGAGCCCGGACGGTATCGACAACCAATCCCGGACATATCGGCAGCGCGAGCCCCGGCTTGAATGGTGGGCTCGCCGGCAGCGACCTGCTCTATGCCACCCCGGGCCAGACCAACCTCGACCGCAACACGGTCGACATGGACCGCGAGCGCGCCAGCTTCGCCGACAACTCGGTGAAGTACGAAGCGACGCTGCGCTTCATCAGCCAGAGCGTGAAGACGCAGCTCTCGGCGATCAACGGTCAATAAGGAAGGACGCGGCGATGAGCATGCTCTCGATCTTCAACGTCTCGGGCAGCGCCGCCAGCGCGCAGAGCCAGCGCCTGAACGTCGTCGCCTCGAACCTGGCCAACGTCGACACCGTGGCCGGCCCCGACGGCCAGGCCTACAAGGCGCGCCAGGTGACCTTCCAGACCCAGCTGATGGGCGAGAACAGCGACGACCCGAGCGCCGCCGGCGTGCGGGTCAGCACCGTCAGCGAAGACCAGACACCGGGGCGCAAGGTCCATGACCCGGCCCACCCGAGCGCCGACGCCGACGGCTACGTCACCTACAGCAACGTCAACGCGGTGGAGGAGATGGTCAACATGATCTCGGCCTCGCGCTCGTACCAGAACAACCTCGAAGTGATGAACACGGCGAAGTCGCTGCTGCTCAAGACCATCCAGCTCGGTAGCTGAAACGAAAGCCCCATGCCATGAGCGTCAATTCAGCCACCTCCACTCCAGACGTCATCGTCAACTCGACGCCGGCGCCTGCCACCGCCGCGAGCCAGACCGTCAGCGCCGACACCTTCCTGAAGCTGCTGGTCGCGCAGATGCAGAACCAGGATCCGCTCAACCCGATGGACAACGCCCAGGTGACGAGCCAGATGGCGCAGATCAACACCGTGACCGGCATCAACACGCTGAACACGACGGTGCAGTCGCTGTCGTCGCAGTTCACGCAGATGCAGGCGCTGCAGGGCGCATCGCTGGTCGGCCAGAGCGTGATCGTGCCGGGCAACATGCTCGACATCGACCCGACCTCGGCCACCGGCGAGGGCGGCTTTCAGATCGCCAACGCCGCCGATGCGGTCAAGGTCGACATCCTGGCGCCCAGCGGTGCCGTGGTGCAGACGATCAACCTCGGCGCCGAAGGCGCCGGCATGCACAGCTTCAACTGGCCGGCCGGCAGCGCTACCAATGCCAGCGGCTACACCTTCCGCGTCACCGCGACGAGCGGTGGCGTGACGATGCCGTCGACGGCACTGATGAGCGACACCGTCGACGCCATCACGACCAGCGGCGGCACCTTCAATCTCGAGCTGCAGAGATCGGGCAACGTGCCCTACAGCACGCGTCGTCGCCCTCAACTGAATTCCCCTTTTCGACTTTTTCTGAAAGAGAACGCGCCATGAGCTTCCAGCAAGGTCTTTCCGGTCTCAATGCGGCGAGCGCCAATCTCGATGTCATCGGCAACAACATCGCCAACTCCAACACCTATGGCGCGAAGTCCTCGCGCGCGGAGTTCGCCGACATGTACGCCAACGCCATCGGCGGCACGAGCAACGCGATCGGTATCGGCACCAAGGTCGCCGCCGTGGCGCAGCAGTTCACGCAGGGCACGATCTCGACGACCGACAACCCGCTCGACGTCGCCATCAACGGCAACGGCTTCTTCGAAGTGAGCGACAAGAGCGGCGCGATCTCGTACACCCGCAACGGCCAGTTCAAGACCGACACCTCGGGCTACATCGTCAACGACCAGGGCCAGCGCCTGATGGGCTACCCGGCCGACGCCACGGGCACGATCCTGCCCGGCACCGCGTCGCCCCTGCAGATGCCGACGGCCGGCCTGACGCCGGTGGTCACCTCGACGATCTCGATGGAGATGAATCTCGACGCGACCTCGGCCGTGACGGTGCCCGCGGCCGGCGCGCCCATCACCTTCACCGATCCGAGCACCTACAACAACGCGACCTCGCAGACCGTCTACGACGCCAAGGGCCAGTCGGTCGCGCTGACCTACTACTTCCAGAAGGCGAGCACCGACACCTGGAACGTCTACGTCGCCGCCAACGGCACGCCGATCTCCACCAACGGTGCGGGAGACCCGACGCCGTCGACCACGATCACCTTCCCGACCAACGGCGGCACCCCGACCGCGCCGGTCGGCACCGTCGCGATCGACATTCCGTCGGTCACCAACAGCGTCGGCGCGACCACCGTGCCCATCACCGGCATCGCGCTCGACGTCTCGGGCGCGACGCAGTACGGGTCGGCCTTCGGCGTCACCGCGCTCGACCAGAACGGCTATGCGGCGGGCTCGCTCACCGGCGTCTCGTTCGTGGCCAACGGTGTCATCACCGCGACCTATTCGAACGGCCAGACCAAGCCGGCCGGACAGGTCGAGATGGCCACCTTCGCCAACCCGCAAGGCCTCGAGCCGGTGGGCGGCAACGCCTGGCTGCAGACGGCGGCATCGGGTGGCCCGGTCACCGGTGTCCCCGGCGCGGGCAACCTCGGCGTGCTGCAGGCCGGCGCGCTCGAGGAATCGAATGTCGACCTCACCGCCGAGCTCGTCAACATGATCACCGCGCAGCGCGACTACCAGGCCAACGCGCAGACGATCAAGACCGAAGACCAGATCATGCAGACGATCGTCAATCTGCGCTGATCAGGCTGAGCGACCATGGACCGCCTGATCTACCTGTCGATGGCTGGCGCGAAGGCGACCATGCAGCGGCAGGACACGCTTGCCAACAACCTGGCCAATGTGTCGACGGTCGGCTTTCGGGCCGAGCTGTCGGCTTTTCGTGCCGTGCCGGTGCAGGGCAGCGGCGCCAGCACGCGCGTCTATTCGCTCGAGTCGACGCCCGGCTACGACGCCACGCCAGGCACGGTGACCGGAACCGGTCGCGACCTCGACGTGGCGATGAAGGGCAATGCCTGGCTCGCCGTGCAGGGGCTCGACGGCACCGAGGCCTACACCCGCGGCGGCTCGCTCGACGTCAGTGCCGACGGCACGCTGACCACGACCTCGGGCCTGACCGTGCTCGGCGACGGCGGCCCGATCCAGGTGCCGCTCGATACCGTGGTCGGCATCGCCAGCGACGGCACCGTCAGCGCGACCACCCACGACGGCAAGAGCAACACCATCGGCAGGCTGAAATTCGTCACCCCGGACGGACCGCTGACGCGCGGCACCGACGGACTCTTTCGCGCCGCCGATGGCGACCTGCCGGCCGACTCGAGCGCGCAGGTGCAGATCGGCGCGCTCGAAGGCTCGAACGTCAGCGCCGTCGAGACCATGGTCGAGATGATCGCCGCGGCGCGCCAGTTCGAAGCGCAGATGAAGAGCCTGTCGACGGCCGAGAGCAACGACAAGTCGGCGCAGCAATTGTTGTCGGCAAGCTGAGGCTGCGCCGGACTCCGACGAGCCCTCGCCCGACCATGGAGTCGCGATGCGAGGGCCCGCTCGCGTCGGTGACGGCGCATTCGCCAAGGCGCTGCCGTCGCAATGTCGACAGGCTGGCGCAGGTGATCGTCGGGCGACCGGTCACTCGTCGCTCCAGTGGTTCTGCGTTTGCCCTAACTGGCCGCGATCCGCCTTCTTTTCGAAGCTTTCGGCCGCGCTCCAGGCGCGACCATCCCGTCATTGACCGGAGAGCCGCGCCATGATGCGATCGCTGTGGATATCGAAGACCGGGATGGAAGCGCAGCAAATGCAGCTCGACAACATCTCGAACAACCTCGCCAACGTCTCGACGAATGGCTACAAGAGCGGCCACGCCGTCTTCGAGGACCTGATGTACCAGAACCTGCGCCAGGCCGGCGCCGCGAGCAGCGACCAGACGACGCTGCCGACCGGCCTGCAGGTCGGCCTCGGCACGCGCGCCGTCGCCACCTCGCGCAACTTCAGCCAGGGCAACCTGCAGCAGACGAGCAATACCCTCGACCTGGCGATCCAGGGTCGCGGCTTCTTCCAGGTGCAACTGCCCGACGGCACCACCGGCTACACGCGCGACGGCTCGTTCCAGGTCAGCGCGCAGGGCCAGCTCGTGACCAACGCCGGCTACACGGTGCAGCCGGGCATCACCATTCCCACCGCGGCGCAGAGCGTGACCATCGGCAACGACGGCACCGTCTCGGTGACGCTGCCCGGCCAGGCGACGGCGCAGACGATCGGCCAGCTGCAGATCGCCAGCTTCATCAACCCGGCCGGCCTCGATCCCAAGGGCGGCAACCTCTACGCCGAGACCACGGCCTCGGGCACGCCGACGCCGGGCAACGCCGGCACCAATGGCCTGGGCACCTTGCAGCAGGGCTTCGTCGAGACCTCGAACGTCAATGTCGTCGAAGAGCTGGTGCAGATGATCCAGACCCAGCGCTCGTACGAGCTGAACTCGAAGTCGATCCAGACCGCCGACCAGATGCTCGACAAGCTCTCCCAGCTCTGAGGCCCGACGATGACCCGCTTGCTTCGCGCCGTCCTGGCCGCCTCGTTCTTCTCAGGCCTGGCCGGCTGCCAGACGCCGTATCCGATCCCCAAGGTCGAGGTCGCCACACCCACCTATGCCGTGCCGCCGGTGATCCCGGCGCCGGAGTTCCACAACGGCTCGATCTTCCAGGCCGGCCAGTACCGGCCGCTCTTCGAGGACTATCGGGCGCGCATGGTCGGCGATTCGATCATCGTCCAGATCACCGAGACGATCTCGGCGACCCAGACCAGCACCAGCACCATCGACAAGAGCGGCAAGGTCTCGGCGGCGATCACGGCCTTGCCGTTCGTCAGCCCCAATGCCTTCAACAAGGCCAGCGCCACCGGCAGCTCCGACAATTCCTTCTCCGGCGCCGGCACGGTGGCCAACAGCAACAACTTCTCCGGCACCATCACCGCCGTGGTGACGGGCGTGCTGCCGAACGGGCACCTGCTCGTCGCCGGCGAGAAGCAGATCGGCGTCAACCAGAACGTCGACGTGCTGCGTTTTTCGGGCCAGGTCGACCCGCACATGATCCTGTCGGGCAACATCGTCACCTCGAGCCAGATCGCCAACGTGCGGATCGAGCAGCGCGGTCGCGGCGCCCAGGCCGATGCGCAGGGAATAGGCTGGTTGAGCCGCTTCTTTTTGAACGTTCTGCCGATTTAAGTTCTTGAAGAATCGAAGGCACACCACGGTGCCTTCGAGATGACCCAGACCGACCGATTCGTCCGCGCCGCGCTCGCCGTTGCCGCCGTCCTTGCCAGCGCCGCCCTCTGGTGGCCCGCTCCAGCCGAGGCCGCGCGGATCAAGGAAGTGGCTTCGATCCAGGGCGTTCGCAGCAACCAGCTGGTCGGCTACGGCCTCGTCGTCGGCCTCGACGGCACCGGCGACCAGACCACCTCGGCGCCGTTCGCGACGCAAACCCTGCTCGCCTTGCTGCAGCAGATGGGCGTGACGGCGCCGAACAGTTCGAGCATCCAGCTGAAGAACCTCGCCACCGTGATGGTCACGGCGCAGCTGCCGGCCTTCGCACAACCCGGGCAGACGATCGATGTCAACGTCTCGTCGCTCGCCAACGCCAAGAGCCTGCGCGGCGGCACGCTCGTCGCGACACCGCTGAAGGGCGCCGACGGCCAGATCTACGCCATGGCGCAAGGCAATCTCGTGATCGGCGGCGCCGGCGCCTCGGCGTCGGGATCGAAGGTGCAGATCAACACCCTCGCTTCGGGGCGCATCCCCGAAGGCGCGACGGTCGAGCGCAGCGTCGCGACCTCGATGAACCAGGGCGACACGATCCAGCTCGACCTCAACTCCACCGACTTCGCGACCGCGAGCGAGGTCGTTCGCGTCATCAACAACCGCATGGGCAGCGGCACCGCCGATGCCCTCGACGGCCGCGCCGTGCGGGTGCGCATGCCGGCCTCGCCCGATGCACGCGTCAACTTCATGGCCGACATCGAGAACCTCGACATCAAGCAGTTCGCGCCGGCCGCCAAGGTGGTCATCAATGCGCGCACCGGCTCCATCGTCATGAACCAGTCGGTCACGATCGCCGCCTGCGCGGTGGCGCACGGCAGCCTGTCGGTGACGATCAACACCACGCCCATGGCGAGCCAACCGGGCCCGTTCGCGCGGGCCGGCCAGACGGTGGTGACCGAGAAGTCCGACATCACGATCACGCAGCAGCCGGGCGCGCTGGTGCAGATGGGGCCGGGCGCCAAGCTCTCCGATGTCGTCAGGGCCCTGAATTCGCTCGGCGCGACGCCGCAGGACCTGCTCGCGATCCTGCAGGCCATGAAGGCCGCGGGCGCGCTCGCGGCCGAGCTGGAGGTGATCTGACGTGGCATCGTCCCTGACCTCGGCCTTGTCCGGCGTGCCCACGGGCGCGGCGAACACCCTCTCGCTCGACGCGCTGAAGAGCGCCGCCGCGCGCGACCCGAAGGCGGCGATCAAGGAGACCGCCAAGCAATTCGAGGCGATCTTCATGCAGCAGCTCATGAAGAGCATGCGCGACGCCACGGTGAGCTCCGACATGCTCGACAACTCGGCGACCAAGCTCGGCACCGAAATGCTCGACGCGCAGTACGCGAACAAGATGACCGGCCTGCCCGGCGGCCTGGCCGACGCGATCGCGCGCCAGCTCGAGCGCCAGATGGGCGGCACGACGGCGGCCCCGTCCGCCAAACCGGCAACGGCGCGCGGCGCTGCGCCGACCGTCGCCATCGACGAGCACGCCGCTGACGCAGACGCAGGCCGATTTCGTGCAGTCGCATTCCGCCGCGGCCCTCGCCGCGCAAGCGCAGTCCGGCATCCCGGCCGCCTTCATGATCGGCCAGGCCGCGCACGAATCGGGCTGGGGCAAGCGCGACATCAGGAACAGCGACGGCAGCGATTCGCACAACCTCTTCGGCATCAAGGCCGGTGCCGGCTGGAGCGGGCCGACGACAGCGATCACGACGACCGAATACGTCGACGGCCAGGCCCAGAAGGTGAGCGCGAAGTTCCGCGCCTACGCCTCCGACGCCGATGCCTTCAGCGACTACGCGCGAATGATGAAGGACAGCCCGCGCTATGCCGGCGTGGCGGCGCAGGCGGCGCAGGCGCCGGCCAGCGCGGCCTCGGCAAGCACCTTCGCGCAGGGCCTGCAGCGGGCCGGCTACGCCACCGATCCGGCCTACGCCGACAAGCTCGCGCGCGTCATCAACACCACGCTGCGCGCGCAGCGGGCATCGCGACACGGCACGGCGTGGGGGCACCATGAGCATTTCCTCGTTGCTCAACATCGGCTCGCGCGCCATGGCGGCGAGCTATGCCCAGCTGACGGTCACCGGCAACAACATCGCCAACGCCAACACGCCGGGCTATTCGCGACAGACGGCCGACCTCGAGACTTCGTTCAGCCAGCAGACCGGCTCGGGCTTCTTCGGCAGCGGCGTCGACGTGACGACGGTGACGCGCGCCCACAGCGACTTCCTGACCCGCGAAGCAGCGACGTCGGCCTCGATCGCTGCCGCCGACGACACCCGCAGCAGCCTGCTGCAGCAGCTGCAAGGCGTCTTCCAGACCGACAAGGCCGGTCTCGGCTATGCCGCGCAGCAGGCTTTCAATTCCTTCGTCGACGTTGCCAACAACCCGCAGGACTCCTCGGCGCGGCAGTCGGCGCTCGCCAGCATCGGCACGATGGCCAGCAACTTCAGCAGCGCCTCCGGCCAGCTCGATGCGCAGCAGGCCGGCGTCGCCGACCAGGTGCGGACCTCGGTCGCTTCGATCAACACGCTGACGACGCAGATCGCCAACCTCAACAAGCAGATCGCCGCCGCGCAGGCGAGCGGCCAGTCGCCGAACAGCCTGCTCGACCAGCGCGACACCGCGCTCAACAACCTGTCGCAACTGGCCGGGGTGACGACCGTCGCCGCTGCCGACGGCACGGTCGGCGTCTTTCTCGGCGGCTCGCAGACGCTGGTGCTCGGTGGCAATGCCACGGCACTGGTGGCGGTGCCCGATGCCTTCGATCCGGCCAAGGTCCAGGTCGGCATCCGCAACGGCAGCAGCACGACGACTTTCCCCGACGGCTTCATCGCCAGCGGCTCGGTCAGTGGTCTGTTGCGGGTGCAGAACCACGACATTCCCGACGCCCGTGGCCTGCTCGGGCAGATGGCTGCGGCGATCGCCGGCGCCATGAATTCGCAGCAGGCGCTCGGCCTGACCCTCGGCACGCCGGCGTCGGCGGGCGCGCCGCTGCTCACGACCGGCGCACCGGACGTGCTGCCGTCGTCCAACAACGCGATGGCCGGCGGCGTGCCGGTGGCCTCCTACGTGAACGGCGCCGGTACCCGCGTCTCGAGCGTCAGCATCAGCGTCGTCGATCCGAAGGCGCTGCAGCCGAGCGACTACCAGCTCAGCGCCGATCCGTCGCTGCCGGCCGGCCAGTACAAGCTGACGCGCCTCTCGGACGGCAGCTCGCAGACGGTCGCCGATGGCGATGTCGTCGACGGCTTCCAGATCCACGTCGCCTCGCCGGCGCCGGCCGCGCGCGACAGCTTTCTGCTGCAGCCGGTGTCGACCGCCGCGAGCGGCATGGCCTTGGCTCTCAACGACCCGAGCGGCATCGCCGCCGCCTCGCCGGTGCAAGCAGCAGTGGCCGCCGGCAACACCGGCACGGCGACGGTTGCTTCGCTCAATGTGGTCGACCCGTCGATCAATCCGAACCTGAAGGCGACGATCACCTTCACCGACAACAGCGGCGACTACAGCTACAGCCTGGTCGACACGACCGGCGCCTTGCCCACCGTCAATGGCACCGGCACCATCGTGGCCGGCCAGCCGATCGCGCTCAACGGCTGGCAGCTCAGCCTGAACGGCACGCCGAAGAGCGGCGACGCGGTCGTCGTCGCGAAGACGGCGTTCCCGGCCGCCGACAACGGCAACGCCAACGCCATGCTGGCCCTCGGCACGGCGAGCATCGTCGGCCAGGGCGGCAGCGTCGCCGCCGGCCAGAACATCACCGATGCCTACGCCAGCGCGCTGGCCACCGTCGGCGTGCGGGTGCAGAGCGCGATGGCGGCAGCGTCGCAATCGGACTCGATCTCCACCGCCGCGACGACGGCAGCCTCGAACCAGTCGGGCGTCAACCTCGACGAGGAAGCGGCGCGCCTGATCCAGTACCAGCAGAGCTACCAGGCCGCAGCCAAGATGCTGCAGATTGCCCAGACCGTGTTCGACAGCCTGCTGACGATCAGCGGCAACTGAACCGCCGATTCTTGCCAGGGATTTCTCGACCATGCGAATCAGCACCGCCAACGCCTACGACACCGGCATCGCCTCCCTGATGCAGCGCCAGCTCGACATGTCGAACCTGCAGAACCAGATGACCACCGGCAAGCGCGTCAACCAGGCGAGCGACGACCCGGCGGCCGCGGCGATCGCGGCCCGCGCCGTGGCGGTGCAGGGCCAGATCACGGCGAGCCAGCGCGCGGTCTCGGCCAGCCAGACGGTGATGACGCAGACCGAGAGCTCGCTCGGCGACGCCGGCAACCTGATGCAAAGCGCGCGCGCCCTGCTCGTGCAGGCGGGCAACGCGACCCTGAGCGACACCGACCGGCAATCGATCGCGACCCAGCTGCAATCGATCCGCGGCCAGCTCCTCGGCATCGCCAACGCCAGCAACGGCGCCGGCACGTACATCTTCGGTGGCCAGGCCTCGACCCAGAAGCCTTTCATCGAGACCCCGGGCGGCGTGCAGTACGCCGCGGCGCCGGGCCAGACGATGGCCGGCGGCGGCACCAACCTGCCGCTGACCACCGACGGCAACGCGGTCTGGCTCACGGCGCCGACCGGCAACGGCGTGTTCGTGACGAGCGCCGACCCGAGCGTCACCGGCGCGACGATAGCCGCCGGCAGCGTCTCCGACCCGAGCGCCCTGACCGGCGCCAGCTACACCATCAAGTTCTCGGTCAGCGGCGGCGCGACGACCTACGCCGTGCTGAAGAACGGCGCAGCGACCGCGGTGACCGCTGCCCCGTACGTCTCCGGCCAGGCGATCACGATCGACGGCATGACGACGAGCGTCAGCGGAACGCCCGCCGACGGCGATCAGTTCCAGATTGCACCTTCGACGCCGACGCTCAGCGTCTTCGGTACGCTCGACAAGGCGATCTCGGATCTCTCGACACCCGGCCGCACCGGCTCGCAGATCGCCCAGTCGAACGCCGACACGCTGACGAGCATGGATTCGGTGATGAACAACCTGGAAGCGGCGCGCGGCGTTGCCGGCGACGTGCTCAACAGCATCGACAACGTGACCGACCGCCTGAACACGCAGAACCTCGCGGCCACGACAACTCAGTCAAATGCGGAAGATGTAGACATGGTGAGCGCCATTTCGACCTTCCAGAACGAGCAAAACGGCTACAGTGCAGCGCTCAAGTCGTATGCGATGGTGCAGCAGCTGTCGCTGTTCCAGTACGTGAACGGCAACTGAATTCGCGCGTGGCCGCGCCGGCAAGCGGCGCGGGCCCGGGTCGGGAGTTTGACTTGCTGGATGTCGCGATCCTCGGCCAGGTGGCCCTGGGCTACTCACCGTTCATCGATCGCAATCGCGCGGTCGCCGCGACGCGTCTCTCGGTCTTCCCGCTCCGCCCGGACCTGGCGCTCGATGTCGGCCAACTCCTGCACGCCGTCGGCGACGTCTGGCCGGCCTCGGGCGGCAAGGTCTCGCTCAACGTCGTCAGCGAAAGCCTCCTGCACGACCTGCTGCAGACGAGCCCCTCGACCAACCTGATGGTCGAGGTGCCGAACTTCATGGCCGCCGATCCGGCCAACGTCGAGGCGCTGACCCGTCTGCACGCCGCCGGCAGCACGCTGCTGCTGAAGGGCCGGCCGAATGCCGAGTTGCCGCGCGAGGTGCTGCCCTGCTTCAAGTACGCGATCATCGATCTCGCCGACGAGCGACGCATCGGCGAAGGCGCGGTCGCGCCCGCCGGCGTGACGCGGGCCATCGCCTACGTGCAGTCGGGCGTGCGCACGGTTGCCGACATGGAAGGCGCCTTCGGGCGCGGCGCCCACGCCGTGCTCGGCTGGCCGATCGACGACGCGCTCAACGCCACCGCGGCGAAGACCGGCAAGCCGGTGGCGCAGCCCGACCAGCAGGTGATCGTCGAGCTGATCCGGCGCGTCGACAACGAGGAGGCCATCGACAAGCTCGAGAACACGCTCAAGCGCGACCCGTCGCTCGCCTTCAAGCTGCTGCGCTACATCAACTCGCCGGCCTTCGGCCTGCGCGTCGAGATCAGCTCGTTCCGGCACGCCATCATGATGCTCGGCTACCAGCGGCTCAAGCGCTGGCTGGCGCTGCTGCTGGCCACGGCCAGCAAGGACGTCAACCTGCGGCCGGTGATGTTCGCGGCCGTGCGGCGCGGCCTGCTGATGGAAGAGCTGGTCGCCGGCTCGGGCGACGAGGAGATGAGAAACGAGGTCTTCATCTGCGGCGTCTTCTCGCTCCTGGATCGCATGTTCGGCGAGAGCTTCGCCAAGCTGCTCGGCTCCATTCCCGTGCCCGAGCGCGTCTACCAGGCGCTGGTCAAGGGCAGCGGCCCGTTCCGGCCCTACCTGGCGATGGTGGAGGCGGCCGAAGGCGAGTCGGTCTTCGACTATCGCGAGGCCGCCGAGCACCTGCTGATGAGCGTCGCCGAAATCAATCGTGCCCAGCTGCGCGCCCTGCAGGGCGCCGCTGCGCTCGAGTAGCCACGAGCGCACGCCGCCGGTGCACGCCGTTTCCGGTCGCGCCCTGCATTCGCCCGCGGCCGGCCCGGCCGCCGTGCACGAGGTTCTCCGGCTGCTCTGGGACTCGCCCTTTCCGGCTTCGCTGCAGGACGAGGCCTTCCTCTTCATCGATGTCAATCCCGCCTTCGCCGCCTTCGTCGGGCTGACCCGCGAAGCCATCATCGGCCGCGACTTCACCGACTTCCTGGCCGAGGAAGACCGGCTGGCGACGATCGAGAACCGCAAGCGCGTCAACGCCGGCGCGCGCGTCGAGGTGGCCTACGGTCCCGAGGGCCGCCTGCTCGACGCGGCGGGCTTCGAGCGCTGGTTTCGCGCCGCCCGCCACGTGCTGGTCGGCCCGGACGGCGCGCCGCTCTATCTGGCCATGCTGCAGGACACGACGACCGAGCACGTGGCGCGCGATCGTGCCGACCGCTCGGTGCGCGAGCTCGACAACTGGTTCGACCTGAGCCCGGTCGGCATGGTGCTGTTCGACGAGAGCGGCTTGCTGGTCCGCACCAACCCGGCCTTCGACGAGCTCGCGGGCGGCGTGCCGGTGTCGCTCGCCGAAGGCGCGCCCAGCCTGGCCCGGCTGCTGTCGTGGGGCGAGGGCGATGCGCTGGCGCGCCTGCACTCGGGCTCGCGTCCGATCGAAACGCAGGGCTGGGTGGCCCAGCCCGGCGGCGGCGCCCGGCGCCTGCGCGCGATCGTGCGCTGCTACCAGACCGCGGCGGGCGAGCGCCGCTTCATGGGCATCGTCGAAGACCGCAGCGTCGAAGAAGAGCGCGACCTGGCGCACCTGCAGATCGGTGCCCTCATGGACACCGCCGGCGTCGGCATCGCCACCTTCGAGGAATCGTCGGGCTGGGTCCGCCAGCGCAGCGGCAGCGGCTCGGCCTCGGCGGTGCCGCACAACATCAGTCGCGACATCGTCGCGCCCGAATCGCTGGCCGAGTACGAGCGGCTGCAGCTGGCCTTGAAGCGAACCGAGCGGGCCGAGGTGCGCTACGCGATCTGGCACCCCGAGCTCGGCCAGCGCTGGCTGATGACGCGGGTCGAGCCGGCGACGCTGGCGTCGGGCAAGAAGACGGCTTCGGTCGTCACCCTCGACATCACCGACCAGCAGCAGAGCCAGCGCCGCAGCGAGCAGCTGTTGCGCGAGATGACCACCATTCTCGAGAGCGCCACCGCCGGCATCGCCTACCTGCGCGCCGGCGTGCTGGTGCGCTGCAACCGGCGCTTCGAGACGATGCTGCGCCTGCCGCAGAGCGGTGTCTCCGGACTGAGCCTGGCCGAGCTGCTGTCGCGTCATCCGGATGCGGGCTCGATCGCGACCGAGATCCGCGACGCGCTGGCCGCCGACGCCACCTACGAGATCGAGTTCGCGTTCGGCGACAGCGACGAAGGCGTGGCCGCCGAACAGCGCTGGTATTCGCTCTCGGTGCGCCGCGCCGGCGGCCCGGCCCGCGACGAGGCGATCGCCGTGCTCGCCGACGTGACGCGCGATGAAGACGCAGCAGGTCCAGCTCGAGACGCTGGCGCGCGACCGCGAGTCGATGGCGCGCCGGACGCGCGCCATCCTCGACTCGGTGCTGGTCGGCATCGTCACCGTCGGGCCGGCCGGCATCGAGTGGATGAACCGCTCGGCGCAGCGCATGTTCGGCGCCGAGCTCGACGCGTTCCTGGACCAGCCGATGGCGGTCGTGGCGACGGCAGAGCCCGACCATCCATTTCGCCATGCCCACTACCTCGAAGACCTCGTCGAAGGTCGGGCCGAGACCTTCGAATGCCAGGTCCGGGCGCGCGACGGGCGCGACTTCTGGGTTGTCGGCAACGCGGTTGCGACCGGGCGCGACGGCAGCTCGCGCCAGCTCACCTACGCCCTGCTCGACATCGAGCAGCGGCGCCAGGCCGAGGCCGCGGTGTCGGAGGCGCAGTCGTCGTTGCGCCGGGTCATCGAGGCGGCGCCGCTGGCCATCTCGCTGCTCGATGCGAAGACGCTCAAGGTGGTGCAGGTCAACGAGCTGGCCGCGCGCACGGTGCGCAGGTCGGCGCAGAGCCTTGTGGGCCAGGTGCCCGAGGAGATCTTTCCGCGCGACATCGCTGCCGCGCGACGTCAGCACATGGAGCGCGCGCTCGAGTCGAGCGATGTGACGACGCACGAGTACCGCCTCGTCGTCGACGGCGAGGTGCAGATCTGGGACGCGCGCTATCTGCCGCTCGCCGGCGCACCGGGCGAGCCGCCCGACCAGCTGCTTCTCGTTGCCACCGACGTCAGCGAACAGCGCGCGGCCCAGGAGGCGCGTCTCGAGGCCGCGATCGCGCAGCGCGAGATGCTGGTCAAGGAAGTCCACCATCGGATCAAGAACAACCTGCAAGGCGTGGCCGGCCTGCTGCAGCAGATCGCGCAGAGGAAGCCCGAGGTCGCGGCGGCGATCGACGAGGTGGTCGGCCAGGTGCAGGCGATCGCCCAGGTCTACGGCCTGCAGGTCGGCGAGACCGGTCCGCTTTCGATGACGCGGGTGCTCGAGGCGATTACCGGCTCGGTGCAACGCACCTTCGGCCGCGCTATCCGCTGCGACGTCACGACCAACGGAGAGTGGACCTTGCCCGAGGTCGAGGCGATTCCGATCGCGCTGACGCTGAACGAGCTGCTCACCAACGCCATCAAGCACAGCGAGCCGGGCAGCGACGACGAGGACATCGTCTGTGCCCTGGACTGCAGCGACGCCGGCGTGCGCGTCGCGATTTCGAACCGGGCGCGCCTGCCCGTGGGCTTCAACCTGGCGCGCATTCCGAACGGCGTCTCCGGCCTCGGCCTGGTCCGTGCGTTGCTGCCGCGCCGCCATGCCAGCCTGCGCATCGAGCAGGCCGACGACCGGGTGGTGGCCACCGTCGCCCTGCAGGTGCCGGTCGTGGCCGGCCCCGGTGGCGCATAAGATGGCGCTTGCACGAAGCGGCATGTCCCGCACCGGTGTCCAGGGGAGGATGGGCTTGGCCAACAAGGGAACGATTCTGGTCGTCGACGACAACCGCCTCGTCCTGGCGACGCTCACCGATGGCCTGGTGCAGGCCGGCTACCACGTCATCGACGCCGACAACGGCGACGACGCCATCCTGCTGGCGCGCGAGCACAAGCCCGACCTCGCCTTGCTCGACATCCGCATGGAAGGCAAGAGCGGCTTCGACGTCGCGCAGTACCTGCGCACGCAATGCCGCATGCCGTTCATGTTCCTCTCGGCCTTCTCCGACGAGGAGACGGTGGCCCAGGTCGAAGCGCTCGGCGCGGTCGCCTATCTGGTCAAGCCGCTCGACATCCGGCAGATCGTGCCGGCCGTCGAGGCCGCGTTCGCCAATCTCGAAGCCGCGCGTGCCGCTCCGCCCCCCGCGCCCCTGCCGCCGCATCGCGCCACCGCGTCGAACGAGCCGCTCGAGACCAGTGTTGCGCTGGCGGCCGGCGTGCTCATGCATCGCCACTCGCTGCGCCGCGGCGAAGCGCTCGAGCGCCTGCGCCGGATCGCCGCGGCGGACGGGCGCAGCCCGCGCGAGCAGGCCGAGCTGCTGCTGCTTGCCGTCGAACAGCTCGCCGGCTCCTGAATACCCTTCGATCAGGCTTCGGCCGTGGCGACCGGCAGCGAGAAGTGAAAGCTCGCGCCACGGTCTGGCTCGCCGTCGGCCCGGATCTCGCCGCCATGCCGGCGCACGATGCGCCGCACCGAGGCCAGGCCGACGCCCGTGCCCGGAAATTCGCTGGCGCTGTGCAGGCGCTGGAACACGCCGAACAGGCGATCGGCGTAACGCATGTCGAAGCCGGCGCCGTTGTCGCGCACGACATAGGTCTCGGAGTCGTACGGAGCGCGAGCGAAAGCGACCTGCGGCCGCCTGGCGTTGCCGGTGTACTTCCAGGCATTGCCGAGCAGGTTCTCGAGCACCACCCGCAGCAGGGTCGGATCGCCGAGCGCCATCATCCCCGGCTCGATCTCGACTTCGACCTCGTGCTCGGGCCGAAGCTGGCGCAGATCGGCGACGACGTAGGCCGCCAGCTCCGACAGATCGACCGGCACGCGATTGATCGGCTGCGACGCCAGCCGCGACAAGGCGAGCAGGGCGTCGATCATGTGGTTCATGCGGCCGGCGGCGCCGAGGACGCGATCGAGATGATCGTGGCCGATGTCGCCCAGTACGTGGGCATAGTCTTCCTTGACGATGCGGGTGAAGCCTTCGACGACGCGGATCGGAGCGCGCAGGTCGTGCGAAACGAGCGTGCCGAGTGCCTCGTGCTCGGCTTCGCCCGGGGGCGCCGCTACTGGCCTTGTCGGCTCGGCAGCCGCGGCGGGCGGCGCTGCCGGTGGTGTCGCCTCACGCGCCCGTTCGAGCGCAGCCAGGCGCGCGTGCGCGTCGAGCAGGCTCGCAGCCAGGCTTCGTTGGCGACGCACAAGCACGGCGACAACGGCAACGCCCACGGCGCCGGCCGCGACCGCGCCAACGGCAAAAGAGGCCGCGCCGTCGAGCAATGTCACCGTTCGCAGTCCATCGCGGTCGATTGTAGGAAGGGCGGCACGCAATCGCCCGCCCGCAACTGTTCAAGTCTTCGCGCTTCGCGCCGAAAATGGCTGACGCGGCGGCCCCGGCTCGCCCGCGTGTGTGGCGCGATCCCCTCACCCGCCTCGGCAGGCTCCCATTGATCGAGAAAATCACGCCGTGAACCCAGCTTCGCCTCCGGTGCTCGACGAAGAAGCGCTGCAGCGCCTGCGCGAGCTCGATCCGAGCGGGCAGAACCACCTTCTCGAGCGTGTGCTGCGGGCCTTCGAAGGCTCGCTGCTGCGTCTGGCGCCACAGTTGCGCGAGGCCCGGCAACGCGACGACATGCAGGCCATCCGGCACGTCGCGCACACGCTGAAATCCTCGGCGGCAAGCGTCGGCGCTCTGCGCCTGTCGAGACTTTGTGCCGAAATCGAGAGTCTGGTGCGACAGGAGGCAGCGCCGGGCCTGCCGGCCCTGCTGGATGACGTGGACCACGAGTTCGACGTCGTGCTACAAGCGCTGCAGCCACTGCGGGGCGCTACCGGATGAACCCCCATCGCATCTTCTCGTTCGCTGCCGCCGCGCGGATCGTCCATGCCCTGGATAGCCACGGGCCGGCCCTGACATGAGCGCGCGCAGCCAGATCTTCGGCGAAGACCTGCCGGAGCAGCCCAAGGTGCTGCTCGTCGATGACGACGAGGTCAACCTGCTGCTCACTTCGGTGGCGCTGCAGGAGCAGGGCTTCGCGGTGACCGAAACGGCGAGCGGCGAGCAGGCGATCCGGATCCTGGCCGACTTCCTGCCCGACATCATCGTGCTCGATGCCGTCATGCCCGGCCTCGACGGCTTCGAGACCTGCCGCGAGTTGCGCATCCTGCCCGGCCTCGAGTCGCTGCCGGTGCTGATGCTGACCGGCCTCGACGACGACGCCTCCATCACCCGCGCCTACGAAGCCGGCGCCACCGACTTCTTCGTCAAGTCGACGCAATGGCGGCTGCTTGCCGGGCGCCTGCGCTATCTGCTGCGCGCCTCGCGCACGCGGGTCGAGCTCGAGCGCAGCAAGTCGCGCCTGGCCCGCGCCCAGGACCTGGCGCGCATGGGCAGCTTCGACTGGCGCAAGGGCCAGGGCGGCCCGATGTTCTCGATCGAAGGCCTGCGCGTCTTCGGCCTCGGGCCGGACAAGCATCTCGATTTCAGGAAGCTGCTGCGCATGGTGCCCGACGAGGAGCGCAAGGCCTTCCTCGAGCTGACACACAGCGCCATGGAGCGCAGCACGGTACTCGCCACCGACATCCATGCCCGGCTCATCGACGGCCGCCAGCGCATCGTCCACCTCGAGGCCGAGCCCGAGTTCAACGAGCACGGCAACCTGGTCGGCTATACCGGCATCGTCCAGGACGTGACCGACCGACGCCTCGCCGAAGACCGCATTCGCCACCTCGCCAACTTCGACACCCTCACCGGGCTGCCGAACCGTCGCCAGCTGATCTGGCGAGCCGAGCGTGCGCTCGAGCACGGCCGCCGCCTGAACCACCAGGTGGCGCTGCTGCTGATCGACCTCGACCGCTTCAAGGTCATCAACGACACGCTTGGCCACGGCGCCGGCGACGAGCTGCTGGTCGAAGTGGCGCGGCGGCTGCGGTCGTGCGTGCGCCATTCCGACCAGGTGCTCGAGAGCTCGCTCGAAACCGTCGGCGTGCGCTCTCACCGCACGCTCGAGGCGGTCGGGCGGCTCGGCGGCGACGAGTTCGTGGCGCTGCTGCCCGAGGTGGCCGACGAGCGCGACGCCGAGCGCGTCGCCGATCGCATCCTCGAGGCGATGCGCCTGCCGATCACGATCGGCATGCAGGAGTGCTTCGTCACCGCCAGCGTCGGCATCGCGCTCTTCCCGCGCGACGGCGGCAACGTCGCCGACCTGCTGCGCAATTCCGACGTCGCGATGTACTCGGTGAAGTCGGCGGGCCGCAATTCGGCGTCCGTCTACCGACCGAGCCTGGCCGGCCAGGGTCGCGAGAAGCTCGAGCTCGAAAGCGCATTGCACAAGGCGATCGAGCGCGACGAGCTGGTGCTGCACTACCAGCCGAAGATCGACGTGCGCGGCGCGCGCATGGTGGGCGCCGAGGCGCTGATGCGCTGGCGCCGGCACGGCCAGCTGGTGGCGCCGGGCGACTTCATTCCGCTCGCCGAGGAGACCGGCCTGATCACGCCGCTCAGCGAATGGGCGATCCGCGAAGCGGCGCGCCAGGCGCGCCTCTGGAAGGACAGCTTCGGCTTCGACGACTCGATCGCCGTCAATCTGCCCAGCCGCCTGTTCGAGCGCACCGACCTGGTCGAGTACATCCACAACGCCGTCACCACCTACGGCGTGCCGCATCACGCGATCGAGCTCGAGATCACCGAGACGGGCCTGATGAAGGACCTGCAGAACGTGATCCCGTCGCTGCACCGGCTCAACGAGATCGGCGTCGAGATCTCGATCGACGATTTCGGCACCGGCTACTCGTCGCTCGCCTACCTCACGACGCTTCCGATCAGCGAGTTGAAGATCGACCGCAGCTTCGTGCGCGATCTCGGCATGACACCGCAGAGCTCGGCGGTGGTCACCGCGATCATCGCCCTGGCCCGCTCGCTCGGCCTGCGCGTGATCGCCGAAGGCGTGGAAAACCTGCGCCAGATGGAGGTCCTGCATCGCCTCGGCTGCGGCATCATGCAAGGGTTCCTGTTCAGCAAGGCGCAGCCGCCCGAAGCGATCGAGGAGTGGCTGCAGCAGACGGTGCTGCCGAAGAAAGCGCCCTGGATCGGCAAGGCCGGCAGCGCCGATCTGCCCGAGCCGCCGCGAGCCCACCGGGCGCGCGCCTCGCGCCCCTGAATCCGAGCGACCGCCATGGAAATGACGCGCCCTTCGCCGCTCTCCAAGTCCGCAGAAATTCCGGCCGCGCAGATCGCCAAGGCCGCGTTGCGTCGACTGGCCACCGAGCGGCTCGAGCCGACGCCTGAAAACTACGAGCGCGCCTATCGCCACGAAGCCGGCGAAGGCAGCGCGACCGCGGCGCTGCCGGCGCGCGCGCACAAGCTCGTCGATCGCCTGGCCCTGCGTGCCTTCGAAGGCGACGCGGTGGGCGTGGAGATCAGCCAGGCGATGACCCATGGCCGCTGGGAGCAGGCCGAGCATCTGTTCGACGCGGCGCATGGCACCTCGTCGGAAGCGCTGGCGCTGCTGATCGAGCGCATCGTGCGCGGCATCGAACGTTCCGGCCACAACTGGACGCCCGCCCGCCGCAAGGAAGGCGTGCAGCGCGTCCTTGCGGGCAGCCGCGGCGATTCGCGCCGCTTGCAGCAACGGCTGGCGCAGCTCGTCAACAGCTGGGAAAGCGACAGCGCCGCAACCGAGGTCGACGTCGGCGTGCAGGCGGCGCCGCTGGTCGCCGCGGCGGCCGCCAACGATCCGGTGCCGCCCGTCGAGGCCTCGACCGCGACGCCGGCCGCACCGGCCTGGAACCTGGTCGCCAGCAGCCTGGTCAGCGCCCTCGAACAGGCCTTGCCGCAGCACGACGACGCCAGCAAGGAACTGTCGTCCGAGCTGGCGCGCCTGACCGGCCGGCTGGCCGGCGAAGGTGCGAGCGAGCCGCTGGCCGAAGAGATGCGCGCGCTCTGCCAGCGCGCCGAGCGCGTGCTGCAGCACCGTCACCATCTCTTCGACCAGCTCGGCAAGCTCTGCCACGAGCTCACCTCGAGCCTGACCGACCTGGCCGAGAACGACAGCTGGGTCAAGGGCCAGTGCGACGCGATGCGCGTGAAGATCGAAGAAGGCCTGACGGCGCGCGGCGTGCGCCAGGTGAGCGACATGCTGCATCACGCCCGCACGCGCCACGCCGAGGTCAAGGGCGAACGCGAGAAGGCGCGCGATGCGCTCAAGGGCATGATCCAGCAGATGCTCGCCGAGCTCGGCGAGCTGGGTTCGAAGACCGGCGACTTCCATCAAAGCGTCGGCCGCTATGCCGAGGTGATCGAGGAGGCCGACTCGCTCGAAAGCCTGACCGGCGTGGTGCGCGAGATGGTCACCGAGAGCCGGGCCGTGCAGTCGCTGGTGCAGCAGACGCAGGCGCGCCTGCAGGAAGAGCACAGCAAGGCCACCGACCTGAGCGAGCGCGTCGTCAAGCTCGAGGACGAGATGCGGCGCCTTTCCGACGAGGTATCCACCGACCAGCTGACGCAGATCGCCAACCGGCGCGGCCTGCTGCAAGCCTTCGAGATCGAGAAGGCCCGGCTCGAGCGCGATGGCGGCCATCTCTCGGTCGGGCTGCTGGACATCGACAATTTCAAGCGCCTGAACGACGAGCTCGGCCACAGCGCCGGCGATGAGGCCCTCAAGGCCCTGGCCGCCATCGTCAGCAAGGCCTTGCGGCCCACCGACCGGGTCGCCCGCTACGGCGGCGAGGAGTTCGTGGTGCTCCTGCCCACGACACCGGCCGAAGAGGGCGAGCAGGTGCTGACGCGCTTGCAGCGCTCGCTCACCGGCGGCCTCTTCATGCACAAGGAAAAGCAGGTCTTCGTCACCTTCTCCGCGGGCGTCACCGGCTATCGGCCGAACGAGCGGATCGAGGTCTCGCTCGAACGCGCCGACCAGGCGCTCTACGAAGCCAAGCGCACCGGGAAGAACCGGACCTGCATCGGCTGACGACGCTGCCGCGACAGCGCGCCGGAGGGCGCACCGTCGAGGCAGCGGGGTGCCTCAGGCTGCGGCCGGCATCTCGCCGCGCGAGAGCAGCAGGCAGGTCACGCCGAAGAAGACATAACCCAGCGCCACCAGCGGCGAGACGGCCCAGCCGAGCTGCGCGCCATGGATCAGGCCGATATACGACAGGATCGCGCCGACGAAGGCCCAGATCGCGGCGACCTTCAGGCGCTGGTCGATGATGAAGACCGCCATCGCGCCGAGCACCATGCCCGCCAGCACCGAGCCACCGCCCACCGACTCGAGGCCCTGGTAGAGCACGCCGGTGCCGGCGAGCTTGTCGAAGCCGACATGCGCGGCGTTGGTTCCGGCCGCGCCGAGCGCACCGTCGATCTGTGTCTTGGTCCATTCGGCGATGTTCGGAATCAGCGCCAGGACGATGGCCGGCGCATGCTTTGCCGGCGACGCCTGGAACGCCTGCGCACCGATCACGAGGCCGATGTAGAGCAGGATCGGCAGGATCGCGACGAGCGGGATCAGCGCGAGCAGCATCGCGGTCAGGCCGAGGAAGCAGACGATCGCGATGGCGAAGCCGGTCGCGAGCGAATAGCCGATGCGTCCGCCGACCGCTTTCCAGCCCGGGTGTCCGATGTAGACGGCCGGGGGAAACGGGCTGCCGAGCATGGCGCCGAAGACGGCGCCCAGGCCGTCGGCGAGCAGGATCAGGCGCAGGTTGTAGTTGTCGCCCGCTGCCGACGCGCTTTCGACGTTGTTCATCCCTTCGGTGAAGTTGTAGATGCCGAGCGGAATCGCCGTGACGAGGAGCGGCGCGATCTGCGCCAGGCCCTTCCAGACGTCCATCGAGAAGTACGGCAGGCGCAGGCCGAACTGATCGAGCGACTTGGCCAGCGCGCTCGCCTGCACGTAGTCGCTCCAGCCGAGCAAGGACGCGCCCCAGCCCAGGATGGTGCCGACGATCACCGCGATCAGGCCGCCCGGCAGGCCGCCCGGCATGCGCACGTTCGCGGTCCACGCGATCAGCACGATCGCCAGGCAGGCCAGGCCGATCCAGGGCGTCTCCCACATCTGGAACGCCGGGCGCATCGAGATGAAGGCGACCGAGATGCCGGCCAGCGTGCCGAGCATCGCCGCGCGCGGCGTCAATGCGCGGATCTGCGGCCCGACGAACGCGCCGATCAGCACGATGACGCCGATGATGAAGCACCAGGCCAGGCCGGCGGCCCAGGCCGCCAGCGGATTCTTCGTCGTCAGGTAGGTCGGCAACATGATCAGGAAGACGACGATGAACATGTGCGGCACGCTCGGGCCGTACGGCATCGCCGTCACGTCGTTGCGGCCTTCCTTCTTCGCGAGTTTCCAGGCGAGGTAGGCGTAGAAGAGATTGCCGAGCGGCAACGCGACCCCGAGCGCAGGCAGGATGCGGCCGAACACCGTATCGGCCGGCAACTGCACCACGCCCAGGCACAACCCGGTCAGGACGATGACGTTGAGCAGGACGTTCGTGAACAGGCCGAAAAAGCCGTTCCAGTCGCCCGGGACCCAGATGCGGACCGGTCCCCCGGTCGTGGCTTGATTCATTGCTTCCTCCTTGTTGTCGAAAGACCGGCCGCGCGGTTTGTTGTGTGCGCGTCCGGGACATCTTCCGCAGTCACTGCGGCGGAATCCTCAGGTTTCATCGAACGCGACGCGCCTCAGGTGGACGCGGCGCCGGCATCATCACGATGCAATTCCCGGGCCGCGACATAGGCGCGCCAGCCGCCGTGCTCGGTGATTTCGCGCTGCCCTTCGACGAGCGCCGGCTCGCCGATCACGCCCAGGACGATCGTGCCGTCGGCCAGTCGCACCTTGCCGATCGTGAGCCCCGGCGGCTCGCTTTTCAGGATGCCGGCCAGGCCGCCGTCGGGCACCGACCAGACCTCGACCGCGACGGCAACGCCGCTGCCGTCCGTGACCCGGACCATCGCCGGGTGTTCGTCGTTGATCGTCCACAAGCCGGTAGGCGGGCTCGGTCATCGCCTCGCGGACGAAGGTCGCCTTGGCGGCAAGCATGTTGGGGTTGAGCTTGAGGCCGCGCATGAGCGTGCCGTTGACGGCGAGCAGGACCGTGCTCGGCGGCCCGCCGGCGACGATGCGCGTGCCGGACTCGCCCTTCGATGATGGCGCGGATCTCGTCGGGCGCGCCGATGACGCCGACCGCACCCGGCGTGCTGGCGACGAAGTCGGCGACGGCGGCGACCTTGGGCTCCATGCTGCCGGCGCCGAATTCGCCCGCCGCGATGTAGGCGCGGGCCTCGTCGACGGTGATGCGTGTCCAGCCAGCGCTGCTCGGGCGTGCCGAAGCGGATCGCCACCCGCGGCACGCCGGTCGGGATGAGCAGCATGTCGGCGCCGAGGTCGTGGGCGAGCAGGCCGGACGCGAGGTCCTTGTCGACGACGGCCTCGACGCCGACGAGGCTGCCGTCGGCCTGCAGCGCGACCGGGATGCCGCCGCCGCCCGCTGCGACGACCACGGCGCCCGAGTCGAGCAGCGTGCGGATCGCGTCGGTCTCGACGATCCGCTGCGGCCGCGGCGAGGCACCGTGCGCCGCCAGCCGCGGCCCGCGTCCTCCATGATCGTCCAGCCGAGTGTCTTCGGCCATCGCGCGGGCCCTGGCCTCGTTGAGGAACGAGCCGATCGGCTTGCGTCGGATTGCGAAAGGCCGGGTCGTCGAGGTCGACGACCGACTGCGTGACGACGGCGACGACCGGCCGCGCCAGGCCGCGCCGCGCCAGCTCGTTGGTCAGCGCCTTGACGAACATGTAGCCGATCGCGCCCTGCGTGTCGGCCACGGCGTAGTCGACCGGCACCGGGTCGACCTCGTGCTCGGCGATTTCGGAGCGGCGCAGGATGAAGCCGACCTGCGGCCCGTTGCCGTGCGAGACGACGAGCCGCCAGCCCTGCTCGACCAGATCGACCAGATGCGGGCGCCGTTCGCGCGACGGTGTCGATACTGCTGCGGGATGGAGTCGTGCTCGGCGTCGGTGACGAGCGCGTTGCCGCCGAAGGCGACGACAGCGGTACGGGTCATGATGCGCTCCCCGGCACGGCTGCGGCAGGTCTCGGCCAGGGCGGCGAGGGCGTCGCTGAAGCACTCCATCGGCGCCGTCGTGATGCCGGCGCCGATCTGGCCGACGCCGGCCTTGCGTGTGCGCGATGCCGGTGTTGATGATCGGCAGCACGCCGGAGTCGGCGACGAGGCGAGCGTCGATGCCGGCCGGCGTGCCGCCGAAGTTGAGCGCCGGCAGCGTGAACGCCGGGTTGCGTTCCGAGCGTGATCGACAGCATCCGCCGGCTGTTCGCGGTCGCGTCGGCCGGTGTGCCGCCGACGAACTGGACGATCGCCGGCGACGCCGCCATCGCGAAGCCGCCGAGGCCGTTGGTCTCGGTGATCGCCGAGTCGCCCAGGTCGGCGGCGGCATCGTCGACGCGTGTAGCCGGGGAAATAGAGCCCGTCGACCGGGTTGGCGGGCGCCTGGAACCACTGGTCGCCGGTGCCGCTCAGGCGGATGCCGAAGTTGACGCCGTTGCGCGCCATCACCGTGACCATGCTGCTGCCGGGCACGCCGTGCGCGGCGTCCGACATCGCCTTGCACGCGGCCATCGAGATGTTGAGGAAGAAGTGGTCGTTGCCGGCGACGAAGGCGAGCGCGCGCTGGATGGCGCGCGCTGTCGAGCTTCGGAGCCGAGCAGCGACAGCGTCAGTCGCTTGAACAGCAGCGCGGAAGCCGCGGCGTTGCGGTTGTGCAGCTCGTCGCCCATGTGCAGCGCCTGCGCCATCAGCGGCTTGAGGTTCGGCGTCGGCCAGACCGCGCACGGCGACCTTGCATCGTCGCGAAGAATTCGGTGCCGAGCCAGCGCAGTCGGTCGAGCACTTCCGGCGAGTTGGCGCCGAAGCGCAGCACCTTGCCGAGGCCCTCGTTGAGATTGCAGAAGGCGCGGTTGCCGGCGGCGGTGTTCTCGACCACCCAGACCGGCATCGACGGGCTGATGATGCCGGCCATCGGCCCGACGGCGCCGTGGTGCATGGCAGGGCTCGAGCGCGACCTCGCCGCTTGCGGCCATCGCCTCGGCCGCCTCGAGCGTCGTTCGCCCAGCCTTCGTAGAGGATGGCGCCGGTGATCGCGCCCTGCTGCGGGCCGCACATGTCGGCCCAGGCGATCGGCGGCCCGGCGTGCAGGATCCGGCGCTCGCCCTCCGCGAGGCCGGGCATGGCATCGCGCGCGAGCACCAGATCGACGAGGCGCGGCTGGGCGGCGAGGTAGCGCTCGTAGGCGATCCGGTTGGCCTGCGTCGATGCGCGGGTCGCCGATCATGTTCGGCCAGCGTCCAGCCGAGCGCGGCATCGGCGCCCGCGGGCGGCGCCCAGCTCAGATGGGTGACCTCGCCGCCGGCGGCGACGATGTTGTCGGCGAAGCCCTGCAGGCCGACGTTGACGACCTTGAGGTCTTGCTGGAACAGCGTCTTCATCGACTGTGCTCCCTGGCGCTCGGAGATGATGGCGCGCCGACCACGCGGCGGCCTCGGCGTTGCTGACGATGCGACGAGCACGCCGGCGGACTTCAGGCCGGCGACGACTCTGCTCCGAGTTCTGCGGATCCTGGTCGGTGCCGCAGACGTAGCCGATGAACGCGACCGTTGCGGCCCGCCGCTCTGCGCTTCGGCCCTGGCCGCACCGATGACGCCGAGCAGGCCGCGATCGGGTCGTCGGCGGAGCCGTAGCCGAGCACGACATCGAACAGCACCACCGCCGTCGTCGGGTCGGCGACCTCGTCGCGAATGCGGGCGTCGCGCAGCGTCGGGTCGATCATCGGATGCGGACGGCCCTGCGTGAACTCGTCGTCGCCCATGTCGATGATCGTGTTCTCGCGGCTTTTGCCGATCGCCCTCGAGCGCGGAATTGCCCGCAGTCGGCGTGTTGGAGAAGGCCTTGATGCCCGCGCGCCGCGTGGATGAGCTGCGCCTCGAAGCAGAAGGTGCCGCCGGAAAAGATGCCGCGCACGTAGCGCTGGCTCGGCGCCATCGCTCGCGCCAGCTCGCCGAGCGTTCGCTGCGTCTCGTTCGGACAGCGTGATCGGCGCCGCTGGGCGGCTCGCGCCCGTTGGCGAGCGCCACCGCCATGTCGGCCGCCTGCGCGAGGTACGCCGCGCCGTAGACGCCGTTGCGCGTGATCGAAGCCGGGTCGGCGCCGAGGAAGATGACGACCACCGGCTTGGCGCTCGCCTCGGCCGCGGCCAGCACCTTGCTGCGGCGACTTCCGGCGCCGGCGGCTTCGAGACGAGCACGATGACCTCGGTGTGCCGGAGTCCGTCGTCGAGCGCCGCAAGCCCGTGCAGCATCGAGATGCCGCCGATCGTCTTCGCGAGATCGTGGCCGCCGGTGCCGAGCGCCTGCGAGACGCCCGAGCCGAGCTGATGGATGCGGACGGTCACTTCCTGCGTGCCGGTGCCGGACGCGCCGACGACGCCGATCGGCCCGCGCCGGACCACGTTGGCGAAGCCGAGCGGCACGCCGTTGATGATCGCCGTGCCGCAGTCCGGGCCCATGACCATCAGGTCGTGGTCGCGCGCGTAGGTCTTCAGCGCCAGCTCGCTCGTCGACCGGCGACGTTGTCGCTGAAGAGCATGACGTCCATGCCGAGCCGCAGCGCCTTCATCGCCTCGGCGGCGGCGTAGTCGCCGGGCACCGAGATCAGCGCGAAATTGTGCGCCGGATCGCGCGCGACCGCCATCTGGATGCTCGTGAGCGGCTGCGCGGCGCCGCGCCTTCGCCGCCTCTGCGCCGCTCGACTTCGCGGTCAGCAGCTCGTCGGCCATCTTGCAAGCGCCTCGTCGCAGGCCTCGTCGCGTGCCCGACGACGGCGACGACGAGGTCGTTGGGCCGGACCTCGAAGTCGCCGAGCCCGGCCTGCTTCAGGTTGTCGACGTTGGTCGCCGACGCCATGACGACCGAGGCCGCGCTCGATCCCCGGCGACCGCAGTCACCTTGGCCGACACCGTCATCAGCGAGACCGAGTCCTTGTAGAGGTTGGGGTAGTAGCGCGAACGCACACTCATGCTGCGGCCCTTTCGCCGGTGTGAAGACAGAAATGCGGCGCGACCGCGAGCAACACCGGCGCAGGCATCGGCGCCGGACGTCGCGCCGATGGCGAGGACGCGGGCGATGCTTTCGCGAAGCGCGTCCGGCGCGGTGTCGTCGGCCAGTGCCGAGACCAATTCGTGCAGCGCCCGGCCGAACAGGCCGCGCGCGGCCTGGCGCAGCAGGTGCGCGCTGAGATCGGTCGTCGTTGGCCAGGAGCGGTTCGACCGAGCGGGCGAGGATGGCCGCATGCGCCGCGGCCTGCGTCGATGGCGCGAGCCGGAGCGCGGCGAGCATGCCCACCAGCACGTCGTCGCCGGCCGGCGTGAGGCCCGGGTCCGCGGCCGACGACTTGTGCGAGCAATCGCGGCAGGCCTTGCGGTTCGTCGCGCAGTGTGGCGGCCACGCGCTGCGCCATCGCGGCCGTGCCGTGCCAGCAGCGACTGGCGCTGGCCGCTGGCGACCAAAGTCAGTCGACGTTCCAGACCCGGCGCGATGGCTCGCGCTGGCGCCGGCTGCCAGCGTGACGCGGAGCGGCAGTCCACGACGACGCGTGCGGGCCCGCTGCCGATGCCGATGAAGCCGGCGCGCACCGCGACCGGCTCGCCTCGCTGCATGGCGAGCGCGGCGCAGTCGTCAAGGACGGTGCGGATGCCGAAGGGAAGATCCGCTTGCCCGCGCGCCAGCAGGGTCCACAGATCGCGTGCCAATCGCGATGTTCACGGCGTGCGCGAAGACACTGTGAACATGGCCGCTGCTGCGGAATCCATATCGAGCGCCGGGCCGAGCGTCGAGGCCTGGACTGCGAGCATGGCCTTCAGTCGCTCAGTGCATCGCCGCGATGAACTTGTCGGAATTCGATACCCAGCCGAAGATCGCGCCCTGCGCCTTGATCATCTCCAGCCCGACACGCTGGAACTCGGGGAAGTACGAAGCGACGCAGTCGCTCAGAACCACGCATTCGTAGCCGCGGTCGTTCGCCTCGCGCACGGTCGTATGCACGCAGACCTCGAGCGTGACGCCGCAGACGATCAGCGTCTTGATGCCGCGATCGGTCAGGATCTGCTGCAGGTCGGTGGCGTGAAACGAGCCCTTGCCCGGCTTGTCGATGACCGGCTCGCCTGCCATCGGATAGAGCTGGTGGATGATGTCGTGACCCTGTTCGCCGCGGACCAGGATGCGGCCCATCGGTCCGTCGCGTGCCGATGAAGGTCTGGCCGCCGCGCGTGAGCTTGGCCGGCGGGCAGTCGGTGAGGTCGGGGCGATGCCCCTCGCGGGTGTGAATGACGAACATGCCCTTGCGCGCGGGCCATGCTCCAGGACGCGCTGTGTCGGCTCGACGGCCGCGAGCAGCAGCGAGGTGTCGTTGCCGAGCTTTTCGCCGAAGCCGCCCGGCAGCACGAAGTCGCGCTGCATGTCGATGATCAGGAGCGCCGTCGTCGCCTCGTTGAACGGGAGAGGGAAGGGCTCGGCCTTGATCGAGTGCATGCTCATGTCTTGTCTCGCGGTCGCAGGGGCGGTCCAAAGACGCTGGCGGCGGCCGACGACAGGCACGCGTTAGGCGGGAGCGGGAAATGATACCGAAGGAAACGCGGGTCGAGCGCACCGCGTCCTGAGCGCGCGCCGACGCCTCGCGGGCCGATCGCGCTACGTTGCCTTCGTGAGGGTCAACCTCGAAATCTTTTCGAGGTGCTGCCCGATGCGCCGGTCCTCAGCTCTCTTGTGCAGGGCCGGGCTCGCCGAGCAGGTGCAAGGCGCGCTGCACGTCGCGCTCGAACGCGTTGACGGTGGCTTCGGGCGCGGTCGAGCTCATGAGCGCGGCGCGAAACGCTTCCGACTCGCTGGCGTAGAACGCCTGCACCACGGGCCGCGAATCGGCAGGCAGGGCCTCGCACAGCGAGTTGAGGAAGCACTCCATCGCCAGCAGGCTGCCCTGCAACTCGCTGATCTGCTCGCTGAGGCGAATGAAACTGTCCATGTCTTCTTCCCCGGAATTCGGCACTGAAATGTCGGGAGCCTGGCCCAGCACTGCCGGACCGAGCGAGGAGCGGCCCGACCACGGATCGGGCGCAGTTGAACGGTCGGTTGCCACGGCGTTCAGCGCGCCGCCGCCGCGATGAGCCGCGCCGCCAGGGCATCGGCGAGCGCGCGCTCGACCGTGGACATCTCGAAGCGGCAGTCTTGGGCCTCGAGCTCGGCGCGGGCGATGCGGTCGCGTTCGCGCCGGCAGGCCTGCGCGAATTCGGCAAAGACCATTCGCTCCCGATCCGAGGTTTCGTCTTCCTTGCTCATGCTTGCCTGTGTTCGCAATCGGCGTGCCACGGTGCCGGTGCTTTTGGCGGAGACGGTGAGATTCGAACTCACGAAGGGGTTTCCCCCTCGGCAGTTTTCAAGACTGCTGCCTTCAACCGCTCGGCCACGTCTCCCTGCGAAGGCTTCTCGCACTCGCCTGGCGGATCCCATTTTCGCACCCCGAGGGCGAAGCGCCAATGGCCGGGCCGGTAAGTGCGACGGCACGATTTGCCTATCGGCCGGTTGCGCAAGAATGGGCTGGTGCAGATGGATTGGCAAAGCATCGTTGACGGCGACAGCCGTGGGCTCGATGGCGCCGCAGTCGAGCTGCGCGGCTGGTTCGTGCCGATTTCCGCCGGGTGGGTCCGCTACGGCGCCCTCGTGCCGGAGCCGGACTGCTGCGGGCTGGAAGTGCGCCTGCGGCCGCAAAGCACGGTCGAGGTCTTTCTCGATCGGGCCGTGGATGGCACTGCCTCGCGCTTGCTGAGCGTGGCCGGTCGCTGGACCCAGGTGTCGGATCCGGCCTCGCCCTGGCGCTATCAGCTGCGCGACGCTCGCGTCATCGAAGACGATGCCGCCGAGCCGGCCCGCCGCCGCCGGCGTCTCTTCCTGGGCGCGGCGGCCAGCGCCGGCCTGGTGGCCTGCAGCGCGGGTCGATTCGGCGAGTACAGGGAGACCGCTGCCAAGACCGATGCGATGCCCGCGCCGAATCTCTCCGTGTCGAGCGGCGTCACGATCGACATCCATTCGCACGCCGGCCGCGTCATCCTGTCGGCGCGCGACACGGCCAGCGTGCAGAGACCGTTCACCGCGCTGGCGGCGCCGATGCGCGAGGGCGGGATGAACGTCATCTGTCTGGCCATCGTCGCCGACAGCACGGCGACGCACGTGAATGCGAGCGGTCTCGGCTTCGAGCCCTATCGCACGCCGGCACCGGGCGAGATGTACGAGCACTCGAAGCTCGCCTTCGCCCGCTGTCGCGCGCTGATCGAAGCGCAGGGCCTCGACGTCATCGAAGACGCGGCGGCCTTGCGCGACGCGCGCAACCACGGCCCGTCGGTGATCGTCGCCTCGGAGGGTGCTGACTTTCTCGAGGGCCGGATCGAGCGCGTCGACGAGGCCTGGCGCGAGCACCGCCTGCGCCACCTCCAGCTCACCCACTATCGGGTCAACGAGCTCGGCGACATCCAGACCGAGCCGCCGGTGCACGGCGGCCTGACCGATTTCGGCGCCGAGGTGATCGCGCGCTGCAACGCGTTGGGCATCGTCGTCGACATCGCGCACGGCACCTATTCGCTGGTCGAGCGCGCCGCGAAGGTGACGACGCGGCCGCTCGTGCTCTCGCACACCTCGCTCACGCCTTCGCCGGGGCCGCGCAGCCGGCAGATCTCGGCGGCGCACGCGCGCCTCGTCGCCGGCACCGGCGGCATCGTCGGGGTCTGGCCGAACGCTGGTGTCTACGTGAGCCTCGAGGCGATGGCACGCGGAGCGCGCCAGCTCGCCGACGTGATCGGTGCCGAGCACGTCGCGCTCGGCAGCGACATGCTCGGCTTCATCAAGCCGCCGGTCTTCACCAGCTATCGGCAGTTGCCGGCCTACGCCGGCGCGCTGCGCGATGCCGGATTCGGCACGAGCGAGATCGAGAAGGTCCTCGGCGGCAACTACCAGCGGGTGTTCGAGGCCGTGCTGGCAGGAGCGCCCGTGCCCGCCCGCGCCTAGAAGCTGCCGACCAGCGAGAGGTGGAAGGTGCGCGGCTCGACCGGGTGGAAGTGGATGTCGTTGACGCCGCCCGCCGGCTCGCCGGGCAGGCGTGAGGCGTAGTAGTAGTCGATGTCGCTGGCCCTGCGGTCGAGCAGGTTGAAGACGTCGAGCACGACCTTCCAGTCGCTCGTGACCTTGTAGCCGGCGCGCAGGTAGGCGAGCGTCGTCGCCTTCGAGCGCTGGCTGTCGTCTTCGATGAGCGGGCGCGGGCCGAAGTAGCGGAGCTGGAACTGGCCGAACCACGGGCCGAGATCGAGCACCGTGGCACCGGCCGAGACCACCGTGTCAACCGAGCCGGGGATCGAGCGGCCGATGGCCGGCGCACTGCCCTGGGCCTGGTCGAAGCGGGCGTGCGAGACGGCGATGTCGGCATCGAGCAGCAGCCACGGCGCGGCCCGGTAGTGATTGTTGAGCTCGACGCCGTAGCGCGTGCTTGCGCCGCTCGGCTCGGTGTCGCCGGCGTCGCCGGAAAAGACGAGCTCGGACCCGAGCTTGAGCTGCCACAGCGCGAGCGATGATTGCAATCCCGGCACGATCTCCGTGCGCAGGCCGAGCTCGGCACCCCGCGAGCGCACCAGCGGCGGCGACGCGATCGCCGGCGCCAGCTCCTTGGGGGTGACCGTCTCGGTGACTCCGCGCGCGTCGTTGCTGTGAAAGCCGTCGCCGTAGTTGATGAAGTACTCGGTCTTGTTCCATGGACCGAAGGCGAACGCCAGCTTCGGGCTCAGGATGCCGGCGCCGAGCTGCCCGCTGTTGGCCGCGATCGAGCTGTTCACGTCGAACCGGAAGCGGTCGTAGCGCAGGCCGAGGACGCTGCGAAACCAGGGCAGCCACTGCGTCGAGTTCTCGCCGTAGACGCCGACGCTCGTTTCGCGCACGGTGGCCTCCTGCGTCGTCGAGATGCGCTCGCGTGCCACCGTGCCGTAGAGGCCGACCGGATCGAGGCGATCGTGCCGCAGCTGCAGGCCGATCGTGTTCGTGCTGTCGGCGGCGCCGATCCGGGTGTCGAAGCCGCGGCTGATGCCCAGGCCGAACACCTTGCGATGCTCGGCCTGCTCGAACTGGTCGGCGTTCACCGGACCGGGCGGGCTCGGGTTGTCGAGGTTGTAGGTGAAGTCGGAGAAGAGGTCGAGGCGCGAGGCGATGGCGTAGGCGTTGAGCTTGAACGTGCCGTCGTCGAGATTGCGCTCGGTGTTGAACGACAGGCTGTAGCGCGAGGTCTGGCCGCCGTCGGTGGGATCGATCGCGCCGAAGCGGTCGATCAGGCCGCTGTCGACGGCGCGCTGCGGGATCTGGTCGGTCGCGTTCCAGCCGGCCGAGTAGCCCATCGCCGTGATCGAGGAGCGGCTGGCGTCGCCGCCGAAGCTGTAGCGCAGCACGCCATTGAGGCGATGGAACTTCTCGGGGTTGACCCATGGCCCGTCGTTGTGCGCGCCTTCGAGCGCGTAGAGCAGCGCGCCGTCGCCGAGCTTGAACGAGCGCGCGAGCAAGGCCCGCGCATAGGCATCGCCGCCGATCGTCGTGGAGACGATTCCTTTCGGCAGGGCTGCGAACAAGCCGATGTGCGCTGCGCCGGCCGAGGCGAAGTCGCCCTCGTCGGCGTAGTAGGGTCCCTTGCGGTACTCGATGCGGTTGACGAGCTCGGGAATGAGCCAGTTCAGGTCGGTGTAGCCCTGGCCGTGCGCATGCGTCGGCATGTTGATCGGCATGCCGTCGACGAAGGTCGCGAAGTCGGTGCCGTGGTCGAGATTGAAGCCGCGCAGGAAGTACTGGTTCGCCTTGCCGTCGCCGCTGTGCTGGGTGACGATCACGCCGGGCACGAACTCGAGCACCTCGGCAGGCCGCAGGGTCGGCCGGCTTTCGATCAGCCTGGAGGTCACCGTACCCGCGCTCGCGGCATCCGTGCTGCCCACCGAGTTGTCGTAGTTGCCAAGCACCTCGACGGGGGGCAGTTTCTGCGTGACCGCGACGACGACGCTGGTGTCGCTGCTGGCGGGCACGGCGACGGCAGCGGCCGGCGCGGGGAGCTCGGCAAACGTTCCTTGCGCGAAGGCGAGCAGCATGCTCGCAACGGCGAGCGGGCGCATGAAAGGGCCTCGTTCGAGGTCGATGCGAATGGCCATCAGGTTCCGGAGGACAGCGGAGCGGCAGCGAGGCTGCAGCAGCGAGCGACGCCGAGGCGACCAGGCGATCGAGGCGGGAAGCAGGTCGGTCGCTTCGGCGTCTACGCGTTCAGCCGGCCGCCGGATGCATCGTCAACCGGGCGCGTCCGGCGCATCGCAGCCGACCTGGAAGACCTCGCGCGCGCCGCCGTCGATGCGCACCGCCGTCAATCGGCCGCCCCAGACGCAACCGGTATCGAGCCCGAGCAGATCGGGTCGATCGACGAGGCCGAGCGTCGACCAGTGGCCGAAGGCGATGGGCGTGCCCTCGGTGCGCCGGCCGGGCGCCTCGAACCAGGGAAAGAAGCCGGGCGGGGCCGCGTCGGCGCCGTCCTTGGTGGCGAAGTCGAGCGTGCCGTCGGCGCTGACGAAACGGATCCGCGTCAGCGTGTTGAGCGTGAAGCGCAGGCGGGCCTCGCCGGCCAGCGATTCGCGCCACTGCCTGGGCTCGTTGCCGAACATCGCATCGAGGAACTCGCGCAGCGGCGCGCTGCGCAGCGCCCGTTCGAGATCGGCGGCGAGCGCCAGGGTCTGCGCCAGGTCCCAGGCCGGCACGACGCCGGCATGCAGCATCAACCAGCCGCCCTCATGCACGGCCATGCGGCCGCTGGCGCAGCCATTCGATCCAGGCCTCGCGATCGGGCGCGTCGAGGATGTCGTCGAGGGTGTCGCTGCGATGCTTCTTGCGCACCCCCGTCGCGACGGCGAGCAGATGCCAGTCGTGGTTGCCGAGCAGGCAGGTCGCGGCGCTGCCGAGTTGGCGCAGCAGGCGCAGCGTCGCCAGCGACGCCGGGCCGCGGTTGACGAGGTCGCCGAGGACGTAGAGGCGGTCGCGCGAGGGCGAGAACGCGATCTCCGCGAGCAGCCGCTCGAGCGCGCCGGCGCAGCCCTGCACGTCGCCGACGAGGTAGTCCATGCATCGATTCTGCTACGCTGGCTCCCCGCTTACGCCCGCGCCCGCGCATGGACGTTGCCCTCCTGCTGTTCCTGATCTTCCTGAATTCGCTGTTCGCCATGTCGGAGATGGCGCTCACCGCCAGCCGCAAGGCGCGGTTGCAGGTGATGGTGGAGGCGGGCGATTCCGGGGCGTCGCACGCGATGGCGCTGCACGACGACCCGACCAAGTTCCTCTCGGTCGTGCAGATCGGCATCACCTCGATCAGCGTGCTCAACGGCATCGTCGGCGACGCCGCCTTCTCGGCGCCGTTCGCGCGCTGGCTGCACGCCACCTTCGGCATCGTCGACCGCGCCTCCGAGATCTCGGCCACGGCGATGGTGGTCATCACCATCACCTTCCTCAGCATCGTCTTCGGCGAGCTCGTGCCCAAGCGCCTGGGCCTGATGTACCCGGAGACGATCGCCCGCTTCGCGGCCCGGCCGATGGAGTGGCTCTCGCTGATCGCCCGGCCGTTCGTGAAGCTGCTCTCCTGGTGCACCGAGGCGACGCTGAAGCTGCTCGGCGTGCGCGGCGCGCCCGATCGCAGCGTCACCGAAGAAGAGATCAAGGCCAGCCTGGAGGAGGGGCTGGATGCCGGCGTCATCGAGGCGCAGGAGCACCAGATGGTGCGCAACGTCTTTCGCCTCGACGACCGGCAGGTCGGCTCGATGATGATTCCGCGCGCCGAGATCGTCTGGCTCGAGCTCGCGGCGAGCGCGCAGGACGTGCTGCGCGTCATCGGCGAGGCCGACCATTCGCGCTATCCGGTCTGCCGCGGCGGCCTCGACGACGTGCTCGGCGTGATCAGCGCCCAGGCCCTGCTGCTGCAGTCGATGCAGGGCAAGGGCTTCGCCCTCGAAGAGGCGCTCGAGCCGCCGGTGTTCGTGCCGGAAACGCTCTCGGGCATGGAGCTGCTCGAGCACTTCCGTGCCTCGAGCGCGCAGATCGTCTTCGTCGTCGACGAGTACGGCGAAGTGCAGGGCATGATCACGGTGCGCGACGTGCTCGAAGCCATCACCGGCGAGTTCCGCACCGAGGCCGATGCCGATGCCTGGGCGGTCCAGCGCCACGACGGCAGCTGGCTGTTCGACGGCCTGATTCCCACGCCGGAGCTGAAGGATCGCCTGGGGCTCAAGGAGCTGCCGGAAGAAGATCGCGGCCGCTACAACACCCTGGCCGGCATGATCATGCTGCTGCTCGGTCGCCTGCCCGATACTGCCGACTCGGTGGAGTGGGAAGGCTGGCGCTTCGAGGTCGTCGATCTCGACGGCAAGCGCGTCGACAAGGTCCTCGCCGAAGCGCTCGTGCCCGATTCGACCGGAGCCCACATTTGAACCGACCCGCGCCTTCGCTCTATCAGCGCTCGATCGCCCTCGATCCGGCCATCCACCGCGGCCGCAAGGTCTCGCCGCTGACCGATTTCTCCATCGCCAGGAATCTGCACGCGGTCTTCATCACCGCCACCGAATTCCCGCAGGCGGCGCTCGAGTTTCCGATCGTGTTCGTGGAGACCGGCCACCACGATGCGGCCGGCCGGCCGATGATGTCGCCGGTGGCCTTGCTCGGCCTCACGCATGGCGAGAACCTGCACGTCGAGGGCATCGCGCTGGGACGCGCGCTACATCCCGGCCTATATCCGGCGCTATCCGTTCTCGACCGCGAGCCTGCCGGGTGCCTCGGGCATCAACGTGCTGGTCGACGAGGCCTGGAGCGGCTTTTCCGAGCATGGCGCCGAGCCGCTGTTCGAGGCCGACGATGCGCCGGCGCCGGCGCTCCGGAGGGCGATGGATTTTCTCGAGCGCTTCGAGCTCGAGACGGAACGCACGCAGGCCTTCTGCGAGCGGCTCGTGATGCTCGGCGTGCTGAAGGAGATGAAGGCCGATGCGACCTTGCAGAACGGCCAGAAGCTGTCGGTCGACGGCTTTCATGCCGTCGACGAGGACAAGCTGCGGGCGTTGCCGGAAGCGGCCATCCTCGAGCTTTGGCGCACCGGCCTGCTGATGCTGATGCAGTCGCACCTGCTCTCGCTCGCCAACATCCGCCACCTCGTCAACCGGAAGGCGACGCGCCTGCAGAACGCCGGAACCGCGGCCACGGCCTCGTTGCGCTCGACTCGCAGGTGACGGCGCCCGATCGCATGGCCGCCTCGCTCTTCGCACGAACGCTCTCGACCGCCGAGATGGAGCCGGTCTTCAGCGATGCGGCGCTGATCGGTGCGATGCTCGAGTTCGAAACGGCGCTCGCCGTCGCCGAAGCGGCCGAGGGCCTGATTCCAGCGAGCGCGGCCGAGGCCATCACGGCCGCTTGCCGTGTCGACGCGTTCGATATCGAGGCGATCGTCGTCGCGGCGCGCCGGGCCGGCACGATCGTGGTGCCGTTGATCGAGCAGTTGCGGGCGCGCGTGGCCGAACGCCATCCCGGCGCCGCCGCATTCGTGCATCGCGGCAGCACCAGCCAGGACGTGATCGACACCGCCATGGTCCTGGCCACCCGCAAGGCCCTGGCGCTGATGCGGGCCGATCACGAACGCCTGATCGCTTCGCTCTTCGCACTGGCCCGCCTGCATGCGAACACGCCGACGCTCGCGCGCACGCTGATGCAGCCGGCACAGGTCATCAGCTTCGGCTTCAAGGTGGTGTCGTGGCTCGCGCCGCTCGTTCGTGCGCGCGGCCGTCTCGCCAGCGCAGCGGCGGCCGCGCTGCAATTGCAGCTGGGCGGCGCCGTCGGCACCCTGGCCGGTCTCGACGAGAAGGGCGCCGCCGTCGCCGCCCGGGTCGGCGCGCATCTCGGCCTGCCGGTACCGGCCGGTGCCTGGCATGTGCAACGCGACTCGTGGGTCGGCGCTCGGCTGCGAAGTGGCGCTGCTGTGCGGCTCGCTCGGCAAGATCGGCACCGACCTGGCGCTGCTGACGCAGTTCGAGGTCGGCGAGCTGAGCGAACCGGGCGGGCCGGGGCGCGGCACGTCGTCGGCGCTGCCGCACAAGCGCAATCCGGTCGCCGCCCTCGTGGCCATCGCGGCCGCGACGCAAGCGCCGCAGCAGGCGGCGACATTGCTCGCCGCCATGGTGCAGGAGCACGAGCGCAGCCTCGGCCACTGGCAGGCCGAGCTGGCGCAATGGCCGGCACTGTTCCTGTCGGCGCATGGCGCGTTGCGCGCGCTCGCCGATGCCTGCGCCGGGCTCGAGGTTCACGCCGCCGCGATGCGCGGCAACATCGACGCGCATCTGCACGCCGTCGGCGCCGGCGCCACGAGTGCGAGCGTCGATGTCGAGGCCGAGGCCAGGCGCGCCGGGGCGCAGGCCCTGGCCCGGCTCGAGCTCCTGCAGCCACTTCACGAAGGGAGCCGCCCATGACCGACGAGCGCGCCGACGACTTCGACCGCGGCCTGGCCAACCGCCGCGCCGTGCTTGGCGATGCCTGGGTGGACCAGTCCCTTGCGGGCGCCACCGAGTTCAACGCCGACTACCAGAGTCTGATCAGCCGCTATGCCTGGCACGACATCTGGGGCCGGCCGGGGCTGGACCACGAGACGCGTCGCCTGCTCGTCCTCGGCATGACGATGGGCCTGGCGCGCTGGGAAGAGTTCGAGCTGCACTGCAAGGCGGCGATCGAGCACGGCGTGTCGCTCGACAAGATCAAGGAAACCCTCCTGCAGGGAGCCATCTACTGCGGCGTGCCGGCCGCCAACACCGGCTTCAAGATCACCACCGCGCTGCTGCGTGCCGCCGGCCGTGCGCCGCGGCCGCAATCGCTCGCCGACGGCGTGCGCATCGCCGAGCACCACACCTTCAGTGCGCCGCAGCTGCATGTTGCGGTGCAGGGCAAAGGGCCGCCGGTGGTGCTGAGCCACGCCCTCGGGCTCGACATCCACATGTGGGACCGGCTGGCGGCGCAGCTCGCGCAGACGATGACGGTGCTGCGCTACGAGCATCGCGGCCATGGCGAATCGGCGACGCCGCCGGGACCGTATGCGATGGACGATCTCGTCGACGACGCGGCCCGCCTCATCCGCGAATGGGGCTGCGGTCCCGTCGCCTGGGTCGGCCTGTCGATGGGCGGCATGGTCGGGCAGGGGCTGGCCATCCATCACCCCGAGCTGCTGCGTGGCGTCGTGCTCGCGAACACGACGGCGCGCTATCCGGAGGCGGCCCTGGCCGCCTGGGCGGCGCGCATCGCCGCAGTGGAAAAGGGCGGCATGGCCGCCGTTGCCGATGCCGTGGTCGAGCGCTATCTCGGCAGCGATTTCCGCGCCGCGCACCCGGGCGAGACCGCGGCGCTGCGCGCCCGCCTGCTGCGCACCGATCCGGCCGGCTACGTCGCCTGCTGCCGCGCCGTCGCCAGCGTCGACTGGCTCGACGGCCCTGGCCAACATCCGGATGCCGGCGCTGGTGATGGCCGGTGGCCGCGACGTGGGCGCGACGCCCGAGATGGCGCGCGTCATTGCCGAGCGGATCGCGGGCGCCGAGATCGCGATCTTCGACGAGGCATCGCACCTGAGCGTGGTCGAGATGCCGGAGCGATTCGGCGAGCACGTCGGCGCTTTCCTGGCCGGCTTGCCGCGCTGAATGTCGCGAACTGACTAAGATCGCCTGGAACGCATGGCGCGCCCTCCGCGCGTCGCCCCGAGAGACTTGACGGAAGATTCCATGAGCAAAGCATTCGCGTCGCAGGCCGACCTCGCCGAGAAGAAGGTCACCTTCACCCGGCTTTCGGACAATGCCTACGCCTACACCGCCGAAGGCGATCCGAACACCGGCATCGTCATCGGCGATGCCTCGGTGATGGTCATCGATACGCAAGCCACGCCGGTGATGGCCGAAGACGTCATCCGGCGCATCCGCGAGGTCACCGACAAGCCGATCAAGCACGTCGTGATGAGCCACTATCACGCGGTGCGCGTGCTCGGTGCCAGCGCCTACGGCGCGAGCGAGATCATCGCCAGCGAGGACACGCGCGACCTGATCGTCGAGCGCGGCGCCGCCGACATGAAGAGCGAGATCGAGCGCTTTCCGCGCCTGTTTCGCGCCGTCGAGACCATCCCGGGCCTGACCTGGCCGACGCTGACGTTCAAGGGCGAGATGACGGTCTGGCTCGGCAAGCTCGAGGTCAAGCTGATGCAGCTCGGCCGCGGCCACACCAAGGGCGACACCGTGGCCTGGCTGCCGCAGCAGAAGATCCTCTTCAGCGGCGACCTGGTCGAGTACGGTGCCACGGCCTATGCCGGCGACGCCTATTTCGGCGACTGGCCGAAGACGCTCGACAAGGTCGAGGCCCTCGGCGCCACCGCCATCGTGCCCGGCCGCGGCGCGGCGCTCACCAACCCGGCGATGTGCCGCGAAGGCATCGCGACCACCCGCTCCTTCCTGAGCGAGCTGTTCGCCAGCGTGCAGGCCGGCGTGGCCCAGGGCCACGACCTGAAGCGCGTCTACATCGACACCGAAGCGAAGCTGCGGCCGAAGTACGGGCAGCAGTTCATCTACGAGCACTGCATGCCCTTCGACATCTCGCGGGCCTTCGACGAGGCCACCGCCCATCGCGATCCGCGCGTCTGGACGGCCGAGCGCGACAAGGACATGTGGGCGACGCTGCAAGCGTGATGAACGACCACTCTCGAGGGTTCATCGCTGACCGACGCCGTCTCCCGCTTCGGCAGCGGCCGCGCCGTCGCGCGGATCGAGGATCGCGGCGCTGCTGCGCGGCCTCGGGCGCTTCACCGACAACGTGCCGGCCGCGGGCGAGGCGGTGATCGCCTTCCTGCGCTCGCCTTACGCGCACGCCCGCATCGTCGCCATCGACGTCGCTGCGGCGCGCGCCATGCCGGGCGTGCTCGCGGTCTACACCGGCGCCGAGCTCGCCGGCGCGGGCGTCCAGCCGATACCGACGACGCCCGACTTTCGCCGCGCCGACGGCCGGCCGACGGTGAGTCCGCCGCGCCGTGCGCTCGCGCACGAGTTCGTTCGCTACGTCGGCGAGCCGGTCGCGGCGGTGGTCGCCGAGACGCGGCACGCGGCACGCGATGCGCTGGAGGCGATCGGCATCGAGCTCGAGGAATTGCCCTCGGTCGTCGACGTCATGGCCGCGACGCGAGCGGGCGCCCCGGCGGTGACGCCGGAGGCCGCCGACAACATCGCTGCCGAGATGCGTCACGGCGACGCCAAGGCGCACCGAAGCGGCGTTCGCTGCCGCCGCGTGCCGGATCTCGCTCGACCTGGTCAACCAGCGTGTCGCCGCGGTGCCGATGGAGCCGCGCAGCATCGTCGCCTCGTTCGACGAAGGCGCCGGCCGCATCGAGGTGCGCATCAGCAACCAGATGCCGACGGCCGTCGCCGCCACGATCGCCGGCGCGATTCCCGGCCTGGCGCCGAAGGACGTGCACGTCCTCGTCGGCGATGTCGGCGGCGGCTTCGGCATGAAGACCGGTGCCTACCCGGAAGACATCGCCATCGCCTGGGCCGCGCGTGCGCTGAAGCGGCCGGTGCGCTGGCAGGCCGACCGCAGCGAAGACTTTCTCTCGGCGAACGCCGGCCGCGACGTCACCAGCCGTGCCGAGCTCGCGCTCGACGGCGCCGGCCGCGTCCTCGCCCTGCGCGTGAAGTCGCATGCCGACGTCGGCGCCTATGCCACCGGCGCGGGGGTCGCGATCCAGCTCCTGATCGGGCCGTGGGTATCGACCAGCATCTACGACATCGGCACGATCGACCTGCACTTCTTCGCCGTGCTCACGCACAAGGCGCCGACCGGCGCCTATCGCGGCGCCGGCCGGCCCGAGGCGATCTACATCATCGAGCGGCTGATGGATGCGGCGGCGCGCGAGCTCAAGCTCGACCCGGCCGAGCTGCGTCGCCGCAACATGATCCGGCCGGAGCAGATGCCCTATCGCAACGCGATGGCGCAGACCTACGACAGCGGCGCGTTCGAGAAGATCCTCGACCAGGGCCTGGCGCTCGCCGACTGGAACGGATTCGCCGCGCGCCGCGCAGGAGACCGAACGGCGCGGCCTGCTGCGCGGCCGCGGCATCGCGACCTTTCTCGAGTGGACCGGCGGCAACGTCTTCGAGGAGAAGGTCAGCGTCGACGTCACGCCCGACGGCTTCATCGAGATCTTCTCGGCGACGCAGCAGATGGGCCAGGGCATCCAGACCAGCTACGCCCAGCTCGCGGTCGACGTCTTCGGCGTGCCGATCGAGCGCGTGCGCATCGTGCAGGGCGACACCGATCGCGGCAACGGCTTCGGCAGCGCTGGCTCGCGCTCGCTCTTCGTCGGCGGCTCGGCCGTGCGCGTCGCCTCCGAGCGCACCGTCGAGCACGCCAGGACGCTCGCCGCCGAAGCGCTGGAGGCGGCCGCGGCCGACATCGAATACCGCGGCGGGCGCTTCAGCGTCGTCGGCACCGATCTCGGCATCGACCTGTTCGCGCTCGCCGGCAAGCAGGCCGACGCGCGCATCCATCTCGACAGCACCAGCAGCGTCGGTGGCGCGACCTGGCCGAATGCGTGTCACGTCTGCGAAGTCGAGATCGATCCGGGCACCGGCGGCGTGCGTGTCGTTTCCTATGCCTCGGTCAACGACATCGGCCGGGTCATCAGCCCGACGATCGCGCAGGGCCAGGTCGACGGCGGCGCGGTGCAGGGCATCGGCCAGGCGCTTTGCGAAGAGGTGCTCTACGACGCCGAGAGCAGCCAGCTCGTCACCGGCAGCTTCATGGACTATGCGATGCCGCGTGCCGACAGCGCGCCGATGTTCAAGACCGAGTTCGACATCTCGATCCCGTGCGCACTCAATCCGCTCGGCGTCAAGGGCGTGGGCGAGCTGGGCACGATCGGCGCGACGCCGGCGGTGATGAACGCGGTGATCGACGCGCTCGATCACGCCGGCCTGGGGCGGGCGGCCGAGCAGATCGCGATGCCGGCGACCTCCGAGCGGGTGTGGCTGGCCTTGCGGACGCTCGGCACGGCCTGACCTCGGCTGCGGGCGCCGTTCAGGGAACGCGAAGCACGGCCAGGTTCTTCTCGCGGCGAGCGGCGTCGGGATCGATTTGCGTCGTCAGCGCCCGCAGTGCGGCAGCGTAGTCGCCCGGCAACCCGTGCTCGTGAGCACCGGCGAGCACGAACCCCACGTACCAGTCGTAGGGAACGAGCGAGGCGTCGGTGTTGATCGCGACATAAGCGCCGGCCTCGATGTGATGCCCGTCGATGTGCACGACGCGCACGGACTTGTAGTCGTAGGCGTGCCCGAGACCTTCGGCTTGATCGAGCAGCGCCTTCTCCGCGGCGGCGATCTCGTAGAGCACGCCCCACACGACGTCTTCGGGTCGGCCGGTCTCGACGATGTCGCACTTGGCCGAGCCGTCGCTTCCGCGCATGTGCCAGGCGAGCCGGTAGCCGGCCAGCTGGCCGATCCCGATCGGGCGAGCCGAGGGCGTGCGTGCGCGCAGTCGGCGCGACGACATGTTCGAGCCATAGGCGAAATTGATGAACGACGACGCCTCGGGTTCGTCTTGCTCACCCGGCGCCGTAGGGTCGCCGGCGGCATCAGAGGCCAACCCCTCGGGCCATCAGGCTCGCGCACAGGGCCACGCCGAGCAGGAGAACAAGCTCGGCGCGTAGCGTGACCATGATTCGGCGGTACTCGTCGGCGGAGACGTCAGGCGCGAGCCCTTGCCTGGTCTGGCCACGCCATTTCAGGAAGCGCAGGGTCGGATAGATCGACAGCAGGCCGACCAGCACGAACAGGGTCAGCTTGGCGTGGAAGAACGGGTTCGACAGGTAGAACGCCGTGCCCTTCTCGAAGAAGAAGACGCGCAGCGTGCCGACGATGAGCACGACGCCGGCGAAGATGCCGAACCAGGCGTCGCAACGCTGGATACGTCGCGCTTCGGCATGGGTCGGCGCCGGGCTCATCGTCTGCCATTCCAGAAACAGGGTGGCGAAGATGCCGAACACGGCAAGGAAATGCAGGAAGGCGAATATCGCGCTGACCACCATGGACGATCCTCCTTCTACGAAAGGCGCGAAGGCGGCGCGCGCCACTCGTCGCGCAGCAGCCCGTACATCTCGACGTCGACGGGCTCGCCCTTGTCGAGCCAGCGCTGGCGCAGCAGGCCTTCGCGCACGAAACCGAGGCCGCGCAGGAGTTGCCCGGAACGCGCGTTGGCAGGATTGACCTGGGCCTCGAGGCGGCGCAGTCCCATCGTCGACACGGCTTGCGCGATCACGGCGCCCAGCGCCTCGCGCATGTAGCCGCGGCCCCACCAGGCGCGCCCCAGCGCGTAACCCAGCTCGGCACGCGCGCTCGCGTGCGTCGAAGCGAAAGACCAGGATGCTGCCGACCGCCACTTCGCAAGCCTTGTCGACGACCACGAACTGCAAGGCCGAGCCTTCGGCTTGCAGCTTGGCCATGCGCTGATACCAGGCCTGCGCATCCGCCATCGACTGCCAGGTCGGGTAGGGCAGAAAGCGCGTGACCTCGTCTTCGCCGTTGACGATCAGGAGGGCCGGCAGGTCGACCTCGCTGACGGGGCGAACGCGCAGGCGCTGCGATTCGACCGGGGGCGGAGCGACGAGGGACATGCGGAGCTCAATCGTAGGCCGCGGCTTCTTCTTCGGCCCGCGGCCGGCCGTCGGCGCTCGCCACGACGACGCAATTGCGCCCCTGCTGCTTGGCCTCGTAGAGCGCGCTGTCGGCGCGCACCAGCAGGCGCGACGCATCCTCGTAGGCGTCGGTCCACTGGGCGATGCCGATGCTCACCGACAGCGAGACGCTCGCGCCATCGAGCGCCAGGGGTGTCGCGTCCAGCGAGCTGCGCAGGCGCTCGGCCACCGGCCGCGCCGTATCCAGGGTGGCGCCGGGCATGAGCGCCAGGAACTCCTCGCCGCCAACCCGGGCCAGGCTGTCGATCTCGCGCATGCCGGCCTTCAGCAAGGCGGCGGCGTGCTTCAGCGCGGCATCGCCGACGACGTGGCCGAAGCGGTCGTTGATCACCTTGAAATGATCGAGGTCGAACATCAGGATCGCGAAGGTCTCGCCGGTGCGCCAGCTGCGCTGCATCTGCGCCTGCAGCGCTTCCTCGACGGCCCGGCGGTTGAGGAGGCCCGTCATGCCGTCGTGCCGCGATCGATGGCGCAGGTCGGCGAGCAGTCGCCCCACCACCAGCCCCATCAGCGTCGCGTGGAAGGTGAGGGCGATGACCACGTAGCTGAAGGCCGAGGCGACGTTGAGGGCGCTGTCGGTGGTCATCTGCGCCGCGACCGAAGCGGGCCACACGGCCGCCCGGATGCCGCGAAATCCGAATCCGACTACGGCGGCCAGCAAGGGCAACGCCATCAGCCAGGGCCGCTCGAGGTGGAGCTGGTCGCGCGCGTGGCGATAGAGGTCGCGGGCCATGCTTGCGGCCAGCAAGGCGAGCACGCCCGAGTTCAGGCTGACCCGGATCCAGCCGTGCGCGGGGTCGAGCCCGACCGCGGCGGCGACCAGGGTGACGGCGAGCGCCAGCAGATGGGCCCGCAGCCGGAGCGGCTGGCCGACGAAGAGCCAGATGCCGCGCTGCAGGGCGAGAAAGGCGAGGATGCCGCACAGGTTGCCGGCGGCACGAAGCTTCTCGGCATCGAGAGGCAGGGCCTGGTGCAGCGCCGCGGTCAGGAGCGCGAAGCTGACGGCGCTCAGGCCGCCGAACGCCGCCCAGTAAAGCGTGGCGCGGCGCATGTCGCCGGCCAACCCGGAGCCGAGCAGCCAGCCCGCGCCGAGCACGGCCTGCATCACGCCGATCATCGCGAAGGCGACGTCGGTGGAGGTCCAGGATGACAGCATCAGACTGACCTTCTATCATGCCCGCTCAACAAGGAACGGAGGCGACATGACGGTTTCAACGAGTCGATCTTTGCTCATCGGCGCAGTGCTGACGGGGGCCGCGTTCGTCGCCCAGGCGGCGGGCTTCGTTCTCAGCAGCCCGACGATCAAGCCGGGCGGCATGCTTGCCGACACGCACGTCTTCAACAGCTTCGGTTGTAGCGGCAAGAATATTTCGCCCGCCCTGTCGTGGCAAGGCGCGCCGGCCGGAACGAAGAGCTTCGCGGTGACGGTGTACGACCCCGATGCGCCGACCGGCTCGGGCTGGTGGCACTGGGTCGTCTACAACATTCCGGCCGGCACCACGCAGCTGGCCGAAGGAGCCGGCGCGGCCGACGGCAAGGGCCTGCCGGCCGGCAGCGCCATGGGCCGCACCGACTTCGGCTCGGCTGCCTTCGGCGGCGCCTGCCCGCCCGCCGGCGACAAGCCGCATCGCTACGTCTTCACGGTCTACGCCCTGAAGACCGACAAGCTCGACATTCCCGCCGACGCATCGGCGGCACTGGTGGGTTTCATGATCCACGGCAACATGCTCGGCGCGGCCAAGTTCACCGCGCTCTACGGCCGCAAGTAGCTCGAGGCAGGCCGCGGCGCCGGATGCGGTGCCGCGGGCGCGCGGCTCAACGGGGATCGGCAACGAAGGCCGGAAATGGATCGGGCGTCGTCGGCAGGCGCGGCCTGCCGATGATGCCGCTTGCCACGAGGTTGGCGTAGCTGTCGTAGCGAACCTGGATCACCTCGGCGGGCTGCGAGCTCGCGCGCTCGAAGGTCGTCTGCGTCGTCGGCGAATATTCGCGCTCGCCGTGGCCCGTGCCCAGCTTCTCCGACTTGGCGAGCGAGTCGCGCTCGCGCTGCGGCGGTGGCGAGGCGGTCGCGGGCGCCGGCGGTGAGGCGTTGGCGACGCGCGAATCGGCGGCGGCCGCGGCGTCGGCGCTGCCGCCGGCCTGCGCCCGCCGCTGCGGCTCTTCGCGTTCCGCGCCGTCGAGCCGGCCGCTCGCGACCGGTGGCGCCTCGAAGGGTCGCTGCACGGGCAGGGGCGCGCGCTCGCGGAACACGGCTGCACCGATGACGCCGACGTTGTCGGGCCGATCGGTGCGGGCTGCGTAAGAGTCGGGCAAGGCCGTGAAGTAGAACGCCGCTGCCTCGGAGTAGCTCTTGCGCCAGCCGGTGATCTCGGCCGTGGCCCACGGGCCGAGCACGTAGCCGGTCTGGCCGACCGACGCGGTCTCGCCGCTCACGGCGTTGACGCCGTCGACCGAGAGAACGACGAGCACGCGCCCAGCGGTGCGGTTGCTGAGGCGCACCGCGTAGCGGTCGCCGGGCCGGCCGGCGACCCAACTCGCACCGCGCGCCCGCCAGGCAGCAAGCACTTCGCTGCGGCTGCGATCGACGAGCTGCACGTCGACGAGGCTGCCGACGGCCTGTGCCGGTGGCGAGCTACAGGCACTCGCCGCGGCGGCGGCGAGCAGGGTGAGCAGAGCGCGGCGGGTCGGCATGGCGATCTCCTTGCAAAGCAGAGTGGTGACATGCCGTTGAACGGCGGGGAGTGGCGACCGGGGTGAAATCGCCCCGAAGATTTCTGGGCACGCGCGGATCGCGACGGAGCTTGGCCGTGTTCCATCTGCCAAATTCGCGTCGGATGCGGTTGCCGCGTCGAATTGCGACTAAGCTCCTTCGATGATCAAAGACGCCGTTGCGACACCGATGGAACCCTTCACGCCTGAGGAAGAACAGGCGCTGTTCGACAAACTGGATCTGTTGTCGATGCCTGCCCTCGAGGAGTACATCGGCTCGGCGCGAACCTCTCTGGCCAACAAGGCGCTGGCGCCGACGTGGCGGACACGGGTCGAGTTGGCATTGAAGCGGGCAGAAACGACCTTGCGAAAAGGCGAGGCAGCGGCCGCATTGCTGGCCGCGGAGGCGCCGGTGCCGGCGGCCGTGCCGGTGCCCGCGCCCAAGGCGAAGAAGGCTTCGGCCGCGCCGGCAGCGACCTAGCCGCCCGACGCGGCGGCGGATTCGTGATCCTCCGCACGGTCGGCACCGGGCCGGCCTCAGTTGGCGCGGGCGCGCTCCGAAAACAAGGTCCCCAGGCTCGATCCGGTCGTTCGCCCGCGCGGGCGTCGCCGGCTGACGATGAACGCTCGTTTCGTCTTCCTCGTCTTCCTCGTGTCCGCCCTGACGGCGTGCATCGCCCCGGTTCCGCCGGGCTCCAGCGGCGCGCCGGCCCGGCTCATCCTCGACCCGCTGGTGACGCGGCGCAACTCGACGGCCGGCGTCCTGGCCGTGCGCCGGGATCCGACGACGGTGGGCGAGGAGTGCCGGCACCGGATCTTCCTCGACGGCAATCCGGTTGCAGACCTGCGCCCGAACGAGGTCATCAACATCTACGCGACGCCCGGCGCGCATGTGCTGCGAGCCGAACAGACCGGCTCCTCGTGCCACGGTGGCAACGAGCTGGCGGCCACGAGCGAACGGGGCAAGTGGCACAACTTCAGGACCGCGCCGCTGCCGTCGGGCGGCCTGCTGCTGTCGTCGACTGCGGAGTAGGCTCCCCGGCGCCCGCCGGGGGCGCCACGGGCCGATGGCTAAGATGCGCATTCGCGCAAATCCAATCGCCCGTCGAGGGCCGGCCATGATGAGAGCCTCCAGACCCGTCTTCGCGATCGCCTGCATCGCCGTCACCGCCGCACCGCTGCTGGCCGAGGCGCAATCGGCGCCTCCAGCCGGCGCCATCTATCGCTGTCTCGGTCGAGACGGCAAGCCCATCACCCGCGATCGGCTGATCACCGACTGCGCCGGCGACCAGTATCTGGTGAACCCGGACGGCTCGAATCGCCGGATCGTTCCGCGTCCGCCCACAGAGGAGGAACGCGAAGACGCGGATCAGAGACAGCGCGAGGCGGACGCCGAGCGGCGCGCCGCGCAGGTGCAGGCGCGCGCCGACGCGGCGCTGGTCAAGCGCTTTCCCGACAAGGCCTCGCATGATCTCGCCAGAAAGGCCGCGCTCGATACCGCCCGTGCCGACGTTCGGGCTTCAGACGCGCGCATCGCCGATCTGATGCTGGCCCGCAAGCCTCTGCTCGACGAGGCCGAGTTCTACGTCGGCAAGCCGCTACCGACGAAGTTGAAGACCGCGATCGACGCCAACGATGCAAGTCTCGCCGCGCAGAAATCTTCGCGGCAGAACCTCGACACTGAAGTCGATCGCATCAACAAGAACTACGACCTCGAATTGGCGAAGCTGACGAAGCTCTGGGCGGCACGACAGGCACGCTGAAGCACGCTCGGAAAGCTGCGCGATCGCCGCCGTGCCGCGATCCGGAGGGCTCAGGCGCTGAACGCGCGTGAAGCGGGGCTCTTCGCTCGACGCCGTCGCCACACTCAATACGGCGGTCCGACGACAACGAAATTCGGCCCTTGCGGCTGGTACCAGGTGCTCCCGCACTGCTGGTAGACCATCCCGCCATAGTTGACGGGAACGCAACCCGTGGGCACGGAATTCACCATCGAGCCGATCACGGCGGACGTCACCGCCACTGTCGCCGTCACCGCCGCGGCCCTGGCGACCGGGTGATAGTCGTTGTCCCAGCCGTTGTTGCAGCAGCCGTTGTTGCTGACGTTCACGTTGACGTTCTTGTTGACGTTGACGTTGTTGACGTTCGTGACGCTTGTGTTGCGAACATTGTTGGTTCGCGCGTCGGCCTGGCTGTTGTTGGCCTGCACGTTTTGCTGGCCACCGCCGCCAGCACCACCGCCGGCCCGAGCACCGCCACCACCGCCACCGCCGCCCGCCCGGGCGCCTCCGCCGCCGCCGCCGCTGGGACGCGCCGCCTCTGCCGTGGGCGCCAGGACCAGACTCGCCAACGCGAAGGCGAGCAGCGGGACCGCGAAAGATTTTCTGAACAGGATCTTCATGTCGGCGCTCCTCTATTTGGCCGGACGCGGCAGGATCTCGATCTTCTTCGCCCCGCTGGGCGGCACGAACTTGAACACCGAGTTCGAGAATGTCGGCTTCACGTTCCATTCGATCAGGCTGACCGACTGCGGCCGCGCGTCGTCGCCGCGATTGGTGATGGCGAGCTTGCGTGGCAGCGGCTTGTCGCCCGCGGTGATCCAGATCTGCCAGTCGAGCAGGCCTTGCCGGAAGGCGTAGTGGTCGCAGAGCTCGTCGCCGACGAAGTCCTGGCCGGCGTTCATCGCCGATTCGAAATGCTCGGCTGGCGCGGCGTCCGAGCCCCAGAGGAACATGTCGGACAGCGGTATCTCGACCGCGAACCGCTCCTGCAGACGCCGGACCAGCTCGCCCAGGTTATCGGTGAAGGCGACGGTCGAGTAGTACTTCTGCGCCGGCGTGTAGAGGGTGACGTTCTTGCCGTCGTAGATGAGCTCGCGCCGCGAGCGGGCGCTGCGCATCACGGCCCGAAGCATGTTCGGGCGCACCACCTGCAGTTCGGCTGAGGCCGTGTGCTGCAGCTTCTGGCCGTCGGCCAGAACCCGCTCGGCGGTCAGGTCGGTCGTGACCTCGAAGCGCTTCAGCGTCTGCAGGTAGGTGCCCATGGTCTTCAGCGCCTGGACCGCGCCGGGGTCGACGGCGTTCGCCGCCGGCGCCGGTGTCGCACCGGGTGTTGCGGTCGTCTGCGCTTGCAGGTCGGCCGCCATGAGCGACGTGGCGATCAGCGTGGTGGCGAGGAAGCTTCGAAGCATGATGTTTTCTCCGGGGCGTGATGGCGGCGACGAGCCGAACGGATGCCGTGCTCGAGCTCCGGCCCTTCTGTCGTTCCGTCGTCGAGCGCTCGCGATGCCTTTGCGAGAGTGCTACTTCGGGGCAGGCAACGATACTCCCGATCCGTCCGCGCGATCGCGCGCGAACATCGGGACAAAGCTGCGATGGTCGGCAAGCCTCTGGACAACATCGTCGTCGTCGCGTTCGAGCAGGCCGTCGCCGCGCGTATTGCTCGAGCCGCCTGGCCGATGCCGGTGCCCGCGTGATCAAGATCGATCAGCGACATCGCGGCCGGCATGAACGCATTGATCGGCGTCCAGCAGGCTACGTGAACATGCGGCCGCCGCCGGTGCGTGACTTCAAAGCGCGGGCGTCCGAGGCTCGCGACTCGCGTTGCTGCTGCCAGCCGCAGCCTGAGATATGAAGGTCGATTGGATCGGGAGCGATGCCGCCTTTCACGCGGCTGTCGAAGCGATCAATGATCGATCGCACTTCCACCAGGTGATCTTCATGCTTGCTCCGTCGCGGCTTTTGCGTATTCCCACGACTCGGAATCGCGTAGCCACAGGATCACGCCAAGCACTTCGTAGACCGCAAGGAGCGTTAGCACCGGCCAGAAGCCGAAGACTGGCACGCAGAGGGCCGCGAGGATCAGGTGCAGAAGAAGGTGGGTCTTGTTAATCACGATCGTCCTTTCGGGCCGGCGTACCGCTCAGCGATTGCCGAACGCCGCGGTTCCAAGCTGCTCTTCGAAACCACTTGGCCAAGTATCCTGACCAGCCACGAAGCGAGCTTTTCAACTGACGCCAATCGCTTAGCCTTCAGCGCCAAAGGACAAGAAATGCCATCGCCAAGCGCCCTATCTCCCGGAAAGGGTGGCCACTCCCCGCGCTTCAAATCCATGCCGGTAGGCGCCACAAAAGCTCGATCCGGCGGCCCTCACGACAGCATGCTGTCGAGCGCGGGCCCAGTCTTGCGACGACTATTGGAGATGCACGGCATGGACGTTGTCGACTTGGCGCGGCAGGCCGGCGTTGAGCTGACTCAATCACCCGGTCCCGATGAGCGCATCGACACCGACAAGGTGGACGCCTTGCTTCGACTCGCGATTCCGCACATCGCCGACCCCGCCTTCGGCCTGCAGGCCGCGAGGTGCTGGCAGCCCGGAAACCTGGGTGTGCTCGGCCATGCCTGGCTTTCGAGCTCCACATTGCGAACCGGCGCGAGTCGACTGGTGCGCTACTTCCGCATCGTCGGGGAGCGCGGCCACTACGAGACCGAAGACACGGCTCGAGGTCTCAAGCTGCGCTTCTCGGCAGGGCGTGGCGATCCAGCTGCGGACCCCGTAGCCGCAGTCGCGGCAGACGTGGGCATGTCGCTGTTGCTGGACATGTGTCGCTTCACCGCCGGCGCGGCGCTGCGGCCGAGAACCGTGAGCCTTCGACGCGGCCCCCCTGACAGCGCACTGGCGTACGAACACTTCTTCGGCTGCGCCATCGAGTTCGGCGCCAGAGAGAACGCCCTCGTGCTATCGGGCACCGATGCGGATCGGCCTCTCGAGTCGTCCAATCGACAGTTGGCCTCTGTCCTGGACAGGATGTTGACCGAGCAACTCGCTCGGCTCGATCGCTCCGACGTGGTAGCCCGCTGCACGGCGGCGATCCTGGAGCATCTGGGCGGCGGGGAGATCTCCGAAAAGGAGGCTGCCTCGCTTTTGCACATGAGCTCGCGCACGCTTCAACGCAAGCTAGCCGAAGCGGGGACGAGCTACAAGTCGCTCGTCGACGAAACCCGCAAGGACCTCGCCTTGCGCTATATCGCTGATCCGGACCGCAGCGTCACCGACATCACCTTTTCGCTGGGCTTTGCAGGGCCAAGCTCGCTGACTCGCGCGTTCACGCGGTGGACGGGAATGAGCCCTTCGGAATATCGGTCGGGGGCAAGCGCCGCGCTGAGGCCTGCCGCGCGCCCGTGACTTGGCGCGTCGGGGCCGACGCTTGGCGCCCTCGGGCAAGCCAACTGGCGACCGGGCGGCCATAGTCAGCACATGCCCTGTGAACACGGGCAACCAAGTCTGGAGGCCTCATGAACGCGCACGACTGTCCCGCTTGCAAAGGTGAGCCCATCTACATGGGCTCGATGGGTCGACTCGTCAACCTTCGCTGTCGCGCTTGTCGTTGGACCTGGGCCGCGCCGATGCCTGTGGCCGAGGTTATCGAGTTCGACGACACGCTGCCCCTGTTCGAGGAGGCCGCGTGAACGACAACGCCATCAAGGGTTTGCTGGTGACGATCTCCCTCCTGCTGCTGGCAATCTGCGTGCTCTCCACCGCGCTGCGCTTCGGCCCACTTGGCGCGCTGGTCTGCGTGGCAGGCGGCATCGTCGGCTACTTCGGCCTGGGAATGTTGGGCGATGCCGTACAGCGTGCGCAGTACCGCTTGCCGAGAAAGGCTTTCCTGCCTTTGCCGCCGCGCCAGACCGCGAGCCTGACTTAGATCACCGCCATCGAGCGCGCGTTCGAGGCAACGACAACGTGACGTCGATGCCGCGCCCCAGGGGCGGCGTCAATCCTGGATCTGGTGCCGGCGAGAAGAGTCGAACTCCCGACCTTCGCATTACGAATGCGCTGCTCTACCAACTGAGCTACGCCGGCGTCGCGCCCGGCGGGTCGGCCGAGGCGAGCTTTCGATTCTAGCCGAGCGCCTTCACTTCATCGCGAAGGCGGCGAGCTTCTGTGGCACGGCGACGTTCTTCAGCGTCGCATACACCGGCAGGCCGTGCCGATAGGCCGGGTAGTCCTCGCCGGCGATCAGCGGCGCCAGATAGCGGCGGCATTTCTCGGTGATGCCGAAGCCGTCGGCGCTGATGAAGTCGCGCGGCATGAATTTCTCGACGTTGGCGACGTCGGCCAGGTCGGCGACGCCGATCTTCCAGCGATAGGGCACGTCGGACACGCGCTCGATCGTTGGCATCACGGCGTTGGCGCCCTTCAGCGCCAGCTCGACCGCGCGCTTGCCGAGGTCGTAGGCCTGCTTGACGTCGGTCTTGGAGGCGATGTGGCGCGCCGCGCGCTGCAGGTAGTCGGCGACGGCCCAGTGGAACTTGTGGCCGAGCGCGTTCTTGATCATGTTCGCCACCACCGGCGCAGCGCCGCCGAGCTGGGCGTGGCCGAAGGCGTCGCGCGAGCCCTGCTCGGCGAGGAAGGTGCCGTCGGGATGATGCGCACCTTCCGAGACGACGACCGTGCAGTAGCCGTGCTCTTTCACCAGCGTGTCGACGCGGGCGATGAACTTCTTCTCGTCGAACTCGATTTCCGGAAAGAGGATGACGACCGGAATGCCATGCGATTCGATCAGGCCGCCGGCCGCCGCGATCCAGCCCGCGTGCCGGCCCATCACCTCGAGCACGAAGACCTTGGTCGAGGTACGCGCCATCGAGCGCACGTCGAACGAGGCTTCGAGCGCCGACACCGCGACGTACTTGGCGACCGAGCCGAAGCCCGGGCAGCAGTCGGTGATGGGCAGGTCGTTGTCGACCGTCTTCGGCACGTGGATCGCCTGCAGCGGATATCCCAGCGTCTGCGACAGCTGGCTGACCTTGAAGCAAGTGTCGGCCGAGTCGCCGCCGCCGTTGTAGAAGAACCAGGCGATGTTGTGGGCGCGAAAGACCTCGATCAGGCGCTCGTACTCGCGCCGGTTCGTCTCCAGCGACTTCAGCTTGTAGCGGCACGAGCCGAAGGCGCCCGAGGGCGTCGACCGCAGTGCGCGGATCGCCGCCGCCGATTCCTTGCCCGTGTCGATCAGCTCCTCGGTGAGCGCGCCGATGATGCCGTTGCGGCCGGCGTAGACGGTGCCGATCCTGTCGCGATGGGCGCGCGCCGTCTCGATGACGCCGCAGGCCGACGCGTTGATGACGGCCGTGACGCCGCCCGACTGCGCGTAGAACGCGTTCTTCTTCGCGGTGTTGCGGGTGGCCATGTCAAGCAGCGGCCAGGGCCCGGGACACGATCTCGCGCGTGTCGCTCGACAGCTTGGCGTGCGCCGCCACCCGCGCGATCGCGGCGTGGGCGGCGCTGCGATACGGCTCTGCCAGGCGGGGCCAGCGATCGAGCGCGCGTGCCAAGCGCGAGGCGAGTTGCGGATTGATGGCGTCGAGCTCGAGAACGCGGTCCGCCCAGAACCCGTAGCCGGCGCCATCGGCACGATGGAAGGCGGCCGGGTTGCGCATGCAGAACGAGCTGATCAGGCTGCGCGCCCGGTTCGGATTGGTCAGGCTGAAGTCGGGATGCTTCATCAGGCGCTTGACGCGCTCGAAGACGCGCCCGTCCTGCTCGGGCGCCGCGGCCTGCATGCGCGAACCACTTGTCGATGACCAGCGGTTCGTCCTTGAACAGCTCGTGGAAGCGCTCGCAGCGCGGCATCCGCCAGCTCGGCGCCGGAGACGACCAGGGCGCTCAGCGCACCCTGCCGATCGGTCATGTTCGACGCATCCTTGAAGCGCTGATAGGCGCGGCCCGGCCAGACCGTATCGCCGCGCGGCACGCGCGGCGACGCAGAGCATCGCCAGGGCCAGGTTGGCGAGGGCGCGTCGGCCCGCAGGGCCGGCGTCGGGCGAATAGCCGCCGCCCACCTGGTTCGACTCGAAGGCACGCTCCCAGTCGGCGGTGAGCGCCTCGGCCAGCTGGCGCCGCATCGACTCGCGTGCCGCGTGGATGCGCTGCGGCTCGACGCTGTCCATCTGCTCGGCGATGTAGGCCTCGCTCGGCAGCGTCAGCACCAGCTCCTTGAAGGCCGGGTCCAGATCGGGGCTCGTCAGCAGATCGCGCATCGCCCCGATGAATGGTGCATCGAGCACGACGTCGTTGCCGCTCGCCGCCGCCGCGACAAGGCGGCTCAAGGCCAGGCGCTGCCCGGCCTCCCAGCGATTGAAAGGATCGCTGTCATGGCGCAGCAGCACGAGCAGCTCGGCGTCGCCCAGGCCGTCGACGAGGCAGACCGGCGCCGAGAAGCCGCGCAGCAGCGAGAGCACCGGCGGCTGCTCGACACCGACGAAGGTGAAGAAGGCCCTGGTCTCGTCGAGGACGAGCACGCGCTCGGTCGCGGCCGCGCTTTCGGGCTCGTCCTCGAGTCGCATCGGAAGCACCTGGCCGTCGCGGCCGACGAGGCCGAGCGCCAGCGGGATCACGAAAGGCTCGCGCGCCGATCCGGCCGCCGTCGCCATGCGCCGATTGCTCCAGGCCGAGGGTGTAGGTGCGCGACGGCGCGTCGTAGCGGCCGCGCGCCGTCACCCGCGGCGTGCCCGCCTGCGCGTACCAGCGTCGAACTGCGGCAGGCGCTTGGCCAGCTCGCTGCCGGGATTGGCATCGGCGATCGCCTGGGCGAAGTCGTCGCAGGTCACGGCATGGCCGTCGTGGCGGGAGAAATACAGCGTGATGCCGCGCGCGAAGCCGGCGCGCCCGACCAGCGTCTGCATCATGCGCACGACCTCGGCGCCTTTCTCGTAGACCGTGGCGGTGTAGAAGTTGTTGATCTCGACGTAGCTGTCGGGCCGCACCGGGTGCGCCATCGGGCCGGCGTCTTCGGGGAACTGGATCTGGCGCAGCGACCGCACGTCCTCGATCCGCTTGACCGCGCGCGCCGTGGCGCTGGCCAGCATGTCCATGCTGAATTCCTGGTCGCGAAAGACCGTCAGGCCTTCCTTCAGGCTCAGCTGGAACCAGTCGCGGCAGGTGATGCGGTTGCCGGTCCAGTTGTGGAAGTACTCGTGCCCGACCACCGACTCGATCGCCGCGAAGTCGGCATCGGTGGCCGTGGCCGCCGTCGCCAGCACGTACTGGGTGTTGAAGATGTTGAGGCCCTTGTTCTCCATCGCCCCCATGTTGAAGTCGCCGACCGCGACGATCATGAAGCGCTCGAGATCGAGCGCCAGGCCGAAGCGCGCCTCGTCCCAGACGACGGAGGCCACCAGCGAGCTCATCGCGTGCTCGGTCTTGTCGAGATCGCCACGCCGCACCCAGACCTGCAGCAGGTGGTCCTTGCCCGAGCGCGAGCGGATGTGCTGCTCGCGGCCCACCAGATCGGCGGCGACCAGCGCGAACAGGTAGCTCGGCTTCGGGAACGGGTCGTGCCATTTCGCGAAATGTCGGCCGCCATCGAGCTCGCCCTGCTCGACCAGGTTGCCGTTCGACAGCAGCACCGGGTAGGCGGCCTTGTTGGCGCGCAGGAGCACGGTGTATTCGGCCATCACGTCCGGACGGTCGAGGAAATAGGTGATGCGGCGAAAGCCCTCGGCCTCGCACTGCGTGAAGAAGCCGTTGCCCGAGGTGTAGAGGCCCGAGAGCCGGGTGTTCTTTTCGGGCGCGCAGGTGTTCCTGATCTCGAGCGTGAAGCTGCCCTCGGGCAGGTTGTCGATGACGAGAAAGCCGTCCTCGTGGCGAAACGACACCGACTCGCCGTTGGCCAGGCAGCGGATCAGCGTGATGTCCTCGCCGTTGAGCTTCAGCGGGCCGGCGGGCGCCTCGCGGATTGCGCTCGACCTGCATCTTGTTGCTGACCAGCGTCTTGGCCGGATCGAGATCGAACGTCAGGTCGACCTTGCGGATCCAGTAGGCCGGCGGCGCGTAGTCTTCGCGGCGGATGAGCGGGGCAGTGCCTTCACGCATGGGATGTTCCTTGTCTCGTCGGATGTTCTTGGTGGGAACGCCGAGGTCAGACGCCTTGCTTCAGGCTCGCCTCGATGAAGGCGTCGAGATCTCCGTCCAGCACCTTTTGGGTGTTGCTGATCTCGACGTTGGTACGCAGATCCTTGATCCGGCTCTGGTCGAGGACGTAGCTGCGGATCTGGTGGCCCCAGCCCACATCGGTCTTCGAGTCCTCCAGCTTCTGCTGTGCCGCCATGCGGATACGCATCTCGTGCTCGTACAGGCGCGAGCGCAGCATCTGCCAGGCCTCGTCGCGGTTGCTGTGCTGCGAGCGGTCGTTCTGGCACTGCACGACGATGTTGGTCGGGATGTGCGTCAGGCGCACCGCCGAGTCGGTCTTGTTGATGTGCTGGCCGCCGGCGCCGGAGGCGCGGAAGGTGTCGACGCGCACGTCGGCCGGGTTGATGTCGATCTCGATCGAGTCGTCGACCTCCGGGTAGACGAAGACGCTGGCGAACGAGGTGTGCCGGCCGCCGGAGGAGTCGAACGGGCTCTTGCGCACCAGCCGATGCACGCCGGTCTCGGTGCGCAGCAGGCCGAACGCGTAGTCGCCCTCGATCTTGATCGTCGCGCTCTTGATGCCGGCGACGTCGCCTTCGCTCTCTTCCATCACCTCGGTCTTGAAGCCCTTGCGCTCGCAGTACTTCAGGTACTGGCGCAGCAGCATCGCGCACCAGTCGCAGGCTTCGGTGCCGCCGGCGCCGGCCTGCAGGTCGAGGAAGCAGTTGCTCGGGTCGGCCGGGTTGTTGAACATGCGCCGGAACTCGAGCTCGGCAACCGTCGACTCGAGCTTGGCGGCGTCGGCTTCGATGGCGAGCAGGCCGTCGAAGTCCTGGTCGGCCTTCGACATGTCGTAGAGCTCGGTGTTGTCGGAGAGGTTCGACGTGAGGTGGTCGATCGTGGTCGACCACCGTGTCGAGCGCGCGCTTCTCGCGGCCGAGCTCCTGCGCCCGCTTCGGCTCGTCCCAGACTTTCGGATTCTCGAGGGCGGCGTTGACCTCGTTCAGGCGCAGCGCTTTGTGGTCGTAGTCAAAGATACCCCCGAAGCGCGGCGGTGCGCTGGGTCAGGTCGGCCAGGCGATTGCCGATGGCATTGATGTGTTCGACGTCCATGGTGGTATCTCTAGAGCGCAGCGCTTCGGGAAGGCCGCGATTCTGACAGGAACGCCTCGAGCAGCCGGGCGATGTCCTCGGGCCGGTCGTGGTGGAGCATGTGCCCGGCCGGCGCGACGATGTGGCGCTCGACGTCGGCCACCAGGTTCAGCCGCTCGTGGAATTCGGCCTTGGTGTAGCGGTCGCCCCACCAGATCGAGGTGTCGGTGCGGTCGCCTTCGATCCAGAGCACCGGCGCGGTGATCCGTTTCCAGCATTCGAGCCATTCGTCGACATTGGCCAGCAAGGGACTGGCGCGCTTGTGGTTCGGGTCGGCCAGGAGTTGCCAGGTCTGCGCGCCGCCGGCTCGGCGCCGGCAACGGCTTCGACCAGTGCCGCGCCAGCCAGGCCGCGCGGTCGGGGCGCAGCAGCGGATTGGTCTTCTGCAGGCGCGCCGCTACCGCGTCGAGCGAGTCGTACGGGCGCAGCTGCTCGGTGACCTTCAAGGCGTCGAGCCATGCGGCGAAGCGCCTCGGCGCCTGCGTCGGCTTCGAGCGCGGCATGCCGAAGCCTTCGAGGTTGACAAGTCGGCGTATCCGATCCGGCCGCACGCCGGCATAGAGCATCGCGACGTTGCCGCCCATGCTGTGCCCGAGCAGGTCGAGCGGCGCGCGGGCGGCGCCGAAGAGGCCGTCGAGCACCATTTCCAGATCGCCGAGGTACTCGGCGAAGAAGTAGGTGTCGGCCTGCGGCGTCTCGCTGCCGCCGAAGCCGCGCCAGTCGAGTGCCAGCACATGGCGCTCGACCGACAGCGCATCGACGACGAACTGGAACGAGGCCGCGACGTCCATCCAGCCATGCAGCAGCACCAGCGCCGGCCGATCGACCGTCGCCGAAGCGGCGTGCCCCCACTCGAGCACGTGGTGGCGCAGGCCGCGCGCCTCGACGTAGCGGCTTCGCGCTTCGCGGCGCGGCAGATAGGGAGCGACACTCATTCGAAAGATGGCCGGAACGGACCGGCGGCAGGCAGCAGCGGGCACTGTAAGCGGCGGCGTGCGCGCCGTCTGTCTGCGGGGAGACACGAGGTCGGCAACCGGCCGCGGCCATGCAGAATCGCCCGCATGTCCGATCCTGCCTTTGTCGTTCGAAGTGCCGAGCCGCGCGATCTCGAGGCCATCGTCCGCCTGATCACCGGCCTGGCCGAGTTCGAGCACCTCACGCACCTGCTCGTCGTCACGCCCGAGTCGCTGCGCCCGCACCTGTTCGGCGAGCGGCCGGTGGCCGAAGCGCTGGTCGTGGAGAAGGGCGGCGCGCTCGTCGCGTTCGCCCTGTTCTTCACCAACTTCTCGACCTTCCTCGGTCGCCCGGGCCTGTATCTCGAAGACCTCTTCGTCGAGCCCGAGCATCGCAGCGCCGGCATCGGCGAGGCACTGCTGAGGCGGCTGGCCGAGCTGGCCGTCGAGCGCGGCTGCGGCCGCTTCGAATGGAGCGTGCTCGACTGGAACGAGAACGCGATCCGCTTCTACCAGCGCATGGGCGCGACGGTGATGCCCGACTGGCGCATCTGCCGTGTCGCCGGCGACGCGCTTGCGGCCTTCGCGGCGCGCGGCCGGGGCGATGCCTGAAGCCGCGGCGCCCCCGGGCGTCGACGCGTACGCCAGCCTGCACGCCGGTTTCCGCTGGCATGTTCCGGCCCGCTTCAACATCGCCGAGGTCTGCTCTGCCCGCTGGGCGCGCGCGACACCGCAGGCGATCGCCATCCGCTACGAGCACGAGAACGGCGCGCGCCGCGAGCTCACCTACGCCGAGCTCGACGAGCGAGCCGGTCGCCTGGCCGCGGCCCTGCGCCGGCGTGGCGTCGAGCGCGGCGACCGCGTCGCCATCGTCATGCCGCAGCGCATCGAGACGGCGATCGCCCACATCGCGATCTACCGCCTGGGCGCGGTCGCGATGCCGCTGTCGATGCTGTTCGGGCCCGACGCGCTCGAATACCGCATCAACGACGGCGGCGCCGCGGTCGTCGTCGTCGACGAGACCGGCATCGACAACGTCCTGGCGACGCGGCCGCTTTGCCCGCAGCTCGCGATCGTCATCGCGGTCGGTGGCGCTGCCGGTCGTGGCGACGTCGATTGGGAGCCGCTGTTCGACGAAGGCGAGGCCGGCTTCGCCGCCGTCGACACCGGCGCCGACGAGCCGGCGCTTCTGGTCTACACCAGCGGCACGACCGGGCCGCCGAAAGGCGCGCTGCTGCCGCATCGCGCGCTCATCGGCAACCTGCCCGGCTTCGTCTGCAGCCAGAACTGGTTTCCGCAGGACGACGCCGTGTTCTGGTCGCCCGCCGACTGGGCCTGGACCGGCGGCCTGATGGACGCGCTCTTGCCGACGCTCTATTTCGGCCGCGAGATCGTCGCCTATCAAGGCCGCTTCGCGCCGGAGCGGGCCTTCGAGCTCATGGAGCGCTACGGCGTCACGCACACCTTCCTGTTCCCGACCGCGCTGAAGGCGATGATGAAGGCCGTGCCGATGCCGGGCAAGCTCTATGCGCTCTACCTGCGCGCGATCATGAGTGCGGGCGAGGCGGTGGGCGACACGGTCTTCGCCTGGTGTCGCGACCGCCTCGGCGTCGTGCCCAACGAGATGTTCGGGCAGACCGAGATCAACTACATCGTCGGCAACTGCGCGGCGCGCTGGCCGGCACGGGCGGGCAGCATGGGGCGGCCCTATCCGGGCCATCGCGTCGCCGTCATCGACGACGCCGGCCGCGAATGCGCACGCGGCACGCCGGGCGACGTCGCCCTGCATCGTCGCGACATCCACGGCGACCGCGATCCGGTGTTCTTCCTCGGCTACTGGAAGCGCGACGACGCGACCCTCGCCAAGTTCACCGGCGATGTCGAGCAGAGCTGGTGCCGCACCGGCGACACCGCGGTCATGGACGACGACGGCTACCTCTGGTACCAGGGCCGCAGCGACGACGTCTTCAAGGCCGCCGGCTACCGGATCGGCCCGAGCGAGATCGAGAACTGCCTGGTCAAGCATCCGGCGGTGGCGAACGCGGCTGTCGTGCCCAAACCCGATGCCGAGCGTGGCGCCGTCGTCAAGGCCTTCGTGGTGCTGGCCGCGGGCCACCGGCCTTCGCTCGAGCTCGAGCGCGAGCTGCAGGCGCACGTGCGCGGCAAGCTCGCGCCCTACGAGTACCCGAAGGAGATCGAGTTCATCGAGGCCTTGCCGATGACCACCACCGGCAAGGTGCAGCGGGCCGTCCTGCGCCGGCGCGAAGCGGAAAAAGCGAAGGCGCCCTGAGGCGCCTTTCGCGACAGCGCGCCGAAGCCGGCGCGCGTCAGCATCGAACCCGGGTCAGTTGACCTGGCCGCGGATCTCGCCGCCGGGATTGGCCGCGGTGTGCAGGTTGACGTACCACTTGCCGGCCTTCAGATCGGCGATCTGGGCATCGGTCAGGGTGGCGCTGCCGGTGATCGGGCTGGCCAGGCTGCCGGCGAAGGGAACGACGACACCGGCGTTGGCGCCGGCGAGCGCCGGGCCGTGGAAGTGGCCGGCCGTGACCGGGCCGGTCATGCCGGAATAGGTCACCGTCCAGGTCAGCGTGTGGCCGCTGAGGTTGATCTTGGCCGAGCCGGTGCCGCTGCTGGCCTTCGGCGGCACTTCGCTGGCGGCACTGAGAGTGGCCGCCATGTCACCCGGCGCCATCATGGCCTTTTCGGCCGGGGTGGCGGACGACGAAGAAGAGCCCATCATTCCGCAGCCGACCAGGGCGAGGGCGCCGGTGGCGAGAGCGGTGGCTAAGACGTATCGACGAGCGGTCATCGCTATCTCCTGTTGGGATCGTGTGGATTCGAAGCAGCCGAGGTGGCCGCCAGCCAGTGTGCCGGGCGCATCATATGCCGGAGCGCAGCGACGCAACGTGAGCCTGCGGATACCCCTGCGGTTCGCGCCCAGACCTGCCCGGCGAGAGCATTCCCCGATGGGCGCCGGCCGCAGACACGGCATGCTTCGGTCGGCATGAATCCACGACCGAACATCATCTTCATCGTCGCCGACGATCTCGGCTTTGCCGACCTCGGCTGCTATGGCGGCCGCGCGCCGATCTCGCCGGTGCTCGACCGCCTGGCCGCCGAGGGCGTGCGCTTCACGCAGGGCTACGCGAACGCGCCCGTCTGCTCGCCGACGCGCTTCGCGCTGATGACGGCGCGCTATCAATACCGGCTGCGCGGCGCCGCCGAAGAGCCGATCAACAGCAAGAGCCGCGGCAGCACGACGCTCGGCTTGCCGCCGGAGCATCCGACCTTGCCTTCACTCTTGCGGGCGTCGGGCTACCGCACGGCGCTCATCGGCAAGTGGCATCTCGGCTACCCGCCGGCCTTCGGCCCGCTGCGTTCGGGCTACGACGAATTCTTCGGCCCGATGTCGGGCGGCGTCGACTACTTCACCCATTGCGATTCGCGCGGCACGCACGATCTCTGGCAAGGCGAGGCCGAGCATCACGAAGAGGGCTACCTCACCGATCTCATCTCCGATCGCACGGTCGGCGCGATCGGGCGCCTGGCGTCGAAGGGCGGGGCGCCGTTCTTCCTCAGCGTTCACTACACCGCGCCGCACTGGCCGTGGGAGACGCGCGACGACGCCGCGCTGGCCGCCGAGGTGAAGGACAACCTCTTTCACCTGCACGGCGGCAACATCCACAGCTATCGCCGCATGATCGGGCACATGGACGAGGGCATCGGCCGCATCATGGCCGCGCTCGAGGCGGCCGGCGTGGCGCGCGACACGCTCGTGGTCTTCACCAGCGACAACGGCGGCGAGCGCTTCTCCGACAGCTGGCCGCTCGTCGGCGGCAAGATGGACCTCACCGAAGGCGGCATCCGGGTGCCGTGGATCGCGCACTGGCCGGCCGCGATCGCGCCGGGCGGCGTCAGCGCCCAGCAATGCATGTCGATGGACTGGTCGGCAACGATGCTCGATGCCGCCGGCGTGGCCGCGGACGCGCGCTATCCGCTCGACGGCATCTCGCTGCTGCCGGTGCTGCGCGACGCCGCTGCCGCATTCGAGCGGCCGCTCTTCTGGCGCATGAACCACCGTGGCCAGCGCGCCTTGCGCCGCGGCCACTGGAAATACCTGAAGGTCGACGAGCACGAATATCTCTTCGACATTCCGGCCGACGAGCGCGAGCGCGCCAACCTCGCGCCGCGCCAACCCGAACGGCTGCAGGCCATGCGCGCCGAGTGGCTGGCCTGGAACGCGACCATGCCACCGATTCCCGACGATGCGACCGTGAGCCTCGGCTACGGCGCCAAGGACATGCCGCAGCGCTAGCATCGCTTGCTTCGCCCGGACGAACGCGGCCGCCCCGCGAAACCCCTCATGCCGCCTTCCGAAGAACCCCGCGCCGATACGGCGCCCGTGCGGCGCTTTCGAGACCCGGCACTATCGGCCGCAAGCCGCCACGCTCGGCGCGCTGCGCCAGGAGATCGATGCGCTCGATGTGCAGATCGTCGAGCTGCTGGCGGCGCGCGCCCTCTGCGTGCGTGACGCGACGCGCTTCAAGCGCGACGCCTTCCAGGTGGCGGCGCCACGAGCGCCAGGCCGAGGTGTTCGCGCGCGTGCGCCGACTCGCGGCGGCGCAGGCCGCTGAATTTCCCGCGTTGCCCGACATCGTCGAGGCCGCCTACCGCGTGCTCGTTGCCGGCTTCATCGCCGGCGAAGAGCGCTTTTTCGCAGAGACCGAACCCATCCCATCATGAAACCCTTCCCGCGCCGCATTTCCTGCAGCGGCTTCGCTGTTCGCTCGTTCTTGCCGCTCGCCTGCAGCGGCGGCGCCGCTTTCGCGCAGGGCGCCCATGGCTGGCCGAACCGGCCCATCCACATCGTGATTCCGTACGCCGCCGGCTCGTCGCCCGACGTCTTCGCGCGGCTCGTCGCCGAGAAGATCGCGCCCCGTCTCGGCCAGGCCGTGGTCATCGACAACAAGCCCGGCGCGGGCGGCAACAACGGCACGGCCTCGGTCGCCAAGGCGGCGGGCGACGGCTACACCTTTCTCGTCAGCACCAACGGGCCGCTGGTCTACAACACGGTGATCTACCCGAAGCTCGGCTACGACCCGTTCACCGAGCTGCGGCCGGTCGTGATGGGCGGCGAGCAGGCCAACGTCTGCGCGGTGCGCACCGACTCCGGCATCAACAGCCTCGGCGATCTGGTCAAGGCGATGAAAGCCAATCCGGGCAAGTTCAACTTCGCCTCGACCGGTGTCGGCAGCCTGTCGCAGCTCGGCGTCGAGCTGCTCAAGGCCAAGACCGATACCTTCGCGGTGCACATTCCCTACGCGTCCTCGCCGCTCGCCATCCTGGCGATCCTGCAGGGCGACGTGCAGTTCGCCTGCGTGCCGGCCATCGCGGTGATGCCGCAGGTCAAGGCCGGCAAGCTGCGTCCGCTCGCCGTCTCCACCGCCAAGCGCAGCGCTCTGATGCCGGACATCCCGACGATGAAGGAGGCCGGCTTGCCCGATGTCGAGAACACCGCCTGGATGGCGGTGATGGCGCCCGCCAGCACCCCGACCGAAATCGTCGAGCGGATGAACAAGGAGATCGATTTCGCCCTGGCCCAGCCTGACGTGCGCGAAAAGCTCGCCAGCCAGTACATGGAGCCGGTCGGCGGCTCGGCCGAGGAGTTGCGCAGGTTCATGCAGCACGAGCTGACCGTGATGACGCCGGTGATCAAGCGCAGCGGCACGACCGCCGAGTAGCGGCATCGTCTTGTTGCACTGCTCGGTCGCGCGCCGCGCTGCCGACGACGCTGAAGTCGCCGCGGCGATCGCATCGATCGAACACGCGCCGGGCATCTATTTCGGCTGCGACGCCGGCATCGCCGGCTTGCATCCATTGCAGGCCGTGCTGCTGACGAACGCGGCGCTGTCGTTTCAGGTTTTCTGCGATGGCCTGGTCGTTGCGCCGCTCGACACCTTCGGCGATGCGCTGTTGCGCCATTCGGCACTGGCGAGCTTCGTGGCCGCCTGCGGCCGCGGCGAAGGCCGCTCGCCGCTGCCGGCGCTGCGTGAATTTCTGCGGGCTTGGGACGGCATCGAAGACGCGCATCTGGTCGGCGCCCTCGGATTCGAGGCCCATCGACTGGCGCCGTCGAGCCCGTGCCAGGCCGGCACGCCGGCCAGCGCGCCGTCGCTCGGCGTTCTCTACTTCGCGCCGACCTTGCTGCGACGCGATGGCGCCGGGGATTGGGAACGCAGCACGCTGCAGATGGCCGACGCAACGTTGGCCTCGGCCGCGGCGAGCGCTTCGTCGGCGCGCACCGCGGCGCACGGATCGTCGCGACGCACGATCCTGGCGAGGCGGCGCGCAGCGCGCCTGCCGGTCGACGATTTCCAGCCGCGGCGGCTACGCCGCGATCGTCGAGCGCGCGGTGCGGCGCCTCGTCTCCTCGCCGCTGGTGTCGCTGACCTTGAGCCAGAGCTTTCGACGCGACGTGGCCGGCCTGTCGGTGTCGGCGGCGTTCGAGACGCTGCGCGCGGCGAATCCTGCACCGGCGGTGTTCTTCTTCAACGCCGGCGCCGGCGAGCGTGTGTTCGGCGCGTCGCCCGACCTGCAGCTGCGGCTGCGTGGAGAGGAGATCGAGGCCTTTCCGGTCTGCGGCACGGTCGCGCGCGGGCACGGCCCGGTCGGCGAGGCCGAATCGTTTCGCCGCCTCATCGACGAAGACGTCGACGCCGCTTCGCTGGCCGTCTGCAGCGACGCCTTGCGCAACGATCTGGCGCCGCTGTGCGTGCCGGGCACCTTGCGCCTTCTCGACCGGCGCCGGCCGATGGCGCTGACCACCGTCGTGCACACCGTCGATCGCCTGGGCGGCCGGTTGCGGGACGGCGCCGACGCGTGGGACGCCATCGTGGCCACCGCCGCGCCGGTGATGGCGACCGGCACGCCGCGCCGCCTGGCGCTCGAAGCGATCGGCGAGCTCGAGGCCGGGCCGCGCGGCTGGTACGGCGGCCTCGTCGTCGACGTTGCGGCGAACGGCGACGCGCTCGTCGGCACGATTCTTCGCGCCGCCGCGATCCGGGACGGCGTCGCGGAAGTGCGCACCGGTGGCGATCTGCTTGCCGATTCCGACCCGGCGCGCGAAGAGCAGGAGTCGCGGATCAAGGCGGTGTCGCTCTGGCGCGCGCTTGGCCTGGCCGTCGCGGACGACCTGCAAGCCGAGGTCGCCGACCCGGGCCGCGCCACGGTGAGCGCGATGGCGACGCCGGCAGCCGCGGTCGCGCTCTGCGATGCCGGCGACCCGTTCATTGCGGCGATGCGCGACCTCCTCCTTGGCATCGGCGCTCGCCTCGACGCGCGCGCAACCGTGCGCGTTCTCGTCGGCGCCGACGAAGCGCGTTGCGTCGACGCGGCGGCTCGCGCCGGTGGCCTGGTGTCGATCGGCGATGCCGCTGCCCTGGTGCTGCGCGAAGCCGGCTTTGCGCTTCGGACGATTCGCCCCGAGCACGGCCGCATCGTTCGCTGCCAGCCCGTGGCGGGCGCACCGTGGCGACCCCTTCGCGCTTTTTTCGCGGCTCGCTACGCGACGCTGGCGGTCGACTGGGCGGCTGGCCCCGCGCTCGACGAGACCGGCGGCTGGCAGCGCTGGCTGTGCGACGAGCACGGCGCGCCGCTGATCGTCGCCCACGCTGCGCGGCGGGTCGTCTGCATGCTGATCCGGCCGGATTCGCTGATGTCGGACGATTGCGCGCGTGATGCCCTGCGCACGGCGCTCGCCTTCGCCGCGGCCCGCGACTGAACACCAGCGCCCTCGATCTCCCGGCAAACGGGCTGGCCGGGGGGGTTGGCTTATACCGATTCAGAAGCGATCGCTGCCGCCTATTCTGCGGCGGGGCGCAAAACATTCGAATACGAGACACGCCCCCTGCGGAGTCGCGCTGCGCGCTGCCTCCTCCGACGGGTCGCACACATGAAGGAAGCTGCCATGACAATCCGGATCGGCTACCAGGCGCTTCGTCGCCTCGCGGTGTTCTGCTTCGCCACGGTCGTCGCTTCGGCGGCCGCCGCGCAGGCGCCGCGCCAGTTCAGTTTCGCCTACGACCAGCCGCCCAGCACGGCCTACGGCGTTGCCGCCAACATGTTCGATGCCAAGCTCAAGGAGCTGAGCGGCGGCAAGTTCAGCATCAACCAGTTCCCCGGCGCCCAGCTCGGCCAGGAACCGCAGATGCTGCAGAAGATGCGCGCCGGCGACATCGACTTCGTCATTACATCGACGGCGAACGCCTCGACGCTGGCGCCGCAGGCCGGCGTCTTCTCGCTGCACTTCATCTTCCGCGACCAGGCGCACCTGATGAAGGTGCTGGCCGACCCGGCGATCACCGCCGAGTTTCGCGACATGGTGAAGGACTCGGTGCAGGGCGCGCACGTGCTCGGCCTGATGACCATGGGCATGCGCAGCATGTACAGCAAGCAGGAAGTGCACTCGATCGACGACATCAAGGGCAAGAAGGTGCGCGTGCAGGCGACCAAGACCGAGGACACGCTGTTCCCGGCCTACGGCGCGCAGACGGTGCACATGCCCTTTGGCGACGTCTATACCTCGCTGCAGACGGGCGTCGTCAACATCGCCGAGAACGGCATCAACGTCTACCTCGCGAACAAGCACTACGAGGTGGCGCCGGTGCTCTCGATCACCGAGCACGAGGCCAACAACAACTGCATCTGGGTCAGCGACAAGACCTGGAACAGCCTGACGCCGGAGCAGCAGGGCTGGGTCCAGGCCGCGGCCACCGAGGTCAGCCGGCGCGAGCCGGCAATGGCCCTGAAGCTCGAGAAGGACTCGGAAGACAAGCTGAAGACGATCGGCGTCAAGGTCGTCGAGAACGTCGACAAGTCCGGCTTCATCAAGGCGGCGCAGCCGGTGCAGGACCAGCTCGCCGCCGAGCTCGGGCCGCACGCCGTGAAGCTGCTGAAGATGGTGCGCGAGGAGAAATAGCCTCGATGTCCGGCGCGTCGCGGCGCGGGCGACGCGCCCGTCGGCAACGCGCGCGACCGCAACGCGACGAAAGGTAGCGATGGCCGACACGCGCGCCCTCATCCTGCAGCGGCACCGGCACCTGAAGTGGAAGGCCTTCGACGGGCTCGAGGCGACGCTGATGATCCTGTGCGGCGTCTGCATCGGCATGTTCACGCTCACCGTGTTCTGCGATGTCGTGACCCGAACCATCGGCACGCCGTGGTTGTGGCTGCAGCAGGTGACGACGGCTTTCTTCGCCTGGGGTGTCTTCGTCGGCATGGCGGCGGCGACGCGGCGCAACGACCACTTCTACCTGAGCGAGATCACCAAGCGCATGACCGGCGCGCCGCGCAGCGCGATCGAGATCGCCAACCGGCTGATCGTGCTCGCGGTCGCGTTGCTGCTGATCTGGTTCGGCTGGAAGAACGCGATGCTCGATCTCGGCAGCTACCGCATGCCGTCGCTCATTCCGCTCACCGTCTACACCGCGATCGTGCCGGCGGCCGGCGTGCTGATCGCGCTCTTCACCATCGAGCAGCTCGTCAACGGCTGGCGGCACGGCTTCGAAGGGCCCGAGGATCGCGACGACGTGCCGGTCGTGGAGCTGGCCGAATGAGCGGCGGCGCGGTCCTGTGCCTGATGGCGGCGCTCTTCCTGGTGTTCGGCTACATGGGCGTGCCGGTGTCGTTCGCGCTGATCGCCGGCGTGCTCACCGCCACGGTGTTCACGCCGATCAGCATGCAGTCGATGGTCGGACAGCTCTTTCACGGCATCGATTCGGAAGCGCTGCTGGCGGTGCCGTTCTTCCTGCTCGTCGGCGAGCTGATGGCCTCTTCGGACGTCGTGCACCGGATGATCCGGCTGTCGCAGACGCTGGTCGGCCACCTGCGCGGCGGCCTGGCCCAGGTCGTCACGCTGTTCAGCATGTTCTTCGCCGGCATCTCGGGCTCGTCGACGGCCGATGTCGCGGTGCTGAGCCGGACCGTCGCGCCGGAGATGGACAAGGAGGGCTACGACCGCGGCTTCACCGCGGCGCTGATCGCCTCGGCCTCGACCATGGCCAACCTGATCCCGCCGAGCATCATGGCGGTGGTCTACGGCGCGACCGGCAACGTCTCGATCGGCGGCCTGTTCCTCGCCGGCGTCGTGCCCGGCGTGCTGATCGGCATCGGCCTGATGGTCTACAGCTACTTCTGGGGCCCGGTCGGCATCAGGAAGAAGCGCGCCTCGCTGGCCGAGGTGGCGGTTGCGGCGCGCGGCTCGGCGCTGCCGCTGGTGATTCCCGTGATCATCATGGGCGGCATCCTGACCGGCTGGTTCACGCCGACCGAGGCCGGCATGGTCGCCTGCGCCTACATCATCCTGGTGCTGATCCCGGTGCTCAGGCCGCGCCACGTGTTCGAGCTGCCGCGCGACTTCATGTACGCCGGCCTGCTCTATTCGCTGCCGCTCGCCGCCGTGGCGGGCGCCTCGGCGTTCGGCTGGATGGTGGCCTATCTGCGCGGCCCCGACATCGTCGCCACCTACATCAGCGGCATCGCCGGCACGCAACGGCGCCGCTGATCATGCTGCTGCTGGTGCGCCTCTTCATCATCGTCGGCGACTTCATCGATGCGGTGCCGGCGATCATCATCTTCATGCCGATCATCATCAAGCTCACCGAGGTCGGCGACATCAACCCGTTGCACATGGGCGTGGTCATCATCACGACGCTGGTGTTCGGCCTGATCACGCCGCCCTACGGGCTGTCCCTGCTGGTCGCCTCGAAGTACGTCGGCGTCGGCTTCGGGCGGGCGATGCGTCCGCTCGCTGCCGCTCTACGTCGTTTTCCTCGCGACGATCGCCTTCACGGTGCTGCTTCCCGACGTCGTGCTGTGGCTGCCGAAGACGCTGTTCCCGGAATCGGTCGGCTGCTTCAAGGCGCCAGGCGGCTCCGGCTACATCTGCCCGCCCTGACATGAGCGCAACCGCTCGACCCGAATCGCGAGACGCATCGTTTCAGGTGCGCCCGCTGACGCCGAATCTCGGCGCGGAGATTTCCGGGCTCGACCTCGCCGCCGGTGTTTCGCCCGAGGTCTTTCGCGAGCTCTACGCTGCCTTCCTGCGCTACCAGGTGCTGCTGTTTCCGCCGCAGGACCTGCCGCCCGCGGCGCAGGTCGCCTTCGCGCGCCAGTTCGGCGAGGTGCAGGTGCACGTGATGTCGATGTACCACGCCGACGGCTTCCCGGAGCTCTACCGGCTGTCGAATCTCGACGAGAACGGCCGGCCGAACGGGCGGCATCCCGACAAGGGCACGCTGGCGTGGCACACCGACGGCTCGTGGCGCCGCGTCACCGGCCAGGCGACGATCATCTATGGCGAGCTCGTGCCGAAGGCCGGCGGCGAGACGCACTTCTGCGACATGTACGGCGCGTACGAGCGTCTCTCGCCGGCGTGGAAGGCGCGCATCGCCGGGCTGCGCGCGGTGCACAACCTCGACTTCTCGCGCACCCGCCGCCACGGCATCGATCTCATGACCGAAGCGCAGCGGCGCGAGGCGCCGCCGGTCGAGCACCCGGTCGTTCGCGTTCATGGCGAAACCGGCCGCGCTTGCCTCTTTCTCGGCGATCACGCCGAGTCCATCGTCGGCATGCCTTACGAAGAAGGCCGGGCCCTGATCGACGAGCTGAACGCGATGGCGGTGCACGCCGACCTGAGCTACGAGCACCGCTGGACGCCGCACCAGCTGATTGCCTGGGACAACCGCTGCCTGATGCACCGCGCCACGCCGTACGACGAGGCGAGGGAAGGCCGGGTCGTGCGCCGCTGCACCGTGCTGGGCGAAGAGCCGATTGCGAAGAGCGCGTAAGCTCGGCCGATGAACCCCTTCCGTAGCGCCGCTGACATCGACGCGGCAGCGATGCCCGGCTACCTGACGAAGCAGGAGCGCATCGCGGTGGCCGGCGTCGCCGACCTGACGATCCGCTCGCTCCTCGACCGGCAGCAGTTCTTCGATCCGCACGGCAACGCCGACCGGCGCGGCATCTCGTCGGCGACGTGGCCGCTCTTCGGCCTGCTGTGGCCTTCGGGGGCGCACCTTGCGGCACGACTGGCGGCGCGGCCGGTGCGTGCCGGCGAGCGCATTCTCGAAGTTGGCTGCGGCCTGGCACTGGCGAGCCTGGTCGGCCATCGGCGCGGCGCCGACGTGACCGCGAGCGACTGTCACCCGCTCGCAGCGAGCTTCCTGCGCAGGAACCTGCGCCTGAATGGCCTGGCGCCGATGCCCTATCGGCACGGCGACTGGGCCGCCGGCGAGACGCGCCGGCGCGGCCGCACGCTCGGCGGCCGGGTGGTGCGCGGCCGCTTCGATCTCATCATCGGCAGCGACTTGCTTTACGAACGTGACGATCGCTCGAACCTCGCCACTTCATCGGCCGCCATGCCCAGGCCGCGGCCGAGGTCTGGATCATCGATCCCGATCGCGGCAACCGGCCGGCTTTCAACCGCGAGATGTCGGCCCTGGGCTTCGCACGCCGGGAAGAGCCGCTCGCGATCGTCGCGGTTGGCGATGCGGCAGCCTACAAGGGTCGCATGCTGATCTACCTGCGTTCGCCCTCGGGGGACAAGGTCTGCGCGCCAGCAGCGCCTGTCCTTCCTTAGCGCCGGCGGGCCGTAGAGCGACATCGATTGCAGCTCCGGCTCGCCGTCGAACCATCGATGCCAGAGCACGCCCGCGATGTTCCGACAGACACCATTCGGTCTCGACGCCTGACAATGCCCGCGTGGGCAAGAAGCACGCACATGTCAGCGAGACGCCGGCGACGCAGGCCCTGCGCCGCGCCGGCGTCGACTTCAGCGAGCACGTCTACGAGTACGTCGAGCACGGCGGCACCGCCGAGTCGGCCCGCCAGCTCGGCGTCGACGAGCATGCGGTCGTCAAGACGCTGGTCATGCAGGACGAGAAGGCGCGGCCGATGATCGTGCTGATGCACGGCGACAGGCAGGTCAGCACCAAGAACCTGGCGCGCTCGATCGGCGTCAAGGCGGTTGAGCCCTGTGCGCCGGACGTAGCAGAGCGGCACAGCGGCTACCAGGTGGGCGGCACCTCGCCGTTCGCGACGAGAAAGGCGATGCCGGTATACGTGGAGGAGACGGTGCTTGGGCTCGACCGCATCTTCATCAACGGCGGCCGGCGGGGGTACCTGGTGGGGATGGCGCCGCAGGCGTTGATCGCGGCTCTGGATGCGAAGCTGGTTCGGTGCGCGAACTAAGGGGAATCTCGTGCTGAGCGTGCTGGACACCGCGTTCGCACGGGTCGGAGAAATTCTTCGGCGCGCAAAAGGTGCCAGAGAGCGCCGCGCAGGAAGAGCGACGGGCGATCAATCGAGCGATCGTTTCTATCGTGCTGCCGCTCGGTTCTCATGGCCGAATTTCTCACGAGTCCGCGCAGCGAATTTCCTCTAGGGAATATCGCCGTCGCGGTCATGTACGGGTTGGCAACCGATGCCTATGCAGTTCTTTTGCGACGTCGCCCGACACGGGCCCGGCGTTGATCTACATCTTTGCGGTATCGGACCCCTTGGCTCTGACGCTGCTTCTGGCCGGAGACTCCCGTTCGATGCCGTTCTTGAATCCACTGCTTCTCACGGTCATCGTCTCGACCGGAATCCGATATGGATTTCGGACCATGTATCTGGTTTGGTTCGCCGCGCTGTTTGCATTGGTCGCGGCGTTCACGGTCGAGCCCTATATTTTCGACCTCTACCTGACGCTCCCGTTCGCGCTGATGCTCGCCCTCGTTCCTTTCTTCTTCTCCAACTTGATCAGGCGAATCTATAGAGGCAAGACGCTTGAGATCGGATCGCGTTCGTCTCGAGGCCATGAACGAAGTCATCGTTGCTCGCAGCGCTTTTCTGGGCCGAGTCAGCCACGAGATCCGCTCGCCCCTGCAAAGCATGGTCTCCGCTTTGGATCTCTTCGAGTTGAGGTACGGCGGTCGCGAGCTGGACGGCGATCTTGTCGGGCGCATGCGACGGTCGTCGCTGCTGCTGAACACACAGCTTCGAGATTTGTTGACGCTAGCCAAAGGGCAAGTGGGCCGCCTGGAAATGAACCCCGAGCCGTTCGAGGTGGTGGCTCTGATGCAAGCCATGGCACAGAGCGTCCGGCCGCTGGCTATGGAGAAGGGTTTGCAGCTGGTCCTCGACACGCCGCACGAACCCGTTTTCGTCGTCGCCGACGGTGCGCGTATCGACCAGGTGCTGACCAACCTCATCCTGAACTCCATTCGCTATACCGATGCGGGGCAGGTCCGCAGCTCGTTCGATGGATACGACGCGCCGGCAGGCCGGCTCACCTTCACGGTGTCCGACACGGGCCCGGGGATTCCGGATTCGATCCTGCCGACGCTGTTCGAGGCGGACCGCAGCTCGAGCGGCAGCGAGCGGCGCGGCAGCGGCTCGGGCATGGGTCTGGCGATCGTGCGCGTGCTGACCGAGCACCTGGGCGGCGAAATCGCCGTCACCAGCCATGCCGACGTGGGCACGACATTCACTCTTCGAATTCCTGCCGCTCCGGCCGAGGGTTTCGATACCCCGCGCGAAGGCGGCACCGGCAAGGTGTTGGTCGTCGACGACCGGGTCGACGTGCTCGACGCCATGATCGAGGTGATCCAGGAGTTGGGCTTCGCTTGCGATCGGGCCACTTCCGCTTCGGCGGGCGCCTACCTCCTGGCGACGTCGCACTACGACGCCGCCTTCGTCGACATCGACATGCCGACCAAGAGCGGCGTGCAGCTCGTCGACGAAACGCGGCAGGGAATCGGACCGAACCGTGCTGCCCACTTCGTCGGCATGAGCGCCGCCGACGTGCCTGCCGCCGTGCGCGAACACTTTCACCAATGCCTGGCCAAGCCCATCGATCGAAGCATGCTGCAACGCGCCCTGCGCAGCATCTATCCCGACGCTTCCGCGAGCCAGCAGAAGCTCTGGCACTAGCTCGAGCGGTGCGCGCGAGCCGGCCGACGGCCCGGGTGCAGAATCGAAGGCCATCAGCTTCAGCGCCCCATGTCCACGGCCTTTCCCTTCGTCGCTCTTCTCGTCGGCTACCTGATCGGCTCGCTTTCCTTCGCCGTGATCGTGAGTCGCGCCATGCGTCTCGACGACCCACGCACCTACGGCTCGGGCAATCCAGGGGCAACCAACGTGCTGCGTTCGGGCAGCAAGGCGGCTGCGATCATCACCCTGGCACTCGACGCGTTGAAGGGCGCGGTGGCGGTGCTTCTCGCGGGCTGGGCCGGTCGACGGCTCGGCGTCGGCGGCGACGCGCTCGACTGGAGCGTCGCGCTCGCCGGCCTGGGCGCGTTTCTCGGACATCTCTGGCCCTTGTACTTCCGCTTCAAGGGCGGCAAGGGCGTGGCCACGGCTGCCGGCGTCCTGCTCGGGCTGAATCCCTGGCTCGGCCTGGCCACGCTCGCCACCTGGATCATCATCGTCGCGTTCTTCCGCTACTCGTCCCTGGCCTCCATCGTGGCGGCCGTCTTCGCGCCTTTCTACCAGTTGCTCATCTGGGGCGTCGGACCGGAGGCCGCGATCATCACCCTCATGTCGCTGCTGCTGGTCTGGCGGCACGCCGCCAATATTTCCAAGCTGCTCGCAGGGACCGAGAGCAAGCTGGGCCACAGGGCCGCACGACCCGTCGGGCCCGCGCAGCGCGCCAAACGCTGAACGCTCGCTCGTCTGCCTCGCCGCAACGCGGCCGGGAAGCAGCGAAGAATCAGTAGTCGAGACCCATAGCCTCGCGCACACCGCGCATCGTCTCGCGCGCAACCGTGCGGGCGCGCTCGGTGCCCATTTCGACGATCCAGTGCACCCGTTTCGGATCGGCCAGATAGCCCGCGGCGCGCTCGCGCCACGGCGCCTGCTCGCGGACGATGGCGTCGATGACCGGCTGCTTGCAGTCCAGGCAGCCGATCGCTGCGCGTGGTGCAGCCGTGCACCACCCAGGCCTTGGTCTCGTCGTTCGAATAGACCTGGTGGAACTGCCAGACCGGGCACTTCTCGGGATTGCCCGGGTCGTTGCGATGCACGCGCGCCGGATCGGTGGGCATGCGGCGGATCTTGCGCTCCACCTCGGCCGGCTCCTCGCGCATCGCGATGCCGTTGCCGTAGCTCTTGCTCATCTTCGCGCCGTCGAGGCCCGGCAGCTTCTTCACCTCGGTGTGCAGCGCCTGCGGTTCCTTGAGGATGGTCTTGCCGGTGCCGTGCAGCCAGCCGTCGAGGCGCTGCCGGTCGGCCGCGCCGAGCGACCGGCTGGCCTCGAGCACGCCGCGCGCGCGCTGCAGCGCTTCTTCGCCGCCTTCTTCCTGGAAGGACTTGCGCGCCGACTCGAACGCCTTGGCCGCATCCTTGCCGAGCTTCTTCACGACATTGCGCGCCAGCTCGTCGAAATTCGCTTCGCGGCCGTAGAGATGATTGAAGCGGCGCGCCACCTCGCGCGTCAGCTCGACGTGCGACGACTGGTCTTCGCCGACCGGCACGTAGGCTGCCTTGTAGATCAGGATGTCGGCCGCCTGCAGCAGCGGGTAGCCGAGAAAGCCGTAGGTCGCGAGATCGCGGTCCTTCAGCTTGTCGATCTGGTCCTTGTAGGTCGGCACGCGCTCGAGCCAGCCGAGCGGCGTGCCCATCGCCAGCAGCGTGAACAGCTCGGCGTGCTCGGGCAGGCGGCTCTGGATGAAGATGGTCGCGTTGTCCGGGTCGATGCCGGCGGCGAGCCAGTCGATGACCATGTCGTAGACGTTCTTCTCGATCACGCCGCGCTCTTCGTAGTGCGTCGTCAGGGCGTGCCAGTCGGCGACGAAGTAGAAGCACTCGTAGTCGCGCTGCAGGCGCACCCAGTTCTTCAGGGCGCCGTGATAGTGGCCGAGGTGCAAGGCGCCGGTCGGCCGCATGCCCGAGAGAACGCGCTCGCGCACGGCGCCCGGGCTGGCAGCGGCGTCGGCGCCGGTCGGGGGGTGGCTCTCGCTCATCGCGTTGCGGCTCGTCGTCGGCAAAGGGTGCGATTGTAGTTTTGGGCCGAGGCGCGCCGATACACTTCGGCCCCGCATGAAGAACATCGTCATCCTCATCTCGGGCCGCGGCTCGAACATGGAGGCCATCGTTCGCCGGGCCGCCGCGGAGCGCTGGCCGGCGCAAGTGGCCGCGGTGATCAGCAACCGCGCCGACGCGGCCGGGCTGGACTTCGCGCGCCGGCACGGCATCGCCACGGCGGTGGTCGATCACAAGGCCTTCGCGTCGCGCGAAGCCTTCGACGCGGCCCTGGCGACGTGCATCGAGGCCTTCGCACCCGACGTCGTCGCGCTCGCCGGCTTCATGCGCATCCTCACGCCGGGCATTCGTGCAGCGCTTCGAAGGCCGGCTGGTCAACATCCATCCGTCGCTGCTGCCGCTCTTTCCGGGACTGCATACGCACGCGCGTGCGATCGAGGCCGGCTGCAAGGTGGCCGGGGCGACGGTGCATTTCGTCACCGCCGATCTCGACCACGGTCCGATCGTCGCCCAGGCGCTCGTCCCGGTGCTGCCGGCCGACACCGGGACGACGTTGGCGGCGCGCGTGCTCGAACAGGAGCACGTGCTCTATCCGCGCGCGCTGCGCTGGCTGGTCGAAGGAAGGCTCGACCGGCGCGACGGGCGAGTCGTGCACGTCGACGGCGAATCGCAGCTGCTTCTGCCGCGTTAGCGGTGCGCTAGAAAAATCCGGCCGCGGCGTTGATGGTGAACGCCAGGATCGTCGTGTTGAACACGAACGACAGCACCGACTGGTAGATCACGAGGCGACGCATCTCGCGCGTCGTCACTTCGACGTCGGACGTCTGCGCGGTCACCGCGATGGTGAAGGAAAAGTAGAGAAAGTCGGTGTGGTCGGGCTCGAAGCTCGCCTTGGTGCCGGGAAACACGAGGCCGGCATCGGGCTCGCGCCGGTAGAAGGCGGCGGCGTAGGTCAGCGCAAACAGTGTCGGCAGCAGCAGCCAGGATCCGAGCACCGTGGCCAGCACGAAGAACAGATGCCCGGCCATGTGGTGGGGACCGGCCGCCTTGGCCGCGATCAGCTCGAAGACGACGGCAACGAGGCTGGTGATCGCCGCCAGGGCAACGATGGCCAGCACGGTGCCCGCGCTTTCGGCCTGGGCCAGCGCCACGCGCTTGATGTGCCCGGAATCGGCTCGGCTCAGCACCAGGCCGACCCAGAGGAGGTACAGCCACGCCAGCACGTTCCAGGCGATGAGGGCGCGCGACAGCGCCGTCTGCACGTCGGGCCAGGCAACGGCCACGATCAGGCCGACGACGGCGCACAGGATCAGGCGGTGGTGCGCGAGGACGCGCGGCTTGGCGCGGGCTCTTGGCTTCGGGGCAGGTGGAGAAGACAAGGCGTGTGGCGTTCGCAGGAGAGTGGATTGCGCGGCGATCGGGCGGTTCGCGCGTGCCTAGGATAATCGCCACGATGCATCCGAACGCCCTGCTCGAGGCTGCAACCGAGCTCGTGCATCGCCTCCTGCGCTTCGAGCACCCGGCCGACCGTGTCGCCTCCGATTTCTTTCGCGAGTCGCGCTCACTCGGCTCGCGCGAGCGCCACTCGCTTGCCGAGACGGCCTATGCGGTGCTGCGCGAGTTGCCGCTCTATCGTCATCTCGCGCAGTCGGGCAGTGGCGAAATGGAAAGGCGGCTGGCCATCCTGGCCTGGCAGGGCAACGCAGGTTTTCTGCGCGCCGCCTTGAGCGAAGCCGAGCTCGCGTGGCTCGAGCGCAGCAGGGCGGTCGACCGCAGCGCGTTGCCCGAGGCGCTCCGTCACAACCTTCCGGCCTGGCTCGCCGAGCGCCTGCAACCCGCCCTAGGCGATGCCTTCTGGCCCTGGGTGGAGAGCGTCAACCGGCCCGCGCCGCTGGACCTTCGCGTCAACGTCGCGCGCGCCAGCCGCGACGAGGTTCTGGCGCGCCTGCGCGACGCGGGCATCGAAGCGCAGCCGACGCCGTACTCGCCGGTCGGGATCCGTGTCGCCGGCAAGCCCGCCCTGCAGCAGCATCCCGTTTTCACCGAAGGCTGGGTCGAGGTGCAGGACGAGGGCAGCCAGTTGCTGGCCTTGATGACGGGCGCCAGGCGCGGCGAGATGGTCGTCGACTTCTGCGCCGGCGCCGGTGGCAAGACGCTCGCTCTCGGTGCCCAGATGCGCGGCAGTGGCCGGCTCTACGCTTTCGACGTCTCGGGTCATCGCCTGGCCGCGCTGAAGCCGCGCCTGGCGCGCAGCGGCCTGTCGAACGTCTATCCGATCCAGATCGCGCACGAGCGCGACGACCGCATCAAGCGCCTGGCGGGCAAGATCGACCGGGTCCTCGTCGATGCGCCGTGCACCGGCCTGGGCACCCTGCGCCGGCACCCGGACATGAAGTGGCGGCAGTCGCCGCAGTCGCTGCTCGAGCGTGGCGTCGAGCAACGGGCCATCCTCGCTGCAGCGGCCCGATTGCTCAAACCGGGCGGCCGGCTGGTCTATGCCACCTGCAGTCCTCTCGAAGAGGAAGACGAGGCGGTGGCCGCCGAGTTCGACGCCGAGCATGGCGAATCCTTCGCGCGCCTGTCGGCCCAGGAGTTGCTGCACAAGGCCCAGGTGGGCGCGGCAGAGACGCTCGTCAGCGGCAGCGATCTGCGCTTGTGGACGCATCGCCACGGCACCGACGGGTTTTTCGCCGCCGCCTGGGAACGCCTTGCCACAAAGGCGCTCAAAGGTAACGAGTGGAAGGAGCGGTGATATCCGTCGTTTTGCAGGGGCATGTCCCGGGGCCGTCGAATAGAATCGCGATATCTCGCAAGTCAAATAAATCTCAAGGCTGATTCATGGATGTGCTGATTTCGGTGTTCGATGCGCTGGTCAACTGGCTCGCGCACGGCTTTGCTGCGTTCAATGCGTGGGAAATCGTTCTCTACACGCTGCTGACGACGCACATCACGATCGCCGCCGTGACCATCTTCCTGCACCGGGCGCAGGCGCATCGCGCCCTCGACCTGCATTCGATTCCGTCGCACTTCTTCCGGCTCTGGCTGTGGCTCACGACCGGGATGGTGACCAAGGAGTGGGTGGCGATCCATCGCAAGCACCACGCCAAGTGCGAGACGGAAGAAGATCCGCACAGCCCGCAGACGCGCGGCATCAAGACCGTGCTGCTGACCGGCAGCGAGCTCTATCGCACCGAGGCCAAGAATCAGGAAACGCTGGCCAAGTTCGGCCACGGCACGCCGGACGACTGGCTCGAGCGCAATCTCTACGCCCGCTTCAGCTGGCAGGGCGTCGGCGTCATGCTGATCATCAACCTGTTCCTGTTCGGCGCGATCGGTGCTGCCGTGTGGGCAGTGCAGATGCTCTGGATCCCGATCACCGCCGCCGGCATCGTCAACGGCATCGGCCACTGGTGGGGCTATCGCAATTTCGAGGCCCCGGATGCCAGCCGCAACGTCGTTCCGTGGGGCATCGTCATCGGCGGCGAGGAACTGCACAACAACCACCACACCTATCCGACCTCGGCCAAGCTGTCGGTCAAGCCGTACGAGTTCGACATCGGCTGGCTCTACATCCGCGGCCTCGAGATCCTGGGCCTGGCCAGCGTGCGCAAGACGCCGCCGCAGCTTCGTCTGGGCACGGTCAAGCCGGTGGCCGATGGCAAGACGCTCGAGGCGATCATCGCCAACCGCTACGAGGTCATGGCCAACTATGCCCGCAGCCTGCGTCACGCCAGCCGCGCCGAAGTGGCGCGCCTGAAGAGCGAAGGTGCCGGCAGCACGGCCAAGCTCGCGACCATGCGCATCGCCCGCCGCTGGCTGCATCGCGACGACGACAAGATTCCGCATGCCGCCCGCGAGCACGTGGCCGAGGCCGTGGCCTTGAGCCCGTATCTGGCCAAGCTGGTCACCATGCGCGAAGAGCTGCGCCAGCTGTGGACGCGCACCGGCGTCTCGGCCGAGCAACTCGTCGCCGACCTGCAGGCCTGGTTGCACAAGGCCGAGGAGAGCGGCATCGCCGCCCTTCAGGAGTTCGCGCTCCGGCTGCGCGCCGCGCACGCGTAGGGATCGCAGAGCGATCCCTGTCCAAACAAAAAGGGGTCGCGATGCGACCCCTTTTGCATTTGGCTGACCCTGAAGGGGTTGCGCAGCAACCCCGCTGAGTTCAGCGCAGCGTCCTACTACTTCAATTTCGTTTCCTTGTAGGTCACGTGCTTGCGTGCCTTCGGATCGAACTTCATCATTTCGATCTTCTCGGGCGTCGTCTTCTTGTTCTTGTCGGTCGTATAGAAGTGACCGGTACCGGCGCTCGATTCGAGCTTGATCTTCTCGCGTCCACCTTTGGCCATGGCCGGCTCCTCTTAGATTTCGCCGCGGGCGCGCAGGTCGGCAACGACCTGCTCGATGCCCACCTTGTCGATCAGGCGCAGGCCCGAGTTGCTGACGCGGATGCGCACCCAGCGGTTTTCGCCTTCGACCCAGAACCGGCGGTAATGCAGGTTCGGCAGAAAGCGGCGCTTGGTTTTGTTGTTGGCGTGGGAAACGTTGTTCCCGACCATCGGGCGCTTGCCCGTGACTTGACAGACGCGTGCCATGACGCTTCTCCGTGCTGGGTGTATCGGTGCCGCGCGCAAACCCTCGGCGCAGCAAAGCCAACGATTATAGCGCGGGTCGGCGCCCAGGCCGGCTCAGCTCTGCTCGAGGAACCTCTGCGCGTCCAGAGCCGCCATGCAGCCCGTTCCGGCGCTCGTGATCGCCTGTCGGTAGACATGGTCCTGGACGTCGCCGGCGGCGAACACGCCAGGGACGCTCGTCATCGTCGCAAAGCCCTCGAGGCCGCTCTTCGAGAGGATGTAGCCGTCGCGCATTTCCAGCTGGCCCTTGAAGATGTCGGTGTTCGGCTGGTGGCCGATGGCGATGAAGCAGCCGGTGAGCGCGATCTCCTCGGTCGCGTCGTTCTTCGTGCTGCGGATGCGCACGCCCGTCACCCCGCTCGCGTCGCCCAGCACCTCGTCGAGCGTCGACCAGAGGTGCAGCTGCATCTTGCCGTCGGCGACCTTGGCCATCAGCTTGTCGATCAGGATCGCCTCGGCGCGGAACTTGTCGCGCCGATGGATCAGGTGCACCTTCGAGGCGATGTTGGAAAGGTAGAGAGCCTCCTCTACCGCGGTGTTGCCGCCCCCGACGACGCACACCTCCTGGCCGCGATAGAAGAAGCCGTCGCAGGTGGCGCAGCCGCTGACGCCGCGGCCCATGAAGGCCTGTTCGGACGGCAGCCCGAGGTACTTCGCCGAAGCGCCGGTGGCGATCACGAGCGCATCGCAGGTGTATTGGCCGGAATCGCCGCGCAGGGTGAAGGGGCGCTTGCCGAGGTCGACCTCGTCGATGTGGTCGAACACGACCTGGGTATCGAAGCGCTCGGCGTGCTTGAGGAAACGCTGCATCAGGTCCGGGCCCATCACGCCGTCGACGTCGGCAGGCCAGTTGTCGACGTCGGTCGTCGTCATCAGCTGGCCGCCCTGCGCGATGCCGGTGATCAGCATCGGCTTGAGGTTGGCGCGAGCCGCATAGATCGCCGCCGTGTAGCCGGCCGGGCCCGAGCCGAGGATGAGGACGCGGGCGTGCTGGGAGGTCGAAGTCATGGTGCGCGGAGGACTGGAATGCAAGGGGACGCGTCGCTGAAGTCTGACATGGGGTTGCAACCGGGTGGCATCAATGCGCTTAATGGTGACAATAGCCGCGCTGGCGCCAGCGTGCGATTTTCACGCCGGCGGCCCGGCGAGGCTTGTTGAACCGAAAGGCGTGTCCGATGGCGATGCTCTCGAATCTTGACCTCATCCGGCGGGTGCCGCTGTTCTCGCTGCTCACCAACGAGCAGGCTCAGGGCATCGCCGACAGCGTCGTCAAGCGGCGCTTCCGGCGCGGTGAGATCGTCGTCGAGCATGGCAAGAAATCGAACGCGCTGTTCATCCTGCTCACCGGCCGGGCCCGGGTGCTGACGGCCGACTCGCGCGGCCGCGAGGTCATCCTGGCGGTGCTGCAGTCGGGCGACTATGTCGGCGAGATGAGCCTCATCGACAACGAGCCGCATTCGGCCACGGTACGCGCCGAGGTCCAGACCGACATGCTCATCCTCGGCCGCACCGAGTTCGCCCGCTGCCTGCCGGAAAATTCCAGCCTGTCCTACGCCATCATGCGTGGCCTGGTGCAGCGCCTGCGCAGCGCCGACCGGCAGATCGAATCGCTGGCCCTGCTCGATGTCTACGGCCGTGTCGCGCGCACCCTGCTCGACATGTCGGAGATGGAAGGCGAGGTCAAGATCATCCGCAACAAGGTCTCGCGCCAGGACCTGGCCAAGGTCGTCGGCGCCTCGCGCGAGATGGTCAGCCGCGTCATGAAGGACCTCGAAGGCCGCGGCATGGTGCAGACGCAGGAAAACGGCTGGGTCATCATCAAGGAACAGCTGACCGGCTGAAATCGAGCACGCGCCGGCCGCGGGAGCGGCGCGGCGATTCCCGCACAATTCGCGGATGACCTTTCCTCTCGGATCGCTCGGTATAGAAGGCGCGGACGGCTCGCTGCCTGCGGCGCCGGCCGGCACGTCGCCGTCATGGCGCGCGCAACTCGGTCTCCTCGTGGGAGCCGTGGCCTGGATCCTGGCCGTCATCGCCTTGTCGACGCACAGCAGCGCCGACCCGGGCTTCTCGACTTCGGGCGCCGGCGGCCCGCTGCAGAACAAGGCGGGCGCCGCCGGTGCCTGGCTCTCGGACTTGGCGTACTTCCTGGCCGGCTACTCGGTCTGGTGGGCCGTCCTGGTCGGTGGCCGCGCCTGGCTCGGCGGCCTGGCGCGCGTTCTGCGCGCCAACGCGCCGGGGGCGCCCGCACCCCAAGCGCAGCGCACCTGGCCGATCTGGCTCGGCCTGGCCCTGCTGCTGATGGCCAGCGCGTCGCTGGAGTGGACGAGGCTCTATTCGTACGAAGCTCAGGTCGCCGGCGGCAACGCCGGCGGCGTGCTCGGCTACGCGTTGGGCAGGACGAGCCAGGCCTTTCTTGGCTTCGCCGGGTCGGGCGTGCTCTGGATTGCCGTGCTCGTCGCCGGCGTCTCCCTCGGCCTCGGCTTTTCGTGGCTGCGCGTGGCCGAGGCGATCGGCGCGGGCGTCGACTCGCTGCGCTTGCGCCGCGTCTCGCGCATCGAGCGCGAAGAAGATGCCCGCATCGGCGAGGAGGCGATCCGCGAGCGCGAGGAAACGGTGGAAGTCGAGCACGAGCTGCACGAGCAGCATCTGCCGATCGTGATCGAGCCGACGCTGGTCGACGTTCCAAAGAGCACGCGCGTCGTCAAGGAACGGCAGAAGCCGCTCTTCAGCGAGCTGGTCGACACCAAGCTGCCGCAGGTCGACCTGCTCGACTCGGCGCCGCAGCGCCAGGAGACCACGGTGAGCGCCGAGACGCTAGAGATGACCTCGCGCCTGATCGAGAAGAAGCTCAAGGACTTCGGCGTCGAAGTGCGGGTGGTGGCGGCCTCGCCAGGGCCGGTCATCACGCGCTACGAGATCGAGCCGGCCGTCGGCGTGAAAGGCGCGCAGGTGGTGAACCTGGCGAAGGACCTGGCGCGCTCGCTCAGCCTGGTCAGCATCCGCGTCGTCGAGACCATTCCCGGCAAGACGACGATGGCGCTCGAGCTGCCGAACGCGAAGCGACAGACGATCCGCCTTTCGGAGGTCCTCGGCTCGCAGGTCTATGCCGACTCCGGATCGCAGCTCACGATCGGCCTGGGCAAGGACATCGTCGGCAATCCGGTCGTCGCCGATCTGGCGAAGATGCCGCACTGCCTGGTCGCCGGCACGACCGGCGCCGGCAAGTCGGTGGGCATCAACGCGATGATCCTGAGCCTGCTCTACAAGGCCGAGGCGCGCGACGTGCGGCTCATCCTGATCGATCCGAAGATGCTCGAGATGAGCGTCTACGAAGGCATTCCGCACCTGCTCTGCCCGGTCGTCACCGACATGAAGCAGGCCGCCAACGCGCTCAACTGGGGCGTCGGCGAGATGGAGCGGCGCTACAAGCTGATGAGCAAGCTCGGCGTGCGCAACGTCGCCGGCTACAACAAGAAGCTGGCCGAGGCGGCGGAGAAGGGCGAGTCGATCGCCAATCCGTTCAGCCTCACGCCCGAGGCACCGGAGCCGCTCGCGCGGCTGCCCTACATCGTCGTCGTCATCGACGAGCTGGCTGACCTGATGATGGTCGTCGGCAAGAAGATCGAGGAGCTGATCGCGCGCCTGGCGCAGAAGGCGCGCGCCTCGGGCGTGCACCTGATCCTGGCAACGCAGCGGCCGAGCGTCGATGTCATCACCGGCCTGATCAAGGCCAACATTCCGACCCGTCTCTCGTTCCAGGTCTCGAGCAAGATCGATTCGCGAACCATCCTCGACCAGATGGGCGCCGAGGCGCTGCTCGGCATGGGCGACATGCTGTACCTGTCGTCGGGCAGCGGCCTGCCGGTGCGGGTGCACGGCGCTTTCGTCAGCGACGACGAGGTGCACCGCGTCGTCGCCTACCTGAAGACCCAGGGCGAGCCGAACTACATCGAAGGCATTCTCGAAGGCGGCGTGCTCGACGGCGAGGGCGGCGATGCGCTCGCCGGCGAAGCCGGTGTCGGCGGTGGCGAGAACGATCCGATGTACGACCAGGCCGTCGGCATCGTGCTGCAACATCGACGGGCTTCGATCTCGCTGGTGCAGCGCCATCTGCGCATCGGCTACAACCGCGCCGCCCGTCTGCTGGAACAAATGGAGAAATCCGGCCTCGTATCGGCCATGGCCACGAACGGCAACCGCGACATCCTGATTCCGGCGCGGGCGGAATGAAGGCGCGCGTCATCGCCGCCGCGCTGCTGGCCGGCGCATCGTGGCTGGTGGCCGTCGAGGCGACGGCGGCGCCGGTCGATACGCTGCGCGACTTCGTGCGCGACGTGAAGAGCGGCCGGGCCCTGTTCACCCAGGTCGTCACTTCGCCCGATGGCGCCAGGAAGAAAACCTCGAGCGGCAGCTTCGAGTTCGCGCGGCCGAACCGCTTTCGCTTCGTCTACGCCAAGCCGTTCGAGCAGACCATCGTCGCCGATGGCGAGAAGGTCTGGATCTACGACGCCGATCTCAACCAGGTCAGCTCGCGCAAGTTCTCGGCGGCGCTCGGCGCGACGCCTGCGGCATTGCTCGCCGGCGGATCGCTCGACACCGATTTCGATCTGTCGAACATGCCGGCGCACGACGGGCTCGACTGGGCCGAGGCCAGGCCGAAGAGCAAGGATGGCGCATTTCAGTCGGTGCGCGTCGGCTTTCGCGGCAAGGATCTGGCCGCCCTCGAGATCATCGACAGCTTCGGCCAGAAATCCCTGCTGACGTTCAGCGCCTTCACGCCGAACGTGGCGGTGCCGGCCGAGGCATTTCGCTTCACTGCGCCGGCCGGCGCCGACGTCATCGAGCAGTAGCAGCCGAGACGCTCGCCCTCAGGCGCTCCGGGTCGCCACGAGGACGGCGTTGGTGCCGCCGAAGGCGAAGGAATTGGACATCGCGGCGACCAGCGTTGCCGCATCCCGGGCAGGGCCGGTCACGAGGTCGATCGCGAACGCGGGGTCGGGCCGATCGACGTGAGCGGTCGGCGGCAGGCGCCGGCATTGCAGCGCCCGCAACGTGGCGAACAGCTCGACGGCGCCGCCGGCGCCCAGCAGATGGCCGTGGATCGCCTTCGTCGAGCTCACCGGCACCCCACGCGCACCGAAGACGCGGACCAGCGAGTCGGCTTCGGCCGCATCGCCGGCAGTCGTGGCGGTGCCGTGCGCATTGACATAGCCCACGTCTCGAGGCGCGAGACCGGCGTCGGCCAAAGCGGCCTGCATGGCGCGGGTCTGGCCGGCCGCATCGGGTTGCGTGATGTGCATGCCGTCGCAGTTGGTGGCGTAGCCGGCGAGTTGCACGTCGCTGCGCACGGAACGGCTCGCGGCGTGCGCTGCCGACTCCAGGACGAACGCCGCCGCCGCCTCGCCGAGCGCGAAGCCGGCGCGATCGGCGGCAAAGGGCCGGCACGCTGCGGCAGCGATGCCGGGATCGCCGCGCGCGGCCGCGCTCAGGGGCGCAAGCACACGCATCGCCTGCCAGCTCGCCAGCACCCCGGGCGTGAGCATTGCCTCGCTGCCGCCGGCGATGGCGATGTCGATCCAGCCGGCGCGAATGGCGCGCATCGCCTCGCCGATCGCGACGGCCGACGAGGCGCAGGCGCAGGCATACGCGAGCGCGGCGCCGCGCGCGCCGAAGAGAAGGGCGAGCTCGGCCACCGGCGCGTTCGGCATCGTCGTCACGACACTGGTCGGCCGCATCCGCCGGCGATCGGCATAGACCGTGCGGCAGGTGGCCTCGAAGGTCGCCGCGCCGGCCATGCCGCTGCCCCAGAAGATGCCGAGCCGCTCGCTGTCGAAGCTGCCCGCCTCCAGCCGGCCGTCGCGGGCCGCGGCACGCGCAGCGAACAGCGCCATCGCGGTGCCCCGGTCGAGCGGAACACGAGAGGGCGCCACTTCGGCGTCGGCGTCGAACGGGGCGGCCGCGATGGGTACCGGCGGCAACTCGATCCCGGGCAGGTCGAGCGCGTGTGCCCGCACGCCGGAGACGCCGCCGAAGAGGGCGGCGTCGACGCTGGCCGCGTCGTTGCCGATCGGGCTGACGATGCCGGCGCCGGTGACGACGACCGGTGCCGCGCGTCCGCTAGGGCGCGACGCCATCTTTGGCCGGCTGCACGGCCACGGCCTCGTCGAGCAGACCGGCGAGCTGGCCGAGCGTGACCCCGGCCTGACGTGGATCGAGCCGGTCTTCGGGGATGCGCACGTCGAAGCGGTCTTCGACGGCGAAGACGAATTCCATCAGCGCCAGCGAATCGAGGCCGAGCTGGTCGAGCGTTGCCTCGGGCCGCACGGTGGCGGGTTCGACGTGGAACTTGTCGACGAGCACTGTCGAGATGGCATCGAAGGTCGAGAGGTTCATGCGGCGCTGCGCAGTGGCCGGAGCCCGGCGATGGCACATCTTATGTCCCTGCCCGGCGGGCCGCAGGCGGGAGCACGGCAGAATCGGCGCGGCGCCCGCCAGAGTGCGCGCGTCGCATCCAAGTGCCTGCCTCCAGCCTCGAACTTCCCTTCGCCGACATCGCGGCGCCGCTCGCCGAGCGCTTGCGCCCGAAGTCACTCGACGAAGTCATCGGTCAGCAGCACCTGCTCGGGCCGGGCAAGCCGCTGCGCGTCGCTTTCGAGTCGGGCCGCCTGCATTCGATGATCCTCTGGGGTCCGCCCGGCGTCGGCAAGACGACGCTGGCGCGGCTGATGGCCGATGCCTTCGATGCCCAGTTCATCGCGATGTCGGCGGTGCTCGGCGGCGTCAAGGACATTCGCGAGGCGGTCGACCGGGCCCAGGCTGCCCGCGCCCAGGGACGGCGCACGGTGGTCTTCGTCGACGAGGTGCACCGCTTCAACAAGAGCCAGCAGGATGCGTTCCTGCCGCATGTCGAATCGGGCCTCTTCACGTTCATCGGCGCGACCACCGAGAACCCGTCGTTCGAGGTCAACTCCGCGCTGCTGTCGCGCGCCACCGTGCATGTGCTGAAGTCGCTCGACGACGCCGACCTGCGCGCGCTGCTCGAGCGAGCGCGCGTCCTGCTTGCCGCGCCACCGATGACCGAGGCCGCGGCGCTGCGCCTCATCGGCTATGCCGACGGCGACGCCCGCCGCCTGCTCAACGCCTATGAAAACCTGATCGCGACGGCGCGCGGCGTGGCCGAGATCGACGAGGCGCTGCTCGAGCAGGCGCTCGGCGAGCAGCTGCGCCGCTACGACAAGGGCGGCGAGCAGTTCTACGACACGATCTCGGCCTTGCACAAGGCGGTGCGCGGCAGCGACCCCGACGCCTCCCTGTACTGGTTCGTGCGCATGATCGACGGCGGCGTCGACCCGCGCTATGCGGCACGCCGCCTCGTGCGCATGGCGAGCGAGGACATCGGCCTGGCTGATCCACGCGCCTTGCGCCTGGCGCTCGACGCCACCGAAACCTACGAGCGGCTGGGCTCTCCCGAAGGCGAGCTGGCGCTGGCCGAGGCGGTCGTCTATCTGGCGATGGCGCCGAAGAGCAATGCCGTCTACAGCGCCTGGAACGCAGCGCGGGCGTTCGTCAAGGCCGACCGCACCCGGCCGGTGCCGCTGCGCCTTCGCAATGCGCCGACGGCCTTGATGAAGAGCCTCGACTATGGCAAGGGCTATCGCTATGCGCACAACGAAGCCGATGCCTTCGCCGCCGGCGAAAGCTACTGGCCCGACGATCTGCAGCCGCCGCGCTTCTACGAGCCGGTCGAGCGTGGTCTCGAGATCCGGATCGGCGAGCGCCTGGCGGAGTTGCGCGCCCGAAACGAGGCCGCGGGTCCGGACGAATGACAGCGCGCCTGCCTCGTTCGCGTCTGCAAAGGTGAGCGGGTTAGCGAGCGTAAGACAGGGAAAAAGCCGACCCTAGAATCCCGCCGAATTGGCCCCGCAAGACCTTGCCGCAATGACGTGGCGGGCAACTTGCTTAGGACACGGCGCATGGATATCTTCATCCAGCAGATCATCAACGGCCTCGTGCTGGGCAGCGTCTATGCGCTGGTGGCGCTCGGCTACACGATGGTGTACGGGATCATCAACCTGATCAACTTCGCGCATGGCGACGTCCTGATGGTCGGCGCCCTGACGAGCTGGACCGTCGTCACCGCCATGGCCGGGCTCGGCCTGCCGGGCTGGCTGCTCCTGCTGATCGGCCTCGTCGCCGCCGTCATCGTCTGCTCGGTAATCAACTTCCTGATCGAGAAGATCGCTTACCGCCCGCTTCGCAACGCGCCTCGCCTGGCGCCGCTGATCACCGCCATCGGCATGAGCCTTCTCCTGCAGACGCTGGCGATGATCATCTGGAAGCCGAACTACAAGTCGTTCCCGATCCTCCTGCCGAGCGAGCCGCACAAGATTTTCGGCGCCGTCATCAACGACGTGCAGATCCTGATCCTGGTCGCCACCGTGGTGACGCTGAGCGGCCTGATGTATCTGGTCAACCGCACCAAGCTCGGCCGCGCGATGCGCGCCACGGCCGAGAATCCGCGCGTCGCCGCGCTGATGGGCGTGCGGCCCGACAGCGTGATCTCGGCCACCTTCGTGATCGGTGCCGCCCTGGCGGCGCTTGCCGGCGTGATGTATGCGGCGAACTACGGCTCGGTGCAGCACACGATGGGCTTCCTGCCGGGGTTGAAGGCCTTCACCGCTGCGGTGTTCGGCGGCATCGGCAACCTGGCCGGCGCGATGGTCGGCGGCGTGCTGCTCGGCCTGATCGAATCGCTCGGCGCCGGCTACATCGGCGCGCTGACCGGCGGCGTGCTCGGCAGCAACTACCAGGACATCTTCGCCTTCATCGTCCTCATCCTGGTGCTGACGGTGCGGCCTCAAGGCCTGCTCGGCGAGCGCGTGGCCGACCGTGCCTGACATGCAGTCGCGCCAGCAAAAGCTCGTCGTCTTCATTGTCGCGGCGGTGGCGCTGTTGGTGCTGCCCTTCGGCCTGGGGCTAGCCGGCAACGCCTGGGTACGCATCCTGGACGTCGCGCTGCTCTACATGCTGCTGGCGCTCGGCCTGAACATCGTCGTCGGCTATGCCGGCCTGCTCGACCTCGGCTACGTCGCTTTCTACGCCGTCGGCGCCTACCTGATGGGCCTGCTCGCCTCGTCGCAGCTGACCGACACCTTCCCGGCGATCGCCAGCGTCTTCCCCAACGGCCTGCACGTCCCGTGGTGGGCGGTGATCCCGCTCGGCGCCTTGCTTGCCGGCGCCGCCGGTGCGCTGCTCGGGGCACCGACGCTGAAGCTGCGTGGCGACTACCTGGCCATCGTGACGCTCGGCTTCGGCGAGATTGTTCGCGTCTTCGTCAACAACCTCGACGCGCCGGTCAACATCACCAACGGACCGAAGGGCATCACCGGCATCGACGAGATCACGATCCTGGGGGTCGACCTCGGCAAGACGCAGCATTTCTTGGGCCTCGAGTGGCCGAAGGTCACCAACTACTATTTCCTGTTCCTGGTCCTCGTCCTCTTCGCGGTGCTGATCTGCTATCGCCTCGAGCGCAGCCGTATCGGACGGGCCTGGATGGCGATCCGCGAAGACGAGATCGCGGCCAAGGCGATGGGCATCAACACCCGCAACCTGAAGCTGCTGGCCTTCGCCATGGGCGCCACCTTCGGCGGCGTCTCGGGCGTGATGTTCGCGACCTTCCAGGGCTTCATCTCGCCCGAGTCGTTCAGCCTGCAGGAGTCGATCATGATCGTGGCCATGGTCGTGCTCGGCGGCATCGGCCATCTTCCCGGGGTGATCGTCGGCGCGCTGCTGCTCTCGGCCTTGCCCGAGGTGCTTCGCTACGTGGCCGGGCCGCTGCAGCAGATGACGGACGGCCGCCTCGATGCCTCCATCCTGCGCCAACTGTTCGTTGCCGTGGCGATGATCGGCATCATGCTGGCGCGGCCGCGCGGCCTGTGGCCTTCGCCGGAGCACGGCAAGGTGGCGCCGGCTTCGCCCCTGGGCAGAAAAACGCCTGACGATCCCGGCGTGCCGCAGCCAGTCGGACCGGACGCCGGGCCGGTGACCAACGAGGACTATCCGAGCGGAACCCGTCATGCCTGAGGCCGTGCTCCGCGTCAGTGGCGTGTCGAAGCGCTTCGGCGGGCTGCAGGCCCTGTCCGACGTGGGTGTCACCATCGAGGCCGGTCAGGTCTACGGCCTGATCGGACCCAACGGCGCCGGCAAGACGACGTTCTTCAACGTCCTGACGGGGCTCTACGCGCCGGACTCCGGCAGCTTCGAGCTCGGCGGCAAGCCCTACCGTCCGAGCGCGGTGCACGAGGTCGCGAAATCGGGCATCGCCCGCACCTTTCAGAACATCCGGCTCTTCTCCGAGATGACGGCGCTCGAGAACGTGATGGTCGGGCGCCACGTGCGCACCCATTCGGGCCTGTTCGGCGCCGTCTTCCGCACGCCCGGATTCAAGGCCGAGGAAGCGGCGATTGCCGCGCGTGCGCAGGAGCTGCTCGACTATGTCGGCATCGGCGGCTTCACCGACTACAAGGCGCGCACGCTGAGCTACGGCGACCAGCGCCGCCTCGAGGTCGCGCGCGCACTGGCCACCGACCCCAAGCTGATCGCGCTCGACGAGCCTGCCGCCGGCATGAACACCACCGAGAAAGTCACCCTGCGCGAGCTGATCGACCGCATCCGCAACGACGGGCGCACCATTCTTCTCATCGAGCACGATGTCAAGCTCGTGATGGGCCTGTGCGACCGCGTCACCGTGCTCGACTACGGCAAGCAGATCGCCGAAGGAACGCCCGCCGAAGTGCAGCGAAACGCCAAGGTCATCGAGGCTTACCTCGGCGCGGGCCACGCGGTGCACTGACGCGCACTTTGCGCTTTGGAAGAGACTGACAAGGCAAGCCTGGCGATGGCCGTTGACATGGACACCAAGAAGCCGCTGCTCCGCGTCGCGGGCCTGCGCGTGTCGTACGGCGGCATCCAGGCCGTCAAGGGCGTGTCCTTCGAGGTTGCCGAAGGCGAGCTCGTCAGCCTGATCGGCGCCAACGGCGCCGGCAAGACGACCACCCTGAAGGCGGTGACCGGCATCTTGCCGGCAGCCGGTGGCGACATCGAATACCTGGGCCGCAACATTCGCGGCCAAGGTCCGTGGGACCTGGTCAAGCAAGGCCTGGTGATGGTGCCCGAGGGGCGCGGCACCTTCACCCGCATGACCATCCTCGAGAACCTGCAGATGGGCGCGTTCGTGCGCGACGATGTGAAGGCGATCGCAGCCGACATCGAGAAGGTCTTCGGCATCTTTCCGCGCCTCAAGGAACGGCGCAACCAGCTCGGCGGCACGATGAGCGGCGGCGAGCAGCAGATGCTGGCGATGGGCCGGGCGCTCATGGCTCGACCCAAGGTGCTGCTGATGGACGAGCCCTCGATGGGCCTGTCGCCGATCATGGTCGACAAGATCTTCGAGGTCGTCGCCGACATCCACAAGCAGGGCACGACGATCCTGCTCGTCGAGCAGAACGCCAGCCGGGCCCTGCAGCTCGCGTCGCGCGGCTATGTCATGGACTCCGGCGAAGTGACGATGCACGGCATCGCCAGCGACCTTCTCGCCGATCCCAAGGTGCGCGCGGCTTACCTCGGGGAGTGACGGGCCGAGGTCGAGCCGTTGACGAGCCGGGCGACAAAGCCACGGCAGCGTCTTGACCGGCCGACCTCGACGATAGAATCCGGCCTGATTCGGGCGGCCGTAACGAGGTGATCGATGATGCCGCCGGTGTCATCGCTCTCTCTGCTGATCCACGAGGATTTCCATGCCCGCCAGCGCTGCCTCCGAGCCCGGCCCGGCGGCCTTCGATTGCGACGTTCTCGTCGTCGGCGGCGGCCCGGCCGGCGCGACCATCGCCGCCCTCCTTGCCGAGCGCGGCCGCGACGTGGTGCTGGTCGAGAAGGCGCATCACCCGCGCTTTCATATCGGCGAGTCGCTGCTGCCCGCCAATGCCGGGCTCTTCGATGCCCTCGGCGTGCGGGCCGGGGTCGAACGCATCGGCATGGCGAAGTACGGCGTCGAGTTCGTCTCGCCGGATCACGAGCAGCCCGGCAGCATCGAGTTCGTCGAAGCCTGGAACAAGACGATGCCCTATGCCTGGCAGGTGCGGCGGTCCGAGCTCGACGAACTGCTCTTTCGCAACGCCGCCGCCAAGGGAGCCCGGACGATCGAAGGTTGTCGCGTGCGCCAGGTCGCATTCGATGCCGACGGCACCACGGCCGAGGCCGAGCTCGACGACGGCAGCAGGCGATCGTGGCGGGCTCGCTTCCTCGTCGACGCGTCCGGCCGCGACACGCTGCTCGCCAACCAGTTTCGCTGCAAGGAGAAGAACCGCAAGCACAACAGCTCGGCGCTGTTCGGCCACTTCGAAGGCGCGACGCGCCTGCCGGGCAAGGCCGAAGGCAACATCACGATCTTCTGGTTCGAGCACGGCTGGTTCTGGTTCATTCCGCTGGCCGACGGCGTCACCAGCATCGGCGCGGTCTGCTGGCCGTACTACCTGAAGACGCGCGCCAAACCGCTGCCGGAATTCTTCCTCGACACGATTGCCTTGTGCCCGGCCCTCGCGGCGCGCCTCGCGGGCGCCCGCCGCGTCGCCGAGGTCCACGCCACCGGCAACTACTCGTACAGCAGCAGCATCTCGAGCGGCGAACGCTTCCTCATGCTCGGCGACGCCTATGCCTTCATCGATCCGGTCTTCTCGTCGGGCGTGCTGCTTGCCATGAAGAGCGCATTTGCAGGGGTCGAGGTGGTGGAGACGACGCTCGACCGACCGCAGGAAGCGGCGCAGGCTCGCCGCCGCTTCGATGCGGTATCCCGGCGCGGCCCGCGCGAGTTCTCCTGGTTCATCTTCCGTGTCTCGAGTCCGACCATGCGCGACTTCTTCATGTATCCGCAGAATCCCTTCCGGGTCAAGAATGCGCTGATCTCGCTGTTCGCGGGCGACATCTACGACAAGACGCCGATCTGGCCGTCCATCTTCGTCCTGAAGACGATGTACTTCCTGGTGTCGCTCGGAAATCTGGGACGCAGCTTCGCGTTCTGGAAGCGCAGGCGCCACAACATTCGCGACGTCGAGGCCTCCGCGTCGTGAGGCGCCGGCTGCGCATGCGGGCCGCACTCGCCGGGCCTGCGTCGGTGTTGCTGGCCTGCGTGCTGGGCCTGTCTGCCCGGGCCGACGAGGTGCCGCTGCCCGGACCCGTCGTCGAAGGAGCGGTCGTCAAGAAAAGCGGCGACCCCGACGCCAGCACGGGGCCGACGGAGCCGCTCTGGGAGTTCGGCCTCGGCCTGGCGACCGTGCGCTTTGCCGACTACCGCGGCTCCGACCAGTCGAGCACCTATGTCCTGCCCTTGCCGCTCTTCGTCTATCGCGGCCAGTTCCTGCGTGCCGATCGCGAGGGCGCGCGCGCGATCTTCTTCGACGGACAGCGGGCCGTCGTCGACCTGAGCCTGGGCGCGTCGGTGCCCACCAAGAGCAAGGACAACGACGCGCGGGAAGGCATGCCGAACCTGCCGGGCACCGTCGAGATCGGTCCGAACGTCACGGTGGAGCTCTGGCAATCCGACAGCCGCAGGTTGAAGCTCAACCTGCGTCTGCCGGTACGCGAGGCCATCACCATCCAGACCTCGCCAAAGCCGATCGGGGTCACGTTCTCGCCCAACCTCAATCTCGACGTCACCGAAATCGCCGGCCGCTGGAACCTCGGCCTGCTGGCCGGCCCGCTCTGGTCCGATCGCCGCTACAACGAGCACTTCTACAGCGTGGCACCCGAGTTCGCCACGGCGACGCGGCCGCAGTACGACGCGCCCGGGGGCTTCGCTGGCTGGCGCGCGACGACCGCGTTCTCCGGTCGCGTCGGCAATTTCTGGCTCGGCGGTTTCCTGCGCTGGGACGACCTGCACGGCGCCTCGTTCCTGCCGAGTCCGCTGGTGCGGCGCGACAATTCCCTGACGGCGGGTTTCGGCGTGTCGTGGGTCTTTGCCGCCTCGAGCCAGCGCGTGCGGGCCGACGATTGACGGCGACCCTCGTGGACAAGCCTGCCGGCCTGCTGCATCGGCTGCTGTTCGCATTTTTGATTGCGCAGCTGGCCCTGATGTCGCTGGTCTGGTGCGTGCTTGCGTCGGCACTGTCGCTGCTGCTGTCGCGCCGGAGAGGCATGCGCGTCGGCCGCAGCGTCATCGCGTTCATCTATCGCACCTGCTGGAATAGCGCCGAACGGCTGGGCATGATGCGTATCGATTCCAGTGCGCTCGACGTGCTGCGCGACGAGCCCGGCGGCCTCATCATCGCCGGCAATCACCCGACCATGCTCGACGCCCTCATCGTCGTCGCGCGCCTGCCGCGCGGCGTCTGCATCATGAAGGCCGACCTGATGCGCAACATCTTTCTCGGCGCCGGCTCGCGCCTGGCGTGCTACATCCGCAATGACGCCGGGCGCGGCATGGTGCGCGACGCGGTGAAGAGCCTCGAAGAGGGCGGCCAGCTCATCTTCTTTCCCGAAGGCACGCGCACGGTGCGGCCACCGGTGAACGACTTCAAGCCCGGCCTCACGCTGGTGGCGCATCTGGCGCAGGTGCCGATCCAGACCATCCTGGTCGAGACCGATTCGCCCTATCTGACCAAGGGCTGGCCGCTGTTGCGAGCGCCGCCGGGGCCGGTGGTGATCCGTGTCCGGCTCGGCCGGCGTTTCGAGCCCGATCCCGATCATCGCGCCTTGCTGCGCCGGCTCGAGCACTACTTCCATCAAGAGGTCGCAGGATGAGCGACTCCTCGACCCACCTCGTCGTGATCCCCAGCTACAACACGGGGGCCACCGTCTACGCGACCGTGCGCGCGGCGCGCGCGGCCTGGGCGCCGGTGTGGGTGGTTGTCGACGGCAGCGACGACGGCACGGCCGAGGGCCTGCGCGCGCTCGCCGCCGACGATCCGGGCCTGCGCGTCGACGTGCTGGCCCGCAATCAGGGCAAGGGCGCGGCCGTTCTCCATGCCCTGGTCGCCGCTCGCGCCGCCGGCTTCACGCATGCCCTGACCATGGATTCCGACGGCCAGCATCCGGCCGATCTCATCGCCTCGTTCATGCACGCTTCGCAAGCCCGGCCGCATTCGATGATCCTCGGCCGACCTGTCTTCGACGCCTCGGCCCCCTTGCTGAGGGTGCGCGGCCGGCGCATCTCTAACTGGTGGACCAACGTGGAGACGCTCGGCGCCGGCATCGACGATTCGCTGTATGGCTTTCGCGTCTATCCGATCGCGCCGCTCGTGGACGTGATGCAGTCGCAGAGCTGGATGCGCCGCTTCGACTTCGATACCGAGGCCGTGGTGCGCCTGGCTTGGCGAGGCATCGGTCCGATCAACTTGGCGGCACCGGTGAAATACCTGCGCGCCGATGAAGGCGGCGTGTCTCACTTCCGCTATGGCCGCGACAACGTGCTCCTCACCTGGATGCACCTGCGCCTGCTGTTCGGCTTCGCCTGGCGCCTGCCGATGCTGGTGTGGCGGCGGCTGCGCCGGCAGCCGCCCTTCGGTGCCGCCTGACCAGCGCTCAGATCATGGCGCCGTTGATCGAGATGACCTGGCCGCTGATGTAGCCGGCCTCGTTCGAGGCGAGGAAGGCGACGAGGGAAGCCACTTCTTCGGCTGTGCCCGGCCGCTTCATCGGCACCAGCTTGTCGATCATCTCCCGGTCGAAGGCCTGCGCCATGCCGGCATCGATGATGCCGGGGGCAACCGCATTGACGGTGATGCCGCGGCTCGCCAGCTCGAGGGCCAGCGCCTTGGTGGCGCTGTTGATCGCGCCCTTCGCAGCGGCGTAGTTGACCTGGCCGCGATTGCCGGTCAGCGAAGCGACGGAAGAGAGGTTGATGACCCGGCCCCAGCGCGTGCGGATCATCGGCATGACGAGCGCTTGCGTCACGTTGAAGAAGCCGCCGGCGGAGACGTCCATGACGCGGCTCCATTGCTCGGGCCGCAGGGCCGGGAAGACGCCGTCGTCGTGCAGGCCGGCGTTGTTGACCACGATCTGGATCGTGCCGGCCTTTGTCAGCTTCTCGCAGGCGGCACGAACGGCGGCGCGGTCGGTGACGTTGAAGGCGACGGCCTCGGCGCTGCCGCCGGCAGCGCCGATCGCGGCCACGATCTCTTCGGCGGCATCGAGCCGCGTGTTCGCATGAACGATGACGTGCGCGCCGTCCTTGGCCAGCCGTTCGGCGATGGCCCGGCCGATGCCGCCGCTGGCACCGGTGACGATGGCGCGCCGCGGTCCTGTCTTGTGGCTCATGCCGGCAGCGCCGGAGCGGGCGCGCGCAGGACGACGGCCAGGCGGCCGCTCGCGATCTCGCGGCCGAGGTGCGCAAGCGCGAATTCGTAGAGCAGGTGACCCGCGTCGCCGGCCTGCCGTAGCGCCGTGATGTGCAGCTCGTCGGCCTGCATCCCGGGCGCGGCGGGCAAATCGTCGAGGCGAAGGACGGCCAGCCGCACGTCGCGGGCGCTTGCGAGATAGCCGCCGGCAGCGTCGTGGCCGGACTGCCTGGCCATCAGCGCACCGTGAAGCGCCGCCGCCTGTGCCGCATATTCGATCGCGGCGCTGGCCCACAGGCCCGCGGGCGTGCGCAAGGGATGTCGTGGATCGCGGTGGTTGACGGCGGTGCATTCGATGCGGTCCTCGCTGCACGACAGCATGCGGTCGAGCAGGCACATCGCGCCGCGATGCGGCACCAACGCTTCGATCCCGGCGTGATCGAGGGTCGGCGTTCGCAGCCGGCTCATGGTCTCGTTTCCGTGGCGGGCACGGTACCGACGAAGAGGACGTTCGCAAACGGCGTGCCGGTTCGCATCGGCAGGCTCGTCACCTCGAGGCCGAGCGCCAGAAGCCGGCTCTGCCACTCGGAGCGCGTGCGACCGCTGCGGGGCCGCAGGGACCCACCGCGTGCGAAGGCGACGATGCGGTCGACCCATTGGCTGATCGCGAAACGCGGCCACGACGCGCTGTCGCCCACGCGCAGCACGAGGCTGCCGCCGCCGGCCAAGGCCGCGCGCACGCGTACCAGCACCTCGTCCTGCTCGGGAATGCTGACGTAGTGCAGGGCGTCGAGGATGACCACGGTGTCGGCGCTCGGAAAGGCGGTGCACCGCATGTCGCCGCAGACGAACTCCGCGTGCGGCCCGAGCGCCTTGCGGGCGCGCGAGACGTCCCTCGCCGCCACCTCGATGCCGGTCACGTGGGCATCGACCGGCGCCTCGGCCCACTCGGCCGGCCAGGCACCGAGGCGCGCCTGCGCGGTCGCGGCCTGGACCAGGCTGGCGAGCAGGCCCTGGCCGCAGCCGATGTCGAGCACGCGCGCTCGCGGTGCGATCAGGCCGTGCCCGATGAGGTAGCGAAAGACCGGATCCCAGCGCAGCTTGCCGCGCGCAAAGTGCAGCGCGAAGCGGCCGCTGCGGCGATACGGCGCGCTCGCCGAGGCCACGAGAAAGCGCCAGGCCGGCGTGCCTGCGCTCATGGCGGTGACGCGCCGGGCAACGGATCGCTGTCCGGTCCTTCGAACGCCGCCGGCAGGCTCACTGCACGCAGGCCAGCCTCCCGGCAGCGCTCGAGCAGCCGCGGCAGGACTTCGAGGGCTACCGGTTCGCCGTCCGCCGTGCGGGCGGCGTTGCCGTCGTGCAGCAGCAGGATGTCCCCCGCTGCAAGACCCTGCGCCAGACTCCCGAAGACGCGCCCCGGCTCGTTGCGCACGGTGTCGAAGCCGCGTCGCGTCCAGCTCACGAGCTCGAGGCCGAGTCGTCCGAGCACCGGTTGCAGGAAGGGATTGCGCAAGCCGGCCGGGGCGCGAAAGAAGCGCGGCGCGATGCCGGTGATGTCGGCGAGCCGGGCCTGGGCATCGCCGACTTCGCGGGCCATCGCCTTCGGGCCCAGGAACGAGAAGGCATGGCGGTGATGGTCGCTGTGGTTCTGCAGGCTGTGGCCGCGCTGGACGATCTCGCGGCAGAGCGCCGGCGCGCGCATCGCGCGATCGGCGATGACGAAGAACGTGGCGCGCAGCGGGTAGCGGTCGAGCAGGTCGAGCACCCTCGGCGTGACTTGCGGATCGGGGCCGTCGTCGAGGGTGATCGCGATCTCGCGGCGCGCAGCTGCGGCTGCCGGCAGCCGGCTCCAGTTGTGGCCGAGCCAGCTCGAGCGCGGTACGAGGCCGGCGCCGGTCAGCGCCAGGTGATTGGCGACCACCAGGCCGAGCGCCCACGGCCAGGCCGGAGGGACGGCGAGTGCCACTGCCGCCGCGCCCGCATGGCAGGCGACGCTGGCCTTGACGTAGGTCGGCAGCGCCGTTGCGGCAGAGGCCGCCGTGCGCGGAGCCGCATCGGGCGCGGGCAGGGAGTCGCGATTCATGGCGCGCGAAGTTTCCCATACGCCTCGCTCCCCGCGGGCCGGCCGAGGCAGGCGGCAGAGAAGACCAGACACAGCAGCGTGCCCGGCGCCACGACTTCGCCGACCGCCCTGAGGACCGGGATGCCCGACGTGGCGAGCAGGCCGAACGAGATCACGGTCGTGAGGTTGGCGAGCGCCAGGGAAGCGAGCGTGTCGACATCGACGGCGTCTTGCCGACGCAGGTGATCGAAGAAGAGCGCGTAGTTCGAACCGATCGCGATCGTCAGGAGCAGGCCGACGAGATGCAGGATGCCCAGGGCGGCACCGCTCGCCGCCAGCACTGCCAGCACGACGAGCGTCGCGGCCGCAAGCGGTTGCAGCACGCGCGCGAGTCGGCGTGCGTCGCGCAGGTGCAGCGCGAGCAGGGCGACCACGGCCAGCGCGCCCAGGCCGGCCTGCCACATCGCCTGTCGCAGATAGCGCGCGTAGAGCGCGCCGAGCTCGGCGCCGATGCCGACGAGCTGCGCACCCGCCACGCCGGCGATCGCGTTGCGAACCTGGGCCGCATCGATCGGACGGCCTGCTGCCGGTTGCAGATTGAGAAGGGCGCGCCACGGCCGCGTCGTGTCGCCGTGCAGGAGAAGCGCGTCGACCGCGCTGGCGAGGGGCGTTCCGTCGAGGGCCGCGCGATCGAACGGCGCGGCGGCGCGCGCGACCTGCACGTCGTCGACGAAAGGCTGCAGCCGCGCCGCAGGCAGCGCGCCGCCCGCGGTCGCAATGGCAAGGCGCTCGCTCAGTGTCGCTGCGTCCGGGAGCGCAGCCAGGCGAGCGCGCTGCGTCGCAGGGCTCGGCAGAAAGCGCGCCGGTGAATCGTAGCCAGCAAGGGCGCCCGCACGAACCAGGGCATCCAGACGCTGGCCCACGGCTTCGGCGCCGGCGAGCACGCCGGCTTCGTCGCCCGCCGACACCGCGACCAGCGTACCTGCGTCAGGCGCACCGACGTCGTCGCGCAGCGTGGCATCGAGCTGCAGGTCGGCGCTGGCGATCGGACTCAGGTCGGTGAGCACGCCGCGCCAGGGCGAAGGCAACGCGAGCAGCGCGGCCAGCGCGAACACGGCCAGCGCGGCGATGGCCCAGCGCGTGCGCGGCAGCACCGCCGCGGCACTGGCCATGAAGCGGCCCACGTGCCGGCGAAATCCTTCACCCGGAGCGCCGCCAGGCGCGATCACCGGAAAGACGAAGCGCGTTGTCGCGGCCGCGGCGGCGAGACCGGCCATCGAGAAGACGCCGAGCTGAGCCAGGCCGGGAAAACCGGCGAAGACCAGGGCCGCGAAGCCGATCAGCGAGGTGAAGAGGCCGAGCCGCACCGTCGGCCAGCTCTTGAGCAGCCAGACGTCGGCCGGTCGGGCGCTCGCATCGCGGCTCGAGGCACGGGTCTGGATCAGGTAGTAGATCGCGTAGTCGACACCTTCGCCGATCAGCGTCGTTCCGAAGCCGAGCGTCATGCCGTGGACCTGTCCGAAGGCCAGGCTGACCGCGGCGATCCCGGCGAGCACGCCGGTGGCCACCGGCAGCACGGCGACGGCCAGCGAGCGCAGCGAGGCGAAGGCGACCCACAGGAGCGCGAACATGACGCACGAGCCGAGGAGCGCGAGGCGCTCGACTTCAGAGCGGATGCGTTCGCGCGCCGCGACGCCGAAGGTGCCGGCGCCGGAGATCTCGAGGCGAAGACCGGAGGCCGTTGCCGGCGCCTGGCTGGCGAAGGCGGTGCGGATCGTCGCCAGGGCCTGCGCCTGGCCATCGAGATCGCCGCCGTCGACACGCGTCGTCAGCACCAGCACCGCGCGCGGTGCCGTGCGCGAGACCCAGACGCCGCCTTCGTTCTTCGGTGCCTGTGCCGGTGTCAGCGATTCGGCGATGCGCACGACCTCGCCGGTCGGATCGCGAAAAAGCAGCGGCTTGATCAGCGCGCCGACCGGCGTTCCGAGCAGCGCCAGGGTGTCGTCGATGCCGGCGCGCAGGCCCTCGCTCGTGAATCGTGCTGCGTCGACCGCCGGGCTGAGCGCGTAGCGATGCTCGACGACGAAGCGGCCGGCGGCCTGCCAGGGTTGGCGGTCGCCGTTGTCGACCGAGGCGAAGCGGCCGCTCGTGCGCAGAGCCGTGGCGAGGCTTTTCGATGCGGCGGCGCGCGCGCTTGCGTCGCCGCCTTCGATGCCCACCAGCACGAGCCGGGAGGCGGCACCGTTCTTGAGCTGATCGAGCAACACCGCCTGTTCCGGCGTCGGTGCCGAGGGAAGGAAGGCCGAGAGGTCGGCGACGTAGTGGGCGCGTGCCGCGATGCCTGCAGCGATTGCGCAGCCGAGGAGCCACACGACGACCGTTGCCCTGCCTCGAACGCGTCGCGTGCCCGTCTCCATTGCGATCAGGGTGAGCCGGCGCGCGCCAGCGGCTCGATCGTCATCGTCGTGCGATCGCCGTCCGCGAGGCGCACCTGCATTTCACGAACGAAGGATTCGCGGCCGACGAGGTGCACCGATCCGACCAGCTCGCGCAAGTGCTGATCGCGAGGCACGAGATCGAGGGTCCAGCTCGCGGCGTTGCCCGCCACGCTGGCCGAGAAGGAATGCTCGAGGGCGCTGCGGTTGCCGGTCAGCGTGCCGCGGATCGCTTCGACGACGACGGCAGCTTCCGGTGAGCTGTCGAGCTGCATCGTGCGGCTGCGATCGCCGCTGCTCAGGGTCAGCAGGTTGCCGTCGACCTCCATCTTCTCGTGCCGCGGCGTCAGCGTTTCGCGGCTGAACACATCGGGGGCGCGAAAGGAGAGGCGTCCTGTGGATTCGAGCGTGCGGCCCAGCACCTGCACCTGGCGCTGCTCGACGAAGCTGGCCTGGCCCGACTTGACGCGCCCCAGCAGCTCGCTCAGCTGCGCCAGATCGAACGGGGCCTGCGCCTGGGCGACGCTGCCGAGCGCGAGGCCGAGCACGGCCGCCACAAGGCAGGCTCGCCCGAGGCGTCCACGCTGCTCAGCCGGCATGGCCTTCGGCGGCTTCGCCTTCGGGTTCGGCGCCGGCCCAGAAGTCGTAGAAGTTGAACCAGTTGTACGGCGCCTCGCGGCACAGCGCCTCGAGGGTGGCGACGTAACGCTCGAGCGCAGCGCGGATGGCTGCGTCGCGATCGCCGCCCGCCATCTCGGCGCCGAAATCGGCGAGCTGGCTGAAGCGCAAGTCGTAGCGTCGGCCACCGCGATAGAGCGCGGCCATGAAGACCACCTTGCGACGCAGCATCGCAGCGAGTCGAAACGGCCCCTCGGGAAATGGTGCCGGCGTGCCGAGGAAGGGCACGGTCAGGCTTTTCGAGCGCTGCGCCGGTCCGGGCAGCGTCCGGTCGGCGAGCATGCCGGCCACGCCGCCTTCCTCGAGCCAATGGCGCAGCGACAGCATCGCATCGACGCGGCCGAGCGCGATCGTGTGCAGCTTCGCGTTCGGCGCGATCGCCGCCAGCGTGTCGTTGATCAGCCGCGCGTTGTCCTCGTACATGATCATCGCCACGCGCAGGCCCTTGTCGTGGCCGATCATCCGCAGCGCCTCGAAGCTGCCGAGGTGGGCGCCGCACGCGAGCACGCCTTCGCCGCGCTCGAACGGCTGCATGAGGCTCTCGACGCCGCTCGCCTCGACCTCGAATTCGCCGAAGCGCTCGCGCAGCAGGTAGACGCGATCGAGCACGGTGGCGGCGAACGTGAAGAGATGTCGATAGACGTCGCGCCACGTGGCCGGGCGCCCGAGCACACGATTCAGGTAGGCGCGCGACTGCCGGCGCGCCTCTCCCGCAGCGAGCAGAAAGTAAAGCGCGATCGGGTAGAGCATGAGGCGCGAGGCCCGCCTTCCGGCGCCGAGGGCGACCCAGCGCATGAAGCGAAGCCAGGGCAGGTTGCTGCGTTCGCGTCGGCCGGCCCATTCGGTGCCGGGTGCGGTGCCCGACTCGACTTTCACGGCCGCTGATCCCGAGCGGCGGCGCGCGCGAAGCGGCCGCTTGCGGCGCTGCGTTCGCCGTCGTGAATCGTGAATTCGAGGCCGCCGGTCATGAGCCGAAAACGGATGGCAAGGCTCGCGCCCGGCAGCACCGGCGCCAGGAATTTCGCGACTTCCAGGCGTGGCGTGGGGCCGATGCACTCGGCCAGCGACGGCTCGGCCGCCGCCGATTCGAAGATTTCAGCCAGCAGCGCCACGCCCGGCAATACCGGCCGGCCCGGGAAATGGCCCTCGAAGGCCGGATGATCGCGCGCGACTTCGAGACGGTGCACGAATTCCTGCGGCATCGGGTTCGCGCTCGGGCTCATCGCGACGCACCGTGCCAGACGCGATGGGCTGCGGCGAGCTCGGCGAGGCGCGCTGTCGTGAGCTTGCCCGTGGCTTCGCGCGGCAGGGCGTCGACGGCGACGATGCGGCGCGGCACGAAGGCGGCGTCGACGCGCAGGCGCAAGGCCGCCCGGATCTTTTCTGCCGTGACGCCGGGGGCCACGACGAAGGCCACCAGGCGTGCCACCGCCGGCGCATCGGCGTCGTCGGGTGGCATCCAGAAGCTGCCGTCGAGCACACCGTCGATGGCGTTGAGATGGAAGTTGAGATGGCCGATCGAGCTGCGCTTGCCGGCGATGTTGACCAGGTCGTTCGAGCGCCCGAGCAGGCGAAAGGTCTCGGCGTCGACAACCTCGAGCACGTCGGCCAGCAGCGTCGGTTGCGGTGCGTGGCCGCCGCTGACGATCACCGCATTGCCATCGCCGCGCAGGCCGAGGCCGTCGAAGGTGCGCCACTCGGGCCCCGCGGTCGGTCGGCGCGTCGCCACCTGGCCGGCCTCGGTGCAGCCGTAGATCTCGAGCAGCGGCGCCGCGAACGCACGCTCGGCGCGCGCCGCCAGCTGCGGCGACAGCGGTGCAGTGGCGCAGACCACGAGATCGAGCGGCGGCAGCGGCACACCCGATTCGAGCAAGGTCTTCAGATGAAACGGCGTCGTCACCAGCAGGCGCGGCGCAGGCACCCGCCCCAGGGCGGCGGCGATGTCGGCGGGATAGAACGGCCGGCCGGCATCGAACGCGGCGCCGCCGTGCAGGGCCAGCAGCACGCTGGTTTCGAAGCCGTACATGTGCTGCGGTGGCACCGTGGCGACGAGCGACACGCCGTCCAGCGTTTCCCGGCCCATCGCCTGTGCCAGGCGGGCGGCTTCGGTGCGCGCGCTGGCAACGAGCAGGCGCCAGGGCTTGGGATGCGGCATCGGCTCGCCGGTCGAGCCCGAGGTGAGGACGTGGGCGGCGATCAGGTCGGCGTCGATCGAAGGCGTGGCCGGCTGCATCGACCCCGACGCATGGCCGTCGTCGTGCCGGACGATCGGCAGCCCGTGGCCTTCGTCGTCGCCTTCGACCAGGGCGTAGACCGAGGCGAACGATGCGCGCAGCCGCTCGACCGTGTGCGGGGTATGGTTGGATGGGAGCAGGCTGGTCTGCCCGCGCAACAGGGCGGCGCCGAGGCCGACCGCGAAGCGGTAGCGGTCGATCGAGAGATTGAGCATCGTCCCGCCTGCCGGCAGACGGCCGGCGAGGGCAGCGCAGTCGGTGATGAACTGCAGGCGCGAGATCGGCCGGCCTTCCCGATAGGCGACCGCGCCGTCGGGCCGGGCGGTGTCGAGGAGCAGCTCGCTCTTCACGGTGCCGGATCGACGGGCCAGGTGTCGCGCCGCGCAAAGGCACGCATCGCGGCGCCGAGCGAGGCCCGCTCGAATTCGGGATGAAGGCGGTAGCGCAGCACGTGCTCGCCGAAGAAGAGCAGCGCCAGTGCCACGGGTGTGCCGACGTTGGCAAAGGTCGCCCAGACGTCGAAGGGTGCCAAGAGGAAGAGCGCGATCGAGGCGAGCGCCATGGCCACGAAGTAGATCGTCCACGTGACCGTGACCTTGCGCGAATAGCTCTCCATGTCGGGCGTCAGGCGGCCATGAACGCGGCGCGCGAGCGCCGTGATCAGCGGCTCGTGGCCGCGGCGCAGGGTGAGGCCGAATGCGAAGGCCAGCGCCGCGTGGATGGCGGCGTGCTGGATGACGTAAAGCGGCGCCGCGGCGGTCGCCCTGCCGGTCCACGCCAACCAGACGACGGCAGCGAGCAGCAGGCCGGCCAGCGTACCGAGAGCGCGCTGCCGGTGCTGCCAGCCGTATGCCGCAAGCACGCCCAGCATCGGCCCGACGATGACCACGGCCGCCCATGCCGACGTCGGCGCGCGCGTCATGAGCCATTGCGATGCGCCGATGTACGCCACGGCGCCGAACCCGACCGCGATGGTGCGGGCACGCATCGGGATCAGTGCTTGCGATGCGTGGCGATGTGCTCCGCGAGGCTCGCCAGCGACTTGAAGATGCGCACGTTGTCCTCGTCGTCGGAACGCAGCTGGAAGCCGTAGCGCTGCGAGACGACCAGCGCGACCTCCAGGATGTCGATCGAATCGAGACCGAGGCCTTCGCCGTAGAGCGGTGCCGACGGATCGATGCTGTCGGCCGGGATGTCGAGGTTCAGGGCCTCGACGAGAAGGGCGGCGACTTCGCGCTGCTGTTCGGTTTGGGCGAAGGCCATGTCTGCAAGCGGGTCCGGAAGCAGGAAAACGCCGAAGGGCGGCGGATAAAAAGCCTATGAGTTTAGCAAACGGCTTCGGTGCAGCCGCTCATTCGATGCGTGCACCGGAAGCCTTGACGACGCGTTCGTACTTGCCGAGCTCGCTCTTCACGAAGCCGGCGAAACGCTCGGGCGTCATCGGCATCGGCTCGGCGAAGAAGGCAGCCAGGCGGGCCCGGACCTCGCTCGACTCGATGGCATCGACGAAGGCCTTGTTGAGGCGGACCGTGGTCTCGGGCGGCAGGCGGGCCGGGCCGAAGATGCCGAACCAGGTGTCGACGTCGAACTTCGCGAGGCCGACCGACTTGCCCGCTTCCGCGATGGTCGGCACTTCGGGCATCGCGCTCGAGCGTGCTGCCGTCGTCACGGCCAGCGCCTTGAGGCGGCCGGCCTTGATGTTGGCCGCGGCAGACGCAAGGTTGTCGAAGGTGAGGTCGACCTGGCCCGAGAGCAGCGCCAGCTGCGCCGGATTGCCACCGGCGTAGGGGATATGCACCATGTACACGCCGGCCTGCGCCTTGAACATTTCGCCAGCGAGATGGCCGGCGCTGCCGTTGCCACCTGACCCGTAGTTGAGCTTGCCGGGGTTCTTCTTCGCATAGGCGACGAGATCGGCGACGCTGGCGATGCCCAGGCGGGCTGCCGTTTCGGGCGTCATGACCAGGACGTTGGGCACCCGGGCCACGCCGGTGATCGGCGTGAAGTCGCGGATCGGGTCGTAGGGCAGCTTCGCGTACAGCCACGGATTGATGGCGTGCGTCGCCACCGCGCCCATGACGATGGTCGTGCCGTCGGGCGCGGCCTTGGCGACGTAGTCGGCGCCGATGTTGCCGCCGGCGCCGGGCTTGTTCTCGACGACGATCACGCCGAGGCTGTCCTTGACCTTCTCCGCGAGCGCGCGCGCGACGATGTCGAGCGGGCCGCCGGCGGGGTAGGGCACGATGAAATGGATCGGTCGGGTCTGCGCGCACGCGAGCGTCGGCAGGCTCGCCGCGGCAGCGCCGGCAGCGAGCGCGGCCAGGACGCGGCGGCGTGTGGCCAGCGGGCTAGGGACCATGCTTGTCGGCCTCGGAGGTGAAGGAATCGGCATAGAACTCGTCGTCGGGCAGGCCGCAGCGGGCGACGAAGTCGCGCTGGGCCGACTCGACCATGATCGGCGCGCCGCAGGCATACACCTGGTGGTACATGAGATCGGGCAGGTCGTGCATCACGGCCTGGTGGACGAGGCCGGTGCGACCGGTCCACTCGTCTTCGGGCTTCGGCTCCGACAGTACGGGCACGTAGCGCAGGTGGGCGAGCTGCTTCGTGGCGGCCTCGGCCCACTCGTGCATGTAGAGGTCGGCACGCGAGCGGCAGCCCCAGTACAGGACAGCCTTTCTCTGGCTGTTGGTGAACGCCAGGTGCTCGATGATCGCCTTGATCGGCGCGAAGCCGGTGCCCGAGGCGAGCAGGACCATCGGCTTGTCGGAATCGTCGCGCACGAAGAAGCTGCCGAACGGCCCTTCGACGCGCAGGATGTCCTTTTCCTTCATCGCGCTGAACACGTGGTCGGTGAACTTGCCGCCTGGGAGGTGTCGGAGATGGAGCTCGATGGCGGGCTTCTCGCCCTGCATGTGCGGCGCGTTGGCCATCGAGTAGCTCCGTCGCGAGCCGTCGCGCAGGATGAACTCCACGAACTGGCCGGCCCGGTACTGCAGCACGTCGTTGGCCGGCAGCTGCAGGCGCAGGATGGCCACGTCGGCGGCCGGCTTGTCGATCGAGATGACGCGGCTCGGCAGCTTGCGCACCGGGTACTCGCCGGCACCGGGCACGGTTCGCGCTTCGAGCACCACGTCGGTCTGCGGCGCGGCCTGGCAGGTGAGGACGAGGCCGGAGGCTTCCTCGTCGACGCTCAGGGCCTTCTGCTGATGGGCGCCGTGAATGACCCGGCCCTCGAGCATCCGGCACTTGCACGAGCCGCAGGCGCCGTCCTTGCAGCCATAGGGCAGGCCGACGCCCTGCCGGATGGCAGCCTGCAGGATGGGCTCATCGCGCTCGACGCTGAAACTGCGCCCGCTCGGTTGGACGGTGACGGTGAAGGACATGGGAGAGGGCCGGCGCGGGGCGCGTCTAGACTCGACCGCTGATTTTGCCCGCAGTCCTGCCGTGCCCGACCATCCTGCCCTTTTCAAGCGTCCGGTACTGCTCATCGTCGGCTGCGGCGACATCGGCCTGCGCGTTGCGCGCCTCGTACGCGCGCGTTGGCGTGTGCTGGCGCTGACCTCGAGCGTGGAGCGCATCGACCTGCTGCGTGGCGCCGGTGTCGTGCCACTGCAGGGCAATCTCGATAGCCCGCAGACCCTGGCCCGACTCGCCGACCTGGCCGACGCCGTTCTCCATCTTGCGCCGCCCGCCAATGCGGGCACGCAGGACACGCGGACCCGACATCTCGTTCACGCCCTGGCCCGCTCGTCGCGCCTTCGCGCGCTGGTCTACGCCTCGACGAGCGGCGTCTACGGCGACGCGGCAGGCGCCTGGATCGATGAGACCCGGGCCCTGCGCCCGGCCACCGCCCGGGCCCGCCGCCGCGTCGATGCCGAAGGCAGCCTGCGCCGGTTCGGGCGGCAGAGTGGCGTGCGCGTGACGCTGCTGCGCGTTCCGGGCATCTACGCGCTCGACCGCGCCGGCGGCGATCCACGCGAGCGCCTCGCTCGCGGCACGGCCCTGCTCGCCGCCGAGGACGACGTCTTCACCAACCACATCCATGCCGACGACCTGGCGCGCGCCTGCGTCCTGGCCCTGCATCGAGGCCGGCCGCAACGCGCCGTCAACGTCAACGACGACAGCACGTTGCGCATGGGCGAATATTTCGACCTCGCCGCCGAGCTGTTCGACCTGCCGCGCGCACCGCGCGTCTCGCGGGCCGATGCGGCGACCCAGCTCCTGCCCGTCCAGCTGAGCTTCATGGACGAGTCGCGCCGACTTGTCAACCGGCGCTTGAAGAAAGAACTGGGCCTGGCCTTGCGCTACCCGACCGTGGAGTCGGGCTTGCGCGCTTCTCCCGATTGAGCTTGCCTTCTGGCGTCGCCAGAATGGCACGCTGACATCGGAAGAATTCCATGCGCTCCTCTCTTCGGCGTTCCGGCCTCAGCGCCGGCAGGCTCATCTCACTTTTGCTGGCCGGCACTCTGATCTCTTCCGCCCAGCTCGCCGCGGCCGACAACGCGTCCTCGTGGCCGAACCGGCCGATTCGGCTCGTCTCGCCGTTCAATCCCGGCGGCGCGATCGACGTGCTGAACCGCGTCATCGCCGAAAGGCTCTCCCAGCGCCTCGGCCAGCAGGTCTACGTCGACGCGATTCCCGGCGCCAACACCATCAAGGGCGCAGAGACCGTCGCGACCGCGCCACCCGATGGCTACACCTTCATGATCACCACGATGTCGACGCACGTGAACAATACGGTGCTGTTCAAGAAGCTGCCCTTCGATCCGGTCAAGGACTTCGCGCCCATCACCCAGGTCTCGCTCGGCAGCGTCCTGCTGGTCGGTCCCAGCACCGCGCCGTACAGCGACCTCAAGGGCTTCGTCGCCTGGGCGAAGCAGCAGAAACGGCCGATCTCGTACGGCTCGTGGGGCGTCGGTTCCTCGGCCAACGTCTACGGCGAGATCCTGGCCAAGGACTACGGCGTCAGTCTCACGCACGTGCCGTACAAGGGCGAGATTCCTGCGATCACCGACGTCATCGGCGGCAGCCTCGATGTCACCTTCGCCAGCCCGGTCGGCGCCAAGCCGCAGGTGGTGTCGGGGCGGCTGAAGGCGCTCGGCATGACTGGCCCGATGCGCTCGGCCGCGATGCCCGACGTGCCGACTTTCGCCGAGCAGGGCTTCCGGGGCTTCGAGCTGCCGATCTGGGTCGCCGCCTATGCGCCGGCCGGAACGCCCAAGGCGATCGTCGATCGGCTGCAGAAGGAGATCGCGGCCGTGATCCGCATGCCCGAAGTGCTGCCGCGCATGATCGAGCAGGGCCAGACGCCGCTCGGCAACACGCCCGAGGAGTTTTCGGCGGCGTTCGCGCGCGACGCGCCGAAGTGGATCGAATACATCAAGGCCTCGGGCGCAAAACCGGAATGAGATTCGCGTGATCGACGAAGGCACCGCCTACGGTCTGGCGCCGGCGCCGCACGAGGCCGAGCTCACCGAAGTCGGCGCCGGCACGCCGATGGGCGAGCTGCTGCGCCGCTACTGGCACCCCGTCGGTCTCGCGGCCGACGCCAATGCGACCCCGCGCCAGGTGCGCGTGCTCGGCGAAGACCTGATCCTCTTTCGCGCCGGCAACGGCCGCGCCGGCCTGGTCCATCCGCGCTGCGCCCATCGTGGCGCGTCGCTGTACTACGGCCGGATCGAGCCCGAGGGCATTCGCTGCTGCTATCACGGCTGGATGTTCTCGGTCGACGGCCGCTGCCTCGACCAGCCGTGCGAGCCCGACGGCGGCAAGCTGCGCGACAACGTCCGCCAGCCCTGGTATCCGCTCGAAGAACGCTACGGCCTGGTCTTCGCCTATCTCGGGCCGCCGGAGAAAAAGCCACTGCTGCCGCGCATCGACGTGCTCGAGGAATTCGCGCCCGGCGAGCAGCTCGAGGCCGACGACAGCAGCATCGGCGGTGGCGGCCCGCCCATCATTCCCTGCAACTGGCTGCAGCACTGGGAAAACGTCGTCGACAGCCTGCACGTGCCGATCCTGCACGGCGTGTTTTCCGGCAACCAGTTCGTGCCCGCGATGGCGCAGATGCCCGAGGTCGAGTGGTCGGCGACCGAGCAGGGCGTGCGCGTGCTCAGCTTTCGCACGCTCGACGACGGACGGCGCCTGCGCCGCGTCACCGAGGCTGCCTTGCCGACCCTGCGCGTGGTGCCCAGCCCGCGCCTCGGCAGCTTCGGGCCGGTGGAATCGATCGGCTGGGTCCTGCCGATCGACGACACCCACTTTCGCATCTACGTCGCCGGCCGCGTCGCGCAGCCGGGTGACATCGCCCGCATGCGCTCGAAGATGAACGGCAAGTTCTGGTGGGAGCTCAGCGAAGAAGAGCATCGCCGCTTCCCCGGCGACTACGAAGCTCAGGTCAGCCAGGGGCCGATCGCTTCGCACGTGGCCGAGCATCTGCGCACCAGCGACCGTGGCGTGGCGCTGCTGCGCCGCGTTCTGCGCGAGCAGCTGCGGCGCGTGGCCGAGGGCCAGGATCCGGCCGGGGTCGCGCGCGGCCCGGCGGCCGATGCGCTGCAGCGCTTCGCCCACTGCGGCAACTTCATCGCCGAATGAAAGCGCTGCTGCTCACCGAGCCCATGCCGGCGGCGCCCTTCGTCGCCGCCATCGCGCCGCTCGCGCCCGAGCTCGAGCTGGTCGAATACCGTTCGAGCCTCGGCGACGCCGATCTCGCCGACATCGATATCGCGATCGGCTGGCGCATGCCCGACGGCCTTGCACCGCGGCTGCCCAAGCTCGGCTGGGTCTGCTCGATTGCGGCCGGTGTCGAGAAGCTCTTGCAGCCGGGCCTGGCGCCGCACGTCATCGTCTCGCGCATCGTCGATCCGGCGCAGGCGGCGGGCATTGCCCAGTTCGTGGTGACGATGGTGCTGCGCCATGCCCGCTCGCTCGAGCTCTACGAGACGCAGCAGCGCGAGCGCAAATGGCGGCGCGAGCCGACGCCGCTTGCGACGCATCGCGTCTCGGTGCTCGGCACCGGCGCGATGGGCGGCGCCATCGTCGACTGGCTGGGCCGCGTCGGCTTGCGCGCCCAGGGCTGGAATCGAAGCTCGGCGCAGACGCTCGAGCAGACGCTGGCGCAAAGCGACGTCGTCGTCTGCGCGTTGCCGCTCACCGAGGCCACCGAAGGCATCCTCGATGCGCACGCCTTCGCCGCCATGCCGGCCGGCGGCTACGTCATCAACGTCGCACGCGGCGCGCACATCGTCGAGGCCGACCTGATTGCCGCCGTGCGCTCGAGCCATCTCGCCGGCGCTGCGCTCGATGTGCAGTGTCGCGAGCCGATGGCTGCCGACGATCCGCTCTGGGCGGTGCCCGGCATCACCATCACGCCGCACATCGCGGCGCAATCGTCGACCGAAGTGATCGCCTTGCAATTCGTCGCGGCCCTGCGCGCGCTGCAGCGCGGCGAACCGGTGCCGAATGCGATCGACCGCGCCCGCGGCTACTAGGCCCTAGATGCCCTGAGGCCGGCTGAAGGTTTTCGTCCGGTCGATGGCACGCGCGTTGAGGTGCAGGGTTTCGGTGCCGCGCAGGACATCGAGCGAGACCTCGCGCTCGGCATGGTGGTCGCGCCACAGGGTCTTGTAGAACGAGGCCAGGTCGGCGACCGGCACGCCGTCGACGGCCAGGATCGCATCGCCTGGCCGCAGCCCGGCGTCTTCGGCGGGGCTCTCGCGCGTCAGGCGGATGACGCGCACCCGGCCTTCGAACTCGATGCAGTTCAGCCCGAGCCAGGGCCGCGTGCTCGCACGCGAGGCGCCGCGCGCGCGCAGCTCGCCGAGGATCGGCCTCAGGAGGTCGACCGGCACGAACATGTTGCCGCGCATCGGCGGCGCGTCGATGCCGGCAGCGTCGGTCACCGCCAGCGAGCCGATGCCGACCAGCTCGCCGCTGCCGTTGAAGAGGCCGGCACCGCTGTGACCGGCGTGTGCCGGCGCGGTGAAGAGGGCGCCATCGATGTAGTACTCCCAGAAGCCGGAATAGGCCCGGCGCGACACGAGCTTGGCGACGCTGACTTCAGCGTCGCCGCCACCGCTGGCCACGATCAAGGGGTCGTTGCGATTGATGGCCGAGGACACGCCCAGCGGCGCCGGCGCCAGCGCCAGTGGCGCCAGCGCCTGCAACAGACCGAAGCCGGAGGCGATGTCCTGCGCCACGATGCGCGCCGGTACGCGCCGGCCGGAGTCGAGGACGAGGTCGATGTGGTCGGCTTCGAGGATCAGGTAGCCGATCGTGAGCACCAGGCCGTCGTCGCCGATCACGACGCCGGAGCCTTCGCGAACGCGGCCCAACGATTCGATCGAGCGCGCGTCCTCGACCGCGATCGCTTCGATGCCGACGACGGCGGCATTGGCGCGCGCCAGCGCTTCCTTGCGCGCCTCCAGACGTGCCAGGACCGCATTGGCCGGGCCGGCCACGCCGGCCAGGGTGTCGGCGCGTGCCGGTCGTACGGCCGCGAACGGCGCCAACGCGAAGAGTGCCAACGTCAGGGCGGCGGTTCGGCGGTGCAGCGGCGAGGCGAGGGACGGCTTGGACACGGAGTGCGGGCTTCGCGCGATCGTCGAGCCGCAAGCATGAGCCGCGCCGCCTGCCCTGTGTCGAGCAGGGGCTTTGTTCCCGATGGGAGGCGGCTAGCGGCGGCCGAACGGCACCTGGCCGCGCCAGTAGCGAATCATGAGCAGGCCGCCCAGCATGCCGCCGAGGTGCGCGAAGTGGGCCACGCCGCTGTTCATGACGTAGGCGCCCTGGTAGAGCTCGATCAGCCCGTACAGCGCGACCAGGTATTTGGCTTTCATCGGCAGCACGAAGAAGAGCAGGATGATCCGGTTCGGAAAGATCATGGCGAAGGCCAGGAGCAATCCGAACAGACCGCCCGAAGCGCCGATGGTGGGCGCCTCGCTGCCGAGCAGGTAGTTGACCAGGAGCTGTGTCAGGGCAGCGGCCACGACGCTGGCGGCATAGAACTGCAGATAGCGCTTGCGGCCCCAGACCTGCTCGAGCTCGGAGCCGAACATCCACAAGCCCAGCATGTTGAAGAACAGGTGCTCGAAGCTGCCGTGCAGAAATGCGTACGTGCCGATCTGCCAGGGCCAGAACTCGCCGCTGCCGATCGGCCAGAGCGCGCCCCAGATCGTGAGCTGGCGGCCGAGCAGCTGGTCGAGGAAATAGATCGCCACGTTGGCGAGCAGCAGGGCTTGCGTGGCGGGTGGAAGCGGTGGCATGCGATGGAGGTCGGCAGGGCGAAGACTGGAGTCTACGATTCGTGCTTGCCGCCGCCGCTATGGCAAACTTGGGTTCTGCTTGCCCCGCGGCCTCGGTGGCGAAATTGGTAGACGCGCGGGACTCAAAATCCCGTTCCGCGAGGAGTGTCGGTTCGATTCCGACCCGAGGCACCAGAACAACTTCGCTCCATTTATCTCGCACCGCATCATGCAATTTTTCAGCACTCTTCTGGCTTGCGCCGCGCTTGCCGCCTGCGCCACAACTCCGGTTGCGGACCCGCAGGTCGCCAAGCAAGACTCAAGCAACTGCCAGCTGGAGTATCGGGTGGGATCGAGCATTCCGGTCCGCAACTGCAACACCCTTCTTACCGACGAGCAACGGCAGCAACAGCAACGCGAGATGGATGATCTGTCGCATTCGATCCGGCGCGGTGCAACCTCGCCGCCGGGGAGCTGAGACGCCGGCGATCGGACTTAGCGGCGATGGCATCGCGAAACTGGCCATCGGGCGACAATGCCGCGAGGTGCCCGCATGAGCCGTTCCCCTGACTATCCGACCATCGAAGACTCGATCGGCAATACGCCGATGGTCCGACTCCTGCGCTTGCCGGGCGAGGGCAACGCGACGCGCGGCAACGTCATCCTCGGCAAGCTCGAGGGCAACAACCCGGCCGGCTCGGTCAAGGATCGGCCGGCCCTGAGCATGATCCGCCGTGCCGAAGAGCGCGGCACGATCAAGCCGGGCGATACGCTCATCGAAGCGACCTCGGGCAACACCGGCATTGCACTGGCGATGGCTGCTGCGATCCGCGGCTACCGCATGGTGCTGATCATGCCGGAAGACCTGAGCGTCGAGCGGGCGCAGACGATGAAGGCCTTCGGCGCCGAGCTGATCCTCACGCCGCGCTCGGCCGGTATCGAGTACTCGCGTGACCTGGCCGAGCAGATGCAGAGAGAAGGCAAGGGCCGCGTGCTCGACCAGTTCGCCAATCCCGACAATCCGCGCATCCACTACGAGACCACCGGGCCCGAGATCTGGCGCGACACCAAGGGCCGGGTCACGCACTTCGTGAGCGCGATGGGCACCACCGGAACGATCACCGGCGTCTCGCGCTTCCTGAGGGAAAAGAACGCGCAGGTCCGCATCATCGGCGCGCAGCCGAGCGAAGGCTCGCGCATTCCGGGCATTCGCAAGTGGCCGGAGGAATACCTGCCGAAGATCTACGACCCGAAGGCCGTCGACGAGCTGGTGCTCGTCTCGCAGGCGGACGCCGAGGAGATGGCCCGGCGCCTGGCGCGCGAAGAAGGCATCTTCGCCGGCATCTCCGCAGCAGGCGCTTGCTGGGTCGCGCTGCAACTGGCGGCCAAGGTCGAGAAGGCGACGATCGTCTTCGTCGTCTGCGACCGGGGCGATCGCTATCTTTCCACCGGCGTGTTCCCCGCTTGAGCCACCAGACCACCTTCTGCACGAACTGCGCGACCCGACTCGAGCCGATCGTGCTCGAGGAAGACGGCGGCGCGAAGACGCGGCTGCGTTGCCCGGCCTGCGCCTGGACGCACTGGAACAACCCGACGCCGGTGCTTGCCGCCGTGATCGAGCTGAGCGACCGCGAAGGCCAGGTGCTGCTGGCCCGCAACGCCGCCTGGCCGGGCAAGTTCTTCGGCCTCATCACCGGCTTCATGGAAGCGGGAGAGACGCCGGAAGAAGGCGTCGCGCGCGAGGTCGTCGAAGAGACTTCGCTCGTGGTCGAGTCGACCTCGCTGATCGGCGTCTACGAGTTCCTGCGCATGAACCAGGTCATCATCGCGTACCACGTCGCAGCCCATGGCGAAATCGCGCTGTCGCCCGAGCTGATCGACTACCGCACCGTGGCGCCGGAGCGCGTCAAGTGCTGGCCGGCCGGCACCGGCAAGGCGCTCGCCGACTGGCTGCGCTCGCGCGACATCGAGCCGCAGTGGCTCGAATTGCCGCCCGGCAAGCGGGCCACCGAAGTCGATACCGAATAGCCAGCGCACGGAGACGCCCATGGATGCCCAGAAAGAGCTCGACACGCGCGGCCTGAACTGCCCGCTGCCTATCCTGAAGGCGAAGAAGGCGCTCGCCGACATGTCGAGCGGTGACGTGCTCAAGGTCCTCGCCACCGATCCGGGCTCGGTCCGCGACTTCCAGGCCTTCGCGCGCCAGACCGGCAACGAGCTGCTCGAACAGACGAGCGCGAACGACGAGTTCGTGCACTTCCTGCGCCGCCGCTGAGCGCCTCGGCCGCCATGGCTGAAGCGTTCATTCCGTACGGTGCCTACTGGAGCACGCCGTTCGCGCGCTGGCAGGGCAGCCTCGCGCACCTGCACAGCCTGGAGTTCGCTGCCTGGGTGACGCGCCGCGCGCTTGCCGACAAAGGCATCGATGCGCAGGCGATCGATCTCGGCGTACTCGGCACCACCGTGCCGCAGCGCGGCGCGTTCTACGGCCTGCCCTGGCTGGCATCGATGGCGGGGGCCGGGCATCTCGCCGGTCCGACGATCGCGCAAGCGTGCGCCACCTCGGCGCGCTGCCTGGCGTTCGCGGCGGGCGAAGTGTGGTCCGATGCGGCGCAATGCGCATTGATCGTCACGGCCGATCGCGTCTCGAACGGCCCCCAGCTCTACTACCCTGATCCGCGCGGCCCGGGCGGCAACGGCACGCACGAAGCCTGGGTGCTCGACAACTTCGAGCGCGATCCGGCCACCGCGCAGGCGATGCTGCGCACGGCCGAGAACGTCGCTGCCAAATTCGGCATCGGCCTGGCCGAGCAGCATGACGTCACCCTGCAACGCTACGAGCAATACGCGCAAGCGCTGGCCGGCGAATCTGCCTTTCTTCGCCGCTTCATGCAGTTGCCTTTCGAGGTGCCCGATGCGGCGTTGCGCAAGACGCTGTCAACGCTACCAGGCGACGAAGGCATCCATCCGACGACGCGCGAGGGCCTGGCCCGGCTGAAGCCCGTGCTGCCCGACGGCAGCGTCACCTACGGTGCGCAGACGCACCCGGCCGACGGCAACGCCGGCATGCTCGTGGCCACGCGCGAGAAAGCGCGCGCGCTGAGCCGAAGGCCGGAGGTCGAGGTCCGCCTCGTCGCCTTCGGCCAGGCCCGCGCCGAGCCGGCGTTCATGCCCTACGCGCCGGTGCCGGCAGCGCGCCAGGCCCTGGCGCGCGCCGGACTGCGCCCGGATGCGCTCGGCGCGATCAAGACGCACAACCCGTTCGTCATCAACGACATCGTCCTCGGCCGCGAGCTCGGCGTGGACGTGGCGGGAATGAACAATTTCGGCAGCTCGCTCGTCTGGGGCCATCCGCAGGCGCCCACCGGGCTGCGCGCGGTCATCGAGCTGATCGAAGAGCTGGAGATGCGCGGCGGCGGCCATGGCCTTTTCACCGGCTGCGCCGCCGGCGACTCGGCGATGGCCGTGGTGGTTCAGGTCTCGGACGGACGGGCCTCGTGACGGCTGCGCTCGACGACGTGCCGCTCCCGCGCGACGGCAGCGTCCTCGACCTCCTGCTCGCGGCCATGCGCACGCGGCCGCAAACGATCGCGCTCGTCTGCGGCGACGAGCGCATCGACTACGCCAGCTACGGCGCCGCGGTGCTCGGGCTCGGCCGCGAGCTGCGTCACCTGAGCGCAGACGGCGGACGCATCGCGACGCTGCTGCCGAATTCGCTCGATGCTTGCATCGCGCATTTCGCCGTCCTGGCGGCGGGCCGGCAACTGGTGCCGCTCAATCCCGACCATGTCGCGCGCGAGCTGGCGTTCGAGCTCCACGACTCCCTGCCCGACGTCGTGCTGGCCGACCCGGCCTTGCGCGAAGCATTGGCCCCGACCCTGGCCGAGCTGCCGACGATGAAGGTCATCTGGGTCGGGCCCGGCGTGCGCCGCCTGGCCGAAGGCTTCGACAAAGGCGTCGCCGCGGACGCGACCATCGATCCGTCTTCGTTCGCCATCCTGCAATACACGGGCGGCACGTCCGGCAAGCCGAAGGGTGTCAATCTCGCGCACCGTGCCCTGCGCATCAACGTGGCCCAGCGCGAGGCGGCCTTGCCGACGCGCGACGACGGCGAGCGCATCGTCTGCACCATGCCGCTCTTCCATTCCTACGGCATGGCGATGGGCCTGTACCTGGCGGCGCGCTGCCGGGGCACGCTGGTGATCCTGCCGGGCTATCGGCGCGAAGCCCTGCTCGACGCCATCGAGCAGCACGCGATCACCATTTTCCCGGGCAGCCCCACCATCTACGCCGGCCTGCTCGATCATCCGCGTTTCGCCAGCACCGACTGGTCTTCGGTGCACACCTGCTACTCGGGCGCAGCGGCGCTGTCGGTGGCGTTGCTCGAGCGCTGGCGCGCGGCCGTCGGCGTGCCGATCTACGAGGGCTATGGCCAGACCGAGGCGGGTCCGGTCCTGTCGTACAACAGCCCGCATGCGCCGATCAAGGTCGGCTCGGTCGGAAGGTCGCTGGCCGGGACGACGATCGAGATCGTCGACACTCGAAAGCGGCACGACCGTCCTGCCGCCGCACACGCCCGGCGAGATCCGGGCGCGCGGGCCGCAGCTGATGTCCGGTTACCGCAATCGAGACGAGGAAACCGCGCTGGCGCTGCGCGACGGCTGGCTCTACACCGGCGACATCGGCGAGCTCGACGACGAGGGCCATCTCTTCATCCGCGATCGCAAGAAGGACATGGTCATCACCGGTGGCTACAACGTCTATCCGCGCGAGGTGGAAGAAGTGCTGCTGATGCATCCGGCGGTGCTCGAGGCCGCCGTCATCGGCGAGCCCGACAGCTATCGCGGCGAAGTGCTGCACGCGTTCGTCGTCCTTCGCAGCGAGGCCTCGGCCAGGGAGTCGCGGCCCTGCAGGCCCATTGCGAGGCCAATCTCGTGCGCTACAAGCGGCCGACCCGGATGACGCTCGTCGAGCGGCTACCCAAGACCTCGGTCAACAAGACCGACAAGAAGGCCTTGCGCGGCCTCGTTGTCGCTGCGCCCGCCGGCTGACTGCGGCGCGGCCGGGCTCAGAGCTCGAGCGAGCGCAGGTAGGCGCGAAAGTCGGGGCCGAGCGTGGGGCTGGCGAGCGCGAGCTCGACGTTGGCTTGCAGAAAGCCTTCCTTGCTGCCGCAGTCGTAGCGCTTGCCGGCGTAGCGATAGGCGTAGACCTTCTCGTGCTCGAGCAGGGCCGCGATGCCGTCGGTGAGCTGGATCTCGCCGCCCACGCCGCGCTGCTGACTGGCGATGGCGTCGAAGACCCGCGGCGTCAGCACATAGCGGCCGGCCACGCCGAGACGCGACGGCGCGTCCTCGGGCGCCGGCTTCTCGACGATCCTCGTCATTTCGACCAGGCGCTCGTTCACGGCCTTGCCGGCAACGATGCCGTAGCGTCGCGTATGTTCGGCCGGCACCTCCTGCACCGCGACGATCGAGGCCTGGTGCTCTTCGAACTGCTCGGCCATCTGCGCCAGCACCGGCGGCTCGCCGATCATCAGGTCGTCGGGCAGGAGCACGGCGAACGGACGCTCGCCGACCAGGTGGCGGGCACAGAGCACGGCATGGCCGAGGCCGAGCGCCTTGGCCTGGCGCACGAACACGCAGTCCATGTCGTCCGGCTTGACGGCACGAACCAGGGCGAGCAACTCGCTGCGATGGGCTTTTTCGAGCGCGTCCTCGAGCTCGAAGGTGAAATCGAAATGGTCTTCGATGGCCCGCTTGTGCCGGCCGGTGACGAAGATCATCTCTCGCACGCCCGCGGCGTAGGCTTCCTCGACCGCGTACTGCACCAGCGGCTTGTCGACGACCGGCAGCATCTCCTTGGGCAATGCCTTGGTGGCCGGCAGAAAGCGGGTGCCCAGACCGGCCACCGGAAAGATCGCGTGCTTGACAAACATCTACTTACAATCCTTGGAGGTCTCGTGAATTCTTGCATGCGAGCACCGAGCGACGAGGGGCACACGCCAATCCCGATGGATCTGCTGGTCGTCGATACGCTGGACACCGATGTCATGGCCTGGCTCGGCCAGCGCCATCGCGTGCACCATGCGCCGGAGCTGGCTTTCGAGCCGCGCGAGTTTCGTCGCGCGCTCTACAACGTCAGGGCAGCCATCGTGCCCGGCTCGGTCGCGATCGATACCGAGACGCTCGATTTCGCGCCCGTGCTGCGCGCCGTCGGCCGGATCAGCTCCGGCGCCGAAAACATCGACATGGAAGCCTGCGAGCGGCGCGGCATCGAGGTCGTGCGCAGCCTGACGGCGAGCGCCCGGGCCGAGGCCGAGTTCATGATCGGCGCGATGCTGTCGCTGCTGCGTCGCGTGCCCGTGCGCGGGCCCGACGGCTCGCCGGTCGGCCGCGAGCTCGGTGGCGCGACGATCGGGCTGGTCGGCATGCCGCCGGCGGCGCGCTCGGTCGCCCAGCTGCTCTCCGGCTTCGGCGCCCGCATCGTCGGCTACGACCCGGCGCTGCACGCCACCGACACCGTCTGGGCGCTCTGGAAGGTCGCGCCGGTCGGCCTGCGCGAGCTGGTGGAGCGCGCCGACGTGATGTGCGTGCAGCTCAACTACTTCAGCCGCTATCACGGGCTGCTCGGCGAGCGCTTCCTGCCGCATTGCAAGCCGGGCCAGGTGCTCGTCAGCACAGCGCACTCGGCGCTCTTCGACGAGACCTCGCTCGCCGCGGCGCTGAAGAGCGGCCGCATCGCTGCCGCGTGGCTCGACAGCCTCGAGCCCGGCGCCCTCGACCCCGACCGCCCGCTGCACGACATCGAAACGCTGCAGGTGACGCCGCGCATCGCCAGCACGACGCGCGAGTCGCGGCAGCGCAGTGCCTGGGCCGTGGCTCGCCGCATCGACGAGCTGCTCGATTTCGTGCCGCGCAGCGCGCGCGACTTCAGCGCGACGATTCCAGGCGGGATCGCTGATCTCGAAGCTGCGACATGGTCGCCGTGAAGTCGGCGACGCGCTTGCGCTCCTGATCGACCACGGCCGCAGGAGCGCGCGCGACGAAGCTCTCGTTGCCGAGCTTGGCATGGGCCTTGGCGATCTCGCCGGCGAGGCGATCGATCTCCTTGCCGAGGCGAGCGGTCTCCGCGCCCAGGTCGATCTCCACGTGCAGGGCGATGCGGGTGGCGCCGGCGACGGCGACCGGTGAATCGCGCGTCGCAGCGGCGAAGGCTGCATCGTCGGCGAATACCGTGACCTCGGAGATGCGCGCCAGGGCCTTCAGCAGCGGCGTGGCCGCGGCCACGAACGGGGCGTCGCCCACGGCATAGAGCGGCACGCGTTCGCCGGGTGCGAGGCTCATCTCGCTGCGCAGGTTGCGGCAGCTGCCGACGACGGCCTTGAGCGTGGCGACCCAGGCATCGGCGGCCGGGTCGACGCGCTCGAGCTGCGCCTTCGGGTAAGCGGCAGTGACCACGCCGTGCTCGGTGTCGACGGTCTTGCGGCCGGCAACCACCGCCACGCGCTCCCACAGCTCGGCGGTGATGAAGGGCGCAATCGGATGGAGCAGGCGCAGCACGGTCTCCAGCACGCGCAGCAGGGTGCGCCGGGTGGCACGCTGCTCGGCCTCGCTGCCCGACTTGCAGCTGCACCTTGGCGATCTCGAGATACCAGTCGCAGTATTCGTCCCAGACGAAGGAGTAGATGGCGTTGGCGACGGTGTCGAGCCGGTATTCGGCAAAGCCCGCTTCGACCGCGGCTTCGACCCGTTGCAGCTCGCCCGTGATCCAGCGGTCGGCCGGCGAGAAGACGAGGTACTTGTGGAAAGGCTGGCCCGGCGCGCATTCGGCCTTGCTGTGCTCGGCCAGGCCGCAGTCCTTCGCCTCGCAGTTCATCAGCACGAAGCGCGTCGCGTTCCAGAGCTTGTTGCAGAAGTTGCGATAGCCCTCGCAGCGCTTCGAATCGAAGTTGACGTTGCGGCCGAGGCTCGCCAGCGAGGCGAAGGTGAAGCGCAGGGCATCGGCGCCGAAGCCCGGGATGCCGTTCGGAAACTCGGCCGCCGTGTCCTTCCTGATGCGCGGCGCCGTCTCCGGCCGGCGCAATCCGGTCGCCCGCTTCTCGAGCAGCGGCTCGAGCGCGATACCGTCGATGAGGTCCACCGGGTCGAGCACGTTGCCTTCCGACTTGCTCATCCGCTTGCCTTGCGCGTCGCGCACCAGGCCGTGGATGTAGACGTCGCGAAACGGCACCTGGCCGGTGAAGTGCGTCGTCATCATGATCATCCGGGCGACCCAGAAGAAGATGATGTCGTAGCCGGTGACGAGCACGCTCGAAGGCAGGAAGAGCTCGAGCTCCTTCGTCTGCTTCGGCCAGCCGAGGGAGGAAAACGGAACCAGGGCCGACGAGTACCAGGTGTCGAGCACGTCGGCGTCGCGCGTCAGCGGACCGCCATAGCCCGCGGCCTCGGCCTGGGCATGCGCCTCGGCTTCGCTCTTTGCCACGAAGATCTCGCCGCCTTCGCCGTACCAGGCCGGGATCTGGTGTCCCCACCAGAGCTGGCGCGAGATGCACCAGTCCTGGATGTTCTTCATCCACTGGTTGTAGGTGTTGACCCACTGCTCGGGATGGAACTTCACGGCGCCCGTTTCGACCGCCGCGATCGCCTTGCCGGCGATGCTCGTGCCGTCCCGGCCCGGCTTGGACATGGCCACGAACCACTGGTCGGTGAGCATCGGCTCGACCACCTGGCCGGTGCGCACGCAGATCGGCACGGCGTGCTTGTGCGGCACCGCCTTCTCGAGAAAGCCCTGCGTCGTGAGGTCGGCGAGGACGGCCTTGCGGGCGACGTAGCGGTCCATGCCGCGATAGGCCGCCGGGCCGTTGTCGTTGATCTTCGCGTCGAGCGTGAAGATGACGATCAGCGGCAGGCCGTGCCGCGTCGCCACCTGGTAGTCGTTGAAGTCGTGCGCGCCGGTGATCTTCACGCAGCCCGAGCCGAAATCCTTGTCGACGTAGGCATCGGTGATGACCGGAATCTTCCGGTCGCACAAGGGCAGGTCCACCATCTTGCCGACCAGGTGCCTGTAGCGCTCGTCGTCGGGATGCACGGCCAGGGCGCCGTCGGCGAGCATCGTCTCGGGCCGCGTCGTGGCGATGTGCATGCCGCGCATCGGCTGCCCGTCCGGGCCGGCTTGCGGGCCGTCGCTGAACGGGTAGAGGATGTGCCACATCGTGCCGTCGCGCTCTTCGTTCTCGACTTCCAGGTCCGACACCGCCGAGAGCAGCACCGGGTCCCAGTTGACGAGGCGCTTGCCGCGATAGATGAGGCCTTGCTCGTAGAGCTCGACGAAGGTCTGGGTGACGACTTCCGAGAGCCGCGAGTCCATCGTGAAGTACTCGTACTTCCAGGCCACCGAGTCGCCCATCCGGCGCATCTGCCGGGTGATGGTGGAGCCGCTCGTCTCCTTCCAGTCCCAGACCTGGGCGACGAAGTTCTTGCGCCCGAGGTCGTGCCGGTTCAGGCCGGTTTCCTGGAGCTGCCGCTCGACGACGATCTGCGTCGCGATGCCGGCGTGGTCGGTGCCCGGCACCCAGAGCGTGTTCTCGCCCTTCATGCGGTGATAGCGCACCAGCGCATCCATGATGGTGTGCTGGAACGCGTGCCCCATGTGCAGCGTGCCGGTGACGTTCGGTGGCGGCAGCTGGATGCAGAAAGACGGCTTCGCCGCGTCGAGCGTCGGCTCGTAGACGCCGCTCTCTTCCCAGAGCGGGCCCCAGTGCTCCTCGATGGCGGCGGGGTCGAAGGACTTGGCGAGATCGGTCATGGGCAGCGGTGCGGCATTCCCGCTCGATCGCCGGCGGCCGCGCAGAGGGAGTGCGTCGAAACGGACGGCGATTGTAGGGGCGACGCGGCGATCGACGCCTTCGGGAAGGCGCCGCGCCGGCGCTCCCGCACTAGCGATCCTGGGTGATGGCGCAAGCCCCGGGCGCGGTCGGGACGTCGCCGAGCACGAAGACGGAATAGACCCCGCCCGCGTTCAGCGTGACATTGACCGACTGGCACAACTGCGTCGTTCCGGAAGACGCCTGCAGCAAGGCCAGGGCCGTGCTCGCCTGCACCTGCGCGTATCCCGATTGCGACCCGAAGGCGGCAGGGCTGCCGACGTTGATGAAGTTGTCGGTCAGGGAGGCGGTTGCGGCCCCGCTCATGCCGTTCACGAGGCGCAGCCGGACCGGGCTCGACGTGCTCGTCGAGGCCGAGTTGTCGTCGGTGATCAGCACTGGCTGTGTCGCCGCGGTGCCGGCGAGGAGCAGGGTCAGGTCGGCGCCGGGTGCTGCCGTGAGCCCCGGGTCGGGCACCGTCGTGCCGCCGATCGTCGCGACCAGCGTCACCGGCCCCGAGGGAACGACCATGTAGGGGCCGACCGCGGGCGCCGGCAGGTTGGTGCCGAGCACGACGCCGTTGGCGCTCGCCGTGACCAGCGCGCCGCCGTTCGCGCCGACGGCCAGCCGCATGCGCGCCGATGTGCCCGTCGCCATCGCCAGGTTGCCTTGCTGGTCGAGGCGCAGCCCGTTGAGCAGAATGCCGCCCGCGGTGTGGGTGAGGATGACCGTGACGATCTGGCCGTCCTTGAGCGTCAAGGCGGGAACGTCCAGGCGCAGGTCGCTCTTGTCGTTGGCCGAGGTGACGCACAGGTGGTAGGTCGTGCCGCCGCTGGCGGCGATGATCTGCGTGTACGAGGCCTGCAGGCCGGTGACGGCGGTGATGATCGGCGCCGCCGGCGAACTTGCCAGGGCGGCGCAGGGTGTCGACAGCAGGTAGGCGTCGACGCTGGACACATCGGCCGTATCGGCGTTGAAGAGACGCAGCTTCGCCGTTCCCGAGCTCGGCGCTCCCTCCTGGTCGGTCAGGAAGGTGGTCGTGAGCGTGCCGCCCGTGGTGTAGGCGACGATCGTGTAGTGCTGCTTCTTCTCGATCCCTGCCGTCAGCGTCGCGGCCGGAATCCCTGTACCGCCGAGGGCGATATTGAAGGTGTAGCTCTCCGGCTTCAGACCGACATAGGGCCCTGCGGAATTGGCGGCGATGCCGCTGCTCAGCAGGGTTGTCGACTGGTACAGGTCGAGCGTTGCGATATCGCTGGTGGCATTGACGAGGCGAACGTCGCCTTCGTTGAGCGCCAGGTCGCCGCCGCCGCAGCCGCCGAGAAGAGCGAGGGCCGCGGCCGCGCCGGCGGCGAGGAGGAATCTCAGCGTGTGCGACACGGCGTTCCTGTCGGCTCGGGTGGAGAAAGGCTCATTCGAACCGTCGTCGGTGCGCGGATTGTTTCGCAGAGGTGCCGCACGCATCGAATTCGTTTCCGGACGTTGCTGGAGTCGATCACATCAGCAGGTGCTCGCCGGCATTGTCGCCGCCGAGGATGACGTAGTTGACCTTGCGGATATCGGCCAGGCGGGTGCCGCCGGCGTAAGAGATCGAGCTCTGCACGTCTTCCTTCATCTCGCGCAGCGTGTCGGCCAGTCTGCCCTTGATCGGCTCGAGGATGCGCTTGCCCTCGACGTGCTTGTACTCGCCCTTGTTGAAGTCCGAGGCCGACCCGTAGTACTCCTTGAACAGCTTGCCGTCGACCTCGACGGTGCGGCCGGGCGACTCCTCGTGGCCGGCGAAGAGCGAGCCGATCATCACCATGCAGGCGCCGAAGCGCACGCTCTTGGCGATGTCGCCGTGGTCGCGGATGCCGCCGTCGGCAATGATCGGCTTGGTCGCCACGCGGGCACACCACTTCAGCGCCGAGAGCTGCCAGCCGCCGGTGCCGAAGCCGGTCTTCAGCTTGGTGATGCAGACCTTGCCTGGCCCGACGCCGACCTTGGTGGCGTCGGCGCCCCAGTTCTCGAGATCGATCACCGCCTCCGGCGTGGCGACATTGCCGGCGATCACGAAGGCCTGCGGCAGCTTCTTCTTGATGTGCTCGATCATCCGGTGCACGGTGTCGGCGTGGCCGTGCGCGATGTCGATGGTGACGTAGTCGGCGCCGACGCCGTCGGCCGCGAGCCGATCGATCGCCACGTAGTCGGCCTGCTTGACGCCCGAGCTGATCGAGACGAAGAGCTTCTTGTCGCGCATCTTCTTCGCGAACGCGACGTTGTCGACGTCGAAGCGGTGCATGACGTAGAAGTAGTCGTTCGTCGCCAGCCACTCGGCGATCGGCTCGTCGACCACCGTCTTCATGTTCGCCGGCACCACCGGCAAGGCGAAGCGGCGCGGTCCGAATTCCTGCGACGCGTCGCATTCGGAACGGCTCTCGACGCGACACTTGCGCGGCAGGAGAAGAACGTTGTCGTAGTCGAAGATTTCCATGGCGTCGCGAAAGCGAAAACGGGCGCCCCGAAGAGTGCCCGTGGCCGCATTCTACGCAGGTCGCGCTCCTAGAATGGACCGGTGAACCCATCCCCTGTCGCCGACCGCCCTTCGCGCTTGCTCGAAGGCCTCAATCCCGAGCAACTGGCCGCCGTCACGCTGCCACCCGAGCCCGCCCTCATCCTCGCCGGTGCCGGCTCGGGCAAGACGCGCGTGCTGACCACGCGCGTCGCCTGGCTGATCCAGACCGGCCAGCTCTCGCCCGGCGGCGTCATGGCGGTGACCTTCACCAACAAGGCCGCCAAGGAGATGCTGACCCGGCTCGACGCCATGCTGGCGATCCCCGTGCGCGGCATGTGGGTCGGCACCTTCCATGGCCTGTGCAATCGCTTCCTGCGCGCGCACTGGAAGCTGGCGGCCTTGCCGCAGGGCTTCCAGATCCTCGATTCGAGCGACCAGCTCTCGGCCGTCAAGCGCGTCATCAAGGCGATGAACCTCGACGAAGAGCGGCACGTGCCCAAGCAGATCACCTGGGCCATCGCCGGCGCCAAGGACGATGGCCTGCGCCCGAAGGACATCGAGGTGCGCGACGAGCAGAGCCGGGTCATGGTCCAGGTCTACGAGGCCTACGACGCGCAATGCCAGCGCGAAGGCGTCGTCGATTTCGCCGAGCTCATGCTGCGCACCTACGAGCTGCTGCGCGACAACACGGGGCTGCGCGAGCACTACCAGCGGCGCTTCCGGCACATCCTGGTCGACGAGTTCCAGGACACCAACAAGCTGCAATACGCCTGGCTGAAGATGTTCGCCGGGCCGCCGGAGCTCGGCTGCGCCCTCTTCGCGGTGGGCGACGACGACCAGAGCATCTACGCATTTCGCGGCGCGCAGGTCGGCAACATGGCGGCCTTCGAGCGCGAGTACCGGGTGCAGACGGTGATCAAGCTCGAGCGCAACTACCGCTCCTACGGCAACATCCTCGACGCCGCCAACGAGCTCATCTCGAAGAACTCGCGCCGCCTCGGCAAGAACCTGCGCACCGAAGCCGGCCCCGGCGAACCGGTGCGGGTGCACGAAGGGCCCAGCGACTTCGCCGAAGCGCAGTGGTTCGTCGAGGAAGCGCAGCAGCTGCATCGCGAAGGCACGCCGCGGCACGAGATCGCCTTGCTCTATCGCAGCAACGCGCAGAGCCGGGTGATGGAAAGCGCGCTCTTCAATGCCTCCATTCCCTACAAGGTCTACGGCGGCCTGCGCTTCTTCGAGCGGGCCGAGGTGAAGCATGCGCTCTCGTACCTGCGCCTGATCGAGAACCCGAACGACGACACCAGCTTCCTGCGCGTCGTCAACTTCCCGGCGCGCGGCATCGGCGCGCGCACCATCGAGCAGCTGCAGGACGCGGCGCGGGCGAGCGGTCGCAGCCTCTGGCAAAGCGTCGGCTCGCTCGCCGGCAAGGGCGGCAACAACCTGCTGGCCTTCACCGCACGCGTCGATGCGATGCGCACCGCCACGCGCGGCCTGACGCTGCGCGAGATCATCGTTCACGTCCTCGAAGGCTCGGGCCTGGTCGACTTCTACAAGACCGACCGCGAAGGCAAGGAGCGGCTCGAAAACCTGGAGGAGCTCGTCAACGCGGCCGAGGCCTTCGTGACGCAGGAAGGCTTCGGCAAGGACGCGGTGGCGCTGCCGCTCGACGAAGCCGGCACGCGCAGCGGGATCGCACCGTTCGACGACAGCGCCGGCCGCGCCGAGTTCACGACACCCGGCGCCGAAGTCGTCGAGAGCGGCGAGATCATCGCGCCGCCGCGCATCACGCCCGACGCCGAGACCGGCGAGATCATGTCGCCGCTGGCCGCTTTTCTGACGCACGCCTCGCTCGAAGCCGGCGACAACCAGGCGCAGGCCGGGCAGGACGCGATCCAGCTCATGACCATCCACTCGGCCAAGGGCCTGGAGTTCGATTGCGTCTTCATCAGCGGCCTCGAAGAAGGCCTCTTCCCGCACGAGAATTCGGCCAGCGACCTCGACGGCCTGGAAGAAGAACGGCGCCTGATGTACGTGGCCATCACGCGCGCCCGGCGTCGCCTCTACCTGAGCTTTGCGCAGACCCGCATGCTGCACGGGCAGACGCGCTACAACGTCAAGAGCCGCTTCGTCGACGAGTTGCCGGAAGCCGCCTTGCGCTGGATCACGCCGAAGAACCAGGCCTTCGGCTCGGGTTTCTCGCGCTCGTACAACGACGCCTGGGCGCGCGGCTCGGGCCTGCATTCCATCGTCGGCACCGGCCGCGTGCCGGCCTTCGGCGCCGCGCCGTCGCCGCCGCCGTCGGCGACGCACGGCCTGCGGTCGGGCCAGGGCGTGTTCCACACCAAGTTCGGCGAAGGCGTGGTGATCACGCTCGAAGGCAGCGGCGACGATGCGCGGGCCCAGGTCAATTTCGGCCGGCACGGCATGAAGTGGCTGGCCCTCAGCGTCGCCAAGCTGACGCCGGTCGATTGAGGGCGTCTTCGGAAAAAGGAACTGGCCATGAGCGACGCTGAACGGTCGATTGCGCGCGTTCTCGAATCCTACAAATCGGCAGTCCTGGCGAAGGACGCCGATGCCTTCATGTCCCTCTACGACCCCGAGGTCCGGGTCTTCGATGCATGGGGCATCTGGTCGTACGAGGGCGCACCGGCGTGGCGAATCGCGGTCGAAGGTTGGTTCGCCTCGCTGGGCAGCGAACGGGTGGCGGTGACGTTCGCCGACGTGCGCAGCTCGCCCGGCCGCGACCTGGCCATGGTCACGGCCATCGTCACCTATGCGGGCAGCTCGGCGCAGGGCGAGCCGCTGCGTTCGATGCAGAACCGCCTGTCGTGGGTCCTTCGGACCAGCGGGCACGTCTTGAGGATCGTGCACGAGCACACCTCGGCGCCGATCGGCTTCGACGACTCGAAGGCGATTCTTCAGCGCGAGGGCGCCTCCTAGGCTGAAAGCCTACAACTGCCCGGCCCGCTTCACCGCCCGGTAGCGATTGACGAGATCGACCGCCAGGCGCCGTGGCTCGACGTCGAGCAGCAAGGCGTCGCGGCCGGCGAGGCGCCGAAACGCCGCGTCGCGGGCCTGCGCGAACAGGTGCGCCCCGGCCACCTCGATCGCATCCTTCTCGACGACGAGCGGCTGCTCGGCAATCTCGCGCAGCGCCTCTTCGCGCAGGCTGGCGACGAGCACGAGGTGGCGGGTACGCATCAGATCGATGGCCGCGCGCAGCTCGCCGGCGTCTTCCTCGCGGAAATTGGTCAGCACGATGACGAGCGAGCGCTTCGTCTGCGCCTTCATCAGATCGCTCGCCGCGGCGCGGTAGTCGGGCTGGACCGGCTGCGGCTCGACGTCGTACAGGGTTGCGATGAGCGGGTTGAGCGAGTGCACGCCCTTGCGCGCCGCCACCGAGCGTGTTTGTGCGACGCCGCCGCCGAAGGTCATGGCGCCGACCTCGTCGCCTTCCTTCAGGGCGACGTAGGCGAGCAGCATGAGGGCATCGAGCGCGGCATCGAAGTGGCTGCCGCGAGCACTGCCCGCGCCTTCGTCGGCGCGCATGCGCCGGCCGCAGTCGAGCAGGAAGACGACGCGCTGGTCGCGTTCGTCCTGGTACTCGCGCACGATCGGGCGGCCGTGCCGCAAGGTTGCCTTCCAGTCGACATCGCGGATGGCGTCGCCCGGCCGGTAGTCGGCGAGCTGCTTGAAGTCGGTGCCGTTGCCGCGCATCGGATAGCTCTTGATGCCGATCTCGGACAGGCGCCGGTCGCCGGCCAGCCAGGCGTAGCCGGCGACCGCGGCGAAGTTCGGATAGATGCGCAGCGTCGCCGTGCCGCCCAGGCGATGCCGCATCTCGAACAGGCCGCCGATGCTGCGAACGCGAACCTCCGCAGCTGCGAACGTGGCCGTGCCGCGGCGCGTCGGCCGCGCCCGGTACTGCAGCGTCGCCGTCGAGCGGCCGGGGACGTGCGCGGTTGCGGGCAAGCCGCTGACCTCGAAGTTCGCGTCGATGTACTCGAACAGAGCGATCTTCCAGGCCTGGTCGCCTTCGTTGACGAGCGCGCCGACCAGCGCTCGCTCGACGCCGACCGCCAGGGCCGGCGGCAGCTCGCGCTGCCAGCGCAAGGGTGCCGCCCGCCAGGCCCGCCGGGTGAGCACGAGGTCGACGCCTGCAGCCAGCAGGCAGATCGCCGCCGCGAGCGCCGCGGCGACGTCGACGCGCGGGCGCGGCACGCCGAGCAGCAGCGCCGCTGCCGCCAGAGCGGCGAGCAGTGCCAGGGCGGCGATCGCCGCCCGCGTCGGCAGGACCGGCAGCGGGTTGGCCATCAGAGGCGCGGGGCGACGACCGTCTCGAAGAGGGCGACGAGCAACTCGTCGACGCGCCGCCCTTCGAGCTGGGCATCGGGCGCGAGCAGGACGCGATGGCGCAGCACCGGCAGGGCGCAGCGCTTGATGTCGTCGGGCGTTGCGAAGTCGCGTTCGCCGAGCAGCGCCGCGGCGCGGGCCGCGCGCACCAGGGCGATCGCGCCGCGCGGGCCGGCGCCCGCGGCCAGGCCCAGGCCGCCGCGCGTCGAACGCACGATGCGCACCGCGTAGTCGATGACCCGCGCATCGACGTGCACGCGCGAGGCAAGCTGCTGCATGGCCAGGAGCGTGTGCCCGTCGATGCACTCGGCGACTGCGCCGAGCGGCAGCTGGTCGCCGGCGCGCGCCGTCGTCGTCCGGACCACGATCGCCACCTCTTCGTCCTGCGGCGGATAGCCGATCTCGATCTTCAGCAGGAAGCGGTCGAGCTGGGCTTCGGGCAGCGGGTAGGTCCCTTCGGTGTCGATCGGATTCTGGGTCGCCAGGACGATGAACGGGCGCTCCAGGGGCAGCGTCTCGCCCTCGAGGCTGACCTGGTATTCCTGCATCACCTCGAGCAGGGCGCTCTGGGTCTTCGCCGGCGCGCGGTTGATCTCGTCGGCGAGCAGGATGTTGGTGAACACCGGACCGCGCCGGATGCGCAGCGCCATCGCACCGGCCGAGCCGGGGCCGGCGGCGTCGAGCACGGCGTGGCCGGTGATGTCCGAGGGCAGCATGTCGGGCGTGAACTGGATGCGGGCATAGCGCAGCGCGACGGCCTGGGCGAGTGCGCGCGCCAGCAGCGTCTTGCCGAGGCCGGGCACGCCTTCGATCAGCACGTGACCGGAGGCGACGAGGGCGATCAGCAGCTGTTCGACGGCCTCGCCCTGGCCGACCATGGCCTTGGCGATTTCGTCGCGCAGCGAGCGAAGCTGCTGGCTCGTGCGCGCGAGTTCTTCGGTGTCGATGTGGTTCATGTCGGCGGTCGGTGAAAGAGCGTGGCGGGATCGGGTGATGCGGGTATCGGGCAGCAGGGCGCGGCGCGCCCGCTCGAGCTCGGTGATGGCTGCGCCGAGCGCACGGCGGTGCCTTGGCGGCTGCATCGCTTCGGCCAGCGCCGCCGCATCGCCACCGGCCACGCGGGTGATGGCGCGGGCGCGCTCGGCGAAGGTCGGCAAGGCCATGAAATTGGCGATGGTGCGGCTGGCGGCCGCCTCGAGCGCATGCAGGCTGGCGCGATGCAGGGCACTGCCATCGCCGGCGCCGATGAAAGCCGCCGTGCGCCGGACCTGCTCGCCGATCGAACGGCGCGCCGGCGCGGGCTCGCCGATCAAGGGGCCGAAGCGGGGCGCACCGCGCCACAAGGCGAGCAGCAACGCGGCGGCTGCGAACAGCACCGCCGGCAGGCCCTTCGAGCCGAGGGCCAGAAAGAACGGTGTGCGTGCCTCTTCTTCGACGAACCACACGAGGTCGCCGGCGTGCAGGTCGAGCGCCGCGACGAGCACGAGCGCGTCGTCTTCGGCAACGGCACCGCGGTTCGTGAAGGCGCCGCGCACGGTGCTGGCCGTGACGCTGCCGCGGCCCACGGTCACGCGCGCCATCCGCGTGCCGGCGCGGTCGCCGATCGACCATTGCGGCGCGGCGAGCGTGTCGAGCCGCGTCGGCGCGCCTCCGCAAACGTGAAAGTCGCGCGCCCGTCCGAAAGCGGGGTGAATCGTCTGCGGCTCGCTCAGCAGGCGGCAGCGCTCGGCCGGCAGTTGCGGGAATGGGCTCGGCGCCGATTCCTGTACCCCCGCGGTAGAAGCGTCGTCGACGTTGCGCAGGGGCGCCCATTCGGGCACGAACTGGGCGCGAAAGAACGGCAGCTCGGCGATCACGAGGTGGCCGCCGGCCTCGACCCAGCGCTCGAGCGCAAGGTCGCGGTCGGGAAAGACGTCCCAGTGCGGCGAGCTGAGGAGCAAGGTCGCGCCGGGCGGCGGCAGGACGTCGAGATTGCTCGGCGAGCTCACCTCGCCGCCGAGCCTGCGGACCAGCGACTTGGCGGCGTAGAAGCGGTCTCGTGCCGCTTCGTTCCTGGCGAAGGTAGGCACATCGAGCTCGACCCATTCGATCGATCGCGCGATCCAGACCGCAGCGGCAAGCGTCAGCACGAGGCCGCCGAGCGTCCACCAGCGCGTCGGCGTCATCTTCATCATGTTCGTGCGCTGCCGGCGGCCGCACTGCGGGCCGGCAGCATCCGGTCGAAGTCGTCGCAGAGTTGAAGGACGGCGCTCGTCTCGACCGGGCGGTTGCCATAGACCGCGATCTGCCAGGCCAGCACCAGGCGCGCGACGAAGGCGCTCCTCTCGGTCGGCAGGGCGGTGCGCGCCAGGCGAACGCAATCGCCTTCGGTGCTCGCATCGTCGATCGGAACGGCGAGCGAATGAACCAGGCGCGAGAGCGCGCCGCGATAGAGCAGCGAGAGCGCGGCACGTCGCTCGCCGGCGAGCCAGGCGGTGCGCACGGCCGCGCCGATATCGGCGGGCAGGCTTTCGGGCCGGATGTCGAGCTCGCGCACATGGCTCGGCAGGCGCTTGTCCGCAGCCGGCACGGCGTCGCCACGCACCGCGAGCCAGCGGCGCAAGCCGACGAGCAGGGCCGCCAGGGCTGCGATCCCGCCAAGCCAGACCAGGAGCCTGCCGCCTTCGGCAAGCCAGCGCGCGAAGTCCACCATCCAGGGATCGGTCGAAGCGGAAGCGGATCGGTCCGGCTCGTCGCGCTTGAAGCGCCAGGTGCGAACCTTGTGCAAGCCGGGCATGTCGGGGTCGGCACGCACCTGCGAGGCCGCTGCTTCCACGGCGGCAGGCAGCAGCGGCGTGCGCACCGGCGCCGGCGTCCGCCGCATGTGCCATGAGCGGCGCCGCGAGCACGGCAGCGAGCAGATGCCGCAGCGCTGCGCGGACGTCGCTCAGGCGAAGGCAACGCGAAACTCCTGCTCGATGTCCCAGGCTTCGAGCTCGACGCGCCGGTTCAGGTACATCGCGAAGCCGGCGCCGACGAAGAACGGCTCGACGAAGGCCACGACCATGGCGTAGGCGAAGAACTGCACCGCGGCGTGGCCCAGGCCCGAGCCGGTATAGAACATGCCGAACCAGTCGTTGCGGTCGTCGATCGTGCTGAACCACATCGGCAACACCAGCAGCCCGACGGTGATGAAGGTCTCGACGCTGGCAAACGCGTTGTGCACGCCGAACGCGGCGCCGCGATGGTTCTGCAGGAGCTGCGCCACACGCCGGCGGCGCGGCGCGCCGCGCTGGCCTTCGAGCTGCTGCGCCGGCTGCACGTAGGCGCGCCAGGGCGAGAGCCGGCGCACGGTCAGGGTCGCGACGAGATCGCGGCACCAGACCTCGCGCCAGGCGAGCAGCAGGTCGCCGAAGCGCGTCTCTTCGCGAAAGGCCGCGCGCGACAGGACGAAGAGAAGCGAACGATCGAGCCAGGGCTTGAGCCAGAACAGCGCCAGATAAGCCCAGCCGACCCCGAACGGCAAGAAGGTGGCGGCCGCCAGCGCGGCGAAGACGTGTATCGGCAGATAGCTGCGCCAGACCGAAGCGCCATGGGCGCCGACCATGCGCACGCCGAGGTCCGCGGCTTCGAACATCGTGCGCCTCGACAGGCCGATGCCGATGGCCTCGACCTTCATGCGCGCCGCGGCCGTCCCTGGAACACGAAGTAGGCGATGACCGCAGCCCAGCAGGCGCCGCCGACGCCGTATTTCACGCCCGGCTCGACCCAGCGCGCCGACGACCAGAACGCCTCGAGCGCGGCCGCGACGATCAGCATCGCCGTGACCCCGTAGACCAGGACGATCGCCCGCCCGGCGGCCGCCTTCAGCGCGGCGATGCGGGTCTGCCGTCCGGGCACGATCAGGGCCCGGCCCAGCATCAGCCCGGCCGCACCGGCGAGCACGATCGCGGTCAGCTCGAAGGCCCCGTGGGTGATGACGAACGAATAGAAGTTCGTGCCGTAGCCGCGCCACGTCAGGTAGCCGGCGACGCTGCCGGCCATCAGGCCGTTGAGGGCCAGGAAGAGCAGGCTGCCGACGCCGAAGAACAGGCCGCTGGCAAAGCACTGGAAGGCGATGCCGATGTTGTTGCGGATGTAGTGGCCGAACATCGCCCAGTCGGAGCCGGCGTTGGCCCGGCCGATCGGCCCTTCGCTGTCGCCGTACATCTGGTCGTACTGGCCGACCGCCTGCGCATCGTGGATCGAGAGGATGAATCCCGGATCGAGGTAGCTGGCCAGGCCGACGGCGAGCAGCGGCAGCGCGAAGACGATCGTCGCGATCAGCACCTCGATGCGCTGGGCGCGCACGCGGGCCGGGAAGTCGACGAGAAAGAGCCGGCCGAGGTTGCTCATGCCGAAGTCCGACTGCCGATAGATGCGCTGGTGGCCGCGTGCCGTCAAGGCCTCGAGGCGCTCGATCAAGGCGACCGGATAGGCGCGGGCCTGGGCCAGCGCCAGGTGCTCGCAGGTCGCGCGATAGAGCTCGGCGAAGCGGGCGCGATCGATGCTCGCCCCGGGTCGAGCTTGCGCAGCGCGGCGCAGGCCGCGGCGCGGTCGCCGATCGGCGGCGTCACAGGCGGCTTCGAATTCGCGCCAGGCCGCGTCCTTCGTCGCCTCGAACTGCAACGGCGTCATCGCTGCCCGATCAGCCACCGGGCGACGCCGGCGAGCGCGGTGACGCGCTGGTCGTCGCGCGCCCGCGGCACGACGACCGGAGCGGCGAGGGCAGCGAGCTCCTCCGCCCGGGCTTCGGTGAGGCGCGGCACGCGCGCCGCCCAGGCGATGACCGCGGATTGCGCCCGCGCCGACAGCGCGTGCGCCGGCGGGCGCGGCGTCACCGCCGGCAGCGCGCTCGCGCTGGCGCGCGGCGGGACGTGGACGACGAGCGTTCCGGCGGCGAGATCGCCGAGGCGCTTGAAGTCGGGCCGCAAGAGCATCGTCGCCAGGCCGAAGGCGTAGAGCATCGGCATGAAGTCGGCGGCGCGCAGCAGGTTGCGCGTGAGCGACGCGGCCGGCGTGATCGGCAGGCCGGAATCCATGACCACGCGCAGGCCGAGCGCCTGCTTGCCTGGCGTGGCCGCCCACGGGGAGAGCTCGAAGAAGACCGGATAGAGCCACTCGAGAACGAAGAAGCCCACGAGGGCGATGCCGGTGCCGAATCGGCCGAAGCCGGCGAGCGCCGCGGCGAGGATCCCGAACAGCGTGAAGCGGATGCCGAAGTCGATCGAGAAGGCGTAGCCGCGCGCCACGACGCCGGCCGGCGCCAGTGCCAGCGCGATCCCCTCCGGCGTCTCGACGCGATAACGTGTGTCGAGAAGCTTGCTCTCGACGGCGGCGGCGCGCATGCAAGCAGAGGCGACGACGACGCGCGCGCCGATGGCCGGATCAGGCCTTGACGACGATGGTGTCGGCGAGGTTGTCGTGCAGGCACTTGCGCGACTGCCGGAAGATCATCAGCAAGTCGAGCAAGGCATAGAGCCAGCCGATGACCGGAATCAGGGTGAGCACGCTGTTGGCGAAATAGCGGAGTCCGGCCAGCCGGGCCAGGGTGGCGCGCGAACCGTCGGTGCGCAGGACGCGGATGCCCAGGAGCATCTTGCCGATGGTCTGCCCGCGCGTCTGCAGCAGGTAGCCATGCAGCAGGAGGAAGATCACGAAGCCCACCACCATCCTCTTGGCCATCAAGCCCGTCATCCCCATCAGGCCGCTCTGCAGCGAAGGCCCGAAGACGTTGAACGGTGTCAGCATCGAGACGCACCAGAGGATCACGAGGGCCAGGAGGCCGTCGATGAAGGCAGCGCCGAGCCGGTACCACCGCCCGGCCAGCTCGCCGGCGATCGCCGAGCCGGCCACATCCTCCACGTGCGCCATGGGCGGCGCAAAACGATTCCCCTCCGGAGCCGTGCTCATCGTCTTCTCCCGTGTTGTTCCTGCCCGCATCGATCGTAGCAGCGGCAGGCCGCTACGATCCGGCCTCTTCGCGTTTCCTTCTGTCCGGACGTGCTGCCTCCCTCCAGCCCTGACGCTCGCCGCGCCGAACCGATCGCCGCGATCGGTGCGCTGGCCGCACTTCTGCTGATTGCCGCGTGCGGTCCGACCGAGCCGGCCATGCCAGTCGCGGCCGGCCCGGCAAGCGTGCCCTCCTCGCGCGGCGCCGCCTACGGCGTCGACCCGCAGCACCGGGTCGACGCGGCAAGCCTGTCCGCACTGGGACGCGTGCTTTTCTTCGATGCCTCGCTCTCGGCCTCCGGAACGATCTCGTGTGCCGGCTGTCATGACCCGGCGCATGCCTACGCGCCGGCGAATGCGCTGCCGGTGCAGCTCGCCGGCAGGGACGGCAAGACGCAGGGCCTGCGTGCCGTGCCGTCGCTTCGCTATCTGCAGACGGTGCCGCCGTTCAGCGAGCACAGTTTCGAGAACGAGGGCGATGACAGCATCGATGCCGGCCCGGCCGGAGGCCGCACCTGGGACGGACGCGCGGATTCGGCGCACGAGCAAGCGAGGCTTCCGTTGCTGTCGGCATTCGAGATGGCCAACGCGAGCCCGAACGACGTCGTCGATCGCCTGCGCAGCGGGCACTCGGCCGGGCGCTTTCGCGAGCTCTGGGGCGCCGACATCTTCGAACGCCCGGACGACGCCTTCGCCGCCGCGGCGATGGCGCTCGAGGTCTATCAGGAAGAGCCGGCCGAGTTCCAGCCGTTCAGCAGCAAATACGACGCGGTGCTGCGCGGCGAGGCCAGCCTGAGCGCCGCGGAAACGCGGGGCCGGGCCGCCTTCGAGGATCCGGCGCGCGGCAACTGCGCGATCTGCCATCCGAGCGAGCCGAAGGCCGATGGCGCGGCACCTCTGTTCAGCGACTTCGGCTACGTGGCCATCGGCGTGCCGCGCAACAAGGCCTTGCGCGTCAACGCCGATCCGGAATTTGCCGACCTGGGCCTCTGCGGTCCGCTGCGCGAGGACCTGCACGAGCGCGCCGAATACTGCGGCGCCTTTCGCACGCCGTCGCTGCGCAATGTTGCGACGCGGCAGAGCTTCTTCCACAACGGCGTCGTGCACGACCTGGCCGACGCGGTGCGCTTCTACGCGACGCGCGACAGCGAGCCGGGGCGCTGGTATGGGCGCGATGGGCACGGCCGTCCGCTCGTCTTCGACGACCTGCCCGAGCGCTATCGCGGCAATGTCAACCGCGATGCGCCGTTCGGCCGTGCCGCCGGCGCGCCGGCGGCGTTGAGCGAGCCCGAGATCCGCGACATCGTCGCCTTCCTGCGCACGCTCACTGATGCGGACGTGCGGCAGGCGCCGCGCCGGCGCTAGGCGAACGCGGGCTGCCGGGCGCTAGACGCCGATCTCGTCGAGCTCGCGATAGACGTCGCGCAGCCACATCTTGACGCGCTGGCGGTCCATCAGGCCGAGGCCGCTCGCGTCCTTGTCGGAGCTCTTGGCCTTCCAGAAGCTGCTGCTCGTGTTGTCGATCTTCTGGATCGCGCTCTCGTGCAGCTTCTTCAGCGAGACGACGCGCGCGCCCATGCCGATGGCGCGGGTCTGCTCGCCGGACTGCTCGAGGCGAGCTGAAGTCGCTGCCACGCACCTGGTTGCGCACCAGGACGTAGTTGAGGCCAGTGCCGAAGCGGTCGAGGAGCCGGCGCAGCAGGTCGACCGAATCCTTGCCCGAGTCCATCACGTGCCAGTAGAAGAGCTTCATGCCGAGCTCGTCGGCCAGGCTCAGCACGCCGGCCTCTTCCATCCAGCTGGCGAGCGGGTCGTGCGTCTGCGCCGCGAGGTCGACGAGGATGTGCCGGCCGGGCTGGTCGACGGCGGCCTCGACGATGGCGTCGAGCGACTCGACCTTGTCCACCGTCACCGGCGAGGCATAGCCCGCGTAGAAGCGCATCAAGGCGCCGTGCGAGCGGTCGGTGTCGAAGCCGAGGAAGGGCAGCTGCTTGTCGATCAGGTACTGCGCAAGCACGCGCGCCATCAGCGATTTGCCGACGCCGCCCTTTTCCCCGCCGATGAAATGAATGTGAGTCGTCGCCATGAGGCGATTGTCACTTGGCCGGCGTGACGACGTCGATCGTCTTCTCGACCGCCTTGCCGGCGACGTGCACCGTGGTGCCGACGACCGTGCTGCCGACCGATACCGCCGCACCGCCCACCGTCACTGCGGCGCTCGCCGCCGTGCCGGCGATGGTGACGACGGCGCAGCCGGGCACGAGCGCGGCGCAGACGAGGGCGGCGGCGAATCCGCGCAAGTGCCGGGCCGACGAGGCGTCCATGGCGAAGATTCTCGCCCAAGGAATCGCGCCCGGCGATCACTTTGCATCGAAGCGTGTCGCGTCGATGCAGCAATCCGTCACGCCATCCCGTGGCTCAGCCGCGGCCGACGAAGGGCATCTTGGTGGCCATGACCGTCATGAACTGCACGTTGGCATCGAGCGGCAGGCTGGCCATGTAGACGACCGCGTCGGCCACGTGGCTGCACGTCCATGCGCGGCTCGACCGCGATCTCGCCGTTGGCCTGCGGCACGCCCTGGGTCATGCGCTCGGTCATCTCGGTGGCGGCGTTGCCGATGTCGATCTGGCCGCAGGCGATGTCGTAGGCGCGGCCGTCGAGCGAGGTCGCCTTGGTCAGGCCGGTGATGGCGTGCTTGGTCGCGGTGTAGGGCGAGCTGAGTTGGCCGCGGCGCGTGCGCCGAGATCGAGCCGTTGTTGATGATGCGGCCGCCGCGCGGCGTCTGCTCCTTCATCACCCGGAAGGCCTCCTGCGTGCACAGGAAGACAGCCGTCAGGTTGATGTCGACGACGGCCTTCCATTGCTCGACCGTCAGGTCCTCGAGCGGCACCGCCGGCGCACCCATGCCGGCGTTGTTGAAGAGCAGGTCGAGCGCGGCCGAAGGCCTCGCTGCGTCGCGGCGAACAGCGCCTTCACGGCCGCCGGATCGGTGACGTCGGTGGGCACCGCGATGCGCGTTCCTGGCGAGCGGCGCCGGCTGCCGTCTGCGTGTCGCCTCGAGCGCGTCGGCGCGGCGGCCGGCGAGCGCGACGTGCCAGCCGGCTTCGAGCAGGGCGAGCGCCGAGGCGCGGCCGATGCCGCTGCCGGCGCCGGTGACGATGGCGACTTTCTTCATCGGACAAGCTCCTGGTTCGAGAGGGACATTCGAGCGGCCATCATGCGCTCGTCGGTGGCAGCGCCGGCACTTCTTCGTCGGCGAAGCAGCCGGCGAAGGTGAACCACAGGCTGGCGTAGAGGATGGTCGTGAACAGAAGAGATCAGCGGAGTCGCGATGTAGGTCGCGGGCAGCGGGCCGGTCAGGCCGAGCGACCAGCCCGAGCAGCATCGCGAAGACCAGGCCGAGGCCGAGCCAGACCAGGCCGTAGACCGCGAATGCGCCCTTGTTGCGCCAGATGGCGACGGTGCTGAAGAAGAGCGACTTGGCCCAGCCCTGCGCGCCCCAGAAGACCAGGGCCGGTGCGTGCCAGAACGGAATCGAGAGCAGGGCGCCGAGGCCGATGCGCAACAGGAAGCCGGCCTGCAGGCGCGGATCGGCGAGCTGCGTCGCGGCCTTGTCGGGGGCGACCTGCGGGTCGGCCGCCGACTCCATGAAGGCGGCCAGCGTGTCGCCCTCGACGGCGGCGATCAGGATGATCGCGAGGAGGGCCGCGACGAGGTACGCCAGCCCGAGCTTGAGCAGCCCGATCTTGCGCGCGCGGTCGGCGGCCGCGAGCTCGAGGAAGGCCGCGGGCAGCGGCGACTCGCCGGCGGCGCTGCGCCGCGACGCGATCATGAACAGGAGCGGGCCGAGCGGCGCGGCGATCGAGCAGCACCCCTTCGCCGACGAAAGGCACGCGCAACAGGATGAAGAAGACGAAGGCGCAGGTGGCGAAGAGCGAGGCGAAGCCGAGCGGCTGGCGGAAGAAGACCTGGAACGCACGGCGAACCCAGACCGCGCCTTCGCGTGCCGGCACGCGCACGAACTTCATGAAAGCAGGCGGCCGCGCGCCGGATGCCAGGGCGCATCGCGACGTTGCCGGAGAACGCGCTCGAAATGGTCGGGGTCGTGCGCCTTCAGGACGACGGCGTCACGCGGCAGGTGGACGTCCCACGAGCGCGACAGCCAGAAGCGGAAGGCCGCGGCCCGCATCAGCGCCGGCAGCAGCCGCAGCTCGGCGCTTTCGAGCGCGCGCACGCTTTCGTAGGCCTGCACCAGCGCTTCGGCGCGGTCTTCGGCGAGGCGGCCGGACTCGAGGTCGATGCACCAGTCGTTGAGGGCGACGGCGATGTCGAAGAGCAGGCAATCGACACCGGCGAAATAGAAGTCGAACACGCCGCCCAGCGTCTTGCCGCTGAACATCACGTTGTCGCGGAACAGGTCGCCGTGGATGACGCCGCGCGGCAGCGCGGCATAGGCCGACGATGCCGCCAGGTGCTGCTGGAAGGCGAGCTCGTCCTGCATCAGGGCGGCAAGTGCCGGCGCGAGATGCGGGACGACGACCGGCACGGTCTCGTTCCACCACGCCAGGCCGCGCAGGTTCGCCTGCGCCAGCGGGAAGTCGCTGGCGGCCAGATGCAGGCCCGCCAGCATGGTGCCGACGCTGGCGCAGTCGGCGGCATCGGGTGCCAGGTGATGCTCGCCGGGCAGGCGGTCGACGACGGCGGCCGGCTTGCCCTTGAGCGCGAGCAGCAGCGAGCCGGCAGCGTCGGCGTGCGGGCCGGGCACCGGCAGGCCGCGATCGGCGAGATGCTTCATGAGCCGCAGGTAGAACGGCAGCTCGTCGGCGGTCGAGCCGCTCGAAGAGGGTGAGAACGAAGCGGCCCGCGCTGGTGTCGGCGAAATAGTTGGTGTTCTCGATCCCGCCGGCGCACGGCTCGAGCTCGCGCAGGGCGCCGATCCCGAGTCCCTCGATCAGGCGAGCCGCCTCGTCGAGCGAGACCTCGGTGAAGACCGCCATCGAGAAAGCTGGCCGTGCCGATCAGAAGTGGAACAGGTTCCAGACGCGCTGCCCGGTGGCGCCGCGTGAGTTGCTGGCCCCGGTGGACAGGTCGCGCGAGCCGGCGTCGGCGATGATCTCGTAGCCGGGCGCGCCGTCCTTCGGGGCGACGGTCACCTTCTGCAACTGGCCGCGCACCCGCAGCTCCTCGATGTGGGTGTGCTTGTCGTCGATCACGGTGCGCTTGACGATCGGCTCGTTGGCGGCCTTGTCGTCGACAGCGGAGGCCTCGAGCGTTGCGTCGATGGGCACCGCCTTCGGCGTCGGCGCCGGAGGCGGGGCAGCGTCGGCCGCCTGCGCCGCACCGCCGGCCAGCAGCGCCAGAGCGACTGCAGGACCCCGCGGCGACATCGGCTTCATGAACGCCGATTCTAGGCCGGAGCGCGCGCGGACCATCATTCACAATGGGACACATGGTGGACAGGACATTGCTGCTCGTCGACGGCTCGAGCTACCTCTACCGCGCCTACCACGCGCTTCCCGATCTGCGCAGCGCCAGCGGCTTCCCCACGGGCGCCATCCGGGGCGTGGTCTCGATGATGAAGCTGCTGCGCGAGCAGTATCCGGCGCTGCACGGCGCCTGCGTCTTCGACGCCAAGGGCAAGACCTTTCGTGACGACTGGTATCCCGAGTACAAGGCCAACCGCTCGGCGATGCCCGACGACCTGGCGGTGCAGATCGAGCCCATCGTCGAGGCGATCAAGCTGCTCGGCTGGCCGGTCCTGACGGTGCCGGGCATCGAGGCCGACGACGCGATCGGCACGATCTCCTGCATGGCCGCCAAGGGCGGCTTTCGGGTCGTCATCTCCACCGGCGACAAGGACCTGGCCCAGCTCGTCGATGCCAACGTCACGCTCATCAACACCATGAGCAAGCCGACCGAGGTGCTCGACGTCGCCGGCGTCACCGCCAAGTTCGGCGTGCCGCCGGAGCGCATCGTCGACTACCTGGCGCTGATCGGCGACAGCGTCGACAACGTGCCCGGGGTCGACAAGGTCGGGCCGAAGACGGCCGTCAAATGGCTCGCCGAGCATGGCTCGCTCGACGCCGTGATCGCCGCAGCGCCGGCGATCAAGGGCGTCGTCGGCGAAAACCTGAGGAAGGCACTCGACTGGCTGCCGCAGGGCAAGCGCCTGGTCACCGTGGCCACCGACTGCAACCTCTCCGGTCACGTCATGGGCTGGCCCGAGTTCGATGCGCTGGCCCTGGGCGAAATCGATCGGCCGGCCCTGGTCGCCTTCTTCGATCGCTACGGCTTCAGCGCCATGAAGCGCGAGATCGAAGGCACCGAGATGCCCGCGGAGGCTGCCGTCGCGGTGCCCACCATCGACGTGCCGGACGCGGTGCCGAGCGAAGCGATCGTCAAGAACTACGAGACGGTGACGACGATCGAGGCGCTCGAGGCCTGGATCGCCCGCGTCGAGGCCGCCGAGCTGACGGCCCTCGACACCGAGACCGATTCGCTCGACGCCGTGCGCGCGACGCTGATCGGCATCTCGCTCGCGGTGGCGCCCGGCGAAGCGGCGTACATCCCGCTGCGCCACAGCTACGCCGGCGCGCCCGACCAGCTGCCGGTCGAGACCGTGCTGGCGCGCCTCAGGCCCTGGCTCGAGAAGCCAGGACGCGGCCAAGGTCGGCCAGAACACCAAGTTCGACACCCATGTCTTCGCCGGCGCCGGCATCGCGGTGCGCGGCTACCGCCACGACACCCTGCTGCAGAGCTACGTGCTCGAGGCGCACAAGCCGCACAGCCTGGAGAGCCTGGCGTTTCGCCATCTCGGCCGCACCGGGCTGACCTACGAAGAGGTCTGCGGCAAGGGCGCGAACCAGATTCCGTTCCAGCAGGTCGAGGTCGGCCGGGCCGCCGAATACTCGTGCGAAGACAGCGACATGGCCTTGCACGTGCACCAGGCGCTGCTGCCGCAAATCGAGGCCGAGGCCGGACTGGCGCGCGTCTATGGCGAGATCGAGATCCCGACCTCGGCGCTGCTGGCGCGCATCGAGCAGACCGGCGTGCTGATCGACTCCGGGTTGCTGGCGACGCAGAGCCGCGAGCTGTCGGAGCGGATGGTGGCGCTGGAAGCGGAGGCCTACGAGATCGCCGGCCAGCCCTTCAACCTCGGCAGCCCGAAGCAGATCGGCGAGATCCTGTTCGGCAAGCTCGGCCTGCCGGTGGGGCGCAAGACCGCGAGCGGCGCGCCCTCGACCGACGAAGAGGTGCTGGCCGAGCTCGCCGCCGACTATCCGCTGCCGGCCAAGCTGCTCGAGCATCGCAGCCTGTCGAAGCTGAAAGGCACCTACACCGACAAGCTGCCGCTGATGGTGAACCCGAAGACCGGCCGCGTGCACACCAACTACGCACAGGCTGTGGCGGTGACCGGGCGGCTCTCGAGCAACGATCCGAACCTGCAGAACATCCCGATCCGCACCGCCGAGGGCCGGCGCATCCGCGAGGCCTTCATCGCGCCGCCCGGCGCCTCGATCCTCTCGGCCGACTACTCGCAGATCGAGCTGCGCATCATGGCCCACATCTCGGGCGACGCCGGCCTGCTTGCAGCCTTCGGCGCAGGCGTCGACGTGCATCGCGCCACCGCTGCCGAAGTCTTCGGCGTCGCCGTGCCGGAAGTCTCCAGCGAGCAGCGGCGCTACGCCAAGGTCATCAATTTCGGCCTCATCTATGGCATGAGCGCCTTCGGCCTGGCCTCGAACCTCGGCATCGAGCGCAGCGCCGCCACCTCGTACATCGAACGCTATTTCGCGCGCTATCCCGGCGTCAAGCGCTACATGGACGAGACGCGCGCCTCGGCCGCGGAGAAGGGCTACGTCGAGACGCTGTACGGCCGCCGGGTCTACCTGCCGGAGATCAACAAGCCCGGGCCGCGCAAGGCGGCGGCGGAGCGCCAGGCGATCAACGCGCCGATGCAGGGCACGGCGGCCGACCTCATCAAGCTGGCGATGATCGCGGTGCAGGGCGTGCTCGATCGCGAGCAGCGTGCGACGCGCATGATCATGCAAGTGCACGACGAGCTCGTCTTCGAGGTGCCGGCGACCGAGCTCGAGTGGGCGCGCGAAGCGGTGCCGCGGATCATGGCCGGCGTGGCCTCGCTGGCCGTTCCGCTGGTGGCCGAAGTCGGCGTCGGCGCCAACTGGGACGAGGCGCACTAGGGCACGCCCTAGGTCGTCTACTAGGGCAAGACCCGTTTCTTTCCGGGCGGCGCGCCCTATGGTGCGAGCATCGCGGCTTGTGCCCCGGGGTCACGCCATCGATCCACCGCTTCTCCAGGTCGAGAACGTCACCGTCCGCTTCGGCGGCATCACGGCCCTCGAAGGCGTTTCCTTCGACGTCGCGCGTGGCCACGTCGTCGGCCTCATCGGTCCCAACGGGGCAGGCAAGACGACGATGTTCAACTGCCTGTCGCGCCTCTATGCGTTCAGCGAGGGGCGGATCCGCTTCGAGGGCCGCTCGATCCTCGAGACCCCGCCGCAAGGCATTGCCACGCTCGGGATCGGCCGCACCTTCCAGAACCTGGCCCTGTTCCGTTCGATGAGCGTGCGCCAGAACATCATGCTCGGCGGCCACTCGCGCACGAGCACGGGCTGGCTCGCCAATGCCTTGCGCCTGCCGAGCGTGAGCCGCGAGGAAAACCGGCTCGGCGCCCGCACCCAGCGGCTGATCGAACTGCTCGGGCTCGGCGCTGTCGCCGATGCCGCGGTCATGGATCTGCCGTTCGGCACGCAAAAGCGCGTCGAGCTCGGCCGGGCGCTGGCCGCCGAGCCGAAGCTGCTGCTGCTCGACGAGCCGGCCGGCGGCCTGAACCACGAGGAGGTGGAAGCGCTGATGGAGTTGCTGCGGCGCATTCGCGGCGAGCTCGAACTGACCCTGCTGCTGGTCGAGCACCACATGAACATGGTGATGCGCATCTCCGATCGCGTCGTCGCGCTCGACTTCGGCCGCAAGATCGCCGACGGCACGCCGACCGAGGTGCAGGGCAACGAGGACGTGATCCGCGCCTACCTGGGGACGACGGCATGAGTGGCGCGGCCCTGCTCGAGGTGCGGAGCTTGCGCGCGCGCTATGGCGCGACGCAGGTGCTGCACGGCATCGACTTCGCCGTCGCCGAGGGCGGCATCACGACCGTGCTCGGCGCCAACGGTGCCGGCAAGACGACGCTGCTGCGCGCCGTCTGCGGCATGGTTCGTACCGAGGGCGAGGTGGCGCTGGGCGGCAATCGCATCGACGGCCGCGCCACCGAAGCGATCGTGCGCATGGGCGTCGGCCACGTGCCCGAGGGGCGCGGCACCTTCATGCACCTGAGCGTCGAGGACAACCTGCGCCTGGGCGCGCACACCCGGCGCGATCGCGCCGAGGTTGCGCTCGACTACGAGCGCATGTACACGCACTTTCCGCGCCTGAAGGAGCGCCGTCGCCAGCAGGCCGGGACGCTCTCCGGCGGCGAGCAGCAGATGCTGGCAGTGTCGCGCGCCCTGATGTTGCGGCCGCGCCTGCTGCTGCTCGACGAGCCGTCGTTCGGGCTGGCGCCCCAGATCGTCCAGCACCTGTTCGAGATCCTGCGCGCGATCCAGCAGAGCGAGCGTATCGGCATGCTGCTGGTCGAGCAGAACGCGACGCTGGCGCTGCAACTCGCCGATCACGCCTACCTGCTCGAGACCGGCCGTGTCGTCATGTCGGGGCCGGCTGAGACGATCCGCGACGACGAGTCAGTGCGTCGCTCCTACCTCGGCTACTGACGGCAGCCATGAGCCTCCTCCTGCACCAGGTGCTCTCCGGGCTCGCCGCCGGCGGCATCTATGCGAGCGTCGCGCTGGCCCTGGTGATGATCTACCAGGCGACCCATCTCGTGAACTTCGCGCAGGGCGAGCTGGCGATGTTCTGCACCTACATCGCCTGGGCCCTGATGCAGACCGGCATGCCGTACTGGGTCGCCTTCGCGCTGACGGTGCTGGGCGCCTTCGTGCTCGGCGTCGTCATCGAGCGGGTCATCATCCGGCCGGTCGAGAACGCGCCGATCCTGGCCCTCGTCATCGTCTTCATCGCCCTGCTGGTCATCTTCAACAGCCTGGCGGGCTGGATCTTCACCTACACGATCAAGCCCTTCCCGAGCCCGTTCCCCGACCAGCCGCTGTTCGGCAACTCGTATGTGTCCTCGCACGAGTTGGGCTCGATGGCGATCACGCTCGTGGTGCTGCTCCTGCTGTTCGGGTTCTTCCGCTTCACGCCGCTCGGCCTGGCGATGCGCGCCGCGGCGGAAAACCCGGTATCGAGCCGGCTCGTCGGCATCCGCGTCGGCTGGATGCTGGCCCTCGGCTGGGGCCTGGCGGCGGCGATCGGCGCGATCGCCGGGATGATGGTGGCGCCGACCGTGTTCCTCGAGCCGAACATGATGGGCGGCATCCTGCTCTATGCCTTCGCCGGCGCGCTCCTCGGCGGCATCGACAGCCCCGGCGGCGCCGTCCTCGGCGGCTTCATCGTCGGCGTGCTCGAGAACGTCGTCGGGGCCTACGTCGGCACCGAGCTCAAGCTGACGGTGGCGCTCGTCATCATCGTCGGCGTCCTTGTGGTCCGGCCTTCGGGCATGTTCGGGCAGGTCCATGTCAACCGTGTCTGAGGCGACCGGCCTCGCGCCGCCGGGCCCGGTGAAGGGGTTCGAGCGGCGCCGCCTGGTCGTGCCGGTGCTCGCGTTCGCCGTCGCCTGCGTGCTGCCGTTCGTGCTCGGCAACTACCACGTGTTCCAGCTGACCCTGGTGCTGGTCTACGCGATCGCCTTGCTCGGGCTCAACATGCTCACCGGCTTCAACGGCCAGATCTCGCTCGGTCACGGCGCGTTCTATGCGATCGGCGCCTACACGGCGGCGATCCTGATGGACAAGGCCGGCATGCCGTACTGGGCGACGATCCCGATCGCCGGCGCGGTCTGCGGTGTCGCCGGCTTCCTGTTCGGGCTGCCGGCCCTTCGTCTCGAAGGCCTCTACCTTGCCCTGGCCACTCTCGCGCTCGGCGTCGCCTTGCCGCAGATACTCAAGCACAAGAGCATCGAGGAATGGACCGGCGGCGTGCAGGGCATCGTCATCCTCAAACCCGATCCGCCAGCGTGGATTGCGCTCGACCAGGACCAGTGGCTCTACTTCTTCACCCTCGCCTGGGTGGTCGTGCTGTTCGTCGTCGCCTGGAACCTGCTGCGCGGGCCGGATCGGCCGGGCCATGATCGCCATCAGGGATCAGCCCATTGCCGCGCAGGCGATGGGGGTCAATACTGCGCTCGTCAAGTCGACGACCTTCGGCGTCTCGGCGCTCTACACCGGCGTGGCCGGAGCGCTCGGAGCGATCGCGATCCAGTTCGTGGCACCGGACTCGTTCACGTTCTTCCTGTCGATCACATTCGTGGTCGGCGTCGTGGTCGGCGGCCTGGCATCGATTTCCGGAGCGTTCTATGGCGCGCTGTTCATCCAGTTCGTTCCCAACATCGCCGACAAGCTGTCGAAGGCCGCGCCCTGGGCCATCTACGGCGTGATCCTGATCGCCTTCATGTACGTCATGCCGACAGGCGTCGCCGGTTTCATTCGCCTCCTGCGGATGAAGTGGCGGCGCAGGCCGGCGCGTTGAACGGCCGACCGATCGGCCGCGCGCGACGCTTTCCCATCGTCCTCAACCTTCTGGAGCGAGATATGAAGCGAACTTTTCTCCGCCTGGCGCTCGGCAGCGTCGCCGCTGCAGCACTGGCCGCCGGAACCGCCGCCCACGCCGCCGGCAAGTACGGCCCCGGCGCTTCCGACACCGAGATCAAGCTCGGCCAGACCATGCCCTACAGCGGGCCGGCCTCGGCCTACGCGACCATCGGCAAGGTCGAAGAGGCCTACTTCAAGATGATCAACGACGCCGGCGGCGTCAATGGCCGCAAGATCAACCTGATCAGCCTCGACGACGGCTACAGCCCGCCGAAGGCCGTCGAGCAGGTACGCCGTCTCGTCGAGCAGGACCAGGTGCTGGCACTGTTCCAGACGCTCGGCACGCCGAGCAACTCGGCGATCCAGAAGTACGTCAACGCCAAGAAGGTGCCGCACCTGCTGCTCGCCACGGGCGCGACGAAGTGGGCCGATCCGGAGCACTACCCGTGGACCATGGGCTTCAACCTGAGCTACCAGTCCGAAGGGCAGATCTACGCCAAGTACCTGATCAGGACCAAGCCGAACGCGAAGATCGCGATCCTCTACCAGAACGACGACTTCGGCAAAGACCTGCTGAAGGGCGTGATGGACGGCCTCGGCACAGCTCACGCCAAGATGGTCGTCGCCCAGCAGAGCTATGAAGTGACGGATCCAACGGTCGACTCGCAAGTGCTCAGCCTGCAAGGATCGGGTGCCGACACCTTCATCAACATCTCGACGCCGAAGTTCTCGGCGCAGTCGATCAGGAAGGCCTACGACTCGGGCTGGAAGCCGCTGCAGATCATCAACAACGTCGGCGCCTCGGTCGGCTCGGTGCTGACGCCGGTCGGCCTCGACAAATCGACGGGCCTGCTGACGCTGCAGTACTACAAGGACCCGAACGACCCGCAGTGGAAGGACGACGCGGCCATGCTCGAATGGCGCGGCTTCATGGGCAAGTACTACCGTGACGGCGACCCGAAGGACGCGTCGAACGTGTACGGCTACCTTGCGGCGCAGCTGATGGTGCAGATCCTGAAGCAATGCGGCAACGACCTGACGCGCGAGAACGTGATGAAGCAGGCGGCGAACCTGAAGAACATCAAGCTGCCGCTCCTGCTCACCGGCATGACCGTCAACACCGGCCCGACCGATTTCTCGCCGATCGAGCAGGGCCAGCTGGCGCGCTTCACCGGCACGCTCTGGCAGAGCTTCGGCGACCTGATCAGCACCGACGCGAAATAGCCGCCGCCGAGGCCCGCGCCGCCGCCGCGTCGGCGGCGCGCCTCGACTCGCGTCATCCGTCTGTCGCAATTCCTGCGTAGACTGGCTCCATGACGGAGCCCGACGGAGATGCGCCCGCGACCGCGGCCGTGCCTCCCCTGCTGAATCGCGAAAGCGCGATCCTCGAATTCAACCGCCGCGTTCTCGCCCAGGCACGGCGCGAGGATGTGCCCTTGCTCGAGCGGCTGCGCTACGTCTGCATCGTCTCGTCGAATCTCGACGAGTTCTTCGAAGTTCGGTTTGCCGACAGCCTGGAAGCATCGAGGCGCCCGGGCACCGGCGTCGGGAGCGCCGATATCGACGCGCTCGCCGCCGACGTGCATGCCTTGATCGGCGAGCAGTACGCGGTCTTCAACGACGAGGTCATGCCGGCGCTCGTGGCGAACGGCATTCGCATCGTCAACCATGCCGACCGCAACGAAAGCGAGCGGCGCTGGGTCGAGCGCTTCTTCGAGACCGAGGTCCGGCCGCTCCTGGTGCCGGTCGGTCTCGATCCGTCGCATCCGTTTCCGCAGGTCGCGAACAAGTCGCTCAACTTCATCGCCCGACTCGCCGGCAAGGACGCTTTCGGCCGGCGCAACACGGTGGCCATCGTCAAGGTGCCGCGCGTCCTGCCGCGCGTCATCAAGCTGCCGGACGAAGGCCGGGGCCAGGCCTTCGTGCTGCTCACCAGCGTCATCCGGGCCCATCTCGGCGAGCTCTTTCCGGGCCGCGAGGTCGAGGCCTTCTCGCAATTCCGCATCACGCGCGACTCCGACCTCGAGGTCGATGCCGACGTCAGCAACCTGCGCCAGGCCCTGCGCTCCAGCCTGACGACGCGCCACTTCGGCCAGGCGGTGCGGCTCGAGGTCGTCAACACCTGCCCGGCCGAGCTCTCGGAGTTCCTGCTGCGCCAGTTCAATCTCGGCGAGTCGGCGCTCTACAAGGTCAACGGACCGGTCAATCTCGTGCGCATGAACGAGCTCATCGATCTGGCCGACGCTCCGGCCCTGCGCTTCGCGCCGTTCGAGCCGGCCTGGCCGGCGAGCCTGCGCCGGCAGCAGTCGATGTTCGATCGCATCCGCACCGGCGACCTGCTGCTGCACCAGCCGTTCGAATCCTTCGAGCCGGTCGTGCAGTTCCTGCGCGAGGCCGTCTACGACCCGACCGTGCTGGCGATCAAGCTCACGATCTATCGCACCGGCAGCGAATCGCCGCTGATGGACCTGCTGATCGAGGCGGCGCGGCGCGGCAAGGAAGTGATGGCCGTGGTCGAGCTGCAGGCGCGCTTCGACGAAGAGGCCAACATCAACTGGGCCGAGCGGCTCGAAGCCGTCGGCGCGCAGGTGGTGTACGGCGTGGTCGGCCTGAAGACGCACGCCAAGCTGCTGCTGGTGACGCGACGCGAAGACGATCGCCTCAAGCGCTACGCCCATCTGTCGACCGGCAACTACAACCCGAAGACGGCGCTGCTCTACACCGACATCGGCCACTTCACGGCCGACGCCGATCTCACCGCCGATGCCGATGCGGTGTTCCAGCAGCTCGCCAGCCTGGGCCGGACGCGGCCGCTGCGCGCCATGCTGCAGGCACCGTTCACGCTGCACAAGCAGATGCTGGCGCAGGTGGGCCGCGTCGCCGCGGCCGCGGCGGCCGGCTTGCCGGCGCGCATCATCGTGAAGATCAACGCCCTGACCGACGTGCCGCTGATCGAGGCCCTGATCGCCGCGGCCCGGGCCGGCGCCGCGATCGATCTCATCGTGCGCGGCGCCTGCATGCTGAGGCCCGGCATCCCAGGTTCGACCGACGGCATCCGCGTGCGCTCCATCGTCGGACGCTTCCTCGAGCATTCACGCCTGGCCTACTTCCGCTGGGGCCACGGCGACGACGACGAGGCGCTGTTCCTGTCGAGCGCCGACTGGATGGGACGCAACATGTACGGCCGCGTCGAAGTGGCCTGGCCGGTGCGCGATGGCAGGCTGCGCCAGCGTCTCATCGACGAGTGCCTCGTGCCCTATCTGTTCGACGGCCTCGACGCCTGGACGCTTCGCCCCGACGGCAGCTACAGCGCGGCGCCCGACGAGCGCGCCCTGGCCGGCGAATCGGCGCAGCAAGCGTTGATGCGCCGCTATTCGACTCGCGCGCTGATGGACCTGATCTTCTGGCGCCATGCCGACGCGGCACTCGAAGGCGAGGGCCAGGACGACCTGCTGCGACCGCTCACCGCCAAGGGCGAGCGGCAGGCCGAGCGCATGGCCGAATGGCTGAACCGGCGCCTCGCGCATTCGACCCGCATCCTGGTCAGCCCGGCCGTGCGCTGCCAGCAGACGGCCAAGACGCTGGGCCGCAAGGTCCGCACCGTCGCCGAGCTGGCGCCCGGCGCGAGCGCCGAAGAAGTGCTGCACGTCGCACGCTGGCCCGATGCCAGCGAGCCGGTGCTGATCGTCGGGCATCAGCCGACGCTGGGCCTGGCCGCCGCGCTGGCGCTCACCGGAGTCGCGCAGCCATGGTCGATTCGCAAGGCGGCGGTCTGGTGGATTCGGCATCGCCCGCGCGACGACGAGAACCAGGTCGTGCTGCAGGCCGTGCAGTCGCCCGACTGCCTCTGACTCAGGCCAGGGCGAGCGTCGGCAGCAGCAGGCCGGCCTTGGTCCAGGCCTCGATCTCCTCGCGCAGCAGGTGCAGGGCGCGCGGATGCGATTCGGCCCAGGCCGCCTTGACGGTCACCGCCGGCGGCTGGCCGTCGGCAGCAAGCGTGATGGCGCCCGCATCGACGTCGTCGCGGGCATGGCAGACGATGACCGCCAGCCGGAGACACAGCAGATGCAGCGCGAAGGCGCGCTCCGAGAGCTGGGCTTCGAGCTTGCGCAGGCCGCCGCGCTGACCCAGCACCAGCTCGCCGATGCGGCGCAGCTGGCTCTGCGAAAAGCCCGGCCGCGTCGGCATGCGCGAGCACATACGCGCTGTGCCGGTGATGGTCGTGATGCGAGATCATCATGCCGATCTCGTGCAGCGCGGCGGCCCAGCGCAGCTCGCGCCGCAATTCGGCGTTCGGCCGCGGCTGCACGCCTGCAAGCAGCGCCGCGGCCACGCCGGAGACGCGAGTGGCTTGGGCGGTGTCGACCATGAAGCGGCGCTGCAGTTCGCGCACCGAGCCTTCGCGGATGTCTTCGCCGCTCGCCGCCGCGACCCGCTCGGCCGCATGGCGCGCCGCCAGGTCGAAGATCACGCCCTGGCGCAAGGCGCCGCGCGCCGGCCGCAATTCGTCGATGCCGAAATTGGCGGCCAGCGTATAGAGGATCGCCAGACCGCCGCCGATGACGGCGCGCCGGTCGTCCTTCAGGCCCGGGACGACGAGTCGCTCCGCGCTGCCGGCTTCGAGGCAGCGTTCCATCAGCCAGCGCAGCCCGGCCGGGGTGACGCGGCCATCGCTGATGCCGCTTGCCGCGAGCACGTGCGAGACCGCGCCGACCGTGCCCGATGAGCCGAGCGCCTCGCGCCAGTGGCGCGGCGCGAACGGCCCGAGGGCCTCTTCGAGCTCGGCACCGGCGGCGACCTGGGCATCGCGAAAGGCGCGCTCGTTGAAGCGGCCGTCGGGGAAATATTTCATCGACAGGCTGACGCTGCCGACCTGGAACGACTCGGCCTGCTGCGGTCGGGTGCCACGCCCCAGGATCATCTCCGTCGAGCGACCGCCGATGTCGATGACCAGGCGCGGCACTTCCGAGGGCTGCAGGCGCGCCACGCCGGCGTAGATGAGGCGCGCCTCTTCGCGGCCGGAAATGATTTCTATCGGACGGCCGAGCACGGTCTGCGCGCGTGCCAGGAAGGCATCGCGATTCTTCGCTTCGCGCAAGGTCTGCGTCGCCACCGCGCGCACCTGGTTCGGCGCGAAGCCTTCGAGGCGACGCGCGAAGCGGGCCAGGCAGTCGAGGCCGCGCGCCGCCGCGTCGTCGCCAAGAAAGCCGGCGGCGTCGAGGCCGGCGCCCAGGCGCACCGTTTCCTTCAGGTAGTCGATGCGCCGATAGCGCTCGCCGGCGTGCTGGCCGATCTCGAGGCGAAAGCTGTTCGAGCCCATGTCGATGGCGGCGAGCTGGCCGGGCCAGCGCGGCTCGGTTTCATCGCGCGACGACAACAAGGCGACGTCCATGAGGCGCATTGTCGCGGCTGCAGATGAAGGCGCGGCGACACCCCGGGCGCGCGGAGTTCCTAGAATGCGTTCCCCCGAACGATCACAGGAACGCAGCCTCGCTGCACATGGCATGACGCTCACGTGGATCGTTCTCGCGACGCTTGCGGGCGGCATTCTCTCGGTCGCCGTCGCCGCGAGCCTCAGCGTCTCGCTGCTGTCGCGCATCGTCCAGCACCTGGTCAGCCTGTCGACCGGCGTGCTGCTGGCAACCGCGCTGCTCGACATCCTGCCCGAAGCCTTCGAGAGCAAGACCGCCAGCCCGCAGGCGCTGTTCGGCACGCTGCTCGCCGGCCTGATGTTCTTCTTCCTGCTCGAGAAGGCCGAGCTCTATCGGCACAGCCATCACCATGAAGGCGACGAGCATCACCATCACCACGGCTTCGACCGGCAGCAGGCCGGACGCGGCGGCTGGAGCGTCATCCTCGGGGACAGCATCCACAACTTCTGCGACGGCATCATCATCGCCGCCGCCTTTCTCGCCGACACCCGGGTCGGCACGGTCACCGCGCTGGCGATCATCGCGCACGAGATTCCGCAGGAGGTCGGCGACTACATCGTGCTGCTCAACGCCGGCTTCTCGCGCGGCCGCGCGCTGTTCTTCAACGCCTTCTCGGGCTTTGCGGCGGTCGTCGGCGGGGTCATCGGCTACTTCATCGTCGGGCCGTGGCAGCAGCTGTTTCCCTACCTGCTCGTCGTCGCGTCGAGCAGCTTCATCTACGTGTCGGTGGCCGACCTCATCCCGCAGCTTCAGCATCGCCTGACGCTGAAGGAAACGGCGGCGCAGCTCTTCTGGCTGGCCGCCGGGCTGGCCATCGTGGTGCTGGCGATGACCCAGTTGCGCGAGCACTGAATCCCGGGCGCGGCCGAAGCCGGCGCCTGGCCGTGGCTCCTCAGCGGACCACGAGCACCGGAATCTTGGTGTGCTTCAGGACGTCCTGCGTCTCGCTGCCGAGGAACAGCGAAGCGAGGCCGCTGCGCCCGTGCGAGCCCATCACCAGCAGATCGCAGTGCGTCTTCTCGGCGTGCTCGACGATCGCTTCCCACGGCTGCAGGCCTTCGATGGTGATGGCATGGCAGACGACGCCGGCAGCGTCGCAGGCATCGATGACAACGCGGACATAGCGCGCCGCCGCCCGCTCCTGGGCTTCGAAGAACTCCTGCGGCGGCGTCGGCTGCATTTCGGCGACGGCCCCGTAGGGGAAGGGCTCCTTGACCGAGATCGTGTCGACCTCGGCGCCGAGCGCCTTGGCCAGGCCGACGCCGGCCGCGATCGCCCGCGCCGTGATTTCGGAGCCATCGGTGGGAATGAGGATTCGCTTGTACATCGTCACCTCCAAGAAGCTGGCGGCCCGCATCTTCGCATTGCGAAGACCTCCGCAGGCGACACGGAAAGATTCAGCCGCGCGCGATCGGCCGCGCCGGGTCCGACGACCACTCGCTCCACGAGCCGGGGTACAGGCGCGAGCCATGCAGGCCCGCGTGCTCCATGGCCAGCAGGTTGTGGCAGGCGGTCACGCCCGAGCCGCACGAGTGCACCACCTCGCTCGCCATACGGGCGCCGAGCACGGCTTGAATTCGCGCCGCAACTGGTCGGCCGGCTTGAACGTGCCCTCGGGCGTGAGGTTGCCGGCGTGGAAGCGGTTGAGCGCGCCGGGAATGTGGCCGGCGACGGGATCGATCGGCTCCTTGTCGCCGCGAAAGCGCTCGCCCGAGCGCGCGTCGAGAAGTGCGGCCTGGCCGAGTTGCGCCGCCAGGCCGGCGGCATCGATGCTGGGCGCGAGCGGCGCGCGCTCGGGATAGGGCGCGCCGGATGCGAGCGCCGCCGCTGGCGCGGTCGATACCTCGCCGCCGGCGGCCAGCCACGCGGCGTAGCCGCCATCGAGCACGGCGGCCTCCGGGTGCCCGAGCCAGCGCAGCATCCACCACAGGCGCGCCGCATACATGCCGCCCTGCCGGTCGAGGCTCACCACCTGCCGGCCCGGCACGATGCCCCAGCCGGCGACGGTGCGTGCGAAGGCGGCTCGGTCCGGCAGCGGATGACGACCGTTGCGGCCGGTCTTGGCCGTCGAGAGGTCGCGGTCGAGATGGGCGTAGCGCGAGCCGGGGATATGACCCGCGCCGAAGGCGCGCTCGCCGGAGGCGGTGTCGGCCAGGTCGAAGCCCGCGTCGAGGACGACCGGCGGCGAGGCGCCGGCCAGCAGGCCGCGCAGGGTCCGGGCGTCGACGAGGGTGGCGAAGGTGGGCTGAGTCATGGCGTCAGCGCATGGCCTGGCTGTACCACTCGTGGAATTGCTGCATGCCGTCTTCCATCGGGCTCTGGTACGGCCCGCGGTCGTCGTCGCCGCGCTCCATCAGGGCGCGCCGGCCGGCGTCCATGCGCAAGGCGATCTCGTCGTCTTCGGCGCAGGTTTCCCAGTACGCGGCCTGCTCGGCCTCGACGAACTCGCGTTCGAAGGCGTGGATCTCTTCCGGGTAGTAGAACTCGACGACGTTGAGTGTCTTCTGGGGGCCCTTCGGATAGAGCGTGGAGACCACCAGCACGTGCGGATACCACTCGACCATCACCGCCGGGTAGTAGGTGAGCCAGATCGCGCCGTGGCGCGGCACCGGGTCGGCATAGCGGCCCTTGCGATAGGCGAGCACGGCGTCGTGCCACTTGCGGTAGGCAGGCGACCCCGGCTTGGCGAGCTCGTTCTTCGGGCCGACGGTCTGCACCGAATAGTCGGCGCCGAATTCCCAGCGCAGGTCTTCGCAGGTCACGAACTGGCCGAGCCCGGGATGGAACGGCGCGACGTGATAGTCCTCGAGGTAGACCTCGATGAAGGTCTTCCAGTTGTAGTTGCACTCGTGCAGCTGGACGCTGTCGAAGGCATAGCCGGTGAAGTCGAGGTCGGTGTGCGGGCCGAGGCGGCCCAGGTCGCCGGCCACGCTTCGCCCGGCTCCGGCCCCGGGCCCTTCGAAGAGCATGCCGTTCCAGCTCTGCAGCGGATAGTTGCGGAGCGACAGGCACGGGTCGTCGGCGAAGTGCGGTGCGCCGATCAGCTCGCCCTTGAGGTCGTAGGTCCAGCGATGCAGCGGGCAGACGATGTTGCCGTCGCGCTTGCCGCGTCCGCGCAGCATGATCGCCTGGCGATGCCGGCAGACGTTGGAGACCAGCTGCACGCCTTCCTTCGAGCGCACGAGCGCGCGCCCTTCGCCTTCCTGCGGCAAGGCGTGGAAGTCGCCGACCTCCGGCACCGCCAGCTCGTGGCCGATGTAGCGGGCGCCACGTGCGAACAGCGTGGCGATCTCGCGCTCGTAGAGCGCGGCGTCGAAGTAGCTGCGAACTGAAAGCGGCGAGTGACTTCGGGCAAGGGCCTGCGCAGGGACGCGCTGGTCGGACATGGCGACACTTCCTCCAAAAAGCGATATCGAAGCCGACCAGATCGGCGAAAGGGCGGCTCGAGAGCCGTCTTTCCGAAGGGACGCGAATTGTACCCAGCGGCGGCCTGCGCGCCCGCCCGAGAAGGCCCGGGAACAGTCCGTCGTTCGCAGACGCGCGTCGGTCGGTGCACGGGGTAGGTGAGGCCGGGGTGGCTGACTACAATCGAGCCTTTGCCGATCCCGAATGACGACCGTCCCGCAACCCGGCCCGAGCGCGCCCGTTCCCGCGAACTACGAGGCTGCGCTCGGCGAGCTGGAGGCGCTCGTCGCGGCGATGGAAGGCGGCCAGTTGCCGCTCGAGGGCTTGCTCGAGGGCTATCGGCGCGGCGCCGAGCTGCTGCACTATCTGCCGCGGCCGACTCGAGGCGGTGGAGCAGCAGGTCCGCGTGCTCGAAGACGGCGAGCTCAAGCCCTGGCTGAATCCCAAATGAAGCGCGACGCCTTCGACGCCTGGTCCATGACCAGCCTCGATGCGGTCGAGGCGGCGCTCGATGCCTGGGTGCCGGCCCATGCGCCCTCGGGTCTCGGCGACGCGATGCGCTACGCCGTGCTCGACGGCGGCAAGCGGCTGCGCCCGCTGCTCGTGCTCGCCGCCGCCGAGGCCGTGCACGGCAAGCACGAAGCGGCCTTGCGCGCGGCCTGCGCGGTCGAGCTGATCCACGCCTATTCGCTGGTCCACGACGACCTTCCCTGCATGGACAACGACGTGCTGCGGCGGGGCAAGCCGACCGTGCACGTGCGCTTCGGCGTGGCGGAGGCGATGCTCGCCGGCGACGCGATGCAGGCGCTGGCCTTCGAGGTCCTGACACCGGAAGCGAGCCAGGTCGATCCGGCGCTCCAGGCGCGCCTGTGCGGCCTGCTGGCGCGCGCCGCCGGCGACGCCGGCATGGCCGGCGGCCAGGCCATCGATCTGGCCAGCGTCGGCCTGCCGCTCGACGAGCAGGCGCTTTCCGACATGCACCGGCGCAAGACCGGCGCGTTGCTGAAGGCCAGCGTGCTGATGGGCGCGGCGTGCGGCCAGCCTTCGACCCAGGCCTGGCAGGCGCTTTCGAACTACGGCGAGGCCGTCGGTCTTGCCTTCCAGGTCGTCGACGACATCCTCGACGTGACCCAGGCTTCCGAAACGCTCGGCAAGACCGCCGGCAAGGACCTCGACCACAACAAGCCGACCTATGTCAGCGTGCTCGGACTCGAGGCCGCCCGCCATCGCGCCGACGCATTGCGGCAATCGGCGCGCGCCGCCCTCGGCGCCAGCGGCCTCGACCGGGTCGCCAGCCTCCTTACCCTGGCCGACCGCGTCGTCGACCGCGAGAACTGACACCACGATGGCCAAGCTGCTCGAATCGATTGCCAGCCCCGCCGACGTGCGCCGCCTGTCGCGCCCGGAGCTGAAGCAGCTCGCCGGCGAGTTGCGCGAGTTCGTCGTGCAGAGCGTGTCGCAGACCGGGGGCCATCTTTCTTCGAACCTCGGCACGGTCGAGCTCACGATCGCCCTGCACCATGTCTTCGACACCCCGTACGACCGCATCGTCTGGGACGTCGGCCACCAGACCTATCCGCACAAGGTGCTGACCGGGCGGCGCGAGCGCATGTCGACCCTGCGCCAGCTCGGCGGCATTTCCGGCTTTCCGCGCCGCGACGAGAGCGAATACGACACCTTCGGCACGGCGCATTCCTCGACCTCGATCTCGGCCGTGCTCGGCATGGCCGTGGCGGCGCGCATGAAGGGCGAGAACCGCAAGGCGGTGGCGGTGATCGGCGACGGCGCGATGAGCGCCGGCATGGCCTTCGAGGCGATGAACAACGCCGGCGTGTCGCAGACCGACATGCTGGTGATCCTCAACGACAACGACATGTCGATCTCGCCGCCGGTCGGCGCGCTCAACCGCTACCTGGCGCGCCTGATGAGCGGCAAGTTCTATGCCGCGGCGCGCGACACCGCCAAGAACGTGCTGAAGAACGCGCCGCCGCTCTTCGAGCTGGCGCGCCGCTTCGAGGAGCATGCCAAGGGCATGGTCGTGCCGGGCACGATCTTCGAGGAGTTCGGCTTCAACTACGTCGGCCCGATCGACGGCCACGACCTCGACTCGCTGATTCCGACGCTCGAGAACCTGCGCCAGCTGAAGGGGCCGCAGTTCCTGCACGTGGTGACGAAGAAGGGCTACGGCTACAAGCTGGCCGAGAACGATCCGGTCAACTATCACGGCCCGGGCAAGTTCGATCCGGCGGTGGGCCTGGTCAAGCCGGCGACGCCGCCCAAGCTCACTTTCACCCAGGTCTTCGGGCAATGGCTTTGCGACATGGCCGAGAAGGACGAGCGCCTGATCGGCATCACGCCGGCGATGAGCGGTGGCTCGGGCATGCTCGAGTTCGAGAAGCGCTTCCCGAAGCGCTTCTACGACGTCGGCATCGCCGAGCAGCATGCCGTGACCTTCGCGGCGGGGTTGGCCTGCGAAGGCATGAAGCCGGTGGTCGCGATCTACTCCACCTTCCTGCAGCGCGCCTACGACCAGCTGATCCACGACGTGGCGATCCAGAACCTGCCCGTGGTCTTCGCGCTCGACCGCGCCGGGCTCGTCGGCGCCGACGGTGCGACCCATGCCGGCGCCTACGACATCGCCTACCTGCGCTGCGTTCCGAACGTGAGCGTGCTGACGCCGGCCGACGAAGACGAATGCCGGCAGGCGCTCTATACCGCCTTCATGCAGAACCATCCGGTGGCAGTGCGCTACCCGCGCGGCAGCGGCGCCGGCAAGCTGCCGCAGGCCGCGATGACCGAGATCCCCTTCGGCAAGGGCGAGATCCGGCGCGAGTCGACGAAGGCCATGGCCGGCCGGCGGATCGCCATCCTCGCCTTCGGCACCGTCCTCTACCCCGCCCTGGCCGCGGCCGAGAAATTCGACGCGACCGTGGCCAACATGCGTTTTGCCAAGCCGCTCGATGTCGCGCTGGTGACTGAGCTGGCGCGCCGCCATGATGCAATCGTGACCGTGGAAGAAGGTTCGGTCATGGGCGGGGCGGGCAGTGCGGTGCTGGAGGCATTGGCCGAGGCGCGCATCGAGGTTCCGGTGCTGACCCTGGGCCTGGCCGACAGCTTCAGCGAGCATGGCGACCCGGGCAAGCTGCTTGCGCTCTACGGTCTCGACGCGGCCGGCATCGAGCAATCGATCCAGCGCCGTTTCGGCTTCATGCCGACCCTGATGGCCGCCCCCGTGCGCAACGCGGTTGGTCTTTGATCGGCACAATTCGCGGATGTTGATGCCGAGCCGCTCGCGCCGTTCGTTGCCATGACCAATCTGATCGAGGCCCTGCATATCCCCGACACGCAGTCGGCGCACGACGATCGCAGAATAGCGATCCAGCGCGTCGGCGTGCGCGGTGTGCGCTATCCGCTGCAGTTGAAGATCGAAGGCGCGGTGCTGCCGACGGTTGCCGAGTGGTCGCTCGACGTGGCGCTGCCGGCCGAGCAGAAGGGCACCCACATGTCGCGCTTCGTCGCCTGGCTCGATTCGCTCGGTGAACCGGTCGATGCGCAGGTGCTCGGCGCGTGAGACCGCGCGCATGCTGGTGTTGCTGGGCGCGAGCGAAGGGCGGGTCGAAGCGAGCTTCCCGTTCTTCCTCAGGAAGCGCGCGCCGGTCTCGGGAGTCGAGAGCCTGCTCGAATACCAGGGCCGCCTGATCGTCGAAACGCGGGCGGGCGCCACCACCGTGTCGGCCGAAGTGGTGGTGCCGGTCAAATCGCTCTGTCCGTGCTCGAAGGAGATCTCCGACTACGGTGCGCACAACCAGCGCTCGCACGTCACGGTCCGGGTCGAGCTGCTCGGCGAGGTCTCGTGGCGCGAGCTGGTGCGCTTCGCCGAGGATGCGGCGTCGAGCGAGATCTGGTCGTCGCTCAAGCGCGCCGACGAGAAGTGGATCACCGAGCGCGCCTACGAAAACCCGAAGTTCGTAGAGGACATGGTGCGCGACGTCGCCCTCGCCCTCAATGCCGATGCGCGCATCGGTCACTACATGGTCGACGTCGAGAACTTCGAGTCGATCCACGCGCACAGCGCGGTGGCGCGCATCGAGCGCTAGCTCGAACGGACCAGGCTCGGCCAGCTCGCGCGATCGCTGAAGGAGCCGGTCCGTCTGCGGCCACGCGCTGCGCCGCTTCGTCCGGCGCATCTACCGCTTCGTGATTCGCCCCTTCGCCACCGGGGTCGCGGCGTGCCGCCCCAGGCGCGCCCTCAGTGCTTCGCGCAACAGGTACTCGACCTGTGCGTTGGCGCTGCGCAGCTCGGCCGCCGCGAGTCGCTCGATCTCGGACCACACGGCCGCGTCCACGCGCAGCAGGAAGGCCTTCTTGTCCGGGCTGGCCATCGGCCGGGTCGCGTCGTCGTTGCCTCGGCCCGGCTCAGTTGTAGAGGGTGCCGGCGTTGACCACCGGCGTCGCGTCGTGGTCGGAGCAAAGAACGACGAGCAGGTTGCTGACCATCGCCGCTCGCCGCTCGTCGTCGAGCTGGACGAGGCCGCGCTCCTGCAATGCGTTGAGCGCCATCTCGACCATGCCGACCGCGCCGGCGACGATCTTCGTCCGTGCCGCGATCACCGCTTCGGCCTGCTGGCGGCGCAGCATCGTTCCGGCGATCTCCGGCGCGTAGGCCAGGTGGGTCAGCTTGGCGTCGACGACGACGATGCCGGCCTGCGCGAAGCGCTGCTGCAGCTCGTTGCGCAGGGCCGCCGAGACTTCCTCGGTGCCCGAGCGCAGCGTCACCTCGTGCACGCCCGTGGCGCTCGGCTCCTCGAAGTTGTCATAGGCGTAGCTGAGCGCCAGATGGCGCACCGCCGACTCGGCCTGCGTCAGCACGTAGGCCTCGTAGTTCTCGACGTCGAAGCTGGCCTTGGCCGTGTCGTCGACGCGCCAGACCACCGTCGCCGCGATCTCGATCGGGTTGCCGCGCTTGTCGTTGACCTTCAGCTTCTCGCTGTTGAAGTTGTGCGCCCGCACCGAGATCTTGGTCTTCGTATAGAACGGGTTGGCCCAGCGCAGGCCGCGCTCGCGGTCGGTGCCCCGGTAGCTGCCGAAGAGCAGCAGCAGGGCGGCCTGGTTCGGCTGCAGCATGTAGAGGCCGACCAGGCACCAGAACGCCACCAGCACGGCGACGACGAGCAGAACCAGCGTCGGCCCCATCGGCCGCAGCATCACCAGGGCGGCGGCGAGAAGAAGAAAGATCAGTCCGACCGAGATGTAGACGAATCCACTTGTCGTCGCGGCTTGTCGTTCTTCCGCCGATTGCATCGCCATGACACGCTCCTGAGTGTGGCCTCGACTCCGCCGCGCAATTCCGTGGCGATGTCAAAGTGATATCACTCTAGTAGCATCGGTGCGACCCGTCAAGCCTCTTGTTCGGCATCGATGCCCAGCAGCGCCGGATCGCCGCGGCCGAGGCGCAGCAACACCGGCGGATCGCCGGTGAGGTCGACCACGGTGGTCGGCCGCATCGGGCAGGCGCCGGCATCGACGATCGCCTGCACGACCTTCTCGAAGCGCGCGCGGATCCGCTCCGGGTCGTTCATCGGCTCGATCTCGTCGGGTGCGATCAGCGTCGTCGCGAGCAGCGGCTGGCCGAGCAGATCGAGCAGCGCCCGCGTCACGGCGTGATCGGGCACGCGCAGGCCGACCGTGCGCCGCGAAGGATGGGAGACGCGCCGCGGCACTTCCTTGGTCGCCTCGAGGATGAAGGTGAACGGTCCGGGCGTCGCTGCCTTGAGCAGGCGGTACTGCTTGTTGTCGACGCGGGCGTAGCTCGCCACCTCGGAGAGGTCGCGGCAGAGCAAGGTGAGGTGGTGCCGCTCGTCGACACCGCGAATCCGGCGCAGCTGCTCGGCCGCGGCCTTGTCGTCGAGATGGCAGACCAGCGCGTAGCTGGAATCGGTGGGAATCGCGGCCACGCCGCCGGCGTGCAGGATCTGCGCCGCCTGCTTCAGCAGTCGCTGCTGGGGATTGACCGGGTGGACCTCGAAGTACTGAGCCATGCGCCGATTGTCGGCGCCGCGAAAGAATCAGGCAGCGACGTGGATTCGCGCCTCGAGCGCATCCCAGACTGGCTTCAGGCCCGCCGGCAGCGGCGGCAGGCCGCCGAGATCGATGCGGCTTTCTTCGGGGCTATGGAAGTCGCTGCCGCGCGATGCGAGCAGATCGAACTCGCGCGCCGCGTCGGCATAGCGCGCCGCGTCGGTGGCGCTGTGCGCGCCGGTCACGACCTCGACGGCTCGGCCGCCGAGCGCCTTGAACTCGGTGAAGAGCGCGTATTCCTCGGTCGGCGTGAACTTGTAGCGCGCCGGATGGGCGACGACGGCGATGCCGCCGGCGTCGCCGATCCACGTCACCGCATCGCGCAGCGTGGCCCAGCGGTGCGGCACGAAGCCGGGCTTGCCCTCGACGAGAAAGCGTCGGAACACGTCCTGCGTGCTGCTGCAGGCGCCGCACTCGACGAGAAAGCGCGCGAAGTGCGTGCGCGAGATGAGGTCGGGATTGCCGACGAACTTCAGCGCGCCGTCGAAGGCGCCCTCGATGCCCACCTTGGCGAGCTCGTCGGACATCTCGTGCGCGCGCGCTTCGCGCCCGCCGCGCGTCGCCTTCAGGCCTTCGACGAGGCGGGCGTCGCCGGCATCGAAGCCGAGGCCGACGATGTGCACCGTGACGCCGGCGAACGTCACCGAGATCTCGGTGCCGGTGAGGTAAGGCAGCCGCAGGGCGAGCGCCGCCTCGAGCGCGCGTTGCTGGCCGTCGATCTCGTCGTGATCGGTCAGGGCCCAGAGCTCGACGCCGTTCGCCTTGGCGCGCGCCGCCACGACTTCGGGTGCGAGCGTGCCGTCGGAGACGGTGGAGTGGCAGTGCAGGTCGGCGTTCATGGCTGCGAGAGGGTCCTCGCATCATAGAGGCCCCGACCTGCTCAGCCGCCGCTGATCGGGATCGTGTTGTCCTCCGGCCTGCGGTCGATCAGCTTGTTGAGCGGATCGATGCCGGCCTTCGCCGGCTTCTTGTCGACGACCATGCTGAACGTCGAGTTCTCGCTCGTCAGGCGCTTCTTCTCGACGGCGATCGCGTTGCCGTCGGCGTCGACCACGCCGATGTCGATCAGGTCGTTCAGGGGCGCGTCGCTTTCCTTGCCGAGCGCATCGGCGACGAACTTGCGGGCCACGACCTGCATCGTCACCTCCCACCGGCCGCCCGGCAGCGCCTTCATCGACGCCTGCGTCGCGTGGTTGTCGTAGACGACGATCTTCTCGAACATGTCGTCGATCATGTATTGCAGCTCTGGCGGCGTCACCTCGCGGATGCGGGCGATCAGCTCGGTCGTGTTCGGATAGGGCGGCCCCTTGAAGGCGTGCGCATCGCGAAAGGCGCGCAGCGCCTGGTTGAGCTTGTCCTCGCCGATGTAGTCCTGCAGGGCATAGAAGACGAGGCTGCCCTTGGCGTAGTGGATGTAGGGCTGGTTTTCGACCCGCGACAGCGGCAGCTCCTTCTTCTGCTCGACGGCCCGGCCGAGCAGGTAGCGGTCGAGCTCGTAGCGCAGGAACCGGCGCATCTTCTCGGGCCCGAGCTTGCGCTTCATCACCATCAAGGCCGAGTACTGCGCCAGCGACTCCACCAGCATCGTGCCGCCCTGCACGTTGCCCGCGATCACCTGATGCCCCCACCACTGGTGCGCTGCTTCGTGGGCGGTGACGTAGTAGGAATAGTCGATGTCCCTCGGGTCGTCGGGCCGGACCCGGGCGATGAAGCCGATCCCTTCCGAATACGGGATCGTGTTCGGGAACGATTGCGCGAACTCCTCGTAGCGCGGGAACTCGAGGATGCGGAACTGCCGGTACTGGTAGGGCCCGAAGCTGGCGCTGCAGTAGGCCAGCGCATCCTTGGTCGCGGCGTCCATCGAGTCGAGGTTGAACTCGTGGCCGGGCTGGTAGTAGATGTCGAGCGCCACGTCGCCTTTCGGCCCGTGCCAGACGTCCTTCTTCTCGGCATAGCGCGCCGACTGGAAGGCGAAGAAGGCCAGGATGGGCGCGTCCATCTTGTAGTGGAAATAGCGCCTGCCGTTTTCGGTCCACTCGCGCTGCAGGTAGCCCGGCGAAATCGCAATCTGGTCGGGTTCGGTCGAGACCGTGGCTTCGTAGTCGATGAAGTCGGCGTCGGGCGCCAGGCCGTTGACCTGCAAGCCGAGCGGGTCGTCGCGGTCGCGCATGCGCTCCTTCGGCGCCAGGCCGTACTTCTTGCGGTCCTGGTCGCGCTCGAGCTCGCCGCGTTCCTGGTATCCGATCGACGGCAGCACCACCCGACCGTTGATGAACGAGCCGTTGTAGACCACGGCCGTGTTCGAGCCTTCGTTGGTGAAGCCGTGCGTCGGCAGCTCGAGGTCGAAGGTCAGCGTCGTCGTCGCACCGGCCGCGAGCGGGGCCGCGAGTGCGTAGCGGCGCACGCCGAGCGCCGTGTCGTCGTCGATCAGCCTCGCCGGCACGCCGAGGGCGAGCTGGTGAACGACGAGCTTCTGTGCCGAGGCGAAGACGAGCTCGAGCGTCGTCACCGGCTTGCCGGACCTGTTTTCCAGCGCATAGCGGCCGCGCATGCGAACGCGCTGCTCCGAAGGAAAGAGATCGACGTCGACGCTGATCGCCGTGATCTTCGGCTGCGGCTCCGCGGCGGTCGCCTTGTATTTCCTCTCATAGTCGGCCTGGCTCGCCTCGCGCGAGCTGGTCGTCTCGTAGCGGTTGAGGATGTTGGTGTTCCAGAAGATGAAGCCGCCGAGCGCGATGAAGAGCAAGGCCGACGCGAGAGCCAGTCCGCCCGAGCGGGTATCGAGACGGGCGCGTGCCTGCACCCAGCGCTCTTTCCACGAGCTCGGCGTGCCGCGCGTCCAGAACAGGTAGGCCACGACCAGCAGCAGCACCGACGCGGCGGCCCAGTAGGCCTGGAACGCGCGCAGGCGCGGCAGGAAGTGGCCGTAGCCGTTCATGTCGGAATAGATCGCGCCAGGCACGCTGCCGAACTTGTAGAGGTTGTGCTCGAGGCCGAGCGCACCGGCGAACAGGAGCAGGACGTAGTACACGACCATGACCAGGTGGCCGACGTACTTGTTGTCGACGATCGAATGCACGCTGATCGCCAGCGCGCAGATCAGCCAGTAGCCGATCAGATCGATGGTGAACAGGTCGTACAGATACAGGGCGGGCTCGAAGCGCGTGTAGCCCTTGAATGCCTGGATCGCCATGCCGCAGAGCATCAGCACGATCTGCAGCACGACGGGCACGAGCATCAGCGCGATCAGCTTGGAGACGAGCGGCACCCAGGTCGGCGTCGGCAGCGCGTCGCTGATCTGGTCGAGCCGGCTGTCGCGCTCGCGCCAGACCAGCTCGCCGGCGTAGAACGCGATGATGATGAGCATGAAGGCGGCGAAGCTGCCCGAGACCAGGCCGAGCATCTGGAAGGTGAGCGGCCAGGTCGCGGTGCCGTAGTGGTCGCCCAGCGTCATGCTGGCGAAGACCAGGAACAGCAGGCCGGCGAGCACCAGCACGCCGAAGTAGATGTTCTTGGTCGTTTCGCGAAACTCCAGCCAGGCGCGATGCGGCACGAGCCGCCAGGCGCTTGATGCGCGCGCGGAGGCACTGGCGCGTGCCGGAGCGCCGAGCGTTCGGACTTCGTCGGCCTCGGACACCGCGCTGGCCGGCTCCAGCACGACCTTGGCGCGCTTCTTCGCTGGCGCGTTGGCCGCCTCGGCAAAGGAAAAGCGCCAGAAGCAGAACGCCGAGATCAGGGCGGCGACGCCGAGCCAGAGCAGGCGGTTCCAGAGCAACACGCCGGCGAGCGGCACGATGCGCGTGTTGCGCTCGGCGATGGTCCAGTATTCGGTCAGGCTGCTTACCGCGCGCACGCCGAAGGGGTCGGCGAGCGCGGCCAGGGCGCGGTATTCGACATCGCGGCCGAACTGCAGCGAGATCAGCCAGCCGAGCAGGACGAGGACGCTGCCGATGTAGACCGGCAGCATCTTGCGGGTTGCGGCGGCGAGGGCGAAGAAGACGGCGCCGATCAGGATCGCGTTCGGCACCAGCACGGTCGCATAGGGCGCGAGGTAGGCCGACCAGTGGTTCGCCCCCAGCCGGTCGGCATCCATGCCGGGCAGCATGGTCGCGATGAAGGCGCCGATGCCGACGCTCGAGAAGATGACGAGCAGCACGCCGAGCGCGCCGAGAAAGCGGCCGCCGAGATAGGCGCTCTTGCCGATCGGCGCGGTGAAGAAGAAGCTCTGCGTGCGGTACTCGACGTCCTGTTGCACGGCGCGGCCCATCACCGCGGCCATGACGGTGATGCCGAGCATGCCGAGCACGGCGATGGTCTGCGCCATGGCATAGGGCGAATTCACCGCGATCTTGCCGCTGCCGAAGGAGATGTTGGCGTCCTTGAAGAGGCCGCCCGCGGCGGCGATCCACAACAGCGCGATCGCCATGAAGACGAGGAAATAGACCCAGGTCGAGAGGAGCTTGAGCCGCGACCGGAACTCGAACGAGGCGATCGTCAGCAGGCTCATTCGTGCACCCTGCGGCCTTCGGCCGGTCCCGCCGAGCGGGAGTGAGCCCCTTCGGGCGGCCGGGCGGGGCTCATTGATGACCGCCGATGGCAACGAAATACGCGTCGTCGAGCGTCGCCTCGACCGGCGTGAACCCCGGCGCGGGCAGCGCGTCGGCGACGACGTGCACGGTCGTGCGGCCCGTGTAGAGGCGGGTCGAGATGACCTTGTGCCGCTCGCGCAGCGCCGCCACTTCGCCGCGCGTCACCGAGGCCTGCCAGATGCGGCCGGCGAGCGCGTCGGTCAGCTGCCCGGGGGTGCCGCTGGCGAGCACCTTGCCCTTGTCCATGATCGCCAGCTGCGGGCACAGGTCGCTCACGTCGGAGACGATGTGGGTCGAGAGCAGCACGATCACTTCCTCGCCGATCTCGACCAGCAGGTTGTGGAAGCGCGTGCGCTCTTCGGGGTCGAGCCCGGCCGTCGGCTCGTCGACGATGACCAGCCTCGGGTTGCCGAGCAGCGCCTGGGCAATGCCGAAACGCTGCCGCATGCCGCCGGAAAAGCCCCCGAGCGCTTTCTTGCGCACGTCGTAGAGGTTGGTCTGCTTGAGCAGCGTCTCGACCGCGGCCTTGCGTTCGCGCCGGTCGGCCAGGCCCTTCAGGCGCGCCAGGTGATCGAGCATGTCCTCGGCATTGACCTTGGGATAGACACCGAAGTCCTGCGGCAGGTAGCCGAGGACACGGCGCACGCCGGCCTTGTCGCGAAGGACGTTGATGTGGGTGCCTGCAATGGCGTCGACGAGCTGGGCCGAGCCGTGGTCGGCGTCCTGCAGGGTCGCCAGGGTTCGCATCAAGGTCGACTTGCCGGCGCCGTTCGGGCCGAGCAGGCCGAACATGCCGGTCGGGATCGACAGGCTGACATCGTCGAGGGCGCGCACGCCGTTGCCGTAGGTCTTGGACAGTCCCGAAATGTGCAGTTCCATGGTCTGGAAGTGTGGCCGGCAAGGGCGAAAAAGCGTAGCGGTCTGCGACGAATCGACGAAACGAAGGGTCAGCCTGAAGGCGCGACGACACCGGTGACCGCCTCGACGGCGACGACGATCATCTGCAGCCGTTCGTTGCCGTTGTAGCTGTCGAGCTCCAGCCGGTACGCCATTCGCACGCGTGCCTCGATCGGCTCGACGCGGCCGAACCAGATCGCGTCGCGCATGGCGCCGTTCAGGCGCACCGCGAGCTTCAGATGCTTTTCGCCGACCAGGCGTTGCGAGACGATGTCGACGCTGTCGCAGAAGACCGGTGCCTCGAACGCCGCGCCCCAGACCTCGCGCTCGATCAGGCGCACCGTCGCCGCGTTCCAGTGCAGCGCCGGCAGCGGGCCATCGGTGGCGAGGCGCTGGTCGGCGGGGGCGCTGCCCAGGCTCAGCGCCGCGTCGTGCAGGGCCAGGCGAAACGCGTCGAGATCGGCGAGCGCGATCGTGCAGCCGGCCGCCATCGAATGCCCGCCGAAGCGCTTCAGGAGCAGCGGCTGGCGCTTGCTGACGAGGTCGAGCACGTCGCGCAGGTGCAGGCCTTCCACCGATCGGCCCGAGCCCTTGAGCTGGCCGTCCTGACCGAGGGCGAAGACGAAGGTCGGTCGATGCAGGCGGTCTTTCAGGCGCGAGGCGATGATGCCGACGACGCCTTCGTGAAAGCTCGGATCGAAGACGGCGAAGGCTGGCGCCACCTCGCCGGCGGCAAGGAGGGCGCGATCGACCAGCGCCTCGGCGTCTTCGCGCATGCCGGCTTCGAGGGTCCGCCGTTCGCGATTGATCGCATCGAGCGCGCTGGCGAGCTCGTGCGCGCGCGTCGCATCGTCGGCGAGCAGGCACTCGATGCCGAGCGTCATGTCGGCCAGGCGCCCGGCGGCGTTCAGGCGCGGGCCGAGCGCGAAGCCGAAGTCGGCGGCGCTGGCCTGGCGCGGATCGCGGCCGGCGACCGCGAAGAGCGCAGCGATGCCCGCTTGCATGCGGCCGGCGCGGATCCGCTTCAGGCCCTGGGCGACCAGGCAGCGGTTGTTGCGGTCGAGCCGCACGACGTCGGCCACCGTGCCGAGGGCGACGAGGTCGAGCAGGGCGTCGAGGCGCGGCTGGTTCTCTGGCGTGAACTCGCCGCGATCGCGCAGCTCGGCGCGCAAGGCCAGGAGGACGTAGAAGGCCACGCCGCAACCGGCGAGATGCTTGCTGGCGAAGCCGCAATCGGGCTGGTTCGGGTCGACGATCACGTCGGCCTCGGGCAGGGCAACGCGGCCGTCGAGTTGTGCCGGCAAGTGGTGATCGGTGACGACCACGCTCAGGCCATGCGCCGCGGCATGCGCCACGCCTTCGAAGCTGGCCACGCCGTTGTCGACGGTGATCAGGACGTCGGGTGCGGCGGTGGCCAGGGCGAGGTCGACGACGGCCGGCGTCAGGCCGTAGCCGTGGATGCGCCGGTCGGGCACGACATAGGCCAGGGTGGCGGCGTCGGCGCCCAGCATCCGCAGGCCACGGAGCATCACGGCGCAGGCGGTGGCGCCGTCGCAGTCGTAGTCGGCGACGACGCAGATGCGGCTGCCGGCGCCGATCGCGTCGGCCAGCAGGGCCGCCGCCTCGGCGGCCCCGAGCAGGCCGCTGGGCGGCAGCAGCAGGGCGAGCGAGTCTTCGAGCTCGTCCGCGGACTTGACGCCGCGCGCCGCGAACAGGCGCGCCAGCAGGGGATGGACACCGGCCTGCTCGAGCGCCCATACCGTGCGCGGCGGCACGTCGCGGCTTTCGATCGTGATCGGTCGGCCGGCCATGGGTCAGAGATCCTCGAGGACAGTATGCGGCTCGCTGCGCTGCCAGCGCGCGCGCCAGCGCGTCAGGAGTGCCCGCCGCTGCAGATCGAGTCGCAGCGCGCTGCGCTCGCCGCACAGCGTCAAGGTCACCGGCCGGCTGCGCTCGGCATCGGCTCGCAACGAAGCCAGGGTGCCTGCATCGAGGGTTTGCCAGGCTTCGGCCCAGGCCGCCCAATCGCCGGACAGCAGCGGCGCGCGAAGCGAGCCCGCCGTCTGCGGCGTGGCCGCGGTGTCGGTCGGTTGCGGCCTGCCGCAGCCGCTGAGCCAGATCGAGTTCACGACCGGCGCGCCGCGCTCTTCGCGTGCTTCGTTGACGGCATGCACATGCAACGCGAGCTGCGCTTCGCTCTGCAGCCGCCGCAGGAGCCGGGCGACCGCGCTGCTGTCGGTGCGCAGCCAGCCATCGACGTTGCGGCCGACGACCCGATCGAGCGAGGCCGTCGGCACGCCGTCGAGGTCGGCGCGGCCCACGTACCAGCGCGCCGGCGCACCGTAGCGCGCCGCGAAGCCTTCGCTCTCGAAGAGCGGGCACAGGGTCGCGAACAACTCGCGCGACTCGACCTCGGCGAGCTCGAGATGGACCGGATCCGCCATCAGCACGTGATCGCGGCCGAGCTGCCAGTGCACCGGCGTCACGAGCCCCCAGGCCAGCTCGCCGGTGCTCACGCCGTCGCCGATGGCGGCCTGCGCGGCAAACGGCAGGCAGCCGTCGCTGCCGTGCCAGCCCCAGGCGGCGGCCAGCGCCCGCTCGTGCGGTGGCGACAGGCTGCGGCCTTCGCCGACGTCGCGGTGCGTGATCGTGAGAAGAGAGAGCAGGCGCGTCAGGTTCGGCAAAGCCAGGTCGCGCAGCACATGCCGGCAGGCCTCCGAAGTGTCGGAAGCGAAAGGGACGAGCAGATGCATGAGTCGCCATTATCGGAGCCGTGTCCCGGCCCCGCATCGAGGTCCTCCGGCGGACGCTCGGTTAGCATCGCTGCCGCATGAACTGGCCCTACGAACTGCAGATCGGCTGGCGCTACACGCGAGCCGGACGGGCCGGGCGCAGGAACGGCTTCATCTCGTTCATCTCCGGCGTCTCGATGCTCGGCATCGCTCTCGGCGTCGCGGCGCTGATCATCGTGCTTTCGGTCATGAACGGCTTCCAGAAGGAAGTTCGCGACCGCATGCTTTCGGTGGTCGCGCACGTCGAGGTGCTGCAGGCCGATGGCGAAGCGCTGCCCGACTGGCAGCGGACGGCCGCCGAGGCGCGCAAGAACCCGCAGGTGATCGGCGCGGCCCCCTTCATCGCCTCGCAGGTGCTGATCGCGCGCGGCGACGACATGCGTGGCGTCGTCGTGCGCGGCATCGTGCCGAGCGCGGAAGCGACGGTCACGGATCTCGCTGCGAAGCTGAAGGACACGACGCTCGCCCGCCTCGTGCCCGGCACGTTCGGCATCGTCCCCGGCATCGAGCTGGCGCGCTCGCTCGGCCTGCGTGACGGCGACAAGGTGACGATCCTGCTGCCCGGCGGCACGGTGACGCCGGCCGGCATCGTGCCGCGGCTGAAGCAGATGACGGTGGTCGGCACCTTCGACGCCGGCCACTACGAATACGACAGCGGCCTGGCGCTGATCAGCCTCGACGATGCGGCGCGCCTCTTTCGCGTCGCAGGCCCGACCGGCATCCAGCTGCGCCTGAGCGACCTCAACGAAGCGCCGCGCGTGGCCACTGAGCTGGCGCAGAGCCTGGGGCCGAGCGTGATCGTGCGCGACTGGACGAACACCAACCGCAACTGGTTCGCCGCGGTGCAGGTGGAAAAACGCCTGATGTTCATCATCCTGACCCTGATCGTCGCCGTCGCCGCGTTCAACCTCGTGTCGACCCTGGTGATGACGGTGACCGACAAGCGCGCCGACATCGCCATCCTGCGCACTCTCGGCGCGACCCCGCGTTCGATCATGGCGATCTTCATGGTTCAGGGCGCGGCCTCGGGCGTCATCGGGACTCTCGCCGGCGTCCTGCTCGGGCTGCTGGTGGCCTTCAACATCGACGTCATCGTGCCGGTGATCGAGCACGTGCTGCACACGACCTTCCTGCCGAGCAGCGTCTACCTCATCAGCCGCATGCCGAGCGATCCGCAGCAGGGCGACATCGTGCCCATCGCCGTCATCTCGCTGGTGCTGGCCTTCCTGGCGACGCTCTACCCGAGCTGGCGTGCCAGCCGCCTGCAGCCGGCCGAGGCGCTGCGCTATGAGTGACGCGAAGCCGGCCGACGCGAGCGTGGGCGGTCCGGTGATCGTCGCCACCGCATTGCACAAGCGCTTCGTCGAAAGCAGCGGCGAGGAGCCGCTCGATGTCCAGGTCCTGCGTGGCGTCGACCTCGCGGTCGCTGCCGGCGAGACGCTCGCCGTGGTCGGCGCATCGGGCTCGGGCAAGAGCACGCTGCTCCATCTGCTGGGCGGCCTCGAGGCGCCCAGCAGCGGCAGCGTCGAGCTCTGCGGCCGCGACTTCACGACGCTCGATGCCGCCGAGCAGGGCCGCTGGCGCAATCGCCATCTCGGCTTCGTCTACCAGTTTCACCATCTGCTGCCGGAGTTCTCGGCGCTCGACAACGTCGCCATGCCGCTGCGCATTCGGCGCCAGCCCAAGGCCGGCGCGCGCGAGCGTGCGGCGGCGGCCCTGACCCAGGTGGGCCTGGGCGAGCGCCTTGCGCATCGGCCTTCGCAGCTTTCGGGCGGAGAACGCCAGCGCGTCGCCATCGCCCGGGCACTCGCCGGCGAGCCCGATTGCGTCCTCGCCGACGAGCCCACCGGCAATCTCGACCGCGTCACTGCCGACAAGGTCTTCGAGCTCCTGCTCGATCTGGCGCAGCGCCGTCGCATGGCGCTCATCCTCGTGACGCACGACGAGTCCTTGGCCGCCCGCTGCGGCCGCACGCTTCATCTCGTGCAGGGCCGGCTCGCCGCCTGACAGGCGCGGCGAGCGCTGCGCGGTGCTCAGCTGCCGGCGCAGACGACCTGGTGGTACAGGAACTCGGCGCGCTGCGGCTCGCCGTTGTGATCGCCTTCGATCCAGGCATGCATGGCGTTGTCGCCGGCACGGCGATAGCCGATCTTCTGCGGAAAGCCGTGCTGGGCGTTCTCGAAGACGACGCTCGAATCGGTCAGTGCGGTGGCGTTGTAGATCACCGGTGCGCGACCCGAGGGACGGATCTCGAAGGCCATCCGGTCGCCGTCCTGGCGGATCAGCATGAACTCGTAGCTGACGAGGTTGGCGCCTTGCACGGTTCGGCTGGTGCCGATCATCGTCTTGCCGCGCGGCGCCATCCATTGCTCCTCGACGGCGCGCTCCTGGTTGATCATCGCCCAGCAGCCCTGCATCCAGGCGAGCTTGTGCGGCTGCGCGGCTTGTGCCGAAGCGAGCCCGGGGGCGACGAGGCAGGCGAGCGAAAGCAGCAGCGGTGTGGTCTTCATGGGAACTCCGAGGCCTTGACAGCCGCCGCGCACGGCCAGCCGGCGGCGAACCCGAAGAGTCTGCCCTGCGACCCGCGGCGTGGCAAGGGCGGCGGCACCGCGCTTCGTCTGCTTTTACGCACTTCCGCTCGGCGGGCGGGGGCTGCACCGAGTCTCGACCTGCGAATCGCAGGCAAGCCTTCGCCTCCGCCGGCCCGGTTCAGCGCGTCGCGCGGCCGCCCGATGCGGCGGTGAAGAGGCCCAGGCCGATGAAGGTCGCCGCAGTCAAGTAACGGCCGGCGGCGCGCTGGCGGCGGCCTCCCGCGAAGGTCGAGCCGGCCAGGCTGGCGGCGAGAACGTAGCTGCTGTCAGTGAGGGCAGCGACGAGCACGAACGTGCCGCCGAGCATCGCGCCCTGGGCTGCCGCCGAGCCTGCGGGGTCGATGAACTGGGGCAAGAAGGCGGCGAAGAAGAGGGCCGTCTTCGGGTTCAGCAGGGCAACGAAAACGCCGTCGCGAAAGATCCGGCCAAGACGTGGCGCCTCGAAGCGCATCGCTTCGTCCGTGGCGTTCGGCCGGCGCAGCGCCCGCAATCCGAGATAGACGAGGTAGGCTGCTCCCGCGTACTTGACGATCGCAAACGCCAGCGACGACACCGCGAACAGTGCCGCGAGGCCGACCGCCGCGCCGAGCGCGTTGCCGAAATTGCCGAGGGCCACGCCGGCGACCGAGACCAGGCCGGCAGCGCGGCCCTGGGCCAGCGTGCGCGCCACGATGTAGAGCACGCCGGGCCCCGGCGTGACCGCGAGAACGAAGGTCGCGATGAGGAAGGCGATCAGCATGCCGGCTCCGCGGCGCAGGCGGCGCAGATGCAGGCGATGCGGCGCAGCTCGGCCGGTACGCGCGCGAGGAGCGGCCGGGCTGAACGAAGCGCTTTCGCACCAGCAAGCGCCGGCGAACGAGGCGCAGCTTGCCGGCCCGCAGGCATTGGGGCCACCGCACAGGGGGCAGGCGGTGGCGGCAATCGGTTGGGTCGAAGCGCGCGCGGCGGTGCCACCGGACCGAGCCGACGCGGTCTGCAGGCTCACTTCTTCGGCGCGGCGCTGTTGAGCTGACTGGTGCGCTGGTACTCGCCCCACAGGCCCTGGCACTCGCGGCTGATCGGACTCGATGCGGCCGCCGCCGCGGTCTTTGGTGCGGCGCGAACCGCCCGTTGCTTCTCCGACTGATAGGCCGCGCTCGCTCGCACCTTGGCCAGTTGCGCGCGCGACTGCTCGTCCAGCTTGATGCGCCACAGATTCAGATAGGCCTCGTCGCCGTGACCGCGCATCACCGGGAACTGCGACTCGCAGTTCACGTAGCTGACGTCGTAGCGGGCCAGCGCCTTGGCATCGTAGGCGCGCGCGTTCGCCTCGGCGGCCAGCAGGGACAGGGTCAGCGCGGTGATCAGAACGAGGGGGGTACGCATCCCACGAGGATAGGCCATTGGCGTGTGCCGCGACAGGCAGCCGTGCGGCCCGGCGGGTCCCTAGCGTGCTGGTTTTCTCGGGACCAGCTGGGCCGGGTCGTAGAAGAACTGCTCTTCGGCGATGCGTTCGCCTTCCCAGCGCTGGTAGGCGAGCTCTTCCATCCGGGTGCTGCTGCCGTCGAGCCATTCGAAGGTGAATATCCAGCGAACAACCACGGTCGAGCCGCTGACCAGCACCGGCCGGATGCAGATCGAATGGACCGAGCGCGCCCGCTGCAGAACTTGTCGCTCGTGGGCGACGAGCTGGGCGCGGCCGACGCGCGGCGCGGCCATGTTTTCTCGCATCGATCCGGACTCGATGTAGAACTCCTCGATCGCTTCGGCGTGCGCGTTCTGCTCGACCCGGGCGATGAAGCGTTCGAGCGTTTCGTTCGATGGCATGGCGCTTCGGGAGTCGAGCTCTCGTGGTGATTCGGGCGGGGCGCGTCGCCTCGGCTAGCGCGTGCGGCGCGGGCTCGCGTCCTGCGCGACGGCGCGCCGGTACTCGAGCCGCTCGCGCAGCGCGCCGACGGCGCGAAAGATGGCATAGCCGGCCAGCAGCAGAAGGCCGAGCTTCCAGGCGCCGTGGAGGACGCCGTGGGTCCAGTCGCGGGCTTCGGCTTCGGGTGCAACGGAGCGCGGCGCCGCCAATGCCCGCGGCGGCAGCGACGAGAGCTCCGCAGCTTCGAGCGCGGCGCTCGCCGGATCGGCGGCCACCGGTGCGCATGGGGTGTCCTGCATGACCACCACGCCCTTGGCATTGGTGCAGCGGTTGACCTGCGTGGCCCGCCAGTTCAGCTCGGCCGGCTTGGCCGGCGTGTCGTTTTCGGTCGGGTCGACGATCTCGGGCAGGAGCGTGCCCTTGCCGAGCGCAGGCATCGCGATCAGCAGCAACGACAGGGCGACGGCCGGGCTCATGGTCGTCGCCTCAGGCGCGTGGGCGGTCGCGATAGACAAAGGCGACGACTGCGCCGAGGAGGAGCAGGACAATGCCGTCGAAGACGATCTGCTTCGCAACGAGCGCCGCGGGCATCGGCTGGACCGCGAGGTAGATGACGTAGGTGGGCACCACCGTGAGCAAGGCCACCGCCACGCCGTAGCGCAGACCCTGGCCGAGCCACGGCTTCGCTTCGGCGCCGCGGGCGTAGATCCACACGAACGCAGCGGCCATGACGACGTGGGCCAGGATCATCAGCGGGAAATACTGCTGTGAGTCGGCGTCGCTGCGAAAGAGCTTGGGAAGCTGCAGATACTCGGGATGCAGGAGCAGCCCGTGCACGACGAAGCTGCCGGCCATCCAGACGACGAAGGTCGCCACCCAGGCGATGAAGAATCTCTTGTTCATGGCGAACTCCTCCTCTGCGGTCGGCCTCGACAGCGCTGTCGTGCGACCTTCTTATTCATCGAGCAAGCCGGCCTTGTAGAAGCTCCAGGCCGTTCCGTCGTGCAGGTAGAAGTACCCGTCGGCACAGTTCTCCTTGCCTGGGAAGTACTCACGATACGTGCGCGGCACGAGGCGCGCAAGCTGTTCGTCGCTGAGCGCGTCGAACTCCTCGGGGGTGATGGCGCGCCCCACGCGGGGCGTCTTCATTTGACTGAGTAGCCCGAGACCCGCCAGGCGCCGTCCTTCTCCCGCACCGGCGCCACGATCTCGATCGCGTTGGCCTTGTTCTGGAACTGGCTCGAGTACACGATCACCACGTACTCGCCATCGGGGGCGCCGGGCAGCGTGCGCGTGAAGGTGGCCGACTTGACCTCGCGCGATCGGACGGCGCCGAGCGGAGCGCGTGCTGCCTGGGCTGCGGTCGGCCAGGAAGACCGGCTGACCGCAGCCTTGAAGAGACCGGCGGCCTGATCCCAGCTCGCCGGGTACTTGCCTGCGTCGACGAGGGCAAGCCACGACGCAGCCGAGCTCGTGGCCTGCGCGACGCCGTTGGCGTCCTGTGCCGCCGCGCTGGCAAACACCAGGGCGCTCAGGCTCAGAAGGATCGAAGCGAGTTTCATCGTCGCTGTTGACGCCGTGAGGGTTCGATGCCTGTCGCGATGCCGCTCAGGATGTGCGACGCGAAAAGAGCAGGCCGAAGCCGGCCGCCGCCAGAAGGGCGGCGCAGATGCGATTGAAGACGCGCCGTCCGCGCGCTTCGACGAACCAGCGCCGCAGATGCGCGCCCATGTAGGCGTAGGCCGCGAGGGCGGCCGCCTCGAGCACCAGGAAGGTCGCGCCGAGCAGGGCGAATTGCGGCGCGATCGGTGCCCCGACCTCCACGAACTGCGGCAGGAACGCCGTGAACACGAGGATGGCCTTCGGGTTGCCGGCAGCCACGAGAAATTCCTGCCGGCCCATGGCCAGCCAGCGGGCCGAGACGAGCGCGCCTTCTTCCTGCGCCTGCACCGGCGCACGCCAGAGACGGACGGCCAGGAAGATCAGGTAGCCCGCGCCGACGATCTTGATCGCGTCGAAGACCAGCTCCGACGCGTGCAGAACCACCGCGAGGCCTGCCGAAGCGAGCACGATCATCCCCGTGAACGCGAGCAGGCGGCCGAGGCCCGCGGCGCAGGCGCGGCCGACGCCGTAGCGCGAGGCATTGCTCAAAGCCAGGAGATTGTTCGGGCCGGGCGCCAGGTTGATCGCGAAGCAGGCCGGCAGGAACAGGATGAACGTGGCTGCGTGCATGGCGGCGTCAAGGTGAATCGTGCTCGGCCCCTACGCCGCTGGCAGCGGGTAGTCATAGCGGATGAATCCTACGTATTTTCCGATCTTGTTGTACAGCACGCGGGCGACGGCGTTGTGCTCCTGGGTGTGCCAGTAGTAGCGCGCCGCACCCTGGGCCCGAGCGTGCCCGGCAACGTGCTCGATGAGCGCGCGCGCCACGCCATGTCCGCGCGCCTCGGGCGTGGTGAAGAGATCCTGAAGGTAGCAACTGGTCCTCGCCCAGACGCTGGTGTGAAAGAAGTAGTGGGCGATGCCCACGAGCCGCTCGTCGGCGAACGCCGCCAGGCCGTGCACGCCGTCTTGTGCCAGCAGGCGCTGCCACGCGGTCTCGTACTCGGCGTCGGTGGTGGGCGTGGCGTAGAAGGTCTTGTAGCCGCGGGCAAGGATCTCCCAGGCCGCGCGATCGCCGCTCGTGAGCGGGGCGATGCGGATCGGCAGGGTCGGCCTGGACGATGTCATGGCGCGATCTTCGCGCTCTTTTCGCGCAGCAGCTCGCGCAGCATCGAGCGGTGGCAACGGTTCTCGTCTTCGCAGTAGCAACCGACCGAGAAATTGCTGTCCTGCGACAGCGTTGCCAACAGATCGATGGCATGGGCCGATTCGGGCCGCGCCATCTCGGCCCGGTATTTCCGGAAGAAGGCCGACCACTGCGCCGGCGTCCTGGCGGCTTGCGCGAGCTTCATGACCTCGACGCTCGGTGCCAGGTTCGGAAACCAGACGTCGTACCAGTTTCTCGCCGCGTATTCGGCCTTCGGCACGCCGCGCGGCGGCCGGCGAACGGTACCGATGCGAACGCCTTCGGCCGCAGCGCGCGGTGTGCCCAGCCTGACGACTCGAACGACCATGGACGAACCTCCTTGGAGCGAGCCGCGAGCCCCGCGGCGAATCAGGCTCGCCTGCGCGAGCCGGACGCGAACGCAGGCTGTTCGGTCATGTCAGGCCGCGGCCCGCGTAGTGCGCGCCGGCGATGATGAACGGCAGGAGCAGCTCCGGAATGAGATAGCCGAGCCACACCGCCGTCGGCTTCGGCAGCCCGACGCGGCTGATCGACACCAGCCGGCCGATGCCGGCGAGCAGAACGCCCAGGGCAAGCAGATAGACGAGCGTCCCCTGTTGGCGGATCGTGATCGCGGCCCACAAGCTGATGAGACCGGTCGAGAAATAGACGCCAGCCATGAACCGGTGCACGTTGTCGAGACGCGGCGAGGTGTCGGGCTGGCCCAGGACCAATTGCACTGTCCCGCCGAACATCGCGATCGCCGCGACCAGGAACAGGCAGATGCGCACCACCCATTGGCTCGCGAGGAGCGGATCGTCGTAGGCCATGTCTTGTCTGCCTCCCTGATTTCTTGTCGCGAGTCGGCCTTGCAGGCACCTTGCGTGACTAGGCCACGGACACGCCCGGCGAGGCCACGGCTTGCGCGGGTGCGCTCTTCTGGGCCAGGAACACGATCAGCACGATCCAGCCGACCACCGGCACGAGCGAGATCAGCTGCCACCAGCCGCTGCGATGGGTGTCGTGCAGCCTTCGCGTCGCCACCGCGATGCATGGCACGATGGTCGCGAGCGTGAAGACGCCGCTCGCGAAATTGCCGCCCATCGACACGACGATGCCGACGACGATGATGAAGAGCACGAACCACCAGTATTCCGGCCGCGATGCGCGACCGCTGAAGTCGGCGTATTTCACGAAGCAGGCGCGCACGGCATCCCAGAAGGTCATGGTCGCTCCGATGAGGATCGAGGGTCGGGCGGAATGGTAACGCCCGCGTCGGCAACGCAACCCCGTCGCGCGCCGACGCGGTGGCCGCGGCCGCCTCAGCTCTCGTTGTGCGCGACGCTGACCTGGCGGCGGGTGCGGGCCGCCAGGTCATAGGTGTTGAAGTTGCTCATCATCCGGCCGTAGAGGTGCAGGCTGACCGCCGTCTGCCGATCGAGCGGCACGCCGGTGATGTGGATATGGTCGGGATTGGGAACGAAGCTGGTGACGGCACCGCGCCCGAGCAGGATCACGCCGCCGCGAACCAGCTCGATCTCTTCGTCGGCACCGCGATCGGGCGACAGGCGCACATAGCTCCGCTCTTCGAGCGTGCCGTCGATCACGCCGACCACGCCCCAGCTGCCGTGGTCGTGCACCGGCGTCCATTGGCCCGGCAGCCAGACCAGCGCGTAGAGCGACAGGCATTTGTCGGGCGCTTCGTAGATGAGGTTTCTCGTGTAGCCGTCGGCATCGCTTCGATAGTGGCGCGGCTCGAGAAACGTGTCGGCCTCGCCGATCAACTCGAGCATCAGCGGCGCGAGGGCCTGGACGCAATCGGCCGCATCGGGGCAGCGCCGACTGCGCTCCCTGGCCTGGACGATGAAGTTCTCGAGGGCGGGCGAGCTCATGGTCTCAGGCGGCCTTCTCCGCCAGGCTCGAGCACAGCTCGGCCGTCGGCAGGACCGTCGCGAACGAGCCTTCCAGTGCCGCCAGATAGGCGAGCTGCACGTCGTCGGCGCTCACCGCCCGACCCTTGAAGGACAGCTCCTTGGTCGCACAGGCATCGTGCGCCAACGAGCAGGAAAAGCCCAGGTCGGCCGCGGCGCGCACGGTCGTGTCCACGCACAGCTGCGTCATCATTCCGCCGATCACCAGCTTCGATACGTCGGCGGCGCGCAAGGCGTCGAGCAGGCCGGTGCCGCGAAAGCTGTTCGGAAAGTTCTTCGTGATCACTTGCTCGCCGGCGCGCGGGCTCACGCTCGCATGGATGGCGACGCCGGCCGTGTTCGGTGCGAAGAAGGTGGCGCCGGGACGGGTCGACACGTGCTGGACATGGAAGATCGGCAGCGCCTTCTGCCGGAACGCGGCGAGCAGCGCAGATGCCTGTTCGGCCGCCTTCTCGGGTCCGGACAAGACCATCGCCCCGCCGGGAAAATAGTCGTTCTGGATGTCGATGAGAAGCAAGGCCGTGGTCATGGAGGTTCCTTTGTCGCAATCAATGAAGCGGTCGATGGGCAAGCGTTTCGGGCGCGACGGGTGCTACCAACGCCTGTTCTTCGCCGCTTCGGCTGCCTGATCCTTCATCGAAGTCAGCCGGCGCCCTTGGCGAGCAGTCCTTGCGCGCGCCCGCTGGACAAGCGCTGGAACAGGATCAGCCCGACGATCGATCCGACCGGGAAGAAGACGAGCGCGAGAACCACCCAGAGCGTGGGCGAGCGATGGGCTCGATGGGCGGCGATCGCGAAGAAGACGATGTGCAGGACGAAGGTGGCTGCAATGCCCAGGCCGAGAGACACCATGAGCAGCACCGAGCCCTGGGTGCGCTCCAGGAAGGGCGGGATGAACGGGATCACGCAGCCGGCCATCGCGACCAGGGAAAGCGTGGCGGTGGGAATCGGTTCGTCGGCGGGCTTGTTCATGCGGACCTCTGCGCTGATGGCGCGTTGTAGCCTATCTTGCCGCAGCCCGAACCCGGCACGGAAAAGAGGAGAGGGCGATCGACGCGTGCGCCAAAGGACCAGGCATATGCGCGCGGCCGGCGAACTAGGATCTGGCGAACGTCGCGGTGCAAGGCCGAAGCTCTCTGCGCGCGGCCTGGCCGCTCGTGCCCGCGAGCTTGCCTTGCATGGTGTAGCTGTACGGGGTGCCTCGCTGCACCTTGCCGACCGAGTAGTCCGACAGGCCCGTATTCCCGGTGGCGGTGATTTGCAGGGTTCCGTCGTCGCTCACGTGGCCCGAGTAGACGACCGATGCCGGATGCCCGGGTGCGCCGTACTCGCCCTTGACGGCACCTTCGTGGATCATGACTGCGAAGGTGTATTCGTAACCCTTGACCAGGCCGTTCCTGTCGGTGGTGTCCGAGCAGACGAGGACGACCGACCAGCGCCCGTCAAAGGGCGACGGGGCGGCGGCGATGCTCTGCGAGGACGAAGCAGCCAGCCCCAACGCCGTCACGAATACTCGTTTCAGAAATGGCGCCACGGCGTCTCCGATCGACCCAAGCGGGCAGCGCGGCAAGCTTACCAAAGACGCTCGGAGAGACTGACGGTGAACGGGTGGTCGAGCAGGGGCTCGACCGCTTCGAGGAAGCGACGGGTGTGAGGCAAAGCCGCGTGCCGCTCGAACGCGGCGGTGTCTTGCCAGCGACTGTGGATGTGGAACTCGTCGGCGTCCCGAACCGACTGGTACGCGCCGTAGTCGAGACAGCCCGCTTCCTGGCGCGTCGGTTCCTGGACATCGAGCATGGCTTGCTGCACTTCGCGTTGCTTGCCGGGCCGCGCGTGCAGGCGGGCAAAGAGAAAGACTTCCACGGCTGGTCCTCGAAGGTTCGATCCGCGGCAGGTGGCGAGACGCCCTCAGGCCGGCCGCTTGGCCAGCAGCGCCCACACGCCCGCCGCCGACAGCAGCGAGCCGCCCGCGAGATTGAAGCGCCGCTGCGCTCGCGACGACGCCAGAAGCCGTCTGGCCGTCGCCGCGAAAGCGGCATAGAGGCTTGCATTGAGCGTCGCCATGACGACGAACGTGACCGCGAGCGCCCAGAGCTGGCGCGAAACATCGGCGCCCGGGTTGATGAACTGCGGCAGGAACGCGACGAAGAACACGATGCCTTTCGGATTGAGCGCGGTGACCAGATAGGTGTTCGCGAACAAGCGCCAGCGCGACCGCGGCAGAGCCGGGGCGGGCATATCCGCAGCCGTCACTCCCGCGCGCAGGAGCTTGACGCCGAGGTAGAGCAGATAGACGCCGCCCACCCACTTGACGGCGGTGAACCAGAGCGCGGAGGTGGCCAGCAAGGCCCCCAGCCCGACCAGAGAGACCAGCAGCGCCGTCGAATCGCCGAGGGCCACGGCCGCGACGAGCGGCGCGTTGGCACGGCGTCCCTGGGCCAGGGAATAGCTGATGACCGTGAGGATGGTCGGGCCAGGGATGACCAGCAACACCGCCGATGCGGCAACGAAGGCAAGCCAGAGTTCAAGAGACATTCAGGGCACTCCGAGGGGCTGATGTTCGACAAGACGGTGCGGCGCCTGCATCACTTGCCTCAGCGGCAGGACGGCGACCAGCACGGCCCAGCGTTGCCAGCAGGTCGGCGGGCCCCAGCCCCAGCCGTAGCGCTTGGCCGGAAACCAGTACGGTGACGGCGGCATCGATCCTCAGCGCTTCGTGGAAATGGAACTCATGGCGCGGGCCGCTCAATTCAAGGCGATGAGACTTCCGACGATCGCAACGAGCTGGGCGATGTTGATCAGGATCGCCGTGATGTGCGTTTTGCGAAATCCCGGGATGGCATCCATGTAGTCGGACTGGATCTTCGCTCCGAGCGAGTCCATCTGGGGAATGATCTTCTTGCGCAAGGCAAGGGCAATCAGCGCCAGTGCCGCAGCACCGGCGGCGAACGCCGGACGGCCGGCAAACGCAAAGCTGATCGACGTTGCAGCCGCGGTCGCGAACGCGGCGCGGTAGTAGATGTTGAAGAAGCCGCGCACGAAGCGGGCGTCGAGCGGCGTGTCGTGCTTGAGCACCAGCAGCGGAACGGAACCCATGATGAAGTAGGCCGTCGTGACCAGAAGCGCCACCGTGAAGAACATGGCGAAGAGCATGGCAGCCGACATCCTTCGGGACCTATGGCAACGACGCCGGCGAAGAGAACGGCTGGGTCGCATCGACGACGAACATCACCAACGATTGCAGGTTGGCCGAGCCGCTGCTGGACACCTGCATGGCCATCGCGGCACCGTGACCTGCCTCCGGCGAGCCGGCCTTCACCACCATGGTTCCATGCGCGCCGCGGATGCTTTGCTCTCCGGCGAGCACATAGAACGCCTCGGACCCGGGGTGACTGTGCACCGGGGTCACGCTTCCGGGCGGCCCGCTCGCCTCGTTGATCCGAAGCAGGTACTGCGGGGCGGCAACGCGGGCAATGGGCCCGACCTCGGACACCTTGGTGCCGCCTGGCGACGAGCCGCCCGCCGAACCGAGAGTGAAGAGCCAGACCTTGCCCGCTGCCTCGGCAACAAGCGACCACGCGCCGGCCGCGGCCTGTGCCGCTTCCCTGGAGGGATAGTTCTCGATCCGCCAGAAGAGCTCGCCGCTCGGCAGCTCGGCCACCTTGCGTTCGGCCAGCGGGCGGATGACAAGGGCTTGTTGCGCTACGGAGGCAAAAGCCACGACCAAGGCGACTGCACCGGCCAGAAGAAACAAGAATCGCCGCATAAGACTCTCCTCGGGTTGGCGCGTCACGCCCGGACAACCAGCGTTGGCTTGGTACGGCGTTCCGTCGCGGTGAGCCATTCTTCTCTCGCCGTCGATTTCCATCAACTGCAGATCGTTGGAAGCCCTCCGCTCCGATGCGTCAGGCTCTCGGCTCGCGCAGGCCCGCCTCGATTGCGCTGTGCTCATAGGAGGTCAGCTCGAAGGGATTTCCGTCAGGGTCTTCGAAGTAGAGCGACCAGGAGAACTCATGGTCGACCGGCTCGAGCTTGCGGCCGAGCGCCGACTCCAGATGCTCGAGCCACGACATGAATTCCACGCCGCTGGCTCCGAGCGCAACCACGGACCGGCAGCTCTGGCGTGGCCTCTCGAAGAGCGCCAGATGCACCCGGCCCGATTCGTCGGAGACCGTGAGGGGTCCGCCGCCCGCCGCCCAAGACTCGAGAGCAGGCGCGCGCACCAGGCCAAGGACGCGGCGATACCAGTCTTCGGCGGCGAGCCGGTCGGACACGAACACGTGGATGTGGTCGATGCCGGTGAGTTTCGGAGCCATGGGGGCCTCTTGGAAATGGGTGGCGGAGTCCGACGTCCACTAAGGGTAGAAACCGGATGCGACCAAGCCGGGCACGCCGTCGATCGACACCTTCTTCACGTAGGCCCATTTCTGCGACGGCTCGGTCTGGCCCGGCTTGGGAAACACGTAGTCGACCCACCCCGATCCCTCGGTCTCGGCCTCGCGAATGATCGCGGCATGGAGCAGCTTGCCGTTGGCGTCCTTCTGGCCTGCCACGTTCGTTCCCTCACGCTGCGGAAAGGCAGGATTGAGCAGCACATTGGCCTTCATGTCGTAGGCGAACAGGTAGGTGTCGCCGTGGAACCACTCGCTGTCCTTCTTTCTGAATTCGACAAACGCCGCCTTGCCTTCCTTGTCGATCAATGCGGCAGCCTTGATGACCAGCGCCTTGACCTGATTTGCGCGCTCGCTCGGAGGCGGCGAGCCTGCCGCAACTGCCGGAGTGTTGAACGCGAGCAGCAGGCTCAGAAACGAAGCGGTGAGAAGTGTCCTCATGATGCCGTCCTTTCGTTGGCGAATCGGGGGCGTCAGCATAGAGAAGAGACAAACCGTCGACCGCATCGGGGATATCTGCCGTCGACCGCGAGTGGCCTGAGCCTGCAAGTCCGCCGACCGGGACGATGGCTGCCGTGCCTGCCCAGACGCACTCAAGGTGGCATGCTTCCAGCCGGCGCGGACAGGTCTTCCACGGCGATGATCCGGGAGTCCGATACCCGCATCCGGAGCGACTTCAGCGTCGCGTACTCAGCCGAGTCATAGAAGGCCAGGAGCTTGGCCATCGAAGGAAATTCGATGACCACCACCCGGTGCGCTCGCCAGGAGCCTTCCAGGGTCTGCGTCGGCCCGCCGCGGGAGATGAACCTGCCGTCGTAGGCGGCAACGTATTCAGGAACCTGCCGCTGATACTCCTCGTATCCCGCGACGTCGGTCACTTCGATATCCGCGATCAGCAGTGCCGGCATGCCGGTCTCCTCGACAAGGACGCCCGGGGCAGCGTAGCACTGCCGCGAGACCTGCCGTCTCCAGCGCGCGGATTTCAGCTGTGCGGCGACCCGGCGGAGCGGTGCCGGCCCGGCCCGGTGAGCGCCGCGAACGTGCCGACCAGGTGGGGGTCGTACTTGTCGCTGTTCTCTTCGAACAGGATCCGCATGATCTCGCTGTGCGGCTTCGCGCGGTGGTAGGGGCGGTCCGTGGCCATGGCGTCGTAGCTGTCGGCGATGGCGATGATCCTCGAGAGAACCGGAATCGCTTCGCCCTTCAGCCGGCCTGGATAGCCCGTGCCGGCGAAGTGCTCGTGGTGGTGCAGCACGATCTGCGCGACCTCGGCAAGGGCCTCGTCGGGTATCGAGGCAAGCAGGTCGTGGCCGCGTTGCGGATGAGTCTTCATGATCTCGAATTCGTCGGGCTCGAGTCGACCGGGCTTCAGGAGAACGGCATCCGGGATGCCTATCTTGCCGACGTCATGAAGTTGTGCCGCCAGCCCGAGCGTGCCAAGGGCCGACGAGGACAGAGCGGCCGCCCGCCCGAGCTCGAGGGCGAGCGCGTGCGTGCGGTCCGAGTGCGCGCCGGTATTGGCGTCGCGCTGCCGGAGAGCGAAAGAGAGCGCGATCGTCTCCTTCGTCAGGTTGGCGACAACGGGAAGATTGGTGTTCATGCACGAGACCTCAGGTTCCGGTGCTAGTCGACAGGGCGTGGAGCCGTTCGATATGCCTCGATGAGCGGCAACAACGCGCGCCAGCGCTGCAGACTCTGCGCCGACCATACCTGCTCGCGCCCGTAGTATTCCTCGAACGCAGGCGCACCTGGCGCAAGCACCACCCAAGGCTGCCGGGATGCGGTGAAGATGTGGACATCCGGCGGCAGCAGATCGGGTTGATCGAGCGTGCCGACCCGGACGAACTTGGTGATCGGCCCGGCGCCCGCGTAGTGGCTCCACACGGCCACCCGGCACGTCGGGCAGCGTGCAACCTGCTGCCCGCGGCCGCTTTGCGAGGGCGTGAGGACGATCTCGGGAGGAGTCGCAAGATCGGTGACCCGGTCGGACTCGATCATCGCGTTCAGGGCGAACGAGGCACCGGATTCGCGCTGGCACCAGCGGCAGTGGCAGCAGTGCACGACGAGAGGCGCTGTCTCGAGCTTGTAGCGCACGCTGCCGCACGTGCAGCGACCCTCCATCGGATAGGCGGCATGGCTTGTCATGAGGGCAGCTCCACGGCAGGGTCAGGCCGGCCCGGACGATTTCTCGCCCAGACCCTCGAGGAGGATCGCAGCGAGTTCATTCGGTCGATTGCTCGCGACCATGTGCGTCGTTTCGATCTCCGCATAGCGCCACGCCCTCGATTTCTTCGCCCGATCCGCCGCGCTCCGGAACGCGGCGGCTCCGATGTCGGATACGGGATCGAGCGTTGCCTTGATGTACGTCCGGTCGAACGCGAATTCCTCCAGGGGCTTCGAGAGATAGACCGGTTCGGTAAAGCAGCCCATCGGCTGTGGACTGCGTCGGGCCGCGACCCATTGGCCCTCCTGCGGGTCGTCGAACTGGCGCTCGGGAGGCGGCACGAGCCACGCTTCGCCAAGCTGCGCCGGAGCGCGTCCGGGGCGGCCGATGTGGGTCAGCACTGTTTCGCCGCTTGCGGGCACGAAGGCGTCGAGAAAGACGAGGTGACGCACCCTGTCGGCCACATGCTCGAGCGCGCCCGTGACCACGAATCCGCCGTAGGAAAAGCCCAGCAGCGTGATCGACTCCAGGTCCTCGTGCAGGATGAGGTTCACGACGTCTCGTATGTGGGTGCCGAGATTGACCATCGGGCTCGACAGGTGCGTTCGCTCACCCAGGCCCGTGAGAGATGGCGTGAAGACCTCGTGACCCTTGAGTTGCAGGAGGCGCCTGACGTGCCTGAAGCTGCTGGAGCCGCTCCATGCACCGTGAACAAGGACGAAGGTCGCCACGATTTCTCCTTCAACGAATCGACATGGAAGGCTCAGCTCGGATCTTCGTCGAGCGCCATGGAAGGGCCGAGCTTCACTGTCGTTCGACCGGCGGGTAGCAGTGGTACATGAAGAACACCGCGTCCTGCTTCCAGCCGCTGGCTTCGTAAAGCGCTTGAGCGTTTGCGTTCTGCCGGGCGACATTGAGCGTCACGCGGGCCGCGTCGTTCGACCATGCATAGGCCTCGAGCGCGCAGAGCAGTTGACTTGCAACTCCGGTCCGCCTGGCGGACTGCGAAACGAACAGGTCATTCAGGATGAAGACTCGCTTCAGCGACACGGACGAGAAACTGGGAAAGAGCTGGGCAAAGCCGACCGGCTGGCCCTGGCCCTCGGCGACGAAGATGATCGACTCGCGATTCGCCAGCCTCGACTGGAGAAAGGCACGCGCGCCGGCCAGGTCGCCGGGCTGCCCCTGGAACCGACGATATTGGTCGAAGAGAGCAACGAGCGGCGCCAGATCGGACAGGCCCGCCTCGCGGACAGCGATTTTGGTCATGGGAAGAGGTCAGACGACATTCTGCGCAAGGAAGACCCGCAGCAGCCGAAGCGAGGCCACGATGATGGGCGCCAGCGTGAGTGCCATGCCCGCGATCCGGAAGGCATAGTTTTCCTTCATCCGGCTCACCCCGATTGCGTGGGACAGCCGGCCCGCGATGACTGCTGCCCCCAAGGCGTGAACATACAGCGGGCTGGCGCCCGTCGCTTCAACGAGATAGATCAGAAGCAGGCTGAGGGGAACGTATTCAGCGAAGTTGCCATGCACCCGCATGGCGCGAAGCATCGATTCGTTGCCCGCATCGCCGATCGCAATGCGGAGCGTGCGACGCAGCAAGAGGGTCCTGATGCTCAGCAGCACGAACAACAGGCCGAGCAAGGCGGCGTAGAGCAAGGTGATGTGCATGAAAGATCAGGCGCCGGGTGCCGACGCGAGAGGAAACGTGCGCATGGGCCTCCACATTGACGAAGAGTTCTCCAGGAGAACGACTGAAGTGCATCGACACGAAATCGAACCATGCGCGGCCAGGCCGCGGACGAGGGCGGCCTCGGCGTCTGCGGCGGCAACTGCGCTGCCATGCGCGACCGTAAGGTGAGGAACGACCGAGAGGAACTTTCCGCCGTACGGCGGATATGCAGGAAACGCCGTCGCAAAGCGCCGCCGGTCAGCTCGATGAACGGCTGCGCCGGACGCGGCTCGAAGTAGGCAGTTTCGGCGAACCGCCCAACCGAACCCAGCGTGAACGAGAACGACGATTGCGTGGCCAGCACTCCTGCACAGACAAGAAGGATCTGCTCGTCGATGTGCGCCGGATCCATGAACGGAAACAGGACGGTGACATGCGCGGGAACGCCCAGACGAGCCGCCCCGTCGTGTTGCTCGCGCAGCGCTCCAACGAGCGGCTCGGCCTCAGGAACGAGGACAACGAAGGCGGACTCGGCCATGAGAGGAGGCCTTGAACGACGGAAGCGCTGGCTACGCCCTGTCGCTCGCAGGTGGATGGGCCAGAAGGTCCACCAGCAAACTCGCTCCCGTCAGCAGGACGCCGAAGGCGACGACCGCGAGAACGCTCAGGAAGAGCGGGTCTCCGGACAGGCGGTACAGGCCGATGAAGCCGATCATCATGGCGGCCGGCATGAAGAAACCCAGCGGATACAGCACCGTCAGCCGGCGCCGCACGGTCTGCCCGATGAGCGCTGCCAGAGCCAGACTCATCATCGCCACCCATCTCGGCATGACTTCCCCGTAGTCGCCGGTTGCCAGCATGGCATGCAGGCTGGGCGTGGGAGCGATGGCGAGGGCCAGGCCTGTGATGAAGAGGTAGGAAGCCACGTACCAGAGACAGAGACGAGTACGCATATGAAGAGACCACTCGGCTTGGAGGCTCAGGCCGCGGGCGCGTGGCAAACCACCTCGACGTTGTGCCCGTCCGGACCGATGACGAAGGCTGCATAGTAGTTCGCGTGGTAGCGCGGGCGCAGACCCGGCGCGCCATTGTCCTTGCCGCCCGCCGCCAGAGCGGCGCGATAAAAGGCCTCGACTTGCCCGCGATCGTCGGCCGTGAACGCCAGGTGAAGGTGTGCCGGCCTCTCCTCGGTCTGGTACAGGCACAGCGAGGCCTTGCCCATGGGGCTCAGCTCGACGCCGTACGCCGGCGGCCCCTCCGAGACAACAGCGACGCCGAGGGGCTCGAGTGCCGCGAGGAAGAACGCCTTGCTCGCTGCGTAGTCGCTGACTCCGAATTTGACGTGGTCAAACACTAGAGAGGGTCTTCTTTCATCGTGAAGGCCCTGGTGAGCTCGTTGAGGGGCACGCTGGCGTCCAGGATCTCGCTGAAGACCAAGGCGGCTTCCTCCGGCTCCAGGTCGTTGGCGCTTGCGAATGCCGCCTCTGCCACCTCACAGGATTGTTGCGCGCTCAACATGGGCTGAAGTTCGCAGAACCGGGCGGCGAAACGCTGAATCCATTCGTCATGCGGCCAGCTGGTCGGAGCATCCTCGCAAAGGGGCATGGCCAAGCATACGCCCGCTTCAACTCACGGCAGGACGATGCGGTAGCGCAGCCCCGGTGTGCTGCCGAACTGCGCCGGCTTGACGAAGCGTTCATGCAGCACGCCGCCATTGGCCTCGATGACTCGCTGTGAGGCCATGTTCTCAGGGTCGGTGGTGATCTCGACGAACGACAGCCCTTCGGCCTTGGCGGCCGGCAGCATCTGTCGCAGTGCGGACGTGGCATAGCCCAGGCGACGCTTCCAGGGAACGACGGCATAGCCGATGTGGCCCAGGCAGTGCGCGGGCAACTCATGCGTGCCAGGCTGCCAGCGAAGCCCGATCAGGCCGCAGAACTCGCCATCCCATAGCCAGCGCCGGTAACCCGGCAGGCGCGGCACCTTCGAGCCATCCGGAAGCGTGACGGTCTTTCCGCGCGGCTCGCGCAGAACGAGTTCGGCCAGGAAGGCTTCGGCGCTCTCTGCGATCTCGCCGAGCTCCTCCTGCGCAGCTTGCGGGCGCGAAGTGTCTGCAGACCAGCCTTGCTCGAGCGCGGCAACGTAGCCCGGCAGGTAGCGCGAAGATGGCCAGACGAGCTCCACGGGCTGACTCAGGCGATGTTCGTGACGCAACGGTCGGGCAAGGGCGGGAAGCGGCCGTTGCTCAAGCCTGTCCGCGCGATGGCGGGCTCGGCTTCCTGCCCGCCGAGAGCTCTTCTTCCCACCGCTCGAACGTCGGGAAATGAAACGCGAGCTCCGACCCGGTCCGGGGATCCCACATCCGGCGTGCAGCCCTCGTCAGGTCACCACCGTAGACGTGCAGACCACGCGCGGGCCGAGGGTTCGGGTTTTCGATGTCATGGATCGCGTCGCTCGCTAGGCAAACGGTCTGCCCCTCATGAACCTCGATGCGTCCGATCTGGAGCAAGCCGTCCGGCCCGGATGCGTAAAGGCGTTCGATCTCGCAACCTGCGGAAATGCCGATCACCGCCCACATGCCGTGGTCGTGGACGGCACTCTTGCCGAGGCCACGCAAGGTGAGGTTGACGACGGTCAGGCTGGGCGAGCGGTACATGAGCTCATCGCCTTGCCACGAGCCAGGCTGTTGCGCCTGATCCCGCACTGCCTCCCGCACGAGAAGCGCGATGTCGTTCGCGCCGCCACCGCTGCTCACGCAATTGCAGCAGGCAGTGACGAATGTCTCCGGGGTGAACATGTCGCCAATGGGTTTCGGGTGGGTGCTGCGTCTGTCGCGTCAGTAGGGTGTCCCGTCCTTGTGAGCAAATTGAGCCTTGCCGGCAATTCGAACGAATTGCAAATCGTCGTCCGGGAAAGTCACTTCCTCGCTGGGTGTTCGATCGCCGATCTCAAGGTACAGGACATCCTCCGTGGTTTCGTTATGCAGGTGGTGGGAATCGCCCGTTCCCGCCCTGAAGCCGGAACACATGCCCGGGGACAGCTGCGTTCGACCTCGATCCGTGTGCAAGGTCGGGTGTCCGGAGAGGATGTAGATGAACTCGTCTTGCTTCGCATGCGAATGGCGCAAGGCGGAGATGGCGTTCGGAGCGAGGCGCGTCAGGTTGACCCCGAAGTTCTTGAGGTCGAAGAAGTCGCCGAGTTGATGCTTCTGCCTGCCCGCAAGGCGCGAGGCGAACGGCTCCGGGTAGAACGAGAGGGCTGCGCGGACCGGCACGTCGGTGGCGCTGATCGCGATCGGTGGCATGGTGGATGACATGGAACCTCCGGAGGGCAAATTCTGCGGCCTGACGTTCGACATGAGCGGCGGCGAGCCGTTGCCGTCAAACCCGGCGTTGCACCGCTCGCGCCGTGTCCGCCGCAACGGGTCCGGTCGCGTTTTCTTCGAACTGCGGCAAAGCATCGGTGATCTCGTGCCAGGGTGCCTTGGAGCCAACGAAGACATGGCATATCGGGCGGTTCACCGGATCGTCGTCGAGCACCCCGAGTGCCAGGCCCAGGACGCGAGGCTTGTCATCGAACCTGGTGAGCAGGTTCGAGCCGCAGACGGAGCAGAACCCTCTGTGCTGGCCGGGCGATGACTGGTAGTAGCGAACCAGCTCTTCGCCTCTGCTCCATCGAAACTCCGACGTTCTCACCTTGCCGCGCGCCCGGAAAGCCGAGCCGTGTGCCTTGCGGCACATCGAGCAGTGGCAATACAGGAGGTCGATGACGGTGCCGTCAATTTCGAACGCCACGCCCTGGCAAAGACAACTACCGCGAAGCACACGACCTCCCTGCGGCGCCTAACGCTCGACCTTTGCCGCGCAGCCAAGGGCGCGCCGCGGCCTTGGCGACCTCCGCTCGCGGGCGAGGTCAGGTCGCACGGGTCGACCTCAGCTCGCCAGCAGGCGCAGGGCCCAGTACACGCCAATGCCCATCTGCACGGCGAACGCCGAGAACCGGAGCGTGACAGCGGGCACGGAGAGCGAGCCGAGATGAATGAGCGACTGCAGGATGCGGGCGCACAGAAACGTGTAGGCCAGCGGGTCGGTGACGGAGGACTTGCCGGCCAGTGCGGCAACGAGCAAGAGACCACCGAAGATCGGCAGGCCTTCGATGCAGTTCGCGTGCGCTCGTGCCAGGCGCTGCATGAATGGTGAAAGGTTGGAGTTGTCCGGCGCAAACCCGTTTGCCGGCACGGCTTTGCCGAGGACGAGCTTCGAACGAATGCCCTCCATGAGGACCAGCAGGAACAACGACCAGGCGATGAAGCCGGCGACGGCTGTGAGCGTAGGGTTCATGCGCCATCGTACGACTCTGCCCGCTACCTGGCCTTGCCGCCGAACGCCAGGAGCAGCCCTCCGACGACGATCGCGCCCACGCCGGCCCACACCGGCACGTTGACGGTTTCTTTCTCCTTCGCGGAGAGCTCGAGCGGGCCGAGCTTGACCACCGTCTTGTCTTTCGTGTAGCTGAAGCCGCCGTAGACCAGGCCGAGCAGGCCGGCGGCGATGAGAATGATGGCGAAGAGTTTCATGGCGTTCCTTCTTTCTGCCTCAAGGTTGACTCGACTTCTTTGGCAAATCGTGGGCGAGGTTAGCCCATGGAACGTGCGTCTCGTAGAGAACGTGCGATTGAGGCTCGCGGTCGCTTCATTCAGCACGCGAAGGATCGTACGGCTGCCCGTCGACGCTGACGAATCGGGCCGAGCTGAATTCCTGCCGCATCGCAATGAGCCTCTGATAGTCGGCTCCTTCGTAGAAGTCCTCGAGAGCCCGTCTGGAAGGAAATTCGAGGAGGCTCAGCCTTTGTGGCGACCAGTCGCCTTCGTGGACCTTGGGTGCGCCGCCCCGAACGAGGTATCTGGCCCCTGCGGCAGCGAGGAGTGGCTTCAGCTGCAGCGAGAACTCCTTCCATTTCTCCGCGTCGCGGATCTGGACCTCGAAGATCACATACGCAGGCATGGCGTCGCTCCGATTGTTCGAGGATTGGCCGGTCAGACAGAGGGTCAGGCGATATTCCTTGCGATGGCGGCACCCAGGTTCCTGCGGGCACGCGCTTCGAGCTCGGCGCGGAAATGCGACGTGCCGAATATGCGCTCGCGATCGAGAAACGACTGGAGTATGGAACTGCGCTTCGACTTGAACAAGGCCTCGGGAACAAACGCGTACTCTTCGCGGATCTGCCGCTCGTACTCGGCGAAGCGCTCGTCCGATGCGCCGAGGATGGCGAGATCGATGTCCACGAGCAGCTGCTCATCGGGACCGACCGGAACGCCAGTGTGCCGCGTGACCATCACCAGCGAGCGGATACGCTCGGCAACAGACTCCGGTGCGCCGCCCGATCGCACTGCTGCCCGTGCCCAGTCGGCGCTGCGTTGTTCGTTGTCCGAGCCTTTCACATCGTAGATGGCGTCGTGAAACCAGAGGCCGATTTCGACTTCGGCAGGACGCGAGGCGAGGTGGCGATTGGCTTCGAACAGCGCCAGGCATTCGCTCAGGTGCTGGAGCGTGTGGTACCTCCGTTGTGGCTCGTCATACGCCGCGCGCAAGGCAACGCAGGTCGAAGCGCCGTCGCCCGTGGCGCCGATGCCGCTCCACGCGCGCCGCCACGACTGCATGAGCTCGGGCATCGATTCGCAGGCCATGGCGTCGATTACAGCGCCTTGCCGACCCAGACGCTTCCGTCGCTGTCGGTGCGGCGCAAGGTGAATCGGGCGCTGAATGCGTCGCCGTCGAAAAAGGCCATGAAGTCTGCAAGACGGCTCGGCGAAAGAGGATGCATGACAACAGAAGGGCTGGTCATGGGGAACTCCTCCAGGCCGGCGTCTGGTGGCTGACGTTCGACATGAGCGGCTCCGGCTGCACGCGGTCAACGAGATGCCGGGCCGCTCGCGGCGAGCCGTCCCGCGCGCGGACCGAAGACATCCTCGCCTTCCGCTTCGATGCGGGTGGCCAGCCCCAGGTCGATCGCGCCCTGGCCCGTGACCCAGGTGATCGACTTGCACGGCGTGCTCATCGCGACCGCCATGATCTGAGCGGAGGTCTGGGGCAGGACGAATTGGATGTACCGCCTCATGGCGACGACGGGGGTATCGAAGTTCGTCGTGAAACAACGCTTGTCTTCGGGCTTGTCGAGATCACGGATCAGGCTGGGCTGGTGCAAGCCGATCGCCGCGCGCGAGCCCCAGAGAATTCGTTCGCTGCCGCCCATGAAGATGTTCGCGCACGACGAGGCACAAGCGTATCGCGCAACCGTGCGCATGCCTTCGTCGTGCACACCGCGCCCGAGTGCGAGCCCCGCATCGACAAGGCCGCCGGGCGACTCCAGCATCAGCGTGAGGGGTCGCACGCAGCCCTGCGCCTTGGCCTTCCTGACGACGTCGTCGAACTTGTAGCTGGCAGAAGGTGTCACCATTCCCTGCAGTGCGATGACGCATTCCCCGCTGGCCGCACGACGCAGGACAAAGCGCCCGCCGTCGAACGACGTGACATCCTCCGGTTCGAGGTGGTCGGCAAGTCCGGCAAGGTGCTCGCGCGCCTGCCGAGCCGCTTGCGGGTCTTTCGCGTTGCCTTTGGCAGCCTGTGCGTACCAGAAAGCCGCCTTGTCGAGGTCCCTGGCCACGCCAACGCCGGCCTCGTAGAGGCTAGCGACCTTCGATTGCGCGGTGACGTCGCCACGCTCGGCTGCCGCGAGGTACCAGCGGGCCGCCTCGACGTCGCTCCGGGCAACGCCCAGGCCCTTCTCGTACATGAAGGCGATATTGAACTGCGCCTGCGGGGTGCCCTGCCGGGCCAGCGGCATCCATAGCCGGAATGCCTCCTCGTTCTTGCCCGCATCGAAAGCCCTGACGCCCTCCGCAAAAGCTGCCGCTGCCGCTGACGCGGCCGCGCTCGATGCCGCCGCCTGCGGCGCCTCCGGTTCAGGCACGGCCTGGGCGAGTGCAGCCCATGCCACAACCGCACCCAGGCAGACGGGCAACTCGCGCATTCGACGCAGGCGGCGTCGACGCGGTGGTTTCATCGCCACGGCGGGACATCGCATGCGGCAGGCCGGGACTTGCTCAAGCGCGACCCCCAGCTGCCCTGGCTTCATGGAAGGTCAGATGCCATGCTGCCACGCGACAAGCGCGACGCCAATCGCGAGCAACAGGCACAGCGGCGAGTAGATCAGCGTGTCCATGCGAGCGAACTTGCTACCGCGCACGCGCTTGAAGAAACCGACGTACTTGAACTCACCGACAGCGCGAGCCAGCAGACCCAGGGCGAGCGCATAGCAAAGCCAGGAAAGAATGCGCCCGGGGATGCCGACCTTCACGATTCCGGCCATGGCCGCAACGAGGCATGCGAACAGAAGCAGCACTGCGGCAACCGCCAAGGTAGCTCGAGGCGACGGAACGAACAGGGGCTTGCCGGAGACGCTTGGCATGGCGCTGGATTCGCCTGACGACGGCGAGAGCGCCATTCGGATATGCCAGAGCCCCAAACCGACGAACACCAGGCTGATGGTGCATGCCAAGGCCGTGCCGGTGTTCATAGGGAGCCAGGGTTCGACATGGGCGGCCCGGGGCTAGGCGTCACGGGTTGGGAGTTCCCGTGCTTTCGCCGTCGTAGTAGTCGACCGCCGATGAAGTGCGGTGCAGCCCACGCACGCCGACGGCGCCCGGCGCGCCGGCGAAGACACCGACCTTGTTGGAGTCCGGATATTCGCAGACCTCCACTTCTTCCACGTTCGACAGCGACAGATAGCGCATCGGCGTACGACCGGTATTGATGATTTGATGAGCGACGTCCGCGCCGCCAGTGGGACAAGCGATCACGTCGTGTTTTCGGATGGGGTATCGCTGGTCGCCGAAGCGCAACTCCCCTTCGCCCTCGAGGATAAGGAACATCTCTTCCTCGGCGCGGTGCGAGTGAAACGGGCACTGGGCCTTTCCGGGCGGGAGCTCGGTCAGGTTGTAGCCGAGCTTGCGGGCTCCGATTGAAGCGCTGAACCGCGCGCGCTTCGAGGTGTAGTAATCGTTGTCCTCGACGTCGTCGAACTCGACGTCGCTCAGATTTACGAAGGGCTTGGGCATTCTTTCTCCCGGCAGGTGCAGACAGTGGCGGACGGAGACTGTGGTTATCCTGGAGTTTCTTCGGGGGCCGCCCGCTCGATGGCGGGCTCAGGCGTCTCGTTGACCATGGTCCACTGCGATTGAACTACTCGTCGATGAACTTCCACGTGTTCGCTCCGTCGAACCGTCGAATTCGCACTGACGCGATGAGTTCCGGCTCGAAGTTCCCGAGGTTCACTCCGTGCTTCGCGCCAGGCGTTGCCTGCAACGGCTCCCAATGCGTGACGCAGCCACAAGTTCTGCAGTGAATGGTACGCAGCGTCTTGTCTCCCTGGATGTATTCAGCGGTGGCTTGCGGGTGGCCTTCGATTTTTACCGTGCCGAACTCGAAGTAGACCCACGGTCCGCCGATGCGGCGGCACAGCGAGCAGTTGCAAGCGGTGGCAACTTCGGGCTTGGACGGCAAGGTCATTCGTACCGCGCCGCAGTGGCATGAGCCTGTGTACATCGAAGCTTCCTGATTCAGCAGTGCAAGCGTGCGGTGTAGTCGAAGGCCGTGCCCGCGTTGATTCCTCTTGCTCTCCAGCGGCCAAATACCACGGCCACGTTTCCGTAGGTCCGAATGTCGTATTGATCACTGTCGGCATGTTGCCAGGTCCGACTCCCGCTATCGAAGGACGCAAGCACTTGCCGCTTTCCGCGCACTTCCCCCTGGGCGTTGATCTGTTGGTATTCATCGCCCATCAAGCGAGCGAGCGCCACAACATCAAGCGCCAGGTGCGCTTCAAGCCACTCACGCTCGGCTTGCACGACTCCTTGAGTCGCTTCAGCGTCCGAGAAGATGTTGCTCATGGAAGGGGTTGGGTGCCTGCTGGTTCGAAGACCAGTCATTCACCGCGTCTCTCGCCACGCTGCGTTTTGGAGCACCACGCGATAGCCGTCCGGGTCTTCGAACGTACGGCCTTTCTCGCTCCAGTATGGATTGAATGGCTGTACCTCCTGGAAGCCAGCAGCGACGGCAGCTGAGCAACGCTCTGCCCATTCGGCCGATTCCTGCACATACAGCACGATCAGGTCCTCCTGGGTGGGAGAAGGTTCGACCGGGTGAGCACGGCTGACGACGAACTCGAAGTGCACGTCGGCGCCCGGTAGCCCGACCATCGTTCCGTCGAAGCCGCTGTGCCCTCGAAAGCTACCCAGGACGGCGAAGCCAAGGCCCGCGCAATACATATTGACCGAGCGGTCGAGATCGGACACCGGCCGAGCAACCCGGAGTTTGGCAGTTGGCATTCTTGCGCGTGCGAGAGGGACCTGGCGTTCGAGAGGAGCGGCAGCGGGAAGCCGGCCCAGGCGGCGGGAGGATGTGCGCTCGATGGAGGGGCTGGGCTTCACGCCCTCAAGCTCGCGCGAATGCTACGCGCGACCACGTCACTCCGGCTTCCCGATTTGCGGCGAGCTTCGACTCGGTACGAACGTTGAGCATGCACCGAAGTCCTTGCGCGCTGGCAAGAGCCAACGTCTCTTCGGCGGAGACGGTGAACATGACTCGATGGAGGCGTCACGCGACACGATTCAGCGAAGCTTGGTGCGAGAAAGGCGCTTGGCGTTGGCCACGGCTTTGCGATGCACTGGCGCGAGGCCCTTGCCCAGAACTGCAAGGGCCGCCTTGTGAAGCTGGCTTGCTGTTGCCGCGGCAGATGGGCTCTTGCCTCTGGTCACGGAAAGAAACGACCGAAAGAACGAGGCCGCGAGCGCCTGGTTGGCCAGTGCCGCCTGGGCCGCCATTGCCTTCCAGGATTCGCCGAAAGCAGTGTTCTTCTCGGCAACCATGCGCTCGAACTCCTTGCGATCGCGCGGTGACGGCTTAGGGCTGGACAGAGCCATGCGCGTGACGCGATGTGCAACGACCTGCGGTACGGCGAACGCAAGCTCGGCAGCCTTGGTGGCGAGCGACCGGGTAGCGCGACTGCGACGAGTAGCCATAGGTTCTTTCGCCGGTGTCACTTCGGTGCGGCCGGAACAAGCCCGTATTTCGACATGACGGATAGCAAGGCGGCCTTGTCTGGAGGTCCGCCGGCGTTGGCCACGGCGGCGACATCCCTGAAGTATTGGGCACCGATGTCCGGTGACAGGACGACCAGGGCGCGAGCTGTTTCGGCAAATGGATTCGAGAAGGCATGAACCGCGCCTCGCGGCGTGCTCATGGTTTGGCCAGCTGTCAAATCGCGTGAGTCGGCTCCGACGGAGTATCGAAGGGTTCCGGCTAGCACGTAGACGCATTCCTCGTTGTTCGAATGACTGTGCGGTGGAGGAACGTTCGATCCGGGAGGCACGCTCAGCTCGAACATGCCGATGCTCGCCGTCTGCGAACCGTCGACGATATAGCTGATGCCGAGTTGGCCTACCTTGATTTCGGTGATGCTCATGGGGTTCGTCGCTCGATCGAGGGACTAGGCCACGCGTTCAAGCGCAGCCACAGGATAGATTTGCACTGAGCCCGGGTGAGACTCGGACTCGACGGCATAGCCTTCAGGGGTCAGCTTCGTGCAGTACCAGCCGACAACTCGACCCTGCCAAGCGGCGCCAGCTTTCTTGCGTACGCGATCTCCCAGGCCAAACGTGGCGCGCAATGGGAGCGCAAACTGGCCAGCAACTGGAGAACTCACCTCACTACTACTTTGATCCATACCTGACCTTTGGTGTGAATGTCTTGACGGATCTGGCCTCCGCCCGCACCCTGGACGCTCTCGGCATAGAGCCCGAGCACGGCAGGACGATGCAGGGGTTAGGCCACGGGCCGCAGCGCAGCACTTGCATTCTCACCGCGCGGAGTGAGTGCGGCCAGCACGATGGCTGCAACCAGAAGTGCAGGCACATCGCCCATGAGATGCCCCATTTGCCCAACTTGGTAAACGCCTGAACGGCCATGATTGCGCCGTGCACCACGCTGGACCAAACCGCGAACCAGATGAGACTGAGGTTGGCCAGCGGATCTCGCGCAGCCAGCAGCAGGAACACGCCAAGAGTTGCGTAGATCCCGACGATCATCAAGGGTAGTCTGAATGCCCCATGTGCCACGTCCAGCCCGACGGCCAGAAAAGCATGAGCGGATAGACGGCCAGACAGACGAGACCGAAGACGACCAGCGCGGCTCGCAGATATTTGAGACGTTCGATTGCGGACATTGGGCGCTCCTCTTTGGGCAGTGTGAATAGCGAAGCCTCGCCATATCGTTGGCTAACGTTCGACATGAGCGGCAGCCGCAAGCAGGCGAAGCCTGCTGGAGGACGTCCGCTCGACGGAGGGGTTAGGCGACAGTGTTTTCACGTTCCACGAGTCTGTGGCCTTGCGTTGAGTCGGGATATGTTTGCAGGCCAGGCACTGTGCGATTGTTGGGCGGCGAGAAGCGGAGTCAACCCGCGCGCAATCTCAGCAGGTGAGGACAGCGTTGTGTCAAAGCTGTAGTCGGCTGACAGGCCCATACTTGAAATCTCGAAGCCGCGCCTTGCCTCGGCGATGGTTCGATCCTCTCTGGCAATCGTTCTTCGCTCGGTTTCTTCCCAATCACACGTCAGACTGACGAGTGCCGGCGCATGGCGTTCCAGAGCAAGAAGCATCTGCAGCGCACGGCGATCGGTCATGACAACACAGTCAAACAGTACGTTGTGGCCCTGGTCGAGCAGCGCGTGCAGGCAACCGTGGGCGGCTCTGGTAATCGCATTTGTGTCGATCTCCGACCACTCGTTCTCCAAATTGGCTCTACCAAGAATCGACTGCGGAAGGCAGCTCAGAACAGAGTCCAAGGAGAAGTGCAACCATTGCGCAGGCAAGAGCTCTTCTTGCAGTGCGCGGGCCAGCGAAGATTTGCCAGTGCTGGAGCCGCCAACGATCACGACAAGCGCGGACATGGGGGCTTTCGTGTTGCCTGACGTTTGACATGAGGCGCGGCACAAAAGGCGCGATACGGCCTTTGGGATGTCGCCTCGATGGAAGGGTTAGGCGGCACTCTATGCACCGGTCTGAAACCCATAGACCATCAATGCACCGCCCAGCGCGAACAGGCAAAGGTATGTACCCAGTGCACCAACAAAGCGAAGTGGATGCCGCTCACTGACGGCGGGTACGAGAAGCATGCCAGCCGTATGCATGAGCCTGCAGACTACGACGGCCACTGCCAGACCAACAACGAAGGGGCTGGGAGCAACAGAGTTGAGGTAGAGAAGGCCAGCCACAAACAGGGGGATGTACTCCGCAGCATTGCCGTGAGCGCGAATTGCCTTCGTAAGCGCCGCTTCCGTTACTGTGGAATCGCCGCGGCGTTTGCGCCGAACTCTGGAAACGTTGAGGCTTAAAGCTCCGTAGAAGACGACGAGGAGAGCGACACAGAGAACGACGGTGTTATTCATTGGCTTGTACGGTTGCGCTGTTGGCTTTTTGTGCCGCCTGACATCCGCTCGATGGAGGGGTTAGGTGACTCTGCGCTGATGACTACAGACAGAGCGACGGGGCGGCGGTAGAGTGATTGACACTGCAAAGGACCCTCGGTGTTGACAACTCTGCTTCTTTGGTTGCACTTCATTGGCGTTGGTATGGGTATGGGGGGAGGGATTGCGCTGTCCAAGGTTGGCCCTCGCCTGATCTCTGCGCCCAAGGACGATCGCGAACTCCTATGGCTTCTGGAGAAGTTCTTTAGTCGCATTGGTGCTGGCGGGCTGGCCGTCTTGCTTGTTACGGGGCCGCTGATGCTGTGGCTGAAGTTTGGTGGCCCAGCCGGAATGCCTTGGTGGTTCTGGGCGAAGATGGTCTTCGTGTTTGCTGCTCTTGTTGGTGTAGTTCTCCACGAGCGGGCTTCAAGTCGGTTTCGCCGAGGCGACGCTAGCGCAGTTCCACTGATGTATCTAGGTGGACGGATGGCTGGACTTGGCATCGTGCTCGCGATGCTATGCGCTGCGTTCACCTTTAACTGACCACCTCAGAGCCACCGACGGACCCTCGCCTTGTACGCCGAGTAGTCGGCTCCGAATAACGTGGCCAGTGCTCTTTCTTCTGGCGCGATTTGGAAGCGAAAGATATAGGCGAGGAAGACAAGCGGACCGAGCAGTGCCCAGGCTGACCAGAGAAACACGGCCCACGCGAGGAGCAAGAAGGAAAGGCCAACGTACATGGGATTGCGTGTGACCTTGTATATGCCCGTGACGACAAGCGATGAAGCTGCCTCGGGTTTCATGGGATTTTTGGTGGTCTTCGCTCTTCGGAATGCGAGAACGCCCGAGACGCTGAAGGCGACCGCAACTACGGCAACGGCAAGTGCGATGGGCACGCGGAACGGAGGCGCAGAAGGGGGAGATGCCACAAGGACAAGACCCCACATGGCGGCCGCCACAAGCAGAGCCACGACTGGCGGCGGGATCTTTAGTTCAAGAGAGGACATTGCCACGACGATGGGACCTAACGTTCGACATGAGCGGCGGACGGAGGCACGCGAGGCCGTTCGACATGAGCGGCAGCCCGCATACAGCGAAGCTGGCTGTGGGCTGTCCGCTCGATGGAGGGGTTAGGTGACTGCAAGTTGCACGCTCACTGATTGCCGCACTACGCAGAATAACGGCCAAGACTCAAGACGCCAACAGGCTGCCTGCGCGCTGCTTCGAACGCAGCCAGCCTCCAAAGACGGCGCAGGGGGCCATGAGCACGAGTGCAGAGACCTGGGACCAGATGGCCCCGTTGCCAAGCGTGCTGAGAAGCGAAATTGCAGCACCGAGTGCCAGCACCAACGCGACGGCAACCCCGTGTGCGAGAGGGCGGCGCCTGGCCAGCCACGCGGCGAGGTAGCCTCCGAGCCCGGCGAACAGGATGCCGACAGCCACGCTAGCGAGCATGACTGACATGGGGGCTTCCTGGTGAGGAGGCTGGCCGGAAAGCCGAAAGAAGGCGAACGCCGACAGCGCGAAGACGGCGTACCCGCAAAGAACCGCAAGCACTGAACGGACTGCGCTCATTGGGCATTCTCAACGTGCCGAGAGGCACTAGGCCTCACCACAGAAGAACGACCTTCAACCGGAGAAGGTACGAAAGAGAACATAGGCCATGATGCCGAGGTTCATGTAAGCAGTGGCGGCCATGCCGGGAGCGCGATAGAGCGCATTGAGCCTGTAACCGATCCAGAAGCAGGCACGGGCGAACACAAAAACAATGGCACACGCCCAGACGACTTGCAGATCCTGCAATGGAACGACTGTACCGAGGGCGAGCGACGCAATGGCGAACAAAAAGTTCTGCTGCAATGTGTTGTCGACGACGCGGCCATCGATCTCCATCGATCTGCTCTCTGCATGGCGTGTGGGGTCTATTGCCTCACTCAAGAAACGGGAATTGCCGACGGTGGCAATCATGATGAAGAGGGGCAACATGGCGAAGACATTGGCCGCCAGGGCGTAGGCCAGACGTACCCCGAGCATGTCTGCGATGGTTGGTGTCGGTAGGATCGTCGTCAATATCCACACGCTCGCCGACATCAGGATGACCCCGCTCGCAGCGCCGATCGCGACGACTCGTTGATCGGATTTCATGCTCGATGGAGGGGTTAGGCGCCACCTACTGCGGCTGACCATAGGTGATGGACTGCACTTTGCCGCCACGGATGCGGACGACCGCCACAAACTCACCAGGGCCGCGTTCGTACAGCCACTCCTCGGTATAGATGCACGGCACAGAGAGGCTCGCTACCGGATCGGGCACGCTGTAGGCCGAACCTCTGTAGTACACCGGAGCACAGTAGTTGTCGCGCAGAGCGGGCTGACCGCACTTGTACGCTAGAGCAATGCGAGAGTCTCCTTCAGCCGCGATTCCGTTTTGGCAGCGCAGCGACTCAGCGAGAGCGGCGGTCGGCACAGTAGCCGCAAAGACACCAGCGATGAGAAATTGCCGATTGATCATGGGCTCTCCCAGGTGCGCGTCTGCGAAGCATACCCGCGGGGCAAGCGGCCGCGAAGGCAAGAGAAGCCGTCGTGCCGGGCGGAGCGTGCGACTCCGTGTCGGTTGTCGCTAGAGGGGCCTGACGTTCGACATGAGCGGCAGCCGGAAGCCGGCGAAGCCGCTGGAGGACGTCCGCTCGATGGAGGGGTTAGGTGCCATGCTCAGACGCGGCGCTCGCTTGCGAAGGAGTTTGCGCTGCGGCCTCAGTGCAGACCGTATCTAGGGGAAGCGGCCCGTACACCTTGCGAAGGGAAGCGAAGCCGCCGAGCTGTACAACGAACGCGGCATTCGACGGACCGTGAAGCAGGAGCATGTAGTTGTAGCCGTCTCTCACGTTGGGGCCGCTGGCGTGCAGAAGCACGGCAGCCAACAGCTCGCTCTGAGGCGGCGTGGTCGAGGCCACGGGGAAGGCGCGCTTTGGCCCAAGGGGGGTGAAGCAGGAAGACAACGCCTTGGAAACACCCTCGACGAGCGCGCGTTCGTTCGCGGTTCGCGGCTCAACGAGTTGAGCCGATGCCACGGTACAGACCAACGCGGCCGCAGCCAGAGAAAGGCGACTTACTCGGTGCATCGGATGGGACCTAACGTTCGACATGAGCGGCAAGCGGAAGCACGCGAAGCGTGATTTTGGCTGTCCGCTCGATAGAGGTTGGATCTCAGCGCTCGCATGTGCTGGTGGAGCGTCTCATGCGCGACCTGATTTTGGCTTCGCACGAGGGGCCGCCTTTGCCTCTGGCTTCGGCTTCGGAAGCGGAAGTACGCGCGCGGTGACTTCGAAGACTCTGCGCAGGAGCTCGCGGTCCTCCAGCTGCTCGTCGATTCGGAAGTAGAGCTTGGCACCTGGATACGGTGGGTGCTCGGACACTTTGCCAAGCAGCGTGCGACCTTCTTCCGTTGGCTTGAGATAGAGCTGGTTGTCGCACGCGAACGCTACGACCTTGCCATGCAAGTAGAGAGCGTACTCGCCGAACATCTTTTTGAAAGCGAGCTGATGCCCCAAGCCAGACTGGCTTTGGACGTACTCGACAAAGCCTTGCTCTGTTGCCACGATCCGCGCGCTTCGATGCTCGTTGCTGGGGCCTAACGTTCGACATGAGCGACAGCCCGAAGCCAGCGAAGCTGGCTGGAGGACGTCCGCTCGATGGAGGGGTTAGACCTCACCGTTGGCCGAAGCGGCCCGATGAGACGACCCGAAAGCGCGGCCGGGGCTGCGCATGGCTCAGAGCGTACCGTTGACGCGCAGAGACTCCAAGCGCAAAGCGATCTTCTGCTCCAGTTCACTCAGCTTGCGGCGCACTTCGGTTCGTTCTGCCTCCGACTGGCAGGACTGAAGCGAAGCTGACAGCGCAGCGCGCTCGTGAAACAGTTCTACTTCGGCGGGGATGAACCCCGCGTTCTTGAGGATCTTGAATGGCATGCGAAGCGCCTCGGGCGTTGCGTCCCAGCCCGCATCCTCGGGAAGCGGCTTACCGAACCCCGGCGTGCCAGCGAGCTCACCCGATTCGAGCGCTTCGCGCAGGTGCCGCGCGATCTCTTCGTCTTGCGTTGGCATTCGTGCTCCTGCAATCGCTTTGCAATTGAATCGCGACTGTGGGGTTAGGCGTCGCCTTGCAAGACTGCGACAGCAATGACCGATATGAGCAGCGCGGCACTTGGATAGAAGGTTAAGCCGAACCCGGTGGCACGAGAGGGTGCGCCGCTAGCATAGCCACGAAAGAACTGGATACGGCCGACGACAAAGAGCGCGGCAGCGGCGGCAACCAGCGGCAGGAACCTTGCCGGAAAGACCAGCGAGGCCGCCAGGTACAACGGGATGGCGAGTACGGATTGCTCGAGAGTGTTCTGCAACAGCGCCTGAAGTAGCCTGGCGCGTTCGGTGCCTTCCGTGAGCGCACTGCCGTGAATGTCTTGCGGGGTCGTGAACCTATGTTTTGCCAGACGCGCAATACATAGCAACAGGACTGCGGCGGGTGCGAGCCCTGCCAGCGTGGCTAGCTTCAGCCTTACCACGAGTGAGGTTTCGCTCGGGAATTTTGGCCACTGGAGAACATACGCGATGGCGAACACGCCGATGGCGAGGAAGATCGCCCAGGCCATTCCGCGTGCCACACCCCTTTGAGTACCGTCGATGTTCATTCGCGAAATGTTTGCTGTGACGCCTAACGTTCGACATGAGCGGCGGACGGAAGCCAGCGAAGCTGGCTGGAGGACGTCCGCTCGATGGAGGGGTTAGACGCCACCGGACGGGACCTCGCTCATGAGCGCGAGGGAGTTGCCGAATGGATCTTGAAACTCTGCCAACCACAGCTCCGTGCTTGGCGTCCTGTGCACGACGTGCGGGTCAGCCGAGAACTCGACGCCAGCTTCCTTGAGGGTGCAGAAAACGGGCCCAATCTCGGAGACTCGGAAATAGATGGCGGAGCCTGGCCGTGTTGCCTGCCCCGGAGGCGGGACACCGACCAGCAGGCGGATGCCTCCGCAGTTGAAGAAAGCCATCTGCGGCGGCGCCTCGAAGAGGAACGGCAGACCCAACACATCTCGATAGAACGAAACGCCCTTCGCCAGATCGTCGACCGGCACGAGGAGTTGACCGACCGTTGCGTTTGCAAGATTCATCGAACCTCCCGAGCGATGCTACTGGGCTAGCCAGCATGCCATTGCCTCAGGCCCGCCTGGCGCCAGGCGAACCAACCCGCCGAACCTGCGAGCGTGACTCCCGCGACAGCCTCGAACCAGATGCTGAGGTTCGTGGCGAGCGTGTGCTCAGAACAGAGAGCCAGCGTGTAGTGGGCAAGCCCGTCTAGGCCAAACGCACCATACGCGGCGAAGAAGAGCGCCGCAGTTGCGCGCCAGCCTGCTATGACAAGAATGGCACCGATGATTCCGACGCTGGTGATTGCCGCCCACGCGAGATAGACCTTCTCCTTTGTGAGCCAGATCGGCATGTTTGGATAGAAAGCGATGTACTCGGCGTTGTGAGCGAAGTGAACAAGACTCGCGACGCCGTACAGCGCGAGAAGTACCCGCACGTGTTTTGGTAGATGCAACGAGGCAGGGACCTTCACTTCTGGGGCCTAACGTTTGACATGAGAGGCGAGAGTCCTCTCGATGGAAGGGTTAGGCCGCATCGGGCTGAGGTGCTGGGACGGGCTTTGACATGAGCACGCTGACGAAATTTGTGTGAGGCCGCCAGTCGCAAGTGCCGGCCAGCTCATAGCCCCAGGATCGATACATGGCGATGAGGGCCGTGGCTGGTTGTGCCGTATGCAAGGCCATCTTCTTACAGCCGTGCTTTGCGGCGTAGAGAAGCGCGAAGTCATGAATTTGCTTCCCGAAGCCTCTACCCTTGTGCTCAGGTGCGACGGCGAACTGACCGAATGACCAAGTGGCAGCTTCTCTCAAAAGTGGGACTTTGGATTCCGGTTCTGGCTGCCTGAGCGTAACGGTCGCAACGACCACTCCGTTGAGTTCGGCGACGAAACCATGACCCGACGCGAGGCGCTTCGCTGTGTCTTCGGCAGACTGATGCGTAGCCCAGTACCGAAGCCCACTTGCGACATGCGGAGCATATGCGGAGCGGATGAGCACGGTGAGTGCGGGAATGTTCTCCATTTCCGAGACTTCACGACAGCTGAGGACTGGAATTTGGTTCATGCTGCCTAACGTTCGACATGAGCGGCAGCCGGAAGCACGCGAAGCGTGCTGGAGGATGTCCGCTCGATGGAGGGGTTAGCCGACATGCCGCTGAAGACAAGCCTGACCTCTGCGAGTTTCGCACCGCCCCGCTCGAAGAACTGTTCTGACGGCAGGTCACGTTGGAAGCCAACCGATTCGTAGAAACGCAGCCCTCGCGCATTGCCCGATAGAACCCAAAGACTCACTTCCGTGAAGCCTTGATGAAGCAAGAGGACACGGGCAGCCTCCCAGAGCGCCCAACCGACTCCCGAGGACCAAGCTTGGGGAGCGACATACAAGGCCCAGACTTCTCCCCTATGTGCTTCGGCGCCTTCGTCGCGGCAGTGACCGAAGCAAACAAAGCCCAGAGCTGCGCCGTCTCGCTTGGCGACAAGCGTGCGCGAGGCGCTACCGGCGAGGATGCAGACCCAAGACTCTTCGCGATCCGCCACAGAGAGTGAAGCCAAATACTCGGCGGGAAAGAGCGAGGCATACGCCGCCTGCCAGGACGCCACATGAATGACGGCGAGCGCATGACAGTCTTCGCGTTGAGCCGCACTGACATTCATGTTGGCTAACGTTCGACATGAGCGGCGGCGCAAAGGGCGCGAAGCGGCCTTTGGGACGTCCGCTCGATGGAGGGGTTAGGTCTCACTGCTGACCTTTCGCTTTGCGTAAGCCAGTCTAGCGCTTGCCCTGTTACCAAGGCGACCCTCTATCGGGCTCAGAAGAGAGACCACGCGCGACCAGTCGCGTTCATGAAAGAGCTCTTTAGCCAGGGCTAGTGTTCGGGTCGTTTCCTCATCTTCGGCTCTGCGCTCTCGCTGCGCGTGGAGAGCCTCCCACACGATCGGTGAATCAGCGAAGAAGCGTGCCCCGGCTGCGCGTAGGATCTTTGCCAAGCGCGTGAACTCGGCCAGCAGTTCCTCCGGGTTGTGCATCGCGTCGTATAGCCCATGCTCCCTGCCTGGGAGGAGTCCCTCTCCGTCGAGCGCGTGAAGCTCTTCGATCGTGTACGGGCCGTACCCGTGCCCTGACACCTCCAGGTCGAGTTCAAGCCGAAGAGGAGCGATGTAGAGCTCAACTTTCCTGCCGAACCCGGGTGAGATGGCCCCGCTCTGATAGACCGCACGCCCAAACACGCCGTGTGCAGAGCTGACTCGGTCGACTTGACGCGCAACCGCTCGAAATCCGTACTCAGTCGTGAGGAAGAGGAACGCCTGTTCCTCGGCGCGGCGGAACACATTCTCGAACGAGGACATGTCGCTAGTGGGACCTAACGTCCGCTCGATGGAGGTGTTAGAGCCCACGCGAGACGGTTTCCCAGCGCGGCAGCGACCGCCTCAGATAGATGGCGCCGCCCACAAGCAATGTGGCTTGGGCTGCGATGTGGCATAGGCCGAGGACTTGCATGCTGCTGCTCTGGTCGCGGTCAAAGATCTCGACAGCGACTCTAAGCGCGAAGAGGCACGCGAGCCCGACTGCCATAACAGTGGCCTCCGAGCGAAGAACTAGAACCAACAGGACAGCGACTGGAAGGCACACCAGAGCTTCGATCAACGCGACCTGCGTTAACACTGCCGGCCAGACAAGAACCGACCCTCGCGCCGGAAAGGGGAAATGAGCGCCTACGTAGTCGGAAACGGGCGCGTGGATGACATGGAACCACCAAAGTATTACGAGAAGAACTGCTAGTCCAATTTGAGCCACGCGGACTGCCGGTCTCATACGTGGGCTCTAACGTTCGACATGAGCGGCGGCGCAAAGGGCGCGAAGCGGCCTTTGGGACGTCCGCTCGATGGAGGGGTTAGGCCACAGTGGACAACACATGGCATTTCCTTAGGCGCTTGCCTTCGGCCACCCGACGTTTGCGGCGCTACGAAGACTGGCTTTCACAACTTGGCGATGGAATGGAGCGATGACCGACAAGTAGGCTCGGCCTAAGCGGTTGTGGCAGTGAACGACGGTTGTTAGGGTGAGTTGGTTACCGGTATTTGGCGGCGAGCCTGGCGTGCAAAGGACTGACACTCTGAAGTCGAGATGCCTGTCGTTCTCGCCTAAAACAACCTCAGTCTTGGTAGTGGCGAAGACCCTGAAGATGCTGATGCGCTTTGCTGTGGGATCACTAGAGAGCGTTGCAAGGTGTTTGGCGGTCTTCAGACCAAAACCTGCAACGATTGCATCTCGAAGGTTGGTGAGTGCTCCGATCCAAGGTGGCTGCACCGAGAAGATGAATCGGGCCAAGATATCTGGATTTACAGAGGCGTCAGGAGGTAGTTGAATCGAGAACGCATCTGCGAGATTCATCGACTTGAACGCAGTGGCGATGGCAGAGTGAGAGGGGATGGCCACCTGCGTTACTGGCGTGAGTTCGCTTGGCATGGATGGACCTTCCGGGGCCTAACGTTCGACATGAGCGGCAGCCGAAAGCACGCGAAGCTGGCTGGACGACGTCCGCTCGATGGAGGGGTTAGGCCTCGGCGACGAACGTCTCTAGCGGCCCTTGCCGCACCATAGACTTGGCGAGCCGCGTCCAGGTTGACCAAGAATATTCCCGCACCAACGAGCAGATCCGGCCATATGGAGAGCTGCGAAGCCAGGGCTACCAGCCCTGCGCAGATGATGGCGATGTTCGCGAAGGCATCGTTTCGCGCCGAGAGCCATGCGGCCCGAGTAAGACTGCTCCCGTGCGCACGGAATCTTCCAAGGTGAACGCGCACAACACATTTATAGCGAGCGCAGCCGGTGCCCGCGGCCGACAGAAGCGTTGCATCGGGAAGCGTAGGAACGTGCCACCTTCGGCAAGCGGTCCAGAGTCGCCGCACTGAGGAACTAAGAGCATTGCGGCGAGCAGCATTCCGACATTGCTCGCTTTCGGGCAGTCCACCCGAGGGCGAAGAGACGAGCATGTTCACCGTTGCATCTTCTAGAAAGTCGATGGAGTCGGCGTAGAGAGAAACCGAGCTTATGAGCCTGGCAACGACGAACTCGACGCCGAAGTACGAAAGGTTGAGGACGGCGACGAAGAGCACGGCACGACGTAGGCCGTTGTGTTCTGCGGGAGTGGCAGCAGACATTGATGTTCCGGGGCCTAACGTTCGACATGAGCGGCAGCCGCAAGCCAGCGAAGCTGGCTGGAGGATGTCCGCTCGATGGAGGGGTTAGACCTCGGGCTGAGCTTTAAGGCAAGCAAGTCTCTTCTCCTTCACGAGGCTACGAACTTCTTGCCGCACGAAGTAGGCACGTGGGAAATAGAGAACGGCGCTGCACAGCGCCACCAGTGGCACAACGCCTGCGTTCGTGAAGAAGCCAGCCATCCACCACACCGTACAGCATAGACAGACGACGACAAGGCAAAACGCGGCTACCTTCCACTGGTTTCCGACGTTCCGCTGAGCGAGGCGAACGAGCTCGGAGCGTTCGTATGGCTCCAGCTCGTTCAATCCGCGAACGTAGTACACAAACGGGACTCGTTGCGCCGCAGCGTTTTTGGCTGCAACGCCATCGCGCCGCCGTTGCTCTAGCAACTCTTCTGCGACGACCTCGGCTTGCTTGGGCGTTAACACGGACTCCTCGCTTGGGCACTTCGCGGGTTCCGGGGTCTAACGTTCGACATGAGCGGCAGCCGGAAGCCAGCGAAGCTGGCTGGAGGATGTCCGCTCGATGGAGGGGTTAGGTGCCATGCCTCAATGTGAGGGCGCGCGAGCACATTCTCTCCCTGAGCGCCGCTCGGGCCGACCGTGCGTGCGATGGGATGCATGCCTGCGCGACTGTCGGCATGAACCGCCTCATTTTCGCAAGGCGACGAGAGCCGTGTGAGCAGAGGCTGACGATGAACACGAGAGTGGCCGCAAACGAAGAAGACGCCAAAGAACGAGTCATCTGTCTTTGAGCCCGAGAAACGAGCGTTCCATACGATGAAGTTAACGGCGGGTTCGTACAGCATGAAGACAGCTGTCATGCGCGACGACTAGTAAGACCAGCGCCTGCGCCAGCTGCTATGAGGAACGACCGTCTAAGCGCCGCAAGCGCGAATGAACTCGATTCGACTGACATCTGGTGGGACCTAACGTTCGACATGAGCGGCAGACTAAGCAGCGAAGCAGGCTTTAGGCTGTCCGCTCGATGGAAGGGTTAGGCCACGGTTTCACTGAGGGCTCTCTCAGACGAAGCAAGTGCCGACGGCTAGGCCAAGTTTGCGATGCTAGACGCACGGCGGGCTTCGCGAAACAGGCGAGTAACAAATACGGAACCGTGGAGACCGACAGCCAAGGCATAGATCAGCATACCCATACCGAACCAATACTCCAGAGATCTCTCGCCACGAGAGAGATAGACCAGTAGGAACGCGGCAGACGAAAAGAACAGCGTTGCAATTGTCAGCATTGCAAGCGTCGCGCTCAAAGATCCGCGCGATGCCGCATGTAGCATAACTGCCTTGGCTTCCGTTTCCCCAAGTGCACGCGCGAACCATCCTCGCGTGAGATTGCTTGCGGTAACCAGGAGGGATGGAACCGCAACCATAACGCCAAGGTGCACATCTAAGTACGGGGCAAAGCACAAAGTAAAGCTCAAGACGATCATTGGCCACTTGAAACGTCGAACCAACATATTCGCTTCAAGCACAAGCGTTGGTGTAATGAACAAGGTGCTGCCCACGTCACCGACGCGTCCAACAAGAATTGTGAGAGCGAGAAGATCTTCTAGATCGAGCATTTGAGCGCTCCGGTTGGTTCTTTTGAGCGCGGTCTATTGGGGCCTAACGCTGGCCACGCCGTCCAGGCGTTCGACATGAGCGGCAGACGTAAGCACGCGAAGCGTGCTGGAGTACGTCCGCTCGATGGAGGGGTTAGGCCACGCCGAAGCGAGACTAGACGGCCGAGCGATGGTACCGCTCACATGGCTACTCGTAGAGCGGCGGAGTGAAGGCGCCGAAAACGAGGGCTGCAATTGCGCACGCCAGAAGGCAGCCAATGGAAGCCACCCGCGAAGAGAGACCCATACGCGGCAACAGGAACACTCGCCCGTAGAGAACGACCACCGACAGCGCCAACACGAGGAAAGGATATGCAATGGGGGCCCAGCCTACCTGCGCTGGTTCGTTGAATAGAAACAAGGATGCAACGAATAGAGGAGCTGGCGCTAGAACGAGAGCGAAGTCTGTGGCGTGCAAGGTTGCAGAGCGACGTGCCATGTACGCCGGAAAAGCCGCAATCGCGAGTAACCCGGCGACCAGAGTAAGGGCGAATGCACCGGCGGCCGCGCAGAGACATTGGGCATAGTGTTTCACCTCGCGTTGATCTGGCTCGACAGAACGCTTGTGATCGCTTCGAGCTTCTCGCCACGATCTACAAGACGCCGACAGTCGCCACGGCGATCACAGTCTTCGACGCGAGCGCGATGTGAGCCACTCGTCGAACGTCCCGACCAGAGTTCGACGAATCCAAACCAACAGCTTCCCAACAGGCACCGCTGCCATGAGACAAAGAGACACCAACTTGCGTTCGCTTTGTCTTAAGCAGGATCGAACTCGATTTGCACGCATTACCGTAGCCTACAGTAAAAGACCTTGTCAATGCGTGCACGATCATAATTTTCTCGCGGGGCCTAACGTGATATCGAGGACAACTCGCCCCGTCCACTTTCACCCCTCATAGCGGACACCTTTTCACCCCTCTCCCCCCAAAGCGACGTTGACACGCGGGCTTTGGATCAATACTGTACATGCATACAGTATCAGTGTGAGGGCAAAAGTGGACAACAACGGTGGGAGTGACGAGGACGAAAGTGGACATGGAGGGCATGGACATGCGGGGCTTCCTTCCCGGCCGGTGGCTCCTGGCTCATACCGCCTGCTCGATGCCCTGCGCGAGCGCTTGCGGTACATGCACTACAGCTTACGGACCGAGGAGGCCTACGTCTACTGGGTGCGCGGCTTCGTGCGCTGGTCGGGGCTGCGCCATCCGCGCGAGCTCGGTGCGCCGGAGGTGCAGGCCTATCTGGTGATGCTGGCCAACGAGCGGCGGGTCGCCGCGTCCACGCATCGGCAGGCGCTCAGTGCGCTGCTCTTTCTCTACCGCGAGGTGCTTGGCGTCGACATGCCGTGGCTGCAGGAGCTCGGCCGGCCGGTGGGCAAGAAGCGCATTCCGGTCGTGCTCACGCAGCTCGAGGTGCAGACGCTGCTCGCGCACATGGGCGAGGGCGTCACCGGCCTGCTGGCGCGGCTCCTCTACGGCACCGGCATGCGCCTGCTCGAAGGCATCCGCCTGCGCGTGAAGGATGTCGACTTCGTCCGCCAGGTGATCGTCGTGCGCGACGGCAAGGGCGGCAAGGATCGCGTCGTCATGCTGCCGCGCGCCCTCGAAGGCCCGTTGCGCGCCCAGCTGCTGCACGCGCGCCGCCTCTGGCGGCTCGACCAGGAACAGGGCCGCAGCGGCGTGTACCTGCCGCATGCGCTGTCGGCGAAGTACAAGCGCGCGGCCGAGAGCTGGGCCTGGTTCTGGATCTTCCCGGCCGACGGCATCAGCACCGATCCGCGCAGCGGCAGCAACAGTGAGAGTGGCGGCGGCGCCGGCGAGGTCAAGCACCACCGCCATCACATCCACGAAAAGCGCCTGCAGCGCGACCTGAAGGCGGCCGTCGACGCCGTCCGCATCGCCAAGCCGGCCACCGTGCACACGCTGCGCCATTCCTTCGCCACCCATCTGCTGCAGGCCGGCACCGACATCCGCACCGTGCAGTCGCTGCTCGGCCACGCCGACGTGTCCACCACCATGATCTACACGCACGTGCTGAAGTCGTCGGCCGCCGGCACGTCGAGCCCGCTCGACGGCTTGATGATGGTGCTGCCCCTCGTCGATGCAACAGAAAAAGAAGAAGACGACGACGAAAGACGACCGCCGCCGGCATCGCCGCCGCGCGCCCGCGAACCTTCGCCCCCCTACCGCATCACCCCGTGCTGCCTCCCTACGCCGAGCTTCACTGCCGCAGCAACTTCAGCTTCCTGACGGGCGCCTCGCACCCCGAAGAGCTGGTCGAGCGCGCGTCCGCGCTCGGCTACAGCGCGCTCGCCCTCACCGACGAGTGCTCGCTCGCGGGCGTCGTGCGCGCGCACGTCGAGGCCAAGGCGCAGCAGCTGCATCTCATCGTCGGCAGCGAGATGCGGCTGGTGCTGCCCAACAGCGGCACGCCGCATGCGCGCCTCGTGCTGCTGGCGCAGTCGCGGCGCGGCTACGGCAACCTTTCGCACTGGATCACCGTCGCGCGCCGGCGTGCCGAGAAGGGCAGCTACCTCGCGCATCCGGGCGATGTCGAGGGCAAGGTGCCGAACGCGCCCATGCTCACCGGCCTGCCCGAATGCTTCGCGCTCCTCATCCCCTCGGCCGCGCAATCGTTCGAGGAGATCTTCGCCCATGCCATGTGGCTGAAGACCTGGTTTTCGGCCGAGCGCTCGGCCATCGCCATCGAGCTCCTGCATCGCGCCGGCGACGACGACCTGCTCGACCGCGTCGTGCGCGTCGCCGAGTTCACGGGCCTGCGCATCGTCGCCGCCGGCGACGTGCTGATGCACCTGCGCTCGAGAAAGCCCCTGCAGGACACGCTCACCGCCACGCGCATCGGCCAGCCCGTGGCCGAATGCGGTCTCGCGCTCGAGCCCAATGCCGAGCAGCACCTGCGTTCGCGCGCCCGCCTGGCCGCGCTCTACGAGCCGGCCTGGCTCGAGAACACGCTGGCCATCGCCGGTGCCTGCCGCTTCTCGCTGCACGAGCTGCGCTACGAATACCCGGAGGAGATCGTGCCGCCGGGCGAAACGCCGGCCTCGCAGCTGCGCAAGCTCACCTACGAAGGCGTGCCCAAGCGCTTCCCGCTCGGCTTGCCGCCGGAGCATCGCAAGACCATCGAGGACGAGCTCGCCACCATCGCCCAGCTGAAGTACGAGTCCTACTTCCTCACCGTCGCCGACATCGTCGCCTGGGCGCGCAGCGAAGGCATCCTCTGCCAGGGCCGCGGCAGCGCCGCCAACTCGCTGGTCTGCTACTGCCTGCACGTCACCGAGGTCGACCCGCGCCGCGCCTCGCTGCTGTTCGGCCGCTTCATCAGCGTCGAGCGCAACGAGCCGCCCGACATCGACATCGACTTCGAGCACCAGCGCCGCGAAGAGGTCATCCAGTACATCTACGGCAAGTACGGCCGGCACCGCGCCGCGCTCGCCGCCGTCGTCATCAGCTACCGGCCGCGCTCGGCCCTGCGCGACGTCGGCCGGGCGCTGGGCATCGACCTGCAGCGGATCGAGGCCGTCTCGAAGAGCCAGCACTGGTTCGACGGCAAGGGCATCGCGCCCGAGCGCCTGCGCGAGAACGGCTTCGACCCCGAAGCACCGATCGTCAGGCTGTGGATGGAGCTCACGGCGCAGCTCATCGGCTTTCCGCGCCACCTCTCGCAGCATCCGGGCGGCTTCGTCATCGGCAAGGGCCCGATCTCGGAGCTGGTGCCGGTCGAGAACGCGGCGATGGAAAAGCGCAGCGTCATCCAGTGGGACAAGGACGACCTCGAATCGCTCGGCCTCCTGAAGGTCGACATCCTCGCCATCGGCATGCTGAGCGCCATCCGCCGCTCGCTCGGCTACATCGGCACGAAGCTCGGCCGCGCGCCGCTGCTGATGCAGGAGATCGAGGAGGGCGACGTGCCCACCTACGACATGATCTGCCGCGCCGACACGGTGGGCGTGTTCCAGATCGAGAGCCGGGCCCAGATGAGCATGCTGCCGCGCCTGCAGCCGCGCTGCTACTACGACCTGGTGGTGGAGGTGGCGATCGTGCGGCCCGGGCCGATCCAGGGCGGCATGGTCCATCCCTACCTGAAGAACCGCACCTTGCCGATGAGCGAGATCGATTGCCCGGCCGAGCTCCTGCCGGCGCTGGCGCGAACCAAGGGCGTGCCGATCTTCCAGGAGCAGGTGATGCAGATCGCCATGCTCGCCGCCGACTTCTCCGCCGGCGAGGCCGATGCCCTGCGCCGCGCCATGGCCGCCTGGAAGCGGCGCGGCGGCCTCTCGCCGTTTCACAAGCGCCTGGTCGGCCGGATGGTCGAGAAGGGCTACGAGCTCGAGTACGCCGAGCGCATCTTCAAGCAGATCCAGGGCTTCGGCGAATACGGCTTTCCGGAGAGCCACGCCGCCGGCTTCGCCCTGCTGGCCTATGTGAGCAGCTGGATCAAGTGCCATCACCCCGATGCCTTTCTCTGCGGCCTGCTCAACGCCTGGCCGATGGGCTTCTACGCGCCGGCGCAGCTGGTGCGCGACGCGCGCGAGCACGGCGTCGACGTGCGCGCGGTCGACGTGCAGGTGAGCGGCTGGGAGAGCGTGCTCGAAGGCCCGGTGGGCGAGGGCGGCCAGTGCGCCGTTCGCCTCGGCCTCAATCGCATCACCGGCCTGGCCGAGGAGTCGGCCGGGCGCATCGTCGATGCACGCAGCGAAGCGCCTTTCGCCAGCACCGAAGACCTGGCCCGCCGGGCCCGTCTCGATGCCCACGGCCTGGCCTTGCTCGCCAACGCCGATGCCCTGCGCGGCCTCGACGGCCATCGCCATCAGGCGGCCTGGGCGGTGGCCGGCATCGACACCCGGCCCACCGAGATGCTGCGCGCCACGCGCGTGCACGAAAAGCCGGTGCCGCTGGCGGCACCGAGCGAAGGCGAGAACACCCTGGCCGACTATCGCGCCCTCGGCCTCAGCCTGAACCGCCATCCGCTCGCCTTGCTGCGCGGCAAGCTGGCCGAGTTCAAGGTCGAGACCGCGGCCCGCCTGCGCAGCTTCCCGAGCGGCCGGCTGGCGCGCGCCAGCGGCCTGGTCACGCACCGGCAGCGGCCGGAGACGGCCAAGGGCACCGTCTTCGTCACCCTCGAAGACGAGACCGGCGCCATCAACGTCATCGTCTGGCCGCGCATCGCCGACGAGCAGCGCAAGCCCCTGCTCGGCGCCACCCTCCTCACGGTCTACGGCCAGTGGCAGCGCGAAGGCGAGGGCGATCGCGCGGTGATGCACCTGGTGGCCGCGAAGATGATCGACCACACGGCGCTGCTGAACGGCCTGGTCAGCCGCAGCCGCAACTTCCGCTGAGATCGGCCCATCGGTCTCCGGCAAAATCAGGGCCGATGAGCAACGCCCAGGTCGTCACCGCCGAGCTGCGCCGCTGGATCGTGGCGCAGGCCGCCGCCGGCCATTCGCCCGAGGCCGTGCTCGACTCGATGAAGGCGAGCGGCTGGTCGGAAGACGTCGCGCTCGAAGCGCTCGAGACCGCGATGCGCGATCACCTGCTGGCGATGAAGAGCGGCAGCGCCGACGCGGCCGCCGGCGAGCCGGCCCGGCTCGTGCCGGGTCGCCATCTCTCGGCCGCCACGCCGCAGCTCAGCGCCGGCGACCGCGAGGTGAAGGTGCTGATGTCGCTCAACCATCCGCGCGTCGTCGTCTTCGGCAATCTGCTCTCGGCCGAGGAATGCGAGGAGCTCATCGCCCTGGCGCGCACCCGCCTGGCGCGCTCGGAGACAGTGGAGACGCGCACCGGCGAAAGCGAGGTGAACGAGGCGCGCACCAGCGACGGCATGTTCTTCCAGCCGGCCGAGTTCGCGGTCTGCGCCAAGCTCGAGGCGCGCATCGCCGCGCTCCTCGACTGGCCGCTCGAGAACGGCGAGGGCCTGCAGGTGCTGCGCTATCGGCCGGGCGCCGAATACAAGCCGCACTACGACTACTTCGACCCGGCCGAGCCCGGCACGCCCACCATCCTCAAGCGCGGCGGCCAGCGCGTCGGCTCGCTCGTCTGCTACCTGAACACGCCGGCGCAGGGCGGCGCCACCGTCTTTCCCGATGCCGGCCTCGACGTCGCGCCGGTGCAGGGCAACGCGGTCTTCTTCAGCTACGACCGGCCGAACGCCTCGACCCGTTCGCTGCATGGCGGCGCGCCGGTCGTTTCCGGAGAGAAGTGGGTCGCGACGAAGTGGATGCGCGAGAGCCGCTTCGAATGAGCTGAGGGCCGCGGCGCCCGGTTGCTGCCGCGCCTAGTGACTTTTTTCGCCGCTGCTCGCCTTGCGCGCGTAGAACTCGGCGACGTCGCCTATCTCCGCGTCGGTCATCAGCCGGGCGACGTTGCGCATCTGCCCCTGCGAGTCGTTGTGCCGCTCGCCGGAGCGAAGCGCCTTCAGCTGGGCGACCAGATAGCCCTTCGGCATGCCTTCGATCCATGGTGCGCCGAGCTTCTGGTCGACGCCGCCGTGACATGAAATGCAGGGCGCGATGTTGCGCATGGGCGCGCCCACCCGCACCAGCGGCGGCAGCGATTCGTCGTAGGTCGTCGGCGCGGTGCGGGCCTTCGGGAGGTAGGCGTAGTAGGCCGCCAGGTCGTCGATGTCGCGGTCGGAAAGGCCGACCGCCAGCGCCTGCATGACGGAGCTCGAACGCTTGCCGCTCTTGTAGTCGTGCAGCTGCTTCATGACCACTTCCGGGTACTGGCCGGCCAGGTTCGGCGCGTCCGACCCGCTCATCCCGTGCGCGCCGTGGCACATCGTGCAGTTCAGCGCCAGGGTCGCGCCCCGGCCCACGGCGTCGTCGCTGCCGGCGCGTTCCATGCTGCGCGTGAGCACGACGTTCGTCGCTTGCGGCGCAGGCTCGGCCGACCCCGCCGCGCTCGTCCAGACCGCGGGCACGCCGGCGGCCCGGCAGATGCTTGCCCACAGGCCTTGCGCCGTGAAGTCGCCGATGAACCGAAGGCAGCCAGACGAAGCCCACGAGCATCGACAGCAGGGTGAGCACCACCAGGGAGACGACGCTCCATCGAACCCACGGGTTGCGCCAGTCGTACATGCCGTGCGCTTGCATCAGCGGCTCCCGATCGGAATCACGGGCACCGACGCGTCCTTCAGCATGGCCAGCTGCGCGATCGGGTAGCCGTAGTTGACGACGGTCAGCGCGATCATCATCGCCACCCACAGGCCGAAGCCGTTCAGCGCCACCGGCGTCGCGCCGCCGGGATGGGCGCTGCGTGCGAAGGTGAAGGGCGCGACCGGGGCGTTCTCGCGCCGCCGGGCGGTGGCGAGGATGTAGACGAGCAGGATGCCCGAGGCCAGCAGCACGAAGCCGCCGAGCGTCGACACCGTCACCGTCCAGGCTTGCGGCGCGATGTCCGGATTCGTGTAGTCGTAGTACGCCATCCGTCGCGGCATGCCCATCAGGCCCACCAGGTGCCACGGAATCGTCAGCACCATCATGCCCACGAACCAGAGCCAGATCTGCGTCTTGACGAGCTTGGGCGAGAGCGGCGCGCAGCCGGTCAGCTGCGGCCAGAGCTCGTACGCCACCATGAAGTACATCAGGACGATGGCACCGGCGAAGATCAGGTGGAAGTGGCCGGTGACCCACTGCGTGTTGTGCACCGATTCGTTGAGCTGATAGCTCATGTTGATGATGCCGCCGGCACCGCCGAAGCCGAGCATCACGAACGAGAACGTCACCGCCAGCATCATCGGGTTGTCCCAGGGCAGCGCCTTGACCCAGCCGAAGAGGCCCTTGCCGCCGCGCAGGCGGCCCGCGATCTCGACCGAGGCGACGATGGTGAAGACGGTCAGCAGCGTCGGCACCGACACCATCGCCGTCATGGCCGCGTGCACGAACTTGAAGCCGGCGCCGACCTGCGGATCGGCGAAGAGGTGGTGGATGCCGATCGGCATCGAGAAGACCAGGAAGAGCACGAACGCCACCCGCGCCATCGTGTCGCTGTACAGGCGCCCGCCGATCGCCCGCGGCACCACGGTATAGAAGGCGATGTAGGCCGGCATCAGCCAGAAGTAGACGATGGCATGCAGCGTCCACGAGAAGAGAACACGCGCCAGGCCGGCGTTGATGGTGTCGGTCCAGCCGAGCGAGGCCGGCAGGATCAGGACCAGGATTTCCACGGCCGCGCCGACCGAGGTCCAGGCCCACAGATACGCGCCCGCGACGTTGCCGAACATCGCGAGCGGCACCGGCGCGCCCGGGTTCTCCTTCTTCCAGGCGCGCAGGTTGATGGCCATCAGCGCGACCCAGATCCATGAGCCGACCACCACCAGGACGACGCCGAGATAGTAGAAGGGGCTGGCCACCATCGGCGGATAGAAGGTGTAGAGCACCGAGGCCTTGCCCAGCGCCATGGTCAGCGCCGCGAGCGCCGTGCCGGCGATGACCAGCCAGAAGCCGGCCCAGGCCCAGCGCAGGCCGACCAGCGGCTTCTTCAGCGCCAGCTCGCAGATGGCATAGCCGAATCCCATGGCCACGAGCGTGGGCAGCACGTACGCCATCACCGTGCCGTGCGCCGTCACCGAGCGGTAGTAGTGCTCGGGGTTGTTGATCCAGGTCGAGAGCGGGCTGCGCACGAACATCTGCCAGGCGCCGAGCACGAGCGCGCCGAGGAAGGCGACGAACGCCACCGCGAAATGGGCGAGGACGAGCTTCCTAGCGCGCAACACAGCTCAACCTTTCGCCGCTGCGGGCCTTGGCGATGAATTCCGCGGGCGGCAGCACCTGCACGTGGGCCCACATCGCTTCGTGGCCGGTGCCGCAGTATTCGTGGCACGGCATCAGCTGCTCGCCCGGTTGGTGGAAGGTGGTGGTGAAGGTCGAGACGAAGCCGGGCACCAGCATCGTGTTGGCGTTCGTCTTGCCGACGATGAAGCCGTGGATGGTGTCGGTTGCGGTGGCGCGAAAGGTGACCGGCATGTCGGCCGGCACGACGATGCATTGCGGCTCGAAGGAATACTGCTGGGCGACGAGGCGAACCGTGACCTTGCCGTCGGGCGCCAGCGCGGTGCCGAGGTTGCTCTCGACGAACTCGCCCTGGATGTGCAGCGTCTTGACGTCGACCGTCTCGACCCGCGAAGGCGGCATCGCCGCCCAGTGCAGCCCGGTGATCGACCATCATCAGCACCAGCACCGCGATGATGGCCGCGACGATGAAGGCCCAGCGCCGCTCGGCCGCAGCCGCGACGTTCTCCGAGTCGTGACCGTGCGGCACGGCGAGTGCGGCGTCGGTCACTGCACCGCTCCGCGCGGAAGATAGACGACGAAGTAGAAGACGAAATAGATCGCGACCACGATGGCCGTCGCCACGCCGGCAACCGCGAAGGTGCCGGCCGGTCCTTGGCGCACGATGTCGTCGACGCGCCGGTCCTCGTCGTCGTCGATCGGGCTGGCGGAGACTGCGTCGCTCATTCGGATTCCTTACTCGGGCAGCAGCCGGCGCAGGGCGTTGGCCTGTTGCGGGGACACCGGCGTGCCGCTGTTGTCCCAGGCGACCCGGATGTAGGTGACCACCGCGGCCACCGCCTCGTCGTTCAGGACGTGGTTGAACGGCGGCATCCCGTGCGGCCGCGAATTCTTCTTCGTGCCGGGCGGGTAGCCGCCGTTGAGGACCATGCGGATCGAGTTCACCGGCGAGGCCATCGTGATCGACTGGTTGCCGGCCAGCGGCGGATAGGCGGGCGCCTGCCCCTTGCCTTCGTCGCCATGACAGACCGCGCACTGCTGCACGTACACCTTGCGGCCCAGCTCCATCACGTCGGGCGAGACCAGGCGCGCCTGGCTGCTCGGCGGCGGCTCGGCATCGCGTTGCGGCAGCGCCTTCAGGTAGACGGCCATGGCCCGCACGTCGGCATCGCTCATGTACTGCAGGCTGTTGTAGACCACCTCGGCCATCGGCCCGTAGGTGGTGCCGCGGTGCGAAGCGCCGGCCTGCAGCAGGTCGACGATGTCCTGGATCTCCCAGTTGCCCAGCCCCGCTTCGCGGTTCGATCGCAGCGACGGCGCGTACCAGTTCTGGTTCGGGATCATGCCGCCCTCGAACTCCTTCGATTCGCTGGTGCCGCCGAGCGCGTTGATGGCGGTGTGGCACATCGTGCAGTGGCCGAGCCCCTCGACCAGGTACGCGCCGCGATTCCACTCCGCCGATTGGCGCGGGTCGGGCTGGTATTCGCCTTCCTCGAAATAGAGCGTTCGCCAGCCGAGCAGGAGGTTGCGGTTGTTGAACGGAAACTTCAGCTCGTGCGGCCGGTTCTTCTGGCTGACCGGCGGCACCGACATGAGGTAGGCGTAGATGGCGTCGGAGTCGGCGCGCGTCACCCGGGTGTACGAGGCGAAAGGCATCGCCGGGTACAGGAGCGTGCCGTCGCGGGCCACGCCGGTATGCATCATTCGATAGAACTCGTCGGGCGTCCAGGCGCCGATGCCGGTCTCTTCGTCGGGCGTGATGTTGGGAACGTACAAGGCGCCGAACGGGGTCGGCATCGGCCGGCCGCCGGCGAACTCCTTGCCTCCGGGCTGCGTGTGGCAGGCCACGCAGTCGCCCGCGCGCGCCAGGTACTCGCCCTTGTCGATGACCTGCGTCGTCGGGTCCGGCGCCGCCGGTCCTTTCGGCAGCATGCCCGGAAGCATCAGACGCACGGTGACCGCCGCCGCCGCCGCGAGGATGACGATGCCGACAAGCAGGCGCAACACCAGCGCCCTGCGCGTCATTGCTGGCTCCCGCACGCGAACGGCATGCGCACGAGATTGGCAGGCTCGGGCGACGCATCCTTCGGCGCCTCCTGCTGCCCGAGCCAGGCCGCCACGGCGGCCACGTCGGTGTCGGACAGGCGCGTGGCGATGCGCTTCATGCAATCGGGCTCGGTCGCGTGCCGGTCGCCGATCCGCCAACGGATGAGCTGTCCGGCGATGTAGGCGGGCCGCAGCCCGACCAGGCCGGGAATGCCGGGATTCATGCCGGTCAGGCCCGCGCCATGGCAGGCGCTGCACGGTGGAATGCCGCTCTTGCTGTCGCCCGCCGTCACCAGCGTCTGGCCGCGCGCCAGCGCCGCGCTGTTCGCGCTCGACGCTTCCTGCGCCGCGAACGGCGGCCGCTGCTTCGCGAAGTATTCGGCGATCTCATGCAGGTACGCGTCGGGCAGGTAGGCCACCAGATAGTTCATCGGCGGGTACTTGCGCGTGCCGTCCCGAAAGGCCACCAGCTGGTGATACAGGTAGCCCGCCGGCTTGCCGGCGATGCGCGGGAAGGCACCGTTGCTCGTGCCCTGGCCGCTCTGGCCGTGGCAGGTGACGCAGCCCTGCACGCGCGCGTCCATCGAGTCGAGTTCCTTGAAGGCCGGCGTGGCCGCGTCCTGCGACGCTGCCGAGAACGAGACGACAAGCGCGAGTGCTGCGAAGGTCGCGTTCAGCGCGCGATGCCTGCCGGCGAGAACGGTCGAAGAGCTCATTCGCTGCGAACCCTCGTGCTGCGCGTGCGACCATGTTAGCAAAGTGGCCTTGCGCCGAAGTCGCTCGCCCGACTCGGGTGCGTGCGGGCTCGCACGGCGTGCGCGCAGCGGCGCACACGGACTCGCGTCCGCGTGCGCTCGACTGCGCGGTCAGGCCGCGGCGCGCCAGACGGTGGTGCTGCCGAAGGGGCGGCTGCGTTCGACGCGGCTTTGCTTGCGCTCTTCCCAGGTCTGCGGCGCTTCGCGTGCCCAGCGAGCCAGGCAAGTTTCGAGGGCGCTGCGCTCGAGGCGCCGATAGGCCGCGACCGAAGCTTCGCCGCGCCAATGGCCCAGGCGCAGGCGCCACGGCAGGCCGGCGCTCGCGGCCGGCACCCAGTGCACGCAGGCCCGCTCCTGCCAGAACGACTGGCGCTCGAAATTGACGCGGCCGGCGAACCCGGTGCGGGCCTCGAAGAGGGCGAACCCGTCGGCCGGCTCGGCGAGCTCGACGATGCTCAAGCCGATATCGCCGGGCGAGTCGCCGGCGCCGGCATGGAAGAAGAAGACCCGGCCGATGCGCTCGGCCGCAAGACGGTCGACCTCGACCTCGTCGCGATAGACCACGATATCGCGCTGCTGCCACAGCGTTCGCCAGCTCGTCTTCATGGCACGTTCCTTCGTCTCGCCTGCAAGAACCTCGCGACCTTAGCGCGGCCATGCGTGCGAAGCTGTGACGAGGCGCAAGCGTCGTTACGACGCTGCGCCGGCGAGCACGGCGATCAGTACAGGACGACCGAGCGGATCGACTCGCCGCGCTTCATCAGCGCGAAGCCCTCGTTGATGTCCTCGAGCTTGAGCCGATGCGTGATCAGCTCGTCGATGGCGATCTTGCCGTCCATGTACCAGTCGACGATCTTCGGCACGTCGGTGCGGCCGCGGGCGCCGCCGAAGGCCGATCCCAGCCACCTGCGGCCGGTGACGAGCTGGAACGGCCGCGTCGAGATCTCCGCGCCGGCCGGCGCGACGCCGATGATGATGGACTGGCCCCAGCCCTTGTGGCAGCACTCGAGCGCCTGCCGCATCGTCGTGGTGTTGCCGATGCATTCGAAGCTGTAGTCGGCGCCGCCGTCGGTCAGCTGCACGATCGGCATCGACCACGTTCGGCACGTCCTTCGGGTTGATGAAGTGGGTCATGCCGAACTTGCGCGCCATCGCCTCGCGGCCGGGATTCGTGTCGACGCCGATGATCCTGTTCGCGCCCACCATCTTCGCGCCCTGGATCACGTTCAGGCCGATGCCGCCGAGCCCGAAGACGACGACGTTCGCGCCGGCCTCGACCTTGGCCGTGAAGAGCACCGCGCCGACGCCGGTGGTGACGCCGCAGCCGATGTAGCAGACGATGTCGAACGGCGCGTCGGGCCGGATCTTCGCCAGCGCGATCTCCGGCACGACGATGAAGTTCGAGAACGTCGAGGTGCCCATGTAGTGCAGCACGGGCTTGCCGCCGATCGAGAAGCGGCTCGACCCGTCGGGCATCAGGCCCTTGCCCTGCGTGCCGCGGATCTGCTGGCAGAGGTTGGTCTTCCTCGACAGGCAGAACTTGCATTGCCGGCATTCCGGCGTGTAGAGCGGAATGACGTGATCGTCGCGCGCCACGCTGGTCACGCCGGCGCCGACCTCGCGCACGATGCCGGCGCCTTCGTGGCCGAGGATGGCGGGAAAGAGGCCCTCGGGGTCCTCGCCCGAGAGCGTGAACCAGTCGGTGTGGCAGATGCCCGTGGCCTTGATCTCGACCAGCACTTCGCCGGCCCTCGGTCCTTCGAGGTCGACGCTTTCTATCGTCAGCGGCCTGGCGGCTTGCCAGGCGACGGCGGCTTTGGTTTTCATGCGCTGACGGTGCTTTCGCGAAGGATCGTGGTGGCGCCGGCCGGCGCGCGCGCCGCGGCCTTGATCATGTCGGCCGCCTTCTCGGCGATCATGATCGTCGGCGCATTGGTGTTGCCGCTGACGACGTTCGGCATGATCGACGCGTCGACGACGCGCAAGGCCTCGATGCCGCGCACCCGCAGCGCCGCGTCGACGACGTCGAGCGGCCCGGAGCCCATCCGGCAGGTGCCGACCGGGTGATAGATCGTGTCGGCATGGCTGCGGATGAAGGCTTCGATCTCGGCGTCGCTGCCGGCGTTGGCCGAAGCCGCGAGCTCGCGCGCGCCGTGCGCCGCGAGCGCCGGCTGCGCCAGGATGCGGCGCATCGCCCTGAAGCCGCGCACCAGCGCTTCGAGATCGGCGCGTTCGCCGAGGAAGTTCGGGTCGATCAGCGGCGCCGCGAACGGATCGGCGCTGGCCAGGGTGACGCTGCCGCGGCTCTTCGGCCGCAGCAGGCAGACGTGGCAGGAATAGCCATGGCCGAAGACGGTCTTGCGGCCATGGTCGACGAGCTTGCCGACGACGAAGTGGAGCTGCAGGTCGGGCCGCTCGACCTCGGGCGCGCTGCGGATGAAGCCGCCGGCCTCGGCGAAGTTGGTGGTCAGCATGCCGCGCCGCAGCTTGCGCCACTCGAAGATGCCCTTGATCACGTTGACGATGCCGGTAAAGGACAGGCCGAACAGGTCTTTCAGGTGCGGCGCGTCGAGCACCTGCACGACATCGACGTGGTCGTGCAGGTGTCGGCCGACGCCGGGCAGGTCGCGCACGACCGCGATGCCGTGCTCGCGCAGATGCGCCGCCGGGCCGATGCCGGAGAGCATCAGGATCTGCGGCGACTGCAGCGCGCCGGCGGCCAGCAGCACTTCGCGGCGGGCCCGGAACACCTGGGTCGCGCCGCCGACGCGCGCTTCGGCCCCGGTCGCGCGCTGGCCTTCGACGACGATGCGCGTCGTGTGGGCGCCGGTCACGACCGTCAGGTTGGGCCGTGCGAGGTTCGGCGTCAGATAGGCCTTGGCAGCGCTGAAGCGCTCGCCGTTCCTGTGCGTCACCTGGTAGAGGCCGACGCCTTCCTGGCTCGCGCCGTTGAAGTCGGCGTTGCTGGCGTAGCCGGCCTCCTTCGCGGCCTGCACGAAGACCGGCCCGAAGCGGTTCGGGCTGCGCAGGTCCATGACGTTGAGCGGCCCGCCGGTGCCGTGCCAGGCATCGGCGCCGCGCTCGTTGTGCTCGGCCCGCTTGAAGTACGGCAGCACCTCGCTCCAGCTCCAGCCGGCGTTGCCTTCGCCAGCCCAGTCGTCGTAGTCCTCGCGCTGGCCGCGCAGGTAGATCATGGCGTTGACCGAGCTCGACCCGCCGAGCACCTTGCCGCGCGGCTGGTAGCCGCGCCGGCCGCCGAGGCCGGCCTGCGGCACGGTCTGGAAGGCCCAGTTCGCGGCGCCGTTCTTGGCCAGCACCGCCAGGCCGGCCGGGCAATGGATGAGCACGCTCCTGTCGGGCGGTCCGGCCTCGAGCAGGGCCACGCTCACGCTCGGGTCTTCGCTCAGGCGCGCCGCCAGCACGCAGCCCGCCGAGCCGCCGCCGACGATGACGTAGTCGAATTCGTGTGCCGCGTTCGCGCTCATCGCCCCACCGCCTTTCGCGATCCGTCTTCGAAGACCTCGTCGTCGCGCCCGACCTTGCCGTTCTCGTCGAGCTCGCGCTCGTGGCTCAGGTGGCCGCGCTCGTCGTAGGTGCGCTCGAGGCGCAGGTGCCCGTCGGCGTCGAAACGCCGGTGCGTGCCGATGGCCGACTCGTCGCGCTCGCCGCGTGCCCCGACCAGCCAGCTGCCTTCGAACGACTTCTTGCCGTTGTCGTGATATTCGGTCTCGCGGCGCAGCGTGCGGCCGTTCTCGGCGACGTATTCGATCAGCGCTTTCGGTTGTCCGTTCAGGTACCAGCGCGCATCGGACACCGGCTCGCCACCGCGCTCGCCCACCTTCCAGCGGCGCTCGCGCACCAGCTTGCCGGACTCGTGGAATTCCTGCTCGAGGGTCGTGATGCGGCCCTGCGACCGCCGGTGAGCGCCACCCATTGCAGCTCGTGGCGCTTGGTGCCGTCGGCAGCGAAGCTGCGCTCGATGCCGCCGCCGGCCGTCGCCTCCTGCTCGTCGCGCACCGCGCCGCTGTCCCAGAGCGTGTCGCTCTTTTGCCGGACGCCGGCGACGATCACGGCGCGCGCGCGGGGCTGGCCCTTGCCGCCGTAGAAGACGACGGTCGAAGGCGCGCCGGAGAAGCCGCACGCCGCCTTGTCGTCGAAGTCGCTGCCGAGCACCGGCCGGGCGGCGCAGCGCAGCTCGTAGAGCTGGCCCTGCATGTTGAACTCGGCGTAGGCCTGCTCGCGCCCGTCGTCGCCGTAGAAGGTGAGGCGGCGCAGGGTGCCGCTCGGATACCAGCTCTTCGCAAGGCCGACGTTGTGGCCGTCGCGATAGGTTTCCTCGCGCACCAGCACGCTCTTGCCGGCGGCATCGGCGCGCGACCATTCGCGCGCCAGGCCGTCGCGGTTGCCGCGCTCGTTGACCCGATATTCCTTCTCGAGCACACCGCCCTGGAAGTAGCGGACGGCGCCCATGAACTTGCCGTGCTGCAGCTCCTGCTCGCGCAGGACGGGGCCGCCCTGGCCGTCGCGGCAGCGCATCAGGCCGGTCTTGCCTTCGGTCGCCGAGCCGTTGTCGGGATTGATCGGCTGGCCGTTCAGCTCGCAGGCCTGCACCGCCAGGGCCACGTCGGCGCCGCCGCCGAGCGCGAGCGCGACCAGCGCGGGCGCGAAGAAGGTGGCGGCAGGGCGAAGCACGCGGCGATTGTGCCGCGCGCCGCTGCCCTCAAAGGAGCTGGTCGGAGACGAACCAGCCGAGCAGCGCGTTGTGCATCCGCAGCCAGAACGAGGACTCCGGCTCGACCGTGAGCACCACCGGCTTGTCGTCCTCGATGGTGATCCACTCGAGCTTGTTGGTCTTCGGGCCGAGGCGGACGTGATAGGCGCTTTCGAGCTTGCTGATGTTGATGACCCGCAGCAGCTCCTTGGCCAGCGCCGGGCTGTCGATGAACATCCCGAACTCGGTGTTGGTGCTGGCCGAGCGCGGGTCGAGATTCATCGAGCCGATGAAGATGGTGCGCTTGTCGATCACCGCCGTCTTGGCATGCAGCCGGCCGAGCGAGGTGCCGAACATGCCGAGGCGCTTGGTCGTCTGGGTGCGCGTCGGGCTCAGCTCATAGAGCTCGACGCCGGCCTCCAGCATCGCCGGGCGGTAGCGCGCATAGCCGTTGTGCACCAGCGGCTCGTCGGTGGCGGCGAGCGAGTTCGTGATCACGGTCACCTTGACGTGCTCGGCTTCGAGCCGCTGCATCGAGGCCACTCCCATCTCGCCCGGAATCATGTACGGCGAGGTCAGCACGAGATCGCTCTTGGCCTGCCAGACCTGCATCATCACGCTGTTCGTGACGCTGGTCTCGTAGGCGATCTTCGGCGTCTTCGAGAGCAGCTTTTCCGGCGGATCCGCGAAGGCGCGGGCGTGCCCCCACTCCAGGCCGACCTGTCCGGAATCGAAGTCTTCGCTGAGCGGCCCGTAGCCGAGCAGATCGGTGGCCGGCGGGTCGGCGGGCGGCGAGGGCGGCAGGCTGGCGATCAGCGCATCGAAGGCCTTCTGGCGCGCCGCCTTGTCGCCGAGTGGCTCGCCCACGTCCTCGATCGGGAAGACGACCTCGCTGTTCCAGTAGCGGTCGAAGATCTGCGACATGTCGCGCACGACGGCGCCCATGACGAAGGCGTCCATGTCGACGAAGTTCGACTCCGAGCTGCGCAGGAAATACTCGTCGGCGATGTTGCGGCCGCCGACGACGGCCATCACGCCGTCGGCGATGAACATCTTGTTGTGCATCCGGTGGTTCAGGCGCGAGAAGTCGAAGATCGACGCCGTGTAGCGGCCGGCGACGTCGCTCGAGCGGGCGCAGCAGAAGGGGTTGAACAGGCGCACCTCGACGTTCGGAAACGACGCCAGGCCGCGCAGCAGCGGGTCCGACTTGGTGGTGTAGAGATCGTCGACGAGCAGGCGCAGGCGCACGCCGCGCAGCGCGGCGTCGCGCAGCGCGGTCATCAGCAGCCGGCCGGTCGGATCGTTCTCGAACTGGTAGTACTGGACGTCGAGCGACTGGCTTGCCCGCTGCGCCAGCTGCAGCCGCGTGTCGAGCGAGAAGGCGCCGAGGGGCATCAGGCGCACGCCGGTCTGGTCGGGCGCGGGCTGCGACGTGATCGCCATCTTGACGAGCGGGCTGTCAGGGCTGGGCGGCAGGGCCGACGTATCGAGGCGTCCGGCGTTGGCCGGCAAGGTGCCGCAGCCAGCCAGAAAAAGGGCGAAGGTGGCGAGCGCGGCCGCGGCCAGCGCGCGGATCGCGGCCCCGGCGGCAGGCGGCCGGGCATCCGCGCCGGGCCATCCCTCGTAAGGCTCATCCGCGTAAGATGAAATTCGCGACAGACTGGAGTCCGCCATGAGAAAAAGCCTCGCGTCGATGATGTTCATGCTGGCGTTGACCCCGGCCTCCTACGCAGCACTGGATGTCGGGGATGCAGCGCCAAACTTTACAGCCCAGGCCGCGCTCGCCGGCAAGGTCTACAAGTTCTCGCTCGCCGACTCGCTGGCCAAGGGTCCGGTCGTTCTCTACTTCTTTCCGGCCGCGTTTTCGGTCGGCTGCTCCATCGAAGCGCATGAATTTGCGGAATCCATCCCGAAATTCGAGGCACTCGGGGCCACCGTGATCGGCGTTTCGAGCGACGATATCGACACGCTCGGAAAGTTCTCGGTCCAGGCCTGCCAGGGGCGGTTTCCTGTAGCTGCCGATAACTCGCAGAGCATCATGAAGTCCTACGATGCCGTGATGATGCTGATGCCAGACTATGCGAATCGCATCTCGTATGTGATCGCGCCGAACGGCAAGGTGATCTATGACTACCAAAACCTCAACCCGAGCCGGCATGTCGAGAAAACCCTTGCAGCGCTCAAGGACTGGGCAGCGCAGAGCAAGCCCAAGCCGTAGCGGCGGCCGGCAGGGGTGATGCGATGAACACGCGCAACGCTCTCGTTCACGCGTCTTGCTGGCTCTATGTGCCGCCGGCGCCTCGGCCCGTGACACCACTTCCGCTGTTTCGGAAGGCGCATTGCGCCAGCAGTTGCAGGAAGCCCGCTGGCCTGCCGACATCGTGCGTGTCGCCGACCGCTACCTGGCTGAATATCCGCAAGGCCCGGCTGCAGCCGACGCGCACGCCATGCTCGACCAGGCGCGCCGCTCGGCGCGCGCGCTCGACCGCAACGTCCGCCTCTTTCGCGGCGATTTCCGCCTCGACAGCGCGACGCCGGTCGTGAACCAGGACGTCATCAAGGCCGCGCTCGCCGACAGCGAGGCGGCCCTGCGCGTGGCCCACGTCATCCGCGACCGCGACAACGGCATTCCGTTCGACTTCAACCGCTACGTCGGCTGGCTGCAGTTCTCGTCGGCGCTCGGCAATGGGCCGGCGAGCTACGAGCTGGCCGTGGAATACCGCAAGGCCGACCTGCCTGCGCTGGCCGCGCCTTACGAGATGCGTGCCGAAGAGCTCGGCTTTCAGGCGCCGACCGCGCTCGACAACATCCGGAAATAGCGGATGACGGGTCCGCGCCTGACGGCGGCCCGCTTCGGGCTCGCCTACCTCGTGGTGCTGCTCGTGGTTCTCGCACTCGACGCCCTCTGGCTCGGACTCATCGCCAAGGACTTCTATCGGCGCGAGATGGGCAGCCTGATGTCGGACACCGTTCGCGTCGCTCCGGCCGTGCTGTTCTACCTGCTCTATCCGCTCGCCCTGGTCTATCTGGCGCTCTTTCGCGATTCCGGCCAGCAAGGGCGAAGCGGTGTGTCGCTCGGCCGTGGTCGGCCTGGCCGCGTACGGTGCCTACGACCTCACCAACATGGCGATCGTCTCCGGCTGGCCGGTCACGCTCAGCCTGATCGACTGGGCCTGGGGCGGGCTGGCCGGCGCGGCCGCCGGTGCAGCCGGCTATGCTGTCGCGCGGCGCTGAGCACCGGCGCCGATCCGGGAGGTTCACGATGTCGGCGCCGAAGATGCAAGGCTGGTTGCGGCCGCTCAAGTTCTACGCCGTCGGCCACGCCGCGCTGCTGGTCGGTGCCTGGGCCGCGCAGGCCACCGGCTCGATGCTGCCCCTGGCGCTCGCCGCTTCTGCCTGCCTGATGCTGACGGTGCCTCTGGTGCGCCGAGTGATCGCCCGCGCCGCAGCGCGTCGGCCCTAGCGGCAGCCGCGTCTTGTAGGAGATGCCCGACGGCGGCCCCGCCGTCCAGACGACCGGACAGGGGCGCGCGCGCTGCTTCAGACGGTGGGCTGTATCTGCGACTCTTGCTTCGACCCTCGAAACCAAGGAGCGAAGCAATGGAGACGATGACCAAACCCGTGCTGACCGGCCTCTTCCGCGACCGGGACAGCGCCGAGCGCGCCTACCAGTCGATTTCGGATCGCGGCTATACCCGCGACGACGTCAACGTCGTCATGTCCGACGACACCCGCAAGCGCCATTTCACCGGCACGGCCGCGCGCGAAACCGAGCTCGGCAACAAGGCCGCGGAAGGCGCGGGCATCGGTGGTGCCATCGGCGGCAGCCTCGGCGCCATCGCCGCGGCGATCGCGGCGGTCGGCACGACGATCGCGCTGCCGGGTCTCGGCCTCGTCATCGCCGGCCCGCTTGCGGCCGCGATCGCCGGCGCCGGTGCCGGTGCCGCAACCGGCGGCATCGTCGGGGCGCTGATCGGCTGGGGCATTCCCGAGGAGCGCATCAAGGAATACGACCAGGGCATTCGCGACGGCGGCATCCTGATGGCCGTGCGCCCGCGCAACGACGAGGACGCGAGCTTCTTCGAGAATTCCTGGAAGAGCAACCGCGGCGAGCACGTCTACCGCTGATTCGAGCGAGGCCCGCGCCTCGGCCCTTGGGCCGGTCAGTGCGGGTTGACCTCGAGCAGCTCGACCTCGAAGTTCAGCGTCGCGTTCGGCGGAATCACGCCGCCCGCGCCGCGCGCGCCGTAGGCGATCTGGGGCGGGCACACGAGCTGGGCCTTGCCGCCGGGCTTCATGCGCTGCACCGCTTCGGTCCAGCACTTGATGACGTGATCGAGGGGAAACACGGCAGGCTCGTTGCGCGCGTAGGAGCTGTCGAATTCGCTGCCATCCGCAAAGGTCCCTCGATAGTTGACCTTGACCGTGTCGGTCGGGCCGGGACTCTTGCCGCGGCCTTCGCGAACCGACTTGTAGACCAGCCCGCTCGACGTGGTGACGGCAGCCGACGCCGACGCCACCGCGCTGGCCGGCTGGCCGGCCGCGAGCATCGGCCAAGCGACCAGCGCGGCGCTGGCGATGGCAGTGCCTGCAACGCGGATCGAGAGAGAGCGGAGCATGGTCGCGCCTTTCATTTGGCCCAGGTGTCACGCAAGGTCGTGATCCGGTTGAAGACCGGGCGAGCGGCCGAGTGCTCGATGCGGTCGGTGACGAAGTAGCCGTGCCGTTCGAACTGGAAGCGCGTGTCGGCACCGGCGCTCGCCAGGGTCGGCTCGAGCACCGCGCGCACGACGCGCTTGCTGTGCGGGTTGAGGCTGGCCTTGTAGTCCTTGCCGCCGGCGTCGGGCTGGGGCTCGCTGAACAGCCGGTCGTAGAGGCGCACCTCGGCTTCGAAGGCATCGTCGCAGCCGACCCAGGTGATCGTGCCCTTGACCTTCACCGCGTCGGCGCCCGGCGTGCCGCTCTTCGTGTCGGGCACCAGCCGCGCCTGCACGCTCTGGATCTCGCCGGCAGCGTTCGTCTCGCAGCCCGTGCATTCCACGACATAGCCGTACTTCAGCCGCACCTTGTTGCCGGGGAAGAGCCGGAAGAAGCCCTTCGGCGGTGTCTCGGCGAAATCGTCGCGCTCGATCCAGACCTGCGGGCCGAGGCTGAAGCGGCGCTCGCCGAGCTCCGGCCGATGCGGGTGCATCGGCGCGACGCAGGCCTCTCGATGCGCATCGTCGCCGAAGAGCTCGGCCCAGTTGGTGAGCTGCAGGCGCAGCGGGTCGAGCACCGCCATGGCCCGCGCCGCGCTGCCGTCGAGGTCGTCGCGCAGGGCGATGTCGAGGCTCGCATAGTCGGTCCAGCCGCCGGCCTTGCTGGTGCCGGCGCGCTCGCACAGCGTGCGGATCGACTGCGGCGTGTAGCCGCGCCGGCGCAGCCCGGCGATCGTCGGCATGCGCGGATCGTCCCAGCCGTCGACGATGGCCTCGTCGACGAGCGCCTTCAACTTGCGCTTGCTGGTGATGACGTAGGTGACGTTGAGGCGCGCGAACTCGTACTGATGCGGGCGCGGTTGCGCCAGCAGGCCGAGATCGCAGAGCGTGTCGAGCAGCCAGTCGTAGAACGGCCGCTGGTCCTCGAACTCGAGCGTGCAGATCGAGTGCGTGATGTTCTCCAGCGCATCCTCGATCGGATGGGCATAGGTGTACATCGGATAGATGCACCAGCGCTCGCCGGTGTTGTGATGGGTCGCCCGCTTGATGCGGTAGAGCGCCGGGTCGCGCAGGTTGATGTTCGGGCTCGCCATGTCGATCCTGGCGCGCAGCGTCGCCGCGCCGTCGGCGAGCTCGCCGGCCTTCATCGCGCGCAGGCGCGCCAGGTTCTCGGCGGGCGTCCGGCCGCGATACGGGCTGTCGATGCCGGCGTTGGCGAAGTCGCCGCGCGTGGCCCGCATCTCGTCGATGCTCTGCTCGTCGACGTAGGCCTTGCCGGCCTCGACCAGCGCCTCGGCGGCGCGGTACATGAAGTCGAAATAGTCGCTCGCGAAATAGAGGTGGCTGGTCGTCGCCTCGCCGCTGCGCGCCGGCTCGGGACGGTGCCAGTCGAAGCCGAGCCAGTGCACCGCGTCGATGATGGCGTCGACGTATTCCTGCTCTTCCTTGTCGGGGTTGGTGTCGTCGAAGCGCAGGTGGCAGATGCCGCCGAAGTCCTCGGCCAGGCCGAAATTGAGGCAGATGCTCTTGGCGTGGCCGATGTGCAGGTAGCCGTTCGGCTCCGGCGGAAAGCGGGTGCGGATCTTCGCCGCGTCGAGCGGCCCGGCCGCGTGATGCGCGGCATCGCCCGGCGTGCCCGCGAAGTGCCGCTTCGCGTACGTGCCCTCGGCCAGATCGCGCTCGATGATGTGGCGCAGGAAATTGCTGGCGTGGGCGGGTTCGGTGTCGGACATGCGGAAAACGTGCCGGCCTTCGAGCCTGCGCCAGTGATTCTAGGGTGACCGTCCGGTCGCGATCGCGGCCCGGCCTTTACCTTTCGACATGCAAGCCCGGTCAACATCGCTCGGGCCGCCATCGTTGAACAGGACAAGCACGCCACCTGGCGTGTGCCTCAGGAGCCTCGACATGAAACGCACTCTCGTTCTTGCGCTCGCCGCCGCGGCGACGCTGTTCGGCGCCACGGCCGCCAACGCAGCCCGCGTCGATTGGTCCGTCGGCATCAACGTTCCGGCCATCGGCGTCGCGGTCGGCCCGGCCTACGTGGCCCCTGGCTATGCCGCCCCGGGCTATGCGGCTCCCGGTGACGCCGCGCCTGGCTATGCCGCCCCTGGCTACGCCGCGCCGGCGTACTACCCGCCCGCGTACTACGCACCGCAGCCGCGCGTCTGGGTGCCGCCGTTGCCGCCTCTGCCGCCCTTGCCGCCCTTGCCGCGCCTGGCCTGGTTCGGCCATGGCTACGAGCACGGCTACGACCGGGGCTACAACCGCGGCCAGGACCACGACCACGACCATGGCCATGACCGTCACCACGAGGACCAGCACGTCGGCTGGCGTCGCTAGCGGGCCGCGCGGCGGGCGCTCCGCGGAGCGCCCGCCCTACATCGCCTTGAAGCGATGCGCGTAGAGGCGGCTGACGACGAGCTTGTCGGGCCGTCCCTGCATCTTCAGCGTGATGTGTCCGCTCTCGTCGCGCTCGGCCGAGGCGATGGCCTCGGCCCGCACCACGGTGCCGCGGTGGATCTGCCAGAAGCGGCCGGCGTCGAGGCGCGGCAGAAGATCGCGCAACGAGGTGCGGATCAGGTGCTCGCGCGTCGCGGTGACGACGCGCACGTATTTGTCGGCGGCCTCGAAGTACAGCACCTCGTCGATGGGCACCATGTGGATGGCGTTGCCGACGCCGACCTGGATGACACGCAGCGGCTCCGGACTCGCGGCCGGGTTCGTTGCCGGCGCGCCCGCGCCGAGCAGGCCACGCAGCCGCTCGACCATCTCGCCGAGCTCGCCGGCCGGCACCGTCGCCGTTCTCGCCGCGAGCGCCGCCTGCAGGCGTTGCACGGTGGCATGCAGGCGGCTCGGCTGCACCGGCTTGAGGACATAGTCGACGGCGGCGCGCTCGAAGGCCTGCAGCGCGTACTGGTCGTAGGCGGTCACGAACACGAGCAAGGGGAAGGCGGCGCCGTCGGGCCAGTCCTCGGCCAGCGCCTCGGCCGCTTCGAGGCCGCTCATGCCCGGCATGCGGATGTCGAGGAAGACGACGTCGGGCCGTTTGGCCAGCGCTTCGTCGACGGCGGCCTCGCCGTTGCCGGCCATGGCCACGATCTCGAGCTCCGGCCACAGTGCCGCCAGCTCGCGGCGCAGGTTCTCGGCGAGCAGCGGCTCGTCTTCGGCGATGACCGCGCGCGCCTTCATTGCGTGTGTCCCGGCGTGTCGTCTTCGCTTGTCCGCCAGGGCAGGCGAATCGTCGCCAGCGTGCCGCCGCCTGGGACAGCGGCCAGCACGAACGAAGCGCGCTCGCCGTAGAGCGTGGCGAGCCGCTCGCGCACGTGGGCCAGGCCGTAGTGGCCTGCGGCGGACAGCGACGACGTGTCGACGCCGGCGCCGCTGTCGCGCACGCGCAGCACCAGCATGTCGCCTTCGCGCACCGCGCCGATGTCGATGCGGCCGCCTGCGATCTGCGGCTCGAGGCCGTGCTTGATGCTGTTCTCCACCAGCGGCTGCAGCAGAAGCGGCGGCACGCGCGCGGTGGCGAGCTCCGCGGGCAGGTCGAAGCATGTGTCGAGGCGCGCGCCCATGCGAACCTGCATCAGCGCGAGGTAGTCGCGCAAGCGCTGGAACTCGGCGGCGAGCGAATGGGTGCGGGCGCGCGAGCCGTCGAGCGAAGCGCGCAGGAAGGCGATCAGCTGGTCGAGCATCGCCTGGGCCCGCGCCGGGTCGATGCCGATCAGGGCGCGCAGGTTGGCCAGCGTGTTGAAGAGCATGTGCGGTTCGAGCTGCGACTCGAGCAGCTTCAGCTGCTGCTCGGCGGCTTGCCGCCGCGCCGACTCGACCTCGGCCTTCTGGGTCGCGATGACCTCGCGCGAGATCAGGAAGTAGGTGATCGTGATCGCCGGCAGGAAGGCCATCAGCAGCACCGACTTCATCTCGCCGAGACTGGCGTTGAACGGGCCTGGCTTGTGCAGGCCGGTGAGGGCGTTGGCAAGGGCGTTGCCGCAGGCGTAGCCCAGGATCGCGCCGACCAGGAGCGTGACGGCCACCCAGAGCCAGCCGATCCAGCCGGCGCGCGCGGCCTCGCTGCCGAAGAGCGGCATCGAAAGAAGCGACGCCAGCAGGTCGCCGCCGAGATCGATGAAGAGCCAGCAGAGCAGGCCGATGCAGAGCGAATAGACCACCGACAGCCCGAGCGTGTCGCCCATCGCGGTCAGGATCACGGCGATCGTCAACGAGAAGCCGACGACCATGACGCCGCGTCGCGAGAAGCGGCGCCAGCGGTCCTCGCCGGGTCGCGTCTGGCCGCGCAGTGCTTCGCCGTACATCGTCGCGATTCTCGGTGACGGCAGCTCTCGTGGTGTCGGCGTGGCTTCAGGCCAGGGCGGCGCGGCGCACTTGCCAGAGCTGCCGTCCGCGCGCCGCGAACAGGCCGCTGAAGAGACCATAGGCCAGGCTGCAGGCGACGATGAAGCCGGTCTGGGCGACGAGGCGCGGATGCATCGCCAGGCTCGCGCCGGCAGCGTACTTCACGGCGAAGAGCGAGAGGATCAGGGTCAGCGGCAACCAGCTGCCGGTCACGCGCAAGGTGTCGTTGGTGGCGTCCCAGGTCGCTTGCAGACGCGGCAGCAAGCGGCCACCGAACGTCGCGGCCGTGCCGGCCCCGATCGCCCAGGCCGCCAGTGCCGTCGCCTGGCTGCCGAAGGCGTTGACGACGCCGGCGAGCGAGAGCAGCAGGAACGCGCCGGGCAGCAGGGCGGCACGCCGACTGCCTACGACACGTTCTCGCGTCTGGCTGAAGCCGAGCGCCACGAGTCCGGCAAGCAGCGCCCAGACGGCGAGCGGCGTGCCTTGAATGATCTGCAATCCCATGACCTTCTCTCCTTGAAGAGGCGATGCGCACCAGCGCGATGACGGCACTGTGCCGTCGCTCGGCACGGACCTCGACGAGGTTGCGACGAAGCGCACGGGCGTGGCGCGAAAGGTCGAGGCGGCGACGTGAAACGAAAGGTCATGCGATGAAAAGCGCACATGTCGGCGGCTATATTGGTGTCGCCGCGCTGCACACAGGACGCGACAGGAGTTGCAATGCGGGGATGTAGTTCGAGGTGGATGCGGCAGGTCGGGGCAGGCCTCGCGTTGCTTGTGCTCGGCGCCTGCGGATCGCGGCCACCGGCGCCGGCGCCCGTCGTCGTCTCGCCGGCGATCGCGCCGCCGCCGCGGCCGGCACCCGTCGCCGCGCCGCCCGCGCCGCAGGCGCTGCCGCCGCCCGTCGTCCGCCCCACCGCACCGCCGGTCCTCAGCGGGCCGCCTGTGCCACCGGCCATCGCTGCGCGCTTCCCCGAGCCCGCGGTGAGCTTCGCGACACCGGCCTTCGAGCCGGGTCGCACCGCGTACACGACGAACGACGAGCTGCACGCGATCCTGCGAGGCCTCGAACGCACGGGCTCCGACTCGACCCACGGCACCGACATCGCCGTCCTGCCGCTCGGCACCTCGCAGTCGGGATTGGCGCTCGAAGCGCTGGCCTTCACGCGCGCGCCGTCCGCGCTGCCGGCAGCAGCGGCGGCGCCGGCCAGCGATGCGTCTGCGTCGGCGCCTGCCGCCGCGGCGCTGGCGCCGCCCGCACGTCGCCCGGCGGTGCTGGTCATGGCCGGCCAGCACGGCGACGAGCCGGCCGGCAGCGAAGCCCTCATCGTCATCGCCCAGGACCTGGCGGCGGGGCGCCTGGACCGCGTGCTCGACCAGGTCGACGTCTATCTGCTGCCGCGCGCCAACCCCGACGGCGCGGTGCTCGGCCAGCGCGCGAGCGCCGATGGCGGCGACCTCAACCGCGATCACCTGCTGCTGCGCACGCCCGAAGCGCAGGCGATGGCGCAGCTGGTGCGCGACGTCGCGCCGCTGGTCGTGCTCGACCTGCACGAGTACCCCGTCGATGCCGGCTTCGCGGCGAAGTTCGGTGGTGTGCAGCGCTTCGATGCCCTGCTCGACGTGGCGACGGTGGGCAACCTGCGGCCCTTCGTCGCGCGCGCCGCCGAGGAGTGGTTCCGGGAGCCGCTCGCCGCCAGCCTGGCCAGCGCCGGCTTCAGCACCGAGTGGTACTACACGGTGGCCGCCGATCCGGCCGATCGCCTGGTGTCGATGGGCGGCGTGGGGCCGCAGATCGGCCGCAACGCCAACGGCCTGAAGAACGCGGTGAGCTTGCTCGTCGAGACGCGCGGCGGCGGCATCGGCCGCACCGATTTCAAGCGCCGCGTCGACGTCGCCGTGCTCGCCGTCCGCAACGTCCTCGGCAATGCCGCGGCCCACGCGGCTGATCTCGGCAAGCTGCGCCAGTTCGTCGAGCGCGACATCGTCGCCGGTGCCTGCCAGGGCGAGGCCGTGATCGAGGCGGCGCCGACGCCGAGCGAGAAGTCGCTGGCCGTCCTCGATGTCGACACCGGCGCGATCAAGCGAGTCATCGTCGCCTGGGATTCGGCGCTCGAGCTGCGCGTGCTGCGCAGCCGGCCGCGGCCCTGCGGCTACTGGCTCGCGGCAAGCGAGAACGACGCCGTTCAGCGGCTGCGCGAGCTCGGCGTCGAGGTCCAGCAGCTCGACGAGCCCGGCGAGGTGCGCGGCGAAACGTATCGCGAGACCGGCCGCGACGCGCTGCCTGCCGGCCGCGGCAGCGGCGCCCGCCTGCGGGTGCAGACGGCGCCGATGCTGCTCGATCTCGCCGCTGGCGGCTACTACGTCTCGATGGAGCAGCCGTTCGCCAACCTGGCCATTGCCGCGCTCGAGCCCGAGTCGCCGGCGGGCTATGCGGCCAACGGCGTGATCACCAGCGTGGCCACCGAAGCCCGGGTCCTCGACCGGCCGCGCATGCGCATGGTGGGCGTGCCGTGAGCGGCGTGTAAGGAAGGGCGCCGGCCGCGTGACGAACGGATGAGGCGGCAGCACGAATCCAGTTTCGGGCCGCTGCGTATGGCGCATCATTCGGCGCCGATCACCCGGCCACGACGTTCGATCTTCCAACCCGAGGCAAGCATGGACCAGACCGCGACCGCACTGCCGCAAGAGGAACCGGCACCGGCACCCCGAGGCCGCTTCTATCGGCATCGCCTGCCGGTGCGCCTGATGCACTGGATCAACGTCGTCTGCCTGACGATCCTGCTGATGAGCGGGCTCAACATCTTCAACGCCCATCCGTCGCTGTACTGGGGCCAGGCCGGCAACTACGCCACGCCATGGTTCTCGCTGCGCGCCGAGAACACGCCGAACGGGCCGGTCGGCAAGACCCAGATCGGCAACGCCGACTTCACGACCAGCGGCGTGCTCGGCCTGTCCACGGTCAACGGGACCCTGACGGCGCGCGGCTTCCCGAGCTGGGCCACGATCCCGAGCCCGCAGTGGCTGGCGATGGCCCGGCACTGGCATCTCTTCTTCGCCTGGATCTTCGTGATCAACGGCGTGCTCTACGTGCTCTACACGATCTTCAGCCGACACCTGGTGCAGGACCTGGTGCCGACCCGGGCCGAGCTGAAAAGCATCGGCCGCTCGATCGTCGACCACCTCAAGTTCAAGCACCCGACCGGCGAGGCCGCCAAGCGCTACAACGTGCTGCAGAGCCTCACTTACCTGATCGTCATCTTCGGCCTGCTGCCGCTCGTCGTGCTCGCCGGCATGGCGCTGTCGCCACGCATCGACACGGTCTTCACCGGCTGGGTCTCGCTGCTCGGCGGCCGCCAGTCGGCGCGCTCGCTCCATTTCCTGGCCGCCTCCGGCCTGCTCCTCTTCGTCGTCATCCACGTCGTCGAGGTCGTGATCGCCGGCGTCTGGAACGAGATGCGCTCGATGATCACCGGCTGGTACGTGCTGCCGGCCGAGCACGGCAAGGACGAGGTGAAGCCATGAAGAAGACCTTCACGCTGATGCGCGCGCGCCAGCGCGATCGCCGCCTGGCGCTGCGCGGCGCAGTCGTCGCCGCCGGCTCGGCGATGCTCGCCGGCTGCGACAAGCTCTCGAACAACGAGGCCTTCGTCGACACCCTGAAGAGCGCGCAATACCTGAGCCGCGCGGCGCAGAAGGTGGTGGCGCCGCGCTCGGCGATGGCGCAGGAGTTCGAGCAGGCCGACGTGGCGAAGACCTTCCGCGGCAACGGCACGCTCAATCCGAGGGACGCCGACTACCAGGCCCTTCGCCAGGGCGGCTTCGCCGACTACGAGCTGATGGTGGGCGGCCTGGTCGAGAAGTCGGCCGCGTTCACGCTGGCGCAACTGCGCGCCATGCCCTCGCGCACCCAGATCACGCGGCACGACTGTGTCGAGGGCTGGAGCTGCATCGGCAAATGGAAGGGCGTGCAGCTCGGGCTGATCCTCGACCAGGTCAAGCCGCTGCCGCAGGCGAAGTACGTGCTCTTTCGCTGCTTCGATTCGATGGACGGCCCGACGCTCGACGGCCGCGATTCCCGCTACTACGAGAGCATCGACCTCGACGAGGCGCATCACGCCCAGACCCTCCTCGCCTACGAGTTGAACGACCAGCCCTTGCCGGTCACCAACGGCGCGCCGCTGCGCTGCCGGGTCGAGCGCCAGCTCGGCTACAAGCAGGCCAAGTACGTGCGCGCCATCGAGCTCGTGGCGAGCTTCGCCGACATTCGCGGCGGCAAGGGCGGGTATTGGGAAGACGAAGGGTATGAGTGGTACGGGGGCATTTGAAGACCAGGTGCGGTCGAGGGATCGGGGCGACGGTGCGCTCTGTTGCGCTCATGTCCCCCGGCGAGAGCCAGGTATGGCTCTCGCCTCCTCCTTTACTTCGCTCCACAGAACGCCCCATCGCCCCGATCCTGCACCGAGGGTCTTGCTCTTTCTCTCGCGCACGACAATGACGCACCAACCCCGGCAACACGACTGACATGAACATCGCCACCACGATCCGATCCGCCGCCGTCACCCTGCTCGCCTTCGCAGCGCTCGCCGCTGCCGCGAAAGAAGTGCCCTTCACGCAAGCCGCGTTCGACAAGGCAGTAGCTGCCGGCGAGCCCGTCATCGTCGACGTGCAGGCTTCGTGGTGCCCGACCTGCAAGGTGCAAAAGCCCATCGTCGAGGCCTTGCTGCAGGATCCGAAGCGCAAGAACGTGACGCTTTTTTCGGCCGACTTCGATACCGAGGCCGCATTGAAGAAACAGCTGCGCGTCTCCCAGCAAAGCACCTTCGTCGTCTTCAAGGGCGGCAAGGAAGTGGGCCGCTCCACCGGCGAGACGCACAAGGATGCGATCGCCGCGCTCTTCGACAAGGCGCTGTAAGCGTCGCCGCGGCGGCGCGGCAACCTCGCCTCGACAGCCCGGCGATGGATTTCGGTGCCGCGACCCTGGCGCTGGCCTTCGCAGCCGGCCTGCTCTCGACGCTGTCGCCTTGCGTGGTGCCGCTCCTGCCGATCCTGGTCGCGAGCGCGCTCCACCAGCACCGCTTCGGTCTCTGGGCGCTTGCCGCCGGACTGGCGCTGTCGTTCACCGCGGTCGGCCTCTTCGTCGCCACGATCGGCGTGGCGATCGGCATCGATTCGACCGTGCTGCATCGCCTCGCGGGCGCGGCGTTGGTCGCCTTCGGCGCGGTCATGGCGTGGCCTCGCCTGCAGGCTGGATTCGCGCTGGCGACGGCACGCGTCTCCGGCGCCGGCAACGCACTGTTGGCTCGTGTCGGTGGCGAGGGCGCGGGTGGGCAGCTTGTCGTGGGCCTGCTGCTGGGCGTGGTCTGGACCCCCTGCGTCGGGCCGACCCTCGGCGCGGCCAGCACCCTGGCCGCGAGCGGCCAGCGCCTCGGCGAGGTGGCGCTGCTGATGCTCGTCTTCGGCATCGGTGCGGCGACGCCGCTGCTCGTGCTCGGCACGCTCTCGAGGCGACTGCCGATGCGCTGGCTGGGCTCGGCCGAAACAGCCCGGCGCGTGCTCGGCGCTGCGCTGGTGGCGATCGGGCTTGTCATCGTGCTCGGCGCCGACAAGGCCCTCGAGACCTGGCTGGTCGAGCACTCGCCGGACGCGCTGACGCGGCTCACGACCCGCTTCTGAGCGCTCCGCACCTGGGTGCCCGGTGCGCCTCGGTAAGATTGCGGTCAGTCTGTCGACAACGAGGGCGTTGCGCGAGGCGCGGCGCCCGCAAGGAGCCTCATGGCCGGTCATTCGAAGTGGGCCAACATCCAGCACCGCAAGGGCCGCCAGGACGAGAAGCGCGGCAAGGTCTGGACGCGCCTGATCCGCGAGATCGTCGTCGCCGCGCGCCAGGGCGGCGGCGACCTGGCGATGAACCCGCGCCTGCGCCTGGCCGTGGAGAAGGCCAAGGGCGCCAACATGCCCGCCGACACGATCAGGAAGAACATCGACAAGGCGACCGGCAACCTCGAAGGCATGCACTACGAGGAGATCCGCTACGAGGGCTATGGCATCGGCGGCGCGGCGATCATCGTCGACTGCGTCACCGACAACCGCGTGCGCACCGTGGCCGAGGTGCGCCACGCCTTCAGCAAGTACGGCGGCCATCTCGGCACCGAAAACTCGGTGGCGTTCCAGTTCAAGCACTGCGGCCAGTTCCTGTTCGCGCCGGGGACGAGCGAGGACAAGGTGATGGAAGTGGCGCTCGAGGCCGGCGCCGACGACGTCATTGCCGATGACGACGGCGCGATCGAGGTGCTCTCCGTCACCGACCGGGTTCGAAGCGGTGCAGAAGGCCCTCGAGGCGGCCGGCCTGAAGGCCGATCATGCCGAGGTGACGATGCGGCCGGAGAACACCGTGAGCCTCGAAGGCGAGGACGCGGCGCGGATGCAGAAGCTGCTCGACGTCATCGAGGATCTCGACGACGTGCAGGCGGTGTTCCACAACGCCGAGATCTCCTCTTGAAAGTGCTGGTGATCGGCGGCGGCGGGCGCGAGCACGCGCTGGCCTGGAAGCTGGCGCGCTCGGCGCGGGTGCAGACGGTGTTCGTCGCGCCCGGCAACGCCGGCACGGCGGCCGAGCCGCAGGTGAAGAACGTCGCCATCACCGATCTCCAGCAGCTTGCCGATTTCGCGCTCGCCGAGAAGGTCGCGCTCACGGTGGTCGGACCGGAGGTGGCGCTCGCCGCCGGTGCGGTCGACATCTTTCGCGCCAAGGGCCTGCGCATCTTCGGGCCGACGAAGGCGGCGGCCCAGCTCGAGAGCTCGAAGGCCTTTGCCAAGGCCTTCATGAAGCGGCACGCCATTCCGACCGCCGGCTACGAAGTGTTCGACAGCGCCGCCGCCGCGCACGCGCACATCGACGCGGCGACCGCGCCGATCGTGGTCAAGGCCGACGGCCTGGCGGCGGGCAAGGGCGTCGTCGTCGCCGCGACGCGCGAGGAAGCGCACGCTGCGATCGAATCGATGCTCGGCGGTGCGTCGGCCGCGCCGGCGGCAGCGCCCGCGCGCGGCAAGCGCTCCACCGACATCGTGCCGCGGGCCCGCGTCGTCATCGAGGAATTCCTCGAGGGCGAGGAAGCAAGCTTCATGGTCGTCTGCAACGGCCTCAGCGCGCTCTCGCTGGCGACGAGCCAGGATCACAAGCGCATCGGCGACGGCGATACCGGCCCCAACACCGGCGGCATGGGCGCCTATTCGCCGGCGCCCGTGGTCACGCCCAACGTGCACGCGCGCGTGATGCAGGAGATCGTCATGCCGACCCTCGCCGGCATGGCCGCCGACGGCATTCCCTTCAGCGGCTTTCTCTACGTCGGCCTGATGATCGACGCGCATGGCGAGCCGAAGACCGTCGAGTTCAATTGCCGTCTCGGCGACCCGGAGACGCAGCCGATCCTGATGCGCCTGAAGAGCGACCTGTTCGAGCTGCTGATGCAGGCGACCGCGCACGACGCGGCGCAGCCGCTCGAGGACATCGAGCTGCAATGGGACCGGCGCGTGGCGCTCGGCGTCGTCATGGCGGCCAGCGGCTATCCGGGCGAGCCGAGGCACGGCGACGTCATCAGCGGCCTGCCGGCCGAAACGGATACGGTGAAGGTCTTCCACGCCGGCACGCAGCTGCGCGACGACCAGCCCGTGACCTCCGGCGGCCGCGTGCTGTGCGTCACCGCCCTCGGCGATTCGACCCGGTTGGCGCAACAGCACGCCTACGACGCCGTGCACGGCATCGCCTTTGCCGGCGCCCAGTACCGCCGCGACATCGGCCAGCGGGCCATCAAGCGTTGAACGCCGAGACCGTCCGCGCCTACCTGCTCGGCCTGCAGGGACGCATCGTCGCCGCCATGGAAGCCGAAGGCGGCGACGCGTTCGCGAGCGACGCCTGGCAGCGCGAGCCCGGCGGCAAGCTCGAGGGCGACGGCGTCTCGCGCCTCGTCGAAGGCGGCGCCTTGCTCGAGCGCGCCGGCTGCAGCTTCTCGCACGTCAAGGGCCAGGCCTTGCCCGCGTCGGCGACCCAGCATCGCGGCAACGAGCTTGCCAATGCGCCGTTCGAGGCGATGGGCGTTTCGCTCGTCTTTCACCCGAGGAACCCGTATGTGCCGACGGTGCACATGAACGTTCGCATGCTGGCCGCGACGCCGGCCGGCGGCGCCCCGGCGGTCTGGTTCGGCGGCGGCATGGACCTGACGCCGTACTACGGCTTCGAGGAAGACGCAGCCCACTTCCACGCCGTCAATCGCGATGCGCTCGCGCCTTTCGGCGCCGACAAGTACCCGCGCTTCAAAGCGCTGGTGCGACGAGTACTTCTTCCTCAAGCACCGCAACGAGCCGCGCGGCATCGGCGGCATCTTCTTCGACGACTTCTCCGAAGGCGGCTTCGACAACGGCTTCGCGCTGATGCAGGCGGTGGGCGACTCCTTTCTTGCCGCCTATCTGCCGATCCTGCGGCGCCGCCGCGACACGCCGCACGGCGAGCGCGAACGCGCGTTCCAGACCTATCGGCGCGGCCGCTACGTCGAGTTCAATCTCGTCTTCGATCGCGGCACCCTGTTCGGCCTGCAGTCGGGCGGCCGCACCGAGAGCATCCTGATGTCGATGCCGCCGGTGGTGACCTGGCGCTACGACTGGCAGCCCGAGCCGGGCACCCCCGAGGCGCGCCTCTACAGCGACTTCCTGCGGCCGCGCGAATGGGCAGCGTGGCGGGCCGGGTGATGCGTGTCGGTCTGTTCGGCGGCAGCTTCGACCCGGTGCACAACGCTCACCTGGCGCTCGCCCGCACGGCGCTCGAGCAGCTGCGCCTCGACGAGCTGCGCTGGATCCCGGTCGGCCATCCCTGGCAGAAGGCGCGCCGGCTGGCGAGCGCGGCCGACCGCGAGGCGATGGTGCGCCTGGCGATTGCCGGCGAGCCGCGCTTCGTGCTCGACCGCAGCGAGCTGCGCCGCAGCGGCATCAGCTACACGCTCGACACGGTGCGCGAGCTCGTGCTTGCCGCGCCCGGCGACGAGCGCGTCCTCATCCTCGGACAGGACCAGTACAGCGGCCTGCACACCTGGCGCGACTGGCGCGAGCTGCTCGGCCTGGTCACCCTGGCCATCGCCAACCGGCCGGGCGCGGTGCCCACGGTCAATCCGCAGGTCGCCCAGGTGGCGCACCAGACGGTGCTGTTGCCGATGATGGACATCTCGTCGACGGAGGTGCGGCGCCGGGTCGCCGCCGGGGAATCGATCGCCGATCTCGTGCCCGAGGCGGTCGCAGGCTATATTGAGCAACGTCGCCTTTATCGCTAGTCGGCGGGCCGCAACGCCCGCCGGGCCGCCCCAAGGGCGTTGCCGCCCCCTCGGGGGGCAGCGAACGAAGAGAGCGTGGGGGCATCAATCAACAACAGGAGCTGAATGGACATTCGCAAGCTGCAGCGCGTCATCGTCGATGGTCTGGAGGACGTCAAGGCCCAGAACATCGTTGTCTTCAACACCGAGCATCTGTCGTCGCTCTTCGAGCGCGTGATCGTGGCCTCGGGAACGAGCAACCGGCAGACGAAGTCGCTGGCAGCGAGTGTCCGCGATGCGGTGAAGGCGGCCGGTGCGCCGCCGCCCCGTACCGAAGGCGAGGCGAACGGCGAATGGATCATCGTCGACTGCGGCGCAGCCGTGGTCCACGTCATGCAGCCGGCCATCCGCGAGTACTACCACCTCGAAGAGCTGTGGGGCGAAAAGCCGGTGAAGATGAAGATCGACTCGGCCAAGCCGCGCCTTGTCAAGGCGTCGCCGGCAGGGCGCGAGCCCGCCGCCGCGCGCGAGTCGGCTGCGCCGCGGCTCGCTCCTTCGGCCAAGCGCGCCACGCCTGCCAAGCGCGCAACGCCGGCGCCGCGTGCCGCGACTCCGGCCAAGCGGCCCGCACCTGCGAAGCGGGCGACGGTCGGCCGGGTGGCAGCGAGCAAGCACGTCGTGCGCAGCGTCGGTGTGCGAACGGGTGCAGCGAAGAAGACCACTGCGCGCGCAGGCGCGCGGCCGGCCGCCAAGCGAAGCACGAGCAAGCGCTAGGCTGTTCACGCCGGCGCGTGCATTGAAGCTCGTTCTCGTCGCCGTCGGCCAGCGCCTGCCGGCGTGGGCGGGCGAGGTCTTCGACGACTACGCCAAGCGTTTTCCGCCCGAGCTGCGCCTCGAGCTGAAGGCGGTCAAGGCCGAGCCGCGCGATTCGCGCACGGCCGCGCAAATGATGGCCGCCGAGGCCAGGCGCATCGAAACGGCGCTGCCGCGCGGTGCCCGTCGCGTCGCCTTCGACGAGCATGGCAGCCGCGTCACGACCCGCCAGCTCGCCGATCGGCTCGTGGCCTGGCAGCACGACGGGCGCGACGTCGCGCTGATGGTCGGCGGCCCCGACGGCCTCGATGCGGCGCTGAAAGCGACCTGCGACGAGAGCTTGCGCCTGTCCGACCTGACCTTGCCGCACGCCCTGGTTCGCGTGCTGGTGGCCGAGGCGCTCTATCGCGCCTGGTCGGTCACCGCCAATCACCCGTACCACCGCGAATGAAAGCCGCGTCGCCACGATCGACGTTCGTCTACCTGGCGTCGCAAAGCCCGCGCCGGGCCCAGCTGCTGACGCAGATCGGCGTTCGCCACGAGCTCCTGCTGGCGAGCGCGGAAGAAGATGCCGAGGCGCTCGAAGCCGAGCGGCCGGGCGAGCTGCCGGCCGCCTACGTCGAGCGCGTGACGCGCGCCAAGCTCGCCGCCGCGCATCGGCGCCTCATCGCGCGCGGCCTGCCGGCGGCGCCCATCCTTTGCGCCGACACCACCGTGGCGCTCGGCACGCAGATCCTCGGCAAGCCGGCCGACGCCGCCGACGCCGCGCGCATCCTCGGCCTGCTTGCCGGCCGCACGCATCGCGTCCTGACCGCCGTCGCGGTGCGCCGGGCCGCGCGCAGCCGTCTTCTCGTCAGCGTCTCGCACGTTCGCTTCGCGCCGCTCGCCGCCGCCGAGATCGAGCGCTACGTGGCCAGCGGCGAGCCCTTCGGCAAGGCCGGCGCCTATGCGATCCAGAGCGCGGCGGCGGCCTGGATCGCGCGCATCGACGGCAGCTACACCGGTATCATGGGTTTGCCGCTGCACGAGACGGCAACGCTGCTCCGCGAAGCCGGCGTCGCCTTTTCGCCCTAGAGACAAGAGCGCACCAAGCCCACGATGCAAGACATCCTCATCAACTGGGCACCGCAGGAGACGCGCGTCGCCATCGTCGAGAACGGCGCGGTGCAGGAGCTGCACTTCGAGCGCGAGCTCGAGCGCGGTCGGGTCGGCAACATCTACACCGGCAAGGTGGCGCGGGTGCTGCCGGGGATGCAGTCGGCGTTCGTCGACATCGGCCTCGAGCGCGCCGCCTTCCTGCACATCGCCGACGTCTTCACCGGCAACGGCACGCCGCGCAACGAGCACGGGCCGGGCGCGGTGCCGCCGCCGCCGATCGAGCGCCTGGTGTTCGAGGGCCAGACGCTGACCGTGCAGGTGATCAAGGATCCGATCGGCACGAAGGGCGCACGCTTGTCGACGCAGATCTCGATCGCCGGGCGCCTGCTCGTGTTCCTGCCGCAGGACACGCACATCGGCATCTCGCAGAAGATCGGCTCGCCGGAGCTGCGCGAGCAGTTGCGTGCACGCATGACGGCGCTGTCGGGTCTCGGCGAAGGCGCGACCGGCGAAGACGCGCAGGGCAAGGGCGGCGGCTTCATCCTGCGCACCAACGCGGCCGAGGCGAGCGACGCCGAGCTCGCCGAGGACATCGACTACCTGAGGAAGACCTGGGACCGGGTGCGCGAGCGCGCCTTCAAGTCGCCGCCCGGCACGCTGCTGCACCAGGACCTGAGCCTGGCCGAGCGGGTGCTGCGCGACCTGGTCGACGACCGCACGCAGACGATCCGCATCGACTCGCGCGTGCAGTTCGAGGCGCTCTCGAAGTTCGGGCGCGAATACACGCCCGGGGCCGTCGGCAAGCTCCAGCACTATGCCGGCGAGCGGCCGATCTTCGACCTCTTCTCGATCGACGAGGAGATCGCCAAGGCGCTGCTGCGGCGGGTCGAGCTGAAGTCGGGCGGCTACCTGATCATCGACCAGACCGAGGCGCTGACGACGGTCGACGTCAACACCGGCGGCTTCGTCGGCGCGCGCAATTTCGACGACACCATCTTCAAGACCAACCTCGAGGCCGGCCAGGCGATCGCGCGCCAGCTGCGCCTGAGGAACCTCGGCGGCATCATCATCATCGACTTCATCGACATGGGCCGGGAAGAGCACCGCACGGCGGTGCTGGCGGAGCTGAAGAAGCAGCTGGCGCGCGACCGGACCAAGATCACGGTCAGCGGCTTCACGCAGCTCGGGCCTGGTGGAGATGACGCGCAAGCGCACGCGCGAGTCGCTGGCCCACATGCTGTGCGAGCCGTGCCCGACCTGCAAGGGCCGCGGCGAGGTGAAGACGGCGCGCAGCGTCTGCCACGACATCCTGCGCGAGATCCTGCGCGAGGCGCGCCAGTTCAATCCGAAGGAGTTCCGGGTCGTCGCCTCGGCCTCGGTCGTCGAGATGCTGCTCGACGAGGAAGGCCAGCACCTGGCGGGCCTCTCGGACTTCATCGGCAAGAAAATCTCGCTCCAGGCGGAGCCTTTCGCGTCGCCGGAGCAGTACGACATCGTCCTCATCTAGCGCGGTGCACGGGAGTTGACGTGAATGAGTCATCCAAGTCGAAGCGATGGTTCAGCGACGCGCAACGCGACGCCATTGCCGGCCGCGTACTCGACATCGGCGCAGGCAGCGATCCGGTTGTCTCCGATGCGGTTGTCTTCGACCTCGCCCATGGCGATGCCAATCGAATCACGGCGTTCGAGCCGGGCAGCTTCGATTGCGTCTACTCCTCGCATTGCCTGGAACACATGCACGATCCGGCGGCGTCGCTGTTGAACTGGTGGTCGCTGGTCCGGCCAGGAGGCATCTTGTTCCTGATCGTCCCCGACGAGGATCTCTACGAGCAGGGCGTCTTCCCGAGCCGCTTCAACGAGGACCACAAGAGCACCTTCACCCTGGGAAAGAAGCGCAGCTGGTCGTCGCGCTCATTCAACGTCTTCGACCTGTGCGCAGGCCTGCCCGAAGGACGTGTCGAAAGCCTGTGCCTCAACGACATCGGCTACGACCGCGGCCTCTTGCGGCACGGGCCAACTCGCGGCGGGACGCTCAGGCGGCTGGCGCGCTTCTACGAGAGCCTCCGAAAGCGCCGCCTGGTGCCACGTAGCCGTGGCGCCGGTCGCTGGGCAGCGACAACCCTGGGCCGAGACCAGACGCGCGGTGATGCGCTCGCGCAGATCGAGGCGGTGGTCCGCAAAGGCCCGGACGCGTTGCGTCTTGCGGCCTCGACCTGAGGTAAACGTGCTCTGGCGCAATCCGATCTGCTCGCTGCCGTTCGCCGAGCCGATCGCCAATACCCTCGGCCCGGAGTTCGCGCAGCAGCCCCTCGGCCGGCGCGTTCAGGCCTTGCGCAAGGCGGCCTTCCGCGAGCTGATGCTTCTCGCCAACGGACAGGCGCGCCGACGTCTGAAGCGCGTCCCGAAAGACGTGCGTTCGATCCTTTGGGTCTACACATGGACGACGGTCGGCGACGCGATCATGGATCTCGCGCCGCGCCTGCTGGTACCGCGCGGCATCGCAATCGACCTTTTGATCACACCGGCGCTGGCGCCCCTGTTCTCATCCGACGGGCGGCTGCACCGCGTGCATTCCGATCCGGGCGCGCTGCCGGACGACTTCGACTTCGTTCTGCTGGATTCGCTGCGAACGACGTCCCTGCGCCTGAAGTCTCGCCGCTATGCGCAGCTACCGTTCGCTTCGATGCGCGGCCACAACGCCGGTGAGCACTTCGATCGCGCCGCCTTCGCCGATCGGCGCATCCGCCAGCTCTTCGGACTCCCGCTCGCCGACGTGGTGGCACCGACGCTCGATCTAGGCGAATCCGGAGGCAAGGTGTTCGAGGAGGAGCGCTTTCGCATCGCCGTGCCGCTCGGCGCTCGCGTCGCGCGGATGCGCTATGCGCACTGGAACGAGGCCTTGGCCCGGATCGTTTCCGGATGGCCAAAGGACGTGGCATCACCGCAGTTCCGCTTTCTCGGTCAGGGCGCGTCGGCACGCAAGGATCTGGCCGCGATCGGCAACGAGTTCGTTGCCAACCACGGCGTTGTCGAGATCGACAGCGGCGACTTGCGCAAGGCGGCGTTCGACGTCGCCGAGTGCGACGCCTTTCTGGGCGTCGACGGCGGCCTGATGCATGTCGCCGTCGGCGTCCGTACGCCCGGCCTCGCGCTGTTTGCCGGGATCGACCCGGCGTTTCGCCTGCGCCCGAAGGCCACGATGCAGGCGTTGCGAGCCGGAGGCGACGTCTCCGATCTCGCCGCGGCCGAGGTCGCGGCGACCTTTCTCCGGGCCCTGCCGGCCTTCGTCAGTGCGCGCCGGGTCGAGGACTAGCGTCGCGACGGCCATGTTCACGATCCTCATTCCGACCTGGAACAACCTCGCCCACCTGCGCCTGTGCGTCGAGAGCATCCGGGCCCATTCGGCCGAGCCGCACCAGCTGGTGCTGCACGTGAACGACGGCAGCGACGGCACGCTGAAGTGGGTGCGCGAGCAGGGCATCGCGCACACCGCGTCGGCCACCAACATCGGCATCTGCTACGCCATGAACGAGGCGGCGATGCTGGCCACCCAGGAGCAGCTCGTCTATCTCAACGACGACATGTATTGCCTGCCCGGTTGGGACACTGCCCTGGCGGCCCGCGCCGGGTCGCTGCCGAGCGACCTCTACCTCGTCTCCGGCACGATGATCGAGCCGCGCGACAGCGGCAATCCCTGCGTCGTCGTCGGCGACTACGGCAGCAGCGTCGAGACCTTTCGCGCCGCTGCGCTCCTGGCCGACCTGCCCAGGCTCGTTCGCGCCGACTGGAGCGGCGCCACCTGGCCGCCGACGCTGGTGGCGCGGCGCTGGTGGCACCGGGTCGGCGGCTACAGCACCGAGCTCACGCCGGGCATGAGCAGCGACAACGATTTCTCGATGAAGCTCTGGCAGGCGGGCTGCCGCCACTTCATCGGCGTCGGCGATTCGCTCGTCTATCACTTCCAGCAGAAGTCGACCGGCAAGGTCGTGAAGAACGACGGCCGGCGCCAGTTCCTCGACAAGTGGGGCATGACGCAATCGACCTTCGACCGCTTCTACCTGCGTCGCGGCGCGCCTCTGGCCGAGGCGCGCCTTGCCGAGCCCGAAGACACGCCGGCGTTGCGCCGGGCGCTGCTGAAGAGCCGGCTGCGCAAGCGCTTCGGCTGAGCACCAGGGTCGCCGTGACGCCGCTCGCTGCCTGGCTGCGGCGTCTCGCCGAGGAGACATACACGCCGCCCTTTCCGCAGGCGCTGCCGTCGAACGCCACGCGCTACGCTGCCGTGGCGTCGCAGCGCACGATCCTCTGGCGCCGCATGCGCCGCTGGCTCTGGCTCGCGGTGAATGGCCAGCTCGGCCTCGAGCGCGACCGCATCGGGGCGGCCGACCGACGCATCCTGTGGATTCACGCGGGCATGCCGCAGATCGGCGATTCGCTGATGGATCTGGCCTGTCGCGACCTCTTGCGCGGGCGCGACGTCGAGCTGCTGATCGACGCGCACCTGGTGCCGCTCTACACGCACGACGACGTCTTCGGGCGCGTGTTCTCCGACCCGGCCGTAGCGGCGCGCGGGACCTACGACCTTGTGATCGTGCTTGGCCTGTCGGCGCAGAACCTGCGCGCCAAGCTGCGCCATTTTCGCAAGTTGCCGTGGGTCAGCCTGCATCGCTACTACACGAGCACGGAGTTCCACCGCACGCTGTTCGCCTATTACCGGCTCGACCAGCTGCTCGGCGGCTCGGCAAGCGAAGTCGACGTTCCCAAGGCCATGCGGCCACACCTCGTCGTCGGACCGGAGGCCGTCGCCGCAGTCGATGCGCTCGGCCTGCCGGCGCGCTTTCTCGTGATGGCCATCGGCGGGGTCAGCGTGTCGCGAACCTACACGCGCTGGGGCGACGTGGTGGCGGCGCTGCGCCGGCGCGGCGTTGCCGAGCCGATCGTCCTGCTCGGTAGCGCCAACGCGATCGAGCAACGCGACCGCATCCTTGCTGTCGCGGGCAACGCACCGCTGATCGATGCTGTCGATCGCTATCGCTTGCCCGAGGTCTACGAGATCGTGCGGCGCAGCCAGCTGGTCGTCTGCACCGACAGCGGCCCACTGCATCTCGCCAACGCCGCCGGCACGCCGACGGTCTCGCTCTTCAACGAGCGCATCGACCCGTCGTACCGGTTGACGCCGGCCAATCGCTCGATCGCCCTCTACGTCGCCACGCAGGTGAGCGACATCGATCCGGAGGCCGTGGCAGACGCCGCGGCCCAAGCCTGGCGTCGGCCGATCGAGGGCGTCACCGTGATCCGGGTCTGAGGCTCATTTCGGCGGCCGCGGCACGCGGCCCATCAGGTAGAACTCGTCGTTCGGCCGCATCGAGGTGAAGTTGGCCATCCGGTTCGACAGGCCGAAGAGGGCGGTGATGCCGGCGATGTCCCAGGCGTCCTCGTCGCTGAAGCCGTGCTCGCGCAGGGCCGCGAAATCGGCCTCGCCGAGGGCCGCCGAGTCGTTGCAGACCTTCATCGCGAAGGCGAGCATGGCCTTTTGCCGCTCGCTGATGTCGGCCTTGCGGTAGTTCACGGCCACCTGGTCGGCCACCAGCGGCTTTTTCTCGTAGATGCGCAGCAGCGCACCGTGCGCGACCACGCAATAGAGGCACTGGTTGGCGCCGCTGGTGGCGACGATGATCATCTCCTTCTCGCCCTTGCTCAGGCCCGATTCGCGCAGCAGCAGCGCGTCGTGGTACGCGAAGAAGGCGCGGAACTCGGCCGGCCGGTGCGCGAAGGCGAGAAAGACGTTGGGCACGAAGCCGGCCTTCTCCTGCACCTCGAGGATCTGGGCGCGCACGTCGTCGGGCAGGTCGGCGAGCTCGGGCACGGGGAAGCGGCTGATGGGTGTGGGCATGGCGTCAGTTCCTGAACTGCAAGGCATGGAGGCGAGCGTACAGGCCGCCCGCGCCAAGGAGCTCGGCGTGCGTGCCCTGCTCGACGACGCGCCCGGCCTCGAGCGCGACGATCCGGTCGGCACGCTCGATGGTGGAAAGCCGGTGCGCGATGACGATGCTGGTGCGGCCCTTCATCAGCGTCTCGAGCGCCTGCTGCACCAGCCGCTCCGATTCGGAATCGAGGGCCGAGGTGGCCTCGTCGAGGATGAGGATGGGCGCATCCTTGTAGATCGCGCGCGCGATCGCCAGGCGCTGGCGCTGGCCGCCGGAGAGCTCGCTGGCGTTGTGGCCGACGATGCTGTCGATGCCGTTCGGCAGGCCCTGCGCGAAGTCGAGCAGGTTGGCCGCGCGCAGCGCATCGAGCACGCGCTCGCGGTCGACCGTGCCGCCGAGGGCGACGTTGGCGGCGACGCTGTCGTTGAAGAGCGAGACGTCCTGGCTGACGAGCGCGAACTGCCGGCGCAAGGCTTCGACGTTCCATTCGGCCAGCGGCTACGCCGTCGAGACGGATGGTGCCCGAGGTGGGCTCGATGAAGCGCGGCAGCAGGTTGATGATCGTCGTCTTGCCGGCGCCCGAAGGCCCGACCAGCGCCACCGTCTCGCCGGGCGCGAAATGCAGGCTCACCGCATCGATCGCCGGCCGGTTGCCCGGCGCGATAGGCGACGGTCACGGCCTCGATGTCGATGCGGCCGGTGGCGCGGCCCGGATCGAAGCTGCCGCCGCGTTCGGCCGGCGTCGAATCGATCAGGTCGACGCCGCGCTCCAGCGCCGCGACGCCGCGCGTGATCGGCGCCGAGATCTCGGCGAGATGCTTCATCGGCGAGATCAGCTGCAGCAAGGCCGTGATGAAGGCGATGAAGCCGCCGATGGTGGTCTTGTCGTGGCCGCTTTGCCAGAGCGCGGCGGTGATGACGGTGGCCAGCGCCACCGAGGCGATGACCTGGGTCATCGGCGTCATCGTCGCCGCGGCGAGAACGGCCTTGATCGAGGAGCGGCGCAGCCTCTCGCTGACGGCCAGGAAGCGCGCCGCCTGGCTCTTCGCGGCGGCATGCAGGCGCACGCTGCGCCAGGCCATGACGTTTTCCTCGACCACGTAGGCGAGCTCGTCGGTCGCCTTCTGGCTCTCGACGGTGAAGCGGTGCAGGCGCTTCGCTGTAGTAGCGCATCACGAAGGCCACCGCCGGAAAGAGCACCGCGACCACCAGCGTCAGCTGCCAGTTCAGCCAGACCAGGTAGCACAGCAGGGCGACCAGCACGAGCGAGTCGCGCACGAGATCCTGCAGCGCGTAGACGAGCTGCGTCGCGCCGTTCTGGACCTCGTAGGTGACGGTGTTGATGAGGTTGCTGGCCATGTTGCGCGAGAACAGGGCCGGCTCGGCGTCGAGCAGACGCGCGAACATGGCGCCGCGCAGCTCGAGCACGCCGCGATTGGCGGCCCAGGACATGCCGTACTGGGCGACGAAGCCGGCCAGGCCGCGAATGAAGGTCAGGCCGATGACGGCGACCGGCACGATCCACAGCGGCACGCCGCCGAGCTGGAATCCGGAGTCGATCAGCCAGTGCAGCAGCGCCGGGATCGCCGGCTCGGTGGCCGCGCCGACGACGGCGCCGAAGAAGGCGATGACGAAGCCGCGCCGGCTGTTCGCGAAGAACGGTGCGATGCGGCGAAGTCGCTCGCGCAGCGGCGCCGTGGGAGTCGTCATGGCGCGGCATTATCGGCGTGGCCGGGGCCCGGCCTCGATGGCGACCCTGCGCTGCCTACAATCGGCTGCCTCGACGAACCGGCGCATGCCTGCACCCACGCTCTCCGTCATCCTCATCACGAAGAACGAATCGGCCCGCATCGATGCCTGCCTGGCTTCGGTGGCCTTCGCCGACGAATGGATCGTCGTCGACTCCGGCAGCAGCGACGACACCTGCGAGAAGGCCCGCGCCTTCGGCGCCACCGTGATCGCCACCGCCGACTGGCCCGGCTTCGGCGCGCAGAAGCAGCGCGCCCTCGATCGCGCGACCGGCCGCTGGGTGCTGGCCATCGATGCCGACGAGCGCGTCACGCCCGAGCTGGCGCAGAGCATTCGGAGCGCCGTTGCCAGCGAAACCGGCCCGGTCGCCTACGAGCTGGCGCGCCTGTCGAGCTTTTGCGGGCAATGGATCCGGCATGGCGACTGGTATCCGGACCGCGTGCTGCGCCTGTTCCAGCGCGGCAGGGCACGCTTTTCGGGTGACCGCGTGCACGAGCGGCTGATCGCCGAGGGCAGCACCGGCCGCCTGGCCGGCGATCTGCTGCACCTGACCATGCCGACCCTGGACGATGCCCTGGCCAAGATGAACCGCTACAGCAGCGAGGGCGCGGCCCAGGCGTTCGCCGCCGGCAAGCGCGCCGGCCTGCTCTCGGCGGCCGCGCATGCGGCCTGGGCGTTCGTGCGCGCCTACGGCCTGCGCCGGGGCTTTCTCGATGGTGCGGCAGGCTTCACGCTGGCCGCCTATATCGCCGAAGGCACCTGGTGGCGCTACCGCAAAATGGCCGAGCTCGCACGCGCCTTGCCAAGAATCGGGGAATCGGCCCCCCCCACGCAGTGAACCAACCGCGCGATTCCGGATCAGGCTCTCTCATGTCACTCGATCGACGGCATTTCTGCGCCACCGGCGCTGCCCTTTTCGCCGCCCCGAGCGCCTTCGCCCAGTTCAAGGTCGAGATCTCGGGCGTCGGCGCCACCCAGCTGCCGATTGCGGTCACCCGCTTTCGCGACGAAGAGCAGAGCGGCCAGTCGCCGGCGGGCATCATTCGCGCCGACCTGGAGCGCAGCGGCGCCTTTCGCATCGTCGATGCCAGCGCCACGCTCGACGAGACCAGCCAGCCGGTGATGGCCGAGTGGCGGGCACGTGCCGCCGATGCGTTGGTGGCGGGCTCGGTGGCGCGCCTGGCGGACGGCCGCTTCGACATCCGCTTCAAGCTCTGGGACGTGGTCAAGGGCAGCGAGATCGGTGGCCAGAGCAGCGCGGTGGAAGCGAGCGATGTGCGCCTGGCCGCGCACCGCATCGCCGACTTCGTCTACGAAAAGCTCACCGGCGACAAGGGCGTGTTCTCGACCCGCATCGCCTACGTGACGCGGGCCGGCGGCCGGCACACGCTGCGGGTCGCCGACGCCGACGGAGAAAACGGCCAGGTTGCGCTGAACAGCGGCCAGCCCATCATCTCGCCGGCCTGGTCGCCGAGCGGGAAGGAATTGGCCTACGTCTCGTTCGAGCGGCAGAAGGCGGTGGTCTTCGTGCACAACGTGGCCACCGGCGAGCGCCGCGCCATCGCCGACTTTCGCGGCTCGAACAGCGCTCCGGCGTGGGCCCCCGACGGCAGCTACCTGGCGGTGACGCTCTCGCGCGAGGGCGGCTCGCAGCTTTTCTTCATCGGCAAGAACGGCGACAACCCGCGCCGCATCACCACCAGCCAGGCGATCGACACCGAGGCGCAGTTCTCGGGCGACGGCAAGTACCTCTATTTCACGAGCGATCGGGGCGGCAGCCCGCAGGTCTATCGCATGGCGATGCCGCCGGGCAAGGTCGAACGCGTGACCTTCGCCGGCAGCTACAACATCAGCCCCGCGGTGAGCCCCGACGGCCGCACGCTCGCCTTCATCGCCCGCAGCGGCAACGTCTTTCGCCTCTCGACGCTCGACCTCTCGAACCCTGGCGCGCAGCCGGTTCCATTGACCGACACTTCCGAAGACGAACACCCGAGCTTCGCGCCGAACGGGCGCCTGCTCATCTATGCAACACGCGTGCAGGGCCGCAGCGTGTTGATGACGACCACGCTCGATGGCAAGATCAAGGCTCGCCTGCCGTCGATGACGGCCGATCTGCGCGAGCCGGTGTGGGGCCCTTACGGGCGATAGCGGCGCCAAACCCGGCGCGCAGTACTACAAGCAAAGGAAGCAGCCATGAAAACCATCCATCGTCACCTTCTGAGCGCGCTCGCCGTGGCAACGCTGGCGGCCTGCTCGAGCGTCCCGCTCGACAGCACACCGGTGGAGTCGCGCACCGGCGCCAAGGTGGTCTCCGGCACGGGCGGCGCGAACGACGCCTCGAGCTCGCAAACCAAGGTCGCCGCCGTCGATGTCAGCGCCGGCAGCGCGTCGTCGAGGTCGAACCTGCCGCGCATCGTCTACTTCGACTTCGACAGCTACGTCGTCGGCGATGCCTACAAGCCGGTGATCGAGGCCAACGCCAAGGAGCTGCTGAAGTCGCCGCAGGAGCACATGGCGGTGCAGGGCCATACCGATGACCGCGGCAGCAGCGAATACAACCTCGCGCTCGGACAGCGTCGCGCCGACGCCGTGGTGAGCTCGCTGACCCTGCTCGGCGCCAAGCCCGGCCAGCTCGAAGCGGTGAGCTTCGGCAAGGAGCGCCCGGCGGTGCAGGGCGAGAACGAGGAAGCCTGGGCCAAGAACCGCCGCGTCGAGCTGGCGAGCAAGTGACGGTTTCGCTGCCTTCGATGCGCCGCCTCACGCCCGCGCGCGGCGCCGCCGCGGCGCTGGTGCTGGCGCTGGCCGGCGCGTTCGCGCCACCGGCGAGCGCCGGCATCTTCGACGACGACGAAGCGCGCCGCGCCATCCTCGATCTGCGCAAGCAGCTCGAGCAGAGCAACGCCCAGGCGCAGGCGGCGCAGGCGGCGCAGATGAAGACGATGTCGGACCAGCTCGACCAACTCAAGAGCAGCCTGCTCGACCTGAACGCGAAGATCGGCATGCAGCGCGACGACAACGCCAAGCTGCGCGGCCAGATCGAGCAGCTGACGCGCGACGTGGCTGAGCTGCAGCGAAAGCAGACCGACATCCAGCAGGGCGTGGACGACCGGCTGCGCAAGGTCGAGCCGCAGAAGGTGACCGTCGATGGCCGCGAGTTCACGGTCGACCCCGACGAGAAGCGCCAGTACGACGACGCGCTGGCCACGTTTCGCGCCGGAGACTTCGATCGCGCCGCGCAGGGCTTCGGCAGCTTGCTGAAGCGTTTCCCGGGCAGCGGCTATCGCGTTTCGGCGCTCTTCTGGATGGGCAATGCGCAATACGGACAGCGCGCCTACAAGGACGCGATCGCGTCGTTTCGCAGCCTCGTGGCGAGCTCGCCCGACAGCCCGCACGCGCCCGAGGCCTTGCTCGCCATCGCCAACTGCCAGGCCGAGCTGAAGGACAACAAGTCGGCGCGGCGAACGATCGACGAGCTGATGAAGAGCTATCCGAAATCGGAAGCCGCGCAAGCGGGCAGGGAACGCCTGGCCTCGCTCAGATGAGCGAGCTCGCGGCGCTGGCGCCGATGCGGGTGCCGCCGCTTCCGTCGGCCTCCGATGCTGGCGCCGAGGCCGATCTGGAGCGCCGCTTCGGCGGCCTGCGCCGGCTCTACGGCGACGCTGCCTATCTGCGCATCCGGTCGGCGCGCATCGCGGTCGTCGGCGTGGGCGGGGTCGGCTCGTGGGCGGCCGAGGCGCTGGCGCGCAGCGGCGTCGCGGCGCTGACCCTGATCGATCTCGATCACGTCGCCGAGTCGAACGTCAACCGCCAGGTCCAGGCGCTCGGCAGCACGCTCGGCATGGCCAAGGTCGAAGCCCTGCGCGTCCGCATTGCCGACATTCATCCGGGCTGCGCAGTGCAGGGCGTCGAGGAATTCGCCGAGGCTTCGAACTGGCCCGGCTTGCTCGACGCGCCGGTCGATGTCGTCATCGATGCCTGCGATCAGGTCTCGGCCAAGGCGACCATCGCCGCCTGGGCGCTCGCCACGCGAACGCCGCTGGTCATCGTCGGCGCGGCCGGCGGCAAGCGCGCGGCCGAGCGCGTCGAGGTCGGCGACCTGGCAGCCGTCACGCACGACCCGGTGCTGGCTTCGCTGCGGCAGCGGCTGCGCAAGCATCATGGCGCGGCGCGGGTCGGCGACGTCGGGCTCACGTGCGTGTTCTCGCGCGAGCCGGTGAGCGCACCCGCGGGCGAAGCGGCCTGCGATGTCGACGGCAATCTGAACTGCCACGGCTACGGCTCCAGCGTGGCCGTGACTGCCGCCTTCGGCATGGTCGCGGCGAGCCGTGCGCTAGAATTCGCAGCGCTTGCTTCCACCCGGCCGAGCCCACGCGCCACTCTATAATCGTGGGTTCTACGGGTTGTTAGCTCAGTTGGTAGAGCAGCGGACTTTTAATCCGTAGGTCGTGGGTTCGAGCCCCGCACAACCCACACACCAACCCACCGAGACACCTCATCAGTTTTCGGGCTCTTAGCTCAGTTGGTAGAGCAGCGGACTCTTAATCCGTAGGTCGAGTGTTCGAGTCACTCAGGGCCCACCAGAAAGACGACGGCTAGCAGGTTCGCGCCTGCTAGCCGTTTGTCTTGAACGCAGCCAAATCCGGCTACGTTCTGTTCCCCACGCTCCCGCACGATCCTCACCGAGGACCTGTATCGACCGACGGACTTCGGGTCCGTTCTGTCATGTCATCTCGGTACAGAAATCTGTATGATGGTGCAATGAAGACCACCCTCGACATCGATGATCAGCTTCTCTCGGAAGCCAAGGCGCTGGCTGCGCATCAGCGCACCAGCCTGACGCGGCTGATCGAGGAAGGCCTTCATCTGCGCCTTCGAACGCGCCCGGCGGCGGGACGTCGCGCCAAAGTCGTACTGCCTCTGCTCAAGGGCCGTGGCGGGCTGATGGCCGGCGTCAATCCCGGGAGCAACAAGGCCCTCCTGGAAGCTTTGGGCGATGACGCCTGACGTCAACGTACTCGTCGCCGCCGCTCGAAGCGATCATCCCCATCACCGGGTCGCCCGTGCCTGGCTCGAGGAGACCTTGGCCGGGGCGGAGTCGGGCACCGTGTGTGCCTTGATGCCGATGGTGCTCGCCAGCTTTTTGCGCCTGGTCACCAGCCCAAAGATCTTCAAGCGCCCGACGCCGATCGACGAGGCGATCGGCTTCGTCGACGTGATGCTCTCGCTTCCTGGTGTCCAGCTGGCCGAGCTCGGCCCCGAATGGAAGCGGCTTCGAGCGCTCTGCCTCGACAGGAAGCTCACTGGCAACGAGCTTCCCGGCGCGTGGCTGGCCGCAGCCGTCGCGCAGCGCGGCGAACATCTCGTCAGCTTCGACCGCGACTTCAGAAGGTTGCTCGGGCGCGGTCAGTTCACGCTGCTTGTCGGTGAGGCGTAGAGACAACGCATCTGCCTCGGGATACTCGACGACAACTGTCGGCCACAAGCCCCCGGTCGTGACGGTCAGCTCTAAGCCAGTCACTTGCCCCAAATTTCGGATGTCGCCAGCGGCTGCGCTGGCATAACGCGGTAGATGAGATCAGCACTGTCGTGCGTTCAAGCCGGGTGTTCACCATCCAGCTCGAAGAGAGCCTTCCTCGCGTCATCTTGCGATGGGCGGCGAGCCGCCTCTGACCGCAGCCGAGGCTAAGGCGCGGCCCAGGATCTTCCGCCAAGCATGGGCAACCACCCGCTTGGCGTCGCGGGTGATGAGATCGCCGTGGGAGAGGATCACGCGCTCGAAGTCCCAATCGAGGATACGCATCATGCACTGGCGCACGAGCGCCTTGTCACCCCAGGCAAGCCGATACTCGGGCGCTGGGCCAGGCGTGTTCCACAGCCCGATCGTCCGAAACAGGAACCTTAGCAACCAGTTGGTGCCGGGCGTGGCCGCCGTGACGTTCTCGACCGCGTCGACGAGGATGAGAGTCTTGCTGGCGTGGTGAAAGAACGCGACCTCACGCATCACCCGCGTTCCCTGAAGGTAGACCTGTGACAGCTCACCCGCCCACAGCGCCGGCGCCTCGTCGCCGAGCATCTCGTTGAAGGTTAGCCCCTTCGCCCGCTTCTCGACGCCAGGGCAGACGTAGGTCACCGCCTGGGGAAACGCCTGCTGACATGAGCGCACGTGGAGCCAGTGGAAATTGCCTGGCGCAATGATCGCCGCGACAGGTCCCAGCGCTGTGACCTGAGCGGCCAACGCCTCGTCGAACGCACACGGGGAGTGGATCAGGATCTCGCCGCTGCAGAGCTTGATCACCGTCATCCGAGCGTTGATCCGCGCCCCGCCCAAGGAGACGACGTAGCCCCTGAGCCATAGCGCGCCGGGAACAAAGACTTCGAACGAAGGAGCCACTGCATTGCCTCCCTTTGCAGATCGAGTTGCAGCCCCGCATTCCTCGCGATTGAAACAAGGACGAACTCCGACGCATGCTACCTACAGCCGCAGAGGCCTGGCCGCGTCTGCCTGACGCTCTCGGCCAGTTGCAGCAATGCCATCGATCTGGAAATCGCCATGCCAAAGACGCCGGGGGCCATCTGCGCTTCCTGACCTGTTGCTCATCCTTCGAGACGACGTCCGAGTCATGCCACCGGATCGCAGTCCCCCGCCGAGTCAGTGGGGCATGCAGAGCCGCCACAATGGGCCATGATCCACGCGCGACTCCGTGTCGAGCACACCCCAGTACCCGAAGCCGATTTCGCCGTCCCTGGCCGGGTCGCGAGCTACATACTGGCTTCTCCAGGACGCATCTCTCAATGACCCTCAGTCTTCGCACTTCGCCTCTGCTCCCTTCCATCCTTGCAACCTTGATCCTGGTCGGCTCGGCTGGGACTGCTTCTGGCGCGACGCATCCAAAGGCCCACGCAGCAGCTCACAAGCCAAAGCCGGCCGCATCCACCGAGTCCGCGACCACCACCGACGCGAACGGAGTCCCGGTGCTCGCCAACAAGGCATGGGTCCTGATGGACTTCAACACGGGGCAGATCCTCGCCTCTTCCAATCCGGACGAACCGCTTCCGCCCGCGTCCCTGACCAAAATGATGACCAGCTACCTGGTGGAACAGGGGCTGAAGAGCGGCAAGCTGAAGTCCACCGAACCCGTCACCATGAGCCTGAGCGCCTGGTGCCGCGGCGGCAAGGATGGCGACAGTTGCATGTTCGTGCCGCTCAACGCGCAAGTGCCCTTGATCGACATGCTGCGCGGTGTCGTCATCGACAGCGGGAACGACGCCTCCAAGGCGTTGGCCGAGCATATCGGCGGCTCGCAATCCGGGTTCGTCGCCATGATGAACGCGGAAGCGGCAAAGCTGGGAATGACGCACACGCACTTCGAAAATGCGGATGGGCTGCCCAGCCCCGGCCACAAGGCCTCGGCACGCGACCTCGCCGTGCTCGCGCAGGCGATCATCCGCAATAGTGCCGAGTACTACCCGATCTACGCGGAGCACGAGTTCACCTACAACGGCATCAAGCAGGGCAATCGCAATGCATTGCTGTACACCGATCCAACCGTCGACGGACTCAAGACGGGGCACACGGAGGAAGCTGGGTATTGCTTGACCGCTTCGGCCAAGCGAAACGGGATGCGCCTGATTTCGGTCATCATGAACGCGAACAGCGCGCAAGCTCGAGCTGACCAGACCCGGGTGCTGTTCAACTGGGGCTTCAGCAACTTCGAGGAGGCGACGCCTGTCCAGGCCGGCACGACACTGGCGACCGCCAAGGTGCTGTATGGAGTGGCGCCCGATGTCGCGGCGGGCGTTGCCCAGCCGCTGACGCTGGTGATACCGAAGGGACAAGGCGCCGCGGTCAAGACCTCGGTCGTGCTGACCCCGGCACTGGAGGCGCCGATCTCCAAGGGTGCCGTGATCGGCAAGGTCGACGTCACGGCCAACGGCAAGCAACTCGGCGAGGTGCCGGTCGTGGCGCTTGCTGCCGTGGAGCGCGCGGGATTCTTCCTGCGCATGCGCCAGCACATCTCCGGTTGGTTCTCGAAGTAGCGCGGATCCTGATCACGTCAACGCCGCTTGCGCGAAGCGGTCGTTGGCGACCTCCCTTCCGTGGTGGACGAAGGTCCGCTACGGGCAGCGAATCTGTCGACCTGAACTTCTGCTTTGGGTGAGCGTGAGGCCGACGTGGCTCCAGGGAGCTCCCGCTCACCCAGGGCGACCGAGGTGATCTTCGCGGGGCCTGCCACAATGGCTGTCCTCGGATGGCCAACCTACAGGAACGGAGGCACGACCAGGCCGAGAAGCATGGCGGGAACAATGGTCGCAATCGACAGATTGGAGCAGCAAATGATCGACTCGAAGCACGCAAGTTGGAGCCGGTACGCCGGCGCTCTGGTTGCTACAGGGCTGCTGGCCCTGTCGGGAGTTGCCCTGGCCACCGATCAGGCGGACCAGCGCCGTGACGGTAGGGACGCGAAGCAGGACGCAAAGCAGCAGGCGCGTCAGAACAAGGTCGACTGCAAGGCCGCAGACCAAAAGAACAATGCCGAATGCCGCCAGGACAAGCGCGATACCAAGCAAGACGGTCGCCAAGAGAAGCGAGACATCAAGCACTGACGCGACCACCGAGCTCGTCGACCGCGGAGGCCTGGCGGGCTTGACAGGCGGCCCCGTATGACGCTGGCGTGCTCGCCACTGTCAACCGGATCCGCAGCGGGCACCGGGTGATCGGTCCCAGTCGCATTTCGGTCGTTGAGGACTGGCGTCGTCTCAAGGGCAGCCATCGCCTGCTTGCGGATTGGATGGGGATAGCCCAAGGTATCGGGATGGACATGGCACCGTCCGGGCGACGGGCTGCGCGCGCGTAGGACAATTGCCGGCATGGCAGCGCGCAAGACCGAGGCGATCACCGAACGGCAGTTCGCGCGCATCGCGCGCGCCCTCGCCGAGCCGCGCCGCTATTAGTCTGAAGCGGGCGCCTTGCCGGCGGAGATGAGGGGCAGGCTGCACTCAGACGCTTCGCCCGGGAAGTCCATTTGAGGGCGAGGCGAGGCAACAGAAGCGCCCCACTTTGGGAGCGCTATAAGAGCCATCTCACATCCACAAGGAAGATCAAATGTCCAAAGCCTATTGGGTCAGCACGTATCGCGCGGTGAAAGATCCCGAAAAGGTCGCCGCCTACGCGAAGCTCGCAGGCCCCGCACTCACGGCCGCAGGCGGTCGATTCTTGGCGCGTGCTGAGCCGTCAATAGTCTATGAACTTGGGTTGAAACAACGGACAGTCTTGATCGAGTTCGATAGTGTCGAACAGGCCGCTGCCGCCCACGACAGCCACGCCTACCAAGCAGCCTTGGCCGCTCTCGGCGATGGCTTGGATCGCGACATCCGAATCGTTGAAGGCGTTTGAGCGCTGCCAAGCCTCGCTGTCGTGCCGGTTGATGCCAGCGCGCGCCGGCCTGGCACTCTCGGCCATGACCGATCGCCCGGGAGCGACCGCGGTTCGACAGGGAATGCGGAAGGGCGAGAACCAGGCGACGTCGAACGACGGCAGATAGTCTTGAGCCGATGTCCGTCGCCGAGCCTGTTGCTATGCAGCGGTTGCGGTCGATCGAGGATGCGCGCCGAACGATCTCGGTCGCATACCCGTCTTTGAGGCACCGGCGTCCTCCCAGGAACAGCGACCCCGTAGCAAGGTATTGCAGAAGTCAGAGCATCGATAGCGGCGCAGTCCGACAGTGGCAGTTCGATCAGATGCCGGACAAGTGCCCATCGGGCGCTTCGCTTTCCCCCGATGCGCTCGAGCCCATGCCGGAAACGACGTCGCTGCACGCCGCGCTGCAAGCGGCTTGAGCTCACGAAAGCATGGAAGTTCAAGGAGTCCGGCTGCGCCCAGGACTCGCAGGACCGTGGCCAAGCGGCCTCATCGAACTATCCTCCGCCATGTCTCGGACGCGCGTTAGACGATGAACTCCGCTCTGCTCGATCACTTCGCTGAGCAGGCGCGATTCTGCGACGCGTTCGGCTCGCCCTTCACGGCGCGCCTGATCGAGGCCATGGCGCGCGACCTCGAGCTCGGCGGGCCAACCGCCGAGCTCGTCGGAGACTGGGCGGGCCATCCGCGCGCCGACGCCGTCTCGCTGCGGCTCGCGGGCGCGCTGCACGCGGCGGCGCTCTGCGGGCGCGACCCGGCGCTTGCCACAGAATACCCGGCGCTGCGGCCAGCCTGGGACGCCGCCGCAGTCTGGCGCGTTGCGCGCGCGTTCCTGGGCCGCGAACGCGCCTGGGTCGCGGACTTCCTCCGCTCCGCCCCGCAGACGAACGAGACGCGCCGCGCGATTGCGCTGCTTGCCGGCTTCCTCGCGCTGGCCGCACGCTTCGATCTTCCGTTCGACATGCTCGAGATCGGTGCGAGCGCAGGCTTGAACCAGTGCTGGGATCGCTTCGCCTATCGCACGGCCTCGTGGTCGTGGGGCTCGAGCAGTCCCGTGCAGATCGACACCGAGTGGATGGGGCCTGCGCCGCCGCTCGATGTGCACCCGCGCGTACGCTCGCGCGCGGCCTGCGATCTTGAGCCCCTCGACCTGCGCTCGCCCGAGGAGCGCCTCCGCCTGCGCGCCTACATCTGGGCGGACCAGGCCGATCGACTCGCGCGCTTCGACGCGGCAGCCACGCTCGCCGTCGCACACGACGTGCGCGTGGAGCGCGCCGACGCCGCGGCGTGGCTCGAGGAGCGCCTGGCGCATCGCGCGGCCGATGCGCTCACCGTCGTCTATCACTCGGTCTTCTACCAGTACCCGCCGCAAGAGACGCGCGAGCGAATCGCCGCCGCGATCGAGCAGGCGGGGCGCGCAGCACCGGCGCCGCTCGCGTGGCTGCGGCTCGAGCCCGAGGCCGTGCTCGGCGGACCGCGAGAGAGCGTGCGATTGCTGATTGACCTCATCACCTGGCCCGGCGGCGAGCGACGCACGCTCGGCACCACCGACGGTCACGTCCGCTTCGTCGATGCGCGGGTGTGAACTCGCAGCCACTGACTCTTCGCCGCACTCTTCGCGGCCACGAGCGGACGGTGTGGAGCGGCTGCTTGCGAGGACGATGACAACCTGTGACGGTGCCCCTCGGCGGTCTCGAGATGCCACACTCCGCCCGTCATGCTGGAACTCCCTTGAGCAGTGCCCACCAACCGATCAGCACGGGCCGTCGCCGCGTAACAGCTGCCTTGCCGTCGCTGCTGCTCATGCGCGGCTTGATGCACGGTTCGCCCGCTGCTGCGCAACCCACGCTTGACCAGTCGGCAATCGAGCGTGCCGCAGCGGAGGCGGATCTCCATAGCGTGCTGGTCTGGCGGTCAGGCAGCATCCGGGTCGAGCTTTACCGCCGCTCGAAGGACAAGGCGATCGGCGACTGGTTCGCTCGCGAGGTCACGTTCGGCCCTGACGTGCTGCACGATATGCGCTCGATCAGCAAGAGCGTCGTTGCGCTGCTCGTAGGACAGGCGGTGGGACGCGGCGAGATCGACACGGCCGCACCGGTGCTGGACTTCTATCCGGCGCTCTCCGACTTGCGCCGCGACGGTCGCGAAGCGATCCGAATCTCGCATCTGCTCGATATGGCCAGCGGCCTGGCTTGGGACGAAGCGACGGCCGCCTATGGGAGCAGCGCAAACGATGAGACCCGGCTCTGGTGGGACCCGAGTCCAGCGCGCTACGTGCTCGACCGTCCTCTCGTCGCCGAGCCTGGGACGCGCTGGAACTACAACGGCGGTCACACCATGTTGCTCGCCGACATCCTCGAGCAGCGCAGCGGCCGTGGTCTGCTCGATCTCGTCCGCACGGACTTGTTCGAGCCACTCGGCATCACCCGTTGGGAATGGCGCGGCGGCTCACCTCGGAGGCCATTGGCGGATGGGGGCTTGCGCCTCGCGTCACCCGACCTGCTGCGGCTCGGCCAATTGCTCCTGGCCGGCGGAGCTTGGCAAGGACGCCAGGTGGTGCCATCCGCCTGGATCGCGGCGTCGTTGCAGCCAAGCATCACGGTCGGCAATGGACCCTTCCGCTACGGCCACCACTGGTGGGACGGACTGCTGCCACACAACGGCCGTGATCTCGCCTGGACAGCTGGCGTCGGGTTCGGCGGGCAGCGCTTGTTCATCGTCCCCGAGCTCGACCTTGCCGTGGTCTTTACCGCGGGCGCGTACGGCGATAACTACGGGATCGTCCGGAAAGAATTCGCGCTGTTCCGTCTCATCGTCGCTGCAGCCTAGTGCCAGCTGGCGGCCACAAGCGGGCCTCTGCGAAGACCGCTTGCCGGACCGCGATTCCGACTTCACTTCACATATTCATAGACGGGCTTGCCGGCCCGTCACCGAAGCAGGTCTCGAGCTTCATGCCAGATGTCAGCGGCCAGACGCTCGGCGGGTATGGCCTTCGCCAACGATGCGGACTGGCCGGCCCAAGCCTGCATCCTCTCCACGTCGCCGTCCTTGATCGCTTCGCCGCGCATGGCCGCGGTGAGTCCACGTTGGACGGGATAAGGTGCCGGCATTGGCGCTTCAGGAAGGCTAGCCTCACGGACATAGGCGGTCGCAATGCTCCGGCCGGCGCGGCCCGAGAAAACTCGGCTCACTGTCGTGTTCTCCGGCGCAGTCTTGGCAAGGGCATCGGCCCACGCGGACGGAATGTTCGCCTCGGGGCAGCGCAAGAAGCCCGTACCAATCTGGACAGCACTGGCTCCCAGAACTAGCGCCGCTGCCAGCCCCTTGCCATCCGCGATACCGCCGGTGGCGACCACCGGGATCTTGACCGCCGCGACAACAGTCGGCACGAGCGAGATCAGACCAACCATGCTGCGCTCCGCATCGCGCGCGTCAAAGCATCCGCGATGGCCTCCGGCCTCGGCACCCTGAACGACGACGACATCGGCGCCGGCATCTTCGGCCGCTCGAGACTCAGCCACCGTCGAGACGTTCGCGAACCACTTGATGCCCTGCCCGCGCATCCGGTCGACGAACCAGGGCGGGTACAAACCCATGACCGACGAGAGGATGGGAGGCTTCGCTTCGAGCATCGCCTCCAGTTGAGCCTCAAAGTTCGGAGGGCGGGCATTCCCCGCTTCCAAAGGTACGGGTGGTCCGAAGCGACCCAGGAACTCTCGCAACTTCGCCTCGTGACGGTCGTGCCGCTCGGGCTCGGGATCGGGTATCCAAACATTGAGCTGGAACGGTCCTGTTGCCTGCGTCGAAAACTGCCGCGCCCATTCGAGGATCTCAGCAGGCTGCATCAGCAAAACACCGCAAGCCCCGAGTCCGCCCGCGTTCGCCACGGCGATGGATAGCAACGGAGAACTGACACCGGCCATCGGCCCCAGCAAGACAGGCAATTTGAGGCCGAAGTCTTCGCAGAATTTCGCCGCGCGCTCGAGCGTACGCTTCATGGTCATCGAATCTTAGCTCCGTGCCCATCGACGGTCTAAGGCCATGAAGGCGGAGCCGGCCACTTGCAGTCGTCGTCTTTGTTGGGCAACTGCCAACCCGACACCTTGGTAGAAGTCGCTGGCCATAGCCATCCTTGGATTCATCCGGAGGCGGCCGAGGATCATTGATCTGCCGCTATCGTGCAAGCACCAGAACGAGTCAAATGAACAAGGGCCTGAATCGGCGGCAGCCGATTCAGGCCCTTGCGACGACGTATGGCCGGCGACTAGTCGGCGATGCGGTCCCACGCAGCGCGGGTCGCCGACTTGGCCTGGTCCCACGACATGCGTGACTTGCCCTTCGCCCGCTCCCAGTCGCCCGCCAGGTTGCCTTCGACATCGGCGAAGCTGCGGCCCTTGTATCTGCCGCGAGCTTCGCCGCCGAGGCGATACGCGGGCGCGTAGTCGTCATACGTGTAGGCCCGGTCGTAATAGGGCTGCTTCGTATGCGCCTCACGCCAGTACCCGTCCTCGACCGTCGGATCGTAGTGCTCGGCGACCGCCTTGCCGGCAAGGCCTCCGACGACGGCGCCCACGGCCGCACCGATCACGGTTCCGACGGGCCCCGCAGCCGTGCCGACTGCGGCTCCGGTTGCTGCCGCGGTCGCCACTCCGGCGGCTGCGCCGCCGACAGCTGCCCCGACGCCGACGCCGACCGGATGTGCGCCCGGCGCCTTGCTGATCGGATCGCGGTTCGCGGGGTCCGAGGGATTCGGTGTCTTGAGTTCGTTCATCTGAGTCTCCAGGTTGTTCGCCCGATGCTCGGGCCGGCCACGAACGGTACGTTCGAAGCATCGCCAGCGAAGCCGTCTTGAGCCTCTGTCTACGGTAGGAGGCATCCCACGCAGCATCGCCGCCGCGACGCGCGCATCGGCTCGGCACGCCCTTTGCCAAGGCCCGCGACTTCCGACGCAAAATCTGCATCTCCGTCTGCTTCGTGCCGCCACCGAGAGGGCACGGGCTCTGATTGCGGTTAAATTTCCGCGCGAATCGTCGCCCGTTTTCATGTCGAGCACCTTGGTTCATCGCACAAAGGACGAGCCCTCATGCCCAGAGTCAGCGAGGCCGCTTCAACCGTTCATCCGGCAACTTTTCGCTCCCTTGAAGACGAGGTCCTGGACCTGCGAAACGAACGAGCCGCCGCACAGGCTCGATCGCTGCAGATCCTTTCGGCGATGGCGGCGTTCAGGGACGGCGACTTCTCGGTTCGCCTGCCGGCCGACTGGACCGGAACCGACGGGCGCATCGCCGAGGCGTTCAACCAGGCGCTCGCGCACGACGACAGGATCTCGCGGGAAGCAAGCCGGCTGAGCGTCACGGTCGGCAAGGAGGGCCGCCTCAAGCAGCGCATGTCGCTGCCCGGGGCGATCGGCGGCTGGGCCAGCAAGGTCGATTCGATCAACACGCTGATCGACGACCTGGTGCGGCCCACGACCGAGATTGCGCGCACCATCGGCGCGGTCGCCAAGGGCGACCTCGGCCAGTCGATGGAGCTCGAGGTGGACGGGCGCGCGCTGAAGGGCGAGTTCCTGCGTTCGGCGAAGCTGGTCAACACGATGATCGAGCAGCTCTCGGTCTTCACCTCGGAAGTGACCCGCGTCGCGCGCGAAGTCGGCACCGAGGGCAAGCTCGGCGGCCAGGCCCAGGTCAAGGGCGTCTCGGGCGTCTGGAAGGACCTCACCGACTCGGTCAACCAGATGGCCGGCAACCTCACCGCGCAGGTGCGCAACATCGCCGAGGTGACGATCGCCGTCGCCAACGGCGACCTGTCGAAGAAGATCACCGTCGACGTTCGCGGCGAGATCCTGCAGCTGAAGGAAGCCACCAACACGATGGTCGACCAGCTGCGCTCGTTCGCCTCGGAGGTGACGCGCGTGGCGCGCGAGGTCGGCACCGACGGCCGGCTCGGCGGCCAGGCGGTGGTGCCCGGCGTCGGCCGGCACCTGGAAGGACCTCACCGACTCGGTCAACGCGATGGCGACCAACCTGACGGCGCAGGTGCGCAACATCGCGACCGTGACGACGGCCGTGGCGCGCGGCGACCTGTCGCGCAAGATCACGGTCGACGTCAAGGGCGAGATCCTGGAGCTGAAGGAAACCATCAACACGATGGTCGACCAGCTCAACGGCTTCTCGTCGGAAGTGACGCGCGTGGCGCGCGAGGTCGGCACCGAGGGCAAGCTCGGCGGCCAGGCGCAGGTGCCCGGCGTCGCCGGCACCTGGAAGGACCTCACCGACTCGGTCAACTCGATGGCGTCGAACCTGACCGGCCAGGTGCGCAACATCGCCGACGTGACGACCGCCGTCGCCAAGGGCGACCTGTCGTCGAAGATCACCGTCGACGTGAAGGGCGAGATCCTCGCGCTCAAGAACACCATCAACACGATGGTCGACCAGCTCAACGGCTTCGCCTCCGAAGTCACGCGCGTGGCGCGCGAGGTCGGCACCGAAGGCAAGCTCGGCGGCCAGGCCGAGGTGCCCGGCGTGGCCGGCACCTGGAAGGACCTGACCGACAACGTCAACTTCATGGCCTCGAACCTGACCGGCCAGGTGCGCAACATCGCCGAGGTGACCACGGCGGTGGCCAACGGCGACCTGTCGAAGAAGATCACCGTCGACGTGAAGGGCGAGATCCTGGAGCTGAAGAACACCATCAACACGATGGTCGACCAGCTCAACGGCTTCGCCTCCGAGGTGACGCGCGTGGCGCGCGAGGTCGGCACCGAAGGCAAGCTCGGCGGCCAGGCCGAGGTGCGCGGCGTGGCCGGCACCTGGAAGGACCTGACCGACTCGGTCAACGCGATGGCGACCAACCTCACCGGCGCAGGTGCGCAACATCGCCGACGTGACGACCGCCGTGGCCAACGGCGACCTGTCGAAGAAGATCACCGTCGACGTCCGCGGCGAGATCCTCGAGCTGAAGAACACCATCAACACGATGGTCGACCAGCTCAACGCCTTCGCCGGCGAGGTCAGCCGCGTGGCGCGCGAGGTCGGCACCGAAGGCAAGCTCGGCGGCCAGGCCGCAGGTGCCCGGCGTGGCCGGCACCTGGAAGGACCTCACCGACAACGTCAACTCGATGGCGTCGAACCTGACCGGCCAGGTGCGCAACATCGCCGACGTGGCGACGGCCGTGGCCAACGGCGACCTCTCGAAGAAGATCACCGTCGACGTGAAGGGCGAGATCCTCGAGCTGAAGAACACGCTCAACACGATGGTCGACCAGCTCAACGCCTTCGCCTCCGAAGTGACCCGCGTCGCGCGCGAGGTCGGCACCGAGGGCAAGCTCGGCGGCCAGGCGCAGGTGCGCGGCGTCGCCGGCACCTGGAAGGACCTGACCGACAACGTCAACTCGATGGCCGACAACCTCACCGGCCAGGTTCGCAACATCGCCGACGTCACCACCGCCGTCGCGAGCGGCGACCTTTCGCGCAAGATCACCGTCGACGTCAAGGGCGAGATCCTCGAGCTCAAGAACACCATCAACACGATGGTCGACCAGCTCAACGGCTTCGCCTCCGAAGTCACGCGCGTCGCGCGCGAGGTCGGCACCGAAGGCAAGCTCGGCGGCCAGGCCGCAGGTGCCCGGCGTGGCCGGCACCTGGAAGGACCTGACCGACAACGTCAACTTCATGGCCTCGAACCTCACCGGCCAGGTGCGCAACATCGCCGAGGTGACCACCGCCGTCGCGCGCGGCGACCTCTCGAAGAAGATCACCGTCGACGTGCGCGGCGAGATCCTGAGCTGAAGAACACCATCAACACGATGGTCGACCAGCTCAACGCCTTCGCCGGCGAAGTCAGCCGCGTGGCGCGCGAGGTCGGCACCGAAGGCAAGCTCGGCGGCCAGGCGGAGGTCGAGGGCGTCGCCGGCACCTGGAAGGACCTGACCGACAACGTCAACTTCGATGGCCACCAACCTCACCGGCCAGGTGCGCAACATCGCCGAGGTGACGATCGCCGTGGCCAACGGCGACCTGTCCAAGAAGATCACCGTCGACGTGCGCGGCGAGATCCTCGAGCTGAAGGAAACCATCAACACGATGGTCGACCAGCTCCGCTCGTTCGCGGCCGAAGTGACGCCGCGTGGCGCGCGAGGTCGGCACCGACGGCAAGCTCGGCGGCCAGGCCGCAGGTGCCCGGCGTGGCCGGCACCTGGAAGGACCTGACCGACAACGTCAACTCGATGGCGTCGAACCTCACCGGCCAGGTCCGCAACATCGCCGACGTCGCCACCGCCATCGCACGCGGCGACCTCAGCCGCAAGATCACCGTCGACGTGAAGGGCGAGATCCTTCAGCTCAAGGAGACCATGAACACCATGGTCGAGCAGCTCTCGGCCTTCGCCTCGGAAGTGACGCGCGTGGCGCGCGAGGTCGGCACCGAGGGCAAGCTCGGCGGCCAGGCCGCAGGTGCCCGGCGTGGCCGGCACCTGGAAGGACCTGACCGACAACGTCAACTCGATGGCCTCCAACCTGACCGGCCAGGTCCGCAACATCGCCGAGGTGACCATCGCGGTGGCCAACGGCGACCTGTCGAAGAAGATCACCGTCGACGTCCGCGGCGAGATCCTGCAGCTCAAGGAAACCATCAACACGATGGTCGAGCAGCTCCGCTCGTTCGCCTCCGAGGTGACGCGCGTGGCGCGCGAGGTCGGCACCGAAGGCCGGCTCGGCGTGCAGGCGGTGGTGCCCGGCGTGGCCGGCACCTGGAAGGACCTCACCGACTCGGTCAACACCATGGGCGCCAACCTGACCGCCCAGGTCCGCAACATCGCCGAGGTGACGACCGCCGTGGCGCGCGGCGACCTGAACCGCAAGATCACCGTCGACGTGAAGGGCGAGATCCTGGAGCTGAAGAACACCATCAACACGATGGTCGACCAGCTCAACGCCTTCGCCGGCGAGGTCACGCGCGTGGCGCGCGAAGTCGGCACCGAGGGCAAGCTCGGCGGCCAGGCGCAGGTGTCGCGGCGTCGGCGGCACCTGGAAGGACCTGACCGACAACGTCAACTTCATGGCCTCGAACCTCACCGAGCAGGTGCGCGGCATCGTCAAGGTCGTGACCGCGGTGGCCAACGGCAACCTGACGCCAGCGCTTACCGTGCAGGCCAAGGGCGAGGTCGCCGCGCTCGCCGACACGATCAACAACATGACCGACACGCTGGCCACCTTCGCCGACCAGGTGACCAACGTCGCCCGCGAAGTCGGCGTCGACGGCCGGCTCGGCGGCCAGGCCAACGTGCCCGGCGCCGCCGGCACCTGGAAGGACCTCACCGGCAACGTCAACCTGCTCGCCGCCAACCTCACCACCCAGGTGCGCGCCATCGCCGAGGTCGCCACCGCCGTGACCAAGGGCGACCTGACGCGCTCGATCCAGGTCGAGACGCGCGGCGAGGTCGCCGAGCTGAAGGACAACATCAACACGATGATCTCCAACCTGCGCGAGACCACCGAGAGCAACCGCGAGCAGGACTGGCTGAAGACCAACCTCGCCCGTTCACCGGCATGCTCCAGGGCCAGCGCGAGCTGAGCACCGTGGGCCAGATGCTGCTCACCGAGCTGGCGCCGCTGGTCAACGCGCAGCAGGGCACGATCTACCACCTGGCGGGCACCGACGAGCGAGGCCGAGCTGACGCTGCTTGTCGAGCTATGCGCACAGGGCGTGCCGCTGGCGCGACACGATCCGGCGTCGGCGAAGGCCTGGTCGGCCAGTGCGCGGTCGAAAAGAGACGCATCCTGCTGACCGACGTGCCGCCCGACTTCGTCACGATCACCTCCAGCCTCGGCGAGGCGCCGCCGGGTCAGCATCGATCGTGCTGCCGGTGCTGTTCGAAGGCGAGACGAAGGCGGTCATCGAGCTGGCCTCGCTGCAGCCTTTCAGCGCCGGCTCACCTGACCTTCCTCGAGCAGCTCACGCAGAGCATCGGCGCCGTGTTCAACACCATCGAGGCGACGATGCGCACCGAGGGCCTGCTCGACGCAGTCGCAGCAGCTCACGGTCGAGCTGCAGTCGCGCCAGAGCGAGCTCCAGCAGACCAACGAAGAGCTGGGCACCAAGGCCAAGCTGCTCGCCGAGCAGAACGCCGAGGTCGAGCGCAAGAACGCGGAGGTCGAGCAGGCCCGCCGCGCGCTCGAGGAGAAGGCCGCCGAGCTGGCGCTCGACCTCGAAGTACAAGTCCGAGTTCCTCGCCAACATGTCGCACGAGCTGCGCACGCCGCTCAACTCGATCCTGATCCTGAGCCAGCAGCTGGCCGAGAACGCGCCGCGGCAACCTCGTCGGACAAGCAGGTCGAGTTCTCCCGCAACATCAACTCGTCCGGCTCCGACCTGCTGCACCTGATCAACGACATCCTCGACCTCTCGAAGATCGAGTCCGGCACGGTCACGGTCGAGGTCGAGGAGATCACCTTCGCCGGCCTGCGCGACACCATCGACCGCAACTTCCGGCACGTCGCCGAGGCCAAGAACCTGCCGTTCCACGTCCGACTTCGACGCCGGCCTGCCGCGCTCGATGGACGAGCGACCCGAAGCGCCTTCAGCAGATCCTCAAGAACCTGCTCTCCAACGCCGTCAAGTTCACGTCGCATGGCCACGTGCGACGTGCGCGTCGAGCTGGCCGACGCACGGCTGGAGCGTCGATCACCCGGTGCTCAGCAACGCCCAGCAGGTCGTCGCCTTCGCCGTCGAAGACACCGGCATCGGCGTCGCCCCGGAGAAGCAGCGGCTCATCTTCGAGGCGTTCCAGCAGGCCGACGCCGGCACCTCCCGCAAGTACGGCGGCACCGGCCTCGGCCTGGCGATCAGCCGCGAGCTGGCGGTGCTGCTCGGCGGCGAGATCAGGCTCGCCAGCGTGCACGGCAAGGGCAGCACGTTCACGCTCTACCTGCCGCTGCACTACGCCGGCGCCATGCAACCGCGTGCGACGGCGCGTGGCGGCGACCCGGTGGCCAGCGAAGCTCGACCGGAGATGGCCGTCCTGTCGGTCGCCCGCGAAGAGCATATCACCGACGACCGCGACCGACATCACGCAAGGCGACCCGGTCCTGCTGATCATCGAGGACGACCCGCACTACGCCCGCATCCTCCTGGGGCTGGCCCGCGACAAGGGCTTCAAGGGCATCGTCGCCACCAAGGGCGCGCACGGGCCTCTCGCTGGCCCGGCAGTTCCGCCCGGCGGCGATCTCGCTCGACATCTTCCTGCCCGACATGCTCGGCTGGACGGTGCTCAACCAGCTCAAGCTCGACCCGGCCACGCGCCACATCCCGGTGCAGATCGTCACGCTCGAAGAAGAGCGGCAGCACGGCCTGGCGCACGGCGCGTTCGCCTACCTCGTCAAGGAGCCGACGACCGACGGCCTGGAGGCGGCGTTCGACCGCATCAAGGATTTCACGCACTCGCACATCGAAGCGCCTGCTGGTCGTCGAGGACAACGACATCGAGCGGCAGTCGATCGTCGAGCTGCTCGACCACGACGACATCGAGACCGTGGCGGTGGCCAGCGGCGAGGCGCATCGCCGCGCTGATCAAGGACACCTTCGACTGTGTCGTGCTCGACCTGCGCCTGCCCGACATGACCGGATTCGAGCTGCTCGAAAAGATGCAGGCGCGAAGCGAGGTCTGCGGACGTCCCGGTCGTCGTCTTCACCGGCAAGGACCTGACGCGACGACGAGCGGACGGCTGAAGGCAGATGGCCAAGAGCATCGTCCTGAAAGACGTGCAGTCGCCCGAGCGGCTGCTCGACGAGACCGCCCTGTTCCTGCACCGCGTCGTCACCGATCTGCCGCGCCGAGAAGCAGCAGATGCTCGAGCGCCTGCACGGCTCCAAGGAAATCCTGCGCGGCCGCAAGGTGCTGGTCGTCGACGACGACGCACGCAACATCTTCGCGCTTGACCTCGCTGCTCGAGAACCACGAGATGGAGGTGATCAGCGCCACCAATGGCCGCCAGGCGATCGAGCTCATCCAGAGCACGCCCGAGCTTGAGCATGGTCCTCATGGACATCATGATGCCGGACATGGATGGCTACGAGACGATGCGCGAGATTCGCAAATCGCCCGCTTCCGCACGCTGCCGATCCTGGCGCTGACGGCGAAGGCGATGAAGGGCGACCGCGAGAAGTGCCTGGACGCCGGCGCCAGCGACTACATCGCCAAGCCCGTGAACACCGACCAGCTGCTGTCGCTTGATGCGCGTGTGGCTGTTTCGATGAGGCCGGCCGTGAGCAAAGAACAGACGCCCGAGGGCACCGTGCCGAGCGGCGAAGGACACGACATCTCCAGCCGGCCGGGCGCGCTGCTGTCGACGGTTGCCGACGCGCCGATCAACATCCTGATCGTCGACGATGAGCCGAAGAATCTGACCGTGCTCGAAACCGTCCTCGACCTGCCGGGCTACCGCCTGGTGCGCGCCGAGTCCGCCGATCAGGCGCTGCTGGCGCTGGTCGCCGAGGAGTTCGCCCTGCTGATCCTCGACATCCGGATGCCCGGCATGACCGGCTTCGAGCTGGCCCAGATCATCAAGGACCGGCGCAAGACCGCGCGGGTGCCGATCATCTTCCTGACCGCCTACTACAACGAGGACCAGCATGTCCTCGAAGGCTACGGCAGCGGCGCGGTCGACTATCTGCACAAGCCGGTCAACGCGGCCGTCCTCCGCTCCAAGGTGGCGGTGTTCGCCGAGCTGCACCGCAAGAGCCGCGAGATCGCCATCTCGAATCGCGCCCTGCTCGCCGAGGTCACCGAGCGTCGTCGAGCCGAGCAGCAACTCCAGGCGCTCAACGACGACCTGGATCGACGGGTCGACGAGCGGACGCAGGCGGTCAGACAGCTGGAAGCGGAGCTGCGCCTGACCGACCAGCGAAAGGACGAGTTCATCGCGACGCTCGCCCACGAGCTGCGCAATCCGCTGGCTCCGGTGCGAAATGCCGTCTACATCTTGCAACGACAGCAGGCAGGAGGCCAGTCGTCCCTGGCCTTCCGCGACATCATCGCGCGCCAGGTCGGCGTGATGGCTAGGCTCATCGACGATCTGATGGACGTCAGCCGGATCAATCAGGGCCGGATCGAATTGCGCCGCGAGCTCGTCGAGCTTTCCAAGGTGGTCGATCTCGCCGTCGAGGCCAGCCGTCCGTTCATCGACGAAGCGGGGCACGAACTGGTGCTGCCTCGGCTCGAGCCCGGCGTGCTGGTGGACGTCGACGTGACCCGCCTTGCGCAGGTCCTGGTGAATCTGCTCGGCAACGCAGCCAAGTACACCGACCGGGCCGGCCGCATCGAGCTCTGCGTGCAGCGGAGCGCCACCGAGGTCGATATCGCCGTGCACGACAACGGAATCGGCATTGCCGCCGACCAGTTGCAGCAGGTTTTCGTGATGTTCGCGCAAGTCGAAGGCGCGGCCTCCCGATCGCGCGGCGGCCTGGGCATCGGCCTGTCGCTCGTCAAGCATCTGGTCGAGCTGCATGGTGGCCGCGTCGAAGCGCGCAGCGGCGGGCTGGGCCAGGGAAGCGCGTTCGTCGTCTCCTTGCCGCTGCACAGCGCGCGCGCGGCGCCGCCTGCCGACTCTGCAAGCGAGGCGGCTGACACAGGCCTGGCGACAGCCGCTGCAATGAAGATCCTGGTCGTGGATGACAACCATGACAGCGCGGAAACCTTGGCCGAGTTGCTGGCCTTGATGGGTCACGACGTGCGAACGGTGCACGACGGCGAAAGCGCCGTGACCGAGGCGAGCGAATTCAGGCCGGAGGCGATCGTTCTCGACATCGGTCTGCCCGACATCGATGGCTACCAGGTCTGTCGACGGATCAGGGAGCAGCCCTGGGGGAAGAAAACGATCGTGATCGCGCTGACGGGCTGGGGTGACCACGACGCCAAGAGCCGAAGCGAGGCCGCGGGCTTCGACAGCCATCTGGTCAAGCCGGTCGATGAAGACGCGCTGCTCGCGTCCCTGGCAGGCGCGGCGCGCCCGCTCGAATGAGCGCGTGACGTGCCCGCCGGCGACCGTGGGAGCCTGCGGAGTCGGTCCGGCCCTCAGACGGTCGGCGTCAGCAACCACCCGCCGAGCGCCGACAGGGCAACGACGACGACCGGCGACATTCGGGTGTAGACCAGCAGCCCGAAAGCCACCAGGGCCAGGCCGAAGTCCGCCCGCGAATGGATGGCGCTCGTCCACACGGGGTCATAGAGGGCCGACAACAAGATGCCGACGACGCTGGCGTTGACGCCGGCCATCGCCGCCTGAATGTCGGCCCGTTTGCGAAGCACATCCCAAAAGGGCAGTGCGCCGACGAGCAGCAAGAAGCCGGGCAAGAAGATGGCGACGAGAAAGATGAGCCCGCCGAACCAGCCGCTCAACGAACCGTGCATCACGGCGCCGAGGTAGGCGGCAAAGGCAAACAGCGGGCCGGGAACGGCTTGAGCGGCACCGTAGCCGGCGAGGAAGTCGGCGTTGCTGACCGCACCGCCTGGCACCACCGTGGCTTGCAGCAGCGGCAACACCACATGCCCGCCCCCGAAGACCAGAGCGCCTGAACGGTAGAAGCCATCGAGCAGGGCCATCGTCGGCGAATGCGTCGCCGCGGCCAGTAGTGGAAGGGCAAGCAGGAGCGCGCCGAACAACGCCAGTGAGACCGTACCCGCGACTTTCGAGACGCCGAAGGAAAGCAAAGGGTCCGGCGGTTGGGCGAGCCGAGGCAGCAAGCTCCAACCGAGCAGGCCACCGACCGCGATCGCGGCGATCTGGGCCGCCGCCGAGGGCAGCGTCAAGGTCAGCAAAGCCGCCAGGACGGCGAGCGCCGCACGGGCGCGGTCCGGGCAGAGCGACCTGGCCATGCCCCACACCGCCTGCGCGACCACGGCCACCGCGACCACCTTCAACCCGTGGACGACACCGGAGTCGGCCAGCGTACCGTCATTGGCGATGCCGTAGGCAAAGGCGATCAGCAATACGGCCGAAGGCAGCGTGAATCCGATCCACGCGGCCAGCGCCCCCGGCCAGCCCGCCCGGGCAAGTCCGATCCCCATCCCCACCTGGCTGCTCGCCGGGCCCGGCAGGAACTGGCACAAGGCCACCAGATGGGAGAAAGCCCGGTCTTCCATCCAATGTCGACGCTCGACGAACTCGGTGCGGAAATAGCCGAGGTGCGCGATCGGGCCGCCAAAGGAGGTCAACCCGAGTCGCAGAAAGACGGCGAGGATCGTCAATGGGGATGTGCCCATGCGTTTTGCGTGGCCGCACATTTCGCGGCGGCTTTTCGGTCAATCAGAAATCGTATTTCAGGCGCGCTGTGAACATGTTTCCGTGCGTGCCGAAGGTCTTGCCGACCAGATAGGCTGCCTGCCACGCCACCTTGCCTGGCCCGAGCCCGATCGAGCCGAACAGTGCCGGTCCGACACGGTGCGACTGCTTGTCCTGGGAAGCCCAATGGTCCCAGACGCCGAGCTCACCGAAGCCCTGGGCGCCGACGTGCAGCTCGCGCAGCCAGCGGTAGCGTACCTGCCACTGGTAGCTCAGCTGCGTGGGCCCGGCGCCCTCGGCGAAGCTGCGTTCGAGAAAGACGTTGAGGTTGAGCTGGGTGCGCTCGATGTCGGTTTGCAGCACGGGCCCGATCTCGAGCGACGCTCCCGAGCCCGCCGGATTCTGCGGCGACAGCCAGAGCGTGTGCACGGCCAGGTCGAACGGATATTGACCTTGCGTGAGCAGGACGTCGTTCTGCCATTCGAGATTGTTCAGGCGCGTGGCGTATTCGCTGGAGCCGACGTAGCTCGCCAGGAGCTCGGAATACCAGCGTCCATTGATGTTCCAGCCGAGCCCGACCTCGGGCCACGTGATCAGGCCGAAGCCGTCCGGCTTGACGGTCCAGTATCGGAAGTCGACCGTGCGGACGCCCGGATCGTCGTAGACCGTGACGACGTAGTAGCCCGGCTCGATCGCCCAGGCCGCGCCGCCTCCGAACAGCGCGGCGAATGTCAGCGCGAGCTCGCAGAGAACGCGCACCGCGCCGCGCCTTGCGTGGTGGCGAGTGCTCGACGCGAAGGCGTGCACGGCAGCGAGCGACTCAGTGCAGCCGCGGGCTCTGGACCGCCGGCCTGCCGAGCGTCGTCGTCCAGCGTGTCGACCAGCCCGGAAAATCGGCGACCGGCATTGGTCGTCCCATGTGAAAGCCCTGCGCGTGATCGCAGTTCAGGTCACGCAGCATGTCCCAGACCTTGAGGTTCTCCACCCCTTCGGCCACGACGGTGATGCCCAGGTTGTGCGCCAGGTCGATCGTCGAACGCACGATCATCGCGTCGTCGCTGTCGGCCTCCATGTTGCGCACGAACGATTGATCGATCTTCAGCTCGTTTACCGGCAAGCGCTTCAGGTACGCGAGCGACGAGTAGCCGGTACCGAAGTCGTCGATCGAGAGCTTGAACCCCATCGCGCTGAGGCGATCGAGCGTGACGAGCGCGCGCTGCGGGTCGTCCATCATCGCGCTCTCGGTGATCTCGAGGCAGAAGGCGCTCGCCGGAACGCCGCGCCTGGCGAGCAGGGCGGCGAACTTATGCGGCAGGTTCTGATCGACGAGGTCGCGCGTCGAGAGGTTCACCGACAAGGGCAGTTGCATGCCGTTGTCGTTCAGCGTCTGCCAGTGCCGCGCCGCTTCCTCGAGGACCCAGATCGTGAGGGCGGTGATGAAGCCGGTCTGCTCGGCGAAAGGGATGAACTGCGCCGGCGGCACGAGGCCGCGCACCGGGTGCTGCCAGCGCACCAGCGCTTCGGCGCCGACCAGCCGGCCGGTCTCGAGCGCGAGCTTGGGTTGCAGGTACAGGCGCAACTCGCCGGCTTCGACGGCGTGGCGCAGCTCGGTCATGAGGGTCAGCGTCTTCGCACTCGCCACTTCGATCGACGGGTCGTAGACCTGGGCCCCGTCGGTGCGGTTCTTCGCCGCGTACATCGCGACCTCGGCCCGGTTCAGCAGCGTGTCCGCGTCGTTCGCGTGCAGCGGCCAGGCGGCCACGCCGATGGAAGCGCCGATGTCCACCGGCTGGCCTTCGAGCAGGAACGGCGTCTCGAACGACTGCCCGATGCGCGTTGCCACGGCGAGCGCCAGCGCCATCTCGGCCGAACGGAGGAGCAAGCCGAACTCGTCGCCGCTCAGGCGGGCGACGATGTCGCCGTCGCGCGTGACCTGCTGCGTCAGCCGCTCGCCGACGGCGTTGAGCAGCAGGTCGCCCATGCGATAGCCGAGCGCGTCATTCACATGCTTGAACCGACTCAGGTCGAGCATGACGATGGCGACTGTCTGCCCCGGCTGGGCCTTGTCGATCGCCTGCTGCACGGCATCGCGGAACTGGGCCCGATTCGGCAGGCCGGTCAGCGTGTCGCGATAGGCCAGCTTGAGGATCTGCGCCTGGTTCTCGGCGATGCTGTGGCGCATCCGCTCGAACGATTGCGAGAGCTCGCCGATCTCGTCGTGGCGTTGCATCCCCGTCATCGGCGTGGCGTAGTCGCCGTGGCCTAGGCGATCGGCGGCATCGGCCAGGCCGCGCAGCGGCGTTGTCACGCGCCGCGCCGCGACGAAGCTGCCGAACGCGAACACCGTGATGCCGACGAGGGTGACGGCGATGAGCGCCAGAAGCAGGTCGGTCGGCAGGCGTACGGCAGCGTCGATCGAGAGCGAAAGGAGCGCGCGGATGCCCGCGTCGGCGTCGTCTTCCTGGCCGACGTTGAGGCGACGCTCGCGCACGCCGAGCTCCTCTCCCTGCACCGCGACCGAGGTCATCGCATCTTGCCCGCCGTCGTTCCACGGTTGCCGCGCCAGACTCGCGGCGCGGGCCGCGTCGAGGCTCGTCAGGGTCACGGCCCAGGCGTCGTGGTGGTTCGGGCGAGAGATGAGCGTGAGGTCGAGAGCCGAAAGGTTCTTCAGGTCCACGGCGAGCTGTTGATCGATCGGAAACGCCATCAGCACCCAGCCGACGACCAGGGGTGCCTTGATCGGCACCAGCACCGCCTGGTAGGGCGCCTTGGCGCTCAGCGCAAGACCGCTCGCCTGGCCCGCGCCTGACGCTTGCGGAGCGAGGCGATCGATGAGCGGCAGCAGATCGGCTTCCTGCATGGCAGTGCTCGCACGCAGATGGAAGTCGCGTGTCAGCAGCGCCGCTTCGGTGGCGCCGATGCGCGCGCCGTGGTTGGCGAGCACCGAGACGATCGTCTCTGTATCGTTCGAGCTCACGGCTTCGCGAAAGCCATAGTCGGCGGCCAGCAGGCGCGCGCCATTGATCAGGGTCTGGGCGCGCCGCTCCAGCAGGTTCTGCAGCAGCCGTCCGCCGGCCTGGAGCCGGTCGGGCAACACCCGGTGGGCGTGCTCGGCGAGGCTGGTGCGCAGGGCGACGAAACTCGCGAGCTGGATGGCCAGCAGCAGACCGAGCGAGACGAGGATGTAGCGCCCGCCGATGGACCGCTGCCACCACGGTGCCCGGATTCTCATTTTCGCGGCCCGTTGGTGGCGAGCGTCGAGTGCACGCGGGCGTCTGCGTCGCCCATGACGAACGGCGAAGTCAGCGGCGCCGCCGCTGCCGCGAGCTCGGCGTGCCACACGCGCAGCTCGTAGTTGCCCGGCGGCACGTCGGCGATCTCGGCCTGGCCGTTGGGGCCGCTGCGCGCGAACAGCGGCGTGTCGACGACGACGACCCAGGCGACCATGTCGTCGTGGATGTTGCAGCCGAGCACGGCGATGCCCGGCTTGTCGAAGAGCACCGGCGACGCCGGCACGCCCGAATAGAGCTTCAGCTCGAAAGTCTTGACCGGCGAGAACGAATAGACGTGATGGCGAACCGTGTCATGGTTCGGAAACGCGATCGAGGTGCCGACGGTCACGACCGTGACCTGCGGCGCGAACTGGCGATGGGTTTGCGCGATCTCGACGCCGCTCATCGGCCGCACGGGCAGATGCTTCGACAGCGGCGCCAGCGAGACGACGGCATCGGCAAGTGGCAGGCCACCGGGATCGGTGACCTCGACGGTGACGCGCGATGCGCGCGCTGCGAACGCACAAAGCGAGAGCGCAAGAAGGGCGACGAATCGACAAAGGCGGCTGGACACGGCGGCTCGCTCGGCAGGCAGGATCGGTAGGCCGGGACCCGGCAAACGGCATGGGCTGTCTCGCTTTCGGCGCCGGGGCCGCTTACTTGAGCCTGGGAACGGCACTTTTCGATGGCCGCGCCGCCTGCGCCGGCGGGTGCCGTTCAGCTTGCGGCCTGGCCGGTCAGAAGCGCAGCGACAGGCCGATCAACGCCTCGGCCTGCAGCAGCGTGTCTCCGCGCAGCACGACCACGCAGCCGCCCGAGCAGAAGAAGCCTCCGCTGCTGTTGATGAGCGTCGCATAGCCGCGCGCTTCCAGGCGCAGCGAGAGCGCGCTCGCGAGCTGCCGCTCGTAGCCGAGCGCAAGGCTCATCGAGGGCCGCAATTCGGACCGCAGGCCCTGCAGTTGCGGCGTCATCAAGGTGGCGCCCAGCCCGCCGGCCAGGTAGGCGCCCTGGCCGACGATGCCGTCGAAGAAGTTCGAGCCGCCCACGTGCAGGTAGCCGATCTTCAGCGGCACGGACGAAAGGCTGCCGGCGCTGCCCGGCGCCAGTTGCAAGGTCGAGCGTTGTCCGCTGGCGAAGAGCTGGCCGTTGCGTGCGCTGTCGTAGGGCCAGTCCAGGCTCAACGCGCCGACGCCGCCGGAGCTGAGGTTGGCGGCCGTCGTGGCACCGGCGCTATCGGTTTGCTGGAAGGAGCCGCCGCCGCGGTAGCCGCCATAGAAGGTCAGGGCGTTCTGGGCCGTGGCCGGCTGCGCGGCCAGCAGCGCGAGAACGGTGGCCAGGGCGATTCGGGCAGTCAGGCCTCTCATGCCGGGATGCTAGTGCACGTGGCGGTCGCTCCCGGATCGGGTACGCGGGTTGCCCCTTCGGGAGGCGCAATCGCGCGCGGCATTTGGCCGTCATGGCATCAAGGAGTAAAGAAGTGAATTCTTCATCGCACAGCAAGGACAAGAGCAGCGCCCCCCAATCCGATGACCACAAGTCCGGGCAGGGCCAGCAATCGCAGGCTTCCGGAGCCAAGGCTCAGCCGGGTCAGAAGTCATCGAGCACCGGGAGCAGCGTGAAGAGCACCGGTTCCAGCGGCAATCACGGTTCGCAGCACGGTGGCGCCGAGGACGACGGTCGCTCGCAGCAGTCGCAGAGCGGTCGATCCGACCAGATGGGCAGCAGCTCGAGCAAGGGAGCAGGCAAGGCGTCGAGATGATCCAGCGCTGCCGGCGCGCCGGCCGCATGGCGTGGCGACGCGGGCTGCGCAGCGAGGGCGCGCGCGTCCTGGCGGAGGAGACGGCGGTGGCGATGAGCTACGGCGGCGCAACCTACGCCGTGCTCCTGGCCACGCCGTCCGACCTCGAGGACTTCGCGCTCGGCTTCAGCCTGACCGAAGGCGTCATCGCCGACGCAGCGGAGATCGAGATGCTCGACATCGTCGATCACGCCGACGGTGTCGAGCTGCGCATGGAGCTCGTCCCGTCGCGACGCGAAGTGCTGGCGGCGCGGCGGCGCCGTCTGGTCGGCGCCTCGGGTTGCGGCCTGTGCGGCATCGCCAGCCTGTTCGAAGCGACGCGACCGCCGCCGCGGGTGACGGCAGCGGCGCGCTTCACCGCAGCGGAGATCTCGCGTGCCGTCGCGTCGCTCGCCGGGAATACGCCGCTCGGCGAGGAGACGCGTGCGGTTCACGCCGCGGGCTTCTGGCAGCCGCAAGGCGGCCTGGTCGCGGTGCGCGAGGATGTGGGAAGGCACAACGCGCTCGACAAGCTGGCCGGCGCCCTGTACGCCGCGGACACCGTGGCCGGCGACGGCATCGTCGTGCTGACCAGCCGGGTATCGGTCGAGCTCGTGCAGAAGGCCGCGCGCATCGGCGCCGGCGTCCTGGCGGCGATGTCGGCGCCGACGGCGCTCGCTGCCCGGACGGCCGAGGCGGCCGGCATCACGCTGGTGGCCGTCGCGCGCGACGACGGCTTCGAGCTCTTCGTGCATCCTGAGCGCGTGATCGACAGCGGCGCCTGCGATGCGGTCGCGGCTTGACCGGATGACGCTCGCCTCGCGCAAGAATCCACCGGCCGCTGCGACGGCGCGCCACGGACTTGGCGACATGGCTGAGTCGAGACTCGCGGTATTCGGCGCCGTCGCCGCCAACGTCGCCATCGCGGCGATGAAGTTCGCCGGAGCGGCTGCGACCGGCAGCGCTGCCATGCTGTCCGAAGGCATTCACTCCACGGTCGATACGGGCAATGGCCTGTTGCTGCTCGTCGGCCTTCGCCTCGCGGATCGGCCGGCCGACGAGAAGCATCCCTTCGGCTACGGCAAGGAGCTGTTTTTCTGGAGCCTCATCGTCGCCGTGCTGATCTTCGGAGTCGGCGGCGGCGTCTCCGTCTACGAGGGCGTCGTTCGCCTCATGACGCCGCGGCCGCTCGACGATCCCGGCTGGAGCTACGCCATCCTGGCCGGCTCGGCCGTCTTCGAAGGCACGAGCCTGGCCATCTCCGTGCACCAGTTCCGCCGCACGATCGACGCCAAGCCTTTCTGGCGTGCCCTGGCGTCGAGCAAGGATCCATCGCTGTACACCGTGATCGCCGAAGACAGCGTCGCGCTCGCCGGCCTGGCGGCCGCCGCGCTCGGCATCTATGGCGCCGACCGCTGGAAGATGCCGGCGCTCGACGCCATCGCATCGATCGTCGTGGGTCTGCTGCTGTGCGTCGTCTCGACCCTGCTGATCGTCCAGGCCAGGCGCCTGCTCGTCGGCGAAGCCGTCGACGCCGCGACCGCAGCGCGGATCCGTGCCATCGCCCAGGGCGAGCCGACGGTCCATCGCGCCGGTTGGCCGCTGACCATGTACCTGGGCCCGGATGACGTCCTGCTCGCCCTCGACGTGGAGTTCCGCCGCTCCGAGTCAGCGGCCGAGATCGCGCGGGCCGTCGACCGCATCGAAAGTGCCGTGCGCGAAAGCGTGAGCGAAGTGGGCCGGATCTACATCGAGGCGCGCCGCGTCGACGTCGAGGATGCGTTGCCGGTGCCGGCCGCGCAATGACGCATCGGGTCAGCCCGTTCCGTCGCCGAGCATCTTCAATATGGCCTTGATGGCAGCCCGGTAGCCACCGGGTCCGAGGCCGGCGATCACCCCGGTGGCCGCCTTCGACACGTACGAGTGGTGGTACATCTCCTCGCGGCGATGGATGTTGGAGAGGTGGACCTCGACGATGGGGCCCGCGAACATCTTCAGGGCGTCCATGATGGCCATCGAGGTGAACGAGTAGGCCGCCGGGTTGATGACGATCGCGCTGCCTGCATCGATCGCCTCGTGAATCCACTCGATCAGCTGCGTCTCGCTGTTGGACTGGCGGAACTCGACCCCGACCGCACCCGCTTCGTCGCGGCACTGAGCTTCGATCTCGGCGAGGGTGGTCTTGCCGTAGATCGCCGGTTCACGGCTGCCGAGACGATTGAGATTCGGGCCGTTCAGGATGAAGAGCGGTTTGATCATGGCTGTGTGCTCCTGCAGTCGAGGCGGGCCTACCCCTTGTAGCCCATCACGCGCGGGAGCCAGAGGACCGTTTCAGGGACGAGCGTGATGAGCGCCAGCACGGCGATGGCCATGCCGATGAAGGGCACGGCCTCGCGCACCAGGGCCATCAGCGGCTGCTTGGTCATGTTCGCGAGCACGAAGAGGAGCAAGCCGAACGGCGGCGTCAGCAGGCCGATCATGATGTTGACCACCACGACCACCCCGAAGTGCACCGGATCGATGCCGAGTGCCTTGGCCGTCGGAATCAATATCGGGACGATGACGAGCAGGATCGTGGAACCTTCGAGCAGGCAGCCGAGCGCCAGCAGGATCACGTTGACCAGCAGCAGGCAGGTGAGCGCCGTCAGATGGAAGCCGCTGATGAAGTGCTGCACCGACAGCGGGACGTTCTCTATCGTGACCACGTAGTTGAAGATCAGGGCACCCGCTATCAGCATGCCCACCGACGTGGTGGCTCGGGCGCTCCCGAGCAACACGTTGTAGAGCTGCCGCCAGCTCAGCGAGCGATAGATCAGGGAGGATGCCAGCAGAGCGTAGGCTGCGGCGGCGGCGGCGCCCTCGGTCGGCGTCATCACGCCGCCATAGATGCCGAACAGCAGCACGACGGGCAGCATCAGCGCAGGCAATGCGTCGAGCGTGATGCGCGGAATCTCGCGCATGGCAACCGGTGCTTCGACCGGATAGTTGCGGCGCCGGGAGATGACGGCGTTGGTGATCATGAAGGCCAGGCCCAGCAACAAGCCGGGGACGACCCCGCCCAGGAAGAGGTAGCCGATCGAGGTGTCCGAAACCAGCGCGTAGATCACCATCGGAATGGACGGTGGAATGATCGGGCCGATGACGGCGGCCGACGCGGTGATGGCACCCGCGTAGGCGATCGGGTAGCCGTTGCGCGTCATCATCCCGATGATCACCTTGCCGATGCCAACGGCATCGGCGATGGCCGACCCCGACATGCCGGCGAAGATGATGTTGGCCACGACGTTGACATGGCCCAGGCCGCCGCGGAAACGCCCCACGAGCAGCAGGCAGAATCTGAGCAGCCGATCGGTCAGGCTGCCGCTGTTCATGAGCTCGGCCGCGAGAATGAACAGCGGCACGGCAAGCAGGACGTAGCTGTTGAAGAGCCCGTTGAGGATCTGTTCGGCGGCGGTGCCCAGGTCGAGCCCCGCAACGAGCAGATAGAAGATCGAGGCGCCGATCATCGACAGCCCGATCGGCAAGCCCAGGATCGCCAGTGCCACCAGGACGATGATGCAGAGCGTGAAGTGGCCCGGCATGGTCAAGCCGCGGTGTCCGATACGCCGGCAGCTTCAGGCGACGCGCCCTTGATCGCTCGCCAGACGAGCCAGACATGCCTGACGATGATGGCCACCGCGAAGATCACGTAGACGGCGTAGAGGACGTCGAACCGCATGTGCAGGTAGGCGGTGTGCTCGCGCTTCATGAAGGCCACGTATTGCCAGGTGGCGGGCAGCGACACGAGAAAGAGGGCGACGAGCGCGCTGCTGGAGGCCGCCGAAAAGGCCCGTTTGGTGCCTGTGGAAACGTTCCCGTAGACGATGTCGAACCGGATCTCGTCCTGGTCCGAGAGCACGAAAGCAGCGCACCAGAGCACGACCCATACCCAGCAGAGCACGGTGACCTCGTCGGTCCAGCCCAGCGGTTGATTCAGGAGGTAGCGAAATCCGATCTGGAGCAGGAACGAGACGAACATGAGCGCCATGAGCGCCACCGCGACATCGTTCGCGCGCCGGCGCAACCACGAGCCGGCCGCGAGAAGTCGAGTGCGCATCGTTCGTGCGCCGGGCAGCTGGGTGAGCCCCGCTTCAAAGGGCGTTGATGCGATCGAGCGCGCCCTTCGGCCATTCGCTGCCGTACTTGTCGACGTACTTCTTCTGCGCGAACGTGCGGAAGGCGGCGAGGTCCGGCGTGTAGATCTTCTTGCCTTCCTTCAGGAAGTAGTCCAGGACTTCCTTCTCCTGGGCCACGAACTTGGCCGTGTACTCGTCGATCGCCTTTTCGGCGGCGGACTGCATGTGCGCCTGCTGGGCCGGCGTCATCGCGTCCCACAGCTTGCTGGTGATCACCATCACGTCGTAACCCAGCACGTGTCCCGTGAGCACGAACTGCGTGGTGACTTCGTCGAACTTCATGAGACGGCTCGCCACCAGCGGATTGTCCTGACCGTCGATCGCACCCGATTGCAGGGCGGTGTACACCTCGGCGTAGGCCACCGGTGTCGGATTGACGCCGATCGACTCGCCCAGGAACTGCCAATACTCGCCCGGCGGCATGCGCAGCTTGATGCCGGCGAGATCGGCCGGCGTCCTGATTTCCTTGGTCGGCTTCAGGTTCACGTTGCGTGAACCGAAGTAGACCGGCGTGATGATCTGGATACCGAGCTGATCGCGGGCCATCTTGATGAAGTCGCGGCCGACGTCGCTCTTGAACGTCTTCTTGAGGTGATCCACGTCTCGGAAGAGGTACGCCGACGTCATGATCGACCACGCCGGAATCTGCTTGCTGATGTCGGCCGGCGCGAGATTGCACATCTCGAGATTGCCGCGCTGCAGGGCTACCAGCTCCGTGCCCTGCTTGAACAAGGTGTTGCCCCAGTAGGGCTCGAAGTCGTAGCTGTCCTTGATGGAAGCTGCGAAGTTCTTGTAGGCCGCGGCGCGCAGGTCCTGCTCCGTGAAGGCAGAGCTGAAGCGCAACTTGGTGTGCGATTGGGCGAATGCCCGGGGCAGGGCGCCGAGCGCCAGGGCCGAGGCACCGGCGGCAAGCGTCGCGCGACGCGAAAGGGTCGAACTCATGGAGTCTCCGTTCTATTCGCGCCGACGGCGCCTTCTTTGGTTGCGTGTTCGTTGGTGCCCGTTCGCGACCGCGAGCGGCCACGGCGAAGCAGCATCGAATCGTAATGAATCGTCAGAGGATAAGCAATATCTCTGATAGTCTGATAATCCTCGGATCTTCACCGATACGCGCCGACGACTCGAAGCGGCGCGGCTGAGCGTCGACAGGCCAGGAGGCCACTGTGCCAACTCACTCTTCCTTCGGTTCCCCCGACAGCGCCACGGTGGGCGAGGTGGCGTATCGCCGCATTCGCTCCGACATCGTGCTGGGCCGGCTGACGCCGGGACGCCGTTTGCCGCTGGAGCGAATGAAGGAGACCTACGGCGCCGGCGTCAGCACCTTGCGCGAGCTCTTCAATCGCCTTGCGACGGAGGGTCTGCTCGTTGCCGAGGGCTCTCGTGGCTTCCAGGTCAGCGCGGTCTCGTCGACCAACCTGCGCGAAGTGGCGGCCATGCGCAAGCTTCTGGAGTGCCAGGGGCTCAAGGAATCCTTTCAGCGCGGCGACCTCGAATGGGAAGGCCGCGTGGTGGCGGCCCACCACAAGCTCGCCACGATGGAGCGGCGGATGGCGGCGAACGATTCCGCTCCCGCGGAAACCTGGCGCCGGTTCGACTGGGCGTTCCACGTCGCCCTGATCTCGGCCTGCGGTTCACGAGTGCTGCTCGAGACCTATGAGTCGATCTGCGACAAATACCTGCGCTACCAGATGATCGCGGCGATCTTTCGTGGCGAGGTCGCGGCCGACGAGCATCAGGTCCTGCTCGAGAGCGCGCTCGCCCGCGACTGGAAGCGGGCGCAGCGGACCTTGTCCACGCACGTCGATGATTGCGTCACGCAGATGGCTTCGGTCCTGGACGCCCTGTAGTCACGCTTCCCCGGAAGGACCTCATGCTTTCGTCTCCCCGTGGCCCTCTGCGTATCGGCGTTCTCGGCGCGGCGCGCATCGCCCGGTCGTTCGTCGAAGCGGTGCGCTCGTCTTCGAAGGTTGCGGTCACCGCCATCGCGAGCCGCGACGTCGAACGCGGCACGACATTCGCCCGCGAGCTCGGCATCGCCCGGGTCCATGCAAGCTATGACGCGCTCTTCGCCGACCCCGAGATCGACGCCGTGTACGTGCCGTTGCCGAACAACCTGCACGCGCAGTGGTCGATCCGGGCCGCCGGCGCCGGCAAGCACGTCCTGTGCGAGAAGCCGCTCGCCGCCAATGCGATGCAGGCACGGGCCATGTTCGAAGCCGCCGCGAAGCACGGCGTCTATCTCGTTGAAGCCTATCCCTATCGGGCCCAACCGCAAACGCTGAAGGTTCGCGAACTCGTCGCGGCGGGTGCCATCGGCCGCATCCAGCTCATCCAGGCGTCGTTCGGCTTTCCTCTGGCCGACGCCGCCAATATCCGCATGGACCCGAATCTTGCAGGCGGCGCGCTGATGGATGCCGGGTCGTATCCGGTGAGCTTCGTGCGTACCGTGGCGGGCGCCGCGCCGTCGCGGGTGTCGGCCATGTCGCGCTGGGGCGAGACCGGCGTCGATGTCAGCACGATGGCCACGCTCGAGCATGCGGATGGTCTTCTCGCGCAGATCTCGTGCAGCTTCAGCACCGCGCGGCACCGGCACGCCTTCATTGCCGGCGACGCCGGTTCGATCAGCACCAGCTATTTCAACGACACCGGTCCGGCCTTTCCGCCGATCGTCGACTTGCGCCGCGGCAGCGGATGGGATGCGCCGCGCGAAGTGATCGAGACCGAGGCCCGCGCCGGCTTCCTCGCAGAGGCCGAGTCGTTTCACGATCTCGTGCGCTTCGGCTGGGAGGGATGGACGGGCGCCAGCCCCGAGGAGTCGATCGACATCGCGATGACGCTCGATGCGCTCGCCGCCAGCAGTCGGCAGGGCGTTCCGGTGGAAGTCGGCCGCTAGGGCGGGCAAGCAAGGTGTCGCTTCTGGGCAGTGCAGCGCTGGCGATGTGGTGGGACATGGCGCCCGAAATGAATTCCGAGTTCGAGCACTGGCACTCTCACGAACATTTTCCGGAGCGGCTTGCCGTACCCGGCTTTCGACGGGCGTCTCGCTGGACGAGTGCCAGCGGTGGCGAAGGCATCTTCGTCATGTACGAGCTCACGTCGTACGCCATCCTTTCATCGGATGCCTACGTCAGTCACCTCAACACGCCGACGCCGTGGTCGGCGCGCATGATGCCGCACCACCGCAACATGGTGCGCAGTCAATGTCGCGTGCTCGAGTCATGCGGCAGCAGCGCTGCGCGGCACGCGTTGACATTGCGATGCTCGCCGCTGCAGGGCCGCGCTGGCGATCTGCGCTCATTCTTCCGTTCGCTCTGCGCCGCGACCGCCCAGCGCCCGGGGATCGTGGGCGCGCATCTGTTGCAGCACGAGACGCCAGCCATCGCCGAAACGACCGAACAGCGCATCCGCAACTCCGCGGATCGCGTGGCCGACTGGGTGTTCGTGGCCGTCGGCTACGCGGCGCCTGCGCTCGAGACGCTGCTCCGCAGCGACCTCGCTGCGCCGATCCTGCGGGCGTCGGGCGCGGCCGAAGGCGCAATCAGTGGTCTGTACACGCTCTCGCATTCGGCAACGTCCGAGGACATGGCCAACGCAATTGCAGGCTGATGGTCCTTCGATCGCGGCGTGGCTCAGGCCTGGACGGGCCGGCGCGGAGGGCTATTCTTCCTGGCCTCGCGCAGGCGGCGCTTGCGGTCTCGTGGCCACCCAGCCCATGAAGATCTGGTACCCGAGTGCCAGCAGGGTGGCGCCCACGAACAGGCCGATGATTCCGGCGGCCGCCATGCCGCCGAGAGCGCCGAGCAGGATCACCGGCATCGGCGCGTCGACGCCGCGGCCGAGCATCAATGGCTTGAGGATGTTGTCGGCCATGCCGGACACGAACAGCAGGACCGTGTAGGCCACCGCCGCGACGGTGTCGTGTTCACCGCCCATCCAGACATAGGCGATCGCGGGCAGGGTCACCAGCAAGACCGGCACTTGCGCGATGCCGAGCACGAGCACGACGACGGCCAGAACCCCGGCCCACGGTACGCCGGCAACCAGCAAGCACAGGCCGACCACGATGGCCTGGATGAAGGCGACGCCGATGACGCCCTGCGCGACGGCCCGGATCGTCGCCGTCGTCAGGCGGGCGAATTCCGCGCCGCGCTCAGCACCCGCCAGTCGATCGAAGATAGCCTGGCTGCCTCGAGTGGCCGAAGCGCCAAAGGCCATGATGATCGCTGCGATGATGAACGCGGCGACGAACTGCAGGATGCCGCCACCGATCCCCGCGACCATGGCCAATGCCGACCGGGCGAGCTCGCCCAGCTTCGGCTGCAGGCTGTGCACCAATCCCGGCAGGTCGGAGTACGCCCTGTCCCAGGCCGCATAGAGCTTCTCGCCGACCAGCGGCCATTGCGCGACGCTGGCGCGCGGTGGCGGGATCTGCAGCGAGTTCGCCTGGACGTCGTTGATCAACTGATGCACCGAGTCGCCCATCGAGCTCATCAGGACCGCGGTCGGCGCGACGATGAGCAAGACCCCGAGCAGGGCGATCGCCGTTGCCGCCAGACCCTGGCGGCGGCCCAATTTGCGTGCCAGCGCCTGGTGCAGGGGATAGAGGCTCACCGCCAGGATCAACGCCCAGACCATCAGCACGAGGAAGGGCGCAAAGACCACGTAGCAAAGCAGCACGAGCGCCAGGATCAGACCGGCGCGGATCAAGACCTCCAGCAACTGGCGCGCGCGCTCTTCGGCGTCGCGATCGGGAAGGTTGGGCGCGTTCATTGCCATCGCAGCGAATCGGGGGCTGTCGGCTCGAGCCGCTAGCGAATCTGCGATTCCTTGTAGTAGCCACTGCCGATCAGGATTTCCTTCCAGTTCGACACATCGACACTGACCGGCTTGAGCAGGTACGACGGCACGACCTTCATGCCGTTGTTGTACGTCTTCGTGTCGTTGACCTCGACCTTGCGGCCGTTGAGCATCTCGTCGATCATGTTGACCGTGACCTTGGCCAGCTCCCGGGTGTCCTTGAACACGGTGGAGCTCTGCTCGCCCCGCAGCATCGACTTGACCGAGGCCACCTCGGCATCCTGGCCGGAGACGACCGGAAAGGGCTGCTTCGGCGTGCCGTAGCCCACGCCCTTCAGCGACGACAGGATGCCGATCGACAGGCCGTCGTAGGGCGAGAGGACCGCGTCAACGCGGGCGTTGCCGTAGAACGCGCTCAGCAGGTTGTCCATGCGTGCCTGCGCCACCGCCCCGTCCCAGCGCAGCGTGCCGACCTTGTCCATGCCCATCTGCTTGCTGCGCACGACGAGCTTGCCGCTGTCGATGTAGGGCTTGAGCACGGACATCGCACCGTCGTAGAAGAAGAACGCGTTGTTGTCGTCCGGCGAGCCACCGAACAGCTCGATGTTGAACGGGCCCTTGCCCTGCTTCAGCCCGAGCTTGTCGACGATCGAGTTCGCCTGCAGGACGCCGACCTGGAAGTTGTCGAAGGTGGTGTAGTAGTCGACATTCTTCGAACCCTTGATCAGCCGGTCGTAGGCGATGACCTTGATGCCGGAGTCCGCGGCTTTCTGCAGCGCGTTCGAGAGCGTCGTGCCGTCGATCGCGGCGATCACCAGCACCTTGACCTTCTTGGTGATCATGTTCTCGACCTGCGCAAGCTGGTTCGGAATGTCGTCATCGGCGTATTGGAGGTCTGCCTTGTAGCCCTTCTCCTTCAACGACTTGACCATGCTGTCGCCGTCGGAAATCCAGCGAGCCGAGGACTTGGTCGGCATCGAGACGCCGATCGTCCCCTTGTCCTGGGCCGCCGCCGAGCCGGCAAATGCCAGGCAGCCTGCCAGCAGCGCGGCGAAAAGTGAGGGTGTCGCTTTCATCGGGTCTCCGATCAGTTTTGAGTGTCGTCATCGACGCGGTTCGAGCCGCGACCCGAGGCGTTGGACGTGCTCGCAGTCGATATTGCGGGTCTGACGGGCGCGCCGCGAATGCGGCGCCCCAGCGTGCCCTTGCCGGCATCCTCGGAGCCGTTGGCGGCGGTCGATAAGGTCATACTAAAAGTCGGCGGCTTGAGCGATTACAGGGGAAACACTCGGGTCGAGCCTCTTATAGAAATACTTTAATCAAGTCAGGTTTCAAGCTTTCGAGACAAGGTCAAGGACGCGGCGATGGCCAACGACGAGCACATCCGGCCTCGCTATCGCGGCGTCTTTCCGGTCGTACCGACGACGTTCACCGAATCCGGCGAGCTCGATCTGGCGAGCCAGAAGCGCTGCATCGACTTCATGATCGATGCCGGCAGCGATGGCCTTTGCATCCTGGCCAACTTCTCCGAGCAGTTCGTGCTCGGCGACGACGAGCGCGAGCTCTTGACGAAGGCCATCCTCGAGCACGTGGCCGCGCGCGTGCCGGTCATCGTGACGACCACGCATTTCAGTACGCGCGTGTGCGTCGAACGCAGCCGACGCGCGCAGGCGATGGGCGCGGCGATGGTGATGGTGATGCCGCCCTATCACGGCGCGACCATCCGGGTGCCCGAGGCGCAGACCTACGAGTTCTTCGCCAGACTCTCCGACGCGTTGGCGATTCCGATCATGATCCAGGACGCGCCTGTCAGCGGCACGGTGCTCGCGCCGACCTTCCTCGCCCGGATGGCCACCGAGATCGAGCACGTCGCGTACTTCAAGGTCGAGACGGCCGGCGCGGCCTCGAAGTTGCGCGAGCTCATTCGGCTCGGCGGCGAGGCGATCGAAGGTCCGTGGGATGGCGAAGAAGCGATCACCTTGCTGGCCGACCTCGACGCCGGAGCGACCGGCTCGATGACGGGCGGCGGCTACCCCGATGGCATTCGCCGCATCGTCGACGCCTACGCGGCAGGTCGCCGGGCCGAGGCGATCAGCGAATACGCGCGTTGGTTGCCGCTGATCAACTATGAAAATCGCCAGGGCGGCCTGCTCTCGGCCAAGGCCTTGATGGCCGAGGGCGGCGTGATTGCCTGCGAGGCTGCGCGCCACCCGTTTCCTGCGATGCACCCGGCAACCCGCGCCGGGCTGATCGAAACCGCCCGCCGGCTCGATCCGATGGTGCTGAGCTGGCGCCGCTGAATCCCCGTCCAGGGGACGGCTTCGAGTCAACCGAGTAGAGACGCCAGCCATGTCCTTGCTGGAGATGCGCAAGATCACGAAGCGCTTTCACGGCGTGACCGCGCTGGCCGATGTCAACCTGGCAGTGGAGGCGGGCGAGATCCACGCCGTGGTCGGCGAGAACGGCGCCGGCAAGTCGACCTTGATGAAGGTGCTGAGCGGTGTGTTCCCGCACGGCGAGTACGAGGGCGCGATCCATTTCGAAGGCCGCGAGCGGCAATTCCACGGCATTCACGACAGCGAGCGGGCCGGCATCATCATCATCCACCAGGAACTCGCCCTGGTGCCGCTGCTCTCGATCGCCGAGAACATCTTTCTCGGCAACGAGCCGGCACGCTTTGGCGTGGTCGACTGGTTCGCTGCGTATGCGAAGACCCGCGCGCTGCTGCGCAAGGTCGGGCTGCGCGAATCGCCCAGCACCTTGATCACGGACATCGGCGTCGGCAAGCAGCAGTTGGTCGAGATCGCGAAGGCGCTGTCGAAGGAAGTCAAGCTGCTGATCCTCGACGAGCCGACCGCCAGCCTGAACGAGACCGACAGCGATGCACTGCTCGCGCTCCTCCTGGAGCTGAAGGCGAACGGCATCGCCTGCATCCTGATCTCGCACAAGCTGAACGAGATCGCGAAGGTGGCCGACTCGATCACCGTGATCCGCGACGGCAGCACGGTGCGCAGCTTCGATTGCCGCGTGCAGGCGGTCAGCGAGGACCAGGTGATCCAGGCGATGGTCGGTCGCCCGATGGCCAATCGCTACCCGAAGCGCACGCCGGAAATCGGAGCCACGGTGCTCGAAATCCGCGATTGGCGGGTGCACCATCCCGAGCATGCGGACCGGCTCGTGATCAAGGGCGTGAACCTGTACGCGCGCCGCGGCGAGATCGTCGGCCTGGCCGGCTTGATGGGGGCGGGGCGCACCGAGCTCGCGATGAGCGTCTTCGGCCGCTCGTATGGCCGCAGGATCAGCGGCCAGGTGCTGCTGCATGGCCGCGAGGTCGACGTGACCAGCATCGGCAAGGCCGTGGCGCACGGCATGGCCTACGTCACCGAAGACCGCAAGGGCTACGGGCTGGTGTTGAACGACGACATCCGGCAGAACATCACGCTCGCCAACCTGCGCGGGGTGTCCAGGGCGACGGTGATCGACGATGGCCGCGAGTTCGCGGTCGCGAACGACTACCGGCGCAAGCTCGGCATCCGCTGCGCCAGCGTCTTCCAGCAGGTCGTGAACCTGTCGGGCGGCAACCAGCAGAAGGTCGTGCTGGCGAAGTGGCTGTTCGCGGATCCGGAGGTGCTGATCCTCGACGAGCCGACGCGCGGCATCGACGTCGGCGCGAAATTCGAGATCTATACCTTGATGGCCGAGCTCGCCGCGGCCGGCAAATGCGTGCTGATGATCTCGTCGGAGATGCCCGAGCTGCTCGGCATGTGCGATCGCATCTACGTGATGAACGAGGGGCGCTTCGTCGGCGAGTTCTCCGGTGCCGAAGCGTCGCAGGAGAAGATCATGCGTTCGATCGTCACCGCGGGAGCGGCGTGATGCTGGAATCGACGACGACAGCGCCGAAGGGCTCGACCGCCGCGGCGACCGCTGCAGCCGACGCATCGGCCGACAGCTACACCGGCTACCTGAAGCACAACCTGCGCGAATACGGGATGCTCATCTCGCTCGTCGCGATCATGGGCTTCTTCCAGTTCATGACCGACGGCACCCTGCTGGAGCCGCTGAACCTGACCAACCTGGTACTGCAGAACAGCTACATCGTCATCATGGCGCTGGGCATGCTGCTGGTGATCGTGGCCGGTCACATCGACCTGTCGGTGGGCTCGGTGGTCGGCTTCATCGGCGCCCTCGCAGCCGTGCTGATGGTCGAGTTCAACTGGCATTTCGTACCCGCCACCCTGGTCTGCCTGCTGGCCGGCGCCGCGATCGGGGCGGCGCAGGGCTGGTTCGTCGCGTTCTTCCGGATCCCCTCGTTCATCGTCACGCTGGCCGGCATGCTGGTGTTCAAGGGCCTGAACCTGGCCTTGCTTCAGGGCCAGTCGGTCGGGCCGTTTCCGCCCACCTTCCAGCTCCTGAGCTCGGGCTTCATTCCCGACTGGTTCAACGGCGAATCCCTGCGCACGACGTCGCTCCTTGCCGGCATCCTCGTCGCCCTGGCGCTGATCGTCGCCAAGCTGCGCGAGCGCGCCAATCAGATCCGCCACGCGATGCAGGCCGAACCGATGCCGTTCTTCATCGCGAAGAACCTGGCCTTCGTCACCATCATCGTGGCCTTCAGCTGGAAGCTCGCGTCCTACAAGGGCCTGCCCAACGTGCTTCTGATCATGACCTTGCTGATGCTGTTCTACGACTTCGTGACCACGCGAACCACCATCGGCCGGCGCATCTACGCCGTCGGCGGCAACGAGAAGGCGGCGCGGCTGTCGGGCGTGAAGACGCGCTGGCTGTCGTTCTATACCTTCGTCAACATGGGCGTGCTCGCGGCAATTGCCGGCCTCGTGTTCGCGGCGCGCCTGAACACCGCGACGCCGAAGGCCGGCACCGGCTTCGAGCTCGACGTGATCGCCGCCTGCTTCATCGGCGGTGCGTCGGCATCGGGCGGCGTCGGCAAGGTTCTGGGCGCGGTGATCGGCGCCTTCGTGATGGGCGTGATGAACAACGGCATGTCCATCCTCGGCATCGGCATCGACTACCAGCAGGTCATCAAGGGCCTGGTCTTGCTGGCCGCGGTGTTCGTCGATGTCTACAACAAGAACAAGAGCTGATGGCGACCGTTCATTCGACGAGCCCGGGGCACCGCGACTACCGGCAGCCGCCCGCGCGCAAGAGCCGGCACGCGCGCATCGTGCGCGACCTCGGCATGCGTATCGTCGCGGGCGAATTCCGTCCGGGCGACCGCTTGCCCTCTGAGAGTGTGCTGCTCGCCGACTACGAAGTCAGCCGCCCGGTGCTGCGCGAAGCGACGCGGGTGCTTGTTGCGAAGGGCCTGGTGCTGTCCCGACAGCGCGCCGGCGCCACCGTTCGACCGCGCAGCGAATGGCATCTGCTCGATCCCGACGTGCTCTACTGGCTGATCCAGACCCAGCCGCCACCGGACTTCGTCGAGACCTTGCTCACGACCCGTCGAGTCTTCGAGCCTGCCGCGGCCGCTCTCGCCGCGAAGGTCGCAACCGACGCCGAGCTGAGCGGCATCGCCGCAGCCTACGCCGGCATGGAGCGGGCCGGCACCGCCGATGAGTTGCTCGAGCCCGATCTGGCGTTTCATCGGCGCATTGCCGAGGCGACGCACAACGACTTGCTCGCCTACATCGGCAACATGCTGTCGCTCGCACTGCGCGAATCGATCAAGCTGAGCAGCCGGTTGCCGAATACGCATGCCCTGTCGCTGCCGCGGCACAAGGCGATCCTGACGGCGCTGCTCAATCGCGACCCGCTGGCGGCGCAGCAGGCAACGCTGGTGCAGCTGAAGGAGACACGCGAGGACCTCAGCCTGATCCTGGCATCGGAGGGCGGAGCTGTCTAGGTCGCGCGGTCGTGCGCCGAGGTCATCAATACCGGCCTCGCGAGTGAGGGCATAAGGACGGCTCGTTAGCGACTTTTTTGCAGTCCGCTGTCACACGCGCATCGCGTGACACGTCTTGTATTCGTCACAGCGAACAGGTAGCCCTTCCTCGTCGGATTCGCGCCTCAACCCTCGTTGCGCGGATCGACATGAACATCTTTCTCGCGGGTGCCACCGGCGCGCTCGGCCAGCCCTGTGTCCACCTCCTGGCAGGGCGTGGCCATCGCGTGTTCGCGATGACTCGCCAAGCCTCGGCCGGCAGGGAACTCTGGGAAGCCGGAGCCATTCCCATCGTCGTGGACGCCTTCGACCCATCGCTCCTCGCCCTCGCCTTCGAGGCGACGAAGCCCGACGCCGTCATCGATCAGCTGACCGACCTCGCGATGATTCGAGAACCGGAGAGGGTGGCCGAGGCGCTCGAGCGAAATGCCCATCTGCGCAAGGTGGGCACGGCCAACCTCGTCGCGGCGGCCGAGGCGTCGGGTGTCAGGCAGTTCGTCGCGCAGAGCATCGCCTGGGCCTATCCGGCCGATGGCACGCCGCACGGCGAGGATTCGGCGCTCGAGCTCGACGCCGCCGGGGCGCGCGGCGTCACGATGGCGGGTGTTGCAGCGCTCGAGCATGCGGTCCTCGCCAACCCGCGGTTGCGAGGCTGTGTCCTGCGCTACGGGCATCTGTATGGCCCGCGAACCGGGCACGACGATTCCGGCGGCGATGCCATGCCCCTTCACGTCGAAGCCGCTGCATGGGCGGCGGTGCTTGCCGTCGAACAGCAGGCCGTCGGTGTCTACAACGTCGCCGAGCGCAACGATCAGGTCCGCACCGACAAGATCAGGCGCGACCTGCAATGGAGCGATTCATGTCGAGCGTGAGGCGAATCGCCGTCATCTCTCTTGTCCAGGAGTAGCAACATGCAAACAGCACACAACGATGTCGATGTCCTGATCGTCGGCGCCGGCCCGGTCGGCCTGTCGCTTGCCGCCGAGCTCGAGCGCCGGGGCGTGTCGACACGGCTCGTCGATCGGCGCGGCGAAGAAGCCCAAACGTCGCGTGCATGCGTGATTCACGCCCGCACGCTCGAAATGCTGGAGCCTCTGGGCGTCACCGCGCAGTTGCTCGAGGCGGGCGTGAAGGTTCCGATCTTTCGGATCCGCGATCGCGACCGCGCCCTTGTCACCATCGACTTCTCGGACATCGAGAGCGCCTATCCGTTCACGCTGATGTACCCGCAGGACCGAACCGAGCGGCTGCTGCTGGCCGCCCTGCAATGCCAGGGCGGCAGCGTGCAGCGATCGACCGAGCTCGTGCGCTTCGACGCGGACGAACAGGGCGTGACCAGCACGCTGACCGACGCCGGTGGGCAGACGACCCTTCGAACACCCTGGCTCGTCGGCTGCGATGGCATGCACAGCCAGGTCCGGCAGCAGGCCGCAATACCTTTCGAGGGTGCGGCTTACGAGCAAGGGTTCGTCCTGGCCGATGTCGGCATGGCGTGGCCGCTGAGCCGCGAAGAGGTCAGCCTGTTCTATTCGCCCGAGGGCCTGGTCGTCGTGGCGCCGCTGCCGGACGACCGCTTTCGCATCGTCGCCACCGACGCCAGCGCGCCCGAGAACCCATCGCTGGCCTACGTGCAGGCGCTGCTCGACGCCCGCGGGCCGCGCGCCCGACCGGCGCAGGTGCGCAACGTCGCGTGGAGCTCGCGCTTTCGCATTCATCACCGCATCGCGAGCACGCCGCGCCAGGGCCGGGTCCTCCTTTGCGGCGATTCCGCCCATGTCCACAGTCCCGCCGGAGGGCAGGGCATGAACACCGGCATCCAGGACGCCATGTCGCTCGCGCCGAAGCTGGCGAGCGTGCTGCGCGGCGGCGATGAAGCCATCCTCGATGGCTGGGCGGCCGATCGGCACCGGATCGCCGCAGAGGTCGTGTCGATGACCGACCGGATGACGCGAATGGCGACGCTCACGTCGCCGATCGGCCAGACGCTGCGCAACGCGGCGGTCGCGTTTCTCGGCCACGTGCCGCCGGTTCGTGCGGCCGTCGCCCGGCGCCTTGCCGAGATCGAGGCTCGATGAGGAGAGTGGCGATGAGCGACCGCGTCGCGACCTTCAACGAGAACCGGGCGCGCCTGTACGGCATCGCCTACCGGATGCTCGGCACGCGAGCGGACGCCGAAGACATGGTCCAGGAGGCCTATCTGCGCTGGCACCGCGCCGATATCGAGCGGATACAGGCGCCGCAGGCGTGGCTGGTGACGGCGATCACCCACCTGTGCATCGATCGGCTGCGCGTGGCGCGCACCGAGAGAGAGACCTACGTCGGGCCCTGGCTGCCCGAGCCGATCGCCGGCGAGGCGGCGCCTGCGGCCGATGCCGGGAGCGAGCTGGCGTCGGATCTGTCGGTGGCGTTTCTCGTCGTTCTCGAGCGCCTGGCGCCGGAGGAGCGTGCGGCGTTCCTGTTGCACGACGTCTTCGAGAGCGAGTACGCCGACATCGCCGGCATCCTCGGCAAGAGCGAGACGACCTGCCGGCAGATCGTGCATCGCGCACGTCAGCGCGTGCGCCAGGACCGGCCTCGCTTCAAGGTCAGCGAGAGCGCGCGCAGCCGCCTGCTCGAGCAGTTCCTCGGCGCCCTGCGGACGGAGAACCAGGCCACGCTGCTCTCGCTTCTGGCGCCGGACGCCACCTGGACGTCCGACGGCGGCGGCAAGGCGAAGGCAGCACGCAAGGTCGTGCGCGGCTCGGAGCTGGTGTCGAGATTCGCGCTCGGCATCTGGCGCCGCTACCTGGCCCGGCTGACTTACCGGGTCCTCACGATCAACGGCGAAGCCGGCCTGGTCGCGTTCAGCGGCGCGCGGCCGGTCTGGGTGCTGACGATCGAGACCGATGGCGTGCGTGTCCTGGCCGCCTACTCCGTCGTCAATCCGGACAAGCTCAAGGGCATCGCCAGCCTGGAACAGATCGAAAAGGCAAATGGCCAGCACGAAGTGATCCGCGAAGGAGATTCGACATGAAGGTATTCGTCACCGGCGCCACTGGCGTCATCGGCCTGAGGGCCGTGCCACTCCTGCTGAAGGCAGGCCATGAGGTCAGCGCGGCGGTCCGATCGATTGATCGCTTCGCGCCGCTGGCGCAGCTCGGCGCCCGGCCGCTCGCAGTCGACCTGTTCGATGGCCGCGCGGTCGAACGGGCACTGACCGGCCACGACGCAGTGATCAACCTCGCCACGCACATGCCGGGCTCGATGCTGCGCGCGCTGCTGCCGGGTGCCTGGCGCGAGAACGACCGCTTGCGCCGCGATGCATCGCGGATCCTGGTCGATGCCGCGCTCGCTGGGGGCGTCGGGCGATTCGTCCAGGAGTCGTTCGCGCCGGTCTATCCCGACCGTGGCGATGCCTGGATCGAGGAGGACGTGCCGATCGAGCCGACGCGCTACAACCGCACCGTCGCCGACGCCGAAGCATCGGCGCGCCGCTTTGCCGAAGCCGGTCGGGTCGGCGTGGTGCTCCGCTTCGCCGCCTTCTACGGACCCGATGCGTTCCAGTCGCGCACGATGATCGAGACGGTGCGCAAGGGCTTCGCACCCATGCCCGGCCGTCCCGAGGCCTTCCTGTCGTCGGTCTCGCACGACGACGCGGCGACTGCCGTGGTCGCCGCGCTCGGCCTGCCGGCCGGCGCCTACAACGTGGCCGACGACGAGCCGCTGCGCCGGCGCGACGTGGCGAACGTGATCGCCGCCGGGCTCGGCGTGGCGCCGCCACGACCGCTGCCGAGCTGGGTGGCGAAGCTGGCAGGGTCGCTCGGTGAGCTGATGTCGCGATCGGTACGCATCTCGAACCGCAAGCTGCGCATCGCGAGCGGCTGGTCGCCGCGCTGGCCGAGCCTGCGCGAGGGCTGGCCGGCGATGATGCAGGCAACGCAGTCCAGCACCCTTCGCGAGGCCGGTCGGCGCGGTGATGCGCTCCGGGGTCCGAGAGGGGTCTGAGCCGGGACCGCAAGCCTCGCGCGCTTCCTCCCGACCGGCGGGAGCCGTTTGACCTCCCTGGACCTCCGCTTGCTTGCAGTCAAGTGGAATGGTCAGCATTTGGTCAGCGGCCAAGAGGGATGCTGAGTAACGGCCCTACGATGTCGTCCCCGGGCCGCGGCCCGCAAGCGACTTTTTTTGAGAGGCGAGGAGCGAGCCTTTGACTTTGTGCTCACTCGGCATTGCGACGCGCACCACGCGGCTGCGCCTGCTTGGCTTTGCCCTCGCCTTGCTGGCTTCCTACTCCGCAGTGGTGGTCGCGGAGCCTGCAAATGTCCGGGCGCGCGTGCAATGCACCTTGGCCAGTGGCCGCTCCTTTCCCTTCGCGGCAGGAAGAGATCGATGCTGGGAACCCATCAATGGAAAGACCCTGACGATCACTTCAGTTGCTGTTTGCGCAGACCAGACGACGGCAGGCATCCTGGAAGTGACGTTCCGGTTCTCGGAGGTGGCTGGCGCACAGTGTCCAGAAAGAGAAACGGCGACTTCGGATCAGATCCGCGGCGCAATCCAGCAGCTGGGACCACAGGAACGAGCATTCGTCTTGGTTTCGCTGGACATTCACTAGGCCGCACGTGCAGCGGATATCGCAGCTCGAGACCCGGGCAAATGTCGTCTGCCAGCGAGGCGCCGTGTGGGCAACGATTTGCCGGCCGGCTCGCGAGCGGTTTGCCCGACGTGGGCACGGAAATTTCATGGCCGCGCCGCGATCATGTCGGGCGTCGTCACCGTCGGAGATTCGGAACGTGGCACTGCTTGCGGAGGTTCTCGTCTACGGACTTGGCATCCTCATAGTCGGCCTGATCGTCGCGTGGGGGTACATGTGCTGGGCGGACGGTCGTGAGAAGTAGGCAAGGCGCAAGACCGGGCGGCTGGTCGAGATAGCGGGAGGCCACCTGCGGCCGGGGTCGGCACAGGGTTCGGCCTCATCGCTGCCCCGCCCGCAAGCCACCGCTGCAACGTTCAGGCGCCCGGCTTCAGGACCACCTTGGTCCAGCCCTTCTTGCGCTGATCGAAATTCTCGTAGGCCTCGGGCGCTCTCTCCAGAGGCAGCTCGTGCGAGACGATCCACGAGGGCTTGACCTTGTCCTTCTCGATCAAGCGGCTGAGCAAGCGGTTGTAGGCTTTGACGTTGGCCTGCCCGGTCCCCATGCTCTGGCCCTTGAACCAGAAGCTGCCGAAGTCGAAGGCCAGCTGCCCGCGCTTTTCGAGCTTGTCCTTCGCGCCCGGATCTTCGGGCATGAAGACGCCCACGACGCCGATGCGGCCGGTCGCCTTGACCGTCGCCACCAGGTTGTTCATCGTCAGGTTGGGAACCTCTTCGCGGTGCATGTTGCAACACTGGTAGCCGACGCATTCGCAGCCCCGGTCGGCGCCCTTGCCGCCCGTCAGCTCCATGATCTTTTCGACACCATCGCCTTCGGTGTCGTCGACGGCGATGGCGCCCGCCTTCTCGGCCAGCGCCAGGCGATCCTTGTGGGTATCGACCACCATCACCTGGCTCGCGCCCTTGAGGACCGAGGACATCGCGGCCATCAGGCCGACCGGGCCGGCGCCGTAGATCACCACGCTTTCGCCCGGCTGCACTCCGGCCAGCTCGGTGGCGTGGTATCCGGTGGGGAAGATGTCGGCCAGCATCACGTAGTCGCTCTCCTTTTGCTCCGAGTCGCGCGGCAGCACGAGGCAATTGAAATCGCCGTAGGGAACCCGCAGCAGCTCCGCCTGCCCGCCGCTGTACGGGCCCATGCCCGCGAACCCGTAGGCCGCGCCGGCGTTGCCGGGATTGGTGGTCAGGCAGAAGCCGCTCAAGCCCCGTTCGCAGTTCTCGCAGAAGCCGCAGCCGATGTTGAAGGGCAGGCAGACACGGTCGCCGACCTTGACGCGGTCGACGGCCGGCCCGACCTCGATCACCACGCCGAGGTTCTCGTGGCCCAGGATGCGGCCCGGCTTCATGTCGGTGCGGCCTTCGTACATGTGCAGGTCGGAGCCGCAGATGTTGGTGCTGCTGATGCGCACCAGCACGTCGGTGGCGCGCTCCACCTTGGCATCGGGAACATTGTCGACCTTGACGTCGTGCGGTCCGTGATAGACGAGCGCTCTCATGCTTTCTCCTTCGAGACCTTCGGGTTGGCGCGCATCAGCTGCTTCTTGCGCTTGAAGAGAGGTACCGCCAGGGCGCGCAGATCCAGCGGTGCCTGCAAAGCCTGCAGGAAGATCTGCTCGCGCTCTTCGAGCACGTGTTCGTCGATGGCCTTGCCCAGCTTCTTGACGGTCAGGTCGTAGTTGTCCGACGTCGGCTTCATCGCCTGGATGCTGGCGATCAGCTCCTTGGCCTCGGCGTGCTCGGCCAGGGCCTCGTCCATGACGGCATCGCCCACCGCCTCGCGTACCGCGGGATAGAAGATTTCTTCCTCGATCTGGGCATGGACAGTGAGCGCCTGGCAGATTCGTTCGGCGAGGTTGCGCTTCGCTGCCGACGAAGCGCCGTCTTCGCAGAGTGCGCCGTATTCGATGAACAACTGCTTGACGCCCTTGTGGTCGGCGTCGAGGAGGTCGACGGCATTTTCGAAAGGGACGGGGTCGGACATGGGAGTTCCTCTGGTGAAGTCGAAGGGTTGGCCGGGGACGCTGCGGCACTCGATGGCCGTTCGGCAAGCGCCATGCCACGATGTCTCCGGCGTGGTCCGACGAAAGCGAGGCCGTGGCCGAGCGCTCGCCTATGGCGCACGAGATCGGTTTCTGGGAGCGACGATTGCCAGGGTCCGGCCAGCTCGGTGAGCAGACGACCACCCGATACCGCTCAAAGGGGAAAAGACATGCCAACCAGGAACAATCTGCCGTCGCAAAGTCAGCCATCGACACGTGTCGCACCGGTTCTGACGAAGCCGGCATCGAAATCGGACGAGGCCGCGCGAGCCGCCAATTTCGAGGCCGTGAGGGCGAGGCTTCGCCGCCTGGTGGCCCTCCATGACACGACCGCGGCGTAGGGTCGCTCCGCGTGCGGGCGGCTAGCGGCGCCGGCGCAACTCCGCGAGCCCGGGCGGCACGGCATGCCCGTTGCCATGGCAGCCGGTCGGGCACCGTCGCCCTGCATCGGGGGTCCACGCGTGTCCACTAGAAAAAGCAGAGCTCGACAATCCGTCACCGCTTCGCAACCTTCGGCAGCCGGCGCCGGCGGTGAGTTGCACCAGTCCGCCGGAGGCGAGCATCCGGCGCTGACGACCAATCAGGGCACACCCGTCTCGGACAACCAGAACTCGCTGCGCGCCAACGCGCGCGGGCCGACGTTGCTCGAGGACTTCATCCTGCGGGAGAAGATCACCCACTTCGATCACGAACGCATCCCCGAGCGCATCGTGCATGCCCGCGGTACCGGCGTGCACGGCTTCTTCGAGCTGACGCAATCGCTGGCGAAGTACACGACGGCCAGGATCCTGACCGAGGTCGGCGAGCGCACGCCCGTCTTCGCCCGCTTCTCGACCGTGGCCGGCGGTGCCGGGTCGATCGATACGCCGCGCGACGTGCGCGGCTTTGCCGTCAAGCTCTATACCAAGGAAGGCAACTGGGACCTCGTCGGCAACAACATCCCGGTCTTCTTCATCCAGGACGCGATCAAGTTCCCCGACCTCGTCCACGCGGTCAAGATGGAACCGGACCGCGGCTTCCCGCAGGCGGCCACGGCGCACGACACGTTCTGGGACTACATCTCGCTGACGCCTGAATCGATGCACATGGTGATGTGGATCATGTCGGACCGCACCCTGCCGCGCTCGCTGCGGATGATGGAAGGCTTCGGCATCCACAGCTTTCGGCTGGTCGACGCCGACGGCCGGTCGACCTTCGTGAAGTTCCATTGGCGCCCGAAGCTCGGCTTGCAGTCGACGATCTGGGACGAGACCGTGAAGATCGCCGGCGCCGACCCGGACTTCCATCGGCGCGAGATGTTCGAGGCCATCTCATCGGGCGCATTTCCAGAATGGGAGCTCGCGGTCCAGCTCTTCACCGAGGAAGAGGCGGATGCGTTTGCCTTCGACCACCTCGACCCGACCAAGCTCGTTCCGGAAGAGCTGGTTCCGCTCAAGGTCGTGGGCCGGATGGTCCTCGACCGCTGGCCGGACAACTTCTTTGCCGAGACCGAACAGGTCGCCTTCTGCCCTTCGCATCTTGTTCCGGGCATCGACTTCTCGAACGACCCGCTGCTGCAGGGCCGGCTGTTCTCGTACCTCGACACCCAGCTCTCGCGCCTCGGTTCGCCGAATTTCCACCAGATCCCGGTGAATGCGCCGAAGTGCCCTTTCGCCAATCAGCAACGCGACGGCCACATGCAGATGCTGCGGCCGAAGGGCCGGGTCGCGTACGAGCCCAGCTCGCTTGCCGCCGATTCGCCGCGCGAAGACCCGAAGAGCGGCTTTCGCAGCTTCGCAGCGGCCGAGAATGGCGAGCGCGGCCGCGTGCGGCCGGCATCGTTTGCCGACCACTACAGCCAGGCGCGGCTCTTCTTTTCGAGCCAGACCGCGCCCGAGCAGGCACACATCGCTTCGGCGCTGGTCTTCGAGCTGTCGAAGGTCGAGGCCTTGCACATCCGCCAGGCGATGGTCGGCCACCTGCGGCACATCGACGAAGGGCTGGCCAGGCGCGTCGCCGACGGCCTGGCTCTCGATGCCCTGCCGGATGCGCCGGTACCGGCCGCGCCGGTGCAGGACATGAAGCCGTCGCCCGCGCTGCAGCTCATCGGCAAGATGAAGGCAACGCTCGAAGGCCGCTCGATCGCCATCCTGGTTGCCGATGGCTCGGACGGGGCGCTGGTGGCGGCCTTGAAGAAGGCGGCTCTCGCCGCTGGCGCCGGCGTCAAGATCGTCGCGCCGAAGATCGGAGGGGTGACGCTGCAGGACGGCCATCGCCTCGCGGTCGATGGCCAGCTGGCGGGAACGCCTTCGGTGCTTTTCGACGCCGTGGCCGTCATCCTGTCGGCCGCGCAAGCGCAGACGCTGGCCGGCGATGGCGCCGCGATCGACTTCGTCCGCGACGCGTTCGGCCACCTGAAGGCGATCGCCGTCGACGAGGGCGGCCAGGCGCTGCTGCAGCGCGCCGGGGTCAGCCCGGACGAGGGTGTCGTGGCGGCGCAGCGAACGCGCGAGTTCATCGAGCGGGCGATGACGCGCCAGTGGGCGCGCGAGCCGTCGGTGAGAACGCTGGCATGACGGCTCGGGCGCGGGCGTGAAGCGCAGACAGGTGTTCGAGCAGCCCGGATTCCGAACGGCGGCGATCGTCGTCGCCTCCGCCCTCGCGACGCTCGTCGCCACGGCGGTCGTCGCGAATTTCAAGCCGGGCGAGAAGCGCATCGAGCGCCGACTCGAGCGCCTGTTTTCAGTCGACGACCCGCGCTTCGAGCGCGAGCTCGGCGTCCTGCTCGGTCCCCCGCTTGTCGGCGGCAACCGGGTCGAGGTGCTGCGCAACGGCGACGAGATCTTTCCATCGATGCTCGCTGCGATCCGCGGCGCGCAAAGGACGGTCAATTTCGAGTCCTACATCTACTGGTCCGGCGACATCGGCAAGGCCTTTGCCGACGCCTTGTCCGAGCGCGCGAGGGCCGGCCTGAAGGTGCACGTGCTGCTGGACGCCATCGGCGCGCAAAAGATCGACGCGGCCCTGGTGGCCGAGATGACGGCGGCCGGTGTCCAGGTGCGGAAATATCATCCGGTCCGCTGGTACGACCTCGGCCGCCTCAACAATCGCACCCACCGCAAGCTGCTCATCGCGGACGGCAGGGTCGGCTTCACGGGCGGCGTCGGCATCGCGCCGGAATGGACCGGCAATGCGCAGGATCCGCAACACTGGCGCGACACCCACTTCCGGGTCGAGGGTCCGGTGGTCGGCCAGATGCAGTCGGTCTTCCTCGACAACTGGATCAAGGTCAGCGGCGAGGTGCTGCACGGCGAGGACTACTTCCCGGCGCTGGCGCCGGCAGGCACCGAGCGGGCGCAGATGTTCAGCAGCTCGCCGACCGGCGGCAGCGAGAGCATGGAGCTCATGTACCTGCTCGCCATCACTTCGGCGGCCCGCACGATCGACCTGTCGTCCGCCTATTTCGTGCCCGACGAGCTGACGGAGCGGGCCCTGGTCGCCGCGCTCCGGCGCGGGGTCAAGGTGCGCATCATCGTGCCGGGCGACCACATCGATTCCGACACGTCGCGCTCGGCATCGCGGGCCCGTTGGGAAGGTCCTCTCGGCGCCGGCGCCCTGATTGCCGAGTACCAGCCGACGATGTTCCATTGCAAGGTCCTCATCGTCGACGGTTTGCTGACCTCGGTCGGCTCCACCAATTTCGACAACCGGTCGTTCCGGCTCAACGACGAAGCCTCTCTCAACGTCCTGGACGCCGCGTTCGCGCAGCGCCAGACGCAGATCTTCGAAGCCGACCTGGCGCAGGCGAAGGTCGTCAGCCTTGCCCAATGGAAGGCAAGGCCGGCCGGCGAGAAGGTGGGCGATGCGTTGGCGTCCCTCATCGGCTCCCAGCTCTAGATTCCATGGCTGCCCGCACCCTCCAGCCTTCGCCTGCGCCCGAAGATGACGAGGAAGAGCTGAAAGGGCATCTGCCCTGGTGGCGGAAACTGGGGCCGGGCCTCATCACGGGCGCTGCCGACGATGATCCGAGCGGCATCGCCACGTATTCGCAAGGCGGTGCGCAGTTCGGCTTCAGTGTGGCCTGGACCGTGTTGCTCACCTATCCATTGATGGTCGCCATCCAGCTTGCCAGTGCGCGCATCGGGCGCGTCACCGGCATGGGCCTGACCGAGAACTTCAGCCGGATCTGCCCCTCGTGGGTTGTCAACGGCTTGGTGGGCTTGCTGGTGCTGGCCAATGTCATCAATGTCGGCGCCGATCTGAATGCCATGGGCGACTCGGCACGTCTCGTTCTCGGCGGCTTCGCCATCGCCTATACGCTGGCGTTCGGCGCGATCTCCCTGCTCCTGCAAGTGTTCCTCCCTTACGCCAGGTACGTACGGGTCCTGAAATGGCTGACGCTCTCCCTGCTGGCGTACGTCGGCGTCGCGTTCGCAGCTCACATCGACTGGCTTGCGGCCCTGCACGCGACCGTGCTTCCCAGCATCCACTGGAGCAAGGACTATGTGACGACGGTGGTGGCCATTCTCGGCACCACGATCAGCCCCTATCTGTTCTTCTGGCAAGCCGATCAGGAAGTGGAGGAGATCAAGCGGGTCAAGCGCGACCGGCCGCTTCGCGTCGCGCCGGAACAGGCGCAAGCGCAACTGCGCCGGCTGCGCATCGACACCTTTGTCGGCATGGGGTTCTCGAACCTCATTGCCTATTTCATGATCCTGGCGACGGCAGCGACGCTGCACGCCCATGGAATCTCGAATATCGAGACGACGTCGCAGGCGGCGGAGGCGCTCAAGCCGGTGGCCGGCCGATTCGCCTTTGTCCTGTTCGCTGCCGGCATCATCGGCACCGGCCTTCTGGCGCTGCCCGTGCTCGCCGGCTCCGCCGCCTACGCAGTCAGCACGCTCCTCAAGGTTCGCAAGGGACTCGACCGCCCCCTCGCAGGCGCGAAGTCTTTCTACGCGATCCTGGCCGGCGCCATGGTCATCGGCGCCGTCATCAGCGTGTCCGGCCTGAATCCGATCAAGGCCCTCTACTGGTCCGCGGTGATCAATGCCACGATCTCGGTTCCCATCATGATTGCCGTCATGGTTGCTTCTTCCCGAAAGACGCTCATGCACCGGATGGTCTTGCCCACGGCCTGGGTGATTCTCGGCTGGCTGGCCACGGCGGCGATGGGCGCCGCCACGATCGCGATGGCGGTGACGATGCTGCTCTAGCCTGGACGGGCCTGAGCGTCAGCGAAAGATGCGGGTGAGCTCATACGGCGGGACGACCTCGAGCTGATCGAATCGGCAGCGACCGGGGTCCTTGTCGGTTCGCCAGCGCAGAAAAGTCGTCGCATGGCGAAAGCGCTCTCCTTGCAGGTGGTCGTAGCGAACCTCGCAGACGCGCTCCGGCCGCAGGGCGACCCACGAGAGATCCTTGCCGGCGCTCCAGCGGCTGACAGACCCCGGCCGACGCGCTGCTGCCGAAGATGCCTGGGCTGGCGCCTCTGCCCAAGGATGCCCGACAAGGGCATTGCGCCGCAGCGGCGCGAGCTCGACGGCCAGGCTCCGTCGTCTCGCCATCGTGAACGAAGCGGTGATCCCGACATGGTGAAGTCGACCGGCGTCGTCGTAGAGACCCAACAGGAGCGAACCGACCACTTCGGGTCCTTCTTCCTGCATCGACTTGTGCCAACGCAAACCGGCGACGACGCAGTCCGCGGTGCGCTGGTGCTTGACCTTGAGCATCGCGCGCTTGCCGGGCAGGTAGGGCGCGTCCGCCGGCTTGGCCACGACGCCGTCGAGACCGGCGCCCTCGAATTCGCGCAGCCATCGCTCGGCCACGTCGTGCTGGCGCGTCGCCGGCGTCAGGTACAGCGGCGGCGCGCTGTCCTTGAGCAAGGTTTCGAGCGCGCTTCGGCGATCGACCTGCGATTCGGCCAGCATCGACCGCCGTTTCAGGGCCAGCAGATCGAATGCGACGAAGGAGGCGGGCGTCGCCAGCGACAGCTTCGCGACCCGCGAGGCTGCCGGATGCAGACGTTGCTGCAGGGCATCGAAGTCGAGTCCCGCGCCTGTGGCCACCACGATCTCGCCATCGACGATGCAGCCGGAGGGCAGACGCTGCGCAAGCAGGTCGTGCAGCTCGGGAAAGTATCGATCGAGAGGACGCAGCTCGCGGCTTTGAATCAACACCTTCTGGCCGTCGCGAAAGACCAGCGCGCGAAAGCCGTCCCACTTCGGCTCGAAGAGGAAGTCACCGTCCGTGGGCAGTGAATCTGCGACCCTGGCGAGCATCGGCTCGATCGGCGCCGCCAGGTCGACCGGAATCGCACGGGGCATGCCGGACGCCGGCAAGCGCCGGGCCTCCTACTGGACCTTCCGGTCCTTCTCGAAGATCGAGATTTCGCCGTCGCGCTCCAAAGTGGCATTGCGGACGCGCGCCAGGTCGAACTCGCCGATCTTCTTTCGGATGGCCTCGGCCAGATCGCGATCCGTGATGAGCGCCTTCGCCACCTCTCGGTCCAGCTTTTGCCCATCGATGACGAGGGAGCGCTCCTTGCCATTGATCCAGATGTCGAACCTGTCCGAGCGCACGCTCAACCAGCCGACCGCGCGGTGCATGATGACCAGCACCATGGCAGCCGCCACGGTAGCCCAGAAGGGCGATGCGCCGACGACGCCTCGACTCAGCACGGCGCCCAGAAGCACTGTCGTGGCGGCGTCGAAGGGGGAATGCTGCCCGAACGACCGGCGTCCGGAGATTCGGATCAGGAGCAGGCAGATGCAGAAGATGGCGGCAGCCCGGGCAGCCATCTGAGCAGCGTTGAGCGAAGCATCGTCGCCAAAGATCATCGTCATCCAGTTCATCTTCGAGACTCCTTGCCACACGACGAGAGGAATAGCCATGTACGTCATCGGTCCCGACATTCTTCACCAGCCCTTGCGCAGCCTTCGACCCACGCAGCTGACCGTGGGACTGCGCAAGGTTGCCGAAAAGCGCCACGAGCTCAAGGCGATGCCGGCGAAAAAGCGGCAGAGCCACATGACCGCCCAGCTGTATCCCGCGGTGCGGGGGCCGGAAAAGAAGTTCTACATCCTCGACCATCATCACGAGGCGATGGCGGCATTGCGGGAGGGAGCCGAGATGGTCAGCGTCGGGCTCGTCTCGGATCTTTCGCACCTGTCCAGCACGGCGTTCTGGGTCTACCTCGACCATCGCAGCTGGCTTCACTGCTACGACCGGCATGGCCGGCGCCGGAGTTTCGCGGCGGTGCCCAGACGTTTCGAGGACATGGCCGACGATCCGTACCGGAGTCTCGCGGCCTCGGTGCAGGAGGCCGGCGGGTTCGCCAAGCCGGACGAGCCGTTCTTCGAGTTTCTCTGGGCCAACCACTTCCGGGCGCAGATCGAAGCGGCGCTCGTCCGCAAAGATTGGGAACGTGCTGTCAAGGATGCAGTGCGCTTGTCGCGCTCGAAGAAGAGTGCCTTTCTTCCCGGTTGGGCGGGCAAGTCGTGAGTTTCATGGATGCCCTGCAATGGCCGGCCATGGCGGTGACGCTGGTCGCCGCCTGGCTGGTGGCGTCGAAGCGCCGCACGCGTCGCTATTGGGGCTTCGCTACCTTCATCCTGAGCAACGTGCTGTGGATCGTCTGGGGCTGGCACAGCGCGAGCTACGCGTTGATCGTGCTTCAGATCGGCCTGTTCTGCATGAATGTTCGTGGCGCGCGCGACAACCCGCAGTGAGCGGCGCGTCCCGGCGCGCTCAGAGCGTCTGCGTCGGCCGGAGCGACGACAACAACGTACCGATGCTTTCCTCGATGCGCAGGCGCAGCAGCCGACTCTTGTCGTCGCCCGGGAAGCTCACGCCGATGCCCTGCGTGCGCCCTCCGGGCGCGTTGGCGGGCGTGAGCCAGGCGACCTTGCCGGCGACCGGATAGCGCTGCGTATCGTCGGGTAGCGACAGCAACAGGTAGACCTCGTCGCCGAGCCGGTAGGCGCGCGTCGTCGGCACGAAGATGCCGCCCTCCGCGAAGAACGGGATGTAGGCGGCATGCAGCGAGATCTTGTCGCGAAACACCAGTTGCAGCACGCCGGGTCGCACCTGCGCCGGAGCTTCCCGCGGCCTGGCCGCTTCGGATTGCGGGCCGGGCGAGACTTGGGCGAGCGCCATCACCGGGGCCTCGCAGCGTGGGTCGAAGTGGGCGCCGCTGCCGGATCCGGCGCGGCGTGCTCGCGTGGTGCCGCCATCCCGTCGAAGAAGGCGGCGCGCTCGGCACGGCGGGCGCGTTTTCGCTCGAGCTGTCGGCGCAGCTCCTCGATCCTCGCCTGTATCGCCGCTTCGCGCGGCGCGGGCGTGGGGTCGGCGGCTGGCCGGTGCTCGGAATTCATGTTTGCTGGGTCATCGCCATCTGCAGGTGACGATCCGGGCGGGAGGATTTCATGGCCAGGCTCTGGGAAACGTGATGCGACCGACGGGCAGGCGACGTGCCCACGCACCGCCATGGAGGCACGTCGCTTGCCGCGCGCCGGTGTCCTCACTTCGGCGCTGCACCCCGTCATGGCCGACTCGTCCGCGAAAATTCCGGAGACTCCTGCCGCCGGCGGCTGGGGCTCGCTCAAGGCAGTGACGACCTATCTGCTTCGAGAGGGAGTGCCGGCGTCCGGCGCGGCGGCGCTGCTGCTGCAGAACAAGGCCGACGGCTTCATGTGCGTGAGCTGCGCCTGGGCCAAGCCGGCCAAGCCGCACGTCGCCGAGTTCTGCGAGAACGGCGCCAAGGCGACGGCCTGGGAGCTGACCGGCAAGCGCCGCCCGCCGGCCTTCTTTCTCGAGCACACGCTCGCCGAGCTGGAAACGTGGTCCGACCACGACCTCGAGGCCGGTGGCCGGCTGACCGCGCCGATGCGCTGGGATGCGGCCACCGACACCTATCGCGAGGTCGGCTGGGACGAGGCCTTCGCGGGCATCGGCGCGGAGCTCAAGGCCTTGCAGGCGACGCCCGAGTCGGTGGTCTTCTACACCTCGGGCCGGGCTTCGCTGGAAGCGTCGTATCTGTACCAGCTGTTCGCGCGGATGTACGGCAACAACAACCTGCCGGACAGCTCGAACATGTGCCACGAAAGCACGTCGGTCGCCTTGCCGAAGACGATCGGCTCGGCCGTCGGCACGGTCTGGCTCGACGATTTCGAGGCCTGCGACTGCATCCTCTTCTTCGGCCAGAACGTCGGCGTCAGCACGCCGCGGATGCTGCATCCGCTCCAGGAAGCGCGCCAGCGCGGCGTGCCGGTGATCACCTTCGACCCGATGCTCGAGCCGGGACTGACCACCTTCGACAACCCGCAGTCGCCGCACGACATGCTCCTGCCAGGCCACACCGTGATGAGCACGCAGTACCTGCAGGTGCGACCGGGGGGCGACATCGCCGCTCTCGCGGGCATGTGCAAGCACCTGATCGAAGCCGACGACGACGCCCAGGCCAAAGGGCTGGCCCGCGTCCTCGACGCTTCGTTCATCGCCGAGCACACCCATGGCTTCGAGGCCCTGGCCAGCGCGATGCGCGCGCTCGACTGGCAGGAGATCGAGCGCGAGTCGGGCCTGGAGCGCGCCGACCTCGAGAAGGCGGCCGCCACGTACGCAGGCGCCAATGCGGTCATCGGCGTCTATGGCATGGGCCTGACGCAGCATCGCGAAGGCGTGCTCAACGTGCAGATGCTCTCGAACCTGCTGCTGCTGCGCGGCAATATCGGCAAGCCGGGCGCCGGCATCTGTCCGGTCCGGGGCCACTCGAACGTCCAGGGCCAGAGAACGGTCGGCATCACCGAAAAGCCCGAGCTCGCACCGATGGACAAGCTTCGCGAGCTGTACGGCTTCGAGCCGCCGAAGAAGAAGGGCCTGACCACGGTCGAAGCCTGCTCCGGCGTTCTGGACGGGACGGTTCGCGCCTTTGTCGGCCTGGGCGGAAATTTCGTGCGGGCGGTGCCGGAAACGGTGCGTGTCGAAGCCGCCTGGCGCAAGCTCCGGTTGACCGTCCAGATCGCAACCAAGCTCAACCGCAGCCACCTGATCCACGGCGAGGTCGCGTACCTGCTGCCTTGCCTGGGCCGGATCGAGATCGATCGCCAGGCGAGCGGGCCGCAGATCGTCTCGACCGAGGATTCGACCGGACACATGCACGCGTCGCACGCGGTCGCCGAGCCGGCGTCGCCGGCGCTGAAGTCGGAGATCGCGATCGTGGCCGGCATGGCCAAGGCGACCCTGGCGCCGAACGAGAAGGTGAAATGGGATGAATGGACAGGCGACTACGCCTTGATCCGCGATCAGATCGCCCGGGCGTTGCCCGAAATCTTTCATGACTTCAACGCGCGCTTCGAGACGCCGGGTGGATTTCCGCGGCCGATCGCGGCGCGTGACCGCATCTGGAAGACGGACAACAAGAAGGCGAACTTCATCACGCCGCAGAGCCTGGTCGCCGACCCGGATGCGCCGAGCGGCGGCGACGTGCTGCGCCTCATGACGCTGCGCAGCGACGACCAGTTCAACACCACGATCTACAGCCTCGACGATCGCTTTCGGCGCATCAAGGGCACGCGCCAGGTCCTCCTCATGAATCGCGACGACATCGCGCGCCTCGGCTTGCGACGAAGGCAGCGGTGGTGACCGCCAGCACGGCGGTCGACGACGGCGTGGTCCGCGAGGTCCACGGCCTCTCGATCCGCGCCTTTTCCTTGCCGCTCGGCGCCGTCGGCGGCTACTACCCGGAGCTCAATCCGCTGATTCCACTCTGGCACCACGCCAAGGAAAGCCGGGTGCCCGCGGCCAAGTCGATTCCGGTCCGCCTGCGAATGCAGGAGGTCTAGCGGCGCGCTCGCAGATCCGTCGGACTCGACGGGCATTTTCCGGCGCGGCGTGCAACGCCATCGGCATACGGGCACGGAGCTTGCCGTCGATGCGCACCACTCCAACGGGCTTGTCCACATGTCGATCCTCGAAACCGTGCTTGCCGTCGTCAAGCCGAAGCGAAGACGAGGCGCTCGACGCCATCGATCTGCTCAAGCAGGATCACGACGAGGTCGACGCGCTCCTCAAGAACTACGACGATCTCGTGTCGGAGTCGGCACCGGCGAAGGAGCGGCGCCAGCTCTCGACTCTCATCTGCGGGATGTTGATGGTCCACGCCATGATCGAAGAGGAGATCTTCTACCCTGCAGCGCGAAGTGCCGGCGTCGACCCGAAGCTGCTCAACGAAGCGCTCGTCGAGCACGGGTCGGCCAAGGACCTGATCGCGCAGATCGGCGCCATGACGGCCGACGACACGCTCTACGACGCCAAGGTGAAGGTCCTCGGCGAATACATCCGCCACCACGTGAAGGAAGAAGAAGGCGAATTGTTCCCCGCCTGCAGGAAGGCCGAGATGGACCTGGCGCAGCTGGGCCAGCGTCTCGCCGACCGCAAGGCCAAGCTGATGCAGATGCTCGAAGGCGCCTGAGTCAGGCCGCTGGCACTGCAGTCGCGCCGGTCTCGGGAGTCGCAGCTCGAGCACGGCACCCAAGCGACACGCGTGCGGCCCTACGTCGTTCGCGCAAATCTTCCGACGTCGCAGCGGCGTCGTCGCCGCTGGCGACACCCGCGGGCGCATTTGAAGATGCAGGCCTGATTCGATCCACGAGCCTGGCATGAACCCCTCTTACGAGATTCGTTTCGACTCCCTTTTCGTCAAGGGCCGCGCGCTCAGCTTTCCGTGCGACGAGAAGGGCGAAGTCCAACTCGACGCCATGAGCGAACGCGCGCGCGAGAACTACTTCTTCGCGCGCACGGTGGTCGGTGCCGAATACGCGTGTCCGACGGTGCGCCGAACCTGGCGGTCCTGAATCGAGGGCTGGCTCAAGGGCGCATCTGCGCCGGTCCGCCGAGCTGGCGATCGAGTTGCTGCGCTGGCTGCACGGGGGCTGTTTCCGGAAGGCGGGTCGCATAGTCGACGCCCGAGAGCGTGGCCAGCAGCGCCAGCATGAAGAGTCCGACAAAGGCCGCGGTGCGAACCGTGGCCGAGGCCAGCCGCAGTTGCATGAACCACCAGGCCACGATGGCCGACTTGAGCGCGGCGATGAGCAGTCCGGCGACCAGGTTGCCGTTGCCGAGCTTCAGGTAGGCCGAGCCCAGGCTGAGCAGAAGCAGCGCAAGCAGCCCGAGCCAGGCGAGCGCGAGACCGCGCGCGCGGCGGGCGAACGGCGACGGGCTGCGGCGTGTGGTGGCGATCATGCGTGCCGTGACACCAGGTAGAGGAGCGGATAGAGGACGATCCAGATCACGTCGACGAAGTGCCAGTACAGGCCGGCGACTTCGAGGCGGGGCGCGATGCACCATTCGGCCGGCCGGCGCCGAACGCCCCATGCGGCCAGGCTCATCCAGCCGACGCCGACCGTCATGTGCAGCGCATGAACGGCCGTCATCGTGAAATAGAGCATGCAGAACAATTCCGCGCCCGCCGGCACCGCGCCTGCGCCGCTGCCGAGATGAAAGGCCGGCCCGGGATAGAAGCCGCGGGTCCAGTCCTCGTGATACTCGATCGCCTTCAGGCCGAGAAAAAGCAGGCCGAGCAGCGCGGTCGCCGCGAGCAGGGGCGCGACGTAGCGGCGGCGCCGTTGCGCTGCAGCCGCCACCGCAAGCGCAACCAGAAAGCTGCTGCTCAGCAGCACGCCCGTGTTCACCGTGCCGATCAGCACGTCGGTGGCGCGGCTCGCCGCAGCGAAGCCGGCGGGAAAGCGCAGGCGCCCGTAGGCGTAGGCCAGGAGCAGGCCGCCGAAGAACATCGCTTCGCTGGCGAGGAATACCCACATCCCGAAGGCCGCCGTCTCACGCCTCTCCCTCTTCGCGTGCCGCGCTTCGCTGGCCGTGGCGTATGCGTTGCGTGCGGCCGCGGCGGTCATGGCGCGGCCTTGGCGCGCAGCTGGACGATCCGCTCCGGCGTGTAGCCGTACACGTCTCGCGGCGCGGCGGGTGGCGTGTCGAAGTTGTGGGTCGGCGGCGGCGAGCGCGTCGTCCATTCCAGCCCGGTGGCGCCCCAGGGGTTGGGGCCGCTGCGCTGGCCGTACCAGAGCGACCAGCCGAGATAGACGAGCGGCAGCAGGTAGCCGATGGCCAGCACGCCGGCGCCCGCCGACGACATCACGTTGAGGTTCTGGAACTCGGGCGGATAGCTGCCGTAGCGGCGCGGCATGCCTTGCACGCCCAGCAGGAATTGCGGAAAGAAGGTGAGGTTGAAGCCGATGAAGATCGTCGCCGCCGCGATCCGGGCCCAGGTCTCGGGGAACATCCGGCCCGTCGCCTTCGGCCACCAGTAGTGAAGCGCGCCGAAATAGGCCATCACCGCGCCGCCGACCATGATGTAGTGGAAGTGGGCGACGATGAAGTAGGTGTCGGTCAGGTGCACGTCGAGCGCGAGCGAGGCGAGAAACAGGCCCGACAGGCCGCCGATCGTGAACAGGCCGACGAAGCCGAGCGCGTAGAGCATGGGCGCGTCGAAGCGGATGCGGCCCTTGTAGAGCGTCGCGGTCCAGTTGAAGACCTTGATCGCCGAGGGCACGGCGACGATGAAGCTGAGGAGCGAGAAGACCAGGCTGGCCGCCACCGACTGGCCGGAGACGAACATGTGATGGCCCCAGACCAGGAAGCCGACGGCGGCGATGGCCAGGATGGCGTAGGCCATGAAGCGGTAGCCGAAGACGCGCTTGGCGGCGAAGCAGGGAATGATTTCGCTGACCACCCCCATCGCCGGCAGGACCATGATGTAGACGGCCGGGTGCGAGTAGAACCAGAACAGGTGCTGGAAGAGGATCGGGTCGCCGCCGTGCGCCGGGTCGAAGACGCCGATCTGGAACAGCCGCTCGGCCACCGCAAGCAGCGTCGTGATGGCGAGGATCGGCGTGGCCAGCACCAGGATCAGGCTGGTTGCGTAGATGGCCCACACGAAGAGCGGCAGCTTGAACCAGGCCAGGCCCGGCACGCGCATCGTGTGCACCGTGACGATGAAGTTCAGGCCGCTCGCGATCGACGAGAAGCCGACGACGAAGATGCCGACCAGCGTCAGGACGACGTAGCTGTTCGAGAACATCGTCGAGTACGGCGTGTAGAAGGTCCAGCCGGTGTCGACGCCGCCGAGAAAGAGCGCCGCCAGGACGATCGCGCCGCCGGCCACGTAGAGGTACCAGCTGGCGAGGTTGAGGCGCGGAAACGCCAGGTCCCTGGCGCCGATCATCAGGGGCAGCACGAAGTTGCCCATCACCGACGGGATCGACGGGATCAGGAACAGCCAGACCATGATCACGCCGTGGGCCGTGAACAGCTTGTCGTAGGTCTCGTGCGACACCAGCGCGCCCTGCGGCGTCGTCAGCGTCAGCCGGATGATGGCCGCGGCCGACGCCGCCGATGAAGAAGAAGGCGGTGATCGCGATCGCGTAGAGGATGGCGATGCGCTTGTGGTCGACGCTCGTCAACCAGGACGCGAGCGTGTGCCCGTCGTCGAGGTAGCTCGGGCTGGCCTCGGGCGCCGGCGATGCAGGGGCGGTGCTCAAGGCGATGCTCCCGTCGTCTCGCCGGTCGATCGCAGGTAGGCGATCAGGGCCTCGATCTGCTCTTCGCTCAGCTGCCCGGCGAAGCTCGGCATCACGGGCGCGAAGCCGGCGACGACGTCCTTGTCGGGCGCGAGGATCGAATCGCGGATGTAGCTCTCGTCGGCAACGAGGCTTCGGCCGTCCTGCAGATGCACGGTCGAGCCGAGCAGGCCGTCGAGGGACGGCGCATGCACCGTCGAGCCGGCGGCGTGGCAGCCGCTGCAGCCGTGCTCGCGAAAGAGGGCGAAGCCCTGCTGGGCCAGCCCCGGCACGCTGCTGCCGGCCGCCAGCCAGCGCGCGAAGGCGGCCGGCTCCATGACGACGACGCGGCCGAGCATGGCCGGATGCTCGGTGCCGCAATATTCCGAGCAGAAGAGGTGGAAGTCGCCGAGCTGCGTGGCCGTGAACCACAGGCTCGTGTAGCGGCCCGGCACGACGTCCTGCTTGAGGCGAAAGGCCGGCACGTAGAAGCTGTGGATCACGTCCTGCGAGGTCATGACCAGGCGCACCGGCTGGCCGAGCGGCACGTGCAGCTCGTTGATCTCGCGCCGGCCGTTGCGATGCTGCAGCGTCCACATCCATTGCTTGCCGACGACGTAGACGGGCAGGGCGTCGGCGGGCGGCCGGTGCATCTCGACGAAGGCCTTGGCGGCGAGAAAGAACACGGCCACGAAGATCAGGAGCGGCGTGATCGTCCAGGCCAGCTCGAGGGCGCGCGCGCCGCTCGGCGGCTGGCTGCGGTCGGCCGACGAGCCGGCGCGATAGCGGATGCAGAAGCCCACGACGGCCACGGCGATGGCGATGGCGACCGAGCCGCACAGCACGAGCATGGCGATGAACAGGGAGTCGTTGCGGTCGGCGATCGACGACGCCGCCCGGTCGAAGACGTGAAAGCCGGAATCGAGAAGCGAGGCCGACATGTCGTTCATGGCCGCAGCCTCGGCGCCGGCGCATGCCGATGGCGCCAGATCCAGAAGCCGCCGAAAGCGGCAAGCGCGATGCCGAGCAGGCGCAGGCCGAGCATGACGGCCGCGCTGAGATGGCCGAGCGTCGGGTCGAGATGCGCGCAGAGCAGCAGCAGGCTGGCGACGGCATTGCCGATGCCGTCGCCGGCCGCTTCGTCGATCGCGCGGCGCAGGGCGGCCGGGTCGTGGCGGACGCCGAGGAAGTAGCGCGAGACGCGACCGTCGGGGGTCGCCACCACGAAGCCGGCGGCATGGGCGAACGTCCTGGCATCGGCCACGGGCGGGTCGCCTGAACGCGCGCGGGCGGCGCCGGCCACGAAGACGAAGCCGACCTGGCGCGCGAGTCGGTCGATCGACGCGCCATCGCCGACGAGGGCATCGAGGACCAGCGGTTCACGCGAAGCGGCAACGCCGCCGGCTGCGGCGAAGTCGGCCACCTGCAGATCGATGCGACGGCGCGCTGCCGCGTCGGCAGCGGTCTCGTCGGCGTCGATGCTGACGGCGAGGACGCGATAGGCGCGGCGCGGCAGGCCGCTCTCGGCAAGCGCCTGCAGCACGCCTTCCATCTCGGTCTCGCACAGGTTGGGGCAGCGGAAATAGCCGAGCACGAGCACGACCGGCACCGCCGGGCGCGAGGCGCCGGAACGGAAGTAGTCGCCCAGGCGCACGGCACGCCCGGACGCGTCGGTGAACGATGCATCGAGCGGAAGGCGGGCGCCGAGGTGCTGCTCGATGGCGACCTTCGGAGCGCTCGCGCCGGGATAGATCGCTGCCGAGGCGGCGGGCCAGAACGCGCAGGCGACGCAAGCGGCGGCGAAGCGGACGATCGCCCGGAAGCATGCAGGTACGGCGCGGTTCATGGCGCCGCCTGCGACGCCGTTTGGGCGGCGTGCTCGGTTGTGCGCTCGAGCTGGGGCGCGCTCTGCAGCGTCGGGCCGAGCGCGCGCAAGGCCGGAACGAGCGAGCTTGCGCCGCTCGGCGCACCGCCGGGCGGCTCATGCCACGCGTGCAGCGAAGCGAAGACCAGGGCGATCACGCCGGCGACGAGGGCGGCGATCGTCAGGCCGCTCCACAGCACCGCGCGAACGTCGATGTCAAGCCTGGACATCGACCGTCTCCGTGCGCAGGCGTTCGCGGTCGCCGACGCTCGTGGTTGCAATGCGGCCGCTGAAGCTCAGCAGCGTCAGCCCGGCCATCAAGGCGGGTGCGGCCCACCAGGCCGCGATCTGGTGCGGTGCGACCGAGGGCAGGACCAGCCAGACGACGTCGAGCGCATGCGCCGCGACCATGGCCACGGCAAGCCAGCCGAGGCGCAGCGGCGAGTCCTTGATCGCGCGAAAGAGAAGCAGGATCAGCGGCAGCGCGAAATGCAGGAGCACGAGCGCGACGCCGACAAGGAGCCAGCCGGTCTGCAGGCGCGGCACGTACCAGGAGATTTCGCGCGGCAGGTTCTCGGCCCAGATGATGAGAAGCTGCATGAAGGACAGATAGGCCCAGAGCAGCAGCGCCGTCAGCAGCAGGTTGCCGAAGTCGCGCGACAGCGGCACCCCTTCGGTGACCGGCTGCCGGCCTCGGGCGCGCAGTGCGGTGCAGGCCAGGGCGACGACCCAGGCGCCGCCGCCGAAGGCCTGGCCGGAGAGCGCCAGCAGGCCGAAGACCGAGCTCGACCAGCCGGGCACGAGCGCGACCAGGGCGTCGACCGAGGCCAGCGAAGTGATGACGAGGTGGACCATCAACGCGGCCGCCGCGGCGCCGCTCGAGAGCGGGCGGCGCGCGCTGCGCGCCAGGGCGAGCCAGACGACGGCGTAGACGACGAAGCGCGCGGCCAGGAACGCCGGCGCATGCCAGAAGTCGACGAACGCATGCGCCGGGTCTGCGCTCGCATCGACCGGCGCGCCGAGCCAGGGATAGAGTCGATCGAGGCCGAAGAGCAGCGGCAGGCAGCAAAGAAGCACCCGCGGCAGGCGGGCCGCCAAGGCCACGATGTATGGGCGAAGCGCCTCGCCCCAGGTGCCGCCGGTGAGACGATGGATCCACAGCCACGTCAGCGCACCCAGGACGATGCCGAGGTTGAACCAGCAGGCCGCGAGCCAGGCCGCGAACAGGACGTCCGGTGCCAGCCACAGCGTGGGCAGCGCGGCCAGCAACAGCAGCGCGCCGATCACGACGAGCGACCGCATCGATGGCCCGCGATTCGCGTGGCTCATCGCAGCCCCGCGCCGCCGGGCCGGGTGGCTGCGCTCGCCGTCACGCGCGGCGCGCCGGCGTCGGCCTGCAGATGCCGAATCCACGCGACGATGGCCCAGCGGTCGTCGGCGTCGACCCGATCGGCATAGGAATACATGACGCCGTAGCCGTCCGTCATGACGTCGAAGAAATGACGATCGGGCGCGGCGCGCAGGCGAGCGTCGAGGTACGTGGGCGGCGCCGGGAAGCCGCGCTGCACGACGACGCCGTCGCCGCGCCCGGCGTTGCCGTGGCAAGGCGCGCAATAGATCGTGAAGCGCTCGCGGCCGCGTGCCAGCCATGCCGCATCGACGGTCGCAGGCAAGGCCTGGCGCGCGTCGGCGGCGTCCAGGCGCGCCAGCTCGGCCTGGCCGCGCCGGCCGCTCGAATCCGCGGCCCGCACGCCGAGCGCGCTCGGCACCGAGCCCGGCGGCGGCGGCCGGGTCGCGAGGCTGTCGGCAAAGAGCGGCGAGGCGGTCGCCGTCTTCTGCTTCGGCTGCTCGTACATGTCGCGAAAGGTCGGCTCGCAGCCGGCCAGCGCGAGGCCGGCGAGAAGCAGGGCGGCGAGCTCGCGCCGTGCCGCGCGCCGGCGTCCGGCGGGCGCGCTCATTCGAGCACCTCGATCTGACGGAGCGGTGCGAGGCCGGCCAGAAACGCCTCGGTCTTCTGCGCGACAAAGGCCGGGTCATCGCTGCGCAGGCAGAGGAAGAAGCGCTGCCGCGACGCGAGCTCGAAATCGGGCGCGGCGAAGAGCGGATGGTGCAGACGCGGCAGGCGGCTGCCGATGAGGAGCGCCGCGACGGCGGCCAGGGCGCCGCCGAGGATGGTCATCTCGAAGGTCACCGGCACGAACATCGGCCAGCTGTGCAGGGGCCGGCCGCCGACGACGATGGGATAGTCGATCGTCGCCGAGAACCACTGCAGCAGATAGGCGCCGAGGCCGCCCGCCGCAGCGCCCATCAGCGTGGCCGCACCGACGCGCGACGGCGTGAAGGCGAGCGCCTCGGCCAGGCCTTCGATCGGGAACGGCGAATAGGCCTCGGCCCTGGCGTAGCCCGCCGCGCGGGCGCGCGTCGCGGCGTCGAGCAGCGCCTCGGCGCTGCCGAACTCGGCGAGCAGGCCCCAGGGCTTTTCGCTGGTGCTCATGCCTTGCCCTGTGCGCTCTCGCGCACCAGCTCGCGCATCTCCGAGATCGAGATGGCCGGCAGGATGCGCACGAAGACCAGGAACATCCAGGCGAAGGTGCTGAGCGAGCCGAGCAGGAACAGCCAGTCCCAGAAGGTCGGAATGAAAAGACCCCAGGCCGACGGCATGTAGTCGGTGGCCAGGCTGGAGACGACGATCAGCACGCGCTCCATCCACATGCCGAGATTGACGACGAGGCTGAGCCCGAAGAGCACGATCGTGTTCGTGCGCAGCCGGCGCGACCAGAGCAGCTGCGGCGCCAGCACGTTGCAGGCGAGCATGCTCCAGTACACCGGCGCGTAGGGCCCGGTCCAGCGCTGCACCGTGATCGCGATCTCGTAGCGGTCGCCGCTGTAGAAGGCGGTGAAGATCTCCATCGCGTACGAGTAGGCGACGAGGCAGGCCATGGCCAGCAGCACCTTGGCCGCGTTCTCGAGGTGGCGGGTCGTGATCAGGTCGCCGAGGTCGAAGGCGCGGCGCAGCGGGATCGCGATCGTCAGCACCATCGCGAAGCCGGAGAAGAGGGCGCCGGCCACGAAGTAGGGCGGGAAGATCGTCGAGTGGTAGCCGGGCGTGTTGCCGATCGAGAAGTCGAGCGAGATGACCGAGTGCACCGAGACCACCAGCGGCGTGGCCAGCCCGGCGAGCAGCAGATAGGCGCGCTGGTGCCGGGCCCAGTGCCGCGCCTCGCCGCGCCAGCCGAGCGCGGCCAGGCCGAAGGCGACGCGCTTGAAGCGGGTCCTGGCGCGATCGCGCAGCGTCGCCAGGTCGGGCAGCAGGCCGATGTACCAGAACAGGAGCGAGACGATGATGTAGGTGGCGATGGCGAAGAAGTCCCAGACCAGCGGGCTGCGCCATTGCGGCCACAGGTTCATCTTGTTCGGGTACGGCGCCAGCCAGTAGAAGAACCAGGGCCGGCCGAGATGCAGCAGCGGAAACAGGCCCGCCATCGCGACCGCGAACAAGGTCATCGCCTCGGCGAAGCGATTGATCGAGGTCCGCCACTTCTGCCGCAGCAGGAGCAGGATCGCGGAGATGAAGGTGCCGGCGTGGCCGATGCCGATCCACCAGACGCAGTTGGCGATGGCGAAGCCCCAGGCGACCGGAATGTTGACGCCCCAGATGCCGACGCCGTGCCGAAGCAGGTGACCGATGGCGACGCAGAAGGCGAGCGTGCCGCAGGACGTGGCGACGAACGCGATCCACCAGAGGCGCCCGGCCGGCCGGGTCAGCACGATGCCGGCGATCTTGTCGCCGATGGAAGCGTAGCCCCAGCCCGGGCCGAGCACGGCGCTGCCCGGCGAGACGACGCGCACGTCGGCGCCGTTGCTCACGGCGTGTCCTCGTCGAGCGCACCGGTCGCGGCGATGCTGCGTGCCAGATAGGTCGTGCGCGGACGGGTGTTGAGCTCGTCGAGCATCGCGTAGTGGCGCGGCGAAGCCTTGGCGCGAACGATGTCGCTCTTCGGATCGTCGAGGTCGCCGAAGTGGATGGCGCGGGTCGGGCAGGCCGACTGGCAGGCGGTGACCACATCGCCGTCGGCCAAGGGCACCCCCGAGACCTCCGACGCCAGGCGCGCTCGCGTGACGCGCTGCAGGCAATAGGTGCACTTCTCCATGACCCCGCGCTGGCGCACCGTCACGTCGGGATTGCGCATCGCCTTCAGGGTCTCGGTCGTCTCGTCGGCGTATTGCAGGAAGTTGAAGCGCCGCACCTTGTACGGGCAGTTGTTCGAGCAGAAGCGCGTGCCGACGCAGCGGTTGTAGACCTGCAGGTTGAGGCCCTCGCTGTCGTGCACCGTGGCGCCCACCGGGCAGACGAGCTCGCACGGCGCATCCTCGCAATGCATGCAGGGCACCGGCTGGAAGACGCTGCCGCCCGCCGGTGCCTCGGCCGCGTAGCGGTCGACGCGGATCCAGTGCATCTCGCGGCCGCGCGCCACTTCCTCGGCGCCGACCACCGGGATGTTGTTCTCGGCCTGGCAGGCGATGGTGCAGGCGTTGCAGCCGATGCAGGCATCGAGATCGATGGTCATCGCCCAGGCATGCTCGCGATACGCGATCGGCGGATAGAGCGAAGGCTTGGGCGGGGCACTCGCGAACGTGCCGCCGGCGACGATGCTGCGAGCCAGGTCGCGGCCCTCCTGATCGAGGCGGTGCTGGGTGACCGCGAAGCGGTGGCTGCGGCCCGTCCGCTGCAGCGTGATGGCCACCGGCGCATCGTTCGGGTCGCGCAGCACGAAGGCGTCGAAGCCGACGCCGTTGCCGACCCGTCCGGCCGCCGTGCGGCCATGGCCCAGCGGCAGCGTCGCCACGCCTTCGGCGTGCTCGGCCAGGACCCAGACCGGCGCGTCGATGCCGCGTCCACCGGCTTCGACGCGCGCGACATCTCCGGTGGCCAGGCCGTGCGCTTGCGCGGTCTTCGGGCCGAGATGGAGCGCGTTGTCCCAGGTGAGCTTGGTCAGGGGGCGCGGCAGCTCCTGCAGCCAGCCGTTGTTCGCGAAGCGGCCGGCGTCGAGCGACGGGTCGGGCCTGAAGACCGCGACGAGCGGCGCCGGCTGCGTCGAAGGTTCGCTCGCCGTCGGCAGCGCCGCTGGCGGCAAGGAAACGGCGACGGCCGCGCTGCCCTCGATCCAGCCGGCTCGCAAGCTCGCTCGCCACCAGGACTCGAAGCGCGGGTCGTCGCTGCCGTCCGCGTTGCGCGCGTGACCCTGCCGCTTGCGCCAGGTCGCACGCACGAGATCCTGGCCCTTCATCTTGTCGCTCGTCGCAAGGCAGGCCAGCCATTCGATTGCCGACCGGCTGTCGTAGAGAGGCAGGATCGCCGGCTGCAGCAGGGTGGTCGTGCCGTCGTGGCCGCGCGCATCGCCCCAGCTCTCGTAGTCGTGCGAGGCCGGCAGATGCCAGGTGCAGCGCGCCGACGTTTCGTCGCGCGCGAGGCCGAGGTGCGCGCTGAAAGGCACCTGGTCCAGGGCCGCGCCGAAGCTCAGCGACGCCGGCGCGTCGTAGGCCGGGTTGCCGCCGACGACGAGAACGGTGTCGACGCGCTTCGAGGCGATGCCCTCGACCAGCGCCTGCAGCGAGCCGGGAAGAAGGCCGTCGATGCCGTCGAGCGGCTCGATCGCGTCGATGGTGCGGCCCCAGGCGCCGAGCTGCTGATGCAGGACGGCGATCCGGGCGTGCGTTCGCGGCGAGAGGTGCCGACCGCCGACCAGCAGGCTGTTCGATCCGGCGCGCTCGAGCGCTTTCGCCAATCGCTGCGCCAAGGGTGACGCCGGCCCGGCTTCGACTCGATGGCCGACGATGCCGGCCATCTCCTCGACCAGCGCCTCGATCTGCGCCGGCGCCATCGCGATCCGTTCGTCGGCGCGCGCGCCGAAGAGCCCGGGGCTCGATTCGATCGCGATCGAGCGCGCAGCGCCGTGCGTGCGCGCGTCCGCCGCCGCGCCGATGCCGGCGCGTTGCGAGGCCCAGTCGCGGGCCTGCCGGACCTGACCCGGGCCCTCGCTGAACGGGTCGGCATCGAGCGCGATGACGCAGCGCGCACGGTCGAGATGCAGGACAGCGTCGAGCTCGCGTCCGAAGGCGAGGCGCGCTCCGGCGCGTGCCGTGATGGGTGTCGACGGCGAATGGCGGTGCCAGCGCGCTTCGGGAAAGCGCAGCAGCAGCGCCTGCAGCTGCGCAGCTTCGGTTGGCGAGGTGAAGCGCGAGGTCAGCACCGCCAGGCCGCGGCCCTTGACGAGATCGAGGGCATGGCTGCGCTCGCGCCAGGCGGCGTCGAAGGCCGACCAGGTCGAGATCGCGGCCGGACCCGGCGCATGCGCGGCGCCACCGGGCAGGCGCTGCCAGACCGCCTGCGAGCGATCGGGATCCCAGAGCTCGAGGATCGACGCCTGCGCGAACACGTCGGTGCCGCCGAGGCTCGACGGATGGCCGGCGTTGCCTTCGATCTTGATCGGCCGCCCCTCTTGCGTTCCGATCAGGACGCCGAGCGCATGGCCATCGCGAACGAAGGCGCTCGCGTAGTAGGCGGCAACGCCGCCGCGGCCGGCCTCGGGCGGTGTCACGTTCGAAAAGAGCTGGGCCTGCGGCGCCGGCGTGCAGGCACCGTTGGCCAGGGCCAGCGAGGCGGCCATCCATTGCAAGGCGGCGCGCCGCGTCAGCGCTGCGCCGTCGGCGTCGTGCAACGCGATGACCGGGCGCTTGTTCGGGGAGTCGCTCATCGGTTCAGCGATGACAGGTCGAGCAGTCGGTCAGGCGCCGCCTGCTGTCCAGGGTCACCCGGGGCGCGCTCGCCGCGCTCACCGGCAGCATCGAGAAGATCTCGTCGTGCGGCCGCAAGTGCGGCTGCGGATTGCGATGGCAGTCCAGGCACCACTGCATCTGCAGCGGCGCGCTGCGCCACGCCAGCGGCATCTGGTCGACCCGACCGTGGCACTCGACGCAGCCGACGCCTTTGGCGATGTGGATGCTGTGGTCGAAGTAGACGAAGTCGGGCAGCTTGTGCAGGCGGGTCCAGGCGATGGGGATGCCGGTGGCGGCGCTGCGGTGCAACGGCGCCAGCATCGGCGCGTCGACGAACAACTGCGAGTGGCAGGTCAGGCAGGTCTGGGTCGCCGGCATCCCTGCAAAGGCCGCGGTCTCGACCGTCGCGTGGCAGTAGCGGCAGTCGAGGCCGAGATCGCCGGCGTGGTGCTTGTGGCTGAACGGCACCGGCTGGGCCGCGGGAACGCCGGCGAGGTCGACGGCGTGCAGCCTGGACATCCAGAACACGCTGCCTGCCAAGGCACAAGCCGCGACGGCAAGGACCGCGATCTTGACCCCGAGCTGGGCGCGACGACTGAAGACCTCGGACATCCTCGCTCATGGGGCGACTGCAGCGCTCGTCCCGTCGTGGTCGCGGCGTTCCGGCGAGCCTGCCGGAGTTGTGCGCATGACAAGTCAGGTCGCGATTCGGGCAAGCGGCGTGCCCGTGATCGCCGGGCAAGGCACCGGTCGGTCGCATGGCCTGCACCGATAATGAGAGTCACGTCGGCAGCATCGCTCGGCGGGACCCCACGGCGAACACGCTTCGACAAGAGCGGAGATCGGCAGGAGAACTCATGCGCGCATTCGCGATCGTCATCGGAGTCTTGTTCGCGGTCCTGGTGCTGGTCGCCGGCGTGGGGGCGTACTGGTGGCATCGCAATGGCCAGACAGTCGTGGCCTCGGCCCGCACCGCATTGAGCGACGGACATCGGCGTGGCCTGGCTGTCGACGAGGCCGGCTGCCTCGCGGAGGCGCTCGAGCGCTATCGCGGGGATCGCGACGGCAGCATGGGCGAAGTCGTCTCTCGATCGCTCTGGCTGAACGGCTGCCTGGGCTCCAGCCGCGTGGCGGCGTCGTTCTGCGAGGGCGTGCCGCCGGCGCGTGAATTTCTCAACCTCGCCACCTGGGTCACGGCCGCTTGTCAGCGGGCGAGCGCATCGGACCAGGGTTGCCAGTCGCTCTACCAAGAGGTCGCGACCTATTGCTCCTCGCCTCAGAGGGCTGCCAAGGCCGCAAGGCCGCCGACGTAGTCAACGCGAGCGCGGCCCGGCGCGCCGCGGCCGAGGACCGGCAGCCGTGTCGCGTGCGGCGCTCGCACGGCTCGTCTTCACAACGCCTTGATCGAGAGCACGACTCCCGATGCCATCGCGAAGACGAGGACGAAGGCACGCAGGAATCGCGCGTTGACCCGCGCATGAACGCGATGACTCAGGAAGGCGCCCACGGCGACAGCCGGCAAGAGGCCGGCGGCCGCGGCGCACTGGGCTGAGTCGACCCGGCCGGCGCCGGCAAGCGTCGCCAGGGAAATCACCTGGCCGATCAGGAAGCAAAGCGCCAGCGTGGAGCGCATCGTGGCGACCGGCCGATGCTGATAGACGAGCGCAAGCGGCGGGCCGCCGATGCCCGTCGCGGTTTCGGTGATCCCGGTGACCAGGCCGGCGCCGATGAAGGCGCTGCGATTGGGAGCGAAAGCAGGCGCCGCGAGCGTTGCCAGGACGGCAGCGATCGTCGACAGGCCCACGCACAGATCGAGCTGGCTCGCGCTCAGCACGACCAGCAGCCACATTCCTCCCGCCGTGCCGGCGATGCGGCCTGCGGTGATCCAGCGCGTGCCACGCCAGTCGAGCGCGCCGCGCTCGCGCCAGACGACGTAGACGTTGAGCGGCAACATCAACACGAGCACGGCAACGGGCAGCAGCCTGGGTGCGAGGAGCCCGACGACAGGCGCGACGACGAGCGCGAAGCCCATGCCCGTCGCGCCCTGGACGAAGGCGGCAACGACCACGGCGCTGGCGAGGATCGCCCACGAGATGCCGTCCATGCCGCTAGGAAAAGGCAAGAATGGCGGCCATCGAAGGGACGAGCTTCATCGTTCGAGGTTAACGGGAGAAAGCGGATGCCAGCAAGCACACGCACCGAGATCTGGCTTGCCGCCGGTGTCAGGACGCCGTTCGCGAAGGTCGATGGCGCGCTCGCCGGATTCGACGCGATCGAGCTCTCGGTCCCGGTCGTGCGCCACATGATTTCCCTGCTCGGCGACGCCGCGCCCGACTTCGTCGTCTGGGGCAATGTGGTCCCGAATCTCGCCTGGAGCAACATCGCCCGCGAAGTCCTGATGGATGCCGGCGTCGCGCCGACGATCCCGGCGTTTTCGACCGTCATGGCCTGCGGCACCAGCATGGTCGGTGCGTTCGAGGCCGCAGGGATGATCGACGGCCGATCGCGAACGCTCGCGCTCGTCGGTGGTGTCGACAGCCTCAGTCGCGTCCAGATCGGCCTGAGCCAACCGCTTTCCGATTGGCTGCGCAAGTTCCAGCAGGCGCGCTCGCTCGGCCAGAAGATCGCACACGTCGCCGACATCAAGGTCGCCGACATCGGGCTCTTCATTCCCGCGGTGAGCAATCGCACGACCGGCCTGAGCATGGGAGAGCACACCGAAATCACGGCCAAGCAGTGGGGCATCGGGCGAGCGGCGCAGGACGAGAACGCGCTGCAAAGCCATCAGCGCGCGAGCGCGGCCTGGGACCGCGGCTTCTTCGACGACCTGGTGATCGCCTTGGGCGACGTTCGTCGCGACACGATCCCGCGCAAGGACACGTCGCTGGCGAAGCTGGACCGCCTGGCGCCGGTGTTCGATCGCAGCAGCGGCCAGGGCACGATGACCGCGGGCAACTCGTCGCTGCTGACCGACGGCGCGGCGAGCCTGTGGGTTGCCTGCGCAGCCGGACTCGCCAAGCTGCCCGAAGCGACGCCGCGCGCCCGTCTCGTCGATTGGGAAATCGCTTCGGTCGATTTCCGCACGGAAGGCCTCCTGATGGCGCCGGCCTATGCGATTCCGCGCCTGCTCGCGCGCAATGGCCTGACCTATGCGGATATCGGCCTGTGGGAGATCCACGAGGCCTTTGCGTCGCAAGTGCTCTTTCATCTGAAGGCATTGGAGAGCGCCGAGTTCCTGCGCACCAAGGCCGGCGTCGATGCCGAGCTCGGCGCGTTTCCGCGCGAGCGCATGAACCCCAACGGCGGAAGCGTCGCCCTCGGCCATCCGTTCGGTGCCACGGGCGCGCGAATCCTGAGCCAGGCCGTGAAGGAGCTGTCGAGTCGCGCTGCCGGCGAGCGCGCCATCGTCAGCATCTGCACCGACGGCGGCCAGGGAACGGTCGCGCTTCTGCAAACCTAGCGGGTGGCGGCAAGCGCCCTCGACGACGCGATGTCTTCGGCGGCGAGCAGGCCGAACGCCAGGCTCGAGGCCAGCGTCAACCCGGCCTGGTAACCCACGCCAATCTCGGTCTTGGCCGCCGCATTGCCGACGGCATAAAGACCATTCACCGGCGAGCCGCCGTATCCCAGCACGCGTGCTCGCTCGTCGGTCATCAATCCCGCCGAGCCCGAGCCCGAAGGCCTGAGCTCGACGCCGAAGAACGGCGGCTCGAGCACGGTGCCCAACGAGGGACGCTCGGGAAAGCGCAGGTCGCCGCGACGCCCGAATTGCGGGTCGCTGCCGTTGGCGACTCCCTGATTGAATTGTCGGGTGGTCTGCTCGAGGCTCGAGGCATCCAATCCGAGCCGGCTCGCCAGCTCGTTCAAGGTCGAGGCCCGCGTGACCCAATCCGGAATATCGCCGACGGGTCGGCCGGCGAACGGAAATCGCTCTGCGAATTGGCGGTCGAAGATGAGGAAGCAGGGAAGGTTGAGAAACTCCCTGCGCTCCTGGTCGTAGTCGCGCAAGCGGCTGGCGACACGCTGGAAAACCGATTCGTCGGCGAAGCGCAGACCGCGCCGATTGACCACCATCGTGTGCGGGCTGCACAGCTCGACGATGCCTGCCAGGCGAAACTCGGTCGCGTTCCCGTTGGCCACCGGCACGGGGAAGCCGAGAAAGAGCTGCATCTGGTTGTGGATCACCCGCAGCGCAGCGCCGGCCCGCGTGCCCAGGCCGAGTCCGTCGCCCTGAATCGACGCTGGAAAGTACGAATGCCAGCCCGGGACCGCCTCGAAATTCCTGACCATCTCGGGGTTGGATTCATAGCCGCCGGTGGCGATGACGACCGCCGACGCGGCGAGGCGGCGCCCGTCGGCGAGAACGACACCGCTGACCCGCTCGCCCGTCTTGCAAAGCTCGAGCACGCGCTCGTCGGTGCGCACCTCGACGCCGGCGGCCAGGGCCGCCTTCAGGAAGTGCGCGACCAGCCCGACCCCCAGGCCGCAGAGGTCGTCTTTGCGGCGCGCGTCGAGAAGGCCGGCGGGCCAATTGCCCGAGCGCGAGGCCACCAGCTCTTCCACGGTCACGGCATAGGGTGCATGGCCGGGTCGCACGATCCGGTCGCTCCAGGCACCGAGCTCCCGGCTTGCGATCAGCCGCGTTGCCAAGGTCCGGCCTTGCGCGAGCGCGCCCGGCGCGTGCTGGAAATGGTGGTCGGCCATGCCCTGCACCAGGCTCGAAGGCGATGCCGCAGCTCTCGAAGAACTGCAGCGCTCTTGGCGCCGCGCCGATGAACGCCTCCATGTTCTCGGCCGTCTGTTGTCCGCCGCCCATGAATTGCATGTATTCGCGCACCCATTCGAGCCGGTCGGCGATGCCGGCGGCTCGCCCGAGGTGGTTGCAGCCGACCCAGACCAGGCCGGTCGAATGGCAGGTGCCGCCGCCGATCAGCGAAGCCTTTTCGAGCACCAGCGTCTTCAGCCCGAAGGTCCGCGCGGCCAATGCCGTGGCCAGGCCCGAAAGGCCGGAGCCCAGCACGATCAAGTCATGGTCGCAGTCCACGGCCGAGACCTCTGTTCTTCAGTCGGCCTTCATGTTCAGCGACTTGACGAGCGGCGCGTAGCGCGCCAGGTCGCTGCTGAGCGCATTGCCGAGCTCCTCGGGCGTGCCGCCCACCGGAACGAGCGCCGCGCCCAGCGTTTCGCGGGCGTCCCGTTGCTGCATGATGGTGGCCACTTCGGTGCTGATCCGGTTGACCAGCTCGGGCGGCGTGCCGGCCGGCGCAAAGAGGGCCACCCATGCATCGAGCTTGTACGCCGGCATGCCGGCTTCGGCGACGGTCGGAACATCCGGCAGAACCGACAGGCGCGTCGGCCCGGCGATGGCCAGTCCCTTGATCTTGCCCGCCCGGATCTGCGCGGCGATGGCGGCGGCGTCGACGATCACCAGCTGGGTATCGCCGGCAAGCACTGCGGCCACCGACGGCGCGCTGCCCTTGTACGGGATCGACGTCAGGCGGATGTCGGCCATCTGCTTGAACAGCTCGGCGGCGACGTTCGAGATCGTCGAGCCCGCGCTGTTGTTCAGCTTGCCAGGATGGGCCTTCGCATAGGCGATGAACTCCTGCAACGTGTTCGCCGGCACCGCGGTGTTGATGGCGATGACCACCGGCGCGATGGCAACGATGCCGATCGGCGTGAACGCCGTCGAAGGGTTGTACGGCAGGGTCGGATAGAGCAGGGGGTTGATCGCCATGCCGCCGACGGAATTGATCAGGAGCGTGTAGCCGTCGGGCGGGCTGCGGGCGACGAACTCGTTGCCGATGATCGAATTGGCGCCGGCCTTGTTGTCGATGACGACCGGCTGCCCCCACGTTTCCTGCAGCCTCGCGCCGATGTAGCGCGCGAGCTGGTCATTGGAGCCGCCCGGCGGATACGGAACGACGAGCCTGATCGGCTTGGAAGGCCAGCTCTGCGCTGCCGCGAGCGCGCTTGCCAGCATGAGCGAACAACCGAGAAACAGCCTTCCCATCTTTGCGAACGACACGATCTTTCTCTCCATGAAATTGTTCTGGATCGGCCATTCGACCTCTTCGGCACGAAGGCCCATCGGCGCGACCAAGTGGCTGATGATGCCGCGTTCGGCCCGGACGTGAATCACGCCTGCGCAGCGATACTGTGCCGGTGATCGCCGCCTGGATGCTCGCCTATCTCGCCACCGGCGCCTTCGTCGGTTTTCTTGCCGGGCTGCTGGGCATCGGCGGCGGCATGACGCTCGTGCCGGTGCTGGCGGCGATGTTCGCGGCCCAGCACTTCGCCCCCGACCACACGGTGCATCTGGCCCTCGGCACCGGCATGGCGTCGGTCATCTTCACATCGAGCGCCAGCGTGCGAACGCATCACCGCCTGGGCGGTGTCGACTGGTCGCTGGTGCGCCGCATGGGGCCGGCGATGGTGATCGGCACCCTGCTCGCCACCGCGCTGTCCGGCTGGGTGCCGCAACGCACGCTGGCGCTGGCCTTCGCGCTGATCGTCTTTGCCGGCGCGACGCAGATCCTGCTCGGCCGCAAGCCGGCCGCCGCACGCACCCTGCCGGGCACGCCGGCGCTGCTGGGTTTCGGCTTGCTGATCGGCGTCGTCTGCGGACTGGTGTCGGCGGGCGGCGCGTTCATGACCGTGCCCTTCATGCTCTTCTGCGGCGTGACGATGACCACCGCCATCGGCACCGGCGCCGCGCTCGGCGTCCCGGTGGCCGTGGTGGGCACGCTCGGCTACATGCTGAGCGGCCGGCAGGTTCACGATCTGCCGCCGCTGGCGCTCGGCTTCGTCTACGGACCGGCGCTGCTCGGCATCGTCGCCGGCAGCGTGCTCACGGCGCCGTGGGGCGCGCGTGCCGCCCACCGCATGCCGGTGGCGGCCCTGCGCCGCATCTTCGCCGGCCTCCTCTACATCCTGGCGGCGAAGATGCTGTGGACCTATTTCTGAGCGCCGGCGTCTCGACCCGCCGACGAATGGCGGTTGCGTAGTCAGCGCTTTGCGATGTTTACTTCGCGCATGGACAAATCCGCCATCCGCATCGCCAGCGCCAAGGACATACCGCCCGGCTTCGGCGGCCTGCGCCTGGCGCGCAAGAAGAGCCTGGTGCGCATGCGCGAGCCCGAGCGAGCCGAGACCTTCACCACGCCCTGGGGCGTGCTCACCGCCCGGCCAGGCGAAGACGTGGTCGTGATCGATGCCTCGGGCAGCGAGGCGCCGGTCAAGAAGCAGATCTTCGAGCGCACCTACGACGAGGCCTCGCACGGCGAGTTCCGCAAGCACGCCATCAGCCGGCTGGTGCAGGTGCCGCCGGGGCAGACCGTGGTGCTCGCCACCCGGGAGGGCGACCTGGAGGTCAAGCATCCCGACTACGTGGTCGTCGGTGCCGAAGGCGAGGTCTATTCGAACGGCGCCGACTGGGTGACGCAGAACCTCGAGTTCCTGGTCTGAGCCGGCGGTGGGCGCAGCCGGCCTCAGGCCTTGCGCGGCGCCGGCCGGGGCTCGCCGTCTTTCGGTGCCTTCTGGGCCGGCTGGCCGGCAGGCTTGTCGGCGGTTCGCGGGCCGCGCCCGGGCGCGGGCGCGGGCGAGCCACCGACCCCGCTCTCACCCGGTTCTGGCTTGCCTGGCTGCTTCGCTGGTTCCATGCCGGCTCCTTGGGGTGAGTGTGCCTGCAATGGCAGTCGTCGTGCCGGTCTTTCGAAGCATTCTCATCGGGTCAATAGTTGACGATCGGGTAAACAATATCCAGAATCGCGCCGAAAAGGAGCGAACGACATGAAGCCCACACCTGCCGGCTGGCCTCGAATTTCATCGGGCCTCTACTACAAGGACGCGGCGGCCATGATTGACTGGCTGTGCAAGGCCTTCGGCTTCGAGGTCCGGCTCAAGGTCGAAGGCGATGGCGGCAGCATCGTGCACAGCGAGCTGACCCTGGCCGACGGCGTCATCATGGTCGGCGGCGAGCGCAGCGGCGTCGCCCGGCGCTTCGAGACCGATTGCCGGAGTCCGCTTTCGGCGGCCTGCAACACGCAGAACCTGATGGTCTACGTTGACGATGTCGATGCCCATTGCGAGCACGCGCGCCGCGCCGGCGCGCGCATCGTGGACGAGCCGTCGCTGCACGACTACGGCGACGACTACTGGGCCGATCGCAGCTACGGCGCGGCCGACCCGGAAGGGCATCTGTGGTGGTTCACGCAGCGCATCCGTGGTGCGTAGCACCCGCCGCGATCGGGCATCCGCTGACGACGCTGCGGTCGGCGCCACCGTGGCGGCCCTGACCGACCCGACCCGTCGCGCCGTCGTGGCCATGCTTGCGCGCGGGCCGCAACGCGCCGGTGAGCTTGCTGCCGCCCTGGCGATGGCACCGCCTTCGCTGAGCCGGCACCTGCGCGTGCTGCGCAGGAGCGGCGTCATCGACGACGACGAGCCGCTAGACGACGCGCGTGTTCGCCTCTATCGGCTGCGTCCGCAATCGCTTGCGCCGCTGCAGGACTGGCTTGCGGAGCTGCAGGCTTTCTGGAGCGACCAGCTGCAGGCATTCAAGGCGCACGCCGAGAAGCCGGCGTCGGCGCGCCGGATGCCGCGGCGCCGATGAGCGAGCGTTCGCCGGCCGGCGATCTCGCTCGCGTGACGGTCAGCGTGGCCGTGCCGCCGGAGGCGGCCTTCGAGATCTTCACGACGCAGATCGATCAGTGGTGGCGGCGCGGGCGGCGCTTTCGCAATGCGCCCGGCACGAGCGGCGTCGTCTGCATCGAGCCCGGCGTCGGCGGTCGCCTGTTCGAATCGTTCGACACCGAGGCCGGCGAGCGTGTCGTCGAGATCGGCCGAACGCTGGTCTGGGATCCGCCGCACCGTCTCGTGCTGCAATGGCGCAACATCAACTTCGCCCCGCAAGAGCACACCGAAGTGGAAGTGCGCTTTCGCGCCAGCGCCTCCGGCACCCAGGTGACGCTGGAGCACCGCGGCTGGGCCGCGATTCGCCGCGATCATCCGGCCCGGCACGGCCTCGACGATGCCGCCTTCATCCGCATGATGGGCCTGTGGTGGGGCGACCTCCTGAGCTCGTTGCGCATGCGCGGCGGCGGCGCCTGAGGCGGCAGCCGGACGGAGCGGCGAGATCAGCCGGGCGGATTGCGCCCGAAGACGCCGGCGCCCGCGAAGCGGGCGCGCGCGCCGAGGCGCTCTTCGATGCGCAGCGCCTCGTTCCACTTGGCCATGCGCTCGCCGCGCGCGAACGAGCCGACCTTGAGCTGCCCGACCTGCCAGCCGATCGCCAGGTGCACGATCGTCGTGTCCTCCGTTTCGCCGGAGCGCGCCGAGACGATGCCGGCGTAGCCGAGCGCCTGCGCCGCCTGCCACGCGGCCAGCGTTTCGGTCAGGGTGCCGCGCTGGTTCGGCTTGAGCAGCACGGTGTTGGCCGCGCCCATTGCCGCAGCACGATGCACGAGCGGCGCATGGGAGACAAGAAAGTCGTCGCCGACGATCTGCAGGCGACCTCCGGCGGCCCGCGTGAAGCGGGCAAAGCCTTCGGGGTCGTCTTCGCCGAGCGGGTCTTCGATCGAGACGATGGGGTACTTGTCGATCCAGCGCAGCAGCATCTCGATCATGCCGTCGGCATCGAGCTCGCGCGCTTCCAGGCCGAGCGTGTAGCGGCCGTCGCGGCCGAATTCCGAGGCCGCGATGTCGAGCGCGATCGCCACTTGCCCGCCCGGCACGAAGCCGGCTTTCTCGATCGCCTGCACCAGCGTTTCGAGTGCCTGCTCGTTGGTGCCGAAGTCGGGCCACCAGCCGCCTTCGTCGGCGACGCCGAAGCGCGAGCCGCGCTCGTGCATCAGCAGGCCGGCGCTGCGATAGACCTCGGCTGTCCATTCCAGCGCCTGGGCGAAGCTGCCCGCGCCCGGGCAGACGATCATGAAGTCCTGGATGTCGACCCGGCGGCCGGCGTGCGCACCACCGCCGAAGATCTGGATCTGCGGCATCGGCAGCAGCGTCGCCGCGGCGCCGCCGATGTATTCGTGCAGCGGCAGGTGCAGCGACGCGGCCGCCGCATGAGCCGCGGCCATCGACACGGCCAGGGTCGCGTTGGCACCGAGCCGCGTCTTCGCCGGCGTGCCGTCGAGCTCGATCAGGCGCGCGTCGAGCGCCGACTGGTCGTCGGCGAGGCTGCCCACCAGCGCGGCCGCGATCTCGCCGTTGACGTGGGCCACCGCCTGCAGCACGTCGAGGCCGCCGAAGGTCGAGCCGGCATCGCGCAGCTCGAGCGCTTCGCGCGTGCCTTTCGAGGCGCCGGCCGGCACGATGGCCCGGCCGACGGCGCCGTCGTGCAGGCTCAGCTCGGCCTCGACGGTCGGCCGGCCGCGACTGTCCCAGACGCGCCGAGCGTGGATCGAGCGGATGCCGCGCGGATTCATGACGCGAGCGCCGCGCGCCAGGCCGCGGCGACGGCGCCCAGTCGATCGACGGGCTGGCGCAGCAGCGCTGCCGCGACGCGGCGCACGACTTCGCGCTGGGCCTCGGACTCGATGTATTCGACCGGCGACTTGCCGTCGACCCGCGCCAGCAGCAGGCCCGGCAGCAAGGCGGCGGCGCGCCCTTCGAGCGTGCTGCGCGCTTCCCAGTCGACGCCTTCCAGATAGGCCTCGGCGAGTGCGTCGTAGGCAGCGAGAAAGGCGCGCGTGCCGGCCGGGTTCCACAGGCACTTCAGCAGCAGGTGATTGAGGCAGAAGGCGAGGTCGAAGGCCGGGTCGCCCCACCACGCGCATTCCGCATCGAGCAGCACCGGGCCGTGCGGCCCGATCAGGATGTTCTTCGGACTGACGTCGCCATGGACCAGGGCGAGCCGGTGCGCTTGCGTCTGGGCCACCAGCGCTCGCAGCGCGGGCGCGAGCTCGGGGTGGCGCGCTGCGGTCGCAAGCAGGTAGGGCTCGAGGCGGATGTCGAAGAAGATCCCATCGGTGTCGAATTGCGCCGCGAGCGCCGGCCGCGCCGCGGAGTAGCCGTGAATGGCCACCAGCATCTGCCCGACTTGTCGAGCAGTTGCCGGGTCGGCCTGGCCGTCGCGCAGCAGGTCCTTCCACAGGGCGTGCTCGCCCGGCGGCAGATAACTCATGACCAGCACGCCTTGCTGCGGGTGCTGGCCGAGCAGCTGCGCCGCGCTGCCGGGCCGGGCCGCGTTCGCGACCTCCATCCAGCGCGCCTCGTAGCGATTGCGTTCTATCGGGGCGCGCCAGTCGGCGGCCACGCGCAGCTTGGCCAGTGCGCGCTTGGCGCAGACCGGACCGCGCTCGGTATCGATGCACCAGATATCGGACGACACGCCGCCGGCGAGCGGCCGGCCGCGCAGCGACTCGGTGCCGGCCAGGCCGAGCTCGCGCAAGGCCTGCGCGAACGCGGCGGGCACCGGCAGCGTGCCCTCAGGAACGGACATGGCCGGCTTCGACGAGCTTGACCAGCGCGTGCAAGGCCTGGTTGGCCGGCGTGGCGACACCGAGCTCGCGGCCGCGCCGTGCGACGAAGCCGTTGAGGTGATCGATCTCGCTGGTCTTGTGGCGTGCCATGTCCTGCGCCGTCGACGAGAGCTGCTGCGGCATCGCCGCGGCGATGCGCTGCATGGCCTCGAGCGACGAGGCGAGCGCCAGGTTCACGCCTTCTGCCTGCGCCAGCGCCACCACCTCTTCGACGACGGTGTGTTGCAGCTCGCGAACGGGCGGCAACGCCACCAGCTGCCCATAGGTCGCCTGGGCCAGGCCCGAGATCGCGTTGTAGGCGCAGTTCACCATCAGCTTGGTCCAGAGCTCGGCCATCACGTCGTTCGACACCGTCACCGGCACCTGGGCGCTGGCGAAGAAGCTGCACCAGGTCCTGCAAGGCCGCGGCCACCGCATCGCTGCGCGCCTGCTCGGCGTTCATCGGGCCGATCACGAGATCGCCGCGGCCATGATGCTTGACCTGACCCGGCGCGGGCATCGCCGTGGCCACGTAGACGACCGCCGGCACGACGATCTGGCGCACATGCCGCGCGATCGTGGCCGCGTTCTCGACGCCGTTCTGCAGGCTGACGACGACGGCGTCGGCATCGAGGTGCGGCGCCATCTCGCGCGCGACGGACTCGGTGTCGGTCGACTTGACGCAGAACAGCACGAGGTCGGCGCCGCGTACGGCGGCGAGGTCGACGCTGGCACCGATCGGCACGACCTCGCGTCTGCCCGCCATGTCGAGCAGCAAGCCGTCGCGCTCGATGGCCTGCACGTGCGCGGCGCGCCCGATCAGGGTCACACGCTGGCCGGCGCGCGCCAGCATCGCGCCGAAGAAGCTGCCGACTGCGCCTGCGCCGACGACGGCCACCGCGCGGAATCGATTTGTCGCCAAGGGATGCACCTCGAATGGATGAGCGGAACGACCGGGGCTGCCCGCGCCGTGAGTCGTGCCGACATTCTCGCGAATCGGCCCCGGTCGTGCCGGCCCTGCGTTAACTTGCGCGGCCCAAGGTGAACGAGCGCAAAGCTTGTCCGCGCCGTGCCATCGACATCCGTTGTCCCGATACCGCCGGTCGTCGGCGTTCATCCAACGAAAGTCGATCATGTCGAACACTCAAAAGGCGTTTTTCGCACTCGTGCTCACCGCCGTTTCGGGCCTCAGCCTGGCGCAATCCTCGGCGCCGTCGTCGGCCACCGATCCGGCGGCGTTCGCGGCCTACAAGCAGAAGACGCTGACCCGGATCGCCAGCCACATCCAGGTCGCCCAGACGCTGCAGTCCTGCGTGCAGGGCGCCACCGATTCGGCGGCCGTGAAGAGCTGCAAGAAGGCGGCGCACGGCTCGATGGGCCATCGGCACGGTTGAGCACGGCTTCGATGCCGGGAGCAGATGATGAGACTCGCTGCAATCCTTTCTGTCGTTCTTTCGGCCGCAGCCTGCTCGGGCTGCATCGTCGCCCCGGTCGGACCGTATGGCGCGCCGGCGGGCGTGGCCTACGTCGGGCCGACCATCGCCATCCCCGGACCGGGCTACGCGTGGGCCTACCACGCCGGCTTCGGCTGGGGTTGGCACCACCCGCAGTACGGCTGGTACCGCCACTAGCTGCGGCCGAGCGGCCTGAACACGCGGGGCGAGCGCAAGGCGTGTAGTACGCTTGCTCGTGCCTTCTGATTCAGCTGCTCGCGCGACGTCCCTCGACCTCGCCGCTTCGACGCGTGAGCCGGCTGCGCCGCAGGTCGAAGCGACGAGCGAAGCAAGCACGACGGTCCTGTCCCTGCGCGGTTCGTGGCGGCTGGCCCAGGCGTCGGCCATCGAGTCGGCCGTCGGCCGGCTGAACCTCGGCGCGGCCAGCGACTGCGTGCTCGACGGCAGTCAGCTGGTCGAGCTCGATACCGCGGCAGCCTATCTCCTGTTGCGCGGCCTGGAGGGCGCTGGCGTGGCCGGCGCGAAGATCGGCGTGCGCGCGATGCAGCCCCGCCACGAGCGGCTTCTAGATCTCGTGCGCGAGCGCATGGTCGCGCCAGCCGCGCTCGCGACAACCGAGCGCTACCCCTTCCTGGAGCGCGTCGGCTTCGCCTCGGCCCGGATCGGCAGGACGCTGGCCACGCACGCCGGCTTCGTCGGCCAGCTCACCCTCGAGCTGCTGGCCCTGCTGCGCCGGCCACGGCTTTTCCGGATCAAGGAGACGGTGGCCCAGTTCGAGGTCGTCACGCTCGATGCAGTGCCGATCGCGGCGCTGGTGTCGTTCCTGATCGGCATCGTCTTCGCCTACCTGCTCGGCGTGCAGGCGCAGGCGTACGGCGCCACCATCTTCGTGGTCGACGGCGTCGGCCTGGCCATCTGCCGCGAGCTCGCGCCGCTGCTGGTGGCGGTGATCGTCGCCGGCCGTTCCGGCGCGGCCTTCACGGCCCAGATCGGCTCGATGAAGGTGCAGGAGGAAACCGACGCCATCCGCACCCTCGGCCTGTCGCCGATCCAGGTGCTGGTGATCCCGCGCCTGGTGGCGCTCGTCGTCGGCCTGCCGCTGCTCGTCTTCATCGGCGACCTGGCCGGCATCGCCGGCGGCATCGTCATCAGCGCGACCCGGCTCGAGATCACGCCGGCGTCGTTCATCAGCCGGCTGCACACCGTGTTGCCGCTCAGCGCGGTGATCATCGGCATCGCCAAGGCGCCGGTGTTCGCGGCCGCCATCGCGGTGATCGCCTGCCGCATGGGCCTGTCGGTCGAGCGCGACGCGCGCAGCGTCGGCGAGCACACCACCTCCACCGTGGTCCAGAGCATCGTCTGGGTGATCGTGCTCGATGCCATCTTCGCGATCGCCCTGCAGCAGGCCGGCGTGTGATGGACAGCGTGCTCGAGGTCGTCGACATCGGCACCCGCTTCGGCGCCGCCATGATCCACGACGGCGTCACGTTCTCGGTCGGCCGTGGCGAAGTGGCGGCGCTGATCGGCGGCAGCGGCACCGGCAAGTCGGTGCTGCTGAAGGAGATGATCGGCCTGCTGCGCCCGACCCATGGCCGCATCCGCCTGTTCGGACAAGACGTCTGGACTTCGAGCGACGAGGCGATGAACGGCCTGCGCCGCCGCTTCGGCGTGCTGTTCCAGGACGGGGCGCTCTTCTCCTCGTTGTGCGTGGCGGAGAACATCGCGGTGCCGTTTCGCGAGCACACCCAGCTGTCGGACGAGGTGATCGCGATGCTGGTCGGCTTCAAGCTCTCGCTCGTCGGCCTGCCGCCCGACACCGGGAACAAGATGCCGGCGCAGCTTTCCGGCGGCATGCGCAAGCGCGTCGCCCTGGCCCGCGCCCTCGCGCTCGAGCCGGAGATCCTGTTTCTCGACGAACCGACCTCCGGGCTCGACCCGATCGGTGCGCGCGCCTTCGACAGCCTGGTGCGCGCCCTCAGCGACAGCCTCGGCCTGACGGTGTTCATGGTCACCCACGACCTCGACACGCTGCTGTCGATCATCGACCGCGCGGTGGCGCTGTCGAACGGCAAGGTCATCGCCGACGGCGACGTCGCCACCGTGATGCAGAGCAAGGACCCGTGGATTCGCGAATACTTCTCGGCCCGCGCGCCGCACACTGAAGGGCACGACTGATGGAACCCGAAGCCAAATACACCCTGGTCGGCAGCGCCGTTCTCGGCCTCGTGGTGCTGGTCGCCGCGGCCATCTACTGGCTGGCGACGTCCGGCCAGGGCAAGGAGGTGCATACCTACACCATCTATTTCTCGCACCAGTCGCTCGAGGGCCTGCAGGTGCGCAGCGACGTGCGGATGAAAGGCATCCGGGTCGGCGCGGTGACCGCGTTCTCGTTCTCGCCGACGCGGCCGGGCACGGTGCAGGTGGTGGTCGCCGTCGATCCGGCGACGCCGGTCAAGCAGAGCACGCAGGCCGTCGTCGATCGCAACCTCATCACCGGCGTGGCGGCGATCCGGCTGCAGAACGCGCGCGAGGACAGCCCGCCGTTGCCCGAAGCGTCCGCGGGCGAGAACCAGGTGATCGCCGAAGGGGCGTCGCAGCTGCAGCAATTCTCCGAGATGGTCGACCAGCTCTCGCAGCGCGCCGACGAGACGATGCGCCGCATCGACGCCGCGCTTGTCGCCGCAGAACGTGGCGGCGCTCAGCGAGACGCTGGAGAACGTGCGCGTCGCATCGCAAGGCGCAGCGGGCGCCGTCAAGCGCCTGCGACGGCACGCTCGCTTCGGTCGGCCGGGCGGCCGATCGCTTCGACGCCGCCACCGCCTCGGCGAGCGTCGATGTGCACCGCCTGGCACAACGCTATGACGCCCTCGGCGCCGACACGGCCGTCGGCATCCGCGAGCTCACCGGCGCCGTCAGGCAGATGAGCGCCGACGTTTCCGGGCTCTCGCAGCGCACCGAGGGCCTGCTGATCGACACCGATGCCGAGCTGTCGACGACAGCCCAGCAATTGCGCGCCACCGCCGATTCGCTCGGCACCGCGGCGCGGCGCTTCCGCGATCCGCGCGCCACCTTCTTCGGCGCGGCCGAGGGCAACCTCGGGCCGGGGGAGCAGCGGCGATGAAAGCCGCCATCGCCGCCGCGCTCTCCGCTGCCGCGCTGGCCGGCTGCGCCGGCTTCGGCTCGAAGGACGTGCAGCGCTATTTCGTGCTCGAGGTGGCGCCGCCCAAGTCGGCGGCGCCAGCATCGGCACCGCGTTCGGGGCCGACGCTGCTGATCGCGCCCACCGGCGCATCGAGCTTCTACGACACGCAGGAGATCGTCTTCAGCCGCACCGAAGGGCAGCGCAACTACTACCAGTTCAGCAGCTGGACCGAGCCGCCGGCGCGCACGCTCGACCGCCTGCTCGCCGTCCGCCTGGACAACACCGGCAACTTTGCCGCCGTCGTGCCGACGACGAGCGGCGTGCGCGGCTCGCTCCTGCTGCGGGCCCAGCTCGTCGAGATGTACCACGACGTCAGCACCGAGCCCGGCGAGGTCGACGTGACGCTCGACGTCAGCCTGAGCGATCCGGCGACACGCGTTCTCGTCGCCCGGCGCAGCTTCGTCGCGGCCGTGCCGGTGGCCTCGGCCGACGCGGTCGGCGCGGTGCACGCCTTCGACCTCGCCCTCACCCGGATCCTCGACGACGTGGCGGCCTGGACGAGCGAGCGCGCGGCGGCGCCTCGTCCTGTGCCGACAAGGTGATCCAGACCGGCGCGTGATCGCTGGCGCCTGCCATGCCGCGCACTTCGCGGTCGACCTGGGCATCCAGCAGGCGCGCCTGCAAGGGCGCACTGAGCAGGAGGTGATCGAGGCGCAGGCCGGCGTTGCGCGGCCAGCGCTGGCGCATGAAATCCCAGAAGGTGTAGATGCGCTCGTCGGGATGGCGCGCCCGCAGCGCATCGACCCAGCCCTGCGCGAGCAGCGTGCGGAAGGCGGCGCGCGGCGCCGGCTGCAGCAGCGCGTTGTCGCGATAGGACGTGGTGCCTTCGTAGATGTCGAGGTCGGTGGCCACGACGTTGAAGTCGCCGGCCAGGACCACCGGCAGCCCGCTCGCGTAGAGCGAGGCGGCGTGCTCGATGAGGCGCTCGAACCAGCGCAGCTTGTAGTCGAACTTCGGGCCGGGCTGCGGATTGCCGTTCGGGAGGTAGATCGAAGCGAACAAGGTGCCGCCGATCGCCGCTTCGAGGTAGCGCGGCTGCGTGTCGCCGGCGTCGCCGGGCAGCGCGCGGCGTGAGACGACGATGTCGCCGACGCCGTGCCGCGCCAGCAGGGCGACGCCGTTCCATGCGCCCTGGCCCGTCGCAACCGAGGCGTAGCCGCAGGCGGCCAGCGCGGCGTGCGGAAATCCGGCGTCGCCGATCTTCGTTTCCTGCAGGGCCAGGACATCGGGCCGGGCGACGTCGAGCCATGCCAGCAGGAGATCGAGGCGGCGCTGGATGCCGTTGATGTTCCAGGTGGCGACCTTGCCCGGCGGCGGGCTCTTTGCCATGGATCAGTCGCTGCTCGCGCTGGCGATCCGCGCGAGATAGACGAACAGGCCGCTCACGGCCTGGCCCTGCTCCTCGCGCACCGGCTGTTGCTGCGCGCCGATCAGCTGAAACCCGTGCTCGCTCGCGAGACGATGCAGGTAGGCCTCGGCATGCGCATAGCGCAAGTTCGAAAGGAGGCGGAAGTCGCCCTGTCCGGCCTCCAGAACCTCGACGGAAAAACAGAACACGCCGCGGTCCATGCGACTCGCCGCGGCGGCGAACATCGATTGCAGGTCGCCGACGTAGATGAAGACGTCGGCGGCCAGCACGAGGTCGAAGCGCGCGTCGGTCGTTCTCAGATAGTCGATGCCGTCTGCTTGCACCAGGTCGTCGTAGACGCCGAGCTTGCCAGCCTTGGCCAGCATCCGCGGCGACAGATCGAGGCCGGTGAGCCGACGCGCCATCGGCCGGACGAGCGGGCCGCAGAGCCCGGTGCCGCAGCCGACGTCGATCGCATGATCGAACGGTCCGCGCTCCAGGGCAGCGAGCCCTTCGACCAGATGCGAATGGGCGCGATAGCGAAGCGTGCCGAGCAGATGGGCGTCGAAGTCGTCGGCGTAGGCATCGAACAGGCTTTGCACGTAAACGCGCGGCGCGGTGCGCGAGACGTGCCCGCTTTCGACGGAAGCCAGGTAGTAGTCGTGCACCTCGCGGTCGCCGCCATGGCGCAGCGCCTCGCGAAAGGCCTGCGCGGCCGCGTCGAAGCGACCCAGCTCGCGCAGGACGCAGCCCTTGCCGCTCCACGCGTCCGCGTGGTCGGCGTCGAGGGCGAGCAGGCGATCGAACGAGACCAGCGCCGCCGCGGGCCGGCCGAGTCGGGCGAGCGTTTGGGCGTGAGCCAGCCAGGCGACAGACATGCGGTCGTCGATCTGCAGCAGCCGATCGAAGGCGCCCAGGGCTTCCTCGAGCCGGCCGAGTTGAAGCAGCGCGTTGGCCCGGTGCAGCCAGGCCTCGCTGCTCTGCGGCTCGGCGGCGAGCGCCGCGACGGCATGCGCCAGCGCCTCGTGCGGCCGCGCCAGCTCGAGCAAGGTGGCGGCCAGGTTGATGAGGGTGGAGGCGCGGCCGGGAACAGCCAGGAGCGCCGCCGAGAAGCACTGCTCTGCCTGGTCGAAGCGGCCGGCTTCGAAGGCGTCGATGCCTTCGAAGAAGCAGCGCTTGGCCTGCTCGAACGGGCTCTCGACGGGGGGCTCGGCCATCGACGCATTTTGCGGTGTGCGGCTCTTGCGCAGCCAAATCCCCACCGCGGGCGCGCGCGTTGCCGGAGGGCTAAGCGGCAAGGGATGAGCCCCGATGGGGCTGGCGCGCGCTAGGTGCCAGCGCTGCGCAGATGGGACTGCAGGAAGGCAGGCACCGCTCGGCCGTGCCCGTCGAGGAACCGCATCATCGGCCCCACCACCGCGCGCACCGCCGGGCGCTCGCCGACGCGCTCGCGCCAGGCCTGCAGACGCGGTGTCGCGCCGCCCATCAGCGCACCCTTGCGCTCGGCGAAGACCTGCGCCATGTAGAAGGCGATGTCGGCAAACGAATACGCGCCGGCGAGGTAGTCGGCGTGGGCCAAGGCTTCTTCCATGCCTGCATAGTGACGCGCGCAGGCTGCGCACGCGGCCTGCGCCGCCGCACCTTGCATGTCTTCCTGCAGGCCGAACAGGCGGACCACCTGCGGAAAGAAGATCTCGTCGGACTGCAGCTCGAGCAGGCGGGCGCGGGCACGCGCCGCCACGCCGGCCGGCCAGAGGGCTGGCTCGGGCTTCAGGTCCTCGAGGTACTCGAAGATCTGCGTCGAGTCGAACAGCGCGAGATCGCCGTCGATCAGCACCGGCACCTGCTGTCGAACCGGGTTGACGCGCAGCACCTCCGGATGCTTGGGCTCGTACCGGTCGTCGCGATCGAAGGGCACCATCTCCAGCTCGAATGCGATGCCCTTCTCGAGCAGCGCGATCTGCGCCTTGGCGCCGAACATGCTGAGCGGGCCGGAGAAAAGTTTCAGCACGTCGATCCCGGGCGCTGCCGCCAAGGCCGCACGTCCTGGCCGCCGATGTCAGCCGCCTTGCTTGGCCCGCTTGCCGGGGTTCTTCTTGCGCGTCGACTTGCCGCGCTCGAGGCTGCGCTTCTGGCCAGTGGGCCGCGTCTGCGGGATCGGCTTCGCGCCGGGCGCACCGCCTTCTGGCTTGCTGCTCATGCTTGAACTCCTGTCGTTAGCCATCGATTATCGGCTAGGACATTGCGCGGGCGAGTCGAAGCACCGTGACCCCGGGCCGCAGGCGATTCAGCGAGGGCATGACGAGGGTGCAGTCGTCGTAGGGGGTGCAGAAGGCGAGCTCGTCGTTCCAGCCGAGCACGGTGCCTGCCTTGGCGATCGTCTGCCCCGTGCACCAGGCTTCGGCGAAGCGGACGTTGGTGTTCTTGGCGACGATCGCGTCGGTGACTTCGAAGGCCCGCTGCTCTGGCGGTGCCGGACGCATCCAGGCAGCGGGAATGTCGGCTTGTCGCACGCTGCCGCTTGCCACCATGAAGCGCGCCGACAGGTCGAGCGCGACGTCGCGACTGGCGAGCTCGCCGTGGCGACCGCATTCGAGCAGCAACGACAGGGTTGGCGAATCGGCAGCGTCGAAGCGGCCGTGGTCACGCATGCGCCGACCCTCGCTGTGGCCGGCGTCGACGATCACGTGCGCGGGCGCGCCGAGCTCGCGCGCGAAGGCCAGGTTGCGCGGCCGGACGCCGGTCAGCATCAGCGGCGGGCCGTCCTGGCTCATCGAGTGCAGGTCGAGCAGCCGATCGGCGCGCTCCACGAAAGGCAGCAGCTCGAGGGCGCGTTGCTGCTCCTGGGTCGGGCGCCGCTGCGCAAGCGCCGGGCCCCAGACCCGGTTCAGGTCTTCGTCGACGAAGCGCGAAGCGTACGGATCGGCGAGGCCGAAGCGGTCGAAGGCGCGCAGGTTGCAGAAGGCCAGGGTCAGCGTGCCCTGCCGTGGCCGCAGCCCGGCCTGCAGCAGGCCCAGCAGCGCCCAGGCGCCGCACAGCTCGTTGCCGTGAATGAGGGCGGTGACGAGCACGTTCGGCCCTGCTGCCGGCGCCTCGAAGGACCACACGCCTTCGATGCCGGTATTGCCCTCGCGCCAGCGGCCGAGCTCGGGCACCGGCAATTCGAATGTCGCGTTGCTCATCCGGCGATCATCTCGCCGGCGCCGACTGGCGTCCACCTCGCCGCGACTTCTCGTCGCTCCTGCCCGACATCGACCCGAAGCTCTGCGCATAGGCCCAGGTGAACTCCGCGCCGAGCAGGAAGATCTGCGCCGAGTAGTAGACCCAGACGAAGACGACGATGAAAGAGCCGGCGGCGCCGTAGCCCGAGGCGATGCCGCTCTTGCCGATGTACAGGCCGATCAGGAACTTGCCGATCGTGAAGAGGAGGGCGGTCACGAGGGCACCGAGCCAGACGTCGTGCCAGCGCACGCTGACCCGCGGCATGAGCTTGTAGATCATCGCGAACACGGTGGTGGTGAGCGCGAAGTCGAGCGCCAGGTTGATGGCCTGCGCCAGCACTTCCCATCCGGCGAAGGCGCCGCCCCACCACTTGCCGAGCGCGGCGATCACGGCGCCGAGCACGAGCGACACCAGGAGCAGGAAGGCGAGGCCGAGGATGAGGCCGAAGGAGAGCAGGCGGCTGCGCAGCAGGCGCCAGATGCCGGCGCTGCGGTCACGTGCCGGGGCCCGCCAGATGCGGTCGAGCGCGTCCTGCAGCTCGGCGAAGACGCTGGTGGCGCCCACGAGCAGCACGCCGATGCCGATGAGCGTCCCCAGCACGCCCGAGGCCGGCCGGCTGACGCTCGAAAGCACGCCTTCGACGGCCTTGGCCGCCTCGTCCCCCATCAACCCGCGAAGCTGGCCGAAGATCTCGCCGCGCGCGGCATCGGCGCCGAAGACCAGGCCGGCGATCGAGATCACGATCAACAGCAGTGGCGCCAGCGAGAAGACGGTGTAGTACGACAGCGCCGCGCCCATGCTCGGCGCGTAGTCATCGCTCCAGGACGACACCGCCTGCTTGACGAGCGCCCACCAGGCGCGCAGGAATCCCGGGTGGCGAAGTCGGCTCATGCCGGCCATGGGCAGATGCCATGCCCGATCGCTGCGTCAGTGCGGCTGGGGCGCCGCTCCGGGTCTCAGTTCGCGGGGGTCCACTTGCCGGTTGCCGTCGGCTTGCAGAAGTTGTAGCGACCCGAGGCCGAAAGGCCCTTCGCGGAATTGCTGATGGCGAGCGTCCGGCACGGCGTGCCGTTGCGATCGAAGGATTTCGTCGGCTTGATCTCGCCGTGGGCTTCGCTGCTCGGGTTCGACCACTTGCGCGCCTCGCCATCGGCGCCCTTGTCGAGCACCTCGTTGAGCGTTTCCCTGAACATCTTCGTGTCTTCGGGCGTGAAGTGCTGCAGCGGGCTGTCCTTCATGAAGCGCAGGTTGCTGGCCATTGCCGGCACGGCGACGGCAACTGCGACGACGAGAAGAGCGCGGCGAAGAAGCGGAGTGATGGTCATGAGTTATCCCCTGTTTGTCTATTTCGTGGCGGCCGGGACCGGGAATTTGGTGAACGCGGCGACCACCGCGGCATGCAGAGCCGGCGCGATGTTGTCGAGGTCCTTCTGCGAGACGCTGTCGGTGACCAGCCCTTCCCAGACCAACTGCTTGCGCGCGGCATCGACGATGTCGATGTTGAGCGTGCCCTGGGTGAACTGCGTCACCGTGTTCTGGTTGTAGTAGAGCGGCCAGGTCGAATAGACGCCGGCGCGGTAGCCGTAGTAGCTCACGAAGGGCGGCGGGGGCGCGGGCGAGACCTGCAGGACGTCGGCGAGCTTGGCGTTGAAGTTCACGAGCAGCTGCGGTGCATCGTCCGAGCGGCTCATGCCGCGTGCTTCGAGCTCGCGTTGCGTGTCGGCGATCAGTTGCTGCGAAATGATCGAGCGATAGCCGGATCGATCGGTGCCGAGCGGATTGACGAACCCGAAGGTCCTGTACTGCGCGAAATCGGTGCCCGGATCGATGTTGACCCGCACCGTCGGGCCGGTGGCACAGGCTCCCAGCACGAGCGACAAGAACGCCGCAGCAAGGCACCGCACGATTCGGATCATGGACGCGCCGCCTTCGAACATTCGATCTCTTCCTTCACTGCCCCGTCGCCGTTGGGCAGGATGATGCCCGGTTCGATCTCGCGATGCACAGCCGCGCGGCTGTGCGGGCCGGCGTGGGCAGGCTCATCGGCGCCGGCAGCCGGCGGAAGAATCAGCCGTCGTACTTGAAGGACAGCGAGACCCGGGCCCGATAGGCGACGACCTTGCCGCCCTCGATCTTCATGTCGAGCTTGCTCACCTCGGCGACGCGCAGGTCGCGCAGCGACTTCGCCGCAGTTTCGACGGCGTGCTTGGCCGCGTCTTCCCACGACACCGCGCTGGTGCCGATGATCTCGGTGACGCGATAGACGCCAGCCTCAGCCTTTTTCTTGGCCATGTCCGTTCTCCTTCGGGTTGAGAGTTGCAGGGCCGAACCCTGGCGCTCCGGGAAAGTCATGATAGGCGCGTTGCGCGCCCGCCGGCTGCGGGCCCAGGTCATTCGCGACCGTCGTCCTGTGCCGCCAGGCGACGACCGCGACGGATGTGCCACCAGAGCAGAAGCGGCGTGGCGAAGCCGAAGACCCAGTGCAGCCACTCCGTGCCGCGCCGAAGCGGCTCGCCGCCAAAATAGTAGAGGCCGTATCCGGTCAGCGCGAGAAGGAGCAGCGTCGCGGCCGCGATGCCTCCGCTGGCTCGGTTGCGTCCGCGCTGCCAGGCGTTGAGCATGTGGCTGTAGAGCATGCTGCCGAGGAGGTAGATCGTCAGCATCGCGGCGCCGCCATGGATCTTCATCATCCACGGCTCGAGCGGGCTGGGCAGGGCATCGTCGGCACGGCGCTGATGCATGAAGAGCCAGACCGCGCCGCTCGCGACCAGGCTGGCGACCAGGGCGTAGAGGGCGCGCCGGCGCAGCGCGTCGAGCCGGATGCCGCTTGCCGGGATGCGAGGCGGCGGGTTCGCCTTCATGCCGATGCTGCCGTCGCGGCGCGATACAGCACGACATCGGCGTCATGGGTGCGCAGCAGGGGATGGTGGATGTCTCCGGTCACGAGAACGATCTTGGCCAGGGCATCTGCGATCATGCACTGCGGCGCCCGGATGCTGACCCCGGCGCCGCCGAGCAGGCGCTGACCGCAGCGCGGGTCGATGAGGGCGGAGCCGCGCGCGGTCAGCGATCCCGCCGTCGAAAGACCGCTGCTCGCGGAGCTGGCCAGCGCAGCATTGCAGATGTCGATGGCCGCGACGAGGCGCGATGGGTCGGCCGGATCGCGCAGACGGATGGTCACGCTCTCGCCGCCGACATGGCGCAGGTCGCCGCCGGCGTTGACCAGCGCCGATCGAGCGCCGTGCTCGACGAGCAAGGCAATGGCGCGGTCGACTGCATAGCCCTTGGCGATGCCGCCGAGATCGAGGCGCGCGGCGCCGCGCTCGACCATCACCTGCTCCTCGAGTGGCTCCTCTGCATCGCCGTCGTGCGTTGCCGGCAGCGCCGGCAGGTGTCCGCTCGCGATCAGCGTTTGGGCGACCGCACAGTCGAAGCTGCCGCTCGATGCGACGCGCAGCGCTTCGGCCTGTCGCAAGACCTCCGCGGTCCGGATGTCGACGGCCACGGGCTCGCCGGGTCGTGCTCGATTCAGGCGGGCCAGGTCGCTGTCGGCTTCGTGAAAGCTCATCAGGCGATGCACGGTCGCGATCTCGGCGAAGGCGGCGGCGAGTGCCTGCTGCGCGGTCGCCTGGTCCATGGCTTCGATGCCGATGTCGACCAGCGTTCCGAGCAGCGGGCGGGCCCGGCGCAGGCGCACGACAAGCGGCTCGACGTTCGGCACGGCTTCGATCAGCCCTTGGCGAGCACGGCCTGCGCGAAGGCGGCGATGCGCCGGATGCCGTCGGTCAGGTGCGTGCACGACAGTGTCGCGCCGCTGATGTTGGCGATGTCGTCGCCGACGGCGAGCGGCGCGCTCGCGGTCTTGCCGGTGAACTGGGCGCGCCACGCCCGGGTCCGCACCTCGCCGCCGTGGGCCTCGCGATAGGAGAGGATCTCGATGCCCTTGATCTGGCCTTGCGGCGTCACCGCGACCGCGTAGTCGATGAGCTCGAACTTGCCGATGACGCTGTCCGTCACCACGTAGCCAAGCAGCCGGTCGCCGGCCATTGCGGCGGCCAGCTTCCAGAACCCGGTGTTGACCGAGCCACCGGCCCGCGCTGCAATGAGCTTCACCTCCTCGGGCGTGAGCGCGAGTGGGCGCGGCACGAAGGCGCTCGCGTCTGGAAACATCAGCCGCTCGGCCTCGGCAGCGCTCATGTAGTCGGTGGCCAGGGCGGCCGTCGAGACGAGCATCGGCGGCAGTGCCGCCGCCGCGCAGACGAAGCAGACCTGGCTCGTCGAGGGACGCAGGCTCATGCGTTCATTCTCGGTGCCGCCATCAGAACTGCAGGCCGAGCCCGAGGTCGACCCGCGTGAAGTCGGTGTTCGTCCGGAATTTCTGGAAATCGAACTTCAGCACGACGTTGGGATTGAGATAGAAATTCGCGCCGAGCGTGGCAACGTAGTCGCGCGGCACGGGGAAGTAGTTGAACGAGGTCGGCGAGCTCGAGTTCGGCACCGGGCCGGTCGGGGTCGACGGGAAGCCCGGCGCGATGCCTTCGTAGCTGGCGCCCATGTCGTAGTGCTCGTAGCGGCCGAAAGGCGACAGCCGATAGCCGCCGCTCTGCCAGAGGTTGTAGGCGGCCTGCACGAACCAGCCGTCGAAGCGCGACGGCATCGGGTTTGCCGTGCCGGGGAACTGCGCGTTTGCGGCGCCGGTGTTGCTGATGCTGCCATTGGCATACAACGCCGAAAGGTCCCATTTGCCCGGCTGAAAGCGCACATGCGTTTCCCACAGGCTGGTGCGCTGGCCGCCGATGTTCGACACCGCGGGTGCGGCCTGCCCGGTGAAATAGGTGCCGCCCACGGTCAGGCCGGGGACGCCGCGATAGTTCAATGCCACGTATTGCGACAGGTGCTTGGCATTGGCCAGCGCCAGCTCCTGATGCGTCGCCTGGAAGGGCGCGGCACCGTTGTTGATGAGCTCGAGCGCCGAGGTGTAGAGCGGCGCTTCCGGCGCGAAGTCCCACTTCGAGAGGTCCATGCCGGTGGTCAGGCCGGCGTTCCACTCGAAGCCCGAATCGGAGCTGCCGTAGAACGACAGGCCGCCTTCGCGCCAGGTGCTCGGGATGATCAGCGTCTCGACGAAGTTGCGCTGCACGCCGTAGAAGTTGGTCGGCTCGTGGTTCTCGTTGAGGAGCCCGGCGGGAATGAGGAAGAGGCCGCCGCGTGCGCTGATGCCTTCGTTGATCTTGCGGTCGACGTAGAACTGCTCGACCTCGAATTCGCCCGGGTCGTCGGCCGATGCGACGGCATGCTCGACCTCGTATTCCGAGTTGAAGCGCGTCTTGTCGTCGAACTGGTAGCCGAGGCCGAACACGGCACGGGCCAGGTCCATCTTCGTGTCGTCCGACTTGTGCGTGGGATGCAGGTAGTAGACCTCGCCGTAGCCCCAGAGCGAGACCTTGCTCCAGGGCTCGCTCCTGGCCGCCTGCACGGTGGTCTGCTGCACGGCCTGCGTCGCGGTCTGCGAGGCCGCCGCCACCTCGCTCTTGATCTGCTGCTGCTCGACCGCGGCCTGCTGCACTTGCTGCGCCTGCGCGCGCTGCTGCTCGACGACGACGCTGCCCTGCTGCCTCATCTCGGCGAGCTGCCGCTTCATCTCGAGCAGTTGCTGCTGCATCTCGGCCACCGATTTGCTCAGCGCCTCGTTCTGGCTCTCGAGCTTCTTGATCGTGGCGGCGTTGGCCGCAGCCGGATCGGCCGCCAGGGCTTCATCGCTGGCGACGGCGGCGAGCAGCACGCCGGCCGCGACGAGCGCGTGGCAGACCGGACGGAGGGTGGGACGATTCATGGAGGCGGCTCCGCGGAAAAAGAAGAGGTTCAGCGCGCGGCCGCGGCGGCAGCCTGCTGGCACTGCGGCTGGCTGCCGTACGCCGAGGGGTTGCCCGGGTCGTAGCCGTCGGTCAGCGTGCAGAGGAAATCGACGACGAGGTTGATCTCGTCGGCGGTCAGCATCGGCGCCAGGCCCGGGTTGTAGGGCACCTCGGCGACGTTGATGCCGAAGTCGTAGCGCTGCGGCAGATCGTTGTAGGGGACGTCGACGCTGCCGTCGGCCTTCAGGTACCAGCGCGCCGGATTCGTGTCGCGCGTGATGTACCAGCTGACGACGTCGTTCAGGTTGGTGAAGACGCCGTTGTGGAAGTAGCTCTGCTTGACGGCGACGTTGCGCAGCGTCGGCACCTTGAAGACGCCGCAGAGGGAAGGCCGGTCGGCGAGGTCGGTGCGCAGCGGCCCGCACAGGCCCATGTCGTAGTAGTCGTAGAGGCCGGCGTCGCCGAGGGCGGCACCGTTCTTCGGCACGTAGGGCAGCGTCGTGCCGGCCTGGTTCGCCGCGATGTTCCAGTTGCGCGGGATGCCGACGCTGTCATAGGTGAAGTCGGTGAACAGGGGTGCCACGCCGCTCACGCCGGTCGACAGATGGCAGGCGTTGCAGTTGCCCTTGCTCGGATCGTTGAAGAGCTGCAAACCTTTCAGCTCGGCCGGCGTCAGCGTCGCCTTGCCGTTCTGGAACGCATCGAACTTGCTGCTGAAGGGGCGAAAGTCGCCGTCTTCCGATTCGTAGGCGGCCAAGGCCGCGCCCATCGAGGCCAGCGTCTGCGCCGGGTCGCTCAGGACCGCGGTGCCGAATACGGCCGTGAACTGGGCCAGGTAGGGGCGGGTCAGCAAGCGCTGCTGCACTTCGGCGGCATCGCTGTTGGCCATCTCGAACGAGGTGATGAACGGCTGCTGCGCCTGCTCGGCGAGATTGGCGGTGCGGCCGTCGCGAAAGAAGCCGCCGGTCGGCGTGCCGTCGGAGGCGAAGTGAAAGGCCGGCGCGTACGAGGCGTACATCAGCGAAGGCGCCGCGCGCAAGCCCGGCAGGTCCATGTTCGGACCGCCGAGCGGAACCGAAAGCCCGTCGGCGCCGGCGAAGGCGTGGTCGGCGACGTGGCAGGTCGCGCACGATTGCCGACCCGATACCGACAGCGCGGTGTCCGAGAAGATCTGCTTGCCGACTTGCGCCATCGGCGTGAGCGCTGCGTCGGGCGGCGTCGTCGAGGTGCTGTCGCCGCCGCCACCGCAGGCGACGAGAACGGCGCCGACGCCGGCCAGAAGGGCCGCGATCGAGATATGCCGACGGTTCGAACCTCCCGGATATCTATTGCAAATAGTCATCGGAAATGCAATGAGAATGATTCTTGTTGTCGATTCGGACTGTACTTGAAAAGCATCGGAGCGCCAAGGAGCGCAATTGCGCGCACAACTTGTGCCTTGTTTCACGCGCGCCGTGGTGCCTCGTCCACAATGCGCCGCGTTGCACACTACGCTGCGCTTTTGCGCGCACAAGGGAATGATGAGAGTCTTCGGCGTGATCCTCGTTCTTGCGATGAGCGCCTGCTCGACTCCGACCGATGTCTTTCCGACCGGCAAGGACAGCTACGTCATTCGCCCGCTCGCGTCGAGCGGCGCCACGACCGACCCGGAGATCAAGGCCTTCGGCATCAAGCGCGCCAACGAGTACTGCGACGCCAGCGGCAAGCACGCGATCGTGACGATCGCCGAAACCGACGGCGTCCAGCTCTATTCGGTGCAGCGCGCCGAGGTTCGCTTCAGCTGCATCGACAAGTAAGGGCTCGAGCCCAGGCCACGCCGGGGGCCGGGCCGGCTAGGGCGCTTCGGACTGCAGCAGCCCGCGTTTCTCGATGAAGGCCACGACCTCGTCGAGGCCGCTCTTCGTCTTCAGGTTGGTCATCACGAAGGGCTTGCTGCCGCGCATCCGCAAGGTGTCGCTGCGCATCACCTCGAGACTGGCGCCGACGTATGGCGCCAGGTCGGTCTTGTTGATCACGAAGAGATCGCTCTTGGTGATGCCCGGGCCGCCCTTTCTCGGAATCTTCTCGCCGGCAGCGACGTCGATGACATAGATCGTCAGGTCGGAGAGCTCGGGGCTGAAGGTGGCCGCCAGGTTGTCGCCGCCGCTCTCGACGAAGACGATGTCGGCGTTCGGATACTTCTCGAGCATGCGGTCGATCGCCTCGAGGTTGATCGACGCATCTTCTCGGATCGCGGTGTGCGGGCAGCCGCCGGTCTCGACGCCCATGATGCGGTCGGCCTCCAGGGCGCCGGCGACCGTCAGCAGGCGCTGGTCTTCCTTGGTGTAGATGTCGTTGGTGACGACGACGAGATCCCAGCGCTCGCGCATCGCCTTGCACAGCATCTCGACCAGCGTCGTCTTGCCCGAGCCGACGGGCCCGCCCACGCCGACGCGCAAGGGCGGGAGCTTGCGGGTGCGGTGGGCGATCGAATGAAGTGGGCTCATGGCATCAGGAGCGAAAGAGTCGCGAGTATTGTTCCTCGTGCTTCGACGAGAGGATGGCCAGCATCGGCGTGAAGGCCTGCATCTCGTCGAGAGGCACGCGAGCGGCGCGCGTCACCACCGCGGGAATCGCTTGCGACAGTCCGGCGAGCATGCGTTGTGCGGCGGCCTGGCCGAGCGGAATCGCCTTCATCGCGGCCTGGGTCATGTTCTCGGCCCAGCCGGCCGCAAAGGCGAGCATGACCTCGCGCACCGGCGCGCCGCAGGCTGCTCCGGCGAGCGCGAAAGCGATCGGCCAGGTCGGCGCGGGCATCAGCGCCGCGAGCGTCTCCACACGTTCATCGGGGCTGTCGTGTTGGCGCAGCCACTGTGTCATCGAGCGGCCCATCTGCTCGCTTTGCAGGCGCCACTCGCTGGTCTCGCGCGTTGTCGCCACCCAGGCGTTCAGCTCGGCGATGCGGGCCGTGTCGTGCCGCGTCCATGCGCGTGTGGCGTGCGCGACGGCGGGCAGCTCGCTGCGCGCCAGGCCGAGATGCAGCTGGTCGAGCAGCCAGCGCAGTGCCGCCGATTCGTCGCCGACGAGGCCGGCCTCGAAGGCCGCCTCGAATCCGTCGGAATAGCTGAAGCCACCGACCGGCAGGCTCGGCGAGGCCAGGCGCATGAGCTGCAGCAGGGCTGGCGCGGCGACGCGGCGCGGCCGCCGCACAAGGGCGAGACGCGATCTCATCGATGCGGGTGATCGTGGCCAGGGTGGTGGCCGCACGATGCGTCGTGGCTGTGGCCATGATCGCCTGCGGGCGCGCTCGAGTGGTCGTGCGCATGCGTGTCCGCGTGCGTGTGCGCGTGGACTTGCCCTTGGCCATGGCCCATGCTCGAAGCGTCATACGCGCCGGCTTCGGGTTCGAACGGCGCTTCCATTTCGTCGACGCGAAGTCCCATGCGCCGCAGCATCTCGGCCAGCACGTGGTCGGGCTCGAGCTGCAGATGGCCGACCTTGACTTCCAGCGGCACGTGCCGATTGCCGAGGTGGTAGGCGGCGCGCAGGAGGGCGAGCGGCGAGCCGTCGGCGCTGACGACGAGCACCGGCTGCGGCCGCGCTCTCACGGCGACGAGCGAGCCGTCTTCGACGACGAGCACGTCGCCGCCGCGAACGATGCTGCCGCGCGCCAGGAAGACGCCGACGTGCCGGCCGGCCGAGTCGACGGTGTCGAAGCGGCTCTTCTGCCGCGTGTCCCAGTCGAGCTCGACGGTCGCGGCGCGGCGCAGCAGCGCGGCGGCCAGGCCGGCGCCGGCCGGGATCAGCTTGTTGGCGATGAGCACGCGCGGCTCAGAACAGGAAGTAGCGCTGCGCCATCGGCAGCACGGTGGCAGGCTCGCAGGTCAGCAGCACGCCATCGGCGCGCACTTCGTAGGTCTGCGCGTCGACCTCGATCTTCGGCGTGCCGCTGTTCAGCACCATGCTGTGCTTGCCGATGGCGCGCGTGTGCCGGATCGGCACGGCGCGCTTGTGCAGGCCGAGCTGGGCCGGCACGCCGAGGTCGATGGCGGCCTGCGACATGAAGGTCACCGACGAGATCGCGAGCGCGCCGCCGAAGGCACCGAACATCGGCCTGAAGTGCACCGGCTGCGGCGTCGGGATGGAGGCGTTGGGGTCGCCCATCGCCGCCAGGGCAATCATCCCGCCCTTGATGACGAGTGACGGCTTGACGCCGAAGAACGCCGGCTTCCAGACGACGAGGTCGGCGAGCTTGCCCGGCTCGATCGATCCGACCTCGAGCGCGATGCCTTGCGCGATGGCCGGGTTGATCGTGTACTTGGCGACGTAGCGCTTGACGCGGAAGTTGTCGTTGCGATCCTTCGCCTCGACCGCATGCCGGCCCGGCAGCGGCGCCAGCCAACCGCGTTGCGCCTTCATCTTGTGCGCCGCCTGCCAGGTCCGGATGATCACTTCGCCGACCCGGCCCATGGCCTGGCTGTCGCTCGACATCATCGAGAAGACGCCCATGTCGTGCAGCACGTCTTCGGCGGCGATCGTCTCGCGCCGGATCCGGCTCTCGGCGAAGGCCAGGTCTTCGGCGATGGCCGGGTCGAGGTGATGGCAGACCATCAGCATGTCCAGGTGCTCGTCGACCGTGTTCACGGTGTACGGCATGGTCGGGTTCGTCGACGACGGCAGCACGTTCGCCAGGCCTGCGATCTTGATGATGTCGGGCGCGTGGCCGCCGCCCGCGCCTTCGGTGTGAAAGGTGGAAATCGCACGGCCCTTGAATGCGGCGACGGTGTCCTCGACGAAGCCCGATTCGTTCAGCGTGTCGGTGTGGATGGTCACCTGGATGTCGTGCCGCTCGGCCACGCTCAGGCAGGTGTCGATCGCCTTCGGCGTCGTGCCCCAGTCCTCGTGCAGCTTCAGGCCGCAGGCGCCGGCTTCGACCTGCTCGTCGAGCGCGGCAGGCAGGCTGGCGTTGCCCTTGCCCATGAAGCCGAGGTTCATCGGAAAGGCCTCGGCCGACTTCAGCATCGAGTGGATGTGCCACGGACCCGGCGTGCAGGTGGTGGCGAAGGTGCCGGTGGCCGGCCCGGTGCCGCCGCCGAGCATCGTCGTGACGCCGCTCGCCAGCGCCTCGTCGATCTGCTGCGGGCAGATGAAGTGGATGTGCGAATCGATGCCGCCGGCGGTGACGATCATTCCTTCGCCGGCGATGATCTCGGTGCCGGGGCCGATGACGATGTCGACGCCGGGCTGCACGTCGGGGTTGCCGGCCTTGCCGAGGCCGGCGATGCGGCCGGCCTTGATCGCGATGTCGGCCTTGACGATGCCCCAGTGGTCGATCACCAGCGCATTGGTGATCACCGTGTCGGCCGTCTGCGCCGAGACGCGCTGGCTCTGGCCCATGCCGTCGCGGATCGTCTTGCCGCCGCCGAACTTCACTTCCTCGCCGTAGCTCCCGGCACGCAGCGTGTAGTCGTCTTCGACCTCGACGACGAGGCCGGTATCGGCGAGGCGCACGCGGTCGCCCACCGTGGGACCGAACATCTCGGCGTAGGCGCGGCGGGGGATCGTCGCCATCAGTCGGCTCCCTGGATTCGTGGCCGACGCGCAGTGCGAGTCACGGCGCCTTTCCACGCACGCGGGCCACGGACACGGGGTGGCCGACTCCGCTCATGTCCCCCGGGACGCGGCTTCGCCCCGTCCCTCCTCCTTTACTTCGCTGCGTCGGCCACCCCATGCCCGTGGCCCGAACCGAGCCGCGCGTCGAATGGGCGCGGCGCCGGCGGAACGGGGCGGTGGGGCGTATTGCGTAGCGAAGTAAAGGAGGAGAGCCGACGCAACGCGTCGGATCGGGGGACATGAGCGGAGCAATGCGCGCCGCCGTCCCGTTCTCGCTCGATCGCCAGTGCGACATCACAGCTTCCCGCCGACCAGCCCGCGAAACCCGTGCACGATCCGGTCACCGCCGTAAGCGACAAGCTCGACGCTGCGTTGCTGCCCCGGCTCGAATCGCACCGCCGTGCCCGAGGCGATGTTCAGGCGCATGCCGTGCGCTGCGGCGCGGTCGAAGCGGAGCGCTGCGTTGGTCTCGGCGAAGTGATAGTGCGAGCCGACCTGGATCGGCCGGTCGCCGGTGTTCTCGACCACGACCTTTGCGGTGGCGCGGCCGGTGTTCAGCGGCAGGTCGCCGTCGTCAACCAGGAATTCGCCCGGTGTCATGCGAATCCCGCCTTCATGCGATGGGCTGGTGCACGGTGACCAGCTTGGTGCCGTCGGGGAAGGTGGCTTCGACCTGGATGTCCGGGATCATCTCGGCCACGCCTTCCATGACGTCGGCGCGAGCGAGCACGGTCTTGCCTTCGCTCATCAGGGTGCTCACGCTCTTGCCGTCGCGCGCCCCTTCCATGATCGCGGCGCTGATCAGGGCGATGGCCTCCGGATGGTTGAGCTTCAGGCCACGCGCGCGCCGGCGCTCGGCGAGCAGGGCGGCAGTGAAGATCAGCAGCTTGTCTTTTTCGCGCGGCGTCAGGTCCATCGCTGAGGTTTTCGTTGTCTCGTCATCGCTGGTGCAAGACGGGTGCCATGGTCGCAGGGCCGAACGATCATACGTTGCGGGTTGCCCGGCCGCCTGCGCGTTCAGGTGCGCCAGACGCGTGGCGCGCAGGGCTCCCGTTGCCAGGCGGATGGTCGCCAGGCGCTCCAGATACGCGTCAGCAGATCCATTGCGGGCTCGACGCGTCGCGCCAGCGCGCGAACGACGATCACCTGCGCTTGCGGAGCGCTTGCACCGGCGGTCGCTTGCAGCGGGTGCGTGCGCAAGGTCGTGCGGGCGAGGTCGAGCAGGGCGTCGCGCCGCGCTTCGGCCAGGGCCGAGCCGGCTGCGAACCAGAGCGTAGCGAGCACGGCGTGGCCTGCCCAGCCGAGCGGCGAGGCGAGCAGGCGCGCATCGTCGCCGCGCATCGTGCCGCGCTCGAGCCAGCGGCCCGGCAGCTCGAGGCTTTGCGTGAAGCATCCGTTCTCGAAGGGCTGGCCCGACGCCGACAGGCCGAGCGCAGTCACGTCCCAGCCGATCATTTCGGCGCCAGGCGCCAGTTCGAAGCGGGCCGCGTTCTCGGCCAGGCAGCCGCTGAAGGCGATGGTCTCGAGCGGTAACCATTCGAAACGCGCTTGCGCCGCCACCCGAACCACGACCGACTGCGACTGCGCTCTCGCCCGCGCTGCGATAGAAGCGCGTTGCACCCGGCGTGGTGACGAGCGCATGGGCGCCGGGCTCGACCTCGACCTCGACGGCGAGCCGGTCGCCGCCGACGATGCCGCCGGGCGGATGGACGAGGACGCTGTGGCAGACCGCGTCGCCTTCGGGATGCAGCATCTTCAGGACACGCAACGGCCCGTCGTGGCGATCGTGGACGATGGTGCGCCCGTCCTGCGAGCGGTAGCGGAGCGCCAGAGTGCCGTGCCAGCCCATACGTGTCGAAACGCGCGAGTGTAGCGAGCGTGATCTGCTGCACGGTCGCTTGCGGACGGCACGGCGACAATGACGGCATGCGATTTTTTCTCCGCGCCGGCCTGGCATTCGTGCTTGCCGTCGTTCTCGTCGCAGCCGGCGTCCGCTATGTCTTCCCGCAGCTGCTGCTGTCGATGGCGCTCGACCTCGAGCATTGGCGGGCCGGCCTCGTCAAGCGCCAGGTGACCTTGCCGGACGGCATGAGGATCTCGTATCTCGAAGGCGGACGCGGCGACGATCTGATCCTGCTGCACGGCTTCGGCGCCGACAAGGACAACTTCCTTCGCATCGCGCCCTTTCTCGAGCCGAGCTATCACCTGATCGTGCCCGATCTGGTTGGCTTCGGTGACTCCTCGCACCCGGCGGATGCCGACTATTCGCCGACCGCGCAGGCCGAGCGGATGCGCGCATTTGCCAAGGCGCTTGGCATCGGATCGGTTCACGTCGGCGGCAGCTCGATGGGCGGGCAGGTCGCGCTGGCCTGGGCCGCCGCCCATCCGCGCGAAATCCGCAGCCTCTGGCTCCTCGATCCGGGCGGGCTGTGGAGCGCGCCCGAAAGCGAGGCGATGCGCGGCATGCGCGAAAGCGGCAAGAACCCGCTTCTGATCAGCAGCGAAGAAGACTACAAGGCGCTGCTGCGGCTGGCGATGAACCAGCCGCCGGCGATCCCGCCTTTCTTCGAGGAGGTGATGGCGCGCCAGCGCATCGCCAATCGCCCGCTCGAGGAGCGGATCCAGAAGCAGATGCGGGACGAGTCGATGGAAGGCCGCATCGCCGGGCTGATGACCTCGACGCTGGTCGTCTTCGGTGCCGACGACCGCATCGTCAATCCGGAGACGGCGCAGTTGCTGAAAAAGCTTCTGCCGCGCGCCCACGTCGTGATCATGCCCGGCGTCGGCCATCTGCCGGCGATCGAGGAGCCGCGCCACGCGGCCAGCGACTACGTCCGCTTTCGCGACTCGATGTAGCGGCCCCGGCTCGAACGCTCAGGCGCCGGCCCAGCGGCCGACGATCTCGCGCAGCACCCTGCGCATCTGCAGGAAGCCGTGGCCGCTCGGCATCCACTCGAGCGTCGGCGTCGCGACGTTCTTGGCCAGGCCCATCGGCGCCGCTTCGACCTGGATGTCGGCGCCCGCCGCGTCGCTGAAGTCGCGCAGGGCTCGCGGCATGTGATAGCCATGGGTCACGAGCACGATGTGGTCGATGCCGGCCGGCTTCAGCAGGGCGATGGTGCGCAGTGCGTTCTCGTGCGTGTCGCGCGAGTCCTCCTCGAGCCACTTGATCGGATGATTGAAGTCTTCGGCGGCAATCTTGGCCGCGATGCGAGCCTCGGGCGCGCCGTCTCCCTGAGCCCAGCCGACCCCGCCGCTGTAGGCGACCGGAATGCCGGTTTCGCGGCTGAGCCAGAGCGCGTAGCGCAGGCGCTCGAGCGAGCCTTCGTTCAGGCTGCTGACACCGTATTCGGGTGCGAACGCCTCGGCGCCCCCGCCCAGCACGACGATGGCCACCGGCTTTTTCGCCGCCACCTCGGCACGCAGTTCGCGGACCCGATCGAAGCTGAGCGCAGCGGGCGGCCGCAGCATGAGCTGGGTCAGGCCTCGGGCGGCGCCGTCGCAGGCGGAAACCCAGAGCACGACGACGCTGACGATGATCAGCAACCAGCCCAGCCCGCGCCTGGGCAAGAGCAGCCGGGCGCCGACCAGGGTCAGCACCAGAAGGGGGACCGGGGGCAGGAGAAGCGCGGAGAGCACCGGCTTCCACGATTCGATTCCGAGCATCACGAAAAAACTGTTCACGGCTCTCTTCTTGTTGGTTCAGAGCGCATCGGCGGCCCGCGATTGTGCCCAAGGTGGCGCGCCGTGGCAGCGCGTTGCAAAGGGTCACGTGTCCGGGAAGGACTCGGCGACCTCGACCTGGCGTGCGGAGCAGCGTTGCGCCAGCCAGTCAAGGTGCCAGGCGCTCGCGCACCCAGGCACCGCTCTCGAGCCGATAGCGCAGGCGGTCGTGCAGGCGTGACTTTCGCCCTTGCCAGAATTCCCATGCCTGCGGCCGCAGGCGAAAGCCACCCCAATGCGGCGGTCGTGGCGGCTTCAGCATGAAGCGGGCGCCGTAGCGGGCGGCATTGGCCACCAGCACGGCCCGTGACGCGATCACCTGGCTCTGCGGCGAGGCCCAGGCACCGATGCGTGAATCGAGAGGGCGCGAGGCGAAATAGGCATCGGACTCGGCCGCGCTGACTTTCTCGACCGTGCCCTCGATGCGCACGACCCGTTCGAGCTCGACCCAGTGGAATTGCAGCGCGGCGGCCGGGTTGGCCTCGAGCTCGCGCCCCTTCCGGCTGTCGTAGTTGGAGTACCAGACCAAGCCGCGTTCGTCGTAGCCCTTGACGAGAACGATTCGTGTCGACGGCCTGCCGTCGCTGCCCACCGTCGCGAGCGTCATGGCATTCGGCTCGGGCAGCTTGCCGGCGAGCGCTTGCTCGAGCCAGGCCGCGAACTGGCGCATCGGATCGGCGTCGGAGGCGGCTTCGTCGAGCTCGGCAAGCTCGTAGCTCTTGCGCAGTGCGGCGAGATCGGTCACGGTCCGAGTATAGGAAGGCTGGCGCTCAGGTGCGTGATCGGCACTTGCGTCGCGACCGCGCCGGCCGGCCTCGGCGGTTTCGCTTACGGGGAAGGCCTTACGTAGACCTCCCACTTACGGTTTCGTCCTCGCTCTCCCATTCTCGACCCATGGCTACCGAGCGCACCGTCATCGTCCTCGCCGCAGGCAAGGGCTCGCGCTACACGGCCGGCTCGCACAAGCTGGCGGCGTCCTTCGGCGAGGCCGGTGTTCTCGCCACGACCTTGCGCCACGCCATCGAAAGCCAGTTGCATGTCGTGGTCGTCACGACCGAGCCGTTCGCCGAGCTGGCGCGCAGCAACGTCGCGGCACGCGACGTCGTGGTGCTCTCCGAGCTCGCCAGCGACGCCCAGGGCGGCTTCGGCATGGGCCATTCGATCGCCGCCGGCGTCAGCGTGCGTCCGCACGCCAGCGGCTGGTTGATCCTGCCGGGCGACATGCCGCGTCTGCAGCCTGCCACCTTGCAGGCGGTCGCGCGCGAGCTCGACCATCACCCGATCGTCTATGCGCAGCACGGCGGCCTGCGCGGCCATCCGGTGGGATTTGCGGCCGAGCTCTATTCGGAGCTGGTCGGGCTCACCGGCGACGAAGGGGCGCGGCGCCTCGTGGCTCGCTACCCGGCGGTCGCCATCGAGCTCGACGATCCGGGCATCCTGATCGACATCGACACCGCCGCAGACCTCGAATCGGCGCGGCGCGGCGCGCAATCGCGGGCGCCGCGGCCGGCGGCCGGCAGCGTCAGGCGGTGAGGGCGTGGCGGCGGGCGAGATCGACGAGACGCTCGATGTCGCGATCTCGAATCCCGCAGTTGCGTAGCGTCGTCGCGGTCTCCACGAGATAGGAGAGCGTGCTGCCGTAGCGGCCGTTCGCGCTGCGCAGGATTTCCACCATCTTCTCGTCCGGCAGGGCACCGGTGTGGCTCGGGCTGCGTCGGCTCAAGGTGAAGGTGAGGGCGCGCACGACGCCTTGCGGCGTTCGACACGGCAGCCACTTCGGATCGTAGACGCCGGTGGGCATCTCGCGGCCCCAGAGGCGGCGCAACTCGCCCTCGACGCGCGAGTGCTCGACCCGGTAGGCGCGGCCGCGGCATGAGCCTCCCGCCACCAGTGCGAACACCAGGCCGGGGCATTCCGGCGTGCCGCGATTGATGCGCGAGCGCATCGCCAGGGCGCGATGCCAGCCGTAGACGGTGCCGCTCCGGTCCTCGGCCGATTCGAACTCGGGGCGCCAGATGAGCGATGCGTAGCCGAAGATCCAGGCGTCCTCGTGGCCGCCCCAGTCGCGCAAGGTGGCGTCGAGCAACCGTTCGGGGTCGCGGCCGGGCTGCCGGAGATCGGGTGAAGCATTCATCGCCAACTAGAATCGGCCATCGCAAGACAATTCGAACAACCCGAGGGCTTCATGAGCGACCCAAAGCGGCGGCAAAAGAGCAATTCTTCACGCACCATCGCGATTGCCGCCGTCGCCGTGTTGATCGTTGTCGCCATTGCAGGAATCGTGCTTGCCAGCCGCGGCACGCCGACCGCCCCGGAAGCGGCGCAGGCAGCCGCCGCGGCAACTCCTGTCGCTTCAACGCCGCAGGAGGCTTCGGCGCCGACAGCGCAGATCAATCCCAACGAAGTCGTATTCGACGCAGGCTCGGACAAGCTACCGGCCACGGCCAAGATCTCGCTCGGGCGCTTTGCCGAAGGCGCAAAGAACGCCGCCGCCGGTGTTCGCATGTCCGCGCGCTTCCTGACGGGCGCCAACAAGGCCCGCGACAAGGCGCTCGCCACGGCGCGCGCCGAAGCGATCCGCCAGGTGCTGGTGGCCGATGCCATCGGCGCCGACAAGATCCAGATCGAGCTGATCGAGATGCCTGACGGCAGCCTGACGGTGCCCGACAGCAACCGCGTCGACCTGACGCTGCGCTGAGCGGCCCTCAGCCGTCGCGCTCGATGAGCTCGATCTTGTAGCCGTCCGGGTCGGCGACGAAGGCGATCACCGTCGTTCCGCCCTTGACCGGCCCGGCCTCGCGCGTCACGGTGCCGCCGCCGGCCCGGATCTTCTCGCAGGTTGCCGCCGCGTCGGCCACCCCGATCGCGATGTGGCCGTAGGCACTGCCCAGGTCGTACGACGCGACGCCGTGGTTGTAGGTGAGCTCGATCTCGGCTTGCTCGGGGTTGGCGCCGTAGCCGACGAAGGCGAGCGAGTATTTCTGCTCCGGCCGCTCGGTCGTGCGCAGCAGCTTCATGCCCATTACCTGGGTGTAGAAGTCGATCGAGCGTTGCAGGTTGCCGACGCGCAGCATGGTGTGCAGGAATCTCATCAGGTCTCCTTTGATTTCAGGCGGCGGGCGCAATCGTGTAGTTGAGAGCCAGGCGGCCGCCGTCGACGACGACGATCTCGCCGGTCATGTAGCTCGCCGCGTCGCTGGCGAGAAAGGCGCAGACGGCGGCAACCTCGGCCGGCTCGCCGAGGCGGCGCAAGGGCGTGCGGCTCATGATGCGCTGACGCGCTTCTTCGCTCCCGAGGACGGCGTTTTTCGCCAGCTCGGTGGCGATCGTTCCCGGCGCCACGGCATTGACCCGGACGCCGCGGTCGGCCAGGGCCAGGGCCATCGCCCGCGTCAGCTGGTTGATGCCGCCCTTGCTGGCGTTGTAGCTGGCGATCGACGGAATCGCCAGGACTCCGTTGACCGAGCTCATGTTGACGATGGCGCCGCCGCCCGTCTTCGCCATCTCGCGCGCCACTGCCTGGCCGACCAGGAACGCGCCCTTCAGGTTGACGCCGAGCACGGCGTCCCAGTCTTCCTCGCTGACCTCGAGGAAGTCGGCGGCGCGAAAGATGCCCGCGTTGTTGATCAGCACGTCGATCCGGGCGAATGCAGCCAGCGTCGCCAGCAGGGCGGCGTCGACGTCGGCGCGCCGCGAGACGTCGCAGCGCAGGGCCAGCGCGGCTGACCCGGCACCGATCTCCCCGGCCAGGGCGCGTGCCGCGCTTTCGTCGACATCCCAGAGGGCGACCTTCGCACCGCTGGCGGCGAAGAGCCGGACGCAGGCGGCGCCGATGCCGTTGGCCGCGCCGGTGACGACCACGACCTGGCCGCTGAAGTCGAAGCGGGCCGTGCTCATCGTGCGCCGCGATCCAGCCAGATCGCGATGCCCTGCGCGTTCAGCTCGAGGTCGAGCGCCAGCAGCTCGTGGATGCGCTCGTCCGAGAGCGTCACGCCATGCTCGCGCAGGCTGTGCAGGAGGATCGCCTCGAGGCCGTCCTGCAAGGCCTGGTGGCGGGCCGCGTCGGCGGGCAGCGACTTCGCGAGCTCGACCATCCGCTCGAGTTGCGCGAGGAACAGGGCGGCCAGTCGCGGCACGTCGCCGACTCTGCCGTAGTGCGTCAGGTTCAGGTGGCGCGGCGCGAATGCGAGCAGGCGGGCGATCGAGCGGCGCAGGGCCTCGGGCTGGAACTGCACCGGCGTCGTCGTCGGCGTGATCCAGGGACCGCGCCCGGTGTCGAACTCGCGATACGAGAGGCCGAAGGTGTCGCCGGTGAAGAAGCTCTGGCTGGCCGCATCCCAGATGCAGTGGTGATGCATGGCGTGACCGGGCGTGTGCAGGAACACGAGCGGCCGGCCGGCGAGCGCCAGCATCATGCCGTCGGTCGTGGCCTGCACGCGCTCGGCAGCGACGCCGACGATCCTGCCGTAGGAGCGTTCGATCTCCTCGGCACCGTACACCGTCGTCGCGCTTTGCACCAGGCGGGTCGGGTCGATCAGGTGGCGGGCGCCGCGCGGATGCACGATCAGTCGTGCCGACGGCAGATGCTGCATGAGCAGGCCGACGCCGCCGGCATGGTCGAGATGCACGTGCGTGGCGATGACCATGTCGACGGCATCGGGCTCGAGGCCGAGCGCGTCGAGGCCAGCGAGCAGGCGCGGCACCGAGTGGTTGGTGCCGGTGTCGACAAAGGCGGCGCGGCCGCTCTCGACGATCAGGTACGCAGCGTCGAAGCGCGGCCGGTGAAAGCCGGTGTCGATGACATGGATGCCATGCTCCAGCGCATCGACGAAATCGGGAAGGCTGGCGACCGGAGCTTCTGCGCGCATCGCGACGATTCTAGAGAGCACGTCGCCAGCGCGGAATCGCCCGCGCCTTCAGAATGGGGTCGAGGCAAGGCGCAGGATGGGAGCGACGAAGATGAGACCGATTGCGATGCGAATGATCGAAGCGGCGCTGCTCGTCGGGCTCGGCGTGGCCGCCAGCTCGTGCACGTCGATGTCGCCCGGGACCACCCTGCCACTCGGGACGCCGATCGAGCAGGCGCGCCAGGCCTTTGGTGCAAGCGGCGAATACCCGCTGGCCGACGGCGGCACCCGCCTCGAGTTCCGTCAGCACCGCGAAACCTACATGCTCGACTTCGACGCCAGCGGCCATCTTGTCGGCAGGCAGCAGGTGCTGACGCCGGCCGTCTTCGCGACCATGAAGCCCGGCATGTCGCAGGGCGACGTGCTTGCGCTGATCGGCCACCCGGTCTACGTCTTTCCGGTCGGCTATCAGAAGCTCCAGGTCTGGAGCTATCGCTTCGCCCGGCCCGAGGGCGACTGCGTGTTGTGGCAGGTCTCGATCAGCAACGTCAGCGGGCTGGTCTCGGACGTCGGGCAGGGGTTCGATCCCGCCTGCGACGGCGGGGCCCACGTGAAATAGAACGGCAGCGCTAGGCGGCCAGCAACTGCCGCAGCACGAACGGCAGGATGCCGCCGTGCCGGTAGTAGTCGACCTCGATCGCGGTGTCGATGCGCAAGGTGAGCGGCACCGTCCGGCTCGCGCCGTCGGCGCCGTGGATCACCAGCGTCGCATCCTGCTGCGGCCTCAGATCGGCGGCGATCTCGACGTCGAAGGTCTCGTTGCCCTGGATGCCAAGCGACTCCCATGAGTCGCCCGGCTTGAACTGCAGCGGCAGCACGCCCATGCCGACCAGGTTCGAGCGATGGATGCGCTCGAAGCTCTTGCAGACGACGGCCTTGATGCCGAGCAGCTGGGTGCCCTTGGCGGCCCAGTCGCGGCTCGAGCCGGTGCCGTACTCCTCGCCGCCGAAGACGATGGTGGGCGTGCCTTCGGCCATGTATTTCATCGCCGCGTCGTAGATGAACATCTTCTCGCCGCTCGGCTGGAACAGCGTCACCCCGCCTTCTTCGCGCGAGCCGCTCGCATCGGGCGGGATCATGAGGTTCTTGATGCGGACGTTGGCGAAGGTGCCGCGCATCATCACGTCGTGGTTGCCGCGGCGCGAGCCGTAGGAGTTGAAGTCGGCCTTGACGACGCCGTTCTCCTTCAGCCACTTGCCGGCCGGCGAGGCCTCCTTGATCGCGCCGGCGGGCGAGATGTGGTCGGTCGTGATCGAGTCGCCGAAGAGACCCATCGCGCGCGCGCCCTTGACGCCGATCTCGGCGGCGTGCGGCTCCATCTCGAAGCCTTCGAAGAAGGGCGGCTTGGCGATGTAGGTGGAGTCCGGCCAGGAATAGACCTGCCCCTGCACGCCCTTGATCTTCTGCCAGAGCGGCCCCGGCTCGCTCGCCACCTTGTCGTAGTTGGCTTTGAAGGCCTTGCCGTTCATCGCGAACTTCATCAGCGCCGCGATCTCGTCGCTGGTCGGCCAGATGTCGCCGAGGTAGACGTCCTTGCCGCCCTTGCCTTTGCCGACCGGCTCGGTCATCAGGTCCTTCAGCACCGTGCCGGCGATCGCGTAGGCCACGACGAGCGGCGGGCTGGCCAGGAAGTTGGCCTTCAGGTTCGGGTGGATGCGGGCTTCGAAGTTGCGATTGCCCGAAAGCACGGCGGCGCAGACGAGGTCGTTCTTCGTGATCGCGTCGTTGAGCTCGGGGGTCAGGTCGCCGGCGTTGCCGATGCAGGTGGTGCAGCCATAGGCCGCGACGTTGAAGCCGAGCTTTTCCAGATACGGCAGCAGGCCGGCCTTGGTCAGGTATTCGGTGACGATGCGCGAGCCCGGCGCCAGCGAGGTCTTGATGTGCGGCGCCACCTTCAGCCCGGCCTCGACCGCCTTCTTGGCCAGCAGTCCGGCGGCGAGCAGGACGCTCGGGTTCGAGGTGTTGGTGCACGAAGTGATCGCGGCGATCAGCACGTCGCCGTTGCCGACCGTCATGTCGGGAGCAGCCGGCTGCCTGGGCTCGGCCTCGTGCAAGGCCGAGGCGAGCGTCTGCTTGTTGGCCGCCATTTCCTCGACGAAGCGCGGCGCGCCGGGCATACCGAAGGCGTCGTCGGCACCTTGCCTTCCGGCTTCGGTCGACCGTACGTCGTGCAGCCCGCACGAGATAGCGCGTCAGCAGCTTCTCGCTCGCCTGGTTGAAGCCGTTCTCGGTCGGCGGCTTGCTGAAGAGCGAGCCGAACTGCTTCTTGACGTTGCCGAGCTCGATGCGGTCCTGTGGCCGCTTCGGCCCGGCCAGGTTCGGCGTGACGCTGCCGAGATCGAGCGAGACGACCTTGGTGAAGTCGATCTGCCCGGCGCGCGGGATGCCGTACATCCCCTGCGCCTTGAAATAGGCCTGGAAGGCTTCGATCTCGCCCTTCGTGCGGCCGGTGCCTTCGAAGTATTCGATGGTCTTGTCGTCGACCGGGAAAAAGCCCATGGTCGCGCCGTATTCCGGCGCCATGTTGGCCATCGTCGCCCGGTCGGGTACCGAGAGGCTGGCCACGCCTTCGCCGAAGAACTCGACGAACTTGCCCACCACCTTTTCCTTGCGCAGGATCTCGGTCACGGCGAGCACGAGATCGGTGGCGGTCAGGCCTTCGCGCATCTTGCCGGTGAACTCGAAGCCGACGACGTCGGGCATCAGGAAGTACACCGGCTGGCCGAGCATCGCGGCTTCGGCCTCGATGCCGCCGACGCCCCAGCCGACGACGCCGATGCCGTTGATCATCGTGGTGTGGCTGTCGGTGCCGACGAGCGAGTCGGGGTAGTAGACCGGCGCGCCGTCCTTCTGCTCCTTCTTGTGCACGCCGCGCGCCAGGTACTCGAGGTTGACCTGGTGCACGATGCCGAAGCCCGGCGGCACGACGCCGAAGGTGTCGAAGGCCTGCATGCCCCACTTCATGAACTGGTAGCGCTCGAGGTTGCGCTTGAACTCGAGCTTCATGTTCAGGTCGAGCGCGTTCTTCGTGCCGAAGTAGTCGATCATGATCGAGTGGTCGACCACGAGATCGACCGGCACCAGCGGCTCGATCGTCTTCGCATCCTTGCCCATCTCGTCGGCGACGTTGCGCATCGCGGCGAGGTCGGCGAGCAGGGGCACGCCGGTGAAGTCCTGGAGCACGACGCGGGCCACGACGAAGGGCACTTCGTCGAGACGCGGCGCATTCGGCTTCCAGCCGGTGAGCTCGACGACGTGCTCCGGCAGCACCTTCTTGCCGTCGCAGTTGCGCAGCACCGACTCGAGGACGATGCGGATAGAGACCGGCAGGCGCGAGACGCTCGGGTACTGCTTGGCGAGCGCGGGCAGCGACCAGAAGCGGCCTTCCTTGCCGGAGGCGGTCTTGAAGGATTGGAGGGTGTTGGCGAAGGCGTGAGGCATGGTGTGTGCTGTGCTCGTGTCGGTAGGTGGTGGGCGCGGCTGCTACGCGGGGACGATGATCTTGAGGCCCTTGAAGTAGTCGCGAAAGAAGCCGGCGTCGCGGGTGATCAGGCCGCTGCATTGCAGCAGCGCGTGCGCGCCGATCAGGAAATCGGGAACCGTGCGCGGCGAAACGGGCTTGCGCCCGTCCGCCTTCAGGCGATCCTTGTAGCGCCGCTGCATCTCGCCGGCGCGGATCGCCGAGCGAACCTCGGTCGGCAGGAAGCGGATGCCGGCGCCTTCGAGGACGTCGTAGAGCTCGCCGCCGAAGCCGAGACCGGCGACCACTTCGCTGACGACGACGTCGCAGACCACGACCGAGCCGCGCGTCATCGATTGCCGGATCGCCGTTTCGGCGGCTTCGGCGCGGGTGTCGTCGCCGAGCAGGTCGATCAGCGCCGAGGAATCGATGGCGGTGAGCATCGCGGACTCAGAGGTCGACCGGATCTCCCGGCGCACGGCCGCGCAGGTCGCGCATGATGTCGTCGGTGGTCTTGCCTTCGGCCAGCTTGAAGCGGCCGCGCAGGCGCGACAACGCGTCGTCGACGTTCTTGCGCAGGATGATCCGACCGCCGTCGAGCTCGACCTTCAGTTGCGTGCCCTTGGTCAGCCCGAGCGCATCGCGCACGGCCTTGGGCAAGGTGATCTGCCCGCGTTCGGCGACGGTGGCGTGCATGCGTGGCCTCGGTCTATTCAGATTGATTCGGTATGCATGATTCTCGCATACTTCGTCCACGCGATTCAAGCGTGCCGGGCCGCGAAGTCCTTCATGTAGGCGACGAGCGCCTGCACCCCGGCGATCGGCATCGCGTTGTAGATCGAGGCCCGCATGCCGCCGACGATGCGATGGCCCTTGAGGGCCAGCAATCCGGCCGCTTTCGCGCCTTCGAGAAAGGCGGCGTCGCGCGACTGGATCGGCGAGATGGAAGGCGACATTCATGAGCGAGCGGTCTTCGCGGGCGATCCGGTTGAGATAGAAGTCGCTCGCGTCGATGGTGTCGTAGAGCAGCTTCGCCTTGGCGCGGTTCCTCGCTTCCATCGCGACCAGTCCGCCTTCGGCTTTCAGCCAGCGAAAGACCAGCCCGGCGACATAGATGGCGTAGGTCGGCGGCGTGTTGATCATCGAGTTGTTGGCCGCCTGCACCGTGTAGTCGAAGGCCTGCGGCGTGGTCGGCAGGGCGCCGCCGAGCAGGTCGTCGCGGACGATCACGAAGGTCAGGCCGGCCGGGCCGATATTCTTCTGCGCGCCGCCGTAGATCAGCCCGTAGCGGCCCACGTCGATGGGCCGCGACAGGATGTTCGACGACATGTCGGCCACCAGCGGCACCGCGCCGGTGTCGGGCGTCCAGTGGAACTCGACGCCGCCGATGGTTTCGTTCGAGCAGATGTGCACGTAGGCCGCGTCCGGATCGACGTGCCACTCGCTCTGCTTCGGGATCGACGTGAAGCCGCTTGCCTCGCCGCTCGCCGCGATCTCGACGCGGCAGTAGTGGGCCGCCTCCGCGATCGAGCGCTTCGACCACTCGCCGGTGTTGACGTAGGCGGCCTTGTCGTGGCCGCGCAGCAGGTTCATCGGCACGATGGCGTTCTGCCCGATCGCGCCGCCCTGCAGGAACAGGACCTTGTAGCTCGCGGGAAGAGCGAGCAGCTCGCGCAGGTTGGCTTCGGCCTCGGCCTGGATGGCCATGAACTCCTTGCCGCGATGGCTCATTTCCATCACCGACATGCCGGAGCCGTTCCAGTCGAGCATTTCCGCTGCGGCCTGGCGCAGCACAGGTTCGGGGAGGGCCGCGGGGCCGGGGCTGAAGTTGAACGGGCGTGTCATGCCGGCATTATCTGGCCGGCCCGTCGTCGCGGCATGACGCTGCAATGAAAACGCGCCCCTCGGGGCGCGTCGCGTGGTGGCGGGGAGCGGCCGATCAGGAAGACGCCTTGGCCGCCTTCGCTGCTTCGATCATCTCGCGCTGCTTCGGGCTGATGCAGTCGTCGACGATGCGGTGTCCGGTCTTGACGTTGAGCAGCATCGACTTGGTCGCGATCTGCACCATCAGGGTCTCGCCGCCCACGTCTTCGAGGCGAACGGCGCCGGTGGAGGAAAGAACCGGCTTCATCAGCCACTTGTTCTTCTTCTCGGTCACATCGACGTAGGCCGGATAGGTCGCGCTCTGGGTGATGGTGACCTTGTCGTTGAACTCGCAGTCGTACAGGCCGTAGTACACCAGGTTGGCGGCCTTCATCTGGTCGATGTCGGCGGCCACGATCACCACCTGCACCGGCGCCGGCGCGGCCTTCGCCTTCGGCGCGGGCTTGGTCGATTTGGCAGGCGTTGCGGTCTGTGCGGCAGCGGGCAGGGCGAGCGAGCCCGCGGCGGCGAGCGCGAGGGCGAAAACGGCGTGGCGTACGAACATGAGTCTGCCTCCTGGCTGGGTGACGCGCGGCCGCCATTGTGGTTCAGTGAAAGCGGGGCGCGCATCCGCATTACCGCCGGTTACCGTCGGCGCGGGACTTGCATCACGCTCCGGGACCCTGCAGCGCGTCACGGCCGCGAATCGCCGAAGAAGCGCTGCCGGAAGTCGGCCGGCAAGGCCAGGCCGGTGCGCTGGGCGCGCACGACGATGCGCCACCAGTAGCGATAGCTGGCTCGGTCGTGGAGCACGCCGCCGTGCCGGATCGGCGCCCAGCCGGCGTCGGCCGCGGCATCGATGATGGTCACGGCTTCGTCGACCTCGCGCGCGTCGGGAGCGAACGCCGCGACGATCGGCCGGACCTGATCCGGATGGATGCTCCACATCCGGGTGAAGGCGAACTCGCGCGCGGCACGCCGCGCCGCCTCGGCGACGAGCCTCGCGTCGGAGAACTCGGTGACCACGCTGTGCGACGGCGTCTTGCCGAAGGCATGGCAGGCAGCGGCGATCTCGACCTTGGCACGAACGACGATCGGGTGCGTGAACTGCCCGTCGGCCGTCATCGCGCTGGCCGGGATCGCGCCGCGATGCGCCGACACGAAATCCATCAGTCCGAATGACAGCGACTCGATGCGCGGGTGGGCCGCAATCGCCGCGACATCGCGCAGGCCGCCGTGCGTCTCGATCAGGGCGTGCAGGGGAATCGTGTGTCCGTTGGCGAAGGCATCGATCGCGATGGCGGCGCGCTGCACGTCGGCCACGCTTTCCACCTTGGGCAGCATCACGTAGGCAAGACGCGCCGCAGCCTTGCCGACGACGATGGCAACGTCGGCCTCGAACGACGGGTGTTCCACAGGATGCAGACGCGCGCCGCAGCGGCCGAGCACGTTGTGCTTCGACAGCGCCATCTCCGCGACGAGGTGGGCATGCTCGGCTTCGCCGCCCACGGGCGCGCCGTCTTCGCAGTCGAGCGTCACGTCGAAGATCGGGCCGAGCTCGGCCTGCAGCGCCAGGCTCTTGGTCATGCGCGCCTCGATGCCGGCGTAGTGGTCGCAGACCGGCAGCGCGTGCGATGCCTCGCCGGCGTCGAACAGGAGGGCGCCGGGGTCGATGCTCGCGGAGTTGGTCATGCGCTCAGGCGCGCCGCGTCGCGACGATGAACAGACGCGGAAACGAGAGCAGCCGCTGGCCGTCGCTGCGTGCCGGATAGGCGGCATCGATGCGGCGCTCGTAGTCGTCGAGAAAGGAAGCCTGCTGCGCTGCGTCCAGGCGATCCAGGAAAGGCCTGAGGCCGGTGCTGCGCAGCCAGTCGACGATGGCCCGTGGCGAGGCCATCGGATGGTGGTACGTGGTGCGCCAGACGTCGACGCTGGCGGCATCGCGCGCGAGCAGGTCGTAGTAGCCCTCGGGCGCCAGGATGCGGCTGCGCACGCTGCCGGCATCGCCGATCGTTGCGGCATAGGCCGGCAGCGACGCGACGGCGCGCATCGACTCGTGGCTCGGCGCGCCGAGGTTGTCGGGCATCTGCACCGCGAGCACGCCGCCGGGCGCCAGCGTGGCGAAGAGGCGAGGAAAGAGCGCGGCGTGGTCTGCCACCCATTGCAGCGCGGCGTTGGCGTAGACCAGGTCGGGCGCTTCTCGCGGCTGCCAGGTTGCGATGTCGGAGAGCTCGAAGCGCAACGCCGGCAGGCGCTCGCGCGCGCTGACGAGCATCGCTTCGGAGTTGTCGGTGCCGACGATCTCGGCCTCGGGCCAGCGTCCGGCCAGCAACTCGGTGGAGTTGCCGGGGCCGCAGCCGAGATCGAAGACGCGGCGCGGCGCCGCGAGGTCGACGCCGGCGAGCAGATCGGCCGCCGGCCGGGTGCGCTCGGCCTCGAAGCGGCGATAGAGCTGCGGGTTCCAGTCGCTCATGGCGTGGACAGTGCGGCCGTCGTGCGGCGCAGCCTCGCGGCTCAGAGCAGGTGCTTGACGCCTTCCTGCTCCTCCTGCAATTCCTTCAGCGTGATGTTGATGCGCTCCTGGCTGAAAGCGTCGATGTCGAGGCCCTCGACGAGCTTCCACTCGCCGTTCTCGGTGGTCACGGGAAAGCCGAACATCGTGTCCTTGGGAATGCCGTACTGGCCGTCCGAGGCGATGCCCATCGTCACCCACTTGCCCTTCGAGCCGAGCGCCCAGTCGTGCATGTGGTCGATCGCCGCATTCGCCGCCGACGCCGCCGAGGACAGGCCGCGCGCTTCGATGATGGCCGCGCCGCGCTTGCCGACCGTCGGCAGGAAGACGTCCTTGTTCCAGGCGTCGTCGTTGATCAGTGCCTTCACCGGCTTGCCGTCGATGGTGGCGAAACGGTAGTCGGCATACATCGTGGGCGAATGGTTGCCCCAGACGGTGAGCTTCTCGATCGAGGCCACGGGCTTGCCGGTCTTGGCCGCGATCTGGCTGGCGGCGCGGTTGTGATCGAGGCGCAGCATCGCCGTGAAGTTCTTGCGCGGCAGGCTGGGTGCGCTCTTCATCGCGATGTAGGCGTTGGTGTTGGCCGGGTTGCCGACGACCAGCACCTTGACGTTGCGCGAGGCGACCTTGTCGAGCGCCTTGCCTTGGGCCGTGAAGATCTGGGCGTTGGCCGAAAGCAGATCCTTGCGCTCCATGCCGGGGCCGCGCGGGCGCGCGCCGACAAGCAGCGCGTAGTCGACGTCCTTGAACGCGGTCATCGGGTCGCCGTGCGCGCTCATGCCGGCAAGCAGCGGGAAGGCGCAGTCGTCGAGCTCCATCATCACGCCCTTGAGCGCCTTCTGTGCCTTCTCGTCGGGGATCTCGAGCAGCTGCAGGATCACGGGCTGATCCTTGCCGAGCATTTCGCCCGAGGCGATGCGAAAGAGGAGGGCATAACCGATCTGGCCGGCAGCACCGGTGACGGCAACGCGGACGGGGTACTTGCTCATGAAATCTCCGAGGAGTGTGTGGTTGGAGGAAGGACTGCAGCGCGCGCGGGGCCCGGCGCGGTTAAAGTCTGCTGCGTTGCAATAAAATCGATCGGCTGCGCGGTGGCTTCGCGCTCGGTGAGAAAAAGGCTGGACATGGTCACGTCGCTCAAAGAACAACCGCTCAAGAAGGCACCGGTCTATCGCAACATTCACATTACCCAGCTCGCATCGTATCGCCTGCCGGCCGCCGGCTGGGTCTCGATCCTGCACCGCATCAGCGGCGCCCTGATGTTCCTGCTGCTGCCTTTCGTGATCTGGATGTTCGATACCAGCGTCACCTCCGAAGTTTCGTTCGATCAGTTCACAAGCGTCCTCGCCTATGGCACCGGCTGGATCCCCGGCTGGTTCGTGAAGCTCGTGGCTTTCGGCCTGATCTGGGCCTACCTGCAGCATTTCTGTGCCGGCCTGCGCCATCTCTGGATGGACGTGACCCACGCCGTGGGCCGAATTCGGCCGCATCTCGGCGCTCACCGCGATCATCGTCAGCACCGTCCTCGCTCTGGCGCTCGGCGCCAAGCTCTTCGGCCTCTACTGAGGACGCACGATGTCTGCGACCTTCGGATCCAAGCGCATCGTCGTCGGCGCGCACTACGGCACTGCGCGACTGGCTCGCGCAGCGCATCACCGCCGTGGCCTGATGGCGGTCTTCACCCTCGCCCTGATCGCGCAGGTGCTGATGCCCGGGCCCGATCGACTACGACAAGTGGGCCGGCATCTTCGGCCACCAGTGGATGAAGGCGCTGACCTTCGTCACCATCGTCGCGCTGCTCTACCACGTCTGGGTCGGCATGCGCGACATCTGGATGGACTACGTCCAGCCGGTCGGCATCCGCCTCGGCGCTCCAGATCGCTGACCATCGTCTGGCTGCTCGGCTGCGCCGGCTGGGCGATCCAGGTTCTGTGGAGACTCTGATGAACGGGCCATGGCGGTCGATACCTCCTCGGTCGCACGACGCGCAAGTTTCGACGTCGTCATCGTCGGCGCCGGCGGCTCCGGCATGCGCGCCTCGCTGCAGCTCGCGCGCGCCGGCCTCAACGTGGCCGTGCTGTCCAAGGTGTTCCCGACGCGCTCGCACACCGTGGCGGCGCAGGGCGGCATCGGCGCCTCGCTCGGCAACATGAGCGAAGACAACTGGCACTACCACTTCTACGACACCGTCAAGGGCAGCGACTGGCTGGGCGACCAGGACGCGATCGAGTTCATGTGCCGCGAGGCGCCGAACGTCGTCTACGAGCTCGAGCACTTCGGCATGCCGTTCGACCGCAACCCCGACGGCACGATCTACCAGCGCCCCTTCGGCGGCCACACCGCCAACTACGGCGAAAAGCCGGTGCAGCGCGCCTGCGCCGCGGCCGACCGCACCGGCCACGCGATGCTGCACACGCTCTACCAGCAGAACGTCAAGGCGCGCACCAGTTTCTTCGTCGAGTGGATGGCGCTCGACCTGATCCGCGACGCCGAAGGCGACGTCGTCGGCGTCACGGCGCTCGAGATGGAAACCGGCGACCTGCACATCCTGCAGGCCAAGACGGTGCTGCTGGCCACCGGCGGCGCCGGCCGCATCTTCGCGGCGTCGACCAACGCCTTCATCAACACCGGCGACGGCCTGGGCATGGCGGCGCGCGCCGGCATTCCGCTCGAGGACATGGAGTTCTGGCAGTTCCACCCGACCGGCGTCGCCGGCGCCGGCGTGCTGCTGACCGAAGGCTGCCGCGGCGAAGGCGCGATCCTGCGCAACAGCAACGGCGAGCGCTTCATGGAGCGCTATGCGCCGACGCTGAAGGACCTGGCGCCGCGCGACTTCGTCTCGCGCTGCATGGACCAGGAGATCAAGGAAGGCCGTGGCTGCGGTCCCAACAAGGACTACGTGCTCCTCGACATGACCACCTCGGCGCCGAGACGATCCACAAGCGCCTGCCGAGCGTGCTACGAGATCGGCCACAACTTCGCCAACGTCGACATCACGAGCGAACCGATTCCGGTCGTGCCCACCATCCACTACCAGATGGGCGGCGTGCCGACCAACATCCACGGCCAGGTCGTGGCGCCGAAGGGCGGCGACCCGAACACTGTCGTCGAAGGCCTCTACGCGGTCGGCGAGTGCTCGTGCGTCAGCGTGCACGGCGCGAACCGGCTCGGCACCAATTCGCTGCTCGACCTGCTGGTGTTCGGCCGCGCCGCCGGCAACCACATCGTCGACTCGCAGCTGGCCGGGCGCAGCCATAGCGCGCTGCCCGCGCACGCGGCCGACTTCAGCGCCGCCGCGCCTGGCTCGCCTCGATGCGACGACCGGCGGCGAGTACTCGCAGGACATCGCCAACGACTCCGCGCAAGACCATGCAGCAGCACGCCGGCGTCTTCCGCACCCAGGCGTCGATGGACGAGGGCGTGGCCAAGGTGAAGGCGCTGGCGCGAGCGAACCAAGGGCATGCACCTGGCCGACAAGTCGAACGTCTTCAACACCGCGCGGGTCGAAGCGCTCGAGGTCGACAACCTCATGGAATGCGCGCAGGCGACCATGATCTCGGCGGCGGCGCGCCACGAATGCCGCGGCGCGCATACCGTCCTCGAATACGAGCGCCCGGCCGACGACGCCGAGCATCCGAATGGCCGCAACGACGCCGAGTGGATGAAGCACACGCTCTGGTTCAGCGAGGGCAACCGGCTCGACTACAAGCCGGTGCAAGCTCAAGCCGCTGAGCGTCGAATCGATCCCGCCCAAGGTGCGCACCTTCTGATCATGACCACCGAACCCACGCCTTCCATGGTCGCCGCCCTCAACTCGATCGGCGCGGCCGCGCCGGCGAAGGCGAGCCTGCGCACTTTCCACATCTACCGCTACGACCCCGAGAGCGGCCGGGCGCCGACGATGCAGACGATGGAGGTCGCGCTCGACGGCAGCGAGCGGATGCTGCTCGATGCCCTGATGAAGCTGAAGGAGATGGATCCGAGCCTGAGCTTTCGGCGCTCCTGCCGCGAAGGCGTGTGCGGCTCCGACGCGATGAACATCAACGGCAAGAACGGCCTGGCCTGCCTCACGAACATGCGCACGCTGAAGGACCCGATCGTGCTGAAGCCGCTTGCCGGGCCTGCCGGTCGTGCGCGACCTGATCGTCGACATGACGCAGTTCTTCAAGCAGTACCACTCGATCAAGCCGTACCTCGTCAACGACGAGGTGCCGCCCGAGAAGGAGCGCCTGCAGTCGCCCGAGGAGCGCGACGAGCTGAACGGCCTCTACGAGTGCATCCTGTGCGCCAGCTGCTCGACGGCCTGCCCGAGCTTCTGGTGGAACCCCGACAAGTTCGTCGGCCCCGCCGGCCTGCTGCAGGCCTACCGCTTCATCGCCGACAGCCGCGACCAGGCCACCAGCGAGCGCCTCGACAACCTCGAGGATCCGTATCGCCTGTTCCGCTGCCACTCGATCATGAACTGCGTCGACGTCTGCCCGAAGGGCCTGAACCCGACCAAGGCCATCGGCAAGATCAAGGAACTGATGGTGAGGCGCGCCGTCTGATGCTCGCCGCCGCCGTCGACTCGGGCATTGCCGGCCGCGCGATCGACGCCCGCGCGCTCAGCAAGCTGCGCTGGCGTTGCCGGCGCGGCTTGCTCGAGAACGACCTTCTCATCGAGCGTTTCTTCGCCCGCCGCGACGCCATCAGCCAGGCCGACGCCAACGGGCTGACCTTGCTGATGGAACTCGGCCGACAACGATTTGCTCGACCTCTTTCTCGGCCGCCAGAAGCCGACCGCGAACCTCGACCGGCCCGAGGTTCATCAGGTGCTCGAGGCCGTGCGGGCGCCGGAGACAAGGCCCGACCGTTCGCCGCCTTCAGTCATCCATTCAAGGACCTCGCCATGACCCCGTCCGACGTCAAAGCCACCCTCTCGTTCTCGGACGGCAGCCCGAGCATGGAGCTGCCCATCTACAAGGGCACGATCGGCCCCGAAGTGATCGACATCCGCAAGCTCTACGCGCAGACCGGCAAGTTCACCTACGACCCCGGCTTCCTCTCGACGGCGTCGTGCAACTCCACGATCACCTACATCGACGGCGACAAGGGCGAGCTGCTCTATCGCGGCTACCCGATCGAGCAGCTCGCGACCAGCTGCGACTACCTCGAGACCTGCTACCTCCTGCTGAACGGCGAGCTGCCGACGCAGACGCAGAAGGAGGAGTTCACGCATCTCGTCACGCATCACACGATGATCAACGAGCAGATGCAGTTCTTCCTGCGCGGCTTTCGCCGCGACGCGCACCCGATGGCGATCCTCACGGGGCTGGTCGGCGCGCTCTCGGCCTTCTATCACGACTCCACCGACATCAACAACCCGCAGCACCGCGAGATCTCGGCGATCCGCCTGATCGCGAAGATGCCGACGCTGGTGTCGATGGCCTACAAGTACACCGTCGGCCAGCCCTACATCTATCCGAAGAACGATCTCTCGTACGCCGGCAACTTCATGCGCATGATGTTCGCCACGCCGTGCGAGGACTACGCGCCCAACGACGTGCTGGTGCGGGCCATGGATCGCATCTTCATCCTCCATGCCGACCACGAGCAGAACGCGTCGACCTCGACGGTGCGCTTGTGCGGCTCATCGGGCACCAACCCCTTCGCGGCCATCGCGGCGGGCGTCGCCTGCCTGTGGGGTCCGGCGCACGGCGGCGCCAACGAGGCTGCGCTCAACATGCTCGAGGACATGCAGAAGGCCGGCGGCGTCGACAAGATCGGTGAGTTCGTGAAGCAGGTGAAGGACAAGAATTCCGGCATCAAGCTGATGGGCTTCGGCCATCGGGTCTACAAGAACTACGACCCGCGCGCCAAGCTGATGCGCGAGACCTGCCACGAAGTGCTGGACGCGCTCGGCCTGCACGACGACCCGATCTTCAAGCTGGCGATGGCGCTCGAGAAGATCGCCCTCGAAGACGAATACTTCGTCGCCCGCAAGCTCTACCCGAACGTCGATTTCTATTCCGGCATCGTGCAGCGCGCGATCGGCATCCCGGTGACGCTGTTCACCGCCGTCTTCGCGCTGGCGCGCACGGTCGGCTGGATCGCCCAGCTCAACGAGATGATCGCCGACCCCGAGTACAAGATCGGCCGGCCGCGCCAGCTCTTCACCGGCGCCGCGCCGCGCCAGGTGATTCCAATGTCGAAGCGGGGATGAGGGTGCCCCCACGCTCTCTTCGTTCGCTGCCCCCCGCGGGGGCGCGGTCGGGCTTGGGAGCGGCCCGGCGCCCGAGCGGTCCAGTCAGAGAAGACCTATGAGTCGAACCCTTTACGACAAGCTCTGGGACGAGCACGTCGTCCGGACCGAGGACGACGGCACGGCCTTGCTCTATATCGATCGCCATCTCGTGCACGAGGTGACGAGCCCGCAGGCCTTCGAAGGTATCGAGCTGGCCGGGCGCAAGGTCTGGCGGGTCTCGGCCAACCTCGCGGTCAGCGACCACAACGTGCCGACCACCGACCGCTCGCACGGCATCGCCGATCCGATCTCCAGGCTGCAGGTCGACACGCTCGACGCGAACTGCGATCGCTTCGGCGTCACCCAGTTCAAGATGAACGACGTGCGCCAGGGCATCGTCCATGTCATCGGACCGGAGCAGGGCGCGACGCTGCCGGGCATGACGGTCGTCTGCGGCGACTCGCACACCTCCACGCACGGCGCCTTCGGCGCGCTGGCGCACGGCATCGGCACGAGCGAGGTCGAGCACGTGCTGGCCACGCAGACGCTGCTGGCACGCAAGGCGAAGAACATGCTCGTGCGCGTCGAGGGTCGCCTGCCGCGCGGCTGCACGGCCAAGGACATCGTGCTGGCCGTGATCGGCAAGATCGGCACGGCCGGCGGCACCGGCTTCACGATCGAGTTCGCCGGCGCCGCGATCCGGGCGCTGTCGATGGAAGGCCGCATGACGGTCTGCAACATGGCCATCGAGGCGGGCGCGCGCGCCGGCCTCGTCGCGGTCGACGAGACGACCATCGCCTATGTGAAGGGTCGCCCGTATTCGCCGTCGGGCATCGAGTGGGACACGGCGGTCCGCTACTGGAAGACGCTGCAGTCCGATCCGGGTGCGCACTGGGACCGCATCGTCGAGCTCGACGCCAGCACCCTGGTCCCGCAAGTGACCTGGGGCACGTCGCCGGAGATGGTGGTGTCGATCGAAGACAGGGTCCCGGATCCCGAACGCGAAAAGGACGCCGGCAAGCGCAGCGCGATGGAGCGCGCCCTGCAATACATGGCGCTCGAGCCGAACCAGCGCATCGACGACATCCGCATCGACAAGGTCTTCATCGGCTCGTGCACGAACTCGCGCATCGAGGATCTGCGCGAAGCCGCCGCGGTGGTGCGCCGTCTCGGGCGGCGTGTCGCCGGCAACGTCAAGCTGGCGATGGTCGTGCCGGGCTCGGGCCTGGTGAAGAAGCAGGCCGAGAAGGAAGGCCTGGACGCTGTCTTTCGCGCTGCCGGATTCGAATGGCGCGAAGCCGGCTGCTCGATGTGCCTGGCCATGAACGCCGATCGGCTCGACCCGGGCGAGCGCTGCGCCTCCACCAGCAACCGCAATTTCGAAGGTCGCCAGGGCACCGGCGGCCGCACCCATCTCGTCAGCCCTGCCATGGCGGCCGCCGCCGCCATCGAGGGCCACTTCGTCGACGTTCGCCGACTCTCGTGACATGACGCCTTTTCGCATTCATACCGGCCTGGTCGCGCCCATGGACCGGGAGAACGTCGACACCGACGCGATCATCCCGAAGCAGTTCCTGAAGTCGATCAAGAAGTCGGGCTTCGGCCCCAACCTGTTCGATGCCTGGCGCTATCTCGATGCCGGCGAGCCCGGGCAGGATCCGAGCTCGCGCCGGCCGAACCCGGACTTCGTGCTGAACCAGCCGCGCTACCAGGGCGCATCGATCCTGCTGGCGCGCAAGAACTTCGGCTGCGGCTCGTCGCGCGAGCACGCGCCCTGGGCCCTGCAGCAATACGGCTTTCGCGCCATCCTGGCGCCCAGCTATGCCGACATCTTCTTCAACAACTGCTTCAAGAACGGCCTGCTGCCGATCGTCCTGAGCGAGTTCCAGATGAGCTCGCTCTTCGATGAGGCGATGGCTTTCATGGGCTACCGCCTGAGCATCGACCTGGAGCGCCAGGTCGTGATCCGGCCGGGCGGGGAGACGCTGGGCTTCGAGGTCGAGCCGTTTCGCAAGTACTGCCTGCTCGGCGGCTTCGACGACATCGCGCTGACCTTGCGCCACACCGATGCGATCAGGACCTTCGAGGCCGAGCGTCTCCTGAAGCAGCCCTGGCTGGCGACGACCATCCGATGAAGATCGCCATCCTTGCCGGGCGACGGCATCGGCACCGAGATCGTCGCCCAGGCCGAGCGCGTTCTCGCCGCCCTCGATCTTCGTCTCGAGACCGAGCACGCGCTGGTCGGCGGTGCCGCCTACGAGGCACACGGCCACCCTCTGCCGCCTGCCACGCTGGCATTGGCGCAGGCGGCCGATGCGGTCCTGTTCGGCGCGGTCGGCGACTGGAAGTACGACAAGCTCGAGCGCGCGCTGCGGCCGGAGCAGGCCATCCTCGGCCTGCGCAAGTCGCTCGGACTGTTCGCCAACTTCCGCCCGGCGATCTGCTACCCGGAGCTCACCGGCGCGTCGAGCCTCAAGCCCGAGCTGGTCGCCGGCCTCGACATCCTGATCATTCGCGAGCTCACGGGCGACATCTATTTCGGCCAGCCGCGCGGTCGGCGCGCATCGCCCGACGGTGCCTTCACCGGCGCCGAGGAGGCCTTCGACACGATGCGCTACACGCGCCCCGAGATCGAGCGCATCGCCCACGTCGCGTTCCGGGCAGCGCAAAAGCGAAGCAAGCGGCTGACCAGCGTCGACAAGGCCAACGTGCTCGAGACCTTCCAGTTCTGGAAGGACGTGGTCACCGAAGTGCACGCGCAATATCCGGACGTCGCGCTCGATCACATGTACGTCGACAACGCGGCGATGCAGCTGGTGCGGGCCCCGAAGAGCTTCGACGTGGTCGTTACCGGCAACATGTTCGGCGACATCCTTTCCGATGAAGCGGCGATGCTCACCGGCTCGATCGGCATGCTGCCCTCGGCCTCGCTCGACGCCAACGGCAAAGGCCTGTACGAGCCGAGCCACGGCAGCGCGCCCGACATCGCCGGCAAGAACATCGCGAATCCGCTGGCTACAATCCTGTCCGCTGCCATGATGCTTCGCTTCTCCCTGAACCAGCCGCAATCCGCCGCTCGCATCGAGCAGGCGGTGCAGGCCGTGCTTGCCTCCGGCTTGCGCACGGCCGATATCTGGTCCGAAGGGTGCACGAAGGTCGGCACGCAACAGATGGGCGACGCGGTCGTGGCCGCGCTCGGCACCCAGAAAACGGCGATTACCAAGAGCTAGCAGAGCTCCGGTTCGTCGCGCCCTTTCCCCGGCCTGACGGCCGGCGGAACCGAAGTCATAGCAATCACTTCAAGACAGGGCAGGGCGATGGAACTTACAGGATTGGTCGGTTGGCGCGGCATGGTCGGCTCCGTGCTGCTCGATCGCATGCAGGCCGAAGGCGACTTCGATCTCATCGAGCCCCTCTTCTTCAGCACCAGCGACAAAGGCGGCCAGGCGCCGAAGCAGGCGAAGAACGAGACCCGGCTGCAGGACGCCTACGACATCGAGGCGCTCAAGCGCTGTGCCGTCGTCATCACCTCGCAAGGTGGCGACTACACGAAGGACGTCTATCCGCGCCTGCGCGCCGCCGGCTGGAAGGGCTACTGGATCGACGCGGCGAAGACGCTGCGCATGCAGGACGACGCCGTCATCATCCTCGACCCGGTCAACCTCGGCGTGATTCGCGACGCAATGAAGCGCGGCGTGCGCAACTACATCGGCGGCAACTGCACGGTGAGCTGCATGCTGATGGGCGTGGGCGCGCTCTTCAAGGCCGATCTGGTCGAGTGGATGACCTGCACCACCTACCAGGCCGCATCGGGCGGCGGCGCCCAGCACATGCGTGAGCTGCTGGTGCAGTACGGAGCGCTCAATGCCGAGGTCAAGGCATTGCTCGACGATCCGAAGTCGGCGATCCTGGAGATCGACAAGCGCGTCGCCGAGCGGCAGCGCGGCATGTCGGCGGACGAGACTGCGAACTTCGGCGTGCCGCTCGGCGGCAGCCTGATCCCGTGGATCGACGTCGATCGCGGCGACGGCACCAGCCTCGAAGAGTGGAAGGGCGGCGCCGAAACGAACAAGATCCTCGGTCGCGGCTTCGCGGGCGGCGCCGACCCGGTGCCGATCGATTCGACCTGCGTGCGCATCGGCGCGATGCGCTGCCACAGCCAGGCACTGACGATGAAGCTCAAGCGCGACGTGCCGCTCGCCGATATCGAGGCCATGATTGCCAGCGACAACGAGTGGGTCGAGGTCGTGCCCAACACGAGGGAGGCGACCGTGCGCTCGTTGACCCCGGTGGCGGTGACGGGAACGATGAACATCCCGGTCGGCCGGCTGCGCAAGCTCGCGATGGGCCCGAGCTATCTCGGCGCGTTCACGGTGGGCGATCAGCTGCTGTGGGGCGCTGCCGAACCTCTTCGGCGCATGCTGCGGATACTCCTGGAAACGTGAGCCGAGCCCGATCGCTTCCAATATCTCGTTGTCTGCCTGCAACATCGGCGTGCAGAAGACTCGGAACCGGCGCTTCCGCGAATGTCAGCCATTGCATGAGCTTGCTACCGTATCTCGCTGATGTTATGGTCTTTTCCGTCTTTGCGACCCGCCGTTTCTGAGGCCGCATGAAGGGCCTCATCGAGATTCGGCAAGCTCGATTGCGAGCCGGTACTGTCCATTCGGGAGACGCCTTGAAAAGAAAATTGAAGTTCTCGGGGCGCTTCGCGCTGACAAGCGTTGCCTTCGCGACGCTTTGTTTCACGTCTCCGTTCGCCTCGGCGCTCGGGCTTGGCCACCTGACGGTGAAGTCGGCTCTCGGCGAGGCGATGCAAGCCGAGATCGACGTCACCGACATGACGTCCGACGAACAGGCCAACCTGAGGATTCGCGTCGCGCCGCCCGAGGCTTATCGCGCTGCCAATGTCGACTACAACCCGGTGTTGCCGACGACACGGGCCACTCTGCAGAAGCGGCCCGACGGCCGACTTTTCGTTCGCCTCGTCAGCGACCGCGGCGTGCAGGAGCCGTTCGTCGATGTGATTCTCGAGATCTCGTGGGCCACCGGCCGCCTGGTGCGCGAATACACCCTGCTATTCGATCCGCCGGCCGCCGTGCGCGCCGCGGCGCCTACGCCTTCGGGAGCCACGACGGCACCTGTGATTTCAGCGACACCGCCGCCAGCGGAGCCTTTGCCTCCATCGGCTGCGCCGATGCCTGCGCCACGCCAGACGGCGCGTGAGCGCCGTGATGCGACGCGTGCCGCGGCCGCCGAGGCGAAAGCTGCCGACACCTCGACCCGGAGCAGCCGCGCTGCGGCGACGGGTGCGGGTGCAGGCGCGGGCGCCGACGCGAACGAGGTTCAGGTTCATTCCGGCGACACCCTCTCGAAGATCGCCACGCGCACGCAGCGCGAAGGTGTCTCGCTCGACCAGATGCTGGTGGCGCTGTTCCGCGCCAATCCGAGCGCGTTCATGGGCGAGAACATGAATCGCCTGAAAGCGGGCGTCGTCCTCTCGGTTCCGTCCGCCGAGACGGCGCAGGCCGTCGGCGCCGCCGAGGCGCGCAAGACGATCGTGGCGCAGAGCTCCGACTTCGGCGCCTATCGGCAGCGTCTCGCCAGCTCGACCCTGCCGGCCAAGACCGAGCCCAGCGCTCGCCAGGCAACCGGCAAGGTCCAGGCCTCGGTGGAAGATCGCAAGACGGCCGCCGCGCCAACGCCGGACAAGCTGACCCTGAGCAAGGGTACCGCTGCGACGGCCAAGGGTGCGCCACCGACGATTGCCGAAGACAAGATTTCGAAGGAGCGCGAGCGTCAGGCCGCCGATGCCCGGGTCGCCGAGCTGAACAAGAACCTGAACGACCTGAAGAAGATCCAGGGCTCGGCAGCGCCGGCACCGGCTCCCGCCGCGGTGCCTGCGCCCGTGGCCGGGGCTCGTCCGGCGACACCGCCGCCGCCTGTCGTGGTGGCAGCTGCCCCGCCGCCCGCACCTGCGCTTGCACCCGCACCCGTGCCGAAGGCGGCATCGACGCCCTCGGTCGTCGCGCCTGCGGTGGTCGCGCCGATCCTCCCGGCCTCGACTGCCGCTGCGCCCGTCGCGGCCTCGGTGCCGGCCATCGTCGGCGCTGCGCCGGCCGTCGTGGCCTCTGCCAGCGCCGCGAGCGGTGCCACGCCAGGAATGGCCGCGCCTGCTGCCAGCGCCGTGGTGCCTGCACGCCCGCCGGCGCGCGCGCCGGCCAAGCCGCAGCCCGCGCCCGGCCTGCTCGACTCCTTGCTGAGCGAACCGCTCTACCTCGGTCTCGGCGGACTCGCGATCCTGTTGGCGGGCTTCGGTATCTATCGCTTCACGCAACGCTCGAAGAAGGACAGCGGCGAAACGTCGTTCCTCGAGAGCCGCCTGCAGCCCGACTCGTTCTTCGGCGCCAGTGGCGGCCAGCGCATCGACACGCGCGATGCCGGCGGCAGCTCGTCGTCGATGACGTACTCGCTGTCGCAGCTCGATGCGATCGGCGACGTCGATCCGGTGGCCGAAGCCGACGTCTATCTCGCCTACGGCCGCGATCTGCAGGCCGAGGAGATTCTCAAGGAGGCGATGCGCAGCAACCCCGAGCGCCTCGCGATTCGCACCAAGCTGCTGGAGGTCTATGCCAAGCGGCGCGACATCAAGGGCTTCGAGCTGCTCGCGACCCAGCTCTTCGCGCTGACGCGCGGCGAGGGCGAGGAGTGGACGAAGACGCAGGAGCTCGGCGCCCAGATCGATCCCGACAACTCGCTGTACCACGCGGGCGGCTCGCCCGAGCGCCATGACGACGGCGGCACGATCGCCGAGCCGCTTGGCGCGAGCACGCTTGCCGCAATCGATCGTGCCGGTGCCTTCGCAATACGGCTCGTCGGTCTCCGACGCCACCGTGCGCGACAGCCAGCTCGACGTCGACTTCGATCTCGACAATCCCGATATCGGCATGCCTTCGCGGCCGGCACCGTTCGATGCCACCGAATCGGTGCCGCCGCGCAGCGGCGGCACGTACCAGTCGACGACGCTGAAGATGCCGCTGACGTCGAACGAGGTCTCGAACGAGCCCGATCATCGCGACGAACCGCTGGCCTTCGATCTGTCGGGCATCGCGCTCGATCTCGACAAGACTGCGGGCACGGCGACCGCGCCGCTCGCCGGCCTGGGCCCGATCGAGATGCCTTTCGTCGAGGACGATGCGAACAGCGATCCGGTCTCGCGCAAGATGGAGCTCGCCGAGGAGTTCCAGCGCATCGGCGACAAGGACGGCGCACGCGACCTGCTTCGCGAAGTGCTGACCACCGCCAGCGGCGCGACCAAGACGAAGGCGCAGACGATGCTCGACAACCTGGGCTGATCCCGGGGGTCCGGGCGCGATGCGCGTCGCGCTCGGCATCGCTTATCGCGGTACGGCCTATCGCGGCTGGCAAAGCCAGCCCGGCGGCCAGACCGTGCAGGATCGCGTCGATGCGGCGCTCTCTTCGTTTGCCGACCAGCCCGTTCGCTGCGTCTGCGCCGGTCGCACCGACGCCGGCGTGCATGCGCTGAACCAGGTCGTCCACTTCGACACGCCGCTCGATCGGGACAGCGAATCGTGGCTGCGGGGCACCAATCGCTTCCTGCCGGACGACATCGCGATCCAGTGGTGCCGCTTCGTTCCTGATTCCTTTCACTCGCGCGCGAGTGCGCTCGGGCGCCGCTATGCGTACGTGCTGCTCGAGTCGAGGGTGCGGCCGGCGCTGGAAGCGGGTCACGTCGGCTGGACCTTTCGACCGCTCGAGGCCAAAGCCATGATCGCAGCGGCGCGGCATGTCGTCGGCCGGCACGACTTCACCGCCTTTCGCTCGGCCGAGTGCCAGGCGCCTTCGCCGGTCAAGACCCTGCGCGCCTTGCAGATCGAGCGGCGCGGCGACTACTGGCGCTTCGACTTCGACGCCGACGCCTTCCTGCACCACATGATCCGCAACCTCATGGGCTGCCTGGTGGCGGTGGGCACCGGGGCGCGCGACGCAGACTGGATGGCCGAGGTGCTCGCATCGAAGGATCGCGCGCGCGCAGCCGCCACCTTTGCACCCGAGGGCCTTCACTTCCTCGGCCCGTACTACGATGCCGCCCATGGCATTCCCGATCGAACGGCCGCGATGTCCTGGCTGCCCTGAACGCGGCCCCGGTTCTGCGCCGGCACGGCAATGAGCGTCAGGACGCGCATCAAGATCTGTGGCGTGTCGCGCCGCGAAGACGTCGACGCCGCCGTCGACGCGGGTGCCGATGCGATCGGCTTCGTGTTTCACGCCGCCAGCCCGCGCCACGTCTCGATCGCCGATGCTGCGGCACTGGCGCGCGGCCTGCCGGCCTTCGTCACGCCGGTCGGCCTCTTCGTCAACGCCGAAGCCGATTTCATCGCCGCCGCCTGTGCTGCGATTGCAAATCTCACCCTGCAGTTTCACGGTGACGAAGACGAACCTGGATGCGCCGCCGCTCGGCCGCCCCTACCTCAAGGTCGCGCGCATGGCGCCGGGATTCGATTTGCTAGACTTCGCGCGCCGTTTCAGCACGGCCCAGGCGCTCCTCCTCGACGCTCATGTCGACGGCTGGGGCGGCAGCGGAAAGGTCTTCGATTGGTCGCTCGTTCCACGCGCCGTTCCCCATCGCCTCGTTTTGTCTGGTGGGTTGCATGCCGCAAACGTCGCTGCCGGCATCCAGGCAGTGCGGCCCTGGGCCGTTGACGTTTCGTCCGGCGTGGAGTCGTCGCGCGGCGTGAAAGACGCCGCCCTGATCCGCGCCTTCTGCGATGCGGTGCGCGAGGCTGATTCACGAATCGACGCCTCGGTTTCCTGAGGCGACTGTGATGCTCGACTACCACCAGCCCGACGCGCGCGGGCACTTCGGACCCTATGGCGGCAGCTTCGTCGCCGAAACGCTCGTCCATGCCCTCGACGAGCTGAAGGCCTGCTACGACGAGGCCAGGCGCGACCCGGCCTTCGACGCCGAGTTCCGCTCCGAGCTCGCCCACTACGTCGGCCGGCCGAGCCCGATCTATCACGCGGCGCGTCTGTCGCGCGAGCTCGGCGGCGCCCAGATCCACCTCAAGCGCGAGGACCTCAACCACACCGGCGCGCACAAGATCAACAACACCATCGGCCAGGCGATGCTGGCGCGGCGCATGGGCAAGCCGCGCGTCATCGCCGAGACCGGCGCCGGCCAGCACGGCGTGGCGACGGCGACGATCTGCGCCCGCTACGGCCTGGAGTGCGTGGTCTACATGGGCTCCGAGGACGTCAAGCGGCAGGCGCCCAACGTCTACCGCATGAAGCTGCTCGGCGCATCCGTCGTGCCTGTCGAAAGCGGCTCGAAGACGCTGAAGGACGCCCTCAACGAGGCCCTGCGCGACTGGGTGACGAACGTCGAGAACACCTTCTACATCATCGGCACGGTGGCCGGGCCGCATCCGTACCCGACGATGGTGCGCGACTTCCAGCGCGTCATCGGCGACGAGTGCCTGGTGCAGATGCCGGAGATGATCGAGACCCTCGGCGGCCCTGCGGGCCGGCAACCCGACGCGGTGATCGCCTGCGTCGGCGGCGGCAGCAACGCCATGGGCATCTTCTATCCGTACATCGGCCATGCGGCGACGCGCCTGATCGGCGTGGAGGCGGCCGGCGAAGGCCTCGAGACCGGCCGGCACGCCGCCTCGATCTGCGCCGGCAGGCCCGGGCGTGCTGCACGGCAATCGCACCTACCTGCTGCAGGACGGCGATGGCCAGATCATCGAGACGCACTCGATCTCGGCCGGCCTCGACTATCCCGGGGTCGGGCCCGAACACTCCTATCTCCACGACATCGGCCGGGCCGAGTACGTCGGCATCGGCGACGACGAAGCGCTGGCCGCGTTCCATCGCCTCTGTCGCACCGAAGGGATCATCCCGGCCCTCGAATCGAGCCATGCGGTGGCCTACGCGATGAAGCTCGCGCCGACGCTCGGCCGCGACCAGCACCTGCTCGTCAACCTCTCGGGTCGCGGCGACAAGGACATCGCCACCGTTGCCGAGCTCGACGCGAAGCAGGCCCGCATGAACCGCATCGACGCGAAATTCGCCGAGCCTGCGCGAGCGCCGGCGCAAGGCGCTCATCCCCTACGTCACGGTCGGCGATCCGCATGCCGAAGGCACGGCCGCGATCATGGCGGCGATGGCCGCTGCCGGCGCCGACGTGATCGAGCTCGGCATGCCCTTCAGCGACCCCATGGCCGACGGGCCGGTGATCCAGAAGGCGAGCGAGCGCGCCCTGGCGCGCGGCATCGGCATGGCTCAGGTGCTGGCGGCCGTTCGCGAATTCCGCGCCGATGACCAAGTACGCCCGTCGTCCTCATGGGCTACGCCAATCCCGATCGAGCGCTACGGCAGCGAGCGCTTCGCCGACGATGCCAAGGCGACGCCGGTGTCGACGGCGTGCTGGTGGTCGACTATCCGCCGGAAGAATGCGAGGACTTCACGGCCGTGTTGAAAGCGCGGGGCATCGCCCCGATCTTCCTGATCGCGCCGACCTCCAGCGACGAGCGCATTCGCAGCGTCGCCCGAGTGGCCAGCGGATACGTTTACCATGTCTCCCTCAAGGGCGTGACGGGGGCCGGGTCACTTCGACATCGCTGCCGTCGAACAGATGATTCCTCGGATTCGGGCACACGTGAAGTTGCCGGTGGGCGTCGGCTTCGGCATCCGCGACGCCGCCACCGCGCGGGCGGTGGCGAACGCTGCCGACGCCGTCGTCATCGGCAGTGCGCTGGTGCAGCGGCTCGAAGGATCGAGCCGCGAAGAAGCACCCGCGATCGCCGGCCGCTTCATGGCCGAAATCCGGGCCGCTCTCGACGCATGAACCTCTTTTCAGGAACGACGCAATGAGCTGGCTCGAAAAACTGCTGCCGCCGAAGATCCAGCCCACCGACCCGAGCGAGCGCCGTACGGTGCCGGAGGGTCTGTGGATCAAGTGCCCGGCCTGCGAGACGGTGCTCTACAAGACCGATCTCGAGAAGAACATCTACGTCTGCCCGAAGTGCAGCCATCACCACCGGATCGGCGCGCGCGCCCGGCTCGACGCCTTCCTCGACGCCGAAGGCCGCTACGAAATCGGCCAGGAGGTCTTGCCCGTCGATGCGCTGAAGTTCAAGGACAGCAAGAAGTATCCGGAGCGTCTGAAGGACGCCCTCGAGAACACCGGCGAGACCGATGCGCTGGTCGTCATGGGCGGCGCCTTGATGACCATCCCGGTCGTTGCCGTCTGCTTCGAGTTCGATTTCATGGGCGGCTCGATGGGCTCGGTGGTGGGCGAGCGCTTCGTGCGCGGCGTGCACACCGCGGTCGAGCAGAAGACGGCCTTCATCAGCTTCACCGCGACGGGCGGTGCGCGCATGCAGGAGGGCCTGCTCAGCCTGATGCAGATGGCCAAGACCAATGCCGCTCTCACGCGGCTCGCCAAGGCCGGCTTGCCCTACATCAGCGTGCTCACCGACCCGACGATGGGCGGCGTCTCGGCCAGCTTTGCCTTCGTCGGCGACGTCGTCATCGCCGAGCCGAAGGCGTTGATCGGCTTCGCCGGTCCGCGCGTCATCGAGAACACGGTGCGCGAGAAGCTGCCCGAAGGATTCCAGCGCGCCGAGTTCCTGGTCCAGACCGGTGCCATCGACATGATCGTCGACCGGCGCGAGCTGCGTCCGACGATCGCGCGCCAGATCGCGATGCTGGAGCGCCTGCCTTCCGACGCCGTCGCCTGACGCCTCCGTCGCGAGCGGGCAGCGCGTGACGCTCGACGAGTGGCTCGCGCATTGCGAGCGGCTGCACCCGAAGGGCATGGCGCTCTCGCTCGACCGCGTCGAGGCGGTACGGGCCCGACTCGATCTCCGCTTCGAGGCGCCGCTCATCATCGTCGGCGGCACCAATGGCAAGGGCTCGACCTGCGCCATGCTGGAGTCGATCGGCCTGGCCGCCGGCTATCGCGTCGGGCTCTTCTCCAAGCCGCATCTCGTGCACTTCGAGGAGCGCTGCCGCATCGACGGGCGCAGCGTCGAGGCCGCGGCGCTTGCTGCCGCACTTCGCCGCGGTCGAGGCGGCGCGCGGCGACATCTCGCTCACCTATTTCGAGTTCACGCTGCTCGCCATCGCCCGCCTGCTCGCGGCGTCGACGCTCGATCTCGTCATCCTCGAGGTCGGCCTCGGCGGTCGCCTCGATGCGGTCAACATCTTCGATGCCGACTGCGCGATCCTCACCAGCATCGACATCGACCACGCCGCGATTCTCGGCAACGATCGCGAGGCGATCGGGCGCGAGAAGGCTGCCATCTTCCGGCGCGACCGCGTCGCGGTCGTGAGCGACCCGCTGCCGCCGAAGAGCGTGATCGACGAAGCGCGCGCCATCGGCGCCGATCTGCGCCGCGCCGGCGTCGACTTCCGCTTCGCCGGCGATCGCCAGCAATGGGAGTGGTCGGGCCGCGAGACGCGCTTTGCCGGACTCGGCTATCCGGCGCTGCGCGGTGCCAATCAGCTGCTCAATGCGTCGGGCGCGCTGGCCGCGCTCGAGGCCTTGCGCCAGCGCCTGCCGGTGAGCGCGCAGGCGGTGCGCAGCGGCCTGGCCACCGTCGAGTTGCCGGGCCGCTTCCAGGTGCTCGCCGGCCAGCCCGCGATCGTCCTCGACGTGGCGCACAACCCGCATGCGGTGGCCGCGCTTGCGCAGAACCTCGACCAGATGGGTTTTTTCCCGCGCACGCATGCGGTCTTCGGCGCCATGCGCGACAAGGACGTCGCGGCCATCGTCGAGCGCATGGCGCCGCTCGTCGACGCCTGGCATCTCACCGACCTGCCGACGGCACGGGCGGCAAGCGCAGACGAGCTCGCCGCGATCGTCGGGCGGGTCGGCCACGGCGGCAATCGGTCGGTGACGGTCTCCACTCACCGCTCGCCCGGCGAAGCCTTCGCCGCCGCGTTCGCGGCCGCCGACCCGGTTGATAGAATCGTCGTCTTCGGCTCCTTCTACAACGTCGGCAGCATCCTCGCCAACGGTCTGCCGCAGCGAGGCGGTCGACAGACCGCCTAGATCAAGGCCCGCGGGCCGGCGGCCGCCCACCCATCACCTCCGCATTCGGCTCGAACCCAGGTCACGATGTTCAAGCAGAAGAGCGAACCCGCCGCCCCGACGCTGTCGCCCGCCGATGCGGTCCAGCAGGCGCGCATCCGGGCTCGTCGCAGGCTCGTCGGCGCGATCGTTCTTCTCGGCATCGGCATCATCGGCTTCCCGCTGGTGTTCGAGACCCAGCCGCGGCCGATCCCGGTCGACATCCCGATCGAGATCCCGCACAAGGACGGTGCTCCGCCGCTCGTGGCGCCGCCGCCGCCGGCGAGCCGCAGCGTCGACGTGCCGCCGCCGGTCGATGCCCCGAAGCCGGCCATGATCACCGAGTCGCCCGGCGACGCCGGACGAGACGTGACTCCGCCCGTGCCCGCAGCCTCCATGGCGAGCCCGTCGACGGCGCGGGCTTCGAGCGCATCGAGCGGTCGCGTCGCGGCCGCGAGCACCTCGGCGCCGAGTGCGGCGCCGGCGAGCGAAGCCCCGCACCGTGCCGCCGCTGCGAGCGCAGCCCCGGCGCCGAGGGTAGCTGCCGGCGCCGGCAGCGAGGGCGATCGGGCGCGAGCCTTGCTCGAGGGACGGCCGGTCGCGGCTGCAGAGGCGCAGCGCTATGTCGTCCAGGTCGGTGCCTTTGCCGACGCCGAGGCGGCGCGCGGGGTGCGGCAACGGGTTGAAAAGCTCGGCCTGAAGACCTATACGCAGGTTGCCCAGACCTCGGGCGGCAGCCGTATCCGGGTCCGCGTCGGGCCGTTCGCGTCGCGCGATGAGGCCGATGCGGCGCTGGCCAAGGCCAAGGCGGCGGGCATCGACGCCGTCGTCCTCACGCTTTGATCCGTGCAATGGCTGCCGCTCGGGTGGGTCGATGTGGCGATGCTCGGCATCGTCGTCCTGTCGGCCCTGATCGGCTTGCTGCGCGGCATCACCTTCGAGCTGCTGTCGCTGGCCGGCTGGTTCGTCGCCTACTTCGGCGGCCGTTGGCTCGAGCCTTTCGTGGCTCCCCATCTGCCGATCGGCGCGGCCGGTTCGGCCTTGAATGGCGCCGCCGCGTTCGCATCTGCGTTCCTTGCCCTGCTCATCGTCTGGAGCCTTCTGGCCCGCGCCGTCTCCGCCCTGATCGCGGCCACGCCCCTGCGCCCGCTCGATCGGTTGCTGGGCGCGGCGTTCGGTCTCGTGCGCGGCCTGCTCGTGCTGCTTGTCGCGGCCACGGTCATTGCCTACACGCCGCTCGCGAAATCGCCGGCGTGGCGACAATCGGCGGGTGCAGTCGTGCTCGAGAGCGTGCTCTTGCAACTGCTGCCCTTGCTGCCGGCGCTTCCCGTGCCGCCGGCGCGATCGGCCTGACGGACTGAGGACCTTGCCATGTGTGGAATCGTCGGAGTGATCTCGAAGGCGCCGGTCAACCAGCTGATCTACGACGCCTTGCTGCTGCTCCAGCATCGCGGTCAGGACGCTGCCGGCATCGTCACCATGCAGGGCACGAAGTGCTTCATGCAGAAGTCGCGCGGCATGGTGCGCGACGTCTTTCGCACCCGCAACATGCGGGCGCTGCCGGGCACCGTGGGTCTCGGCCAGGTGCGCTATCCGACGGCCGGCAACGCCTACAGCGAGGAAGAGGCGCAACCGTTCTATGTCAACGCGCCGTACGGCATCGTGCTCGTCCACAACGGCAACCTGACGAACGCGCAGGCGCTGAAGCAGGAGCTCTTCGACGTCGACCGCCGCCATATCAACACCGGCAGCGACACCGAGGTGTTGATCAACGTGCTCGCGCACGAGCTCGAAGGCGCGGCGCGCGAATGGCAGCTGACGCCCGAGGAAGTCTTCACCGCGGTCAGTGCCGTGCATCGCCGCATCAAGGGCTCCTACGCCGTGGTCGCCTTGATCGCCGGGCAAGGGCTGCTGGCGTTTCGCGATCCCTACGGCATCCGGCCGCTGGCCTTCGGCGAAGGCGAGGGGCCCGACGGGCCCGAGGTGATGGTGGCGAGCGAATCGGTGGCCATCGTCGGCACCGGCCACACCCTGACCCGCGACGTGGCGCCCGGCGAGGCGATCTTCATCGATCTCGAGGGCCGCATCCACTCGAAGCAATGCGCCGAGAACCCGAGCCTCAACCCGTGCATGTTCGAGTACGTCTACCTGGCCCGGCCCGACTCCATCATGGACGGCGTGTCGGTCTACCAGGCGCGCCTGAACCTGGGCGAATCGCTGGCGCAACGCCTGATCTCGACCATGCCGCCGAACGAGATCGATGTCGTCATTCCGATTCCCGAATCGAGCCGGCCCTCGGCGATGCAACTGGCGCAGAAGATCGGCAAGCCCTATCGCGAAGGCTTCGTGAAGAACCGCTACGTCGGGCGCACCTTCATCATGCCGGGGCAAGGCATCCGCAAGAAGTCGGTGCGGCAAAAGCTGAACGCGATCGAGGTCGAGTTCAAGGGCCGCAACGTGCTGCTCGTCGACGACTCCATCGTTCGCGGCACCACTTCGAAGGAGATCGTGCAGATGGCGCGCGATGCCGGCGCGAAGAAGGTCTATCTCGCCTCCGCAGCACCCCCGGTGCGCTTTCCGAACGTCTACGGCATCGACATGCCGACCAAGGACGAGCTGATCGCGCATGGCCGCACCTCCGAAGAGATCCGCCAGTTCATCGGCGCCGACGCGCTCATCTACCAGGACGTGGCGGCGATGAAGCGGGTCGTGGCTGCGCTCAATCCGAAGCTCGATGGCTTCGAGGCGTCGTGCTTCGACGGTCACTACATCACCGGCGACGTCAGTGCCGACGACTTCGCGATGCTGGCCGCGCAGCGCGGTGCGCAGGGTGAAGAAGAAGAGGCGTCCGACGATCGCTCCCGCCTGGCGCTGCAGAGCGCCGAGGCCGCCTGATGGCCAAAGCGAAGATTCCACGCGTCGACCTGCCGCCCGGCACGCGCCTCGACACGCGGGCCGTTCGCGAAGGCTTGCCGCCGAGCGCCTGGGGCGAGAACTCGGAAGCGCTCTTTCTCACCAGCAGCTTCGTCCAGCCCGATGCGGCCACCGCTGCGGCGCGCTTCGCGAACGAGGAAGAGGCCTTCATCTATTCGCGCTTCACCAATCCGACGGTGACGATGTTCGAGCGCCGCCTTGCGGCCCTCGAAGGCATGGAGGCGTGCATCGCCACGTCCTCGGGCATGAGCGCGATCCTGCTCCTCGGCATGGGTCTCCTGAAGGCCGGCGACCACGTGATCTGCTCGCAGAGCGTCTTCGGTTCGACCGTGATGCTGTTCGGGCGCGAGTTCGCCAAGTTCGGCGTCGAGACGAGCTTCGTCTCGCAGACAGACGTCGCGGCCTGGCGCGCAGCCGTGCGGCCGAACACGAAGTTGCTGTTCGCGGAGTCGCCGACCAACCCGCTGACCGAAGTTTGCGACATCCGCGCGCTCTCGGCCGTCGCTCGCGCCGCTGGCGCCTGGCTCGCGGTCGACAACTGCTTCTGCACGCCGGCCCTGCAGCGGCCGGTCGAATACGGCGCCGATCTCGTCATCCACTCGGGCACCAAGTACCTCGACGGCCAGGGCCGCGTGATTGCCGGCGCCCTGTGCGCCAGCGAAGCGCTGGTCAACGAGAAGTTCGTGCCGGTGATGCGCAGCGCCGGCATGTCGCTGTCGCCGTTCAATGCCTGGGTCGTGCTGAAAGGCCTGGAGACGCTCTCGATCCGGATGAAGGCGCAGGGCGAACGCGCGCTCGCGCTGGCCCGCTGGCTCGAGACGCAGCCGGGAATCGAGCGCGTCTACTACCCGGGCCTGCCTTCGCATCCGCAGCACGAGCTGGCGATGGCGCAGCAGTCGGGCGGCGGCGGCGCGGTGGTCAGCTTCATCGTCGGCAACAAGGACGCCAGCGCGGCGGCGGCGCGCAAGAACGCCTTTCACGTCGTCGATTCGACGCGCATCCTGTCGATCACCGCCAACCTCGGCGACACCAAGACGACGATCACGCATCCGGCCAGCACCTCGCATGGCCGCCTCAGCGAAGAGCAGCGCCAGGCGGCCGGCATCGTGCAGGGGATGATCCGCGTCGCCGTCGGCCTCGACGACGTCGAGGACATCCAGGCCGACCTGCTGCGCGGCCTGGCGACGCTGTGAGCGGCACCTCGGCGGCACCGAAGGTGCACGGGCGCGTGCGCACGCGCATCGCGCCTTCGCCGACCGGATTCCTGCATCTCGGCACGGCCCGCACGGCGCTCTTCTCGTGGGCGTTCGCGCGCCATCATGGCGGCGAGTTCGTGCTGCGCATCGAGGACACCGATGTCGCCCGCTCGACCGCGGAATCGGTGGCGCAGATCCTCGAGTCGATGCGCTGGCTGGGCCTCGATCACGACGAAGGGCCGATCTATCAGATGCAGCGCCTCGCCCACTATCGCGAAGTGGCCGACCGGTTGTTGGCCGAAGGCCGCGCCTACCATTGCTACGCGACACCTGCCGAGCTCGAGGCGATGCGCGAAGCGCAACGCGCCCGCGGCGAAAAGCCGCTGTACGACGGTCGCTGGCGGCCCGAGCCCGGCAAGGCCTTGCCGCCGGTTCCCGAAGGCGTGGCGCCGGTGATCCGCTTTCGTAATCCGCCCGACGGCGTGGTCAGCTGGGACGATCTCGTCAAGGGGCCGATTGCGATCTCCAACCACGAGATCGACGACCTCGTGATCGTCCGTGCCGATGGCGTGCCGACCTACAACTTCGCGGTCGTCGTCGATGACCGCGACATGAAGATCAGCCACGTCTTTCGCGGCGATGAGCACGTCAACAACACGCCCTGGCAGATCAACCTGTTCCATGCCTTGGGCGCGCCGCTGCCGGTGTTCGCGCACGTGCCGGTGATCCTCGGCGACGATGGCCAGAAGCTTTCCAAGCGCAAAGGCGCGGTGAGCGTCACGGCGTACGAGGAGCAGGGCTTCTTGCCGGAGGCGATGCTCAACTACCTGGCGCGCCTGGGCTGGAGCCACGGCGACGAAGAGCTCTTCACGCGCGAGCAGATGGTGGCCTGGTTCGATGGCAGCCACCTGGCCCGCCATCCGGCGCAGTGGGACGGCGCCAAGCTCGCCTGGGTCAATGCGCACTACCTGAAGGGCCTGCCCGAGAAGGAATTGCTGGCGATGGCGAAGACGCAGCTTGCCAGGCGCGGCGTCGCCCTGGCGAGCGACGCAGAGCTGCTGCGCGCCAGTCTTGTCTTTCGCGAACGCTGCAATACGGGCGCGGAACTGGCCGACTGGCTGGCGATGCTTGTTGGCGACGTCGCCCCGAGCGCGGCCGATCTGGCCCAGTACGTCGGCGATGCCCTTCGGCCGGCCTTGGCCACCCTTGCCGGCAAGCTCGACGCGGTCGAGTGGTCGGCTCCTGCGATCAGCGTCGCGGTGAAGGAAACGCTGGCGGCGCACGGCCTGAAGATGGGCCAGCTCGCACCGGCCGTGCGCGTGGTCGTCTGCGGCAGGGCCCAGACGCCGTCGCTCGACATCGTTCTTTCGCTCTTCCCCAGAGCCACCGTGCTCGCGCGCCTGCGGGCGGCAGCGCCGGGCCCGGCTATAATCATCGACTTTCCTGAAACGGATCGATGGGGGTATAGCTCAGCTGGGAGAGCGCTTGCATGGCATGCAAGAGGTCAGCGGTTCGATCCCGCTTACCTCCACCAAGAGTCGACTTGAGTCCCCTTCGTCTAGAGGCCTAGGACACCACCCTTTCACGGTGATTACAGGGGTTCGAATCCCCTAGGGGACGCCACCTTCTCGAGCCTGAGCGCGAGAGAAGGCGGGCACGAAGCGATTCGAGAAGAACGAGGAGTGGTAGTTCAGTTGGTTAGAATACCGGCCTGTCACGCCGGGGGTCGCGGGTTCGAGTCCCGTCCACTCCGCCAACGAAATATGAAATACGGGGCCCAGCGCCCCGTATTCTCTTTGCATCCACACAAAGAGATGAACGAGGGCGAAGGGGCATCAGAATACGGATCGCCCAGCTGACCGCCGCATGAACGATGCCCTGTGTCGCGTTCGCACCGGGTGATGGGAATGCAGGGGAACGCAGCGCGTACGATGCAATCCGGCACGAGACGCCGCCGGTGTAGCGAACGGGAGCCATCCCCGCGTGGCCAACCGGCTGGCTCAGGCATGATCAGACTCGCAAGGAGTCCCCATGACGAAGTTTCTCCCTGTTCCCCTGTCAGCCGCACTGTTCGCAGCCCTGCTGGCGGGTTGCGGCGCCATGAAGCCGGACGCGCCTTCGGCCGACGCGACGGCTCGCATCGCCGCGCTCGAGGCGAGGCTGACCGCGGTCGAAGACGTGCAGAAGATCGAACGGCTGTTTCGCGCCTACGGCTACTACTTCGACAAGGGCCTGTGGCATGAGGCGACGACGCTGTTCACGGACGACGCGGTCGTGGAGATCGCCCAGCGCGGCGTCTACCGGGGCCGCGCCGGAGTCGAGCGCATCTACCAGGGCGTCTTCGGGCGCGGCAAGAATTGCCTGCCGCCCAACGGCCTGAACAACCATCTCATCCTGCAGCCGATCATCACGCTCGATGCCGGCGGCACGACGGCCAGCGGGCGAGCCCGCATCATCGGCATGATCGCGATTCGCGACGGCGACTTCATGCTGCAGGAGGGGCTGTACAACCTGAAGTTTCGCAAGGACGGCGGCGTCTGGCGGATCGCCGACCTGCACTACTTCGGCGACATGTACCTGGTGATGCCGGAGGGCCTGAAGAAGTTCGCCGTTCCGCAATCGCCCGCCGGTACCGAGAACCCACCCGATGCGCCGCCGAGCGTGCTCTACAAGTCCTGGCCCGGCTACTACCTGCCGGAATTTCCGTATCCGAATCCGGTGACCGGTCGGACGGTGGACGTCGCGCAGTGCAACGCGGTGGCGCGCTGAGGTCCGGATTCGGGTCGGCTGGAGGCTGATCGCTTCTGCGCCAGCGACCCGAGCTTCGTCACCTTGCCCTCGCTATCGCCAACGCCTCCGGGTTGACGATATTGCTCGGCTGTCCCGCCGCGTACGCCACGATCTGCTCGAAGATCTCCGAGAACTGCAGCTCGTACTCGTCGCGCGTGACGTAGCCGATGTGCGGCGTGCAGACGACGTTGGCCATCTTCAGCAGCGGGTGCTCGACGTCGCGCAGCGGCTCTTCCTCGTAGACGTCGACGGCGGCCATGCCCGGCCGGCCTGCCGCGAGCGCCGCGACGAGCGCGCCCGGCTCGATCAAGCCGGCGCGGCTGGTGTTCACGATCAGGGCCGAAGGCTTCATGCGGGCCAGGTCGGCGCGGCCGACGATGCCACGTGTCGCGTCGACGAGCCGCATGTGCAGCGACACGACGTCGCACTGCTCGAAGAACGCGCTCTTGTTCGCCGCGACCGCGAAGCCGGCCGCGCGCGCCTGCGCAAGCGACGCCTCGCGGCCCCACACCAGCACGTTCATGCCAAAGGTGCTGGCGCCGGCCGCCACCGCAGCGCCGATCCGGCCGTATCCGAAGATGCCGAGCGTCTTGCCGCGCAGGCTGCTGCCGATGCCGCTCTGCCACTGGCCTTGCTGCAAGGATCGCATCTGCTGCGGGATCTGCCGCAGCGCCGCGATCACCAAGCCCCAGGTCAGCTCGACCGTCGCATGCGACGGGCTGCCGGCATGCAGGTCGGACGACACCAGGATGCCGAGCCGCGTGCAGGCAGCGATGTCGATGTGCGGGTAGACGCTGCGCTGGCTGATCAGGCGCAGCTTCGGCAAGCGCTCCAGCAGCGGCGCCCGTATCTGCGTTCGCTCCCGGATCAGCACCAGCGCCTCGGTCTCGCGCAGCCGTGCGGCCAGGGTGTCGTCGTCCTGGACATGATCGGTCCACACCGTCACGGCGTGGCCGTCGAGCTTGCGAAAGCTGGGCAGCGTCCTGAGGGTGTCGAAGTAGTCGTCGAGGATGGCGATGTTCATTTCTGTCTCGTCGATGGTGGCGCCGCATCATTCTGTCCTTGTCCATGTCCGCGCCGGCTCGACGGCTTCGCCGCTCCATAATCCCGCCGCATAGCTTCGGAGGGGCCACAGCGCAGCGATGAATCGATCGAGAATCCGCTTCATTCGATTGGTGCAGTCGCGGCCGCGCCTTTTCATCGCGACGGCGATCGCGATCGCGGTCGGCTTCCTGCTGCCCATGAGCGTCGCCCGCCAACCGGTCACGCGCTGGCTCGTTGCCTGGAACACCGGTGCCGGTCTTTACGTCGTGCTCGCGGCGCTGATGATGATTCGCTCGTCGACGCACCACATGCGGCATCGAGCCCAGCTGCAGGACGATGGCCAGCGCACGATCCTGGCCCTCGTCGTCATCGCCACGATCGCCAGCCTGGCGGCGATCGGCGGCGAGCTGGCGGTGGTCAAGGAAATGCACGGCTTCAACAAGGGCGCCCACATCGCCCTTGCCGGCGTCACCGTGCTGAGCTCCTGGGCCTTCATCCAGATCATGTTCACGCTGCACTACGCGCACGACTTCTACGCCGCCGCTTGTCACGGCCGGCCGCCGGGCCTGCAGTTTCCCGACGACGAGCCGCCTGACTACAGTGACTTCTTCTACTTCGCCTCGGTGATCGGCACCTCGGGACAGACCGCCGACGTCTCGTTCGTGACCAAGCCCTTGCGTCGCATCGGCACCTTGCACTGCATCCTGTCCTACCTGTTCAACACGACCGTGCTGGCACTGCTGATCAACATCGGCGCTAGCATGTTCTGACCATGGCCACGCTTCCCGGATTGCCGCACAGCGACGAGCCCGAGCCCGATGCGCTGCCGGTCGAGCCCGATGACGGCACCGCGCCGCCGCTGCCCGGCCCCGAGAAAACCCCCGGACACCAGCCCGCTCATCCAGCCAAGGCCTGAAGCAGCGTTTTCGCGGTGCACAATCCGCTCGCGCTTTTCAAGCCCCAAGGAACCTGCTGCCGATGCGTCGTGTCTGGGCTTCATTGATCGTCGTGCTCGCGGTGCTCGTGTTCAGTGCCTGGGCCTCGGACTTCATCACGATGCAGGGCGAACGAACGGTGTACACGGTGGACTGCCATGGCGGCACCTGGCTCGACGATCGGTGCTCGGGAAAGATGGTTGCCGGCACCCGCTATCGCTACCGCGCCCTGAAGCCGCACAACGAGGTCATCTTCTGGAAGGTGGGCTCCAGAGATCACTCCGGCAAGTTCGACGACTGCGCCATCCAGGACGGTCGCAACTGGGTCTGCAAGCCGAGCAGCGATGCGCCGCGCTCGATCACGCTGGTGATGTCCGAAGGCGTACCGCTGCCCGGGCCTGAGGGCGTGACCTTGCCCTTTCGCGCCGTGTCGAAGTGGCGCTGGCTGCTGCTCGACCGCGGCTTCTCCAGCGACAAGCCGGTGCCGCTCACCTCGGCCGCCTCGGCACCCGCCGGCTGAGACGAAGCGCGCCGGCGCGCTGCGGGAAAACGCGCAACGGCCGATCGGTAACGATCGTTACCATCCGGCGGTGGCCGGCGCGGCCGCTGCAGGAGTGCCGGTGAAGTCCGATCCGAAGATCGAAGAACGCCTCGGCGTCGCCTGCATGGTCGTGCTGACGATCATCACGCTGGGCAACGTTCTCGTTCGCTACTTCACCGACCAGTCGTTCGCCTGGACCGAGGAGATCTCGGTCTTTCTCCTGGTCGTCATGACGCTCGCCGGGGCGGCCTCGATCGCTTCGCGAGACGGCCACATCCGGATCGAATATTTCTACGACGGTGGCGGTGTCGCGCGCCGGCGTGTGTTGCGCGCCGTTGCAGCCGTGGCGACGATGCTCCTGTTCGTCTTCCTGGCCGTGCTGTTCGGCGTCGACCTCGCCGACGAGATCCGCTGGAGCGAAACCTCGATGGGCCTCGGCGTGCCGCGCTGGTGGTTTACCGCAGCGTTGCCGCCGCTCTGCCTCGCGGTGGCCGTGCGTGCCGCCCTCGCCGGGCGCAAGGCCTGGCGCCAGGCACCGCCGCCAGGCGCTTCGGCGGAACTCGAGCAGCAGCTGTGATGCGGCGCCGGGTCGCATGATCACGGCGCTCCTGATCCTGTTGTTCGTCGCCCTGATGCTGCTCGGCGTGCCGATCGGCATCGCCCTCGGCCTGGGCGGCATCGTCGCCATCGCCGCATCGAACGCGACCTCGCCGCTGTGGGGCCTGCTCGCAGCGCCGCAGAACATGCACGCCTCGATCGCCAAATACCCCTTGCTGGCGCTGCCGATGTTCGTGCTGGTTGGCTCGATCTTCGATCGCTCGGGGGTTGCCCGCCGTCTGGTCACATTCGCGCAGGCCTGCGTCGGCCATGCGCCGGGGATGCTGCCGATGGTCGCGATCCTGGTGGCGATGCTGCTCGGCGGCATCTCCGGTTCCGGGCCCGCGACGGCGGCCGCGGTCGGCAGCGTCATGATCGCAGCGATGAGCCGGGCCGGCTATCCGGCGGCGTTCTCGGCCAGCGTGGTCGGCGCCGCGGCCGCCACCGACATCCTCATTCCGCCCTCGATCGCCTTCATCGTCTACAGCGTCAACGTGCCGGGCGCGTCGGTGCCGGCGCTGTTCGCGGCCGGCATGATCCCCGGCATCCTGGCCGGCCTGGCGCTGATCGTTCCCGTGGTGCTGATCTCGCGCAAGCACGGTTTCGGCGAGGCCGGGCGGCATCAGGCGCGGCCGCGGTTCTGGCGTTCGCTGCGCGAAGCGGCGTGGGGCCTGGCCGCGCCGGTGCTGATCCTGGGCGGCATGCGCGTCGGCTGGTTCACGCCGACCGAAGCCGCGGTGGTCGCGGTCGCCTACGGCCTCTTCATCGGCATCGCCATCCATCGCTCGATCGGCTGGAGCGACCTCTATCCGATCTTTCGCGAGGCCACGGAAGTCTCGGCCGTGATCATGACGGTGCTTGCCCTGGCCGGCATCTTCGCCTATGCCGTGAACACGCTCGGCATCGCCGATCCGCTGGTGGCGTTCGTGGAGAAACTCGGCCTCGGCTCGACGGGCACCCTGATCCTGCTCTTCGTCATCATGACCGTGCTCGGCATGGTCCTCGACGGTGTTTCGATCTTCCTGGTGTTCCTGCCGCTGCTCTACCCCCTGATGATTGCCTTCCATTGGGATCCGGTCTGGTTTGGCGTGCTGCTGACGATGAAGATCGCGATCGGCCAGTTCACGCCGCCGTTGGCCGTGAACCTGATGGTCTCGTGCCGGCTCGCCAAGGTGCGCATCGACGAGACGCTGCCCTGGGTCGGCTGGCTGATCGTCTCGTTCGTCGCCGCGACACTGCTCGTTCTCTTCGTTCCCGAACTCGCGCTCTGGCTGCCGCGACGCCTCGGCTACTGAAGGCATGAATGAACCTACTGCGCGACCCGATCTTGCGACTGCGATGCTCGCCGTACGCCAGTACGGCTGCGCTTCTCCTCGCAACCTCGGGCCGCTCGCTACGGTTCCTTCACGCCTTCAGCCTTCATCCTCAACCAAGGAGATCGTCATGATGAATCGTCGTCAACTCGTTCGCTCGATGGGCGTGGTCGCAACCCTCGGCGCTGGTCACTTCGCCCGGGCCCAGACCACCTACAAGGCCGAGTACAAGATGTCGACGGTGGTGCCGCCGGCCTTCGCCTGGGGCAAGGGCGGCGAGATCTTCCTGACGCTCGTGAAGGAGCGCACCGCCGGCCGCATCAACATCAAGCAGTACCCGGGCGCCTCGCTCGTGCAGGGCCAGCAGGACCGCGAGTTCTCGGCGATGCGCCAGGGCGTGATCGACGTGCTCTGCGGCGCGCCCGTCAACTGGACCGGGACGGTGCCGCAACTCGGCGTCTTCACGCTGCCGTTTCTCATGCCCGATCACAAGGCCTGGGACGCCGTGATGTCCGATCCGGGCGTCGTCGACGCCTACTTCGACCTGGTGCGCAAGGCCGGCGCCGAGCCGCTCTCGATCGGCGAGACCGGCTACCGGCAGATCAGCAACAGCAAGCGCGCCATCGTCAAGCCCGACGACATGAAGGGCCTGAAGATCCGCGTCGTCGGCAGCCCGATGTACGGCGAGATCATGAACTCGATGGGCGCCAATCCCACGTTCATGAGCTGGGCCGACGCGCAGCCGGCGCTCGCCTCGGGCGCCGTCGACGGCCAGGAGAATCCGCTCGAGGTCTTTCTCGCCGCGAAGATCAATACGCTCGGGCAGAAGTACGTGACCAAATGGAACTACTCGAACGACATCCTCCTGTTCGCGATCGCCGCGCCGGTGTGGGCGAGCTGGACGCCGGCCGACCAGCGCATAGTGCGCGAGGCCGCGGTCGATGCGGCGAAGCAGCAGGTGGCGATCGTGCGCAAGCTCTTCGCCGAAGACGTGCAGCGCGTCTCGGCCCTCGGCGTCGAGGTGCACGTGCCGAGCGAGACCGAGATGGCGGCCTGGCAGATCGCGACGCGCCGGCCCTACGCGCGCTACAAGGCGCAGACGCAGCCGCAGCTGGTGAGCAGGATCGAGGAGGTCGTGGCGAAGACGCGCAAGGCATGAGCGTCGTCGCCCGCCGCAATCAGCGCGATCGCGCTGACCACGCCGAGACGGCGTCGGCGCCGGCCCGGTCGGTGCTGGCGCTCGACAGCTCGGTCTTCTTCAAGCTCGTCCGTGTCGTGAATCTCACGGCCCGGCCGTTCTCGGAGTCGATCGGGCAGGCGCATCACCTGAGCCTGAACGAATGGCGGGTGCTGCTGGTGCTGGCCAACCATCCCGGCGTGGCCGCGAGCGAGGTCACGGCGCTCACCGGGCTCGACAAGATGACGGTGAGTCGCGCGCTCGCTGCGCTCGGGCGGCGCGGGCGCGTCGTGCGCAAGGTCGACGCAGCCGACAAGCGGCGCATGCTGCTGCGTCTGAGCGCCGAGGGCGAGCGCCTGTACGAACGGATCGGCACGCCGGCCAAGCAGCGCGAGCATGCGCTGTTCGCGGGCATGGGCGACGCGGAGCAGGCGCAGCTCGGGCGCACGCTCGACCGGCTGATCGAAAATCTGCTCGCCGCCGACCGCGAGTCCGGCTGAGTTCGTGCACCATCGTCGGATCGGAACTCACGAAACCGTCCCATGCCGACGAAACGCCCGCAAGGTTCACCTGGCCGCCTGGCCGTCCTGCAGCACACCTCGACCGTGCTGCGCGGCAACGCCCTCGGCGATCCGCACGTCCGGCCGCTGCACGTCTGGCTGCCGCCGGAATACGACGCCAAGGAGTTCGCCGAGCGGCGCTTCCCGGTTCTCTTCGACCTCGTGGGTTTCATGGGCAGCGGCCCGAGCCACACCAACTGGAAGGGCTTCGGCGAGAACGCGCCCGAGCGCGCGGCGCGCCTCGTGCGCCAGAAGAAGATGGAGCCGGTGATCCTCGTCTTTCCGGACTGCTTCACTTCGCTCGGCGGCAACCAGTACATCAATTCGTCGGCCGTCGGCCGCTACGCCGACTACCTGACGCAGGAGCTCATCCCCTTCGTCGACGCCAGCTTTCGTACCCTGGCGTCGCGCGAGCACCGCGGCTGCTTCGGCAAGAGCTCGGGCGGCTACGGCGCCATCGTGCACGGCATGAAGTACGCGAGGTACTGGGGCGCGGTCGCCGACCACTCGGGTGATGCCTACTTCGACTTCGTCTACGGCAGCGACTGGCCGAACACGCTCGACGCGCTGGCGAAGTTCGCCAAGGGCAAGCGCAAGGAAGGCGCCATCGACGTGCCGGCTCTGGAGCAGGGCGCCGCCGACGGCAAGGACGATGGCCGTGTCGCCGCCTTCCTGAAGGCGCTGCGGCAGAAGAAGAAGCTCTCGGCGAGCGATGGCCACGCGGTGATGATGCTGTGCATGGCCGCGAGCTACGACCCCGATCCCACCGCGCCGAACGGATTTCGGCTGCCGTTCAATCTCGAGACCGGCGAGCGCATCGAGAGCCGCTGGCGCGCCTGGCTCGCGCACGATCCCATCCACATGGTCAAGCGCCACGCCAAGGCGCTGCGCTCGCTGCGCGGCATCTACGTCGATTGCGGCTGGGCCGACCAGTACCACATCCACTACGGCGCGCGCATCCTGTCGAAGCGCCTCGCCGGGCTCGGCATCGAGCATCTCTACGAGGAGTTCGACGACAACCACTCCGACATCGACTACCGGATGGACATCAGCCTGCCGTTCCTGGCGCGCGCCCTGAGCGCGCACAACGCGGGCGCGGCGAAGAAGGCTTAGGCGAAGTTCGGCAGAGGGTCGTACCGGCCCCGGCGGAGGAGCCGCGACCGGGTTGGCCGCGGGCATCGCACGCCGAGGGCCGAAGCGCGGAGAAAGGCGCAAATCGCGGGACTGATCGGCGATCCGGCGGGCGCCGGATCGTCAACACTTCGGCCTGTCTCACCCGACCGCTGAAGACCTGCCGACATGATCGAAGCCAACACGCCGGCCTATGTTCTCGCGCCGCTGCAGCGAGCGGCTGTCGTGAACGAAGCGCCGGTCGTCCGTGCGCCGAATTTCATCAACGACATCGCCGCCGGCAAGGTCGAGCTGCCGATGATTCCGCGCGTCGTCCAACGCCTGCTCGCGGCGCTGCGCGACCCCGATGTCGATGCCCGCACGATCGGCGAATCGCTGTCGCAGGATCCGGTCCTGAGCGCCAAGGTGCTGCGCCTGGCGAACTCCTCGTTCTTCGGCGGCCAGCGCTCGATGTCGTCGATCGATGCCGCGGTGGCCCTGATCGGCATCCAGGCGCTGAACCGGCTCGTCATGGCCTGCGGCGTGTCGTCGGCCTTCAAGGCGATTCCGGGCATCGACATGCCGACGTTCTGGCGCGACGCCCTGATCGCCGCGACCGCCGCCAACAAGCTGGCGGCTCGAATCGAAGCCGACGCCGAAGAGGCCTACGTCTGCGGCCTGCTGCATGCCACCGGTCACCTGATCCTGTGCCAGACCTATCCCGAGATCGCCGACGCCATGTTCACGGGCTTCGCCGTCGCGCGCGGCGCCGAGCTGGCGACGATCGAGGCCGGCGCCTTCGGCATCGATCACCCGAGCGTCGGAGCGATCTGGGCCGAGACCATCGGCTTCCCGCAGCCGGTGGTCGAGACCATCCGCAACGCCACGCAGCCGGCAGCGCCGTCCGACAAGCCGCTCGATCTGGCATTGCGCGGCGCCTGCGCCCTGGCTTCTTCGGTCGCGAACAAGGCCGAGGTGGACGCGGCGCTGGCCGCGTTGCCGGAGCAGATGCGCGCGCGCTTCACGGGCGCCGACGGCAATGCCGACGCGGCCTTCAACAAGCTCTACGACGCCCTGCAGGAAACCGAGCCGACGTTCTGAGCGCGGGCCTCAGGCCCTCGACTCGACGATCGCGGCGTTGACCATGGTGCGCAGCTCGCGCCGGATCGGATAGCTGCTCGAGGGAATGAGCTGCGTCAGGAAGACGACGCACACGTCTTCCACCGGGTCGATCCAGAACGCGGTGGAGGCCAGGCCGCCCCACCAGTACTCGCCCGGCGAGCCGGCCAGGCCGGTGCGGGCCGGATCGGTCGTCATCGCCAGGCCGAGGCCGAATCCGACGCCCTGGTAGATGCTTTCCGAGAACATCGAGACCGAGAGCTCGGCGAGGTCGCGCCCGCCGGGCAGATGATTGGCGCGCATCAGCGCCAGCGTCTTCGGGCCGAGCAGGCGCACGCCATCGAGCTCGCCGCCGCGCCGCAGCAGCTCGCAAAAGCGCATGTAGTCGGCGGCGGTGGAGACCAGCCCGCCGCCGCCCGAAGGCGCGCGCGGGGGCTTGCGGAACTCGCGCGGCGGCGCCGGCGCGAGCGCACCCGACGACGACTTGACATAGCAGTCGGCGAAGCGCGCGGCCTTCGCGTCGGGCACGAAGAAGTCGGTGTCGCTCATCCCGAGCGGGCGCAGGATGCGTGAGCGCACGAACTCGTCGAAAGGCATGCCGGAGACCAGGCCGATGAGATAGCCGAGGACGTCGGTGGCGACGGAGTAGTTCCAGGCCGTGCCCGGTGAGAACTCGAGCGGCAGGCGGCCGAGCGTGTCGATCAGCGCCTCCAGGCTCTCGGCCTCGAAGGCGTCGGCGTTGTTGCTGCGATAGGCCGCGTCGACGTTGGTGCGCAGCTGGAAGCCGTAGGTGAGGCCCGAGGTGTGGCGCAGCAGGTCGAGGATGCGCATCGGCGCGTCGACCGGCCGCGTCGTGAACGCGCCCGGCATGCCGGAGCGATAGACGGCGAGCTCGCGCCAGGCCGGGATCCACCGGTGCACCGGATCGTCGATCGCGATCTTGCCTTCCTCCACGAGCATCATGAAGGCGACGCTCGTGATCGGCTTGGTCATCGAGTAGATGCGAAAGATCGTGTCTTCGGCGAGCCGCTCCTTGCGCTCGAGCGAGGCGTGGCCCAGCACGCTCTGGTGCACGAGGCGGCCGTCGCGCGCCACTTGCAGCAGGGCGCACGGCAGCAGGCCCGGCTCGACGTAGCGCTCGGCCAGGAAACGGTCGATGCGGGCCAGGCGCTCGGCGCTGAAGCCGAGCGATTCGGGGGAAGCGAGTGTCGTCATCCGGCGATTCTCGCCGCGGCTGCCTGCGCCGCGCGGGCTCAGAAACCGAGGAGGTTCGGTGCCGGCGCGGCGCCGCCGGCCGGCCAGCGCTCGCCGCCTTCGGCCCAGACGAGCGCGATGGCGCCGAAGGGCGAGCTCATGCGCACCGTCGCGCCCGGCTCGATCACGACGAAGCAGTTCGCGAACGCCTTCTCGCCGTTGATCTCGATCTCGCCGCCGCGCACCCACATCTCGACCCAGTCGCCCGCCTGCCAGGCCGGCACGGTCGTCTCCGGACGCAGCTTCCACTGCAGCAGCCGGCGCACCAGGCCGCTGCCGGCATAGTCGAAGATCGGCTGGCGGCAGAGACCCGCCACGCCGGTCTGCACTGGCACCACGGCGTCGACCGGGACGTTGATCTCGGGCGGTACGTGCGGGTCGGGGTTGCGGAAATCGGCGTAGGTCGAGCCGGCATGGATGCCCGAGATGAGTTGCTCGCTCTTCGGATATGTCACCGGACCTTCGAGCTTGGAGACGAGCACGGTGGGCACGTACGACATCGCGTCGTGCGTCGAGCCGCGAAAGTTGATGCCCATCTCGTGCTGGTGCACCGGACCGTGGTAGTCGGTGAGGCCGCCTTCGAGGATGAAGCTCGAGGCCACGCCCTGGTGCTGGTGCACCGCGCTGCGCACGAAGCGGTCGAAGCCGATCAGCCCGAGGAACTCGCCGCGCTCGTCGTCGATGCGGATCGTCTTCATGCGCAGGCCGGGCCGCGCCTGTTCTTCCCACGGCATGGGCGTGGCGTCGAAGACGTGGACGCGTTCATTGGCCTGGCGCTGATAGACGGCGGTTCGCATGCGGCACCTCGCGGGTTGGCGCCACTGTACCGCATGCGGCCGTCGATCGTAACGATCGTTACGATCGACGGCAGTGACTCACGCCGGTCGTGTCGGCCGCAGGTGCAGGTGTGGCCTGACGACGCCCGTGGCCAGCGCCGTGCCGACGAAGACGACGGCGCAGCCGGCGACCAGCGGCCAGCTCAGCGTTTCGCCGAGGAAGAGGCCGCCCCAGGCGACGGCGAAGATCGGCACGAGGTAGGTGACGGCCACCGCGTTCGCCGGACCCGCATTGGCGATCAGGCGGAAGTAGAGGATGTAGGCGACGGCGGTGCAGAAGAAGGCGAGCGCGGCGGCGGCGAACCAGCTCGACGGCGTGGGCGGCGTCGCCGGCCAGAACAACGCGGCCGGCACGGCCAGGAACAGGGCTGCGGCGAGCTGGCTGCCGGCAGCGACGGCGAGCGGCGCCACGCCGGTGAGGTGGCGCTTCGTCAGGCTCGGAGCGACGCCGTAGCTGAGCGTGGCGAAGAGGCAGGCGCCGACCGCCCAGGTCGAGCCGCCAGGCCTGAAGCCGGCCTTGTCCCAGGCGATCCAGACGACGCCGGCAAAGCCGATCGCCAGGCCGAGCAAGCGCGCCGGCGTCATGCGATCGGCGAGCCAGACCCAGGCGATCACGGCGGCGAACAAGGGGGTGGCCGAATTGAAGATCGCCGACAGGCCGGCATTGATCGACAGCGCCGCATACGAGAAGCAGAGAAAGGGCAACGCTGAATTCAGCAGGCCGACGACGGCGATCGCGCGCCAGTGGCGGCGCAGCGCCGACATCTGCCCGCGCATCGCGAGCAGCGGCACGAGGAAGAGCGCAGCGCCGCCGACGCGCACGGCGGCGAGTGCCACCGGCCCGAAGTCCGGCGCGGCGATGCGCATGAACAGAAAGGAGCCGCCCCAGAGCGCGGCCAGCGCGATCAGCTCGGCGATGTCGCGTGGCCTCAATGCAGCTCCAGTTGCGCTGCAGCGTGCCGCGTTGGACGCGGCGACGACTCGAGCTGGAGCAGTGCCGTCTTGCGGTGCAGGCCGCCGGCGTAGCCGGTGAGCGAACCGTCGCTGCCGACGACGCGATGGCACGGCACGATGATCGAGACCGGATTGCGTCCGACCGCCGCGCCGACGGCGCGGCCGGCCGAGGGCGCGCCCAGGCGCCTTGCGATGTCGCCATAGCTGCAGGTGGCGCCGCGCTCGAGCGCGAGCAGCTCGCGCCAGACGGCGCGCTGGAACGGCGTGCCGTGCAGGTCGAGCGGCACGTCGAAGCCGCGGTCGGCACCGGCGAAGTAGGCATCGAGCTCGCGCGCGGCGCGCTGCAGCAGCGCGTCGTCGTCGCGCTCGGGCGCGCCGATCGGCGCGGGATGGTGCTTCTGGTTCTCGAACCAGGCGCCGGCCAGGCCGGCCTCGGTGCGAGCCAGGAGCAGGGTGCCGAGGGGCGAGGCGTAGCGCTTTTGCGCAACGCAGCGGCCGGCGATGGAACGGGTCGAATCGATCATGCTTTCACTCCGGGAGAAGAGAGGGAATTCCACAGGCGCAGCAGCGCATAGGCGCGCCACGGCCGCCAGGCTTCGGCGCGGGCCTCGGCCTGGCGCGGCGAGGTCGTCGCGAAGAGCTGCTCCATCGCCTTCAGCGCCGCCACGTCGCCGGGCGGAAAGGCGTCGGGCCAGCCGAGCGCGCGCATCGCGATGTAGTGCGCCGTCCAGGCGCCGATGCCGGGCAGCTCGCGCAGCCGCTCGACGAGCCGATCGGGCGCGGCGCCGACCGCGAGCAGCGGCGCGAGCGTCGGCCACTCGCGGGCGAGCGCCTGGATCGCGCCGGCGCGGCTGCGGATGATGCCGAGCTCGGCGATGCGCTCGATCGGCGCGGCGGCGAGCGCCTCGGGCGACGCGAACGCGCGGCTCACATCGGGCCATGGCGTGACGACGGCGCTGCCGAAGCGCTCGGCGACGCGCCGGGCCAGCGTGCGCGCCGCAGCGACAGTGACCTGCTGGCCGAGGACGGCACGCACAGCGAGCTCGAAGGCGTCGAGGCTGCCCGGCAGGCGCAGGCCAGGTTCGCCGGGAAGCTCGGCGAGCACGGTATCGATGGCCGTGGGCGAGGCATCGAGGTCGAGCCAGCGGCGTGCCGCCGCGATCACGGCGCCGCTGCACGCGCCGAGCGCCGGTGCGAAGGCCAGGCGCACGCGCGACTCGGCCGGCACGAAGCGGGCCTCGATCCAGCCCGCGGGGCTCGGCGCCGCGATCGCGCCGGCGCGCAGGCTGCGCCGGATCGAGAGTCCGGCGACGACCTCGACTTCGGGAATGGCACGCTGCGCGACGAAGGCGAGCAACGCGCGCTCGTCGTGCGGCGCGCGGTACCCGAGCGTCACCGTGATCGGCTCGCCGGCATCGCCCGCCACGGCGTCGGCCTTCGTCGTGCCGCGCGCCTTCGAGGCCCGGCGCAGCCGCGTCGGGGCCATGCGATAGCCATCGGCGAACGCGGCATTGAAGCGGCGCAGGCTCTTGAAGCCGCTCGTCAGCGCGATCTGCGCGATCGGCATCTGCGTATCGGTGAGAAGCTGCTTGGCGAGCAGGAGGCGACGCGTCTGCAGATACTGCAAAGGCGTGACGCCGTGCTCGGCGAAGAAGATGCGGCGCAGGTGCCGGTCGCTCACGCCCAGGCGCTCGGCCAGCTCGGCGACGCTCGGCGTCTCGCCGCTCGCTGCGCTCTCGTCGAGCGCCGTCGCCGCCTGCAGCGCCAGAGTCCGCGAGGCATCCATCACCGTCCACGGCAAGCCGGGCCCTGGAGCGATTTCCGGGCGACATTTCAGACACGGTCGGAACGCCGCCGCTTCCGCCTGCGCCGGTGTCGCGAAGAACCGGCAGTTGCGCCGCGCCGGCATGCGCACCCGGCAGATCGGCCGGCAGTAGACGCCCGTCGACGTCACGCCGACGAACAGCCGCCCGTCGAAGCGCGCGTCGTGCGCGAGAAGCACCTGGTAAGCAGCATCGCCATCGATCGTCATGGCCGAATTATGGCGATGTCCACCTCGAAGACTCGCCGTTTCCGGACATGTGGCACGCCGCCGGCCAGCCGACCCCCTCCCCGCCGGGGGGATCGAGCACGGGTGCCCACCTAAAATAGCAACCCGCTCTCTTCGCCAACCTGATGCCAGTCCGCCAATATCTTCTCTCGTCACGCCGCTGCCTGGCCTTCGCCGCTTCGGCGTTGGCATGCACCCTGGCCTCGGCGCAGACGCCGCGGGCGGCCGAGTTTCGAGCCGACCGCGATCCGGTGATGCAGCAGGCGCTGGAAGGCGCGGTGCGCGACCTCGGTCTGCAGTCCAGCCTGACTCAGCATCGGCTTTCGCTGGCGCTGGTCGACGTCACCGATGCCCAGGCTCCGCGCCTGGCCATGCTCAACGGCGACGACATGATGTACGCCGCCAGCATGCCCAAGATCGGCATCCTGGTGGGTGCGCTGGCCGAGGCCGAAAGCGGACGCCTTCCTCTCGACGAGCAGCGGTTGCAGGCGATGAACCGGATGATCCGCAATTCGAGCAACGAGGACGCGACGCGGGTGCTCAACTGGGTGGGCGGCGATCGGGTGCTCGGCTGGCTCCAGTCCGACCGCTTCCACCTCTACGATGCGCAATCCGGCGGCGGCCTCTGGGTGGGCAAGGGCTACGACTCCGAGCCGGCTTTCCGACGCGACCCGGTGCACAACCTGTCGCATGGCGCCACCGCGTTCCAGGTGGCCCGCCTCTACACGATGCTGGCCGACGGCACTCTGTTCACGCCGCGCTACAACGCCCTGATGATGGACATCCTGTCCAATCCCGGCATCCACCACAAGTTCGTGCGGGCGCTGGACGACGTGCCCGGCGTGCGCATCTATCGCAAGTCAGGCACCTGGAAGAACTATCACGCCGACAGCGCTCTCGTAGAGCTGGACGGTCGCCGCTTCGTCATGGTTGCCATCGCCGAGGATCCGGATGGTGGCGAGTGGCTGGTGCGGCTCGGTCGGCGCATGTACCAGATCGCGATGGCCAATGGCCGGCCGGTCGTTGGCCTCGGGTCAGTGCCTGGCGCTGATCACCTCTTGCAGGCGGGTGGCTAGCGCCTGGTGCTCGCTGGCCGAGTTCTTGCGCAGGATGTTGGTGACCAGGGTGCTGATGTAGAACAGCTTGCGTTCACCGGAGGGTGACTCGACGATCGCCGTCGAATTCATGTAGTTCTTGACGTTGCCGGCGTAGGGCTTGCAGCTGAAGCCCGCCTCCGGCGCGCACTGGTAGAGCGAGCCGGACTTGAAGTACACGGCCGACGACGCCAGCGCCGGCGACGACGCATAGCGGATCCGCACCTCCGTGAGGTAGAGCAGCCGCTTGATCTCGCGACTCGAGAAGACGTCGACGATCCGCCCCTGCTCCAGGCGCAACAGGTAGCGCATCAGCTCGCGCGCCGTGCCGTAGCTGTCGCCGGTGCCCGGCACCTTGGCCTTGCCGCCGGCGGTGAAGAAGCTGCCCTGGCGCAGGCTCTCGATGTCGAGCCCGTTGCGGGTGACCGGTTCGTTGAACGTGGCGGCGTAGAGCTTCGTCAGCTCGGCCTTGGGCGTCTCGCTGAGGAAGCGCTGGATGTCGGCTTCGGGCGCCGGATAGGCGCGGCCGAAGTGGCGCAGCAGCATCGCCTCGCGCATCACCATCCCGGCGGCCGAGTTGGAACTCGGCGAGAGCATCCAGTCCAGCCATTCGTAGAGCGTGACCTTGTCACCGATGCGCACCGTGCGGCGCGTCAGCGTGTTGGTTGCGGGATCGAAGATGCGCACCGTGTGGTGGTCCGACTGCGAGAAGATGTCGGCGGTCACGACGGTGTTCTTCAGCACCTTGCGCCGCGCCTCGATGTCATCGGGATACGCGTCGGCCAGGGCCTGGAACAGCGCCAGCGCCACCACCAGCTTGCCGACGCTGCCGACGTTCTGCTTGTGGTCGCCCCGGTATTCGGCATAGATCGGCTTGGCCGGGTCGGACAGGTCCAGCACCGCCAGAGCCGAGGCTTCCGGATTGCCGCCCAGCACGGCAACGACCTGCTTCGTGAACGCGGGGTCGGGCGGCGGCAGGTCGAAGGTCTGGCCGACCAGTCGCGGCTCCACCTGCGCCGTGTTCAGCAGCGCACCGGGCGGCTGCTTGACGTCGCGCACCTTGCCCTGCTGCGCCAGCCGCATGCCTTCCAGGCGGCGGATGCCCGTGCTCTCGTAGCCGTCGAGCGGATAGGCTCGAACGGCGCCGGCGAGCAGAAGGCCGAGGCCGGCCAGCGCCGCCGATCGCCATGCCGCATTCGCGATGGAGAAGCTCACGAGAGGGCCTCCTGCAGCTTGATGCGCTTGCCCAGGTTGGCAGCCAGGGACTTGTCCATCGAAGCCAGGTAGCTCGCGCCGCGGGCCTGCCGGCTTTCGTTGAATGGACGAATCTGCAGCAGGCCCAGCTTGCCGCCGACGAAGGCGAACTCGACGTCGGCAGCGACCGGCTTGCCGTCTTCGCCGAACTGCGGAAACTGCTTCGGGATCTGGTCGGCGAAGGCGATCAGCTGCTTGACTTCGGCCGGCCCGAGCAGCGTGTCCTTGCCGCTCACGGGCTGGCGTGCGACGCCGCCGCCCGGCAGCGGCACCAGCTTGCGCGCCGCGGTCGCCACCGACATCAGCCGCAAGTCGCCGTTGCTGCGCGTGATGCGGGTCGACTCGGCGGCCTGGCCGTCGACCGCGCCGCCCACGCCCTCGTTGACCGCCACCGACAGCACGCCCGGGTCGCCGCTGTCGACATCCTGCGTCACCATCACGCCCGACACCTCGGCCGGCACGGTGCGCATCAGCATCACCGCCGGATAGACATGCTCGGGCCCCGACATGTGCGACTGCCGCCAGGCCCAGGCCCGCGCGGTGTAGGGCGAGGCCCAGACCTCGGAGATGCCCTTGACGATGTTGTCGAAGCCGACGACGTTGAACAGCGTCAGGTTCAGGCCGGCGCCGGTGAAGCCGGGCAGGTCCTCGACGTTGGTGTCGCTGCGGATGAACACGCCGCCCTTGAAGTCGGCGCCGAACTCGCGGGCCATCGCTGCGTGCAGCTGCTCGCGGAACTTCGGCCCGGGGTCGGTGTTGCTGACGATGCCGTAGATCTCGGCGCGCAGCGCCTCGCTGGCCTTGGCGGCCTCGGCCGACCCGGCGGGCATCGCCTCGAGCTTGCGGAAGCTGTCGACCATCCACTGGTAGACGGTCTTGTTGCTGCCCTTGTACGGCTTGTCCAGCACCACCTCGCGGTACAGGCCGAACGGGATGCCGACGCCCGTCACGACGCGGTCCGGGAAACGCGACTTCAACTCGCCGAGCTTGGCTGCCTTGGGGCCGACGGTGCGGCCCGAATCGGCGGCGCGCAGCTTGTCCAGGCTGACCAGGTCGCGCTGCTTCAGATCGAGCTTGCTCAGATCGGGCGCGAACATCACGGTCTGCTCAGGCTGTGCCTTCTTCTCGGCCTGCGTGCCGAAGGCCGCGTCCCACTTGGGGCCGTCCTCGTGGATCTCGACCAGTCCCGCCGGGCTGACCGCCAGCACGATCTTGCGGCCATCGAGGCGACGCAGTTCGGGCAGCAGCGCCGAGTCCACCGCGACGTTCGGAATGCCGAGATTGCGCGCCAGCAGCTGCACGTGCGACAGCGGGTTGCCGGCACCTGCGGTCAGGATGCCGGCCACCGGCGGCAGCTCCGAGACGGTCTCCGGCAGCAGGTAGATGCCGTCGGCACGCAGGCCACCCACTGCCTTCATGTCGGGCTTCGCATACAGGACGCCGCGCGCCAGGCCGGGGTTCAGGGCCGTGAAGCCGGCACCGATCTCGCGGCCGAGCAGCCGGTGCTGCACGCCGGCCGCGCGGTTGGCGTCACGCGTCAGCGCGTCCAGTCCTTGCGAATAGGCCAGCAGCGCGCTGCCGCGCAACTGGTCCTGGATGAACAGCTCAGCCATCGGCTCGATGGTCGTCAGCTTGTCCATCGCCTCGCCGAAATGCTGGCGCAGCGTCTGCGTGCCCCAGCTCGGCAACAGGCCGAGCGAGCGCAGCGCCGCCAGATAGTCGCCCAGTGCGATGTCATCGCCGGACAGGCCAGCCCAGGCCTTGGCCAGCTCGGCGCGTTCGCGTGCGCCGATCAGGCCGCTGCCATAGGCGGCATCGGCGCCGGCCTTCAACCGCGCGATCATGCCGGCGCGGGTGGTCTTGGCGCCCTTGTCGCCAGCACCGCGCAGTTCGGCGGCGGCGCGGAAATGCTCGGCCTCGGCCGCGAGGGAGAGGTCCAGCAATCCCAGGCGACGCGGGCCCGCCGCAACCTGCGGCAAGACATCACGAAGCTGCCTCAGGAGCGCCGCCGACGCCGTCAGGCGCTGCTCGGCGCCGCCGGCCGCGGCGAAGGCCGCTCGCGCCTCCTGCAGCACCGGCTTGAGCGCCGGGTCGGCAGCCAATTCCTTGGCCGAGGCGTCCAGCACCTGCGTGAACGGGCGCGGCGCATAGACGCGGTCGATCTCGGCCGCCAACGCGGTTGCCTGCTCGGCCAGCTTGGGATCCTTGGCGGTCGCGGCCCAGGCCCGCACCGCTTCGGCATCGGAAGCCTCGGGGCTGTTGTGGATCTTGACGCGCAGTTTCTCGAAGCCCGCATCGCGGTCGTTCAGCGCCGCCGCCATGTTGCGCACCTTCTGCGCCGATGCACCGTCGGCGCCATGCGGCAGCAAGCGGGCGCCGGTGCGCAGCGCCACGAAGCGGTAGCCGGTCCAGGCCGGCTGCGCGGCCATCGCGATCAGCAGCCGTCGCGCGGTGTCGCGCTCGTCTTCTTCCTGCACCGCGCCGCGGTAGTACTGGGCCTTGCGCAGGATCCAGCCGTCGTCGGTGGCGATCAGGAACTTCTCGACCAGCCACTGCGCGTAGGCGTCGGCGAAGCCCGGGTCGGCCAGCGTCTTGTCGACATCGAGCCCGGCCAGCACGTTGGCGATCAGGTAGCCCTTGGCGCGCATCTGGCGCGTCCGGTCGCTCCACTCGCCGTGCTGCCAGCCCTGGCCCTTGCCGGCGCAGGCGTAGTCCTTGGGCGCCAGCACGCGGCCGTCGCGACAGAACCACTTGATGCCGCTGAAGGGACCGCGCGGCTGCTCCTTCATCTCGACAATCCAGCGCTTGTATTGCGCGCTCGCGTCGTCGGTGGTCGCCGCCGGCGCCGCCAGAACAGCGCTCGAGCCCATCGAGGCGGCCAGCGCCAGCGACAGCAACGCTTCCCGGGTCAGGTTTTGAAATCGTGTCATCGCTCGCGCAGCCTTCCCTGTTCGAGTCATCGGGCCGGTCGTCGGCAGGGCGGCCCCAGCCCAGCACGTCATGACGGATGGACCAGCGCGGCCGGCTCTTGTGAGTGTCGTGGCCGAGCACCCAATAGTCTCGCACGCGACTCAACACACCAGCGCTGCGCTGGAGCACGAGCCAGTCGTCGACCACGCCGGCCAGGTCGGTGTCGCCCCTGCGCATGCCGACGCCGACCGGTATCGCGATGGCCCCCGGCTGCGGCACCACCACCGAGTAGGCCGGGTACAGGATCGACCAGGCCGCACCGGTCTCGGCCAACATGGCGAAGGCGTCGACCTGCGGCGCCCGGCCCTCGAAGAAGTCCTTCGGCGACGACAGCGTGACGAATCGCAGGTCGACGCCGGCCAGCTGGTGGCGCAGGCGATCCTGCACCGCGGGCAGGTCGCCCAGAAGCGCGATGGTCACCGGCGAGCGCCTGGCCAGACTGGCGGCGGAGGAAAACTCGTCGCGCAACTCGTCGCGCACCACCAGCCCCAGCGTGCTGTCCAGGTAGGGCAGCGAATAGGTCACCTGCTTCAGCAGTTCGGGCAGGTAGGGCAGACCCATCGCCACGTCGATCCGGCCCTCGGCCAGCAGCCGGCTCATCTGGCCGAAATCCGCCGGAACGAAGGCCACCCTCGTCGCACCCAGGTCCTGCGCCAGCCGCTGCGCCAGCTCGACGTCCATGCCCACGAGATCAGCGCGCGCATTGACGAAGGCGAACGGCACCCGGTCGCCGACGAAGGCCACCCGCAGCACGCCGCGCGCGCGGATGCGCTGCAGCGCGGGAATCGACACGTCTTCGGCCGGCGGCGCCTTCTCCAGCAGCGTGACCGGCAGCGTGGCGCGGGGCAGGTAGGAGTTCATCAGTGCCTCGTCCTTGCGGTAGACGGTGTCGATGGTGTGCGCAAGGCCCAGCTTCAGGCCCGCCACGGTGACCGCCGTGGCGAGCAGCGTGATCAGCACGGCCGGCGCAATGCGGCGCAGCTCGATGCGCAGGCGACCCGCCACGGCGCTGGCCGTCAAGAGTGCGAGCGCCAGCAGGCTCATCACCGTGACCATCGAATCGAATTTGCCGGTGACGATGCTCGAGGGAATATAGAGGTTGAAGAGGTCGTTCGGCACGCCCAGCAGGTTCATCAGGAAAGGCAGCGCCACCTGGGCCTTGGCGAAGTAGCTGGGGATGCCCGCGCCGAACAGCATGAGGTAGGCGTCGGGGCCCATGGGGTCACCCGCCAGCCAGGCGGCGAAGGGCACGAACAGCAGCGTCAGCAGCTTGCCGGCGTTGGGCACGACGAACGAGATCGGCACCACCACGTCGACGGCAGAGCGCGTGTCGCTCGAGTCCATCGCTTGATCGGCCAGTGCGGCCTTGATGTTCTCCACCAGCATCGGCAGCACGATGAAGGCACTGTTGGCGATGAACGCGGTGAGCAGCGCTTCCCGGCAAAGTCCCACCACCTGGCGCCAGCTGAAGGGCGTGAGTGCGGCCACCGCCAATGGAATGACCACGAAGGCCAGCAGCAGCGCGGCGCCACCGAAGACGATGAAATAGGCTTGCAGGCGGCCCAGCGACTCGAGCGGCATCGTGCCGGCCACCGAAGCCGAGATCGCGAACACGCCATAGGGCGTGAGGCTCAGCACGAACTGCGTGACTCGCACCACCGCGCGCTCGAGCGCCTGCAGGCTCGCCAGCAGCGGCGCCTTGCCGGACACGCCGATGAGCGCCACGCCCAGCGCCGAGCTGAACAGCACCAGCCCCGGCACGACGGCGTTGGCCATCGCGTAGAAGGGGTTGGACGGTACGTACAGCTCGCCCAGCGCAAAGGGCTGCGCCGGTTCGATCAGCGCGTCGCTGTAGAAAGAAGCATTGACCAGCACCGGATAGGCCAGCGGCATCACCGCGATCACGGCACAAGCCAGCACCAGCAGCAGGCCCAGCAGCGCGGCAGCCCGCAGGCCCAGCCGCCGCGCCGTGTTCGGGTCCAGCTGGCCCAGCCCGCCGACCAGCGTGAGCACCAGGTAAGGCAGCACCGTCATCTGCATGCCGCGGATATACAGGTCGGCCAGCGGTTGCAGCAGCGCTGCGTCTTCGCCGAAGAACAACCCCACCGCCACGCCGGCGAGCAGGCCGAACAGGATGCGCAGCGACGGGCGCTTGACTTTCCGCAGTGCGGCCTGCGCTGGCCCGGGCGGCGCTGTCGCAGTCATTCAGCCGCCCTGGCCAGCATCGCATTGCGGCGACGGAATTCCAGTCCGGTCAGCACCGATGCGGCGAGCCAGGCCAGCACCAGCAGCACATTGATCGCGGCAAACTGCGACACGCTCAGCGCGAAGACCGTGGTCCCGACGTAGACCGTGCCGGCGGCCAGCACGTCGCCCGAGCGAACGACCAGGCTGTCGATGACCTGCTTGGCCTTGTACTTCTCCTCGCGAGTGGTGGGCAGGAACAGCATCTGGCGCACCGTGTTCATCAATGAATAGTCCACCGAGTTCTCGGCCGTCTTGGCCCAGCGCACGATGGCCAGCGACGGCAGCAGCATCGCCACCCCGTAGCTGCCCAGCGCCACCACCGGAAGCACGCACAGCGCAAGCGGCACGTCCAGCCGCTTGACCAGCCGCGACACGAAGAACAGCTGCAGCACCAGGCCGATGATGTTGACGAGCTGAAAATAGTCGGCAAAGAAGGCGCCGATGAAGCGTCCCTCGTCGGCTGGCGCCAGCAGGCCGGCAGCGATCTGTCCTTCGGCGGCCTGCTTGACGATCGCCGAGAGGATGTATTCGCCGGCCGAGTTCACCCAGTTCAGCAGCAGGATCACCAGCGCCATGCCCAGCAGGTAGCGGTTGCCCGCCACCAGCGCGAATGCGCTGCGGCCACCGATGACCTTCTCCGGCTGGTCATCGGCCGCGTGTCCGACCTGGTGGCGCCGCTGCGTGTCGCGTCGATCGATGGCGTTGAACAGGCCCAGACTCAGCACCAGCACCCCGGCGGCGACCAGGAGCAGCGCATGCACGCCGATGATGTGGATCAGCCGACCCGACAGCCACGCGCCCGCCACGGCGCCGGCCGACGCGCCGAAGGCGATCAGCGCGAACAGCCGCTTGCCCGCGGCCGGCGAATACACGTCGTTGGCGTAAGCCCAGAACTGTGCGGTGACCATCAGGCTGAACACGCCGATCCACAGGAAGAACACCACGCCGATGACGACGCCGCGCTCGGCCAGCACGTAGAAAACCGGCAGGCAGGCGATGAACAGCGCCGTCACGGCGTTGATCAGCCGCCGTCGTGGCAGTCGAGCGGCCACGGCGCCGTAGAGCGGCACCAGCACGACGAAGAGCACGGCTTGCGCGGCGTAGGCATAACTCTTGATTTCGGCGCCGCCAGGCTGGGCCAGGATCAGCACCTCGCGCACCGGCTTCATCACGTAGTACGCCACCAGGATCAGGAAGACATTGAGCGTCAGCGCCAGCAGTCGTGGCCCTTCGCCCTCGCGCACGTCGCTGAACAGCCGCAGCGCCCGCTCCAGCGGCCGGCTGGGCAGCGGCGGTTCGGGCGGCAGGTCGAGGATGCGGGTGGCGGCGGCGGAATCGGTTGCGGACATCGCTTCAGGCGGGCATGTGACCCACGGGCCTCGCGGACAATTGTCGCCTGACACGGGCGGACATCGGCCTGCCCGTGCAGGAGATTCGTACGACACAGCTCGGGCCGACGCGTGGAGGAAATCGATCGTCGTTCGACGTGCGCAGGTGGTTCGGCTGACTTTTGCGTCCGCCCACAACGCTCGGGGTGGCGACCGGGGTCGATGAACCTTTGAGCCACGATTGGCATTAACCTCCGAATGAGGGTCGCAATGCTTCGCAATTTCCCGGCATGGAGCCAGGCCGCGCCTGCTCCCAGACGCAGCGCCGACGCGGTCGACGCGACGCTGATCGGCCGCATCTCGGCCGGCGACCGACGCGCCTTCGAGACGCTCTATCGAAGCTACCACCCGAGGCTCGACCGCTTCCTCAGCCTCATGACCTCGCGCCGGACCGTCGTCGAGGAAGCGCTCAACGACACCATGCTTGTCGTCTGGAATCGCGCCGAGAGCTACAACGGCCAAAGCAAGGTGTCGACCTGGATCTTCGCGATCGCCTACCGCACGGTCCTGAAGGCGCTGCGCGAGCAGGACGAACCCGTCGATGCGTCGCTGCTCGACGAGCTGTTGTCGGAAGAGCCCGGCCCCGAGCAGCAGCTCAGCGCCGGCCAGACGCGCGCCGCCCTCCTGCGCGCCCTCGATGGCCTGTCGGCCGAGCAGCGCAGCGTCGTCGTCCTCACCTACTTTCAGGACCTGCCGTACGCCGAGATCGCGCGCATCGTCGAATGCCCGGTCGACACGGTGAAGACGCGCATGTTTCACGGGCGGCGCCGGCTGCGCGTGCTGCTCAGCGGCGCTGACGGGGGCCCACCATGAAGGCGCGCATCCTGCCGCTCGACAGCGACGAGCATCGGCTGGCGCAGGACCTGCTGCCGTGGTTCGTCAACGGCACGCTCGAGGCGAAGGAGGAGGCCCAGGTCAAGACGCACCTGGTGCACTGCGTCCGCTGCCAGGCCGATGCCGCGGCGCAGGTGGCCCTGCGCGCCGTGCCGGTGACGCCTGCCGCGGGAAGCAGCGTCGAGCGAGACTGGGCAGCGCTGCGCGAGAGGCTCGGCGCGCCGCCGCATCCGCGTGCCTCGGCGATGGCGGGGCGGCGCTGGTGGCAGCGCGCCTTGCCGCTCGCCGTCGCGGCCCAGGTCCTCGTCGTGTTCGGTCTCGCCGCCCTCTGGTTCGGCTCGCCGCGGCCCGAGCCCTATCGCGCCCTCGGCGCCGTGTTGCCGGCCGAGGCGGCCAACGCCGTCGCCGTGTTCCGCAGCGACGCGACCGAGCGCGAGATGCGAGCCGCGCTGCGCGCCGCCGGCGCCCGCATCGTCGGCGGCCCGACCCTCACCGATGCCTATCTGCTGCACCTGAACAGCCTCGATGCGCAAACGGTCGCCCGTCTGCGCGCGCAGCCCGGCGTGCTGAGCGTCGAGTCGCTGCAGGGCGAGCCAGCGCGATGAGAGCGCTGGTCGCTGCGGCGTGTCTGGCTTGCGCCTGCGGCGCCGCCGCGGCGGCCGAATCGAGCGGCGCGCCGGCGCCTGCCAACCCCGAGCAGCAGATCCTGGTGTTGCTGAATCTGCCGCCACCGCACTTTCGTCCCGACGGCAACTACGCCTCCGGCTATGCCGATGCGGCGGGAAGCTCGACCCGCCGTCGCGTCGCCGCGGCGCTGGCGCGCAGCAACGGGCTCAGCCTGGCGACCGACTGGCCGCTGCCCATCCTCGGCGTCGACTGCTACGTGATGGATGTGCCGCCACCGCGTCGTGCCGACGAAGTGGCCGCCCTGCTGGCGCACGATCCGCGGGTCGCCTGGGCCGAGCCGATGAACGTGTACCGCTCGCTCGGCCACGACGACCCGCTGTTCGGCCTGCAGCCGGCGGCCGGCGAATGGCATCTCGGCGCGATGCATGAGGCAGCGACGGGCCGCGAGGTGCGCGTCGCCGTCATCGACAGCGGCGTGCAGCTCGATCATCCCGACCTCGCCGGCCAGGTGGCGTTGAACGCGAACTTCGTCGCCGAGCGCGAATACCGCGCCGAGATCCACGGCACTGCCGTTGCCGGCATCATCGCGGCGCGGGCCGACAACCATGCCGGCATCGTCGGCATCGCGCCGCAGGCACGTCTGCTCGCCTTGCGCTCGTGCTGGCAGGCGGCGGCGACCGATACCTTGTGCACGACGCTGAGCCTCGCGCTCGGCCTGCACGCGGCGATCGAGCGCGGTGCCCAGGTCATCAACATGAGCCTGACCGGCCCGTCGGACCGCCTGCTGCGCGAGCTGGTGGAGGCCGCGTTGCTGCGTGGCATCAGCGTCGTCGCCGCCGCCGATCGCGGCACGCCGAGCGGCGGCTTTCCTGCCGGCATCGCCGGGGTCGTGGCGGTCGTCGATGAAAGCGCGGGCGCCACACCGGCCGGCATGGTCGCAGCGCCGGGCACCGACATTCCGGCCAGCCTGCCCGATTCGCGCTGGGCGATGGTGTCGGGCGCTTCGTATGCGGCCGCGCAGGTCAGCGGCCTGCTGGCCCTGATGCTCGACGCACAGCAACGCGCCGGCGGCCTGCGCCCGCCGGTCGCCGGTCAGCTGGTGCGGCGCGGCGATGGCCGGCTCGATGCCTGTGCCAGCCTGATCCGCGCCGGCGCGGCAGCGGCATGCGGCGCCGCCGCGGCCGAGATGGCCGTCTCGATCACGCCGCATTGACGTGCGTCGACAGGGCCCCTGGCTGCGACGGGGCCGCGAGGGGGCGCTCCTCGTTGCCTGCCTGCTGCTGGCGACTGCGGCGCAGGCCCAGCTCGGCGCGACGATCGCCGTCGATTCCGACTATCGCTATCGCGGCGTCTCCCTCAGCGACTCGAAGCCGAGCGGGCGCCTGACGCTCAACTACGACGCGCCCGAGCGCTGGTATGCCGGCGTGTCGGCGACGCGCGCCGCCTTGACTCCGGTCGACAGCTACACCCAGCTGCTCGGCTACGCGGGTGGGTCGATGCCAGTCGGCGACGGGCGCGACCTCGAGCTTGGAGGCGACGCGTCGCACTTCAGCGGCATCTCCGGCTACGATTTCGCCGAAGCCTTCGTCGGCTTGCTGGCCGAGCGCTGGAGTGCGCGTCTCTACCTCGCGCCCGACTACTACGGCCGGCACGTGAGCGTCGTCTACGGCGAGCTCAACGTGCACGTTCCGCTCGATGCGAAGAGCCGCCTCTTCGCGCACGCCGGCGCCCTGGTGCCGGTTCGCGGCGCCACCGGCGATGCCGACCGGACGCGCGCCGATCTGAGTGTCGGAGCCGGGCTCGCCTTGCAGGGCTGGGACCTGCATCTGGCGCTGGTCGGCGCCACGGCCGGCGGGCCGTATCCGGCCGTATACAACGGGCAGCGGGCGGCGCTGGTCGTCGGCGCGTCGTTCTCGTTCTGAGCTTCTTCGCGGCGCGGCATGAACTTTCGCCGGCGCATCCGGCATGAACGGTAGACGCTCGATTGCGCGGCGTCGCGGAACGCCCGCCGAGGAGATGACGATGCATTCAACGCCCAAGGTCCTGATCCTGGCCACCGCCGGCCTCGCGGCGATTGCGCTCGCCTCGTGCGGCGGCGGCTACTCGGGCAGCATGAGCACGGCAACGGGCGGCGGCAGCGGCTTCGTCGCCACTCACCTCGTCTCCAACGTCAACACCGCGAGCAATCCCTACAGCAGCTCGAACGTCGACCCGCATCTCGTCAACGCCTGGGGGATCGCCTTCAATCCGCAAGGCTTCGTCTGGGTCGCCAACAACGGCACGTCGACCTCGACGCTCTACGACGGCAACGGCATTGCGCAAACGCTCGTCGTCGCCATCCCGCCGGGCAGCGCCGGCAGTGCCGCTCCGACCGGCATCGTCTTCAACGGATCCACCGACTTCCAGGTCACGCAGGCTGGCATCAGCGGCCCGAGCGCGTTCCTGTTCGTCGGCGAGGCTGGCACGGTGTCGGGCTGGTCGCCAGCCGTCAACGCGACCAACGCGATCAAGGTCGTCGACGGCGCGGCCCAGGGCAAGGTCTACAAGGGGCTCGCGATCGCCAGCGTCGCCGGCTCGTCGCGGCTCTACGCCGCCGACTTCCACAACGGCGTCGTCGACGTGTTCGACGCCAGCTTCGCGCCGGTGGTCAATGCCGGCGCGTTCCACGATCCCGCCTTGCCGGCCGGCTATGCGCCGTTCGGCATCCAGGCGATCGGCAACCAGATCTACGTTGCCTTCGCGAAGCAGGATGCCACCGCGCACGATCCGGTCATCGGCGCCGGTCTCGGCGCCCTCGACGTGTTCGATACCGCGGGCACCTTGGTGAAGCAACTGATCCCGGTCGGCGGCGCGCTCAATGCGCCTTGGGGAATTGCGCAGGCACCCGCGAGCTTCGGTCCGTTCGGCAATGCCTTGCTCGTCGGCAACTTCGGCGACGGCACGATCAACGGCTTCGTCGCGAGCACGGGCGCCTCGCTCGGCATGCTGAGCGCGCCCGGCGGTGCGGCGATCGCTATCGACGGCCTGTGGGGCCTGGCGTTCGGCAACGGCATCAACGCCCAGCCGACCACCACGCTGTTCTACGCCGCCGGCCCCGCCGGCGGAACGAACGGCGTCTATGGCCGCATCGACTTCCAGTAGCGCGATGCGGATCCTCCTCTGCGTACCCGAAGGGAGCTGACATGCGAATCCTGCCGCTTTTCCTGGCCTGCCTGAGTCTGGCCATTGCCGCGTCGACGGCGCACGCAGCGGGCGGTGGTGGTGGTGGTGGCGGAGGTGGGGGCGGCGGCGGGGACGACGAACGGGTTGTCAACGACGTCGACTACAAGGCGGCGATGACGGCCGTCAAGGCCGGGCAATGGAAACAGGTCATCGCCCCGATGAGCGCCTACGTCGCGCGCAACCCCGGCGACGCCGACGCCTGGAACGAGCTCGCGCACGCCCACCGCATGACCGGCGACCTCGACACCGCCTTCAAGGACTACGCGAAGGCCCTGAAGATCGACCCCAAGCATCGCAACGCCCACGAATACCTCGGCGAGGCCTATCTGCAGGCCGGTGATCTGGCGCGGGCCGAAGCCGAGCTGCGCACGCTCGACTCGCTCTGCTTCCTGCCCTGCGAGCAGTACAGCGACCTCAAGGAAGAGGTCGCCCGCTACAAGGCGGCGCACCCGCCGCTCGCGAGCCGCTGAGCGGCGGGTTCCCGCGGCGTGAACGTCGGCGCGGGCAATCCTTCATACTGGCCGCCCCCGCGACTTCAAGTGGACATCATGGCGAACGGAACTCTTTCGAGCGAAGCCTGGACACCCAAGGCCCTGGCCCTGCTGCGCATCGTCGTCGGCTATCTGTACCTGCAGCACGGCACGGCCAAGCTGCTCGGCTTTCCGCATGTCGCGATGTTCGACAACCTGCAACTCTTCTCGCTGATCGGCCTGGCCGGTGTGCTGGAGTTGGTCGGCGGAATCCTGCTCATCCTCGGTCTGTTCGTTCGACCGGTGGCGTTCATTCTTTCGGGCGAGATGGCCGTCGCCTACTTCATGGCGCACGCATCGCGCGGCAACCCCTTGTTCCCCACCCTGAATCAGGGCGAGGCGGCGGTCCTCTATTGTTTCGTCTTTCTCTTCCTGGCCGCGGCAGGCGGCGGGGTCTGGAGCCTCGATTCGGTGATGCGCAAGCGCACCGCCTGAGCGGGCCGCAGGGACCCGAGCTCGAATGGGTATCCGCAGACGCACGGCGATCCTGTCGCTCGCATTCCTGGCCGGCAGCGTCGTCGCGCAACAGTCGGCGCCGGCCAGCACGCGCCTGCGCGGCACGGTCGAGAAGGCCGACGCCACGTCGCTGGTTGTCAAGGAGCGCGACGGCCGCGAGATCTCGCTGCTTTACGCCGAAGACATGCGCGTCACCGAGATCGTGCCGGTGGATCCTTCGGCCATCCAGGAAGGCAGCTTCATCGGCACGACCGCGGTGCCCGGGCCCGACGGAAAGCTTTCGGCGGTAGAGGTCCACGTGTTCCCGGAGGGCGCGCGTGGCACCGGTGAAGGCCACCGGCCGATGGACATCCTGCCCGGCGCCACCATGACCAACGCGACGGTGACGACGCTGACGACGAGCGCAGACGAACGAACGCTCGTGCTGCGCTATAGAGGCGGCGAGCAGACGATTCGCGTGCCGAACGGCATACCTGTAGTTCAGCAGCAGGCTGGCGACCGATCGCTGCTCGTCGCCGGCGCCAAGGTCACGGTCATCGAGCAGCTGCGCGATGGCCGCGCCGTCGCCACGCGCATCCAGGTCGGTCGCAACGGCTTCACACCGCCAACCTGAATCAGCGAGGCTTCGAAGCTCCCAAGGTCAAGAGCGAGGCGGCCGATCACGAGCGGCGAGGTGGTCCGATCGCCAGCGGGCCCGGTTCACGACGCTTGCCGATCGCCCGGGCCTGTCTCAGTTCGCATCGAAGCGGCCGTGCCGTCCGGTGCCTTGCACGAAGCGTCGCGCGCCGCCCTCGGCTTCGCCGGAGGCGAGCGTCGCCCGGCCCAAGGCGAATTCCTGGGCCAGCGCCTCCTGCGTCGACAGCCCGTGCTGGCGCCGCGCACTGCGCCGGTCGTTCTTCATGCATTGCGGCGGGAACGCCGCGATCTGCCGCGCCAGTTGCAGCGCCGCCGAGAGCGCTTCGCCGCTGCCGACGACGCGGTTCGCCAGGCCGAGCTGCAAGGCTTCCTCGGCGCCGACGGCGCGCCCGGTGAGGATCAGGTCCATCGCCCGGCTCTCGCCGATGAGCCGTGGCAGGCGGACCGTGCCGCCATCGATGAGCGGCACGCCGAAGCGGCGGCAGAAGACGCCGAAGGTCGCCGTGGCCGAGGCGACGCGCAGGTCGCACCAGAGCGCGAGTTCGAGGCCGCCGGCGACCGCGTAGCCCTCGATGGCGGCGATCACGGGCTTGCCCAGATCGAGGCGCGTCGGCCCCATCGGCCCGTCGCGGTCCATGTCGTCGTCGAGGGTCAGGGCGAGGCCGGTGCCGCCTGCGCCGAGTTGCCCGGCCGAAGCACCGCTGGCGACGCTGCGCAAGTCGGCGCCGGCACAGAAGTGGCCGCCGCTGCCGGTGAGGATGGCGACGCGCGCCGTGCCGTCGGCATCGAACTCGCGAAACGCAGCGGCAAGCGCCCGCGCGGTCGGGCCGTCGACGGCGTTGCGAACCTCGGGGCGGTCGATCGTCACCACCCAGACCTCGCCGCCACGATCGATGCGAATGCTGTTGCTCATGTCTTCCTCTCCGCTTGCAGCACGAGTGCGACCGTTTCGGCGGCGAGCGCGTCGAGATCGACGCGCCGCGCCGAGCGTGGCTTGCTGCGATACCAGGTTGCCGAGAAATTGATGGCGCCGAGGATCATCAGCCGCGCCAGCCTGGCGTCGACGACGATGCGGCCTTCGCGCCGCAGGTCGTCGAGCACGGCCTGCCAGATCGCGTCGTAGCGGTCCTTCAGCTCGATGATGCGGCGTTTGTACTGGGCCGGCAGCGATCGCCAGTCGTAGAGCATCACGGCGATGAAGTCGCTGCCGCTGTCGTGCAGGATGCCGTAGTGCGTGCGCACGAGACGCTCGAACGCGCTCGGCCGGCGTCGGGCCGGCTTCGGCGAGCGCGGCCTGCGTGCGCTCGAGGCCGAGGCGCAGGCCCTCTTCCATCACCGCCATCAGCAGCTCGTGCTTGTTGGCGAAGTGATAGAAGGGGCTGCCCGAGCGCATGCCGACGGCGCCGGCGATGTCGCGGATCGTCGTGCCCTCGAAGCCCTTCTCGCGAAACAGCTGCGCGGCGGCGCGCACGAGGTCGGCGCGGCGGTTTTCCGGCAGGCCGTTCTTCGGCAGACGTGGGCGCGGCGCGAGCATGGCGGTCCTCTTGATTCAGGAGACGATGTAGGCAGCGGAGCCGGTCGCGAGCAGCTCGCCGGCCGCGTCGCAGAACGCCATGCGCGTCGAGGCGACGCGCGAGCCGACGCGCAGCGCCTCGCCACTCAACGTGAAGCGCGCGCCGGTGGCCGGGCGCAGGTAGTCGATGCGCAGGTCGATGGTGCCGAGCTTGCCGAAGCGGTGCATGCGCTGCATCGGCGCCTCGTCCATGTGTCGTGCGCCGATCGCCGCCATGATCGCCAGGCCGGCCATCGCGTCGAGCGCGGCGCTGATCACGCCGCCGTGCAGGCGGTGATGCACGTAGTGGCCGATCAGCTCGGGCCGCATCTCGAGGCTGCCCTCGACGCGCTCGGCGGCGATGCGGTCGACGCGCAGGCCGATCAGGCGATTGAAGGCGATGCGTTCCTCGAACAAGCCGCGCAGCATGGCGACGAATTCCGGCTCGAAGGTCGGGGCGGGCGAAGTCGTCATGTCCTTGCTGCCGAGGCGGGCGATTCAGAGGCGGAGCCGGGTCGCGCGAGAGAAAGAGCGAGACGCTCGGTGCGGGATCGGGGCGATGGGGCGTTCTGTGGAGCGAAGTAAAGGAGGAGGCGAGAGCCATACCTGGCTCTCGCCGGGGGACATGAGCGCAACAGAGCGCACCGTCGCCCCGATCCCCCACCAGAAGGACGGCCCCATCTCATCATGGCCCCGCCATCTCGACGAGACATTGCCGCGCCGCGACCTGATCGCCAGCCTTCGCGTGCAGCGCGCCGACGATGCCGGCGCGCGGAGCGCGGATCTGGTGCTCCATCTTCATCGCTTCCAGCACCATGAGCAACGCGCCAGCTCCGACTTCGCTGCCAGCCTCGACCAGTACCTGCGTGACGCGGCCATGCATCGGCGCGAGCAGGTTCCCCGGCGCGGACGCGACTGCACTCGCGCGGCTGTGCAGCTGTGCGTCGATGAGAGTGATCTCGGCGCCGTCGGCGAGCCACCAGCTCGTGTCGCCGGCACGGGCGAAGATCGCGCGGACCTGTCGGCCGTCGACGCTCGCGTCGATCTCGCCGCCGTGGGCGTTGAGATGGCGTACCCGGATCGCGGCGATGCGGTGGCTGGCGCCGTCGCTGCGCGCGTCGAAGGTGTCGCGCGTGCCTTCGAGATGCCAGAGGCGAGTGGCCTCGCCGTCGACGAGCGGCGACGTCGCGGCTGAGCGCGGGTGATGACGACCAGCCGGCCCAGGACGCGGGCAGATGATCGCGCGGCAGCACCGCGAGCGCGCCGGCGGCGAGCGCTTCGAGCCACGAATGCGCCGTGGCGCGACGCGACGCATCGTCTGGAAAGTTCACAGGCAGGAACGACGTGGTCGCCGCGCCGGCGACGAAAGCTCGGGTGGCGCAACACCCGCGCGAGGAAAGCGCGGTTGCTGGCGACGCCGAGGCAGACGGTGCGATCGAGCGCCTCGGCCAACTGTGCGATGGCGCGGTCGCGCGTCGACGCGTGGGCGACGAGCTTGCCGAGCATCGAGTCGTAGAAGCTGCTGACGACCGCGCCGCTCGGCCAGCGCGTGATCGCAGCGCACGCAGCGGTGGCGCCGACCAGCGCACGATCCTGCCCGCCTGCGGCAGATAGCCCCGCGCCGGGTCCTCGGCGCACAGGCGTACCTCGATGGCGTGGCCACCGGCTTCGTAGCGGCCGAGCGCCTCTTCCTGCGTCAACGGCAGCGGCTCGCCGGCGGCGACGCGCAGTTGCCACTCGACCAGGTCGACGCCGAGCAGCGCCTCGGTCACCGCGTGCTCGACCTGCAGCCGCGTGTTCATCTCGATGAACCAGAAGTCGCCGGCCGCGTCGAGCAGGAACTCGACCGTGCCGGCGCCGCGATAGCCGACCTCGCGCGCCACCGCGACGGCGACCTCGCCCATGCGCCGACGCAAGGCCGGCGCGACGGCGGGCGAGGGCGCTTCCTCGACCAGCTTCTGGTGGCGCCGCTGCACCGAGCAATCGCGCTCGCCGAGGTGAATGACGTTGCCGTGCGCGTCGGCGAAGACCTGGATCTCGACGTGCCGCGCGTCGGCGACGGCGCGCTCGAGCAGCAGGCGCGCATCGGCAAAGGCCGCGGCAGCTTCCGACGCGGCAGAGTCGAGCGCCGCATCGAGATCGCCGGCGCGCTCGACGAGCCGCATGCCGCGGCCACCGCCGCCGGCGGCGGCCTTGACCATCAGCGGCCAGCCGATGCGTGCCGCTTCGCGACGCAGCGTCGCCCGGTCCTGTGCCATGCCGTCGTAGCCGGGCAGCACCGGCACGCCGGCCGCGGCCAGGCGCTGGCGCGCGTCGGCCTTGTCCGCCATCGCCCGCATCGCTTCGGGCGGCGGCCCGATCCAGGCGAGTCCTGCAGCCAGCACGGCGTCGGCGAAGGCTTGCGTTCTCGCTCAGGAAGCCATAGCCGGGATGAAGCGCGTCGGCGCCGGCGGCGAGTGCCGCGGCGACGATGCGGTCGGCACGCAGATACGAGTCGGCCGCACGCTCGCCGCCGATCGCGACGACGCGATCGCAGGCACGCACGTGCGGCGCATCGCGATCGGCGTCGGAGGCGATCGCGACCGTCTCGATGCCGAGCCGGCGCGCGGTGCGTGCGATGCGCACGGCGATCTCGCCGCGATTGGCGACGAGAAGTCGGCGTGCGAGTCCGGCCACGGGGCTTCGCTCAGCCGCGCGCCGGCAGCGTGTGCATGTACTTGGCGATGATGCCGAGCATCACCTCGTCGGCGCCGCCGGCGATCGAGCCGAGCCGGCCGTCGCGAAAGTATCGAGACACCGGGTTGTCCCAGGTGTAGCCCATGCCGCCCCAGTACTGCATGCAGGCGTCGGGCACGAGCCGGCCGAGGCGGCAGGCCTTCAGCTTGGCCATCGAGGCCCACTCGGTGACGTCGGCGCCGCCGACGTATTTCTCGGTCGCCATGTAGACCAGGCCGCGCAGCGCCTCGACCTCGGTCTTCAGCTCGGCGAGCTTGAAGTGCACGACCTGGTGATCGAGCACGCTCTTGCCGAAGATCTGCCGCTCGCGCGTGTAGTCGATGGTCGAGCGGATGCAGCCGGCGAGCGCCTCGATGGCGTGCGCCGCGGCCCACAGGCGCTCTTCCTGGAACTGCATCATCTGGTAGGTGAAGCCCATGCCTTCTTCGCCGATGCGGTTCGTCTGCGGCACGCGCACGTCGTCGAAGTGGATCAGGCCGGTGTCGCTGGCCATCATCCCGATCTTCCGGATCTTCTTCGCCTTGGTCGACGCCGGGCGTGTTCATCGGCACCATGATCAGGCTCTTGTTCTTGTGCGCCGCGCCTTCGCTGGTGTTGGCGAGCAGGCACATCCAGTCGGCCTGCAGGCTGTTGGTGATCCACATCTTGGCGCCGTTGATGACGTAGTCGCCGCCGTCCTTCCTGGCCGTCGTCTTGATGCTGGCCACGTCGGAGCCGGCGCCCGGCTCGGAGACGCCGATGCAGCCGACCGCATCGCCGGCGATCGCCGGCACCAGGAACTCCTTGCACAGCGCCTCGGAGCCGAAGCGGGCCAGCGCCGGCGTGCACATGTCGGTCTGCACGCCGATCGCCATCGGCACGCCGCCGCAGGCGACGTGGCCGAGCGTCTCGGCCATGATCACCGAGTACGAGTAGTCGAGCGCCATGCCGCCGTACTTCTCGGGCTTGGTCAGGCCGAGCAGGCCGAGCTTGCCGAGGCCCTTGAAGACCTCGTGCGCCGGGAATTCCTCGGCCGCCTCCCATTCGTCGACGTGAGGGTTGATCTCGTCGTCGATGAAGCGCTTCAGCGTGCGCCGGATCTCTTCGTGCTCGTGCGTGATCTGCATGGTCTTCTGTCTCCTGGCGCGGCCTCAGGGGCGGGCGACGCCGAACTGCATGGGATGGAGCGTGCGTTGCCGGGCCTCTTCGCAGACCGCCAGGCACAGGGCGAGCACCCGGCGCGTGTCGCGCGGGTCGATCAGGCCGTCGTCGAGCAGACGGCCGGAGGTGTAGAAGGCGTCGCTCTGGCGCTCGAAGTTGGCGACGATCTTCGCCTTCAGGCCGGCCAGGCGCGCTTCGTCGACGGGCTCGCCTTTTCTCGCCGCGCCTTCGCGCATCACGATCTCCATCGTGCCGGCGGCCTGCTCGGCGCCCATCACCGCCGTCTTCGCCGTCGGCCAGCTGAAGAGGAAGCGCGGATGAAAGCCGCGGCCGCACATGCCGTAGTTGCCGGCGCCGTAGGAGGCGCCGCACTGGATCGTGATCTGCGGCACCGTCGCGTTCGACAGGGCCTGGATCTGCTTCGAGCCGTGCTTGATCATGCCGGCGCGCTCGGCTTCGGTGCCGACGATGAAGCCGGTCGTGTTCTGCAGCCAGACGATCGGCAGCCCCGCCTGCTCGCAGGTCTGGATGAAGTGCGTGATCTTCGTGCTGCCGGCCGGATCGAGCGGGCCGTTGTTGCTGACGATGCCGATCCGAAAGCCGCAGATCGCGGCGTGGCCGCAGACGGTCGCCGGCCCGTAGTCGGGCTTGAACTCGAGGAAGTCGGAGGCGTCGGCGATGCGGGCGATGACGTGGCGCATCTCGACCGGCCGCTTCATGTCGGCGCCGAAAAGGGCGAGCAGGTCGTCGGCCGAAGCGCTCGGCTCGGGTCCTTCGGGCCAGTGCGCCGGCGGCTTGCCAGCCGAGCGAGGCGATCAGCTCGCGCGCCATGGCCAAGCGCGCTCGCGTCGTCGTCGGCGACGTGCTCGGCCAGGCCGGAGACGCCGGCGTGCATGTCGGCGCCGCCGAGCGCTTCGTCGCTCGCGATCTCGCCGGTCGCGGCCTTCAGCAAGGGCGGCCCGGCGAGGAAGGCGCGGCCGCGGCCGCGAACCATGATCACGCGGTCGGACAGGCCCGTCATGTAGGCGCCGCCCGCCGTCGACGAGCCGTGCACGACCGCGATCACCGGCAGGCCGGCGGCGGAGAGCCGCGCCAGGTTGTAGAAGCGCGCTGCCGCCGTGGATGAACTGCTCGACGCGATAGGCCGGCAGGTTGGCGCCGGCCGACTCGACGAGATGCACGAAGGGCAGCTTGTTCTCGAGGGCGATGGTCTGCGCCCGCTGCAGCTTCTCGAGGCCCATCGGCTGCAAGGCGCCGGCATCGATGCCGGCGTCGTCGGCCACGAGCATGCACGCGAACGCCCGAGACGACGCCGATGCCGGCGATGACGCCACCGCCCGGCACCGACTTGCTCGGCATCGTCGCTGTCGAGCAGCCAGCCGGCCAGCGTCGAGAGCTCGAGGAAGGGCACGCCGGGATCGAGCAGGCGCGCCACGCGCTCGCGCGGCAGCAGCTGGCCGCGCCTGGCGAAGAGCGGCCCGGCGCGCGCGCTCGCCTGCGCGGGTGCGTGCTTCGAGCCCGCGCCAGCGCTCGACGAGCGCGAGCGTGTGGTTGCGGCGCGCGGCGCGATCGCCGTCGTCCGGATCGAGAGGCAGTTGCAGCGCCGGCATCAGCGGCCCTTCAGCACGGCGGGCGTGGTCGCGAGATGAAAGCCGTCGAAGGCCGGCGTCGTGCCACCGGTGCCGACCTCGGGCCAGATGCGCTTGGCATTCGGCGCCGCGCCGTCGACGCGCAGGCAGGCGCCCGAGACGAAGGCCGCCGCCGGCGAGAGCAGATAGACGATCGCCGCCGCCACCTCGCTTTCGGTGCCGAGCCGGCGCAACGGCACGATCGTCTTTCAGGCCGCGCAAGGTGTCCTTCATCTCCGGCGGATAGCGGTCGAGCCCGCTCGATGCGATCCAGCCCGGCGCCACGGCATTGACGCGCACCGGCGCCCATTCGAGCGACGCCGTCTCGGTGAAGTTGAGCATGCCGGCGCGCGCCGCGCCCGAGTGGCCCATGCCCGGCATGCCGTGCCACATGTCGGCGAGGATGTTGACGATCGCGCCGCCACGCGCCGCGCCGCTGCCGTCGTCGTCGAGCATCCACTGGTTGACGCATTCGCGCGCCATCAGGAAGCCGCCGGTGAGGTTGTTGCGCACCACCGCGTCCCAGCCCTTGGCGCTGATCGTGGCCAGCGGCGCGGGGTACTGGCCGCCGGCGTTGTTGACGAGCGCGTCGATGCGGCCGTGCGCGCGCGAGGACCGCGGCCACCGCGGCCTGCACCGCGGCCTCGTCGCGGATATCGGCGGCGTGCGTCGAGCAGGTGCCGCCGGCCGCCTCGATCTCGGCCTTCACGGCGTCGAGCTTCTCCTGCGTGCGCCCGACGATGGCGACCGCGGGCGCCGAGCGCCGCCAGCTCGTGCGCGGTGCAGCGGCCGATGCCCGAGCCGCCGCCGGTGACGACGGCCACCTGGCCGGCGAACAGGTCGGCGCGAAAGATCGATCGGTAGCGTCATGATTCGCGGTTCAACCAAGCGCTTGCTTGGTGGATTGTCGGCGAGTTTGCGCGGCCGGATAATCGCTTGTCAATCAGGAGCCGACCATGACCCACGCCATGATCTTCGACGCCGTGCGCACGCCGCGCGGCAAGGGCAAGAAGGACGGCAGCCTGCACGAGGTCAAGCCGGTCGACCTGCTCGCCGGCCTGCTCGTCAAGCTGCAGAAGCGGCACGCCTTCGATCCGGCCGCAGCTCGACGACGTGGTGATGGGCGTCGTCTCGCCGGTGGGCGAGCAGGGCTCGGTGATCGCCAAGACCGCGGCGCTGAAGGCCGGCTGGGACGTGAAGGTCGCCGGCATGCAGATCAACCGCTTCTGCGCCTCCGGCCTCGAGGCCGTGAACATCGCGGCGCAGAAGGTCGCGAGCGGCTGGGAAGACATGGTCGTGGCCGGCGGCGTCGAGAGCATGTCGCGCGTGCGCGATCGGCTCCGACGGCGGCGCCTGGGCGCAGGACCCGGCCACCAACATCGCCACCGGCTTCGTGCCGCAAGGCATAGGCGCCGACCTGATCGCCACGCTCGGCGGCTGGAGCCGCGACGACGTCGACCGCTATGCCCTCGGCTCGCAGCAGCGCGCCGCTGCGGCGCAGGCGGCGGGCCATTTCGACCGCTCGGTGCTCGCCGTCGACGACGAGATCGGCCTGGCCCTGCTCGAGCGCGACGAGTTCATCAAGCCGCGCACCACGCTCGAAGGCCTGGCCTCGCTCAAGGTCGCCTTCGCCGAGCTCGGCGCCATGGGCTTCGACGCCGTGGCGCTGGCCCGCTATCCGCAGGTCGAGCGCATCGAGCACGTGCACACGGCCGGCAACTCGTCGGGCATCGTCGACGGCGCCGCCGCCGTGCTGATCGGCAGCGAGGCGAAGGGCCGCGAGATGGGCCTCGCGCCGCGCGGCCGCATCGTCGCCACCGCGCTCTCGGGCGCCGACCCGACCATCATGCTCACCGGCCCGATGCCGGCGACGCGCAAGGTGCTCGCCAAGGCCGGCCTCACGATCGACGACATCGATCTCTTCGAAGTCAACGAAGCCTTCGCCGCCGTGCCGATGCGCTTCATGCGCGAGATGGGCGTGCCGGCGGAGAAGGTCAACGTCAACGGCGGCGCCATCGCCATGGGCCATCCGCTCGGCGCGACCGGTGCGATGCTCGTGGGTACGCTGCTCGACGAGCTCGAGCGTCGGCAACTCAAGCGTGGGTTGGTGACCTTGTGCGTTGGTGGCGGCATGGGGATCGCGACGATCGTCGAGCGGGTCTAGCGTGAGGTTCGACGGTGCTCGTCGAGGGATCGGGGCGACGGTGCGCTCTGTTGCGCTCATGTCCCCCGGCGAGAGCCAGGTATGGCTCTCGCCTCCTCCTTTACTTCGCTCCACAGAACGCCCCATCGCCCCGATCCCGCACCGAGGCGGCTTGCTCTTTCTTTCTTCGTTCGTGCGACCCGGCTCGGCCGGGAGCGTCGGGTGGGGGACGCAGCGAAGTAAAGGAGGAGACGAGCGCCTTCAGGCGGTCGTCGGGGGACATGAGCGGAGTCCCCCGCCCGATGCTCCCGGCCGCGCGCGCCACACCGCCGCTCTTCCAGCAAGGCAACCTCATGAACACGATCCGCTACGACATCGATGCCGCCGGCATCGCCACCGTCACCTTCGACGCGCCGGACGCGCCCGTCAACACGATGACGCAGGAGTGGCAGGACGATCTGGCCGAGGTCGCGGCACAGCTCGTGCGCGACAAGGAAAAGATCAAGGGTGTCCTCCTGGCCTCTGCGAAGTCGACCTTCTTCGCGGGCGCCGCGCTGAAATACCTGCTGACGCTGAAGGCCGAGGACGCGGCGCCGGGCTTCGCCGGGATCGAGGCGACGAAGGCGAGTTATCGCAAGATCGAGACGCTCGGCCGTCCGGTGGTGGCTCTGCTGAACGGCGCCGCGCTCGGCGGCGGCTGGGAGGTGGCGCTGGCCGCGCATGCGCGCTTCGCGCTCGACGACGCGGCTATCCGCTTCGGCATGCCCGAGGTCACGCTCGGGCTCATCCCCGGCGCCACCGGCATCACGAAGACGGTGCGCCAGCTCGGCCTGCTCGCGGCGCAGCCGTACCTCCTCGAAGGCAAGCTGTTCGGGCCGCGCGAGGCGGTCGAGCTCGGCTGGGTCGATGGTCTCGGCGCCGACGTCGCCGAGCTGAAGGCGCAGGCGCTGGCCTGGATCGCCGAGCATCCCGACGCCCAACAGCCCTGGGACCGGCGCGACTACCGCATGCCCGGTGGCACGCCGGATCAGCCGAAGGTCGCGGCCGCGCTCAGCGTCGCGCCGGCGATGCTGCTGCAGAAGACGCGCGGCCTCTATCCGGCGACCGAGGCGATTCTCGAGACCATGGTCGAAGGAGCCCGCGTCGACTACGACACGGCCACGCGCATCGAGAGCCGAAAGCTCGCCAAGGTCATGGTCACGCAGACCGCGAAGAACATGATCCAGGCTTTCTTCTTCGACCTCAACGCCATCAAGTCGGGCAAATCGCGCCCCGCCGGCTTCGCGCCGTGGAAGCCGAAGAAGGTCGGCATTCTCGGCGCCGGCATGATGGGTGCGGGCATCGCCCACGCCAATGCGGCGCGCGGCATCGCCTGCGTGTTGAAGGACGTCTCGCTCGAAAAGGCCAATGCCGGCATCGACGCGATCCGTCGCATCACGGCGCCGCAGGTCGCCAAGGGGCGCATGGAAGCGGCGCGCGAAGCGAAGCTGCTCGCGCTCGTGACGCCCGCGGCCGAGGCGGGCGCACTCGACGGCTGCGATCTCGTCATCGAAGCCGTCTTCGAGAATCGCGAGCTCAAGGCCGCAGTGACGCGCGAGGCCGAGCCGATGCTGGCACCGGGCGGCGTCTTCGCCAGCAACACGTCCACCTTGCCGATCAGCGGCCTGGCCAAGGCCAGCAAGGCGCCCGAGCATTTCGTCGGCCTGCATTTCTTCTCGCCGGTGCACAAGATGCGGCTGGTCGAGATCATTCGCGGCGCGCAGACCAGCGACGAGACGATCGCGCGCGCCTTCGACTACGTCGCCGCTCTCGGCAAGACGCCGATCGTCGTCAACGATTCGCGCGGCTTCTTCACCAGCCGTGTCTTCGGCACCTTCGTGATGGAAGGCGCGGCGATGCTCGCCGAGGGCATCCCGGCGCCGCTCGTCGAGCATGCGGCGTTGGCGGCCGGCATGCCGGTCGGCCCGCTCGCGGTGCTCGACGAGACCTCGCTCTCGCTTTCGGTGCACGTGATGGAGCAGGCGCGCGCCGACCTTGCGGCCGAAGGGCGCTCGTACTCGCCGTCGACCGGCGAGCTGCTGGTGGAGCGCATGGTCAAGGAGCTGAAGCGACCGGGCCGTGCTGCCGGTGGCGGCTTCTACGACTACGCGCCGGGACAGGCCAAGCGGCTGTGGCCCGGGCTGAAGCAACTGTTCGAGAAAACGTCCGGTCCGGGCGCAGACATCGAGATGCTGAAGCGCCGCTTTCTCTATCGCCAGTCGATCGAGACGGCGCGCTGCCTGGCCGAGGGCGTGCTGACCAGCACCTACGAAGCCAACATCGGCTCGATCTTCGGCATCGGCTTTCCGGCGTGGACGGGCGGTGCGATCCAGTTCATCGCCTCGGAGGGCAGGGCGCAGTTCATCGCCCGTGCCGGCGGAACTGGCCGCCACGTACGGCGAACGGTTCGCCATCGGTCCGGAAGTGACGCAGCGCATCGCCTGAAGCGCTGCAGCGCCTCGGGCTACTTCAACGACAGGATCCACTGCACGAGCTGCTTCGCCTCGGCCTCGTTGACCTGCGGATTGGCCGGCATCGGCACCGGCCCCCAGACGCCGGCGCCTCCTTTCATCACCTTCTGCACCAGCCGCGCCTGTGCATCGGGCTGGCCGGCGTATTTGGCGGCGACGTCCTTGTAGGCCGGGCCGATCACCTTGGCATCGACCTGGTGGCAGGAAAAGCAGTTCTTGCTCTTCGCCAGCGCTTCGTTCGCCGAGGCCGGCGCAGCGGCCACGCAGAGGGCGACGGATGTCGCGAAGAGCGGCAGTTTCATTCGGTTCTTTCGCGGCCGGCGCGCAGGTTGCTGGGCTACCATCAGGATAGCGGAAGGCACAGCGCGACACGAGAACGCGTCGTTGCCGCCTTCATGCACCGAGCCGGAGAAAGCGCATGCCCTTCGTCATCATCGGCGTCATCCTGATCCTGCTGAATCTCGCTGGGCATCGGGCCGTTCGCGGCCTGGAACTGGGACATCTTCGGCGACCTGTGGAAGTTCGTTCTGCCCTTTCTTCTCGCCGTGGCCTGGTGGGTCTGGTCGGACGTGTCCGGCCTCAACAAGCGGCGCGAGATGGACCGGATGGAGAAGAAGAAGAAAGACCGCCGCCAGGAAAACCTGGAGGCGCTCGGGATGGATACGCGCTCCCGCCGCAAGGCGCAGAAAACCCCGCGCTGACGCGTCAGATCAGTCGCCGTCGAGCACGGCGCCGCGGCTGGCGCTCGACGCATTCTTCGCGAACTTGGCGAGCACGCCGCGCGTGTAGCGCGGCGCCGGCGCCTTCCAGGCGGCACGCCGCCTGGCGATCTCGGCGTCGCTCACGTCGAGCTGCAGCAGCAGGCGATGCGCGTCGATGGTGATCGCGTCGCCTTCTTCGATCAGCGCGATCGTGCCGCCGGCATAGGCCTCCGGCGCGACGTGGCCCACGACCATGCCCCAGGTGCCGCCGGAGAAACGCCCGTCGGTGATGAGGCCCACCGATCTCGCCCAGGCCCTGGCCGATCAGCGCGCTCGGTCGGCGCCAGCATCTCCGGCATGCCGGGCGCGCCCTTGGGCCCGAGGTAGCGCAGCACCATCACGTCGCCGGCGCACGATCTTGCCGATCCATGATCGCGGCCATCGCCGACTGCTCGTCGTCGAAGACGCGCGCCGGGCCGGTCATCACCGGGCTCTTCAGGCCGGTGATCTTGGCCACCGCGCCTTCGGTCGAGAGGTTGCCCTTCAGGATGGCGAGGTGGCCGTGCGCGTACATCGGCTTGTCGATCGGCCGGATCACGTCCTGGTCGGCGCGCGGCACCGCCGGCAGGTCGGCGAGCGTCTCGGCGATGGTCTTGCCGGTGATCGTGATGCAGTCGCCGTGCAGCAGGCCGGCGTCGAGCAGCATCTTCATCACCTGCGGAATGCCGCCGGCGTGATGCAGGTCGATCGCGAGGTACTTGCCCGAGGGCTTCAGGTCGCAGAGCACCGGCACCTTGGCGCGCATGCGCTCGAAGTCGTCGATCGTCCACTCGACGCCTGCCGCATGCGCGATGGCGAGGAAGTGCAGCACGGCGTTGGTCGAGCCGCCGGTGGCCATGATCACGGCCACGGCGTTCTCGATGCTCTTTCGGGTCACGATGTCGCGCGGCTTCAGGTCGCGCCGCACCGCCTCGACGAGGACGCGCGCCGCCGTCTTCGCGCTCGCGGTGATCTCGTCTTCGACATTGGCCATCGTGCTCGAATACGGCAGGCTCATGCCGAGCGCCTCGAAGGCCGAGCTCATGGTGTTGGCGGTGTACATGCCGCCGCACGAGCCGCTGCCGGGAATGGCGCGGCGCTCGATCTCGGTGAAATCAGTCTGGCTCATCTTGCCGGCCGTGAACTGGCCCACCGCCTCGAAGACGCTGACGATGTTGAGGTCCTGGCCCTGGTAGCGCCCGGGCAGGATGGTGCCGCCGTAGACGTAGATCGCCGGCACGTTGGCGCGCAGGATGCCCATCATGCCGCCCGGCATGTTCTTGTCGCAGCCGCCGACCACGAGCACGCCGTCCATCCACTGGCCGCCGACGCAGGTCTCGATGCAGTCGGCGATGACCTCGCGCGAGACCAGGCTGTACTTCATGCCTTCGGTGCCCATCGCCATGCCGTCGCTGATGGTGGGCGTGCCGAAGATCTGGGCGTTGCCGCCCGCTTCCTCGATGCCGGCGACGGCCGCATCGGCCAGCTTCTGCAGGCCCGAGTTGCAGGGCGTGATGGTGGAGTGGCCGTTGGCGACGCCGATCATCGGCTTGCCGAAGTCGCCCTGCTCGTAGCCGAGGGCGTAGTACATCGAGCGGTTCGGGGCGCGGGCAACGCCTTCGGTGATATTGCGGGAGCGGCGGTTGATCGGCATGGCCTCTGGTCGTCCTGGGCGAAGCGAAAGATCTCATCGTAACGCCCGGGCCCGGCAGGCGTTGCCGCGATCCGCGCGCCGATGGCGGGCCGCGTGCGCCCGATATCATCTCCGCATGCTCGTGCACCCGCAGTTCGACCCGATCGCGCTCGACTTCCACCGCTTCGGCGTTCCCATCGCGATCCACTGGTACGGCCTGACCTATCTCGTCGGCTTCGGCCTCTTCCTCTTCCTCGCGGTGCGGCGCTCGAAGCTGCCGCAGTTCGCGGTCAACGGCTGGACGAGGCGAGACGTCGAAGACCTGCTTTTCTTCGGCGTGCTCGGCACCGTCATCGGCGGCCGGCTCGGCTACGTGCTCTTCTACAAGCCGGGCTTCTACTTCGAGCATCCGCTCGAGATCTTCTCGGTCTGGAAGGGCGGCATGGCCTTTCACGGCGGCCTGCTCGGCGTGATCGTCGCCATCGCCTTCTTCGCGCGCTCGCGCAAGCGCCATTTCCTCGATGTCACCGACCTCGTCGCGCCTTGCGTGCCCACCGGCTTTGCGGCCGGGCGCATCGGCAACTTCATCAACGGCGAGCTGTGGGGACGTTTCGCCAGCCCCGACCTGCCGTGGGCGATGGTCTTTCCGCAATCGGGCTCGCCGCTGCCGCGCCATCCCTCCGAGCTCTACGAGTTCCTGCTCGAAGGCATGCTGCTCTTCGTCGTCCTCTGGATCTACGGCAAGAAGCCGCGCGGCCTCGGCCAGGTCTCGGGCGCCTTTCTCGTCGGCTACGGCGTGCTGCGCTTCATCGCCGAGTTCTTCCGCGAGCCCGACAACTTTCTCGGCCTGCTCGCCCTCGGCATGAGCATGGGCCAGTGGCTGTGCGTGCCGATGATCGCCGCCGGCATCGCGCTCTGGCTGTGGGGCCGCGGCCGCACGCCGCGTGCCGGCGCCGGTGCGCCTTTGCAGACGACGGCGGCCTGAGCGCATGGCGATCCGGCAGATCTTCCTCGACACCGAGACCACGGGCCTGAGCCCCGAGTCGGGCGATCGCGTCATCGAGATCGGCTGCGTCGAGCTCGTCAACCGCCGCCTCACCGGCCGCAACCTCCACTTCTACGTCAACCCCGAGCGGCGCAACCACGAAGACGCCTTCAAGGTGCACGGCCTGACCGACGAGTTCCTCGCCGACAAGCCGCTCTTCGCGCATGTGGTCGACCAGTTGATCGAGTACGTGCAGGGCGCCGAGATCGTCATTCACAACGCCGTCTTCGACATCGGCTTTCTCGACGCCGAGCTGCGCCGCATCGGCCGGCCGGCGTTCACCACGCACGTGACGCGCGTCACCGACAGCCTGTCGATGGCACGCGATACCTTCCCCGGCAAGTCGAACTCGCTCGACGCGCTTTGCAAGCGCCTCGAGGTCAACAACTCGGGCCGCAACCTGCACGGCGCGCTCCTCGACGCCGGCTTGCTCGCCGAGGTCTACATCCGCATGACGCGCGGCCAGGACTCGCTGGTGATCGACGCCGCCGACGCGCTCGCCGCCGAGATGGCGGCCCGGCCGATCGACTTCAGCGTGCTGAACCTGATCGTCATCAGCGCCGACGCCGCCGAGGCCGTGGCGCACGAAGCGGTGCTGGCCGAGATCGACAAGGCGAGCGGCGGGCGCACCGTCTGGCGCCAGGTGGCGGCCGAGCCCGTGGCACAATAAAAGGCTTCCGTCGGCGCGCATTTCTGCGCCGCCGCACGGGCGGTTAGCTCAGCGGTAGAGCACTGCCTTCACACGGCAGGGGTCGCAGGTTCGAACCCTGCACCGCCCACCAGCCCAAGCTCAAGAAAGCTGCGCTGGACTACGTCCTACGCCGCGCAGAGGCCGACAGCAAGGCGTTCGAGGGCCTCGGCCCGAGGGACGTCAAAGAACGAAGGGCGCGATTGATCGCAGACGAGGCGGCGGCGCTCGAACGGGCTAAGGAATACAGGCCGCGGTCCCCGGCTGCGGTGCGGCATCGCCCACCTACGCCGGACGCTGGAACCACTGATTGCACCACCCAGTGGCGGCAACCAACTTGGGAAGAAAGACTATGCAGCCTGCCCATGGGGCGCCTGTCGGATTGTTGAACAGGATGCACCGCGCACACTTCTGGTCGCTGGTGTGGTTCGGGAACTTAGTTTCGTCAACAGTTGAAGAGTTCTGCCGATAGCCGACTTCGACGGCGTTCGCGTCGGTCTCTTTCACATGCTCCGCTTCGTCTTGTGCGCGGACCAACAGGGGCGCCGACATGCAGGCTGCTGCTGCCACGAAAAAACGCCGAGTCGTATTAACTCTGGTCATGCGTAGGTGTCTCGTTCCCGCCCCGCCGCGCACGGTCAAGCGATGATCCACGAAGACCTGTGACGGCGGCGATGGCGTAGGGCGGTCAGATCGTAGACCCAGCGCGCAATGGTGTCCACGGGAACGCTCGGGGAGCGCTGGCTCGAGATCCAGTTCCGACTTTCGTCGCCAAGGCCTTGGCGCGGCTGTCTTCGACGACACCGGTAGTTCCCCTGCTGTCAGGGCGCGTCACGCAGAGATATCGTATACGTTAGACGATTCGTCCGAGGCATCGCATGTTCCCCTGGCCCACCGAAGACGCGAGCGAGCTGATCGCCGGCGTGCGCGACACGTCGCTGGCCAAGCTCGTGCGCGACGACATGCTGGCGCAGATCCTGAGCGGCGCGCTCGGTGCCGGGCAGCGCATCAACGAGCCCGATGTCGCGGCCCGCCTGCGCGTCTCGCGCGTGCCGGTGCGCGAGGCGCTGCGCGAGCTCGAAAGCACTGGGCTCGTGGCGGCGCGCAAGAACGTCGGCGTCTTCGTGCGTGTGCTCGAGCCGAAGGAAGTGGCCGAGCTGTACGAGCTGCGCAGCGTCCTCGACGCGCACGCCGGCCGCCGCGCCGCGGGCCTGCCGGAGGCGGCGCGTCGGCGGCTGGTGAAGGAGCTCGCCGGCTTCATGCGGGCGATGACCGCCCACGCCCGCAAGCGCGAGGTGCAGTCGTACTACGCGAGCAATCTCGCCTTTCACTGGGCCATCGTCACGGCCACCGGGAGCGAGACGCTGGCCCGCAGCTATCGCGGCATCGTGCAGAAGCTGCACCTGTCGCGGCTGAAGAACCTGGCGCGCGACATCGGCATGCAGGTCTCGCTGGTCGAGCACCGGCAGATCGTGGCCGCCATCGCCGAGGGCGATGCGGCCGGCGCCGAAGCGGCGCTGGCGTCGCACGTCACCGCGGCGCACGGGCGGCTCACCGCGCATCTCCACCCCGAATCCCGCCGAGGTCACACGCCATGAAGAGACGATCCCTCCTCCTGTCCGCGCCGGCGCTGCTGCTGGCCGCCCGCCCGGCCGCAGCCGACGCCTTTCCCGACAAGCCGTTGCGCTACATCGTGCCGGTTTCCGCGGGCGGCGGCAGCGACTTCGTCGGCCGCACCGTGTGCGAGCGCTGGGGCAAGCTGCTCGGCCAGAGCTTCATCGTCGACAACCTCGCCGGCGGCGGCGGCGTGATCGCGGCCCAGACCACGGCCAAGGCCGCGCCCGACGGCTACACCCTGATGCAGGGCTACGTCGCCACGCACGGCACGAGCCCCGCGACGCGCAAGCTCCCGTACGACCCGGTCAAGGACTTCACGCCCATCGGCATGATCGGCGGCACGCCGAACGTGCTGGTGGTCAATTCGTCGCTGCCGGTCAACAACCTCAAGGAGTTCATCGCCTACCTCAAGCAGAACCCGGGCAAGTTCAGCTACGGCTCGGCCGGCACCGGCTCGCTGACGCAACTGGTGATGGAGCTCTTCAAGCAGCAGTCCGGAACGTTCATGGTCCATGTGCCTTACCGCGGCATCGCACCGGCCTTCACCGACCTCATCGGCGGCCAGACGCAGGCGATGTTCCCCGGCCTGGCGGCGGCGCTGCCGCACATCCGCTCGGGCAGCGTGCGGCCGCTGGCCGTCACCGGCGCATCGCGCCAGCCCACGATCAAGGACGTGCCGACGCTCATCGAGTCGGGCTTCAAGGGCTTCGATGCGGTGCAGTGGTACGGCGTCGTCGGGCCCGCCGGCATACCGGCTCCGATCGTCAAGCAGCTCAACGAGACGCTGACCGCCGTCGTCAACGCGCCCGACATGAAGGAGAAGCTCTCCGTCGAAGCGATCGACCCGATGCCGATGACGCCCGAGCAGTTCGGCGCCTACATCAAGGCCGAGGTCGTGCGCTGGACGGCGCTGGCCAAGGATCGCAAGATCCGGATCGACGACTAGGGCTGGAGCCATGGCACGCAACACCCAGGTCGCGGCCGACCACGACGCGCCGGCGATCACGCGGATCCTGGCCCGCTTCGTGGCCACCCACCCGTCGCGCGGCTGGAGCGATGCGGTCGATCGCGAAGCGCACCGCACCTTCCTCAACTGGGCCGGCTGCGCGGTGGGCGCGGCAAGGCACGAGGCCTCGGAGGCCGCGTTCCGGGCGCTGGCCATGCTGCAACCGGCGGCGCAGGCCACGGTGCTCGGGCGCAGCGACAAGGTCGACATGGCCGGCGCCGCGCTGCTGAACGGCATCAGCTCGCACACCTTCGATTTCGACGACACGCACCTGAAGACCATCATCCATCCGGCCGGCCCGGTGGCTTCGGCGGCGCTCGCGCTGGCCGAGCACCTCGGCTCGAGCGGGCGCGAGCTGATCGACGCCCTGGTGCTCGGCATCGACGTCTCGTGCCGGATGGGCAACCTGATGTACCCCGATCACTACGACCGCGGCTGGCACATCACCGGCTCCACCGGCACGCTCGGCGCCGCCGCGGCCTGCGCCCGGTTGCTCAAGCTCGACGAGCAACAGACGGCCATGGCGCTCGGCATCGCGGCATCGCAGCCGGTGGGCCTGCGCGAGCAGTTCGGCACCATGACCAAGCCCTTCCATCCGGGCGGCGCCGCGCGCGCCGGATTGCTCTCGGCGCTGCTCGCTCGCCACGGCTTCACGGCCAGCGCGCGCGCGCTCGAGGCGCCGCGCGGCTACGCCCAGGTGGTGTCGACGAAATACGCCTGGCACGAGGCCACCGACGCGCTCGGCGAGCGCTTCGAGATCTCCTTCAATACCTACAAGCCGTTCGCCTGCGGCATCGTCATCCACCCGAGCATCGACGCCTGCGTGCAGTTGCGCGAGCAGGGCGTTCGCCCCGAGGACGTGGAGCGCATCGAGCTCAAGGTGCACTCGCTGGTGCTCGAGCTCACCGGCAAGAAGGAGCCGGCCGACGGCCTGCAGGCCAAGTTCAGCGTCTATCACGGCTGTGCCGCCGGGCTGATCTTCGGCCGGGCCGCCGAGGCCGAGTTCGCGGACGACGTGGTGACGCGCGACGATGTCGTCGCGCTCCGGCGCAAGGTCGTGGCGAGCGTCGACGACGCCATCGACGAAGCGTCGGCCGACGTCACGGCGCTCTTGCGCGATGGCCGCCGCATCCACGTCTTCGTCGAGCATGCGATCGGCTCGATGCAGCGGCCGATGAGCGACGCGGCGCTCGACGCCAAGTTCGCCTTGCAGTCCGACCCCATCCTCGGCCGCGCCCGCACGGCCGAATTGATCGCCGCCTGTCGACGGTTGGGCGAGCTGCCCGACCTCGCGGGCCTGGTAGCCCTCGCACGTCCCTGAACGGAAGGAAGAATCCCATGAATCGCCTGACCTGGCTCGCATCCCTGGGCGCCCTCGGCGCCGCGCTGGCCTTCCCGGCCCTGGCCCAGAGCGTGAAGGTGACGCCGCTCGGCGGCATCGACGGCGAGCTCTGCCAGCAGGACCGGGCGCTGATCTTCGAAGACCCGAACGGCACCCGCATCCTCTACGACCCGGGCCGCACGGTCGCCGGCGCGGGCGACCCGCGCCTCGGCAAGATCGACGTCATCCTCGTCAGCCACATGCATGGCGACCATGTCGGCAACGTCCACAACAAGGCGCCGAACTCGGGCACTTGCGACAAGCCGGACGTCTCGGTCTCGGCCGTGCCCAATACGCTGGCGGTGGAGATCGCCCTGGCCAAGAAGTCGAAGATCGTCACCGGCAGCGAGATGCCGCCGTTCTTCGCGGCCAAGCTCAAGGCCAACGGTGGCGATCCGGCCAACTCGATCCTCGCCCGCTTCGGCGGCAGCGTCACCCTGGGCGGAGTGCGCATCGCGACGGTGACGGCGCTGCACAGCAACGGCGTCGATCCCGACTTCATCGGCGGCGAGCTCGGCAAGGCGATGAAGGAGGCGGGCATCGCCGGCGACGTCGGCCTGGCCACCGGCTACGTCCTGCGCTTCAGCAACGGGCTCGTCGCCTATCTGTCAGGCGACACCGGCATCGTCGCCGATCAGGAGCGCGTCGTTCGCGACTACTACCACGCCAGGCTGGCCGTGATGAACATCGGTGACGGCTTCACCACCGGTCCGCTCGAGGCGGCCTACGTGATCGACGAGCTCGTCAAGCCGGCAGCGGTGATCCCCTCGCACGTGAACGAGGCCGGCACCGTCGACGGCAAGGCTCGGCCAGGCAGCAAGACCGAAGCCTTCATGAAGGCGGTCAAGGTGCCGGCGTACCTGCCGCTCTCCGGCAGGACGATGGAGTTCGACGCCGCCGGCAAATGCACCGCAGGCTGTTGAGCCCGGGCGCCGTCACCGGCCCACGAGCTCAGAGCGCGTGGCGCAGCAGGATCACGGCATAGGTCATGAACGCGAGCCAGGCGATGGTGAAGAGCAGGGTGCGCGCCTTGAAGTGGCCGATGCCGCTGATGTGCACGAGCGCGTGGGCCAGGCGGGCAAAGAAGTAGACGGCGGCACAGGCCGCGGTGGTCGGGCTCGAGACGCCGACGAGCTGGGCCGCCAGCACCACCGCGGCGAAGGGCGCGAAGTTCTCGACCGCATTGATGTGTGCGCGGTTGGCGCGCTCCACCCACGGCGGCAGCGGCGATGTCGGCGCCACGCGGTAACCCTCCGCCGTGAGCGGCCCGCGCGACGAGACGTAGCCGATCACGACGGGCACCCACAGCAGCCCGGTGAGAACGGCGGTCAGCAGCAGATAGACGAGTTCTGTTTTCATGTCCTTGCCTCCAGTTGAAACGAACCTTCCTGCACGATGTAGGGCACGTAGCGGAAGTCGCGGATCGAGACGACCTGCCCTTCGCGCCAGCCGAGCTCGACGAAGTACGCCGGACGCTCGGCCCCGGCCTCGGTGAAGACGGCCAGGACCTCGCGCCCGTCGAAGCGCGCCGATGCGACGCGCCAACCCGGAGTGCGATCGTAGTTCTCGAAGTAGCTGCCGACCTCGCGCCGGCCGGCCGCCTTGCGGCGCGAGACGAGGTCGAGCCGGACGTCGTCGGCCAGCAGCGCGCGCACGCCGTCCCAGTCGTGCGCGCCGAAAAGACGCGCGTAGTGCTTCAGGGCCGGTGAAACGGCTGTGGTACGCGCCGCGAGCGGCGTCGTGTCGCTCGAGCGCTGCAAGGCGGCGCGGCCGCGGTGCAGCGCGGCCTTCACCGCCGGCACGCTGAGCGCGAGCTCGGCGGCGATCTCGTCGATCGAGTGGTCGAGCACGTCCTTCAGGATGACGCAGCCGCGCTGCGCCGGTGCGAGCGCCAGGAACGACGAGATCGCGGCCCGCACGGCCTGCTGGCGGGCGACGATGTTGTCGGGCTCGAGCGCGGCGGCATCGGCGATGTCGAACGCCGCATCGAGCGGCTCGCTCGCGCGGTGCGCCTCGTGCCGCCAATGGTCGATCGCCCGGTTGTGGGCGATCCGGAACAGCCAGGGCCGCAGCGGCGGCAGCTCCTTCATCTGCGGCAGCTCGTAGCAGGCGCGCGCCAGCGTGTCCTGGACCACGTCCTCGCCGTCGGCGATCGAGCCGGTCATGCGCGTGCAATAGCGCAGCAGCTCCGGCCGCACGTGATCGACGAGCGCAAGAAATTGCCGGCGTCCCTGCTCGAGGACCGAGAGGATGTCGCCGCTCTGCGCTGGGTCGGTCATCGTCGGGCTAGCTGTCGAAGAACCCATAGGATCCGATCTCCGTCAGATCGACGCGCACCGGTGGCGCGACGCATCGATCCTTCACGCCGGCGGCGAAGGCCTGGAACGCGGGCAGCGCCGTCAGGGCGTTGACGCCTTCCTTTTCCTCGTGCGAGACGATGTGCACGAAGCTCACGCCGTCGCCGAGGCGGAAGGTGGCGTAGCGTAATCCGGCTGGCCGGCTCTGGCGCAACGCTTCGTAGACGGCGAGGGCGAGGCGCTCGTTTTCGGCGACGCGATCGGGCTTGAGGGTGTAGCTGACCATGTGCTTCACGGCAGTCCTTTGTAGAGAGTCCGCTGCAAGGACGTTTCAGGAGGATCGAAGGATGCGGTCGGCGAGCTCTTTTCGCTCCGGCCTCCCATAGACTCGGTGCGGAGGTGTGCGATGGAAGCTCTGGCCTTGCTGGTGGTTCTGGTCGTGGTGCTGCTGGGCATCTGGCTCGGCAGGAATATGGGCCGTCGGCGCGCGGCGGCGCGGCACCGTGCCGAGGAAGAGCGCCTTGCCCAGGCCGCCGATGCCGCTCACGAGGGGGCGAAGACACGGCACGAAGGCGGCGCCTAGGGGCGCAGCGCCGCTCGTCGGCGCGCAGTCGCAGCTGGTTTACCGGGCTTTACAATAGTGCACAGTAGGCCCCCACGGCGCTTGAGATCGGTGCCGCGCAACGAGACGAGTGGGCTCACTCGTCTCTTTTTTTGGCCGGGAGCCATGCCGCAGAGCGAATCCAGCGTCGTCGTCGACGAAGGCCTGCCTTCATCGCCGCAAGCCTTCGCACCCGACGCGAGCCTCGTCGTGCGAGCGGCGCCGCTGCTCGCGATGCTCGTCGTCACGGTCTGGGTCGGCATCGTCCTGGCCACCAGCAGCGGCCAGCTGGGCGATCATTTCGAGCAGTTCACCTGGGCGCACGGCCTGCAGTGGGGCTACCACAAGCACCCGCCGCTGCCGACCTGGATGCTGGCCACGCTCATCGCCGTGCTCGGGCCGGCCGTCTGGTCGGCCCAGCTGCTCGCCTGGCTGTGCACGCTCGGCACCGCGTTCTTCACGCATCGGATCGCGCGGATCCTCTTCGGCGACGCGATAGCGGCGCTCGCCGTGCTGCTCTGGGGCCTGCAACACGCCTTCTCGTCGCGCGCGGCCCTCTTCAACCACAACACGGTGCTGATGCTGACGATCAGCATCACGGCCTGGTGTCTCCTGCGCGCCTTGCAGAAGGACGAGCGCGCGGCGCGCTGGTGGCTGGCCACAGGCCTGGCTGCCGGCTTGGCGCTGCTTGCCAAGTACCAGGCGCTGGTCCCGCTCGCCGGCATGCTCGTGGCGGTCTTCCTGAGCCGCGACGCCGCGACCCCGGCGGCTCGGCGCGGCTTGCTGCTGGCCGTCGCCACGGCCTTGCTGGTCGTGACGCCGCATCTGCTCTGGGTGCTCGACGATCACTTCACGACGCTCGAATACGCGACGCAGCAAGGACAGCATCCGAGCGCGGCCGACCTGGCGCTCAGCGTTGCGAGCTTTCTGACCCAGCAACTGCGCATGATCGTTCCGGCGCTTCTTCTGTGCGGTGCCCTCCTGCTGCTGCCCGGCGCGCGCGGCGTCGAAAGCGCGCTCGGCGATCGGGAGCAGGCACGCCGTCGTGCCTGGCTCCTGGGCCTCGTCGGCGTGCCCCTTGCGCTGACGGTGCTGACGGCGCCGCTTTTCGGACTGCTGCTGCAGAACCACTGGGGCTACCAGGCCATCCAGTTCCTGGGGCTCTGGCTCGCCTGGCGCATCCGGCCACGGGTCGTGGCCGCAGGACCGGCCTGGATCGGCGCCGCGCTCCTGGTGCAAAGCGTCTTCATGGCCGTTACCGTGCTCGCCGGCGACCCGCTGGTCAACGGTCACCGGCACGACCGCCACTATCCGGCGCAACAACTTGCCGACGCCGTGCGGACCGCCTGGCGGACCGACTCGCCTTGTCCGCTCCGGATCGTGGTGGGTCCGACGTTCGAAGCCGGCATCGTCTCGGTCTACAGCGGAGGCAGGGCACAGGTGCTCGAGGATGGCGACTTCGCGAATTCGCCCTGGATCGCGCCGGCCGACCTCGAGCGCAACGGCGCCGCATACGTGTCGAAAGATCCAGCGCGCCTGCCTTCGAAGGGTGTCACCAGCACCGGTTACTTCGATGCGCCGCGCCTCTCGGCCGATGCCGAGAATCGCGTCTACTGGGCGATCGTGCCGCCGCATACTTGCTCGCCTGAACCCTGAGCGGCACGAGCCTCGTGCATGCGGCCCAGCTTCAGCGACAAGGCCAGCCAGGCGGCCGCAACCGGTAGGGCGCAGAGGGCGAGGGCGCCGAGCTTCAGGCCGATGAACTGCAGGCTGTCGAAGGCCCAGCCCGACAGCGCGTCCGAGCCACGGTAGACCACCACGTCGATCAGGTTCTTGGCCTTGTATTTCTCCTCGCGGTCGACGACCGTGAAGAAGACCTGGCGTGCCGGATTGGCGATGGCGAAGTTCAGCCAGCGTTGGGCGACCTGGAACGTCAGCACCACGGCCAGGCTCGGGCTGAAGGCAAGTGCCGCGAAGCCGGCGATGAACACCGCCGGCAGCGAACCGGCGGCGATGCCGGTACCGAAGCGCTCGATGAAGCTGCCCGTGGCGAAGACCTGGGTCGCCAGCGTGAGCAGGCCGACGGCGAGGTCGACGCCGGCAAAGAGCTGGGTCTGCGCGCTCGCGCCGTGCACCGTCGCGGCGACGATGTGCGCCTGCGCGAAGTAGAGGATGGTGGCGCCGAACGAGAGCAGGCCGACCCAGGCTGCGACGCCGAGCAGGTAAGGGGAGCGCAGCAACTCTGGCAGGGCCGCGAAGGCGCCGCCGCCCACCTTGCCTTCGGCACGGCGCGGCCCGCGCGCCGCGCCGGTGCTGCGCTCGAGCCGGTAGACGCAATAGATCGCCACCTCGAGAAACACGATGGCCACGATCAGCAGGTTGGCCGGGCCGAGCGGCCCGGACAGCCCGATCGTGATGACAGGGCCGAGCAGGCCGCCGGCGGTGCCGCCGGCGCCGATGAAGCCGAACAGGCGCTTGCCCTGCTCGCTGTCGAACAGGTCGGCCATGAATGACCAGAACACCGCCACCGCGAACAGGTTGAAGACGCTGACCCAGACGAAGAACACGCGCGCCACCAGCACCGGCGCGATGCCGAAGCTCAGGCATAGCCAGAACAGCGCCAGGTTGGCGACGAAGAACTGATAGACGATGGCGATGAAGCGCGAGCGCGGCAGCCGGGCCACCAGCGCACCGTAGATCGGCTGGGCGATCAGCAGCGTGGCGAAGGTCGCCGTGAAGAGCCACGGCAAGGCGCGCGTGCCGCCGGCGATCGCCAGCTGATCGCGCAACGGCCGCAGCACGTAGTAGGCGGCGAGCAGCGCGAAGAAATACGCGAACGACCAGAGCGCGGCCTGGCGCTCCGCGGGCGTGGCCGGAACCAGGCGCGCCGCCCACCCGTGCGGCCGCGTCACGGCGCCAGCGACAGCTTCTGCTTCAGCTCGGCAGCGTTGGCATTCGGCCCGTAGCCGGGGCCGCCCATCTGGAAGCGGCGGGCATCGGCGAGCGAGCCGACGATCACCGGCTCGAAGCCGGCGTCGCGCACCAGCGCGGCGGCGACCTGGACGGCGGCGGCGTCGTCGCCGGCGATCGGGATCGGCAGCTTCGGGTCGGGCCGGTTCGCTTCGCGAGCGAGGATCATGTACGACATGGTGTTGAAGGCGCGCACGAGGCGGGTGCCGGGAAGATACTTTTGCGACGTGAGGCCGATCCCGTTCTGCTGCGCTTCGTCGGCGATCGGGCCGTCGCGCGAGCTGACCGCATTGCAGGCATCGAGCGCGATCTTGCCTTTGAGCACGTCGCGGTGCTCCTGGCCGAGCGTCGGCAGCGCCGCATAGGGGACGGCGAAGAACACGGCGTCGCCGAAGGCAAGGGCCTCGCCGACGGTGCCGGCGTGGGCGAGGGGCCCAAGCTGCGCGACCAGGCGCCGACCCTCTTCCGGGTCACGCGACGAGAACATCACCGGATGGCCGGCCTTGATCCACAGGCCACCGACCGTGCTGCCGATCCGGCCGGCCCCGACGAGGCCGATCGGCATCTTCGGCGCTGCCGATTGCGCCCGCCCGCCGCGCGGCGCGAAGCCGGCGAGAAGTGCCAGCGTGCCGCCGACGGCGAGAACGAGGCGACGACCGCGATCGATGTCCTGGGGGCCCGGCATTGAGTTCTCCTTCGCTCGGCACCGCGACAGCGCGGCGCGCTGACGATCATCGACCGCGCGGCACGGATGTGCAAGTGCCGACCGCACCGGTCCATGGACGTGGGCTACATTGCCTCATGAGCACATCGCATCCGGGAACGCGCGCCGACCTCGCGCGCATCGCCGTTCGGGCCATGATCGATCGAGGCCTGGAACCTGGCTTCGCGCCCGAAGTCGACAAGGAGCTGGCCACCTTCAAGGGGCCGGCGCAGGACGCGGATCCCGGCATCCGCGATCTGACCTCGCTGCCCTGGTGCTCGATCGACAACGACGATTCGCTCGACCTCGATCAGCTCACTGCCTGCGAGCGTCTCGCCGGCGGCGCGGTGAAGATCCTGGTGGCCATCGCCGATGTCGACGCGCTGGTCAAGAAGGGCTCGGCGATCGATGCGCATGCCTGGACCAACACGACCTCGGTCTACACCTCGGCCAAGGTCTTCCCGATGCTGCCGGAGCGCCTGTCCACGGATCTGACTTCGCTCAATCAGAACCAGGATCGCTTCGCCATGGTCAGCGAGATGGTCGTCGCCGCCGACGATTCGATCTCGCCGTCGATCCTCTATCGGGCGCGCGTGCGCAACCAGGCCAAGCTCGCGTACGACTCGGTGTCGGCCTGGATCGAAGGCCACGGCGCCTTGCCCGAGCCGGCCCGCGCCGCGCCAGGCATGGACGAGCAGCTGCGCATCCAGGACAGCGTGGCGCAGCGCCTGCGCGCGCGCCGCCACGCCGCCGGCGCGCTCGAGTTCGAGACCTTCCAGCCGCGCGCCTCGTTCGAGGGCGAGCGCGTCGTCGACATTCGCCAGCAGGTGCAGAACCGGGCCCGCCAGCTGATCGAAGAGCTGATGATCGCCACCAACCAGGGCGCGGCCCGCTTCCTGGCCAGCCGGGGCATTGCATCGCTGCGCCGCGTCGTGCGCTCGCCGGAGCGTTGGGCCCGCATCGTCGACGTCGCGGCCAAGCTCGGCGAGTCGCTGCCCAAGGACCCGGATTCGCTCGCCCTCGAGAACTTTCTCGCCAGGCGCCGTGCCGCCGACCCGCTGCGCTTTCCCGATTTGTCGCTGACCATCGTCAAGCTGATGGGCTCGGGCGAATATGTCGTCGAGCGTCCGGGCGAAGCGGCGGTAGGGCACTTCGGGCTGGCGGTGCGCGACTACATGCACTCGACCGCACCCAACCGACGCTTTCCCGACCTGATCACGATACGCATGACCAAGGCCGCGCTGAGCGGCGCGCCCCGCCCTACGACGCGACCGAGCTGGCTGCGCTGGCCCTGCACTGCACGCAGCAGGAAGACGCCGCGCAGAAGGTCGAGCGACGGGTGCGCAAGTCGGAGGCCGCGCTGGTGCTGCAGCCGCGCATCGGTCAACGCTTCGATGCGATCGTCACCGGTCGTTCACCGAGCGACACCTGGGTGCGGGTGTTTTCGCCACCGGTCGAGGGCAAGCTGCTGACGCACGGCTCGACCCTGGAGGTGGGCAACAAGCTGCGTGTCAAGCTCGTCTCCACCGATGTCGAGCGCGGCTTCGTCGACTTCGTGCCGACGGACTGATCGAGCACCCCGGCCGCATCAGATGCGGCCGCCTCGCGGATTTGGTCAGGCCGCCTTGCGCCGGACCTATTCCGTCACATCGAAGGGCCAGGTCAGCATCACCGAGTCGGCGGCGGCGATCGGATTGAGGTGGCCCTTCATGACGTGCAGGGCCTGCGCCAGGTCCGACAGATGCTGCGCCGAAGCGGGTGCCTCGCGATAGATGAGATAGGCGTAGACCGAATATTCCCAGGCGAAACGGTCCATGGATTCCTGCGCCTGAAGCTCTTCGCCGTTCATGTACGGCAGCAAAGGGCAAGGTCCATACCAGCGAAAAAGTGACGAAATACGCGCGTCGGCCGCGGCGCTGGCAAGATGGCGACACGGCCCCCGACGCGACCCCATGACGCCCACCACCTCGTTCCATCAAGCCCGCGATTTCCTGCTCCGGCATCGCGAAGACCACGCCACCGCCTATCGCGATTTCAGGTGGCCGGTGCTCGACCGCTTCAACTGGGCGCTCGATCATTTCGACGTCGTCGCGCGCCACAACCACGCCACGGCGCTGCACGTCGTCGGCGAAGACGGCAGCGAGGTCCGGCGCAGCTTCAAGGAGATGGCGCGAGCGGTCCTCGCAGGTTGCCAACTACCTGCGCGGCCTCGGCGTCCGGCGCGGCGACCGGATCCTGCTGATGCTCGGCAACGAGCTCGCGCTTTGGGAAGTGATGCTCGCGTCGATCAAGCTCGGCGCCGTCCTGATCCCGGCGTCGTTGCTGCTGACCACCGAAGACCTGCGCGACCGCCTCGAGCGCGGCGAGGTGCGCCACGTCGTCACGAGCAGCGCGCAGGCAGGCAAGTTCGCGGCGCTGGCGGGCTCCTATACCCGCATCGCGATCGGTGCGGGCGTGCCCGGCTGGCATGCTTTCGAGACCTCAGAAAGTGCAGCGCTCGCCTTCGAGCCCGATGGCCCGACGCAAGCCGACGATCCGATGCTTCTCTACTTCACGTCGGGCACCACGTCGAAGCCGAAGCTGGTGCTGCACAGCCACCAGAGCTATCCGGTCGGCCATCTCTCGACGATGTACTGGATCGGCCTGCAGCCGGGCGATGTCCATCTCAACATCTCTTCGCCGGGCTGGGCCAAGCACGCCTGGAGCTGCTTCTTCGCGCCGTGGAACGCCGGCGCCTGCGTCTTCATCTTCAACATGGCGCGCTTCAACGCCCAGGCGCTGCTGGATGCTCTGGTGCGGCACCGCGTCAGCAGCCTGTGCGCGCCGCCCACCGTATGGCGCATGCTGATCCAGGAAGACCTCGCCGCGTTTCGTGGCCGGCTGGCATTGAAGCAGGTGATCGGCGCCGGCGAGCCGCTCAATCCGGAGATCATCGAGCAGGTGCAGCTCGCCTGGGGTCTGGCGCTGCGCGACGGCTACGGCCAGACCGAGACCACGGCGCAGATCGGAAATTCCCCGGGCCAGGCGCTCAAGCCCGGCTCGATGGGCCGGCCCCTGCCCGGCTACCGCGTGGCATTGCTCGACCCCGAAGGCCGCCCCGCCGACGAGGGCGAGGTCTGCCTCGACCTGGCGCAGCGACCGCTCGGCTTGATGGCGGCGTACGAAGACAGCGCCGAGAAGACGAACGAGGCGATGCGCGACGGCTACTACCACACGGGCGACGTCGCCGCGCGCGACGGCGACGGCTACATCACCTTCGTCGGCCGCGCCGATGACGTGTTCAAGGCCTCGGACTATCGCATCAGCCCGTTCGAGCTCGAGAGTGCCCTGATGGAGCACGCGGCGGTGGCCGAAGTGGCGATCGTGCCGAGCCCGGACCCGCTGCGCCTGGCCGTGCCGAAGGCCTATCTCATTCTCGTCGCGGGCAGCACCGCAGGGCCGGAGCTCGCCGAGGCGATCTTCGCCTTCGCGCGCCAGCAACTCGCGCCCTACAAGCGCGTGCGCCGGATCGAGTTCGTCGAGGAGCTGCCGAAGACCATTTCCGGGAAGATCCGGCGCGTCGAGCTGCGGACGCAGGAGGCAGAGCGCCGCGCCGCCGGCAGCCGGCAGATCCTGGAGTATTTCGAGGAAGACTTCGCGGGCCTGAAGGGCTGACCGCGCGGCGTCGGCTCGACCGCTTCGTCACGCACCGGTCCGCCGGCTACGGGTTGATCGGCTGGCCGTGCGCCGGCGCGCGACCTACGATGGCGCGCACCGTCTGGGAGGACGCCGTCGTGACCAACGTGAACCTGCTCGACCGCAGCCTGGCCGGGGCTGTTCCACCCCTGCGCAGCGCCGCCGATGTCGCGGCCTTCGAAGCCGTGCCGTACGCCGATCGCATCGCTGCCGAAAGCACCTACGAGGCGCTGCAGATCGGCGCCCGCCACGACCCGAAAGCGGCCGCCATCCGGTTCCTCGCCAATGCCGATCCCGACGAGGAGCCGCTGGTGGTCTCGCATGCGCAGTTCCTCGCCCGCGTCACCCAATCGGCCAATCTCTTCCACGACCTCGGCGTCGGCCCCGGCGATGTCGTCAGCGTGCTGATGCCGCTCTTGCCGCAGACCTTCTTCGCCCTCTTCGGCGCCCAGGCCGCGGGCATCGCCAATCCGGTGAACCCTCTGCTCTCGGCCGGCCAGCTCGTCGAGATCCTGCGCGCGGCCGACACCAAGGTCCTGGTGGCGCTCGGGCCGACGCCGGGCTCCGACATCTGGGAGAAAGTCCAGCACATCCGCAAGGAGTTGCCGCACCTGAAGGCGGTGGTCGTCGTGCGCGGCGAGGCCGACGAGCGCAACGCGGTGCACAGCTTCGATGCGCTTGTCGGTACCTATCCCGCCGATCGCCTGACGAGTGGCCGGCGCATTGCCGCAAGCGACATCGCCGGCTACTTTCATACCGGAGGCACCACCGGCACGCCGAAGCTCGTGCGGCACACCCATGCCAATCAGGTGTACCAAGCCTGGGCGCTGAACATCCTGCTACCGATCGGTGCCGGGCGCAACCTCCTGTTCGGCCTGCCGCTGTTCCACGTCGGCGGTGCGCTGACGCAATGCCTGGCGCCGCTGTCGACGGGCGGCACGCTCGTCGTGGTGTCGGCCGCGGGCTGGCGCAATCCGCAGTCGATCCGCAATGTCTGGCGTCTCGTCGAGCGCTACAAGCCCGAGCTCTTCGGCGGCGTGCCGACGGTGATAGGCGCAGCGATGAACGTGCCGATCGCCGGCGCCGACGTCTCGAGCATCCGCTGCATCTCCGGTGGCGGCTCGGCGATCCCGGTGGCGGTGGGTCGCGTCTGCGAAGAGAAGATCCAGGTGCCGGTGCTCGAGGTCTACGGCATGACCGAGACCTCGAGCGTGCATTGCATGAGCTATCCCGACCGGCCGGTGCGCCTGGGCTCGGTCGGGCATGCGCTGCCGTACAGCCGGGTTCGCGTCGTCCGCCTCGATGCCGAGGGCCGGCTGCTCGGCGATTGCGCCGTCGAGGAGATCGGCGTCGTCGCCATGGCCGGGCCGGGCGTGTTTTCCGGCTACCTGAGCGAGGCGCACAACCGCGGCGCCTTCGTCGAGCCGGGCTGGGTCAACTCCGGCGACCTCGGCCGCATAGATGCCGATGGCTACCTGTGGCTCACCGGCCGCGCCAAGGACCTCGTGATCCGCGGCGGCCACAACATCGATCCGCTCGCCATCGAGGAGGTCTTCTTCCAGCACCCGGCGGTGGCGCTGGTGGCGGTGGTCGGCCAGCCCGACGCCTATGCCGGCGAGCTGCCGGTGGCCTTCGTGCAGGTCAAGCCGCAGATGCAGGTGAGCGCCGCCGAGTTGCTGGCCTTCGTCGCCGAGCGGACGCCCGAGCGCGCCGCAGTCCCGGTCGAGGTCTACTTCACCGATGCGATTCCCCTCACCGCCGTCGGCAAGGTCTTCAAGCCGGCGCTGCGCTGGGACGCGACACAGCGCGCCGTCACGCGGATGCTGGCCGATCTGCAGGCCGATGCGGTGGCGATCCGGGTCGAGGTTCGTGCCCACGAGAGTCACGGCAGCCTGATCGCCGTCGCCATCAGCGGCTGCGCCGCCGCCGAGCAGCCGGCGTTGGCCGAAAGGATCCACGAGCGCCTGAATCCTCTCGTCGCGCGGCACGAGATCGCCTGGCATTGAGCGCGCCGGCATGAGGCCCACGCTTCATTTCGGCGGCGACACGGAGGCGGGCGAGGCGTTCTTCGAGCGTTGCATGCAGAGCGCAACGGCCCTGCGCGACGCCGGGGTCGGCCCGGGCGAGGTCGTGGCCCTGATGTTGCGCAACGAGCCGCTGCTGCTCGAGCTGATGCTCGCGGCGCGCTGGATCGGCGCGCGCTGGTGCCTCGTGAACTGGCACTTCAAGGCGGCCGAGGTCGGCCATATCCTGTCCGACTCGCAGGCCCGCGTGCTGATCGCCCACAGCGATCTGCTCGGCGATATCGCGGGCGCGATCCCCGAGGGCGTTCGCGTGTTCGTCGCAACGCCACTCGAAGCGACCCGGCGCGCCTTCGGGCTTGCCGACGTCGCCGTGCACGGGTCGCCCGCGGCCCAGAAGTGGAGCGCTTTTCGCGATGCCGCGCGCGGGCCCGCGCCGGCGCAGCAAGCGCCCGGCAGCGCGATGGTCTACACCTCCGGCACGACCGGCCTGCCCAAGGGCATCCGGCGCGATCCGGCGACGCCGGCGCAAGTCGCGCTGCTCGCCGACAGGAGCCGCACGGTGCTCGGCATCGAGCCCGGCATGAAGGCGCTCATGAGCGCGCCGATGTATCACTCCGCGCCGGTGAGCTACGTCGTCCAGGCCGCGCTGGTCGATGCGCAGCTGTGGATCGAGCCGAAGTTCGACGCCGAGCGCACCTTGCAGCTCATCGAATCCGAGCGCCTTTCGCATCTCTACCTGGTGCCGACGATGTACGTGCGGCTGCTGCGGCTCGACGCCCAGACGCGCCGGCGCTACGACCTGAGCTCGGTCCGTTTCGTGGCCTCGACCGGCTCGGCCTGCGCGCCCGACGTCAAGCGGCGCATGATCGAATGGTGGGGCCCGGTGTTCCACGAAGCCTACGCAGCGAGCGAGCTCGGCTGGATCTCGCACATCGACAGCGCCGAGTCGCTGCGCCGCCCCGGCTCGGCCGGCCGCGCGATTGCCGGCGTGCAGCTGAAGGTGCTGTCGTCCGAGGGGCGCGAGCTGCCGGCCGGCACCGTCGGCCTGCTCTATGCGCGCGATCCGGCCGTGCCCGACTTCAGCTATGCCAACAACGACGCCGCGCGTCGCAAGGTCGAGACCGATGGCCTGTGGACGCTCGGCGACCTCGGCTATCTCGACGACGAGGGCCATCTCTTCATCGTCGATCGGCAGTCCGACATGGTGATCTCCGGCGGCGTCAACATCTATCCGGCCGAGATCGAGGCGGTGCTGATGACCCTGCCCGGCGTGGCCGATTGCGCCGTCTTCGGCATTCCCGACGAGGAGTTCGGCGAATCGCTTGCCGCAGCGGTGCAGCTCCTTGCCGGCGCGCAGATCGATGCCGCGCAATTGCGAACCCACCTGCGCGAGCGCCTGGCCGACTTCAAGGTGCCGCGCACGGTCACCTTCCACGAGGAGCTGCCGCGCGAGGAGACAGGCAAGATATTCAAGCGCAAGCTGCGCGAGCCTTACTGGCAGGGCCGGACGCGGCGCGTCTAGCCGGCTCGGCGGTCTAGGCCAGCAGCTCGACTTCGGCTTCGATCTCGACCGGAATGTCGAAGGGCAGCTCGGCCATGCCGACGGCGCTGCGCGAATGGGCGCCGGCCTCGGCGCCGTAGAGCTCGAGGATCAGATCGGAAAAGCCGTTGATCACGCTCGGCTGGCGATTGAAGCCGGCAGCGGAATTGACCATGCCGAAGACACGGCCCCAGGCGCCGACGCGGTCGAGCTCGCCGAGGCTTCGCTTCAGGCTGCCGAGGATCGCCAGCGCGGTGAGACGCGCCGCCGCGTAGCCCTGCTCGACGGAGAGCTCGCGCCCGAGCTTGCCGAGTGGCGCCGCGATCGAGCCGTCGGCGTTCTGCGGGCCGTGGCCGGAAACGAATGCGCGGCGTCCGACGATGCGCACGAACGCGAACGGCAGGACGACACCGGCCGGCGCCTGCATCGGCGCCGGCAGGACCAGGCCGAGTTCGAGCAGGCGTTCTTCGATGCGTCCCATGTCGGCCTCAGGCCTGGCGCGGCTTGATCGGCGTGTAGAGCTGCTCGGCCGCCGCCTCGGGCTTCATCAGGCGCCAGCGTTCGAGCTGGGCGAGGTCGGTCACCGAGCGGCGCGCCTCGTCTGCCTTGATGATCGGATCGAGCTGCAGCACGCGAGCAACGCAACGGGCAATCCACTCGTCGTTGTCGCGCACGTATTCTTCGGCCGTCTGCACGCGCTCGACCGGAATCCGCTCGGTGCGCTCGAAGCGTTGCGTGTTCTCGAACGGCTCGGCGGCATGTGAGGTGAACTCGCTGTCGGCCGCGGTCTCGGGCGCGACCTGGCCGCGCAAAGGCCAGAGCGTGTGCGCCAGCTCGAGGAACTGCGCCGGGTCGCTGCCGACCTTCAGGTTGCTCAGGCGCATCGCGAAGCGGTCGATCCACTGTTCGCGCGTCACGTTGAATTCCATCGTCGTCAGGTCTCCCAGGTCTTGTTCGATTCGCGCCGCGGCCCCGGCGCGCTGCCACTTGCCGTTGACGAGCAGCTCGTGCGGGCCGAACTGCGCCTTGTAGGCCATCTTGCCGCTGCGGTCGATCCAGTAGCCGAGATAGACATGGGCCAGGCCGAGCAGCCGGGTCTGCTCGATCTGCCAGAGCACGTTGTAGGTGCCGTAGCTCGATTTGGCTTCCGGCTCGAAGAAGGTATAGACCGCCGACAGCCCGTCGTTCAGCACGTCGAGGATGGAGACCATCTTCAGCGCGCCCTGGCCGTCGGCCTGCGGGCTCGCGGAACTCGACCAGGCGCGAGTTGACGCGGCTTTGCAGCAGGAACTGGGTGTACTGGTCGATCGAGTCGTGGTCCATGCCGCCGCCGATGTGCCGGCCGGCCTGGTAGCGCAGATAGAGCTGGTAGTGCTCGGGCACGAAGCACAGGCGCAGCACGCGTGCCTCGAGCTTGCCGTGCGCGCGTTGCGCGCGCCGCTGGCTGCGCGTCGGCGCGAAGTCCGCGACCGGCACGCGCAGGGGCAGGCAGGCGCGGCAACCATCGCAATAGGGCCGGTAGGTGAACATGCCGCTGCGCCGAAAGCCATTCGCGACCAGGCCGGAATAGGCGTCGGCGTGAATCAGGTGGCTCGGCGTCGCGACCTGCGAGCGCGCCATGCGGCCCGGGATGTAGCTGCACGGATAAGGGGCCGTCGCGTAGAACTGGAGCGAGGCGAGGGGGAGTTCCTTGGGATGGGTCATCACGACGCGTCGTCCTCAGCGTTTGCGATGCCCAGTTGCCGCCACATGCGCAAATCATAGGTCCAATCGCCGACCGGAGGCATCGCAAGTGCCATGCCCAGGCGCCTCAGGAACTCGGGCCGTGCCAGCTCGCGCCCGCCGAAGGAGGCCAGGTGCGAGGTGCGCTGCTGGCAGTCGATGGTCTCCATGCCATGGCTGCGGCAGAAGGCCACGAGGCCGGCGAGCGCGATCTTCGAGGCGTCGGTGCGATGCGCGAACATCGATTCGCCGTAGAACATGCGGCCCATCGAGACGCCGTAGAGGCCACCGGCCAGCTCGCCGTCGATCCAGGTCTCGAAGCTGTGCGCGTGGCCTTCTTCGTGCCACGCGCAATACGCCTCGATCATCTCCGGCACGATCCAGGTGCCGGGCTCGCCATCGCGCAAGGTCGTGGCGCAGGCGGTGATGACGCGGCGAAAGTCGCTGTCGACGCGCAGCTCGCAGCGGCTCGTCGCGGCGAACCGGCGCAGGGTCTTCTTCAGCGATCGGGCGAGGCGGAACTCGGCCGGCAACAGCACCATGCGCGGATCGGGCGACCACCAGAGCACCGGCTGGCCTTCGCTGTACCAGGGGAAGATGCCCTTGCCGTAGGCCTCGGCAAGGCGCGCCGGCGTCAGCTCGCCGCCGGCGGCGACGAGGCCAGGTGCGTCGCTGGCTCGAGCGAGCGCGAAGCGCGCTTCGGGCAGCGGGTCGTCGGCGCCGCGCAGCCAGCGGATCACGCCGCCAGCGCCGGGCCGCTCCCAAGCCGGCGGCGCGCCCCCTCGGGGGCAGCGAACGTCGTTCGCGTGGGGGCTTCATCACGCCGCCGCCGCGACGGGCTTCTTCTGCTTCAGCGCGACGCCATTACGCACGGCGATGATCTCGGCCAGGATCGCGACCGCGATCTCGGCCGGGGTGCGGCTGCCGATGTCCAGTCCGATCGGTCCGTGCAGGCGCTCGATCTCGGCCGCGCTCAGGTCGAACAAGGCCAGCCGCTCCTTCCGCTTCGCGGTGTTGCCGCGCGAGCCGAGGGCGCCGATGTAGAACGCCGGCGACTTCAGCGCTTCGAGCAGCGCCAGGTCGTCGAGCTTCGGATCGTGGGTGACGGCGACGACGGCACTGTGCGGATCGAGCTGCATCTCGATGGCGAGGTCGTCGGGCATGGCCTTGCTGAAGATCGTTCCGGGCACGTCCCAGGTGAGGTGGTATTCCTCGCGCGGATCGCAGACGGTGACCTCGAAGTCGAGGCCGAGCGCCATCTGGGCGAGCGAGCGCGAGAGCTGGCCGGCGCCGATCACCAGCATCCGCCAGCGCGGCCCGTAGAGGGCGCGCAGGGTCTCGCCATCGAAGGCGAAGGCTTCGCCGCGTGTCGCCGGCTCGACCCGCACCGCGGCCGCTCGCGAGATCGAGCACGCGCGCGACCAGCTCGTGCCGGCCGGTTCGCTCGAGCACCTCGTCGATCCAGCCCGTCTGCGTCAGCGGCTCCTGGACCAGGCGCAGGTTGCCGCCGCAGGGCAGGCCGAAGCGGGCCGCTTCTTCCTTGCTGACGCCGTAGTTGATGAGTGCCGGCGTGGCGACGCGCTCGCCGTGCCGCACCCGGTCGATCAGGTCGTCTTCGACGCAGCCGCCGGAGACCGAGCCGACGACGAGGCCATCGTCGCGCATGGCGAGCAGCGCACCGGGCGGGCGTGGTGCCGAGCCCCAGGTCTCGAGCACGGTGACCAGCCATACGTCATGGCCGGCGCGACGCCAGTCGCGCGCCTGCCCGAGCACCTGAAGATCGAGGCTGTCCATCGTCTTCTATGGTACCGCCGCGCAGAAAAAAGGCCCGCACCATGCGGGCCTCGAGGGGATGGCGGGCGGCGTCAGATTCGTCCGAGAACCAGCAGCACGACCAGGATCAGGACGATCAGGCCGAGGCCGCCGCTCGGGCCGTAGCCCCAGCTCCGGCTGTAGCCCCAGCTCGGCAAGGCGCCGACCAGAAGCAGGATCAGGACGATCAACAGAATGGTACCGAGCGTCATCACGTTCTCCTCGTGTGTGCTTCCGCGAAGCGCGGAAATCGTGGGGAGAAGACTAGGCGGGCGCGGCCGCCGCCGCCCTGAGCGGGCGGAGCGACATGGTGTCGGCGCGCAACGGGTTGCGCGGCCGCCTCCGTCCTACAAGTGGCCCGCGCCTGGCTACTGCATGAACCAGCCGTGGCTGACGACCATCGACTGGCCGGTCAGGGCGTTGCTCGGGAAGCTGGCGAAAAGCAGCGCCACTTCGGCGACGTCGGCGACCGTGGTGAATTCGCCGTCGACGGTCTCTTTCAGCATCACGTTCTTGATGACCTCGGCCTCGCTGATGCCGAGCGCCTTGGCCTGCTCGGGAATCTGCTTGTCGACGAGCGGCGTGCGCACGAAGCCGGGGCAGATGACGTTGGCGCGGACCTTGTATTTCGCGCCTTCCTTGGCGACCGTCTTGGCCAGGCCGATCAGGCCGTGCTTGGCCGTGACGTAGGGCGCCTTCAGCATCGAGGCTTCCTTCGAATGAACCGAGCCCATGTAGATGATCGAGCCGCCGCGGCCCGAGGCATACATGTGCGGCAGGCAGGCCTTGGTGGTGAGAAAGGCGCCGTCGAGATGGATGGCGAGCATCTTCTTCCACTCGGCGAAGGGAAAGTCCTCGAGCGGATGCACGATCTGGATGCCGGCGTTGCTGACCAGGATGTCGATCCCGCCCCAGGCCTTGGCCACCGCCGCCACGGCGGCGTTGACCTGGGCCTCGTCGGTGACGTCGGCGGCCACCGCCATGGCGCTCGCGCCGGTCGCCTTCAGCTCGTCGGCCGCGGCCTGCGCGGCCACCATGTTCATGTCGGCGATCGCGACCTTGGCGCCTTCGCGCGCGTAGACGGCGGCGATCTCCTTGCCGATGCCGCTGGCGGCGCCGGTGACGAATGCGATCTTGTCGGTCAGCTTGTTGCTCATGGGGCGAGGGTCCTGTTGGGTGTGGTCGGCGAAACGGTCTTCGCGGCACTTTCAGCGGTCGAGGCGAAGTCGAACACGTGCACGCCGTGCTGCGGCAGGTCGCGCCCGGCCCAGCGCGGGTCCTCGAGCGTGCCTTGCGTGTCGGCCATGCCGGCGGCCCAGTGCTCGAGCATCGAGGCGCGCGAGAACTCGTAGTCCTTCGACTGGCTTTCGTAGTGCTTGCTGCGATAGATCAGGTGCACGACCGAGACCGCGCCTTCCGTCGGCAAGGCGGCCAGGGCCCTGGCGTCGGGGTCGTCGCGCAGGCTCGCCGGCAGCTTCGCGATCAGGCGCTTGGCCGCCTGCAGCGTGGCCTGGCGCTTCAGCTCGAAGGTGGTGTTCATGCGCGTGCGACTCGAGAAGCGGATGTCCTTCTCGCGCTCGCTCGCCTCGGCCAGCGTGGCCGGCATCTCGCCGCGCGCCGCGAAGAGGTCGACCTGGAAGACCAGACGCGAGCGCAGCGCCTGCTGGTCGAGCACGTATTGGAGCGGCGTGTTCGAGACGATGCCGCCGTCCCAGTAGAACTCGCCGTCGATCTCGATCGGCGGAAAGCCGGGCGGCAAGGCGCCGCTGGCCATGATGTGGCGGGGCTCGATGCGGCCCGGGTCGGACGTGTCGAAGTACTTGAAGTTGCCGGTCCTGACGTTGACCGCGCCGACCGACAGACGCACCGTGCCCGAATTGAGAAGGTCGAAGTCGACCAGGCTCTCGAGCGTTTTCTTCAGCGGCTCGGTGTCGTAGTAGCTGATGGCGCCGAGCGTGCCCGGCGCCTGGAAAGGCGCGGCCGGCACGCGCGGGCAGAAGAAGCCCTTGACCCCGAACATCATCGCGATGTTCGCGTTCGTCTCGTTGACGACATCGCGGGCGCCGTCGATGCGATGCAGCGCCGCCGGCAGCGCCGGTGGCGCGAACGGGAAGGACGAGACCTGCTCCCAGAACTCGCGCAGCCGCTCGACGCGCCGCTCCGGCGGGTTGCCGGCGATCAGCGCGGCATTGATGGCGCCGATGGAAATGCCGGCCACCCACTCGGGCGCATGCTGCATCGCGGAGAGCGTCTCGAAGACGCCGGCCTGGTAGGCGCCGAGGGCGCCGCCGCCCTGCAGGACCAGGATGCACTTTTCCCGCGCGCCCGAGTCGGCGCCCCTGGCCTTGGCCGGGCGCGCCTTGCGGCGCGAAGTCCCGGCGGCCTTCAATGGCGCCAGCTGTCGTCGGCGCGGTCGAGGCGGCGCAGCAGGCCGGGCCAGATCAGCGCGCCGGGTCCTGCGCCGCGCGTGGCGGCCCGCACCTGCTCGGCGGCTCCCAGGACGATCTCCGGACGGACCTCGATCAGCTCGTTGTCAGCGAGAGTTCCCGCGGCCTGCGCGCGCAACTGCACCGCGCACGTCGCCTCGAAGAAATACATCGACGCGAAGGCATCGGCAACGGTCCGCCCTACCGTCAGCAGGCCGTGGTTGCGCAGCATCAGGAACGTCTTGTCGCCAAGATCGGCGACGAGCCGCGGCTTTTCCTCGTCGCGCAACGCCATGCCTTCGTAGTCGTGGTACGCGAGGCTCGACAGGATGCAGATCGAGAACTGCGAGATCGGCAGCACCCCGCGCTTTTGCGCCGACACGGCCACGCCGTTGAGCGTGTGCGTGTGCATGACGCACTGGATGTCGTGGCGCGCCGCGTGCACGGCACTGTGGATGACGAAGCCGGCCGGGTTGATCGGAAAAGGCGTCTCCTGCAGGACCTTGCCATCGATGTCGATCTTGACCAGGCTCGAAGCCGTGATCTCGTCGAACATCAGCCCGTAGGGGTTGATCAGGTAGTGCTCGGTGCCCGGAATCTTCGCGGTGATGTGGGTGAAGACCAGATCGTCCCAGCGGAACATCGCGACCAGGCGATAGGCGGCGGCAAGGTCGACGCGGGCCTGCCATTCGTCGGCCGAGACGCGGCCCTCGAGGCTGGTGATCATTCGCGAAAGCTCGGCGGGTGCGTTCATCGTCGTTCCTCGACTGGCAAAAACGGATGGCAAGTATCCGCCATGCCAAACTCCGCTGCATGTCAGACGCACGAACCTTGCCATCGACCGGCAGGCGGGTTGTCGGCGTGCGCCCGCTGAAACTTGCCTGGTGGTTGGGGCACGTCGTGGCCCTGCTGGTTGTCGCGACGCCGGCCGTCGCCGATGTCACGCTGGTGATGGTTCGCCATGGCGAAAAGCCCGATCTGGGCCTGGGCCAGCTGAGCTGCCAGGGCCTGAACCGCGCCCTGGCCTTGCCGGATGTGCTCGTGGCGAAATTCGGCCGGCCCGACGCCCTTTTTGCGCCCGACCCTGGCGTCCATCCCGACGTGGGCCACGACTACAACTACATCCGGCCACTGGCGACCATCGAGCCCACCGCGATCCGGCTCGGCCTGCCGGTCGACACCCGGTTCGGCCTCGAGCAAGAGGCCCGCCTCGAAGACGAGCTGCTCGATCGCCGGCACGACGGCCAGCTGCTCGTCGTGGCCTGGGAGCACAACCTGCTGGTGCAGATGGCACGCGACCTGGTGGCGCGCCGCGGAGGCGATGCGAAGCTCGTTCCCGATTGGCCGCGCGACGACTTCGACAGCATCTTCGTGCTGAGCGTTCCGACCAGCGGCAAGCCGACCTTGCGCATCGACCACGAAGGCCTCGACGGCCAGAGCCCGATCTGTCCTGCGCCGGCCGCGCCGGTGCCGAAACGGGCGATCATCGATGTCGGCATGGTCGACGCCGCGGTCCGCGACGAGGCGGTGCTGAACAGCCGAGCCGATTGCGTCGTCGCCGCCCCCGATGCCTGGTTCGCGGTCGACGAAGGCGATGCGCCGCTGCTCGTGACCGCGCCGCACGTGACGCGGCCGTTCCGTGAAGGCGCCTATCGCTTCGAGGACGGTGGCGGCACCGGCGCCCTGGCGCGGGCCCTGCATCGATTGACCGGTGCCTCGGCCGTCTACACCGTCGATGCCAGCCCGTCGGATCCGAACTACTACGATGACAACGATTTCAAGCGGACGGTGGAACGGCTGATCGGCAGCCAGCGGCCCAAGCTCCTGCTCGACATTCATGCCAGCCATTTCAACCGGCCCTACGAGGTCGACCTCGGCACGATGTACGGTGCCTCGCTGCTCGGACAGACCGAGTGGCTGACGCGCCTGGTCGACGCCCTGCACGCCGAAGGTCTGACGAACTTGTCGCTCGACTATTTCGCGGCTGCCAAGCAGCAGACCCTGACCAAGTTCGCGGCTCCACGCACGGCGTGCCGGCCATTCAGCTCGAGATCAATTCGACCTGGCTGCATCCGTCGAGGAGCGAGCTGGAGGCGCACCGCTTCTCGCAGCTGCTGGAGGCGCTCGTCCGCTTCACGAAGCCGGTCTCGTCGCCCGCGCCAGCGAAGGGCGCCATCAAGGAAACCGATCTGGCGGCGCTGCGCTGCACGAGCCGGCTGCCCGCTGCGCGCTGAGCCCGCGCCGGCGCGGCAGCGGCCTACATCGACGCGGCCGGTCCGCGCTTGACCGTCAGTCGCGTGCTCTGAAAAAATCGGTCGCGTCCCTGCCGTTTCGCCATGCCGACTCCTGAAGAGCTCTCCTTTTTCTGCGCCGTCTCTCGTTCGCAAGCCCGGCCCTTCTCGTCCCGTTGCTGCTTGCCTCCACGGCGCTGATCCAGGCGGCTGTCTTCTGGCGCGGCGTGCAGCGTGCGCGCAGCCTCGCGGCGCAGGCCCGGCGCTACGAGCGGCGGCTCGCGTCGAAGGGCCTGTCGATCCTGATCCTCGGCGACAGCACCGGCGTGGGCGTCGGCGCCAACCTGCCCGAGGAATCCATTGCGGGTCTGCTTGCCGCTGACTTCCCCGACGCCGACATCGTCAACATCAGCGAGTCGGGCGCGCGCGTGACGCATGCCATCGCGCAAGCCAAGCGCTGCAACGACGCGAATCTGCACTTCGACCTCGCGATCCTCCATCTCGGCGGCAACGACATCGTCCAGGCGACGCCGATCGACAAGCTGAGCGAGGGCTGCGAAACGCTGATGGTGGCGCTGCAATCGCTGGCGCCCCGCGCGGTCTGGCTCGGGCCGCCCAATCTCGGCATTGCGCCCTTGTTTCCGCCGCCGTATTCCTGGGTGCTGGCGGCTCGTTCGCGGGCCGCGGCGGCGGTCTTCGCGCAATGCGCGGCGCGCCACAACGTGTCCTTCATCGACTTCTCGGCGCCGGCGCACGCACAGCACTTCAAGGGCCGGCGAGGAAAGCACTTCGCGATCGACGGCTTTCATCCGAACAGCTCGAGCTACAAATACGGCTACGCCGCAGCGCGCCAGGTCATGGGCCTGGCGCCCAAACGCTGAGTCGCCGTCGGCCGCATCGCGTCTGCGGCCGGAAATCGGCGCTTGCGGCCGGGCGCGCCGGGGAGAACCCCAGCGGTCTCGCGCACGCTGATCGGCGATGATACGAACGCGCCCATGACGATTTCGAACGACGACACGCCGACGACCGCGGCCCTGCTCACGGTCAAGGTCTGGCGCGGCCGCGAGGCCGGCGCCTTCAGCACCTACCAGGTGCCACGGCAGGGCAGCCAGACCGTGCTCGACGTCGTCACCCATATCCAGCGCCATCTCGAGCCTTCGCTCAGCTATCGCTTCGCCTGCCGGGTCGGGATGTGCGGCTCCTGCGCGATGACGGTCAACGGCAAGGCGCGCTGGACCTGCCGTACCCATGTCGCCAAGGTGGCCGGCGAGAGCGACACGCTCGAGATCGCGCCGCTCAGCAACCTGCCGGTGATCAAGGACCTCGCCACCGACATGAGCGAGTTCTTCGACAAGTGGGCGCAGGCCAAGGGCACGTTCAAGGGCAGCGCGACCCGCCACGACGACTTCGCCAAGGTCTCGCCCGCATCGCCGGAGCGTGCCTCCGCCGACGCCGGCATCGAATGCATCGGCTGTGCCGTCTGCTACGCGTCGTGCGACGTGGTGACGTGGCGGCCGCGAATACCTCGGCCCGGCCGCGCTCAATCGGGCCTGGACGCTGGTCAACGACGTGCGCGACGTCGAGCAAGCCGGGCGGCTGCGCGCCGTCGCCGGCGATGCCGGCTGCCATGCCTGCCATACCCAGGGTTCGTGCACGGAGCGCTGCCCGAAGCAGATCGCGCCGACGCTGGCCATCTCCGGGCTGAAGCGCAAGGTCGCCCGCGCCGCGGTGCGAGGCGAGCTGTGAGCGTCGCGGCCGGCGCGCTCGCGCAGGCGCGGCGCTGGTACTGGCAGCGCATCAGCGCGATGGTGCTCGCGATATGCGTTCTGGTGCACATCGGGGTGCTGATCTACGCCGTGCGCGGCGGCCTGACGGCCGCGGCGATCCTCGCCCGCACCCAAGGCAACTGGGCCTTCGCCGCCTTCTATGCCGTCTTCGTGGTCGCCTGCGCCGTGCACGTGCCGGTCGGCCTGGCCAACATCGCGCGCGAATGGTGGGGGCTCGGGGAGCGCGCGGCCCTGTGGGCCGGCCGCGCATTCGCGCTGCTGCTGCTCGTCATGGGCCTGCGTGCCGTCGTGGCGGTGGTGGTGTCATGAGGCGGCGCAACGATCAACGCGCGCGCGCGCATCCGGCCTACTGGGCCTTCCTGATGCATCGCCTCTCGGGCCTGGCCCTGGCCGTCTTCCTGCCCATCCATTTCTGGGCCCTCGGCCTGGCGCTGCGCGGCGCGCCGGCGCTCGAAGGTTTTCTTCGCTTCACCGATCGCGGTGTGTTCAAGCTCGCCGAATGGGGCCTGGTGGTGCTGCTGGCGCTGCACATGATGGGCGGCGTGCGCCTGCTGCTGATCGAGTTCGGCAGCGCCTCGGGATTGCGCAAGAACTGGATCGCCGGCGCCGTGGGCTTCGCCACGGTGGCCGGGCTGGCCTTCGCGCTTTCGCTCTTTGCCTGATGCGGCGACTCGACGCCGCCCTATCTCATACGATGGAGACGATGACATGAAGAAGATCCGCCGCTCGACCCTTCGCGGCGCCCTGGCAGTGGCCCTCGGCTGCGTGGCCATGACCTGGAGCAGTGGCGTGCTCGCGCAGGAGCCGTGGCCCACGAAGCCGGTGCACCTCATCGTGCCGTTCGCGCCGGGCGGCTCCACCGACGTCATCGCCCGCATGCTCGGACAAAAGCTCTCCGAGCTCTGGGGCCAGCCTGTCCTGATCGAGGACCGCTCGGGCGCGGGCGGCAACGTCGGCGCCGACTACGTCGCCAAGTCGACGCCCGACGGCTACACGCTGCTCTTCGCCTCCGGCAGCATCACCATCAACCCGCAGCTCTACAAGCACATGCCCTTCGACACCAGGAAGGATCTGGTGCCGATCACCAACGTCGCGAGCGGCCCGATGCTGATCGTGGTGCCCGACGACTCGCCGGCGAAGTCCGTGAAGGACCTCATCGCGATGGCCAAGGCCAAGCCCGGCACGGTGAACTTCGGCTCGGCCGGCGTCGGCAGCCAGGTGCACCTGGCCGGCGAGAACTTCGCCGATGCGGCCGGCATCGACATCATCCACGTACCCTACAAGGGCGAGGCGCCGGCGTACACCGACCTGATCGGCCATCAGACGCAGATGATGGTCGGCAACTTCGCCGCCGCCTCGGCCTTGCTCGGGCCCGGCCGCCTGCGCGCGCTCGCCGTCACCGGCAAGGCACGCTCGCCCTTGCTGCCCGACGTGCCGACCGCCGCCGAAAGCGGCTTGCCCGGCTTCGAGAACACCGGCTGGTTCGGCCTGCTCGCGCCGGCCGGCACGCCACCGGACGTCCTGGGCAAGGTCCAGCGCGATACCTTGAAGGTGCTGGCGGCCAGCGACATCAAGGCCCGTCTCTACGTGCAGGGCATGACGACGGTGGGCAACTCGCCGGCCGACTTCGCCAGGCAGATGGACGAGGAGTCCAAGCACTGGGCCGCGGTGGTGAAGAACCGCAAGCTGAGCGCCAACTGAGAGGCTGCGAGGAGATGCGATGAAGATCGATCTGCAAGCGGTGGAAGACGCGGCCAAGGAGCTCTACATCCGGGCCCTGAAGATGCTGCCGCCCGACATCAAGGCCGGCATGAGCCGGTTGCAGGCGACCGAGAGCGGCAGCACGGCCAAGCGGGTGCTGGCGACGATGGTCACCAACATCGGCGTGGCCGAGCGCACCGACAACCTGCTCTGCCAGGACACCGGCGTGCCGATCTACAACCTGTGGCTCGGGCGCGGCGTCGAGGTCGACGGCCATGCCCTGAAGCAGGCGGTGCGGCGCGGCTGCGAGCGGGCGACCCGCGAGTACCCGCTGCGCAGCTCGGTCGTGCATCCGCTGACGCGCAAGAACGAGCACAGCTCGTGCGGCATCGAGGTGCCGGTGATCCACATCGATTTCATCGACCGCGCCGACGTCCTCGAGATCGAGATGATTCCCAAGGGCAGCGGCTCGGAGAACAACTCGTTCCTGAAGATGGCGATCCCGGCGGAGGGCATCGACGCGATCAAGACCTTCGTCGTCGACTGCGTGCTCGCGTCGGGCGGCAAGACCTGCCCGCCGACCATCGTCGGCGTCGGCCTCGGCGGCACCTCCGACCTCGCGCGTGGCGCTGGCCAAGCGCGCCGCGACGCGCCCGCTCGGCACGCCATTGCGCCGATGCCGAAGGCGCAGCGCTCGAGACGCAGCTCTCGGCGGCGGTGAACCAGCTCGGGGTCGGGCCGCAAGGCCTGGGCGGCGACTCGACGGCGTTCGCGGTGCACATCGAGCTTGCGGCGACGCACATCACGATGAATCCGATCGCGGTGAACATGCAATGCCACTCGGCGCGCCGGGCTCGGGCGACCTTCACGCCGAGCGGCGTGAGCTACGGCTTTTGAAGGAGCGAGCGATGGCACATCACGATCTCGCCATGCCGGTCAGCGAAGCGCAGGTGCGCGCGCTGCGCGTCAACGACACGGTCACCCTGCAGCGCACGCTCTACGGCATCCGCGACGCGACCCAGATCCACATGTTCGATCGCGGCCGGAAGACGAAATTCGATCTGCACGGGCACGCCGTCATCCACACCGCGCCGAACGTGAAGAAGGTCGAGGCCAGCGCGCAGTTTCCGTCCGGCTACGAGGCGATCTGCATCGGCACGACCACCTCCGACCGGATGGAACGCTTCACCCGGCCGCTGATGACGCAAAACGGCGTGCGCCTGATCATCGGCAAGGGCGGATTGCGCGCGGAATCCGCCGCCGCCTTCAGCGAGCTCGGCGGCGCGTATCTCGCGATCGTCGGCGGCACGGCGGCGCTCGAGACGACCTGGATCGAGCAGATCGAGGACGTCGATCTCGACGACCTCAATCCGGAGTCGCTCTGGAAGTTCCGCATCCGCGACTTCGGGCCGCTGCTGGTGGCGATGGACAGCCACGGCGGCAGCCTCTACAGCGTCGTCAGCGAAGACGCGCAGGCGCGCCGGGCCCAGGTGCTGGCGAGCCTCGGCGTCAAGGCCTGAGGCGCCAGCATGAAGCTCGTCGCATGAAGCGGCTGCAGACCGACATCCTCATCCTCGGCGCCGGCGGTGCCGGCCTGTTCGCCGCGCTGCATGCGCAGCAGACGGCGCCCGAGCTCACGATCACGGTGGCCGTGAAGGGCCTGCTCGGCAAGTGCGGCTGCACGCGCATGGTCCAGGGCGGCTACAACGTCGCGCTCGCCGAAGGCGATTCGATCGAGCGCCATTTCATGGACACGATCGAGGGCAGCAAGTGGCTCTCCGATCAGGACCTGGCGTGGACGCTGGTGACCAAGGCGGTGGAGCGCGTGCACGAGCTGGAGAACGAGCTCGGCTGCTTCTTCGACCGCAACCCCGACGGCACGATCCACCAGAAGGCCTTCGCCGGCCAGACCTTCGACCGCACCGTGCACAAGGGCGACCTCACCGGCATCGAGATCATCAATCGCCTCTCGGAGCAGGTCTGGGCGCGCGGCATCGGCCGGCTCGAGGAGCATCGCGCCGTCGAGCTCGTGAAGTCGGCCGACGGCGCTTCGATCGCCGGCGTGCTGATGATCGACATGCGCGACGGCGCCTTCGTCTTCGTGCAGGCCAAAGCGGTGCTGCTGGCCACCGGCGGCGGCCCGACCATGTACAAGTACCACACGCCCTCGGGCGACAAGACCTGCGACGGCCTGGCGATGGCGCTGCGCGCCGGCCTGCCGCTGCGCGACATGGAGATGGTGCAGTTCCATCCCACGGGCCTGCTCGCCGGCACCGGCACGCGCATGACCGGCACCGTGCTCGAAGAAGGCCTGCGCGGCGCCGGCGGCCATCTGCTCAACGGCCAGAAGCAGCGCTTCATGGCGCAATACGACCCGCGCCTCGAGCGCGCCACGCGCGACATCGTCTCGCGCTCGCATCTATTCGGAGATGCGGGCCGGCCGCACCTCGCCGAACGGCGGCGTCTACATCCAGATGTCGCACCTCGGCCCCGACAACGTGAAGAAGCAGTTCAAGGGCATGGTCGAGCGCTGCGCCGATTGCGGCTTCGACCTCGCCGGCGACCTGGTCGAAGTCGTGCCGACGGCGCACTACATGATGGGCGGCGTCGTCTTCGGCGCCGACTGCAGCACGCCGCTGCACGGCCTCTTCGCGGCCGGCGAAGACACCGGCGGCGTGCACGGTGCGAACCGCCTCGGCGGCAACGGCGTCGCGAACTCGACGGTGTTCGGCGGCATCGCCGGCGAATGCATGGCGGCCTGGGTGCGAGCCGAAGGGCGATGGGTCGAGGCCGACGAAGCCGCGATCGCGGCCAGCATCGCGCGGCACGAAGCGCCGTTCGCGAACGCGCCGGGCAACGTCGAGCCGATCCGCGAAGCGCTCTTCGACTGCATGTGGCAGGACGTCGGCATCCTGCGCACCGCCACAGGCCTGCAGCGCGCGCTCGCCACGCTCGACGAGCTCGACGCGCAGCTCGCGCGGATCGGCGTTGCCGACGGCGATCGCGCCTTCAACCTGAGCTGGCACGACTGGCTCAACCTGAAGAGCCTGATCGAGGTCAGCCGGGTGATCGCGCTCTCGGCGCTGGCGCGCGAGGACTCGCGCGGCGCGCATTTCCGCGAAGACCATCCCGACACCGACGACCTCGCCGCATCGACCTACGTCGTCGTGCGCCGGCAAGGCATCGAGCTCGCGATCGAGCGCAGGCCGGTCCGCTTCACACGCGTCTCGCCCGGGCAGAGCCTGCTCGGCGAGCCGGCCGTGGCGGCGCCCTAGCGCGAGCGATCCGCCGAGCCACATCCGAAGGAGACCCCGTGTCCATGATCAAACGCGCCGCGCTCGTCGCCGGCCTGCTGGCCGCAACGGCGTTGTCGACGCAGGCGCAGACGCCACCGTATCCGGACCATGCGGTGACGCTCATCGTGCCTTTCAGCGCCGGCGGCGACGCCGATGTCGCCGCGCGCAACCTGGCCGTGGTGGCGCAGCGCGTGCTCGGCCAGAGCCTGGTGCCCGTGAATCGCGCCGGTGCCAGCGGCGGCATCGGCTCGATGGCCGTGCGCAGCGCCAAGCCGGACGGCTACACGCTGCTGCTTGCCCGCGTCGGCTCGCAGGTGCTCTTGCCGGCGCTGCAACCGAGCCTCGCCTACAAGTGGAACGACTTCACTTTCCTCGGGCTGCTCGAGCTGAACCCGCTGGTCTGCGTGGTGCGCGCGGAGTCTCCGATCAAGTCGCTGAAGGACCTCGTCGAGACCTTGCGGGCGCATCCGGGCAAGCTCAACTACAGCACCTCGGGCGCGGCGACGATCCTCAACTTCGCGCCGCAACTGCTCTTCGACGTGCTCAAGCTCGGCAAGGACGCGGCCGCCCAGATCGCCTACAAGGGCGGCAGCGAGGCGGCGCTCGCGCTGCTTGCCGGCGACGTCGACTTCAACTGCAGCAACCTGACGTCGGTGCTGGGCAGCATCAAGGCCGGCAAGCTGCGCGCGCTCCTCACGACCACGCCCGAGCGCCTGAAAGACCTGCCCGACGTGCCGACGGCGCGCGAGGCCGGTTATCCGCAGCTCGAGGCGATCATCGGCTGGAGCGCGCTGTACGGGCCGCCGGGCATGAGCGCCGATCTCGTCGAGCGCTGGGTCGGCGCGCTGCAGGCGGCCGCGAAAGACCCGCAGTGGCTTGCCGCGACCGAGAACGCCGGCAGCATCCCGCGCGTGCTGAGCCCGGCCGAGACGCAGAAGTTCGCCGGCGAGCAGTTCGTGGTCTACGAGCGCCTCGGCCGGCAGCTGCAGATCGAGATGAAGTAGCCATGACGATGACCACCGTCCGCCGCCATCGCGGTGCCGATGTCCTGGTGCGGTCGCTCGAGGCGGCGGGCGTCGAGCGCGTCTTCACCTTGTCCGGCAACCACATCATGCCGGTCTTCGATGCGATCTTCGATTCCAGGATCGCGCTGCTGCATGTCCGGCACGAGGCCAGCACCGTGCACATGGCCGACGCCTACGCGCGGGTCAGCGGCAAGGTCGGCATCGCGCTTGTCACCGGCGGTCCCGGCCACGCCAATGCGGTCTCGGCGCTCTATACCGCGCAGATGGCCGAAGCGCCCGTCGTGCTGCTGTCCGGCCATGCGCCGAACGATCAGCTCGGGCAGGGCGCGTTCCAGGAGATGCGGCAGGCCGAGATGGCGGCGCCGGTATGCAAGGCCGCCTGGACTTGCGCCAGCGCCGACACCCTCGCCGCCGACGTGGCCAAGGCGATCCGCATCGCCCGCTCGGGCCGGCCCGGTCCGGTGCATCTCGGCCTGCCGACCGATGTGCTCGAAAGTGAAATGGCGTCACCGCCGTCGACGCCGACCGCCCAGGCCTTCGAGGCCGAGGCGGTTGCGCTCGACCCGCTCACCGCTTCGGCCCTGATGCGAAGGCTGGCGAGCGCCGAGCGGCCGCTGATCCTGGTCGGCCCGGCCTGCATGACCCGGCCGATGCGCATGCTCGACGAGCGAGCTCGAAGCGGCCTGCGGCGTGCCGGTGATCGGCATGGAGAGCCCGCGCGGCATCGCCGATGCGAGCCTCGGTGCCTTCGCCGGGATGTTGAGCCAGGCCGACTGCGTGCTGCTGCTCGGCAAGCGTCTCGACTTCACGCTGAAGTTCGGCAAGGCGCCGGCGTTCCCGGCGAGCGCCGAGGTCCATCAGGTGGATGCCGAGCGGGCCGAGATCGAACGCAGCCGGCGCGCGCTCGGCGAGCGGCTGCAGCTGACGGCATGCGCCGATGCGCGCTCGGCCTTGCTCGCATTGACGCAGGCGGCCCGCGTTGCCGGCCGACGCGTCGACGTGGCTGGCCGAGGTTCGAGACGCCATCGCCCACCGCCCGGCGGCCTGGGACCAGGCGCGCTCCAGCGTCGCCGATCGCCTGCATCCGGTGCAGATGCTGCGGCCCCTGCAGGCACTGCTCGACAGTCACCCCGACTCCGTGCTGGTCTGCGACGGCGGCGAGATCGGCCAGTGGGCGACCGCCTGCCTGAAGGCGCCGCACCGGGTCATCAACGGCGTTGCCGGCTCGATCGGCGCCGGCCTGCCGTATGCGCTGGCAGCGCGCTGCGCCGAGCCGCACGCGCCGGTGGTCGCGATCATGGGCGACGGCACGGTCGGCTTTCACATCGCCGAGTTCGACACCGCCGTGCGCTACGGCCTGCCGTTCGTCTGCGTCGTGGGCAACGACGCGCGCTGGAATGCCGAATACCAGATCCAGCTGCGCGACTACGGCGCCGATCGTCTCCTCGGTTGCGAGCTGCGGCCGATGCGCTACGACGCGGTGGCGCAGGCCTTCGGCGCCTTCGGCGAGCAGGTCGGCGATGCAATGGCGCTCGAGCCGGCCGCCCGGCGCGCTGCCGCCAGCGGTCTTCCCGCCTGCCTGAACGTGATGATCGAAGGTGTGCCGGCGCCGTTGATCAAGCGCTGACCGCAGCCACGACGTGCTCGGCTTTCCCTGGCTCACGCTCGCGTGCGCGGCGCTCGTCGTCTGCTTCGCCTATTCGGTCTTCGGGCTGACGGGCTTCGGCGCGTCCATCGTGGCCATCCCGCTGCTCGTCCACTTCTTCTCGCTGCGTTTCGCGGTGCCGATGATGCTGGTCTTCGATCTCTCGGCGAGCCTGTTGCTCGGCCTGCGCAACCGCCGGCAGCTGAGTCGCGCCGAGCTCCTGCGCCTGCTGCCCTTCATGGTCGTCGGCATGATCGCCGGCGTGACGCTGCTCGTGCGCGTGCCCGAGCGCTGGCTGCTGCTCTGCCTGGGCCTGTTCGTCGCGTCGTATGCGCTGTGGAGTCTCTTCGGGCAGCCGCGCGCAGCGCCGGCCTCGCCGCGCTGGGCGGCGCCGGCCGGCTTGATCGGGGGCGCCTTCACGGCGCTCTACGGCACGGGCGGACCGATCTACACGATCTATCTGGCGCGCCGCCTGCCCGACAAGAACGTGCTGCGCGCCACCATCGGCATCGTCGTCTTCTGCAGCGCGCTCATCCGCCTGGTGCTCTTTTCGAGCAGCGGCCTCTACGCCCAGACGGGCCTGCTGAAGCTGGCGGCGCTCCTGCTGCCGTGCGCGCTCGCGGGCTACCTGATCGGCAGCGCGCTCCATTCGCGCCTGCCCACGCGCCAGGCCGTTCGTGCCGTCTGGGTCCTGCTCGTCCTTTCGGGCGCCGGCCTCGTGTTGCGGGCCGTCGCGATGCCCTAGCGCATCCGGCGCTCGCTACTTGCGGTCGGGCAGGCCCTGCACCTTCGGCGCGTCGCAGAGCTTGTAGAACTCCCTCTCCTGCGCCGCGCTCAAACTCTTCGCCTGCGGGATGGCAACGCGCGCCGCCCAGTACTGCTTGCGCAGGCCTTCGGCGCCGTCGTTCGAGAGCTGCTGGCGCAGCGTCGCGATCGTGTCCTTGATCTCCTGCGGCGAAGGCGCCTTGTCGCCGCCCAGATAGGAGTGCCACAGCTTGAGCCGAAAGCCATCGACATCGGCTTCGCTGCCGCCGCGCGCGCACTCGATCGCGATCTGGTCGAAGGTGCCGAGCGCCTCGATCCGATCGCTCTCCTGGGCAAGGGTCGGAGCAGCGAGAAACACGGCCGCCAGGCAGGCGATTCGAGCGAGCATCTGATAGTTTTCCGGAAAGAGAGAGTCGGAGCCGTCATTCTGGCCGTTTCCTCCGGCCTTCGAGAACGCCGGGTCGGCTGCGGCGCCTGCGCCGCTCTCAGCGCGGCAGTTGCATCAGGCCGTCGAGCAGCCGGTAGTCGGGCAGCGTGGTGTCGATGGCGCGGCCTTGCCGCAGCACGACGCGATCGAACTGGAAGCGCGACAGCATTTCCGAGTAGTCGCGCGCCTTCAGCACGATGAGGTCGGCCGGCATGCCCGGCTCGACGCGGCCACGGCCCGCGAGGCCCATGATCGCGGCCGGCGTCGACGTGGCGGCGGCGATCCAGTCGCCGATCGGATGGTCGAGCTGCAGGATCTTCACCGCCTGCGTGAACGTGTCGAGCATGTCGTGGTCGCCGTAGGCGTGGAACGGGTCGCGGCAGTTGTCGCCCGCCACCGCCACGCGCAGCCCGCGTGCCTTCATCTCGTGCAGCAGCGTCACGCCGCGCCAGCGCGGGGTGACGCCGGGCTGGCGCGACTGCAGGTACATGTTGACGGTGGGCAGGCTGACGACGTCGATGCGGGCCTCGGCGCAGGCCGCGAGCGTCGCCTCGATGACCTCGTCGCTCTGCAGGGCGAGGGCGCAGCAGTGACCGCACAGGATGCGGCCGGCAAAGCCGAGCTCGTTCGCCAGTTGCGCCACGCGCAGCAGAGTGCGCGCCTCGGGGTCGGTGGCCTCGTCGACGTGCAGGTCGAGGTTCAGGCCGCGCTCGCCGGCGAGCTCGAAGACGCGCGTCATCGCGGCGTCGAAGTCGGCGCCGAGCGGCGCGAACAGCTCGGAGCGAAAGCGCGTGACGCAGCCGAGCTGGCCGCCGGCCGCGGCCACCGTATCGGCGAGCACGCGGCCTTCGTCGGTCATGAAGACATCGAGCGGCGCGATCGAGGACGCCTGCAGCTCGATGCGGCCGGCCCAGCGCGCGCGCATCTCGTCGAACACCGGAAACGAGATCGCCGCCTGCGGCGCGAGCGAGTCGAGATGGGTGCGGATCGCGACCACGCCCTTGGCGTAGGCGGTCGTCAGGGCGAACTCCATGCGTGCGCGCAGGTCGTCGGCGTTCCAGCGCGCCGGCCGGTCCTCGCCGGTGGCCTGCATCGCGCCGGCGATGTCGCCGGTCGGGTTGGGCTTGCGCGGCCAGATGTGGCCCTTGTCGAGATGGGTGTGGCAGTCGACCATGCCGGGCAGCACCATCGAGCCCGCCAGGTCCGGACCGAGGCCGGCCGGCAGGCTGCCCGCCGGCGCCACTGCGGCGAGGCGCCCCGCGTCGATCAGCAGATCGACGGGGCTCAGCTCCTCGCCCTCGGCGCGCGCCGAAGCCTCGAGCAGGCAGGAGGGCACGCGAACGTGGCGCAGCGCGAAGCGGCTGCCTTCGGGCGGCTGGAAGAACGAGCTCATGCGCGGCAGGGATGAGGTTGCAAACGGTGGGCGAACGCTTCGGGCAAAGTACTCACCGTGTCCGTGCGTGCTGCGCGGGCATGCACCGAAACAGATCGCCAGCCGGCTTCAGGGTGTATCCCGTCGAGCGGGTGGCTGGCATCGCTCTTGCGCAAAGTGATCCAATGCGAGTCCTTGTTCTCTATTCTCACCCCGTGGAGACCAGCTACAACGCGGCGCTGCACGGCCAGGTCGTGGCCAGCCTGAGGAGCGCCGGCCACGAGGTCGACGACTGCGATCTCTACGCCGAGGGCTTCGATCCTGTCCTCTCGCGCGCGGAGCGCCTCGCCTATCACGACGTGCCTGCGAACCGCCGGCCGGTGCAGGAGCACGTCGATCGGCTGCTTGCGGGCCGAGGCCCTGGTGCTGTGCTTTCCGACCTGGTGCTTCGGCCTGCCGGCGATGCTGAAGGGCTACTGCGATCGCGTCTTCATGCCCGGCGTGGCCTTCGACATCAGCGACCCGAGCGACGTCAAGCCCTCGCTCACGCATCTCAGGCGCATCGCCGCCGTCGTCACCTACGGCCGGCCGCGCTGGGTCGCCTGGTGGATGGGCGACCCGCCGCGCAAGACCGTGACCCGCTATCTTCGCCGGCTCACCGGCAACCAGGCACGGGTCGACTACCACGCCTACTACCATATGAACGTGGCGACGAAGCCGCAGCTCGAGCGCTTTCGCGAGCGCGTGGGCGCGGCGATGGCGCGTTTCGCCTGACCGATTTCGCCTCACTGATCTCGCCCAACTGCATCCATCCCATGAGCGACCCTTCCGAGAGTTCACCCGGCATCGCGCAGCCGCTGGCCCGCTACGCGGCCTGGCGGCGGGCCGGCGACTTCGTCTTTCTCTCGGGCGTGATCGCGGTCGACCCGGCCGCCGGCCGGATCGTGCGCGGCTATGCCGACATTCCGGCCGCCGCGGCCGAGCAGATCGGGCGAAGCGGCGAGTTCTCGAGCGACATCAAGGAAGGCCCGATCCTGGCCCAGAGCTGGTACGTGCTCGATCGCATCCGGCAGACGATGGAGACGGCCGGCGGCTCGATGGCCGACGTGGTCAAGCTCGTGCAGTACTTTCGCGACCTCGCTCACTTCCCGTACTACAGCCGCGTGCGCAAGCTCTTCTTCCCGGGCGAGCCACCGGTGTCCACCGTCGTCGAGGTGAGCGAGATGCTGCCCACCGCCGACATCCTGATCGAGGTCGAAGCGACGGCCTACCTGCCGCGCTGAAGCCGACAACGCGCTGCCACCTGCGAGACGACCATGCTGCACGGCTACACCCCACCGCACCGCTACCTGCCCTACCTGAGCTGGACCGAGATCGCGGCGCTGCCCGACCGCGAGAACACGGTGATCGTGCTGGCCACGGGCTCGATCGAGCAGCACGGACCGCACCTGCCGTGCGCCGTCGATACCGTCATCTCCTCGGGCGTCGTCGGCCATGCGCTGGCGCGCCTGCCGGCCACGGTGCCGGCGTACGCGATGGCGCCCATCACCTACGGCAAGTCGGAAGAGCACCTGCACTTTCCGGGCACCATGACGCTCAGCGGCGAGACGCTGCTGGCGACGATGAACGAGATCGGCGAGTCGGTCTATCGCGCCGGCTTTCGCAAGCTGCTCATCGTCAACGGCCACGGCGGCCAGCCGCAGATCATGGAGATCGCGGCGCGCGAGATGCGCCTGCGTCATGGCGACTACATCGTCGTGCCCAGCTCCACCTGGCGGCTGCCGCACGTGGGCGGGCGCTACTTCTCCGACAAGGAGAAGAAGCTGGCGATGCATGCCGGCCACGGCGAGACCGCGATCATGCTGGCGCTGGCGCCCGAGACGGTGCACATGGAGCGCGCCGTCACCAACTACCCGCCCGAATTTCCGTCGAAGCTGCTCTCGCCCGATGGTCGCCCGGCCTGTGCCTGGACGGCGCGCGACTTCGGGCCGAGCGGCATCATCGGCGACCCGCTGCCGGCCACGAAGGAGCAGGGCGAGGCGATCCTCGAATCGCTCGCCGCCAGCTGGGCCCAGGCCATCACCGAGCTGCACCAGCTGCGCTGGCCGGCACGGGCCGAAGGCACCTGGGGCAAAGGCCAGCACACCGGCCATATCGAGGCCGGCCTCGGTTGAGCCGCATTCGCATTTTTTCTTCCCATGGAGCTTGCATGAACATTCGTCCGCTCACGCGCGCGCTCGTCGGCGCCTGTGTCTTCGTCGCCGCCGCACCGGCTTTCGCCGACGAGAAATTCGTCTACATGACGAACTGGTTCGCCGAGGCCGAGCACGGCGGCTTCTACCAGGCGATCGCCACCGGCCTCTACAAGAAGGCCGGCCTCGACGTCACGGTGAAGATGGGCGGCCCGCAGGTCAACATCTTCCAGCTCATGGCCGCTGGCCAGGCCGACTGCATCATGGGCTCGAGCGACCTGCAGATCGTGCAGACGCGCGAGGGCGGCCTGCCGATCGTGTCCGTCGCGGCGTTTTTCCAGAAGGACCCGCAGGTGCTCATCGCCCACGAAGACGTGAAGTCGTTCCAGGACATGAAGACCAAGACGATCCTCATCGGCGCGGGCGCGCAGCGCGGCTTCTGGCCATGGCTGAAGGCCAAGTACGGCTTGACCGACGAGCAGACGCGGCCCTACACCTTCAACATCCAGCCCTTCGTTGCCGACAAGAACATGGTGCAGCAGGGCTATGTCACGTCCGAGCCGTACGCGATCGAGAAGGCCGGCGTCAAGGCCAATACCTTCCTGTTCGGCGACTATGGCTTCCCCGGGTACTCGACCACGGTCTCCTGCCTGGACAAGACCGTGAAGGAACGCAAGGCCGCCGTCGCCGCCTTCGTCAAGGCGAGTGCCGAGGGCTGGAAAAGCTACCTTGCCAATCCCGCACCGGGCAACGCCCTGATCAAGAAGGACAATCCGAACATCACCGACGACCAACTCGCCTACAGCGTCGCCAAGCTGAAGGAAACGGGCCTGGTGACGGGCGGTGATGCCGCCAAGCTCGGCATCGGCGTCATGACCGATGCGCGTCTGAAGGACAGCTACGACTACATGGTCTCGACCAAGCTGGTCGATCCGGCCAAGGTCGAGCTCTCGAAGACCTATACGACCGAGTTCATCAAGGACGTCAAGGTCCTGCCGTGATCGAAACGGACGCCGGCGAACTGGCGCCGGCCGGGCCGGCTTCGGCGATGCCGGCGATCGAGGTGCTGTCTGCGGGGAAGACCTATCCCGACGGCACGCACGCGCTGCAACCGGTCGACCTCGCCGTCGCCGAGGGCGAGTTCGTGACGCTGCTCGGCCCTTCGGGCTGCGGCAAGAGCACGCTGCTGAAGATGGTGGCCGGCCTGCTCGAGCCGAGCGATGGCCGCCTCCTGCTCTGGCGCCGCCCGGTGCACGAGCTCGAGGCCTCGGGCAAGCGCATCGCCTTCGTCTTCCAGGCGCCGACGCTGATGCCCTGGGCCAGCGTCGAGACCAACGTGCGCCTGCCGCTCGACCTCGCCGGCGTGCCGCGCGCCGACGCCGACGGCCGCGTCGCCGACGCGCTCGCGCTCGTCGGCCTGAGCCGCTTCGCGCAAGGCGCTGCCGCGCACCCTCTCCGGCGGCATGCAGATGCGCGTCTCGATCGCGCGCGCGCTCGTCGTCGACCCGCAGGTGCTGCTCATGGACGAGCCGTTCGGCGCCCTCGACGAGATCACGCGCAGCCGGCTCGACGGCGAGCTGCTCGAGCTGTGGCGCGTCAAGCGGCTGACGGTGCTGTTCGTCACCCACTCGATCCACGAGGCGGTGTTCCTGTCGAACCGGGTCGTCATGATGGCGGCGCGGCCGGGCCGCATCATCGAGGAGCTGCGCATCGAGGAGGCCTATCCGCGCAAGCCCGACTTCATGGTCTCGCCTTCGTTCAGCCGCTATGCCAGGCGGCTGCAGGACGGGCTGCTGCGTGCCAGCGACGAGGCCGAGGACGCCGCGCCGCCGGCGCGGGTGCGCGCATGAGCAGCCGCGTCGACGCCCCGGCGAGCGCTCGCGAGCGGGCGCGCCGCTTCGCGTATCCGGCGCTGGTCGCGCTCGTGGTGCTCGCCGTCTGGCAGGCGCTGGTCACCGGCTACGACCTGCCGTCGTACCTGGTGCCGTCGCCGATCCTGATGCTGAAGACGCTCTTCACCGACCGCGCCGCCCTCGGCGGCTCGCTCTTCGTGACGATCAAGATCACGCTGCTCGCCTTCGGCCTGGCCACGGTGGTCGGCGTGCTGATCTCCTTCGCCTTCGTGCAGAGCCGCTCGATCGAGACCGCGCTTCTTTCCGTACGCCGTGCTGCTGCAGGTGACGCCCATCGTCGCCATCGCGCCGCTGATCATCATCTGGATCAAGGACCCGACCGCGTCGATGGTGATCTGCGCCGCGCTCGTCGCGCTCTTCCCGATCATCGCCAACACCACGCTCGGCCTGCGCAGCGTCGACCCCGACCTGCAGAGCTACTTTCGCCTGAACCACGCCACCCGCACGCAGACGCTGCTGCGCCTGCGCATCCCGAGCGCGCTGCCGTATTTCTTCGGCGGCCTGCGCATCTCGAGCGGGCTGTCGCTGATCGGCGCGGTGGTGGCCGAGTTCGTCGCCGGCACCGGCGGCTCCGGCGCCGGCCTGGCCTACCAGATCATGCAGTCGGGCTTCCAGCTCAACATCCCGCGCATGTTCGCGGCCCTTCTTCTCATCTCGCTCACCGGCATGGCCTTGTTCGTCGCCATGGCCTGGCTGACGCGCGCCGCGCTCGGCTCGTGGCACGCCAGCGAAACCTCGCACGACTAGAGCACCATTGCCGCCATGAATCGCGACCCTGCCGCCGCCGCACTGCTGCCGGCCAAGCTGCCCGACATCGACTGGATCGTCGACCCGCCGCGCGTCGCCCGCCTGTCGCAGGACTTCGCCTGGTTCAGCCCGGTGCTCAAGCGCCAGCTCGCCGACAAGCGCGCCGACATCGCGGTGCGCCCGCGCACCGAAGAAGAGATCCGCCAGGTCGTCGCCGCCTGTGCCGTCGACGGCATCCCGATCACGCTGCGCGGCAGCGGCACCGGCAACTACGGCCAGTCGGTGCCGCTGCAGGGCGGCGTGATCCTCGACATGAGCGGCTACAACGCCTTCGGCTGGACCCGCGGCGATACCGGCCGGGCGCAGGCCGGCATCCGCCTGGCCGAGTTCGACCGCAACGCGCGTCCGCATGGCTGGGAGCTGCGCTGGCTGCCCTCGACCTTTCGCAGCGCCACGCTCGGCGGCCTGTTCGGCGGCGGTTTCGGCGGCGCCGGCTCGATCACCTACGGCCCGATGGCGGCGCCGGGCAACGTGCTCGGCGCGCGCGTGATGTCGGTGGAGCCCGAGCCGCGCATCGTCGAGCTGCGCTCGCCGGAAGCGATGCTCCTGCATCACGTCTACGGCACCAACGGCATCGTGCTCGAGCTCGAGGTGGCGCTGGCGCCGGCGCTGGCCTGGGTCGAATGCGTGGCGGCGTTCGACAGCTTCGACGCCGGCCTCGAATTCGCGAGCGCGCTGGCGAGCGCGCCCGGCATCGTCAAGAAGGAAGTGTGCTTCCTGGCGGCGGCCGTGCTCGAGCTCATTCCGCAGCTCGGCGATCTGGTGTCGCAAGGCCAGTGCGCCGTGCTGCTGCTGGTGGCGCCGGCGTCGGAGCCGGGCCTGCGCGAATTCGTCAGCCGCTTCGGCGGCAGCGTCGTGCAGCGCAAGAGCGCCGAAGAGGTGGCGGCCAGCAACCGCACGCTGCTCGAGTACACCTGGAACCACACCACGCTCTGCGCCCTGAAGCTCGACAAGAGCCTCACCTATATCCAGAGCCGCTTCGAGCCGGCGCGCCACGTGGCGCAGGCCAAGGCGCTCGAGCGCGCGCTCGGCGGCGAGGTGCTGATGCATCTCGAATTCCTGCGCGGCATGGACGGCGCCTGCAACTGCAGCGGGCTGCAGCTGATCCGCTACCGCAGCGACGAGCGGCTCGAGGAGATCATGCAGATCCACCGCGACCACGGCGTCGGCATCAACAATCCGCATGTCTTCATCGTCGAGGACGGCAAGCAGGCCGGGCTCGATCCGGCGGTGCTCGCGATGAAGGAGCGGTTCGATCCGGCCGGCCTGCTCAACCCCGGCAAGCTGCGCGGCTCATCGCCGCGCTGAGCAAGCGCATCGGCTTTCCCCATCCTGCGCGCCAACCTGCACGCTGCCGATCGAGCCGCGTCAGCTCTCGGTCGGCCACTCGCTCCAGGCTGACTCGGCGGCCCGTACCGCGTCGCGCTCGGGGCTCGTCTCGAAGCGGTCCTTGGCGAGCTCGAGCAGCACTTCGCTGCTGGCCGGCGCTCCGAGCTCCGCGAGACGCGCCGCGAAGTCCTGCACCCAGGTGAAGCGACGCAGCTTGGCCAAAGGGTCGACGACCATGGCCGCAAGCGTATGGCGCGGCGGCGCCGATGCGCGCGGCCGCCGCGCCGTTCGCCCGCCCGGTTTTGCCGTCGATCCAATCCGCGCGCCCGGCCACGCAGGGCTCAGAAGAAATACTGTGCCGAGGCCTGCAGCCGATTGAGCGTTCCGGCGTCGCCGCTCTGGATCTCGCGCCGCGCGTAGATGTACTCCAGGCCGAAATTGGTCTGCGCGACCGGGCTCCAGATGACGTTGAGGTGGGCCGACTGTGCATTGCGGTTGACGCTGCCCGGGCTGCCGCCGGGATCGCTCGAGCCGAGCTCCGAGAGCGCCAGGGTCGAGCGCAGCTTCGGGTTCCAGAAGTGCCGATAGGCGACGGTGCCCAGCCATTCGTTCGGCAGCTGGATGCGACCGTCCGCATCGAGCAGGGCGTCCGTGAAAAAGCCGATGGAATAGCGGCCGATGCCGTTGCCGTAGTAGGCCGAGAAGCGGACGTCGTCGTTGCCGAGGGTCGGCACGACGCCGTTCACGCCGAGCGCCGAGCCGAGCTTCTGGTCGTGGCTGGCCGGCGCGCTCGCGGAGTCGACGCGAAGCTGGCGCGCCACGGCCGCGAGCGAGTAGTGGCCGAACGCGGTGTTGAAGCGGACGATGCCGGCGAGATCGGGCAGCCGGTCGTCGTCGGCCCGGAACTGCGCGCCGTTCGGCAGCGTCGCCACGGTCTCCGGATTCTCGAGGGCGAGCGACCATTGGCCACCGGCGAACGCTTGCGTCCAGCGCACCTGTGCCTGGCGGGCGAAGATCGTGCCCACCGGGCCGCCGAAGTCGACCGTCTCGGGATACGCGTCGACGTCCGAGAACGTGGTCCAGGTCTGGCCCGCCAGCAGGCCGCCGAGCGTGCCGTAGGCATGGCGAACGCGCAGGCCGTTCGAGTTCGAGACGCTTTCGTTGCCGGCGGCGCCGTAGAGATCGAACTCGAGGTAGGTGGTGAGCGGACCCCACGCGGTCGGCGTGGCGGTGCCCGCGAACAGCCTCGACTGGCGAGCGCCCAGCTTGACCTGGTTGCGCTCGCCGGCCTTGGCGTCCGGGCCGACCGGGATGTTGCCCGCCTCCAGCTCCAGGTCGGCCGTGCTGCCCGCGCCGACGCTCGGATTCGACAGCACCGCGTCGAGCTTGGCGTAGCCGCCGAAGATCACCGAGGTGTCGGAGCCGGGCAGCTTGAACGAGCCCTTCGTCGCCCCCGCGGTGACCGCGTTGGCCGGCGCCGGAGAGGCTGCCTGCGCCGGCGCGGACTCGGCGTCGCGCTGCTTCTGCTCGAGCTGCGCGATCTTCTGCAGCACCTGGTCGAGCTGGCTCTTCAGGTCCTGCAGCGAGTCGGCGCGCGCAGGAGAAGCGATGCTGTAGAGCGCGGCGGTCATCGCGAGGCACAAGGTGCTGCGCGTCATCGTGTGGGAAGTCATGGGGGGTCGTTTTCCGTTGTCGTCGTGGCGTGGGGTGACAGGCCGAGCGGCGCGACTCAGTGCGTCGCCGTCGCCGTCGAACCCTGCGCCTTGCTGGCGTAGAGGGCGCGCGCCTTGAGGTAGCGCTGCGGAAACTCCTCGTTCAGCCTGGCCGTCGCCTCGCCGCTGGCCACCATGTCGCCGGTGCGGATGGCCTCGACGGTTTCCGCGTTCACCTGCGCACGCGTCTTCGAAACCGCAACCACCGTCGATGCCGGATAGTGGCCCGCGAACTCCTCGTTGAGCTTCAGCCCGCCATCGCCGCTGGCGAGCATGTCGCCGCTGCGCATCGCTTCGGCCAGCTCGCTCTTCACCTGCGCCCGCGTCGTGGCCACGACCGCGGGACCAGCTGCGTGCGGATAGCGCTGCGGGTACAGCTCGCTGAGCTTCATGCCGCTGTCGCCCGGCGCCATCACGTCGCCGGTGCGCAGTGCTTCGGCATAGTCGGCCCGGGCCTGATCGGCGGTCTTTTCTACATGCGCTTCGGCCGACGTGCCGAGCGCCGCAAGCATCAACAGGGTGAGGGAGGTGCGGGCGATGTTCATGTCGATTCCTTGGTTGACGGTCTGCGAGGGCCGGCTGGCTCTCGCATGTCAAAACCGGTTCGGCGCTGCCGAAATTCCGGCGGAATCGAATAGGCGCGTCAGCGCAACTGGATTGGAATGAAACGGCGGCTTGCGCGGTCAGCGCGTGCCGAACAGAGGCTTGACCGCAGTGAGCGAGTGCAGCGCGACGACTTGCGCACCGCTGCCCGCGTCGAGCCTTTCAGCGTTCATTGCGGCGAGCGCATCGCTCGATGCCCCGGCGCGACGCAGCACGTCGAGAGACACCAGCACTCGCGTGCCGCTCCCGGCCGCCAGTGCGCGCATCCGCGTCAGGGTCTCGACGGCCGCGCCCGCCGTCGTGAACCGGCGCGCGCTCTCGATGCCGAACTCGCCGATCGCGACCGGCCCGACGTGCACGCAAAGCCCGAAGTCGGCAACGACGCCGAACTCGCCTTGCCACCCGCCGGCGAGCTCGGCCAGCGCCTGCTCGAGGCTGCGCGCCGCGGCGAGCGCGGCGCGGCAGGCTGCAGCGATGTCGCTGCCGGAGCCGACGCCGAAGAGCGCCATCGTGCTGCCGGCCGCCGAGTCGGATTCGGTTCCGCCGGCGGCAACGATGACGGCATCGGTCGCCTCGCGAAAGAGGCGCGAGAGGAAGACCGCGTCCTGCGGCAGGAGGCCGGCGAGAACCGCGTCGCGGCCGCGCCAGTCGACGCACAGCAGTGCCACGTCCTGCTCGATCGTTCTCGGCGCGCGCGCGATCGGCGTGGCGTGGCTTCGCGCATCGAGCAGCGGCAGCACCGCGATGTCGCCGGTCGGCCGAAGCTGGCACGCCAGGCGCACGCCCGCGCCGGCGTTGACGCGCGCGAGCGTCGCCTGCTCCGCCGGCGAGGGCGGCGGGCAGCGATCCTCGCCATGCGTCACGCGCACCCGACAGGTCGAGCAGCGGGCGCGGCCGCCGCACATCGAGACGTGCGGCAGGCGATGGCTGCGGCTGGCCTCCAGCACGCTCCAGCCGCGCGGCACCTGCAGCGTGCGCTGCGGGTACGCGATGCTCACCAGCGCGTGCGTGCGACGCTCGACCAGGGCCCGGATCTCACGCGCCGCGAACACCGCCGCGATGGCCGAGAAGTACAGGGCGAGCAAGGTCTCGCGCACACCGATCAGGGTGGCGCCGCTGTGCGCGGGCAGGGCGATCAGGGCGTCGAGGTGAGCCCGGTTCGAAGGGTCGGCGGCGAGCTCGCGTCCCATCGCCAGGAAGCCGAGGCCGCCGAGCACCGGCAGCAGGAGCGCGGCGCTGAACAGGAAGCGGTGCAGGCGCTGATAGAGCGGGCGGGAGGCGAACGCGATGTGGATGCCGAGGCAGCCGTGCAGCCAGCCCGGCACCAGCAGGGCGAGCTGGCGGCCCTGGCCGTCGGATGCCCAGAGCGACCAGACGACGCGCGAATACTGCGGCGAGAGCTGGTACAGCTCCCAGGCCAGGCGCGTGCCGACGGCGTGGCCGATCAGGAGCGTCGGAATGCCGAGGCCGAGGGCGATCCGCCACATCTCGATCGGCGCCATGCGCAGGGTGCGGCGGGCATAGATGGACTCGAAGGCGAGCGTCAGATGCACGCCCGCCGCGCCGTACAGCAAGACCGTTCCCGGCAGGCTGTGCCAGAGCGCGAGGGCCAGGCCCAGGCCGCGCTCGGCCGCGGCGAGCGAGACCAGGCCGAGCGCGTGATTGACGAGGTGCGCCGCCACATAAGTGAACAGCACCAACCCCGAAGCGAGGCGCAGCGGGCGCCGCATCAGGGCTCAGCGCTTGGGCAGGGGCGTGAACGCGATGCAGTGGCCGTGCGGACTGACTTCGCCCTCGACGATCTTGCAGGTGCCCGGGTCGGCGCTCGTCTTGCCGGCGATGAACTGGCTGCAGTCGTCGCAGGTCTTGCCGGGCACCTGGCCGGCATCGGTGTATTGCACCGTGGCCTTGGCCAGCCTGGCCGGCGCCGCCGCCCGGGCAGCGGGCCCGCCGACCCAGAACACGGCCACGCCGGCAAGCGCGCCGAACCCTCGTTGCAACGCACTTCGCCGCGAGACCTCATCGATGCGCAGGGGCTTCATGTGACGACCAGGGTGCCGGCCATATCCTCGTGCCCCGTTCCGCAGAATACATCGCAGAGGAAGGTGAAGCTGCCGGTCTTGTCGGGCGTGATCTTCAGGCTCGCCACCTTGCCGGGAATGACGTCGACGCGGGTCGAGAAGTCGGGCAGGCTGAAGCCCATCGGCACTTCGGGCGCCGTCAGCTCCAGCAGCACCGTCTCGCCCTGCTTGACGTGAATCTCGTTCGGCACGTAGACGAATTTCTTCGCCACGATCTTGATCACCCGGGCCTTCGGCGCGGCCACGGCGAAGGCCGCCACCGAGCCCAGGGCGAGGGCGCCGGCCACGCCGATCGCTTGTCGTCTGCTGATCGCCATCGTCATTGCATCAGGCCTTTTGAACGGGAAGCTCGGTGATCGTGTAGTCGTTCGGCTTCTTCTCGGCCTCGACCTCGCGAAAGCCCAGGCCCGCGTACGGCTGCGCCGGATCCCACGGCACCGGCAGCCGCTTGGGCTGCGAGCCGGCCACGGGCAGGGCGAAGATCAGCGACTTCGCCGAGTGGTGGGCGATGTGCCCGGTCATGTGATGGTTCTCCTGGTGGATGTGGCCGTAGAACACGGTCACGTTCGAGTACGGCATGAGCAGGTCGACGGCCTTGGCGCCGTCGCGCGTGGCCCAGTCCCATTGCGGGTAGAGGTCGAACAGCGGCCGGTGCGCGAAGACGACGATGCGCGCGTCCTTGGCCTGCTTGCCGAGGTCGTCGGCGAGCCAGGCGAGCTGCGCTTCGCCGAGCTGCGCGGCCGGGTCGCTGACGTTGTCGAGGACGATGAAGTGCACGCCCTTGTGCTCGAAGGTGTAGTGGGTCGGGCCGAAGAATTCGATGAAGGCCTTGCCGTTGTCGAGCGCGGCGTCGTGCTCGCCGGGGATGAAGCGCACGGTCTTCACCTTCAGGCCGGCCACCATGTCGCGCACTTCGCCCATGCGCTTGCGGCGCTCGCGCGGGTCGTCGGTGGTGTGGGTGAGGTCGCCGGTGAAGATGACGAAGTCGGGCGCCTGGGCGAGCGCGTTGACCGAGGCGATGGCCTTCGGCAAGGTCACGTGCGCGTCGGGATTGGGCGGCCCCTCGAAGCCCCAGTGCGAATCGGACAGCTGCACGAAATAGAAGTCGTCGTAGCCGGCCGTGCCCATCGCATCGGCCGCGTGCGCCATGCCGGAGACGCCCGCGAGACCGGGAACGAGCACGACGCCGCCGACGCCGGCGAGCCGCAGAAATTGCCTTCGATCGAATGCGCTCATGAAGATCCTCCTGGTAGGCGGACACGGGTCGTGTCGCTGGCCTCGGGTATCTAATCGGGGCCGGGCCGAAAAAATTCCCGCCGAGAACGGCCAACCCCACGATTCGCTCGGGATTGGAATAAAGAGGAACGGCCGGCGATCTGAAGGGTCAGGGAGAAAGCGCGAATGAGCGATGTGGAAAACCGGAAGCGCTTCGAGTCGCTGGCCTTGCCGCACTTGAATGCCGCCTACAACCTGGCGCGCTGGCTGACGCACAACGACCACGATGCGCAGGACGTCGTGCAGGAAGCGCTGCTGCGGGCGATGCGCTACATGGCCGGCTTTCGCGGCGACAGCGCGCGCGCCTGGCTGCTGCAGATCGTTCGCCACACCTGCTATTCATGGCTGAAGGAAAACCGCCCGGCCGAGCGCGCCGTCGCTCGACGACACCGACGACGCCCTGCAGGAGCTGCCCGCGCCCGCGGCCGACGAGCCGCATTCGGTGGCGCTGCGCAAGGCCGACCGCGCCCAGATCAATGCCGCGATCGCGGCGCTGCCGGTGGCCTATCGCGAGGTGCTGGTGCTGCGCGAGCTCGAAGACCTCTCCTATGGCGACATCGCCCGCATCGCCGACATCCCGCTCGGCACCGTGATGTCGCGCCTGGCCCGGGCCCGCGGCCTGATGCGGGAGTCCTTGATGCCCAGCCCGCGGCCGCTGCTGCGCACCGTGCCGCGGCCGACGCAGATCGGGGGAACGTGATGCAAACACTCATGCAAACTCAACAGATCAATGCCTTCGTCGACGGCGAGCTCGACCTCGCCGGCGAGCTCGCGATGGAAGAACGCATGCGCGGCGACGCCGAGCTGCGCGCGCAGGTGGAAGCGCTGCGGCAGTTGCGCACCGCCATCCGCGAAGGTGCCGACTACCACGCCGCACCGGCGGCCCTGCGCCAGGGCCTTGCCGGCCTGCTGCCGCAGGCGCCGAGCCCGGCGCCGGTGCGGCCTTCGGCGCTGGCTGCCACCGTCGGGCGCTGGTTCGCCTGGCGCCCGCTCGCGGCCTCGTTCGCGCTGGTGGCGACGCTCGCGGTGGCGCTCAACCTGGCGTTCCTGCGCCCGTCGCAGGACGACCGCATGCTCGACGAAGTGGTGGCCAGCCACGTGCGCTCGACGCTCGGCCAGCACCTGGTCGACATCGCGTCGTCGGAGCATCACACCGTCAAGCCGTTCCTCTCGTCGAAGCTCGATTTCTCGCCGCCGGCCAACGAGCTGGCGATTCCGGGCTCGGTCTTCCTGGGCGGCCGGGTCGACTACCTCGACGGGCATCCGGTGGCCGCGCTCGTCTACCGGCAAGGCGAGCACGTGGTGAACTCGTTCGTCTGGCCCGGCCCGGCCGGCGACAGCAAGCCGAGCTTTTCTTCAACGCGCGGCTACCAGACGGCGCACTGGTCGGAGAGCGGCATGAACCACTGGGTGATCTCGGACGTGAACCGCGAGGAGTTCAAGGCCGTGGTCGGCGCGATCCAGGTCGCCGACCGGGAGCATTGAGAGCGCGCGCCGGTCAGCGCCCGCTGCGTGCCGTTGCGGGCTCGTGCCTCATCCAGGTGTTGAGCACCGTGTACGCCACCGCCAGCACCACCGGCCCGACGACGATGCCGAGGAGCCCGAAGGCGATGAGGCCGCCGATGACGCCGACGAAGATGAGCAGCAGCGGCACGTCGGCGCTGCGCCGCACGAGCAGCGGCCGCAGCACGTTGTCGATGAGGCTGGCGATCAGCGACCACACCAGCAGCACCGTGCCCAGCACCGGGTGCCCGGTCCAGTAGACCCAGATCACGGCCGGGATGAGCACCGGCAGCATCCCGATCTGGGCGATGCAGAGCACGAACAGCAGGGCGGTGAGAAGCAGCGCGAAGGGCACGCCGGCAACGGCCAGGCCGATGCCGCCGAGAAGCGACTGCACCAGCGCCGTGACGCCGACGCCGATGGCCACGGCGCGCGTGGCCTGCCCGGCCAGCAGCACCAGGTCTTCGCCGTCCTTGCCGCCGAGCCGGTGGCCGAAGCGCTTGGCCGCGAAGGCGGCCTCCTCGCCGTTGGCGAAGATGAAGGCGGCGAGGATCAAGGTGATGAGGTACTGCACGATCAGGAAGCCCACGCCGCCGGCGCGCGCCACCAGCCAGGCAGTGACGCTGCCCGCATACGGTGCCACGCGCGACCACAGGTCGGCGGTGCCCGACGCGGCCACGTCTTCCCAGGTCTTGCTCAGCCAGCCGCCGATCACGGGCACGTTGGCCACCCAATCCGGCGCGGCCGGCATGCGAAACAAAATCAGCGAATGCCAGGCGGCGGTGATCTCGTCGTCGTTGGAAACGATGGTGCCGATGAGCAGTGCCAGGGGCACCAGGAAGACGATGAGCAGCAGCACCATGAGCGCCGTGATCGCCAGCCAGCGGCTCTTCCACAGGCGCGCCTCGATGCGCAGCATCAGCGGCCAGGTGACGACGACGATCGTGGTCGCCCAGATCGTGGCCGCGACGAAGGGCCGCACGATCCAGAAGGCGGCCACGACGAGCGCGCCGATGCAGATCAGGCTGAGCAGGATCTGGGTGAGGTCGCGGCGCTGTGCTGGCATGGCGGCTATGGTATTCGGTCGGGGTCTGCCTTCGATGACGGGAGGCGCGGCCCAGTAAAGTGCGCGAGCACCACAACCCCTTCTTGCCCCATGAGCCTGCACTCCGTGCGCACCTTCCTTGCCGAGCACGCACCCGATATCGAGGTCCTCGAAGCGGCCACCAGCACCGCCACGGTCGCGCTCGCCGCCGAGGCGCACGGCGTCGTGCCGGGGCAGATCGCCAAGACGCTGTCGCTGCGGCTCGGCGACGAGCCGATCCTGGTGGTGATGAGCGGCGAGGCGCGCCTCGACAACCGCAAGTACAAGGACCGCTTCGGCGCCAAGGCCAAGATGCTCGACGCCGCCGAGGTGCTCGCGGCGACGAGCCACCCGGTGGGCGGCGTCTGCCCGTTCGGGCTGCCGACGAAGCTGCGCGTCTACGCCGACGTGTCGCTGCGCGCGTTCGAGGTGGTGGTGCCGGCAGCGGGCGATGCGTATCACCGCCTTGCGCATCACGCCCGACCGGCTGGTGCAGCTCACCGAGGCGGAGTGGGTGGACGTGGCGCAGGCCTGAGGCCGCCGGATCACGAAGCCTCTGGCGCGGCTGCGCCGGCCTTCGGTTCGAGCTCGAGCGCCGTCAGCCACAGCCGCACGTCGAGCTCGAGCCGGTGGTACTCGGGCTCCATGTGCGCGCAGAGCGCATAGAACGCCTTGTCGTGCTCGCGCTCCTTCAGGTGCGCCAGCTCGTGCACGACGATCATCTTCAGGAACGGCGCCGGCGCCTGCTTGAACAGGCTGGCGACGCGGATCTCGCGCTTGGCCTTGAGCCGGTTGCCCTGCACCCGCGACACCGTGGTGTGCGTGCCGAGGGCGTTGCGCACGATGTGCAGCTTCTGGTCGTACTGCACCTTGGCCAGCGGCGGCGCGCTGCGCATGAAGCGCGACTTGAGCTCGCCGACGTAGTCGTAGAGCGCACGGTCGGTCGTGACCTCGTGGCCTTCGGGGTAGCGCCGGCTCACGCTCTCGCCGAGACGACCTTCGGCGACGAGCGCCTGCACCTGGGCAAGCAGGGCAGGCGGATAGCCGGCCAGGTACTTGAGCATCGTCAGGCGTTGCGGCGCTGCTCGCGCAGCATGAAGAGATAGAGGCCCTCGACCTTCTCGCGCGCCCACGGCGTGCGGCGCAGGAAGGCGAGGCTCGACTTGATGCTCGGGTTGCTCTCGAAGCAGCGCACCGGGATGCGCTCGGCCAGCCCTGGCCAGTCGAAGTGAGCGACGAGGGCGGTGACGATCGCTTCCAGCGTCAGGCCGTGGAGGGGATTGCGTGGCTGGGCGGCAGGCGGGGTGGCGTTGCGCATGTCGCCATCTTCAGCCCTGGCAGCGCAAGACACCAAACGTTCGCCCTTGGGCCGGGGCCGGCGGACGGCCCCGGCGCCATTTACTTCATCGAATGCAACCCAATCATGTTGCCTTCGGTGTCGAAGACCAGGGCGATGAAACCGTATTCGCCGATCGCCGTCTTCTCCTTGTGGATCTTGCCGCCCGCCTTCTTCGCCTTGGCGGCTTCCTTGGCGCAGTCGTCGCAGACGAAATAGACGATGACGCTGTTCGCGCCCGATTCGACGCCCGACATCTTCACGAGCGCGCCCGACGCGCCGCTGCCTTCGCGCTGCATCGGAAAGGCCAGCATGTCCATGCCGGGGCTGGCGAGCTTGGAGAGCTCGACGCCGAACGTCTTTTCATAGAAGGCCTTGGCCCGTGTCATGTCTTGGACATAAATCTCGAACCAGCCGACGGGGTTGTTCATGATCGATCCTTTGCAAGAGGGGGTTTGGGCACCTTACGACAGTGCGAGCCGTGGCAAAGTTCGCTCGAAAATGACAGCGCAAGGCCAAGGGTCACCATGAACACCTCGAAGCTCTGGGCAGGCGCCAGCGGCTATGCCTTCAAGGAATGGAAAGGCAGCTTCTATCCCGAGAAGATGCAGCCCGAGGCCATGCTCGGCTGGTATGCCGAGCGGCTGCCGGCGGTGGAGATCAACAACACCTTCTATCAGATGCCCAAGGTGGCGGCGCTCACGCATTGGGCCGAGTCCACGCCCGAGGCCTTTCGCTTCGCGATCAAGGCCTCGCGCCGCATCACCCACGATGCGCGGCTGAAGGCCGATGAAGCGGCCGACTCCACCGCCTACCTCTACAAGAACCTCGCCGCGCTCGGCGCCAAGCGCGGGCCGGTGCTGTTCCAGCTGCCGCCTTTCCTGAAGAAGGATTTGCCGCGCCTCGAAGAGTTCCTGAAGTTGCTGCCCGCAGACCATCGCGCCGTCTTCGAGTTCCGCCACGAGAGCTGGTTCAGCGACGACGTGTATGCCGCGCTGCAGGCCGCCGGCGCAGCGCTCTGCCATTCGGAGCGCGAAGACAACGCGCCGCCGCCGCTGGTGGAAACGGCGCCCTGGGGCTACCTGCGGCTGCGCCTGGAGAACTACTCGGAAGGCGACATCGCGCAGTGGGCCGAGCGGCTTGCGGCCACCCGCTGGCAGGAGACCCACGTGTACTTCATGCACGAGCCGACGGCGCCCGGCTATGCGGCAACCCTGCTGCGCCTGGCGATGGGGCGCACGGCGCCGTCGAGCAGCAGCAACGAAGCACCGCCCGAACGGCAAAGTCCTACAGCGTGACCGCAAAGGCGTGCGTAAGCTGGGCAAGTGAATCCACTATCAGCTCGCGCGCCGCTGCCCGTCCGTTCGCCGCTCGAGCCTCGACCGCAAGCCGCATCGATGGATCCGCCCAAGAAGCCAGCCGCTCCGCCGGCCCCTCCCGCCCGGGAAGACGAGGGGCTGGAGTTCGAGATCACCGACTTCGGCGAGGCCAAGCGCGTGCTCGACGATGAATCGATCTCGCAGTTCCACGTCGAGACCTACGTGTCGCCGGCCAAGTGGAAGCGGCTGCGCCGCCCCTCGCTGCCCACCGACCGCGCCCTGAGCGGCGAGACCATCGACTGGCTGCTGCGCCTGCCGGCTGGCCTGCACCCGAAAAAGCTCTCGGCCCAATTTCCGCGGATCGCCAACGCCCTGGCGCAGGTGTGGCGTGACCCAGTCGAACGCCAGGCATTGCTCGACAAGCTTCTCGACGACGGCCGCGCGGGGCGCGCCGGCTTCCCGCGGGAGGTGCACAAGGAGCTGATCGCGCTGCGCGACTGGATGACCGGATTGCGCGACTGGGACAAGCCCTTCTAGCGCCGCGCCGGCCCCAGGCCGGGAGTCGAGACGCGAGCGACAGTCGACGTCGATCGGTGGCGCAGGGCGGTCACCATCCTGAAACAACATCCGGCGTTGATTTAACTTCAGCGCATAACCTAAAATAACGGCCATTCTTGTTTGAGGTTGCCAACCTCATGCGCAGACGCCCGCCCGGAACGTACGTCGAGGTCGCCACCGCGGGCGAGCGCTTCCGTGCGTTCGTGCCGGCCGCGCTGCCGCCCAAGCCCCCTGTCCGCTGGTCTGCAGCATTGCGGCGTCGTTTCGACGACGCCTTGCTGGCACTCGGCCGGCTCGATGCGCTCTCGGCGCACCTGCCCAACGCCTCGCTGCTCCTCTACAGCTTCGTGCGCAAGGAGGCGGTGCTGTCTTCGCAGATCGAGGGCACGCAGTCGTCGCTGGCCGACCTGCTGCTCTACGAGATCGACGAGCAGCCCGGCGTGCCGGTGGAAGACGCGCGCGAGGTGAGCCGCTGCGTCGCCGCGCTCGAGCATGGGCTCGAAGCCTTGCGCGGCGGGCTGCCGCTGTCGATGCGCCTCCTGCGCGGCATGCACGGGGTGCTGATGGCGCACCCGGGCGGGCGCGGCAAGACGCCGGGCGAGGTGCGCCGCTCGCAGGTGTGGATCGGCGGCACGCGGCCGGGCAACGCCGCCTTCGTGCCGCCGCCAGCGCACACGCTCGCGCCATGCCTGAAGTCGTTCGAGCGCTTCCTCAACGACGAGCCCGAGCAAACGCCGCCGCTCATCAAGGCGGCCCTCGCGCATGTGCAGTTCGAGACGATCCATCCCTTTCTCGACGGCAACGGCCGCCTCGGACGGCTCCTGATCGTGCTGCAGCTGGTGGCCGACGGCGTGCTCCGCGAGCCCATGCTCTACCCGAGCCTCTACTTCAAGAAGCATCGCGCGCTGTACTACGAGCTGCTGAACGAGGTGCGGCTGCACGGCGACTGGGAGCGCTGGCTCGAGTTCTTCGCCGAGGGCGTGGAGGCGAGCGCAACGCAGGCGGTGGCCACGGCGAATGCGCTGCTCGCATTGGTCAACGCCGACCGCGATCGCATCGCGCAGCTCGGCCGCGCCGCGGGCTCGGCACTCGCGGTGCACCAGGCGCTGCAACGCCAGCCGCTCGCCACCTCGGGCGCGCTCGTGAAAGCCACCGCGCTCACGGCCGCCACCGTCAACAAGTCGCTCGCGCACCTGGAGCGCCTGGGCGTCGTCAGCGAGCTGACGCACCGGCAACGCGGCCGCGTGTTCTCGTATCGTCGCTACGTCGACGAGCTGGCCGCCGAGCTGGAGGGCGGCCGATGAGCGGTTCGCGATGACTGACACGCCCTGACGGCAAGAGCAGAAGGAGACCTCATGGCCACGACGAACGCCACACCACCCACCGGCATCGACCTCGCCGCGAAGCTCGCCACCTTCAGCGAGCCCTGGCAGCCGCGCGTCGTGGGCCAGTTCAACGGCCACGACCTGATGGTGGCCAAGCTGAAGGGCGAGTTCACCTGGCACACGCACGACGACACCGACGACTTCTTCCTGGTGCTGAAGGGCAGCGTGACGATCCGCATGCGCGAAGGCGACGTGACGCTCGGGCCGGGGCAGCTCTACGTGGTGCCGCGGGGCGTGGCGCATTGCCCGGTGGCGGAGGAGGGGGCGGAGGTGCTGCTGATCGAGAGGGTGGGGACGCCGAATACGGGGGATGTGGGGACGGCGGCGGTGAGGCGGGAGATTTAGACGGCGATGAAGAAGAACGACGTGCTGATGGATTTTGAAAGTGTCCAGCCAGAGACGCTCGCCGTGCTCGACAAGGAACTCTTCAAGAAGAAGGTCTTCTTCGGGGCCAATCAGACCACGGCCAACCGCGAACTTGTGGCTGCGATGCATCGGATGGGTGAACGCGCCGAGTACGTGAAGTGCCGCGCGGCGGGGCGGCTTCAGTCGCGCCGGCGAACGGCTCGCGGATGCGATCGCGGCTCAATCCTGCATCGGTCCAGCGGAGAAACAGGAGCAGTTGCTCGAAGTGAGGCCGCAGGTCGCGGGCACCGCGTTTCTCGCCCTCGGGGTCCCGCCCAAACAGGCCCCGGGGTCTCGGCGAGGTCGAGATTCCAATGGCGTGATTTCGTGCCGACCGCCACGCCCTCTCAATGAATACGATTCGGGCGGCTCACTCTTCGCAGTTTCCTCTGCAGGCAGGTCGTATGCATCCGTGAGCGCGACTAGTCGTTAAGACACTGGCAGGTAATATGGCAACAAGTTGGAAAGCGCACTTCTACGACTATGCGTTGAAGAGGTCTCCCCGACTGACAAGGCAAAGGCGGCCTACGTTCTGACCGCAGAACAGTGTCGCGTGATCGATTCGACCGGAAGAAGGCCGTCGATTTCTCGTCCGGCGGCGCCGTTTCGAATTACCGTGCTTCGCGACGCCGCTGGTTCGGTGGGAGCGTCGTACTACCACGCGATTCGAGAGTCCTATCGAAACAGGCCACCCGAACCCGCTTGGGTCGCGCGTCATAAGTTCATGGCTGCCTATTGGAGACAGGATCTTGGTCTGGCGCCATAGGCCAAGAGTTGTTCGCGCTGAAGGTCTCGAGCGTTTCGGAGTCTGATATTCACATCCGGAGGCCATCGCGGAGCGCGCTAGCCCAAGCACAGTACTAGCTCGAGCAATGAATGCGCACGGGAAGCCTCAGAAGCGCCTAGCGACTCGTGAGGATTTCGTTCGGGACCCGTACGTCGTTCGAGCAGCCTTGCTACGTGCCAATGGCAAATGCCAGATGCCCGAGTGCCAACACGCGCTATTCCAAAGGGATGACGGAACTCCCTACCTTGAAGTTCACCACGTTGTCACGCTGAGCCAAGGCGGTGAAGACTCCATGGCGAACGTTGCGGCACTTTGCCCGCATTGCCACCGGCATCTTCACTACGGGAAAAGATCGCCTAATTCGTCGAGCGGGATTGAAAAGGTTGGTCGCGGCTTTGAAGTAGTACTGCAGAGCTGTCCGAGACCTTGGGTCTGGTAGTTCGCTCAACCACTCTCTTCGAGGTATGAAGAGGGGCTATGAATCCACTTTCTTGAGAGCCGGAGAGCATGGCGGCAGGGGATGTTGGCACGGGCCCCTTTCAATGCGCATTCCCAGACGACCGCCACACGCCATCCCGACGCTAGCAGGGAAGCGATCTGCGCCTCGTCTCTAGTACTGGTTGGACGTTATCTTGGTTGCCCCAGAACTCCGGCCTCGTTGCCGGCCACTCGAACAGATGACAGCCATGGCCATGCCAGAAGTACCCCATGCACGAACACCACTGCTCCGTGCCTCGGAAGGACGATGTCGGGCCGGCCGTCAAGGTTCGTTGGATGTAGCGCGAAATCGAAAGCCGAGTCGGTGCAGTTCTCGCCGGACTCTCATTTCAGGACCCGTGTCACGGCCACGTATGCCAGACATCATTCGCGAGCGAGTCGGCCCGTCGACGACGTCTACCACTTCAGGCGGCGAACAGGCTGCGCTGTTTGAGGGAGCCTTCGTCTCTATTTGCCAAGGCAAGGATGTGCGGCTTCATCTGTGCCGCCACCGCGTGCAAGACGGAAACGACAACCGAGTTGCCGAATTGTTTGTATGCCCGCGTGTCGGAGACTGGTATCTTGAAGGTGTCGGGAAAGCCCATCAACCTCGCGCATTCTCTCGGGAGTAAGTCTCCGAGGCCTCGCGCTCCTTCCCGACCGCTTGACAAGGATCTCGCCGCCATCCTTGTAGTAGCGTGCAGAAAGCGTTCGAGACGTGTCGTCTGGTCCGACAAGCCCGAAGCCAAAGCCGTTACCTTTGGCTCGGTGCTTTTCCGCGTAGGACTGCAGGTAGGCCCAAAGCTTCTCCGAGAGCGTGTACTTGTCGTGGACTCGCCCTCGGCTGTCGATGTACCTACCCTCGTCGGTGTCTGACTCGGAATCCATCCGGCCCGTGCAGGACGGACTTCAATCGGGGACCAGCATCGACGCTTGGAAGGTCCAACTAGTCGAAGTCGAAACCTGTGTCATCTTTAAACCCAACGATGAGGATGTGTTCGCGATGCTGCGGAACGAAACGTCGACCGTCGATGATCCGCCATTGAACGGAGTAGCCGAGTTCTTGAGTCAACACGTCCAAGATGACTCTGAAAGTGTCGCCCCCGTCGTGGGACTTGAGGTTCTTGACGTTTTCCAACACGAATGCTTTGGGCTGCTGGGCCTTGATGATTCGAGCCACGTCGAAAAAGAGCGTCCCTTGTGTCAGGCACTCGAAGCCGTGCGGACGCCCCAGTGCGTTTTTCTTGCTCACTCCGGCAATGGAAAACGGTTGACAAGGAAAGCCGGCCAAGAGAACGTCATGCGTCGGGATGCCACTGTCGGCGTGTTGATCTTGAACGATCGTCGCCTGCGATCTCATGGGTGGCGGGAAAATTCGCCCTATAGGTCTTCTCGCTGTACTTGTCCCATTCCGATGTGAAGACACATCTACCGCCAACATCCTCGAAGGCGACGCGATCCCCGACCGATTCCTGCGAACAGATCAATGAATGTGAAGTCATCGCCGACCGCCTTCTGGTCATCGGCACAAGCATCTCTTGAAGCGCAGGGAGCAGATAGGGGAGGAGGCGGCGTTTCGCCGGTTCGACAACGAGTGATCGTCTTCGGATCTCGGCCGAGTCGCTTCGCCACTCCTGTACGCAGTACCTCTCACACGCCTCGTCGAGCGTTGTCAGAACCGTTGCATCACTCATCTGGCCTCCTCTGGGAACTTTGGGGGACATTTTGTCCTAAGCGGTTCCCAGCGTACCGGAGTACTGGCAATTTGTCCAGTATCTCCTATAGCAGATGACAGATTCGGGCGCTCCGAGCCCCCGACAACTCAATACACGCGGACGAAGTCGTCAACGGTGATCGGACCCCCGTTGTTCCCGGCCGCTGGAAATGTTTCGGCAAATGCGCCTTGTCGATCACGAGCCGAGTACTCGTCAAACGTTCCGAGGCCTTCGCATGTCACGAGGGCTCCGCCGATGGACGACCCATCAACGGATGCCGTCTTGATCAAGAAGCCGTTGGCGGGCAATTCCGAAGCGTCGAAGATGACTGGTGGCACTCTTAACTGCGGCAAACGCTGGGCATACGTCGCGGACATGTACCGAACAGATCTTGCATGCCATCGGGTTAGCACCACGAAGTTGCTTGTTTGGCCCACCGAAACGAACGCACCACAGGATCTCAGACGACGCCAACGAGTGAACCTTCCTAGCCTGTGAAGCCATCCATATCAGCCGCTCGAACTTGCCCCATATCGGACTGGAAGCAAATAGGTCGGAGTGATACGTTCCGGCAGGCGCCCGAAAACCAAACGGCCATTGGAGGAATGTCTTTACCCAATTGTCGATTGGCAGCGCGCATGTCGAGGCGAAACACTGTTGCGCGTATAGCTGCATTACCTTGGGTGTCTGATATGAGCCGCCGAGCGACGTGTACATACCCGCGCAGTCAGCACTCGTGAGTACCCGTGGATCCCAGTGGCCGACTCTGAAGGTCGTGCAGCATCATCAAGGCAATGACAGCGCGAGGTGGTCCGCGATTGAAAGCGTTGTAGTTCTCAAAGAGCGCCTCCCGCTGGTCTCCGGTAAACCTGCCGCAGAGGTCGAGAATGGCTCCGGTGTTTAGCTGCCCTTTGAGCCCGGCCTTGCTCATTTTGAATGCACTGAATGTCAGAGTGCCGACCATGAGCGCCTGGCAGAAGCGTTGAACAAAGCCGGCTGCAGCAGATGCCAGAGACGCGAACCTTGGAAAAAGGCTCAGCGGATTTGATTTGTCGGTCAGTTCATGGAACGTTGGCAACAAGAAAAAGTCGACATGAATTCCGTTGCCTGTGTGAATGCGCTCGCCGAATGCAGATGAGAAATAGTGAGTCTGTATCAGCTCCCCTTTTTTCGTCCCCCGTCAGAGTTCCAACTTGCAATGAATCGAGCCAATCCAAAGACGCCGTCCCAAACATTCCCCCGCCGAAGGGCAATGCCTTTCCAAATTGGCGATCAATGACTTGGTACCAAAGCTCCTTGACGAGGTCGTTGGCGTTGGCCAGTCGTCCGACAAGTTGTCCTTGCAGCTGCGAGAACCGAATGGGGTCTCCGAGGCCAAGCCTGTTTCGTACCTCGATCTCCACTGGAGCGATGAAGTGGCTGTGTTGCGGCTTCGTCAGATCCTTGTTGAGCGCTACCGTGACCGTGAGCGTGGTGCCGGCCAGATTAATGTGATGCGCAACAAACCCGAATGCTCTGTCTCGCTCACCGGGCCGTTCCCCGACCTCCAGCGACGGATCCAGAACGTGAAAATACTGAAGCGGAAATAGAGGAAGGTCCGGGTCATAGAGGTACGTGAGTGGCAACCATTCCTCGGGGAAGTTGTCGATGACGAACTCATACCGTTCCGACAGGCTCTCAAAGGGCATGGCCATTCACCAAAACAGTTGATTTCTTCATAGGGTCGACCGACTACGCCGCCGTTAGCGCACCGCCAGGTAGTCGAACACCCGGTACGTCTGCAGGATCGCCGTGGCGTAGAGCCGATGCATCGAATGCAGCGGGATGGCGCGCAGGCCCGTGATCGGCAGCGGCAGCGGATGGAGCTCGGGCTGCGCCAGGTTCGCGCCGACCAGCGTGCCCAGCGTCGTGGCCAGTGCCACGCCGCGCCCGTTGTAGCCGAGCAGCAGCGTGAGCCCCGGCGCAGGCCGATGCACGTGGGGCAGGTGGTCGCGCGTCAGCGCCACGCGGCCCGACCAGCGGTACTCGCAGCGCAGGCCCTTGAGCTGCGGGAACACCAGCGCGATCACCGATTCCAGGTGGCCGAAGTCGGCCGGCCCCGCGGGCTCGCGGAACGGGCCGCGGCCGCCCATGATGAGGCGCCCGTCGTGGTTGGCGCGGTAGTAGAGCAGGAGCTTTCTCGTGTCCGACGCCACGTGCCCTTGCGGCAGCACGGTGCTTCGCAGCGCTTCGGGCAGCCGCTCGGTCGCCACCTGGAAACTGTTCGCGGCGATCACGGTCTGGCGCAGCTGCGGCCACAGGCCATCGGTGTAGCCGTTGGTGGCCAGCAGCACCTGCTCGGCCGAGACCGCGGGGCCGTGCGCCGTGCTCACGCTCCAGCGCCCGCCTTCGCGCGCCAGCGCCGTCACGCGTGACTCGCCGCACACCACCGCGCCCGCGGCCTGCGCCGCTCGCGCCAGGCCGCGCGCATAGCTGAGCGGCTGCACCGAGCCGGCGCGCCGGTCGATCCAGCCGCCGCGATAGATCGGGCTGCCGACGAGCGTGCGCACGGCGTCGGGCTCGAGCAGCGAGACGTCGGCGCCGCGCTTTTGCCATTGCGCCACGCGCCGCTCGGCGAGGCTGCGGTCGGCATCGGCGAAGCAGGGCTGGATCCAGCCGCAGCGCGTCGCCTCGCAATCGATCGCATGTTTGGCGATCAGGTCGAACAGCGTGGCCGGTGCGCCGCCGGCCACTTGCGCCAGGTGCTCGCCGGCCTCGGCGCCGAACATCGAGACCAGCTCGTCGGGGTCCCACTTCAGGCCGGGAATCACCTGGCCGCCGTTGCGGCCCGAGGCGCCCCAGCCGGGCTCGCCGGCTTCGAGCACCACCACCGAGGCGCCGGCTTCGCGCAGGCGCAGTGCCGCGGCCAGGCCCGAGTAGCCGGCGCCGACGATGGCCACGTCGGCCCGGCACGAGGCGTCGAGCCTGCGGTGTGGCCGGTGCGGGCCGCGCGGTGGCGGCCCAGAGCGAGGGCGGCAAGGGCAGGGGAGAAGAAGCGCTGTCGTTCGCCATGGGGTCCTTGCTCAGATGGGGTGCGTGACGCGGCGCAGGAAATCCTGCGTGCGCTCGTGCTGCGGCGCGCTCAGCAGCGCGCGCGCCGCGCCTTGCTCGACGATGCGTGCCGCCGTCGATGAAGACGACCCGGTCGGCCACCTCGCGGGCAAAGCCCATCTCGTGGGTGACGACGATCATCGTCATGCCTTCGCTCGCGAGCAGGCGCATCACCGCCAGCACTTCGCCCACCAGCTCGGGGTCGAGCGCCGAGGTGGGCTCGTCGAAGAGGATGGCCTTGGGCTGCATCGCCAGCGCCCGGGCGATGGCCACGCGCTGCTGCTGGCCGCCGGAGAGGCGATGCGGATAGTCGTTCTCCTTGCCGGCCAGGCCCACGCGCACGAGCAGCGCGCGCGCCCGCTCGAGCGCCAGCGCGCGCGGCTCGCCCTTCACGTAGACCGGGCCCTCGATCACGTTCTCGATCGCGGTGCGGTGCGGAAAGAGGTTGAAGCGCTGGAACACCATCGCCACCTTCTCGCGGATGGCGACGATGTGCTGCTTGTCGCGGTCGACGCGCCGGCCGTCGACCGTGATCTCGCCCGAGTCGTACGACTCCAGCCCGTTCACGCAGCGCAGCAGGGTCGACTTGCCCGAGCCCGAGGCGCCGATCACGCACACCACCTCGCCCTGGCTCACCTCGAGCGAGATGCCGTCGAGCACGAGGTTCGTGCCGAACGACTTGCGCACGTCGCGGATGGCGATCATTGGCGCCCGAACCGCTTCTCGAGCCGGCCGACGATGATGATGAGCGGAATGCACATCACCAGGTACATCAGCGCCACCAGCGTGAACACCTCGGTGTTCTTGAAGCTCGACGAGGCGATCAGCTTGCCCTGGAACGAGAGCTCGGCCACGGTGATGATCGAGGCCTGCGAGGTGTCCTTCAGCAGCATCACGCAGGTGTTGCCGTAGGGCGGCAGGGCGATCTTGAAGGCCTGCGGCAGCACCACGCGCCAGAGGATCTTCACGCGGCTCATGCCGAGCGACTGCGCCGCCTCCACCTGGCCCGGGTCGACCCCTTCGATGCCCGAGCGGAACACCTCGGCCATGTAGCACGAGTAGGCAAAGCCCAGGCCGATCACGCCGGCCTCGAACGCCGAAAGCTGGATGCCGATCTCGGGAAAGACGAAGTAGATGTAGAAGAGCTGCACCAGGATCGGAATGCCGCGGATCGTGTTGATCAGCGCCTTCGAGAAGCCCGAGAGGAAGCGATTCGCCGAGACGCGCATCAGCGCCCAGCCCAGGCCGAGCACGGTGGCGACGACCAGCGCCAGCGCGAAGACCTCGACCGTGATGAGCGCGCCGTGCGCGAGCAGCGGCAGGTATTCGGCGAGGTCCTTCGAAGAGAACACGCGGCGGCTACTGCACGCAGCCGCGCCGGCTTACTTCAAGCCCCACTGGGCGAGGATCTTGTCGGTGGTGCCGTCGGCCTTCATCTTGCGCAGCGCCGCGTTGATCTTGTCGAGCATCGCCTTGTCGCCCTTCTTCACGCCGATGCCGACGCTGCCCGGCAGCACCGGCTTGTAGTTCTTGGCCAGGCGCGTTTCCGGAAAGCCGCCTTGCAAGAGCTGGTAGGCGACGATCGGGTAGTCGGCGAAGCCGCCCTTGATGCGGCCGAGGTTGACGTCGCGAATGATGTCGGGGATCGTGTCGTAGACCTTGATCTCCTTGAAGAAGCCCGAGTCGGTGAGCGGCTTCACGTAGGCGGTGCCGATCTGCACGCCGACGATCTCGCCCTTCAGGTCTTCCATCGACTTGTAGTCCTTCGTGTCCTTCGCGGCCACGAAGAGGCCCTCGCCGTAGGTGATGATCGGGTCGCTGAAGTCGACCACTTCCTGGCGCGTCGGCGTGATGTACATGGCCGCGGCGATGACGTCGATCTTGTTCGCCTGCAGCGCCGCGATCAGCGTGCTGAAGGTCATCGGCGTGATCTCGATGCCGAAGCCCTGTTCCTTGCCGATCTCCTTCATCAGGTCGACCATGATCCCGGAGATCTGGTTGGTCTTGGTGTCGAGGAAGGTGAACGGAATGCCGGTGGGCGTGGAGCCGACCCGCACCGCCTGCTGCGCGACGCTGGTGCCGGTGAGCCCGAGCGCGAGGAGGGCGGCCGCGAAGGCACGAGCGAGGAATGTGTTGAGCATGGCGGGATCCTTGAAGCGAGCGCGATGATACGGCTGCGTCAGTCGAGCGAGTCGGCGCCGACCGTCATAACGCCGGCATAACGATGTCGGGCCTACAACCCGCACCAGGCCCGAAGGTCGGGTCAGGCGAGGCCCCCATGCACACGACGCAAAGCGATACCTGCGATGGCCACGGGCTGGGTCGGCGCCTGCGGATCATCGCTTCAGCCCTGCTGGCCGCGCTGATCGCGGCTTGCGGCGGAGGCGGCAGCGGTGGCGGCGTGTCACCGCCGCCTGTGGCCACCGGGGTCGCGCCGACCTTCACGGCCCAACCCCAAGGCCAGACGGTCGCCGCACCGGCCACGGCAAGCTTCACGGTCGTGGCCGATGGCTCGCCTTCGCCCACGCTGCAATGGCAGGTGTCGGCCGACGGGGGCAGCACCTGGCAGAACATCGGCGGTGCCACGGCCGCGAGCTACAGCACCGCAGCCACCGTGCAAGGCGACAGCGGCCAGCAGTTTCGCGTCGTGGCAAGCAACAGCGTCGCCACGGTCGACAGCAACGCCGCGCTGCTCACGGTCACCACCGTTCCGGCCGCCGCGGTGCGGTACTTCTCCGGCAATGACGGCGGCGCCACCGGGGCCGAGCTCTGGAAGACCGACGGCACGCCGGCCGGCACCGTGCTGGTCAAGGACATCAACCCCGGTCCTGCCAACAGCTCGCCCGGTGGCTTCACGGAATTCAACGGCGCCGTCTACTTCGCAGCCTTCGATGGCGTCGAGGGCCGCGTGCTCTGGAAAACCGACGGCACCGCCGCCGGCACGATGGCGGTGGCTCCGGGCGCGGGGGTCGGCAGCCCCGGCTTCTTCACGCCGTTCAACAACGCGCTCTACTTCCAGGCCAACGATGGCATCCATGGCGCCGAGCTGTGGAAGACCGACGGCACCGCCGCCGGCACCGTGATGGTGATGGACATCAACCCGGTGCCGACCAGCGGCAGCTCGCCCGCCTTCTTCACCGTCTTCAATGGCGCGCTCTACTTCCAGGCCGACGACGGCACGCACGGCAGGGAGCTCTGGAAAACCGACGGCACCGCCGCCGGCACCGTCATGGTGGCCGACATCAACCCGGCGGGCGGCAACAGCTTTCCGAGCAGCCTCACCGTCTTCAACGGCGCGCTCTACTTCCAGGCCAGCGACGGCGTCAACGGGTCGGAGCTCTGGAAGACCGACGGCACCGCGGCCGGCACCGTGATGATCGAGCTCGTGCCCGGACCGCTCGGCAGCGCCCCCAGCCAGCTGATCGTCTTCGGCGGGGCGCTCTACTTCCAGGCGAGCAACGGCGTCGACGGCACCGAGCTGTGGAGATCCGACGGCACGCGCTTCGGGCTCGATGATGATCAAGGACATCTCCAGCGGGCCGAGCAGCAGCAACATCGGCGCGTTCACCGTCTTCAACGGCGCCCTCTACTTCCAGGCCAACGACTTCACGCACGGCGCCGAGCTCTGGAAGACCGATGGCAGCAGCGCCGGCACCGAGCTGGTTGCGGACATCAACACGAATCCGGGACATGCCGGCAGCTCGCCGCAGAACCTCATCGTCCTCGGCGCCGAGCTGTTCTTCCAGGCCGATGACGGCAACCACGGCATGGAGCTCTGGAAGACCGACGGCAGCGCTGCCGGCACGCGTGCTGGTGAAGGACATCAACCCGGGCCCGGCCAGCAGCACGCCCTTCAGGTTCTTCGTTCTCAACGGCGAGCTTCAGTTCACTGCCGACGACGGCGTTGCCGGCTTCGAGCTCTGGAAGACCGACGGCACGCCGGCCGGCACGGTGCTGCTGAAGGACATCAGCCCGGGCGCCGGCTCCGGCATGTGAGCGGGGCGCTGCGGCCCGGGGCCGCGCCGGGCCGCGCCTCGGCATGGCACCATGGCGGCATGCCGACCGCGCCATGACGCTGACCCAAAGCCTGCTGATCATCGGCGCGCTGATCGTGGCCAGCGCCTTCTTCTCGCTCGCCGAGATCTGCCTGGCGGCATCGCGCCGCCTGCGCCTGCGCCAGATGGCCGACGACGGCGACGCGCGCGCCGAGCGGGTGCTGCTGCTGCAGGCGCGGCCGGGCCACTATTTCACCGTCGTGCAGATCGGGCTGAACGCGGTCGCCATCCTCGGTGGCGTGGTGGGCGAGGGCGCGCTCAGTCCCTCCTTCGCCGGCTATTTCGGGATCTGGCTCGGCCCCGAAGCGGCGCAACGGGCCGCCTTCGTTGCCTCCTTCGTCACCGTCATCTCGGTCTTCCTGATCTTCGCCGACCTCTTCCCCAAGCGCCTGGGCATGAACGAGCCGGAGCGCCTGGCGGTGCGGCTGGTGGGGACCATGCAGTTGCTGATCACGCTGCTCAAGCCGGTGGTGTGGCTGTTCACGCAGAGCACCGACCTGTTGTTCAAGCTGCTGAAGTTGCCGACCCAGCGCGAGGAGACGATCACCTCGGCCGACATCCTGGCCATGACCGAGGCCGGCGCGCTCGCCGGCGTGCTGGCCAGGCGCGAGCAGCAGGTCATCGCCAACGTCTTCGAGCTCGACACGCGGATGGTCAACAGCGTCATGACGCCGCGCGAGAGCGTCGTCTGGTTCCTGAAGGACGAGCCCGAGGCCGAGCTGCGGGCCCGCATCGTGGCCGAGCCGTTCTCGGCCTACCCGGTGTGCGAGGGCGATATCGACCACGTGCTGGGCTACGTCGACGCCAAGGACATGTTCCAGCGCGTGCTGAGCGGCCAGCCGCTCGCCTTCGAGCAGGGCCTGCCGCTGCAACAAGGTGCTGGTGGTGCCCGACCGCATCTCGCTGACCGAGGTGCTCGAGCAGTTCCGCCAGGTGCACGAAGACTTCGCGATCGTGGTCAACGAATACAGCCTCGTCGTCGGCGTGATCACCCTGAACGACGTGATGAGCACCGTGATGGGCGACCTCGTGCCGCCGTCGAGCGAAGAGCAGCAGATCGTGCGGCGCGACGAAGACTCCTGGCTGATCGACGGCGTGACGCCGATCCAGGATGTGCAGCGCGCGCTGAGCATCGAGACGTTGCCGCATGCCGACCAGTACGAGACGCTGGCCGGCTTCATGATGGTGATGCTGCGCCGCGTGCCCAAGCGCACCGAGAGCCTGAGCTGGGCCGGCTACAAGTTCGAGGTGGTGGACGTGGACAGCCACCGCATCGACCAGGTCATGGTCACGCGCGCAGCCGCGGCCGGCGCGCCGGCGCCCTGAGTCGATCGAAGGGCCGCGCCTACCAGCCCAGCGCCAGCCGGAGCGGCATGTACACCGCCACGCCGGCCAGCAGCGGCCCGAGCACGCCCGGCCGCCAGGCATAGAACGCGGTCGCCGCCAATGCCGAGAGCAGGCGCGCGTCGCGCCAGGTGGCGATGAGCTCGCCGTGCGCAAGAAAGATCTCCGGCGCCGTGATGGCGACGATCGCGGCGAGCGGCGCCACCTGCAGCGCGCGCTGCAGCGGCGGCGGCATCTGCATCTCGCGCTTCGACCAGAGGAAGAAGCCGCGCGTGACGAAGGTCGCCACCGCCAGGCCGAGGATGGCAATCGTGGCGTAGGCCCAGTGCGGCATCGTAGTGGGCAAGGTCGTCGTTGCGTCCATGGCCGCTACGCTTCGCGCCCCAGGGCCTGCGCCGCCTTGCCGGCCTGCGCCATCAGCAGGCTCGCCACCACCGCCGCGGCGATCGCGACCAGGATGTTCATCTTCAACGGCAGCGCGAACGCGGCCACCGCGGCGGCGGCCGAAACGATGGCCGCGACCCATGCGGTGCGATCGTTGAGCAGCGAGTAGGCGATGCCCAGCATCGAGAGCGTGCCGGCAAAGCCGAGCCCCCACTCGAGCGGAATCAGCGACGACAGCAGGATGCCGGCGAGAGAGGCCCCTTGCCACACGAACCAAAGGGCGACCGCACCGCCGGCGGCATAGCGCGCCTGCCCCGTCTGGTGGCCGCTGCCGCTCTGGCTCCAGGCCTTCTGGAAGACGACGAGGTTCAAGTCGGCCAGCACATAGCCCAGTGCGAGCCGGCGACCGCGCGGGAGGTGGCCCAGATGCACGCGCCACTGCGAGCTGAAGATGACGAAGCGCAGGTTCACGCACAGGGCCGACGCCCAGATCACCCACAGCGGCGCGCCACTGGCGAGCAAAGGCAGCGAGGCGAGTTGCGCGCTGCCGGAAAAGACGGTGAGCGCCATCAGGATCGAGAGCGGCACACCCAGGCCGCTTTGCGTCATGGCCACGCCGGTCACCAGGCCCCAGGCGCCGAGGCCCGGGCCGAACGCCAGCATGTCGCGCGCGCCGCGGCGAACGTGGCGATCGTGGAGGAGGGTGCGAAAGGTCATCGGCGCCGACTCTAGGTCATGCTGCATCTCTGCGTAGACGGCGGCGCCCGTTCGAGCGCGAGACAGGGCGGCGCTGGCTATGCCCGATCGGGAAAGAAGCGAAGCTCGCTGCCCGGCTCGTCGCGATACGAATGCGCTCGGCCCTTGGCGGTCACGGTGATGGCGATGGCGAACTGCAGGTGCGGCACGGCCTTCCATTCGGGGACGGTCTCGGTCCGCTCGATGCGCTCGACGCGGGCATGGCCCGTGGCGTCGCGCGTGATCTCGCCGTTGTTGTAGACGCGGCGCTCGCTCAGGTCGACGTAGCGGATCGCGCCGACGCGCGTCGTTCCCTGCGCGAAGATGCCGTCGGGAAAGCCATGGAACTTTCCGACCAGTGCGTCGAGGACGTGCTTGTATCGGCCCGGCCTTTTCGTCGTCGCGGGCGCCGCGTCTTCAGGCGATCGCGAAGCCATGGCTGGCCGCCTGGCGCCTTCGTCCGCGGCTTCGCTAGACGTCCAGCAGCACCTGGAAGCCGCCATAGATGAGGCGCTTGCCGTCGAAGGGCGCGGCCATCGCGCCCGGTTGCATGCGCGGGTCGGCCATGAGCTTTTTCCAGGCCTCGTCGCGGGCTTCGCGCGACGGCCAGACGATCCACGAGAACACCACCGACTCGCTCGGCTCGCGCTTCACGGCCAGGCCGAACGAGGTGAGCTTGCCTTCGGGCACGTCGTCGCCCCAGCACTCCACGACGCGGGTGGCGCCGAACTCCTTGAACATCGCCGCCGTTTCCTTGGCATGCGCGATGTAGGCCTCGCGGTTGGCGTTCTGAACCGGGGTCACGAATCCATCGATATAGCTCATCGGGGTTGTCTCCTTGGGTTGGATGCGATCACGCGCTGGCGGCCAGCGTGCGCTCGAGCTCGGCTTCGCTGCGCAGGCCTTCGAGATCGCGTTGCACGACGGCGACGGCGAGCTTGCGGCCGCCGCGCCGATAGGTGAGCTTGCAGTCGCGGGCTTCGAGGCTGCCGTCGATCTCGACCGCGTCGAAGCGTTCGGCGTGGCCCACGTAGGCCAGGCTGAAGTCGTATTGCTCGGTCCAGAAGAACGGCACCATGTCGAAGGGCTCGCGCGCGCCGAGCATGTTGCGGGCGGCCACCTGGCCTTGCCGCTCGGCCACGACCCAGTGCTCGACGCGGACGGGCTCGCCGCCCAGCCGGTCGGGCCAGCGTGCGATGTCGCCGGCGGCGTAGATGCGGGCATCGCTCGTCGCAAGATAGCGGTCGACGCTCACGCCTCGATCGATGGCCAGGCCGGCGCGCTGCGCGAGGGCGAGCGCCGGGCGCACGCCGATGCCGACGACGACGAGATCGGCGGGCAAGGATTCGCCGCTCGCCAGCGTCACCGCGTTCTCGCTGATCGAAGCGACGGCCGCGTCGAGATGGAAGGTGACGCCATGGTCTTCGTGCAGCCGGCGCAGGAAGGCGCCGACGTCGGCGCCGAGAACGTTTTCCATCAGCACCTTCTCGCGTCCGACGACGTGCACCTCGATCTTGCGCGCGCGCAGCGAGGCGGCAACCTCCAGGCCGATGAAGCTGGCGCCGATCACGACGGCGCGGCGCGCCTGGGTGGCGGCCGCAACGAGCGTGCGGCTGTCGGCCCAAGTGCGCAGGTAGTGCACGTGCGGCAGCTTGCTGCCGGCGATGTCGAGATGCACCGGCTCTGCGCCGGTGGCCAGCAGGAGCGCGTCGTAGGCGTGGCGGCTGCCATCTTCGAGCTGCACATGGCGGCTCGCGGTGTCGATGTCGGCGACCCGCGCGTTCAGCTTCAGGTCGATGCGTCGCTCGCGATAGAACTCGGCCGAGCGCAGCGGGATCCATTCTTCGGGCGCATTGCCGGCGAGATAGTTCTTGGAGAGGTTGGGTCGATCGCAGGGCAGCGAGTCGTCGGCGCTGAGCAGGGTGATCGGGCCGTCGTAGTGCTCGCGCCGCAGCATCTCGGCCGCGGCGTTGCCGGCCGCGCCACCGCCGACGATGACGATCGAGGCCGGGCCGCGCGCCTGTCCGGACGCGCGCGACGGTGGCGGGCTCGCGGCATCGACACGGCCGGCGACGCGGACCTTGCCGTCGCGCTCTTCCACGCGCCAGCAGGCGACCGGATCGAGCGCCGGCGCGCGCAGCGCTTCGCCGGTGCGCAGGCTGAAGCAGGCGTGATGCCAGGGACAGCGCACCGTGTCGCCCTCGACCAGTCCTTCGGCGAGCGGACCGCCGTAGTGCGTGCAGGAGGCGCCGATCGCGAACAGCTCGGCGCCGCGCCGCACGACGATGACCGCTTCGCCCTCGGCGTGCCCGAGGCAAGGGACGGACTCCAGCAGCGTCGCATGCGGGAACGCCTTGGCCGAAGTCAGGGCCGGCCAGCTCGCTCGCTTTTTCGTCACTCATGTCGATCCTCGTGGAGGCGCAACGACGAGCGACGCCATCGGCCCGAGCATATGCTTGGGCGCTTTCATCGTGCCTCGGAAAACCACCTGATGAAGATCGTCGACGAGCCGGGATCGGCGTGAGCGAGCGCGATCCCGACGCTCGGCGCGAGCTGTGGACTGCGCTCGCGCTGCTCTGGCTGGCCGGCAACGCGCTGCGGCTGACGATCCTCGCCGTGCCGCCGGTCATCGCGATGGTCCGCGACGAGTTCAGGCTCAGCGCCACGCAGGTCGGCCTGCTGAGCAGCATCGCCCCGGCGCTGTTCGCGATTGCGGCCTTGCTCGGCTCGCTGCTCGTGGCTCGCCTGGGCGTGCGGGCGGCACTCATCGGTAGCCTGCTGCTGGTGGCCGCCGGATCGGCACTGCGCGGCCTCAGCGACAGCTTCGCGGTGCTCTTCGTCACCACGATCGTGATGTCGGTGGGCGTGGCGCTGATGCAGCCGATCATGCCGAGCACCGTGCGCCAATGGCTGCCGCGCCGCGTCGGCCTCGGCACGGCGGTCTACACCAACGGGCTGCTCGTGGGCGAGATCGTTCCGGTGCTGCTGACCGTGCCGCTGCTCCTGCCCGCGCTCCACGGCAGCTGGCGCGGGGCGCTCGCGTTCTGGGCGCTGCCGGTCGCCGTCATCGCAGTCGCGGTTCGATTGCTGGCGCCGCGCCGGCAGGGCGCGTCCGCCCTGGCCGCTGAAACGCCGCAGCGCTGGCTGCCCGATTGGCACCGCGGGCTGGTCTGGCGCCTGGGTGCGCTGTTCTGCTGCGTCAACGCGATCTACTTCAGCGCCAACGCCTTCATTCCGATCTATCTCACCAGCATGGGTCGGCCGGACCTCATCAGCCATGCCCTGCTGGCCCTCAATTTCGGCCAGTTGCCGGCGTCGTTCCTGCTGCTTGCCGTGGCGGGCCGGCTCGAGCGCCGAGCCTGGCCTTTCATCGCCGCAGGCGCTGGATCGCTCGTTGCACTGGCCGGGCTGGTGCTGACGGTCGGCCCGGTGACGATCGCCTGGGCCGCGCTGCTCGGATTCTCAGACGCCGCCGCGCTCATCCTCGGCTTGACGCTGCCGCCGCTGCTCTGCCGCCCGGAAGACGTCGCGCGCACCTCGGCAGGGATGTTCACCCTGAGCTACGGCGGCGCGGTGGCGATCACCGTGGCCAGCGGCCTCGCCTGGGACCTCAGCGGCGTGCCCGCCTCAGCGTTCGCGCCGCTGGCCGTCTGCGCGGCCGGGCTGATGCTGCTGCCGGTGGCCTTGCTCCTGAAGAAGGAGCTGCGCTGATCGGCCGATAGCGAGGCGGTGACTACGCGGCCAGTGGGCCGGCGAGGCGCGGCGTGCCGCCACGCTGTTGCCGGCGCCGCGCCAGCGCGAGCATGCCGAACAGGCCCATGCCCATCAGCAGCCAGGTCGAGGGCTCGGGGACAGGCGGAGTCACGGTCACGTCTTGTGTCGTCACGTCGAAGGTGAGGCCCGACTGGACCACGTTCAGGTCGACGAAGAAGACCTGCAGGAGGTGCGGTCCGGCCGCGATGGTGAACGGCGTGACGCAGGTGCCGGGCGTGTCGGCATGGATGCCACCGAGGTCGCAGACGAGCGTATTGTCGAGATAGGCGAAGGCCATGTCGTCGGCGCCGATCGAAAAGCTGATCAGCTCCGGGTTCGTCACGTTCAGCGTGCCGGTGAGCGTGGCGGCCTGGAAGCCGTTGTCGCCGCCATCACCGCTGCCGGTACCGTTCGGCGGGAAAAAATTGCTCGGGACGTTGAAGGGCAAGGTGACCGTGGAGGAGCCGGTTTGCGTCACGTCGGAGGTGCCGCCCGGGCCGCCGTGGTTCAGGGACGGACTCCAGTATGTGATCTCGCCGCCGGCCGTGACGTCGGTCGGAGCGCCGAGGGTGAAGCAGTTCGAGATGCAACCGAAGGCCGCAGTGTTGAGCACCGGCAAGTGGTTCGGGCCGAGCATGTTCTGCACTTCGTTGTCGACGGTGCCGAAGCCGAGATGGTTGTCATCCTGGTCGCTTGAGCCGATGGTGAAGTAGGTGATCGTGACGGTGTCGAGCGCGTAGGCCGACGACATCGGCAGCATGGACAGGACGGCGGCGGCCGAGACGGCGGCGGCGAGCGTTGACAATTTCATGGGAGCCCCTTCCTTGGCAAGGACGCGAGCATGGCGCTTCGCGCGGTTTTCGCCATCCCGCGATCAGGGGGTGGCGAGGCGTGCATGAGGCAGCGCATGTCCCCGACGACCCGGGGAAGGCCGTCGTGCAGCGAAAGAGGCACGCTTCGGACACGTCCGGTAGCAAAAGGCGGCAGGGCGTTGCATTTGGCACCCTCTGATCGACCGTCTGTCGCTTGCGGGGCCGCATCCCCCGTGATCGCGGGATGCGGAGTACCGGCTGTGCTCATTAGAGTCCGCTGCCGTCACCGATTTGCCGGCCGGTACTCACTACGGAATAAAAGATGCGCCACCTTGCCCTTTCCCTCGCCGCCGCCGCCTGCAGCCTGCTTGCCGCCCCGGCGCGCGCCGACCTCGTTTCCTTCCCGGGCTTCGCGCACGGCTCGGAGACGGTCACGATCACGATGTCGTCGCCCAACGCCCCGAGGACCGAGAACGTGAGCGCGGGCGGCTTCCTGACGATCGACAACGGGGGCCCGACCTTCGAGACCTACTGCGTCGACGTCTACCAGACGATCAGCTTCGGTGCGCCGGCGTACCCCGGATACGTCCCCGTCGGTGGCACGCACGTCTTCGCCAACAGCAGTGCCTACACCGATCTCAGTCGCCTGTACGCCGAAGCCGGTGTGGTCAACACCGCGGTGCTCGAGGCAGCGTTCCAGATCGCGGTCTGGGAAATTGCCTACGAGACGACCGGAACCTACAGTCTGACCGGCGGCTCGGCCGAGTTCAGCGGCGGCACCGCCGCCACGTCCGGCGCGCTGACGCAGGCTTCCACGTGGCTCGGCGGCCTCGGCGCCACCGGCCCGACGATCAGCGTCCTCGAGAGCGCGGATCACCAGGACCTCATCTACCCGCAGACGGCGGATGTCCGCACGCCGGTGCCGGAGCCTTCCACCGTCCTGTTGATGGCGCTCGGTCTCTTCGGCATTGGCGCGGTGGTGCGCCGTAACGCCCGGCAAGGCGGCGGAGCGCTGCGCGGGTTTCACACGATTGCGTGACGTCCTACAAACTACCCCCTGTTCCGGGGGTTTGTCAGCGGCGCATTTGCGCGTCCAATGACTCGTCTGCCGCTTCTCATCCGAGCCCGGAATCCGACGTTTTCTCTGGAGTAATCATGAAGGTCAACCCAATTTTCAATGTCCGTGCGATCGTCGTCGCGGCCGGAGCCGTGCTCGGCCTGGCGGCCGGACCTGCCAACGCCTTGGAGACCACCTTCATCGGCTACTCCGACGGTTGCTTCGCCGTGTCGCCTGCGACCTCGTGTTTGCCCACCAACACATCGTCCAGCCAGAGCGCGACGCTCGGCGGGCTGACGTATCTCAACTCGACCTTCGACGTCGAGACCGCAGGCGGCTTCGTCTCCATCGGCGCGGGTCCGGGCACGCCCAACATCGACAACCTCGGTTCGTTCACCCTCACGGGCGACCCGTTCTCGTACACCGGCCAGCACTTCGACCTCCTGGTCACGTTCACCGCGCCGCCCAACACCATTCCGGGCTCGAGCGTTTTCACCGACCTGCTGATCGGCACCGTCAGCGCCACCGGCGGCGGAGTCTTCGTGAACTTCGACAATACGCCGCAGCACTTCACCTTCGGCGCGGATAACAGCGGCCAGTTCGACTTCTTCGTCAACGACGTGTCGCTCTTCAAGGGCCAGTCGGTTGGCGTGACGGGCACGATCGAATCCGTCGTCACTCCCGTGCCGGAACCCGAGACCTACGCGCTGTTCATGGCGGGTCTGGCGGCGCTCGGCTTCATGGCGAGGCGCCGCAAGTCCTGAGCGACGGTTCGGGCTTCGCGCCCGCAGTCCACAAAGGCGAACTCCGGTTCGCCTTTTTTCTGGCCGGTCGGAGCGCGCCGCGACCGGCGTCGTTCCCGCACAATCCATTTCGATGCCTGCCGGTTGTCCTTTCGCGTTTCCGAACCCCCGAGGCGGTGGGCTGCGATTCCTGGTCCTGTCGCTCCTGGCTTTGACCGTGACGGCTTGGCCGGCCAGCGCGCAGGGCCCGGCACCGAAGAGCGTCATCCTCGACCGTGCCCTGACAGCCGCCAGCCCCAACGGCAGCTTTCCGGTCGGAGAGAAGGGCAGCAGTGTTGCACTGCCGGACGAGTGGTCGCAATCGCGGCCCGACTACGACGGCAGCGTCTGGTATCGCCTGGGTTTGCGGATCGCCGGCGATCCGCCCCTGAACGACCAGATCGCCCTCTACATCGAGCGCGCCTGCAGCAACCTGCAGGTGCGGCTGAACGGCGTCATGGTGTTTTCGGGTGGCCGGATGGAGGAGCCGGTGGCGCGCAATTGCAATCGCCCGCAGCTCGTGGCGTTGCCGCCCAGCGTGCTTCACAGCAACGAGAACCTGCTCGATATTCGCGTCCAGGGCCACTCGCTCGGCCGCGTGGCGACGCGCGGGGAAGCGGGCGGGCTCTCGCCCGTCGAAGTCGATTTCCTTTCGGTGTTGCGGGCCCGTCATGCCCAGCGCTACTTCTGGGGCGTGACCTGGGTCGAGGCGAGCAGTCTCCTCCTGATCGGGATGGGCTGCGTTCTCGTCGCGGTGGGCTGGCTGAACCGGCGCGAGGTCTACTTCTCATACCTGGGCTGGCTCGGACTCGCCTGGGCGACCTGGTCGCTGGCCTGGTCGTCGCGCGACCTGCCGTGGTCGACTGAAGTCACCGAGTTCCTGCTGTGCGCGGCATGGAGCGTCCTCGTGGCGCTCGCTATCCAGTTCTTCCTCACGTTCGCCGGTCGCCGCTCTCGGGTGATCGAGAACCTGATCGCGCTGCAATGGGTGTTGCTGCCGGCGTCCCTGATACTGGTCGGGCCGCAGCACATGTTCGATGCGGCGATCGTCTGGTACTTCGTCATGGCTGCGGAGCTTGTGGGCGTGATGGGCATCTACCTGGCGATCACGCGCCGGCAGCGGCCGCAGGACTTCCTGCCGATGGCCGTGGCGGTCGCGGTCGGAACTGCAACGCTGATCTTCGAGCTGGCGGCGCAAGCCGGCGTGATCGCAGTCCCGGTCGTCTCGGCTGGCCAAGTCGCCGTTCCCGTTCTCTTCATGGTGGTCGGCCTGCGTCTCTTCCTGATGTTCGCCAAGGCCCTGCGCGCCATGGAAGCCGACCGCAACCGCGTGGCCGGCGATCTGCAGCGGCTCAAGGCCGAGATGCAGGCCCAGGTGGAGGACCTGACCACGCAACGCGTCGGCCAGTTCACCGAGCTCGAGCGCAAGCGGATCGCCTCCGACCTGCATGACGACCTGGGCGCGAAGCTGCTGACGATCGTTCACACCCGCGATAGCGCGCGCATACCCGACCTCGCGCGCGAGGCGCTCGAGGAAATGCGCCTTTCGGTGCGTGGCCTGGCCGGCAGGCCGGTTCGCCTCGATGACGCCATTGCCGACTGGCGCTCGGAAACCATCGGCCGCCTGGGCCAGGCGCACATCGAAGCGCGCTGGGACAACCCGACCCTGGCCGATCCGCCGATGTTGTCGTCGCGCATGTACATGCAGCTCACGCGGGTGCTGCGCGAGGCGGTCAGCAACGTGATCAAGCACAGCGGCGCGTCGCATTGCGTCGTCGGTTGCCTGATCGAAGGCGACGACCTGAAGATCGTGGTGCGCGACGACGGCCGCGGGATTCACAGCGATATCACCCGCGGACAAGGCATGTCGACAATGAAGAAGCGGGCCAAGCAGATGAGCGGGCAGTGCCTGGTTGAATCGCGCCCGGGACACGGCGTCGTGATATTGCTCACGGTACCGCTGCGGTCCAGCGCGGCGGACTTGGGACTGGCATGACCCGAGGTTAGGATGCTCTCGAGGCCTCGGCCGAAGATCTCGAATTGCTCATTCATCGGGCGAAATCGACCGTTCTTCGGTTCGATGTGAAAACATGAGCCGGCGCGGGCGCATTTTCCGCTCGCGGCGGCAGGCGCGGTGCGCATCGGCACGTCGATTGCTCTCTTTTGCGTCGCTTTGGAATTCGTGCCGGCAAGCCAAAAAAACGGCTGCGGCGCAATATGGAACCAGATGACGAATATTCTTCTTCTCGAAGATCTGCCTGAAGCGGGTGCATGGCTGAAGGAGCAGGCCGCCGAGGTCTTCCCCAAGGCGGTCTTTTTCGAGGCTTCGCGCGTGCACGAAGCGCTCGCGCTGATCGATAGCGTCCAGTTCGACGTCGGCCTGATCGACCTCGGCCTGCCGGACGGCTCGGGCGTCGACGTCGTGTCGGTGCTCCATGCTGCGCAGCCCGACGCACAGGCAGTGGTCGTCACGATCCACGACGACGACGATCACCTTTTCCCGGCCTTGCAGGCCGGCGCGTTCGGCTACCTTCTGAAGGACCAGACGGCGGCGGTCATCGTCGATCAGTTCCGGCGCATGAGCCAGGGCGAGCCGCCGCTTTCGCCGGCCATCGCCCGGCGGGTGATGGCGCATTTCGCATCACGGTCGTCGCAGCGCGAACGCCCGACGAACGTTCCCAATGTGGTCTTGACCGATCGTGAGAACGAGGTGCTGCTGCGGGTCGCCAAGGGATATACGCTGCCCGAGATCGCGGTGCAGCTCAACTTGTCGCGGCACACGATCTCCGACTACGTCAAGCAGATCTATCGCAAGCTGAACGTGAGCTCGCGTGCCGAGGCGGCGCTCGAAGCGCAGCGTCTGGGGCTGTTCGGTCGTGGCAGGAGAGCGCAGCCGCACATCGCCTGACGCCGACGCGAGACCGAGGCGTTCCCGACCAGATTTCTTGTGCCCCAGACTCGGCACGGCCAGTCCGTGCGATGGATACTGCGCGGCCGAGTGACGCCAACCTGCTGATGTTCGACGACCCCCACAAGCGAACGTTCTTCAGTGCACCGCAATCGATCACCTCGCTGATCGCAGCGCTGCTGGAGCCGGGCATCAGCGTGCTCGGATTCATCGTCCTGACGCTGCTCTTCGACCCGCCCCTGGACCGGCCAGCGTTGACCTTGTGCCTGCTCGTGCTCGCGCTGACCTTCCCGGGCCGCAACCGTTTTCGCGACAACCTGCTCGGTGCGGCCGTCGACATCGCTTCGTCGTGGGCGACCCTGATCGGAATTCTGGCCTTGTGCGCCTATGCGACGCAAAGCTTTCGCTATTTCGAGAGCGACGTCCTGCTCGCATGGGCGCTGCTGACTCCCGTGCTGCAGTGGCTCGCGACGTGCGTCGGCCGATACATCGTCCTGCACCGGGCAGAGACCCTGCGCTCGCGGCGCACGGCGATCGTCGTCGGCGCCGAGCCCGCTTGGCGCGAAGGTGGCTCGCGCGTTGCAGGCCGGCGTCCAGGGCATCGAGTTCCTCGGCTTCTTCGATGACCGTACCGACGGCCGCGTCGATCTGGCCGCCAAGGACCATGGTTCTCGGCAGCCTGGCCGAGGTTGGCGCGTACACGTCGGAGCGTGGTATTCGCGAGGTCTACATCACGCTGCCTCTGGGCTCGCAGCCGCGCATCGTCAAGCTGCTCGAGGAGCTTCAGGGCACGACGGCGTCGCTGTACTTCGTCCCGGACGTTTTCGGCATCAGCATCATCCAGGGACGCCTGCAGGACATGAACGGCGTGCCGGTGGTCGGCATCTGCGAGACCCCGTTCACGGGCACGAACCAGCTGATGAAGCGGACGAGCGACCTGGTGCTGGCGTCGCTCATCATCGTCCTGACCTCGCCGCTGCTGCTGGCCATCGCCATCGGCGTGAAGCTGAGCTCGCCCGGGCCCGTGATCTTCAGGCAGCGCCGCAACGGCCTCGACGGCGACGAGATCGTGGTCTGGAAATTCCGCTCCATGACAACCCAGGACGATGGCGACGTCGTCACCCAGGCGACCCGCAACGATCCGAGGGTGACCCGCCTGGGCGCCTTCCTGCGGGCCAGCTCGCTCGATGAGATGCCGCAATTCTTCAATGTCCTGCAGGGACGCATGAGCATCGTCGGGCCGCGCCCGCATGCCGTCACCCACAACGAGCAGTACCGGCAGATCATCAAGGCCTACATGGTCCGGCACAAGGTCAAGCCGGGCATCACCGGCTGGGCCCAGGTGAACGGCCAGCGCGGCGAAACCGACACGGTCGAGAAGATGCGCGCCCGAGTCGAATACGATCTCGAATACCTGCGCAACTGGTCGCTCGCGCTGGACTTGCGAATCATCGTCGGGACGGTCCGCCTGGTCTTCTTCGATCGCTATGCCTACTGAAATCTCCGCATCCTCCTGGTCGATGCCTGTCGCGGCCGCCTTGCTCGGGCTTGCGGCAGCGGCGCATGCCGACGACGCCGCGCCCTCGGCCGAGGTGGCCGGCGTCGCGCCCAGCCCGTACAGCCTGGGCGTGTCCGCCGGCCTGACCCACGACTCCAACGTCTACAGCGTGCCCGGCGGGCCGGGGGATTCGTACCTGACCACTTCGCTGCTCGGCAGCTTCGATCAGAAGCTCGGCCGCCAGCGCGTGTTCGGCAAGGCCGATGTCGGCGTCCACCGCTACCGCGACCAGACGCAGCTCGACAACACCAGCTACGACCTGACGGCCGGGCTCGACTGGGAAACCGTGCACGACCTGTCGGGCAGCGTGCACATCGGTGCGAACCAACAGCTCTCCGCTCCGGGCGCGACCATAGGGGTGCCCGATCCGGTGCGCAATCAGCTGCAGACCGAGAATGTCAACGCCGTCGCTCGCTGGGGCGGCCCCTCGCTGTACACGCTGGAGGCAACGCTCGGCTACAACAAGATCGACAACTCGGCCGAACAATTCGTGACGTCGGACTTCACGCAGCGCTCGGCCAGCCTGGCCGGCTACTACCGGCCGCGCACGGCACTGCGCGTCGGCCTGGCCGGGCGCTTCGTCGAGACCGACGCGCCACAGGCCTTCATCGATCCGTCGAGCGGCGGCTTTCTTCCCAATACCGTGAAGAGCGACAACCTGGATTTCCTGCTCGACTACGACGTGACCGGACTCGTGACGGCGAACGCGCGGCTGAGCTACACGCACCAGACGAGCACCGGGTTCACCGATACTCGGGACTCCGGCTTCACCGGTGACCTCGGAGTGACCTGGCGTGCCACCGGCAAGACCACGCTCTCGTTCGACATCGCGCACAACGCCGGTTTCGACGCCACCCAGGCGGGGACGACCACCGCACCTCCGGGATCGGCGCTATCGACCGGGCAATACCAGAACACCCGCGTCAGCGACAGCGCCAACCTGCGCGTCACCTACTCGGCCACGGCAAAGATCCAGGCGTTCGCCGCGGCCAGCTACCTGCGCTCGCTGATCGCCAGCCCGCTCATCGACCCGTCCACCGGCCTGCCGGCGCCCGATACTCACGACACCGTGACGGGCCTGCATATCGGCGCCAACTACGCGGTCGCGCGCAACTGGAGCCTGGCCTGCAATCTCGGGCACGAGAACCGGCACGTCACCGGCGGCCTCTCGAGCTACTCGTACAACGACACCAACGTGGGATGCCTGGCGCAGTACAACCTGCATCTATGACCGGACCCGGCATCCTGCTTACGGGCGCGACGGGCTATATCGGATCGCATACCTGGCTGGCCTTGCTCGAGGCGGGCTTTGGCGTCGTCGGCGTCGACAATTTTTCGAACAGCTCGCCACAGGTCCTTCGAAGGATCGAGACACTGAGCGGCGCGGCGCCCGAGTTCGTGGAGGCCGATGTGCGCGACAAGGCGGCGCTGGCATCGATCTTCGCGCGCCATCGAATCGATGCGGTGGTTCATTTCGCAGCGTTCAAGGCCGTGGGGGAAAGCGCGGCGCGGCCGCTCGAATACTTCGCCAACAACGTCGGCGGCCTCCTGAGCCTGTGCGAAGCGATGGCGGCAGCCGCGTGCAAGGCGCTCGTCTTCAGCTCGAGCGCCACGGTCTACGGCAAGCCGGAACGCCTGCCGATTGCAGAGGACGCGCCGCTCGCATCGACCAGCCCCTACGGCGCGACCAAGCTCATGAGCGAAGAGATCCTGCGCAACGTGCAGGCGGCAGACCCGGCCTGGGCGATTGCCATCCTGCGCTACTTCAATCCGGTGGGCGCGCACGAAAGCGGCCTGATCGGCGAAGACCCACGTGGCACGCCGAACAACCTGATGCCCTACGTGACCCAGGTTGCCGTGGGCAAGCACGCATACCTGCAGATCTTCGGCAACGACTACGACACGCCCGACGGCACCGGCGTGCGCGACTACATCCACGTGCTCGACCTGGCCGAGGGTCACGTCGCCGCGCTGCGCCACCTGCTCGCGACGAAGAAGCCGCTCACGGTCAACCTCGGCTCCGGCCGTGGCCACAGCGTGCTCGAGCTGGTGCGCGCGTTCGAGAAGGCGAGTGGGCGGGAGGTGCCCTTTCGGATGGCAGAGCGGCGGCCGGGAGACGTCGACGCCTGCTATGCCGACGCCGATCTGGCCCGCCGCCTTATCGGCTGGCAGGCACGTCGCGGGTTGGACGCGATGTGCGCCGACAGCTGGCGCTGGCAGAGCATGAACCCGGATGGCTATGTCGCCGCGTGACACGGCCGTCCATCGGGCCGCCGCATCGGGCGATGCGCACGGCATGCCGCCTTGAGACTCGGGGGACCGCCTCAGCCCGGCGGGACTGTCTCGAGGCCGGCCAGGTGTTTTCTGTCGATCGGCGTCGCCGCCCGAAGCAGGTCGGCAACGAACGCCTGCTGCATGAGAAATGCACGCGACGTCGAGTCATCGATCGACGAGACACGGAACAGCAATCCATCAGGCACCTCGCCCGTCAGACCCAGCTTCATTTCGAGCATTCTCTTCTGCAGCACGTTCGAGACGGGCGTATCCGCCACGTTGATCCAATAGGTGATGGGCTCGAAGCGCGTCTGCAGGCGCGTGCTCAGGCGCCTGACGTCGATGCTTCCGAACTTGGTGTCGAGATGGCCGGGCACGTTGCTGAGGAGAGTGAAGCCCTGCGCCGGGTAGCAGACTTCCGGCTTGTGGGCCTGAAGACCGCCGCGCTGGTCGTCGCCGTACGCGAGGGAGAGCATGATCCGGTAGCCGGCGGCGTTGACGTAGGTGCGCGCGAGGATCTGGCTGTACAGCGAACTGAGGAGTCGCTCGGTTTCCGGGTTCACTACCTGCGTCGAGCTATCCGGCAGCATCTTCCAGTCGCCGAACTGCGCCGGCACGATCTCTTCGAGTCTGTAGCGCGGCGCATGGTCTGCCTTCAATGTCGGCCGCAGCGCGAAGCCGGCTACCGATGAAGTGACCATCACCAGAGCAAGAATGATCGGCAGGCGCAGCGCACGCATCGGGGGTTCTTTCGCAACGGATCTGTGGATTCTAGAAGCAGCGCCTTCCAATGCGTGGACGATGTCTTTACGGCCGGCTCCGGCAATCCTTCACTCTCGGTCAGCCTTTCGAACCGGGCTGAAACGATTTGATGCCTTCTCTTACAAGCCCAGCGTCAGATATCGCAGAGGCGTGCCGATAGCATGCCTTGTGAAGTTGCGATTCGTACGCACAGGCGTCATACCGAGCTCGTCGACCCTCTCGCGCATCACTCCGCGTAGTCGCCCGTTAGTCGGCGCCTGCGATCGTGTCACTGTGCAATAGCTGGAAATGACGAAAGACTCTTCACGTTCCCAATCACTCCGAAGGTGCGTTTGCCTTCTAGCTTCTGTGTTGATCTCGGCCTGCGGGGGCGGCTTCAACAACTTCGGGTCGAGCGACACGGCCGACGCAACCTCCGGTCCGCCCCCAACCGCCGTCGCACCCGGTTCACCCGCGACCGCTCCGGCAACCACGAACGGGTCGATCACGCTGGCCTGGATTGCCCCGACCACCAAGGCAGACGGCACGCCGCTGGCCGATCTCGCCGGCTTTCACATCCTTCTCGGCACGGCCAGCGGGGTCTACTCGCAGACGATCACCGTCGCCAGCCCTTACACACTGAACTACACGATCAGCGGTCTGTCTGCCAGCACGTACTATGCGGTGGTCAAGGCGTTCGACACGTCGAACAACGAAAGTGCGCCGTCGAGCGAAGTGTCGAAGATCATCAAGTAGCTGCTGCGAGGCACGTGGCGGTCGAATGACAATGCCGGTCGGAGCCGCGGCGCAGCCGACCGGGCGTTGACGCATCACGTGAACTGGAGAAACAGGATGAAGCATTGGATCGCGAGCGCTCGGGCTCGCCACAACGCTGGCGCTAGCAGCCCCGGTCGTCAATGCAACGACCTACTACCTATCCGACTGCCAAGCCGGCGCAGCTCCGAGCTGTGTTGCAGGCAACGACGCTGCAAACGGAACCACACCATCGACACCCAAGCGAAGTATCTCGGCGCTGCCGAAACGAGTGCCTGGCGACACGGTCAGCTTCGCGAAGGGCGGTTCCTGGACGTTCCTCAGCAATTGGTATCCAGGGTTCGGTAGCAAGGCGGCACCGCTCACGTACAACAGTTATCAAGCAGCGTGGTGCTCGTCAGGCACATGCACCACTCAAAGGCCCTTGTTGGTCGCACCGGTTGACTCGACGACTTTTGTGCAGCTCACCAATGGCGGCGCGTCAATACATAAGGAAGGTTTGATCCTTAGGGGACTCTCATTTCGCGCCAACGCCTGGGAACACGAACTTGTATAAGTTCGGCGTCTTCATCTACAACGATAGTGACTGGATCACGATTGACGATGTGGAAATTTCCGGATTTGGACAGGCCATCGTGTTGCAAGATAACAGCGGAGTTGGGCCAAGCTCAGATGGCATCAACCAATACGTAACGATCGAGAATTCATACATTCATGACAACGGCAGCCAGGGGATTATCGGATTTGCTACCGACCTGCTGATAGAGAACAACGTTCTTTCCAACAATGGCGAAGGGTTCAATGGAGCACCGTGTGGCGTCTTTTGCCATAACCTGTACTCTGGGCGGACGAGGTCGAATCCGACCGGGAGCGGAACGCGGATGACGGCGCGAGGCAACAAGATCACAGCAGGCCCTAAATGCCAAGGGACGATGCTGAACGTGCACGGCAACGGCTCGTATGTCACCATCGAGGACAATACGGTTGACGGAACTGCCGGCGTCACTGCTGGGTGTTACGGCATCCAAGTCGTCACCGCTGACAACGTTCCGGAAAAGATGCAATACGTCTTCGTTCGAGGCAACAAGGTCTTGACGCCTGGCGGCACCGGCATTGGCATGAGCGGGTGTTGGGACTGCACGATCGAAAGCAACGTGATTCTGTTCACCGATACCGTCAGCCATGTCGGCATCAACCTTCCAGACGGCTCCCCCGGCACCGGCGACGCGACACAAGATCGGATCACGGTACGCAACAACTCCATCTACTTTGCGCAAGCGAACTCCAACGCAAAAGGGATCCGACTCGACACCTACGGGTCAAACCACAAGGTTGTCTCGAACTTGGTGTACTTTGACTCGGCATCCGCCATTGGGCATGTCTGCTTTCAACCCGGCGCCCTGTCAATGTTCGATGCTTTCGACAACAACCTCTGCTATGACGCTGCGTCGAACGGTAAGTGGAGTGCCGCTTACCCGACTCTTGCGGCGGCCCAGATTGCTGGCTTCGATCAGCGTGGGCTGACTGCGAACCCAATGCTGGTGGGAACTCCGAAGGCTGCTAATGGCTACAGCATGGCGCTTAAGCCTGGATCACCGGCGCTGGGTGCCGGCAATCGTCTGCTGAGCGCAACCATCGACATCATGGGTAATGAGCGCGGCTCAACCCCTGATATCGGCGCCTGGCAGCAAGGCAGCACTGCGAACACGGTTCCTCCAGCCCCCCCAGGAAGTGTCATCATCCGGTAAGCTGCGAAGTCAATCGGCGGACGCAGCACCGCGAGGGCCGGAAGGTCGGGCTCCAAGATAAAGATCGATCATGGCATCGACCTTCACCTCCCAGTCGTACTCACGAAGTACCTTTTCTCGGCCGGCGTGGCCCATGCGTTTGCGCTCTTCGGCGGAGCGGGCCAACCGCAGCATGGCGCGGGCGAACCCCTCTGTCAGGTCAGCGCGGCTAGTGGTGGGCACGAGCACACCGCACGTGGCATCGAGGTAGTCGGCCGGACCACCCCACGCCGCGGCCACCACCGGCTTGCCCATCGCCATGGCTTCGAGAACCACGGCGCCACCACACTCGCGTACGCTCGGCAGAAGAAGCACGTCGGCTTGCCTCAAGTCTTAGCGCAATCCGACTGTGACAACCAGCCCAGAAAGTACACGCAGCGCCTAACGGGTGCCTCGTCGACCTGCTCGTCCAAGAGGCCTAAATCGCCAGCCAGATGTTCCAGCCGCTTCCGCTCGACGCCGTCGCCAATGACTAGCAGTCGCATCGGTGCCTGCGAGGCAACTGACTTGAAGGCGTGAAGCAACACGTCGACGCATTTCAACGGTATGAGTCGTCCCATGAAGACAAAGGTCGTCACGGTTTCGACTTGGGGGTCGATTGCAGCTGAGGTCGCATGCCATAGCGACAAATCAACGCCGTTTTCCACCATGGAGAGCACGCGTGCCGCTGCAGTACGCGGCAGGGCATCGCGCGTACGCTGATTGGCCACGAGTAACAACGCCGCGCGGCGCTTTCCGGGCAGCAACAGGTTCATCAAGTCCGATGATGCGCGTCCTAGTTGCAACAGCATCTGCCCCATGAATCCTTGGCTTGCCCGAAAGGCCAGCGGGTAATCCATGCCGCCATTCATCGGCCCTATGATCACCGGCCGCCCAAAGCCGAAGAGCAACGACGGCTCGCGCGGCGAGACCGGCATTGGCTGGTGAATCACCTCGATATCGTGTTCGGCCACAAGTGACTTGATCACACGCCGCTGCGCTATTTGCGTCGCCAGGCGAGACACAAAGCCGAGCGTGAAGTGCGCCAATTGAGTAGGTAGACGGCGGCCAAGGCGCCAGAGCGTTCGTTGCAGTCCCGTGTCCTCGACGTAGAGAATTCGCGGATCCGAATTGAATAGCGCCGTCAGTTCAGCGCGAGTGCGAGCATGCGACACCAACCATACGTCCACCTCCCTCTCGCGTAGAACTCTGAAGTAATGTAGTGCCAAGGCGGCTTCGCCACCGAACCGTGCCGACGCATGCTCACATGCCAGAAGTACCCGCAACCTATCCCTCGGAGGTCGGTGCTCGGATGAAGATGAATTGGACACGAGGAGATTCAAGTTAGCTGCCTACCTGACAAAGCCGCGGCATCTAGAGCACGGCTCCGGCTTCGACCGCGATCGGTCGAACAGCGGGCCCGGCAGAGCAGAAGACATCGCGGCTGAATTCGACCGTCAATGTCTCGCCCTCATCGGCTCTGGTTTCTCGAGTTCGGCTGTTGCTCGCTTCTTGCCGACCAGAAGTGCACGCCACTGGTAGCGACGCAGGAAGCGCCGAAATTCGTCGTCGCCGTAGCGCGGCTTGCGCTGCAGGGCGCTTTTCAGCCAGCCCCACATCATTGCCGGCTGCCCAGCAACACCGGCCTTTCGTTGACGCGACTCGCCGCGCTTGCCAGCATGTACCAGAACCCGGTACCCATGAAGTACTGGCCGAATCCATGGCGCATGCGCCCGGTCAGGATGCCCGTCTGGCTCGAGCCCATCGGCCGGAGATGGACGAAGCGGAGTTCAGGCTCGTCCCAGCTGCGGGCGATCCAACCCTGCATGCGGCAGCGGTGACAGTCGATGCCATCCCACATCACCTCGCGCACGAAGCCGCCGATGCCTTGAAAGCAGCGCACGCGATAGAACTTCGTCATCCCGAGCGAGGTTTCGTCGCCGTGGCCGTTCGTTGACCAGTCGGTCGCCCTTGTGGACATAGGCCTTGCCGCTGCAGGTGGCCAGCCGCGGCTCGGCCTCCATTCGCTGCATCAGGATCTCGAAGTAGCGCGGCGGCAGGTTCAGGTCGAGGTCGAGCTTGCAGAGGTAGTCGAAGTCGTTCGGATCGATGGTCTCGTAGCCGGCGTAGAACGCTTCGATCACGCCGGGCCGACGGCGCGCCGGCCGCGGTCGGCACGGGTCACGACGGTGATCCAGTCGTGACTGCGCCGCGTATTCGGCCAGGATTCGCGGCGTGTCGTCGGTCGAACCGTCGTCGACGATGACCCAGCGCGCCGGCCGCACCGATTGCGCCACGACGGTGTCCAGCGTCTGCCGCATGAACTCCGCCTCGTTGCGGCAGGGCGAGATGATCACATAGCGCCGGCTCATCGATGTTCGAGACGTCTATCGAGTCTTTGTGGCGAGAAAGGCGAGGCCCGGCGTGAAGTTCTTCACCAACGACGCGGGGATGAACCGCATAAGAAGCTTCGTACTTCGCGCCTCCCCTTGCACGAAACCGGGGCTGCGCCTTGCCTTGCGAATCGATGCGGCATCCGTCGGAACATAGTGGGCCGGATAACGCATCTCGGGCGTGGCCCAGAACGAATTGACTCTCTGAAAACCTGCGGCTCGCAACATGGCCTTCAGCGCGTTGTACGAATAGAGCATGCCCTGCGGTCTCATATGCCCTTTGCGATCGCATCAGGATTCGCGCCAGCCAACGCGGCAATGCGCTTCCAAAGCGCATCTGATGGCAATGCTCATCAGCCTTACCAATGAGTATTGCGCAAAGCGAAACGATTCTTTGTCGTGAGATAGAGAGACCCTGCCGGGCTTCAATACACGGCCGATCTCGGCCAGCAGGCGTCGCTGCACCACAGCGATCTCTTCATCCAGACAACGTACCGCACACCACTCGAATACGAGATTCAGTACGACAAGGTCAAAAGCTCCTTCTCGTAGGGCAAACGACAATCGTCGCCTCCGACTGCAAATTGCACGTTGGTGAGGCCCTGCTGCTGGCATCGCTGCGCAGCAAACTCGGCCTGACCCGCCACTACTTCGATCGCACTGACCGATTTCGCGCACCGCGCAAGCAGCGGGGTGAATTGACCGAGCCCAGGACCGATCTCGAGTACATCGCTTGCCTGGGTTAGCGGCAACAGTTCGATGAAGGAAGCTCGTCCACTTTCAGTCACGTAGCGCATCATGGACGGGTCTTTGCCGTATACTCATCCAACGCCGCCTTCCAGCCAACCTCCCGAGCCAGCCGGTTCAGGCTTTTCAACTGAGCGCACGACGCTTCATCTTCTGCCGCCGGGAAGCGAAGAAAGTTTGGGATCCCGGCCTCTACCGGATACGAGGCTCCGCCCGTAGCGGAGCGAAGGGATCCAGCATGCGTATACAAGGGCTCTCGTGTGCTCGGACACGTGTAATTCGGATTGGGCATGTGTTCCTGCGTAACTGTCTCCTGAACAGAAGACTAATAGATAGCACCTTCGACAGTCGCGAAACAGGACTCGGCAGTGCGCGCGTATGCCTCGACGGGGAAATGTTCCAGGTTCATGCCGAGATGTCCCAATGCCGAAAGCAAATGGGACTTGGCATCGATGACCTCGCACCCCAGTACCCCGCAGTGGCGATTGATCTCGCGACCCAACCCTCGCCGATGAAGTCTCAGGGACTGCGCCAAACGAACCAAGTCGTAGATCGCATGACCCTGGAGTTCAGCCCCCGCCCAATCGATCACCACGAAGCGGTGTTCGTTCGGTTTCGTCTCGGACCGGAGCAGTATGTTGCCTTTCCACAAGTCACCATGCGATAGCACGACCTTCGGAACCCACGCGCGCCTGCGCAAGCGATCCTCCGCCTCCTTGGCGGCCGCACGCAAGGACTCGCTGAGCATTGTCAATGAGATCAGATGCTGAAGCGGTGCTCTGAATCGACTCTCGACGTCATCGTTGCTGACGTCGCGAACAGTGCGCTCATTTACATGCCAAAGCCACTCGAATAGCTGCGGCGCCAGCTTTGCTCTCTGAAGCCACCACCACGGCCTACTGACGCTTAGCGGCTTGCAATACGGCAGGACCGCGTAGCTGAGGCCATCGAAACGCCCGCAGTCAAGCGGATCGAGAATCACCGACCCGGCCTGCGCCCCAAGCGCGACTTTGGCCTGCTCCGCGCGATTCATGGCCCGCTCGACCATGTTCGGAGCATTTGGTGACGAGCACAACATGACTGCACGTGATCTCCCTGCTCCGTCACTGATTTGTATGACAGTAGCGCCATCTCGAACCGACGATTGGGAGAGGAGTGAAACGACGATCTCGGCAGGGTTGAGGCCAAGCGCACCTGCGAGGCGATCCCGAAGTGCCGTGGGCAACTCGTTAGGTGTCGCGTGAATGGTCATCGCACTTCCACCGGATGTGTCGAGATGGCGCCGCTCGGCGGTGCAGGCGGCCAGATATCCATTCACGCTACCAGAACTACGTCTTTGCGACGCTGCTCCCAACCTCTAAGCATCAGAATGCTCCAGAAGAGATGCTGCCAATCTCGCTCACCAGACTGATGCTCCAGCCACAGACGCCTGAGTTCGGCAGAATTAATCACCTCGTCGCCAGGGTTGGAAGGAAACAATAGCGCTTCCGCCCACTCTCGCAGCGGCCCCCGTAGCCAAATGCTCACGGGCATCGTGAATCCCATCTTCGGTCGGTCGACGATCTCCCGCGGGACGTGACGATAGAGCACTTGGCGAAGGATCCACTTGGTGACGCCATCGCGCACCTTCAAGGAAAGTGGAACTCGCTGAGAAAACTCGATCACACGATGATCGAGGATGGGCACCCGCGACTCGAGGCCCACGGCCATCGACGCGCGATCCAGCTTGACGAGGATGTTGTCCGGCAAGTAGGTCATGAAATCTAGCCACATGAAAGTCTCCATTTCAGAGGGGAGCGACGGCCATGTGGATGGTTCGTCGAAGGCCGTCGCAGCAGCCCGAACGCCAGGCAACAAGGTGCCTAGATCGGGTGTTGCGCAAGCAAGGTATCGATACAGCTGATTTACGTCCACCCGCAGCATCTGGGCCACCCGGAACAGGCGATCCCCGGCGCTTCGAGCACCCGCGGCCGTGGAACCACCGACATGCGCGGCGTTCGCCATTCGAGTCCACGTGCGTGCTGGGACCTGCTCGATCAGCGCCGCGAGCGCACGCCGAGGTATCGCGGGTACCGTCCTGAATATCTTGGCAAGCGAGCGTACACGTCCGTAACGCGGATAGCCGGCAAAAAGCTCGTCGCCGCCGTCTCCCGACAGCGAAACGGAGACCGCGCCACGTGCGAGTTTCGCGACTAGATAGGTCGGTATCTGAGACGAATCGGCAAACGGCTCATCGTAGATATCAGGCATTTGAGCGACTGTGTCCAGACAGTCACTTGCCGTGACCGTCATCTCGGTGTGATCCGTGCCCAGGTGCTGCGCCACTCGACGCGCATGCGCCGATTCATCGAACGCCTGTTCCTCAAAGCCAATTGAAAAGGTGCGCACCTTCGAGGTCAGACACTTCTGCGCCAAAGCGACCACGGTCGAAGAGTCGATCCCACCCGAGAGGAACGCGCCCACGGGAACATCGGCTTCCAACTGCAGCTTCACCGAATCGGTAAGCAGGCGCTCGAGCTCATCGACACTCTGCGTCGCGGTCAGTTCCAAGGGATCGGTGGCGCCTTTCGCGGCCGACTCAGTAGCCGACCAAAAGACACCACGTGCGCTCGGCGCACCCGGCGCCGCGAAGCGCATCCATGTACCGGCTGATAGCTTCTCCACATTCTCGTAGATGCTGTACGGGGCCGGGATGTAGCCAAAGCGAAGCAGCAGCGGCAATGCGTGAGCATTCTGCCGAAGTTCATAATTGGGCAACGCTTCGAAGGCCTTCAGTTCCGAGGCAAAGACGAGGCGATTGGACAGCCAACCCCAATACAGCGGCTTTTCACCCGCCCGATCTCTAACGAGAGTCAACTCACGGGTGAGTCGGTCCCACACGGCGATGGCAAACATGCCGACCAGCCGTGGCAAGCTCGCCTCAATCCCCCAGATCTCGAACGCCCTGAGCAGGACCTCGGTGTCGGAATGTCCTCGCCACGCTCCGGAATTGGCACCGTCCAATTCAGCACGAAGGCTCCGGTGGTTGTAGATCTCGCCGTTGTAGACGACTACGTATCGCCCGGATGCGGACTGCATGGGCTGGTGCCCCGCAGAACTCAGATCGACGATCGACAAGCGTCGATGAGCGAGAAACGCGCCATGTGGGGCGTCGCTCCACACTCCCGAGTCGTCCGGCCCGCGATGAGCGATCCGGTCCGTCATCCGGCGGAGCTGAGCCTCGCCATCGGCGACTGTCGTTCCGCGCGTGAAATCGACAAATCCTGCAATTCCGCACATGGTGATTCGGTGCTGTTAGGTCAAGTGATTCCGCACGAGGATGACTTGCGCCCTCGCCGAGCCTTTTAGGCTGCTGGAGCCGAGGCCGCGGCGCGAGCGAACAGTTCAATGAGCTTGGCTGCTTCAATATCCACGTTGTGTCGAGCGAGCACAGAGGTCCGAGCCGCGTCGCCCATGGCTGCCAGAGAATCGACCGACGTATTCAGGCATTCGAGCATGGCATCGACGAGCGACTGCACATCGCCCGCCGGAACAACCAGCCCGACTCCGGCGGGCGGACGAGTTCCGGAATTCCTGCCACATAGGTGCTCAGGATCGGCCGACGCAGCGACATCGCCTCCATGATCACGACCGGGAGGCCCTCGGCAAAACTAGGCAGCACCAGCGCGCGGCAGGCCAGCAACTCGTTGCGAACCTGTTCACCACTTATCCAACCCGTGATGCGCACACGATCGCGCAGTCCATGGTGGGAAATCAGTGTTTCGATCTCGGATCGCATCTCTCCGTCACCAGCCAGCACGAGCTCGAGCTCGACGCCTCGGTCGCGCAACTGCCGCGCAGCCTCAACGAGCAGGAGTTGACCCCTTTTGCTCACAAAGGCGGCCGACGCATAGAAGGCGCGGAGCGGCAGCAGGGGGCTCGTCGAAGCCGTCGTAAAAGGCCCGCTCCAGGCCGCAATGCACCACTGATATCTTTGACCATTGGCCGTACGGCACCCAGCGATAGATCTGGCTGCGTCCGAAGCTGCTGATGGCTGCCACGAATGTCGATCGCTGAACGATCTCGCGTAACCCAAGCGATTCGGGCCTATCGAACTCCTCCGGCCCGTGTATCGTCACGCTGTAGGATGGGCCACCGAGAGCATTCGCGAGCATGGCGACTTCGGCGCCATTCGTGCCGAAGTGCACATGCACATGCTGAACGCCCCAGCCCCGCGTCCACTGACGTAGCAAACACGCTTCGGCCAAGTAGATCAGGTGATAGGCGAGCGGTCTGGCGGAAGCACGCCCCATGTGAAGCGCCAGCTTCAGGGCATGCCCGAAACGCAGCGGTGTTGACAGCAGCATTGCGATAAGTGAAAGCGCCATCGCAGCGGCCGCGCTTCAGCAGATAGCAGGTCTTCTCCCGCTCAAGGCGATCCTCATGATCAGGAAGCTCGCCTATCCAGCCACGAATCGCCACTCTTCGCACGGTGATTCCCGCCGCTCAAGTGCATGAATCTCCCGACGAATGAAGCTGTGACTGACCTTGGGGTACTGGTTAACCAAATAGGCAATTTGAAGTTGCATCAGAACCTCTGACGTCTCGCCCAGCGGACGCGCGAATCCCGAAGTGCCAGCACGCGGCTCAACCGCGACGCAGGGAGAGCGGGCAGCCGCCTTTTGGCTGTACGTTGGGATCGCTCGGACAGACAGACTCCATTCGACGGGCAGTTCCGCGCATGATTCACTCACCCTTGCGACTATTTGTATTCAATCAATGCACTGTGGCGCCCGACGATCCGATTCAAATGGAATCTCAAGACGCCGGACGCTTCTGCAAACCGGCTGATAGTCATGAACATTGCTCGCAGCCATCCGACAGGTTGACCGACACCATATCGCAGGGCCAACCGTAACACTTGAATCGGATAGATGAGGACGAGCAGCAACGCGCGCGGGTCTAGCAGCGCACACGCCACGATGACGCCCGGAAGCACCACTCCCCATGCAACTGCACGAAGCATTTCGCGGACATCGTGCCGCTCCGGCGCTGCGCCATGCAAATACGCACCTTCCGCAAATGCATGGCCACTACGTCGCGCACGCCTCCACCACTGACCGAAGCGTAGGATGTTCGCGTCGTGCATTCCCATTTCGTCGCGCAGCCTCCAGACACGCCAGCCGGCTGCTCGCAGCCGAACACAAAGCTCCGGCTCCTCTCCCGCTATTAGACTCTCGCGATAGCCCTTTGCAGCCAAGCAGCGCATGACGCGCAACATTGCAAGGCCGCCAACTGCCGGGTTTCACCGTCTGGGGCCGCCCCACTCGATGTCACACAGCCGGTTATATATGGACCTTTCCGGATACGCTCCCGCAACCGTCCGCACACCGCCGCGACATCACTGCACTGGCGGACAGGAAGCGTTTGGCGGTTTCAGCCATCCGGGTGCAACCTCACAATCTCCGTCGACGAACTGCACGAACCGAGTGGACGGAGCGACTTCGGACTAATCGTCGCCAGCCCGCATTACGTGCCCGCGCCGCGGTGAACGGTCGCGTCAGATCCAGTTCCAGCACCTCGACTCCCCGCTGGCGTGCCCAGGCGGCCGAGCCGTCGCTCGAGCCCGAATCGACATAGACGACTTGCGCGGCGCGGGAAATCACCGACTCGATGCAGCGCTTCAGACGCTCGCCCTCGTTGCGCCCGATCAGCACCACGCCGAACTCTGGCGGCTGCCGACGGCTACCGTTCGATCGTCGCCTCAGGCTTCTGCACTAGATGCTCTTTGACTCCGAGACGTGCTGAAAGCCGCTTGCCGAAAGCGATGCAGCGGTGTTCATACTGGAATGTCGACAGATGCGCCAACGCGAAGGTGGCTGCCAGCAGCAATGGGCGCTTTAGGTACTTCTCTAATCGCTCCCCGCTGCCCAGCCAAGTGAACATCAGCAGATGATGAATGACATACAGCGCGTAAGAAATCTCGGCGATATAGGCCAGAACTCGGCCCCTCAGCAGCACGCCGAGGACCGCCGGGGCACGGCACAAGGTCGAGCCTACGAGGAGCGCCGCAATGTAAGGTCGCAGGTAGCTCATGAAGCCGCCGGCGGGATGGCTGGCGATACGAGGAGAACGATCAATACAAAAGCACTCAGCCGCGACAACAGCCAGACTCGGACACTGAGCCCAACTTGCCAGCATAGGCCAGTGCGAGCGTTGCGCCAGCCAGGATTTCGTCGACCCGAAACCAAGTGACTATGCTGATATGTGCCCCGTTGACCACCCGGATCGCGGTCACTGCTACGCATAGCAGAGGCAACACGTACAGGCCGCGCCCCTTCGCCAGCAACACGAGCAACGCGACGCCAACGTAAAACTGCATTTCAACGCATAGGCTCCACAAGTGACTGCCGGCGTCGGTCAGATGAATGGGTGGAAGATTTGCATAGAAGAGAAAATGTCGGCAGGTAGAACGAAGCGGGCGCATCGACCAGCGGCAGAGTGATGGCCATGGCCAGCCAGGCGAGTGGAATGATGCGAGCGAAGCGTCTGATAAGGAAGTCGACAATGTTCGTGTGCTCCAGCAGGAAACGAGTGATCAGAAAACCGGACAATGTGAAGAACATGGCCATCCCTATCACTGCGACCATCTCGTTCAACTGCAGCAACTTGGGTCCTAGCGGCAGCAGATGCGCAGCCAAGACGCACAGGATGCTGATGCCGCGCCAGCCGTCGAGGACTGCGAGGTGACCGGAAGTGACTGCCCTCTGACGAATCATTCGCAAGCGGCTCCAACTCGCCGGTTTTCATCTGCGTCGGACGCTGACCCAGCCGCGTTCGCGCAGCGAGCGCGAAGATTGTCAACGTCCGATTCCAGATCGTTTGCCAGCCACCTGGAACTGGACGCTTGAGCAGCAGTTTGAAAGCAAGAATCGCATTCGCGGTGAGCGACAAGACAACCGAGAGGATCGAAACCCCCAGACCGTAGTGCTTGCGGAAGTACAGCAACTCGCTTTCGATCTGCACTGCGCTGATCTGCCGCCCCGCTTGCGTCAATTGCGCGTCCGACTTCGCACTTTCGCCACCCAGATGGACTACCGATGGTCTCGGGGAAGAACACGACCTTCCATCCCGCCTGCTTGGCTGCTCGGCAGTGATCGACCTCTTCGCAATACAGGAAGTAACGCGGATCGAACAGGCCTACCTGGTCGATCACCTCGTGTCGCACCAGGTAGTAGCAGCCGACCACCCAATCGCATTCGCGCACCGACGCATGGTCCCAACTCATGTCGTCGACCATGCGGACTGGCGGAAAGAACCGCGCCAGGCCCGTGCGGGCGAGAAATGTGTTCCAAGGGGTCGGAAATAACGGCAGCTCGGCTGCAGTTCGCCATCGCTGCCGACCAGTCGCACGCCGAGCACGCCGCACTCGGCATGGGCATCCATGTAGGCCACCGTCTTGCCCAGCGTATCGGGGGCCACGAACGCATCCGTATTGAGTAACAGCACATAGCGCCCGGTGGCCAGCGCCAGCCCTTGGTTGTTGGCGCGGCCGAAGCCGACGTTGGTCTTGTTGACGATGAGTTGCGCTTCGCCGAAATCGCTTTGAAGCATCGCCACCGAGTCGTCGCGGGAGGCGTTGTCGACCACGATGATCTGCAGCCGCAAATCGCCTCGCGACCCTTGCAGCGCGTCCCACATGCGGTGCAGCAGATGAGCGGTGTTGTAATTGACGACTATCACCGACACGTCGGGGCGAGGTTCAGCGGCGATGGGAGCCGCAGAATGCTCAACTTGCATATCAAAAGGTGGTCACTATTTCGAAGCGCGACATCGATTCAATGAATTTGAGGCGGATCTTGATGGGAAGCAAGCTCGAGGATAGCGGCGAAGACCTGCAGCGGGTTGAGCCGGTCGTGAGTAGCGCGGCGCGTCGGCTCGGCGATCTGTTTTGATGTCCAGACCGGCGGTCCTCAGCGCAGGCGCCTGAACCGCCCAGTGCCCCGTCGCTCGGCGTGCTGTATTGCCGTCGCCGATCCCCGCGCACGTTGTATCCTTATCGGTTGACCGTGAATCGCACCTACCTCTCCATCTCCCCCGGGCGCAACGAAGCCCGGTACATGCGCAACGCGCTTGTCAACGTCGCGGCGCAAGCAACTCACCCGGTGCTGCGGGCGATCGTCGAAGAGGTGCTGCGGGAACGCAGCGCTGCGTCATGACGAGCGGCTTGCGCGCGGAGGGCGGGTCGCCGCCGGCCTCCGCCATGCGGAGCTGGCCACGCTCGCGCCTCCTCAACGTCTGGGTCGACAACCTCGGCATGGCTGAGCTGATGGCCGCGCTCGACGAAGGCATCGTCTGGACGCTCAATCCTGATCACCTCTATCACCTGCAGCGCAATCGCGACTTCTACGACGCCTACCGGCAGGCCGACTTCATCACCTCCGACAGCAAGTACGTCTACTGGGGCCTGGCCTGGATCGGCCGTCGCATCAAGGAAAAGGTGTCGGGCTCCGACATCGTTCCCGCCTACTGCGCGCACCACGCCAAAAATCCCGCCGTGAAGGTCTTTCTGCTCGGCGCCAAGCCGGGCATTGCGCAACAGGCGATGGAGCGCATCAACGCGCGTGTCGGCTCGCAGGTGGTGGTGGGTGCGCATTCGCCGTCGATGAGCTTCGTCAACGACGAGGCCGAGATCGCCGAGACCATCGCCATCGTCAACGCCAGCGGCGCCACCTGCCTGATCGTCGGGCTGGGTGCGCCGAAGCAGGAAATCTGGATCACGAAATACCGCCAGGCGATGCCTCGCGTCAAGGTCTACATGGGCGTCGGCGCCGCGATCGACTACGAAGCCGGTGCCGTGAAACGGGCACCGCGCTGGATGACGCGCATCGGCCTGGAGTGGGTGTATCGCCTCACGACAGAGCCGCGACGCTACTGGCGCCGCTACCTGCGCGACATGGAGTACTTCTGGCTGCTGCTGCTCGACGGGCTGGGCCTGTACCGCTCGCCGATGCCCGCGAAGGACGATCGATGATCCGCACTGCTATCGTCGGCCTCGGCAAGATGGGGCTTTCGCACCTGGCGATCGTGAACGCCCATCCCGACGTCGACGTCGTCGCCGGCTGCGACTCGACCGGCTACCTGACCGACGTGCTGGCCAAATACACCGGGCTCAAGTGCCATGCCGACTAGATCGGCTGCTGGACGAGCGAGCCGCTCGACGCGGTCGGTCGTCGCGACGCCCTCGAAGCTGCATGCGGCGCATGGTCGCAGAAGGCGCTCGAGCGCGGCCTGCATGTCTTTTGCGAGAAGCCCTTCGTGCTCGATCCCGAGGACGGCGAGCGCCTGGCGGCGCTGGCCGAGGCGCAAGCGCTCGTCAACCAGGTCGGCTACCACTACCGCTTCGTCGGCGCCTTCCAGGAGGCGGCGCGCATCGTGCAGCTCGGGCGCGCTCGGCACGCTGCATCACGTGCGCGCCGAGGCCTACGGCCCGGTCGTGCTGCGGCCCAAGGGCAGCACCTGGCGCTCGCGCAAAGGCCGAGGGCGGCGGCGCGCTGTACGACTACGCCTGCCATGCGCATCGACCTGGTCAACTTCGTCGTCGGCGCGCCTGAGGCCGTCGTCGGGCATCGTGCGCTCAACAGCGTCTTCTCGCAGCGATGTCGACGACGAGATCTATTGCACGCTGCAGTTTCGCCAGGGCGCCACGCGGCCAGCTCGTCGTCAACTGGAGCGACGAGAGCTTTCGCAAGATGTCGACCGAAGATCGTCGTCTGGGGCACCAACGGCCGCATCAATGCCGACCGCCAGGAGTGCCAGGTCTACCTGCGCGAGCGCCCACGCCGGCCGCCAAGCTGCAGCCACGGGTGGACCATCCGCTACACGACCGATCTGACCCAGGCGGTCTGGTTCTATCTGCGCGGCGAGGAATACTCGGCGCAGATCGATTATTTCGTGCAGGCATCCAGGCCGGCAGCGCCACGACGGCGAGAACACTTTCCGCTCGGCGCCTGCGACCGCCGATCGTCTGGTGGCTGCCATGATTGTCCGCGAGCAGCACGGCCCGCTCGGTGCACCGCCGCCACGGCGCCGCGCCGACTGGCGCAAGGGCGTCCTCGCGCGCCTGTGTCAGCTGATGGCTGGCGCTGGAACGACCCAGATGCATGCGGCGGTCTCACATGGATCGGGTCCTCTTCGGCGACAACCAGTTCTTCGGCGTGAACCACATGTCCGAGGAGCAAGGCGCGCGCGCAGGCGATGCGCTTCCAGGACACGCAGGCGATCATCGATGTGCTCGATGCCGCCTACGCCGCAGGGCATCCGCACCTTCATGTGCACGACGCACGAGCGGATGGCGCGAGATCTGCGATCACTTCCGCGCGAACACCGACACGTACCCGGACTACCAGTTCTATCCCTGCATGCCCTACGCGCACAAATACGCCAATGCGGTCGACCGAGCACGGCATCGATCGGAGCGCTGCGCATGTTCCTGCCCGCAGGACGGCGCCATTGGGCGCCCTGCTCAGGGCGGCGTGGCGCTGGCGCGCAAGGACATCGAGGCGATCGCGCAATTGCTGATCGACGCCGAGATGAAGATGTTCGACGGGCCTGAAGACGCCGGTGATCTTCATGCAGAACGTCGTCACCGATCTCCTGCTCGGGCTGGGCATGAACGACGCGTTCCGCATGTTCGCCGACCACGTCCGCGAGCGCTACGGCGCCGAGCCGGGCTTCATCACGATGAACGTGCCGCGGCTGCTTGACGTGCTGGAGCAGCTCGGCATCGACAACCCGATCGTCTGCGCCAACATCAACAAGATCGGCTTTCGCATGTGCGGCGGCGTCGAGCTCTACGAGAGACGCTGCGCACCCGGCGCTTCCGCCCGGTGGCGATGTCGGTGCTGGCCTCGGGCGCGATCGCGCCGCGCGAAGCGATCGAATACGTCTGCGCCCAGCCGCAGGTCGAAGTCGATCGTGTTCGGCGCCTCGAGCCGAAGCAACATCCGGCAGACCAAGGCCTTGATTGACGAGTTGACGGTTGCGGCCGCCTAGGAGCACGATCTTCTTATCGGAAGCGCGCCCGCATGCGCAGGATCGGCGCCTCGAAATAGCGGTAGCTCAGTGCCGCCAGACCCACTGAACCCAGCGCGCACAGGGCGAACAAGACTTCCGGCGCGCCGATGCCAACCGCGGCCAGGCCGCGTTGCGCGATGTAGAGCACGAGCTTGTGCAGCAGGTACACGCCGTAGCTCACGGTCCCCACATACGCGAGCGGACGCCACTCGAGCATCCGCACCACCCGCGAACCTGGGCGACTCACGACCTGAGCGATCACGAAGGCGACCGTCACGTGGAAGGCCAGACGAGGCCATCCCCGGATGTCGCCGCCCGTGTCGGCGACGACGAGGGCCAGCAAGCCGCTGGCCGCGAGTACCCACGCCGGCAGCGATGCGAGAAAGCGCCGGACCATCGAGCGCTGCATGCCGAAGGCGAGCAGCACGCCAAGCAAGATGGGCGTGAAGGTGATCTGCAGGATCGGCAAGACCGCGTAGTGCAGGCCGATCGCGGCCAGCGATTCGTCCAGGAAGCCGAAGTTAACGGCTTGGTTGAGCACGAGGAAGGCGGCCAGCACCCACACCGATCGCGCGCGCAGCAGCACTAGCAGCGGCGGCCAGACCAGATAGAACTGCTCCTCGGTCGACAGCGACCACGTGATGGCCATGAGCGAAGTCAACGGCACCCAGTTGCTCAGGTAGACCGCGTGGAAGGGCAACTCGTGGAAGAAGGCGCTTCGCTGTGACGCGGAATTCGACACGGTGAAGTACACGAGTAACAGCGCCAGCACCACGTAGTACAAGGGAAAGATCCGCAACGAACGACGGATGTAGAAGTTCTTCAGCGAGATGCTGCCGGTCGCGGCCCGTTCACCGAGCAGAAGAGTTGTGATGAGGAAACCGCTGAGAACGAAGAAAACATCGACGCCGAGAAAGCCGTTGTGCGAGATCGGCCACCCGGTATACCCCGAGTGCGTGTGGTGCCACACGACCGCGATGACCGACAGCGCGCGCAGGCCGTCCAGCCCCGGCATGTGCCGGCCCGGCAACCCCGGCGTCGAGACGACAGACCTGCTCAATTCGTTACCCAGTTCCGGTCAACTGCCGCTGCAACGCTCATTGGTCAGCGTCTCACTAGCATTCGGGCCTAGGCCTCTGAATCGGTCTGGGGTGCCGGCGGCGCCGATTTGCTGCGAAGACCACGCATCGGCAGCGTGGCTCAGGGCGTGCTCGAACAGGTCGGCAGAGCGCGCCCACGAACTGTCACGCACCGTCTCGAACGCGGCGTTCGAGACGGCACGCCATCGCTCGTCTGGCAACCCGAGCAAGCGGCACGCGGCTTCGGCAAGGGCGGCGGCATCATCGACGTCGACAAGTAGCCGTTTAGACCGTCGACGATCGACTCTTCGGGCCAGCCCGTTCGCGTGGAAACCACCGGTGTCCTGCAAGCCATGGCTTCCATTGCCGGCAGGTTGAAGCCCTCACTGCGGCTGGCCGTCAGCCAGACGTCGCAGCTTGCGTAGATGTCACGCAGAGCCATCTGCGGTGGATCATGCTGAAAATCGATGCCGGTCGACAGCGAAGGAGGCAACACTGTCAAGCCGAACGACACGACGTGGAGGTCAGGCACCCGTCGGTGAATCAGCTCGATGGCCCGTAGCGCCACATCAACACCCTTGATGCCGACCGGAGAGTAGAGAAACCCAATCGTGGGACGCGCCTGCTTGCCACGTGGCACGGCATGAAATTGCTCGTGATCCACGCTGTTGGGCACCAGGTCGACGTCAGTGTCACCATATTCCGTCGCCATGGTGCGCCGCAGCCATTCCGCAACCACTATCTTGCGCAAGGGCAGCCGATAGGTCGCGCGGCAGCGCTCCAGCGGTAGTCCAGGGAAGATTTCGTGTCCCTGCACGAAATACATCTTGGCGCCTTTGGACGGACTCAATTTCGCAACCCATTCCGCCGTTTCCCACCAAGTGGCGATCGACGACGTCCGCGTCCGGCACATCAGCGTCGACGATGGGACGATAGACATCAAGAACACGATGATCCAAACTCAGCCCTCCAGATGCGACTTGCTCTCCGACCTGAGCCTCCATGAAGCCAGAGGGGATCGCAACCATTGCCTAAGCGACGGTCGCGGTTTGGGCGGTGACACCAGCACGACATGTGACCTCGGGCAGCGAGCAATCGCGCATAGATCGCGATCACCCTGATGCCGCCGCTCATGTTCGGAGTGGGCAAGAGAAACGTGATCTTCATCTTGAGCCACATCCGCACGCCTTGATTTCCAGGCCAATGTGCCAACGAGCCCATAGGCTACCAACGCGCCGCGACAGACCAGTCGGCGTAGCGACCACGGCCATCGCCGTCAATGCGGTCAGCACCAGCACGGGGATGTCGACACGACGATGCCACAGGCCAAGTCGGCCATAGGCCACCGCCGTCACCGGATAGTTCAGCACCGTGCCCAGCGTGCCACCCACCACCACGCCGAGCTGGCCCGCCACGCGATAGCCGATCAGCATGCCAGCCCATTGCAGCGCCACCTGGACCGCGAGGAGCACGGTGCTCAATCCGACGCGTTCATCGCCCAGAGCACGCCCGAATAAGAGCCAGTCAACGCACCGGTCATCATGCCCACGGCCGAAATCTGGAGGATGAGCCCGGTATCGGCGTAGCGCGCGTCGTACAGGAAGTGAACGATCTTCGATCCGAACAGCGCGAATATCAGGCTCGCCGCACACGCCGGAAGCAGTTGCACGGCGCGCGTGCGCTCGAGCACGCGCGGCAGCCGGCCGGGGTTGTTGCGCAACACCTCGGCGTAGGCGGGGAACAGCACGCGGCCCGAAAGCTGCTGTATCGCGCTCCAGACGATCGTGTTGAGGTTGGTGGCCAAGCCGATCAGGGCCAGCAACTGGACGCTGACCAGGTTGGCCGACAGCAGCTTGCTGCCTTCGCCGGCGAGAAAGGTGATGGACGAGCTGATCATCACCTTGGAGCCGAACGAGAACACGCTGCGCGCAGCGTGGCGATCCCAGGCCAGGCGATTGTGTGGCCCGGGCAGCAGGAAATGACTGGCCAGCATCTTGCACAAGGCTCCCACCACGTTGCCCTGCACCAGCGCAAACGGCGTCGGGTCACGCAGTGCCAGCAGGATGGTCGCGGCGATCGAGATCGAGTAGCCGATGGTGTCGATCAGCGCGAGCCGCTTGACCTCGACCCTGCGCTCGGCCGTGGCAATCTTGGTCGAATTGAAGCCGGCAATCAGCGACGACAGGGCAGCCACTCGCAACAGATCGGCAAGCAGCGGCTGACCGAAATGGCGCGCCAGCGGGCTCGGCGGCCAGCACCACCACTGCAGCGATCAGCACACCCTGGATGATCTGGATGGTCCAGGCAGTGTTGACGTAGGCCGGCTCGCTGCCGCGCGAACTGCGGACGACGCTTTGCGTGGCAGCCAGGTCGGACATCAACGTCACGCCGGTAAGCACCGCCTGAACGATGGTCATCAGACCGAACGCTTCGGGGAACAGCAGCCGCGTCATGATCAGGTTGCTGCCGAAGCGCAGCACCTGTCTCGCCGCGTAACCGGCCGTCGTCCAGCTCGCGGCACGCAGCACGCGCTCCTTCAAGCCTCCTTGCTCGTGGCGCTGCCTGACTCCACCGAGCTCATGAGGCGCGCACTTGGCGTCCGCAGGCCGCAAATCTTGCGCTCGCGCTCCATCGAGCTCCGCGGGATCGGTCGGTGTCACCGTCGCCTTGTCTGGCGCAGCATGTCCGCATAGCCCACGGCCAGGCCCACCACGGTCCAGTAGATCACCGGGATGAACGAAATGCTGCTGACCGTGAAGATGGTCACCATGATGCCCACCAGGCAAGCCAGCAAGTGCCTGCCCCAACGTACGCGCCTCGTCCGCCGGGTCTGCCAGGCGCCACATGCCGCGCAACGTGGCGATGCCGGAGGCAACGAACGCGCCGACGAAGAACGACAGGCCGACCAGCCCGTTGGCGAGGCTGATGCCGACGTACGTGTTGACGAGGTCGACGAAGCCGGCCTTCCTGGCGCAGCTCGTCGAAGGATGACCGGGCAAGAAAATCGAAGGAGCCGAACCAGGGATTCAGTCGAATGACCCGATCGATGCTTCGAGCAGGGTCTGCCGGTAGGTGATGTTCTCGGCATCCACGCTGCCGACGAAAGGGCAGGTACTGCATCACCGTCGACCCGATCGGCGAAACCATGACGATTGCCCCGACGATGGCCAGTATCGCCGTGGCCTTGAACAGGCCTCCATCGCCTTCGGGCCGGCGAGGCGAAACACCAGCAACCCCACGGCAGCCCCTATCCAAGGGCCACGCGACAAGGACGCCGCGAGGCCGCCGACCAGCACCGCGAATCCCAGCCACCAGAAGGCGGCCTTGTCGACGCTGCGGCGCAGATAGACGTGCGCCACCAAGGCGACCGACAGCACGTAGCCCAGCACGATGGGCTGGCCGGTGCTGACCTGAGCGCGCAGCAGATCGTTGCGGCCGAGGTAGTTGCCCATGCCCCACTTGACGTCGAGGGCACGATCGAGGCTGGCATACAGCAGCCAATGGCGCGGCGTTTCGAACATCGCGATCACGGCCATCACCAGGCAGGCGATGACGAGGCTCATCGCCGCTTCCCGGAACGCCTCCACGCTGCGTAGCGAGCGGCTGGCGACGTAGTACGGCAACCCGACGTCGAGCACGGCATAGATGGCGTAGCGCCCCGTGTTGGTGAACGAGTCGACCCTGAATTGCAAGGCGAGCTGCAACAGCAGGTAGGCGGCGATCAGGAAGTCTGGCAGCAGAAACGGCCGCCTGCTCATGCGCCGGGCCGCCCAGGCGCAGTGCTGCCGGCAGCAAGCAACACGATCGACAGCAGGCGCGGGTAGTCGAGCGCCAGCAACTGGTTGACCAGCCCCAGTCCCGAGATGCGCGCGCTGAACGGCGGCACCGCGAACAACAGGATCAGGTACAGCGCCATGGTGTTGTGTTCCTTGCGTCCCGCCAGGAAGACCACGATGCCGGCGAGCACCATGAGAAGCCAGAAGTTGCTTGCCAGGAAGGCAAGCAGGGTGACGATGAACCAGAGGTTGCGGCGCCGCACGAAGTCGACTTCGTCCATCGCCTGATCGCAAGCCGGCCGGCGGGCGATCAGGAACACCGCACCCGCGAGCACGAGAACGACGATCAGGGCTCTGATCTGCTCAGGCATGCGCTGGCCCGCGCGATGAAGGCGCCGTCAAGCCGGCGCAGGAGGCGGCGGCCGACGCGAGCGGAAAAGCCGGGTCAGCAAGGCGTCGAGCAGGAACAGCCCGACAAGCGCCACCAGCATCAGCACCATCCCCGCCGCACCGTGCAGGAATCCTTGCCCGGCGGCGTCGCCGAAGTGGTACGTGATGAGCACCAGCACCATCACGCGCACCACGTTCGCGCCGAAGGCGATCGGCAGGATGCTCAGCAACACGATCGCGTTATGCAGCACGCTCTTGCGCTGCATGATGTACATGAAGAGCGTGCCGAGCGCCGACAGGCTGTACATCGAATGCAGGCCCGAGCAGGCGTCGGCCACCAGCATCTGGTACTGACCGATGCTGAGGATCACGCCACTGCGCGAGATTGGATAGCCCACGTCGTACAACACGGCCACCACGATGGCCGAGATCCACTGCTTCAGCGGCGCGGTCAGGGCATCCACGAGGATCCCGGGCAGCGGGATCATGAAGACGAAGTACAGCAGCGGGAACCAGGCGATCCGGATCGCGGCTCGGCCCTTGAGGAGGAGCAAGATGCCAGCGGCGATGAACGGCTGCGAGCCGAACTCGAGAATCGAGATGCTGAAGACGCGACCGACGAAGTAGACCAACAGCCCGACCGCGAAGAGCGGCCAGCCCCAGGCGGGCGCAGGCTGCGCTGGAAGGGCTGCGATCTGATGGCGCAGGCCCCAGAAAAGCCAGAGCATCACCAGCAGAACCAGAGCGCCATGGGCCTGTTCGTCGGACTGCCAGATGCCACCGGCCGCCCACCAGTACACGGGCACGTACATGGCGGCAAACCCGGCGAGCGCGACAAGCCAGGACGATCTCGGCGTGCCGCTTGCGCCGCCGCCCACGGACATGGCCGGAAGGGCGCTCACTTCGCCTTCTTCTTCTTGAGCGGCACCTCGTTCAGAACGGTTCCCACGACGGCAACGCCGGCCTCCGTCAGGCCGCGAACGAGATCGGTGAACGCGGCCACGCGGGTCGTGCCGCTGCGCGCGATGGCCAGCGCCGCGCCGCTTCGCACGGCGATCATCGCGGCGTCTTCGCCGGTCGACATCGCCGGGGTGTCGACGATGATGACGTCGTACGCGTTGCGGCACTGGATCATGAACTCGTCGAAGTTCACGCGGTTCAGCAACTCGAGCGGGTTTGGCGGTGTCGGCCCTGCCGGCAGTACCGAAAGGCCGCCCAGATCGGGGATCCGCACGATCGCTTCCTCGCGCGAGCGGCCGGCCAGCATCGTCGAAAAGCCGATCCGGTTCTCCAGATAGAAGAGGAAATGCTGGCGCGGTTCGCGCATGTCGGCATCGACCAGCAGCGTGCGCTCGCCGAGCTGCGAAAACACGATCGCCAGGTTCGCCGCCATGTAGGAGCGGCCCTCGCCGCGCTCGGCGCCGACGATCGTCAGCACCTGCCGTTCCTCGGCCCTGTCGAACCAGCGCAGCATCAGTTGGCTGCGGATCGCCCGCAGTTGCTCGACACGCGGGCTGAAAGGCTGAAAGGCCGAGACGAGCTCTTCGCTCAATACCCGCGCTTCGCCCGGAATCTGGCGCAGATAGGCATAGGCGAATTGCCGGGACAGGGCGAACTGAAGATCGGCTTCGCTGATGAGGCCCAGACGCATGGCCGCCTCGCCGAAGCGAAGGTGATGCTCCTTCTGGAACTGCAAGACGCGCTCGGCGTCTTCGGGCCTGAGCTGGCCGCCGTCGACGAGGATGGCGCCCAGCGAGCGAATTGCGCGCGGCTGCAGGTCGAGCGTGGAAACGCCGTGTCTCATTGACGCAGCCTCGGCGCCGCGAGGATTGGGCGCGTCGGAGGAGCGCTGATCATCAGCATGCGCCTGAACACGGGCAGCTTCGAGCGCGACGGGCGCAGAACGCCGATCACCGGCACCCCGACCATGACGAGCAAGTCTTCGGGGGTGCGAACCCGCCGGTCACGCATCTCCAGCCCGAGCGCGACGAGAAAACTGGCCACGAGGCCGCCTATCAACGAGGCGATGATGCCAAGCGTGATCTTCGGTCGCGAGGGTTCGAGCGGTTCGACCGCGGGGCTGAGCAGGCGCGTGTTCGCCTGGTTGTTCTGGCCCTCGAGATTGGTTTGGCTGAGGCGCTGCGTCACAGCCTCGTAGGCGCGCTGCGCCGTGTCGACATCGCGCTGATAGACGGCGATCTGGTCGTGATCGGAGCGCAGCGAAAGCAGCTGCTTCTTCTGCGCAGCGACCATTGCCTGCAGCTCCGCCACCTTTTGCGAGCTGCCGCGGCTGGAAACCGAGGCGCCGCCGGCGACGCGGCGAGTCTCGTCGGCAAGCTGCTGGCGCAGCTCCTGGATCTGGGCCTCGAGCTGGACCCGCGAAGGGTGGTTCTTGCCGACGACCTTGCTGATCTCCGTGAGCTTGGTTTCGGCGGTCGCGAGCTGCGACTTGAGGCCCTGGATGGCCGGGCTCTGCAAGACGTCGGGCGAGGTCTCGCCGCCGGAATTGCGCTGTCGCGTCGTCGTGTCGACAAGCTCGGACTGGGCCAGTGCCAGCTGGGTGATGAGGGCGCTGTAGCGGGCGTTTTCCTGGTCGAGCCGCTCGTCGCTGACGACGATGCCCTTGTCCTGCTGGAACTTCGACAGTTTGGCCTGCGCCTGCTCGAGGCTGGCCCGCAAGGACCTGGCCTGGTCGTCGAGGAACGTGGCCGACTGCCGTGCCGGCGCGATGCGCAGCTCGACCGAGACGTCCATGTAGGCCTGCGCGAACGCATTGGCCGTGGCCTGCGCGAACACCGGATCGCCGGACGAGAACGACAGGTTGAGGACGTTGCTGCCATGCGCCGGCTCGACGCTGAGTCCCCTTTCGAGCACGTCGGCGAAATAGCGCTCGAGCGGGATCTTCGCTTTCGTCGCTGCGCGCCATTGCGCCACCGCAGCGGCATTCCGCTCGACCCCGAGCAGCTTGACGGCGCGCGACGCGACCCGCTCGCTCTTCAGGATCTCGATCTGCGTCGCCATGTAGCTGGGCGCGGCAAGCGCCGGCGCCAGCGCACCGAGCGCCGGATCCAGCCGCATCTCGACGACCAGCGAAGTTTCGGCGGTGTACTGGCGGGGCAGGAGGAGCGTGAAGACGATCCCTGCCGCCGAGATCACCACGAACGTGAGCAGGACGAGCCACTTGCGGGCCCAGACGATCCGGAGGTACTGGTTGAGCATGCGCGATCGTCGCCTAGAAGACCGATTCGCGAACGTAGATCACGTCGCCGTTCTCGACCGGGTCGTTCTCCTTCAGCTCGAGCGTCCGCACCGTTCCCGACGCGTCCTTGCGCCGAACCTGGATGCCGCGCTCGGTGCCCCGGGGGGAGAGTCCGCCGCCGGCGGCCAGCGCCTGCATCAAGGTCATCCCGCGCTCGAGGCGCAGCTGTCCCGGGTGCTGGACCTCGCCGTAGATGTAGATCGAGGGCGCGCGGTCGACGTAGATGATGTCGCCGTTTTCCACCGGCACGTCGAATTGCGCCTTGCCCGCCTGCAGGATGGCCGGCAGGTCGATATCGAGCTTGATCGGCTTGCCATCTCGCTTGCCCACGAGCGTCACCACATCGGCCCCGCCCGGCAGGACGCCGCCGGCCGTGGCGATCATCTCGGAGACCGTGCTGCCGACGATGTCGATCGGGTAGCGGCCCGGCTTGGCCACCTGGCCCAGGATCGAGAGCTGGCTGCTGCGGATCTGCACCGTCTGGATCGTCACCTGCGGCTGGTTGACGAAGGCCCCGTCGCGCAGCAGCTTCTCTATCTTCTGCTGCGCTTCGGACACGGTGAGGCCGGCGATCTGTACGGCGCCGAGCAGCGGAAAGCTGATCTGGCCCGTCTCGGAAATGCGGGCCTCGACCGCGAGGTCGGCATTCTGGAAGACGCTGATCTTCACGACATCGCCGACACCCAGCACGGGCTCGGTCTTGCTTGCCGGCTGCGCGCTCGCCGCGGCCCAGCCGAAGCAGCATACGAGCGCGAAACAGCGAAGCAGGTGGCGCACGAACCCGTGCGCGTCGACGAGGCTCATCGTCACTTCAGGCCCTTGAGACCCTTGTCCAGGGTGGCATCGCTGGGCATGGAAGCGGCCTGGACATCGGGCGACGCCACGTCCAGCTGCGGCGCCGCCGAGGCCGCGGGCTCGGACGATGGCGCCGCGATAGAAGTCAGCGGCGGCAGATCAGGCGGGGGGGGCGGGCGATACGGCTCCTGCTCGGCGGAGGCCTTGAAGGCGCCCTCGTATTCGATCTTCGCCGCAGCGCGCAGCGTCCGCAGGGCATCGTCGATGAGCTTGATCTTGCGCTGGTTGAGGAGGTACTGCTCGATCGCTGGCTTGGCTTGCTCCTGGCTGATCGGAGCGCTTCTCGACTGCGTGAGATAGACGATCTGCACGCCGCCCGGGCGCGTGCCGAGGGCGGCTTGTCCGTCCTTCAACGCGGCGAACTGCTTGACGGTAGCCAACGGCAACTGCTCGGCCGAGCGCACGGCATCGCTGCTCGTGAAGTGCAGGTTGTTCGCCTTCAGGTAGGCAAGGAAGTCGGCAAAGGTCTTGGCCGCCGGAAGCGCGGCGCGCAATGCCGTCGCCTGCTCGGGCGTCGCATCGATGTTCACTTCCCGCAGGCCATAGATGCGGCGCTGCGCGAACAACTCCGGATGCGCTTCGTAGTAGGCGGCGATCTCCACCGGCGTCGGCTTCGGCGCGCCGGTGCCGATCTTTTCCAGGTAGGAACGGGCGATGATCTCGCGCCGCGCCGCCTCGATCTGCTGCATCACGGCGGGCTGCCGGTCCAGCTTCTGTTCTTCGGCCTGCTGGATCTCGAGCTCCTGGTCGATCAGTTGCTCCAGCACCTGGCGGCTGGCCGAGGCGGCTTGCTCGGGCGGCACCGCGGCGCGTCGGCTCAACACGTTGTTGATCTGGTGGACGGTGATCTCTTCCTTGTTGACCCTGGCCGCCGTCTGCGTGGCCTTGTCCTTCTCCTTGCCGCCGCAACCCGTGAGAAGCAGCGCCGTCGTCGCGGCCGCTACGGCGAAAAGGGTGAACCGGCCGCGGTGTTTCGGCACGCAGGAAGAGGCGTGAAAGGGCAGCGTCATGAGGCAGGGTCGCTCGGGTCGCGAGCGGGTTGCGGGAACAGCCCCGGAGTGTATTGCGCGGCACAAAGGCCCGGCGCGCGCAGGCGTGCAAAGTGCGCGTCTGTCGGGGGTATGGCACCGTTCAGCCGTAGGTCCCCCTCGAACACGGGGGTGCCGGCGGTGCTGTCAAGGCTCTCCTCGCGGGAAGGCGGCAGCGTTGCGAGCCGGCACATCATGGACACGATCCGACCTATTTCCCGGCCAGGTTCGCGATCACCAGGACCAGTTCGCCCACATCGAACGGCTTCGCCAGGTGCGCCTGGTAGCCGGCGACGAGCGAGCGCTTGCGGTCTTCGGCTCTTGCAAAGGCGGTCAGCGCCAATGCGGGCATCCGCTCGCCGCGACCCTCGCCGGCCCGCACCGCCCGGATCAGCTGATAGCCATCCATTCCGGGCATCCCGATGTCGCTGATGAGGATCGTCGGTCTCGTCGTCTTCAATGCGGCGAGCACCGCCTCGGCCGAGGCGAAGCTGCTCACCTGGGCGGCCTGGTCCTCGAGCACCGTTCGAAGGAGGTCGCGTGCGTCGGGCTCGTCGTCGACGATGAAGGCATGCACGCCCTCGAGCCCGGGCAGCGAGGTCGGTTCGGCCGACCGGGACGCCACCATAGTCGGATGAATGCGCGGCGCGGCCTGTTCCTCGAGCTGGACGATCGACAGCGGCAGGTCGACGAAAAAGGTGGCGCCCTGGCCTTCGCCGCCGCTCGAGACCCTGATCGATCCGCCATGCAGCTCGACGAGCTGTTTGGCAATCGCCATGCCCAGGCCGAGCCCGCCGAAGGCCCGCGTCGTCGAGCTGTCGCGTTGCGAGAAGCGGTCGAAGACGTGCGGAAGAAAGCTTGCCGGAATGCCGATGCCGGTATCGCTGACGCTCAGCTCGATGTGCGAATTCACCCGCTGCAACAGGACCTGCACCTGCCCGCCCTTGGGCGTGAACTTGATCGCGTTGGTCAGCAGATTCCAGACGACCTGCTGCAGGCGGCTGCCGTCGGCGGTGACGGTGTCCTGGCTCGATCCCAGGATCGCCCGCAGCCGGATGTTCTTGGCGTCTGCCGCGGGTCGCGCGGAATCTACGGCGGCCTCGACGATGTCGTGCATCGAGAGCTGATGCGGGTCGAGCCGGATCTTGCCGCTCATGATCCGGTTCAGGTCGAGAAGATCGTCGATGAGCTGAACCTGCGCCCGCGCATTGCGGTCTATCACCTCGATGGCTCGCCGCTGCGAGTCCGGATCCCTGGCCACTCCGCCCCGGAGCAGGACCTGGGTCCAGCCGAGGATGGCACTCAGCGGCGTGCGCAACTCGTGCGAGAGAGTCGCCAGGAATTCGTCCTTGAGCCGCGTTGCCCGCTGCGCGCTCATGCGCGCGCTTCGCTCCGCGTCCAGGATCTCCTCGCGGTGCTGGCTGACGAGCTCCGCGGCCTCGACCCGCCTGCTCTCGGTCAGGTCCCGGGTCAGCTTGGCGAAGCCGACGAGACGGCCGCTGTCGTCACGCAGCGCAGTGATGGTGACATTGGCCCACAGCTTCGTGCCGTCCTTGCGCAAGCGCCATCCGGTATCGACGAACCTTCCATCTTCCGTGGCCATCTGCAGCTCGTGTTCCGGCCAGCCGCTGCCCCGCACATCCTCGGGATAGAAGATCGAGAAGTGCTGGCCGATGATCTCGTGCGCCGCATAGCCCTTGATGCGCTCGGCACCGACGTTCCAGGTGGCGACCCTGCCATTGGCGTCGAGCATGAAGATCGCGTAGTCGGCCACACCCTCCACGAGCAGGCGAAAACGCTCTTCGCTCTGGCGCAGCTCCTCCTCGTGGCCGCGCCGTTGCGTCAAGTCGCGTGTGACCTTGGAGAAGCCCAGGAGCTCGCCTGCCGCATCGCGCATCGCGGTGATGACGACGTTGGCCCAGAAGAGCGAGCCGTCCTTCCTGACGCGCCAGCCTTCGTCCTCGAAGGAACCGACGTCCTTCGCGACCTCCAGCTCGTGCTCGGGCAGCCTACGGGCCAGCGCCTCGGCCGGGTAGAAGCGCGAAAAATGCTGGCCGATGATCTCGTCGGCGCGATAGCCCTTGAAGCGCTCGGCGCCGGCGTTCCACGTCAGGACCACGCCCTCGGGATCGAGCATGAAGATCGCGTAGTCGCGGACGCTCTCGACCAGCAGCCTGAAGCGTTCTTCGCTTTGTCGAAGCTCTCCTTCGCCAATTTCGGGATCAGGGCGTGCATCCATGCGAAGGCGAGTATGACGTCGCCGCGCCCGGGTCGACGGGACGACAAGCGGTTGTCCGACTAGGGCTTGCCGGGATCCCTGACGTCGGGCGTGGAATCGAACTCGACGTTCTGCAGCTTGCCGTCGACCTTCTCGACCTTGCGGATGTAGACCGTCTGCACGATGTCGCGGGTCGCGGGGTCGATCGTGATCCTGCCGCGTGGGCTGATCCAGCTCATGCCCTTCGCGGCCTCGATGAATTTGTCGCCGTCGGCGCTGCCGCCGGTCTTCTTGATCACCTCGGCGATGAGGCGCATGCCGTCGTAGCCCGCCACCGACATGAAGTTCGGGCGATCCTTCGGGTAGGCCTTGGCATAGGCCGCCGTGTAGCTCGCGTTCTCCGGCGACTTGTGCGACTGGGCATAGTGGAACGCGGTGATCACCCCGAGCGCGGGCTCGCCGAGCGCATCGAGGATGTCCTCGTCGGTGAGGTCGCCCGTGGCCACGATGCGGATGCCGGCCTCGGCCAGGCCGCGTTCGCCGAAGCTCTTCATGAACGAGACGGTCTCGGCGCCCGGGGGAAGGAACAGGAAGACGGCGTCGGGCCGGGTATCCCTGATGCGTTGCAGGTAGGGCGCGAAGTCGGGGTTGCGAACGGGCACGCGCACCTCGCCCACGATCTCGCCGCCGGCCGCGCTGAAGGTCTTCTTGAATTGCGCTTCCGCGTCCTGGCCGGGCCCGAAGTCGGCGACCAGGGTGTAGACCTTCCTGATCTTGTGCGCGGCCGCCCACGCGGCGATCGGCGCCGTGTCCTGCGGCAGGGTGTGCGAGACCCGAACGATGTAGGGCGAGCGGGTGGTGATGACCGACGTGGCGGCGTTCATCACGACCATCGGCTTCCTGGCCTCGGCCGATATCGGCGCGACCGCGAGCGCCGCCGGCGTCAGGCCGAAGCCGGCAAGCACGTCGACCTTGTCGTTGACGACCAGCTCCAGCGCCAGCCGCTTGCTCACGTCGCCCGCGGTGCCCGGGTTGTCGTCCTTGACGATCAGCTCGACCTTGCGGCCGGCGAAGGTGTCGCCGTTCTCGGCAAGGTAGAGACGAATGCCGTGCTCGATCTGCTTGCCGTAGGCGCCGAAGGGTCCCGACATGGGCACGACCAGGCCGATCTTCAGCGGCTCGGCGGCGAACGCTGCTGCGGCCATGCCGAGCGCCAATGCGGGTGCGAATGCGATCGCGGCGAGCGTGTGTCTGCGTTGCATGCCTGTCTCCTGTCGGGTTGTTTTCAGCCGTGCCACTTCTTCAACAGCTCCGCTTCGCGCGCCGCGCCGAGGCCGGACCTCAGCTTGGCTCGCCGCGCTTCGGGTTGCTGCTGGAACCAGGCCAGCGTCTCGTGGGTGGTGGTTGCGAGAGGGCGAAAAGTCAGCCCCGCCGCGAGAGCGCGGGCGATGCTGCGCCTGGCGAATCCGGCGCTGTCGCCTTGCGCTGGCACCCAGACGGGCAGGTCGCTCCAGGGCGAGACCTTTTGCGCTTCGAGGAACTCGCTGGAGACCCAGGTGACGCGCGCGTCCGATCCGGTCGCCGCGCCGATGCCGGCCAGCATCTCGCGGATGCTGAGCGATTGCGCCGGTCCGGTGGCGTTGAAGGTGCCCAGCGTTCGCGCCTCGGCAACGCGGATCGTCCATTCCGCCAGATCACGGGCGTCGATGAACTGGACCGGATCGCTGCCATCGCCGGGGCCCAGCACTTCGCCGCCGCGTGCGAGGCGAACCGGCCAGTAGGTGAAGCGATCGGTTTCGTCGCCCGGTCCGACGATCAGGCCGGGTCGGATGATCGTCGTGCGGTCACCGAACTGCAGTTTCGCTTCCTTCTCGCTGGCGGCTTTCAGCGGCCCGTAGAGCTCGCCCATCCGGGCGCGCAGCGTGTCGATGGTCTCGGCCATCGGGTCGGCGCCGGCGTAGGGGGCCAGCGTAGCGGATTCGTCTTCCGGCTTGTCGTCGGCGGCATAGACCGAGACCGTCGAGATGAAGACGTACTGGCCGACCTTTCCGCGCAGGGCCAGGCCCGCGTCGCGGACCCAGAAGGGCAGGGTCGTCGGGTTGTCGATGCAGACGTCCCACTGGCGGCCGGCCAAGGCGCGCAGATCGCCGGTGTTGCGGTCGCCGAGCAATTCCTCGACCTCTCCCGGCCACGTTTGCGGCTGCCGGCCGCGATTGAACAGGGTCACCTTGTGGCCGCGCGAGAGCGCATAGCGCACTTGATGCGGACCGGTGAATCCGGTGCCTCCGAGGATCAGGAGGCGCAGGCTCGTCGCCGGCGCCGCGGGCGCCGGTGCGGCGAACGGGCCGGTCGACGAGCCGATCGCCGGGATGCCAAGGGCCACTGTCTTCACGAAATCCCGCCGCTTCGGGCTCATCGCTTGTCCTTTGCTTCGAGGGCTGCGATCGTAAGCCGACCGGGTGATGCAACCTACGAGTAGGCGGCATCAGGAATTTGCCCAGGCTTCTGCAGCCCTGCCGCGCGGGCGACGCTGGCACCCGTGACCTTCTCTGGCTTCGAGATCAGGCCCCATCTGCGTCTCTTGTGGGCTCGGTAGGATCGCGCCATGAACGCCGTGAAGCGCCTTATCTCGTCTGTCATCCTCTGCGTGACGTTGCCACTTTCGGGCTGCACAACCGCCTCACTGGACGCGCAGGACGCATCCCAGTGGAAGAACTGTCGTCCGCCCGTCTATTGCGGTCCGGCGGTCAACTACGAGGCGCACGGCGAGAGCTACTAGAACGGATTCGAATTCCATCGGGGGCGGGGGAGCGGGACGAGTCGGATTCCGGTTTCCAGCTGGCCCCGCTATGTGCATGGCTCCCTGAAGGCCAGGCCGGCGCCGGCCCTTATCGGAACCACTTCGTGCAGTGGCCTTCGCCGCGCGAGTCAGCGCAAGTCATTGTTCAACGCCCAGCGCGGCGGCCATTCGCACGACAACGGCGGCGGAGCGTGGGCCGATGCAGAGGCATCGTGCAGCACGGCCTCGACAGGGGCGCGCAGCCGTTCGCCATACGTGGAATAGAGGGCGATCGCGCCTTGGCAGTAGCGCTCGAGGTTCGGTGCCAGGGCCAGGCCGACACGCAGGGCATTGCGCGCGTCGCGGTCTCGACCGGTCAGTGCGCTGGCGATGGCCAGGGTGTTCCAGTCCTCCGGGCGGCCGCGCGGGAAAGACAGGTTGCCGAGAGTGAGGGCGTGAAGGGCGAGTTGTCGCGCCGCCTCGGCCTGGGCCGGCCGCTGCTGCAGGAGCAGAAAGGCCAGGTCGCCGACCACGCCCGCGTCCAGTGGGTTGGCACCGAAGGCCTGCACCTGCAGCGACAGCCCCTGCGGCGTCGGACCCCTGCGCGTGTATTCGCTGCGCGCTCCGTCGTCGAGGCGCTGCGCGTCGCGGGGCGAGACCACGATGCGAGTGAGAGGATCGTCGGTCAGGCCTCCCAGCTGGCCCGCTGTTTCGAGGATGCCGGGATCGCCCGCGACGTTGGTGGCGCGACTCGCGACGAAGAGGACGCGAGAAACCAGACGCTGGGCCCGCTGCGCCAGCCGTGGCACATCGTTCACCATCAAGCCGTTGGCGCGCGCTCCGAAATCGATTGCAGCGCTTGCGGGGAAAGCCGAGGGGTCCTCGCGGCCGGCAGGCGGCGCGATGGCCGGTGCCGATAGCGCCGACGGCGCGATGGCGGAGGGCGATGCCGCCGACGAGCCGGCGCTGCCGGCTGCGCTCGCGACTTGCACGGGTGGGGCGTGCGCGCCGGGCGAAGGCAAGCGGCCCGCGACGGCCCAGGCAACGGTGGACTCGCCCTGCTGCGGGACCGCGATCCCGGCGACCGGATGCGTCGGCGCGCTGGCGCCCGGTGGACTCGCTGCTTGCAGCGTCTGGCCCCGTTCGGCCCGGATCCTGGCCTGGAAGAGGAGAAGCTGTTGCGAAGGGACAAACGGCGTCCCGGGCGACGGCGTCGTGGCGGCGACGATCTTCGCCGGCCCTTCGGGTGCATCGCGCGATGTCCGGTAAGGCGGGCGATTGGCGGACGCAACGCGGGGCGGCATCGGTAGCGCCTTCGGCGCGATGTGCGACGGGGTTGCGAGCACCGGCACACGCGTCGCCTGGGCCATGGGGCTCTTGATCGCGGCGCGTGCCGGCGCCGCCGCCGCCACGGCCGTGGGCGTCGAGGCGACCGGAGCTGTCGACGGGGATGGTTTCCCGGCCTCGGCAATGGAGCTCGGCGTTTTATCTGCGCCGACGGAGCGAGGAGAAACCGGCACGGCGGCGATGGCCGAAGGTGGCGAAACCGCAAGGCGCGCACTGCCCGATCGCGCCGGCTCTGCTGCAGGCTGCGCAGTTGCTTGCGCATTTGCGCGTCGTTCGGAGGAGGGGTCCGCCGTGGCGGTCCTTGTTCGCGGCGGCGCCGGGCCGAGCGCTGCGGGCCGGACCATCTTCGTCTCGCCCGTCGCGCTCCAGTAGCTCATCAGGAAAGGCGCGCTGGCGGCTGCCGCCACGGCTGCAGTGGACAGACCGGCGATCCATCCGAGTCGGCGATTCCTGCGGCTCTGCTCCCGTGAAGGCGTGTCGGCAACGTCGCGTTGCTTGCGGGGTGGCGCCGGATCCGCGTGTGGTGCATCGTCCAACGAGGGTGGCGGCAAGGCCTGCGGCAACTTCGGCGCGCGCCGCGCTTCGGCGGGCGGCGCGTCATCGACTGCTTTCGACGCCGCACCGGCCGGCAGCGCGATCGGTTGCGTCAGCGGCGTCAGGGCTGCGGCAATGCGCGTGATCGGGGTCGGCAGCGCGTGCGCGGCGGCGCGGGCATCGACGGCGAGCGTCCAACCGCGACGCAGCGACTGCTGCAGGCCCGGGTCGGCAAGGATCGACGACGTCAGCGCGATCAGCTCGGCGTGCGGGCGAGTGCCTGGCAGCTCGGCGTCGTGGACCTGCGTCAAGCGATCAACGAACTGCTGGGCCTGGTCCTGACGCTCCGCTGTCCAGGTCTGCGCGCGCCAGGTGTCCTCGGGAAGGTAGCGACCAAGCATCGCCGCCAGGCTGAAGAAATCGCAACGCCAGTCCAGTTGCCATGTCTGCGTCAGGTCGCCGCGGCGACCCGATTCGAGCGCACGCAGGAGTCGCGGCGACTGGTACTCGTAGTCGCGTTGCGCCGCAATCGGCAAGGCGCTGTCGAGGCGCTCGCCCGACACCAGCGAGAACGCGAAGTCGATCAAGGTCAGCTCGTCGAAGCGCGGATGCAGTTGCCGCTCGCCGGCGAACGGATCGAAATCCGCCGGGCCCGCGGCGATGCAGATGTTGTCGGCCTTCAGGTCGAGATGGACGACGCGCAGCTCGTGGATCGCGTCGAGGGCGATCAGGCTGTGTCGCGCGAGCGCCCACCAGTGCGCGCAATCCTCGAAGGCGCCGGAGCGCACGACGCCGTCACGCGCCAGCGGCAGCAGCGCCGCCCAGTGGTCGACCGTGATGCCGGCGTCGTAGGTCTGGACGAGCGCCGGGCGATCGGAGGCGCCCCGGTCGTACTGGACGATGTCGGGTACCGGCGTGATGCCGTGGCCGACAAGGCGCGCGAGGATGCGCCACTCGCGTTCCGTCCATTCGCGAAAGTCGGCCTCGGGCGTGGCCAGGAAGCGCTTGGTGTAGCGGCGCCGCTCGCCCGGCAGGGAGCTCTCGCGGAACACCTCCACATGGTCGCCGGTGACGATGCGCAGCCGGCTGCGCCCGAACACGCGATCGATATCGGAAGGCGTCATGAGCGGCTCCGCGACCCGAGATCCGATGCCGGCCGAGCGCGGGCCCGCGAGACGGGCTGCTGTCGTTCGATCAGCAGGGCAGTGGCATCGTCGACGCTGCCCCTGGCCCGCGCGTGCACGACCAGTTGTCGGCATCGATCGGCCAGGTTCATCGAAGACTCGAGCGCCCGGGCCCAGGCGTCGTCGTCGAGATGCTTGTGCACGCCGTCACTGCAAAGGATCAGCAGGTCGCCGCAGGCCAGGTCGTGCGTGGCGACATTCGCGCCCAATGTCGCGCCGTTGCCGACCATCCGGGCCGGATCGTCAGCCGAGCCGCCGGCGGGCGGCGCTTCGCCGAGGTTGGAGAAGGTGTCGTCGCGGGTCAGCAGTGCGAGGCGGGGTGACGCCTGTGCCGACCAGCGATAGGCGCGGCAGTCTCCGACCCAGGCCAGCAGCCATCTGCCGGCGCGGGCGGTCGAGCGGCGCGGCAAGGACGACGGTCGCCGCGCCGGGATAGTGGAGTCACCCGGGCAATGCGCATGGGCGATCGCCTGGTCGGCCTCGAGCATCACCGCGCCGACGAGCGCAGCGTCGGGCGCTCGCGTGTCGAACGCGCGATGCAGATGGGCGACGAGCCAGCGGCTCGCGGCTTGCGCCATCGCGCCGCCGCCGACGCCATCGGCGACGACGAAGAGCGGTTCCCGCGAATCGAGCTCGCTGCAGGCATCTTCGTTGACGGCATGCTGGCTGCCGCACGATGAATTGGCGGCGACCGCGAGACGGCGCAGCGCACCGGAGTAGAGCGCTTGCGTCGTCCGCGTACCGTCATCGACGATGGCGCGCCGGTCGGAGCGGCCGGGCTCGAGCGGCGTGAGAAGACCGGGCGAGAGAGGTGGTGCCACGTCATCGCTCCTTTTGCCGGTCGAGCGAGAGCACGCAGGCGGGCTCGCCGGGCAACGCGCCGCCGAGGATCGCTTCCTGGCCGAGCGGCCAGTCGAATGCGCTGCCGGCGGCGTGGTGGACGCCGCCGATGTACGACGCCGTTGTCGCCGTGGACCGTGCCGTGCGCCGCCTCGTCGTCGATCGCGTCGATGTCCAGATGGTGCCCCGAGACGTCCGGCAAAGCTCCAGTCGATCACCACCGTCTGGCCGCGGGAACGGCCCACCGTGATCGGCAGCTCGCTGCGACGCAGCGCGTGCACCCGGCTGCCGGCGGCCCGCGATTCCGTCATCTCGAAGACGGGCTCGGTCGAGCGCGCGGTCACGACCGCCGTGCGCGGCGTCATCGGCGCGGCGCGGCCGGCGAGGTCGCCGGCATCGTGCGGCGCGGCGGCGATCGGCGTGGCCGCCACTGCGGCACTGCGGCCCGGACCCATCGCAATCCACGGGTACTCGCCGGCCGGTCCTTCGGCGCGCGCCGAGAGCACGAGCCGCATCCGCGGTTGCAGACGAATCGTCTGGCTGCCGCCTGGCGGCGCAGTCTGTGTCTGGCGCGGGTCGATGCCGGCGGCATCGATCTGCTGCATGCGCAGCCCGTTCGTCGAGCCGGCGTCGGCCACGTACCAGGCGCCGGCATCGAACCAGAGCTCGGCATGCCGGCGGCTGGTGTAGATGCCGTTGACCCGCAGGTCGCAGTCGTCTCCCTTGCCGATGACATAGCGGCGGCCGGCGACCACCGAGTGCAGCATGACCCGGCGTACACCGTCGGCGTCGGTGATCTCGAACTCGACATGGCGCCCGGCGAGCGGCGTGCTCGGCGCGGCTTCGGCCGGCGGATCCCCGTCGCGGCAATGATCGAACGGCTTCGCTCTCGATCCAGCGGCCGAGGACGCTGACTTCGTAAGGCTGCCGTGCCGGCGCTTCCGGCGTTGTCTGCAGCGCGGCGACGAGATCGCCGTAGGGGTCTTCATCGTCACGCTCGCGCGCCTGCAGGTCGGCGAGGCCCGAGAACTGCGACAGCTCGATGACGGCGGCGTTCGGAAGCCGCCCGATCACCTCGCGTGCCAGGTAGCGCTTGATCTGCTCCGGCCGGAACTCGCGCATGAACTTCTGCAGCAGCTCGCGTGCGTGCGGACCCCCCGGCGAGCGCACGCCGATGGCCGTCAGCACGAAGCGGTCGTGGTCGGCAATGACGACATGCAGCCGCACCTGGCTGGCAACGAAGTGCTCGAGCTCGTCTCGAACGGCGCCGACCAGAGGCGCGTAGACGCCAAGGTCGTCGAGACTCGCCGCGGCAGGCTCGGCCTCGCCGGCACGCGGATCGTCGCCGGACAAGGCGTCGTCGTGCCGATCGCTCGACGCCTCGCGTCCGCCGAGATCGGCGCGACCGGTGGCCGCCGCCACTCCCTGCACTTGATGGAGGACCCACGATTTCATGGACATGCGCTTTCCCCGTGTCAACGTCGATAGGCCACGACCAGCGTGGCAAGAGGTCCTGCGGCGCGCAGGTGGCGCACCCGTGGCCGGGCTGGCAGGCCGTAGGTGTCGGTGATGCGCTCGATGAACTGGACCCACCCGGGCTGCAGCGCGTCGCCGGCCGCGACGCGTTGCTGCAGGGCCGGAAGGGCAAGGTCGATCAGCACCGCGATGCGCTCGACGTCGCCGACGAGAACGATGGCGCGGCGCAGCGTGTCCTCCATGTCGTCGAGACAGCGCGCAAACGGTCCGTCGAAGCGCCAGACCAGCGGCGCGGGCGAGTCGGCCCGAGGCAGCGCGGTGCGCGCGCGCAGTCCGCTCATGGCAGCACGCTTTCCATCAGGCCGGTCCTGCGGCCGACGATCTGCAGGGCAATCTCGGCCGACGGGTTGGGTCCGGTATCGCCGGCGCCGTGAACGCGGCCGCTGGCGCTGATCCAGTTGCGCTCGGTGAGCACGGCGATGGCTTTCGTCCAGGGGCCGCTCGCGGAACGATCGGCACGGTAGGTGGCGACGTACCACTTGTAGGGCCGCAAGGAACCACAGATGCCGCGGCGGGCCTCGAGCGCTGCGGTTGCAGGGTTGCCGCACAGTCGCGCGATGGCGTCGAGCGACAGGCCGTCGCTCGGAAAGCTCGGCGTGCCGGTCTTGCCGGCGATCCACGAGATGTCACGGCAACGCCGGGCATCGAGCACCTGCTCGCAGGCGGTTCGCGCCGTGCCGGCGCGGTGGCTATAGGACAGGCCGCTGAGGATCACCTCGGCGGCGGCCTGCGAGGCCGGTGGCGAACGCGGCGGTCCGGCCCAGCGCTGCGAAGCGCTGCGTACCGGATCCATCGCCGCAGTGTCGACACCGTGCACCGAGTCGACAAGATGCGGCGAGGGAACGACTGGCGCGCCATTCGCGGTCGACGCGACCGTTGCCATCATCGCGGCGACGCCGAGAGCGCTGGCCCGGGCATGGCCCTGGCCCCAGCCTTCGGCGACGACGTCGACGACCGCGCCGCCGCGGCATTTCTCCCAGTCGTCGTCGCTCATGCGGCGGCCATCGGGGCCGGCCGCGCAACGGCGAAGGATCTCGGGGTCGAGGCGCATCGACGGCATGAGGTGCATCGGCGCGCCGAGATGGGCGTCGATCGGCTCGCTCAGCAGGCGGCCGAAGGCGAAGCGGGTCGCGCCCGGCGCGAGCGTCGGCCCGGCAGCGCCGAGGTCGCGGCCGAACAGCAGGTCGCCCTGGCCGCACGCCTCGCTGGCCGATGCGCAGCCGGCGTTCCAGCCGAAGGCGCGTGCCGTGGCCTGCACATCCCAGGGTCGGCGGCAATCGGCAAACCCCTGTTCGGCGCAGAACATGCGATCGAGAAAGCGGGCCGAGTCCGATCGCATCAGCTGACCCCGCAGGCTCTCGCGTGCCGGCACCGCATCGGTTCGCATCGCGGCCTGCTCGCTGGCGAGAAGTCTGGCGCCGCTGCGGGGATCGGCAAGGAACTCGGTGGCGAGGATCGGCTTGATCGTCGATGCCGGCATGGCGTCGTGATAGACGGCCGGATTGAGAAGGGCGTCGGCGCGGAAGCGCACCGGAAACGGCAGGCGCGAATCGCAGCTCGGGTCGCGCGTCGAGCGATCGACCTCCTGACGCGCACAAGGCGACAAGGCACCGGCGAGCGCTTCGATGCGGCCGCTGGCGACGTCGATCACTGCCACCGCCGCCATGCGCACCATGGCTCCCTCCAGCAGCTGGCGACCGAGCGGCAACCCGGCATCCTCGGCGCGGCGCATGGCGAGCGCCTGGCAGACGTCGTGCCGGCCGGTGTAGCAGGCGGCGGTCTTCTGGGCCAGCGCCTGCAGCTCGGGGTCGATGGTCAGCTCGACGCTGTAGCCGACGTCGACCGGCGCGCCGTCGACGACGGCACGGTTGGGCGCAGCGCGCCCGCCGAGCGGACCGTCCATCGACGCGGCCTCGGCGTCGACGTAGCGCCGATACATCGGCCCGGTCGTCTGGCGCAAGGTCTCGAGCGGCTGCAGCAGGGTGAACAGCGACGGCGGCACCTTCCAGCGCGGATCGTCGACGGCCTCGGCGGGGTCGGGCTCGCCGCCGAGCACGAGCGGCACCGGCTTGCCTGTTCCGGCCAGCGCCGGCAGGCTGCAGATGCGCCGCTGCGCACTGCCGCCGGCCGCGAGGTAGTAGCGCGCGCCGCTGTCGCTTCCGAGGTAGATGCAGCCGGCGATGCCGCCCCAGGGGTTGCGTCGCGTCACGTCGCGCGCCAGGATCTGCGTCTCCTGGTCGGGGCGCCAACGGGCCACCGTCGCGCTGCCTTCGCTGCCGCGCCAGGCCAGGCTGTCGAGCATGCGCGCGTCGGCGCGCCGAAGTGCGGCCAGCGCGCCGAGAAGGTCGGCGCAACGGAGACGGAACGTCGTTCCGGGCGCCTCGCTCGACTCGACCGGCGCTGCCAGCGCCGCGTCGGCTGCGGCGAACCAGCGCGCCGCGTCCAGGCCGACCACGTGAGCGACGCGCCGCTCCGGCCGCTCGCTGAAACGCAAGAGCGCGCCGTCGAGCTCGCCCAGATCGTCGGCAATGGCCTGCGCTGGCGCGCTCGCGTCGCTGCGCACGAGCGCATGACGCAGCGTCTGCAGCCAACCCCCGCCGCCCCATTCGGCGCGGCACGACGGAACGCCGTCGAGCAGGTCGGCGGCGCTCACGTGAATGGCAGACGACGTCTCGCGCTGCACGATGGCGCGCTCGAAAGTCTTCAGCGCCGCGACGTGGCGAACGCTGACGTAGCGATCGCTGAGGCCTTGCCGCCAGGCCGCGTCGGGATCGGCCGGGCGCACGAACGCCACCAGGACCACCACCGCGACCAGCACCGGCAGCACGCCGGCACTCGCGGCGATCGCGAGATCGAGCAGCGACAGGGGGCGCCGCTCAGACATCGGACCCCCTTGCCGGCACGTCGACGTTGAGGCAGAGCGCCAGGAAGGCCGAATTGACGAGCAGCGACGTCATGCCGAAGCTCACGAACGGAAAGGTGACTCCGGTCAGCGGCAAGCACCGCGAGGTTGCCCGCGACGGTGACCGCGAGCTGGCAGGAGCTCATGACGACCCACGCGACGCTGATCCAGGTCAGCAGGGCCTGGCCGTCGCTGCGCAGCCGCCCCGACGCGTCGACCAGGCGAGGCTCGCCGCCGGTGACGCGGCCGTGATGGCGGATCAGGCGATGCAACCACCACGCGGCGGCGACGGCCAGTCCCCATGCGAAGGCCGGGCCGAACACCCCGATCAGCGCGGTCAAGGTGTAGTCGCTGTGGATCTGCGCCGGCACGCCGCTGCAGGCACCGGTGGTCGAGAAGCCGCACCACGGCGTCGTGCCGAGGCCGAAGCCGTGCGGCGGTGCGGCCCGCTGAAACCAGGACACCATCGCCAGCTGGTCGTTGATCGAAGCGAACGGCGCGGCGACGCTCTCGAGGCGGCTGGCGGTCACGGCGTCGAGCGCGCCGAGCCGGAACAGACCGGTCGTGACCGCGGCGATCCACAGCGCGAAGACGACCAGGGCGAGCGCGAAGGGTGTGATGCGCTGGCCGCTGCGGTAGTGCCACCACATCGCCAGCGTCGCCGCGACGAACGCGCCCGAGGCATAGCCGGAGATCAGGAGCGGCCCCATGTCGTGCGTCGCGAACATGGCGACGACGAGCACGCCGACGACGAAGAGCATCGGCCAGGCGTAGCCGAGAAACGAGCGGCCGGCGGGGCCGGCGCGTGCGAGGCGCTGCATCATCGGACCGGCGCGAAGGAAGAAGAACCAGGCCGCCCCGCAGATCAACCAGACCCGGCCGAGCTCGGAGGTGAGCTGCGCGCGATGCGCGAGCCCGCCGGTGAACGCGAGCAGTCCGATCGCGGTGAGGAGCGCGGCGGCGATGCCGACCCGGACCGGCCCGAAGCGCCGCGCCGCGGAGCGGCCTCCTTCTTCGACGACGGACAGGATCCAGGCCAGGCCGCGCGACACGTCCTGGCGCACGAAGAACAGGGTCGAGAGCAGCAGCATCGCCAGCCAGAGATGGCCCTGGTGATAAAGCGCCAGGTAGCGGTTGCCGTAGTGGCCGTTGATGGACAGGTCGAGCAGGACGAGCCAGCCGAGTCCGGTCAAGACCACGAAACCGGCAAAGCCGAGGCGCGAGCCCATCGATTGCATCGTCACGTTCTGTCGATCGGTGGCCACCGGACGACGCGTCAGCGTCACGACCGCCGACAGCGCGGCGAGCGCGAGCAGGACGCTGACGAAAGGCGCCGGGGCCCCGAGCCACGAGGAGTCGTTTCGCGTCGTGGCGAAGGCGTTGCTGCCGGCAAGCGGCCAGGTCACGCGTGCCAGCCAGGCCGCGGCGGCCCAGGTTGCCAGGACGATCGCGATGGCGAGCGACGGTCGCGGACGGCGCCGGCTCCAGAGCAGAAAGGCATAGCCGAGCGCCATCGCCGCCGCCCATTGCACGCCGGCCGAAGCGACGAGAAAACGCATCGCATCGCTTTTCCGGTTGTTGGCCGAGGCCTGCCGCGCGTCGTGCATCAAGGTCGCCGTCGCTGCCAGGTCGGCCAAGGGACTCGCACAGCCTGCTGCGCCGGCGCCCGCTGCGGGCGGCAGTGGCCCAAGGTCGTCGCCGATCATCGTGCGGCCGTCGAGAGCGGCGCCGAGCAGCAACGCCGCGTCGGCGCGAAGCGTGCTGTCGGCCGCGGCGAGCTCCGACGGCCTCGGCGTTGCTCGAGGCAAAGGCGGAATCGATCCAGCGGCGGTTGCAGGCGAGAGGCGCCGGGCCCGCGGTGTCACCCGCTGCGAGCTTGTAGCGCTCGATGAAGGGCGCGATCGCCGCCTCGATCGCGGCGACGGCGTCGGCGTTGTCGAGGAGCGCGCCGTCGCCTTGCCGCGCCTGGGTCTGCAAGGCGTCGACGCGGGCCTGGGCATCGCGCAGCGGCTGCGTGAACGCGGCGCTGCTGCGGTCGAGCGAGACGGCCAGTCTCGGCGGCAGGGAAGACAAGGACTCGCTTCTCGAGCGCCAGTCCCACCAGCGACTCGGACACAGCGCAGCACCGAGCGCGGGCGCGGCGAGGTCGCCATAGGCGTTGCACAGCGCCGGCAGGACGGGGTCGGGCAGGGCGGCGACGGCGATGCCGCGGTCGAGAAAGCGTTGCTCGCGGCCGGCGGCCAGAGGCGTCAGGCGATCGAACAAGGGCAGGATCGACAGGATGGCGATGGCGACCGCGCCTGCCTCGACCAGCCACGACAGCGCCGCGGCCAGGCGTCGAGCCCTTCGCCTCGTCGGCCGAGGGGCGGCGGATACAACGGGGTCCGCAGGAAGGGCAAGGCTTGACATGCGCCGGCGAGGCGAGGGGCGGGCGACCGGCGCTCAGTGAGGCGTCGGCGCCGGCGGCATCCGGCCGCGAGGACTGGACAGGCTGATCGTGTCGCCGGTGCGAAAAGGCGGCACCTGCTCGTACAGGCGCAGGAGCGCCGTACCGTCCGGCAAACCGCAGCAGCACTTCATAGCGTTCGGCGCGCGTTGCCTCGCGTTCGATCGCGCTGCCCAGCCAGGCACCTCCGGCAGCGCCGAGCCAGCGCGCCCAGCCGCTGCGCGGCGGCGCCTTCACGACGCGGATCGTTTCCACCACCACGCAGTCGCCACATCGAGGCTGCGCCGGAGTGGCGGGCGGCGGCGCCTGCGCAGCGGCTGCGCCCGGAAACGGCGCCAGGCTGCGGGCCCTGCTGTCGATCGCCGGCGCGGCCCTTGGGGAGGCCTCGACGCGGGCCGGCGAGATGTCGCCGGGCGCCTGTGCCAGCGCGCCGGCCCAAGGCAAGCCGTTGCGCTCGAGCAGCAAGGGCTCGTAGAGCGTCGTGCGCGCGACCATGCCGTTGCGCTGGACGCTGGCGACGACCCGGCTATCCGCCCGGACGTGGTCGAGACCATCGAGGACATAGCTGCCTTCGTAGAGCCCCGGACGAGACTCCGGCAGGTCGAGGAGGCGTCGGCCGCCCTCGATCGACAGGGTGACGGCCGCACCGGGACTGCCGTAGAGGACGAAGTTGAGCGGCACACCGGGCGCCAGTGCCTCGACGCGCTCGAGGTCGAAGCCTTCGACCCAGGGCGGCGCGCGCGATGGCGCGACGTCGTTGCTCGCGGCATGCGCAACGGATGCGCTGCCGCACATCGTCGACGCGACGAAGGCGACGCAGAGCAGCGGGCGGACAACGACCATGACGCCTCCAGGAACCGACGCCAATCACCGGGGCGGCTGCCACCGGCGTTCCGCCCACGCGCCGTTGGCCCACCTCCAGGACAGGTTAGTCCTGATAACGCAATACCGCCATCCAGGGCTGGCCTGTTTACGTTTCTTCGCAAACCACTGGGGGCGCCGATGAGCGTCAGGCCCTCTTCGAGGCCCACATCGCCAAGCCGATCAAAAGCGCACCTCCGGCGCAGGCAATCAACAGGGCCTCGATCGGGCGCTCGCGCACGAACGTTGCGGCCATGTCGCCCGCCACCTTGCTGCGCGCGCGAAGCCATTCGGCCACTTCCTCCCGGGCCTGCCCGGCCTTCGCCGCATCGTCCGCGTTTGCCGTACCTGGGTCGTTCTGCTCCTTGAGCCTTTTGGCCCGCTCCGCAATTTCAACCTGCACGCTCTCCGCGGTCTGGACACCCATCGGCTTCAAAGGGTCGTGGTCTAGGCTCATGGGCAACTCCTGAAACGTCCCATTGCTGCAGCATTCGTCGTGCCCTCGCCTGCCGGCACGAACATTCGATGCTTCAAGCCGCGGATTGGCACCAGCAAAGTCAGAAACTACGAACGGATAGCAGGCGCTGGCCGGCTATCCCTTGTGATTTTTGGCTCCTCGACCTGGGCTCGAACCAGGGACCTACGGATTAACAGTCACTCATATTTCGGACCTTGTGAGCTGGTGCCAGACTTGGCCTCGGTAGCCTTTCATAGGCAAATAGTCCGAAACAATCTGCCGTCGACCCAGCATCATCAGCCCAAAAACTGGATCAGACTGGCACCAGAAACTATGGTCACAAGGGCAAGAACTGCCTGCAGGCGAAGCGATTCCGGCGGCGGAGCCCGACGCCTTCGTGACGCCTGGGCCACCGGGGCCAGGGCGAGTCGCTGCAAGGTAGAAGACTTCTTGGCGGGCCCTGCGGTTCTACTGGCGCTACTCGCTGAACGGGAAGATGCATCGGGAGCCGATTGGCGTCTATGACCCTCCGCTCCTCCAAAGATGTGCCTGCCTTCTTGTGCCCGCCTCGGCATGTCGCTAGTTCGTCTCGTTCGGATCTGCTCGGCCGATCGCGGCTGCGTGAGCGCCTACTAAAGCCCCCAGCGGGGAATGGTTGAACCCCCTCGGATCGCGTGAGGCGGCGTGATTGCAATGACTACGTCATCCTTGGGATAAATGGTGACTGACTGACCGTATGCGCCCACGGCCTCGTAACCTCCGTCCTGGCGCACCGTCCAAAACCAACCATAGCCGGAGCCTTCATCACTTGCGGGCCATGCCGGTGTCCGAGCTTCATCGATCCAGCCAGCTGGCAGCACGGCCTCGTTGGTCTCCGCGCGCTTTCGGAATGAACATGACATAACCGCGTAATCCCGCAGTGTCGCCGCGCTGCAGCAGCCGCCGCGTTGGATTCCCGCCTTGTCGAGCACCCAGTTCGCATCAGCCTCCATGCCCGCGGGCCGCCAGATCTTTTCGGAGAGGTAATCAGAGACTGTCCGCCCCTTAAGCACGCGGGAGAGGGCGATGCCTACCACGTCCGCGTCGATGGTCTGGTATTCATTGACGGTGCCTGGCAGATGCGCTCGCGTCAGTTTCATGGCGTAGCTGACGATTGGCGGGCGGCCATCGATGACCTCGCCGCCGTCGCTCAGGGCGAGGTCCGACGTCGGATCCGTGGTGCTTTCGTGATACCTGAGCCCGGAACTCATGGTCATTAGGTGGCGCAGGGTAACGCCGTCGAACGCGGTCACGGACTTGAGTTCGGGAATGTAGCGGGTGATGGGATCGTCAACCGTGCCGATCAGACCGTCCCTGACGGCCGCGCCGACCAGTGTCGAGGTGATCGACTTGGCGGCCGACGCGGAGAACCAGCGGTCTTGCGCCGTCCGGTCATGGGCGTAACGCTCAAGAACGATCAGGCCATGACGCAGGGCGATGACCCCGGTGACGCGATACTCATCCATGAGTTGGTTGACCGTGAGTCTGCGGTCCTCGAGCGGCACGATCGGATCGATGGGCTCGCCATTGGGCTACTCCAGCACCGAAGAGCCGCGCGATACGGTGCGAACCGGGAACAGGCGATCGAGATGCTTGAAGTTCGTGTTGGTCTGGCCGGCTCAGCCGAGCATGATGCCAACCGGGTCCTTCGGAGCATCGGGCGAGACGCCAACGGCTTGCGGCCCCTTCATCGGCTATTGGTACGTCGGCGACGTGCAGCTCGTGAGCGCGACCAATGCGACAAGGACTTGTACGAAGCGCGTCATGGCTGCATTCTTGCTGCGATCACAACGGCCAACGGCCAACGGCCTCGGGCGGACGCAGACCCAACCGCTGCCGAGAGCGAGAAGCCGTCGATAGGACGTGAATGATATTTGCCGTCAGGATATTTTTTCAGGAATGCATAGAAGTTCTGAGGACGATCCGAATTCTTGATACGGTCCCACTCGAGCCGCGTGATGCCAGCAACGCAGTGCTCCCTCCAGGAAACGCTTGCAACTCCTAGCTGTCGCAGTTGCGTAGACTGATGCCACGGGTTCAGGAGGACTTCATGCATTCCCTCACCTGCCGCGGCAGCCTCAAGGTCGGCCTCGTATTGATTTCGGGCATCAGCGCCAGCGCCTTGGCGTTCGGGCAAGACCCACCTGTTGCGCCGGTGCGCCCGGTGACGACCGACTATTTTGGAACGAAGGTCGTCGACAACTACCGCTACATGGAGGACCTCGCCAACCCCGATGTCAAGGCGTGGATGAAGGCGCAGGCCGACTACACGCGCGCAAAGCTCGACGCGATCCCCGCCCGCAAGCCGCTGCTCGATCGCATTCATGCGCTCCTCAACGCCGACGTACGCCGAGGCGGCTTTGTCCGCCGCGGCGACCGCTATTTCTACGAGGTGTTCGAGCCCGGTGCGCAACTGCCCAAGCTCTTCTACCGCGACGGCTTGAAGGGCGAGGAGCACCTGTTGCTCGACCCCGGCGCGATGGGCAAGGGCACCGACACTCACTACGCGCTCGACTACTTCGCGCCCTCGTGGGACGGCAAGCTGCTGGCCTACGGCCTCTCGGTCGGCGGCTCGGAGAAAAGCGTGCTGCATGTGATGGATGTGAAGACCGGGGCCGTGCAGGCCGAGTCCATCGACCGCACGTCCGACAGCTTGGTGTCGTGGCGACCGGACAACCGCTCGTTCTTCTATCTGCGCTACGGCAAGCCGGTGCCCGCATGCCGGCCGACCAGACATGTACAACGCACGGACCTATCTGCACAGGACCGGCACAAAGACGGACGGCGAAGGCGACGCTGTCGTGTTCGGCCGCGGCGTGTCCAGGAACTTCGACGTCCCGAGAGGGCCAGGGAACTTTCGTCATCGCGTCGCCCGACTCGCAGTCCGCGATCGGGATCGCCAACCACAACATGCGACAACCCGTCGACGGTCTACGTCTCTCCGCTATCGCAGGTCACGACAGCACGCCGTGGAAGAAGGTCGCCGATGTCACTGACGGCGTGACCCAATTCCACCTGCGCGGCCAGACGCTGTACCTGTTGTCGCAGAAGACGCTCCGCGTTTCCGCCTGCTCGCGCTTTCGCCGCCCCGCCCGAGTTGAAGCACGCGACGATCGTCATCCCCGAAGCCTCGGGCGTGCTGACGGACGTCCGGCTCGCGCAGGACGGCCTCTACACGCGCGTGCGCGACGGCGCCGTCTCGCACATCCATCGAGTGTCATTCGACGGCAAGCAGAGCCGCTCCGTGCCAACGCCGTTCGAAGGCAACGTCGGCGTGCCCGTGACTGACCCGGACCAAGCTGGCGCGCTATTCGGCATCCGCGGCTGGCTGCAATCGACCCGCATCATGGCCTACGACCCCGCCAAGGATCGCTCGGGCGACACCGGACTGAATCTGCCGTCGTCGATCGACACCTCGCAGTTCGAAGCACAGGAGGTCTTTGCGACAAGCTACGACGGCACGCGAATCCCGTTGTCCATCCTTCATCGCAAAGGCATCGCGCTCGACGGCAGCCACCCGACGATTCTCGAGGGCTACGGCAGCTACGGCGTTTCGCTCGAGCCGGGCTTCAATCCGACCAACCTGGCCTGGATGGAGCGCGGCGGCATCGTCGCGATCGCCCACGTGCGCGGCGGCGGCGAATACGGCGAGGCCTGGCACATGGCCGGCTACAAGCAGAGCAAGCCCAATACCGTGCTGGACTTCATCGCCTGTGGCCAGTACCTCGTCGACGAGCACTACACCTCGTCCGCCCGCCTGGCCGGCGAAGGCGGCAGCGCCGGCGGCATCACTTTCGGCGGCGCGCTCACGTGGCGGCCTCGACTTGTTTGGCGTGATTCTCGACCTCGTCGGAATCTTCGATGCGCTGCGCTTCGAGACCGAGCCCAACGGCCCACCCAACACCGTCGAATTTGGCTCGACGAAGACCGAAAGCGACTTCCACGGCCTCTACGCGATGAGCACCTACGTGCACGTGCGCGACGGCGTGGCCTATCCGGCGGTGATGTTCAGCACTGGCGCGAACGACCCACGCGTGGCCCCGTGGCAGATGGCAAAGATGGCCGCCCGGGTGCAGGCCGCGACATCCAGCAAGCGCCCGGTGCTGCTACGCGTCGACTACGACGCCGGGCACGGTATCGGTTCGAGCAACTCGCAGTATGAGAACGAGCTTGCCGACCTGTGGTCGTTCTCGCTTTGGCAGATGGGCGATCCGGAGTTCCAGCCGGCGGCGAAGTAGTTGCCCTGCAATTCAGGCCGCGCCTTGCGGCCCGGCCCGACCGCGATTCGGCGGCACAAGTGCCGGCGCAGCCCATCAAGGCCAATCCAACATAGCGGCGAGCACGGCGCTGCCGACTGGCAAAGACTATTCGACCGGCGGGGCGGCGGCCGGCCGAGTCGCGACGACGAAGACCGCGAACGCGGCGATGGTGACTGCCGGCAACGCCAGCTCGCCGTAGAGCATGGCGTTCGTCCCGAAGCGGTCGTGAACCCAGCCGTCGAAGCTCGTCATCACCGCGATCGGCACGTTCGAGAGCGCCGACATCAGATTGAAGTTGGTTGCCGCCGAGCGCTTCCCGATCGCCTGCAGCACGATCGCGCAATACGCGGCAAAGCCGCAGCCGACCACGGCGGAGTAAGCCAGCGTGAAGACGATGAACGACGCGGGCGTGCGCGGGCACCAGGCCATCCCGACTGCGATGGCACCGACGATCAGGCCGAATGCGCAATAGGCGCGGCCCGGGTTCGTCCGGTCGCAGAGGTGGCCGCCCACCAGCGCCCCGGCCGCAGAGGCGAGGCCACCGACGACGCCATTGACAAGAGCGACAAGGTCGGCTCCTGCGCGCCATTCGCCCGCGATCGCCGACCACGGCGCGGCTCCCGAGGCGATCGGCAGCACCATCAGGATGAGCGCCAGGTAGCCGGCTCGCGAGCGCGCGACCTGCCATACGTCGCGCACGACTCCCTTGAGCTCAGCGAGATACGAGGGCACCGCGCGTGTCCGCCGTGCCGCGCGGTACGAATCGCACGCAGCCCCAGCACGCCAGGCAGATCAGCGCGAGCACTGCGCCCGACACCGACGGCTGCGCGACGTGCTCCGCGAGAAGCAGGCCGAGCCCGCCGCCGACGCCGTCACCGCCGAGATTGCCCGCCTGCGCCCAGCCGCTCGCGCGGCCGCGCAGCTCCGGTCGGCACCGATAGCGCGAGAAAGATCTCTGACGACATGCTAACCAGGGTCGAGGCGGCCGACGACAACAGCGCCAGGGTCATGATCGCGGGGACGTTGCGACGCGTTCGCCGGCAGCATGCTCATCGCCAGGATCGTCGCGCCCACTCCTGCTGCGCCCGCGCCGTACCAGAGCTTGGGATTGCCGATCGTGTCGATCACGGGCGCCCACAGCACCTTCCAGGTCTGGACCCAGACCGTGGCCGCGATGATGGTCGTGACCTCGAGCGTGCTCAACCCGGCGCGGCTGAGTAGGAAGGCGAGCGTGACACTGACGTAGCCACCGCTGATGCCGAACGGCACGAATAGTGGCAGAAAGACCGCCGACGGCGGCGCTACTGCGCGCGGCGGTTGTCGATCGGTAACGGCGGGTGCGGTGTCGATAGCGTCCGGCATGGCGCGTGCACGAATTTCTTTCGTCGGCCGGCGCGACCCCTGCCGTTCGCGGGAGCGAAGGACTGGTGCGGGCGGCGAGGGAAGCGCATGCGCGCGAATGTTGGGATCGTATCGGAAACGTGGCGCGCGGCTGCCGCGGTGCGACAGAGCAAGAGCGGAAGTTCATTCAGGCGGATTCGTTGCCCAAGAGAAGACGCCGGGGCAGCCTGATTCTGGGCGCATCGATTTCGACACTCACGGCACCTGCCGCGACCCGGCGCGGCAGCTTCGGCGGCGCGCCGGGCGATCGCGGGGCATTGCGTGGCCCCCGATGCAATGTCGCCGCGAGGGACATGCGGCGAAATCCCCCCTTGCGCGACTCGTCGACTCAGTTCACGGGCGTATGTCGCCCGAAAGCAGATCTACCCGAGCTTCCTCTTCTGGCCGGAAGAGGACGGATCGCCGACCTTCGCATGGCTGCTGCGATCCTCGGGTCAGAATCGCAAACTGGGCGAGAGCCGCCAAAGTGCGAGATCAGGCGACGCCGCGGTGCGAGATCAGGCTCCGCGCCAGCCCCCTGCGCCCTTGGCCACCTCTCGATGCCGACTCCGGTGACCTTCTCGAGCCGAGCGACAAGCGTCTTCGCCTCGGTGGCCGTCTGCGGCAAGTGCGCCGCCTTGAGCACCTCGTCGCGAGTGATGTCGATCGTGAGGCGGCGCATGTGGAGGTGTGAGGCCAGGACGCGCATTGAAGCGGCCAGGTGCGTCGGCTTCGAGGCTTTCGCCATGAGTAGGACGCGCCATGGGCTGCCCTCTTTCGCCCCTCATCTTCTGCGCGATGCTGCTCCTCTCGGCCTGCTCGACCACCACGCAGGAAGGCCACGACGGGTACAAAAACTGCCGTCCGCTTGCGTATTGCGGTCCAGCAATCAACTACTCCTCACATGGTCGAGGCTACTGAGATCCGTCGACTGGCGGCCGAAACTGCGATGTCGAGGCTGCGGGGCGTCAACTCGGCGATCGGCTTGCCGCCCATCACCTAGCCGTCGGGCAGGCGAAAGTTGGCCCAGAAGGAGAGGCGCTGAGCGAGGTAGGGTCAAACGGCCGGCGTAGCCGCGAAAGAAGATCGACGTTGCCTCGCGCACCGAGGTGCGGGCGATCAGGCTGCGCCCGGCGAATTATTCGAGGACTCCCGACGAAAAAGTGCCGGACTTTTCGGCCGGGGCACTTCGTTCACCGCGTGGCCGGCGGCCTACCTATCGAACCCGCGGTTACCTGGCTCCTCGACCTGGGCTCGAACCAGGGACCTACGGATTAACAGTCCGGCGCTCTACCAACTGAGCTATCGAGGAACGGAACCCGGAATTATAGCCAGCGGCCTGCGTCTCCCGGGCCGGCTCAGAGGTCGGCCTGCAGCGAGACGCGAAACGTTCTGGGCGCCAGCGGGAACAAGTACACGTGGCTGTACTGGTAGGGCGATTCGCGCCAGGCGCGGCGGTCGAAGAGGTTGTCGACCCCGGCGCGCAGGGTCCAGGCCACGCCGCCGGCGCGGCGCTCGAGGCGCGCGCCGAGATCGAAGCGCGTCACCGAGGGGATGCTGACGCTGTTGTCGGGCAGCACGTCGCGCGCGCTCTCGTAGCTGGCCGCGCCCAGGACGGCCAGGCCGGGCAGGGCCGCCACGTCGTAGCTCGCACCCGCGCGCGCGCTGAGCGCCGGCACGTTGGTCGGGCGCTTGCCGTTGAGCGCATCGTCGGCCTGGCCTTCGACGCGCGCATGCAGCGCCTGCGCCGCAGCGCGCAGCTGCCACGGGCCCTGCCGCCAGATGCCGCTCGCCTCGAGGCCGAGGTGGTGCTGGTCGCCGACGAGGGTGTGGGTGCAATCGGGTGGGTCGTCGGGGCCGGCGACGCAGGTGCCGAGGTCGCCGAAGAGCGGTTGCTTGATGTCGAAGGCCGCGACGGTCCATTCGAGTTGTTCGCTCGCGCCCTTGAAGCCGATCTCGGTCTGGCGGCTCTTCGCCGTGGGCGCGGCCTGGCCGGCGTTGATGTAGCGAGGCAGGTTCGGCGCCACGTCGGACTGCACGCTCTGGCCCCAGCTCGCGTAGACGATCTGTCCGGGCCACAGAGCGTAGGTGGCGGCGGCGAACGGCGTCGTGAACGATTGCGAGTATTGCGTCGGCGACGTGCCATCGGTGGCGACCGAGCTGCGAGCTATGCGCGTGTGGCGGGCGCCGAGCCAGAGCGTGGTGCGGGTGTCGATCGCGATGGCGTCGCGCAGGTAGAGCTCGGTGCTGTATTCGTCGCGGTTGGTGTTCGTGTCCAGCGCGTCGGGTGCCGGCGGCACGACCGCGGTGCCCTCGACATTGCCGGTGCCGGCGAAGTTGTAGGTCTCGGCGTTGAAGCGGTTGTGCACGACGTTGCGCAACACGCCGCCGGCCAGGGTATGGCCGAGCGGGCCGCTGGCGAACCGGCCGTGCACCGAGAGGTCGAGCGCGTCGCTGCGCCGGCGCTCGTCCTCGCTGCGAAAGTCGTAGAGATCGAAGGTGCCGTCGGGGCAATAGCGGTCGGGAAAGTAAGTGCCGTCGGCGGCGGTGCAGCCGAACGGAAAGGCCGTCCGATCGTCGGTGCGCAGGCGCTGCGTCACGCCGTGGGCCACGATGCGCCAGTCGTCGTTGAGCTTTTGGGTGATGCGCAGCGACGCCGTGTCGGCGTCGAACACCGTCGGCAGCGACCACGGCTGGTTGTTGAGGTTGATGCGCGGATCGCCCGGCGCCGGCAGGATGTTGCCGAGCATGCTGAAGCCGGGCTGCGTCGGCTGTGCCTTGTGGCTGGTCTCCACTTCGGCCTCGATCAGCGTGCCGCTGCCGAGCCGCCAGTCGCCGGCCAGCGCGAGCAACCGGCGGCTGCCGACGTCGTCGCGCACGTAGGGGTCGAGGTGCTCGGCGGCGGCGTTCAGGCGCAGGCCGAAGGCGTTGTCGACGCCGAAGCGGCGGCTGAGGTCGATCGATCCGAGCACGCTGTTCTTCTCGCGCCATTGCACGAAGGCCGAGCTCAGCGGCGCATCGAGCGGGCGCTTCACGATCACGTCGATCAGGCCGCCCGGCGAGCTGGTGCCGGCGACGATGCCGGAGAGGCCCTCGAGGACGTCGACGCGCGCCTTGTTGTCGAGCGGAATCGAGGTCTCGGCGTTGATCGGCAGGCCGTCGCGGCGGAAGTTGAAGCGGTTGTCGATGACGAAGCCGCGGATGGTGAAGTAGTCGATGTAGCCCTCGGAGTTGTAGGCATCGTTCACCGAGGGGTCGAAGCGAACGAGGTCGGCCAGGCGATAGGAGCCGGCGTCGCGCAACTGCCTGGCGTCGACCACGGTCGCCTGCACCGGTGTCTGCGCCAGCGGGGCGTCGCCCCAGCCGGCAACGCCGGCTTGCGGTGGCGACTTGCCGGTGATGAGCACCGGCGCGAGCGTGGCCGCGCCCGAGGCCGCCGATGCCGGGGCGGCCGCCGCCGCGACGTCTTGCGCACGGGCGGCCGGGGCGATGAAGGGAAGAAGCAGACCGAGGGCAATCGCCACCCGGTATGTCGTGCATGGATATCGATGAGCCATCGTCGTTCCGATGGCAGGTCTCTGGGCCGGGCTCGCGGCCGAGGCGGCCGTTGCGGCTTGCTTCCCTGCGCGAGGATTACCTCAGTCAGGTTCAAAGGGACTTTCTCAGTCGAACGCTCGAATACCGAACGCTCAACACCCCTAGCGAATGCGCACCGGTCTTCAAACCGTTGCGCGAGCGGATTATCGCTAAACCTGCGGATCGACGCCGAGCAGCTTGTGCAGCTTCGGGCTCGTGGTGGTGTAGAGCAGCGGCTGGGCGCGCTCCGGGTAGATGCGATCGGCGATCGCATAGGCGGCGAGCGTCGCCTCGTGAAAGCCGGAAACGATGAGCTTTCGCTTGCCGGGGTAGACGTTCACGTCGCCCACGGCGTAGATGCCGGGCACCGAAGTCTCGAAGCGCTCGGTATCGACGACGACCTGCTTGCGATCGAGCGCCAGCCCCCATTCCGCGATCGGGCCGAGCTTCGGGCTCCAGCCGAGGAGGACCAGGAGCTTGTCGAGCGGCAGTGTCAGGTCGCTGCCGTCGTTGCAGGCAACGACGAGGCCTTCCAGCAGGCCGTTGCCTTCGACGCTGCCGCTCGCCTGGCCGGCGACGAAGGCGATGTGTCCGGCCGCGCGAGACGCGGCGAGCCGGGCCAGCGCATCGGCATCGGCCTCGAAATCGTCGCGCCGGTGCAGGAGCGTCACGCTGGCGGCGCCTTGCTGCACGGCGGCCAGCGCGGCGGTGACGGCCGCCTGGCCGGCGCCGGCGATGACGACGCGTTGCTTCGCCTTCGCGATCGTGTCGGCGTCGCGATAGAAGACCTGCGTGTCGCGCCAGCGATCGAGTCCCGCGACCTTCAGCCGGCGCGGCTGGAACGAGCCGACGCCGCCGGCGACGATGATCGTCCTGGCGACGAAGCGCGTGCCGTTGTCGGTGGCCACGTCGAAGCTGCCGTCGTCGCGCTGCTGCACGCTGCTCACCTGCTGGCCGAGATGGAAGCCGGCGTCGAAAGGGGCGGCCTGCTTGTGCAAGCGCTCCACCAGCTCGCGCCCGCTGCAGAACGGCAAGGCCGGGATGTCGTAGATCGGCTTGTCGGCGTAGAGCTCGAGGCACTGGCCGCCGATGTGCGGCAGCGAGTCGACGACCTGCGCCTTGATCTCGAGCAGCCCGAGCTCGAACACCTGGAACAGGCCGACCGGGCCGGCGCCGACGATCAGCGCGTCGGTCGCGATCGCGTCCGGCGCATTCACATCAGCGGATCAGCTCGCCGAGCTTGCCGGTGCGATCTTTCCAGTCGTCCGCGTCGGGCAGCGCGGGCTTGCGCCGCGTGATGCTCGGCCAGCCCTTGGCGAGCTCGGCGTTGAGCTTGGTCATGTGCTGCTGGTCGCCCGGCACGTCTTCTTCGGGGACGATGGCGTTGACCGGGCACTCGGGAATGCAGACCGCGCAGTCGATGCATTCGTCGGGGTCGATGGTGAGAAAGTTCGGGCCTTCGCGGAAGCAGTCGACCGGACAGACGTCGACGCAGTCGGTGTATTTGCAGCGGATGCAGGATTCGAGAACGACGTGGGTCATGAGGGCAGGGCTCGGATGGTGCGCGGCCCGACCGGGCGGTGCAACGAAGTCAGATCGACGGCGGAATTTTACGGCTTGGCCCGGGCGGGCATGGCCGCATCCGAAGTCGACCCGGCCGCAGGCACTGCCGGCAGGTGCGAGACGGCGCCGGACGAGCGGCTTGCAGCGATCGGCGAAGCGCCGACGCCGACCGTCACCACCGTGGGCCGGCCGGCGTGCAGCATCGCCGCCTGGCCGAGCGCGGCGATCGTGTGGTCGCTGGCCAGCTCGTCGGGCCAGCCGGCGCGCGAGACCACGAGCGCCGGCGTGTCGCCGGGCCAGCCGGCGCGCACGAGCCGGCGCGCCAGGGCGCCCAGCTGCTTGCCGGCCATGTAGAAGACTTCGGTGTCGGCATGTCGGCCGGCAACGAGACCGGCGTCGTGCGTCATCGCGGTGGCGAGAGTGACGCTGCGGCCGGCGCCGCGCCGCGTCAAGGGCCGTTGCGTCGACGCCGCCGCGGCCATCGCGGCGGAGATGCCGGGCACGACCTCGCACGCGATGCGCGGCTTCGGCCAGGGCTTCGAGCTCTTCTTCGAGCCGGCCGAAGACACTCGGATCGCCGCCCTTCAGGCGCACCACGAGGCGGCCTTCGCTCGCATGCTTGACGAGCAGGGCATTGATCCGGGCCTGGCCGGCGCTGCCGCCTTCACCCGGGCTGCCATGCGGCACGCCGCTGAAGCCGCGCTTGCCGACGTCGATCCATTGCGCCCGCGGCGCGAGCTCGCGCAGGGCCGGATCGGCGAGGGAATCGAAGAGCACCACATCGGCCTGGCGCAGGCGCTCGGCGCCGCGCAGGGTGATGAGATCGGCCTGGCCCGGCCCGGCGCCGACGAAGACGACGCGGCCTTTCTTCGGCGCCTTCATGCGGCCCGGGCGGCGTTGCCGCGGGCGAAGAGCGGCCGCGGCTCGACGACGTCGCCCTGATAGTGGCCCTGGGGAAAGAAGCCGAGCGCGCGCTGTGCGGTCGCCACCGATTGATCGGCGCGCAGGCACACGGCATCGAAGCCGGTGCGCTGCAGCAGCGGCAGCATGTCGGCCAGCACCTCGCCGGTGGCGCGGATCTCGCCCGCGAAGCGGAAGCGCGCGCGCAGCAGGCGAGCCTGGCTGTAGGCGCGGCCGTCGGTCCATTTCGGAAAGCGCAGCGCCACGAGCGCCAGGCGCGGCAGGTCGGGCACGAGGTCTTCGATGTCGGCGTCGTTCTCGAAAAGCACGCCCACCGTCATCCCGGTCGGCCAGGAGCCCTGCACCGCACGCCATTGCTCGAGCGTCAGCAGGCTGTGCGGCTCGGCCGCCGGCACGGCCACGAGCGCATCGTCGGCTCGCACCTCGTGCCAGGGATCGAAGTTGCAGTCGATGAACTTCATGCGTGCACCGCCGTCGCGCTGCGAACGGCGTTGGCGGCGCTCTTGAACGGCCCGAGGCCGATGCGATGCACCGTGTCGATGAAGCGCTCGGCGGCGCTGCTGCGCTCGCCCCGATAGGTCTCGATCACGGCTTCGATCACGTCGGGCACCTCGTCGGCCGCGAACGACGGGCCGATCACCTTGCCCGCCACTGGAGTCAGCGCAAGATTCGAGCCATCGGAGCCGCCGAGCGAGACCTGATACCACTCCTGGCCGTCCTTGTCGACGCCGAGGATGCCGATGTGGCCGCTGTGGTGGTGGCCGCAGGAGTTGATGCAGCCGCTGATGTGCAGGTCGATGTCGCCGATGTCGTGCAGCTCGTCGAGGTCGTCGAAGCGCTCGTTGAGGGCCGCGGCGATCGGCAGCGAGCGGGCGTTGGCCAGCGCGCAGGTGTCGCCGCCGGGGCAGGCGATCATGTCGGTCAGGTAGCCGATGTTGGGCGTGGCGAAGCCGCCGGCACGCGCTGCCTTCCAGAGCGCGTCGAGATCGCCGACGCGCACCCATGGCAGCACCAGGTTCTGGTCGTGCGAGACGCGCAGCTCGCCGAGGCTGAAGCGGTCGGCCAGCGCCGCGGCGCCTTCCATCTGGTCGGCCGTGGCATCGCCGGGCGCCTGGCCGGCGCGCTTGAGCGAGAGCGTCACCGCGCGGTAGCCGAGCAGCCGATGCGGATGCACGTTGCGCTCCAGCCAGCGCGCATAGGCCGGGCCGTTGGCCGGCACCGGCGACGACGCGATCGGCATAGGCGCTCGGTCTCACGGCACGACGCCCTCCGGCACGAGCTCGAAGTTGGCCGAGACGCGCTCGAGCTCGGCCTCGGTGAGCAGGTGCGCCGAGCCCTCGAGGTCGTGCTCGAGGATGTTGGCGAACTCGGCCTCCACCGCGTCGATGAACTTCTGGCCCTCGGCCTTGACGAGGATCTTGATCCGCGCCTTGTACATGTTGTCGCGCCGGCCGTAGCGGTTGTAGACGCGGACGATCGCCTCGATGAAGACGAGGATCTGCTGCCAGGGCAGGAAGTCGCGAATGACGGTGGCGATGATCGGCGTGCGGCCCATGCCGCCGCCCACGCGCACCTCGAAGCCGATCTCGCCGGCGTCGTTCTTCTTCAGCTGCAGGCCGATGTCGTGCCACGCGATCGCGGCGCGGTCCTCGAGCGCGCCGCTGACGGCGATCTTGAACTTGCGCGGCAGGAATGCGAACTCGGGATGCAGCGTGCTCCACTGGCGCAGGATCTCGCAGTAGGGACGCGGGTCGACGATTTCGTCGGCGGCGACGCCGGCGAAGCAGTCGCTCGTGATGTTGCGGATGCAGTTGCCGCTGGTCTGGATGCCGTGCATGTCGGCGTCGGCGAGCACGTCCATCACGTCGGCCGAATCGGCCAGGGCGATCCAGTTGAACTGGCAGTTCTGCCGCGTCGTGAAGTGGCCGAAGCCGCCGCCGCGGCCGGCGTAGGGGCCGTCGGGCCGGCCGTCGAATTCGCGCGCGACGCGGGCCAGCGCACGCAGCTGCCTGGAGCTCAGCTCGCCGTAAGGCACGGCAATGCGGGCCATCGGCGCATGCCGCTGCACGTACCAGCCGTTCTGCAGGCGCAGGGCGCGGAAATCGTCGTCGGCGAGCTCGCCGGCCAGGTGGCGCGCCAGCTGGTCGCGGAACTGATGGGCGCGCTGATGAACGAACCGGCGGTCGAATTCTGTGTAGCGGTACATGGCTCGGGCAGATCGCGCACCGCAAGCACCGATTCCGGCGGCGAGAATGAACCCAGCCACCGAGGTGCGCGAACCGCCCTGGATTGCGGCGACGCATCGAATGTAGTGAGGGCCCTCGGCCTTGGGAAACACATATTTGTTGGTTCTAAATCTCCGTGACGCATAAGCAAACGACGGGTCCCGTGCCCGTCGGCTCACCGAATCGGCGCGACGCCGCGACTGGCACTTGGCCGCCGGCCTGCGGCTCGCTGGCGCTGCTCGGCCTGGCCGGTTGCGCCAGCACGCCGGCGAGCGCGCCCGTGGCGCCCCCGCCCGCGCCGGTGCCTCCCGCGCCACCGCCGGTGGCCGTGGCGCCTGCGCCGCCGCCGCGGCGGCCGCGCATCGGCCTGGCTCTGGGCGGCGGTGCGGCGCGCGGGCTTTGCCCACATCGGCGTCCTCCAGGTCCTGGAAGAAAGCGGCCTCAGCCCCGATCTGATCGTCGGAACCTCGGCCGGCAGCCTGGTCGCCGCGCTCTATGCCTCAGGCCGCAGCGGCAGCAACCTGGCGACGCTCGCCGACGCGATGGACGAGACCGCGTTCGCCGACTGGTCGTATCCGGGCCGCGGCCTGATCCGCGGCGAAGCGCTCGCGAAGTTCGTGCGCGACAAGACCGGCGGCCGCCTGATCGAGCAGATGCACCTGCCGCTCGGCATCGCCGCCACCGACCTCGACAGCGGCGAGGCGATCCTGTTCCAGCGCGGCGACACCGGTACCGCGGTGCGCGCGTCGAGCGCGGTGCCGGCGGTATTCCAGCCGGTGCGGATCGGCACGCGCGAATACGTCGACGGCGGCCTGTCGGCACCGATTCCGGTGCATCACGCCCGCGCCATGGGCGCCGAGTTCGTCATCGCCGTCGACATCTCGCAGGTGCCCGAAGGCAACGCCACCGGCGATGCGGCACGCATGCTGCTGCAGACCTTCGCCATCATGGGCCGCACGATCAAGACCTACGAGCTGAAGGATGCGGACCTCGTCCTCGCTCCGAAGCTTGCCGGCGTGTCCGGCGCCGACTTCTCGACCCGCCGGCAATCGATCAAGGCCGGCCGCGATGTCGCGCTGGCGCACGTTGCCGAGCTCCATGGCTTGCTGCTGGCGAGGAGCCACCTCTGAGCAGCGCGGCGCGTTCGCGGCGAAAAAAAAGCCCGGACGGATCCGGGCTTTTTCATGCCGCCCGCGCTTGCGCGCGGCGGCGGGCAGGGCTGAAAGCTCAGGCCTTCTTCGACTTGGTCGCGCGGACCGCGGTCGTGGACATCGCCTGGAAGTTCGCGTCGGCGACTTCGGCAGCTTGCTTGGTCGCCTTCTGAACGCTTTCGAAAGCGTTGTTGGCGGCGGCCACGGCCGACTTCACGAGGGCGACGGCGTTCTCGGTGCCGGCCGGTGCGTTCTTCACGGCGCTGTCGACGACGGCCATGAACTTGGCTTGCGCTTCGGAAGCGGTGGCTTCGGCGACGCGGTTGACTTCGGTGCCGGTCGAGGCAGCGATTTCATACACGTGGCGGCCATAGGCGGCGGCCTTTTCGGCGGCCGGCTGGAGCAGGCTGGCTTGCAGCGCCAGCAGCTCTTGCGCGTCCTTCACCGACAGCGCGGCGCGCGCCGTGTCCGAAGCTTCGCTCATCGCGGTCTTGGCGACCTGGATGTTCAGCTCGACGAGCTTCTCGATGCCTTCGAAGGCAAGGCCGGAGAGGCCGAAGAGGGTTTCGACGTTGGCCTTGTGGGCGCTCATCATTTGTTCAGCGGTCATCATGAGGGGTCTCCTGGAGTGATGGGGGCGGGGTCTGTATCGGGCAATCAATGCTGCACTGCAACATGACCGAAGTATAGAGGTAAACCCGAGCTTTGCAAGCGAAAAATGCTGCGCTGCATCACTTTAGACGAGTCGACCTAGGGCGGCCGGCCGGGCTGCAGCGCGAGGCCCCGAACCGAGTCCTGCCGGCCTCGATGAAAATGCACGCCGATGACACGCACCCAGAGTCCCGCCTTGACCGAAGCCGCCGCCACAGCCGCCGTCGAGGCCGCGATCACCTCGCGCCGCTCGATCCGCTCCTTTCTGCCGACGCCGGTGCCGCGCGCAATCGTGGAGCGCATCCTTGCGGTCGCCTCGCGCGCGCCCTCGGGCACCAACACGCAGCCCTGGAATGTCTACGTGCTGACCGGCGAGGCCAAGGAGGCGCTCTCGCGCGCGCATCGTCGCCGCCTACGACGACCCGGCGGAGGCGGCATCGCACGCCGAGGAGTACGCCTACTATCCGACCGAGTGGCGCTCGCCCTTCGTCGAGCGGCGGCGCAAGGTCGGCTGGGACCTGTACGGCCTGCTCGGCATCGCCAGGACCGACAAGGCGCGCATGCACGCCCAGCACACGCGCAACTACGAGTTCTTCGGCGCGCCGGTCGGGTTGATGTTCACCATCGATCGCGTCATGCGCCAGGGCAGCTGGCTCGACTTCGGCATGTTCCTGCAAAGCGTCATGGTGGCGGCGCGCGGGCACGGGCTCGACACCTGCCCGCAGGCGGCGTTCACCCAGTTCCATCGCCTCATCATGCCGCTGCTCGGCGCCGGCGCGAACGAGCAGCTGGTGTGCGGCATGTCGCTCGGCCATGCGGATCCGGACGCGATCGAGAACAGCCTGGTGACCGAGCGCGAGCCGGTCTCCGCATTCGCCCGATTCCTCGAGTGAGCGTCATGAAGCCAGCCATCCTTGTCTGCCGCCGCATCTTTCCCGAAGTGCTGGCGCGCCTGCGCGAGCACTTCGAGGTCGAGGCCAACGAGGCCGACGACGTCTGGAGCCGGGAAGAGCTGATCTCCCGCCTGCAGGGCAAGGCCGGCGTCTTCGTCACCGGCACGCAGCCGGTCGATGCGGCCCTGCTCGATGCCTGCCCCGAGCTGCGCGCCGTCTGCAGCATGGCGGTGGGCTACAACAACATCGACGTGCCGGCCTGCACCGCACACGGCGTGATGGTGGCGAACGCGCCCGACGTGCTGACCGAAACGACGGCCGATTTCGGCTTCGCGCTGATGATGGCGGCGGCGCGGCGCGTCGCCGAGAGCGAACATTTCCTGCGCCGCGGCGAATGGACGAAATGGAGCGTCGACCTCTTCGCCGGCGCCGACGTGCACGGCGCCACGCTCGGCATCCTCGGCATGGGCCGGATCGGCCAGGCGATCGCCCGCCGCGGCGCGCGCGGCTTTGCGATGCCGGTGCTGTATCACAACCGCTCGCGCCTCGACGCCGGCATCGAGGCCGAGCTCGGCGCCCGCTACGTCGGCAAGGAAACGCTGCTGGCCGAGGCCGACCACCTCGTCATCGTCGTTCCCTACAGTGCCGAATCGCATCATCTCGTCGGTGCCGCCGAGCTCGCGCGCATGAAGCGGAGCGCGACGCTGACGAACATCGCGCGCGGCGGCATCGTCGACGACGCGGCCCTGGCCCGCGCCTTGCGCGCGGGCACGATCGCGGCGGCCGGCCTCGATGTCTTCGAAGGCGAGCCACGCGTGCATCCCGATCTGCTGACGGTGTCGAACGTGGTGTTGACGCCGCATATCGCCAGCGCCAGCCTGCCGACGCGCAAGGCGATGGCGCAGCTCGCCGCGGACAATCTGATCGGCGCCCTCGATCACCGACCCGGTACGAAGCCTCCACCCACGCCGCTCAATCCCGAAGTCCTTCGGCGCGGGGTGTAGGAACGTACCGACAGCGGCCGGGGCCGGGAACCGATAGGGGAGGCAGCCCGCGCGGCGGAGAATGGTGCGGCTTTGAATCAGGCACTTTCATGACCTTCGAATCGAGATCCGTTTCTCGCTGCATCGCTTCGGCGCTGCTGGTCGAGGTCATGCGCTGCCAACGCGCGCGGGCGTTTCGATGAGGCATCCGGTCGGCGCCTGGCGCGCCGGCGTGCGCTGGCCGCTCATCACGCTCATCGCGGTCGCGACCTTGCTGCTCGCCGTGCTCGCGTGCGAAGCGGCGGGTTGGCCCTTCCTGGCCAAGCCGATGCAGCACTGGCTCGCGAAGACGCTCGATCGCCGCGTCGCCATCGATGGCGCAGGAGGCGGCGACGTACGCATCGGCTTGCTCGGCAGCGTCCGTATCGAGGCGCCTTCGTTCGAGGTTGGCGCGCCTGGGTGGAGCGGGGCGCCGCACATGCTGCTGGCCCACGACGTCAAGCTCGAGCTCCCCTATTTCGCGCTGTGGCGCGCCTGGCGCGGTGAGCCGCTGCACGTTGCCAGCCTCGAAGCGGCCGACCTCGACGCGGTTCTCGAACGCACCGCCGACGGTCACAGCTCCTGGCAATTCGGCCCCAAGGCCGCACCCGACACGAGCGACAAGCCAACGGCGTTTCCGACCTTCGGGCGGCTACGTGTCGGCGACGGCCACGTCGTCTACGAAGACGCAATCCTTCCGGCCAGCCTCGACTCGCGCTTTGCGCTCAGCGACGGCAGCGGCGTCGCGGCCGAAGCGCTGGCCGCGAGCGAGATCGCCAGCTCGAGCGAGCGCGGCATCGTCGTGCATGCCGGTCGGCAGGCAGGGTCGGCGTCGGCAGTGGCAGAGGCGGTCACGCTCGCGCGCAGGCGAGAGCGGCCTGCGCCTGAAGGCCGTCGGCCGCTATCGCAAGCTGCCTCTGCGCGCCGACCTGCGCACGGCCGGCGTGCTTGGCCTCTTCGTTGCCGGCAAGGACGCGCAGGCGCAACCCTTGCGGCTGCTGGCCTCGATCGGCGGCGCCGATCTCTCCTTCTCCGGCAGCACCACCGATCCGCTCCATTTCGCCGGCCTGAAGGGTCGCTTCGATCTGTCCGGTCCATCGCTGGCCACAGTGGGCGACGTGCTCGGCATCACCTTGCCGACGACGCCGTCCTTCAAGACGGTCGGCACGGTGGCGAAGGACGGCGCGGTCTGGAACGCGGTCTTCGATTCGGCTGCCATCGGCAGCAGCCGCCTCACCGGTGCGTTCACCTTCGACCCGCGGCCGAAGGTGCCGCTGCTCGCCGGCCGGATCGCCGGCGCGCGCCTGCTGCTGGCCGACCTCGGGCCGGCGGTGGGCACGCCGAACGACGGCGCAGGTTCATCGGCCCGGCCGGGCCGCGTCATTCCCGACAAGCACTTCGACCTGCCTTCGCTGCGGGCGATGGATGCCAACGTCCTCGTCGACATCGCGATGTTCGACGTCGGCACCACGCTGATCGAGCCCCTGCGTCCGGCGCAGGGCCCACATCCTTCTCGCCGATGGCGTGCTGACGGTGGCCGATTTCGAGGGCGACACCGCCGATGGCCGGCTGCTTGGCTATCTTCAGCTCGACGGGCGTGGTGGCCAGGCCCTCTGGACGGCCGACATGCGCGCCCGTGACATCAACTTCGCCAAATGGCTGCGGCTGCAGCGCAAGGCCGACGCGCCGCCCTATCTTTCGGGCAAGCTCGACGCTCTGGTCAAGGTCAAGGGCCAGGGCCGGTCGACGGCCGAGATCCTCGCCAGCCTGAACGGCGACATCCGCGCCCATCTGCGCGAGGGCGCGGTGTCGCATACCGCGATCGAGGTGGCCGGCGTCGATGTCGCACAGGCCCTGGGCGTCATGGTCAAGGGCGACGACGCCTTGCCGATCCTGTGCAACGTCGTCGATCTCGATGTCGCCAGCGGCGTGGCCACACCCAAGGTCTTCGTCATGAACACCAAGGACTCGACGGTGTGGATCGATGGCACGGTGTCGCTGAAGACCGAGGCACTCGACCTGCGCGCCGTCGTCTCGCCCAAGGATTTCAGCCCGCTGACGCTGCGTACGCCGATCCACGTGCGCGGCGTGCTGGCGCAGCCGAGCGTGTCGCTCGAGACGGGCAAGCTGGCCGCCAAGGCCGGTGCCTCGCTGCTGCTGGCTCTGCTGAATCCCCTGGCAGCGATCATTCCATTCGTCGACCCGGGTTCACGCGACGCCGCACATCAAGCGGATGCGGAGTGCGCGAACCTCGTCAAGACCAGCGGCGTTATCCCGAAGGCCCAGGTCACGCCGGCAACGCTGCATGTCCCGCCTGCGCCGATCGGCGCGTCGGCAAGCGCCGCAAGCGCGCCGCGCTGAGGCGGCGCGAGGCAGGCTCAAGCCTTGCGCTTCTTGCTCGTCAACGGGCCTTCGCCCTTCGAGTGCGACTTGCCGATGTCCTCGGCCTTCTTCATTTCGTCGGCTTGCTGCGCCGACTCGGGCGCCGCCTCATGTGCCGCCTGCTCGACCTTGCCCGACTTGGCGAAGGTCTCCGCCGACTTGTCGTAGCGGCGCGCGGCGTCGTAGTCGCCTTCGCCCTGGATGCGATCCTTGTTCGGGGTGTTGCTCATGGTGGTTCTCCTGGACGTGGGCGAGCTCAGGCCGCGAGGGCCAGGCGCTCGGGGACGATTTCATCGGTGACGACCTCGAACTTCAACAGCGAGCTCGGTCCGAAGCACATCGTGATCGGCACATCGCCGGCGTCGCGGCCGCGTGCCATCACGATGCGGCCGATCCGGCGCCGGTTGTGGCGCGCGTCGAAGGTGTACCAGCGCTCGCCGAGGAAGACCTCGAACCAGGCACTGAAGTCCATCGGGCCGGGCACCGCGGGCACGCCGATGTCGCCCAGGTAGCCGGTGGTATATCGCGCCGGGATGTTCATGCAGCGGCAAAGGGTGACGGCCAGATGCGTGAAGTCGCGGCAGACGCCCTGGCGCTCGCGGAAGCCGTCGAGCGCCGTGCGGGTCGGCCGCGCCGTCTTGTAGTTGAAAGTCAGATGCCGGTGCACGAACTCGCAGATCGCCTGCACCCGCGGCACGCCCGGGGCGGTGTTGCCGAACTGGTTCCAAGCAAAAGCCAGGAGCTCGCTGTCGACCTCGCAGTAACGGCTGGGCAGCAGGAACTGCAGCGTCTCGGGCGGCAGCTCGGTCGGGTCGTGCTGGCGTGCGCCGGGATCGAGCTCGTCGAGCTCGCCCGAGTCATGGATCTCGGCCTCGTTCGTCAGCCTCACCGTGTTCATGCCGAGCGGCACGTTGACGCGGCCGCAGGCGTTGCCGAAGCTGTCGATGTATTCCTGCGGCACCAGCCCGCCACTGACGACGACGTTTTCCGGAGCGACCAGGTCCCCGTTCCTCGATGGGTGCACGCGCAGCAGATAGACGATCGCCATCGGGGAAGCCACGGCCAGCTCGATGTCGTAGCCGATTCGAATGCGCATTTCCAGGATCTCCCATGGGCGCCATTGCCCTGCCGCGCAGCTTCCCACGGCTGCATCGCCTCCTGAATCCGGATTCGGCGATGGCGGCTGTAGGAAAGCGACGCGTCGTCGACCGTTGGCCGGGAAGTAGGCGGCGTCCGACGACGCGGAGCGCACTCCACTGGCTGTCGCGGCGATGGCGTGTGCGTAGCCTTCTGACCGAGGAGATTCGCATGAACACACTCACCGACCGCATCGACCCATTCGTCCGCTGGTTCTTCAACTCCTCGCCGGACCGAACCTCGATCGAGCCGCGAGCGACGAGCGGACTCGACCAGCCGGTCGTGCGCAAGGGCGCGCTGGCGGTGGCGGTGGTGGCAGCGATCGCGCTTCTCCTGATCTTTCACTCGGTCGTCGCCGGCGCCGTGGAGCGCGCCGCGCATCGGCGTGCCGATGCCGAGCTGCTGGGGCTGCAGACCGCGACGCGCCACGTCGCCCAGTCGACCCGCTTCGCGACACGCAAGGTATCGGTCGCTGGCAACACCGATTGAGTCTCCTGCACGTGCGGCAACCCGGGATCCGGCGCGCCCCGTGATAATCGCGCCCAGCCGCGGGGAGCGGTGGGGGGCGCGTTTCGATGAACCGTGAGGAAGACTCGCTGGTCGTCTGCGAGCAGTGCGGCATGGCGCATCGCTGGCGGCCGCTCGCGCGCGGCGACGTCGCCCGCTGCGTTCGCTGCGAAGCCTCGCTCGGTCACAGCCATCGCCTCCAGCTGCCGACGATCCTGGCGCTGACCATCACCGCCGCTGTCGTGTTCGGCATCGGCGTCAGCACCAACGTGCTGACGCTCGAATTGCGCGGCACGGCCCACGCTGCCACCCTGCCGCAGGCGATCGCCACGACGTGGAACCAGGGGCAGGAGATCATCGCCGTGCTTGCCGCGATCACGGCGATGCTGGCACCGGCGTTCTTCATCCTCCTTCGCCTCTATATCCTGGTTCCGCTCGTCTCGGGACGCGTGCCGCGCGGCTTCGCGCTCTGCGTGCGGGCCCTGCACCATGCCAGCCGCTGGAACATGGTGGAGGTCTTCACCATCGGGGTCCTGCTGTCGCTGGTGCGCCTGTCCGGCCTGGCCGATGCTGCCCCGGGTCCCGGCCTGTTCGCGCTCGGGGGCGTGATCCTGCTGTTCGCAGCCATCGAATCGGCCGGCACCAAGCATCTGTGGTGGCAAGTGCAATGAGCACCGTCCTGGCTCGCGACGCGGCGCCGCGCCTGCTCGGTTGCGAGAGCTGCGGCCTGGTGTCGGCCAACGTGCTTGCCGGCGACCACGCGAGCGGCTTGCTGCAGCACTGCCCGCGCTGCGGCCACGTGCTGCGCGAAGCCAAGCCGATGAGCCTGCAGCGCACCTGGGCCTGCGTGCTCGCGGCGGCGGTGCTCTACGTGCCGGCCAATGCGCTGCCGATCATGATCACCGTGTCGGCCCCGGACCGCGAGGAGCACACCTTGCTCGGTGGCATCCACGAGCTCTGGGTCGATGGCTCCTGGGGGCTGGCGGTGATCGTCTTCATCGCGAGCATCGCGGTACCGGTGCTGAAGATCGGCGTCCTCGCGCTGCTCGCCTGGACCGTGCGCGTCGCGCCGGCCTGGCGGCGCCTGGAGCGCGCCAAGCTGTTTCGACTCATCGAGACGGTCGGACATTGGTCGATGCTCGACGTCTACGTCGTCGTCCTGCTCGGCGCGACCGTTCGCTTCGGTCCGCTCGCCAGCGTCCGCGCCGGTCCGGGCCTGCTCTGCTTCGCCGGGGTCGTTGTCCTGACGATGCTCGCGACACTCAGCTTCGATCCCCGACTGATCTGGAAAGATGGCCGAACAAACGCCTGAACCTGCACCCGCTGCGCCGCCTCCGGTCGAACCGGTGGCCGTGGCCGAGCTGCCCCAGCCGCGCGTGGCGCCGGCGCGGCGCTGGAACGTCTCGCTCGTCTGGCTGCTGCCGGCCGTGGCGATCGCGATCGGCGCGTCGCTCCTCTTTCGCACCGTCTTTCTGGTCGGCCCGCGGATCGAGATCGAGTTCGCGTCTGCCGACGGCGTCGAGGCCGGCAAGACCGACCTGCGCTACAAGGAAGTCGTTGTCGGCAAGGTCTACGCGGTGTCTCTGCGCGGCGCCGACAAGCACGTCGTCGTCAGCGTCCAGCTCGACCGCTCGGCCGCCAGCATCGCCGTCGAGGACACCACGTTCTGGGTGGTCCGTCCGCGCATCGGCGTCGGCGGCATCACTGGCCTGGGGACGCTGCTGTCGGGCGCCTACATCGCCGCCGATGCCGGCGTGTCGAAGGAATCGCAGAGCGAATTCAAAGGCCTGGAGGCACCGCCGCTCGTGATGCGCGGAGAGCCGGGTTCGATCTTCGTCTTGCGCTCCGACGATCTCGGCTCCCTCGATGTCGGCTCGCCGGTGTTCCATCGGCGTGCCCGCGTCGGACGGGTCGTCGCCTACGCGCTCGACCCCGATCGCGACGAGCTGGTGCTGAAGATCTTCGTCGAGGCGCCGTACCAGAAGCTGGTGACGACAGCGACCCGGTTCTGGAATGCCAGCGGCATCGACCTGACGGTCAATGCCAGCGGGCTGACTCTCAATACTCAAACCATCGCATCCGTGCTCGCCGGCGGCCTGGCGTTCGAGAACGCGCCCGGTGCCTCCGCTGCCACGCCCGCGCCCGCCAATGCGGTGTTCAACCTATACACCGACCGCAACACCGCACTCGCTCCGCCCGACGGCCCGCCGGTGCACGTCCGCATGGTGTTCGATCAATCGGTGCGCGGCCTGAGCGTCGGTGCACCGCTCGATCTGCTCGGCACGGAGATCGGTCGCGTCACCTCGATCGCGATGCTGTACGACGGGCCGCGCAAGCACTATCCGATCGAGGTCAGGGCCGACATCTATCCGCTGCGCCTCGGTCCGCTGCGCGATGCCTTGTTGAAGGCCGCCGGCAGTGCGGGCGACGGCAGTCCCGATCAGACGGTCGTGCGCGAGCTCGTCGCCGATGGCGTGCGGGCCCAGGTTAGAAGCGGCAATCTTCTGACCGGCCAGCTCTATGTCGCGCTCGACTTCATCGCCAAGCAGCCGGCCCACGCAGCGATGGGCAGCGACGGCACGATGGTGCTGCCGACGGTGCCCGGCACCTTGAGCCAAGTGCAGCCGCAGATCGCCGAGATCGTCGAGAAGGTCAGCAAGATTCCGTTCGACGAGATCGGCAAGGACCTGCGCTCGACGCTTGCCGGCGCGAGCGCGGCCATCAATCGCCTGACACCCGAGGCTCAGAAAGCGCTGGTCGACGTGCAGAAGACTCTCGCCCGTGCCCAGGCTTCGCTCGACAGCCTCGATCGCAACGTCACCGATTCGAACGCGCCGGTGCAGCAGAACCTGCAGGAGACCTTGCTCGAATTGCAGCGCACATCGCGCTCGCTGCGCGTGCTCTCCGACTATCTGCAGCAACATCCCGACTCGCTCCTGCGCGGCAAGCCGGCCGACCCGCCACTGCCGGCGCCGACTCGCTGAGGCCTCAGGTCATGCTTTCATCCGATCGTTCGTTGCAACGTCGCTTCCCGCTCGTGGCCGCCGCGGCGCTCTTCGCGCTCGCGGCATGCAGCTCGACCACGCCGAGCGTGCGACTGCATTCGTTGATGCCGTCGACCCTGGCCAGTCGTGCCGATGGCGCTTCAGCTGCGCGGCCTCAGATCCCGGTCGTGCTTGCGCCGATCGGCCTGCCGACGCAGGTCGATCAACCGCAGTGGCTCGTTCGCCTGCCTGACGGAACGCTGGCGGCGCTCGAGCAGGAGCGCTGGGCCGCGCCCTTGCGCGACGAGTTCCGGCAAGCCCTGCTTGAAGAGCTGATCGTGCATACCGGCGTCGTCGAGGCTCACCAGGCGGTCGCCGGCCAGGTGCCGCCGACGCGGATCAACGTCGACGTTCGTCGCTTCGATTCGATTCCCGGCAGTGAAGCCCGCATCGAAGGCTCGTGGACCCTGACCGCCGGCTCGCCGCAGGCGACCCCCCGTCATTGCGAGTGGTTGATCCGGGAGACGGCCGAGCCGGGCATGCCGGCGCTCGCCGCAGCACATCGACGCGCCCTGGTGCGACTGGCCGACGGCATCGGCGACAGCCTGGATGCGCTGCAGCGCGGGGAGGCCCTGGCCTGCCCGCGCTCCGATCCGCGCTGAAGCAGCGAGCGCCGTCGGCGCTCGCCTGCGCTCAGTCGGTGAGCCAGTCGCTCAGCTCGTCGGCGTGTTCCTGTTCCTGGCTGAGGATGGACTCCAGGACGCGGCGCGTCGTCGAGTCCTTGTCGCCGATCAGGTTGATCATCTGGCTGTAGGCCTCGATGGCCACGCGCTCGGCAACCAGGTTGGCACGGATCATGGACTTGAGATCGAGCGAGCCGTCGTAGTCGGCGTGGCTGCGACTGGTGAGCGTCGTCGGCGAGAAGTCGGGTTCGCCACCGAGCTGCACGATGCGCTCGGCGAGCAGGTCGCCGTGCGCCGTTTCCTCGTTCGCGTGCACCAGGAACTCCTCCGCGATCTTCGGCGAGGCCAGGCCCTTGGCGGTGAAGTGATGACGCTTGTAGCGCAGGATGCAGACGATCTCGGTGGCGAGCGCGTCGTTCAGCAGCTTGATGATGTCCTCGCGCCAGGGACCGTAGCTCGGGGTCACCGCGCCTTTTTCGATGCTGCGCTTGGCCGCGTCGAGCGCCGCCTCGTCCAGGCGCAGGCGCTTCTCGCCGGAGACCGGCAGGCTCTGGACGTTACCGGGCGTCGTCGTCTTGTTGTTCATTGAGGTCTCTCTCTAGCGATTGGAAATGGCCTTGGCGCCGAGCAGAGCGAACAGCAGCACGGCAACGAACAGGACCAGGAAGACGACGAAGAGGATCTTCGCGATGCCGGCTGCTCCCGCTGCGATGCCGGTAAAGCCGAACATCCCGGCGACGAGCGCGATGACCGCGAAAACGATGGCCCACTTCAGCATGGCGTTTCTCCTGTTGCTGGCGGCTCTTTGCCGCCGTTGATGTGGAACTCTAGGGCGGGTGTCCCCGGGTCGGGATCGGAGCCTCGCGTGTGCGCCTGTAGGAGAGGGCGACGCTGCCTCAGTCCGATGGCGAGAGCGACGCCACGTCGAACGCCTGCGCAGCGAGCGGCACCGGATCCAGAAGGACGAGGTAGCAGGCGCCGGCGGCCAGGGTCGACCAGCGCAAGCGCTCGCCGATGCCCAGGAGACGTGCCGAATAGGCGCTGGCGAGCTCGGCCGGCGGCGAATCGCCGGCCCGTGCGAAGAGCACGCGAAGCTTGCGGTCCTCGCGCGTGAGCACGATCTCGGCATCGTTCCAGGCCGCCGGCAGGCAGGGCGTGAAAGAGAGCTCGTCACCATGCTGCGCGAAGCCGAAGATCGATTCGATGGCGGCCCGATGCATCCAGGCCGCCGACCCGGTGTACCAGCTCCAGCCGCCGCGGCCGACGTAGGGCGGTGCGGTGTAGACATCGCCGGCCATCACATAGGGCTCGATTTCGTAGGCCGGGCCGCGGGTCGGATGGCGCGAACGATGGGCCGGGCTCAGGTAGCTGAAATATCGATAGGCGGCTTCGGCGTCACCGCGCTGCGCCTGGGCCATCGCCGCCCAGACGCCGGCGTGCGAATACTGGCCGCCGTTTTCGCGCACGCCCGCCGGGTAGGCCTGGATGTAGCCGGCGCTCGGCTGCGCGAAGCGCAGCGGCGGATCGAGCAGCTTGAGCAGCCCGGCCTCGCGGTCGACGAGACGCTCATCGAGCGCCTGCATCGCGCGTTCCGCGAAGGCCTCGGGCGCGGCGCGCGAGAGCACCGCCCAGGCCTGTGCGATCAGGTCGATCCGGCATTCTTCCTCGGCGCTCGAGCCGAGCGGCGAGCCATCGTCGAAGAAGGCGCGGCGATACCAGGCGCCGTCCCAGCCGGCGCGCTGCAGGGCCGCCAGCCAGCCGCGCATGGCCGCGCGCCAGCGGGCGGCGCGCTCCGACTCGCCGCGCTGCTCGGCGACCGGCGCGAAGCGGCGGACGATGTCGCAGAGAAACCAGGCCAGCCAGACCGACTCGCCGCGGCCTTCGTGGCCGACCCGATTCATGCCGTCGTTCCAGTCGCCGCTGCCCATCAGCGGCAGGCCGTGCACGCCGACCCGCAGGCTGTGGTCGATGGCGCGCGCGCAGTGCTCGTAGAGCGTGACCTCCTCGCTGCTGATCTCGGGCGAGTAGTAGGCATCTTCGGCCTCCGGCGGCACCGCGATGCCTTCGAGGAAGGAGATGCGCTCGTCGAGCAGCGAGGCGTCCGCCGTCGCCTGCAGGTAGTGCAGCGCGGCATAGGGAAGCCAGAGCAGGTCGTCCGAAAAATGCGTCCGCACGCCCGCACCCGTGGGTGCATGCCACCAGTGCTGGACGTCGCCCTCGGGAAACTGGCGCGAGGCCGAGAGCACGATCTGCTGGCGCAGCATCTTCGGCGCTGTCCAGGCGAGCGCCATCGAGTCCTGCAGCTGATCGCGAAAGCCGTAGGCGCCGCCGGCCTGGTAGAAGCCGGCCTTGGCCCAGAGCCGGCAGGAGAGCGTCTGGTACAGCAGCCAGCGATTGACCATCGCGTCGAAGAGAGGATCGGGCGTGCGAACCATCGTGCCGCCGAGCAGCTCGTCCCAGCGGGCGCGCGCCTGCTGCATGCGTCTGAGCGCCGGCACCATCGCGGCACGCTCGGCCAGCATCCGGGCGGCCTCGGGGCTGCCGGCCCAGCCGAGCAGGAAGACCCGGTCGATCGATTCGCCGGCGCGAACCTGCACGCGCGTCGCGATCGCCGCGCAGGGGTCGAGGCCGGCGCCGCTCGTTTGCCCGTATTGATCCGGGACGACGAGCCGGCCGCGCGCGTCGAACGATTCGCGCCGGTCGCAAGTCCAGTCCATCAGCTCCTCGCCGTCGCCGGCAAGACCGAAGAACGCGGTGCCGCCGCCGAAGCCGCCGGAACGCTCGCGCTGCGTGCAGAACAACGCGGTCATGCGACGTTCGGGCTCGGCGGCCTCGCTCGCGCGCGGCGCACCGGCGTCGGCGCTCGGCGCGGCCCGGCAACTCGCCATCCGCGTGTGCGTCGTGCCGCGATCGGCGCGATTGGCGCCCAGGATCCATTCGGTGACGCCGATGACGCGCAGCTGCAGCGTTCGATGGCCGCGATTGACGAGGCGGATGCGTACCTGCTTGACGGCGCTGTCGGCATCGACGCACCAGGTGACGTTGACGTCGAGCGCACCGCGCCGATGGCTGAAGACGCTGTAGCCCTGGCCGTGCGAGATGCGGTATTCGGCTTCCGCTGCACCGGCCGCGCCCGGTGCGATGCTCCAGGTCTGCAGCGTCTTCGTGTCCTGCAGCAGCAGCCATTCGCCGGGCGGGTCGGCCACCGGATCGTTCGACCAGGGCGTCAGCATGTTGAGGCGGCTGTTGACGGCCCAGCTGTAGCCGCCGCCGCCTTCGCTCAGTTGCGTCCCGAAATCCGGATTGGCGAGAACATTGACCCAGGGCCGTGCCGGTCGGACGAGCGCGGTCACGTCGAAGCGGAACTCGCCGCTGGTCTGTGCGAACTCGCCGGTCGGGCGGCGCGGCACGATCTCGGCGCCCATCTCGGCCGCCGAGCGCCGTCGTCGAGACGGCCTGGCGCTCTTCGAGCGCGCCGTCGTGCGCCTCGATCAGGTCCTGCACGTGGCGCGACAGCGGGCGGCCGTCGGCGTTGAGGCGAACTCGCGCGAGTGCGCGCAGGGTCGCCGTCTCGTCGGCATGGAGGTCGCTGGCCTGCAGGACGTGAAAGCCGGCCTCGGCAGCCCCGGGCTCGGCATGACAGGCCGCAACGTGCGCGTCCTTCAGGCCGATGACCTCGCGGTTCAGGGCCATCAGGTACGAGGCAGGCTCATGGTTGACGACGACAAGGTCGCAGGCGACGCCGCCCCACGACCAGACGCGCAGCGCCTGCGCCATCGTCCGCAACAGCGTCAGGCCCTGCGCGACACCGGCCGAGACGAGCACGATCGGCCGGTCGCCGGAGATGCCGAAGCGCCAGAGCATGCGACGGTCGCAGGTGTCGTCGAGCTCGGCTCGACGTGCGTGCGTGCGGGTCAGCGTCAACACCAGCTTGGTCGTCAGGGTCTGGATCGCGGCGTAGTTTTCGGCGCTGATGCGCATTTCGCGGATGCGGATGCCGGCGAGCGTGGCCGACATCATCGACGCGCGCTCGACGTGCGTCGGTTGTCGGTATTTGTCGATGACCGCGCGCAAGGTCGCGCGGTTGTCGGCGGCGGCGGTGCAGAAGGTGATGCGCGCCTTGGCGCGCGGCGCGATCTGCAGCCGTACCGCGAACGCCGAGACCGGATCGAGGCCGGTGTCGAGCGCCGCCGATTCGCCGCCCACCGCTGTCTCCGGCGGCTCGTCGAACGCTGCCAGCGGATGGCTCGTGCTGCGATTGCGGCCGAGCCAGCGGCGCCGGTCGACCTGGATCCGGATGCCGGCGGGAAGGGGCTCGGAGTCGGCGATGAAGTGCGCCGCCAGCACGCCCTTCTCGGTCGCCAGGCGGGGCTTGCGCTCGAACACCAGGGCCTGATGCGGGGCCTGCCATTCGGCCGTCACGAAGAGGTTCTGGAAGGCCGGATGCGATTCGTCTGCCCGGGCGTCCGCGAGCGTGACCTCGAAGGCCGACATCAGCTCGACATCGAGCGGACGATCGCCGAGATTGCGCAGCTCGACGCGGCGGAACTCGATGTCATCCTCCGGGCTGACCCAGACCGTCGTCGTCGCATGGATCTCCGACCATGAGGCGGTGAAGAGCAGCCGGTCGGCGTGGTAGCTGCTCTGGTAGTGGGCGGCGCGATCGGGCGCCGGATGCTGGGTCAGCGAGACCGGCCGTGGCTGGCGGTCCCAGCGCAGGTAGAAGAAGGTGCCCCAGACGTCGCGCAACGCATCGTCGCGCGAGCGGGAAATCTCGAGGCCCTTCCAGCGGCTGCTGCCAGCGCCGTTGGCGCGCAAGGCGACGGCGTAGCGGCCGTTCGAGAGCAGATGCGTCGGCTCGATCGCCGACATGCCCGGCAAGACCTCGTGCAGCATGCCCGGGCTGCGCCGCGGCAGGGCGCCCGGAGCCGGCCGCGCCGGCGCCTCGTGGAGCACCGGGACCTCGCGCGGCGCGCGCTCGTGCAGCAGCGAGGACACCGCTTCGATCCGCGGATCGCTCATGCCCCAGCGGCGCGGCGTGCGATCGAGCAGGACGTTGGCCAGCGCCACCACGCTCATGCCCTGGTGGTGGGCCATGAAGGTGTAGACACGAGCGACGCCTTCGGTGCCCGATTGGCGCGCTGGCGTGTAGTCGAGCGCCTCGATGAAGCCGTAGCGCAGGCGGGCGCGCGCCTGCTCGAATCGATGCAGGTTCGACGCCGCGCGGTGCGGCGCGACTTGCGCCGCGAGCGCCGTGGCGTAGGGTGCAACCACCAGCTCGTCCACCGGCGTGCGGCGCAGCGCCAGCTTCGGCACACCCTGCGGCGCGTACTGGTACGCGAGGGTGTGATCGCTGCCGGCGTAGGCCGATTCGGAGATGCCCCAAGGCACGTGATGCTCGCGTCCGAAGGCGACGTGCTCGAGCACGGCGGCCTGGGCCGCGCTGTGCAGCACGCTGCCGTGCGGCTCCTCGAGAACGAGCGTGGGCATCAGGTACTCGAACATCGAGCCCGACCACGAGCGCAAGCCGGCAAGGGTGCCGACGGCATAGAAGGGCCGGCCGAGCGCGGCCCAGTGCGCCGCGGGCACGTCGCCCTTGGCGATGGCCCACAGCCCGGTCGAGCGCGATTCCGAGGCCAGCAGATCGTAGAAGCCGGCGTCGAGCTGATGCTCGGCGACGCGAAAGCCGATGTGAAAGAGACGACGTTTCTGGTGGAACAGGAAGCCGAATTCGGGCTCGCGTGCGAGGCGCTGGCAGGCGGCGGCGATGCTTCTCAGGCGCGCCGCGGCGTCGCCTTCGAATTCGACGTCGCGCAGCGCCGAACGCAGCGCGGCGAGATGGTCGTGCACCGCCCAGCCGAGCTGTTGCGTGGCCGAGGCCGGGCTGTCCACCGCGAGCGGCGGCAGCCACAGAGCGAGTGCCGCGTCAGCGTTGTCGAGCCGGACGCGAAAGGCCGCCGGATCGGCGGCGATCTCGGCCATCGCATCGACGGCGCCGACGAGCGAGGCAATATCGCCATTGGGCAGGGGCAGTTCGCTGGTGGCGCGCAGGGCGTCGATTCGCTGCCTGGATGCAGCCAGGCCGCGACGAAGGAGGGCGTTGTCGTCGGCCTTCGATGCGGCCGCGAGGCAGGCTTGCGCGACAGCCAGAAAGTGGACGCAGAGGTTGCCGCTGTCGACGGTGGAGACATAGAGCGGCAGCAGCGGCGTCGCGGTGGTGGTGTCGTACCAGTTGAGGAAATGGCCGCGATGGCGCTGCATCACGGCCAGCGTCGCGAGGGTTGCCTCGAGGCGTTCGATCATCTCGGCCAGCCCGATCCAGCCGAACTCGCGGGCGCATGCGGTCGAAAGCAGGTACAGCCCGATGTTGGTTGGCGAGGTACGGTGCGCGACCATGTCGTGCGGCGCCGTCTGCAGGTTGTCTGGCGGCAGTTGGCTGTCGCCGGCGCCGACGCAGCGTTCGAACAGGCGCCAGGTGTCGCGCGCGACGCCTGCGAAAAATGCGCGGTCGGCCGGCGACAGCGCATCTGCGCGGCGCAGTGGCCGCGGCCGGCTGACCCACCAGGTCCACACCGGCGACAGGCCCCAGGCGACGCACAGCGCGCTGCTGAGAAGAAGATTCGGCGCCTGCAGCGCGAGAAGCAGCGCCCAGAGCAGCAGCGCGACCGCCGGCACGGCCCAGTGCTTGCGAACGAGCGGCGCAAGCCGAGTCGCGGCAGCGGCCTGGGCTGCAGCGGCCGTCGTCCACTCGAGGAGACGCCGGTGGCTGACGAACGTGCGCCAGAGCGCGCGGGCGATGGCGTCGACGGCCATCAGGGCGAGGGCCAGCAGTTGCGACAGCAGCCAGGCGCCGCTGAGGAGGGTCCGCACCAGATCGGCCAGGCCCTGGCGGTAGAAATGAACGCGTGCGATTTCGTCGCGGCTCGGCGCGAAGCTGGCGATCGTGCCCATCAGCGGACCGGCCGTGAACGCCAGCGCGACAAGGACAAGCACGGCCCATGGCGAAGCCACGCCGCAGGCGAGCGCGAGCACGACCAGGGCCAGCGACGCCGGTGCCACCAGCGAGCGGCGCAGGTTGTCGATCATCTTCCAGCGGTTGATGGCGCGAACCCGAAAGTGCCCGGCGTTCAGCAGCAGCGGCAAGAGCTGCCAGTCGCCGCGCGTCCAGCGATGAACGCGCGATGCGGCGACGTCGGCGTGGAACGGCGCGTCCTCGAGGACCGTGACGTCGGTGACGGCGGCGCAGCGCGCCAGCGAGCCTTCGAGCAGATCGTGGCTGAGCACCTGGTTTTCCGGCAGGCGCCCGCCGAGCACGGCGTGGACCGCGTGGACGTGGAGCAGGCCCTTGCCGGTGAAGGTGCCTTCGCCGAACAGGTCCTGATAAACCTCCGACGAAGCGATGCTGTAGGGATCGATGCCGCTCTGGCCCGAAAACAGCCAGTGATAGAGCGTCACGTCCTGCGCCGACGGCAGCGGCGTGGCGACGTGCGGCTGCAGGATGCCGTAGCCGCGCTCGACGCGCTTGCCGTCGGCCGACAGTTGCGGCTGGTTGTGCGGATGCGCCGCGATGCCGACGAGGTCGCGCAGGCGGCCGGGCGGCAGCCGCGTGTCGCTGTCGAGCGTGAGAACGTAGCGCACGCCGGGAGCCACTTGCGACGCTGCGCCCAGATCGACGAAGGGGCTGGCCGAGTTCTCGGCCAGCATCTTCATCAGCTGCTCGAGCTTGCCGCGCTTGCGCTCCCAGCCGAGCCAGCGCTGCTCCGACTCGGCGAAACGCCGCTTCCGATGCAGCACGATGAAACGCGGCGGCCGGCCCGGATGGACCGGATAGAGACCGTTGAGCCGCTCCACTTCGTCGCGCGCAGCGTCGAGCAGCGGCTGGTCCTCGGGCGTGTGCTCGGTGTCGGCATCGAGCCAGTCGGACAGCAGCGCGAACTGCACGCCTTCTTCCGGATTGGCGAGGTAGTGCAGCTGCAGCTGGTGCGCGAGCTCCGCGCCGGAATCGAGCCCCGTCAGCATCGCCGGAATGACGACCATGGTTCGCTGCTCGTCGGGAATGCCGCCGAGCAGGGCCAGGCGCGGCAGCCTGATGGGGCGAGACGACTCGCTGATGAGCCGATTGATCACCGCCACGGCCATCTCCGAGGCCGGCAGGACGAGCAGCAAGCCGGCCAGCACCGTCCACCAGGGAATCGACGAGCCCGTCGGCAGCGCGACGCTGCAGTGGAGCAGAACCCAGGCGACGATGCCGCCGGTAGCGACGGCGAACGCCAGCAGGTAGAGCGGCAGCGTGAGGCGGCGCAGCAGCCGGCGGCGCCGCCATTCATCCTTGCCGGGAAGACCGAGCGCCGGCAGCAGCTGCACTTGGCCGGCGCCGCGCAACCAATAGCCTGCGACCGCTTTCGATTCGTCGCCTTGCGGCGTCTCGGACGCGGCGTGACGCATCAGCTCGAGGAGCCTTTCGGCCACGAATCGCTCGCTCTTGCCGGATTTCTTGGTCAGCCGCTCGATGCCGTGCAAGGTCTCGTCCCGGGTGTCGTCGCGCTCGGCGGCGAAAGCCGGCGAGCTCAGCATGAGCTGCGTCAGGACGCTGGTCGAGGCGACGATGTCGGGCCAGTCGGCGTCGCCGATGGAACGCAGCGAGGTGATGGCGTTGCCGACGCTCAGGTTGTCGGCGGCCTGCGCCGCCGGCAGGCGGGTCTGGACCTCGGCCAGGTGCGGTGCCACGCGCTGCAGCCAGTCGAGCGCGTTTGTCTCCGCGGCCGACCGGTGATCCTGCAGGCGCTGCGCCATCTGGGCCAGAAACGGCTCGCCGACGCCGCGTCGATTGAGCAACGAGAGCACCGCGTCGAGGCGATGCGCAGGATAGGCTTCGATGCTGTCGCAGCAGAGGTTGGCAACTTCGCGTGCCGCCTTGTTGGCAGCGACGCGCTCGGCCAGGCGGCGCAGGTTCTCGATCAGGACGACCCGCAGCGTCGTCGGCAGGGCCCAGAGCTCGCCGAGGGTCAGCTCGCGCGTGTGCTCGTAGGCCTTGAGGAAATGAACCAGCAGCTCTTCGTTGAAGGCGCTGTCGGTATGGGCCACGAAGGCCCAGGCGACCCCGTAGACGCGCGGCAGCCCGACCAGTGGTTCGTCCTGCAGTACCGGCAAGTCGCGGAAATAGCGGCGCGGCAGGCCGTCGGTGATCTCGCGCAGCTGCGCCTCGATGATGTGGAAGTTGTCGAGCAGCCACTCGGCGGCCGGACTGACGTCGTAGCCGGTCTTCGCCTGCCAGCCGATGTAGTGGTGGGCCTCGCGCAGGATCCGGATGTTGTCGCGAAGGCGCGGGAAAAAGGCGGTCGAGCCCGATGGCGCGAAGCGCGCCGCATGGGTTTCGCCCAGGCTCAGCCCGTGCTGGGCAAAGCGCTCCGGTCCGAAGATCTCGGATCGATTGGGCCGCTCGAGCGGGCCGCGTGCGGGATCGAGGATATCGCCCAGCGCCGCCGGCGCGTCAGGCACCAGGCGCAGCAGTTCGGGCGCCGCCATCGGTCGTTCAGAGGACGAGCGAAGCCACTCCGAAGACGAGCCCGATCACGATCAGGGTAGTCACGAAACGCGGGGCGATGAATCCATGAATCGCATCTGCCGCGCAGCGCAGGACGAACATCCTGCCGCGCGCGCCATTGCAACGGTCGACGTGCGCACTGAGAGCAAAGAGCTCCATCGGCGAAGTGTCGGCTGCACCGTCGATGGCTGCGGTGACCCAGAAAGGGGCAGGGCGCGGACGCAGGACGGCTTGGCCTGAGGCTTGGGGGTTCATGGAGCGGATGCGGAACATGGCCTGAATGGTAGAAAGCGCCGGCAATTCTGTCTGTCGGTGGGAACCGCGAGCCTTGTAGGACATGTCCTATGCAAGCTTCGAGCCACAAAAAAAACGCGCCGGAGCGCGTTTTTGAAGACCCCTCGGAGGGAGACCGGCCGGGTGGCCGCGCGAGCGGCCTGTCGGCATAGGGGCCGTTGGGAGGTAATCGATTCAGGGAGTCGTTGGCAAATCGGATGCCTGCTCGGGCGAGGCGCGTCCTTTGGCCGCCGCGCGCTTGGCCGGCAGGATCGAGCTCAGCATGTCCATCCAGGACTCCACCGGCATGCGTTGCAAGGCGTGCGCAGCCAGCTGGGGCACGAGGCCGATGAACAGGGCCGGCTTGAGCAGCCACTTCCACGGCCGCGACGCCACGAGCACGACGCCGACGAGCAGCGAGCCGATCATGAGAGCGAACGGATTCGTGCGCGCCACGGGCAACAGGAAACTGCGCGACACCTCCTCGGCGACGAGGCCGACGGCGTGCAACGGGTGCTGTGTCCACCAGTCCTCGAGGGTCTCGATCACGAAGTCGGCACCGGGCATGGCCCGTATCCGGGTCATGATCTGCGCCTTGATTCCGCTCAGTCCGTCGAAGGGCGACGGTCGTGGCGGTGGATGCGCAATGTCCATCAAGGCACTGCGCAGGCGAGCCCGCGACGCCGCCAGCCGCTCGGTGGCCGACAGTGGCGCCGACTTGGCGACCACGCGCTCGATTGCCGCCGCTCGATCGGCCAGCTCTGCATTCTCCGCCGCGCTCGCGGGCAAGACAGCGCTCATGGCGCGCTCACCTCGCGCAGCATCGCCAGGTCGGCGCTGAGCTGCTTCTTCACGTTGTCGAAGGCGTTCTCGATCGGACTGCGGCTGGCAAGCATCGCGCAGATCGCCGCTGCCAGGAACGTGACGAGGGGAACGGCGACCAGCACCCACGGCGCCTGGAATCCGCTCGGCGGCAAGGCCGACCAGAGCATGAGCGCCGTACCGGTGAACACCAGTCCGACGCACAGCAGACCCAGGGCCGCAAGGTAGAAGCCCAGGCGAGTCGCCCAGGCGCTGCTCGTCTTCTTGACCTCGTCGCCCACGAGTTCGGCATAGGCCTCGACGTGATCGCCGAGGATCTGCGGCTCGGTCGCGATGAGGCGCAACAGCGGATGAATCATGGCGCGCCGGCTCGAGGATGGCTTCAGTCGCGCGAACGGCTCATCAGGGCGACGATGCCCATCAGCAGCGCTCCGGTCGCCGCGGCGATCAGCATCGCCTTGATCGGCTCGTCCTTGACGTAGCCGACCGCGCTGTCGGAAGCGCGCAGGGCCTTTTCGCGCAGCTGCTGCGACGTATCGCGGACCGCTTCGATGCCGCGGCGCGCTGCTGCCTCGGCTTGCGACGAGACGCGGCTCAGCAAGGGGGCCGCCTGATCGCGCGCTTCCTCGACCTTGCTCGACAGGCTGTCGAGCGCGCTGTCAGCCGCTTTTTGCGTCGAGCGGATGGCATTCTGGGCCGTGTGCGCGGCCGAGTCGGCGATGTCTTGCCCTTGTTGGGCCAGGGGCTTGGTGGTGCTGCTGACGGTGTTCATGACAGTTCCTTGCTCGAGTGATCGGAGTCGGCGCCGGCGAACCGGCAGGAGGGAAAGAAGACAACAGGTGAAGTGTGCTGCGAAACGAGGCGAGCCGCGATAGGTTTCGGGCCCAGCAGGCTGTCGGGGGAGCGGGCCGGTGCCCGTAGGACGCGGCCGACAGCGGCTGCGTCAAGCGACCTGCTCGTGCTCGACGCCGGCCACGATCGGCGCCTCGGTGTCGGCAGCCGGCCGGCTCGGCAGCTTCGCCTCGATCGAGGTTCCTGCCCCCGGGGTCGACCGCAAGCGCATCTCGCCGCCCTCGGCTTCGACCCGGTAGCGCATGCCGATCAGGCCATGGCTCGCGACGCGTGCGATGTTGTCGTCGAAGCCGACGCCGTCATCCTCCACGGCCACTCGAACCGCGTCGTCACCGTGCGGCACCAGCGTCACCGTGACCTTCTTCGCCTGGGCGTATTTGGCGACGTTCGTCAGCGCCTCTTGCACCAGCCGATAGACGGTGAGCTGCGCTGCCGGGCCGAGATTGACGCGCTCGAGGCGCGCCTCGATCGGGATCTCGCTGCGCGCCGAGAACTCGCGCAGCAGGATCTCGAGCGCCGCCACGAGGCCGAGGTTGCTGAGCGAGGAAGGGCGCAGGTCTTCGATGATGCGGCGCTTCAGGGCGATCCCACCGTTCAGCGTCTCGTTCAGGTGCGCCAGGCGCTCCAGCGCTTCGCGCGAAGCCGCGCCGAGGCGCGATTTCAAGCGCGCTACGTCGAGCTTGGCGGCGGTCAGCAAGGCGCCGAGCTCGTCGTGCAGCTCGCGTGCAAGGTGATTGCGCTCGTCCTCGCGGATCGTCTGCAGGTGTTGCGCAAGCTCCTTCAGCTGCTGGGTCCGCGCCGTGACCTCGGACTCGAGACGGTCGCGCTCGGTCGCGACGCGACGCGTCTCTTCGCTCATCTGGCGGTCGAGCAGGGCCGACTGGCGCAAGTACATGAAGAGAGCGAGCAGGCTGATCGCGGCCATGGCCGAGACGCCGATCCGGTTGAGCATGAGCGTCTGATAGATGTCCTTGCGCTCCGTTTCGACGAGCTTCGATTCGTTGGCCAGCAACTGCTCCGTCAGCGTGCGGACGCGGTCCATCTTCTCGCGCCCGATATCGGTCATCAGCAAGTCATGCCAGGCCGGCTCGGCGCCTTTGTCGTGCAGCTCGATCGTCGTGGCCAGCTCGCTCATCTTCTCGTCGCTGGTGGCGATGAGCTGGCGCACCAGTGCCGTCGCCTGCGGGTTCGGCGCATAGTAATTTTTCAACCACTCGATGCTGCGGCGCAGCCCTTCCTGGGAATCTCGGTAGGGAATGAGATAGTCGTCGCGACCGGTCAGCAGGTAGCCACGCTGGCCGGTTTCCGCGTCGAGCAGCGACTTGGCGAGGTCGTTCAGGTAGAAGCGGGCGGCGGAGCGATCGCCGAGGGCGTCGAAGGAACGGGTCGCGTCACGGTACGAGACTTCGTTGATCACGAACATCGCCAACGCCGCCAACGCAGCGAGCGGAAAGACAATGACGCCCCGCCGGAAGTAGGATAAAGGCTTCATTGGCACGAACCGACCCTACACTTGTCCCAGTTGCACGCTTGCCGCCACGCCCCATGATCAGAATCGCCATCATCGACGACCACGCCATCGTACGCGCCGGCCTGAAGCAGTTCTTCTCCGAACAGGTCGACCTTACGGTCGTTGCCGAAGCCTCGAACGGACGCGATGCGATCGACATCGTCAGGAAGGGCCAGGTCGACGTCATCCTCATGGACCTCTCGATGCCCGACCAGAGCGGCGTCGATGCGCTGGCCGCGATCAAGGCCCGCGCTCCGGACCTGCCGGTGCTCATCCTCTCGGGCTTTCCCGAGGAGCACTACGCGACGACCCTGTTGCGCCAGGGCGCCAGCGGCTACCTCAACAAGGACTGCGACCCCGAGGAAATCGTCAAGGCGATCCGCACCGTCTACCGTGGCCGCAAGTACATCACCGCGGGCGTCGCCGAGCTGCTCGCCGATGGCCTGGGCGGCGGCAGCGTCGACCGGCCAGCGCATGAACAGCTTTCGGAGCGGGAGTTCCAGGTCTTCCTGCGCCTGGCCAAGGGCGAGACGATCGGCCACATGGCCAACAGCATGTCGCTCAGCGTGAAGACCGTGAGCACCTACCGGACCCGCGTGATGGAGAAGATGAAGCTCGAGTCCAATAGCGACCTGACGTACTACGCGTTGAAGAACGGGCTGATCCAGTAACGCGCCATCGGCCTCGAAGCGCACGACGCCGGGCCTCAAGATGGCGGGTCGAGGTCGCCGCTTCCAGTGCCTCCGTCGGCCAACCGACAGCAATACAGGATCAGCGCGTCGATCTCGTTCGATTTGTCGAATACGCGATCGGCGCCGAGCTCGAGGCACTTTCGTCGCATGTCGGGCGTGGCGTAGTTGCTGAGAACGACGAGCTTGGGCGGCGCCGCCGCCGAGGCTGCCGTCTTGAGAACACCGAGGCCCGAACCGCTCTTCAGGAAGATGTCGACAACGACGAGATCGCAGGGATGGTCCGGACGAGCCAGCCAACCGACGGCCGAGGCTTCGTCTTCGGCCGTGCCGACAACTTCGATGGGCGCCATCTCCTCGAGCGCGGCGACGAGGTTCTCCCGGATCACCGGACTGTCCTCGACGATGAACGCGCGCAACTGGATCATGGAAAGCGTCTCTCGCACCGGCTCCGGACGCTCTTGCGACGAAGGTTGCGGCGAATGGGCAGAAGCGACGGCGAAATGCAAAACGAGGGCACGCTCGAGCGGCGGGAGGGGATGTTCGAGTGTCGGCCAGGTGCTGTGCCGAGCCGATAGGCAAAGGCGCTAGTTCCCGCGTAGGAATGCTCCTACAAGTCGCCGCCGCGCTGGTGCTGGTCGCCGGTTTCATCGCGGGCGCCGTGCCGGCGATGGCTGGCGACGCGCGACCTGTCGTCGTCGGTTCGAAGCGGTTCACCGAGTCCTATGTGCTCGGCGAGATCGTCACCCAGACATTGGTCGCGGCCGGCCGGCCGGCAGTGCACAAGCAAGGGCTCGGCAACACCGGCATTCTCGAGCAGGCGCTCGCCTCCGGCGCGGTCGATATCTATCCCGAGTACACCGGAACCATCGTCCGCGAGCTGCTCAAGCGCGAGGGCAATCCTTCGCTCGACGAGCTCAATCGCTGGCTCGCGCCGCGCGGCCTCGTTGCGGCCATACCGCTGGGCTTCAACGACACCTATGCGTTGGCCATGAGCGAGGCGCGGGCCAAAACGCCTCGGCATCGTCACGATCTCCGATCTGGCATCGGCCAAGGGCAACGGCCTCAAGCTCGGCCTGTCGCATGAATTCCTGCAGCGCGGCGACGGCTGGCCGGCCTTGCAGCAGGCCTACGCGATTGAGCGCGACGCCGATCGGCCTCGACCACGGCCTGGCCTACGACGCCGTCGCCGCCGGGCGCGTCGATGTCATCGATGTCTACTCCACCGATGCCAAGCTCGGACGACTCGGCCTGCGTGTGCTGCAGGACGATCGCGCTTTCTTCCCGAAGTACGACGCCGTCCTGCTGATGCGCGCCGGCGTCGACACGGCACCGCTGCAGAAGCTGGCGGGCCGCATCGACGCGGCGACCATGATCGCCATGAACGGCGAGGTCGAAATCGACGGCCGCAGCTTCGCGGAGACGGCGAGGCGCTTTCTCGAGAGCCGGGGCCTGGTCGGCAGCGCGGCTTCTGCCAGTGCGGCGAACGCCGCGGCGCAGCCCGAGAGCGCTAGGGCCGGCCTTCTGGCTCGCGTCTTCGCACCGGACTTCGCGCGTCTCGCCGGCGAGCACCTGCTGCTGGTGTTCGTGTCGCTGGCGATGGCCATCGTCGTCGGCGTGCCGATCGGCATCGGCGCCTGGCGCTGGCCGCGCAGCGCCGGCGTGCTGCTCGGCGCCGTCGCGGTGCTGCAGACCGTGCCTTCGCTCGCGCTGCTCGCCTTTCTCATCGCCCTGGTCGGCACGATCGGCGTCGTGCCCGCGCTCATCGCCCTGTTTCTCTATGCCCTGTTGCCGATCGTGCGCAACACCCACGCCGGCTTGCAGGGCGTCTCCCGCGACATGGCGCACGCGGCACTCTCGCTCGGCCTGACGGCGCGCCAGGCGCTCGTGAACGTGCAGCTGCCGCTGGCGGCGCCAACCCTGCTGGCCGGCATCAAGACGGCGGCGGTCATCAACGTCGGTACGGCGACCATGGCCGCGTTCATCGGCGCCGGGGGCTTCGGCGAACGCATCGTCGCCGGCCTTGCGGTCAACGACAAGAGCGTGATGCTGGCGGGCGCGCTGCCCGCGGCTGCCCTTGCCCTGCTCGTGCAATTCCTCTTCGACGGAATCGAGCGCTGGATCACGCCAGGCCGGGACGCTGCGCGCGCCTGAGAGTCGGCGGCTACCTGAAATCACGGCGGCCCGGCCGCTGCGACAATCGGGCATGGTTTTCGAATGGTTGACGCCGGGGCTGCTCGGGCTGCTCGTCGTCATCACGCTGTGGATCGCGCTGCGCCGGCCACCGGCGGACGCCGGCAGCGAACGGCAGGCCCGCGATCTGCGCGACGAAGTGTCCCGCAGCGCGCAGGGCACGCGCCAGGAGCTCGGCGTGACGCTCGGCGACTTTCAGCGCACGCTCCTGGCCCAGCAAGCCGACGTCGCGCGCACGCAGAACGAGCAGATCGACGCGTTCAGCCGCCAGCTCGCGACGACGCAGCAGCAGCTCGCGGGCGCGCTCGGGCAGGCGACGCTGGCCCAGGTCGAGCAGGCGCGGCTGGCGCGCGAAGGGCTCGACACGACGCTGTCGTCGCAAGGACTTCGACAAGGGGCCGCCTTGCGCGAGCTGGCCGACTCGCTCAATCGGCAGCTGCAGGAGCTGGTGCGGACCAACGACCAGCGCATGGGCGAGGTGCGCGCCTCGGTGGAGACCAAGCTCGGCGCCGATCCAGGTCGACAACGAGAAGAAGCTCGAGCAGATCCGCGCGACCGTCGACGAGAAGCTGCACGCGACGCTCGAGCAACGCCTGGGCGAAAGCTTTCGCCAGGTGGCCGAACGCCTGGAGCAGGTGCATCGCGGCATCGGCGAGATGCAGAAGCTCGCCAGCGATGTCGGCTCCCTGAACCGGGTGCTGACCAACGTCAAGACGCGCGGGATGTTCGGCGAGGTGCAGCTCGCGGCGCTGCTCGAGCAGGCCCTGACGCTCGAGCAATACGCCACCAACGTCGAGACGGTTCCGGGCACCGGTGCGCGCGTCGAGTTCGCGATCAAGCTGCCGGGCCGCCGCGACGACGGCGCGCCGCTCTGGCTGCCGATCGACTGCAAGTTCCCGCGTGACGACTACGAGCGCCTCGTGGAAGCACAGGAGGCCGCCGACCGGGTCGGCGTCGAAACCTACTCCCGCGCGATCGAGGCCCGTCTGCGCCGGGAAGCGCTGGTGATCCGCGAAAAATACGTCTCGCCGCCGCACACGACCGACTTCGGGATCATGTTCCTGCCGACGGAAGGCCTCTACGCCGAGGCCCTGCGGCGGCCGGGGCTGCTCGAGAGCCTGCAGCGCGACTACAAGGTGATGCTGACCGGCCCCACCACGCTGCTGGCCACGCTGAGCAGCCTGCAGATGGGCTTTCGCACCCTGGCGCTCGAGAAGCGGACCTCGGAGGTGTGGGAAACCTTGAGTGCGGTGAAGACCGAGTTCGGCAAGTTCGGCAGTGCGCTGGCCCACACGCGCAAGAAGCTGCAGGAGGCCACGAACACGATCGACGAGGCCGAAAAGCGCTCGCGCGTGATGGCCCGCAGCCTGCGGGGCGTCGAAAGCGTCGGCGACGAGGCTGCGGCGCAGGCGCTGCTGCCGGGAGGGCTGTTCGACGAGCAGGCCGATGCCTGAGTCGAAGGGCTCTTCGACGGCAACGCTGCTGGCCCTGATCGGCGGCCAGATCGCGCTCCATTCGTGCATGGCCGGCGTGCGCATGGCCGCACCCCTGCAAGCGCTCAACGAGGGCCATGCGGCCTGGGCCGTCGGCGTTCTGCTCGGCCTCTTCGCGGCCGCGCCGATCGCCCTGGCGATGAGTGCCGGCCGGCTCGCCGACAGGCATGGCTACCACCGGCCGCTGCGCATCGCCGTTGCGCTCGAGGTCGTGGGCGGCGCTGTTCGCGGTGCTCTCGAGCGTGCTTGTGGGCGCCGGCGCGTTCGTCGCCTTGTGCGTCGCGGCGATGCTGACCGGCGCCGGCGCGAACTTCGGGCTCATCGTCATCCAGCGCACCGCCGGCCGCATGGCCCGCGACGCAACCGAGCTGAAGCGGGTCTTCAGCTGGCTCGGTCTCGCGCCGGCGCTGTCGAATGTCGTCGGTCCGGTCCTGGCGGGCACGCTGATCGATTCCGGCGGCTTTCGGCTGGCCTTCGTCGTCCTGGCCGCGCTCCCTCTGGCGAGCCTGGCCTGGGCCCGACGAGTGCCGGTGGAAGCGCGCGACGCGGCGGCACCGCGGCCGGCCCAGCGCAGCTCGTGGCGCCTGCTGGAAACACCCGGCTTCGGCCGCCTCCTGCTCGTCAACTGGCTGCTCTCGTCGAGCTGGGACGTGCACTCCTTCGTCGTGCCCATCCTGGGCCACGAGCGCGGCTTCTCGGCCTCGGCGATCGGCCTGGTGCTGGGCGTCTTCGCGACTTCGGTGGCCGTCATTCGCCTGGCCATCCCGGTCCTCGCGCACCGGCTCAAGGAGTCGCAGGTGCTGATGGCGGCGATGATCGGCGTGGCCCTGGTCTTCGCCGTCTATCCGTTCGCCCGGACGGCCTGGCTGATGGGCGTCTGCGCCGTCGTCCTCGGTCTGGCGCTCGGCGCGGTGCAGCCCATGATCATGACCACGCTGCACCAGATCACGCCCGACGATCGGCATGGCGAGGCGATCGCCCTGCGCTCGATGGCGATCAACCTGTCGAGCGCGCTGATGCCGCTGGCCTTCGGTTTCGCAGGTGCCGCGTTCGGCGCCTCGGTGCTGTTCTGGCTGATGGGCTCGGCGGTGGCCGCCGGCAGCTTCGCGGCGCGCGGCGTTGGCCGCGCTCCGCATGCGATCAGAACCTGATGCCGCTCGGCGATGCCGGAGGGGGCGCCTGCGGCGGCGCGGGCGCGGCGGCGGCAGCTCGCGTATCCGGGCGCGAAAGCGCCGGCGCCTGCTGCTCGACGACCGGGGTCGCCGCACGGTATTGGTAGGTCGCGGGCAGGCGCGAGGTGCGCGGATAGCCGGCGGCGTCGAGATAGGAATTCCAGACGTCGGGCGAAAGTCCGCGCAGGACCTGCGAGCCGATGCTGAGCGTCGGCGCTTCCTGTGCGCCCGACAGGCGCTGCAAGGCGTCGGCGTCTTGCGACGTGACGACGAGGTGCTCGGTGAACGGAATGCCGCGCCCCTTCAGCAACTGCCGGCCCGTTGCGCAGGGATCGCAGGCTCCGGTGCTGACGTAGAGCGTCACCGGGTACTTGTCGGCAGCCTGCTTCAGCTCGTAGGGCAGATCTGCGCCGCTGCTCTCGGGAATCGCGGCAGCGCGCGCACCCAGCGGGATCACCTTGCCTTCGTTGCCATTCGGCTCACGGTCGGTGTAGGTCACCTTGCCGTCGGCGCCGATGACCTTGAACTGCGCCAGGCTCGAGGTGGCGAAGACGAGAGCCAGGGCGGCCAAGGCGGCCCGCGGCAGCAGGCTCGGAATGCAGGAGCGGAAACGCGAAGTCATGCGGTGGCGAACGAAGGGGGCGAGGAGCGAATCTAACCGACGGTCGCGTCGCGAACAAGCCGCAGCGCGACCACAACGTCACACAAGTCGCGCCGCATCCAGGGCATGGCGCTGCGCCGACTCGACGGTATTGGCCAGAAGCATGGCGATGGTCATCGGGCCGACCCCGCCGGGCACGGGCGTGATCGCCGAAGCGACCTCGCAGACGGCGCGCGAAATCGACGTCGCCGCAGAGCTTGCCGGCGCCCGGCTCGCCCTCGGGAATGCGGTTCATGCCGACGTCGATGACGATGGCGCCGGGCTTGACCATCGCCGCGGTCACGGTGTGCGGGCGCCCGACGGCGGCGACGATGATGTCGGCGCTGCGCGTCTGCGCCGCCAGGTCGGGCGTGCGACTGTGGCAGATCGTGACAGTCGCATCCGCCTGCAAGAGCATCAGCGCCATCGGCTTGCCGACGGTGTTGCTGCGGCCGATCACGACGGCGTGCTTGCCGCGCAGCAGGGTGCCGGTGCTCTCGATCAGCTTCATGCAGCCCCAGGGCGTGCAGGGGCGAAAGCCGGGCAGGCCGGCGAGCAGGCGGCCGGCGCTTTCGATCGAATAACCATCGACGTCCTTGGTCACAGCGATCGCTTCGATGACGCGGGCTGGATCGATGTGCTTCGGCAGGGGCATCTGCACGAGAATGCCGTGCACGTGGGTGTCGCCGTTCAAGGCCGCGATGCGGGCGAGCAAGGCCGCTTCGCTCAGGCCCGCGTCGTAGGTCTCGAGCACTGAACGGATGCCCGTTTCCTCGCAGGCCTTGATCTTGTTGCGAACGTAGACGCGGCTCGCTGCGTCGTCACCGACCAGGATCACCGCCAGGCCGGGCCGGTGGCCGGCGTTCGTCAGCTCGGCAGCTTGCTCGGCGAGACGCGCGCGCAGCTCGCGCGCGATGCCGCTGCCGTCGATGCGAAGCGCCGTCGTCAAACCTTCGACGGCGCGCCGAGCGCGATCTTCAGCAGGTCGGCCACCGTGTTGGCGTTCAGCTTTTCCATGATGTTGGCGCGGTGCGCCTCCACCGTCTTGATGCTGATGCCGAGGTCATCGGCGATCTGCTTGTTCAGCCGGCCGGCGACGATGCGCTCGAGCACCTGCGCTTCGCGCGTGGTCAGGCGCGAGAGCAGTGCGTCGCGGCTGGCCGCTTCCTGGTGCTTGGAGAAATCGACGCGGGCGCGCTCGAGCATCTTCTCGACCAGCGCGACCAGCTCGTCTTCCTTGAAGGGCTTCTCGATGAAATCCTCGGCGCCCTTTTTCATCGTCGTCACCGCCATCGGCACGTCGCCGTGGCCGGTGATGAAGATGACGGGCAAGGGCGAGCGGCGCTCGAGCAGGCGGTCTTGCAGCTCGAGGCCGCTCATGCCGTCCATGCGGATGTCGGCGATCAGGCAGGCGACTTCGCGCGGATCGAAGCGCGACAGGAACGACTCGGCCGAGTCGAAGCACTTGACCCGGTAGTCCTTGCCTTCGAGCAGCCACTGCAGGGAGTCGCGCACGGCTTCGTCGTCGTCGACGACGTAGACGGTGCCTTTCTTCGGGATCAGGCTCATGCTGTGGCGGCCGCGGGGGCTTCGGTGCGTGAAGGTTCGACGGGCAGCGTGAACGAAAAACGGCAGCCGGCGGGGGTCTCGCCATTGTAGAGGTTGACCGCCTTGATCCGGCCGCGATGGCTCTCGATGATCGAGCGGCACAGGCTCAGGCCGATCCCGAGGCCGTCGACCTTGGTCGAGAAGAAGGCTTCGTACATCCGGGCGATGACCTCGTCCTTCAGCCCCGGCCCCTTGTCGCTGACGGTGAACTCGATGACGTCGCCTTCTTCGGGCGTATGTCGCGGCACGACACGCAGCTCGATGCGCCGGCGCGAGGGCGGCAGCTTGGCGTTGTCGATCGCCTCGGCCGCGTTCTTCAGCAGGTTGAGCACCACCTGCTCGATCAGGATCGGGTCGACCATGATCGTCGGCAGGCGCTGCGCCACGTAGGTCTGGATCGAGACGTTGCGGCGCCTCAGCTCGATGCCGGCGAGATCGACGGCGTCTTCGACGATCGTCTGGGCCGAGGCCTTTTGCCGTTGCGGCTCGCTGCGTTTCACGAAGGCGCGGATGCGGTGGATGATCTGGCCGGCGCGCTCGGCCTGGCGCGAGGTCTTCTGCAGCGCCGCGATGAGATCGCCCTTGTCGATGGCGTTGTTCTCGACCCGCGTCACCATGCCGTTGCAGTAGTTGGTGATCGCGGTCAGCGGCTGGTTCAGCTCGTGCGCCACCGATGAAGCCATCTCGCCCATCGTCACCAGCCGGCTCGTCACCTGCGCCTTCTCGGCCTGGTGCTCGGCCACGACCTCGGCGTTGCGGCGCTCGGAGATGTCGGTGGCGATCAGCATCTGCGCCAGGCGGCCGTCGGTCCACTGCAGGTAGCGGGCACGGACGTCGAACCACTTGCCGAGGGACTCGATGAAGACCTCGCGCGAGTCCGATCCCGCCGAGGTGAGATCGTGCGTCGGCAGGCCGCCGAGCGCGTCGACGGCGTCGCCGAAATCGCTGTCCGGCGGGATCGGGGCCAGGCCCTCGCCGCCGGCGAGCTTGGCATGGCCCTTCGCATCGGCGCCGAACCAAAGCCGGTACGCGTGATTGGCGAACAGAATCTCGCCCTGCTGCACCGAGAGCACGGAGACGGCGGTGTCGAGACCCTCGAGCACCGTCGTGAAGCGCTCGTGCGAGGCGGTCAGCTGGTCGCGGATGCGCTTGGCTTCGGTGATGTTGGTCATCGACGTCATCCAGCCTGTCTGCTGGCCCTTCGGGTCGATCAGCGGCGAGACGTACATTCGCGCGTCGAAGAGCGAGCCGTCCTTGCGCATCACCTTCACCTCGATGCCGCCGGCCGGGCTTCGCCCTTGCAGCTCCTGATCGAGCAAACGCGCGTTCTCGTCGCGCCGCTCGTGCGGCCAATACGGGAAGGGCGGTCGCTGGCCGATCAGGTCGGCGTCCGAAAATCCGGTCATCGCGCAGAACGCCGGGTTGACGTAGCTGATGCGGCCCTCGAGGTCCATGGCGCGCATGCCGGTGAGCATCGAGTTCTCCATCGCGCGCCGGAAGTTCATCTCGGAGACGAGCGCGGCCTGCATCTGCAAGCGCCTTCGCATGTGGCGCCAGGTGCCGAGCAGCATCCACACCGTCAGCACCGACAGGGCCATGACCATCCAGAACAGCGTGTTGCTGATCAGGCCGATCGAGGTCCGGTAGCCCTCGCCGCGCAGGAGGAGTCCGTTTTCTGCCGGCGCGACCGGCAGCTCGTAGACGATAGACGGGCGTGTCGCCCGGTTGCCGGGAGGGGTCATCACGGTGCTCGCCAGCGCCAATGCCTGCGCCTGTCCGTTGATCAGCGACATCGCGTGCCGGCGCGACACCTCGTTCGGCACGTAGTAGCGCAGCAGACGCTCCACCGAGTATTCCGCGACCAGGGCGCCGCTGAAGGCGCCTCGTTCGATGAGCGGGATCAGGACCTGGAAGACAGGATTGCCGAAGCTGTCGCTGAAGGGCTTCGAGTAGATCGTCTGGTGCGAGTCGCGGGCGCGCTGGAAGGCGCGCTCGGGCTCGGAGCCGGAGTTCTCCACCGGCAGCGAGGCCGGCGTGTCGATCCCGCTGATGCCGGTTTCCGGCGGAAAGCTGGTGCTCGAATAGCCCGCGACCTTGGCTCGCGAGGCCGCCAACCAGATCAGGTTGGTCATCTCCGGCCGCTCGCTCGTGAAGCTCGAGGCCTGCAGCAGAAAGCCGTCCCGATCGAGCGTGTGCGTGACCAGCTCGCGGCCGATTCGCACGAGCTGCTCGTCGTTTTCAATCAGGCGCAGCCGCATCTGCTGCTGCACGACTTCGGTGTCGCGACGCACCGCCTCCTGCTCGCGTTCGAACTCCTCGTTGCGCAGGTACCAGAACGCCGAGATGATCGCGGCGAGGAAGAGCAGCACCGACGCGAGCGGGCCGAGCGTGGCGTAGCGGTCCTGTCGTGCGGCCGACTGGCGCCGCCACCAGCGGCCGAAGACACGCTGGGCCCAGGTGCGAGTGGGGCGGGGAGAGGTGATCGCCGGTTCGGCGCGCTGCATGGGCCGATTATCGGGGTGGGTCTTGCCGGTGGGGAGACAGGGTGGCGTGGCCGGCGCCTGCTCGCAATGTGGATTGCCATAATGCGAAACTACATGGCATGATGTGAAAGCACAGGTTTTTGTGCGACACTCTCCGGCGGCAAGAACAACACTGACGGAGACACCGATGTCTGCCCTTCCCGAGCCCACGCGCGGTGCTGCCGCCAACGACATCGATGCCGAGGAAACGCGCGAGTGGCTGGATGCGCTTTCGGCCGTCATCGCTTCCGAAGGCAGCGAACGCGCGCACTTCCTCGTCGAGCAATTGATCGACCACGCGCGCCAGGCCGGCATCGACGTGCCGTTCTCCGCCAACACGGCCTACCTCAACACGATTCCGACCGACCAGGAAGAGCGCACGCCGGGCAACATCGAGATCGAGGAGCGCCTGCGCGCCTACATGCGCTGGAACGCGATGGCGATGGTGGTGAAGGCCAATCGCCTGCACCCGGCCGACGGTGGCGATCTCGGCGGCCACATCTCCAGCTTCGCCTCGGTGGCGACGATGTTCGGCACCGGCTTCAACCACTTCTGGCACGCCGAGAGCGCCGAGCACGGCGGCGACCTGCTCTACATCCAGGGTCACTCGTCACCGGGCGTCTACGCACGTGCCTATCTCGAGGGGCGGCTCACCGAGGAGCAGCTGCTCAATTTCCGTCAGGAGGTCGACGGCAAGGGCATCTCGAGCTATCCGCATCCCAAGCTGATGCCCGAGTTCTGGCAGTTCCCTACCGTCTCGATGGGCCTCGGCCCGCTCATGGCGATCTACCAGGCGCGCTTTCTCAAGTACCTGCATGCGCGTGGCATCGCCGACACGAGCAAGCGCAAGGTCTGGGTCTTCTGCGGCGACGGCGAGATGGACGAGCCGGAGTCGCTCGGCGCCATCGGCCTGGCGGCGCGCGAGAAGCTCGACAACCTGATCTTCGTCATCAACTGCAACCTGCAGCGCCTCGACGGACCGGTGCGCGGCAACGGCAAGATCATCCAGGAGCTCGAGAGCGAGTTCCGCGGCTCGGGCTGGAACGTCATCAAGCTGATCTGGGGCAGCTACTGGGATCCGCTCCTGGCGCGCGACAAGGACGGCATCCTGCGCAAGGTGATGATGGACACCGTCGACGGCGACTATCAGGCCATGAAGGCCAACGACGGCGCCTTCGTGCGCAAGCACTTCTTCGGGCAGGACCCGACGCTGCTCGCGAGCGTGGCCAAGATGAGCGACGAGGACATCTGGCGCCTGCAGCGCGGCGGCCACGATCCGCAGAAGGTCTATGCGGCCTTCCACCGGGCGGCACATCACGAAGGCCAACCCACGGTGCTGCTGGTGAAGACCGTCAAGGGCTTCGGCATGGGCAAGAGCGGCGAAGGCAAGAACACGGCGCATCAGACCAAGAAGCTCGTCGACGAGGACGTGAAGGCGTTTCGAGACCGCTGGGACATCCCCATTGCCGACGACAAGCTCGGCGACATCCCCTTCTACAAGCCGGAAGCGCACACGCCGGAGATGAAGTACCTGCACGAGCGACGCAGCGCGCTCGGCGGCTATCTGCCGCACCGTCGCGTCAAGGCCGACGAGCAGCTGAAGGTGCCGCCGCTCGAGACCTTCCACGCCGTGCTCGAGCCGACGGTCGAAGGGCGCGAGATCTCGACGACGCAGGCCTTCGTGCGCTTCCTGACGCAGCTTCTGCGCGACAAGGACCTCGGTCCGCGCGCGGTGCCGATCCTCGTCGACGAGGCGCGCACCTTCGGCATGGAGGGCCTGTTCCGGCAGATCGGCATCTACAACCCGGCCGGCCAGAACTACACGCCGGTCGATCGCGAGCAGGTCATGTACTACCGCGAAGACAAGAGCGGCCAAGTCCTGCAGGAAGGCATCAACGAGCCGGGCGGCATGAGCAGCTGGATCGCCGCGGCGACCTCGTACTCGACGAACAACCGCATCATGATGCCGTTCTACGTCTACTACTCGATGTTCGGCTTCCAGCGCGTCGGCGATCTCGCCTGGGCGGCCGGCGACATGCAGGCGCGCGGCTTCCTGCTCGGCGGCACCTCGGGCCGCACGACGCTCAACGGCGAAGGCTTGCAGCACGAAGACGGGCACAGCCACGTTCTCGCCAGCACGATCCCGAACTGCATCAGCTACGACCCGACCTTCGCGCACGAGGTCGGCGTGATCCTGCATCACGGCCTCGTCCGCATGGTCGAGCAGCAGGACAACGTCTACTTCTACCTGACGCTGCTCAACGAGAACTACCCGCAGCCCGGCCTGCGCCCGGGCACCGAGGCCGAGATCATCAAGGGCATGTACCTGCTGCAGGAAGGCGCGAAGAAGGCACCGCGCGTGAACCTGCTCGGCAGCGGCACCATCCTGCGCGAGAGCATGGCCGCACGCGACCTGCTCGACTCGGAGTGGGGCATCGCGGCGAACGTCTGGAGCTGCCCGAGCTTCAACCAGCTGGCGCGCGACGGGCAGGCCGTCGAACGCTGGAACCTGCTGCACCCGACCGAGCGGGCGCAGGTGCCGTTCGTGACGCAGCAGCTCGAGAAGTTCGCCGGCCCGGTCATCGCCTCCACCGACTACATGAAGAACTATGCCGAGCAGATCCGCGCCTTCCTGCCCAAGGGCCGGACCTACAAGGTGCTCGGTACCGACGGCTTCGGCCGCAGCGATTTCCGGGCCAAGCTGCGCGAGCACTTCGAGATCGACCGGCACTACATCGTCGTTGCGGCGCTGAAGGCGCTGGCCGAAGAGGGCAGCGTGCCGGCGGCGAAGGTGGCCGAGGCGATCGCGAAGTACGCGATCGACGCCGACAAGATCAACCCGCTCTACGCCTGAGGACGCGCGATGGCTGCCGTGGAAGTGAAGGTTCCCGACATCGGCGACTTCAAGGAAGTCGAAGTCATCGAGGTGCTGGTCAAGCCGGGCGATACGGTCAAGGCCGAGCAGTCGCTGGTTACCGTGGAGAGCGACAAGGCCTCGATGGAGATTCCATCGAGCCTGGCCGGCGTCGTCAAGGAGATGCGGGTCAAGCTGGGCGACAAGATCAGCGAAGGCACGCTGCTGCTCGTTCTCGAGAGCGAGGCCTCGGCCGGGGCGGCCGCAGCCGCGACCGCCGAGCCGCCCGCGGCTCCCAGCGCCTCGCCGACGCCCGGCGGCGCCGTCGAGTGCACCCGCAGCCCCCGCAGCCGCGCCGGGCGGCACGATCGACGTCGTCGTGCCCGACATCGGCGACTTCGACGAGGTGGCCGTCATCGAAGTGCTGGTCAAGCCCGGCGACGTCGTCAAGGCCGAGCAGAGTCTGATCACGGTCGAGAGCGACAAGGCCTCGATGGAGATCCCTTCCTCGGGCGCTGGCGTCGTCAAGGAGCTGAAGGTCAAGGTCGGCGACAAGGTATCGAAGGGCAGCGCGATCGCGGTGTTGCAGGGCAGCGGCGGTGCTGCACCTTCGCCTGCCTCTGCGCCCGCGCCGGCCGCTGCTCCGCGCGCCGGCTGCCGCGCCGCAAGCCGATGCCGCCACGGCGCCGCCGGGCGAGAAACCGGTTCCGACCGCAGCCTTGCCGACGCATGAGCCGAGCGCCCCGCAAGTTCCTTGCCGCATGCGTCGCCGACGATTCGCAAGCTCGCGCGCGAGCTCGGCGTGCCGCTGGGCGAAGTGAAGGGCAGCGGACCCAAGGGCCGCATCACGCAGGAAGACGTGCAGGGTTTCGTGAAGGCCGTCATGGCCGGCGCGCAGCAGACGCGGGCGCAGGCGGCCAAGCTGCCGGGCGGCAGCGCTGCGGCAGGCACGCCGTTCGGCGTTCTGGCATGGCCGCAGGTCGACTTCGCCAAGTTCGGGGCGATCGAGAAGAAGGAGCTGTCGCGGATCAAGAAGATCAGCGGCCCGGCGCTGCATCGCAACTGGGTGATGATTCCGCACGTCACCAACCACGACGATGCCGACATCACCGAGCTCGAGGCATTTCGCGTCCTGACCAACAAGGAGAACGAGAAGGCCGGGGTCAAGGTGACGATGCTCGCCTTTCTGATCAAGGCCTGCGTCGCGGCACTGCAGAAGTTCCCCGACTTCAATGCCAGCCTCGAAGGTGATCATCTGGTGTTGAAGAAATACTTCCACATCGGCTTCGCGGCCGACACGCCGAACGGACTCGTCGTGCCGGTGATCCGCGATGCCGACAAGAAGGGCGTGCTGCAGATCTCGGCCGAGATGGGCGAGCTGGCCAAGAAGGCTCGCGACGGCAAGCTCTCGCCGGCCGACATGAGCGGCGGATGCTTCTCGATCTCGTCGCTCGGCGGCATCGGCGGCCGCTACTTCACGCCCATCATCAATGCCCCCGAGGTGGCGATCCTGGGTGTCTGCCGCAGCCTGATGGAGCCGGTGTGGGACGGCAAGGCCTTCCAGCCGCGCCTGATGCTGCCGCTCTCGCTCAGCTGGGACCATCGCGTCGTCGATGGCGCTTCGGCGGCGCGCTTCAACGCCTTCCTGATCCAGATCCTCGGCGACTTCCGGCGCGTGCTGCTATGACCGTCGACGTCAAGGTTCCCGACATCGGAGACTTCAAGGACGTCGGTGTGATCGAGGTGCTGGTCAAGCCCGGCGACACCGTCAAGGTCGAGCAGAGCCTGATCACCATCGAGAGCGACAAGGCGTCGATGGAGATTCCTTCCTCGCAGGCCGGTGTCGTCAAGGAGCTGAAGGTCGCCGTCGGCGACACGGTCAACGAGGGATCGGTGATCCTCACGCTCGAGGCCGCGCGGTGCGACGCAACTGCGGCTTCGACCGCGTCGGCGCCGGCACCCGGCGCCGCAGCAGCAGCGCCTGCACCCCGCGCCGGCGCGGCCGCGCCTGCGCCGTCACGCGCGCGCGGAAGCGCGACGGCCGCGTCGCCATCGGCGGCGATCTGACCTGCGATCTGCTCGTGCTCGGCGCCGGCCCGGGCGGCTATTCGGCTGCCTTTCGCGCTGCCGATCTCGGGCTCAAGGTCGTTCTCGTCGAGCGCTACGCGACGCTCGGCGGCGTCTGCCTCAACGTCGGCTGCATTCCTTCGAAGGCCATGCTGCACGTCGCCGCGGTGCTCGACGAGGTGGCGCATTTCGGCGCCGTCGGCGTCGACTTCGGCGCACCCGACGCATCGACCGCGGCAAGCCTCGTCGCGCACAAGAACAAGGTCGTCGGCAGGCTGACCGGCGGCCTCGCGCAGATGGCCAAGATGCGCAAGGTCACGGTCGTCACTGGCTCCGGCCGTTTCCGCGACGCGCATCACGTGCTGGTCGATCTCGCTGCCGGCGGAACGACGACGATCGGTTTCGCGCGTGCCGTCATCGCTGCCGGCTCGGAGGCGGTGAAGCTGCCCTTCATGCCGAAGGACGACCCGCGCATCGTCACCTCCACCGGCGCGCTCGAGTTGCCGTCGCAGCCCAAGCGCATGCTGATCGTCGGCGGCGGCATCATCGGTCTCGAGATGGGCACGGTCTATTCGACCCTGGGCGCGCGCCTCGATGTCGTCGAGATGCTCGACGGCCTGATGCAGGGCGCCGATCGCGACCTGGTTCGTGTCTGGCAGAAGCTGAATGCACCGCGCTTCGACCACATCCTTTTGCAGACGAAGACGGTCAGCGCGGAGGCGCGTCCGGACGGCATCCTCGTGAAGTTCGAAGGCCAGGGCGCGCTGAAGGAGCAGCTCTACGACCTCGTACTGCAGGCGGTCGGTCGCGTTCCGAACGGCAAGCGGATCGCTGCCGATGCAGCCGGGGTGAACGTGAGCGAGCGCGGCTTCATTCCGGTCGACATCCAGATGCGCACGAGCGTGCCGCACATCTTCGCGGTCGGCGACATCGTCGGCCAGCCGATGCTCGAGCACAAGGCGGTGCACGAAGCGCACGTCGCCGCCGAAGTGGCGGCGGGCGAGCAGCTCGGCGACGAGAAGCTGGCGAAAGCGGTGTTCGACGCGCGCGTGATTCCGAGCGTGGCCTATACCGATCCGGAGATCGCCTGGGTCGGCATCACCGAAGACGAGGCGAAGGTGCGCGGCGTGAAGGTGAAGAAGGGCCTGTTCCCATGGACGGCCTCGGGCCGTGCCATCGCCAACGGCCGCGATGAAGGCTTCACCAAGCTGCTTTTCGACGAAAGCACGCACGCCATCGTCGGCGGTGGCATCGTCGGCACCCATGCCGGCGACATGATCGGCGAGATCGCGCTGGCCATCGAGATGGGCGCCGACGCCGTCGACATCGGCAAGACGATCCATCCCCATCCGACGCTCGGCGAATCGATCGGCCTGGCGGCCGAGGCCTTCGAGGGTACCTGCACCGACCTGCCGCCGGTGCGGCGCTGACGCAAAGAAAAAGAGGCGCCGCGGCGCCCCTTTTTTTCGAGCATCGCCCGTCAGCCAGCGTGCGGCGCGCCCGATTCGTCGGTCAGGAGCGGCGGCGTGGCCGCCGCCTCTTCGACCTTGCGCCGCTTGCCGTGGTCGGCGCCGATGAAGAGATACATCGCCGGCACCACGAACAGCGTGAACAGCGTGCCGATCGCCAGGCCGGTGAAGATGACCAGGCCCATCGCGTGGCGGCCCGCGGCGCCTGCGCCGGAGGCGATGACGAGCGGAACGACGCCGAAGACCATGGCCGCCGTCGTCATCAGGATCGGCCGCAGCCGGATGCCGGCGGCCTCCTCGATCGCCTGGCGCTTGCTGCGGCCGGCCTCCTGCAGCTTGTTGGCCACCTCGACGATCAGGATGCCGTGCTTGCTGATGAGACCCATCAGCGTCACCAGGCCGACCTTGGTGTAGATGTTGAGGGTCGCGAAGCCGAGGAAGATGAAGATCATCGCCCCGAACAGCGCCAGCGGCACCGATACCAGGATGACGACCGGATCGCGGAAGCTCTTGAACTGCGCCGCCAGCGCGAGGAACACGATGATGACGGCGAAGCCCATCGTCACCGCGAAACCGCCCGACTCCTGGACGTACTGGCGGGACTGGCCCGAGTAGTCGACGGTGTAGCCGGACGGGGCGATCTGCGCCAGGTTGTCCTTGAAGAACTTGATGACGTCGGCCTGCGTCGATCCCGACACGCCGATGATGGTCGCCGAGTTGAGCTGCTGGAAGCGGTTGATCGACTCGGGGACGATCGTCGTCTCGATGTGCGCCACCGTGCTCGCCGGAATCAGCCCGGCATTGGGCGTCTTGATGTAGAAATCGAGCACGTTGTTCGGGTTGAGGCGGTCGACCTGCAGCACCTGCGGGATCACCTTGTACGAGCGCCCGGCGATCGAGAAGTAGTTGACGTAGCCGCCGCCGAGCGCGGCGCTGAGCGCGGCGCCGACGTCCTGCTGCGTCATGCCGAGCGTCGCGATCTTGTCGCGGTCGACGACGACGGTGGCCTGGGGCTTGTCGAGCTTGAGGTCGAGGTCGACGAAGTAGAAGAGGTTCTTCTCCCGCGCCTTGTCGAGCAGTTGCTGGGCGACCGCGTTCAGGTTCTCGAATGGCTCGGTCGTCGTGATGACGAACTGCACCGGCAGCCCCGAGGCGCCGGGCAGCGACGGAAACTGGAAGGCGGCGACCCGAGCACCGGCGATGCTGTTCCACTTCTTCTGCAGATCCTGCTGGACCTCGTGGGCGCTGCGCGTCCGGTTGCCCCAGTCGGTCAGGATCACGCCGCCGATGCCCTGGTTGATCGTCGGCACGCCGGTGATCTGGAACATCTGCTTGTACTCGGGCTCGGCCTTGGCGATGTCGAACACCTGCCCCGCGTAGGTCAGCATCTGCTGCGACGTGGCGGTCGGCGGGCCGACGACCTGCGAGCCGATGAAGCCCTGGTCCTCTTCGGGCGAGAGCTCCTGCCCCGACATCTTGAACATCAGGCCGAGCAGGATCATGAGGATCGCGGCCATGACGATCAGCACCGGCCAGGTGTCGAGCAGGCCGGCCAGCACGCGGCTGTAGCCGCGGTGCACGCGGTTGAACGTCTGGTCGATGAAGTGGGCGAAGCGGCCGCTGTCCTGGTCGCTCTTGAAGAAGCGCGACGCCATCATCGGCGAGAGCGTCAGGGCGACGATGCCCGAGATGAAGACCGCGCCGGCCAGCGTGAAGGCGAACTCGGTGAAGAGCGCGCCGGTCAGGCCGCCCTGGAAGCCGATCGGCACGTAGACCGCGATCAGCACGATCGTCATGGCGATGATCGGGCCGCCGAGCTCGCGCGCCGCGATGTAAGCCGCCTCCATGGGCGTCTTGCCTTCCTTCATGTGCCGGTCGACGTTCTCGACGACGATGATCGCGTCGTCGACGACCAGCCCGATCGCCAGCACCAGCGCCAGCAGCGTCAGCAGGTTGATCGAGTAGCCGAGCACCAGCATCATGAAGAAGGTGCCGATCAGCGACAGCGGCATGGCGACGATCGGCACGATCACCGCCCGGAACGAGCCGAGGAACAGGAAGATCACGACCGTCACGATCAGCAGCGCCTCGACCAGCGTCTTCACGACCTCGCTGATCGAGGTATTGATGAACTCGGTGGAGTCGTAGACGATCTCCCCCGTCACGCCGGTCGGCAACCCGCTGCGCAGGTCGGGGAAGGCGTCGCGGACGCGCTTGGCGACATCGAGGATGTTGGCCTCGGGGGCCACCTTGATGCCGATGAAGACCGAGCGCACGCCCGAGAACGCGACGTTGAAGTCGTAGTTCTCCGATCCGAGCGTGACGTTGGCGACGTCGTCGAGACGGACGATCGCGTCGCCGCTGCGCTTGACGACGAGCTGCTTGAACTCGTCGACGGTGTGCAGGTCGGTACCGGCGGTGAGCGGGACGGTCACCATCTGGCCCTTGGACGAGCCGAGGGCGGCCAGGTAGTTGTTGCTTGCCAGCGCGCTGCTCACGTCGGCGGCGGTCAACCCGTGCGCGGCGAGCTTGCCCGAGTCGAGCCAGGCGCGCAGCGCGAAGGTGCGGGCACCCAGCAACTCGGCGGTCTGCACGCCGTCGATCGAGTCGAGCTTGGGCTTGACGACGCGCGCGAGGAAGTCGGTGACGTTGTTGGTGGGCAGCGTGTCGCTGTAGAAGCCCATGTACATCGCGTCGATCGTCGAGCCCGTCTGCACGGTGAGCACCGGCGTCTGCGCCTGCGGCGGCAGCTGGTTCTTCACCGAGTTCACCTGGGTGCTGATCTCGGTCAGCGCCCGGTTGGCGTCGTAGTTCAGGCGCAGCGTCGCGGTGATGGTCGAGACGCCGCTCGAGCTGTTCGACGACAGGTAGTCGATGCCCTGCGCCTGCGCGATCGCGCCCTCGAGCGGCTGGGTGATGAAGCCGGCGACGGTTTGCGCGTCGGCGCCGTAGTAGGTCGTCGAGACCGTGACGACGGCGTTCTGCGTCTTCGGGAACTGGTTGACGGGCAGGTCGAACAGGGCGCGCAGCCCGAGCACGACGATGAGCAGGCTGATCACCATGGCCAGCACCGGCCGCCGGATGAAGATGTCGGTGAAGTTCACGTCACTTCTCCTGCGGCTTCGGGTTCGGGCTGTTCGACGGCTGCACCGTGTTGTCGATGACGACCGGCGTGCCGTTCTTGAGCTTGACCTGGCCGCTTGTCACGACGAGCTGGCCTTCCTTCAGGCCTTCGATGATCGCCACCTGGTCGCCGCGCGTCTCGCCGGCCGTCACGAACACCTGCTGCACGGCGAGGCTGTCGCCGCCCGATGCTGCGGCGGCCGGCGCGGCCGCCCGCGCCGTGCCCGAGCCCGCCCCGCTCGCCGCTTTCGCGGCAGCGTCGATCTCGCTCTTCGGCCGAACGACGAACACCGTCGAGCCGTAGGGGTTGTAGGTGATCGCCGTCTGCGGCAGCGTCAGGTAGCGCTTCTTCTCGCCGACCTCGACGTTGACGTTCGCGAACATGCCCGGCAATAGCTGGCGCTTGGGATTCGGCAAGGTCGCCTCGACCTGCACGTTGCGCGTCGTCGGGTCGACCTTGGGGCTGATCGCGGTGATGCGGCCGGGAAAGGCGACACCGGCGAAGCCGTCGGTGACGGCGTTGACGACCTGGCCGATGACCAGCCCGCCCATCTGCTTCTGCGGCAGATAGAAGTCGACGTAGATCGGGTCGATGGTCTGCAGGGTGACGATCTTGTCGCCCGGATTGAGGTATTGCCCCGGGTTCACGGTCGTGATGCCGAGCCGGCCGCTGAACGGCGCGACGATGGTCTTCTTGGCGATCGTCGCCTGCTGCTGCGCCACCAGGGCGCGGCGGCTCTTCAGATCGGCGTCGTCAGCATCGACCTGGGCCTGGGCGATCGCTTCGACCGCGAGCTGCTCCTTGTCGCGCGCCAGCGTCGTGGCCGACAGATCGGCGGCCGCCTGCAGCGCGTGCAGCTGGGCGATGTCGGAATCGGCGTTGAGCTGCACGAGCACCGCGCCGGCCTTCACTTCCTGGCCCGACTTGAACTCGACGCTGCGGACCAGGCCGGCGATTTCGGTGGTGACGTCGACGCCGCGCACGGCGACGACGGTGCCGACGGCGCCGACCTGCGGCTGCCATTCGAGGGCTTCGACCTTGGCCGCCGTCACCGTCTGCGGCCCGGGCCGCGGCGACGAGGCGATGAGCTTCTGGATGTGCAGGTAGAAGCCGCCGGCCAGCAGCAGCACCACCAACAAGACGCAGCCGATCATGATCAGCATTCGCTTGGTCATCTTCTTCACGATCTACCTCTCCTCGTTTCGTTGCGGCGCCAGAAGCGCGCCGTGTGATCTGTCTTTTCGTTCCCGGTCTCAGCTCACGGCGTTGCCGGAGGATGCGAGATGTCGGCGAGCTCGGTCCGATTCCACCAGCCGCCGCCGAGCGCCTGGAACAGCGCGGCCGTGTCGGCGAAGCGGTTCGCCTGCGCCGCGGCGAGCGTGACGCGCGTCTGCTGGTAGATGCGCTGGGCTTCGAGCAGCACCAGGAAGCTCACGGCGCCGAACTTGTACTGGCGCCCGACCAGGAGCATTTGCTGCTCGGCCAGCGAAGCCGCCTGTTGCTGCGCGCGCACGCCCTCGGCGTCGAGGTCGAGGGCGCGCAGCGTGTCGGCGACATTGAGGAAGGCGTTGAGCACGGTCTGCCGGTATTGCGCGGCAGCTGCGTCGTAGCCGGCGATCGCCGCTCGCTTGTTGGCCTGCAGGGCGCCGCCGTTGAAGATGGGCTGCAGCAGCCCGGCGCCGATGCTCCAGGCCGCCGTGCCGGGCGAGAACAGCTTGTCGGCCTTGAATGCAGCCGTGCCGACGGCGCCGCTCAGCGTGATCTGCGGATAGAGATTGGCGGTCGCCACGCCGACCTGGGCGCTCGCCTGGTGCAGCAGCGCCTCGCTGGCGCGGATGTCGGGCCGCTGGCGCAGCATCTCCGAGGGCAGGCTGACCGGAACGTTCTCGGGCAGCTGGAGTGATTCGAGGGTGAACTCGGGCAGGCCCGGATCGCCGGGGAGGCGGCCGGCGAAGACCGAGAGTTGATAGCGCGTCTGCGCCAGGGCTCTCTGGATCGCCGGCAAGGTGGCTTGCGTCTGCGCCAGCAGAGCAGCCTGCGTGAGCACCGTGGAACGGGCGACGGCGCCGAAGCGCGCCTGCTTCTGCACCAGGTCGTAGGCTTTCTTCTCGGCCTCGACGACGTCGCCGATCGCCTGCAGCTGGGCACGCAGCGACGCTTCCTGGATCGCCGTGGTGACGAGGTTCGTCGTCAGCGTGAGGTAGGCGGCCTCGACCTGGAAACGCTGGTAGTCGACCGCGGACTCCAGGCCTTCGAGCTCGCGTCGTATTCCCCCGAACGCATCGATCGTGTACGACACGTTCACCGAGGCGTTGTAGACGCTGAAGACATTGAAGCCCGGCGTGCCGCCTTCGGCCTGAGGCAGCCTCTCGCGCTGCGCGCCGAGCTGGCCGTTGACGTTGGGCCAGAGCTTGTGGCCCGAGTCGGCCTCGTAGTTCTCTTGCGCCTGTCGCAAGGTTGCCTGCGCGGCGGCGAGCGTCGGGCTTTGCGTCAGGGCCGAGCGGACCAGTTGGTCGAGCGGATCGGAATGGAACAGCTGCCACCACTGGGCCGGGATGTCCTGGCCCATCGTCAGGTGCTGCGCGGCGCCGCCCGTGCCCGGTGCGCTCGCCGTCAGCGCCGGAATCGGCGTCGGCGTGTACGGGTGTGATGCGTCGGCAACCTGCGGCGGCGCTGGCTTCTCGAAATCCGGACCGACCGCGCATCCCGCCAGGGCCAGCGCGATGGCGAGGACGAGGTGGGTGCGCCAGGGCGCGATCGATGTGCGGACGTTGCTCATGCCCTGCTCCGGGAAGGTCTGGTGGTGGTCGGCGTGGCTTTCGTGGACTGACGCAATGGCCGTGCCGGCGCGTTGCCTGGTACGCGCGCGATGCCGCGCGCGCGTCGCGCCTGCTCGGCCTTGATCAGCGTTTCGGAGCTGCGCACCAAGCGCTCGCGCCAGGTATCGACGGCGTGCGGCCCGGCCAGCAGCTGCGGCGCCAGCGCGTCGATGACCTCGCAATTGACGAGCAGGTGAACCGCTGGGCCGATGATGAGCGTCGCCAGCGCGAGCACTTCATCGTCGGCCTTCTCGACGCCGAGACGCCGACAGAGCATCGCGACGAGGGCGGCGTGCATCGGTTGCATTCCGCGGTCGACCTTTTCGCGCCAGAGACCCGCCGGCTCGATCATTTCGCGCCGGTGCAGCTTGATCCAGAGGCGCGCCTGCGCGCCGCTGCGCAGCGGCGCCAGGATGTGCTCGAAGATGCCGGCGAGCGAGGCTTCGCTCCACTGCGGATTCGGCGGGTCGCCGGCCGACGGCGCGGCGCCGCCCCAGAAGACGGCACGGTACAGGCCTGCCTTGTTGCCGAAGTAGTAGCTGACCGCAGCGACATTGGCGCCGGCGGCCAGCGCGATCTGCCGGATCGAGGTCTTTGCGTAGCCCTGCTCGGCGAACAGGCGCAGCCCGGCGAGCAGCAGCCGCTCTCGCGCCGGCTCGCCGGGGTCGCGCAGGGACAGATGCGATTGCGCGACCGGGCAGCAGCCGTCGGCAAGGGAAGGGGGCTTCATCGCGGCGCATTCTAGCCGCTTTAAACGAACGTTTGATTGACTGGGTCCGCGCTGCCTCGGCGAGCGCTGGAGACTGGCGTCAGGAGATGTCGGCCGTGTGAAAACCGAAGCTGCCGGCGCGCCGGTCGGCAAAGAAGAGCTCCAGCGTCCGGCGGCTGGTGCGAAACGCTACCTCATCCCACGGAATCTCGCCCTCGCCGAACAGCCGGGCCTCGATTGTTTCCGGGCCGGGCGCGAAATCGGTGTCGAGCAGGCGAGCCCGATAGAAGAAGTGGACCTGGCCGACCCGCACGACGTTGAGCAGCGTGAAGAGGCCCAGCATTTCGACTCGTGCGCCAGCCTCCTCGACGGTCTCGCGCAAGGCGCCCTCGGCGATGCTTTCGCCGAGCTCCATGAAGCCGGCCGGCAGCGTCCACAGGCCGCGCCGCGGCTCGATGTTGCGCCGGCAGAGCAGGACGCGGTCCTCCCAGAAGGGCAGCGTGCCGACGACGTTGAGCGGGTTCTCGTAGTGGATCGTGCCGCACGTACCGCAGGTGGCGCGGTCGCGGTTGTCGTCGGCCGGGGTCGCGTAGCGAACCTCGCCGCCACAGGCCCGGCAATGCTTGATGCTGCGCGCCATGAACATGCAGCCCAGTGTAGTGGCGCCGCTCCTGGCGCTGCCTGCGTGGCATCATCGCGGCGCAAGCGCCCCGAGCCTCGCGGCGCACCCACGACGGACCCTCGATGAGCCACGTTTTCAGCGCGCCCGCGGTCGCGAGCCTTCCTGTCGCCGGCAGCGCCGGCGAGACCTTGCCGGTGCACCGCATCTACTGCGTCGGCCGCAACTACGTCGAGCACGCCAAGGAGATGGGATTCACCGGCCGGGAGCCGCCGTTCTTCTTCCTGAAGCCGGCCGACGCGATGCTCTTCGTCGCCGAGGGCCAGACCGGCCGCATGCCCTATCCGAGCCTGACCAAGGACTTGCATCACGAGGTCGAGCTGGTCGTGGCCATCGGCATCGGCGGCCGCGACATCAAGGCCGCCGACGCGATGAAGCACGTCTGGGGCTACGCCGTCGGCCTCGACATGACCCGGCGCGACCTGCAGGGCGAGGCGAAGAAGCTCGGCCGGCCGTGGGACATCGGCAAGGGCTTCGATCATTCGGCGCCGATCGGGCCGGTGCGGCGCGCGGCGGAGTGCCACATCGGCGCGGCCACCCGGATCAGCCTCGAGGTCAACGGCACGATGCGCCAGCAGAGCAGCATCGGCAAGCTCATCTGGAGCATTCCCGAAGTCATCGAGCACCTGTCGGCCGCGTGGGAGCTGGCGCCGGGCGATCTGATCTTCTCCGGCACGCCCGAAGGCGTGGCTGCGGTCAAGGTCGGCGATACGCTGAACGCGCAGGTCGACGGCGTGGGTGGGCTGCAGGTGCAGATCGTCGAGCGCTGAGCCTGCCCGTGCGCCTCTACAGCTACTTTCGTTCTTCGGCGTCGTATCGCGTTCGAATCGCGCTCGCGCTGAAGGGCCTGGCGTTCGACTACGTCCCCATCCACCTCGTCAAGAACGAGCAGCTGAGCGATGCCTTTCGGGCCCTGGCGCCGGCGCAGCTCGTGCCGGCGCTGGTTGCGGATGACGGTCGGGGCGAGCAGGTGCTGACGCAGTCGCTGGCGATCATCGAGTATCTCGACGAGACGCATCCCGAGCCGCCGCTGCTGCCGCCGGACGCCCTCGGAAGGGCCCGCGTGCGCGCCATCGCGCTCGACATCGCCTGCGAGATTCATCCGCTCGACAACCTGCGGGTCCTGCGCTATCTGGTCAAGGACCTGGGCGTGTCCGAAGACGACAAGAACCGCTGGTATCGGCATTGGGTCGAGACCGGGCTGGCGGTCGTCGAGCGGCAACTGGCGGGGCAGGCAGCGACCGGGCGCTTTTGCCATGGCGATTCACCCGGCCTCGCCGACTGCGTCCTGGTGCCGCAGATCTTCAACGCCCAGCGCATGGAATGCCGGCTCGAGCACGTGCCGACCGTGATGCGCGTCTTCGAGAACTGCATGGCCGAAGCGGCGTTCGCCACGACCCAGCCTTCGGCTTGTCCGGACGCGGCGTGAGCCTTCCTGCCAGCTGGCTCGTCCCGACGTGGACGAGCCCTGCGGTCGGCGCCCTGATGACCGCGCGCGAAGGTGGGCTGAGCCAGGGCCCCTATGCCTCGATGAACCTCGGCACGGCGGTCGGCGATCTGCCCGAGCAGGTCGCCGCCAACCGTGCGCGCTTCGCTGCCGCGTGCGCCGCGGCCCCGGTCTTCCTGCATCAGGTCCACGGCTGCCGGGTCGTGCGCATCGGCGTTGCCGATGCCGGCACGCAGGCCGAGTCGCACGATGCCGACGCGAGCTGGACGAGCGAGGTCGGCGTGGCCTGCACCGTGCAGGCCGCCGATTGCCTGCCGGTTCTGCTGGCCGCGCCGCACGGCCGCGCCGTCGGTGCGGCCCATGCCGGCTGGCGCGGCCTGGCCGGCGGCGTCGTGGAGGCGGCCGTCTCCGCGGTGTGCGAAGCGGCGGCCTGTGCACCGCGCGAACTGCAGGTGTGGCTCGGTGCCTGCATCGGCCCGCGCCATTTCGAGGTCGGAGACGATGTGCGCGCCGCTTTTGCAGAGACGTCGCACTTCGACGACGGCCATTTCAAGCCTCTTCGCGCCGGCAAGTGGCTGGCCGACCTGCCGGCGCTGGCGCGCGCGAGGCTCGCCGCGGCCGGCGTCGTCGACGTCGGCGGCGGGACGTGGTGCACGGTCGAAGACGCATCACGATTCTTCTCGTATCGGCGCGACCGGGTCACCGGCCGGATGGCCGCCGCGATCTGGATCCGCGGCGCCGGCGGTCGCTGAGGCCGCGGCCGCGCGCCGGCGGGCCCTGCGACGCGCCGGCGTGGCGAACAGGTAGAGGACGATGCCGAGCGGCAGCACGCCGTAGAGAACGAAGGTGATGGCCGCGCCGAGCCAGCTGCCCGCGCTGGAAAAGCCTTCGGCCAGCGTCATCATGATGACGACATAGGCCCAGGCGATGGCGATGAGGTACACGCTTGTCCTATGAGGCGGGATTTCCGTGCTCCACGATAATCGTTCCATGCAGGCGAAGAAGGAAGTCGCGATGGCCGACAGCGGTGTGGCGATGACGGCGGCTCTCGGCGATGCCTGGAAGGCCCTGAGTGGACTGGCCCTGCCCAGCGCGGCGCTGACGACGCTGCAGGGCGACTATGTCGCCGATGCCACGGCGCTGTGGAATCGCAGCTTGCAGCCGGCCGGCGCGGCCGGCGCGAAGCTCGGCGATCGCCGCTTCTCGGCCGACGAATGGACCGCCAACCCAGCCGCGCGGTACTCGGCCGAGATGTACCTGCTCAACGCGCGCACCTTGTTGCGCATGGCCGAAGCGGTCGAGGGCGACGAGAAGACGAAGGCGCGGGTGCGCTTCGCGGTGCTGCAATGGATCGACGCGGCATCGCCGAGCAACTACCTCGCGCTCAATCCGGAAGCCCAGAAGAAGGCGGCCGAAACGCAGGGCGAGAGCCTCGGCGAGGGCCTGCGCCAGCTCTGGAACGACGTCCAGCAAGGCCATCTCTCGCAAACCGACGAAAGCGCCTTCGAGATCGGGCGCAACGTGGCCACCAGCGCCGGTTCGGTGGTGTTCGAGAACGAGCTGTTCCAGCTCCTCGAATACAAGCCGCTCACGGCCAAGGTCCACGAGCGGCCGATCCTGTTCGTTCCGCCCTGCATCAACAAGTTCTACATCCTCGACCTGCAGCCCGAGAACTCGCTGATTCGCCACACCGTGGCCGAGGGCCATCGCGTGTTCGTGTTGAGCTGGAAGAACGCCAAGGAAGATATCGCCCAGCGCACCTGGGATGACTACATCGAGCACGCGGCGATCAAGGCCATCGCGCTGGTGCAGGAGATCAGCGGCAGCAAGCAGATCAACACGCTGGGATTTTGCATCGGCGGCACCATCCTAGCCACGGCACTGGCGGTGCTCGCGGCGCGCGGCGAGCAGCCGGCGGCCAGCCTGACGCTGCTCACCACCTTCCTCGATTTCAGCGACACCGGCATCCTCGACATCTTCATCGACGAGGCGATGGTGCGCATGCGCGAGGTGACACTCGGCACCGAAAGCGCAGGCGGTGGCGCGCTGCTGAAGGGCCAGGAGCTGGCCACGACGTTCAGCTTCCTGCGTCCGAACGAGCTGGTCTGGAACTACGTCGTCGCCAACTACCTGAAAGGCGAGTCGCCACCGCCGTTCGACCTGCTCTACTGGAACAGCGACGGCACCAATCTGCCCGGCCCGATGTATTGCTGGTACCTGCGCAACACCTATCTCGAGAACAAGCTGGTGCAGCCCGGCACCTTGACGGTGTGCGGCGAGAAGATCGACCTCGGCAAGATCGCGGCGCCGGCATACATCTACGCCTCGCGCGAAGATCACATCGTGCCGTGGAAAGGCGCCTACCGGAACACCGAAGTGCTCAAGGGCAAGCGCCGTTTCGTGCTCGGTGCCTCGGGCCACATCGCGGGCGTCATCAACCCGCCGCTGAAGAAAAAGCGCAGCCACTGGATCGGCAAGAGCGCGACGCTGCCGGCGTCGGCCGAGGCCTGGTTCGAGAAGGCCGACGAGCTGCCCGGCAGCTGGTGGACCGACTGGTCGGCCTGGTTGCGTCCGTTCGCGGGCAAGCAGGTTGCCGCGCCGAAGGCACCGGGCAATCGCAGGCACAAGGCGATCGAGCCCGCCCCGGGCCGATACGTCAAAGAGAGGGCGTGAGCGTCGCTCGCGCCCGCACCGTTCGAGAAAACGTCAGGAGATTGTCATGAACGACATCGTCATCGTCGCCGCCGCCCGTACTGCTGTCGGCAAGTTCGGCGGCGCGCTCGCCAAGACGCCGGCACCGGAGCTCGGTGCAGCCGTCATCGCGAGCCTGCTCGAAAGGGCCAAGCTCGCCGGCGACCAGATCGGCGAGGTCATCCTCGGCCAGGTCCTGACCGGCGGCTCGGGCCAGAACCCGGCGCGCCAATCGGTCATCAAGAGCGGCCTGCCGCAAAGCGTGCCCGGCCTCACCATCAATGCCGTCTGCGGCTCGGGCCTGAAGGCGGTGATGCTGGCGGCGCAGGCGATCCGCGACAACGACTACGAGATCGGCATCGCCGGCGGCCAGGAGAACATGAGCGCGGCACCGCACGTGCTGCCGAACTCGCGCGACGGCCAGCGCATGGGCGACTGGAAGCTGGTCGACACCATGATCACCGACGGCCTGTTCGACGTCTACAACAAGTACCACATGGGCATCACGGCCGAGAACGTGGCCAAGAAGTACGAGGTGAGCCGGGAAAAGCAGGATGCGCTGGCCCTGGCCTCGCAGCAGAAGGCGGCGGCGGCGCAGGAAGGCGGCCGCTTCAAGGACGAGATCGTGCCGTTCTCGATCGCGCAGAAGAAGGGCGACCCCATCGTCTTCGCGGCCGACGAGTTCATCAACCGCAAGACCAGCGCCGAGGCGCTTGCCGGGCTGAGGCCGGCCTTCGACAAGGCCGGCACGGTCACGGCCGGAAATGCCTCGGGCATCAACGATGGGGCCGCTGCCGTGGTCGTGATGACGGCCAAGCGTGCCCAGCAACTCGGGCTGACGCCGCTGGCACGCATCGCCAGCTATGCCACGGTGGCGCTCGACCCGGCCTACATGGGCATGGGGCCGGTGCCGGCTTCGCAGAAGGCCTTGCTGCGCGCGGGCTGGAAGGCGCAAGACCTCGACCTGCTGGAGATCAACGAAGCCTTCGCGGCGCAGGCCTGCGCCGTCAACAACGAGATGGGCTGGGACACGAGCAAGGTCAACGTCAACGGCGGGGCCATCGCCATCGGCCATCCGATCGGCGCCTCGGGCTGCCGCATTCTGGTGACGCTGCTGCACGAGATGGGCAAGCGCAATGCGAAGAAGGGCATCGCGTCGCTCTGCATCGGCGGTGGCATGGGTGTTGCAATGTGTCTGGAGAGATGATTCCCCCACGCTCACGAGTACGTTCGCTGCCCCCCAAGGGGGCGCGGCCGGACTTGGGACGGCCCGGCGCCCGGCCGTCATGAAAACGGCGTACGTGACGGGCGGCATGGGAGGCATCGGCACGTCGCTGTGCCAGCGCCTGCACCACGACGGCTTCAAGGTCATCGCCGGCTGCGGCCCGAGTCGCGACCACGCCAAGTGGCTGGCCGAGCAGGCGGCGCTCGGCTTCACCTTCCACGCCTCGGTCGGCAACGTCGGCGACTGGGACTCGACGGTTGCCGCATTCGCCAAGGTGAAGGCCGAGCACGGGCCGGTCGACGTGCTGGTCAACAACGCCGGCATCACCCGCGACGGCCTGTTTCGCAGGATGACGCGCGACGATTGGCACGCCGTGATCGAAACGAACCTGACCAGCCTGTTCAACGTCACCAAGCAGGTGATCGAGGACATGGTCGAGCGCGGCTGGGGCCGCATCATCAACATCTCGTCGGTCAACGGCGAGAAAGGCCAGTTCGGGCAGACCAACTACTCGGCGGCGAAGGCCGGCATGCACGGCTTCACGATGGCGCTGGCCCAGGAAGTGGCGAGCAAGGGCGTCACGGTCAACACCGTGAGCCCGGGCTATATCGCCACCGAGATGGTGAAGAAGATCCGCCAAGACGTGCTCGACAAGATCGTCGCCGGCATTCCGGTCAAGCGCCTCGGCACGCCGCAGGACATCGCGTCGATGGTGGCGTGGGTCGCCTCGGACGAATCGGGTTTTGCCACCGGCGCCGACTTTTCGGTGAACGGCGGCTTGCACATGGGCTGAGGCGCGAAGCCGGCGCTGCATCTGCATGCCCGCGCGACGGGCGACGCGCGTTGACGACGGCCGGTCGGCCCGGCGTGAACGGTGTTACCAGACCTTGCGGTGAAGCGCTTCGCAGGTCGAGAATCCACTCTCCCTTGGAGTGACGGCCGCGCGGCCGCCGTGTCGCCGCCGCCGAGGCGGCATCCCAACCGGAGAATCCCATGCCTGCTTCGATCCGCTTCTTCGCCCCGTCGGACTCATCGGCCCTGCTGCCTTCTACGGCCACAAAACGCAAGAAGGTCAGGGCGCTCACGCCGGGCATGCTCGCCGTCGCGGCAGCGCTCGTGGCGCAGCCGGTCCTCGCCGCCCCCGGGCTGCGAACCATCGACTTCCTGCCCGCCGTCCAGAGCAACACCCAGAACGCGCGCCTGCTGCTCGTCAACCTCGCGCCGGCCGGCCGCGTCAACCTGCCGCCCGGTCCGTGCCGCGTGACGGTCGAGTTCCTCGACATCAACGGCGACGCCGTCGGCGCCAGCCAGACGTTCGCCATCGCCCGCGGCCACACGGTGACTGCGGTGGCGCCGCTGTTCGTCGGGGCCGGCGTGCCGACGACGCTGCGCGCGCAGGTTGTCATGACCCCTCCCGGGCCGCCCGAATTGCCGCCCGACCCGTGCGCCGCCCTGCACGGCAGCTACGAGGTCTTCGATACCCAGACGCTCGAGACGAAGTTCGTCAGTCCGGGCGCCATCCGCGGCTTCAACCCGCAGCCCGATCCGCCGGGAAGCGTCGGGCGTTAGCGTTGCTCGGCGAGCAGGGCGTCGACGGCGCCCTGCAGTCCGGCTTCGCTGCCGTCCCAGCGCAGCGACTTCGCCGGCTCGGCGAGGCCCGCGAAGTGGCGGGCCATCGAACGCCGATAGATCGGGTCGTAGTGCATGACCAGGAGATCGCGCACGACCTGATCCACTTGCCCGCCGCGCGCTGCCTCCTGCCAGGCGTTGACCACCTCGTGGCCACGCATCGCGCGCAAAGCCTCGAGGCGGGCGCAGAAGCTCTCGACGTCGTTGGCGAAATGCGCGTACTCGTCGAGGAGCAGGGCGACACGGGCGTCGAGATCGAGATCGAGGGCGATGCACGGCGCAGCCCGCATCGTCTCGAGCAGTGTTTCCGGAACGCGCAGCCGGCCGATCGTGCGGCTCTCGCTTTCGATGTACACCGTGCAAGCCGGGTCGAGCTGACGCAGCGCCGCGCCCAGCCGCGTGTCGAAGTGCTTCTGCGTCGGCTGCGTCGCCCCGGGCAAGAGGCCCAGCACCGAGCCGCGATGCTCGGCCAGGGCTTCGAGGTCGACCACCTGCGCGCCGCGCGCGGCCAGCGCCCGCAGCAGCCGGCTCTTGCCCGAGCCGGTGGTGCCGCAGACGACGCGCAGGTCGATTCGGCGCGGCAGCGCCTCGAGCTCGGCCAGCAGGGCGCGGCGGTAACCCACGTAGCCGCCCTCGAGGACGTTGACGCGAAAGCCGATCTGCGCCAGCACCGTGGCCAACGCCCCGCTGCGCTGGCCGCCGCGCCAGCAGTAGACGAGCGGCGACCATTCGCGCGGCAGCTCGAGCACGTGCCGCTCGATGTGCGTGGCGACATTGCGGGCGACGAGCGCGGCGCCGCGCTTGCGCGCCGCGAACGGCGAAACCTGCGCGTATTCGGTGCCGACGAGCGCACGCTCGCCGTCGTTGAGCGAGGGCCAGTTGACGGCGCCGGGCAGCCGGTCGATCGCGAACTCGCTCTCGGAGCGCGCATCGATGATGGCTGAAAAGGAGGCCAGACGGTCGATCGCCGCTGCGGCGCCGATCGGGCTCAGAGGCACGGCATCGACTCAGGCGATCGCGTCGAGCATCTCGGTCTCGATCTGCAACTGCAGCTTGTTCTGCTGCAGGGCCGAGCCGTCGATGAGGAAAGTGTCTTCGACGCGCTCGCCGAGCGTCGTGATCTTGGCGAGCTGCAGGTTGATGTTGTGGTTGGCCAGCACCCGCGAGATCGCGTAGAGCAGGCCGGAGCGATCGCTGGCCGAGACCCCGAGCAGCCAGCGCTGCGCGCGCTCGTCCGGCCGCAGCGTCACCCGCGGCGTCACCGGGAACGACTTGACGCGGCGCGAGATGCGGCCGCGGCTCGGCTCCGGCAGCGGCCCGGTCGCCTCGAGGGCCAGCGTCAGCTGGGTCTCGACATAGCCGATCAGGTCGCGATAGTGCTGCTCCAGATGCGGGCTGATGACCAGGAACGTGTCGAGCGCGTAGGCGGTGGTCGTGGTGTGCACCTTGGCGTCGAGGATGTTGAAGCCGGCGCCGTCGAAATAGCCGCAGGTGCGGGCGAACAGGTCTTGCCGGTCGGGCGCGTAGACGAGCACCTGCAGGCCGACGCCGAGCGGGCTCAGGCGCGCCCGCACGACCGGCTTCGGCGAGTCGACGAGGTCGATCAGCTTGCGCGTGTGCCAGGCGATTTCGCTGGCATCGTGGCGCGCGAAATAGCTGAGCTCCAGCGTCCGCCAGAGCGGCGTCTCGACGGTGCCCGGCAAGAGCGCCAGGTTGAGGAGCAGGCGGGCCTCGAGCTTGGTCGCTTCGATCTCGGTATCGAGATTCGGGCGCGAGCCGCCGAGGGCGCGCAGGGTGAGCCGATAGAGGTCTTCGAGGAGCTTGCCCTTCCAGGCGTTCCAGACCTTCGGGCTGGTGCCGCGGATGTCGGCCACGGTCAGCAGGTAGAGCGCGGTGAGATGGCGCTCGTCGACGATGGACTTCGCGAACTCGGCGATGACGTCGGGGTCGGAAAGGTCTTCCTTTTGCGCGATGCGCGACATCGTGAGGTGCTGCGCCACCAGGTACCCGATCAGCCTGGCGTCGGCCTGCTCCACCCCGTGGTCGCGGCAGAAGCGCTCGGCTTCGCGCTCGCCGAGCACCGAATGGTCGCCGCCGCGGCCCTTGGCGACGTCGTGGAAGAGGGCGGCGATGTAGAGCACCCAGGGCCGCTCGAAGTTCGCCGCCAGCTGCGAGCAGAACGGGTACTCGTGCGCATGCTCCGGAATGAAGAAGCGGCGGACGTTGCGCAGCACCATCAGGATGTGCTGGTCGACCGTATAGACATGGAACAGGTCGTGCTGCATCTGGCCGACGATGCGGCGAAAGACCCACAGATAGCGGCCCAGCACGCTGGTCTCGTTCATCAGGCGAAAGGCGTGCGTCTGGCCCTGGTCGGCCTTCAGGATCTTCATGAAGGTGGCGTGGTTCGCCGGGTCGCGGCGGAACTTCGCGTCCATCAGGTGGCGGGCGTTGTAGAGCGCACGGAGCGTTCGCGCCGACAGGCCCTTCGGTCCCACCGTCTGCTGGTAGACCAGGAAGGTCTCGAGGATGGCATGCGGGTCGCGCTGGTAGAGATCGTCGCTCGCCACCTCGAGCATGCCGCCGCGCTCGAGGAACTTGGCGTCGATCGGGCGCATCGGCGCGTCCTGCAGGCCGTTGATGCGCTCCTCGATGTTGAGCATCAGGATCTGGTTGAGCTGCGTCACCGCCTTGGCGGCCCAGTAGTAGCGCCGCATCAACCGCTCGGAAGCGCGCTGGCCGTCGTTCGAGCGATAGCCGAAGCTCTCGGCCACGGCGGTTTGCAGGTCGAACACGAGGCGGTCTTCGCGCCGACCGGCGATCGCATGAAGACGAGCCCGGATCAGCCGCAGCACGCCTTCGTTGCGCTGCAGCTGGCGGACCTCGAAGGGCGTGATCAGGCCGTGCGCGGCGAGCTGCTGCCAGGTCCGCCCGAAGCCGGCGGCACGGGCCACCCAGATCACGGTCTGCAGGTCGCGCAGGCCGCCCGGGCTCTCCTTGCAGTTCGGCTCGAGCGAGTACGGCGTGTTCTCGTACTTCTGGTGGCGCTGGCTCATCTCGAGCATCTTCGCGCGCAGGAAGGCCTTGGCGTCCATCGCCGCCGCGGTTGCCTTCTGAAAGGCGGCGAAGATCTTCCGGTCGCCGCCGATCAGGCGCGACTCGAGCAGGGCCGTCTGCACCGTGACGTCGGACAGGGCGAGCGCCACGCATTCGTCGAGCGTGCGAACGCTCGAGCCGATCTCGAGGCCGGCGTCCCAGCATTCGGTGATGAATCGCTCGGTCGCCTGGCGCCGCTTCTCCAGCCCTTCGGTGTCGTCGCTCGGCAGGAGCACCAGCACATCGACGTCGGAATGCGGGAAGAGATCGCCCCGGCCGTAGCCGCCGACGGCGACGAGGGCGGCGCCAGCGGGCATGCCGGCGAGCTGCCAGAGCTCGAGCAGCGTGCCGTCGACTTCGCCGGCGAGCGAGCGGATCAGCGACAGTGCGGCGCGTGCCGTCGGCCGGGCCGCGGCGAAGCGGGCGAGCAGGGCGGCCTTGCCTTCGCGATGCCGAGCCCGGATCGCGGCCAGGCTGCTTTCCGCGGGCGGCGCCGCAACCGGCGTCGGCGAGCTGCCGTCGGCGATCACGCCGCCGCGACGAATTCCGGCAGCGGCGGCGAGCCGGCCGAGAGCGTCATCACTTCGTAGCCGGTGTCGGTGACGAGGACGGTGTGCTCCCACTGCGCCGACAGCGACCGGTCGCGCGTGACGATGGTCCAGCCGTCGCCGGTCTCGCGGATCTCGCGCTTGCCGGCGTTGATCATCGGCTCGACCGTGAACATCATTCCCGGCCTGATCTCTTCGAGGGTGCCGGGGCGGCCGTAGTGCAGGATCTGCGGGTCCTCGTGAAAGCGGGTGCCGATGCCATGGCCGCAGAACTCGCGCACGATCGAGAAGCCCTGCGCCTCGGCGAAGGTCTGGATGGCGTTGCCGATGTCGCCGAGATGGGCGCCGGGCTTCACCTTCATGATGCCCTTCCACATCGCCTCGTAGGTGATGTTGATCAGGCGCCGGGCCGCGATCGAGCCTTCGCCGACGATGAACATGCGGCTGGTGTCGCCGTGCCAGCCGTCCTTGATGACGGTGACGTCGATGTTGACGATGTCGCCGTTCTTCAGCGGCCGGTCGTTCGGGATGCCGTGGCAGACCTGGTGGTTGATCGAGGTGCAGATCGACTTCGGATAGGGCGTGTAGCCCGGCGGCGCGTAGTTGAGCGGCGCCGGAATCGCGCCCTGGACCTCGACGATGTGATGGTGCGCGAGCCGGTCGAGCTCTTCGGTCGTGACGCCCGGCTTGACGTGCGGCGTGAGCATGTCCAGAACTTCGGACGCGAGCCGTCCGGCGATGCGCATCCCCTCGACATCGGCTGCGTTTTTGATCGTGATCGTCATGCTCCGAATTATCGCACCGGGGCTCTAGAATCTCGGGTTTTCACGGGGGCTTTGGGCCCCGCGCGATGGCCAGCCAGAAGCAACTGCACCAGGTCGAGGGCGGCAATGCCCTCTCCGAATTCCGCGCTCTCGCGCTGCTCGGCAAGCTCCGTGCGGCATCCGCGAGGATCGAATCGGTCCGCGCCCGCTACCTGCACGTCGTCTGGAGCGACGCAGCGCTCGCCGCGGGCGAGCGCGAACGGGTCGAAGCCCTGCTTCGCTACGGCGATCCGTTCGAGTCGAGCGGCGCCGACGCGACGCTGATCGTCGCACCTCGCCTGGGCACGATCTCGCCGTGGGCTTCGAAGGCCACCGACATCGCCCGCAACTGCGGCCTGCCCGTGCATCGGGTCGAGCGCGTCACCGAGTTCGAGCTCGGCCTGCAGCGCGGACTGCTCGGCGGCGCGAAGGCGCTGAGCGCCGGGGAGCGCGCGCAGGTCGCGGCGCTGCTGCACGACCGCATGACCGAAAGCGTGCTCGACAGCCGCGCCGAGTTGGCGCACCTGTTCGACGAGCGCGCCGCCGAGCCCCTGGTGCGGGTCGGCGTCGACGACGACGGCCAGGCGCTCGCCGCGGTCAACCGCCGTTTCGGCCTGGCCCTGTCCGACGACGAGCTGGCCTATCTGCATGCCGCGTTTCGCGCGCTCGGCCGCCAGCCCAGCGATGTCGAGCTGACGATGTTCGCGCAGGCCAACAGCGAGCACTGCCGGCACAAGATCTTCAACGCCGCTTTCACGATCGACGGCGTCGCCCAGGATCGATCGATGTTCCAGATGATCCGCGCGAGCGAAGCCGCTTCGCCGCAGCACACGATCGTCGCCTACAGCGACAACGCCTCGGTCATGGAAGGCGGCATCGTGGAGAACTGGCAGCCCGACGCCGGCTCCGAGGCGCGCCGCTACGGCGGCCGCGAGGCGTTGACGCACGTGCTGATGAAGGTCGAGACGCACAACCACCCGACCGCGATCTCGCCGTTCCCGGGTGCCTCCACCGGTGCCGGCGGCGAGATCCGCGATGAAGGTGCGACCGGCCGCGGCTCCAAGCCGAAGGCCGGCCTCACGGGCTTTTCGGTCTCGAACCTGCACTTGCCCGGATTGCCCGGACTGTCGGGTCCCGACGCTCCCGAACCGTGGGAGCGCGAGCCCTACGGCAAGCCCGATCACATCGCCAGCGCGCTGCAGATCATGATCGAAGGCCCGCTCGGCGGCGCCGCCTTCAACAACGAGTTCGGAAGGCCCAATCTGGCCGGCTACTTCCGCGTCTTCGAGCAGACGGTGGCTGGCGGCCGGCGCGGCTATCACAAGCCGATCATGATTGCCGGCGGGCTCGGCTCGATCGCCGCGGAGCAGACGAAGAAGATCGAGTTCGCGCCCGGCACGCTGCTGGTGCAGCTCGGTGGCCCGGGCATGCGCATCGGCATGGGCGGCGGTGCGGCCAGCTCGCTCGCGGCAGGTGCGAACGCGGTCGAGCTCGATTTCGACTCCGTCCAGCGCGGCAATCCGGAGATCCAGCGCCGCGCGCAGGAGGTGATCAACGCCTGCTTCGGTCTTGGCGATGCCAATCCGGTCCTGGCGATCCACGACGTCGGCGCCGGCGGCCTGTCGAACGCGTTTCCCGAGCTCGTCGACGGCGCCCATCGTGGCGGCAGGTTCGATCGGCAGGCGATTCCGGTCGAGGAGAGCGGACTCGCGCCGAAGGAGATCTGGTGCAACGAGAGCCAGGAGCGCTATGCGATCGCGCTCGACCCGGCGGCGCTGCCCGTCTTTCGCGCCATCTGCGCGCGCGAGCGCTGTCCGTTCTCGATCATTGGCGAGGCCACCGAGGCGCGCGAGCTCATCCTGTCTGCGGACGCCGAAGTCACGGCTGCGCGCGACATCGACATGCCGATGGAGGTGCTCCTCGGCAAGCCGCCGAAGATGCACCGCACCGTCGATCGGGTCGCGCCAACCGGCCGGCCGCTCGACTTGTCCAAGGTGTCGCTCGCGAGCGCGGCGTTCGATGTGCTGCGCCACCCGAGCGTCGCCAGCAAGCGCTTTCTGATCAGCATCGGCGACCGCACCGTGGGTGGCCTGTCGAGCCGCGACCCGATGGTCGGGCCGTGGCAGGTGCCGGTCGCCGATTGCGCTGTCACGCTTGCCGACTATGCCGGCTTTCGCGGCGAGGCGATGGCGATCGGAGAGCGCGCGCCGATCGCGCTGCTGAATGCGCCGGCGGCGGCCCGCATGGCCGTCGGCGAGGCCATCACCAATCTGCTGGCCGCACCGATCGAGCTCGGCCGCGTCAAGCTGAGCTGCAACTGGATGGCAGCGTGCGGCGAGCCGGGCGAAGACGCTGCCCTGTACGACTCGGTCCGTGCCGTCGGCCTCGAGCTCGCGCCGGCGCTCGGCATCGGCATCCCCGTCGGCAAGGACAGCCTGTCGATGCGCACGCGCTGGTCCGAGGACGGACAGACGAAGCAAGTGACCTCGCCGGTCAGCCTGGTCGTGAGCGCGTTCGCCACGCTGGCCGACGTCCGCGCCTCCTCGACCCCGCAACTTGTCGCAGGCGACACGACGCTGCTGCTCGTCGATCTCGGCGCCGGCCGCATGCGCCTGGGCGGCTCGATGCTGGCCCAGGTCTCGGCGCAGCTCGGCGACGAACCGCCCGACCTCGACCAGCCCGGGCTGTTGAAATCGCTGGTCGCTGCGATCAGCGATTTGCGGGCGCGCGGCCTCGTGCTCGCGTATCACGATCGCAGCGATGGCGGGCTGTGGGCCACCGTCTGTGAAATGGCGTTCGCGGGACACCGCGGCGTGAGCCTGAACGTCGACATGCTGGTGACCGAAGGCGACGGCATCGGCGACAGCCGCGCCGAGCATGGCGACTCGAAGAACTGGGCGAGCCAGGTGAGCGCCCGCCGCGACGAGCTGACCCTGCGTGCGCTCTTCAACGAAGAGCTCGGTGTCGTCATCCAGGTCGCGAGCAGCGCGCGCGACCAGGCGCTGCAAGCCTTGCGCGCCCACGGTCTCGGCCGGCACAGCCACGTCATCGGCAAGACCAACGACAAGGGCCTGGTCGAGGTCTGGCGCGACGCGAAGGCGCAGTTTTCGGCGCCGCTGCGCGCGTTGCACCAGGCCTGGGACGAGGTGAGCTGGCGGATCGCCCGGCTGCGCGACAACCCCGCCTGCGCCGACGCCGAGCACGACGCCGCCGGGCACGAAGACGACCCGGGCCTGCATGTTCACGTCGTGGCCGCGCCAGCCGGTGCGGCACCGGCGCTCCTCGGCAGCCGGCCCAGGCTCGCCGTGCTGCGCGAGCAAGGCGTCAACAGTCACGTCGAGCTCAGCTATGCGATGGACAAGGCCGGCTTCGACACCTACGACGTGCACATGACCGACCTGCAGTCGGGCCGCGTGCGCCTCGACGGCTTCCAGGGCTTCGTCGCCTGCGGCGGCTTCAGCTACGGCGACACGCTCGGCGCGGGCGAGGGCTGGGCCCGGTCCATCCTCTTCAACGCGCGCTTGTCGGACCAGTTCGCTTCGTTCTTCGCCCGCACCGACGTCTTCGCGCTCGGCGTCTGCAATGGCTGCCAGATGCTGGCGGCGCTCGCCGACATGATTCCCGGCACCGCCGCGTGGCCGCGTTTCACGCGCAACAGGAGCGAGCAATTCGAGGCCCGCCTCAGCCTCGTCGAAGTGCTGCCGTCGGCCTCGATCTTCTTCAGCGGCATGGCCGGAAGCCGCCTGCCGATCGCGGTCGCGCATGGCGAGGGCTACGCCGACTTCAGGCAACGCGGCGATGCGCAGAAGGTTCACGCTGCGCTGCGCTTCGTCGATCACCATGGCCGGCCGACCGAGGCCTATCCGGCCAACCCCAACGGCAGCCCGGGCGGCCTGACCGCCGTGACCACCAGCGATGGCCGGTTTACCGCCCTGATGCCGCACCCGGAGCGCGTCTTTCGCAACGTCCAGATGAGCTGGACCTCGGGCGCGCGCAGCGACGCCAGCCCCTGGATGCGCATCTTCGAGAACGCCCGGCGGGGCATCCGATAGCGGCACGGACCGTCGCGCACGACCGATGGCTGCGGACTTCGACGCGCCGGCATCGGAAAGATTCAACAGGAGAGCAGGGATGAGACTCGCAGGCAAGACCGCACTGGTGACCGCTGCCGGACAAGGCATCGGCAAGGCGAGCGTGTTGGCCATGGCCGCCGAGGGCGCGCAGGTCTGGGCCACCGACATCGACGAGCGCCTGCTGCAAGCCTACGAAGGCGTGGCCAACGTCCGCACGGCGCGCCTCGACGTGCTCGACAAGAAGGCCATCAGCGCCGTCTGCGCGCGCCTGCCGACCCTCGACGTGCTCTTCAACTGTGCCGGCATCGTTCACAACGGCACGGCGCTCGAGGCGAACGACGACGACCTCGAGCTCGCCTTTCATCTCAACGTGCGGGCCCAGCTCTGGCTCATCCAGGCGGTGCTGCCGGGCATGCTGGCGGCCGGGCAGGGCAGCATCATCAACATGGCCAGCGTCTGCTCGAGCGTGCGCGGCTTGCCGAGCCGCTGCGTCTACGGCACGACCAAGGCGGCGGTGATCGGCTTGACGAAGAGCATCGCCGCCGACTACATCACGCAGGGCATCCGTTGCAATGCCGTGCTGCCGGGCACCGTCGACACGCCGTCGCTCGCCGGGCGCATCAATGCCTACGCCGATCCGGCGGCCGCGCGCCAGGCCTTCGTGGCGCGCCAGCCGATGGGTCGCCTGGCCCAGGCCGACGAGATCGCACCGGTCGTCGTCTTTCTGGCGAGCGACGAATCGAAGTTCGCGACCGGGCAGGCCTATGCGGTCGACGGCGGCATGACGATCTGAAGACGACAAGTCATGACACCGACACCGCTCGTTCGCATCGTCGCCGGCTCGCAGAGCTTCGTGGCGGCGATGAATGCAAAGGCGCCGCGCACCGTGGCCGCCTTCCTCGCGCTCCTGCCCTATCGCCAGAAGCTCATCCATGTTCGCTGGAGCGGCGAGGCGATGTGGATTCCGCTCGGCGACTTCAAGCTCGGCGTCGGCTTCGAGAATCACACCAGCCACCCTTCGGCCGGCGACATCCTGTTCTACCCGGGCGACTACAGCGAAACCGAGCTCCTCATCGCCTACGGCGCCTGCAGCTTCGCCAGCAAGATGGGGCCGCTCGCCGGCAACCACTTCATGACTGTCGTGGAAGGTCGTGAGCATCTCGCCGAGCTCGGCCGCCAGGTCCTGTGGGAGGGCGCGCAGGAGGTGCTCTTCGAGGTGCTCGCGAAATAGGGCGGGGCTGCGAAGCCGTACGCCTCGCCGGGCGGACCTCGGGAATCGGCCCGTCGCGCACCGGGCGAAGGCCTTTCCGTGATACTGCGGGCCACTTGCAGCCGATGTCTCGTCATCCCATGTACTTCCGAGGCATCGCGACCGCCGTTCCGCCCGCGCGCTTCACCAAGGCCGAATGCCTGGACGCATTCCAGCGTTCGGAGTGGTTTGCGCGCCTCGACACGCGATCGCATCTCATCGCGCGCACGGTCCTGCAGCGCGACAACGGCATCGAGGCCAGGCGCTTGTCGCTCGACTCTCTCGACGAGGTGTTCGCGATCGACCCGGAAACGCTCGACCGCCGATTCCTCGCGAACGCACCGGCACTGGCCTCCCAGGCCGCAGCCCGTGCCCTCGCAGCCGCGAGTCTGGATGCGACCGAGATCGATGCCGTCGTCGTCAGCACCTGCACCGGCTATGTCTGCCCCGGGCTTTCGGGCTACGTCGCCGAGCGCATCGGCTTGCGCGCCGACGTGCAGGCTTTCGATCTCGTCGGCCAGGGCTGTGCCGCGGCGCTGCCGAACCTGCAACTCGGCCATTCGCTGCTCGCATCGGGCGCCGCCGTGCACGTGCTGTCGGTCTGCGTCGAGGTCAGCAGCGCGGCGATGTACCTCGACAACGACCCCGGCGTGCTGATCAGCGCCTGCCTGTTCGGCGACGGTGCGGGCGCCGCCGTGCTCTCGCGCGAGGCGGGCGGCAGCGGGCGGCGCATCGAATGGAAGGACAGTGCCTCGCTGATCGAGCCGAAGCAGCGCAAGGCCCTGATGTTCGAGCAGCGCGACGGGATGCTGCGCAACATCCTCACGCGCGAGGTGCCCACGCTCGCCGCCGACTACGCGCATCGGGTGCTCGAGACCGTGCTCGGCCGGGCGCAGCTGAACAGCGGCGACATCGCCGCCTGGATCATGCATGCCGGCGGCCGAGACGTGCTGCTGGCGCTCGAGCGCCGCTTCGAGATCGATGCCCACGCCTTGCGCTACAGCGCGGCGATGCTGCGCGAATACGGCAACGTCTCGAGCGCCTTCGTGTACTTCGTCCTCGAAGCCGCGCTCGCCGACGCCGCGCCCGCGGGCTGGTGGTGGCTGTCGTCGTTCGGCGCCGGCTTCAGCTGTCACGGGGCGCTTCTGCGCGTCGAGTAGGGGCCGCAATGCTGCCGCGCGTGCTCGAGCCCGAAACGCTCGACCATCTCGCCCCCGACGATCCGGCAGCGCAGCGCTCGCGCCGCGACCTGCGCCGCGTCAACGCCTTCATGGGCGCACGCCGCATCCTGGCCGACGCCATCGTTCGCGCGCTGCCGGCTGCAAGAACGCAGCCGCTGCGCATCGTCGAGCTCGGCTGCGGCGACGGTCGCCTGATGCTCGACGTCGCGAGGCACGGTGGCAAGCGCTGGGCCGGCACGACGCTCGATCTTCTCGATCGCCAGCCGATCGTCGATGGCGCGACGATCGCCGCCTACGCCGCCGCCGGCTGGCAGGCCCGGGCGCGCGTGGCCGATGTACTGGACTGGGCGGCAAGCAAGGATGCCTCGGAGCGCTGGGACCTCGTCGTCGCCAATCTCTTCCTGCACCATTTCGACGGCGAGGCTCTGCGCCGGCTGCTGGCCGGTTGTGCGACGCGCGCCGACGCGCTTGCCGCCTGCGAGCCGAGGCGCAGCCGCTTCGCACTCGCGGCCAGCCATCTCATCTTCTTCCTCGGCGCCAATGCGGTCACGCGCCGTGACGGCGTGCTCAGCGTGCGCGCCGGCTTCGTCGACACCGAGATCGGCGCAGCGTGGCCCGGCGACGCACCGGCCTGGCGTCTCGACGAATACGACGACGGCCTGTTCACGCATTGCTTCTGTGCGACGCGAACGTCGGGACGCGTCTCGTGAGCGAGCGCTTCGATGCCGTCGTCATCGGCGCGGGTCCGGCGGGCGCGAGCACGGCGATTCTTCTGGCTCGCGCCGGCTGGTCGGTGGCGCTCGTCGAGCGCCAGCGCTTTCCGCGTCGCAAGGTCTGCGGCGAATGCATCGCCGCCAGCAACCTGCCGCTGCTCGATGCCCTCGGCATCGGCACGGCGTTCGCGCGGCAGGCGGGTGCCGAACTGCGCCGTGTCGCGTTGATGCGCGGCAACGAGACGATCGTCGCGCCGCTGCCGGCCGCGGATTCGGGCGAGCAACGCTATGGCCGGGCACTCGGCCGCGAGCACCTCGACACCTTGCTGGTGGCCGAGGCGAGCCGCGCGGGGGTCGACTGCTTTCAACCCACGGCGGTGCAATCGGTCGAGGGCAGCGCCGGCCGCTTTCGGGTCCGGGTGCAGGCCTCGGGCGACGCGGCTTCGAGCCGCGATCTCGAAGCCGGCCTGGTCGTCGCTGCCCACGGCTCGTGGGAGCCCCTGCCGGCGGAGCGCGATGCGTTGCGGCGCACGCGGCGCCCGAGCGACCTGTTCGCCTTCAAGGCCAACTTTCGCGACGCCGCGATCGCGCTCGACCTGTTGCCGGTGCTGGCCTTTGGCGGCGGCTACGGCGGCATGGTCGTCGCCGACGATGGTTTGGCCACGCTGGCTTGCTGTATTCGCGAAGACCGCCTCGGGCGTGATCGCGAAACGCAAAGCGGGGCGCGTGCCGGTGCCGTCGTCGAGAACATCCTGCGCGGCGAGTGCGCAGGCGTCGAAGCCGCCTTGCGACGCGCCACGCGCATCGGTCCGTGGCTGGCGACCGGGCCGATCCGGCCGGGCATTCGCCTCGGCGCAGGCGACGGCCTCTTTCGCGTCGGCAACGCGGCAGGCGAGGCCCATCCGATCGTCGGCGAGGGCATCAGCATGGCCCTGCAGTCGGCCTTCGTGCTGGCGTCGTTTCTCGGCCCGGAGCGCGCCGCCGTGCTCGACCCGGCCCGTGCCGGTGCCGCCCAGCGAGCCCTGCTGAGGCGCTACGAGCGTGCCTGGCGCCTGCGCTTCGCGGCGCGCCTGCGCATCGCTGCCGTCTTCGCGCATGTCGCGATGCAGCCGGCGGCGGCGACGGCCCTGTGGCCGTTCGCCCGGCGCTGGCCCGGCATCCTCACGGCCGGCGCACGCTGGAGCGGCAAGACGCGCTACGCGCCGGAAGCCGCCCGATGGCTGGCGCCCGCAGCGTCGAGCGCGGCTTGAGGCGGCGAGGCATCGGGTATCGTCGTCGCGTGCCGCGCACGACCATCGACGTTCTGCCGCGATCGAGGTTCGATCGTCTCGACGCCCTGCGCGGCGTTGCCATCGTGTGGATGGCGGTCTTTCATTTTTCCTACGACCTCAACTACTTTCGATTCATCCACCAGGACTTCAATCACGATCCCGTGTGGATGGTGCAACGCGCCTGCATCGTGACGCTCTTCCTGCTGTGCGCCGGCGCCGGCCAGAGCGTCGCCACATCGCAGCAGCAGAGCTTGCCGCGCTTCTGGAAGCGCTGGGCCCAGGTCGCGGGATGCGCCGCTGCTGGTGAGTGCCGGATCTTGGTTGATGTTCCCGCGCAGCTTCATCAGCTTCGGCGTGCTGCATGGCATCGCCGTGATGCTGATCGTCGTGCGCTTCACGACGCGCTGGGGCGCCTGGCGCTGGCCGCTCGGGCTCATCGCGATCCTGGCGCCCGATTTCGTGCAGAGCGCTTTCTTCGATTCGCGCTGGATGAACTGGACCGGGCTGGTCACGCACAAGCCATTCACCGAGGACTACGTGCCCGTGCTGCCCTGGCTGGGCGTGATGTGGTGGGGCGCCGCTGCCGCCGCCTGGCTGCTGCAGCATCAGCGCGAGCGGATCGCGGCTGCGCTCCCACGCGTTCTTGCGCCACTGGCGCTGCTCGGGCGCTGGAGCCTCAGCTTCTACATGGTGCATCAGCCCGTGCTGATCGGCATCCTGGCCGCCATCGTGGCGCTGAGGCACGTCTGACCATGTTGCGCATACGTACTTCCCTCATGGGCGCGCGGCTCACTGTTGCATAGACTGCGCGGGCGGCGCCCATTGGCACCAAGGAGACGGGATGACGAAGTGGCGCCGGGTGCGCAAGGATCATGTGGCGGCGATTCTCCTGATCGCGATGGGCATCGCCATTCTGCTGATCGGTCGCCGCTACAACATGGGAACGCTGGTGCACATGGGCGCGGGCTTCATCCCCGTCGTTCTCGGAATCTTGATGACTGCCGTCGGCGTCGTCGTCGGACTTCTCGCCACGGCCGGAACGCCGGAAGAAAAGGCCGCGCAGGCGCTGCCCGAGCTGCCCGATCTTCGAGGCGGCATCTGCATCCTCGCCGCGGTCGGCGTCTTCGTCCTTCTCGGTGCCTACGGTGGCCTGGTCCCGGCGACGTTCGGCTCGGTCTTCGTGGCCGCCATGGGCGACCGCAAGAACACCTGGAAGACGGCCCTGCTCCTGTCGATCGCGATGGTCGTCTTCGGCGTCCTCGTGTTCCACTGGGGGCTGCGCGTGCAACTGCCTCTCTTCACCTGGGGCAACTGAGCCCGACGTCCCACGGATCGAAAGACTGAACCATGCACCAGACATTGATGGACCTGTGGTACGGCTTCGGCGTCGCCCTGCAGCCGCACAACCTGATGTGGTCGGTCTTCGGCGTGCTGATCGGCAACCTGATCGGCGTGCTGCCCGGCATGGGCGCACTGACGACGATCTCGATGCTGCTGCCGCTCACCTACGTGATCGCGCCGGTGCCGGCGATCCTGATGCTCGCCGGCATCTTCTACGGGTCGCAGTACGGCGGCGCGATCGGCGCGATCCTGCTCAACCTGCCGAGCCATCCACCGCACGCCGTCACCTGCCTCGACGGCTATCCATTGACGAAGATGGGCAAAGGCGGAGCTGCGCTCGGGATCACGATGATGTGCTCGTTCTTCGCCGCGTCGGTGGGGATCATCGTGATGATCTTCCTGTCGCCTCTGCTGGTGCAGGTGGCCTTCAAGTTCGGCCCCACCGAGATCTGCTCGATCATGCTGCTGGGGCTGCTGGCGGGCGCCACCATGTCGCGAGGGTCGCCGCTCAAGGGCGTGGCGATGACGATCTTCGGCCTCTTTTGCGGCGTCGTCGGCACCGACGTCATCAGCGGCACGGCGCGCTACACCTTCGATCTTCCCGATCTCGCCGACGGCGTCGAGCTGGGCGCGCTCTTCATGGGCCTGTTCGGCATCGCCGACTTCCTGGTCAGCGTCAACCGCGTGAACATCACCATCAGCAACACCAAGATGAGCATGAAGGACATGCGTCCGTCGCGTGCCGAGATCAAGGAAGCGTTCTGGCCGATGGTGCGCGGCACGCTGGTCGGCACCGTGTTCGGTGCGATGCCCGGCACCGGCCCGACCATCACCACCTTCATCGCCTACGCGCTCGAGCGCAAGATCTCGAAGACGCCCGAGAAGTTCGGCCACGGCATGATCGCCGGCGTCGCCAGCCCCGAGGCTTCCTCGCACTCGAAGACCCAGGTCGACTTCATCCCGACGATGTCGCTCGGCATCCCGGGCGACGCGGTGATGGCGCTGATCCTCGGGCGCCCTCATCATCAAGGGCATCCAGCCCGGGCCGCAGCTCATCACCGAGCACCCGGACATCTTCTGGGGCCTGATCGCCAGCTTCTGGATCGGCAACATCCTGCTCGTGATCCTGAACGTGCCGATGATCGGCGTCTGGGTGCGCCTGCTGCGCGTGCCGTACAAGTACCTGTTCCCGTCGGCGCTGTTCTTCATCGCGGTCGGCGTCTACAGCACGAAGAGCAGCCTGTTCGACGTCGGCGAGGTGGCGGTGTTCGGCATCCTCGGGGCGATCTTCCTCTGGCTCGATTTCCCGATCGCGCCGATCGTGCTCGGCTTCGTGCTCGGGCCGATGCTCGAGGAGAACTTCCGCCGCGCCATGCTGCTCTCGCGCGGCGACATCGCGGTGTTCGTGCAGCGGCCGATCAGCGCCTGGTTCATCGGCTTCTGTGCGTTGCTGATCCTGGCCCAGGTCTACGCCTACGTGCGGCGCATCACCATCAAGCCGCCTGCTCCGGAGCACAAGCCGGGCGAAGAGCTGATCGCCGAGTAGGCGGCCGCGGGCCGCGCAAGCTGCCTCGGCTTCGCTCGGCGCCGGCAAGCCCGGCTCGCTAACATGCCGTCATGGCGCAATCGGTGCTGTTCGGATTTCACGCAGTCGGCGTTCGCCTGAAGATCGCTCCGGCCTCGGTTGTCGAGCTGCACGTCGACGCCAGCCGGCGCGACCCGCGCATGCAGCATTTCGTGGCGCGTGCCGAGGCAGCTGGTGTTCGCCTCGTGGTGAGCGACGAGCAGCGCCTGCACAAGCTCGCCGGATCGTCGCGCCATCAGGGCGTCGTGGCGCGCGTCGAGGCGCTTTCGCGTTCGCATTCGCTCGATGACACGCTCGACGCGGTGGCCGGGCCACCCCTCGTGCTCGTGCTCGACGGCATCACCGATCCGCACAATCTCGGCGCCTGCCTGCGTGTCGCCGACGGTGCTGGCGCGCACGCCGTGGTGGCCCCGAAGGATCACGCGGTGGGCGTGAACGCCACGGTCGCCAAGGTGGCGAGCGGCGCGGCCGAGACGGTGCCGTATTTCATGGTGACGAACCTGGCGCGTACGCTCGGCGAGCTGAAGGAGCGCGACATCCGCATCGTCGGCACGGCCGAAGACGCGCCGCGCTCGATCTACGAGCTCGACCTCGCCGGCCCGCTCGCCCTGGTGTTCGGCGCCGAAGGCTCCGGCCTGCGCCAGCTCACCGCGCGGACCTGCGACGAGCTCGCCTACCTGCCGATGCACGGCGCCGTCGAGAGCCTGAACGTCTCGGTGGCCAGCGGCATCTGTCTCTACGAGGCGGCGCGCCAGCGTTCGCAAAGGAGCACCTGAATGCCTGTCATCGAGCTTCGCCATCCTTTGGTTCGGCACAAGGTCGGCCTGCTTCGCAATGCCGAGCTGTCGACCAAGAGCTTTCGCGAGATCACGTCCGAGCTCGGGCGCCTGCTCGCCTACGAAGCCACCGCCGATTTCCCGCTCGAGCCGGCGACCGTGCAGGGCTGGGCCGGGCCGGTGACGGTGGAGCGGATCAGCGGCAAGAAGGTGACGCTGGTACCGATCCTGCGGGCGGGCATCGGCATGCTCGACGGCGTGCTCGACGCGATTCCCAACGCCAAGGTGAGCGTGGTCGGCATCGCCCGCAATCACGAGACGCTCCTGCCCGAGCCCTACGTCGACCGCCTCGCCGGTGGCCTCGATGCCCGCACCGCGATCATCCTCGACCCGATGCTGGCCACCGGTGGCTCGATGAAATCGGCGGTCGCGTTGCTGAAGGCGCGTGGCTGCACCGACATTCGCGCGCTGGTGCTGGTGGCTGCCCCCGAGGGCATCGCCGCGCTCGATGCCGCGCATCCCGACGTGCGCTGCTGGGCCGCGGCCATCGACAGCCATCTCAACGAGAACGGCTACATCATTCCGGGCCTCGGCGACGCCGGCGACCGCATCTTCGGCACGCGCTGAAGGCGCGCCGCCTCAAACCCAGCCGAGCGCGCCGACGACGGCGCCGACCGCGACCAGCCACATCGGGCTGATCCGGGTTCGCAGCATCATCGCCGAGCAGAACGCGACCAGCGCGACGGCGCCCAGGCGGTGCTCGCCGGCGACGACGTAGGGCTGGGCCAGGAGCCAGCCGGTGGCCATCAGCAGGCCGATCGTGAGCGGCGTCAGGCCGGTGGTGAACGCGCGGATGCCGCGCGTCTCGCGCCGGCGGGCGCCCCAGCGATTCGCGGCCAGGGTGAGCACGGTCGACGGCAGCAGCGTGCCGGTCATCGTCGCCAAGGCGCCGAGCGGCCCGGCGACGTTCCAGCCGAGGACGGCCACGAACAGCACGTTCGGTCCAGGCGCGGCCTGGGCGATGGCGATCGACGCGCTGAACTGCGCGTTGCCGATCCAGTGGTGCTCGTCGACCATGAAGCGGTGCATGTCGGGCGCGGTCGTGATGGCGCCGCCGACGGCCAGCAGGCTGAGAAGGAGGAAGTGGCCGAAGAGGGCGAGCAGGTCGCTCCAGCTCAGGGCCGAATGAAGCAGAGTCATCATTGCCCGCGCACCCAGGCCACGGCAATGGCGAGCGTGCCGAGTCCGGCCAGGACCCAGATCAGCGGCCAGCGCAGCCAGGCGATGGCGCCGAAGGTCAGGGCCGCGAAGATCAGCGCGAGCGGCCGGCCGAGCCGGTTCGTGCCGAGCGTCGCCGCCAGCTTGATGCCGGTGGCGATGATGAGCCCGGCGGCGACTGCGCCCATGCCGCGCAGGGCGCCCGCGACGATCGCGAAGCGCGACAGCTCGGCATAGCCGGCGGCCAGCAGCAGCACGATGACGAGCGGCACGGCCAGCATGCCGGCAAGGGCGGAGAAGGCGCCGCGCAGGCCGAAGTAGCGGTCGCCGAACATCAGCGCGAGGTTGACGACGTTGGGTCCCGGCAGGACCTGCGCCAGGGCCAGCATCTCGACGAACTCCTCGCGCGACAGCCAACGCTTGTGCTCGACGAGCTCGTGCTGGGCGACGGCCAGGACGCCGCCGAAGCCTTGCAAGGCCATCCGGTTGAAGGCCCAGAAGAGCTCGCCGTTCGAGTCCGGCCGCTCGAGCGGCAAGACGGGCGTGGCCGAAGTCATGCGATGGCGGTGCCGCTGCCGCGCCGCGCGGCACGCAGCGCCCACAGGCTCAGTCCGATGGCCGCGACCAGCCAGGCCAGGCCGGCCTCGCTCAGTGCGCCATAGCCGCGGTTGGCGATCAGCCAGCCGCCGCTCGAGCCGCCTGCGGCCTGCCCGAGATAGATCGCCGACGTATTCAGCGCGAGCAGGGCCGGGGCCAGGGTCGGCGCCACGACACTGACGCGAGCCTGCTGTGCCGACTGGGCCGCGAAGATGGCAAAGGCCCAGGGAGCGAGCGCCAAGGCGGTGACCAGCATGCCGGCGGCCAGCGGCAGGATCAGGAAGGTCGAGGCGATCAGGCAGATCAGGACGGTACTGGCGAGATGCGAGCCGACCTTGTCGATGAGGCGCGTCAGCACGACATTGCCGACGACGCCGAAGGCGCCGAACCAGACCAGGAGCAGGCTCGACTCGAGCGTCGAGGCATGCAGGACGTCGCGGAAGTAAGGCTTGAAATAGGAAAAGAGCGTGAACTGACCGGCGCCGGTGAGGAACGTCACGGCGACGATGGCCATCAGCAGCGGGCTGGAAAGCGCGCGCTTCCAGGCGGCGAAGGAAAGCGCCGGCGGCCGCACGCCGTCGGGCATCGCCGCGAAGACCCATATCGCTGCGAGAACGGAGACGCCGGCAACCGCGACGAACGCAAAGCGCCAGCCGAAGGTATCGCCGAGCCAGGCCGAGAGCGGCAGGCCGAGCACCGAGGCGAGCGACCAGCCGAGGAAGATGAAAGCGATGGCGCGGCCGCGATGCTCGGGTGGTGACATGAAGCCGATCGCCGCCGCCGCTTGCGGCGTGAACACGGCGGCACCGAGCATGGTCAGGCCGCGCATCGGCAAGAGCGCGGCGTAGCTTGGCATCGCCGCGCACAGGGCGTGGCCGATGGCGTAGGCGAGGAGCGAGGCGGCGAGCAGGCGGCGGCGATCGAACCCCGCAACCCAGCCGGCCAGCAGCGGCGCGCCAAAGCACACCGTCGCCGCGCCGATCGCGAAGAGCTGCCCGGCGAGGGAGACCGAGACCTGCAACGAGCGCGCGAGATCGTTCAGGGTTCCGGGCACGACCATGATGCCGCAGCCGATGACGAAGTTGCCGAACATCAAGGCCCAGCGCACGTGTGCGACGCGGCCCTCGCGCGTCGCCTCGGCGGGAGCCGTCATCGATGGACCTTGAGCGCGTCCGGGTTGACGATGTGCGTCGGGTTGCCGTTGATGAAGTTCACGACGTTGGCGAACGCCGCTTCGAAATAGAGCTCGTAGCTGTCCTGCTCGACATAGCCGATATGCGGCGTGCAGATCGCGTTCTCCAGGCGCAGGAGCGGGTGCCCTTGCAGGATCGGCTCGCTCTCGAAGACGTCGACCGCCGCCAGGCCCGGGCGGCCGCGGTTCAGCGCCGAGACGAGCGCGCCTTCTTCGATCAGCTCGGCGCGCGAGGTGTTGACGAGCAGCGCGGTCGGTTTCATGCGCGAGAGCGCGTCGAGCTTGACGATGCCGCGTGTCGCGTCGTTCAGCCTCAGGTGCAGGGTCAGCACATCGGCGCGCTCGAAGAACTCTTCCTGGCTCGGCGCTGCGGCGTAGCCGGCGCTCGCGGCCCGTTCGCGCGATCCTTCGCGACCCCAGATCAGCACGTTCATGCCGAAGGCCTTGCCGTAGCCGGCGATGATCTGACCGATCTTGCCGAAGCCCCAGACGGCGAGTGTCTTGTCCTTGAGCACCATGCCGATGCCGAAGTTCGGCGGCATCGATGCGGCCTTCAGGCCGGATTGCTGCCAGGCGCCGTGCTTCAGGTTGCCGATGTACTGCGGCAGCCGCCGCAGCGCGGCCATGATCAGAGCCCAGGTCAGCTCGGCCGGCGCAACCGGCGAGCCCACGCCCTCGGACACGGCGATGCCCAAGCGCGTGCAGGTGTCTATGTCGATGTGCGAGCCGACCTTGCCGGTCTGCGAGATCAGTCGCAGTTTCGGCAGCTTCTCGAGGAGCTGCCTGGGAAAGTGCGTGCGCTCGCGGATCAGGACCAGTACCTCGGCGTCGCGAAGCCGCACCGAAAGCTGCCCGATGCCCTTGACGGTGTTGGTGAAGACCTTGGCGTTGAGCTGATCGAGGATCGTGGCGCACTTGAGCTTGCGCACGGCATCCTGATAGTCGTCGAGGATGATGATGTTCACGGGACTGCAAGGCTCGACACGCACGCCAGTGCGCTCTCGCTGCCCATTGTGCACGGCGTTGGCCTGCGAGGTAGCATCCTCCGATTCATCCCCGAAGGAGTAGTGCCCATGTCGATCTCGATGCATTCAGCCAGCGTGCCCATCTTCGTGCGCATGCTCGGCAACATGAATACCTGGCTCGACAAGGCCGAGGCGCACGCCAAGGAGAAGAAGTTCGAGTCCTCGGTGTACCTGAGCGCGCGCCTGGCGCCCGACATGCTGCCCTTCACGGCACAGATCCAGATCGCCTGCGACGCCGCCAAGTTCTGCATGTCGCGCATCAGCGGCGTCGAAGCGCCGAAGTTCGAGGACAACGAGGCCACGCTGGCCGACCTGCGCGAGCGCGTCAGGAAGACGATCGACTACGTGAGCTCGGTGCCCGCGGACGCGATCGACGGCACCGACGCCAAGGACATCACGGTGCCGCGTCGCGCCGGCCCGATGACGATGAAGGGCGAGACCTATCTCAAGCAGTTCGTGCTGCCGAACTTCTTCTTCCACGTGACGACGGTCTATGCCCTGCTGCGCCACAACGGCGTCGACCTGGGCAAGGCCGACTATCTCGGCGCCCTCACGGCGTCGACCTGACGCGCCGGATCAGCCGCTTCTGCTGGTGCTGCCGAGGGGCGTGAACGCCGAGCGGCTGCCGTTGCGCGTGAAATGGCGGTTCAGCTCGGCCAGACGACGCGCCGCTTCGGCCTGATCGTGGCGGCAGGCGACGAGGCTGAAGACCTCTTCGCGGAAGTGCCAGAGCTCCTGCAGCGACCGGGCGAGGGCGATCCGCGATTGCGCGTCGAGTGCGGCGTTGCTGCGCACGTCGCCGAGCGCCTCGGCGAAGTCGAGACGGGCCGAGGCGAGGGCGTCGCCGTTGCGCTTGAATCTGCGCGTCCAGCGTGGCCCGCGGGAGCGCGCCAGCGGCAGGCAGCTTTCGACGCGCCGCACGGTGCTTTCCGGTGCGGACGATGACAGGAACGAGCTGAGGATCGCGCTCAACGGTGGCAAGGGCATGGCGACAATGCAGCCTCGGCGGGAGCCGCCGATGAAGCGCATTGTTCTAGCGGCGTTCGGTGACGAAGGCGCGAAAAGCGCCGTTCTGCCGGCCCAGTTCGGCGGCCAGGGTCAGAGCTGGCCGAACACGGCCTTGCGCTCGGCGGTGTAGTTCCACCACGGCGCTGCCGGCGCGCCGCGCATGAAATCGGCCACGGCCATGAAGGTGTCCAGCACGCACGGGTCGTGCCGCTGCCCCGTCTTCTGGCAGAGCGCTTGGTAGAGGACGAAGGCGTCCTTGCCGCGCAGGTCAGAGGGCTCGGCGATGCCGATCAGGCGCAGGTCGGCGGCCAGGGCCGGGCCGACATTGGGGAGCTGTTCGAGGCGCAGGCACTCGGCCGCGCTCGCCGCTTTCGGCGACTTGATCACCATGGCGACCTCACATCAGCATGTTGTTGCGGATCAGGCCGACGGCCAGCCCTTCGATCGCGAAGCCGTCTTCCGGGCCGACCACGATGGGCTCGAAATCGGGGTTTTCGGGCAGCAGCTCGATGCTGCCGCGGCTGCGCTTGAAGCGTTTGACCGTCACGTCGTCGCCGAGGCGGGCGACGATGATCTGGCCGTTCTTCGCTTCGCTCGCCTTCTGCACGGCCAGCAGGTCGCCGTCCATGATGCCGGCGTCACGCATGCTCATGCCGCGCACTTTCAACAGGTAGTCGGGCCGGCGCGCGAACATGCTCGCTTCCATGAGGTAGCTGCGGTCGATGTGCTCTTGCGCGAGGATCGGGCTGCCGGCCGCGACGCGCCCGATCAGCGGCAGCGACAACTGCGCGAGGCTGGGCAGCGGCAGCGAGTACTGCTTGCCGCGCGCCAGGTTGAGCGCGCGCAATGTGTCAGACTGCAGACGAATGCCGCGCGAGGTGCCGCCGATCAGCTCGATGACGCCCTTTTTGGCCAGCGCCTGCAAGTGCTCCTCGGCCGCGTTGGCCGATTTGAAGCCCAGTTCATTGGCGATCTCGGCTCGCGTCGGCGGGGCGCCGGTGCGTTCGATGGCGCTCTGCACGAGGTCGAGGATCTGTTGCTGGCGATCGGTGAGCTTCGGGGTTTCGTGCATGAGCACCTCCGTACGACGGGCTGACAAGGTTCGCTGACTATTTATCCAGCCCTGTATTTTCATCCAGTCTCGGCAAATATGCAAAGAAAAGCGCAGGTGGTGGTCGTGCTGGGCACCGGTGGCACGATTGCCGGCCTGGCGGCATCGCCGACGGAGCACTTGGAGTACCGGTCGGCGCAGCTCGGCGTTTCCGATCTCGTGGCAGCGTCGCCGAGTGCGGCGGGGTGGCTGGTCGAGACCGAGCAGGTCGCGCAGATCGACAGCAAGGACATGAGCTTCGCCATCTGGCGCACGCTGGCGCAACGCATCGCGCACCACGCGGCCCGGCCCGAGGTCGCCGGCCTGGTCGTGACGCACGGCACCGACACGCTGGAGGAGACCGCCTATTTCCTGGCGCGCGTGCTGCCCTTGCGCAAGCCGGTCGTGCTGACTGGGGCGATGCGGCCGGCGTCCTCGCTCGAGGCCGACGGGCCAGGAAACCTTGCCGACGCGATCGCGATCGCGGCCCGCCCGGAGTGGCCGGGTGTCGTCGTCGTGCTGGCCGGCCAGGTCCATGCAGCGCGCGACGTTCGCAAGGTCCATCCGCATCGGATCGATGCCTTCTCGTCCGGCGAAGCCGGGCCTCTGGCGCAGGTCACGGACGATTCGGTTCGCGCGTTGCGCAACCTGCCGGCGCTTCCCGATCTCCTCGGCATCGCCGCGCTTGCCGGAGGAGCCGGCCGCGTGGCCGTGGGTCGAGATCGTGGCGAGCGATGCCGGTGCCGACGGCCGCATCGTCGGCTTGCTCGCGCAGGCGGGGATCGACGGCATCGTCGTCGCCGGCACCGGCAACGGCACGATCCATCAGCGGATCGCGCTCGAGCTTGCGGCGGCGAGCCGCGCCGGCGTTGCGATCCTGCGCAGCTCGCGCTGCCTCGAGGGCTCGATCGTCGAGACCGAGGCCGGTCTGTTCGCGTCGGCCGGCGAGCTCACGCCGGTCAAGGCGCGCGTCGAGCTGATCGTGCGGCTGCTCGCCCGGCGCCAGGGGCCGAAGCCGGCGCCCTAGACGACGTCGAGCGTGACTTCGACGTTGCCGCGTGTCGCGTTCGAGTACGGACAGACCTGGTGGGCGGCGTCGACGATCTTCTTCGCCGCGTCCTTCTCCATGCCCGGGATATGCACGTGCAGGGCGACCTGAATGCCGAAGCCCTGCGGGATCGGGCCGATGCCGACGTCCGCGGCGATCGAGGTATCGGCAGGCAGGGCGATCTTCTGCATCATCGCGACGTGCTTCATCGCCCCGATGAAGCAGGCCGAATAGCCGGCCGCGAAGAGCTGCTCGGGGTTGGTGCCCACGGCGCCGTTGCCGCCCAGGCCCTTGGGCGTGGTGAGCTTCAGGTCGAGCACGCCATCGTCCGATTTCGATGTGCCTTCACGGCCGCCGGTCGACGTGGCGTGTGCGGTGTAGAGGACCTTGTCGAGCTTGTTCATCGCTTCTCCGAAAGGGTGGGTCAATGGACTGATTCTGCGATCTCGTCGATCTGCGTGCTGAGCTCCAGCCATCTCCCTTCGAGCGTCGCGATCTGCTCGCCGATCGCTTTCAGGCGCCGACCCTGTTCGGCGAGCCCGGTCGGATCGAGATCGGGCAGCGCCAGCGCGGCCTCGAGCGCGTCGCGTTCGCCGAACAGGACGCCGAGCTTGTTGTCGACGCGATTGAGCTCCTGGCGCAGCGGCTTGGCCGCGTCGGAGCGTTGCTGGCGGACCAGGGCGGCCGCCTTGCGGTCGTCGCGACCCGCGCCGGGCGGATCGATCTTCGTCGCGGCCGGCGCCTTCTTCGCCGGCTCGGCTTTCGGCTGCGCCGGCGCATCGGGCACCTTTACCGGCGCGGCTCCCTGTCCTTTGCTCGCCCGCGCCGCCGCCTTCGACTGCTCGAGCAGCCAGCGCTGGTAGTCGTCGAGGTCGCCGTCGAAGGGCTTCAGCGCGCCTGCGGTGACCAGCCAGAACTCGTCGCAGACCTCGCGCAGCAGGGCGCGGTCGTGGCTCACCAGCATGACCGTGCCTTCGAACTCGTTGAGCGCCATGCTCAGCGCTTCGCGGGTCGTCAGGTCGAGGTGGTTGGTCGGCTCGTCGAGCAGCAGCAGGTTGGGCCGCTGCCAGACCAGCATCGCCAGCACGAGCCGCGCCTTCTCGCCGCCGGAGAGCGTGCCGACCGGCTGCTGCGCCATCTCGCCGGTGAAGCGAAACGACCCGAGGAAGTCGCGCAGCTCCTGCTCGCGGCCGGGTGGCCCGACGTCGCGGGCCAGGCGCACCATGTGCATCAAGGGTCCGTCGGCGGGCGAGAGCACGTCGAGCTCCTGCTGCGCGAAGTAGCCGATCTTCAAGCCCTTGCCGGCGACGATGTCGCCGTCGAGCGGCACCAGATCGCCGGCGATGGTTTTCACGAGCGTCGACTTGCCCTGCCCGTTGGCACCGAGGATGCCGATGCGCTGGCCGGCCAGCACCGAGCGATCGATTCCTTCGACGATGCGCTTGGCAACGCCGCCGGCCGGCGTGGCGTGCGGGTGCGAGGCGATGCCGGGCGGAAGCTCGTCGTCGACCTCGACCGACGAGGCCGGATAGCCGCAGGCCACGCCCGCGAACGCGAGCATCGGATTCGGCAGGCTGAGCGGCTCGCGGAACTCGAACTGGAAGTCGGCGCTCGTCAGCACCGGCGCCAGCTTTTCCATGCGTGCCAGCGCCTTGACCCGGCTCTGCGCCTGCTTGGCCTTGCTGGCCTTGGCCTTGAAACGGTCGATGAACTTCTGCAGGTGCGCCATCCGCTCCTTCTGCTTCTCGTAGCTCTGCACCGCCTGCGTCAGGCGGATCGCACGCATCTCCTCGAAGGCCGTGTAGTTGCCGGTGTAGCGGATCAGCTTGGCTTCGTCGAGATGGATGGTGACGTTGGTCACCGCATCGAGGAACTCGCGGTCGTGGCTGATCACGATCATCGTGCCCTGGTAGCGCTTCAGCCACGCTTCGAGCCAGACCAGGGCGTCGAGGTCGAGGTGGTTGGTGGGCTCGTCGAGCAGCATCAGGTCGGCCGGGCACATCAGGGCCCGCGCGAGCTGCAGGCGCATGCGCCAGCCGCCCGAAAAGCTGTTCACCGGCGCGTCGAGCTCGGCCGACTTGAAGCCCAGGCCCATCAGCATCGCCTGCGCGCGGGGCGCGGCGTCGAAGCCGCCGGCGTCGCTGATGGCGTGGTGCGCGTCGGCCATGGCATGGCCGTCGCCGCTGGCTTCGGCCGCGACGAGCGCCGCATTGGCTTCGGCCAGGCGCGTGTCGCCGGCCAGCACGAAGTCGGTGGCGCCCTGTTCGGTTTCGGGCATGTCCTGCGCCACCTCGGCGACGCGCCAGCGCGCCGGCAGGGACAGATCGCCGGCATCGGCCGTCAGCCGGCCCGCGAGCAGGGAGAAGAGGGAAGACTTCCCGGCGCCGTTGCGGCCGACGAGGCCGACCTTCTCGCCCGGGTTCACGGTGACGGTGGTGCGGTCGAGAACGAGCTTGACGCCGCGGCGAAGGGACAGTTGACTGAGAACGAGCATGCGCGATTTTCGCCGAACGCCCGCTCCGCCGCTGCCGATGGCGTTGGCGCCTGTTGCGAGGCCGGCCCTTTCAGGCCTCGCGGGCTTTCACCGAGCGAGCGCGCGCCTCTCGATCAGCACCACGCAATCGTCGCCGCCGCTGGTCTCGAGCCAGGCGCACTCGAGACGCGGGAAGGCGGCCTCGAAGCGGGCACGCTCGTGGCCGACCTCGAGCACCAGCACGGCGTCGGCACTCGAGGTGTGACGGCGCCTGCGCGACGATGCGGCGGATCAGGTCCATGCCGTCTGCGCCCCCGGCCAGCGCGAGTGCCGGCTCGGCGCGGTATTCGGCCGGCAGGGCGGCCATGCTCGCGTCGGTGACGTAGGGCGGATTGCAGACGATCAGGTCGAAGCTCCCGGGCACGGCCGAGAACAGGTCCGATTCGACCACGGTGATTCGCCGTTCGAGCCGATGCCGCGATACGTTGATGCGAGCGAGTGCCAGTGCGGCGGGGCTGATGTCGGACGCGACGACCTCGATCTCCGGATAGGCCATCGCCGCGATCACCGCCAGGCTGCCGTTGCCCGTGCACAGGTCGAGGACACGACGCGTCGTGTCGGAGAGCCACGCATCGAGCGTGCCGGTCTCCTCCGCATCGGCAAGCAGCTCGGCGATGTACGAGCGCGGCACGATGGCGCGCGCGTCGATCGTGAACGGCACGTTCTGCAGCCAGGCCTCGCCGGTGAGATAGGCGGCGGGCTGGCGTGTCTCGATGCGGCGCGTCACGAGGGCTTCGGCCTTGCGCCGGTCCTCGTCGGCGACTTCCTGCGCAGCACGGGTTTCCAGCGCATCGAGCGCCAGGCCGAGCGCCCAGGTGACGAGCCAGGCCGCCTCGTCGAAGGCGTTGGTCGTGCCGTGGCCGAACGACACGCCGGCGCGCTTGAGGCGTTCGCTCTGGGCTTGAACCAGCGCAACCAGGGTCATGCGATCAGCCGCTCCAGGGTGCCGCGATAGACGTCCTTCAGGACCTCGAGGTCGGCGACCGCGACGCATTCGTCGATCTTGTGGATGCTCGCGTTGACCGGGCCGAATTCGACCAGCTCGGAGCAGATGCGCTTGATGAAGCGGCCATCGGAGGTGCCGCCGGTCGTCGAGATCTCGCAGCCGATGCCGGCATGCTCGCGAATCGATGCCGCCAGCGCTTCGCCGAGCTTGCCAGTAGGGGTGAGGAACGGCTCGCCGCCGAGCGTCCAGGCGAGGTCGTAGGCATCGGCATGCTTGACCACGATCGCCTCGAGCCGGGCCTTCAGGGTCTCCGGAGTCGACGCGGTGCTGAAGCGGAAGTTGAAGTCGATGACGACCTCGCCCGGGATGACGTTGCCGGCGCCGGTGCCGGCGTGGATGTTCGACATCTGCCACGAGGTCGGTGGAAAGTGCGCGTTGCCGGCATCCCATTCGATGCCGGCCAGCTCGGCCAGCAGCGGCGCGGCCAGGTGGATCGGGTTTCGCGCCAGATGCGGATAGGCGATGTGCCCCTGCACCCCGAAGACGCGCAGCTTGCCGGTGAGCGAGCCGCGCCGGCCGTTCTTGATCATGTCGCCGATCCTGTCGACCGATGTCGGCTCGCCGACCACGCAATAGTCGAGCTGCGTGCCGCGCTCGCTCAGCCAGTCGCAGACGCGCGACGTGCCGTCGCGCGACGGACCCTCCTCGTCGCTCGTGATCAGGAAGGCCAGGCTGCCGCGATGGCGTGCGTTGGCCGCGACGAACTCCTCGGCCGCCACGACCATCGCCGCGATCGAGCTCTTCATGTCGGCGGCGCCGCGGCCGTAGAGCGTGCCGTCGCGCAGCGTCGGCGTGAAGGGGTCGCTCGTCCAGGACGCAAGCGGCCCGGTCGGAACGACATCGGTGTGGCCGGCGAACACCAGCCGCTTGCCGTCCTGGCCGGCTCGCTCCGCCCAGAGGTTGCTGACGCGCGCGCCTTCGGGCCCGAAGGGCAGGTGGGTGCATTCGAAGCCGATTCGCTGCAGCCGCTCGGCGATCAGGGCCTGGCAGCCGCCGTCTTCCGGCGTCACGGAGCGCCGGGCGATGAGCGCCTCGGCAAGGCGAAGCGTCGCCGACGCCACGGTGCTCAGAAGCGGCGCAGGTTGGGCGACAGGCTGGTGACTTCTTCCGGCCGCACGTCGATCGTGATCTCGGTGAAGCTCGGCTGGTCGTCGGTGTCTTCCTTCTTCGGCACGATGCGCGAGACCGGCGTCATGTCGTTCTGCAGCCGCCACATCAGGTTGGTGGGCGAGTCGGCGTAGGCCAGGCCCTCGTCGCGCGTGATGACGTTGGTGTTGATCATTCGAGCCAGGTCCTGCTCGAAGGTCTGCGAGCCTTCGGCCAGCGATTTCTCCATCGCCTCCTTGATGCCGCCGAAATCGCCGCGCTCGATCAGCTCCTGGATGAGCTTGGTGTTCAGCAGCACTTCGACCGCCGGCATGCGGCCGCCGGCGACGCTGCGCACCAGCCGCTGCGAGACGACGGCACGCAGGCCGGCCGCCAGGTCGGCGAGCAAGGCGGGGCGGGCTTCCGGCGAGTAGAAGGACAGGATCCGGCCGAGCGCGTGATAGCTGTTGTTGGCGTGCAGGGTGGAAAGCACGAGGTGGCCGGAAAGCGCATACGAGATCGCCGCGGTCATGGTCTCGCGATCGCGGATCTCGCCGATCATGATCAGGTCGGGCGCCTGGCGCAGCGCGGTCTTCAGGCCGATCTGCAGCGTCTGCGTGTCGCGTCCGACCTCGCGCTGGTTGACGACCGACTTCTTGTTGTTGAAGAGGAACTCGATCGGATCCTCGATCGTCAGGATGTGCCCCGCCATCTGCTGGTTGCGCTGCTCCAGCATCGACGCCAGCGTCGTGCTCTTGCCGGCACCGGTGGCGCCCACCATCAGGATCAGGCCGCGCTTTTCCATCACCAGGGTGCTGAGGATCGACGGAACGTTCAGGCTTTCGAGCGTCGGGATCTCGAACGGAATGCAGCGAAAGACGGCCGCGATCGTGCCGCGCTGCTTGAAGCCGGAAAGACGGAAGCTGCCGACACCCGACAGGCCCACGCCGACATTGAGCTCGCCCGTGTCTTCGAGCTCTTCGAGCTGGCTCGGCGTCAGCAGCTCGGCCAGCAACTGGCGCGGCTGGGTGTGCGTCAGCGGCTGGTCCGAGAGCTGCAGGAGCTGGCCGTTGATCTTGATCAGGATCGGCGAGCTCGCCGACAGATACACGTCGGAGGCGCCCTTTTCGGACATCAACCGCAGCACCCGCTCCATGTTTCCGCTACTCATACCGATTCCTTTGCAGCTCAGCTTCGCAGCAGCTCGTTGATGCTCGTCTTGGCCCGTGTCTGCGCGTCGACGCGTTTGACGATGACCGCGCAGTACAGGCTGTGGCTGCCGTCCGCGGCAGGCAGGTTGCCGCTGACGACGACCGAGCCCGCGGGGATGCGGCCATAGCTCACCGTGCCGGTGGCGCGGTCGTAGATCTTCGTGCTCTGGCTGATGTAGACGCCCATCGAGACGACCGAGTTCTCCTCGACGATGACGCCCTCGACGATCTCCGAGCGCGCGCCGATGAAGCAGTTGTCCTCGATGATCGTCGGGTTGGCCTGCATCGGTTCGAGCACGCCGCCGATGCCGACCCCGCCCGACAGGTGCACGTTCTTGCCGATCTGCGCGCACGAGCCGACGGTGACCCAGGTGTCGACCATCGTGCCTTCATCGACGTAGGCGCCGATGTTGACGTAGCTCGGCATCATGACCACGTTCTTCGCCAGGAACGAGCCGCGCCGCGCCACCGCCGGCGGCACCACGCGCACGCCGCTGGCCCGCATCGCGGCTTCGTCGGCACCGGAGAACTTGGTTGCGACCTTGTCGTAGAAGGCGAGATCACCGGCGTGCGAGAGGCGGTTGTCGCTCAGGCGAAAGCTGAGCAGCACCGCCTTCTTCACCCACTGGTTGACGCTCCATTCGCCGACGCCGAGCCGCTCGGCCACGCGCAGCTCGCCGGCATCGAGCTTGTCGATCACCTCCTCGACCGCGGCCCGGATCTCGGGGCTGTTCGTGGCGTCGATCGAGGCGCGCGCGTCCCACGCGAGCTCGATCGTGCTTTGCAGCTGGTGGGTTATCGGCATGGAGGGCGCGCTGAAACGTCGCGGGGCAACAAACGAGGCATTGTAGGGAGCGGGCAGACCCGCGGGACGGGCGCACGCCCCGCCGGCGCCGGCACTTTTGCCCATAAATGGATACGGTTTGTAGCTCGCCGTTCCCCCGAACGGGCTGGCTTGACTGGGGTAGGCACCCTGACCATCATTGCGCGGTCCGCGCAAGCGTCGCTCGGCCGCACGCCTTACCTGAGGATGTCCGACATGAATACCGACACACCCGACCCGTTGAAAATCGAAACTTGGAACAAGCAGAAGACCGCGCTGGCCAAGGACAAGAGTCTCGACGAGAAGCTCTCGAAGAACACTTCGAAGTTGACCGAGGCGCTGAAGACGCTCGACAAGGCCCAGGCCGCCGTCGACTTCTCGCTATTCGAAACCAAGGGCGTGACAAGCGCCGCCGACGCTGAGGCGGCGCTCAAGAAGATCGACGCGCAGAACAAGGGCAACCTGAAGACCCTGCTCGGCGCCATCAAGCTGGCGGCGGCTGCGGCCGACGAGTTTGCCGCTGCCGTGGAAAAGATTCGCAAGTCGCTTGTGGGGCCGAGCGCGACCGTGGCGGTCGCGGCGATGGGCGCCGCCAGTGCCGCCTCGAAGGCGAGACCCGCGTTCGAGCAAGGCCTGAGCGCCGCGGCGGACGCCGCCGAGGCCGCCTTTCAGCAGATCGTCGCCAAGGCCAAGAGCCAGAAGCCGCCGGCTCCGGCTGCCGCTTCCGGCAAGTTGAACAAGCAGCAGTTGCTCCTGAAGAGCCGCTTCATCACCGCGATGAAGCTGGCCAAGAATCCGCCGCCCAAGCTGAAGCTGAAGTTCGCGTTCGCGGTCGGCAAATCGATGTCGCTCTGCTACATCTCGAAGGACTGCGGCGCGGCGCACGAGAAATTGCTGAGAGGCATGTTCCCCAAGGACGACGTGCCCAAGGTCTACCGCCCGAAGGACGCTGAAGTCGTCTGGGAGCAGAAGAAGCTCACCTTCGTGACCGACGCCGCGGTGCCGGCCGGCGTTGTCAAGAAGGTGGCGCTGACGATGAAGTCGGTGTTCAAGTTTCCGGTCGGTCTGCGTATTCGCACGACCGCCGGCGAAGCCGAAGAAGCCGAAGGCGAGGAGATTCCGGACAGCGAGCTGAACGCCGGCGAGGATCCGAAAGCCAAGGCGGAAGCCGCGAAGCAATATGCCAAGCGCATCGAGGGAATGCGCGCCGACATCGCCAAGGCCCTGAAGGGTCCCAATGCCGACGACGTCAAGGAGCGGATGGCAAGCATCAAGAGCAACAGCGACTCGAAGGACTTCGATTCGCTGGCCGAGGATCTCGACCTGCTCGAGGCCTTGCTCGACGAGACTCCGGCCGCCCCGGTGGCCGAGGCCGCGGCCGCCGGCGGCCTGTCCGTCAGGCAGTTGGCCGTCGCACGTCTCGAATGGGTCAAGACGCGCGATCTGGCGATGAACGAGATCACCCGACTTTGCAGGGCGGTCGGCGACGCCTACCGCGGCGACGCCGCGCATCTGCCCAAGGTGCGCGAGGCGATCACCCGGCTCGACGGCCTCAAGGCGCGCCTGAAGACGCCGCTGGACGACGCGCTCGACAAGGCGCTCTCCGAGAACGACGCGACGCGCCGTGCCCAATACGCCAAGGCAGCGAAGGACTCGCTCAAGTCGATTCGCGCGTTCATCGACAAGGACGAGCTGATGCAGAACCTCGATGGCAACGAGATCCTCACCGACATGCGCGTCGTCCAGCCGATGAAAGATCGCTTGATGGCCATCGAAGAGGCGCTCGGCTGACATGAAGCTGATCGAACTTCTGGGCTTGCCTCGGCTGAACAAGGGCTCGGGCGGCAAGTCGCCGACGGCGACGGTGGCGGCGACGCCGGTCAAGGCCGGCTCCCCCGCGGGCACCGCCATGGCCAACGACGCGACGAAGTACGCCGCCGCGAAGCAGGCCGCCATCGATGTGCTTGCGACGTTGACCGAGCCGTCGGCGGCGGCGGAGAAAAAGAAGATCGTGACCGATCTTGTCCTGACCGCCGCGGCCAAGGCGCAGAGCGGCGACTTCGCCGGCGGCATGGCTCTGCTGCAGCAGGTGCCGGCGCGCGTGGCGGCGGCCAAGCAGGCGGCAGCGGCCGCGTTCGCCGACTACGACCAGAAGCGCGCCGCCGCGCAAAAGCTCCTCGACGATCTGCGCAAGCACCCGCAGCAGGCGAAGATCTCGACCCAGATCGCGAACGCGGCCGCCAAGCTGGCTGGCGGCAAGATCTTCGCCGACAACGGCGACTACCCGACGGCAAAGGTGCGCGTCGAGGAGGCGCGCGTGATCTGCGTCGCTGCCAAGGCGCTGGCGGATCGTCATGCCCTGGTTGCGAAGAAGCGGGCCGACGCAGCGGTAATCATCAACGGCGGCCGCGGCCTGCTGCCGGCGGACGAAACCAAGCAGGCCGACGCCGACTTGAACAAGGCCGATGTCGACATCGCCGCCTCGCCGCCGAAGTTCGATGAAGCGATCGCTCTTCTGGACGGAATCGTCAACAACGTCAGCAACCGGATCAAGGACTGGTACGCGCGCCAGTCGAAGGATCGCTTGAAGCTCCTCAAGGCCAAGCCGGCAGCCGCTTTCGTCGACTCCGCGATCAAGGACATCGAGGCGCAGCAGGCCATCGCGGAGAACGCGATCAACGCCAAGGAGTGGGGCAAGGCGGTGATGGCCGGCCGCGAGATGTTCAGCCGCTTCGCTCAGGCCGAGCGCGCGGCCGATCGTCGGCTGGCCTACGACAAGCAGCGCGTCCTGACGGTCAACGCCATCAAGCCCCTGCGCACGCGCACGGCGCTGGCGACGCTCGTCGTCGGCCTCGACAAATCCCTGGCTGACGCCGACGTGCTGGCCACGCTTGCGCAGATGCGCATCGAAGACGGCGAGGCGCTGTTGCAGGCGATCGTGACGCGCTGCGCCGCGGCAGGAAAGGTCGGCGATGCGGCGGAGGCGTATGCGGTGGCGCGGGCCGCTGCCGACAAGGAATTGGCAACGCTGCAGGCCAGCCCCGCGGCAGCCAAGATGACGCCGACGCTCGACGCCATCGTGGCGGAGCTTGCGAAGGCAGCCAAGGCTGCGGGCGACGCGGCAACCGCCCCGGACGCGCCGGCGAAATGGGCACTCGCGCGCGAGCAGCTCGCAGCCGCGACCACCGATATTGCCGCCGCGAAGAAGCTGGCCACCGGCGCCGGAGCGGCGCTGCAGGCAGGGATCGACGCTTCGGGGGCTACGGACAGCGCGTCGCTGAAGAAGGCGCTGGCCACCTTGAAGAGCGAAGGCGCGGCAGCGCAGAAGGCGGCAGGGGCCGATGCCGCGGCCGACGCCTTCAAGGCGTTTGCGGCGGCGTTGAAGCTTGCCGACGATGCGGCTGCTGCGAACGACCTCAAGGGTGGCGCGGCACAGGCCGCCAAGGCCGCTGATTTGCTGATCGCGGCGAAGACGGTTCAGGCCGAGCACGGCGACTATGCCGACCTGCGCAAGACGATCGAGGACCGGCGCAAGAAGACCGGCGCATTGCCGGTCGCGGTGTCGCTGGGGGCGCTCCTCAAGGCCATCGACGACGCCCTGATCGACGCTGCGACGCGCGACAAGGGCCACGATGCCGCGGCCGCGATGACGGCGTTGCGCACCGCGGCCGACGGCGCGACTCGCGCCGAGCTGGCGGCGATCGCGCGCAAGGCTTACGACGACCGCGCCAAGACGGTGGCGGCGGCGATCAAGGCCGTCCCGCAGCCGCCGATCCGCGCCGAGCTCGAGCCGATGCTCGTGGCGGCGACGCAGAACGCCGATGCGTTCCACTTCCAGACCGCCGAAGAGGCGCTCGACAAGATCGACGTCAAGCTCGAATCGAAGAAAGCCAGCGATCTGGCGAAGAGCGCGCCGAACTCGGCTGCATTGAAGGATGCGGTCACGAAGATGATGGCAAAAGGGGGCGACGCCGAAGTCGACAAGCTGATGAGCTCGCTGCCTGACGATGTCGACACCGGCGTGCTGGTCACGCTGGCCAAGGCTCGCTTCGGTGTCGATCTGGTTGTCGGCAACGACCCGCAGGAAGCCAAGACGATCAAGCAGATGTGTCGCATGCTCGCCAAGGTGCCGCATGACGTGAAGAAGAGTCCGAGCCTGAAGACCATCAAGCACGAGAAGCCGGACGACAACGGCGGTGCCTATGGCGGTGACGCTGGTGGCGTGATCACCATGAACGGCCGGCCGAACCAATCGGATCAGGAATTCGGCAGCAAGCAGGTCGGTGCCGACGGCATGCCGGAGATGCCGGACGACGTCGATCCCGATTGCAAGCCGAAGGACGAGGACAAGGTCGACTACTTCGACTTCGCGACCCTGCACGAGGTCGGCCATTCCGTCGACGACGCCCAGAATTTCATGAAGGCGCGCGAGAACAGCGCCGAGTTCGGTGGCTGGCGCACGTATGGCGGCAACGTCCAGCCGATTGCCGACGCCGTGGCGGCGGAGAACGGCTTCGACAAGACGCCGGAGCAGAAGAAATACGTGCTCGATCTCATCTTGCGCAAGACCCCTGACGCGCCGCCGGCGCCACCCGGCCAGGAGGTCGATTTCCAGACGCGCCTGAACCAGGTCGACGAGTGGTTTCGTATCGCCGCCGGACAGCAGGTGTGGTGGCGGCAAGGCGACTGCGACGCCATCACCATCGACGGCCGCATCTACCACGAGGCCTACGATCAGTCCTGGGTAAGCTACCTCGCGAGCGCCAGAAAGCAAGGCATGACCGGCTATCAGTTCCGCGCCCCGGGCGAGTGGTTTGCCGAGCTGTATGCGAGCTTCCACATGGACAAGCTCAAGCCGAGCCATCCGGCGCGCTCATGGCTGGCCAAGCTGGGCCCGCCGACGCACTGATTCGCCGAAGGAGATCCCGTGTCGATTTTTCGCAATGCCGACATCGCTTGCCCTTCGTGCAAGTCGATCGTCCACTTCGAGCTGGTGCACAGCGTGAATGCCGATCGTCGGCCCGACTTGCGCGAGGCGATTCTCGATCGCAGCTTCCAGCGCAAGAGCTGCCCGGCCTGCGGTTTCGCCTTTCGCATGGAGCCCGAGTTCAGCTACATCGACGTCAAGCGCGGCCAGTACATCGCCGTCTGGCCGGCATCGCGGCAGGGTGAAGCGCACGAGCTAGAGGAGCGCAGCCAGAGCGCGTTCGAGCGCGCTTTCGGCAGCAAGGCTCCGAGCGAGGCGCGCGCGATCGGCAAGAAGATCGTGGCGCGCATGGTATTCGGCTGGGCTGCGCTCAACGAGAAGCTTCTTGCCGCCGCCGCCGGCATCGACGACCGAACGCTCGAGCTGGTCAAGCTCGGCGCCATCCGCAACCTCGACCGGGCACCGATCGGCACCGGCGTCGAATTCCGGCTCGTCGAGGCGCGCGCCGATGTGCTCATGCTCGGCTGGATCGAGACCGCCGTCGATCACCTCATCGATGTCGTCAGCGTGGCGCGTGCCGCGCTCGGCGAGGTCGAGGCTGCGCCGGAGGACTGGGCGTCGTTGCGCGAAGACGTCGGTACCGGCCTTTTCGTCGACTACCGCAAGGGTCTGATCGCCGCGTGAGCGACGGGCCGGGCCGCGGCCTGGACGTTCAGAGGCGGTGTGGCCGCGCGGCGCCGGGCATCGGCGGGGCGGGGTGCTTCCAGCCCTTGGCGCGATGCTCGGCCGTGACGTTGGTGTAGATCCCGCCGCGGACGTTCCAGCGCGCGTGGATGCGGGCATAGCGAGGCTTCGTTGCCGCGACGATGTCGTCGAGGATGGTGTTCGTCACTTTCTCGTGGAACGCGCCGACGTCGCGGTAGCTCCAGAAGTACAGCTTCAGGCTTTTCAACTCGATGCAGAGCTTGTCGGCAACCATCTCGATCGTGAAGTGCGCGAAGTCCGGCTGGCCGGTGAGCGGGCAGGTGCAGGTGAATTCGGGCACCACGAACTCGATGACGTAGTCGCGCTCGGATGCCGGATTGGCGAAGACGTCCAGGTGTTTCTGCGGTGCGCTCGGGGCTGAGGTCGGCGCCTTGCGCGACGAGACGGTCAGTTCGCGGCGAGAGGTCTTGGCCATGCGGAAAAGCGAGGGGCTGCGGGAGGTCGCGATGCTATCATCCGAGCCTTCCCCGTTCGTGTCGCGGTGGCTTTTTATGCCATTAAATCAATAACTTAGCATCGCTCGCGCCACCGCTTCATGCGCCTCAATTCGATCAAGCTCTCGGGCTTCAAGTCTTTCGTCGAGCCGACCCAGTTCCAGCTTCCCGGCCAACTCGTCGGCGTGGTCGGCCCGAACGGCTGCGGCAAGTCCAACATCATCGACGCGGTGCGCTGGGTGCTCGGCGAGAGCAAGGCCAGCGAGCTGCGCGGCGAGTCGATGCAGGACGTCATCTTCAACGGCTCCGGCCTGCGCAAGCCGGCCGGCCGGGCCAGTGTCGAGCTTGCGTTCGACAACGCCGAGGGCCGCGCCGGCGGGCCGTGGAACCGCTTCACCGAGATCGCCGTCAAGCGCGTGCTGACGCGCGACGGCACGAGCAGCTACTACATCAACAACCAGCCGGTGCGCCGGCGCGACGTCCAGGACGTGTTCCTCGGCACCGGTCTCGGGCCGCGCGCCTACGCGATCATCGGCCAGGGCACGATCTCGCGCATCATCGAAAGCAAGCCGGAGGAGCTGCGCTTCTTCCTCGAGGAAGCGGCCGGCGTCTCGAAGTACAAGGAGCGTCGGCGCGAGACCGAGAACCGCCTGAAGGACACGCGCGAGAACCTGACCCGCGTCGAAGACATCCTGCGCGAGCTGAACCAGAACCTCGACAAGCTCGAGTCGCAGGCCGAGGTGGCCGGACGTTTCCGGGCCCTGCAGCACGACAGCCAGACCAAGCAGCATCAGCTCTGGTTCCTGAAGCACCGCGACGCCGCACGCGAGGAAGAGCGCGTACGTCAAGCCGTGGCTGCCGCCATGGCCGCACTCGACGCCCGGATCGCCGAGCTGCGCCACGCGGAGGCCGAGCTGGAGTCGATCCGGCAGGCGCACTACGGCGCCAACGATGCCTTGCACGCGGCGCAGGGTGTGCTCGGTGAGGCGGCGCTCGAGGTCAGCCGCATCGAAGAGCGGATCCGCTACGTCGCCGAAGGCCGCGAGCGCGTCGCGCGACAACGCGCCGACCTCGAAGGTCAGCACAGCGCGTGGCTGGCGCGCGAGGCGCAGGCGCGGGCCGAGCACGAGCAGGCGGGTGCGGGCATCGAGGCAGCCAAGGTCACGGGCGTCGAGTTCGGCGAGCGGGTGGCAGTGCACACCGAAGGCCTCGCGGCCGCGGCGGCGGCATTGCGCGCGGCGCAGGCGGCGAGCGCAGCCCAGCGCGAGGTCGTGGGCGGAATCGCCCAGCAGATTCAGGTTGCGGCCGCCGAGACCCGCGGCATCGACGAGCGGCTGGGCCAGGCCGAGGTCCGTCGCGACCGGCTGCTCGGCGAGGAGCGCGATCTCGTGGTGGTGGATCCGGTGCAGCTCGACGCCGCCCGTCAGCGCGCCACGCAGGCCGAAGCCGCACACGCCGCCGCCGAAGCGCAGCTCGCGCAGTGGCAGGAGCGCCTGCCCGTGCTCGAAGAGGCTCGGCGCATCGCGCAGGCCGCGGCGAACGACGAGGCCCGCCGTCACGCCGATCTCGGCGCGCGGCTCGAAGCCCTGAAAGCCTTGCAGGAAAAGGTTCAGGTCGAAGACAAGCTCAAGCCCTGGCTCGCCCGCCACGGCCTGGAATCGTTGCAGGGACTGTGGCGCCGCATCCGCATCGAGCCGGGTTGGGAGGCGGCTCTCGAGGCGGCCTTGCGCGAGCGCCTCGGTGCCCTCGAGATCGGAAGGCTCGACACGGTACGCGCTTTCGCCGCCGATGCGCCACCGGCCCGTCTTGCGTTCTTCACGGCGCCGCCGGCCCCGTTGGCGTCCGCGCACCGGACCTTGCCGCGTCTGGCGGAGCTGCTGCATCTGGGCGATTCCGGTCTCGCCGCCTTGCTCGGCGACTGGCTCGAGGGTGTCTACACCGCCGCCGATCTCGACGCTGCGCTTGCGGCTCGCTCGAGCCTGACCCATGGCGAAGTGATCATGACGAAGGAAGGCCACGCGGTCAGCCAGTTCGCCGTCAGCTTCTACGCGCCCGACTCGCAGCAGGCAGGGCTGCTGGCACGGGCCCAGGAGATCGAGAACCTGGAAAAGCAGACGCGGGCCCAGACGTTTCTCGTCGACGAAGCGAAGACCCGGTTGATTCGCGCCGAGGCCGAAAGCAGCGAGGCGGGGGAACGCCTGGGGGCCGGCCGGCGCGACGCGACGGCGGCGCAGTCGGCCGCGCATCAGCAGCAGGTCGAGTTGCTGCGCCTGACCCAGCTCTCGCTGCAGACGACGCAGCGGCGCGAGCAGCTCGGCGGCGAACGCGGCGCGATCGACAGCGAGATCGAAGACCTGCTGGCGCGTCGCGCTGCCGGCGAGGTGCGCTTCGAGACGCTCGACGCCGAGCTGGCGGTGGCCCAGGAACGGCATGCCCAGCTCGACGAGGCCGCCCATGCCTGCGAGCTCTCGGTGATCAAGGGCCGCGACGAGGCGAGCGCGCTCGACCGGCAGGCGCAGGAGGCGCAGTTCGAGCTGCGCGCCTTCGTGGCAAGGCGGGCCGAGCTCGAGCGTTCGATCGCCACCGCGTTGCAGCAGCTCGAAGCCAATCGCTCCGCCGATGCGGCGCTGCGCGCCGAGCTCGAGCGCCTGACCGACACGCAGGCGGAGACCGAGTTGCAGGCGGCGCTCGCGAAGAAGCTCGAGCGGGAAACGGCGTTGGGCGAAAAGCGCAGCATCTATGACGATCTTTCGCTGCGGCTGCGTGCTGCCGACGAAGGTCGCCTGGGCCACGAGCAGGCGCTCCAGCCGTTGCGCGACAAGCTCGGCAAGCTGCAGCTCGAAGAACAGGCTGCCCAGCTCGGCGGAGCGCAATACCTCGAGCAGCTCGTCGCGGCGGGCGCCGATCACGATGCGGTCGGGCGCAGCGTCGAAGAAGGAGGGGTGAAGCTCTCCGGCCTGCAGAGTCGCATCGATACGCTCAATCGCGAGATCGAGGCGCTCGGTGCCGTCAATCTCGCGGCGCTCGACGAGCTCACCACGGCGCGCGAGCGCAAGGGCTTCCTCGACGCCCAGAACGCCGATCTCGGCGAAGCGATGGCGACGCTGGAAGATGCGATCAAGAAGATCGATCTCGAGACGCGCGATCTGCTCGGCACGACCTTCGCGCAGGTCAACGAGCATTTCGGCCGCATGTTCCCGACGCTGTTCGGCGGCGGCACGGCCCGCCTCGTGATGACCGGCGACGAGATCCTCGACGCCGGCGTGCAGGTGATGGCGCAGCCGCCCGGCAAGAAGAACAGCTCCATCCACCTGCTCTCGGGCGGCGAGAAGGCGCTGGCCGCGATCGCGCTGGTGTTCGCGATCTTCCAGCTCAACCCGGCGCCGTTTTGCCTGCTCGACGAGGTCGACGCGCCGCTCGACGACGCGAACACCGAGCGCTACGCCAAGCTCGTCACCGAGATGTCGAAGGTGACGCAGTTCCTGTTCATCAGCCACAACCGCATCGCCATGGAAATGGCCGAGCAGCTGATCGGCGTGACGATGCAGGAGCAGGGCGTCTCGCGCATCGTCACGGTCGACATGCCGGGTGCGATGCGCCTGGCCGAAGCGGCCTGAAGCCGAGGCGTCGTTGAGCACGCTGACGATCGCGCTGGCTTCGCTGGGCGGCGTCGTACTCGCCGGTGTCGTTGCCCACGGCGCCTGGCAGGCGCGGCGCGCCGGCCCGAAGCGCGCCTCGGAGCGGCGCGACGAGCCGGGCGCGAGTCCGGCGCGCGACGGCGAGGAGCCGCGCTTCGATGCCGGCAACGAGCCGGCCCAGGAGGGTGTCGATCCGGCCGCGCCAGCCGCGCGCCGGCTGTCGCGCCGTATCCCGTTGCAGCTCGATGCCTTGATCGACGCCTTCGCGTCGATGCGCCTGGATGCGCCTGTCAACGGCGAAGCGATCGCGCCGCACGTGCCGTCGAAGCGTCACGTCGGCAGCAAGCTGGTTCTCGTCGAAGGGCTGCAGACCGAGAGCGGCCAGTGGGAGCCGCCGGTCGCGGGTTCGCGCTACGGCGAGCTGCAGGCCGGCATCCAGCTCGCGAGCCGGACCGGGGCGCTGAACGAGATCGAATATTCGGAGTTCGTGCAGCGCATCCAGGTGCTGGCCGACGCCGTCGGAGCCGAGGCAGACTTCCCCGACATGCTCGACGTCATGGCGCGGGCGCGCGAGCTCGACACCTTTGCCGGCGCGCATGACGCGCAGCTTGCGGTGCATCTGCGTGCGCGCGGGGCGGCCTGGAGCGTCGGCTACATCCAGCAGCACGCGCGCCGGCATGGCTTCGTTCCGGGCGTCGTGCCGGGGCGGCTTGTCTATCCGTCGAGCGAGGAGGGCGGGCCCGCGGTGTTGACGCTGACCTTCGATTCACAGGCCGCGCTCGCCGACGAGCCCGATCAGGCTGCCGTGCGCGACGTGACGCTCGCTTTCGATGTCCCGCAAACTGATCCCGCGGCCGAGCCCTTCAAGGCCTGGCAGGCGGCGGCGCAAGCGCTCGCCGTCGGCATGGACGCGGCCATCGTCGACGACAACGAGCAGCCGCTCAGCAGCGACGGATTCGCTGCCATCGGTGCCGAGCTGGGGCAGCTCTACGCCGCACTCGAGGCGCACGACCTGGCGGCCGGCTCGGCGGCGGCGCGCCGGCTCTTCAGCTGAGGCGACATGGGCCGGCCACGGGCGCTCCCGGCCGAGCAGCGAGCGGCGCAGTTGCGCGAGCAGCTCTCGCATCACGCGCGCGCCTACTACACGCTCGACGCACCGGAGATTCCGGACGCCGACTACGACGCGCTGTTCCAGGAGTTGCAGGCGATCGAGGCGGCGCATCCGGAGCTCGTCACAGCCGATTCGCCGACCCAGCGCGTGATCGGTGCGGTCCTCGAGGGCCTGCAGCCCGTGCGCCACGTCGTGCCCATGCTGTCGATCGACACCGAGACCGACACGACGGCCTCGGGCGCGGAAAAGTTCGATGCGCGGATTCGCAAGGCGCTCGGCCTGACGGAGTCGCAAGCGCAAGTCGAGTACGCGGCGGAGATGAAATTCGACGGACTGGCGATCAACCTGCGTTATCAGTCGGGCGAGCTGGTGCAGGCCGCGACGCGCGGTGACGGCGAGACCGGCGAGGACGTGACGCACACCGTGCGTACCATCGCCGCCGTGCCGAAGCGGTTGAAGGGCATCTCCGCGCCGGTGCTCGAGGTGCGCGGCGAAGTCTTCATGCGGCGCGATGATTTCGAGGCGCTGAACGAGCGCCAGCGAAAGCTCATCGAGGCCGGTGCGAAGGGCGAGAAGACCTTCGTCAATCCGCGCAATGCGGCCGCCGGCGTGGTGCGCCAGCTCGATGCGCGCAACGCCGCCAAGCGACCCTTGAGCTTTTTTGCCTACGCCCTCGGCGAAGTCGTGGGCTGGACCATTCCGGCCACGCAGACCGCGCTGCTCGACGCCTTCGACGCCATGGGCCTGCCGGCGAGCCCGATGCACGAGACCGTGCACGGTGCAGCAGGCCTGATCGCGTTTCACGACCGTCGTCGCCAAGCGCCGCGACGGCCTGCCGTACGAAATCGACGGCGTGGTCTACAAGGTCAACGATCGTGACCTCCAGAAGCAGCTCGGCTTCAAGTCGCGCGAGCCGCGCTGGGCCGTGGCGCAGAAATATCCGGCGCAGGAAAGGACGACGCTGCTCAACGCCATCGACATCCAGGTCGGCCGCACCGGCAAGCTGACCCCGGTGGCCAAGCTCGAGCCGGTCTTCGTCGGCGGCACGACCGTGTCGAACGCGACCCTGCACAACGTCTTCGAGATCCGGCGCAAGGGCGTGCGCATCGGCGACACGGTCATCGTGCGGCGAGCCGGTGACGTCATTCCGGAAATCGTGGGCCGCGTTCCCGGCCGGCGCCCGCGCTACGTGCCGAACTTCCGCATGCCCGCGAGCTGCCCGGTCTGCGCCAGTCGGGTCGTGCGCGAGGAGGGCGGCGTCGATCATCGTTGCACCGGCGGCTTGTTCTGCCCCGCCCAACGCAAGATCGCGATCCTGCATTTCGCCGGGCGGCGCGCGCTCGACATCGAAGGTCTGGGCGACAGGATCGTCGACCAGCTCGTCGACGGCGGCCTGGTCGAGACCTTGCCGGATGTCTATGCGTTGACCCAGGAGAAGCTCGAGGCGCTCGAACGCATGGGCGAAAAGAGCGCGGCGAACCTGATCGCGACCATCGAGGCGAGCAAGAAGACGACGTTCGCCCGTTTCCTCTACGGCCTGGGCATCCGCCATGTCGGGGAGTCGACGGCGAAGGATCTGGCCGCGCACTTCGGCGGCCTCGAGCGGCTGATGGCGGCCACGGTCGAGCAGCTCCTCGACGTCGCCGATGTCGGGCCGATCGTGGCCGAGAGCGTGCACGAGTTCTTCAGCGAGGCGCACAACCGCTCGGTCATCCTGGCCCTGCGCAAGGCCGGCGTCGAATGGAGCGAAGGCGAAGGCCGTGCGGTGGCGGCACCGCTTCCGCTCGGCGGCAAGACCTTCGTTCTCACCGGCACCTTGCCCACCCTCAGCCGCGACGAAGCCAAGGAGATGATCGAGTCGCTGGGCGGCAAGGTCGCGGGCTCGGTCTCGAAAAAGACCGATTGGGTCGTGGCCGGCGCCGAGGCAGGCTCGAAGCTTGCGAAGGCGACGGAGCTCGGTGTTGCCGTGCTCGATGAAGCGGGCTTGCTGAAGCTGCTGGACGCGGGCTGATCGTCCCACCCGAATTGAGGCCTAGACCGGCGCCGCGCCGGCTGCAGAATGGCCATTCGCCAACGGGAGGACACGATGGCAGACGATCCCAAAACCGTCGCGCTCTACAAGGACGCCATCGCGAAGATCGACACCGCCGGCAAGGCGCGCAAGGCGACCGAGCCCAAGTTCGACGACCTGAAGAAGCGGATCGCCATCGCGATCAAGACCAAGGCCACCAGCAAGCTGGAGCTGTACCAGAGCGCGCTCGAAGCCGTGGTGAGCGAGATCGCCAAGGGCTCGGACAAGGTCGACAGAGCGCACGGCGCGATGCGCGAGCTGGAGCTCGACAAGGAGTTCGCAGGCGGTCATCTGGCCGCCATCGACAAGCTGACCGACATCCTCGAAGCCAGCCAGAAGGCGTTCGACGAGATGTTCAAGGAATCGAAGAAGCTGCAGAAGGACATCGACACGGCGCTGGCGTCAGCCGAAGACGCGGCCACGCTGGCCCGTCGCTCGCTGGAGCGACTGCAGAAGCGCGCCGACGACGATCGCGAGGCCTTGAAGAAGCTGTTTGCCAGGTCCGAGGCCCTGGCGCAGAAGGCCGACGACGCGAAGGAGACGCACAAGCAGCCGCTGCTGTCGGCAGCGCAGAAGGCCTACGCCGACCTTCTCGTGGAGCCGGCCCTGTTCCTGCACGGCAAGCTGATGGAGGAGCTGATGGCTTTCGTCGTCGAGGCCGGTCTGCCGAAGTACGGGCCCGAGCTGCAGGCCGAGTTGAAGGACGGGATCAAGGACATCCAGGTACAGATGGCGGGTGTGCGTGCCTATGTCGAGCAGCTCGATGAGACCTCGAAGCGGGTCAAGGCAATGACGGTCGACGAGATCGACATGAAGCTGATGGCTCGCAAGGGCGCCAAATACCTGGCACTCGATCGCGATGCCGAAGATGCGATGGCCAAGGCCTTCGCAGCCACTTTCCTCAGTGGCAATCTCGAGACCGCGCTCGACAAGATCGGAGCGAAGGCCGAGCCGAAACAAAAGGGCAAGGACATGCTGATCAAGCTGCAGAAGATGAAGGTCGTCACCTGGTTGTGATGCGAGAAGGCATCGAACCGTGGCTGGCCAGGGCTCGCGCCCTGGCCGACCAGCCACCGCGCAAAGCCCGCTGCCGCTTGTTGCTTGGCAGCTTGGATCGAGCGGACGAAGTGGGCAGCATCGAGCCCGAGCTCGCCGCACGTCTGATGGCGGCAAGACTGCCGATCGCTGCCGCCGCCGACGATCGCCTCATCGCTCCGCCGTTCGACGCCTCGCTTGCGGCGATCGCGCGCTGGCTTCACGACGCGGGTCTTGCGGGTCGCTGGCGCGACGAGTTGCTGCCGGTGGTGAGCCGCGACGGACGCACGCTGGCGGCGGTGGAGCGCGGCGTCGTGCGCGTCCTTGGCCTGGCCACGTTCGCCGTGCACCTTTCCGGTCGCGGCGCTGCCGGCGCCTTCTGGGTCCAGCAGCGCGCCCTCGACAAGGCAACCGACCCGGGCCAGTGGGACACGCTCATGGGCGGCCAGATGGCGGCGGGCGAATCGATCCTCTCGACGCTCGAGCGCGAGACCGCCGAGGAGGCCGGGCTTTCGCTCGCCGACCTTCGTGCCCTGCAAAGGGTCGATGACGTGATCGTTCGCCGTCCGGTCGCCGAAGGCTTCATCAACGAACGGATCGCCGTCTTCCAGGCGACGCTCGCGCCCGGCGCGACTCCGGTCAATCGCGACGGCGAGGTCGCGCGTTTCGAATGCCTCGCGGAGCGCGAGCTCGCCGCCCGCCTCGCCGGCGGGGGCTTCACTCTCGAAGCGACCCTCATCCTCGGCGCCGAGCTCGCGCGCCGGGATGGGGCGAGGAAGGCGCGGCGCTAGGCGGTCGCGATGTTGTCCGCCGTCATCGGCATCTTGCGCAGGCGCTTGCCGGTGGCGGCGAACACCGCATTGCCCACGGCCGGCCCGATCAATGCCGTTGCCGGCTCGCCGATGCCGCCCGGCTTTTCGGTACTTGCAACCAGCGTGATGTCGATCTGCGGCGCTTCGTTCATCCGCACCACCTTGTACTGGTGGAAGTTGGTCTGCTGGATGCGGCCCTTGTCGAGCGTGATCTCTCCATACAACGCCGCACTGAGCCCGAAGATGATGCTCGACTGGATCTGTGCCTCGACGGTGTCGGGGTTGACCATGCGCCCGAGATCGGCGGCCACGGTCACCTTGTGCACGACGGGCACGCCGTCCTTGATCGAGACCTCGGCCACCTGTGCCATGTAGGTGTCGTAGCCCTCCATCAGCGCGATGCCGCGGAAGTGGCCCGCCGGTGCAGGCGTGCCCCACCCGGACTTCTCGGCGGCGATCTTCAGGACGTTGGCGAAGCGTGGCTTGCTGGCCAGCAACGACATGCGGTAGTCGTACGGATCCTTGCCCGCGGCGACAGCGCACTCGTCGATGAAGGTCTCGTTGGCGAACGCGTTGAGCGCGTGGCTGACCGATCGCCAGTAGCCCACGCGCAGTCCCGCCTCGTGCTTGACGACCTCGTGCTTCGTGGCCGGGATCTCGTACGCCGCCATCGCCGCTTCCGTCATCAGCGGATCCTGCACTTCCAGCGGCAGGCCGAAGACGCGACCGGTGATCGACTGCGACACCATCCGGAAGTTCATCGCCGTCGGCTTGCCGTCGGCGCCGAGCGCCGCGGAGAGCTGGTGCAGCGACTGCGGACGATAGAAGTCGTGCGTCATGTCGTCTTCGCGTGTCCACAGCAACTTCACCGGGCGATTCACGGCCTTCGAGATCTGCGCCGCCTGGATCATGTAGTCGAAGTCGATGCGCCGACCGAACCCGCCGCCCAGGAAGGTCGTCTGCAGGGTCACGTCTTCCGGCTTGACGCCGAGGAGCTTGGCCACGGTGTCATGGCTCGCGTCCTGCCACTGGGTCGGGCCGATCAGGTCGACCTTGCCGTCGTGGTAGTGCGCGGTGAAGTTCATCGGCTCCATCGGCGAGTGCGAGAGCAGCGGCTGCGTGTACTCGGCCCTGATCACCTTGGTGGCGCCCTTGATCGCGGCGTCGGCGTCGCCCGCGGGCGGCAGCGGAATGACCTTGTCCGCCGGCGCGCCGGCACGGATGCCGTCGAGCATCGTCTTGTCGGTGAGCGCAGCGCCTGCGCCTTCGTCCCACACGATGACAACTTCATCGCGCGCCTTCTTCGCACGCCACCAGGTGTTGGCAACGACCGCGACACCATCGGGGATCTGCACCACGTCGATCACGCCGGGCATCGCCTTGGCCTTGGTCGCGTCGAAGCTCTTCACCGTGCCACCGATCACCGGGCACTGCTCGAGCGATGCGTAGACCATGCCGGGCAGCTTGACGTCGATCCCGAACTGAGCCGTGCCGTTGACCTTGGACGGCGTGTCGAGGCGCTTGGTGCGCTTGCCCACGACCGCGAAATTGCTCGGGTCCTTCAGCGTGACTTTCTCGGGAATGGGCAACTTCGAGGCCGCGGCCGCGAGTGAGCCATAGGTGGCTTTCTTGCCGTTTGCGCCAAGCACCATGCCGTTCTCGGCGCGCAGCGTCGAGCGGTCGACTTTCCACTTGTCGGCGGCGGCGGTGATGAGCATCTCGCGCACCTGCGCGCCGGCAACGCGCAGCTTTTCCCAGCCGTCGCGCACCGAGGTCGAGCCGCCGGTGAGTTGTGGCCCGCCGAGCAGCGCGTTGCCGTACAGCTTGACGTTCGGCGGCGCGATCGCGACCTTGACCTTGCGGATGTCGACGTTCAACTCTTCGGCGATCAGCATCGGCATCGACGTGTAGACGCCTTGTCCCATCTCCGAGCGAGCGGACAAGAGGGTGATGGTGTTGTCGTCGGCGATGTGAACCCAGGCGTTCGGCGTGTAGAGGGTGCCGGCGGCGAGTGCTTCGCCGATCGAGCCGGGCAGGACGACGCCGAGGGCCAGGCCGCTGCCGGTGACGGCCGATGCCTGCAGGAAGCCGCGACGAGAAACTTCGGTACGAACTTTGGTGGTGGTCATGGCGTTCCCCTCAGGCCTGGCGCATTTCTGCGGCCGCTGACTTGATGGCCGCCTTGATGCGGCCGTACGTGCCACAGCGGCAGATGTTGCCGCTCATGGCCGAGTCGATATCGGCATCGCTCGGGTTCTTGTTCTTTGCGAGAAGGGCCGCTGCGCTCATCAGCTGACCCGACTGACAGTACCCGCACTGCGGCACGTCGTGCGCGATCCAGGCTTTTTGCAGCGGGTGCGAGTTGTTCTGCGACAGGCTCTCGATGGTCGAGACCTTGCGACCTGCGACCGACGACAGTGGCGTCTGGCAGGAGCGGACCGGCGCGCCGTCGAGGTGCACGGTGCACGCACCGCACAGCGCCAGGCCGCAGCCGAACTTGGTGCCGGTGAGACCGATCTCGTCGCGAACAACCCACAGCAGAGGCGTGTCGCCTTCCGCCTGGACGTTGACTGCCTTGCCGTTGATGGTGAAACGGGTACTCATGTCGTCTCCTCGTGTGTTTCTGTTTGGCGCAGCCAGAGGCGCACAGAGCCGGTACAGCCCCGTGCCGGAATCGTAGGTTGCGCTCTACCCACGTAACCGAGGGTGAACCCTAGGTTGCGGCCGTTGCGCTATGCGGCGGCCGCGGCGGACAGGCGCCGCATTGCCGACAGCAGCGCGTCAGGCACCTCGGCCATCAGCGCATGGCCGGCGTCGAGCATGACCGTCTCCGCCCGCAGCGCCTTCGCCAGTTCCGCGGCCTGCTTCGGCCGCGTCATTTCGTCGCGATTGCCGAGGATCAGCGTCACCGGACACGCGACCCGCGCCGCCGCCGCCAGGCCGCCGGCATAACGATTGCAGATTTCGAAGTCGTTCAGGAAGAGATTGACACCGCGTTGTTGCGCTTGCACGCGGCGCATCAAGGCGCGATTCGAGCCATGCAGCCAGGCGCCCGGGCCGGGGATAGCCGGGCTTGCCGGCGAGTGTGGAATGGGAAAAGGCGTTGACGCTGTCGATCGCCGCCAGCGGGTCGTCGCGCGCCATCTCGAGCAAGGCCGGTGACACGGTCATCGGGTAGGCCGTGCCCACCATGACCAGTCCGCTCGCTCGCGCCGGAGCTTGTGCGGCGGCGTCGAGGGCGATCAGCGAGCCCATGCTGTGCCCGACGAGGCGGGCTTCATGCACGCCGGCAGCGTCCATCAGCGCGAGCAGCCAGGTGGCCAGCGTCTCGACGTTGTCCAAAGGCGGCCCTGCGCTGCGCGCATGTCCGGGCAGGTCGGGGGCGAGAACGGCATGGCCGTGGTGCGCGAACCAGCGCGCCAGCAAGGTCCACACGCTGTGGTCGTGCAACGCGCCGTGAACGAAGACGATCACTGGCAGCGCCGGGTCGAACGACTTGCCACCGGTGTAGACGTAGGCTTCGTGGACTCCCTTCGGCCCCTGCACCCGAAGCATCATCGCTTCGCCGCCACCTTCAACGCGCGCTTCAGGTCGTCGATCAGGTCGTCGGCATCTTCGAGGCCGACCGAGAGACGGATCGTGCCGGGGCCGATGCCGGCACGGGCCAGGGCCGTGTCATCCATGCGGAAATGCGTCGTCGACGCCGGATGGATGACGAGCGAACGGCAGTCGCCGACGTTGGCCAGGTGCGAGAAGATCTTCAGCGACTCGATGAAGCTCTGCCCCTGCCGGCGCGAGCCGCGCAGGTCGAAGCTGAAGACCGAGCCGCAGCCGCGCGGCAGGAGCCGGCGCGCCAGCGCATGGTCGGGATGCGACTCGAGCTCGGGGTAGCCGACGCTTGCAACCATCTCGTGTCCGGCCAGAAAGGCGACGACCTTGCGGGTGTTCTCGACGTGCCGAGCCATCCGCAGCGGCAGCGTTTCCAGCCCCTGCAGGATCAGCCAGGCGGTGTGCGGGCTCATGCTCGCGCCGAAGTCGCGCAGGCCTTCGCGACGAGCCCGCAGGAGAAACGCGGCCACGCTGCTTTCCTCGCTGAAGACCATGCCGTGAAAGCCCTCGTAGGCACGCGTCAGCTCCGTGAACCGGCCCGAGGCGGCAGTGGCCGCGTCCCAGTCGAAGCGACCGCTGTCGACCAGCACGCCGCCGATCACCGTGCCGTGACCCGAGAGGAACTTGGTCGCCGAGTGATAGAGCAGGTCGGCGCCATGATCGAAGGGCCGCATCAGCCAGGGCGTCGTGAAGGTCGAGTCCACCAGCAGCGGCAGATGGTGCTCGTGGGCCAGCGCGGCCACGTTCGGGATGTCGAGCACGTCGAGGCCGGGATTGCCGAGCGTCTCGCCGAACAGCAGCTTCGTCTCCGGCCGGATCGCGGCGCGCCAGGCGTCGATGTCGCCTGGCTTGACGAAGGTGGTGGCGATGCCGAAGCGCGAAAGGGTGAAATGCAAGAGGTTGTGCGAGCCGCCATAGAGCGCGCTCGAGGCGACGATGTGCGAGCCGGCCCCGGCCAGCGTCACGATCGCCAGATGCAAGGCCGCCTGGCCGCTGGCGGTGGCGATCGATCCGGCGCCGCCTTCGAGGGCAGCGACACGCTCCTCGAGCACGGCGTTGGTTGGATTCGAGAGCCGGCTGTAGACGTGGCCCGAGCGCTCCATGTTGAAGAGCGACGCGGCGTGCTCGCTCGACTCGAAGACGAACGAGGTCGTGAGGTGGATAGGCACCGCGCGGGCGCCGGTCGCGGGGTCGGGCGCCGCGCCGGCGTGCAGGGCCAGCGTGTCGAAGCCGGGGTTGGCGTATCCGGGCATGGGAAAGGGCATCCTCCGAAGACGATTGTGGGCTATATTGATTCGCCAACGCCCTGAGGAGACAAGCATGAAAGTCAGCGACATCCTGCGCGTCAAGGGAGGCACCCTTTTCACCGTCGCGCCCGAAGAGCCGCTCAGCGCTGCGCTCGACGCCATGTCCGAGCGCGACATCGGCTCGCTCGTCGTCATGGACCACGGCGAGCTTGTCGGCATGTTGACGTTTCGCGAAGTGATCAAGGCGATCGTCAAGAATGGCGGCAGCCTGGGCACGACGCGCGTCCAGAGCGTCATGGACGACCATCCGCTCACCTGCACGCCCGGCACCGAGCTCGACGAGGTGCGCCGCATGATGCTCGGCCGCCATGCCCGCTACATGCCGGTGCTCTCGGAGCACACCTTGATGGGCGTGATCTCGTTCTACGACGTGGCCCGCGCCGTCGTCGACAGCCAGGATTTCGAGAACCGCATGCTGAAGGCCTATATCCGCGACTGGCCGGTCGAGAGCCGCGACGAGCTGCCCTCGTCGAAGCCGAACTAGGCTCGCGCGACGGATGTCCGGAAGCACGCTCGGAAGTCTTTTCCGCGTCACCAATTTCGGCGAGAGCCACGGGCCGGCGATCGGCTGCATCGTCGATGGCTGCCCGCCCGGGCTGGCGCTCGCCGCCGAAGACATCCAGCCCGAGCTCGATCGCCGCCGCCCGGGTACCTCGCGTCACGTGACGCAGCGCAACGAGGAAGACAAGGTCGAGATCCTGTCCGGCGTCTTCGAGGGCCAGACCACCGGAACGCCGATCGCGCTGCTGATCCGCAACACCGACCAGCGCAGCAAGGACTACGCGAACCTGCTGCAGACCTTTCGGCCCGGCCACGCCGACTACACCTACTGGCACAAGTACGGCATCCGCGATCCGCGTGGCGGCGGCCGCTCCTCGGCACGCCTGACGGCGCCGGCGGTGGCTGCGGGCGCGATCGCGAAGAAATGGCTGCGCCTGCAGCACGGGACGCGCTTCGTCGCCCACATGACGCAGATGGGCGAGATCGAGATTCCCTTCGAAGGTCTCGAGCACGTGGCTGGCAATCCGTTCTGCGCCGCCAACGCCAGCGACATCGCACGCCTCGAAGCCTACGTCGACGGTCTGCGCAAGTCCGGCGACAGCTGCGGCGCTCGCATCGCGGTCATCGCGAGCGGCGTGCCGGTCGGCTGGGGCGAGCCGCTCTACGACAAGCTCGACGCCGACATCGCCTACGCGATGATGGGCATCAACGCCGTCAAGGGCGTCGAGATCGGTGCCGGCTTCGCCTCGGTGGCCCAGCGCGGCACGACCCATGGCGACGAGCTGACGCCGCAGGGCTTCCTCGGCAACAACGCCGGCGGCGTCCTCGGCGGCATCTCCACCGGGCAGGACATCGTCGTGTCGATCGCGGTCAAGCCCACCAGCTCGATCCGCAGCCCGCGCCGCTCGATCGACCTCGAAGGGCGCGAGACCACGGTCGAGACCTTCGGCCGTCACGACCCCTGCGTCGGCATCCGGGCAGCGCCGATCGCCGAGGCGATGCTGGCGCTGGTGCTGATGGATCATGCGCTGCGCCACCGCGCCCAGTGCGGCGACGTTCGCGTCGCGTCGAAGCCGATCCCCGCGCAAGCGCCTTGAGCGCCGCGCCGCCCGCGGCGGGCGCAGCGCCCGAAGTCCGTCCGTTCGCTGCCGTCTCGTTCGCCTATTTCGCCTTTGCCGGGCTGTTCGGCACCTATGCGCCGCTCTGGTTCCAGAGCCTGGGATTCACGACCCTGGCGATCGGCACGCTGACCTCCGTGCAAAGTGCGACGCGGGTCTTCGCGCCCTATGTCTGGGGCTGGTGGGCCGACCACACCGGGCGGCGCGAGCAACTCCTGCGCATTGCGGTCGGTGGCTCGCTGCTGGCTTCGCTCGGCTTCTTCTTCGCCCTCGACTACGCCTGGATCGCCGGGGTCTGCACCGTGCTGTTCGTCTGCACCGCAGGCGTGGTGCCGATCAGCGAGGCCACCCTCGCGCACCGGGTCACCGTCGACGGCCGGATCGACCTCGCGCGCTACGGCCGAGTTCGCCTCTGGGGTTCGATCGGGTTCATCGGTGCCGTGACCAGCGGAGGATTCATCCTGGATGTGGCAGGGCTGGCGCGCTTTCCTTTTCTCGGCTCGGCCTTGCTCGGCCTGCTTCTCGCGGCCGCGTTCTGCCTGCCCGCGTCACAGGACAGCGGTTCGTCGGGTCCGTCGGCCCGCGGCGCGCTGGCGGTGTTGCGCGAACCGGCGGTCGCCTGGTTTTTCGTCGGCATCTTTCTCACGGTGCTTGCCCATACCGCGCTCTATGCGTTCTATTCGCTCGACCTGGCCTCGCTCGGCTACGACAAGGGCGCGATCGGACTGCTGTGGGCCGTCGGTGTGCTCGCCGAAGTGATCTGGTTCCGCTTCCAGGGCCGCTGGCTGCATCTGCTCTCGACCCATTCCTGGCTGGTCGTCGCCGCGCTCGCCTCGGCCTTGCGCTTTGCCCTCATCGCGGCGTTCGGCAGTCACGTGGTCCTGCTCGTCTTCGCGCAACTGCTGCACGCCCTGAGCTTCGCGGCCCAGCATTCGGCCTGCATCGCCCTCATCGCCCGCTATTTCCCCGGGCGGATTCGCGGCCGCGGGCAAGCCCTGTACACGGTGCTGGGCTATGGTCTTTCGGGCGTCATCGGTGGCGTTGCCGGCGGCGCCCTCAGCCAGGCTTTCGGCTTTGCGGCCGTGTTCTGGGCGGCGAGTGCCGTCTCGATCGCGGCGGCCTGGGCTTGCGGCCGAGGCCGCAAGCTCGATCGCCGGGCTTCCTGAGCCGGTTTCAGCGGCTGTCCCGCCTCATCCCGGGTTCCTGCCGCCGGGCCCCGCGAATCCGCAGTTGGTCGCACGCTCGGCGGCGGACCGCCCTTCGAGTTCTACACTCGCGGCCATGAAAATTCTGGCGAAGAACAGGCGTGGAATCTGGATCGCAAGCGCCGTGGTGACTGTCGTCGTCGTCGCTCTGGGCCTGACCATTACCCAGCGTGCCGGCGGCAAGTCCCAGACGTCGGCCAAGGACAAGGCCGAGGTGCCGCTCGAGTTCACGTCGGCCGAGGTGGCCAGGCCGCAGATGGCGAAGCTGCCGATCGTCGTCGATTTCTCCGGGCCGCTGGTGGCGCCCCGCACGGCCATCGTCCGGGCCAAGGCCTCGGGCACCTTGCTCAGCCTCGACGTTGCCGAAGGCAGCCGGGTGCGCGCCGAGCAGGTGATCGGCCAGATCGACCTCTCCGACTTGCAGACGAAAGTCAGCGACCGGGCAGCCCTGGTCGAATCGGCGCAGGCCGTTCTGGCCGAGGCGGAGCGCCAGCACACCGCAAACGTCAGTCTGGCGGCGCAGAATTTCATCTCCTCGACTGCGCTGCAATCGTCCCAGGCCAAGCTCGATGCAGCGCGCGCCCAGGTCAAGTCGACGCAGGCGCAGCTTGCGGTTTCCCGCATCGGCGTCAAGGAGGCGACGCTGGCGGCGCCGATCTCCGGGATCGTCGGCAAGCGCTATGTCGTTCCGGGCGAGAAGGTGAGCGCGGAGCAGCAGATCGTCACCGTCGTCGACCTGTCGACGCTCGAACTCGCCGGCACGGTTGGCACGCATGAGATCTCGCTGCTGCGGCCGGGCCTGCCGGTCGAGGTTCGGGTAGAGGGCCAGAGCACGCCGGTGGCGGGCCGCATCGACCGGATCGCACCTGTCGCGGAAGCCGGAACCCGCGCGATCGGTGTCGTCGTCGTGCTCGAGAACAAGGGCGAGCGCTTTCGCGCCGGCCAGTACGGCGAGGCGCACGTGGTCATCGCCGACGAGTCGCCGCGGCTGACGGTACCCGTCGGCGCGGTCGGCCAGTCTTCCGGCCAGGACTACGTCTGGACGATCGAGAAGGGCACGCTCGTTCGCCGGATCGTCATCACCGGCCGCAAGGACGCCGCCTCGGGCCGAATCGAGGTGAACAAGGGCCTGGACGGCGAAGCGCAGATTCTTGCGGCACGGTTCGACAATCTGAAGGAAGGGGCGCAGGCCCGTGTCGTCGCGCAGCGCAGCGGCACTGCCGCTTCGGCACCGGCCCGGGCCGTCGCTTCGTCAACGCCGGCGGCGCCGGGCTGACCGGGGAGCGCGATCATGTGGTTCACCCGCGTCTCGATCAACAACCCGGTCTTCGCGACCATGGTCATGGTCGCGCTTTGCGTCCTGGGCCTGTTTTCGTACAGCCAGCTGCGTGTCGAGCGCCTGCCCGACATCACGCCGCCGATCGTCTTCGTCAGCGTCGCCTATCCCGGTGCCGCACCGGACGCGACCGAGAGCGAGCTGACCCGGCCCATCGAGCTGGCGCTGAATGGCATCGCCGGCGTCAAGATGATTCGCTCGAACAGCCTCGAGGGACGCAGCGAGACGGTGGTGGAGTTCCTTGTCGACGCCGACATGAATCGCGCCGTCCAGGACGTGCGCGACAAGATCGCCTCGGTGCAGCCGAACTTCCCGCGCGACGCGAAGCAGCCTTTCGTCTCGCGCTTCGATGGCGACAACGCCCAGCCCACGGTCTATCTGTCGCTGCTCGGCCCCGACCGCAGCTCGCGCGAGCTCTCGCTCCTCGCCGATCAGGTGGTGCGCAAGCGCCTCGAGCGCGCGACCGGCGTGGCCCGGGTCGACGTCGGCGGCCTGACGGTGCGGCAGGTTCGCATCGATCTCGATCCGCAGCGCCTGCGCGCCTACCAGCTGACGCCGGTCGACGTTTCGGCCGCGCTGCAGCGCTCGAATGCCGACATGCCGGTCGGCCTGCTCTCCGGTGCGAAGGAAGACGCGATCGTGCGCGTGGAGGGCCGCATCCGCGACGCCAAGGCCTTCGCCGACATCGTGGTTGCAAGCCGCGACGGCATGGTCGTGCGACTGTCCGATCTCGGCACCCTGGTCGAGCGCGAGCGCGAGCCGGAATCGATCTCGCGAGTCGATGGCGTGCCGGCGATCTCGTTCCAGGTATTCAAGCAGCAGGATGCCAACATCGTCGATACCGGCGAGGCCATCAAGTCAGCCGCCGCCGAGCTGCGCAAGAGCATGCCACCGGGCGTCGAGCTGCGCCTCGTCTATGCCGACAGCGACTGGGTCGCGCGCTCGCTCGACGGCGTCAAGAACACGCTGATCGAAGGCGCCTTGCTGACCGTGGCGATCGTCTTTCTCTTCCTGCACAGCTGGCGCAGCACCATCATCACCGGGCTGACCTTGCCGATCGCGGTGATCTCGTCGTTCATCGCCGTCTACCTGTTCGGCTTCACGCTCAATTTCATGACGATGATGGCCTTGAGCCTGTGCATCGGCCTGCTGATCGACGACGCCATCGTCGTGCGCGAGAACATCGTGCGGCACGTGCACATGGGCAAGAGCCATCGCGCCGCCTCGCTCGAAGGCACCGACGAGATCGGCCTGGCCGTGATGGCCACGACCTTCGCCATCTGCGCCGTCTTCGTTCCGGTCGCGTTCATGAAGGGCATCATCGGCAAGTTCTTCTTTCCCTTCGGCGTCACGGTCGCCGTCGCGGTGCTGGTGTCGCTCTTCGTGAGCTTCACGCTCGATCCGATGCTGTCGAGCGTCTGGCGCGATCCGCCGTCGAACCGGCTGCTCCAGGTGCCGGTGCTCGGCCGCCTGATGCGCCTGACCGATCGATTGCTCGAGATGCTGCACGGCATCTACGAGCGGGCGATCCGCTGGATCTTTTCGGGCCGCCGCTATCGCGTGCTCGTTCCACCCCTGCCGGCGTTCGGCCGGCCCATCACCGCCAGCGGCCAGCGCGACAAGGGTGCGAAGCGGCGCTGGCGCTTCGCCACGATCACGCCGCGCGGCCTGGTGATGTGCGCCGGCATCGCCACCTTCGTCGGCGCGATCATGCTGGCGCCGCTCGTCGGATCGGAGTTCATCCCGGACAGCGACAACAGCTACATCCAGATGAACATCACCTTGCCGGTCGGCACCAGCCTGCAACGGGGCGCCGCCAAGATGGACCAGGTCGAGCAGGTCCTGAAGACCTTCCCGGAAGTGCGGATGGTCTCGACCACGGTCGGCGATACCGGCAACGGCAGCCGCAATTCGGCGCAGCTCGGCATCCAGCTGATCAAGCCGCACGAGCGCAAGCGCAGCCAGAAGGACCTCGAGGGCGCCTTGCGAACCGCGCTGAAGCCGATCCCGGGCATCGACGTCACCCTCGGCAACCAGCCGATCTACGTGGCCCTGCTCGGGCCCGACCCCGGCGTGCTCGAGACCGAGGTCTTGCGCTTGCGCGACAAGGTCGCCAAGGTGCGCGGCATCGCCGACCTGACGACCTCGGTGCTGCCCGGCTTGCCCGCTTACGCGGTGCGGCTCAAGCCTGACGCGGTGCACGAGCTCGGCCTGACCACGACGCAGCTCGCCACCAGCCTGCGCTCCTTCGTCAACGGCGACGTCGCGACCTGGTGGACCTCTCCCGACGGCGAGCAGGTCGACGTCGAAATCCGCCTGCCCCAGGCTGAGCGCGAGAACGTCGCCCAGCTCAACAGCCTGCCAGTGGCCTACGCGAAGGACGGGACGCCGATCGAGCTGTCGCGCGTCGCCGATATCGTTCCGGTCGTCAACCCGCTCGTGATCAAGCGCCAGGACCTGCAGCGCCGCCAGGCCATCTACGCCGGCACGCAGGGCAGGCCGAGCGGCGACGTCGGCGACGACGTGCAGAAGATCGTCAAGGAAACGCAGTTGCCGCCCGGCTATCGCTTCGACGTCGGCGGCCAGACGAAGGATCAGGCCGAGGCGTTCAACGGCGTGCTGATGGCGCTCGGCGCGGCGGTGATCTTCATCTACATCGTCCTCGCTTCGCAGTTCGGCAGCTTCCTGCAGCCGCTCGCCATCATGGCCTCGCTGCCGCTGGCGCTGATCGGCGTCATGCTGGCGCTGCTCGTCACCCATTCGACCTTGAACCTGTTTTCGATGATCGGCCTGGTGATGTTGATGGGCCTGGTCACGAAGAACGCGATCCTGCTGGTCGACTTCGCGAACCACGGCCGGCGCGCCGGCCTGTCGGTGCCCGAAGCGTTGCTGCAGGCGGGCCTGGTGCGGATGCGGCCGATCATCATGACCACGGGGGCGATGGTCTTCGGCATGTTGCCGCTGGCACTGGCGCTCAACGAAGGCGGCGAGATCCAGGCGCCGATGGGCCGCGCGATCATCGGTGGCGTGATCACTTCGACGCTGCTGACGCTGGTGGTCGTACCGGTCCTCTATTCGTACCTGGTGCGGGATCGCAAGCAGAAGGCGGCTGAATCAGCGTCTTCGGAGTCGGTGGGCGGCGGCGGTGTCGCTGGTTTCATGCCGGCATCGAAGGACTAGCCAAAAGAGACCGGAGGAAGCTGCTGCCGGTTGCTTCGGGCCCTCTACTGCGAGACGTGGATGACGCCGCGGACGACCGGGTAGATCTGGTTTTGCCAGCGCCGGCCGCTGAAGACGCCGTAGTGGCCCACGCCCGGCTGCACGTAGTGCGTGCGCATGTAGGGCCGCAGGCTCGTTGCAGAGATCCTGGGCGGCGAGCGTCTGGCCGATCGAGCAGATGTCGTCCTTCTCGCCTTCGATCGTGACCAGCGCGGTGCGGCGAATGGCCGCGGGGTCGACCCTGCGGCCATGAATGCGCAGCTCGCCGCGCGCCAGCAGGTAGTCCTGGAAGACCTGCTTGACCGTCTCGAGGTAGAAATCGGCCGAGAGGTCCGATACCGCCATGTACTCGGCGTAGAAGGTGCGCGTCGTTTCCGCCTTCTCGCGCTCCTCGGCCACGAGGTTGCGCCAGTACTCGCGAAAGGCCGTCGCGTGCCGCTCCTTGTTCATGCTGAGGAAGGCCGAGAGCTGCATGAAGCCCGGGTAGACGCGCCTGCCGGCGCCTCCGAGGCGCCACGGCACCAGGCTGATGAGGTTCTTCTCGAACCAGGAGATGGGCTTGGAGGTGGCCAGGATGTTGACCGAGGTCGGACTCACCCGGCAGTCGATCGGGCCGGCCATCAGGATCAGGCTGGCCGGCGTGGCCGGATGGCCGTCTTCCGACATCAGGGCGGTGGCGGCGAGCGCTGCGACACACGGCTGGCAGACGGCGACCACATGCGCGCCGGGCCCCATCACGGCGAGGAAATCGACGATGTGATCGGTGTACTCGTCGAGGCCGAAGCGGCCGGCCTCCAGCGGCACGTCGCGCACGTTGTGCCAGTCGGTGACGTGCACGTCGTGATCGATCAGCAGGGTGCGGACCGTGTCGCGCAGCAGCGTCGCGAAGTGGCCCGACATGGGCGCCACCACCAGCACCTTCGGCTGCACCGGCGCGCCTTGCTTGCGAAAGCGGAGCAGGGTGGCGAACGGGGTGGCGTGCACGGCTTCCTCGACCACCGGCACCGGCTCGCCTGCCGACCATCACCGACGCGATGTCCCACGGCGGGCGGCGATGCGTCACCTCGGCAAGCTCCATCACCCGATACGTGGCCGCGAGCTGGCGCTGCGACGCCCGGCGCAGGCGAGGCGAAGCTGTCGTCTTCCAGGAACGGCACGCGACAGCCTGGAGAACGTGCGCAGGGGCCACATCCAGTCGGCATGGGCCTGGAACGCGTGATACATCATGGGGTGAGTCGCTTCACTGTTGTGCGTTCACGCGAGCAACTTGTGCGCCAGCCCGATCCCGGGCGGCGCGACGGGAGTGGCACACCGCTTGCGTCATGACAGTGCATGAGCGAAGCCGCCACCGCCGCCCGGTCCAGGACCGCGCGCAAGACCGCCCCTGCCAAGTCGCCTGCGAAGGCGCCGGCACGGCCGTCCGCGAAGGCGGCTTCGAGCAAGGCCGCGCTGACCCTCAGCAGCAAGAACTATTCGTCGTGGTCGCTGCGGGGCTGGTTGCTCGCCCGTTTCGTCGAGCTCGATTTCGACGAGGTGATGGTCTCTCCCGACGATGCCGACGCCCGCAAGGAGCTCCTGCTGCTGGCGCCGTCCATTCGCGTGCCGTGCCTGACGCACGATGGCGCCAAGGTCTGGAACACGCTGGCGATCGCCCAGTATCTCGACGAGATCCGGCCCGAGGCCGGCCTGTTCCCGAAGGATCGCATCGCCCGCGCCCACTGCCGGTCGGTGAGCGGAGAGATGAACTCCGGCTTCGCCAACCTGCGCTCGGCGCTGCCGATGAACCTGAAGGCGCGCCATCCGGGGTACAAGATCTGGGCGGGCGCGCAGCCGGATATCGATCGCATCGTCGAGATCTGGTCCGATTGCCTGGCCACTTACGGCGGCCCCTATCTCTTCGGTGCGCGCCGCACCGTCGCGGACGCCATGTTCGCCCCGGTCGCGACCCGTTTTCTCACCTACGACGTCAAGCTCAACAAGGCGTGCATCGGCTATTGCCAGACGATCATGGCGATGCCGGAGATGAAGGAGTGGGTTGCCGCGGCCAAGCTCGAGCCCGACGACATCGAAGAGCTCGACATGGACTTCTGACGGCCGCGCCTACCAGGGTGCCGGCTCGGGCACTGCGGCGGGAGCCGGCATGTCGACGGTGCTGAAGTCGGCCGGGCTGACGACCTCGAGGTACTCCATGTCGGGCGAGTAGTCGAACAGGAAGTGCACGATGCCCGGGCGCTGGTGCACGCAGTCGCCGGCCGAGACGAGCGTCTCCTTGTCCTCGTACATGAATTTGGCCCAGCCCTTGAGCATCAGCACCATGTGGAACTCGGCGCCGTGCCGGTGCCAGCCGGTGCCCTTCTCCGGTGCCATGTTGGCCTTGACCAGCTGGGCGATGACGCGGCCGCCGGTCGCCTTCTCGATGCCCAGGTCCTTGTAGAGGAAGAAATCGCGCAAGCCGTCCTTGCGCCAGGGCGTGTCCTCAGGCTTGAGGTGCGAAAAGGCGGTCTTCTCGAGCGCGGCAGTCGACATGGTCGGTCCTTGCGGCCAGTTGCGATGGCGAAGCCGCACGCATAAGCCGTTCCAAGCGACGCCGACCGCTCAGTCTTCGTAGGCCGACAGCGGTGGACAGGAGCAGGAGAGGTTGCGGTCGCCCCAGACGTTGTCGACGCGCCCGACCGGCGACCAGTACTTGCCGTGCCGCAGCGCGGCCAATGGATAGGCGGCCTGCTCGCGCGAATAGGCCCTGTCCCAGTCGGCTGCGAGGAGCGCCTCGGCGGTGTGCGGCGCACCCTTGAGCGGGTTGTCGTCGCGCGGCCATTCGCCTCGCTCGACCCGGGCGATCTCGGCCCGGATCGCGATCATCGCGTCGCAGAACCGATCGAGCTCGGCGAGCGACTCGCTCTCCGTCGGCTCGACCATCAAGGTGCCGGCGACCGGAAAGCTCAGCGTCGGGGCATGGAAGCCGTAGTCGATCAGGCGCTTGGCGACGTCTTCGGCGCTGATGCCTTGCGCCTTGTCGCCGCCGGTCGACTCTTTCAGCGGCCGCAGGTCGAGGATGCACTCGTGGGCGACACCGCCGCCCTTGACGCCGGGCACGTTGCCGCTGAAGTGCAGCTCGTAGTGATCGGCCAGCCGGGCCGCGATGTAGTTGGCGGCAAGGATCGCCGTCTCGGTGGCGCGCGTCAGGCCCTCGCTGCCCATCATCCGCATGTACATCCAGCTGATCGGCAGCACCGCAGCGTTGCCGAGCGGCGCCGCCGATACGGCGCCAACGCCGTGCCCTTCCTGTCCGCTGGCGCGATGGCCGGGCAGGTAGGGCACCAGGTCGGCAACGACGCAGACCGGCCCGACCCCCGGGCCGCCGCCACCGTGCGGAATGCAGAAGGTCTTGTGCAGGTTGAGATGGCTGACGTCGCCGCCGAACTCGCCCGGTGCGGCGACGCCGACCAGGGCGTTCATGTTGGCGCCGTCGACGTAGACGCGACCGCCGTGGGCATGGACGATGGCGCAGAGCTCCTTGACGCGACGCTCGAATACGCCATAGGTCGAAGGGTAGGTGATCATCACCGCGGCCAGCTTGTCGCGATGCTGGACGCAGCGCGCTTCGAGGTCGGCCAGATCGACGTTGCCCTCGGCGTCGCATTTCGTCACCACCACCTGCATCCCGGCCATCTGCGCGCTGGCCGGATTGGTGCCGTGCGCCGACTCGGGGATGAGGCAGACGGTGCGCTGGCCTTCACCGCGGGCCGCGTGCCAGGCCCGGATGGCGAGCAGGCCCGCGTATTCGCCCTGCGAGCCGGCGTTGGGCTGCAGGCTCACGCCGGCATAGCCGGTCGCCTCGCACAGCCAGGCCTCGAGCTGCTCGCGCAGCGCGTCGTAGCCGGCCCGCTGTTCGGTAGGCGCGAACGGATGGATCGCCGCGAACTCCGGCCAGGTGATGGGAATCATCTCGCTGGTCGCGTTCAGCTTCATCGTGCAGGAGCCGAGCGGAATCATCGAGCGATCGAGCGCCAGGTCCTTGTCGGCGAGATGGCGCAGGTAGCGCAGCATCGCCGTCTCCGAACGATGGCGATGGAACGTCGGATGGGTGAGGAAGGCGCTGGTGCGCTGCAGGGCCGCAGGCACGAGGGAGGCGACGCCCTTTTCGTAGCGCGGCCATGGCTCGACCGGCGCGGCGCCGAAGCCGGCGTCGGCGAATGCCGACCAGAGCGATTCGATGTCGGCGCGCGTCGTGGTTTCGTCGAGCGTGATGCCGACGCTGCCTGCGCCAGAGCGGCGCAGGTTGAAGCCGAGCACGAGGGCGGCGGCGATGACCGCATCGGTCTTCGCCCCGGTGGCCACGTCGATCGTGTCGAACGCATGCGCATGGCGCCGCGCCAGGCCCATGCCCTCGAGTCCGGCAGCCAGGATCGCGGTGAAGCTCGCCACCCGCTGGGCGATCCGGGTCAGTCCTTGCGGGCCGTGATACACCGCGTACATGCTCGCCACGACGGCGGGCAGCACCTGCGCCGTGCAGATGTTGCTCGTTGCCTTCTCGCGCCGGATGTGCTGCTCGCGCGTTTGCAGCGCGAGGCGATAGGCCGGCCGGCCATGGGCGTCGACGCTGACGCCGACCAGGCGCCCCGGCATGGAGCGCTTGAACTCGTCGCGCGTCGCCAGATAGGCGGCGTGCGGGCCGCCATTGCCCATCGGCATGCCGAAGCGCTGGGTATTGCCGACGCAGATGTCGGCCCCGAGCTCGCCCGGCGGCACGAGCAACGCGAGGGCGAGCAGATCGGCGGCGACGATGGCCACGCCACCCTGGGCATGCACGGCGTCGATGATCGGCTTCAGGTCGCGAACAGCGCCTGTCACGCCGGGATATTGCAGCAGCACGGCAAAGGCCTCGGCGTCGGCGGCGACTTCGGCCGGGCCGGTGAGCACCGTGATGCCGAGCGGCGCGGCGCGCGTCTGCACCACTTCGAGCGTCTGCGGCAGCACGTCGTCGGCAACGAAGAAGGTGGTGGATCGATGCGCCCTTCCGGCGCTGCCCGCGCGCAGGGCCAGGGTCATCGCCTCGGCCGCCGCGGTGGCTTCGTCGAGCATCGAGGAGCCGGCGATCGCCATGCCGGTGAGGTCGCAGACCATCGTCTGGAAATTGACGAGCGCCTCGAGACGGCCCTGCGAGATTTCGGCCTGATAGGGCGTGTACGCGGTGTACCAGGCCGGGCTCTCGAGCACGTTGCGCAGGATCACGCCCGGCGTGTGCGTGCCGTGATAGCCCTGGCCGATGAAGCTCTTGACGACCCGATTCTTCGCCGCGATGACGCGCAGCTCGGCCAGCGCCTCGGCCTCGCTCGCGCACCGCCGGCAGGCGCATCGCGGCCGCGCGGGCGATCGAGCCGGGCACGATGGCATCGACGAGCGCGCGCCGCGACGGCACGCCGATCGTCGACAGCATCGACTTCTCGGCGGCGGCGTCGATGCCGACGTGGCGGGCGACGAACTCGGTGGCGTTCTCGAGCTCGGCGAGCGGCTTGCTGGCGGACATGAGCATGGCGTTCTCGCGGCGATCAGGCGTTCTTCACGAGCTCGTCGTAGGCGGCCTGGTCGAGCAGCGCACCCGCGTCGGCCGCATCGGCGAGCTTCATCCTGAAGAACCAGCCCGCACCGAGCGGATCGCTGTTGGCAAGCGAAGGGTCGGCGCGCAGCGCCTCGTTGACCTCGACGACCTCGCCGGATACCGGCATGAACAGATCGGCTGCGGCCTTCACCGATTCGACGACGCCGGCGACGTCGCCCTTCTTGAAGGTCGCGCCGACCTTCGGCAGGTCGACGAAGACGACGTCGCCGAGCGCGTCCTGCGCGTGCACCGTGATGCCGACCGTGGCGGCGCTGACGTTGCCGGTGTCGACCCATTCGTGATCGGGCGTGTACTTGATGGTCATGGCGAGCTCCTGAAGAGGCGAAACGGGCGCAGCGTTCAGCCGCGGAAGTAGTGGTGAGGCGCGAACGGCAGCGCGGCGACGCGCATCGGCAGGTGCTTGCCGCGCACGTCGGCATGAAGCAGGGTGCCGATCGCGGCGTGCGCGGCGCTGACGTAGGCGAGCGCGATCGGTTGGCCGACGCTGGGCCCGATCGTGCCGCTCGTGACCTGGCCGACAGGTTCGCCGGCGACGTCGAGCATGCGCGCGCCCTCGCGCACCGGCACGCGCTCGAGGCCGAGCAGGCCGACGCGCTTGCGTGCGGCGCCCTCGCTCAGCTGCGGTCGATCGTCGCGGCGCCCGGGTAGCCGCCGGCGCGCGCGCCGCCGGCGCGGCGCACTTTCTGGATCGCCCAGGTGAGGGCGGCCTCGACCGGCGTCGTCGTGCTGTCGATGTCGTGGCCGTACAGGCACAGACCCGCTTCCAGCCGCAAGCGTGTCGCGCGCGCCGAGACCGGCGGGCGCGACCTCGGGCTCGGCCAGCAGGGCGCGGGCCACGCGTTCGGCTTCCTCTGCCGCGACGGAGATCTCGAAGCCGTCCTCGCCGGTATAGCCCGAGCGCGTCGCGAAGCAGGTGGCACCGGCAATCGCGCCTTCGGCGCCGCTCATGAAAGTGAGCCTGGCCCAGGTCGGCACCAAGGCGCGCGATCACCGCCGCCGCCTTCGGCCCCTGCAGCGCCAGCAGCGCTCGCTCGGGCATCGGCTCGATCGCGCAGCGGCGGCCGATGTGCGCGCAGATGCGCGATGTCGGCCTCCTTGCAGCCGGCGTTGACGACCAGGAACAGGTGATCTTCGCGCCGCGTCACCATCAGATCGTCGAGGATGCCGCCCGTGTCGTTCGTGAACAGGGCGTAGCGCTGCTTGCCGACGGGCAGGTCGATCACGTCCTCCGGCACCAGCGTCTCGAGCGCCGCCGCGGCGTCGGCACCGACGAGACGAAGCTGGCCCATGTGCGAGACGTCGAAGAGCACGGCCGAATCGCGGCACTGCCGATGCTCGGCGAGGATGCCGGCCGGGTACGACACCGGCATCGAGTAGCCCGCGAACGGCACCATCTTCGCGCCCAGCTCGACGTGCAGCGCATGCAGCGGCGTGTTGCAGCGAAGCGGCAGGCGAATCTCGGACAGGCCAGGCTCTGACATCGACAGCTCCGGAGCAATTTGCACGCCGGCGCGGCCGAAGCTGCGCCGGATCAATTGCCCCTGCTGTCCGCTCTACCTGAGAGATTGGCGTTGCCGCGAACGGCTTCGCTTGCCCCTTCGGTGGGCCCGCTCGAAACGGGCCTCTCTCCAGCGAGGAACGCCTGCTTGCAGGCGTCTGCCAGTCCTTGATGCCTGAGCGTTCGACCGGATCGAAACCCGGTCTGCGCCTTCGGCGGCTTCACTGAAGAAGCGCTCTCCTGGCAGCGGCCAGTGTAGCAGCGCCGCTTCGCCGGGTCGCTCGGATAATCGGCGGCATGACAAGCAGCGAGGAGTGGCTTCGGATCGAGTCGCTCGATCTCGAAGCGCAGGGCGTGGCGCACAACGCCGAGGGCAAGGTCGTCTTCGTCGAGGACGCCTTGCCGGGCGAGGAGGTTCGTGTCGCCACGCGCCGCAGGAAGAACAACTGGGAGCAGGCGGCGCTCGTCGAGATGCGGCGCGAAAGCGCGCAGCGCGTCGTGCCGCGCTGCCCGCACTTCGGTGTCTGCGGCGGCTGCAAGATGCAGCATCTGCATGTCGCGGCGCAGGTGGCGACAAAGCAGCGCGCGCTCGAAGACGCGCTCTGGCATCTCGGCAAGGTGCGGCCGGAGCAGGTGCTGCGGCCGATCGAAGGGCCGGCCTGGGGCTACCGGCAACGCGCCCGGCTCTCGGTGCGCCATGTGCTGAAGAAGGGCACGGTGCTGGTCGGCTTTCACGAGCGCAAGTCGAGCTTCGTCGCCGAGATCGGCAGCTGCCAGGTGTTGCCGCGCCATGTCAGCGACATGATCATGCCGCTGCGCGCACTGGTCGCCGCCATGGCGGCGCGCGATACCTTGCCGCAGATCGAGCTCGCTGCCGGCGACGAGACCACGGCGCTGGTCCTGCGCCACCTCGAGCCGCTGGTGGACACGGATCTCGAGCGCCTGCGCGCCTTCGGCGCGCGCTACGGGGTGGAGTGGTGGCTGCAGCCGAAAGGGCCCGACACGGCGCACCGACTCGATGCCGGCGCATCGTTGCTCGACTACACCTTGCCCGAGTTCGACATCCGCATGCCGTTTCGGCCCACCGATTTCACCCAGGTCAATCGCGACATCAATCGCGCGCTCGTGTCGCGTGCCGTCCGCCTGCTGGCGCCCGTGCCCGGCGATTCCGTCATCGACTGGTTCTGCGGCCTGGGCAATTTCAGCCTGCCGCTGGCGCGAAAGGCCGGCTCGGTGCTCGGCATCGAGGGCAGCGCGGCCCTGGTCGAGCGGGCAGGTGCCGCCGCCGAGCTCAACGGCCTCGCCGCCAAGACTGCGTTTCAGGCCCGCAATCTCTTCGAGATGACGGCAGATGATCTGCGCGCGCTCGGCAGCGTCGATCGCTGGCTGGTCGACCCGCCGCGCGAAGGCGCCTTCGCGATCGTCAAGGCCCTGGCCGACCTGGTCGAATCGACGGCGTGCGACTGGCGCGCACCGGCGCGCATCGTCTACGTGAGCTGCAACCCGGCGACGCTGGCGCGCGACGCCGGGCTGCTCGTGCACCGCGGCGGCTATCGCTGCTCGGCGGCGGGGGCGGTCAACATGTTCCCGCATACCGCGCACGTCGAGAGCATCGCGGTCTTCGATCGGGAAAGCTGAAGCGCAAAGCAAAACGGGGCCAGCGGCCCCGTCTTGACTTCAGCGAAGCGCGGCGTCAGTTGCGGTTGCCGCCGAAGATGCCGAGGATCGCCAGCAGGTTGGAGAACACGTTGTAGAGGTTGATGTAGACGCCGAGCGTGGCGGTGATGTAGTTCGTCTCGAGCCCGTTCTTCACGCGCTGCAGGTCATAGACGATGAACGCCGAGAAGATGCCGATCGCCACGACCGAGAGGGTGATCATCAGCGCGCTCGACTGCAGGAAGATGTTGGCGATGCCGGCGACGATCAGCATGATCACGCCGATGAAGAGAAACTTGCCCATCGCCGACAGGTCGCGCTTGATGATCGTCGAGAGCGTGGCCATGCCGAGGAAGATCACGCCGGTGCCCGCGAACGCCGTCATGATCAGGCCGGCGCCGTTCGACATGCCCAGCACGAAGGCGAGCAGGCGCGACAGCATCAGGCCCATGAAGAACGTGAACCCGAGCAGCACCGGCACGCCCGACGCGGAGTTCTTGGTCTTCTCGATCGCGTAGATGAAGGCGAAGGCGCCGCCGAGGAAGACGATGGCGCTGATGCCAGGGCCCATGGTTGCCATGAACCCCGTTGCCACCCCGATCCAGGCACCGAGGATGGTCGGCACCATCGACAGCGCGAGCAGCCAATAGGTATTGCGGAGCACGCGGTTGCGTTGCTCGACGCTTCCGATCGGGCCGGCGTAGCCCATATTGATGGTTTGCAGGTTGGGATCCATGGGACCTCCGGTCGAAGTGACAAAGACTCTGACTGACAGCGTCGATTCTAGTTCCGAGGCTGAACGTGCGGCCGTCGCCGTCGATTGCAAGAGCCCGCGCCGCGCCTGCGGGGCCGACCGGAGCGCAGCGCGGACGCTACAATTTGCCGCCTCAGCCCGCGCAGTTCGCCGGCTGGAGCGGCCGCAGCAGGGCCCCGGAAGGCGGGCCGTGCGCTCCTCGAGAGGGCGGCCTCGCCCCAACCGCCGTCACGCCTAGCTCCGGAGCTGTTTTCTTGTCACCGCAACTGCTGCCCGACCACGCCCAGGCCCTCCTGGCACTTGCCGACGGCACGGTCTTTCACGGCGCATCGATCGGCGCCGAGGGCGAGACCTCGGGCGAGGTCGTTTTCAACACCGCGCTCACCGGCTATCAGGAGATCCTGACCGACCCGAGCTATTGCCGGCAGATCGTCACCCTGACGTATCCGCACATCGGCAGCTACGGCTCGAACCCGGAAGACGTGGAATCGGCCCGCGTCCATGCCGCCGGCCTTGTCGTGAAGGACGTGCCGCCGCTGGCCTCGAACTTCCGCAGCACGGCGACCTTGAGCAACTACCTGCGCAAGGAGAACACGGTCGGCATCGCCGGCATCGACACGCGCCGGCTGACGCGCATCCTTCGCACCCATGGCGCCCAGAACGGCTGCATCGTCGCCTTGCCGCGCGGCGAGGTGATGAGCCAGGCCCGAGCCGATGCGGCAGTGGCCGCGGCGCGCTCGGCGCCATCGATGTCGGGACTCGACCTGGCCAGGGTCGTCAGCATCGACAAGCCCTACGCCTGGACCCAGACGACCTGGGCGCTCGGCCAAGGCTACGACGAGCAGCGTCAGCCGGCACGGCATGTCGTGGCCTACGACTTCGGCGTCAAGTACAACATCCTGCGCATGCTGGCCGAGCGCGGTTGCCGCATCACGGTCGTGCCGGCGACGACGCCGGCCGCCGACGCGCTGGCCTTGCGCCCCGACGGCGTCTTCCTGGCGAACGGACCGGGCGACCCGGAGCCGTGCGACTACGCCATCGAAGCGACGCGCCAGTTCATCGCCAAGGGGCTGCCGACGTTCGGCATCTGCCTCGGGTCATCAGATCATGGCGCTGGCCTGCGGCGCGCGCACCTACAAGATGAAGTTCGGCCATCACGGCGCCAATCACCCGGTGAAGGACCTCGACAGCGGCCGGGTCAGCATCACCAGTCAGAACCACGGCTTCGCGGTCGATCCGAAATCGCTGCCCGCGACACTGCGGCCGACCCATGTGTCGCTCTTCGACGGCACGCTGCAGGGCCTGGCGCATGTCGACAAACCGGCCTTCTGCTTCCAGGGCCATCCCGAAGCATCGCCCGGGCCGCACGACATCGGCTATCTGTTCGACCGCTTCATCGGCCTGATGCAGACGGCGCAAGCGGGGAGCGCCCATGCCTAAGCGCAGCGACCTTCGCACCATCCTCATCATCGGTGCCGGCCCCATCGTCATCGGCCAGGCCTGCGAGTTCGACTACTCCGGCGCGCAGGCCTGCAAGGCGCTGCGCGAGGAGGGCTATCGCGTCGTGCTGGTCAACAGCAACCCGGCGACGATCATGACCGACCCGGAGATGGCCGACGTGACCTACATCGAGCCGATCACCTGGAGCGTGGTCGAGAAGATCATCGCCAAGGAGCGGCCCGATGCGGTGCTGCCGACGATGGGCGGCCAGACCGCGCTGAACTGCGCCCTCGACCTGCATCGCCACGGGGTCCTGCAGAAATACGGCGTCGAGATGATCGGCGCCAACGAGAAAGCGATCGAGAAGGCCGAGGACCGGCTGAAGTTCAAGGACGCGATGACCGGCATCGGCCTGCACTCGGCGAGGTCGGGCATCGCGCACACGATGGACGAGGCGCTCGCCGTCCAGAAGCGGATCACGCACGACATCGGCGGCAACGGCTTTCCGATGGTGATCCGGCCGAGCTTCACGCTCGGCGGCACCGGCGGCGGCATCGCCTACAACCCCGACGAGTTCGAGGAGATCTGCAAGCGCGGCCTCGACCTTTCGCCGACCAAGGAGCTCCTGATCGAGGAGAGCCTGATCGGCTGGAAGGAATTCGAGATGGAGGTGGTGCGCGACAAGGCCGACAACTGCATCATCGTCTGCTCGATCGAGAACCTCGACCCGATGGGCATCCATACCGGCGACTCGATCACGGTGGCACCGGCGCAGACCTTGTCGGACAAGGAATACCAGCTGATGCGCAACGCCTCGATCGCGATCCTGCGCGAGATCGGCGTCGAGACCGGCGGCTCGAACGTGCAGTTCGCGGTCAATCCGAAAGACGGCCGGATGGTCGTCATCGAGATGAACCCGCGCGTCTCGCGCTCGTCGGCGCTGGCCTCGAAGGCGACCGGCTTTCCGATCGCCAAGGTCGCGGCCAAGCTGGCGATCGGCTACACGCTCGACGAGCTGAAGAACGACATCACGGGGGGCGCCACGCCGGCGAGCTTCGAGCCGTCGATCGACTACGTCGTCACCAAGGTGCCGCGCTTCGCGTTCGAGAAATTCCCGGCGGCCGACTCGCGCCTGACGACGCAGATGAAGTCGGTGGGCGAGGTGATGGCGATCGGCCGCACCTTCCAGGAGAGCCTGCAGAAGGCGCTGCGCGGCCTCGAGACCGGAATCGACGGCTTCAGCGAGCGTTCGAGCGATCGCGAGGAGATCGTGCAGGAGATCGGCGAGGCCGGTCCGGAGCGGCTGCTCTTCCTCGCCGATGCCTTCCGCATCGGCATGAGCGCGGCGGAGATCTTCGAGGAGACCGCGATCGATCCCTGGTTCCTCGCGCAGATCGAGGAGATCATCGCGACGGAAAAGGCGCTCGCTGGACGCTCGCTCGAAAGTCTGAGCGCAGTCGAGATGCGCTACGTCAAGGCCAAGGGCTTTTCGGATCGACGCCTGGCCCGCCTGCTCGGGACGAGCGAAGCAGCGCTGCGCTCGCAGCGGCACGCCCTCGACGTGCGTCCGGTCTACAAGCGCGTCGACACCTGCGCGGCCGAGTTCGCGACGCAGACCGCGTACATGTATTCGACCTACGACGAGGAGTGCGAAGCGGCGCCCACGGACAAGAAGAAGATCATGGTCCTGGGCGGCGGCCCGAACCGCATCGGCCAGGGCATCGAGTTCGACTATTGCTGCGTCCATGCGGCCCTCGCGATGCGCGAGGACGGCTACGAGACGATCATGGTCAACTGCAATCCGGAGACCGTCTCGACCGACTACGACACCTCCGACCGCCTCTATTTCGAGCCGGTCACGCTCGAGGACGTGCTGGAGATCGTCGCCAAGGAAAAGCCCTTCGGCGTGATCGTCCAGTACGGCGGGCAGACGCCGCTGAAGCTGGCGCTCGAGCTCGAGCGCGCGGGCGTGCCCATCGTCGGCACCAGCCCCGACTCGATCGACGTCGCCGAGGATCGCGAGCGCTTCCAGAAGCTGTTGCACGAGCTCGGCCTGCGCCAGCCGCCCAACCGCACGGCCCGCACCGAGGAGCAGGCCATCGTGCTCGCGCACGAGATCGGCTATCCGCTCGTCGTGCGCCCGAGCTACGTGCTCGGCGGCCGGGCGATGGAGATCGTGCACGGCGACAAGGACCTCGAGCGCTACATGCGCGAGGCGGTGCGCGTGAGCGAGAAATCGCCGGTGCTGCTCGACCGCTTCCTCGACGATGCGATCGAGGTCGACGTCGACTGCATCGCCGACGGCAGCGAGGTGATGATCGGCGGGATCATGGAGCACGTCGAGCAGGCGGGCATCCATTCCGGCGATTCGGCGTGCTCGCTGCCGCCGTATTCGCTGCCGGCGCGATTGCAGGACGAGATGCGCCGACAGACCCGGCTGATGGCGCAGGCGCTTGGTGTCGTCGGCCTCATGAACGTGCAGTTCGCGATCCAGGGCGACACCTCGGGCGAAGGCGAGAACGCAGTTGTCTTCGTGCTCGAGGTCAATCCGCGCGCCTCGCGCACAGTGCCCTTCGTCTCGAAGGCGACGGCCCAACCGCTGGCCAAGATCGCGGCGCGCTGCATGGTGGGGCAAAAGCTCGCCGCCCAGCCGCTGGTCCGCGGCGAGGTCATCCCGAAGTACTTCTCGGTCAAGGAAGCGGTCTTCCCCTTCAACAAGTTTCCGGGCGTCGACCCGATCCTCGGGCCGGAGATGCGCTCGACGGGCGAAGTCATGGGAACGGGTCGCACCTTCGGCGAGGCGATGCTGAAGAGCCAGCTCGGCGCCGGTTCGCACCTGCCGACCCAGGGCACGGTCTGCATCACGGTGAAGAACGGCGACAAGGCGCGCGCCGTCGTCGTCGCGCGCGACCTCCACGAGCTCGGCTTTCAGCTCGTCGCCACCAAGGGCACGGCGGCGGCGATCGGCGAAGCCGGCATTCCGGTGCGCGCCGTCAACAAGGTGAAGGACGGCCGGCCGCACATCGTCGACATGGTCAAGGGCGGCGAGATCCAGCTCGTCTTCACGACGGTCGACGAGACGCGCACGGCGATTGCCGATTCACGCCACATCCGCCAGGCGGCGCTGGCGCACCGGATCACGTACTACACCAGCATGGCCGGCTGCGAAGCGGCGGTCGAAGGGATGAAACATCGCGACGATCTCGAAGTGATGTCTTTGCAGGAGCTGCACGCCGAGCTCGTCTAGTTCTGCACTAAACTGGCCACAACCAGCGCCGCCGCCGGAAGCTCCAGCGGCGGCTTCTTTTTTGTTCGCGAGGATGACGATGGCGACGATTCCGCTCACCCGCCGGGGTGCCGACAAACTCAAGGAAGAGCTGACGCGGCTGAAGTCGGTGGAACGCCACGCCGTGATCCAGGCGATCTCCGAGGCGCGGGCGCAGGGCGACCTGTCCGAGAACGCGGAGTACGAAGCGGCCAAGGACAAGCAGGGCTTCATCGAGGGCCGCATCCTCGAGATCGAAAGCAAGATGGCGGCAGCACAGATCATCGACCCGTCGACGCTCGATGCGGAAGGCCGGGTCGTGTTCGGCTGCACCGTCGATCTCGAAGAGGAAGAGTCGGGCGCCAAGGTCACCTACCAGATCGTCGGCGACGACGAAGCCGACCTGAAGCTCGGCCTGATCTCGATCAGCTCGCCGATCGCGCGCGCCCTCATCGGCAAGGAAAGCGGCGACATCGCCGAGGTCCAGGCGCCGGGCGGCCTGAAGAGCTACGAGATCGTCGCCGTCCGCTACGTGTGAAGACAGGGGCGCTGGCGCCGGCAGGCGCCTGGCTGGCTGGCGTCTGGACTGGCCTGATGGCAGGCATCGGGCTGATCGCCGCTCCGGTGCTTTTCTCCGACTTGCCGCGCACCGATGCCGGCCGCCTGGCGGCGCATCTCTTCGCGCTCGATGCCACGATCGGCGTCTGCGTCGCGGCCGTGCTGACGATCATCGGGCTCCAGCTTGCCCGGGACCGGGCCGAACGCGGCGCCGGCTCGCGCTTCGGCCGCGAACTCGCGCTGGCGCTCGCGGCCTTGCTTTGCCTCGTCGTCGGCTACTACGGCTTGCAGCCGATGATGGAGTCGGCACGGGGCGCCAACGGGCCGCTCTCGTTCGGCGCCTTGCACGGGATTGCCTCGACGCTCTTCCTGGTTCGGCTCGCGCTCGCTGCGGTGCTGGCCTGGCAACTCGGAAGGTCTCGAACTTGAAGCAGGGCGTGGCGCCCCCAGGGCAGGGGCAGCCTGGCCGCCCTAGGCGCTCTGGGCCTTTTTCTTCAGGCTGGTGACGCGTTTCTTCGCGCGCTTGAGCTCGCCGCCGGCGGCCAGGCGCATGTTGCCGAGCACCTTGACCTTCTTCACCTGCGGCCGATGGTTGCCGCTTTTCGAGAACTTCAGCACCTTGACGACTTTCGGGCCCGGCATGCGGTCTTCGCGCTCGACCTTTTCCTTGGCCACGGGCGGCCGCCAGAGAACGAGGAGCTTGCCGATGTGCTGCACCGGAGCCGCGCCGAGCGCTGCGGCGAGCTCGGCCAGCATCTCGTCGCGAGCGTTGCGATCGCCGGAGAAGACGCGGACCTTGACCAGCCCGTGAGCCGCCAGAGCGGCGTCGAGCTCGCGCCGAACCGCCGCGGTGGCGCCGTCCGACCCGATGCTGACGACCGGGTCGAGATGGTGGGCTTCGGCGCGCTTTTGCTTGCGCTCGGCAGGTGTCAGGAAGAGAGTCGCCATCGACCTATTATCGATGCGAGAACAACGGTGGACCCGGATGGCGACGCGAGGCAAGGGCAAGAAGCTGAACAAGGCGTGGCTGCATGACCACCTCACCGACCCCTACGTCAAGCAGGCGCAGCGGGAAGGCTACCGGGCCCGTGCCGCCTACAAGCTGAAGGAGATGGATGAGCAGCTGCAGCTGCTGCGACCGGGACAGCTCGTCGTCGATCTCGGTGCGACGCCCGGCGCCTGGAGCCAGTACGTGCGGCGCAAGTTCGGCCGCGGCGCGACCTCGGATCCGGATTCGCCCGGCCCTTTGCACGGCAGCATCATCGCCCTCGACGTGCTGGAGTTCGAGCCGGTCGACGGCGTCGACTTCGTCCGCGGCGACTTTCGCGAAACGGCGATTCTCGAGGAGCTCGAGGCCCGCCTCGCCGGACGTCCGGTCGACGTGGTGCTCTCGGACATGGCCCCGAACCTGTCGGGGATCGCTGCTGCCGATGCGGCGCGGATGTCCGAACTGGTCGAGCTGGCCATCGAATTCGCTCGCGCCCACCTGACGCCGCGCGGCGCCCTGGTCTGCAAGGTGTTTCACGGCAGCGGCTACAGCCAGCTGGTGGAACGATTCAAGGCCGAGTTTCGGACGATAAAGGCCATCAAACCGAAGGCTTCGCGTGCGAAATCCGCAGAAACCTTTCTGGTGGGTATCGGTCTCAAGGCACGGACGACTGGCGCCGATATTCTCTAGGGCAATTCGAGCGCCGTGAATCGGCCTGCGATTCGGGGTTGCGTGGACTAAAATCGGCCCTAGATGCCGTCGATGGCGCCGACTCGATTGATGCAGGGTCAGCGCTCCGGTCTGGAAATGGAGTCGCGGTGAACAATCAATGGTTTTCCAAGGTCGCGGTCTGGCTGGTGATCGCGCTGGTCCTATTCACCGTATTCAAGCAATTCGAGCGTACCGGCGCTCCGAGCGGCGCGATCGGTTATTCCGATTTTCTCGAAGAGGTTCGCGCCAAGCGGATCAAGAGCGTTCAACTCCAGGATCTCGGCGGCGGCACGACCGAGGTGCGCGCCAAGACCAGCGACGACAAGGAATTGCGCACCACCGCCACCACGCTGGATCGCGGCCTGATCGGCGACCTGATCAACAACGGCGTCAAGTTCGACGTCAAGCCGCGCGAAGAGCCTTCGTTCCTGCTCTCCATCCTGGCTTCGTGGGGCCCGATCCTGCTGCTGATCGGGGTCTGGATCTACTTCATGCGGCAGATGCAGGGCGGCGGCAAGGGCGGCGCGTTCAGCTTCGGCAAGTCGAAGGCGCGCATGCTCGACGAGGCCAACAACACCACGACCTTCGCCGACGTCGCCGGTTGCGAAGAGGCCAAGGAAGAGGTCAAGGAGCTGGTCGACTTCCTGAAGGACCCGCAGAAATTCCAGAAGCTGGGCGGGCGCATCCCGCGTGGCGTGCTGCTCGTCGGGCCTCCGGGAACCGGCAAGACGCTGCTCGCCAAGGCCATCGCCGGCGAGGCCAAGGTGCCGTTCTTCTCGATCTCGGGCTCCGATTTCGTCGAGATGTTCGTCGGTGTCGGCGCGGCCCGGGTGCGCGACATGTTCGAGCAGGCCAAGAAGAGCGCGCCTTGCATCATCTTCATCGATGAAATCGACGCCGTCGGGCGCCATCGCGGTGCCGGCCTGGGCGGCGGCAACGACGAGCGCGAGCAGACGCTGAACCAGATGCTGGTCGAGATGGACGGCTTCGAGACCAACGTCGGCGTCATCGTCATGGCCGCCACGAACCGGCCCGACATCCTCGACCCGGCCCTGCTCCGTCCGGGCCGGTTCGACCGCCAGGTCTACGTCTCGCTGCCCGATGTGCGCGGCCGCGAGCAGATCCTCAACGTGCACATGCGCAAGGTTCCGGTCGGCCAGGACATTCGCGCCGACATCCTGGCGCGCGGCACCCCCGGATTCTCGGGCGCCGACCTGGCCAACCTGGTCAACGAGGCGGCGCTGTTCGCGGCACGGCGCAGCGGCCGGGTCGTCGAGATGGTCGACTTCGAGCGCGCCAAAGACAAGATCATGATGGGCCCCGAGCGCAAGTCGATGATCATGCCGGAGGAAGAGCGCCGGAATACCGCGTATCACGAGTCCGGCCACGCCCTGGTGGCACGCATGCTGCCGAAGACCGATCCGGTCCACAAGGTCACGGTGATCCCGCGCGGCCGTGCCCTGGGCGTGACGATGCAGCTGCCCGAAGGCGATCGCTACAGCCTCGACAAGGACCGGATGCTCAGCACGATCTCGGTGCTGTTCGGCGGCCGCATCGCCGAAGAGGTGTTCATGCACCAGATGACCACCGGCGCCAGCAACGATTTCGAGCGCGCGACTCAGATCGCCCGCGACATGGTCACGCGTTACGGCATGACCGACGAGCTGGGCCCCATGGTCTATGCCGAGAACGAAGGCGAGGTCTTCCTCGGCCGCTCGGTGACCAAGCAGGTCAACGTCTCCGAGCAGACGATGCAGAAGGTCGACTCCGAGATCCGCCGCATCATCGACGAGCAGTACGCGATCGCGAGGAAGATCATCGAGGACAACAAGGACAAGATGCACGAGATGGCCAAGGCCCTGCTCGAGTACGAAACCATCGACGCCGATCAGATCGAGGACATCATGGGCGGCCGGCCGCCGCGGCCGCCGAAGGATTGGCCGTCGACGCCGGTCAAGCCGGCCGGCGGCGCACCGCCGGTCACGCCGGGCAACGCACCCGCGGCTGCTTGAGCTTTCGATGAGTACTTCGACGACGGGGCTTCGGCCCCGTTTTCGTTGGCCGGCGACACAGCGATGATCTGGAAGACCACCCGCTTCGAAATCGATCTCGCCCAGCCACGGGTGATGGGCATCGTCAACGTCACGCCCGATTCCTTCTCCGACGGCGATCCGGCGCGCACCCCGGCGCGGGCGCTGGCGCTATGCGAGCGTCTGCTCGCCGAGGGTGCCGACATTCTCGATCTGGGCGGCGAGTCGAGCCGCCCGGGTGCCGTGCCGGTCAGCGTCGATGAAGAGCTGGGCCGCGTGCTGCCGGTCTTGCGCGACGCACTGACCCTGGGTTGTCCGATATCCGTCGACACGAGCAAGCCGGAGGTGATGCGCGTGGCGCTCGACAGCGGTGCCGACATCGTCAACGACGTCTCGGCACTGCGCGCACCGGGCGCGCTCGAGCTCGTCGCAGGGCATCCTTCCTGCGGCGTTTGCCTGATGCACATGCGCGGCACGCCGCATTCGATGCAGTCCGATACCGTGTACGACGACGTCGTGGCCGAGGTCGTCGCCTTCCTGCGCGAACGGATCAAAGCGCTCAACGCGGCCGGCATTGCCAGCGAGCGCATCGTCGTCGATCCAGGCATCGGCTTCGGCAAGAAAGCGGCCCAGAACTTCGAGCTGCTCGGGCGCCAGGCCGAATTGCTGGCGATCGGCGCACCGGTGCTGGCCGGCTGGTCGCGCAAGGCCACGCTTGCCCGGCTGGCCGGTGTCTCGACGACGCCGCGCGAAGCCCGCTCGGCAGCGCAACGCGCGACCCTCGATGCCGCCAGCGCCGCCGCCGCGCTTCTCGCCATCCAGGGCGGCGCCAGCATCGTGCGCGTGCACGACGTGGCGGCGACCGTGGCGGCGCTTGCCGTGTGGAAGGCGGCGCTTGCCCAGCGCCGATAATCCGCGCCAACGATCCCTGATGGCGCAAGCCTGGCGACTCCGCCCATGAGCAGAACCTATTTCGGCACCGATGGCATCCGCGGAACCGTCGGCACGGCGCCGATCACTCCGGACTTCATGCTGCGGCTCGGCCACGCCGTCGGCCAGGTCCTGCGCGCCGGCGACCGCCGGCCCACGGTCCTGATCGGCAAGGACACGCGCATCTCCGGCTACATGATCGAGTCGGCGCTCGAGGCCGGCTTCGCCTCCGCCGGCGTCGACGTCTTGCTGACCGGCCCGCTGCCGACGCCCGGGGTCGCCTACCTGACGCGGGCCTTGCGCCTCGGCCTGGGCGTGGTCATCAGCGCCTCGCACAACCCTTTCGCCGACAACGGCATCAAGTTCTTCTCGGCGCGCGGTGAAAAGCTGCCCGATGCCTGGGAACACGAGGTCGAGGCGGCGCTGGAGGCCGAGCAGCGCTGGGTCGGCTCGGCCGAGCTCGGCAAGGCGCGCCGGCTCGACGACGCGAGCGGCCGCTACATCGAGTTCTGCAAGAGCACGTTCGGCAGCGATCTCTCGCTCAAGGGCCTGCGCATCGTCGTCGACGCCGCGCACGGCGCCGCCTACCACGTGGCGCCCGACGTCTTTCACGAGCTCGGCGCCGAGGTGTCGGCGATCGGCTGCCGGCCGGACGGCTTCAACATCAACGCCGGCTTCGGCGCCACGTCGCCGGCCGCCCTGGTTGCCGCGGTGCGCGAGAGCAAGGCCGACTTCGGTGTCGCGCTCGATGGCGATGCCGACCGGGTCAAGCTCGTCGACGCGGCCGGCCGGCTCTACGACGGCGACGAGCTGCTCTACGTCATGGCGGCCGACCGCTTGCAGCAGGGACAAAGGTTGCCCGGCGTGGTCGGCACGCTGATGACCAACCTCGGAGTCGAGCTGGCGCTGCGCGCACTCGGCGTGGACGTGGTGCGGGCCCAGGTCGGGGATCGCTATGTCCTCGAAGAGCTCCTGGCACGCGGCTGGCAGCTGGGCGGCGAGAGCTCGGGCCATCTTCTTGCACTCGACAAGCACACCACCGGCGACGGCATCGTCAGCGCCCTGATGGTGCTGCAGGCGGCGGTGCGCTCGAAGCGGACGCTGGCCGAGCTTCTTGCCGAGGTGCACCTGCATTCGCAGACCCTGATCAACGTTCGCCTGCAGCCGGGCGAGGACTGGCGTTCGAACACCCGGCTTGCCGATCGACGCCTCGAGATCGAGCGCGAGCTCGGCGGCGCCGGGCGGGTGCTCATCCGCCCGTCGGGCACGGAGCCGGTGATCCGCATCATGGTCGAGGCCGAAGACGCGGCGCAATCCAGGCGTTGCGCCGAGCGCTTGGCCGAGACGCTGGCTCCATGACGGATTCATGACCGGACGATGACGGCCGCGCGGCGGCCGGCGTCCAGGGGCGGCAGGGCTGCGCAACGGGGTTGTCATCGCGCTGTCATGTCCGCTGCCTAGAGTGCACGGCACCGACGACATCCACAGGTGCTTGCATGCGTGCTTCGTTCTTCCCCTCGCTGATCATCGTTTCCGCCTTGTCGACGCTTGCCCTGCCGGCCGCGGCGCAAGACGTGACAGGCGCGGGCGCCTCGTTCCCCGCGCCCGTCTATGCCAAATGGGCCGACGCCTACAACAAGGCCACGGGCGTTCGCATCAACTACCAGTCGGTGGGCTCCGGCGCCGGGATCAAGCAGATCAAGGCCAAGACGGTCGACTTCGGCGCCTCCGATGCACCTCTTACCGACGAAGAGCTTGCGGCCGATGGCCTGATCCAGTTCCCGACCGTGATCGGCGGCGTCGTGCCGGTGGTCAATATCGCCGGCGTCGGCCCCGGCAAGCTGCGCCTCAATGGCCAGGTCCTCGGCGACATCTACCTCGGCAAGATCACGAAGTGGAACGACCCCGCGGTCACGGCCCTGAATCCGGGCCTGGCCCTTCCCGATGCCGCGATCGCCGTGGTCCGCCGCGCCGACGGCTCGGGAACGAGCTTCAACTTCACCAACTACCTGTCGAAGGTCAACGCCGAGTGGAAAGCCAAGGTCGGCGAGGGCACGGCGGTGAATTGGCCGACGGGCGCCGGCGGCAAGGGCAACGAGGGCGTCTCGACCTACGTGCAGCGCCTGCCGAATTCGATCGGCTACGTCGAGTACGCGTACGCGAAGCAGAACAAGATGGCCTACACGTTGCTGCAGAACCAGGCCGGCAACTTCGTCGCGCCGGACGACGCGACCTTCAAGGCCGCCGCAGCGAATGCCGACTGGAACAGGTCGTTCTACCAGGTGCTGACGGGGCAGCCGGGCAAGGATTCCTGGCCGATCACTGCCGCGACCTTCATCCTCATGCACAAGACCCAGGAGAAGCCCGAGAGCGCCGCGAACGTCCTCAAGTTCTTCGAGTGGGACTACACCAAGGGCGACAAGATGGCCGAGGACCTCGACTACGTGCCGATGCCCGATTCGGTCAAGGCCCTGGTGCACAAGCTCTGGGCCGCCAGCCTGAAGGACGGCGCGGGCAAAGCCATCGCGATGCAGTGAGCGGGATCGCACTGCAACGCTGCCTCGAAGGCTGAAGGGGAAGCGACAACGTGGACGCTACACTTTCCGCAACCCCGTTCAACGATCCTCTGCCGATGGCCCGTACCGAGCCGAAGGGTCGGCCGCCGGCGGCGCGCCGGGCCGCTCCGTGGGCCGACACGCTGTTCTCCTTTCTCGCGCACGGCGCCGCCTGGCTGACGCTGGCGTTGCTGGTCGGCATCATCGTCTCGCTGATCGTCGGCGCGGCACCCGCGGTCAAGCAGTTCGGGCTCGGCTTCCTCTGGTCGACCGACTGGGATCCGGTGAAGGACCGCTACGGCGGCCTGGTCATGATCTACGGCACGCTGATGACCTCGTTCATCGCGCTCGTGATCGCCGTGCCGGTGAGCTTCGGGATCGCCTTGTTCCTGACCGAGCTTTCGCCGGCCTGGCTGAAGCGTCCGCTCGGCACGGCCGTCGAGCTGCTCGCAGCGGTGCCCTCCATCGTCTACGGCATGTGGGGCCTGCTCGTCTTCGGGCCGCTCCTCGCGCGCTTCGTGCAGGCGCCGTTGCAAGCCCTGCTCGGCAACGTGCCCGGCCTGCGCAGCCTGGTCACCGGGCCGCCGGTGGGCATCGGCCTGCTCTCGGCCGGCATCATCCTGGCGATCATGGTCATTCCCTACATCGCCGCCGTGATGCGCGACGTCTTCGAGGTCACGCCGCCGCTTCTCAAGGAATCGGCCTACGGCCTCGGCGCAACGACCTGGGAAGTGATGTCCAAGGTGGTCCTGCCGTACACCAAGACCGGCGTGGTCGGCGCGATCATGCTGGGGCTCGGGCGGGCCCTCGGCGAGACGATGGCGGTGACCTTCGTCATCGGCAACCAGAACCAGCTGACCTCGCTTTCCCTTTTCGAACCGGCCAACAGCATCACCTCCGCGCTCGCCAATGAATTCGCCGAAGCTGGCGAGGGCCTGCACCAGGCGTCCCTGATCTATCTCGGCCTGGTGCTGTTCTTCATCACCTTCGTCGTGCTCGCCTGCTCGAAGCTGCTGCTGGCGCGCCTGCGCCGCGGCGAAGGGACGCGCGCATGAGACCCCGGGCCGTTCCCGAGGCGAATACCGCAGCGCGAAGCGCGACGGTTGCCCCATGAGCTTCGGCCATACCATCGCCCCGCATCTCGACGCCGGCGCGACGGCGGCGCGAACGCGGCGCGCGGCCCAGCGCAAGCGCGTCAACGCGGTGGCGCTGACTCTGTCGCTTGCGGCCATGGCGTTCGGAATCTTCTGGTTGGTCTGGATCCTGTTCGAGACGATCCGCCTGGGCATCGGTGGCCTGTCGCTTTCGCTCTTCACTGAGATGACGCCGCCGCCGCAGGCCGAGACTGGCGGCTTGGCCAACGCGATCTTCGGCTCGCTCACGATGGTGGCATTGGCGACCTTCGTCGGCACGCCGATCGGCGTGCTCGCCGGCGTCTATCTTGCCGAGTACGGGCAGAAGACGCGCCTCGGAAGTGCCACGCGCTTCATCAACGACATCCTGCTCGCCGCGCCGTCGATCGTGATCGGCCTGTTCATCTATTCGATCGTCGTGGCGCGCATGCACAGCTTCTCGGGTCTCGCCGGCGCGCTGGCGTTGGCGCTGATCGTGATTCCCATCGTCATCCGCACGACCGAAAACATGCTTTCGCTGATTCCGAACTCGCTGCGCGAGGCGGCCTATGCGCTGGGCACGCCGAAGTGGCGGGTGATCATGACGATCACCCTGAAGGCGGCGATCGCCGGCGTGATCACCGGGGTCTTGCTCGCGGTCGCCCGCATCGCCGGCGAGACGGCGCCGTTGCTCTTCACCGCGCTGTCGAACCAGTTCTGGAGCAGCAACCTGGAGCAGCCGATGGCCAGCCTGCCGGTCACGATCTTCAAGTTCGCGATGAGTCCCTATGAAAACTGGCAGCAGCTGGCGTGGGCCGGCGTGTTCCTGATCACCCTCGGCGTGCTGGCGCTCAATGTGCTGGCGCGACTGCTGGTGCGCACCAAGATCTGACGAAGGACGATCGAGATGGATACCCGAGTCGAAAGAGTTCCGGCCGCAGCGGCGGCCGAGAAGCCCAAGCTCTCGATCCGCAATCTGAATTTCTACTACAACAGCTTTCACGCGCTGAAGAGCATCAACCTCGACATCCCGGAGAACAAGGTGACGGCCTTCATCGGGCCATCGGGTTGCGGCAAGTCGACCTTGCTGCGCACCTTCAATCGCATGTTCGAGCTCTATCCGGAGCAGCGGGCAGAGGGCCAGATCCTCCTCGACGGCGAGGACATCCTGAGCTCGAAGGAAGATGTCTCGCTGATTCGCGCGAAGATCGGCATGGTGTTCCAGAAGCCCACGCCTTTTCCGATGTCGATCTACGACAACATCGCCTTCGGCGTGAAGCTGTTCGAGACCTTGCCGCGTGTCGAGATGGACGAGCGGGTCGAGTGGGCATTGAAGAAGGCCGCGCTGTGGAGCGAAGTCAAGGACAAGCTGGGACAGAGCGGTTCGGGTCTTTCGGGCGGGCAGCAGCAGCGCCTGTGCATTGCTCGCGGCATCGCCATCAAGCCCGAGGTGCTGCTGCTCGACGAGCCGTGCTCGGCGCTCGATCCCATTTCCACGGGCAAGATCGAAGAACTGATCCACGAGTTGAAGAGCGACTACACGGTGGTGATCGTCACCCACAACATGCAGCAGGCGGCGCGCAGCTCCGACTACACCGCCTACATGTATCTGGGCGACCTGATCGAGTTCGGGCGGACGCAGGACGTCTTCATGCGGCCGACCAAGAAGGACACCGAGGATTACATCACCGGGCGCTTCGGCTGAAGGGATTCAAGCTATGAACGATCGACATCTATCGACGCAGTTCGACGCCGAGCTGAGCGGCATTTCGACCCGCGTGCTCGAAATGGGCGGCATGGTCGAGTCGCAGGTGGCGCGGGCGGTCCACGCGCTCGTGACCTTCAGCAGCGAAATCGCCTCCGAGGTGCTGGCGACCGAGGAGCGGGTCAACCAGACCGAAGTGGAGATCGACCTCGACCTCTCGACCATCATCGCCCGGCGCCAGCCGACGGCGCGCGACCTTCGTCTGCTGATCGCCATCTCGAAGACGATCGCCAACCTCGAGCGCGTCGGCGACGAGGCGGCGCGCATCGCCCGCACCGTGCAGCGGCTCGTCAATTCCGGCGTATCCACCCGTTTACGGCTGCCGGTCAACGACCTCGTCTACGAAGCCGAGCTGGCCGTGTCGCAACTGCGCAAGGCGCTCGACGCGTTCGCCCGCCTCGACGTCGACCGGGCTGTCGAGGTGCTCAAGCGCGACGACCTCATCGACCAGGAATTCGAGGGCCTGCTGCGCAAGCTGATCACCTTCATGATGGAAGATGCGCGCACCATTTCGTCGAGCATCGACCTGATCTTCGTCGCCAAGGCGATCGAGCGGGTCGGCGACCACGCCAAGAACCTGGCCGAGCAGATCATCTACATCGTCAAAGGCACCGACGTTCGCCACAATCCGGTCGGCATGGTCGAAAACCTGGTGCGCTGACCGAACAGGACACCTGATGAGCCGAATCCTTGTCGTCGAAGACGAACCCGCCATCGCCGAGCTGATCGCGATCAACCTGCGCCACGCCGGCTTCGAGGTGACCATCGCCGGTGATGCCGAGCAGGCCCAGGTCGCCGTCGACGGCGTGCTGCCCAGCCTTGTCGTGCTCGACTGGATGCTGCCGGGCCAGAGCGGACACGCGCTGGCGCGCTCGTGGCGTGGCCAGCTGCGCACGCGCGAGCTGCCGATCATCATGCTGACGGCGCGCGCCGAAGAGGTCGACAAGATCGCCGGCCTCGATGCCGGCGCCGACGACTATCTGACCAAGCCTTTCTCGGCCAGCGAGCTGCTGGCCCGCATTCGCGCCGTGCTGCGCCGGCGCGCCCCGGATGCACTCGACGCGGCCGTCAACGTCGGCGCCCTGACGATCAACCCGGCGACGCGACGCGTCACCAGCGCTGGCCGCGAGGTGAAGATCGGCGCCACCGAGTTCAAGCTGCTCCATTTCCTGATGACCCACCCCGAGCGCGTGCACAGCCGCGCCCAGCTGCTCGACCGGGTCTGGGGCGACCACGTCTTCATCGAGGAGCGCACGGTCGACGTGCATGTCAAGCGCCTGCGCGAGGCGCTCGGCGTCGTCAGCTGCCAGCACATGATCGAGACCGTGCGTGGCGCCGGCTACCGGTTCGCGAATCCCCAGGCCGTCACGGCCTGAGGCGGGCGGGCGCCGCCCGAACCGAGCATGAGCTGGCTACTGTCGAGGCTGCTGGCCGGCTTGCTCGCGATCGCGGCCGGCGGCATCGTCGCCCGTCTTGTCGGCGGCGAGCGCGATGTCCTGATCGGAGCCTTGCTCGGCGGACTCCTTGGCTTCGCGACCCTGGCGCTGCGCGATTCGCTGCGCGGCCTGCGTCTGATGCGTTGGCTGCGCGGCGCGCACGAGGGCGTGGCGCCGCGCGATTCGGGCTTCTGGGGCGAGATCGCGTATCGCGTCGAGCGCAGCCTGCGCGGGCTCGAGCGGAGCGCCGAGGTCGAACGAATGCGCCTGGCTCAGTTCGTCTCGGCGATGGAAGCGTCGCCGAGCGGCGTGCTGCTGCTCGACGGCAGCGATCAGATCGAGTGGTGCAACGCCCTTGCCGCCGATCATTTCGGCCTCGATCCGCAACGCGATCGGCGCCAGCGGGTCACCAACCTCATCCGCTCGCCGGCCTTCGTCGACTACCTGCAGGAAGGAAAGTTCGACGACCCGATCGTCTTTCGCGAGCCGCGTGGGCGCGGTTCCTTGCAGGTTCTGATCCGGCGTTACGGCGCCGACTCCAAGCTCGTGCTCTCGCAAGACCTGACCGAGCGTGAGCGGTCCGAGGCCATGCGTCGCGACTTCGTCGCCAACGTCTCGCACGAGATCAGGACGCCGTTGACGGTGCTCTCGGGGTTTCTCGAGACGATGCGCAACCTGCCATTGACCGAGGTCGAACAGAAGCGTGTCGTCACGCTGATGACGCAGCAGGCCGAGCGCATGGGCAACCTCGTCAGCGACCTGCTGACGCTGGCCCAGCTCGAAGGCAGCCCGCGTCCCACCGCCGACAAGTGGGTGCGCGTCGGCACGCTCTTCGCCCAGGTCGAGGCCGAGGCGCGGGCGCTGTCCGCCGGCCGGCATACGCTCACCTTCGCCGATCCGGGCGAGGCGCAGATTGCCGGAACCGAGAGCGAGCTGCAGAGCGCGATCGCCAATCTCGTCAACAACGCGATCCGCTATACCCAGGACAACGGCCATGTCGACGTCGGCTGGCGACTGGCCGAAAACGGCAGCGGTGAGATCACCGTCGCCGACACCGGCCGCGGTATCGCCCGCGAGCACCTGTCGAGGCTGACCGAGCGCTTCTATCGGGTCGACGGCAGCCGCTCGCGCGAATCGGGCGGCACCGGCCTCGGCCTGGCCATCGTCAAGCATGTCAGCCAGCGCCACGGCGGCGAGCTCGACATCCGCAGCGAAGTCGGCAAGGGCTCGGTCTTCAGGCTCGTCTTTCCGGCGGCCCGAGTCCGCGGCGCACCTGCCGCGGCCGAAGGTCCGGCCGCCGAGCCCGCGGAGCTCGACGCGCGCTGACCGGCCGATCTCAGCCGGGCGATCTCGAGCGCCGGTAGATATCGATCGTGTCGATGTCGCCGCGCAGAACGCGCTCGCGGCCGACGAACTGCCATTCGGCACCCGGCGTCTTGGCCGAGCGCGGCACGACGAGAAACGGGCAAGGCGTCGCGTTCTCCGGCGTGACCGCGTCGACCCGGTAGTGGCCGAGATATTCGAGCGCGACGATCTGCGATTTCGTCATCTGCGCCGCCGCGATGCAGCGGCCGGCCGGAATCTCGCGCGTGATGCGCTGCATGACCGAACGATAGCTGCGCGCGTTGTCGAGCGGCGGCAGCAGCAAGGTCATCGCGATCAACCAGCACAGGGCGACGCCGCTGGCCGGCAGAACCAGACTTTTCCAGAGCGGATGACGGTTGCGGCCGGTGCGCCAGGTCACGAGCCAGGCCCAGGCGACGGTCGCGGCCAGCGCAAACAGCAAGGCCGGCAGCGAGAAGCGGGGGACGTAGCCGGGCGACAGCTTGGCCACATTGGCGGCCAGCTTGGCCGGAACGCCGACTTGCATCGCGACGTAGAAGAGCCAGCCGGTGGCGGCGGCGATGGTGAAGAAGAAGACGGAGAACCAGTCGATCGCCGCTGCCGTGCTGCGCAAGAGCGTCGGCAGGGCGAACGCTGCGAGCAGGGCCAGCGGAGGCAGGGCGAGCATCAGCGCACGGTCGGATCCGGCCATCGCCAGCCACACGATCAGCAGTGCGACGCCGCACGCCAACGGCACGGCGATATGCTGGCTGAGCAGCTGACGCCGCCAGCGCCAGAGGGTCCAGAGCACGAGGAGCCACGTCGGCCACGCGAACCAGGCGATCATCTTGGCCAGGCTGACGACCTGCGCCGCGCTTCGATAGGCGCCGAGCCGATCTGCCCACGCGCCGAGCGTCGTCGCTGTCGCGATCGCCAGGAGGGCGCCGACGACGATGAAGCCGGCAAGCCGGCGCACGCGGGTCTCGTGCGAGACGAAGGCGACCGTGACGCCGACGACGGCGAGCAGCAAGGCGATGCTGGGCGCGCCGCTGGCGGCGAGGATCGGCAACGCCAACGCGGCGGCGATGCCTCCGGCGAAGCGTCGGTGCGGGCTGGCCGCCAGGCCGTAGAGATAGAGGGACACCGCCGCGAGCTGGGCCAGCTCGGGCGTCGTCTCGTGGCCAAGCTGCAAAAGGCCGAGGCAGGCGATGAGGGCGAGCAGGGCGCCGTCGGCGATGGCGCGCGCGTAGTCGACGGGATCGGCCTCGCCGCCGAAGGCAAAGGGCAGGGGCTGCGCCGATTCGGAGCGCGCCAGGTGATACGCCGCATACCAGACGAAGACCAGCGTCAGCGCCAGCAGCAAGGCGAAGGGAATGCGTGCGGCGAGGGCAGGATCGAGCCACGGACTCGTCGCCTTGACGAAGATCGCGCCGATCCAGTACGGAAGCAGGGCGCCATCGGCAGGCAGGCCGCCGACCATGGGCGCAAGCCACGAGGTCTTGCCTTGGGCGATGTTGACGATGTAGCCGAACGCCGTGATGTCGGCGTTCTTCCACGGGTCGCGGCCGAACAGGCCGGGCAACACGTAGGCAGCGCAGAGCAGGAGAAGCGCCACTCGCGGCAGCGGCTGCGCTTCGCGCTGGCTGACGAGGGCCGGATTCGGAGAAGTCACGAGGGCATCGGAGACGGCACGCCGAATGATGCAACAGATGCACGTGCGCACGACCTGTCGCCGACCCTCATGAAAAAAGGCAGCCGCAGCTGCCTTTTTCGATGCCTGGATCCGCTTATTTCTTCGGCGTCAGATGGGCGAACTTGTTGCGGAACTTCTCGACGCGGCCACCGAGCGAATCGACGCTCTTCTGGGTGCCGGTGTAGAACGGATGCGACTCGCTCGTCGTCTCGAGCTTGTACAGGGGCAGCTCGCGACCGTCGTCCATCTTGATCTTCTCGCGCGTCTGCGCGGTGGAACGGGTGACGAACTTGAAGCCGTTCGACTGATCGACGAAGCACACTTCGCGATACTCGGGATGGATGCCTTCTTTCATTGCGCGCCTCGGTAGATTGCCGGGAGCCACGCCGCGAAACCCGGCGCACTTTCCGTAGAGCCTTCGATTATAGCAAGGCCGCTTATCAGCCGCCGCGCCGCATCATGTCGAAGAAGTCGTTGTTGTTCTTCGTTGCCTTCATCTTCTCGAGGATGAACTCCATTGCCTCGATCTCGTCCATCGAGTAGAGGAGCTTCCTCAGGATCCAGCTCTTTTGCAGGATCTCCGGCTTGAGAAGGAGCTCTTCGCGGCGCGTGCCGGATTTGTTCAGCAGGATCGACGGGTAGACGCGCTTTTCCGACATCCGGCGATCGAGGTGGATCTCGCAGTTGCCGGTGCCCTTGAATTCTTCGTAGATCACCTCGTCCATCCGGCTGCCGGTCTCGACCAGCGCCGTGCCGATGATGGTCAGAGACCCGCCTTCCTCGATGTTGCGCGCCGCACCGAAGAACCGCTTCGGCCGCTGCAGGGCATTGGCATCGACGCCGCCGGTCAGGACCTTGCCCGAGGACGGCAGGACGTTGTTGTACGCGCGGGCCAGGCGGGTGATCGAATCGAGCAGGATGACCACGTCCTTCTTCATCTCGACCAGGCGCTTGGCGCGCTCGATCACCATCTCCGCCACCTGCACGTGGCGGGCCGCCGGCTCGTCGAAGGTCGAGCTGATGACTTCGCCGCGCACCGTGCGCTGCATCTCGGTCACTTCCTCGGGCCGCTCGTCGACGAGCAGCACGATGAGGTAGACCTCGGGGTAGTTGGCGATCAGCGCATGCGCCAGGTTCTGCATCATCACCGTCTTGCCGCTCTTCGGCGCCGAGACGAGCAGGGCGCGCTGGCCTTTGCCGATGGGCGCGATCAGGTCGATGATCCGGCTGGTGATGTTCTCTTCGGACTTGACCTCGCGCTCGAGCCTGAACTGCTCCTTCGGGAAGAGCGGCGTCAGGTTCTCGAACATGATCTTGTGCTTGCTCTCCTCGGGCAGCAGGTCGTTGATCTTGTCGACCTTGACCAGCGCGAAGTAACGCTCGCCGTCCTTCGGCACGCGCACCTCGCCTTCGACCATGTCGCCGGTATGCAGGTTGAAGCGGCGAACCTGGCTCGGCGAGAGGTAGATGTCGTCGGTCGAGGCCATGTAGCTCGCCTCGGGCGAGCGCAGGAAGCCGAAGCCGTCGGGCAGCACCTCGAGCACGCCGTCGCCGAAGACCTGCTCGCCGCCCTTGGCGCGCTTCTTCATGATGGCGAACATCAGCTCCTGCTTGCGCATGCGGGCGACGTTCTCGATCTCCAGCGCCTCGCCCATCTTGATGAGCTCGGAGACGTGGATGGCTTTCAGTTCTGAGAGGTGCATGGAGCGGGCGAAGGAGTCGCGAGGGTGGATTCGGGTGGGCGTGACCAGGCGCGCGTCGCGGCCGGCCGGGAATGCGAGCCGCGGGGAGGCGGCCGGTTCATGCCAGTTGGATCAGGAAACGAAGCGGCAACCGCTTCGCCGAACGCCGGAAAACGAAACGCGGGACGATCTCCAGGGATTCGGCCCGGCGCGCGCCGGCTAGCTGTATCGGCAGAGCGCCCGGCTTGGCACCGGCGCTCTGGCGTTGCTGTCGATTATAGGTGAGAGTCGATGAAGGCCGTCAACTGCGCTTTCGAGAGGGCGCCCACCTTGGTCGCGGCGAGCTGACCGTCCTTGAAGAGCATCAGCGTCGGGATGCCGCGGATGCCGTACTTTGCCGGCACGTCGCGGTTCTCGTCGACGTTCATCTTGGCGACGCGAAGCTTGCCGTCGTAGGTCTTCGAAACCTCGTCGAGGATCGGGGCGATCATCTTGCAGGGCCCGCACCATTCGGCCCAGTAGTCGACCAGAACGGGCGTGCCCGCCTCGATGACATCGGCGTTGAACGACGCGTCGGACGTGTGGGTGATCAGTTCGCTGCTCATGATGGAAATCCTCGTGCCTGCACCCAAGATGGAGGTAAGAGCTGCGACTGCAAGGCCGGGCTCAAGGGCACAATGATTCTGACACAGGCCCCCGCGCCAGCGGGGCTCAGGACTTTTCCAAACTCCCTATGGTGACGATAGCCCGCTCGACGGTCGACGTCTCGGGCGTCGCGCCCTGGGACGCGGTGGCGCAGCGCGTCCGCGAGTGGACGGCCGAGCACAACATCGCGTTGCGCGACGCGATCGTCCTGGTCCCGTTCCTGCAGCTGCTCGCGCCGGCGCGGCGCTCCTTCGCGACGGGTGGCGGATGGATGCCGCGCGTCGAGACCACGCGCACCCTCGCCGAGGCCCTCGGGCCGCCTCCCCTCCGAGGGTCCGGCGAGGCCGGATGGGGTGTCGCCCATGACACGGTGCTCGCGATGCAGGCCCTGGCGCGCCAGCCTTGGGGCGCCGACTGGCGACAGCGCGACCCCTGGGGCTTTGCCCGAGCCGCGGCGCGTGTCGTCGACGCGGCCCACGAATTGATCTCGGCCGCGGCGGCGCTCGCCCCGAATGAGCGGGAGCTCTGGTGGTCGTCCGCGCGCGACGCCTTGCGATCCGGCGCTGGCCCGGGGCAGCGCGAGCGCCTTCTCGCTCACGTTGCGCTCGAATGGGCGGCACGGTCCGTGGCGAGCGACACCGACCGTCTGTTCGCGCTGCGCCCGACTGCCTGGGTGGTGGTCGCAGCCGGTGGCGCCGACCCGCTGGCCGACGCGCTGCTGGCCCGCGGCGTCGCTCCCAGCTTGCGCATCGAGACCGATGTCGATCCGAGCCGGCCATTCGCGGAAGCCGCGCTGCGCGAAGCGCCGGCGTTCCGGCTCTGCGATGGCTTCGAGGACGAAGCCGAGGCCGCCGCGGCGCAGGCCCTCGCGCACGTCGAGCGCGGCGAAACGCCGGTCGCGCTCATCGCCCAGGACCGAGCGCTGATCCGGCGCATCCGGGCGCTGCTCGAGCGAAGCGGGGTCGTGCTGCGCGACGAGACCGGCTGGAAGCTCGCAACCACGCGCGCCGGCGCCGCGATCATGGCGACACTGCGATCGGCGCGCCGCGATGCTGCGGCCGATACGTGGCTCGACTGGCTCAAGTCGACGGCGCTCGGCAAGCAGCACAGCGCCGCCCTCGAAGCGCTCGAGGCCGCAGCGCGAAAAGCGCAAGTGAGCGACGTTGCCGGCCTCGACCGGCTCGCCCTCGATGCGGGTCCCGCCGGGCTCCGCGCGGAGGCGCAGGCGATCGCGACGCTGCTGGCGCGGCCGGCACGCCGACCGATCGTCGACTGGCTCGACGCGCTGGCCGCGGCGCTCGAACGGACCGGCGCGCTCGCCGACCTGCTCGACGATGCGGCGGGCCGAGAGGCGCTGGCCGCGCTCGGCCTCTCGCCCGCGCTTGAGGCGGCCCGACGCGCACAACTTGCGGTCGACCTCGAGCCGATGTCGCTCGCCGAGTTCACGGGCTGGGTCGACGAGCTGCTCGAGAGCGAAACCTTCCGGCCGCCGGACCCGGTGGACGCGGACGCGCATCCCCTGCCGGCGGAAGTCGTCATCACGCCGATGGCGCGCGCCATGCTGCGGCCGTTCGCCGCAGTGGTGCTCCCTGGCGCCGACGACCGGCTCGGCGCGGCCGCACCACCTGACGCGCTGCTGCCGCGCGAGGTCCGGCGCACGCTGGGCCTCGCCGACTCCGAGTCGCGCCGGCGCGACGAGCTGCTCGCCTTCGCCCAGCTTCTGCGGCTTCCGCGCCTCACGCTTCTGCGTCGACGCGCCGACGGCCCGAGGCCGCTCGGCGACAGCCCGCTCGTCGAGGCGCTGAGCCTGGCGCTGGCGGAGCGCGGCACGAGGCTCGTCGATGCGCCCGAGGTCCGCATCGAACGCACTGTCGCGCCCGCGCCGATCGAGCCGGGTGCGCCTTCGGTGCCGACCTCCCGACTGCCGCGACGGCTTTCGGCGAGCACCTTCGAGGCGCTGCGCGACTGTCCGTACCGCTTCTTCGCCCAGAGCGTGCTCGGGCTGCGTGCCGTGGACGAGCTCGATCCCGAGGTCGAAAAGCGCGACTATGGCAAGTGGCTGCACGAGGTGCTGTATGCGTTTCACGTCGGGCGCGAGCCCGGCGCCGGCGCTGCGGCCGACACCGCGCGCCTTCACGCCGTCGCCGCCGCCACCCGCGAGGCTCATGGCCTCGACGAGACCGCGTTCCTGCCGTTCAGCGCGTCGTTCGAGGTGCTCGTGCCGCGCTATGTCGCCTGGCTGCACGATCGCGAGGCCAAGGGCGATCGCTGGCAGCGCGGGGAGATCGATCTCGTCGCCGCGCCGGCGGCGCTCGAGGGCGTCGAGCTGCACGGCCGCGTCGACCGGATCGACCGGGTCGATGCCGGCGAGGCGCTCGAGCTCATCGACTACAAGACCGGCAGCTCCAGCCAGCTCAAGAAGACGGTCGCCGATCGCTTCGAGGACACCCAGCTCGCCTTCTACGCCGCGCTCGTCGGCGCCGAGAGCCCGCTGCCGCTGCGTGCCTCCTACCTCGCGCTCGATGCCACGAAGAAGCTCGACCAGCACCTGCACGTCGACGTCGCCGCCAGCGCCGACGCGCTCGTCGCCGGCATCGCCGAAGACCTGCGCCGGCTGCGCGCCGGCGCCGGCATGGCGCCGCTCGGCGAAGGCTCGGCCTGCACGTACTGCGAGGCGCGAGGCCTGTGCCGGCGCGACCATTGGACCCGGCCGGCGGAGCCCGAGCTCGGTGCCGAGGCCGCGGCGAACGATGCGGTGATGGAAGACGACGCGCCGTGACGGCCCCTGCCTTCCGCATCGACGGCGTGCCGGTGTCGCGCGAGACGTTCTACGCCGCGGCCTGCGACCCGGCGCGCAGCTGCGCCGTCGAGGCCTGCGCCGGCTCTGGCAAGACCTGGATGCTCGTCTCGCGCGTGCTGCGTGCGCTGCTCGAAGGCGCCGAGCCACAAGAAATCCTGGCGATCACGTTCACGCGCGCCGCCGCCGGCGAGATGCGGCAGCGCCTCGGCGAATGGCTGGCCGAATTCGCGACGCCACGCTCCAGCCACATGCAGCGGGTCGAGGCCTTGCGCCAGCGCGGCCTCTCGGCCGACCGGGCCGAGCGGCTCGCGCCCGCGCTCGGCGAGCTGCAGGGACGCGTTCTCTCTGCGGGCCGGCCGATCGAGATCCGCACCTTCCACGCCTGGTTCTCGCAGCTGCTGCGCGTCGCGCCGCTGGCGTTGCTCGAGCGGATCGGGCTCGCGCCGGAGATGGAGCTGATCGAGGACATCGAGGACCACCGCTCGTCCGTCTTCCGCGCCTTCCACGCCCTCGTGCTGGACGATGCCGGCTTGCGCGCAGACTACGACGCGATGACCACCTTGCGCGGCCGCACCATGTTGCGCCGCTGGCTCGAGACGGCGTGGTCGCGCCGGGTGGAGATCGAGCTCGCCGTCGAGGCCGGCGTGCTCGATGACAGTGTCGAGACGGCGGCGGCATTCTGGCCGGAGCTCCCCGCAAACGTGCATCCGGCCGAGACGGTGCTCGGCCCGTTCTGGCAGAAGCGCCTCGGCGAGGTGGCGGCGCAGTTCGGCCGGGGCGCACCCACCCATCAGGAAGGTGCCGGCGATCTGGCCGCAGCGCTCCATGCGCGCGCTTGCGATGCCATCGTCGACGCGGCCTCCAAGCTCCTGCTGAAGCTGGACGGCGAGCCCCGCAAGCTCGGGCAGAAGTACGCCAACCTCGGCCCCACGCAGGACGCGCTCGCGCTTCTGCGGCGGCAGATCGCGCAGGAAGAAGCGCACCTCGAGCACCGCCGCATGGTGCGTCTGAGCCGGGCATTGCTCGCCGCATTCGCCGACTACAAGCGCGAGCGCGGCCTCGCCGACATGGCCGATCTCGAGCGCTGCGCCCTGGCACTGCTGCGCGACGACGAGCTCTCGGCCTGGGTGCAGGAGCGGCTCGACGCGCGCATCCGCCACGTCCTCGTCGACGAGTTCCAGGACACGAGCCCGTTGCAGTGGCACGCGCTTCACGCCTGGCTCTCGGCATACGCCGGCGCTGGCGGCGGGGCGAGCGGGCAGAAGCCACCAGGCCTGTTCCTGGTCGGTGATCCGAAGCAGAGCATCTATCGCTTTCGCGGCGCCGAATCGGCTGTCTTCGCCGCGGCCACACGTTTCATCCGCGAAGGGCTCGGCGGCAGTGCGCTCGCCTGCGATCACACGAGACGCAACGCGCCGGCGGTGCTCGAGGTCGTCAACGCGGTCTTCGGTCAGGCGGCCGGGGAGGGCGCGTTCGAGGGCTTCCGCCCGCATACGACCGAGCTCGAGACCATGCCGGGCGACGGCGTCGAGGCGCTGCCGCGAAGCCTGCGCGTGGGCCGTGCGGCGCGTCCCGATGCCAAGGCGACACCGGTCTGGCGTGACACGCTGACGACGCCGCGCCTCGAGCCGGACGTCGTGGTCCGCGAGCGCGAGGCGGCACGCGTTGCTCGTCGCGTCGCTGTCCTGCTGGGCGAAGGCGTCCCGCCGAACGAGGTGTTCGTGCTCTGCCGCAAGCGTGAGACCTTGCGCCTGGTCGCGACGGCGCTGGAGCGCGAGCAGATTGCGCACACCGCGGTCGAGGACACCGCGTTGGCGCAGACGCCCGAAGCGCAGGATCTGATCGCGGTGCTCGACGCCATCGTCTCGCCGGCGCACCGGCTATCGCTCGCCCGCGCCTTGCGCAGTCCGCTGTTCGGCTCGAGCGACGACGACCTGCTCGCTCTCGCCGCTGCCGCGCAGGCGGCCGGTGATCGTGACTGGTGGCGAGCCCTGCAGGCGATGGGCCAGCCAAGTCCGGCGCTCGAGCGCGCGCGCGATCTGCTCCGGGCCTGGCGCGTCGCCGCCGACGAGTTGCCGCCGCACGACCTGCTCGACCGGATCGTCCACGAGGGCGACCTGCGCGCGCGCCTTGCCGCCGTCGTGCCACCCGATCAGCGGGCGCAAGCGCTCGACGCGGTCGATGCCGTCCTGGCTCAGGCACTCTTGCTCGACGGCGGCCGCTATGCGACGCCTTACGGCTTCATCCGTGCGCTGAAGCGCCGCAGCGTGAAGAGCACGCCGCCGATGCGCGCCGACGCCGTACGCCTGCTCACCGTGCACGGCGCGAAGGGCCTCGAGGCCGACACCGTGTTCATCACCGACACCGATCCTGAGCGGCCAGGCACGGAATTGGCGACGCTCCTCATCGACTGGCCGGTGCACACCGATCGGCCGCGGCGCTGCGCTTTCGTCTACTCCGATGCCGAGGCCCGCTGCCCGCCCTCGCTGCGCGCGCTGCTTGCGGCCGAGATCGCGGCGGACGCGCGCGAGGAGCTGAACGCGCTCTATGTTGCGATGACGCGCGCACGCCGTCGCCTCGTGATCAGCGCTACCGAACCGTTTCTGCCGCCGCTCGCGGCCTCGTGGTGGCAGCGGCTCGAGCCGTTCGCAGCCCCCGCGGCGCCGTCCCCGCGGGCAAGCGCGCGTCCGGTGGCAGTCCTGGCGCCCGTCGTGCTGCGCGAGCTGCGGGCGCCGACGGCGCCGCCGCGGCCCTTGGCTGTGGCCACGTTCTCGCCTGCGCCACCGCCGCTCGAACCCTCTGGTTCCACGCGCGACGCCGTGACGGGCCAGACGGCCTTCGACTTCGAAGCGGCCGAGCCGCCCGGCCCGGTGGCATCCACTGAGCTGCGCATCGGCGCGACCGATCTCGACCCGCGCTCCGCCGCGCTCGGCCGGGCGATCCACCGGACGCTCGAATGGGCGGCCCAGGCAGGTCCCGAGATCGGCGCGGACCTCGACACGCTCGCTGCCGCTGCGGCGCGCGCCTTCGATGTCGACGCCGCGCTCGTGACGCGCCACGCGGCGGCGATCCTTGCCGATGCGCACGCGTCGCGATTCTTCGGCGGCCCGGCGCTGCGCTGGAGCGGCAACGAAGTGCCGGTGAGCGAATCCGGCGACCTGCTCCGCATCGACCGCCTGGTGCGGCTCGAGGAGGAGGGCGCCGCACCGGTCTGGTGGGTGCTCGACTACAAGCTTCACCAAGTGCCCGAGGCGCTCGAACCGTATCGGCAGCAGCTGCTGCGCTACCGTGACGTGGTTCGCACCTTGCAGCCTGGCGAGGCGGTGCGCTGCGCCTTCATCGCCGGCAACGGCCGGGTCGTCGAGATCGACTAGCAGCGGGCACGTCGCCGCGAACCCGAGCCGGCGTGAAATGCGGCAGAGATGCAGGGCGAATCGGCGGCACATCGGCGAATTCCGCGCCTCGGTTCGCGTTCCAATCGAGGTAGTCCGTCGTTTCTCGCCGATGCCGTCCGCCGCTGCCGTTCATATTCCCGCTCCGCCGACCGCGGCGCGTGCGTTCGGGCGTTTTCAGCTGCGCAAGCTGATCGGCAAGAGCGAGACGACGATGGCCTGGCTGGCGCTCGATGCCCGCGCCGGCACCGAAGCGATGCTGACCATGCCCCGCGTCGCGCCGGCCACGCCCGGCGGCGCTGCGGCGTGGCTGCTTGCGGTTCGCCGCGCCGCCCGCCTCGATCATCCCAATCTCGCCCGTCCGCTCGAATGCGGCATCCACGAGCACTGGCCGTTCATCGCCGTCGATCGGCGCCAGGGGGTGACGCTCGACGAATGGCTGGACGAGCATCCGCGGCCGTCGCCCGACGAGGCCGCAGTGTGGACCGAGGGCGTCTTGCGTGGCCTGGCCTTCGCCCACGACGCCGGCCTCGCACACCTCGATCTGCAGCTGCACAGCATTCTCGTCAACGACCGCGGCCAGGCCAGCGTCATGGCCCTCGGCGCGGCCCAGGAAGTCGAGGCTGCCGCCGGCACGCCGCGCCGCCGCGACGACAGCGGCCTGATGCCGCTCGACCCTTCGACCCTGCGCGCGCAACGGGCCGCGGCCGAGCGCGACGTGCTTGCCGCCGGCGTGCTCCTGCATCGCCTGCTCGCCGGCGAACCGGCGCTCGGCAGTGCCGACACCGGCCGGGTCATGGATCGCATGGCGCCGCGCGGACGCGAGTTCGTGCGCCTGCCGTGGACCACGCCGCAGCCGGTGGCGGAGGCGCTGCGCGCCATCGTCAACCGCAGCACGGCCGGCCAGGAGCGCCTGCGCTATCGCAGCGCACGGACCTTCCTCGGCGCCCTCAACGGCTGGCGCGAAGCGATTGCCGAAGACGACGGCGGTCCGGTCGCGCTCCTGCTCGACCGCCTGCGCACGATCGGCCACCTGCCCGCGCTGCCTGGCCTGGCGGCACGCGTGCAGCGCGTCACCGCCATCGAGAGCCAGCGTACCGACGAGATCGCCCAGCACCTGCTGCCCGACCTGGCCTTGTCGTTCGAGCTCCTGCGCACCCTCAACACGGCGCAGGTCCAGGGCACGCAGATTGCAGGCAATGGTGCGGTGCTGACCTTGCGCCGCGTCGTCGCCTTGATCGGCGTCAACGGCGTGCGGCAATCGGCGAATACCTTGCGCGCCTGGCCGGGCCCCCTCGACGACGTCAACGCCAAGGCCCTGCTGGCGGCCATCGACCGGGTTCGCCTGGCCGGCCACACCGCGCAAGCCTTGCGCCCGGCCGGCTACGACGGCGAGGTGGTCTATCTGATCGCCGTGATGCAGAACCTCGGGCGGCTGATGCTGCGTTATCACTTTGCCGAAGAGGCCGAGCAGATCCAGCAGTTGATGCAACCCGCCACCAGCGAAGGCGATTCCGGCGAGCAGCCGGGCATGAGCGAAGAGGCAGCCGGCTTCGCGGTTCTCGGTGTCGATACCGAGACCTTCGGCAGCGCCGTGGCCCGGCATTGGGGCCTCGGCGATGACGTGCTGCACATGATCCGCCGACTGCCCGTCGACGCGCCGGTGCGCAAGCCCGACGGCGATCCCGACCTGCTGCGCCTGGTCGCGAGCGCCGCCAACGAGATCGTCGATGCCGTCAGCACGCTGCCGTCGACCAAGGTCGGCGCCGCGCTCGGCCACATCGCCCAGCGCTACGCGCGCGTTCTCCGGATCACGACGCGCTCCCTGGCCGAAGCACTGCAGGAAGCACGCGACGTGCTGCGCAAGGGCATGGCGGCACCTGCAGGACAGCCGAAGGGCGGGGACGACGCAGAAGAATCGCCGGGCCCGGCACTGCCGCCGGCCGCCGCGGCGCAAACCGCTTCAGCGCCGCCGGCGCAAAGGTGACAAGCCTCGGGAAGAGGCAGGTACTGACAAAGCTCGAATGGTGTCTCCTGCCGCCCCGCAAGATCGACCTATCGGGCATCCGCGGCGGCGATCCTAAGGCTCGGCCGAGTGCCCATCCGATGCCTCCTTGCAAATTTATCGTGGAAAGTTGGCATTGCCTTTGTGGGTAGAGTCAAGTCTCGGAGAGAACGTCGAATCGGTTTATGAAGGGCGGGCCGGCGGCCGTTTCATCTAGAGGAGGAGACGAGCGCGATGGATGCGGGATGGCATGCGAAAACGCTAATGGCGAAGGCGGCGATCTGGACGCTGAAACGTACCGGGTGGTACTCAGGCTACTGGAACCATTGGCGAGGCGACCTCTTCGACCACGCGGAACGTAATGGACTGCACGTTCTGCCCGTTCATTTCTACACGCCGATCCCCCGGACACTTGCGGTCCCCGAAACGATGTGGTCGGGCCAGTCCGATTGCCATGGGATAGCGCTTCGGATGGATGAAGGGCTGGCGTCACTCGCCCGGTTTGCGGCGAAATATCGCGATGAATACGACGCCTTCGCTTTCGACAGCCCGGCCGATCCGCAAGGGTTCTACCTCGACAACTCGGCCTATTCCGGAGGCGACGCCGAGACCCTCTACAGCATGGTTCGCGAGCTGAAGCCCCGGCGGATCATCGAGGTCGGGTCGGGTTACACCACGCTCCTGATCAGCGAGGCAGTGGCTCGCAACCTCCGGGACGACCCCGCTGCGGCATGCGAGTTCGTTGCGATCGAGCCTTATCCGCCCCCGTATCTCTCGCCCTTGCCGTCCGGCGTCACGCGGATGCTGCCTTCATTTGTGCAGTCGGTCCCGTTTTCCGAATTCGAGGCGCTGGGCGCCGGTGACGTACTTTTCATCGATTCCAGCCACGTCGCATCCATCGGCAGCGACGTCAACCACCTGTACCTCGAAATCCTCCCTCGACTGGCTCCCGGCGTCGTCGTGCATGTCCATGACGTCTTCTTGCCGTTTGAGTACCCTCGTGAGTGGATCCGCGAATCGCGGTTCTTCTGGAACGAACAGTATCTGCTGCAGGCTCTTTTGCTTTTCAGCTCGGCGTTCGAGGTCATCCTCCCCACTCACGCGCTGTTCCGCCTTCATCCCGAGGAGTTCCTTCGCTCGATTCCGTCCTGCGGCCGTCACCCAAGCCGCCCTTCCTCGTTCTGGATGCGTCGAGTGGACTGATTGGAACTCTTGGCCCTGCGGTTCTCTACCGAATGACACACCGACCGGCTGGGAACTCGAGCCAGTGCTCAAGTCGGGGTAGGTAAAGAGGCTTTCGGAATCAGGTGACGGACCTGACCCCGGCACTGGTCGCAACGGTTAGGGCTGCTTCGTTCCCGACCTGACCCGGTTGGCCGCGCTTCCATGCGGGGAGGCCCGTCGGCGCCCATTGTAGAGACCGCGCTGCCATTCGCGGCAGCCGATGACGGTCAGGCGCGCAGGCCGAGCGCATCGCCCTCGTATTGCACGCCGACGGGCTCGATGACCAGGCGTTTCGGGCCAGCCTCGACCTTGCCCGCGACCCAGGCATCGACGCCAGCCTTGCGCGCTGCCGCGGCCGTGCGTTCGGCATCCTCGGCGGCGACGAAGAGGGCGAAGCCGGCGCCCATGTTGAAGGTGCCGTAGGCGTCATGGTCCGACATCCCGGCCTCGGACTGGATGAATTTCAGCACCGCCGGCACGTCGGGCACGGTATGCATGCGATAGACGAAGTCGCCGCGATGGCGCATCAGCTTGCGCCAGCCGTGGCCGGTGATGTTGGCGGCATAGTGCGGCCGCACGCCGGCCCGGAACACGGCTTCGGTGATCGGGGAATAGAGCGGTGTCGGCTCGAGCAGCGCCTCGCCGAAGCTGATCGGCACGGCGCTGCCGCCGAGCGGCGTGAGGTAGCCCTGCGGCAGGCGCGCCGCGAGCTGGCGCGCGAGGCTCAGGCCGTTGGCGTGGATGCCGCTTGCGGCCAGCAGCACGATCGCGTCGCCGACCGCCAGGTGGTCGCCGACCGAGAGCCGGTTCTTCGGGCTGACGATGCCCGTGCACGAGGCCGCCAAGTCGATCCGGCCGGCCTCGACGATGCCGGCGAGCGCTGGCGTCTCGCCACCGCCCCAGGCAATGCCGCATTGGTCGCAGGCGCGCTTCCAGCCTTCGAGCAGGGCCGCCGAGCGAACCGTGTCGGCAAACCATTCGGAGCCGCCGGCGGCCCAGTACGCATGGATCATCAGCGGCGTCGCGCCGACCGTGATCAGGTCGTTGACCGCCATCGCGATGGTGTCCTGCGCGATCGCCGCGTAGGCGCTCTTGCCGGTGAGCTTTTCCATCGCATCGGCGACCAGCGACTTCGAGCCCAGGCACTCGACGATGCTGGCCAGATAGAAGGGGCCGACGTCGATCACATAGGCCGATTCGCCGCGCGATGCCTCGACCTCGCTGAAGCCGTGCGCGTCGAGGTGCACCGCGGTTGCCGCGGCGGCGCGCTGGGCCGCCACCTTGAGCGGATCGATGACGTCGTAGTTGACGCCCGAGCCGCCGTAGCTCAACGGGGAGGGGTCTGTCGGGTCGGTCGCCATCGGGTCCAGGTCGTCGCAGGATTATCCCGCAGCGCGCGGGCGAGAAGGGCCGGCCCGTAGAATCGTTCGCATGTCGACCACGGTCCTGGCGCGCAAATACCGGCCGCGCAATTTCGAGGCGATGGTCGGGCAGGCGCACGTCATCCAGGCCCTCGCCAACGCCCTCACGCAGCAGCGGCTGCACCATGCCTACCTCTTCACCGGCACGCGCGGCGTCGGCAAGACCACGGTCTCGCGCATCCTCGCCAAATCGCTGAACTGCACCGGCCCCGACGGCAGCGGCGGCATCACCGCGCATCCGTGCGGCGTCTGCGCTGCCTGCCGCGACATCGATGCCGGCCGCTTCATCGACTACGTCGAGCTCGACGCGGCGTCGAACCGCGGCGTCGACGAGATCACCCAGCTGCTCGACCAGGCGGTCTACAAGCCGGTGCTCGGCCGCTTCAAGGTCTACATGATCGACGAAGTGCACATGCTCTCCAGCACCGCCTTCAACGCGATGCTGAAGACGCTCGAGGAGCCGCCCGACTACCTGAAGTTCGTTCTGGCCACCACCGATCCGCAGAAGGTGCCGGCGACGGTGCTGTCGCGCTGCCTGCAATTCAATCTGCGGCCGATGGCGCCGGCCACGATTGCCCAGCATCTCGAGACCGTGCTGCGCCAGGAATCGGTGAGCACCGACGCGGTCGCCCTGAAGCTCATCGCCCGCGCCGCGCGCGGCTCGATGCGCGATGCGCTCTCGCTTGCCGACCAGGCGATTGCCTACGGCAGCGGCCAGATCGAGGAAGAGCCTGTCCGGCGCATGCTCGGGGCGGTCGATCGCAGCCATGCGGTGCGCATCGTCGAAGCCGTTGCGAGCAGCGACGGCCGCGCCCTCATCGCGGTCGTCGATGGCCTGCGCGAGCTCGGCCTGTCGGCGGCCGGCACGCTCGAGGAGCTGGCTGCCCTGCTGCAGGACATGGCGATCGCGCAAGCGGTGCCGGATGCGACCTCGAGCGAGGACCCCGACGGCGAAGTCGCCGTTCGCCTCGCCGCGCTGCTGCCGCCCGACGAGACGCAACTGCTCTACAGCATCGTGCTGGCTGGCCGGGCCGAGCTGGCGCTGGCACCCGACGAATACAGCGGCCTGGTGATGGTGTTGCTGCGCGTGCTGGCGTTCCCGCCGCGCGCCGACGCTGCGGCCCCGCCGGCCGGCCAGACCCCGACACGGACCGCCGCACCCACGCCCAGGTCATCGATGCCAGCGTCGACGCCATCGCCGACGTCAGCAATGCGGCCGGCAGCGGCGGGAGCACCGGCCGGCCGTCCGATCGCCGCGCCGACGCCCGCCCGCGAAGCGACTCAGCCGGCGCCCGCGCTGACGGTGCAGGAGCCTTCCGTGCCGGCCGCGGCGCCGACCCCCGGCAACCGCGCCGCAGCGGATCGCTGGACGCTCGTCGTGCAGCGAATGATCGACGTCGCCAGCATCGGTGCCATGGTCCGCGAGCTGGCGATGCAGGCCGAATGCCTGGCCATCGTCGACGATCCGAACGAGCAGGTCTGGCGCTTGCGCGTCGAGCGCGAGAACCTGCGTGCGCCGGCGTTGCGCGAGCGCTTGCAGGTGGCGCTCGGCGACGCTGCGCAACGGCCGGTGCGCATCGACATCGAGCCGGGCCCGGCCCTCGACTCGCCGGCCGAGCGCCAGGCCGCCGAGCGGCGTCGGCGCCAGGCCGAGGCCGAGAAGACCATCCATGACGATCCGCTCGTCAAGGCCCTGCTGGCGCAGTACAAGACGGCCCGCATCGTTCCAGGCTCGGTCAAGCCGCTGTGAATTTCGAGGAGCTGAAGACATGATGAAAGGTCAACTCGCGGGCCTGATGAAGCAGGCCCAGGCGATGCAGGACAACCTGAAGAAGGCGCAGGACGAGCTCGCCACCATGGAGGTCGAGGGCCAGTCCGGTGCCGGCCTGGTCAAGGTCACGATGACCTGCAAGCACGACGTCAAGCGCATCACGATCGATCCGAGCCTCGTCGGCGACGACAAGGAGATGCTCGAGGACCTGGTGGCGGCCGCGTTCAACGACGGCGTGCGTCGGGCCGAAGCCGTGAGCCAGGAGAAGATGGGCAAGCTGACGGCCGGCATGCCCTTGCCGCCTGGAATGAAGCTGCCGTTCTAGTGGCCGTCGAAGCGTCGCTCGAAGGGCTGGTCGAGGCCTTGCGCCGGTTGCCGGGCGTCGGCGTCAAGTCGGCGCAGCGCATGGCCTACCACCTGCTGCAGCACGATCGCGACGGCGCCCGCCGCATTGCCGATTCGCTCCAGCAGGCAGTGGCGCGGGTGCGCCACTGCGAGCTCTGCCACACCTTCACCGAGCAGACGCGCTGCAGCATCTGTGTCGACAGCGCGCGCGACCGACGCCAGCTGCTCGTCGTCGAGACGCCGGCCGATCAGGCGGCGCTCGAGCGCACCGGCAGCTATCGCGGCCTCTACTTCGTGCTGATGGGCCGGCTCAGCCCGCTCGACGGCATCGGGCCGCTCGAGATCGGGGCGCGCCAGTTGCTCGATCGAGCCATCGACGGCACGGTCGAGGAGGTCATTCTGGCGACCAATTTCACGGCCGAAGGCGAGGCGACGGCGCACGTGCTCTCGGAGGCGCTGCAGTCGCGCGGCGTGCGGGTGACGCGGCTGGCGCGCGGCGTGCCGATCGGCAGCGAGCTCGAGTACGTCGATCTCGGCACCATCGCGCACGCCTTCGTCGACCGGCGCTGAAGGCGCCGCGCAACGCGATCAGTTCTTTGCGAGGTGCTCGTGCGTGCCGCGCGCCGCGGGCTTGGCCGCCGGCGCCGCGCGCGTCGTCGCCGGATGGTTGCTGGCGACGCGTGCCGACGAGTGCGATGGATGGCTCGCGTGGCTGGCGCCGTGGTTGCTTGCGGTATGCACTGCGCTCGGCGCCGTCTTGTGGTTTGCCGCAGCCACGTAGACGATGATGCTCTGGCCGGGCGCGAAGGTCGCTGCGGCGCCCACGTCGTTCCACTGCGCCACCTGGGCCGGCGGGACCTTGTAGCGCTTGGCGACGGAGGCCACGCTCTCGTGCCGGCCGGCGCGCAGCGACACCTTTCGCAGGGGCGGCGAGAGCGGGGCGAGGGCCAGCATGGCGTTGTCGGCGACCTGGCTCGACACGTCGGCAAGCAAGGCGTTGCCGCGCGGCACGAGCAGGGTCGAGCCCGCCTTGATGAGCATGCGGGCCGGTATCCGGTTGACCTCGCGCAGGTGCGCTTCGCTCATGCCGACCGACTTCGCTGCTTCCGCCGGAGTCATCGTCTTCGGCGCCGCCCATGCCGTCCAGGTCGCAAGCGGGCCGCGATATTGAGGCAGCTCGCGCACGAAGCGGTTGGCGTTGTCGTAGGGCAGCAGCACCTGCGGCGTGCCGGCGGCCAGGATCACCGGCCGGTTCATCTGCGGATTGAGCGTCTCGAATTCCTCGAGCGGCATGCCGGCAATGCGCACCGCGACGGCGACATCCATGTCGTGCTCGATCGGCACGCTCAGGAAATACGGGTGGTTGAGGAGCTCGGGCAACTGCAGCCCGAAATCGGCCGGCCGCGCGACGATGTTCTTCACCGCCTGCAGCTTCGGCAGGTACATCTGCGTCTCGGCCGGCATGCGCAGACTGGCGTAGTCGGTGGGCAGGCCGGCCTTCTGGTTCTTCGCCACCGCTTTCTGCACGCTGCCTTCGCCCCAGTTGTAGGCCGCCAGCGCGAGCTGCCAGTCGCCGAACATGCCGTAGAGCTTCTGCAGGTAGTCGAGTGCGGCGCGGGTCGACGCCAGCACGTCGCGCCGATCGTCGCGGAACATGTTCTGCTTGAGCTCGTAGTCGCGTCCGGTCGACGGCACGAACTGCCACATGCCGGAGGCGCGCGCCACCGACATCGCCTGCGGGTTGTAGGCGCTCTCGATGAAGGGCAGCAGCGCCAGCTCGGTCGGCATGCCGCGCTTGTCGAGCTCCTCGACGATGTAGAACAGGTAGCGGCCGCCGCGCTCGGTCATGCGCGCCACGTAGTCCGGCCGCGTCGCGTACCAGCGCTCGCGGTCGCGCACCAGGTCGTTGTCGATGTCGGGCATGGCGAAGCCGCGCCGCACCCGGTCCCACAGGTCGACGCGGGCGGCGCGATCGTCGATGTTGATATGGACGTTCGGACGTTCGGGATCGATCGGGACGGGCGCCGCCACCACCTCTTGCGGCTCGGAGGCCGCGATGGCCACGCTTTGCGCCGCGGCATCGTCGATCGCCTTGTCGGCAGGCGCCGACGCCGAGGACGAGGGCGCCGACGCAGCGGCGAGACTTGAAGAGAGAGGCGACGAAGGTGCCGACACGCATCCGGCGAAGAGGAGGGGCCAGAGCAGCGCAGAAGTACGCTGCAGCCACGCCGAGGCTGTCGGTTGTGTCGTCATCGGAATTCGTTCTTCCAGGTGCGGATCGCGGCCAGCACCTCGCTGCCGCTGCGTCCGCTGGCGCCATGCACCACCGCGGCCTGGATCACGCCGGGTTCGGTGCAGCGCAGGAACGGGTTGATCCGGCGCTCGCGCCCGATCGGCGAGGGCACCGTGGGCCGGTCGGCCGCGCGCAGCGCCTGGCAGGCCTCGGCGTGCCGTGCGATATCGGCGTTGTCGGGCTCGACCTCTTGGGCGAAGCGCAGGTTCGACAGCGTGTATTCGTGGCCGCAGCAGACGCGCGTCGCATCGGGCAGCGCCGAGAGCTTGCCGAGGGAGCTGAACATCTGCGCCGGCGTGCCCTCGAAAAGCTTGCCGCAGCCGGCCGAGAACAAGGTATCGCCGCAGAAGACGATGGGCTCGCCGGCGCCTTCACGGTTGAAGAAGGCGATATGGCCGGCGGTGTGGCCAGGCACGTCGATCACCTCGAACCTCAGGTCCAGCGCCTCGACGACGTCGCCTTCGACGTGGCCTTCACAGGGCTGCGGCACCTTCTCGTGCGCCGGACCGAAGACAGGGCCTTGCAGGCGCGCCCGCAGGGCGTCGACGCCGCCGACATGATCGGCATGGTGGTGGGTCACTAGAATGCCCTTCAGCGCGAGCCGCTTGGCATCGAGCGCGGCCTCCACCGGCCCCGCTTCCCCCGGATCGACAACGATGGCGCTGCGGCCGTCGTCGATCATCCAGATGTAGTTGTCGCTGAAGGCGGGTACGGCAGTCAGGTTCATGACGGAAGGCGCGATCATACAGTTGCCCGAATGGCTGAAATCCCCTGCGGGCGAGTACCTTCTCGCCTGGGAGCAGCGCCATCTCGACCAGGCCGTCGCCGACATCTTCGGCTTTCACGCATTGCAGCTCGGCCTGCCCGAGCTTTCGGCGTTGCGCGCGAACCGGATGCCGCACCGCTGGCTGGCGGTCGAAACGGCCCCTTCGGTGCTGGCGCGACGAGTGTCCGCCGACGGATACATCGACGTCGTGGCCGACGACGACCCCGAGCCGGATTCCCTGACCTTTGCAGAACCGCAGGCGCCGACGCTGCATTGCCACTTCGACGCCTTGCCCTTCGACGCTGCAAGCCTCGATCTCGTGGTTCTGCCGCATGCGCTCGAGATGGCGCGCGATCCGCACCGCACCTTGCGCGAAGTCGAGCGCGTGCTCGTGCCCGAGGGCCGGGTCCTCATCGTCGGTTTCAACCCGGCAAGTTTGTGGGGCACGCGCCAGCGCCTGGGCCGGATGCGCCGCGCCGTCGGCCTCGGCCCGGAGCACGGCCTGTTCCTGCCGCGCGCCGGCGAGTTCATCGGCTACCGGCGCCTGCGCGACTGGTTGCGCCTGCTCAGCTTCGAGGTCGAGTCCGGCCGCTTCGGCTGCTACATCCCGCCGGTGACCTCGGCGAAATGGCTGGCCCGGTTCAGCTGGATGGAAAGTGCCGGCAATCGCTGGTGGCCGGTCTTCGGCGCGCTGTACTACATCGTCGCCGTCAAGCGGGTGCGCGGCATGCGCCTGGTCGGCCTGGCTCGCCAGGAGGCGCGACCGAAGGCTGCGACCGCGCCGGCCCCTGTGGCGGCAACCCAGCGCCGCGCTGAACTGGAAACGCATGGTCCATAAACCCGACGCCGCCGCCGAGGCCAAGTGGCTGGCTTATACCGACGGCGCCTGCGCGCCGAGCAACCCGGGCCCGGCCGGCTGGGGCGCCGTGCTGATTGCGCCCGACAGCGGCGTCGAGAGCGACCATTTCGGTTTCATCGGCCACGGCACGAACCAGATCGCCGAGCTCACGGCGGCGATCGAAGGGTTGGCTCGCGTGCCTGTCGGCGCCGCCGTGGAGCTCGTCTCCGACAGCCAGTACGTCCTGAAGGGCCTGACCGAGTGGCGGGCCGGCTGGGAGCGCAAGGGCTGGCGCAACTCGAAGGGCGAGCCGGTGGCCAACCTGGCCTTGTGGAAGCAGCTGTTCGCGGCCGCCGACGTGCGCCGCGTCAGCGTGCGCTGGGTCCGCGGCCACAACGGCGACCGCTGCAACGAGAAGGCCGACGCGCTTGCCAACAAGGCGCTGGCACTGAAGACACGCAGCGACGGCTAGCGCGCCGCGATCGGGCCGGTCAGGCCAGGCTGCGCTCGACCTCGAGCAGCTGGAAGCGGGCCAGCGCCAGATTCGTGCGGTGCTTTTCGAGCAGGGCGACGACGAACAGATCGGGATGCCGCTGCAGGGCCCGGATCAGGACGTGGCGGGCGCCGGCGGTCGTGATGACCTCGTCGATGCCGTCGAGCAGACCCATGCTGCGTGCCGATTCGCGATGGGCGCGCAGCACCTGCGCTGCCGCCGCCGCCGCGAGCTCCATGTCGAGCGGGCTGTCTTCGCGCGTCTCGTGCGCCATGACGAAGCCGCTCACGCCATCGACAAGGGCGCAGCCGATCAGGCCGTCGAGCTTGAGCAGCACCGCGAGCGCCTGGCGGCCGCGCGCGGCGTCGAGCACGCTGGCGGTGACTTGGGGCGGCGAAGCACCGGTCGCAGTCGCGGCGGCAAGTCCAGCCGAATGCGCCGGCGCTGTCCCGCCAGCGCGTGCTCCCGGCTCGGCCGTGCCGCCGATCTCGCCGACCTTGATCGGGAAATCGTTGGTGCCGAGCATCGGCGAGACGGCCGAAGGGTCCCAGCCGGGCTGCAGCTTGGCTTCGTTCCAGACGCCGAGCATCGCGTTCCACACCGACGAGGCACCCGTCATCGGCTCGCTGACGATGCGCACGTGCAGGCGCTCGGGCCAGACCACGGCCTCGACCTTGTTGTTGATCCAGGTCGCGTTCGGCGGCAACTGGAACAGCAGGTGCGGGCAGCGCCAGGTCGGCAGGCTCGTCGCCTGGCGCAGCGACGACAGCAGCGCGTCGATGGCGTGCGGCTGCATCGGCCCGATGATCACCGCCGTCATCTGGCTGCGCTCCATCAGGGCGACCGGGATCTCGGCGTTTTCCGGGCCTGGCGCGCGGACGTCGGCGTGAAAGATGCGCAGCGTGTCTTCCTGGCGCCGGACGAGCGTGGTGCGCTCGATCATCGCGATCGTGCGCAGCGTGGTCTTCTCGCGCAGGTGGAGCTTTTCGATCGGCCGGCCGCCGGCGTCCGACAAGGCCTTGACGACCGAAGAGGCCCAGACGCCGACCGGGTCGAGCAGCGTGATCATCGAAGACGCCGTTTCGAGATCGGCACGCGTCGCCGCGAAGTGCTCGCGGATAGCCTGTGCCGGCGAGCCGATGACGACGAGGTCGCTGACGTGGCGATCGATGATCTGACCGCGATCGTTGACCTCGGTGGCCACGCTTTCCATGATCGCCGTCGCCGCGAATCCGCCCATCGAGTCGGGCTGCGTGTCGTCGAAATCGCGCGGCTTCTTCTTGCCGTCGCGTGCCGGCCCGAGGTCTCCGAACAGCGAAGTCAACATGACGTTCCTTGCGCGCCCCACGGCGGCTTGTCGATCGCAGGGAGTCTAGAGCGCGCCGCTTTGTTGCGTCTTCGTACGTTTCGTTACACGGACACGCGGGCGCGACGAGCCGATGGGTGGCGCGGCGCGCGCCGGGTCCTCAGCCGGGCTGCACGCTGCCGCTTCCGGCGATGCTTGCCTTCGGCACCGCGGCGCCCGTGTGCCGGACCCGTCCCGAGCCGGCAATCGCGACGCGCAGATCGTGGCCCACGTTGACGTCAGCGTTGCCGCTGCCGGCGATATCGACCTTCGCATCGTCGACGACGAGGCGCGCAAACAGGCCGTTGCCGCTGCCGCCGATGCGCAGCGCCAGCTCGCGGGCATGGCCGTCGGCGCCGACGTGGCCGCTGCCTCCGATGGTCACCACCAGTCGGTCGGCCTCGAGGGCGCTCAGGTCGACGCTGCCACTGCCGCCGATCGCGATCGCGAGGCCAGCCACATGCAGGCCCTTGCCGGCGATGTCGCCGCTGCCGCCGACGGCGAGCGCCGACAACCGGATGATGTCGATGCGGATCCGGAGCGGCTGGGTGACCACGAACGGCGCGTCGTTCTTCGGCGCGATCTTCAGGTTTGCCGAGCCCGGCGCACCCTCGATGCGGGTGTCGACGAGAGCGAGCAGGTTGTCGTCGCCGCTCAGCTCGAGACCCTCCTGCGTGCCCTGGTGCAACTCGACCTCGAACGGACCGGCGATCGAGATGCGCTCGAAGCCGCTGACGGCACGCCGCTCGGTGGCGATGCGGCCGGAGCCGCGAATGCCCCGGTCGGCTGCGAAGGCCTCGACCGACGCCGAGGCGGCGGCGAGGGCGACGAGGAGATGACGACGTCCGACGTGGCTCATGGCATGGGCGCAAAGTGGTGCTGTGCGCGATGTTCGCTTTCGCATCGGTCAGGCGCCAGTCGCCGGCGACGAAGTGCGAAACGAACAGGTGCGGTTGCGTCTCGGCGCGACGACCGGTCAGGCCTCGCCGCGGAAAAAACGGAGCGGCGACATGCCGACCGAGCGACGGACCATCGCCGCGAACGCGCTCGGGCTGGCGTAGCCGAGCTCGCCGGCGATCGCGGCCATGGGCAGGCGGCGCGCCGCCAGCGGCACGGCGCGCGCCAGCAGCACCTGCTCGCGCCAGCGCACGAAGGTCGTTCCGAGCTCGCTGCGAAACAGGCGCGCGATCGTGCGCGGGCTGGCGCCCGAGGCTGCGGCCCAGGCATCGAGCGAGCGGTGGCGCGTCGGATCGTCGAGCATGCTCTCGCAGAGGCGACGCAGGCGTTTTTCGACCGGCAGTCCGATCCCGAGCGGCACCTGCGGCGCGCGTCGCAGCTCGTCGAGCAGGAGCGCGGCGATGCGCCTTTCGCGCCGCAGGGCCGGGCGTTCGAGCGTCACGCGCGCGCTGTCGGGCGAGGCCTCGAGCTCGAGGGCGAGCGCGAGCAGCAGCGGCGACGCTTCGAGCACCCGGCTGCGCTGCCAGCGTGCTCGATCGGCGGCCCTGTCCGCCGGCGCGAGCTTGCGGGCGCCGGTATCGACATACAGCGTCAGCAGGTCGGTGTCTTCGACGACGGTGACCGCATGCTCGAGACCCGGCGGGATCCAGAGGGCACGCGACGGCGGCACGATGGTCGTGCCGTGTGCCATGGTGACCCGGACCACCCCGGCGGTCGAGATCGCGATCTGACCCCATGGATGGGCGTGCGGAACGACGCGCGTGGCGGCCAGCAGATGCTGGCGCTTGGCCCGGATCGGCCGCAAGCGGTTCGGGCGGAACAGGTGCGGCGTCAGCGGGTCGACGGGGGCTCGGGGCGGCATGGCGGAATCTCGACAGAAATTGACTTCCTATCGTAATCCGGACGCGGGCTGCCGGCGTAGCATCGCGCTTCGAAAGGTCCGTCATGTCTGCTGCTGCCGCAATTTCGCCGAACCCGGCTCCGCCTCTGCGCCGCGACGCGTCGCTGATGGGCCTGGTCGGCCTGGCACATCTCGTGAGCCACTTCAGCCAGCTGCTCCTGCCGCCACTTTTCCCATGGCTGAAGGATGCCTTCCACGTCAACTACGCCGAGCTCGGACTGCTGCTCACCATCTTCTTCGTGGTTTCGTGCAGCGTGCAGACCTTGTCGGGCTTCATCGTCGATCGCGTCGGGCCACGCCCGGTTCTCTTCGCCGGCATCGCGCTCCTCGGGCTGGCCGCCTTCGGCTACTCGGCCAGCACCAGCTACGCGATGCTCGCGTTCTTCTCGGTCGTCGCGGGCATCGGCAACGGCGTCTTTCATCCAGTCGACTACACCTTGCTCAATCGCAAGGTCCATCCTTCGCGTCTCGGCCACGCCTTCAGCGTCCATGGCATCACCGGCAGCCTGGGCTGGGCCCTGGCACCGGCGATGATGGTCTCGATCACGCTCGCCTTCACCTGGCGCATCGCGCTCGCCTCGGCGGGCGTGCTCGCCTTCGTCGTCATGATCGTGCTCTGGTTCAATCGCTCGCACCTGACGATCGACATGACCAGCGCCGCCCGGCCGGCGACGGCCTCGAGCAAGGCCGCGGCGAAGGCCGACAGCTTCGGCTTCCTCGCGATTCCCGCGGTCTGGATGTGCTTCGGCTTCTTCTTCCTCTACGCCGTCGTGCTCAGCGGCGTGCAGGCGTTCGCGCCCGAGGCCGCGCGCCAGTTGCACGACGTGCCGACGCGTTGGGCAGCGCTCTGCCTGACCTTCTACATGGTGGCCAGCGCGGGCGGAATGATCTTCGGCGGCTTCCTGGCGTCCGATCCGTCGCGCTGCGAAAGGATCATCGGGCTCGGCTTCGGAACGGCCGCCGCGATCGCGTTGACGATCGGCTTCGCGCCCTTGTCGCCGATGGTCGTGCCCGCGCTCTTCGTGCTCATGGGCTTTGCCGCGGGCATTGCGGCGCCGTCGCGCGACCTGATCGTCAAGCGCGCAGCCCCGCCGAACGCGACGGGCCGGGTCTATGGCGTCGTCTATTCCGGGCTCGACATCGGCCAGGCTGCGGCCCCGCTCGTCTTCGGTCCGTTGATGGACATGCATCGGCCTGCCGATATCTGGCTGGGCATCGCCATCGTCCAGGCGCTGATGATCGCCAGTGCCTTCAATGTGCAGAAGGTGCGCCGAACGCCACTGACCGCGGCCGCGGCCTGAGCCGCGCGCGACCTCAGACGACGCTGCGGTGCCGGGCGACGCAGGTCTCGAGCACCTCGTCGGCCGATCGCTTCCACCAGTTCCCGGCCGAGAAGATCTCCACTTCGCTGTAGCCCGCGAAGCCGGCGGCCTCGACCCAGCCGCGCAGGCGCGGCAGGTCGATGACGCCGTCGCCCATCATGCCGCGGTCGTTGAGCAGGTCGCGCGTCGGCACCAGCCAGTCGCAGACGTGGAAGGCAAGCAGGCGTTCGCGGCCGGCCCGCGCGATCTGCGCTTCGAGCTTCGGGTCCCACCAGACGTGATAGGCGTCGACAGCCACGCCGAGGTCGCCGCTGCGCGACGGGTCGATCGCGTCGCAGAGGTCGAGCGCCTGCTCCATGGTATTGACGCAGGCGCGATCGGCGGCATACATCGGGTGCAGCGGCTCGATGGCGAGCGGCATGCCGACCTGGCGCGCGTAGTCGAGCGACGCCGCGATGCCGTCGCGTACGTCGATGCGGGCGGCGAACAAGTCCTTCGACTGCGGCGCGCCGGAGAGTGCGCCGGGCAGGCCGCCGACGACGAGCACGAGGCAGGCTGCGTTCAGCGCCTTCGCTTCGTCGATGGCGCGCCGGTTGTCGTCGAGCGCAGCCTGCCGGCCGGCGGCATCGATGGCCGTGAACATGCCGCCGCGGCAATAGCCCGAGAGCTCGAGCCCGTTGCTGCGCACGAGCTGCATCGTGCGCTGCAGGCCGATGGCCGAGACCTGGTCGCGCCAAGGCGAGATGGCACGGATGCCGTGTCGGGCGCAGGCTTCGATGATGGCGTCGAGCGAGCCGCCTCCGCGCAAGGTCGCGGTGTTGATGGAGAGCCAGCGGTGATCGGCGGAGAAGTCGCGCATGGCGATCGTTCGGCGCTCAGCTCTCGATGCCGTGCGTGGCGAGCAGCAGCTTCATGCGCCCGACGGCGAGCTCCGGCTTCTCGAGCACGCCGGCGGCATCGGCCAGGCGAAAGGCCTCGGCCAGGTGCAGCACCCCGCGTGCGCTTTCCTGGCCGCCGACCATCGTGAAGTGCGACTGGTGGCCGGCGAGCCAGGCGAGGAAGACGATGCCGGTCTTGTAGAAGCGCGTCGGCGCCTGGAAGATGTGGCGCGACAACGGTACGGTTGGCGCCAGGATGGCGTGAAAGCGAGCCGTATCGCCGGCGGCAAGCGCAGCGAGCGCCGCGCTTGCGGCCGGGGCGATGGCGTCGAAGATGCCGAGCAGCGCATCGCTGTGCCGATGGTTCGTCGCCACGCCGACGCCATCGCCCGCGATCAGCTCGGCATAGTTGAAGTCATCGCCGGTGTACATGCGCACGCCTTCGGGCAGGCGGCGCCGCATGACGATCTCCTTGTCCTTGTCGAGGAGCGAGATCTTGATGCCGTCGACCTTGCCCGGGTTCGCGGCGATGACACCGAGCGCGGTGTCCATCGCCCGGTCGGTGTCGCTGCTGCCCCAGTAGCCGGCGAGCTGCGGATCGAACATGTCGCCGAGCCAGTGCAGGATCACGGGCTGCTTCGATTGCGCCAGGATGCGGTCGTAGACGCGCTCGTAGTCGCCCGGACCCTTCGCGACGCGTGCCAGCGCACGGCTGGCCATGACGATGAGCCTGCCGCCGAGTGCCTCGATCGCCGCCATCTGCATCTCGTAGGCGTGGATCACGTCGCCGACCGACGTCGACGCATCGGCCACGAGATGGTCGGTGCCGCAGCCCGAAGCCACGAGGGCGCCCGGCACGTCCTTTGCGGCATCGAGCGACCGCCGAATGAGCTCGAGCGAGGTCGGCCAGTCGAGGCCCATGCCGCGCTGCGCCGTGTCCATCGCCTCGGCGACGCCGAGGCCCAGCGACCACAAGTAGCGGCGATAGCCGATCGTCGCGTCCCAGTCGATCGCGGCGCTGACCCACGGATCGCTCGCGCGCAGCGGGTCGCTGACGACGTGCGCCGCCGAATAGGCAATGCGATCGAAGCGCGGCGCGGTCTTGCTGCGAGTCGACGCGATCGGCTCGTGGCGCAGCGTGTACAGCTCGAGACTGCCGTCGGCCTTCGGAAGATGGAGCGAGAGCGTCATCGTTCGACCCTCGGCTCAGAGCGCGAGCGCCGGCACGTCGATCCAGCGCCGCGCGTCCCATGAAGCCAGCGCGGCTTCGACCAGCTGCACGCCCTTGGCACCTTCTTCGAGCGTCCACTTGTACGGCGCGTTCTCGACGACGTAGCGGATGAAATGCTCCCACTGGATCTTGAAGCCGTTCTCGTAGACCTGGCTGTCGGGGATCTCCTGCCACTGGTCGAAGAAATTCATCGTCTGCTTCTCGTCCGGATTCCAGACCGGCCGCGGCGTCGCCACACGTGACTGGGCGCGGCACGAGCTCAGGCCGGCGACCGCCGAGCCATCGGTGCCGTCGACCGTGAAGGTGACGAGATCGTCGCGACGCACCCGCGTCGCCCACGACATCGTCAGTTGCGCCACGACCGGCTCGCCGTTGTGCCCTTCGAGCTCGCAGGTGGCGTAGGCGGCATCGTCGGCGGTGGCCGGATAGGGCTTGCCGGCTTCGTCCCAGCGCTTCGGGATATGCGTCACGCCCAGGCAAGACACCGACTTCACCTTGCCGAACAGGTTGTCGAGCACGTAGCGCCAGTGGCACATCATGTCGAGGATCATGCCGCCCCCGTCTTCCTTGCGATAGTTCCAGCTCGGCCGCTGGATCGGCTGCAGGTCGCCTTCGAAGACCCAGTAGCCGAAGTCGATGCGCACCGCCAGCATGCGGCCGAAGAAACCGGCGCGGCGCAGCATGTCGAGCTTGCGCAGTCCGGGCAGGAAGAGCTTGTCCTGCACCGCGCCGTGCTTCAGGCCCGAGCGCTCGGCGACGCGCGTGATCTCGATCGCTTCGCGCAGGCTGGTGGCGATCGGCTTTTCGCAATACACGTGCTTGCCGGCGCGCAGCGCCTGCGCCAGCAGTTGCGGCCGCATCTGCGTCGTGCCGGCGTCGAAGAAGACGCTGTCGTTCGGATCGGCGAGCGCGGCGTCGAGGTTGGTGCCCCAGCGTGCGATGCCGTGCGCACGTGCCAGCGCTTCGATCTTCTCGGCGTTGCGGCCGATGAGGATCGGCTCGGGCATGACGCGGTCGCCGTTGGCGAGCGCCACGCCGCCTTGCGCCCGGATCGCGCAGATCGAGCGGATCAGATGCTGGTTCAAGCCCATCCGCCCGGTGACGCCGTGCATGATGAGACCGAGTCGCTGCGTGGCCATGTCAGGAGATCCTTTGCGTTTCGCGTCGCTCGCGACGCTTGAGATTTGCCGAAATACGAGAGGAGGCGCGCGCGGCCGGGAGCATCGGGCGGGGGACTCCGCTCATGTCCCCCGACGACCGCCTGAAGGCGCTCGTCTCCTCCTTTACTTCGCTGCGTCCCCCACCCGACGCTCCCGGCCGAGCCACCTCGCACGAGATAGAAGCAAGACGCCTCGGTGCAGGATCGGGGCGATGGGGCGTTCTGTGGAGCGAAGTAAAGGAGGAGGCGAGAGCCATACCTGGCTCTCGCCGGGGGACATGAGCGCAACAGAGCGCACCGTCGCCCCGATCCCTCGACGCCACCATCGCAGAGCTTCGTCCTCGAAGTCCGCCGAGTAGAAGCGGAGTCATGCGAGCGACTCCCGCACGCCGCGCAGATAGCCGGCGGCAAAGGCAGCGGCGCCCGGACCGTCGGGAACGTAGTCGAACGGCTCGACCGCGACGGTGCCGTCGTAGCCGTGGCGCTGCAGCGCCGCGAAGATCGGTGCGAAGCGCATCTGCCCCTGGCCGGGTGCGCGCCGGTTCGGGTCGTTGAGCTGAACGTGCGCGATCAGGCCGGTGGGCAGCCAGGTGTCGATGAGCTCGGGTACCGACTGCGCTTCGCTCTGTCCGGCGGCGCTGCAATCGATCATCGTGCGCAGGCTGGGGCGATCGATCTCGCGCACCAGCGCTGCCGCTTCGGCGACGGTGTTGATGACCGAGGTCTCGCGTGCCGACAGCGGCTCGATGCAATAGACGACATCCATCGCTGCGGCCACATCGGCCACCTCCGCGAGGAAGTCCTGCAGGCGGGCGAGGGCCACGGCGTGCGTCTCGCCGGGCGCCACTTCGCGCTGCTTCGGCGAGCCATGCACCAGCACCTTGCCGCCGAGCTCGGCGCACAGGCCGACGAGGCGGGTCACGACCTCGATCGTGCGCCGGCGCACGGCTGCATCCGGCGTGGTCACCGACAGGCCAGCGGGTTTCACGAGCAGCCAGTGCAGCCCGGTAACGACCAGTCCCGATGATTCGACAATGCGCCGCAGCCGGCGCGATTCCTCCGCGTCGATGAGCTCCGGCGATTCGGCGAGCGTGAACGGCGCGATCTCGAGGCCGTCGTAGCCGAGCTTCGCCGCGAGCTCGCACTGGGATTCGAGGGGAAGTCCGGCGAGGACCTCGTTGCACAGCGCCAGCTTCATGCAGCGTCCTGGTTGTCCGGCCGGCGCCGGAAGGCCGAGCGCAGGAGCGCGCCGGCACCGCCGGTGACCCGCTGCACCGCGGCCTTGAAGGGCGGCACGTAGAGCAGGAGGGTGAAGATCACGACCGTGGCAAAGGCGGCCGAGATCGGGCGCGTGAAGAAGGGCAGGAGGCTGCCGTCCGAGAGCACCAGGCCACGCCGCAAGCTCTTGTCGAGCAGGCCTCCGAGGACCAGGCCGAGCACGAAGGGCGCCATCTGGTAGCCGCGTCGGCGCAGGAAGAAGGCGCCGATCCCGATGGCGAGCATGCAGTAGATGTCGAACAGGCGCGAGGCGCTGGCGAAGGCGCCGACGGTGCAAAGCAAAAAGATGATCGGCATCAGCACCGTGCGCTTGATGCGCAGCACGAGCAGCAACGGCTTCACCAGGAAGAGGCCGAAGATCAGGATGCTGATCGTCGCCAGCGAGGTCATCGCCACGACCTCGTAGATGAACTGCGGATGCTGGATCATCATCATCGGCCCGGGCTGGATGCCGTGGATGATCATCGCCGCGAGCAGCACCGCCGAAGGCGCCGAGCCGGGAATGCCGAGGGCGAGCGCCGGGATGATGTGACCCGGGATCGAGGCCATGTCGCCGGTCTCGGCCGCCATCAGGCCATCGATCGAGCCCTTGCCGAACTTCTCCTTCTCGCGGCTCGAGGCCTTCGCCGCGGCGTACGACATCCAGGCGCCGGAATCCTCGCCGACGCCGGGCATCAGGCCGGTGAGCACGCCGATCACGCCGGAGCGCAGCACGGTGCGCCAGTACTGCGCCACCTCGCGAAAGCGCGGCAGCACGGAGTCCTTCAACTCGACCAGCTTGCGCTCGGTGGGCTCGGCGAGCGTGGTCAGCACCTCGGCGAAGCCGAAGGCGCCCACCAGGGCCGGGATCAACGAGATGCCGCCTTCGAGCTGGTTCCAGCCGAAGGTGAACCGGTTGTAGGCATACAGGCCTTCCTGGCCGATCTGCGCCACGAAGAGGCCGAGCGTGCCGATCAGCCAGCCCTTCAATGGATCGTTGCCGACGATGGTGCCCGACATCGCGACACCGAAGAGCGCCAGCCAGAAGAACTCGTAGGCCCCGAAGGAAAGCGCCACTTCGGCGAGCACCGGCGTGAAGGCGGCGAGGCAGAGGACGCCGAAGAGCGTGCCCATGAACGCACCCGAGGTCGCGATGCCGATGGCGCGGCCGGCTTCGCCTCGCAAGGCGAGCGCATAGCCGTCGGCGCACGAGGCCGCGTTGGCCGCGGTGCCGGGGATGTTGAGCAGGATCGCCGTGCGCGAGCCGCCGTAGAGCGTGCCGACGTAGGAGCAGATCAGGATGAGGATCGCGTCGTTGGCCGGCAGCTTGATCGTGAGCGTCGTCAACAGCGCAATGCAGAGCGTGGCCGAGAGCCCCGGCAGGCAGCCGACGATGATGCCGAGCAGCGCCCCGCCGAGCCCGTAGACGATCGACGTGACGTTGAGAAAGCCGAGGTAGGCGTGGCCGAGATCGGCAAGACCGGCAAGCATGGTGAACGCGCTCTTCCTACGGCAGGCGCACGAGAAAGATCTGCTGGAAGACCAGCGTGATCGCGCCGCCGGCACCCAGGCCGATGACGATGGCGATGGCGACATCGCGCAGGCCAAGGCTTCGGCCCGCGGCTCGCCGCAGCGGTGCCTGCAGGCTCATGATGGCCACGCTCACGAAGAGCGCTGCGGCCGCCCAGAACGGCAGGCCGTGGCCGACCAGCACGACGCCGAAGACGAGGCAGAGCGCCAGCACCAGCGCGATCCGGCGCGCCGTGGGCGCATCGAAGGCGGGCGCCTGCGTGAGATCGGCGGCGAGCGCGCCGCGCCGCCAGCTGCGCAGCGCCAGCAGCCCGGCCAGCAGCAGCATCACGATGCCCAGCAGCCCCGGCAACAGCCCCGGCACGGTGTGCGGATCGATACCCTGGCTTTCCAGGCGGTCCATGCGCAGCGAGGCGATCAGGATCGCGGCGCCGAGCACGGCCCAGCCGAGCGATTGCCTGAGCTCGGCGCGGGCAGCGAGTCGCGCTGCGGCGGGCGAGAGCTCGGCCTCGGCGTCGTGGTTCACGCGCGCGTCACCCGAAGTGCCTCAGGGCTTGGCGATGCCGACGGTGTCGGGCGACACCTTCGCCTTGCCGCTGTCGAAGAGCATCCAGGCATTCGCCTGCACCGCCGGATAGACGGCCTTCTGCGCGGCCTCGCCGTATGACGGTGCGAAGAGGGCGCCGCGGCTGGCGGCGTATTTCTTCAGCGCCTCGCTCTTGCTGATGTTGTCGGCCCAGATCTTCTCGACCGTCTTCACCACCTCATCCGGCACGCCCTTCGGAATGAAGATGCCGAAGTAGTTGGCCGGCGCCGAGAACCCGGGCAAGGTGTCGGAGAGCGGCGGGATCGTGCCGTAGCCTTCGAGCTCGAGCGGCTTGTCGCTCACGGTGGCAAGAGGGCGCAGGCGCTTGCCGCGGATCATGTCGGCCTGTTCGACGGCAAGCTGCGTCGTCAGGTCGGCCTCGCCGGCCACCGCGGCCACCACCGCCGGATTGCCGCCGTCGTAGCTCACGTCCTTGTATTTGACGCCGGTGGCCTTGGCGATGAGGTCCATGGCGTTGTGTCCGGCCGAGGTGACGCCGGCGGTGGCCACCGAAATCTTGCCCGGCTCGGCCTTCATCGCATCGAGCAGTTGTTTCGCGTTCTGGTACGGCGTCTTCGGATTGACACCGATGACCTGGATGTTGGCGACGCTGAGAAAGAGGTTCCAGTCCGAGAGGCGCGTCTTCAGCGAGCCGAGCGTCTCGTAGGTGCCGAGATCCTGTGCCGCGCCGGCCGTCCAGGTGTAGCCGTCTTTCGCCGCTTCGAGTGCGCTGCGCGTGCCGATGGCGCCCGAGGCCCCCGGCTGGTTGACGATGACGATGGTCTGGCCGAGCGCCTTTTCCATCTCCGCGGCGGTGACGCGCGTGACCTGGTCGGTCGAGCCGCCGGCGGCCCAGGGCACGATGAGGTTGATCGGATGCGTCGGCTTCCATTGCGCGAAGGCGGTGCAGGCGCTGGCGGCGAGCGCGCCGCCGAGGAGAAGGGTGCGAACCGTCGAACGGGTTGAGGTCATGGTGTCTCCGAAGTGATCTGGGATCGAGAGGCGAGGGTCAGGTGACCTTGAGCTTGAGCGCGGTGTCGTAGGGCAGCGCCGGTGTCGCGAACTCCACGCCGTTGCGCACGTAGTGCAACGCGCAGGCGCGGCGCCAGCGCGTGCTGTGGTTCGGGCCCGACTGGTGAAAGGTGTTGCCGTGATGAAAGCTGACGCCGCCCTTGCGCACCGGGGCCGGCGCCATCGGCTGCTTGTCGAGGACGCTGGCCGGGATCTGCAGGTTGAAGGGCTCGCCTTCGGGTGCGAAGTGCGGATAGACCGGGCCGAGATTCGTGCCGTCGCCGAAGTAGAGGCAGCCGTTCTCGAGCGTCGCGTCGTCGAGGGCGATCCAGGCGGTGACGATGCCTTCGATGTCGGTCGGCCCGAAGTAGAAGTTGTCCTGGTGTGCCGGCTTCGGACCGCCGCCTTCGGGCGGCTTGAAGAAGATCTGGCTGAAGTAGACCGAGACGCCGGCGCCTAGCACCGACTCCACGTGGCCAACCAGGCGCGGGTCGCGCGCCAGCGCCCGCACCGCGTCGCGATGCGCGTGCGGGTTGTCGAGCTTGCGCAGCACGGCGCGCGCCTTCACGCCGCCGTCGAGATACCAGGCGCGCTGGCCTTGCGGCAGCTCGGAGAGAAAGGCCTCGCCCCATTGCTCGATGTCGCGCACCACGGCGTCCATCTCGTCGCTGCCGAAGATGCCGTTGACCGTCAGGTGGCCCTGGTGGCGATAGAAGGCGAGGTCGATGGCGTCCATCGCTCAGGCGGCCTTGACGAAGCTCGTCACCACGGCGGTCATGTGGGCGAGGCGCTGCTCGAGTGCGTCGCCGTGCATCAGGTCCTGGCCGAAGATCGCGCCCAGCGTGTGCTTGTTCGAGAGATAGAAGTAGGCGAGCCCGGCGATCGAGATGTAGAGCTGCATCGGATCGACGCCGCGCCGCAGCTCGCCGCTTTTCTCACCGCGTGCCAGCACTTCGGCGAGCACGTCGATCAGCGGCGAGTTCATCTGCCGGATGCGTCTGGACCTCTTCAAGTGGCCGGCGCGCAGCATGTTCTCGCTGTTGAGCAGGGCCAGGAATTCCGGGTGCGCGAGGTAGTGCCGCCAGGTGAACGCGACGAGGCTCTCGATCGCCGCCAGCGGCGGGCTCGCCTCGAGATGCAGCTCGCGCTCGGCGGCGCGGATGTCGGCGTAGGTCTGCTCGAGCACGGCCAGGAAGAGCTCGTCCTTGCCTTCGAAGTAGTAGTAGATGAGCTTCTTGTTGACGCCGGCGCGCTCGGCGATGGCATCGATGCGGGCGCCGCCGAAGCCGTGATCGGCGAACTCGCTCATCGCGGCGCGCAGGATTTCCTGCTGCGTGCGATCGGCGTCGCGCGAGCGGAATTCGAGGACAGCGGCGGTTCTGGCGGTCACGATCCCGATAATTCACCAAATGGTGAATTGCAGAATCCGGACGAACCCTGAGGCCTGGATCGCGCCTGCGGCAAGCGCGCAGGGCACACTCCTGCCAGACCCCATCGAGCCCTCATGACCGCTGCCAACGCTTCGTCCCGCTCCGCCGGCCATGCGCTCGTCGAGGCCCTGATCGCGCAGGGCATCCATACGGCCTTCGGCGTGCCGGGCGAGAGCTATCTGGCAGCGCTCGACGGCTTCTACGAACATCGCGACCGCATCCGCTTCATCGCCTGCCGGCACGAGGGCGGCGCCGGCTACATGGCCGAAGCGCAGGGCAAGCTGACCGGCCGGCCGGGCATCTGCTTCGTCACGCGCGGGCCGGGCGCCAGCAACGTCGCGATCGGCCTGCACACGGCGTTCCAGGATTCGACGCCGATGATCGTCTTCATCGGCCAGGTGGCGAGCGAGCAGCGTGACCGCGAGGCCTTCCAGGAAGTCGACTACCGACAGATGTTCGGCCCCGGCACGCTCGGCTTCGCGAAGTGGGTGGCCGAGGTGCAGGACGCCGATCGCCTGCCCGAGTACGTGGCGCGCGCCTTCCATACTGCCCTGCAAGGAAGGCCCGGGCCGGTCGTGCTGGCGCTGCCGGAAGACATGCTGCGGGCGATGACGGCAGCACCGGTCCTGCCGCGTGCCGAGCCGGCACTTGCCGCGCCGTCGCCGACGGCGATGTCGCAGTTGCGCACGCTCCTGGCCGGCGCGAAGCAGCCGTTCGTCATCGCCGGCGGCAGCGGCTGGAGCGCCGCGGCCTGCGCCGACCTCGAGCGCTTTGCCGAGCGCTGGCATCTGCCCGGTGGGTTGCGCCTTCCGTTTCCAGGACGTGTTCGACAACCGCCATCCGAACTACGCCGGCGACGTCGGCATCGGGATCAATCCGAAGCTCGCTGCCCGCATCGACGCCGCCGATCTGGTGCTGGCGATCGGGCCTCGCCTGGGCGAGATGACGACCGAGCGGCTACGAGTTGTTGAAGCCGCCGCGGCCGCATCAAGGGCTCGTTCATGTCCACGCCGGTGCCGAAGAGCTGGGCCGCGTCTTCGCTGCCGACCTGCTCGTGAACTCATCGATGGCCTGCATCGCGCCGGCGCTGGCCGCGCTCGAGCCGCCATCGTCCTTGCCCTGGCTCGACTGGACACGGGCAGCGCATGCCGACTACGAAGCCAATCTCGCCAGCGCGCCGGTTGCGCCGCTCGACATGGCCGAGGTCGTGAAGACGATCGTCCGCCTCGTGCCTGAAGACTCGATCTTCACCAACGGCGCCGGCAACTTCAGCGGCTGGCTGCATCGCTACTGCCGTTACCCGGGCCTGCGCCATGCCGGCCGCACGCAGCTCGCGCCGACCTCGGGCGCGATGGGCTATGGCTTTCCTGCCGCGGTCGCCGCGGCCTTGCTGCAACCTCAACGCACGGTCATCAACCTCGCCGGTGACGGCGACTTCCTGATGAACGGCCAGGAGATGGCGACGGCGATCGCGCACGGCGCGGGGCGCGGAGCGGGCAGGCTCGTCAGCGTCGTCGTCGACAACGGCATCTACGGCACGATCCGAATGCATCAGGAGCGCGAATACCCGGGCCGGGTCTCGGGCAGCGATCTCGGCAATCCCGATTTCGCAGCCCTGGCGCGGGCCTATGGCTGGTGGGCGGGCGATCGCGTCGAGCGCACCGAGGACTTCGAGCCGGCCTTGCGCGCCGCGCTCGACTGCGGCCGGCCGGCGCTGATCCACATCCGGCTCGACGCCGAGGTGATCACGAGCCGGACGACGCTGGCGGCGATCCGCGCCTCGGCGCTGCAGAAGGGTCGCTGACCACGACCTCGAGCAGGCGGTCGAGGCCGCCTTCGTCGATGGCCACCATCGCCGCTTCGCGCACCTTGGGTTTGGCGTGGTACGCCACCGAAAGCCCGGCCGCCGCCATCATCGGCAGGTCGTTGGCGCCGTCGCCGACTGCGATAGCCCGCGCCGGCGCGATGCCGAGCGAGCTGCAGGTTTCGAGCAGCATGCGGCGCTTTTCGGCGCCGTCGCAGATGTCGCCCCAAGGCTGATCGACGAGCCGGCCGGTGAGGGCGCCGTCTTCGATGCCGAGGACGTTGCTGCGCGTGAAGTCGATGCCGAGACGGTCGCGCACGCGGTCGGTGAAGAAGGTGAAGCCGCCCGAGACGAGCAAGGTCTTCAGGCCGGCGGCACGGCAGGCGGCAACCAGCGTTTCGGCGCCCGGATTGAAGCGCAGGCGCTCGTCGTAGACGCGCTGCAGCGCCGAAGCGGGAACGCCCTTCAGGAGCGCGACGCGCTGGCGCAGGCTTTCCTTGTAGTCGGCGATCTCGCCGCGCATCGCGGCCTCGGTGATCGCCGCGACCTCGGCCTTCTTGCCCGCCATCGCCGCGATCTCGTCGACGCATTCGATCGTGATCAGCGTCGAGTCCATGTCGAAGGCGGCCAGGCGAAAGTCGGCCAGCCGAAGCGGCGGGGCGAAGCCGCGCACCACCAGGCCGGCGCTCGGCGTCATGCGGCCTCGAGCATCTTCGGCGTGCCGAGCGAGCGCAGCACGTCGCGCACCAGCTGCACCCGGTCGCGCACCGCGGGCGCCTCGCGCTCGATGCGCAGCCTCTCGTTGCCGGAGAGCTTGATGTGCCGGTTCTTCTGCACCAGCTCGATGATGCGCAGGGCATCGATCGGCGGGTTCGGCGCGAAGGTGATGGCCGTGACTTTCTCGCCGGCATCGATCTTCGTCACGCCGTAGGTCTTGGCCAGCACGCGCAGGCGGTGCACGTCGAAGAGCGTCTGGCCCTGCGCCGGCAGCCGCCCGAAACGGTCGGTGATCTCCTCGAGCATGGCGTCGATCTGCTCGGCCTTCTGCGCGCTCGCCAGCCGCTTGTAGAGCGAGAGGCGGATGTGGACGTCGCCGCAATAGGCATCGGGCAGGAGCGCCGGCGCGTGCAGGTTGATCTCGGTCACGGCCGAGAGCGGCGCCAGCAGGTCGGGCTCGCGCCCGGCCTTGAGCGAGCGCACCGCTTCGGCCAGCATGTCGTTGTAGAGCTGGAAGCCGACTTCCATCATGTTGCCGCTCTGGTTGTCGCCCAGCACTTCGCCGGCGCCGCGGATCTCGAGGTCGTGCATGGCCAGGTAGAAGCCCGAGCCGAGCTCTTCCATCTGCTGGATCGCCTCGAGGCGCTGCGCCGCCTGCTTCGTCAGGCCCTCGACGTCGGGCACCAGCAGGTAGGCGTAGGCCTGGTGGTGCGAGCGGCCGACCCGGCCGCGCAGCTGGTGCAGCTGGGCCAGGCCGAACTTGTCGGCGCGGCTGATGACGATGGTGTTGGCGCTCGGCACGTCGATGCCGGTCTCGATGATGGTGGAGCACAGCAGCACGTTGTGTCGTTGCGCCACGAAGTCGCGCATCACGCGCTCGAGCTCGCGCTCGGGCATCTGGCCGTGCGCGACGGCGATGCGCGCCTCCGGCACCAGCGCCTGCAAGGTCTCGCGCCGGTGCTCGATGGTGGCGACGTCGTTGTGCAGGAAGTACATCTGGCCGCCGCGCTTGAGCTCGCGCAGCACCGCCTCGCGGATCGTGCCCGCGGCCTCGTTGCGCACGAAGGTCTTGATCGCCAGGCGCCGCTGCGGCGCCGTCGCGATGACCGAGAGATCGCGCAGGCCCTCGAGCGCCATGCCCAAGGTACGCGGGATCGGCGTCGCCGTGAGCGTGAGCACGTCGACCTCGGCGCGCATCGCCTTGATCTGCTCCTTGTGGCGCACGCCGAAGCGATGCTCCTCGTCGATCACGAGCAAGCCGAGGCGCTTGAACTTCACGTCGGCCGAGAGCAGCTTGTGCGTGCCGACGACGATGTCGATCGAGCCTTCCTCGATGCCGGCGAGCGCCGCCTTCACTTCCTTCGGCGAACGGAAGCGCGACAGCTCGGCGACCTTGATCGGCCACTTGCCGAAGCGGTCGGCGATGTTCTGGAAGTGCTGCTCGGCGAGCAGCGTCGTCGGCGCCAGGATCGCCACCTGCTTGCCGCCGGTGACGGCGACGAAGGCGGCACGCAGCGCGACCTCGGTCTTGCCGAAGCCGACGTCGCCGCAGACCAGGCGGTCCATCGGCCGCGGCGAGACCATGTCCTGGATGACCGCATGGATCGCGGCATGCTGGTCCGGTGTCTCCTCGAAGCCGAAGCTGGCGGCGAAGGCTTCGTAGTCGTGCGGCTCGAAGCGGAACGCGAAGCCCTCGCGGGCGGCGCGCCGGGCATAGAGATTGAGCAGCTCGGCGGCGGTGTCGCGCACCTGCTCGGCGGCCTTGCGCCTGGCCTTTTCCCACTGGCCGGAGCCGAGCTTGTGCAGCGTCGCCTCCTCGGCGCTGACGCCGGTGTAGCGGGCGATCAGGTGCAGCTGCGAGACCGGCACGTAGAGCGTCGCCTTCTCGGCGTATTCGAGGTGCAGGAACTCGCTTGCTTCTTCCTCCGGGCCGCCGAGCGAAATCGTGGTCAGGCCGAGGTAGCGGCCGATGCCATGGTTGACGTGCACGACCGGGTCGCCGACGTTCAGCTCGGAGAGGTCCTTGATCAGGGCGTTGACGTCGCTCGTCTGCTCCTGGCGGCGGCGGCGCCGGGTGCCCGGGCGTGGTCGCGAAAAGCTCGGTCTCGGTGACGAACTCGATCGACGACGCGTCGCCGTTCTCGTGCGCTCGCCGCCACGCGAAGCCCTGCGCCAGGGGCGCAACCGCGATGGCGAAGTGCTCGTCGCCGGCCTCGAATTCGGCCAGCGAGGCGACCGCCGGCGGATCGATGCGGCTGTCGCGCAGCAGCTCGAGCAGGCTTTCGCGCCGGCCTTCGCTCTCGGCGACGATCAGGACGCGTGCCGAGGTCGCCGCTACGTGCCGTTGCAGGCGGCTGAGCGGTTCGGGCGCGCCGCGGTCGACGCTGAGGTCGGGCAGGGCGACGGCCCAGGGCGCGGCGCTCTCGTCGCTGCCTCGCACCAGCAGCTGCGCGCTGTCGCCGCAACGGGCGAAGAATTCCTCGGGCTTCAGGAAGATCGCCTCGGGCGGCAGGATCGGCCGCTCCCGGTCGTGCTGCAGGAAGCGGTGGCGCTCGCGCGTGTCGGTCCAGAAGCGCTGCAGCGCCGCGTCGATCTCGCCGTGCAGCACCAGCGCCGGCGCGCTGCCGAGGTAGTCGAAGATCGTCGCCGTGGCGTCGAAGAAGAGCGGCAGGTAGTACTCGATGCCCGCGGTCGCGATGCCGGCACCGACGTCCTTGTAGAGCCGCACCTTGGTCGGATCGCCCTCCATGCGCTCGCGCCAGCGCGCCCGAAAGGCGGCGCGCGCTGCTTCGTCCATCGGAAACTCGCGGCCCGGCAGGAGCCGCACCTCGGGCACCGGGTAGAGGCTGCGCTGGCTGTCGGGGTCGAAGGTGCGGATCGAATCGATCTCGTCGCCGAACAGGTCGACCCGGTACGGCACGGCCGAGCCCATCGGGAACAGGTCGACCAGGCCGCCGCGCACCGCGTATTCGCCGGGCGAGACGACCTGGCTCACATGGGTGTAGCCCGCGAGCGTGAGCTGGGCGCGCAAGGCCGCCTCATCGAGCTTCTGCTTCTGCCTGAATTCGAAGCTGTACGCCGCGAGAAAGCTCGGCGGCGCCAGGCGAACCAGTGCCGTCGTCGCCGGCATCAGCACCACGTCGACCTCGCCGCGGCCGATCTTCCAGAGGGTCGACAGGCGCTCGGAGATCAGGTCCTCGTGCGGCGAGAAGGTGTCGTAGGGCAGCGTTTCCCAGTCCGGGAACACGGCCACGCGCAGCTGCGGCGCGAAGAACGCCAGCTCTTCGAAGAGCCGCTGGGTATCGGCCGGCTCGCTGGTGAAGATCGCCGTCGTCGACCCGGCTTGCAGGCGCTGCTTCTCGGCGAAGCGTGCCAGCAGCAAGGCGTCGGCCGAGCCCGGAGGGCGAGGCAGCGTGAAGCGCTTGCCGGGTGCGATGGCGGGGAGGGAGAGCATGAAGGCGCGAACCGCGCCGTTCGATGCGGCACGCAAAGGGTTCGATTTTAGGGAGCTGGCTTTGGAAGCGTCGGTGCCGGGTCATCCGCGGCGCTGCCCTTATGCTTGCGGCCCGCGCCGCGAGACTCCATGTCCGACGAATCGCCTTCCGATGCCCGCTTCTATGCGCTGGTGCCCGCCGCGGGCAGCGGCTCGCGCCTGGGCGCGGGCCTGGCCAAGCAATACGTGGCGATCCAGGGTCGGCCGATGCTTTCGCATACGCTCGCCGCGCTCGCCGGGGTGCCGCGCCTGGCGCTGGTGCTGGTGGCGCTCGCCCCGGGCGACGAGAGCTTCGGCCAGCACGTGGCCTTGTTGCCTTCGTCCGTGCCATTCGTCACGGTCCAATGTGGCGGCGCGACCCGCGCCACCACGGTGGCCGCCGGGCTCGCCGAGCTGGCGCGGTTGGGCGCCCGCGCCGACGACTGGGTGCTGGTGCACGACGCCGCCCGCTGCCTGCTCCGCGCCGAGTGGGTCGATGCCTTGATCGACGCCTGCTGCGACGACGAAGTCGGCGGCCTGCTCGCGGTGCCGGTGGCGGATACCTTGAAACGCGAAGCGCACGGCCGTGCCTCGGGCACGCTCTCGCGCACCGGCGTCTGGCAGGCGCAGACGCCGCAGATGTTCAGGCTCGCCATGCTCGCCGACGCGCTGGCCCGCGCCGGCGACTCGGCCACCGACGAGGCGAGCGCGATCGAGGCCATCGGCCTGGCGCCGCGCCTGGTGCCCGGGTCTTCGGAGAATCTCAAGGTGACGCAGCCCGGCGATCTCGCCCTGGCCGCCGCCATTCTTCAGGCGCGGCGAACATGAAGCCGCGCGGCACGGTCTGGCGCGTCGGCGAGGGCTGGGACACGCATGCGCTCGTCGAAGGGCGAAAGCTCATGCTCGGCGGCGTCGAGATCAGCCACAGCCACGGCCTGGCCGGCCATTCCGATGCCGATGCGCTGTGCCACGCGATCACCGATGCGCTGTTCGGTGCCGCCGCGCTCGGCGACATCGGCCACCATTTCCCCGATACCGACATGCAGTACCGCGGTGCCGACTCGCTGGCCCTGCTCTCGGAGGCAGCGCGAAGGGTCAAGGCCGCCGGCTGGCAGGTCGGCAACGTCGACGCGACGGTGATCGCGCAGGCGCCGAAGCTGGCGCCGCACATCGCGGCGATGCGCCAGCGCATCGCGGGAGCGCTCGGCGTGGCCATCGATCAGGTCAGCGTCAAGGCGAAGACGGCCGAGGGCATGGGGCCGGTCGGCCATGGCGAAGCCATGGAGGCGCGCGCCGTCTGCATGCTCTGGCGGCCGTAGCCAGCCCTGGCGCAGCGCGCGAAGCCGGCTCAATGCGCGGCCAGCTTCAGGTCGAAGTCCTGCCCGTTGATGAAGTCGCCATCGGACGGCGCCGTCAAGGGCCGTTCAGTAAGCATCGGGCGAGCTGCGCGGCTGGCCCAGCTGCGAAACTGAAGCGAATCCGGTTCGTGAAGCAATTGGCGGCGCGGTGGCGCGCTAGCCTTTCTTCAATCGAACGTGCGCCAGCAGCCCGCCGTCGGTGGCGTTGGCCACCTCGAAGGCGCCGCCCATGCGCTGCACCGCTTTCTCGACGATCGCCAGGCCGAGCCCGGCCCCGGTGGCGGCCGTGCGCGCGGCGTCGCCGCGGAAGAACGGCGTCGTCAATTGATCGAGCTTCTTCGGATCGACGCCCTGGCCGTGGTCGCGCACGCTGAGGATGACCCAGGGTCCGGTCTTCGCATAGGTGACGACGACGCGGGCGATGCCGGTATCGGTCGAGCGGCCGTAGCGGCGCGCGTTCTCGAACAGGTTCTGCAGGACGCGGCCGAGCTCGACGTCGTCGGCCAGCACGCGTGTGTCGTCGGCGACACGCGAGGTGATGCGGATCTGGCTGGTGTCGCGAAACGCCGCCGCTTCGCGCTCGACGATGGCCGCCGCATTCACCGCCACGAGCTTGACCTCGCCGGGCCGCGCGTAGTCCATGAACTTGTCGATGATCGCGTCGAGCTGGTCGATGTCCATCGCCATGTTCGACTTCGCCTCTTCGTCGTGCACGCTCATCTCGGCCTCGAGGCGCAGGCGCGAGAGCGGCGTACGCAGGTCGTGCGAGATGCCGGCGAGCATGACCGCGCGATCCTGCTCGACCTTCGCCAGCTCGCGTGCCATCCGGTTGAAGCCCATGTTCACCTGCCGGATCTCGCTGGTGAGCGTGGTCTCGTCGAGGCGCGAGTCGTATTCGCCTTCGCGGATCCGGCTGGCGGCGAACGACAGGTCCTTCAGCGGCCTGTTGATCAGCCGGGCGATGCCGGCCGAGCCGAGCACGGTGGCGAGGAAGGCGATGCCGACCCACAGGATGATGGTGCTGGGCGACATCGGGCCGACGCGCGTCGGGTCGGCCTTCAGCCAGTACTGGTCGCGGGCGATCGAGAAGCCGACCCAGAGGCCCGGCACGTCGTTCATCGAGAGGGCGACGATGGTGTCGGGACCGAGCTGGTCGCGCAGCTCGCGCTCGATCACGCGCTGGAAGCGATCGGTCTCGAACGGCTCCCAGCGATCGCCCGGCTCGCGCGGCGTCACCTTCACCGACTCCAGCGCCGAGACGCTCTTGATGATGGCGATGCGATTGATGGCGTCGGTGCCGAGGAGCGCCGCGCGTGTCAGGTTGACGAGGCTGGCGATCTGCGCCGCCGCCTGGATGGCACGCGGCTCGAACTCAAGGGCACGAAAGGTCTGGACCCAGGCGAACACGCCGCCGGCGAGGAGCACGGCGAGAAGAAAGAAGGTGCGCCAGAAGAGGCTGAGGGCGACGAACTTCTTCGGCGGGCGCGCCTTTGGCGGGCCGAGTCGCTCCGAGATCGTCGTTCGCGTTCCCGGGCGCTTGGCCGAGCGGGTGGCCACGGTCGATCAGGCGGCGCCGTCCGGCACGAAGACGTAGCCCACGCCCCACACGGTCTGTATATAGCGGGGCTGGGCCGGGTCGGGCTCGATCATCTTGCGCAAGCGCGAGATCTGCACGTCGAGGCTGCGGTCGAAGGGCTCGAACTCGCGCCCGCGCGCGAGTTGCGCGAGCTTGTCGCGCGACAGCGGCTGGCGCGGATGGCGCACCAGCGCCTTCAGCATCGAGAACTCGCCGGTCGTCAGCGCAATCTGCTCGCCATCCTTGGTCAGGCGGCGCAAGGCGAGGTCGAACACGAACGGGCCGAAGGTGACGGTTTGCGCATCGAGCGCCGGCGCACCTGGCGCTTCGAGGGTCGGCCGGCGCCGCAGCACGGCGTGGATGCGAGCCAGCAGCTCGCGCGGATTGAAGGGCTTGGGCAGGTAGTCGTCGGCACCGACCTCGAGGCCGACGATGCGGTCGACGTCTTCGACCTTGGCCGTCAGCATGATGATCGGCGTGAGGTCCTTGGCGGCGCGCAGACGCCGGCAGATCGACAGGCCGTCTTCGCCGGGCAGCATCAGGTCGAGGACGATGAGGTGCACGGTCTCGCGCGTCAGCAGGCGGTTGAGCGCCTTCGCGTCTTCGGCGAGCAGAACCTCGAATCCCTCCTGCGTCAGGTAGCGGCGCAGCAGGTCGCGAATGCGGGCATCATCGTCGACGACGACGATTCGATCCGGTCGGGGATTGGAGGTCGTGTTCATCGCTTCCTCATTTGTAACAATCGCGATTCTGCGCAGGTTTCCGAGCGATTCGCGACGGCGCTGACGAGCTGTTACAACACCAACCCGAGCCACTTTTCACGAACATCGGCGCTGCCATGAACAACTCGCGATTCCTGCTCGTCGCCGCGCTCGGCATCGGCATGGTGGTGGCCGTGCCGGTGGCGCAGGCCGACACGGCGGCACCGCTCGGCGTGCTCAACCTCAGCGCCAACGCCAGCGTCGAGGTGACCAAGGACCTGCTCGACATCACCTTCGCCACGACCAAGGAAGGCAGCGATGCCAACGCCGTCCAGACGCAGCTGAAGCAGGCGCTCGACGCCGCGCTGGCTGAAGCGAAGAAGGTGGCCCGGCCCGGCCAGCTCGATGTGCAGACCGGCAACTTCTCGCTCTATCCGCGCTACGCGAGCGCGGGCAGCTCGGGCCGCACCTCGATCAGCGGCTGGCAGGGCACGGCCGAGATGATCGTCGAAGGCCGCGACATGGCGGCGATCGGCCAGCTCTCCGGTCGGATCGCGACGATGGCGATCTCGCGCGTGAGCTATCGCCTGTCGCGCGAAGCCAGCCAGAAGGTCGAGGGCGATGTCACCGCCGAGGCGATCTCGCGCTATCGCGCCAAGGCGGGCGAATACGCCAAGCAGTTCGGCTATGCCGGGTTCACGATCCGCGAGGTCAGCGTCGGCACGAACGAACCGGTCGCGGGACCGATTCCGATGATGGCGACGCGATCGGCCATGGCGCAGGGGTCGAGCGACGCGCTCGCGGTCGAGCCGGGCAAGGCCACGGTCACGGCGACGGTAAGCGGCACGGTCCAGATGAAGTGAAAGACGCGATGAGCGAAGAGTCGATCCAGCCGCGGCTGCGGCATGTCCAGTGCCTGGGCGCGCGCGGCCTGCACCGCATGGCGTACTGGGAATGGGGCGACCCTGGGAATGCGCGCGTGCTCGTCTGCGTCCATGGCCTCGCCCGCCAGGGCCGCGATTTCGACACCCTGGCACGCGCCATGCGCGGCGAATTCCGCGTCGTCTGCCCGGACGTGGTCGGGCGCGGCGAATCCGATCGCCTCGTCGACCCGATGGGCTATCAGATCCCGGCCTACGTCGCCGACATGGTCACGCTGCTGGCCCGGCTCGATGTCGAGTCCGTCGCCTGGCTCGGCACGTCGATGGGCGGCCTCATCGGCATGGCCCTCGCCGCGCTGCCGCATTCGCCGATCACCCGCCTCGTGCTCAACGATGTCGGGCCGACGATCGACGCCGCGGGTATCGCCCGTATCGCGAGCTACGTCGGCGCGCCCCTCAGCTGGGCCAGCGAAGACGAGGCCGCCGACTACCTGCTCACGATCTCGAAGGACTTCGGGCCGCATACCCGCGACCAGTGGCTGGCGCTCAGCCGCCCGATGCTGCGCCGCGAAGGCGAGCGCTTTCGCCTGCACTACGACCCGGCGATCGCCGTGCCCCTGCGCGCCCTCAATGCCGCGGCGGCGGCGGCCGGCGAAGCGGCGCTGTGGGGCGCGTTCGACGCCATTCGTTTCCCGACCTTGCTCCTGCGCGGCGCCGATTCCGACGTTCTTTCGCCCGCCACCGCCCGTGCGATGACCGAGCGCGGACCGAAGGCGCGGCTGCACGAGTTCGCCGGCGTCGGCCATGCGCCCACCCTGGTGGCCGCCGACCAGGTTGCCGTGGTGCGGGAGTTCCTGCTACAGCCATGAAGTCGCAGACGGCGAGCCCGCGCGAAGCGGCCGCTCCGATCGTCCGCCTTCTCGATGCGCCGGCCGAAGGCATCGATGCGAGCAGCAGCGGCGCGCGCCCCGATGGCGACGATCCGGAGGCGCGCGCACGCGAATTCGCGGCACCGCTGATCGCGGGGCGCGCCCTCGCGACCGGCGAGAACGTGCTCGCCCATGCCGAGGGCACGGCGACGATCCTGGCGTCGATCGGTGCCCCGGCAGAGCTGCGCGCCGCCGCCTTCCTGGTCCACGCGGCCGACGAGCTCGGCCAGCCCGACGAGGTGCTCACGCCACTCTTCGGGGCGTCGCTGGCCAAGCTGGTGGCCCATGCCCGCAAGATCGGCGATCTGCAGCGGACGGCGCAAGGCGCGCAACTCGCCGCGGCCGATCGCGCGCGCCAGACCGAGCGCGTGCGCAAGATGCTGCTGGCGTTCTCGCGCGATCTGCGCGTCGTGCTGCTGCGCCTGGCATCGCGTCTGCAGACGCTGCGCTTCTTCGCCGCGGCCAAGCTTGCTTGCCCGTACGAGCTGGCGGCAGAGGCGATGCAGGTATTCGCGCCGCTCGCCAACCGCCTGGGCATCTGGCAGATCAAGTGGGAGCTCGAGGACCTGGCCTTTCGTTTCCTCGATCCCGACAGGTATCACACGATCGCGCGCCTGCTCGACGAGCGCCGGGTCGATCGCGAAGCGCGGGTGGCGCGTCTGCGCGACGAGCTCGCCGCCGATCTGGCGGCCCATGGCCTTTCGGCGCAGGTGCAAGGCCGGCCAAAGCACCTCTACAGCATCTGGAAGAAGATGGGTCGCAAGGACCTCGGCTTCGCCAGCGTGATGGACGTGCTGGCCTTGCGCGTCATCGTGCCCGACGTCGCGGCTTGCTACGCCGTGCTCGGGCGGGTGCACGAGCGCTATCGCGCCATTGCGAACGAGCTCGACGACTACATCGCGCGCCCGAAGGCGAACGGCTACCGCTCGCTGCATACCGTCGTGCAGAGCGACGACGGTCGGCCGCTGGAGATCCAGATCCGCAGCGCCGAAATGCACGAGCATGCCGAGTACGGCGTGTCCGCCCACTGGGCCTACAAGGAAGCCGATGCGGCGCACGCCGCACCGAGCGCGGCCGGGCGATTCGAGGCCGACGTCGCGGCCGCGCGCCTGGTCGTGCTGCGCCAGCTCCTTGCCTGGGAGCGTGACCTCGCGACCGACGGCGAAAGCGGCGACGATGGATCGCCAGCTGTCGCCGACCCGGCGGTCTTCGAGGATCGCATCTACGTCTTCACGCCGCAGGCCACGCTTGTCGAGCTCACCGCCGGCGCGACGCCGATCGACTTCGCCTATGCCGTGCACACCGACCTCGGGCATCGCTGCCGTGGCGCCAAGGTCGACGGCGCAATGGTGCCTCTGGGCACGGCGCTGAAGAGTGGCCAGACCGTGGAGATCACGGCCGCCAAGAGCGGCGGCCCGTCGCTCGACTGGCTCAATCCCGAGCTCGGCTTTCTGCAGAGCGCGCGCTCGAAGGCCAAGGTGCGCGCCTGGTTCAACGCGCTGGCCCAGGAAGCGACCGTGGCGCGCGGTCGCGAGGCCGTCGAGAAGGTGTTGCAGCGCGAGGGCAAGACGTCGCTCAAGCTCGAAGACCTGGCCGCGCAGCTCGGCTTTCGCAGCGCCGAGGCCTTGTTCGAAGTCGTCGGCAAGGACGAGCTCTCGCTGCGCAGCATCGAAGCCCTTCTGCGACCGGCGCCTGAAACCAAGAGCAGCGAAGACGAGATCATCCTCAAGCGATCGCGGGCGGCGGCGTCGCCTGGTGGCGTGCTCGTCGTCGGTGTCGAATCGCTGCTCACGACGCTGGCGCGCTGCTGCCGGCCGGCACCGCCCGACGCCATCGCCGGCTATGTGACGCGCGGCAAGGGCGTGGCGGTGCATCGCGCGGCCTGCAGCAACCTGCGCGAGCTCGCGGCACGCGCGCCGGGGCGCGTCATCCCGGTCGCGTGGGGCGCGATCGACGCGGCGCGGCCCGCGCTCTACCCGGTCGATGTCAGCGTCGAGGCCGCCGATCGCCAGGGCCTCCTGCGCGATGTCTCCGAAGTCTTCGCCAAGGAGAAGACCAACGTCGTCGGCGTCAAGTCGAGCTCGGTGCGCGACGCGCGCGGCGGCACGGCCTTCATGACCTTCACCGTCGAGGTCGCCGATGCGGCGCGGCTCGCATCGACCCTGGCTCAAGTGCGCCGCGTCGCCGGGGTGCACTCGGCGCGCCGCCGATAGACGACCGGAGCCCGGCCGGAAGTGCGGCGCCGAAGCGGACTCAGCGCATCGGAATCGGCGTTGCGCGGTCGACCGGCACCGCGGTCACGCTGTTCTTCGGCGAGCCGTCGACAACGCGATCGGAGTAAGTGAGGTAGACCAGCGTGTTGCGCTTCGGGTCGACCATCCGCACCACGCGCAAATGCTTGAAGATGAGCGAGATGCGCTCGTTGAACATCTCTTCGTGCTGCGCCAGTGGCTTCGATCCGAAGGAGATGGGCCCGACCTGGCGGCAGGCGATCGAGGCCTCGGCCTTGTCTTCGGCGACACCGATCGCGCCCTCGATGCCGCCGGTCTTGGCGCGCGAGACGTAGCAGGTGACGCCGGCCACCTTCGGATCATCGTAGGCATCGACGACGATCTTGTGGTCCGGGCCGATCAGGACGAACGCGGTGTCGACCGCGCCGATCGGCTCGGCCAAAAGGGGCGGCGAAGCGAGCAGCAAGACGAAGAGAAGGCCGATCGGCAATGCAGTCATGGCAGGGTTCCGGGAACGGCGCGAGGCGCGGGCAGATGCGAGCCTAGCCTCAGCTCGAATCGCCGTCGACGCTGCTATCATTCGACCTTTAGCAGGCGCGTAGCTCAGCTGGTTAGAGCACCACCTTGACATGGTGGGGGTCGTTGGTTCGAGTCCAATCGCGCCTACCAGATTCGGTAGGCGACGCAAGCAGTAGGCGACGCAAGCACTTGGCGGAAACGCTAGGTGCTTTTTTCTTGCCGCCCTGTCGCGCCACCCCTCTGCGCGTCAGAACACGTAGCTGAGCCCGGCGGAGGCCGTCCAGCGCGGTGCCAGCTGGTAGCCGGTCAGGTAGCTGTAGATCGGCACCTGCACGAAGGCGAAGGCCTGCAGCCGCTCGGTAAGCGCGAACGTTGCACCCGGGCTCAGGTTCAAGACCGTGCCGGCGCTGTCGGCGTGGTCGGCGAGGGCACCCTGGTCGGCACCCTTGCGAAAGAGGTTCAGCTGCAACTGCGGCACGATCCCGTTCAAAGCTTCGTAGCGCAGGCCGATGCTGGTCGTGAGGGTGTTGCCCGGGCGAAAGTCCTGTCCAGGCTGGTCGAGGCGGTGCGCGATCGCGGCTTGAAATTGGCCGCTGACGAAGGCATCGACGTTGTCGCTGACGGCCTGGTGATAGAACGCGCCGACGATGACGTCGGTGCTGCCGTTGCCGAGTTGCAGGCTGGTATCGACGAGGTTTGCCGGCGAGGGTCGCTGCGACAGCGGCCCGGAGTCGAATGCGATCGGATGTCGCCCGACGACACCGCTGCCGTCGGCGTTGGCGCCGCCGTAACGGCCGCTTGGTGCCTTCAGCCCGAGCTGAAAGCCGAGGTTCTTGTCCGCCAGCGCGCCCTGGAAGCTGGCAATGAAGCGCACGTCGCCGAGGCCGACGAGGGTCGCGCCGCTGAGCTGGTCGGCGCTGATCGGGTTGGTCGCGTTGCCGTAGGTCGAATGGCCGCGGTCGACGTAGGGCAGGAGCAGCCTGAAGTTCCAGTCTTCGCTCGGTGCGTAGCTGAGGCCGAGCGTGGTGTAGCGGTTGATCGTCTGATGCTCCACCTCCTGCTCGCCGCCGGCGTCGTTGATGGCGGCAACCTGCTCGGGCGAGACCGCGTGCGAGCCGATGCGCAGCTGGTTCTGGTTGATGAAGTCGTACTGCAGGCTGGCGCGCCAGCCGATGTCGGTCGAATAGCCCATCGCCGCATCGGTCGAGAGCGAACAGCCGCAGGTCGCGCAGGCGAAAGCCGGCAATGGTGCCGCGCCGGCAAGCAAGATCAGCAGCGCGCGGCTGCGGGAAGGGATGCGAATGCCCATGGCACCTTCTTGGAAAGTGGCTCGCGCGTCGGCAAGCGGTTCGCGCTCTCCGGCCGGCCGCGAAGGGCGGCGAGCGACGGAGAGAACCTGGCAGGGAACGTGGCCGTGTCAGCGGCAACAGCTCCGCAGAGGCGTCAGACGTGCGGCGGCGGCCCGCGCGGTACGGCGGTGGACCAGAGATCGCGCTGCGTCGGCAACGCGCCGGTATCGCCGAGCCGGGAAGGCGCCGACGATATTTCGCCGGACCGCAGTGCCGGCACGAAGAAATCGATCGCCGCGAACGGCGAAGCAGCAACCGCGCAAAGGCCGCAGCAGTCCAGCGAGTCGGGCGATCGACTCGGCGCACCGGAATGGCCGTGATGAACCGGCGCGCCCGCGGCCGAGTGCGAATGCTCCGGACAATCCGCACGCATCGCCATGGAAGGCGGGCCATTCGCCGGCGCGAGCGCGCGCGAGATCGACGGACCGAAGGCCAGACTGCACATCGCGAGCAAGGCCACCCAGGTGAACGTCTGGAGGCGCTGGCGAATGGCGTTCACGCGAGGACTGTAGCAAAGGCACTGCCGCCGTTGCCGCCGCGATTTGCCCGCGACACGGGCGTGGGGGCGCATGTAGGCATCTTCCTACCCGCGAATCCGCGCGCCCAGCGTTGCTCTCGGCAGATGGCGTGCCTACGATGGACCCTGCGCCGTCGAAAAGGACGGCAGACTTCGACAACCATTACCAACGGGAGCGATTGCCTTGCCGCACGCCTTGCTCGTCGATGACGATGCCGACGCCGCCGAGACGATGGCGATGTTGATCGCCAGCGAAGGCTTCACGGTCGCCACCGCTGGGTCGCTGCGCGATGCGCGCCGCCAGATGGCGCTGCAGGAACCCGACATCGTGTTGCTCGATCTGATGCTGCCCGACGGCAGCGGCATGGAACTGTTCAACGACGCCAAGGCACTGCCGAACACCGAGCTCGTGCTGATCACCGGTCATGCCAGCCTGGACACGTCGATCCAGGCCCTGCGTCTGGGCGCTGCCGACTATCTCGTCAAGCCGATGAGCCTCAAGCAATTGCAGGGCGTGCTGTCGCGCGTGACGCGTCCCTCGACGCTGAAGGCCGCGGCCGGCGACCTGCAATCGCAGCTCGACGACGAAGGACACTTCGGCGCGCTCTGGGGCCGCTCGCCCGAGATGCGCCGCATCTATGACCAGATCGTGCGCGTCTCGGGCACCGCGGTGTCGGTCTTTCTCACCGGCGAGAGCGGGACCGGCAAGGAGGTGGTGGCCCGCGCCGTGCACGACCTCAGCCGACGCCGCGCCAAGCCGTTCTTCGCCGTCAACTGCGGTGCCATCTCGCCGCACCTCATCGAGAGCGAAATCTTCGGCCACGAGAAGGGCAGCTTCACCGGTGCCGATCGGCAGCACCTGGGCTTTTTCGAGCGCACCAGCGGCGGCACGCTGTTCCTCGACGAGATCACGGAGATGCCGCTCGACCTGCAGGTCAAGCTCCTGCGCGTCCTCGAGAGCGGCACCTTCATGCGGGTCGGCTCGACCCAGGTTCAGGAAGCCGATGTGCGCCTGATCGCTGCGACCAATCGCAATCCGATGCAGGCCGTGGCCGTCGGCAAGCTGCGCGAGGATCTGCTCTATCGCCTGAACGTCTTTCCCATTCATCTGCCGGCGCTGCGCGACCGGGCCGAAGACGTGCCGCTGATCGCACAGCACTTCCTCGACCAGATCGGCGAGCGCGAAGGCGAGCGCAAGCGCTTCGCGCCGCAGGTGCTGGAACGTCTGGCCAGTCACCGCTGGGCCGGCAACGTTCGCGAGCTGCGCAACGTCGTCTATCGAGAATACGTGATGGCCACCGGCCCGACGATCGTCGACGATTGCCTGGCCCAGGCGCAAGGCGCCTCACCGAGTCCGGCGGGTGCGCCGGCGTTGACGATTCGGGTCGGCACGCCGCTCGCAGAGGTCGAGCGCCTGATCACGCTGGCCACGCTCGAGCATCTCGGCCGGCACAAGGAAAAGACCGCGGCCACCCTCGGCATCAGCCTGAAGACGCTCTACAACCGCCTGAAGGAATACGCCAGCGACGACGATCCGGTCAGCGAGCCGGGCGCTCTCGACGAGGCCCATTGAGCCTTCCGATGGCGTGAACTGGCCTTAGGCCGCGACGTGCGCTGCGGCCGAGTGGAAGAGCCGGGTCAGGCTCTCGGGCTCGAGCGGCTTGACCAGAAACGCATCGAAGCCGGCCGCCAGCGCCCGCTCCTGATCGTCCCCGCCGGCATAGCCGGTCACCGCCGCGAACACGACCGGGGCCGGGCCCAGCTTTTCGCGCAGGGCGCGAACCAGCTTCAGCCCGTCCATGCCGGGCAGGCCGACGTCGCAGAGCACGATCTGCGGCTGCGCGGTGCTCGCCACCGCCAGGGCCTGTTCGGCGCTGTGGGCAATGGTGACCTCGTTGCCCCATAGCTCCATCTGCAGGCGCAGGCTCTCGAGCGAATCGGCGTCGTCCTCGACGATGAGCATCCGGTAGCTCTGGTTCGGATTGGCCGCCAGCGCCGGCGCGTCCCCCGCGGCCGCTTCGAGCAAGGGCAGCCACAGGATGAACTCCGCGCCGCGGCCCGGGCCTTCGCTGAACGCTTCGACGTCGCCGCCGTGCAGCTGGGCGATGCGGCGTGCCAGCGTCAAGCCGACACCGAGGCCGCCGAGCGAACGCCCGAGCGTCTGGTCTTGCTGCGCGAACAGCTCGAAGGCGTGCGGAAGAAACGCGGGGTCGATGCCCTGGCCGTGGTCCTTGACGGAGATATGCACGGTCTTCGCGACGCTGCGAACGCGGATCGTGATGACCCCGGGTTCGAGCGTGAACTTGGCCGCGTTGCCAATCAGGTTGGACAGCGCCTGCGCCAGCCGCCCGGCGTCGCCGCGAACCTGCAGGCGCTGGTCGGCCACGTCGACCTCGAGGCGATGCCGGCCGGCGTTGAGCTTGTCATGGCTCTGGGCGACCGCGCTCTGCACGATGCCGTCGACGAAGACGCGCTCGCGCACCAGCGAAATCTGGCCCTGCGCGGCCCGTGTCACGTCGATCAGCTCCTCGACCAGCCGGCTGAGGCGGCCGACCTGGCGATCGAGGATCTCGCGCAGGCGCACGAGGATGGGATTGCTGTGCTCGAGGGTGCGCAGCACGCTTGCCGCATTGGCGATTGGCGCCAGCGGGTTGCGCAATTCGTGCGAGAGCATCGCCAGGAACTGACCCTGCCGGCGTTCGGCCAGACGCAGCGCCTGCGTCCGCTCGGCCAGGTTCTCCTCGAGGGTCTTGCGCTCGTGGATGTCGACGACACTGCCGACGAAGCCCGCCGCCACGCCGTCGGAGCCGAAGCGAGGCACGCCGTTGTCGGCCATCCAGCGATAGTCGCCGTCGTGGCGCCGCAGCCGGAAGTCCAGCGCGAAAGGCGCGGCCGCCTCGAAGCTGGCGGCACGGATGCCGAGGCAGCGCTCGAGGTCTTCCGGATGAATGGATCGGGTCCAGCCATCGCTGCGCAGCTCCTCGAGCGAACGGCCGGTGAAGGCGGCCCACGACGGACTGAACCAGTCGTTGCTGCCGGCGAGCGTCGCGCTCCAGATGAGGACCGGTGCCGCGGCCGCGATGGCGGGCAGGTCGGCCTCGGCGGCGAGCGCGCCGTCGCCGCTGGCTCGGCCTTCGCCCTTCACCACTCCTGAACGTTGCGATTCACCAGCCACCTTGTGCTTGCTCCTCGGCTGCATGGCGCCGCAGTCTTGCTTCGGCAAGCCACGTGCCCGTACGGGGGGCGATCAGCAAGTCGCGGAAACGGCAACGCCGAACCGGCGGCGGCGCTCGACCGAGGGGAGCTTGAGCAACTGGCGGTATTTGGTCACCGTGCGGCGCGCCACCTTCAGGCCCTGGCGAACCAGCAGACGGGCGATCTGGGCATCCGACAGCGGCTCGGCCGGGCTTTCGCCATCGATCATCCCCTTGATGACGCCGCGGATCGCGGTGGCCGAGCAGCCGGCCCCGCTGGCCGTCGCCATCTCCCGCGAGAAGAAGTACTTGAGCTCGAACACGCCGACCGGCGTGGCCATGTACTTGTTGTTGGTCACGCGCGAGACCGTCGATTCGTGCAGGCCGAGCTCGAGCGCGATCTCCTTCAAGCCGAGCGGTTTCATCGCCATCGGTCCGAACTCGAGGAAGTGCTGCTGGCGCTTGAGGATGGCGTCGGCCACCATCAGGATCGTGGAGAAGCGCTGCTCGACGTTCTTCACCGTCCAGCGGGCCTCCTGCAGGTGCTGCGCGAGCTCGGTGTTCTTGCCGTTGCGGTGCTCCTGGAACATCGCGGCGTAGGTCTGGTTGAGCTTGACGCGCGGCACGATGGCGCGATTCAGGGTCACCGTCCAGCGACCGCGGATCTTGCGCACCAGCACGTCCGGCGTGATGTATTGGGTGGCCGACGACTCGACCTGCCAGCCCGGCCGCGGATTGAGATGGCGGATGCGCTCGCACACCGCCTCGATCTGCGCCGGCGTCTTCTTCAGCGCCCGCGCCAGGCCGTTCACGTCGTGCTGGGCCAGGCGGTCGAGATGATCGGTGACGATGCGCCGGGCCAGCTCGCGTTCGCCTTCGTCGTCGATGTCGACCAGCTGCAGCTGCAGGCATTCGGCGACGTTGCGGGCGCCGACGCCGCAGGGCTCGAGCGATTGCACGCGCTTGAGGGCGATCAGCATTTCAGCCGACTCCACTTCCGGCGTCATCCCGCTCAGCGCCGCGATCTCGTCGAGTGGCGTGCGCAGATAGCCATCGTCGTCGAGCGACTCGACGATCGCGCAGGCCAGGGCATGGTCGCGGCCCGACAGCGGCAGCACGTTGATCTGCGTCCGCAGGGAAGGGCGCAGGCCGACGTCGGCCGCGATCAGGTCGAGCATCCCGAAGTCGCCCTCGCCGTTCTGCGTGCGAACGCTCGACGAGGTTTGCTGCCAGCTGTCGCGCTCATAGGGCGAATCGGCGATCGAGCCTTCCATCTCGCCGGCCTTCGCGTCCAGCTCGCCGAGTCCGGCGACGGCTTCGGTTGCGGGCGATTCAGGCACTGCCTCTTCGACTTCGAGAAACGGATTGCGCCCCATGGCGTCGTGAACTTCCTGCGCGAAGTCGAGCGAAGAAAGTTGCAGCAGGCGGACGGCGTGTTGAAGCCGTGGCGTCACGGTGTGCTGCTGCCGCTGGCTGGTTCGAAGGGCGGGAAAGTTCATCGTCGATTCGCTCGGAAAAAAGACTCGATGCGGAGCTCGGTACGCAACCCTTGTGCCACCCGATCTCGAGTGCCTGCGCGGGCTCTCCTGGCCTCGTACGCCGGGCACCGGCGCTGCGCTGTCCAGCCGACCCGGACCCTGCGCGGCGGGCATCGCTTGCAGCAACTTTTTCCATCCCGCATGTCTGACGGCACGTCGATTGCCTTCGCCCGCCGCGAATGACGCAGCCATCGCCACCCACACCGCGCGGCCTGGTCTGGGCCACCGACGACAAGCCGGGCATCCGGCGCGAACGCATCGGCGATGACTTCGTCTATCGCGACACCTCCGGTCGGCGGATCAGGAAGGCGAGCGAGCTGAGGCGAATCCGCCAACTGGCCGTGCCTCCGGCCTATGCCGATGTCTGGATCTGCCCGCTCGCGAACGGCCACCTGCAGGCCACCGGCCGCGATGCCCGCGGCCGCAAGCAGTACCGCTACCACCCCGACTGGCGCCTGGCGCGCGACGCCGACAAGTTCGAGCGCATGCTCGAATTCGGCGCGGCATTGCCGCGGCTGCGAAGGCGGGTCAAGGCCGACCTCGCGGCGCCGGTCGGCACGATGCCGCGGCAAGCGACCGTGCTGGCGACGATCGTCCGCCTGCTCGACACCACGCTCGTTCGCATCGGCAACGACGAGTATGCGAAGGCGAACCGCTCCTTCGGCCTGACGACGCTGCGCAACCGCCACGTCGCGGTCAGCGGCAGCCGGCTGCGGCTGCGTTTTCGGGGCAAGAGCGGCATCGAGCGCGAGGTCGACCTCGACGATCCGCGCGTGGCGCGCGTCGTTCGCCGTTGCCAGGCGATGCCGGGCCAGCAGCTCTTTCAATACGAAGACGAAAGCGGCGTCGTTCGCGGCGTCGATTCCTCCGATGTCAACGACTACATCCGGGAAGCGAGCGGTGCCGAGTTCACGGCCAAGGACTTTCGCACCTGGCATGGCAGCGCCTACGCGCTCGAGCTCTGGGCCGAGCAGTGCGGCGCCGATGCGGCCTGCCGGCGGACGGCCAACCAGCTGCTGGGCGACGTCGCCCGGCGTCTCGGCAACACCGTCGCGGTGTGCCGAAAGTCGTATGTGCATCCCCGTGTGCTGGAGACGCTGGCCTCGGTCGCCGACCCGGCCGTGCTTGACCGCCTGAACGCCACGCGCCGGGCCGGCCTGAGCGCCGCCGAGCGTCGTCTGCTCAAATTCCTGGCTCGCGGCAAGTAGGCGCGGCCGGCCTTGCGCCGGCCTCTCGCCGTGTTCTATACTTTACCTACCGGTCGGTCGGTTTTGTTTGCGGCAGGCGATCCAGGAGACATCGTTGGAAGAAGCTCTCGTCCTCGTCAGTCACGACTCCGGCGTGCGCACCTTGAAGCTGAACCGGCCGAAGGCCTTGAACAGCTTCACCGGCGCGATGCACGGCGAGCTGGCTGCTGCGCTCGACGCGGCAGCGGGCGATCCGGAAGTGCGTTGCGTCGTCCTCACCGGCAACGGACGCGGGTTCTGCGCGGGTCAGGATCTCGCCGATCCGGCGGTTGCGCCGAACCTCGAGCCGGGCGCCGCGCCTACCGACGTGGGTGCAGCCATCGAGCGCTTCTACAAGCCGCTCGCCTTGCGCGTTCGATCCATGCCCGTGCCCGTCGTGGCCGCCGTCAACGGCGTGGCGGCAGGCGCCGGCGCGAACCTCGCCTTGTGCTGCGACCTCGTCGTCGCGGCCCGCTCGGCCAGTTTCATCCAGGCCTTCGCCAAGATCGGCCTCATCCCCGACTGCGGCGGCACCTGGCTCTTGCCACGCCTGGTCGGGCGCGCGAATGCGCTGGCCCTGGCGCTGCTCGGCGACAAGCTTGCAGCCGAAGACGCGGAGCGACTCGGGCTGATCTGGAAATGCGTCGACGACGGCGCGTTCGAAGCCGAAGTGCGCACGCTTGCCATGCGCCTGGCGGCGATGCCGACGCGTGCGCTGGTGGCGGCACGCGCCGCGCTCGACGCCGCGCAGGGACTCGATTTCAGCGCTGCCCTCAGCCGCGAGGCCGAGGTGCAGAGCCGGCTCGGCGCGGCGCACGACTATCTGGAAGGCGTGGCCGCATTCATGGCCAAGCGGCTGCCGACGTTTCGCGATCGCTGAGCGATGGGCATCGCATCGACCCGCGACCCGGCCAGCGTGGCCGCGCACATGTTCGCCGCCGACCGGGCTTCGCGTGGCCTTGGCATGACGATCGTCGAGGTCGGCGAAGGCACGGCGACGCTGACGATGACGGTGCGCGACGACATGCTCAACGGCCACGACATCTGCCATGGCGGCTTCATCACCACGCTGGCTGATTCGGCCTTCGCGTTCGCCTGCAATTCGCGCAACGTGCTGACCGTCGCCGCCGGCCTGACGGTCGACTTTCTCGCGCCGGCCCGGCGCGGCGAAGTGCTCACCGCCCGGGCGACGGAAACCTCGCGCGCCGGCCGCACCGGCGTCTACGACATGATCGTGACCAACCAGGACGGGGCGAAGGTGGCGCTGGTGCGCGGCCGCTCGCACAGCATGGCCGGCAAGACGGTGATGCCCGAACTCACGCAGGAGGCTCCATGACCGTGAAACGGCCGGTACCCGGCGAGCTCGAGCCGATCGAGCGGGCGAGCGCCGACGAGCTGCGCGCACTGCAGCTGCAGCGTCTGCAGTGGAGCCTGAAGCACGCTTACGACAACGTCGCCCACTACCGCCGGGCATTCGACGCGAAAGGGTTGCATCCTTCCGACCTGAAGCAGCTCTCCGATCTTTCGAAGTTCCCATTCACGGTCAAGAGCGACCTGCGCGACAACTATCCGTTCGGGCTCTTCGCGGTGCCGAAGGAGCGCGTCGCGCGCATCCACGCGTCCTCCGGCACGACGGGCAAGCCGACGGTGGTCGGCTATACGCTGAAGGACATCGACACCTGGGCCGATCTGGTCGCGCGCTCGATCCGCGCCGCCGGCGGCCGGCCCGGCGACATGATCCACGTCGCCTATGGCTACGGCCTCTTCACCGGCGGTCTCGGTGCGCACTACGGTGCCGAACGCGCCGGTTGCACGGTGATTCCGATGTCGGGCGGCCAGACCGAAAAACAGGTGCAGTTCATCTGCGACCTGAAGCCCAACATCATCATGGTCACGCCTTCGTACATGCAGGTCCTGATCGAGGAGCTGCTGCGCCAGGGTATCGATCCGAAGTCGACCAGTCTCGAGGTCGGCATCTTCGGCGCCGAGCCGTGGACCGAGGCGATGAGGAAGGAGATCGAGACCAACGCCGGCATCGACGCGGTCGACATCTACGGTCTCTCGGAGGTGATGGGACCGGGGGTGGCCAGCGAGTGCGTCGAAACCAAGGACGGGCCGGTGATCTGGGAAGACCATTTCTATCCGGAAATCATCGACCCGGAAACCGGCGAGGTGCTGCCCGACGGCGAGGAGGGCGAGCTCGTCTTCACGACGCTGACGAAGGAAGCGCTGCCGGTCATCCGCTATCGCACGCGCGATCTCACGCGCCTGCTCCCGCCGACGGCGCGCGCCATGCGCCGCATGGGCAAGATCGTCGGCCGCAGCGACGACATGCTGATCATTCGCGGCGTCAATCTCTTTCCGACGCAGATCGAGGAGATCGTCCTCGGCCACGGCCAGCTCTCGGGGCAATACCAGCTCATCGTCAGCCGCGACGGCAACCTCGACGCGGTGGAAGTGCGCTGCGAAGTGCTGCCGGGGCATGCCGGCGCGAATCGCGACGAGCTCGGTTCGTGGCTGCGGCAACGGATCAAGACCATGATCGGGATCAGCACGACGGTGAACGTCGGCCTGCCGGACACGCTCGAGCGCACGCTCGTCGGCAAGGCGCGCCGCGTCATCGACCAGCGCAAGAAGTAGCAGAGGACTCGCCATGTACACGCAAGCGATGGACACGATGGGCAAGGACCGGACGACACGCCCAAGGCGCTGCGGTCGGCCGAGGAGGCCGCGCACCAGGCGCGCTTCGACGAGCGCATCGATGCCGGCGAGTTCATCGAGGCCAAGGACTGGATGCCCGATCACTACCGCAAGACGCTGGTGCGCCAGATCAGCCAGCACGCGCACAGCGAGATCGTCGGCATGCTGCCCGAGGGCAACTGGATCAGCCGGGCCCCGACGCTCAAGCGCAAGGCGATCCTGCTCGCAAAGGTCCAGGACGAAGCCGGCCACGGCCTCTATCTCTATGCCGCCGCCGAAACGCTTGGCACCTCGCGCGACCAGCTCTACGAGGCACTGCACACCGGCAAGGCCAAGTACAGCTCGATCTTCAACTACCCGACCCTGACCTGGGCCGACATGGGCGTGATCGGCTGGCTCGTCGACGGCGCGGCGATCATGAACCAGGTGCCGCTCTGCCGCTGTTCGTACGCGCCCTACGCGCGGGCGATGGTGCGCATCTGCCGCGAGGAGTCGTTTCACCAGCGCCAGGGCTTCGAGGCCTTGCTGACGATGATGACGCACGGCAACGCGGCGCAGAAGGCGATGGTGCAGGACGCGGTCGACCGCTGGTGGTGGCCGAGCCTGATGATGTTCGGGCCGCCCGACAGCGACTCGCCGAATTCCGAGCAGTCGATGCGCTGGGGCATCAAGCGCATCAGCAACGACGACCTGCGCCAGAAGTTCGTCGACGCGACGGTGGAGCAGTCGAAGATCCTCGGCGTCACCATGCCCGACCCCGACCTGCGCTGGAACGAAGAGCGGCAGAGCTACGACTTCGGCGCCATCGACTGGAAGGAGTTCTGGCAGGTCGTGGGCGGCGACGGGCCCTGCAACCGCGAGCGCCTCGCGGCACGCGTCAAGGCCTGGGACGACGGCGCCTGGGTCCGCGATGCGGCGCTGGCGCATGCAGCCAAGCGTTCGCTGAAGGAGGCGGCATGAGCGACTCCAAACTCAAGGCAGAGTGGCCCTTGTGGGAAGTCTTCGTGCGCAGCAAGGCCGGACTCGACCACAAGCATTGCGGCAGCCTGCATGCGGCCGACCCGCAGATGGCGATCCAGCTCGCCCGCGACGTCTACACCCGGCGCCAGGAAGGCACCAGCGTCTGGGTCGTCCGCTCCGACCAGATCGTGGCCAGCGACCCGGGCGAGAAGGCCGCCTACTTCGATCCGATGGCCGACAAGGTCTATCGCCATCCCACCTTCTACGAGCTGCCGAAGTCGCTCGACCACATGTGAGCGAGACGCTGTCGATGCAAGCCTCGATCTCCGTATCGCGCGAGCCGGCGGTGCAGTACCTGCTGCGCATCGGCGACACCTGCCTGGTGATGGCGCAGCGGCTGGCCGAATGGTGCGGGCACGCACCGGTGGTCGAGGAAGACATTGCGCTGTCGAACATGGCCCTCGATCTCGTCGGGCAGGCGCGCGCGGTGCTCACGCGCGCCGGCCGGCTCGAGGCCGAGCGCGGCGGCGAGGCGCACGACGAAGACCAGCTCGCGTTCCTGCGCGAGGAACGCGACTTTCGCAACCTCACGCTCGTCGAGCTGCCACGTGGCGATTTCGCGGCGACGCAGCTGCGCAATCTGGCGATGGCCACTTTTCTCGAGCTGCTCTGGCAACGGCTCGAGGCGTCGAGCGACGCCGACCTGGCCGGCATCGCCGGCAAGGCGGTGAAGGAGGCGCGCTACCACCGCGAGCACGCCGCCGACTGGGTCGTGCGGCTCGGCGACGGCACGACGGAATCGGCAAAGCGCTCGGCAGCGGCGCTCGAATGGCTCGGGCCGTACTTCGCCGAGATCTTCGAGAGCGATGCGGTCGACGAGGCGGCCGCCACGGAGGGCATCGGCCCGCGCTGGTCCGATCTTCGCGATGAATGGCGGGCCCGCTTCGGCGCGGTCGTCGCCGAGGCCGGCCTGAAGCTGCCTGTCGATCGGGCGTTCCGCAGCACCGGCAAGTCGGGCCGGCACAGCGAGCACCTCGGCTACATCCTGGCCGAGATGCAGCACCTGCAGCGCGCCTTTCCGGGCGGCGTCTGGTGAGCGAGCTCGCCGCGCTGTCTCGCACCGGGCGCGCCTGGCAGGTGCTGGACGGCGTGCTCGACCCGGAAGTGCCGGTCGTCTCGGTGCGCGATCTCGGCATCGTGCGCGACGTGATCGAAGGCGAGGACGGAGCGATCACCGTGGTCGTGACGCCAACCTACTCGGGTTGCCCGGCCACCGAGGTGATCGAGCAGAGCATCGTCGATGCCCTGGTGGCCGAAGGGCTCGGCCCGGTCCGTGTCGAGATGCGGCGCGCGCCAGCCTGGACCACCGACTGGATGAGCGACGCCGGCAAGGCGAAGCTGCGCGAGTACGGCATCGCGCCGCCCGGGCCCGTTCCGGCGTCGGCCGCCATGCCGCTGCGTTTCCTGCCGCGTGCCCGCGCCGCCACGCTTTCCTGCCCGCGCTGCGCCAGCACGAACACCGAGCGCATTTCGGCTTTCGGCGCGACGGCCTGCAAGGCGCTCTGGCGCTGCCTGGCCTGCAAGGAACCCTTCGAGCACTTCAAGCCGATCTGATCGACCGATGGCCACCTCGTCCCATTTTCATCCGCTGCGGATCCGCAGCGTCCGCCCCGACACCGACGAGGCGGTCATCGTCTCGTTCGACGTGCCCGGCGAGCTGGCCCAGGCCTTCCGGTTCACGCAGGGCCAGCACCTGACCCTGCGCAACACCATCGACGGCAGCGACGAGCGGCGCTCCTATTCGATCTGCGCCGGCATCGACGACGGCGAGCTGCGCGTCGGCGTGCGCAAGGTGCCGGGCGGGCGCTTCTCGAGCTGGATCCACGAGTCGCTGAAGCCGGGCGACACGATCCAGGTGATGGCGCCCGAAGGTCGCTTCTTCGTGCCGCTGGCTCCGGCCGCGTCGCGCCACTACCTCGGCATCGCCGGCGGCAGCGGCATCACGCCGATCCTCTCGATCATGAAGACCGTGCTCGCTGCCGAGCCACATTCGCGCTTCACGCTCATCTACGGCAACCGCAAGCTCCGCTCGACCATGTTCATGGAAGAGCTCGAAGACCTGAAGAACCGCTATCTGTCGCGCCTGACGCTGCACCTCGTCTTCTCGCAGGAAGCCACCGAGCTGCCGCTCTACAGCGGCCGGCTCGGACGCGACAAGATCGGCGAGTTCCTGAGTGCCGGCGCGCTCATCGACGCCGCCGGTCTCGACCACGTGTTCGTGTGCGGCCCGCATGGCGTGAACGACGAAGCCGAGGCCGCGCTGCTCGCTGCCGGCGTCGCCGCCGAGAAGATCCACATCGAGCGCTTCGGCGTTCCCGATGCGAGCGGTGCCTCGCGCGCCGCCTTGCATGCGCCCCGCGAAGGCGATGCCGCCGACGCCAGGATCACCATCATTCGCGACGGCGTGCGCAGCGAGATCGATTTCCACGCCTGGCAGGGCAATGTCCTCGAGGCCGCCGCCGCCGCCGGCCTCGACGTGCCGTTCTCCTGCAAGTCGGGCGTCTGCTGCACCTGCCGCGCCAAGCTGCTCGAAGGCGAAGTGCGGATGGAGCGCAACTTCGCGCTCGAGAAGCACGAGGTGGCAGCGGGCTTCGTGCTGACGTGCCAGTCGCATCCGCTTGACCGACCGTGTCGTCATCTCTTTCGACGATCGCTGACGTGGAATTCGCTTGCTGGCGCTCGTCGAGGGATCGGGGCGACGGTGCGCTCTGTTGCGCTCATGTCCCCCGGCGAGAGCCAGGTATGGCTCTCGCCTCCTCCTTTACTTCGCTCCACAGAACGCCCCATCGCCCCGATCCACACCGAGCGTCTCGCTCTTTCTTTTTGTCTCATCCGAACCGGCTCGGCCGGGAGCGTCGGGTGGGGGACGCAGCGAAGTAAAGGAGGAGACGAGCGCCTTCAGGCGGTCGTCGGGGGACATGAGCGGAGTCCCCCGCCCGATGCTCCCGGCCGCGCGAGCCACCATTCGCTCGCCGTTCGCAACCCGCAGCATCCGAGCAACTCTCGGCAACAAGGCTCATTGAAGTGCCGCGCGGAAGAGCCTCCGGCTACGACGACCAGCGTGAGCAGATCCTGGCTCGCGCCGCACGTCTCTTCGCCAGGCGCGGCTACACCGCGACGACGATGAACGAGGTGGCGGAGGCTTGCGGCGTCTCCAAGCCTTCGCTCTATCACTATGTTCGCGACAAGCATCAGCTTCTCGCCGAGATCGCCGAGGCGCATATCGCGCGCCTCGAGGCGCTGGTCGACGAAGTGGCGGCCGAGACGCATGCGCCCGAAGAGCGGGTGCGCCGCCTCATCGCCGCCTTTCTCGCGGTCTACGCCGGGGCGCAGGCCGAGCATCGTGTCCTGACCGAAGACGTGAAGTTCCTGCGGCCGGCCGATCGGCGGCGCATCCTCGAAGGCGAGCGCAAGGTCGTCGCGGCGTTCGCCGAGGCGATCGCCGAAGCCAGGCCGGAGCTGCGCGATGCGGCGCTCGACAAGCCGCTCAGCATGCTTCTCTTCGGCATGATGAACTGGATGTTCACCTGGCTGAAGCCACGTGGTGCGTTGACCCATGCCGAGATGGCGCCGGTCGTCGCCGATCTTTTCTTCGGTGGCCTCGGCGCGGTGCGCGCTGCCGCCGCACCGTCGAAATCGCCATCGCAACCGCCGCGCCAGCGCAGCGACAAAGTCACCCCGGAGTACCAGCCATGAGCGCCACGCCCGTTCTGCAAAGCCTGATCGCCGATCGCTGGGTCGGCGCTCGGCCCGGCAACGCGCTGGCCAGCGCCATCGACGGCACCACCCTCCATCACACGCACGCCGAAGAGATCGATTTCGGCGAGGCACTGACGCATGCCCGCCGTGCCGGCCTTCGCGGCCTTGATGGCGATGGACTTCCAGCAGCGCGCCGCGCGCCTGAAGGCGCTGGCGGCCTACATGAACGAGCGCAAGGAGACGCTCTATGCGATCTCGCGCCACACCGGCGCGACGCGCACCGACAGCTGGGTCGACATCGAGGGCGGCACCGGCACGCTCTACGCCTACGCGTCGATGGGCGGCAACGAGCTGCCGTCGGGCAACGTCGTGCACGAAGGCCCGGCGGTGCCGCTCGGCAAGAAGGGCCACTTCTCCGGCACCCACATCCTGGTGCCGCGCGGCGGCGTGGCCGTGCACATCAACGCCTTCAACTTTCCGGTCTGGGGCCTGCTCGAGAAATTCGCGCCGACCTTTCTGGCCGGCATGCCGTGCATCGCCAAGCCGGCGACGGCGACGAGCTACCTCACCGAAGCGGCCGTGCGCATGATGTTCGAGTCGGGCCTCCTGCCTGCGGGCAGCCTGCAGCTCGTCATCGGCAGCACCGGCGACCTGCTCGATCGGCTCGACAGCCAGGATGTCGTGACCTTCACCGGCTCCGCCGATACCGCGCTGAAGCTGCGCGGCAACGCCAACCTGATGGCGAAGTCGATTCCCTTCAACGCCGAGGCCGATTCGCTCAACGCCGCCATCCTCGGCCCGGACGTGTCGCCCGACGACGAGGAGTTCGATCTCTTCGTCAAGGAAGTCGTGCGCGAGATGACGATGAAGGCCGGGCAGAAGTGCACGGCCATCCGCCGCGCGATCGTGCCGCGCCAGCATCTCGACGCGCTGGCCTCGAAGCTGCGCGAGCGTCTTTCGCGCGTCGTCTTCGGCGACCCCGCCGTCGAAGGCGTGAAGATGGGCGCGCTCGCCTCGCACGCGCAACAGAAGGACGTCGCCGAGCGCGTCGCGCTGCTGGCGCACGGCAATGAAGTGGTGTACGGAAAGACCGAGGCCTTCGCGCCGCTCGGCGAGGGCGCGGCCAACGGCTCCTTCTTCTCGCCGACCTTGCTGCTCTGCCGCGACGCGATGAAGAACGACGCCGTGCATGACGTCGAGGCCTTCGGCCCGGTCAGCACCCTCATGCCTTACGGCGATTTCGACGAGGCCCTGGCGCTGGCGGCGCGCGGACGCGGCAGCCTCGTGGCGACGCTGGTCACGCACGATCCGAAGATCGCCGCTCGTGCGATCCCGCAACTGGCGGCCTGGCACGGGCGGCTGCTTGTTCTCGATCGCGAATCGGCGGCGGAGTCGACAGGCCACGGCTCGCCGTTGCCGATGCTCAAGCACGGCGGGCCGGGTCGCGCCGGCGGCGGCGAGGAGCTGGGCGGCATCCGCGCCGTCAAGCACTATCTGCAGCGCGCCGCGTTGCAAGGCTCACCCACCATGCTCACGGCCGTGACGGGCGAATACGTGCGCGGCGCCACGCTCAACGAAGGTACGCTGCATCCGTTTAGAAAGCACTTCGAAGAGCTCGCCATCGGTGACTCGCTGCTCACCCATCGCCGCACGGTCGGCGAGGCCGACATCGTCGCCTTCGGCGGCATCTCGGGCGATTTCTTCTACATGCACTTCGACGAGATCGCGGCCAGGGAATCGGCCTTCGGGCAGCGCATCGCGCATGGCTATTTCGTGCTTTCGGCCGCGGCCGGCCTCTTCGTCTCGCCGGCGCCCGGGCCGGTGCTGGCCAACTACGGCCTGGACACGCTGCGCTTCGTCAAGCCGGTGCTGATCGGCGACACCATCCGCGCGCGCCTCACCTGCAAGCGAAAGATCGACCGCCAGAAGAAGGACGCGCAAGGCCGCGGCCAGGGCGTCGTCGCCTGGGACGTGGAGGTGACCAACCAGAGCGACGAGGTCGTCGCGAGCTACGACATCCTGACTCTGGTCGCCAAGCTCCCGACCTGAAGCGTCCCGGGGCGCGGAACGGGAAAACCCCTCCGGGGCCGCCAGGGGGCAATCCTAGAATCGCCCGCAACTCGCACCAGGAATCTCGATGGCCACGACCCGTCGCGCGGGCGCGCCGAAGCCCGCCACTGCCGCACGCGTCGGCCCGCGCATCCTCAAGAAATACCCGAATCGGCGTCTCTACGACACCCAGGTCTCGAGCTACATCACGCTGGCCGAAGTCAAGGGCATGGTGCTGGAGGGTCTCGACTTCGAGGTGCGCGACGCCAAGACCGGCGAAGACCTCACCCGCAGCATCCTGCTGCAGATCATCCTCGAGGAAGAAACCGACGGCGTGCCGATCTTCTCGACCTCGATGCTGTCGCAGATCATCCGCTTCTACGGCCACGCCATGCAGGGCATGATGGGCTCGTACCTCGAGAAGAACCTGCAGACCTTCACCGACATCCAGGCGCGCATCGCCGACCAGTCGAAGGGCCTGTACGACCCGAAGCTGCAGACGCCGGAAATGTGGGCGCAGTTCCTGAACGGCCAGGCGCCCGGGGTGCAGAACCTGATGGGCAACTATCTCGAGCAATCGCGCAACGTCTTCATGCAGATGCAGGAGCAGATGGCCAAGCAGGCGGCCAGCCTCTTCCCGGTGGCGCCCGCCGCGAAGACGCCGCCGAAGCGCTGAAGGTCATCGTCGCCCACGCCGCGGCCGGTTCGCCTCGATCGGCGAAAATCCGCCGATGACTGCAGAAACCCTTGCCGCGACGCCCGTCCCGGTCGCCGCGCCGAAGATCGGCTTCGTCTCGCTCGGCTGCCCGAAGGCGCTCACCGATTCCGAGCTGATCCTGACGCGCTTGAGTGCCGAGGGCTACGCCACCTCGAAGACCTTCGCCGGCGCCGACCTGGTGATCGTCAACACCTGCGGCTTCATCGACGATGCGGTCAAGGAAAGCCTCGACACGATCGGCGAGGCGCTCGCCGCCAACGGCAAGGTCATCGTCACCGGCTGCCTCGGAGCCAAGGGCGGCAAGGACACCGGCGCGGGCGGCGGCAACCTGGTGCGCCAGATGCACCCGAGCGTGCTGGCCGTGACCGGCCCGCATGCCACCGACGAAGTGATGGATGCCGTGCACCTGCACGTGCCGAAGCCGCACGACCCTTCGTCGACCTGGTGCCGGCGCCGCGTGCCTCGATCGGCATCAAGCTGACGCCGAAGCACTACGCCTACCTGAAGATCAGCGAAGGCTGCAACCATCGCTGCACCTTCTGCATCATTCCCAGCCTGCGCGGCGACCTGGTCTCGCGCCCGATCGGCGACGTGCTGTCGGAGGCCGCGGCGCTGTTCGAGTCGGGCGTCAAGGAACTGCTGATCATCAGCCAGGACACCAGCGCCTACGGCGTCGATGTCCGCTATCGCACCGGGTTCTGGAACGGGCGTCCGGTGAAGACGCAGTTGCTCGAGCTGTGCGAGCGCCTGGCGGAGATCGCCAGGCCGTTCGGTGCCTGGGTGCGGCTGCACTACGTCTATCCCTATCCGCACGTCGACCAGGTGCTGCCGCTGATGGCCACCGGCGCCATCCTTCCGTATCTCGACGTGCCGTTTCAGCATTCGCATCCGGACGTGCTGCGGCGAATGAAGCGGCCGGCGAGCGGCGAGAAGAACCTGGAGCGGCTGGCACGCTGGCGCGAGATCTGCCCCGAGCTCGTCGTGCGCAGCACCTTCATCGCCGGCTTTCCGGGCGAGACCGAGGCCGAGTTCGAAGACCTGCTCGCCTTCATCCGCGAGGCCGAGATCGATCGCGCCGGCTGCTTTGCCTATTCGCCGGTCGAGGGTGCGGTTGCCAACGGCCTGGGCGAGATGCTGCCGGCGGCGCTGCGCGAAGAGCGCAAGGCGCGCTTCATGGCGGTCGCCGAGAGTGCTTCCACCGCCAAGCTCATGCGCCGGGTCGGCGCGACGATGCAGGTGCTGGTCGACTCGGCGCCCGGCCTCGGGCGCAAAGGCAGTGTCGGCCGCAGCTATGCCGACGCACCGGAGATCGATGGCCGCGTGCGCCTGCTGCCGCCCGAGAAGGCCTCGAAGACGCTGAAGGCAGGCGAGTTCACGCGCGCGAAGATCATCGCGACCGACGGCCACGATCTGGTCGGCGTGCCGATCTGAAAACGCAAAGACTGTGACCATGAAGAAGCCCCCGCCCTCCAGCACCTCGCTGATCGCCCACGACTACGTGCCGCCGAAAGGCTTCGCCTCGGTGCAGCCGGCCGTGCACAAGGCCTCGACTGTCGTCTTCGCCAATGCTGCGGCCCTGCGCGCGCGCACCTGGAAGGAAAAGACCGGCTATACCTACGGACTGCACGGCACGCCCACGACCTTCACCCTCGAAGAGCGCATCGCCACCCTCGAGGGTGGCACCGAGACGCTGCTGACGCCGAGCGGCCTGGCCGCGATCGCGCTGGTGGACACGGCGCTGCTGCGGGCCGGCGACGAAGTGCTGATTCCGGACAACGCCTATGGCCCGGGCCAGGAGCTGGCGAAGAACGAGCTTGCCCGCTGGGGCATCGCCCACCGCTTCTACGATGCGATGAAGCCCGCCTCGCTCGCAGCTGCGATCGGCCCGGCGACCCGTCTCGTCTGGCTCGAGGCGCCGGGCTCGGTGACGATGGAATTCCCCGACCTGCCGGCGCTCATGCGCGCCGTTCGCGCCCATCCCGGCGTGCTCGCGGCGCTCGACAACACCTGGGGCGCCGGCCTGGCCTTCGATCCGTTCGAGCTCGACGGCGAGGCCGTCGATGTGTCGGCGCACGCCTTGACCAAGTACCCGTCCGGCGGTGCCGACGTCTTGATGGGCTCGGTGACGACGCGCGACGCGGCGCTCCATCAACGCCTGAAGGCGACGCACATGCGCATGGGCTGGGGTGTCGGCGGCAACGATGCCGAGCTGCTGCTGCGCTCTCTGCCGTCGCTGCCCTTGCGCTACGAGGCCCAGGATCGCGCCGGCCGCGCGCTGGCGGCCTGGTGGTCGACGCGGCCGGAGGTCGTGGCCGTGTTGCACCCGGCGTTGCCTGGCTCGCCGGGACACGAGCACTGGGCGGCGCTCTGCAGCCAGGCCGCGGGCCTCTTCTCGGTCGTCTTCGACAGCCGCTATCCGGTGGCCCGCGTCGACGCCTTCGTGGATGCGCTCAAGCTCTACCGCATCGGCTATTCATGGGCCGGCCCGGCCAGCCTGGTCGTGCCCTACGACCTCAGGGCGATGCGGGCACGGCCGGCCTGGACCGGCACGCTGGTGCGCTTCTCGGTCGGCCTCGAAGCCGTCGGCGACCTCATCGCCGATTGCGAGCAGGCGCTCGCGGCACTCGGTTCGCCTGCGCCCTGAGCGAGGCCTCAGCGCTGGCGCTCGCGCAGGCGCATCGCGAGGCCGGCGGGCGTCATCGTGAACGACATGCGTTCGTCCGGCTCGCCGCCATCGGCAGTGGCGACGCTGTCGATCTCGAAGCGGCCGAGCAGGGTGGCCAGCGCGATCTTCATCTCGAGCATCGCCAGCTGACGGCCAGGGCAGACGCGCGGCCCGGCGCCGAAGGGCATCGAGACGCGGCTGGCCGAACCGGCCTCGCGACCCGGCGCGGCGTGCAGCCAGCGCTCCGGATCGAAGCGCTCGGCCTGCTCGAAGAACTCCTCGCGCATCGAGTCGCTGCGCATCGCGCCGAAGATCAGCGTGCGCGCCGGCACGCGGATGTCGGCGATGGTGGTGTCGCGCAGCGCCTGCAGGATGAGCGTCGGCGCCACGGGCTTGAGGCGCATCGTCTCGTTGGCGCAGGCTTCGAGGTAGGTAAGGGAGGCAAAGCGCTCCGGCGTCCACTGCGCCGGATCGCCGGCCAGCTCGTCGACCTCGGCGCGCGCCCGCTGCAGGCAGGCCGGGTGCGTGTGCAGCAGCCAGATCGCCCAGGCCAGCGTGTTGGCCGTGGTGTCCTCGCCGGCGAGCAGCATGGTCATGACATTGCCCGATACCTCGAGGTCGGTGATGCCCGAGCCCGGGACATCGGCGGCGACGAGCATCGCTTCGAGCAGATTGCGCGGCGCCGCTCGCAGCTCCGGATCGGCTGCCAGGCGCGCGCGCGCCGCGGCAATGAAGCCTTCGATGGCGCTGTTGACCTCGGCGACGCTGCGCTCGAGTTGCCGGTCGGCCGCCGTCTTCCACCAGTGATGCAGCGGCAGCGGCGAGAACAGGCGCCGGAACATCGCCGGGAAGATCTTGTCGAGGTGGCGCTGGATGACGTCTTCGTCGGACTCGAGCGTGTTCACGTCGGCACCGAAGGCCAGGCCGGCGATGGCATCGACGGTGAATCTCATCAGGTCGGCCTGCAGGTCGATCGGCGTGCCGCTCGCGGCTGCCTTCTGCCAACGGCCCTCGAGGCGATGGCTGACCTTGATCAGCGAGGGGAAGTAGGCGCGCAGGTGGCGCGGATCGAAGCCGGCCATCACCATCTTTCGCTGGCTGCGCCAGGCCTCGCCCTCGGCACCGAAGACGCCGCCGGCCAGGCCCATCTCGGCCGCCACGTCGCGCAGCCGCTTGGTGCGGCGAAAGCCCTCCGGCCGATCGCGCAGGACGATCCCCATCGCGACGTGGTCGGCGACCACGAGCAGGCGCTCGCGCCCGAGGCGGAAGCGAAAGAACGGGCCGTACTTGCGGGCCCACGCCTCGACCTGCTGGTGGATGTGCACCTTGTCGATCTGCAGCAGGTTGCCGAGCAAGGGCAGGCCCGGCGGCCCGGGCAGATCGTCGATCTCGCGCAACGCGGGCGGGCGCGTCGGGGTCAGGGCTTCGGCGGGTGTCGACATTACTTTTTCGGTCCTAGTGTTTGGACGAGACCTTTTGCCGCATCAGCCGGCCATGCTCGCGTTCCCAATCGCGCTTCTTCTCGGTGTTGCGCTTGTCGTGCTCGGCCTTGCCCTTGGCCAGCGCGATCTCGGCCTTGACCCGGCCGCCCTTGTAGTGCAGGTCGAGCGGTACCAGGGTGAAGCCTTTCTGCTCGACCTTGCCGATCAGCCGCTTGATCTCTTCCTTGTGCATGAGGAGCTTCTTGGTCCGGTCGGCTTCCGGCTGCACGTGGGTGGAGGCACTGCGCAAGGCGTTGATGCGGCAACCGATGAGGTAGAGCTCGCCGTCGCGGATGACGACATAGCCATCGGTGAGCTGCACCTGGCCGGCGCGCACGGCCTTGATCTCCCAGCCTTCGAGGACCATGCCGGCCTCGTAGCGCTCTTCGATGTGATAGTCGAACCGCGCTCGGCGGTTCTCGGCGATGGACAAGACGCGCACTCCTACAATTTGCGGATTGTATGAAGCACGTCAAGAAGTCGGTGCTGCTCTGGTACACGGCACATGAGATCTACGAGCTGGTCGTCGACGTCGAGGCCTATCCGCAGTTCCTGCCGTGGTGCGAGCGGGCCGAGATCCTGCAGCGCGACGAGACCGGCCTGACCGCGCGCCTGCATCTCGCGTACTCCGGCATCCGCCACGCCTTCACCACGAGGAACCTGCAGGTCCGGGACGAGTCGGTGCAGGTCGAGCCTCGTCGACGGGCCGTTCTCCATGCTCGAGGGTCACTGGCGCTTCGTGCCGCTGTCGCTGCCGTCGGGAATGGCGGGGCCGAGCACCGGCGCCTGCAAGATCGAGTTCGAGATGCGCTACGCGTTTTCCAACGGCGTCCTGGAAGCGGCGATCAGCCCGGTCTTCGACCGCATCGCCAATACCTTCGTCGATTCCTTCGTGCGCCGGGCCGAGCAGGTCCATGGCCCGCGCTGAGGGCGGCACGCCGATGCGCGTTGCCGTCGCCTGCTCGCCGCGGCCGGGCGTGGCGGCAGAGGTCGAAGTCGAGGTCGCCGGCGGAGCGACGGTGCTCGACGCGATTCGGGCCAGCGGCCTGCTCGAGCGCTTTGCGGAGATCGACATCTCGACGCAGGCGGTCGGCGTGTGGGGCCGGCGTTCGGCGCTCGATGCCCTCGTGCAGGCCGGCGATCGGGTCGAGATCTACCGGCCCCTGGCCGTGGAGCCGATGGAAGCGCGAAGGCGACGGGCGCGTCGCCGGCCAGGAGCCGGCGCTACTTGCACTCCGAAGCCATGACGCCTTGCAGGCGCTTGGTTTCGGCTGCGCGTTGGGCGTCGTCGAGGATCTCGCGCTCGCCCTTGTCGTTGGTGCGGGCCAGGCGGATGCCGCTGTCGAGCGTCGCCGCTTCGCTCCTGGCGCGCGCGCAGTTGCCGGCCTTGATGGCGGCGTTCTTGTCGGTGTCGGCCTTCACCTTGGCGGCCTGATCGGCTTCGGCCTTCTTGCGCGCCGCCTCGAGAGCCGGATCTTCCATGCGCGGCGCGAGCGGGGCCGGTGCGGCGGCGAGCGCTGCCGACGCGGCCGAGGCCGGTGCGGCTGCTGCCGTGGCCGCCGCGCGCTGCTGCGCGGCCGGCCGATTCAGGATGTCCTTTTCGGGCGTGCCCGAGGGCGGCGGCAGATCGCTGTACTGGACGTGGCCGGCGGCATCGCGCCACTTCCACTGCGCCTGCGCGGGCAGGGCCAGCAGAGCCAGGGCAGCCAGGGCGCCGGCCGCAAGCTGGCGGAGGGCAGGGGAACGAACCATGGTCGGACGAATCCTCAATAGCGACTGCGCCGCAGTTTACCGGCGGCCACCGCCTGGAATTGCAAGGCTTCGCCGGCAAACCGTTACTTTGTGCGTGCATCCGTATAATTGATTTTTGCGTCTGGAGCTTTTCACATGCGCCTTCTGGGCAAAGCGCTGACCTTCGACGACGTGCTGCTGGTCCCGGCCTTCTCTCGTGTTCTGCCGCGCGACACCAGCCTCGCCACTTCCCTCTCCCGCAACATCCGCCTGAACCTGCCGCTCGTCTCGGCGGCGATGGACACCGTGACCGAAGCCCGCCTGGCGATCGCGCTGGCGCAAGAAGGCGGCATCGGCATCGTGCACAAGAACCTGTCGCCGAAGCAGCAGGCCGCCGAGGTGGCGAAGGTGAAGCGCTACGAATCGGGCGTGCTGCGCGATCCGTTCACCGTCGGCCCCGACATGTCTGTGCGGGACGTGATCGAGCTGTCGAAGGCGCGTGGCGTCTCCGGCTTTCCCGTGGTTCAGGGCAAGACGGTCGTCGGGATCGTCACCAATCGCGACCTTCGCTTCGAGACGCGGCTCGATGCGCCGGTCAAGGACATCATGACGCCGCGGCCAAAGCTCGTCACCGTGCGCGAGGGCGCTTCGCTCGCCGAAGGCAAGGCGCTGATGCACAAGGAAAAGCTCGAGCGCGTGATCGTCGTCAACGACGCGTTCGAGCTGCGCGGCCTGATGACGGTGAAGGACATCACCAAGCAGACCAGCTTTCCGAACGCCGCGCGCGACGCCCACGGGAAGCTGCGCGTCGGCGCCGCCATCGGCGTCGGCGAGGGCACCGAGGAGCGGGCCGAGCTGCTGGTGCGCGCCGGCGTCGACGTGATCGTCGTCGACACCGCGCACGGTCACAGCGAAGGCGTGGTCGAGCGGGTGCGCTGGGTGAAGAAGAATTTCCCGAACGTCGATGTCGTCGGCGGCAACATCGCCACCGGCGCCGGCGCGCTGGCGCTCGTGGAAGCGGGTGCCGATGCGGTGAAGATCGGCATCGGCCCGGGCTCGATCTGCACGACGCGCATCGTCACCGGCGTCGGCGTGCCGCAGGTCATGGCGATCGACAGCGTGGCCAAGGCCATCGCCGGCAGCGGCGTGCCGCTGATCGCCGACGGCGGCGTGCGCTTTTCCGGCGACCTGGCCAAGGCCATCGCCGCCGGGGCCGATACGGTGATGATGGGCAGCGCCTTTGCCGGCACCGAAGAGGCGCCGGGCGAAGTCATCCTCTACCAGGGCCGCACCTACAAGAGCTATCGCGGCATGGGCTCGATCGGCGCGATGCAGCAAGGCTCGGCCGATCGCTATTTCCAGGAAGGCGAGGCCAGTGCGCTCGGCTCCGAAGGCAGCGCCAAGCTGGTGCCGGAAGGCGTCGAGGGCCAGGTGCCCTACAAGGGCTCGGTCGTCGGCATCATCTTCCAGATGGGCGGCGGGCTGCGCGCGGCGATGCACTACTGCGGCTGCGCCAGCGTCGCCGAGATGAAGGAGAAGGCCGAGTTCGTGGAGATCACGTCTTCGGGCATCCGCGAAAGCCACGTGCACGACGTCCAGATCACCAAGGAAGCGCCGAACTACCGCGCCGATTGACGACGGGTCTATAATCTATCCAGATTCTTGATTTCTGGATAGATCATGCGAACGGCGGGCATCTTCGAGGCGAAGCAGAAGTTCTCCCAGCTGATCGACGCGGTCGAGGCCGGCGAAGAAGTGCGCATCACGCGCCACGGCAAGGAGATCGTGCGCATGCTGCCGGTCAAGCGCGTCGTGGTGAGCGACGAGCAGATCGAGCGCGAGCTGCGGGCGCTCGACGAGCTGCGCGCCCGCGTCAAGCCGGGCCCGGGCTGGAAGGAATTGCGCGACGAGGGCCGCGAGTGAGCGTTCCGGCCGTCGTTCTCGACGCCTCGGTCACCGCGACCTGGCTGCTGCCCGACGAGGCGTCCGAGGCTTCGCGCGCGGTCTATGTGCGGATGCGGCGCGGCGCGCTGATCCTGCACGCGCCCGACCTCTGGCTCTGGGAGTGCGGGAACATCATCGCCAACGGCGTCAAGCGCCAGCGCATCAGCCCCGCCGATGCGCTGCTGACCTGGAGCGTGCTGGACGCCATCCGCTCGCGCGTCGAGATGACCAGCCCGGCGCCGGCACAGGCGCGTGCCGCGCTGGTGCTCGCGCTCGACCACGGTCTGTCGCTGTATGAGGCTGCCTACCTGTGGCTGGCGCTGTCGCTGCGCCTGCCGCTCCTGACGACCGATGTCGCGTTGTCGCGCGTCGCCGAAAAGAGCGCAGTGCGCGTGCTCAGCATGGCGGAGGCGTCGTGAGCGAGCACGACATGCCAAGCTCGACGGCCCGTCAGGCGGCGATGCCCTTCATCATGATCACGGTGCTGATCGACATGATGTCGATCGGCCTGATCGTGCCGGTGCTGCCAGTGCTGGTCGGCACCTTCACCTCGTCGCAGAGCGAGCAGGTGTGGTGGTTCGGCGCCGTCACCTTCTCCTTCAGCATCGCCAACTTCTTTTCGTCGCCGGTGCTGGGCGCGCTCTCCGACAAGTTCGGCAGGCGACCGGTGCTCCTGGTCGGCTTTTGCGCGCTCTCGCTCAGCTTTTTCGTCACGGCCCTGGCGAGCGCACTCTGGATGGTGATCGTCGTGCGCTTCTTCAGCGGCGCGATGCAGTCGAATGCCTCGGTCGCCAATGCCTATGTCGCCGATATCACCTTGCCCGCCGACCGGGCCCGTCGCTTCGGGCTGCTCGGCGCGATGTTCGGCATCGGCTTCATCCTCGGGCCGGTCACGGGCGGGCTGCTCGGCGCCATCGACGTTCATCTCCCGTTCTTCGCTGCCGGCGGCCTGGCCCTGGTAAACCTGCTCTACGGCTGGTTCGTCCTGCCCGAATCGCTGCCGCCGCAAAAGCGTCGAGCGATCGACTGGGCGGTGGCGCTCAATCCGGTCGCGGCGCTGGCGCGGCTCGGCCGGCTCGGCGGCGTCGGCGTGCTCGTGGCGGTCGTGGCGTTGACGGCCCTCTCGCAATTCATCCTCTATACCTGCTGGGTGCTCTACACGACCTTCAAGTTCGGTTGGGGGCCGCTGCAGAACGGCTGGTCGTTGTTCGCGGTCGGCGTCACCTCGGCGATCGTGCAGGGCCTGCTCCTCGGCCGCCTGCTGAAGCGCTTTTCGCCGCAACGGCTGGCCGTCGTCGGTCTGGTGTCTTCGGCGCTCGGCTATCTCGCCTGGGGCGCGGCGAGCGCCGGCTGGATGATGTACGCCGTCATCTTCTGCAACCTGTTCGGCTTTACCGTGACAGCCTCCATCCAGAGCATCATCTCCGGCGCCGCCGACGCGACGACGCAGGGTCGCACGATGGGCACCGTGAGCTCGCTGCAAAGCCTGATGGCGGTCGTGGCGCCGCTGCTCGGAGCGCCGCTGCTTGGCGTCGTGTCGCATCTGCCGCGCGGCGACTGGCGGATCGGCGCGCCGTTCTACTTCTGCGCCGTGCTCCAGCTGATGGCCTTGGTGCTCGCCTGGCTGCACTTCAGCAAAGCCCGGCGGGCGCGAGCGGCTGCCGCTGCGGCCTAGGCACAACGAAAGGCCGATCCGATGCACGACAAGATCCTGATCCTCGATTTCGGCTCGCAGGTGACGCAGCTCATCGCGCGGCGGGTTCGTGAAGCGCATGTCTTCTGCGAGATCCACCCGAACGACGTCAGCGACGCGTTCATCCGCGAGTTCGCGCCCAAGGCGATCATTCTTTCCGGCAGCCACGCCTCGACCTACGAAGAGCACGAGCTGCGCGCGCCGCAGGCCGTGTTCGAGCTCGGCGTGCCCGTGCTCGGCATCTGCTACGGCATGTTCACCATGGCGGTGCAGCTCGGCGGGCAAGTCGAGGCCAGCTCGCACCGCGAGTTCGGCTACGCCGAGGTGCGGGCGCGCGGCCACACGAAGCTGCTGCAAGGCCTCGAAGACTTCGCCACCGACGCCGGCCACGGCATGCTCAAGGTCTGGATGAGCCATGGCGACAAGGTCACCGAGCTGCCGCCGGGCTTTGCGTTGATGGCTTCGACACCGAGCTGCCCGATCGCCGGGATGGCCGACGAGAGCCGCGGCTACTACGCCGTCCAGTTCCACCCGGAAGTGACGCACACCGTGAAGGGCCGCGAGCTGCTCGAGCGTTTCGTGCTCGACATCGCCGGGGCCAGGCCCGACTGGGTGATGGGCAACTACATCGACGAAGCGGTGGCGCGAATCCGCGAGCAGGTGGGCGATGACGAGGTGATCCTCGGTCTCTCGGGGGGCGTCGATTCGAGTGTCGCCGCGGCGCTGGTGCACAAGGCGATCGGCGACCGCCTGACCTGCGTTTTCGTCGACCACGGCTTGCTTCGCCTCGACGAGGGCCGCCTGGTGATGGAGATGTTCGCCGACCGCTTGCACGTCAAGGTGATCGCCGTCGACGCGAGCGAGCAGTTCCTCGGCCACCTGGCCGGCGTCAGCGATCCGGAAGCCAAGCGCAAGATCATCGGCCGCGAGTTCGTCGAGGTCTTCACCCGCGAAGCGGCCAAGCTGCGCCAGGCCAAATGGCTGGCGCAGGGCACGATCTATCCCGACGTGATCGAGTCCGGCGGCGCCAAGACGAAGAAGGCGACCACCATCAAGAGCCACCACAACGTCGGCGGCTTGCCGGCGACGCTCGGCCTGAAGCTGCTCGAGCCCCTGCGCGAGCTGTTCAAGGACGAAGTGCGCGAGCTCGGCGTGGCGCTCGGCCTGCCGCACGACATGGTCTATCGCCATCCGTTCCCCGGCCCCGGCCTGGGCGTGCGCATCCTGGGCGAGGTCAAGCGAGAGTACGCGGAGCTGCTGCGCCGCGCCGATGCGATCTTCATCGAAGAGCTGCGCAACATGATCGATCCGGTCAGCGAGAAGAGCTGGTACGAATTGACGAGCCAGGCCTTCGCGGTCTTTCTTCCGGTGCGCAGCGTCGGCGTCATGGGCGATGGCCGCACCTACGAGCACGTCGTCGCCTTGCGGGCGGTGCAGACCAGCGACTTCATGACCGCCGACTGGGCCGAGCTGCCCTATGCGCTGCTCAAGCGCGTGTCGAGCCGGATCATCAACGAGGTACGCGGCATCAACCGGGTGACCTACGACGTCTCGTCGAAGCCGCCGGCCACGATCGAGTGGGAGTAGGCCGCCGCCTGGGTCGACGAAACGACCGTCGAGCCGGTCCGCTGGACCGCCCGCGAATTCGTCCTCGTGCATAGCTTCATGGGCCAGGGCAAGCGTGTCACGCTCGGACGCTGGCCGCTGCGCGCCTCGCCGGGTGCGGGCGGTACGATACCCAGCGATCCCCGAGGCAACGAAAGGCGGTCATGAAAGCAATCTTCGGCATGCTCTCGCTCGTCATCGCGCTGGCGATCGTCGCGTCGCTGGCCAAGAAGCAGTTGCAGGCGGTGGGCATGACGGGCAGCCCGAGCAGCATCGTGACGCGCAGCAACGAGGCCGCGCAGCAGGCCGCCGCCGCAGCCGCCGACCAGGGCGGAGATCGCAACGGCGCGACCCTCGGCATTCCCGGCGGCATGCCGGGTGCGGTGGCTGCCGATCCGAACGGCGATACCGTGCCCGTGCAGGCCCGCAACATCGAGAACCAGGTTCGCGACAACGCCGTCAAGGCGATGCAGCAGGGCGTGCAACGCAACGAGCGCGCCGACCACTGATGCCGAATCACGACGAGGCCGGCATGCGCCTGGCGCTCGACCAGGCGCAGAACGCCTGGCTCGTCGGCGAGGTGCCGGTGGGCGCGGTCATCATCCGCGACACGCCGAACGGGCGTCAGGTCGTGGCCACCGGCTACAACCGGCCGATCACCGACATCGATCCGACCGCACACGCCGAGATCCTGGCGCTGCGCCACGCCGCCCAGCTGCTCGGCAACTACCGGCTGCCCGAGTGCGAGGTCTACGTCACCCTCGAGCCGTGCGCGATGTGCGCGATGGCGCTGCTGCATGCGCGCGTCAAGCGGGTCGTCTTCGGCGCGCTCGATCCGAAGGGCGGCGCCGCAGGTTCGGTCATCGACGTCTTCGGCAACGCCACCTTGAACCACCACACGACCGTCGTCGGCGGGGTGCTGGGCGAGGCCTCCGCCGAAGTGCTGCGTTCGTTCTTCGCCGAACGGCGCGAGCAATATCGGCAGCGCCGCGCGGCGCCGACCTTGCCCGCGCCGCTCGACGAGGTGCCCGCCGTCATTCCGGCCGGCGAATCGGTCGAGATCGAAGGCGACGCCGAGTGACGCATTCGCATGGGCCGCTGCGCCTGCAGCTCTTCTCGCCAGCCGGCGTGCTGCGATCGGCGCCGCCGCTGCGTCGCGCCGCGGCGCGGCTCGGCAAGCTCGGCTTCGCGGTCGAGATCGATGAGGCCGCGGCGCTCAAGGCGCAGCGATTCGCCGGCGATGACGATGCTCGTCTCGCGGCCTTGCATCGCGTCGCGGCGGCGCGCCCGGACGTCGCCCTCGCGACGCGCGGCGGCTACGGCCTGACGCGCCTGCTCGATCGCATCGAATGGAAGCGGATCGCGAAGAGCGTCGAAAGCGGCACGCGCTGGGTCGGCATGAGCGACCTGACCTCGTTGCAGCTCGGTCTGCTGGCGCACGCCGGCGGCGTCACCTGGGCCGGCCCGCTCGCCTGCGACGACTTCGGTCGCAGCGACAGCGACGGCGGCGTCGATGACGTGACCCAGGCCTGCTTCGTCGAGGCCATGTCGGGCGAGCTCGAGGCGGTGGGCTTTCGAACCGAGACAGGCTTCGACGGCCTCGACGCCAGCGGCGTGCTCTGGGGCGGCAACCTGTGCGTCGTCAATTCGCTGCTGGCGACGCCGCACTTTCCGCGCATCAGGAACGGCATCCTCTTTCTCGAGGACGTCAACGAGCATCCCTACCGGATCGAGCGCAACCTCCTGCAGCTGCAGCAGGCCGGCGTGCTCGACGCCCAGCGCGCGGTCGTGCTCGGCGCCTTCACGGCCTGGAAGAAGTCGCCGAACGATCGCGGCTACTCCCTGGGCACGGCCATCGCGCATGTTCGTGCCTGCACCCGGACACCGATCCTCACGGGGCTGCCGTTCGGCCACGTTGCCGACGAAGGTGAGCCTGCCGGTGGGGCGCCGGGTTCGCCTGCTGGTCGAGGGCAGGAACGCGTTCATCGGCTGGTAGCATCCCGGCTCGATGAACCCGCGTTTCCTGGCCCGCGTCGCGCGGGCCCTTGCTTTTCTGGCCGCTGGCTGCGCGCTCTGCGCATGCGACAACAGCCCGTATCCAAAAGGCGCCGCGGCCACCAACACCCTGTTCTATACCTTCGACGAGCGCTCGCCGCGCTACCTCGATCCGACCGCTTCCTATGCCAATCCGGAATCGGCCTACACCTATCAGATCTACGAGCCGCTCTACGGCTACCACTATCTCAAGCGCCCCTATCAGCTCGTGCCCAAGGCGGCGGCCGAGGTGGCCAGGCCGTACTACCTCGACAAGGCCGGCCAGCGCCTGCCTGACGACGCGGCGCCGGAGCAGATCGCAGAAAGCGTCTACGACATTCCGATCAAGCGCGGCATCCTGTATGCGCCGCATCCGGCGTTCGCCAAGAACGACAAGGGCGAGTATCTCTATCACCACCTGACACGCGCGCAGCTCGGCGACAAGCGCTCGCCCTGGGACTTCGAGCAGCAGGGCACGCGCGAGCTCGTGGCCGACGACTTCGTCTACGCGCTCAAACGCCACGCGACGACGCGGATCGAGGCACCCGTGTTCGCGGTCTTCGCCGAGTACGTGCTCGGCCTGAAGGCCTACGGCGAGAAGATCAAGGCCGAGGACGCGAAGCTCCTGGCCGGCCTGCCGACGGGACATCCACGACAAGCCTTTCCTCGACTTTCGCAAGTGGCCGCTCGAAGGTGCCGAAGCGGTCAATCCCTACCTGTTGCGGATCCGCCTGAAAGGCAAGTACCCGCAGTGGAGCTACTGGATGGCCATGCCGTTCGTGGCGCCGGTGCCGTGGGAAGCCGATGCCTTCTACGCCCAGGACGGCATGACCGACAACGGCCTGTCGCTCAACCAGTGGCCGGTCGGCACCGGCCCGTACATGATGACCGAGTTCGTGCGCGATCGCCGCCACGTCATGAAGCGAAATCCGAACTACCGCGGCGAGCCCTATCCCTGCGAAGGCGAGGCCGGCGACGCCGAAGCTCGGCCTCCTCGACGATTGCGGCAAGACCATGCCTTTCATCGACACGCTCTACGTGACGATCGAAAAGGAAAAGGTGCCGCGCAAGGAGAAGTTCAAGCAGGGCTATCTCGACGTGCCCGAGATCGAACGGCCGGAATGGGGCGTCGACTTCCGCAACGACGCCAGCAATTCCGACGAGGTGAAGAAGCTCTACGACGAGCGGGGTTTCCAGTTTCCGCTCAGCACCGACATCACCAACTGGTATCTCGGCTTCAACATGCTCGATCCGGTGGTCGGCTGGGGCAAGACGCCCGAGGAGCGGGCGAAGCACCGAAAGCTGCGCCAGGCCATCTCCATCGCCATCGACTGGGAAGAAGGCTACGGCCGCATCTTCCAGAACAAGGGCGGGATCGCCGCGCACAGCCCGCTGCCGCCCTGGCCTCTTCGGCTCGCGCGAAGGGCAGGGCGACTTCCACGACCCGGTGACACACACGGTCGTCGAATGGCAAGGTGGTTCGCCGACCGATCGAAGACGCCAAGCGCTTGCTCGCCGAAGCCGGCTATCCGGACGGCCGCGATGCGGTGTCGGGGCGGCCGCTCGTTCTCAACTACGACTTCCAGCGCACCGTCACGCCGGAGTTCAAGTCCGAGAACGACTGGATGGTGCGGCAGTTTGCCAAGATCGGCATCCAGCTCGAAGTGCGGGCCACCGACTTCAACCAGTTCCAGGACAAGACGCTCAAGGGCAAGCACCAGATCTTCTTCGCGGGCTGGCTGGCCGACTATCCCGACGCCGAGAATTTCCTGTTCCTGCTGTACGGACCGAACGCGAAGTCGAAGTCGCAGGGCGAGAACGTCGCCAACTACGAGAACCCCGAATACGACAAGCTCTACAGCGAGCTGAAGACGCTCGACGACGGCCCGCGCAAGCAGGAGGTGATCGACAAGATGGTCGCCCTCGTGCAGCAGGACGCGCCCTGGTCCTTCGGCTACTTCCCGTGGGGCGGCCTGGCCTTCCAGCAGTGGGTGCACAACGGCAAGCCGAGCATCCTGATCCGCGACATGGCCAAGTACTACCGGGTCGATCCGGCGGTGCGCGTGGCCAAACAGGCCGAGTGGAACAAGCCGACGTGGTGGCCGATCGTGCTGCTCGCCGCGCTGATCCTCCTGCTCGTCTGGGTTGCGCGGCGCGGCTACCAGGCCCGGCAACGCGAAACCGCGGTGCCGGTGCGGCCGCTGCCGGCCACCGTGGTACCGGTCCGCGCCGGGCCCTGAGCGCAGCGTGCTGAACTACCTCATCCGCCGCGTCGCCTACGGCGTGCTGATCCTGATCGGGGTCAATCTCTTCACCTTCTTCCTGTTCTTCAACGTCAACACGCCCGACGACATGGCCCGCCTGAACATCGGCGGCAAGCGGGTGACGCAGGAGCAGATCGACAAGTGGAAGGCCGAGCGCGGCTACGACAAGCCGCTCTACTGGAACGCAAAGGAAGAGGGCGCCGACAAGTTCGAGAAGACCGTGCTCTGGGAGCGCTCCATCTCGCTCTTCGCGCTCGACTTCGGCCGTTCCGACTCGGGCCGCAGCGTCGACATCGGCCACGAGATCAAGACGCGGATGTGGGTGAGCCTGCAACTGGCCGTACCGGTCTTCGTCCTGCAGGTCATCGCGAGCACCTCGTTCGCGTTGCTGCTGATCTTCTTTCGCCACTCGCGCATCGATTTCTGGGGCGTCGTCGTCTGCGTGCTGATGCTGTCGATCTCGAGTCTGTTCTACATCATCGTCGGCCAGTTCTTCTTCTCGCGCATGCTGCATCTGGTGCCGATCTCGGGCTACAGCGGGGGCATCGACGCGATCAAGTTCCTGCTCATGCCGATCGGCCTGTCGCTGCTCGCTCGCCTGGGCACGGAGGCGCGCCTCTATCGCGCCATGTTCCTCGAGGAGATCGGCAAGGACTACGTGCGGACGGCGCGGGCCAAGGGCCTCTCGGAGGCGCTGGTGCTGTTTCGCCATGTCCTTCGCAATGCCCTGATCCCGATCATCACCAGCGCCGGCTCGTATCTCCCCTACGTCTTTCTCGGCAGCATCGTCTTCGAGAGCTTCTTCGGCATCCCCGGCCTCGGCGCCTTCGTCATCGATGCGATCTCGGGCCAGGACTTCGCGATCGTCCGCTCGATGGTCTTCCTGGGCGCCTTCCTCTATATCGCCAGCTACATCGTGATCGACCTGCTCTACACCTGGGCCGATCCGCGCGTGCGCCTCGCCTGATGCCGAAATTCGTCTTTCTCGGCACCGACCTCGTCCTCTGGCTGCTGACGCTGGCGCTGCTCGGGTACGTCTGGCGAATCGTCGTCAACGCCAATCTGCGCGCGACCTGGGAAAAGGTCGTGCGCGACCCGGTGGCCTTGAGCGCGGCCATCGTTCTGGTCGTCTTCGCAGGAGTCATGCTCGTCGACAGCGTCCATTTCCGGCGTGCGCTTCCCGCCGCCGCGGGCACCTCGGCGGGCACCGCGGTCTCCTATGCGCCGACGACGGAATCGCTGCTCGACCTTGCCCTCGCCCGCCAGATCGCGACGCGCGAGACCGGCTACTCGCAGCCGCTGGCCTACAAGGCGTTCACGAAGGTGCCGATGGTCGTGAACGGGCAGTCGGTGCGCGACTTCCCGCGCCTCAAATTCGGCGGCGCGCAGCTGCCCGATCCGGACCTGCAATGGGGCGCCGATGTCACCACTCGCGCGCTGCAAGGCGTTCTCGCCGGCCTCGCCTTCGCGCTCGTCGCGACCCTCCTGACCGCGTTCGCGGTCCGGTCCGCCCACGGCGGCACCGCGGCGGCGCTGCGCGACATCGCACGCGATCGCACCCACCTGCCACTGCGGGCCGCCCTCTTGACGGTCTTCGTCCTCTGCATCCTGATCGGGCCGGTCGTCGCGCTGATGGGCAACTACCACGTCCTCGGCACCGACCGCACCGGCAACGACGTGCTCTACCAGTCGCTGAAGAGCGTGCGCACGGCGTTCGTCATCGGCACGCTCGCGACCGTGGCGACGTTGCCCTTCGCGATCGTGCTCGGTGTGCTCGCCGGCTACTTCAAGGGCTGGGTCGACGAGGTGATCCAGTACCTCTACACGACGCTCAGCTCGGTTCCCAACGTGCTGCTCATCGCCGCCTGCGTCCTCATGGTCCAGGTCTACCTCGACCAGCACACGGAGATGTTCGAGACCGGCTCGGAGCGCTCCGACGTCAAGATCTTCCTGCTCTGCGTCATCCTCGGCGTCACCGGCTGGGCGACCCTGTGCCGCCTGATCCGCGGCGAGACGCTGAAGCTGCGCGAGCTCGACTTCGTGCAGGCCGCCACCGCCTTCGGCGTCAGCCACACCCGGATCATGGCTCGCCACATCCTGCCGAACGTGATGCACCTGGTGCTGATCACCACGGTGCTCAGCTTTTCCGACCTCATCCTCTACGAGGCCGTGCTGACCTACGTCGGCGTCGGTGTCGACCCGTCGATGAACAGCTTCGGCGGCATGATCAACCTGGCGCGCAGCGAGATGAGCGGCAATCCGGTCGTCTGGTGGAGCTTTGTCTCGGCCTTCGTCTTCATGGTCACGCTGGTGCTGGCAGCCAATCTCTTTGCCGACGGCGTGCGCGACGCGTTCGATCCGCGCGCCCGCAGCTTTCGCCCGCGGCTGCGTCGCGCGGCGATGAGCTGATGGCGCCCTCACGCGGCGGGGCGACGCTCGAGATCACCGATCTCGAGGTGGCGCTCGACGCCGACGCGGGCATCGTCAAGGCGATCGATGGCCTGAACCTGGCCATCACCCGGGGCGAGACCTTCGCGCTGGTCGGCGAATCGGGCTGCGGCAAGAGCATGACGGCGCTGGCGCTGATGCGCCTCTTGCCGGAGAACGGCCGGATCGTCGGCGGCCGGGTCGCCATCGAGGGCCAGGACCTGCTGGCCTTGCCGGAAGCGGGCATGCGGGCGGTTCGCGGCGGGCGGATCGGCATGATCTTCCAGGAACCGGGCACGAGCCTGAATCCGGTGATGCGGGTCGGTGCCCAGATCGTCGAGGCGATCGAGGCACACACCGCCTTGCGCGGCGCGGCGGCGCGGGCGAAGGCGATCGAGTGGCTGGGCCGGGTCGGCATCCCCGAGCCCGAGCGCCGCATCGACGAGTATCCGTTTCGCCTTTCGGGCGGCCAGAAGCAGCGCGTCATGATCGCCATGACGCTGGCGTCGGAGCCCGACTTCCTGATCGCCGACGAGCCGACGACGGCGCTCGACGTCACGATCCAGGCGCAGATCCTGGCCCTGCTCAAGGACCTGCAGCGCGAGCAGGGCATGGGGCTGCTGCTGATCACCCACGACCTGGCCGTCGTCGCCGACATGGCCGATCGCGTCGCGCTGATGTATGCCGGCCAGATCATCGAGGTCGCGCAGGCCGACGAGTTCTTCGCCGCGCCCAAGCATCCGTACGCGCGCCTGCTGCTGCAAGCCTTGCCCGACGCGCGCCGGCGCGGCGGCTCGCTGGCCGCCATCCGCGGCTCGGTGCCGCCGCTCTGGCTGAAGTTCGAAGGCTGCCGCTTCGCGCCGCGCTGCGACCGGGCATTCGAGCCGTGTGCCACGACGCTGCCGGAACTGACCGACGCTCGACGGCGACGCGCAGCGTCCGTTGCCTGCTCTACACCGAGTTGGCGGCGGCCGATGGCGTCTCGGCGGCGAATGGTCTGGAGCGCGACGCCGCGTGCCGAAGACGAAGCGGCGCCCGCCCGAGCCGAGGCCGCGAACGAGTGCGCCCCGACGCCGCTGCTGCGGGTCGAGAACCTGGCGGTGCGGTTCCCGATCCGGCGCGGGCTCGCTGCAGCGCACGAGCGGCGTGTTCAGCGCCGTCGATGGCGTCTCTTTCGAGGTCGGCCGGGTCGCACGCTGGCGCTGGTGGGCGAATCGGGTTGCGGCAAGACGACGACCGGCAAGGCGATCGTCCAGCTTTTGCGAGGCGCCGCCCTGATCGAAGGCCGGGCCCTGTTCGCGGGGCAGGACCTGTTTCTGCTCGAGGGCGAGGCCCTGCGCGCGGCGCGGCGCGAGATCCAGATCATTTTCCAGGACCCCTTCGCGTCGCTCAACCCGCGCATGCGGGTCCTGGCCATTCTCGACGAGGGCCTGCAGGCGCTGCGCCCGGAAATGGACGCCGCTGCCCGGCGCCAGCGCCTGGAAGGACTGGTCGAGCAAGTTGGCCTGCGGCGCGACGCCCTCGACCGCTATCCGCACGAGTTCTCGGGCGGCCAGCGGCAGCGGATCGCCATTGCCCGGGCGCTGGCGGTCCAGCCCAGGCTGATCGTCTGCGACGAGCCGACCTCGGCGCTGGACGTGTCGGTCCAGGCCCAGATCCTGAACCTGCTGTCGCAGTTGCAGCGCGACCTCGGCCTGTCCTTGCTCTTCATCACCCACAACATCGGGGTCGTGGAGTACCTGGCCGACGACATCGTGGTGATGCACCGCGGCCGAGTCGAGGAGAGCGGGCCGACGGAACACGTACTGCGAAGTCCGCAAAGCGCCTATACGCGCGATCTGCTGGATGCGGTGCCTCGGATAGGGGCGATTACGAGCCGAACAGGTCGAGGCATTGACGCCGCAAATTAGGGGAATCCCGATAGGGCGCAGATGTTGGTTAAACCCGACGCAGCCTTGGCGCGCGGAGAAAAATCTACCTCGATCCGGCAATGAATTGAGACAGGTCCGTGACAATGGTTTCGCTGTCCAGCAACGTTGCGAACAGCTCGTTTACAAAGCGGGCCTAGCGGCGGTTCTTGGGGCGGGTCTATCGATCAATTCTTTCTCCCCGGGGAGGGTTTCATGTTGAAGAAAACGAAGCTTTGTTCTGCATTGATGGTGGCTTGTGGTGGCGTCTTGCTGAGCGCGGGCCAGGCCGCGAATGCCCAAGCCGCGAGCGACACACAGCAACTCGAGCGCGTGGAGATCACCGGATCAAATATCCGGCGCGTCGACACTGAAACACCGAGCCCGGTTCAGGTCATCACCGCCGCGGACATGAAGGCATCGGGCTACACGAGCGTCCAGGATGTGTTGCACAACATCACGGCCAATGGCCAAGGCACTCTCTCGCAAAGCTTCAACCTGGCGTTCGCCAGCGGCGCCGGCGGTATTGCCTTGCGCGGCTTGACCACGGCGGCCACGCTCGTGCTGATCGATGGCCATCGAATGGCGCCCTATCCCATCGGCGACGATGGTCAGCGCTCATTCGTCGATGTTGCCAACATTCCCTTCGACTCGATCGAGAGAATCGAAATCCTCAAGGACGGTGCATCGGCCGTTTACGGCTCCGACGCGATCGCCGGCGTCGTAAACATCATCCTGAAGCGCTCGTTCGTCGGGACGACCGTGACCGCGGATGCCGGAACCTCGTACAAGGGCGACGGAAATACCTATCACGCGGCGGCCACTTTCGGCATGGGCGACCTCGCCACCGACGGCCACAACTTCTATGTTTCAGGGGAAGCGCGCAAGCAGAACCAGATCCACTACTACGACCGGGGCGGCAGCTTCACGCAGACCGACTACACCCCTCAGGGCGGATACAACGTCACGCCGGGCGTGCCGAACCCGCTTGTTGGCAATCTGCCGAGAAGCGCGACCGGATACGTGATCAACCCGGCGAACAGCACGATTGCCGGTTTCATGCCGGGCTGTGACGCAACCAAGCTCGCGGCCGGTCAATGCACCTATAGCGATAGCTGGGACCAGATTCAGCCTCCGACCGAAAACTACAACCTTGTCGCGCGCTTCACGCAGAACCTGTCGCCCGATTGGCAGGTCACCGGCACCGGCACTTACTTTGCGAGCAAGTCGCAACAGACGAGTAATCCCGAAAGGGCTTTCAGGGGTGGCTACCAGGGAATCACGTCCGGACCTGGAGTAATACCCACCTTACTGCCCGCAGTCGGCCCCACGACCATTCCAAGCACGAATCCGAGCTTTCCCACGGGCACGGGGCTGAGTTCGGGGTTATTGCAATATACGTTCGTGAACGGTCTTGGACCCACCGTTACCGACACCGACTCTAGGGCCACCCGCCTGATTGCGGATATCCAAGGGCATGTCGCAGGTTGGGATGTGTCCGGGTCGGTCGGATATACCGAAGTGTCGTTGTCGCTGACGGGGCTCAACAACGTCAATTCCGCCAACCTGCAGAGCGCGCTGAATAGCACGACGGATCCATACCTGGTCGGCCAGCCGAACAGTGCGGCCGTCAATGCGTTCATCGCGCCAGAGCTGCAAGCCCATGACGTTTCGAAGCTCAGCTTTGGCCACATCAGCGGTGGGCACGACTTGATGGCGCTCGCTGGTGGACCGATGTCGATCGGCTTGGGGGCCGACTACGTTCACCGCACCATCAACTCGCTGGCACCGGCCGATGTTGCGAATGGACTTGTGAACAGCTTCAGCAACAACTTCACGGTGGGGACACAGGACGTGGCATCGGCCTACGGTGAATTGGTGGCGCCGATCACCAAGCAGTTCGAGGCCGAAGGCGCCTTGCGATATGACCACTACAACATCTCGGGCGGCAAGGCGAGTCCGAAGGTGGGCTTCAAGTACACGCCGATAACCGAACTCGCGATTCGCGGAACGGCATCGAGAGGTTTCCGCGCTCCGGGGCCTGCCGAGAACGGTACGGCCGGTCAAACGTTCTTTGCCGGCACCTCGAACGACCCAGTCCTCTGCGCGAATGGGAACCCCACTACGCCGGGCAACTTCCCCTCGCAGTGCGCGCAACAGGTGGGAACGGTGCAGGGAACGAATACGGCCCTGAAGCCCGAAACCTCGAAGTCCTACACCTTGGGACTGATCTTCGAGCCGACGAAGGATATCAGCACGACGGTCGATTTCTACCAGATCGAGATTGACAATCAGATTGTTGCCGGCAGTGACGCGAACGCGGTTCGCGGAACGAACCTCGCGCCGTTGTTGCAGGTCCAACCAGACGGAACGACTGCTCTTGTCGCGCCCCCGGTCGCGCCGATTGCCTTCTACCAGGTGGCCTATGTCAACGCCAACTCGGTCAAGACCAATGGCGTTGATCTTGGCTTTGAAGTTCGCCACAACTTTGAAGGTGTCGGGAAAGCGAAGTCCAACTTCATGATGTCGTACATGAACAAATACGACCTCACGATCGGCGGGCAGACCTTCCAGCTCGCCGGAACGCACGGTCCGTTTGTCATTGGTGGCGACACGGGAAATCCGCGAAGCCGCATCCAGTGGGCGAATACGCTTGGAAATGGACCCTGGTCGACAACTCTCACCCTCAACTACATCAGTGGGTTTAGCGTAACTGACCCGTCCTCCAACGCATTCGGCGACGGGCCGCAGGACACTTGCAATCAGGCCTTGTCCACGGCAGGCGCCTCCAGCGTGGCATTTTCGGGGGTGCTCTCCAGCGGTGGAGTTCCGAACGTGACTGGTGCGTGTCGAGTTCGCTCCTTCACGACTTTCGACCTGTCAGGTCGCTACGACGTGAGCAAGCAGCTCAACATTCATGGCTCAATCCTGAACCTCTTCAACCAGAATGCGCCGCTCGACTGGGCGACTTATGGAGCCAACAATGGGACCGCGCCTTGGAATCCGTCGATGCACCTGCAGGGAGCAATCGGCCGCTTCCTCACCGTCGGCGCGACGTACGCGTTCTGACCTGAGCTAGCAAGGGCTGGCGCGATCAATCGCTGATGATTCGTTTCGGGTCGGTCTTCGCAGGCGCTATATGAGGTCTATGCCCGTCGGACAGATGGACCGACGGGCATCCTTTCCTGCGGTTGCTACGTCGGTTGATTTGGCCAGCAAGCGCACGGGATAGCACCTCAGCCGATTTGCACCGCGAGGGCCGGCGAAGGAATCGGACGAGGCCATGCAGACGCTATGGTCGTCCCCGTTAGAATCACGCCTGTTCCAAAATTCGTCACACTTGATGAGCGGAACCGCCTCGAGCGGGTTCGCGATTCAGGACGACGCGAGCAGCTACCGCGCTCGAGAACTGCGCAACTCACGTCTGGAGATCCCGGTTCATGAATTTTGCTCAGCGGCAAGCTGACCCCCGCCGCCATGTGGTCGGCATTGTCTCCGTGGTCCTCTTTCACGTCCTCATCGTCTACGTCCTAGTCACCGGTCTGGCGAGAAAGGTGATCGACGTCGTTCGGGCACCGATCGAGACCAAGGTAATCGAGGAGATCAAGAAGCCGCCGCCGCCGCCCGAGGTCGTGCTGCCGCCGCCGCCGAAGCTCGAGGCACCGCCGCCGCCCTTCATCCCGCCGCCGGAAATTCAGATCGCGACGCCGCCGCCGGCACCGACGATCACCGCGACGACGCCTGACGCCGCCTCCGGCACCGGTGACGATCGCGCCTGCGCCGCCTGTGGCAGCGGCGCCGCCAGCGCCTGCCGGCACCGGTCCGAGTGGGTGTCGTTTGTCCCAACGTGACCACGGTGTTGGGGGACTCCGGTTTCCCGGTCGAGGCGCAGGCGCAGAGGCCTCGAGAAGGGCGAAGCGACATGGAGTGGACCGTGACAGCCAGCGGCGAGATCAAGGATCTGAGGACCATCAGCGCGACCAATCCGATCTTCGCCAGAGAACAGCGCCCAGCTGATCAGCGCCTACAAATGTGTAGGGCAGGGTCACGATGTCCTCGTTCGCCAGGTCTTTAGCTACAAGCTCGAATGGCCGAACCCCCTCGAAGGCGTCGGTCGGCGCCCGTGCCACCTTCAATCTCTTCCATTTGTTAGAAAGAATAACCATGTCGCAATCACCAGTTCACTGGCTCGCTCGCTTTGCCACGCTGACTCGTTTCGTTTGCCTTCATGCCTGCGGGGCGCCTGCGCCGTATGCTGCGCAAGTGCGCCAGCCGCCTCCGATGCGCCCGCAGCCTCGGCGGCGGCGCCGACACGACGTTGCGGCCCAAACGGCGCCGGCGCCCATGTCCACCGCTCCCAACACCAAGGAAAGCGTCGACAACCCCTACGGCCTGAGCTCGCTCTGGCTGCAAGGCGACTACGTGGCGCGCGGCACGCTGATCATCCTGGCCATCATGAGCCTGGGCAGCTGGTACATCCTGGTGACCAAGCTCTATGAAAGCCTGAAGCTGTCGCGCGAGGCGAAGGGGGCGCAGCGCACCTTCTTCAAGTCGAAGACGGTCGGCGAAGGGACGAAGAGCCTGCAGGAAGGCTCGGCTTTCCGCTATATCGCCGACAGCGGCCTCGCGGCGAGCGAGCATCACGAAGGCGCCTTGACCGAAAACATCGACCACAACTCCTGGGTCTCGATGAACGTGCAGCGCAGCCTGGACGACGTGCAGAGCCGCCTCCAAGACGGTCTTGCCTTCCTGGCGACGGTCGGCTCGACGGCGCCGTTCATCGGCCTGTTCGGCACGGTCTGGGGCATCTACAACGCCCTGACGGCCATCGGCATTGCCGGCCAGGCGTCCATCGACAAGGTGGCGGGTCCGGTCGGCGAGGCGCTGATCATGACCGCCTTCGGCCTTTTCGTGGCCGTGCCGGCGGTGCTCGGCTACAACTGGCTGGTCCGTCGCAACAAGGTGACGATGGAGACGGTGCGCCGGTTCGGCGCCGACCTGCACGGCGTGCTGATGGGTGCGCGGATGAGTGCGCCCGCCCGCTGACTCTTTCTGACCGGAGCCTGTCATGGCAATGAACGTCGGTTCGAGCAGCGAGGAAGACGAAGTCGTCTCCACCATCAACACCACGCCGCTGGTCGACGTGATGCTGGTGCTGCTCATCATCTTCCTGATCACGATTCCCGTGGTCACGCACACGGTGCCGGTCGTTCTGCCGAAGGAGACGAACATCGCCCGGCAGACGAAGCCGGAGAACATCATCATTTCGGTCAACAAGGACGGCGACATCTTCTGGAACCAGACCCTGGTACCGGACACCGACGAGCTGTTCACCCGGCTCAGCAAGATCGCAACCGTGGTGCCGCAGCCCGAAGTGCAGATCCGCGGCGACCAGAACGCCCGCTACGAGTCGATCGGGCGGGTGCTCTTCCAATGCACCCGGGCCGCGATCCAGAAGGTGAGCTTCATCACCGAACCGCCGCCGAAGGGCTGACGAGGACATGTCATGGCAATGAACGTAGGCTCCAACAGCGGCGGCGAACCGGACGTGATGATGGACATCAACACCACGCCGCTGATCGACGTGATGCTCGTGCTGATCATCATGCTGATCATCACGATTCCGGTGCAGCTGCACGCGGTCAATCTCAACATGCCTGTCGGCAAGCCGCCGCCGCCGCTGAAAGAGCCGGTGGTGGTGACGATCGACATCGATTTCGACGGCACGATCTCGTGGAACGGCGAGGCGGTGCCCAATCGCGCCGATCTCGAAGGGCGTCTGACGCAGGCGGCCGCGCAACCGGACCAGCCGGAGGTTCACATCCGTCCGAACAAGCTGGTCGAATACAAATCGGTGGCCCTCGTGCTCGCGTCGGCACAGCGCCTCGGCGTCACCAAGCTCGGAATGGTCGGGAATGAACAGTTCGTCAAATAGCCGGGGTCTTTCGAAGCTCGCGGTCACGGCACTGCTCGCGGCGACGCTCGCCATCGCGGGCGGCGCCCATGCGCAGGAGACGCTGCGCCCGGAGATCGGCAAGCCGCTGCAGGCGGCGCAAGAGCTGATCAAGTCGCAGCGCTACAAGGAGGCGATGGCCAAGGTCCGCGAGGCCGACGCCGCGGGGCCGCGCAGCGCCAATGAAACCTACATGATCGAGCGGATGCGCATTGCGGCGGCGTCGGGCGCCGGCGATGTCGACACGGCGGCGAAATCATTCGAGACGCTGAGCGGCACCGGACGGGTTAGCGGGCCGGACAAGGTAAGGATGCTGGAGTCGATCGCGGTCGGCTACTACCGTGCCGGCCAATATGCCAAGTCGATCCAGTGGAGTCAGCGCTACTTCAAGGAAGGCGGTACCAGCCCGGCCATCCACACGATGCTGATCCAGAGCGAATACCTGGGCGGCGACTACGCCGGCGCGGAGCGAGAGCTGATGGCCGAGGTTCTGGCCTCGGAACACAGCGGTATTCCACCGGCGGAAGACCGCCTGAAGCTGCTGCTCAACGCGGCGACGAGGCAAGGCGACAACAACGCGGTCGTCTACGCGACGGAAAAGCTCGTCACCTACTATCCGAAGAAGGAATATTGGGTCGACCTGATGAGCCGCATGCAGCGGAAGTCGACCTTCTCCGATCGCCTCGCGCTCGATGCCTATCGACTCTCTCTCGTCACCGGGAGCATGACCGCCTCGGCTGACTTCATGGAGATGACGCAACTCGCGTTGCAGGCTGGCTTGCCGAGCGAAGGCAAGCAGGTCGTCGACAAGGGATTCGCCACGGGTGCGCTGGGCACCGGTGCCGAGGCCGGCCGGCACAAGCGCTTGCGCGACCTTGTCGACAAGCAGCTCAAGGAAGAGGCGGCCACCAGCGCCAAGGACGATCAGGAAGCCCTGGCCGCGAAATCGGGCGACGGCCTCCTCGTCATCGGCATGAACCTCGTCTACAGCGGGCAGGCGGCGAAGGGCGTGGAGCTGATCCAGCAAGGCATCGCCAAAGGCAACCTGAAGCGGCCCGAAGACGCGAAGTTGCATCTCGGGATCGCGCAGCTCGCCGCAGGTGACAAGGCGAAGGCACAAGCCACCTTCAAGTCGGTCCAGGGCAGTGACGGCACCAGCGACCTGGCGCGCCTCTGGGCGCTCTACGCCCGCCGGGCCGGCTGAAAGAGCTACTTCGGCGCGAGTCGGATCGCGCCGTCGAGGCGAATCACTTCGCCGTTGAGCATCTCGTTGGTGACGATCTGGTGCACGAGCTTGGCGTAGTCGGCCGGCGTGCCGAGGCGACTCGGGAACGGCACGCTCGCGGCGAGCGCCTGCTGCACTTCCACCGGCATCGTGAAGAGCATGGGTGTGCCGAAGATGCCTGGCGCGATCGTCATGTTGCGGATGCCGCTTCGGGCCAGATCGCGGGCGATCGGCAAGGTCATGCCGACGACGCCGCCTTTCGAGGCTGAATAGGCGGCCTGGCCGATCTGGCCATCGAAGGCGGCAACGCTCGCCGTCGAAATCAGCACGCCGCGCTCGCCGGTGGCCTCGGGCTCGTTCTTGCCCATCGCCTCGGCAGCGAGCCGGATCATGTTGAAGCTGCCGATGAGGTTGACCGTCACGACCTTGGCGAACACCGAGAGCGGGTGGGCGCCGTCCTTGCCGACGGTCTTGATTGCCGGCGCGATGCCGGCGCAGTTGACCAGGCCCATGAGCTTGCCGAGCGCCACCGCTTCGGCGACGACCCGTTGCCCGTCGGCTTCCTGGCTCACGTCGCAACGCACGAAGCGGCCACCGATCTCGGCGGCGATCGCCTCGCCGCGCTCGACCTGCAAGTCGGCAATCACGACCTTGCCGCCGTGAGCGGCGAGCATTCGGGCGGTGCCTTCGCCGAGGCCCGAGGCGCCGCCGGTGACGATGAATACCTTGCTCTGCGATCTCCACGGCTGTTGTTCCTTCGCTGTCTTCAGGCGAGCGCCGCGAGCGCGCGCGCGCTGATCTCGTCGACGCTGCCGACGCCGCTGATCCGCCGGTATGCCGGCGCGCTCGGCTCGCCCGACGCCGCCCACCGTTCGTAGTACGCCACCAGCGGCCGGGTCTGCAGCGCGTAGACCGAGAGGCGCTTCTTCACCGTGTCTTCGAGATCGTCGACGCGCTGGATCAGCTCTTCGCCGGTGACGTCGTCGCGACCCTCGGTCTTCGGCGGATTGAAGCGCACGTGATAGGTCCGACCGGATGCGACGTGGACCCGACGGCCGCTCATGCGCTCGACGATCGAGCTGTCGGGCACGTCGATCTCGAGGACGTAGTCGAGGTGCACGCCGGCCGACTTCATCGCTTCTGCCTGCGGGATGGTGCGCGGAAAGCCGTCGAAGAGAAATCCGTTGGCGCAGTCCGGCTCGGCGAGGCGTTCCTTGACGAGGCCGATGATGATGTCGTCGCTGACGAGCGCGCCCGAGTCCATGACCTTCTTCGCCTTCAGGCCGAGCGGCGTGCCGGCCTTGACGGCGGCCCGCAGCATGTCGCCGGTGGAGATCTGCGGAATGGCGAAGCGCTTGCAGATGACCGTGGCTTGCGTTCCCTTGCCCGCCCCGGGCGCCCCCAACAAGATGAGTCTCATGGTCGGTCGATTTTCTTTTCAGGCCGGCGAGAGAAGCATCATAGGCGGCGAGGCCCGAAGGCCGCGGCGGCAGCGCTCAGGCAAAACCCGCACCGCCGTGCGCCGCGAAGATTGCGCGGACCCTTGCGAGATCCTCGGGCGTGTCGATGCCGATGCCCGGATCGCCTTTGCCCACGTGCACGGCGATCCGCTCGCCATGCCACAGCACGCGCAGTTGCTCGAGACGCTCGATTGTCTCGAGCGGGCTCGGTTCGAGCTTGGGGAAACGGCGCAGAAAAGAAGCGCGATACGCGTACAGGCCGACGTGGCGAAGCGGAACGATCGAGGTGCCGCCGCTGGCGCCGTCGCGCGGCCACGGAATCGGGGCGCGTGAAAAATAGAGCGCGCGACCTCTGGCGTCGAGCACGACCTTGACGATGTTCGTGTTGTTGAAGTCGACGTTGGCGCGGATCGGGTGCGCGGCCGTGCTCATCACGCATTCGCGGCTGCGCAGCAGCAGCGCCGCGCAGGCGTCTATCAGCGCCGGATCGATCATCGGCTCGTCGCCCTGCACGTTGACGACGATGTCGTCGCCGTCGAGGCCCAGTCGCGCCGCCGCTTCGGCCAGGCGGTCGCTGCCGTTGGCGTGCGTGTCGGCGGTGGGCACGGCGGCGACGCCGTGCTTCTCGCAGGCCGCGACGATTCGCGCGTGATCGGCGGCCACGGTCACGCTGCGTGCACCCGACTGCGCTGCCCGTCGCGCGACGCGCACGATCATCGGCAGGCCGCCGATCTCGGCCAGAGGCTTGTCGGGCAGGCGGGTCGAGCCGAGCCGCGCCGGAATGAGGACGTCGAAAGTCAAGCCGCGGCCCTACGGCGACGGGGCGGCACGTGATGCGTCGAGTGCACGCGCCTCGCTTTCGAGCATCACCGGAATGCCGTCGCGGACCGCGAACGCCAGGCCATCGGCGGGGCAGACGAGTTCCTGGCGCTCATGCTGCGGTGGACGCCAATGCTGCAGCGGACCCTTGCAGATCGGACAGACAAGAAGTTCAAGGAGGCGTGTTTCCATGCGGATCGTCAGAGGAGGGCGCAGGCCGGGGCAATCGGGCCATCAAAGCGTCTGCAAACGCGGGCTCGGGCTCGAAGTCTAGCGCTGCCACCCAGACGCGCGCGCTGATGCGGCGGTCGACGGCGAGCTTGACCGCGTCCTTCTCTGTGACCACGACGTCGCCCGTTCCGGCCGGCCACGGCAGCGAAGCGAAATCGAAATGATCGGGAAGAGGAAGCTCGCTGATCGTCAGGCCGGCCTCGCGCAGCAGGGCGAAGAATCGTTCCGGTCGGGCCAGGCCCGCGGCGGCCACGACGGGGCGCGAGCCCAGCGCGTCGAGCGTCGTCGCCGACGCGGCCTCGCCGCGCCACCACTCGGCGAGCGCAGCAACTCCGGCGAGTCTTCGGTGGCTGACAAAGCCCGGCAAGGGCGTCGTCGGTGCCGAGGCGTTGTACAGGATGATGCGCGCCGCCCCCGGAGCCTCGACGGCCGGCGTTGACGACAAGGGCTCGCGCAACGGGCCGGCCGGCAGAACGCGGCCGTTGCCGATGCCGCGCTCGTCGAAGAGCAGCACCTCGAGGCTGCGGCCGAGCGCGAGATGCTGCAAGCCGTCGTCGCTGACGATGACGTCCACCTCGGCGTGCCGTTGCAGCAGCGCATGGCCGGCCGCCACGCGGTCGCTGCCGACGACGACCGGCGCACGAGTGCGTCGCGCGAGCAGGAGCGGCTCGTCGCCGGCCAGGCGTGCTTCGGTGCCCGCGTCGACCTCGATGATTTCGTCCTCGCGCTCGCGTCCGTAGCCGCGCGAAATGATCCCGGGCGTCCAGCCGTGCTGGCGCAACAAGGCGACGATGGCGATCACGGCCGGGGTTTTGCCGGCGCCGCCGACGATCAGGTTGCCGACGACGATGACCGGCACCGGCAGCGCGTGGGCTGGCAGAACTCCGCGCCGATAGAGCCAGCGCCGCGCAAGGCCGATGCCTTCGAAGAGCCAGGCCAGGGGCAGGAGTGCAACGCTTGCCGGACCGCGCGCCTGCCAGACGCGCTGCAGGCGAGGGGTCCAGCGCTCGTTCAGGTCGTTCATGACGACCGCAGGCGCATGGACCGGTGCGTGCTCAGCGCGCCGCGCCTGCGGACGACTGGGTCGCGAACGTCAGCTTCGCGAGCCCGGCTCGGCGGGCGGCGTCCATGACGTTGATGACGCTCTGGTGCGCTGCCGTGGCGTCGGCCGAGATGATCAGGATCATGTCGCCCGAGCCGCCGGCGGCTGCCGTCAATTCGGCAGTGAGCGCCTCGACGCTGCGACCGTCGACCGGCTTTCGATTCACGGTGAAGCGGCCGTCGGCCGACACCGCGACGATGATTTCGTGAGGCCGGTCGCGGGCCTGGTCCGCGTCTGCGACCGGCAGCGAAATCTGCAGCTCGGTGAATTTCGAGTACGTGGTCGAGAGCATCAGGAAGATGAGGATGACGAGCAGGACGTCGATGAACGGGATCAGGTTGATCTCCGGCTCCTCGGGCTTCGGCCTGCGGAAATTCATGGCGCGATCGGTGGCGAGCTTGCTAGCCGGCGCGCGGCATGGCGAAGCGCATCAGGTGCGGCACCATCCGGTCGGCGGCTTGCTCCATGGTGAGCGAATAGGCGTCGACCAGGCCTCGGAAGTAGCGGTAGAACATCAACGAGGGGATCGCGATCATGAGGCCGAAGGCGGTGTTGTAGAGCGCCACCGAAATGCCGTGCGCGAGCAGCGTCGGGTTGCCACCGCCGGGCGCCTGCGAGCCGAAGATCTCGATCATGCCGATCACGGTGCCCATGAGCCCGAGCAAGGGTGCCGCCGAAGCGATCGTGCCGAGCGTGTTCAGATACCGCTCGAGCCGATGCACCGCCGCTCGTCCTGCCGTCTCGAAGGTGTTGCGAAGCGCACCCTCGGTGATGCGCGGCTCGGCGATGACGGCCCGCAGGCCGGCAGCGAGCACCGTTCCGAGGACCGAGTTGTCGGCGAGCTTGTTGACGACGTCAGGGGCCGGCAGGTGGGCTCGCGTCACGGAGATCACTTCATCGAGCAATCGCGGTGGTGCGACGCGCAGCGTTCGCAGGCTGGTGAAACGCTCGAAGATCACGGCAAGCGCCGCGATGGAACAGATGAGCAGCGGCCAGATTGGCCAGCCCGCCGCTTGTATTATCGAAAACAATATGACCCTTTCGCGCCGGCTCGGGCGACCACCCGCGTACCCGCCGCGCGCGGATTATGGCGTGCGGTGCAGCGGCGGCTTGCGGGGCGGGGCAGCGACTTCGTGGCGTATGCGGCGAGTCCCCTGTTTGGTCCACAGCCTTCATCCACCGCGGCCGTGGACAACTTTGTGGACAACCCGGCTGCGCCGCGCCGTTGCATCAGCAGTGGCGCGACGCGGATCAGATTGCTGAAGAATTGAGCAACAAAATAGTGTTCCAGATCAACAACTTGCTTCAATGGTGCGCGGCGCGCAAGGGCATCTGCCCGTCCGGGGCCTGTGCTGGCGCGGCTGTGGAGTTGTCGAGCCGCACCGGGCCTGCGTTTGCCGATGACTGAGCTGCGCGAGGCCTTGCCACGAAGCGTGGTCTGGAGGGTCGGCGACCTGATCGCAGCGGTCGCCGAAATGGTTCAGTCCGGCTTTGCGGCCTGCACGGTCCGCGGCGAGGTCTCGGGTTTCTCGCGTGCCGCGAGCGGCCATTGCTACTTCAATCTGAAGGACACCGACGGCGGCGCCTCGCTTCGCTGCGCGATGTTCCGGCGCGCTGCGCAGTGGGTCGATTTCCAGCCCCGGGAAGGCGACGCCGTCGAGCTGCGTGGCCGGCTGGCCGTCTACGAGCCGCGCGGCGAGCTGCAACTGATCGTCGAATCGATGCAGAAGAGCGGGGCGGGCGCTCTCTATGAACGTTTCCTGCATCTGAAAGCGAAGCTCGAGGCGGAAGGCCTGTTCGACGCGGCGGTCAAGCGGCCGCTTGTGCCGTACCCCGCCAGCGTCGGCGTCGTGACCTCGCCGGCGGGCGCCGCGTTGCACGATGTCGCCACCACGCTGGCTCGACGCTCACCGCATGTGCGCGTCGTGCTCTATCCCAGCCTGGTCCAGGGCCCGGAGGCACCGGCGGCGCTTTGCGCTGCCATCGCGCTCGCGGGCGCGCGCAACGAGGTCGACGCGCTGATCGTGTGTCGCGGTGGCGGCTCGCTGGAAGATCTCTGGGCCTTCAACGATGAATCGGTGACGCGAGCCCTGCGCTCGCTGCCGATGCCGGTGCTGAGCGGCGTCGGCCACGAGACCGATCTGACGCTGGCCGATCTGGCCGCCGACGTGCGCGCGCCGACACCCACGGCCGCGGCCGAGCTCGCCGCGCCTGCGACGGCGCAAGCCCGCGAGACGCTCGCGCTCCATGAACGTGATATCGGGCGTCGCCTGGTCGCCGTGCTCGAGCGCGAAACGCAGCGACTCGATCGTCTGACTCAGCGTTTGGCCCGGCCGGGCGAAGCCGTGCGCCGGCGCGGCCACCAGCTCGATCTGCTGGCCCAGCGGCTGCGCAGCGCGACGCGACGCGATCTGGAGCAGCGTCGCGCGCGCGCCCGGGCGATCGGCGCAGGCAGCCGGAATGCATTTGCGTTCGCGCTCCGACGGGCCGCGAGCCGCGCCGAAGCCGCGGCGATTCGGCTCGACGCCCTCGACCCGCGGCGCGTTCTCGCACGCGGCTATGCCTTGATCGCGAACGAGCAGGGCCACGCCGTGACCAGCGTGGCAGCACTCGCTGCAGAGGATCGCCTCGTCGTCACGTTGCAGGACGGGCAGGCCAGCGTCGAGGTCGAGGCGATCGTCCCTTCGGAACCCGTCGCCTAGGTTGCCCGCTTTCGGCGCAGCCCGGCACGCTGAATGCTCTCGTGCAAGCTGCCTACAATCGTTCGAGGCGAATCAACCGTCTGCCGAGAGGAAAGTCATGGAACGCACTCTGCCCCCGCTCCCGTACGAGATGGACGCGCTGGCGCCCAGCCTGAGCAAGGAAACCCTGGAATATCACTACGGCAAGCACCACAAGGCTTATGTCGACAATCTGAACAACCTGCAAAAAGGAACCGAGTTCGAGGCGATGGCGCTCGAGGACGTCGTCAAGAAGGCTACCGGCGGCATCTACAACAACGCCGCGCAGATCTGGAATCACACCTTTTTCTGGAATTGCATGAAGCCCGCCGGCGGCGGCGAGGCCGGCGGCGCGCTGGCGGCTGCGATCAAGTCGAAATGGGGCAGCTATGCGGCCTTCAAGGAAGCGTTCGCGAAGAGCGCCGTCGGCAACTTCGGATCGGGCTGGACCTGGCTCGTGAAGAAGAGCGATGGCAGCGTCGACATCGTCAACATGGGCGCCGCCGGAACCCCAATCACCACCGCCGACAAGCCGTTGCTGACGATCGATGTCTGGGAGCACGCCTACTACATCGACTATCGCAATGCGCGCCCCAAGTTTGCCGAGGCGTTCCTGAGTTCCCTCGTGAACTGGGACTTCGCGGCGAAGAACTTCGGCTGACCCGAAGCGCTCCGCCCGCGCCCGGCGGAGCTCTACCGAGCGGCGGGCAGACCTTTCAGCTTCTGCCCGGCCTTGATGCCTCGCTTGGCGAACCAGCCGTCGTTCATCTCCAGGACGTAACGCACCGGCTTGGCCGAGCAGTGGCTGTCGAGCGTCTGCGCCTTCATCTGATCGATGTTGACGATGGCGCCGTCGTCAGCGATGAAAGCAACGTCGAGCGGGATCAGGGTGTTCTTCATCCAGAAGCACTGCTGAGCGCGCTCCTCGAAGACGAAGAGCATGCCTTCGCTGGTGCCCATCGTGCTGCGAAACATGAGTCCGATCTCGCGCTCGTCGGCGGTGCGGGCAAGCTCGGCATCGATGTTGTAGATGCCGGCATTCAGGCGCGTCTTCGGCAGCGACTGAGGGCCGGTCTGGGCTGCGCTGGCGAAAGCGAGGCTCGCGCCGGCGAGCATGGCCAGCAGAGTGCGGAGTGTCTTGGTCATCGTCGCCCATCCGAATTAGAATTTGAGGCTGCATTCACCACGGCAGCGCCGGCGGAGCCTCATTCTCATGTATCAGCACATCAAGGTGCCCGCGAACGGGCAAAAGATCAAGGTCAACGCCGACTTCTCGCTGACGGTACCCGACGAGCCGATCATTCCGTACATCGAGGGCGACGGCACCGGGCTCGACATCACGCCGGTCATGATCAAGGTCGTCGACGCGGCGGTCGCCAAGGCCTACGGCGGCAAGAAGAAGATCCACTGGATGGAGGTCTATGCCGGCGAGAAATCGACGCGCATCTACGGCCCCGACGTCTGGCTGCCCACCGAAACGCTCGAGGCGGTGAAAGACTACGTCGTCTCGATCAAGGGGCCGCTGACGACACCGGTTGGCGGCGGCATCCGCTCGCTCAACGTGGCCCTGCGCCAGGAGCTCGATCTCTACGTCTGCCTGCGCCCGATCCAGTACTTCAAGGGCGTGCCCTCGCCGGTGAAGGCGCCGGAGAAGACGAACATGGTCATCTTCCGCGAGAACTCGGAAGACATCTACGCCGGCATCGAGTTCGAAGCCGAAAGCGAGAAGGCCAAGAAGCTCATCAAGATCCTGCAAGATGAGTTCGGCGTCAAGAAGATCCGCTTTCCGAACACCTCGGCGATCGGCATCAAGCCGGTCTCGAGCGAGGGGACCGAACGTCTGGTCCGCAAGGCGATCCAGTACGCGATCGACAACGACAAGTCCTCGGTGACCCTGGTCCACAAGGGCAACATCATGAAGTTCACCGAAGGCGGCTTTCGCGACTGGGGCTACGCCCTGGCCCAGCGCGAGTTCGGTGCGCAGCCGATCGATGGCGGCCCGTGGTGCAAGTTCAAGAACCCGAAGAGCGGCAAGGAGATCATCGTCAAGGACGTGATCGCCGACGCCTTCCTGCAGCAGATCCTGCTGCGGCCGGCCGAGTACTCGGTGATCGCGACGCTCAACCTGAACGGCGACTACGTCTCCGACGCGCTGGCCGCGCAGGTGGGCGGCATCGGGATCGCCCCCGGCGCCAACCTGAGCGATTCGATCGCCATGTTCGAGGCCACCCACGGCACCGCACCGAAGTACGCCGGCAAGGACTACGTCAACCCGGGCTCGGAGATCCTGTCGGCGGAAATGATGTTGCGCCACATGGGCTGGACCGCGGCGGCCGACCTCATCATCAGCTCGATGGAGAAGTCGATCCTGTCGAAGAAGGTCACCTACGACTTCGCCCGGCTGATGGACGGTGCGACGCAGGTTTCCTGCTCGGGATTCGGGCAAGTGATGATCGAGAACATGTAGGCGGGTTGGCGCCTTCGAAAGCCCGCCGAATGGCGGGCTTTTTTCTTGGCGCCCCGTTGATGGACGGTGCGACCGAGGTCTCCTGCTCGGGCTTCGGGCAGGTCATGATCGAGCACATGTAGGGCGGTTCCGGGACGACCCGCGCGGTCTGGCTCGTCCCAACGTCGCGCGTCGGCCTCCGCGGCTTTGTCCTGCCCGAGCGCTTGGGTAAACACGCATGGGCGCTCGTTCGCTTCGTACTAACCTTTTAGTACATTGAAGCCGCATCGACGTTCGGTGGGCGATGGCAGTACGGCCCCAAGGAGACATCAGACATGACATCCGACATTCGTCGCCGCGACTTCATCGCCGGTGCCGCCGCCCTGGGCACCATCTCGCTGCCTGGCGTTGCCAGCGCACAAGGCAAGGTGTCGCTCGTCTATTCCGATACGGTGACCGAACTGGACCCGCGCGCGCAGATCCTGCGCGACGTCTTCGGCGGCAACCTCGGGCCGGATTTCGATTTCAAGCCGTATTTCGGTGCCACCCTCTACAAGCAGGGCACCGAGGCGGTGGCCATGCAGCGCGGCAACCTGGACATGGCCAACCTGGCGGCGTTCGACATCCAGAAGCAGGTGCCGGCCTGGAGCATCACCACCACACCGTACATGTTCCGCGACGCCGCCCATATGAAGAGGGTGTATTCCAGCGACGTCGGCAAGCAGCTCTTCAAGATGATGGAAGACCAGATGGGGATCAAGGTGCTCGCCTGTCCCTACATCGGCACGCGGCACCTCAACCTCAAGCCCAAGAAGAAGATCATGACGCCCGCTGACATGGCCGGCATCAAGCTGCGCATGCCACCGGGCGAAGGCTGGCAGTTCGTCGGCACGGCACTGGGCGCCAACCCGACACCGGTGCCTTTCACCGAGGTCTACACGGCGCTGCAGACAAGTGCCATCGATGCCCAGGAGAACCCGCTGGGCGCCGACAAGGTGATGAAGTTCTACGAGGTGACCTCGCAGATCATCCTCACCGGCCATCTGATCGCCAACAACCAGTTCGCCATCACGACCAGGAAATGGAGCTCGCTCAGCCCCGACCAGCAGCAGAGGATGCAGACTGCGGCCGACAAGTTCTCGGACGGCATCACTCACCAGGCGCTCAAGGATGAATCCGAGCTGCTGGACTACTTCAAGGGGCAAGGGCTGGACATCTACAAGCCCGACGTCGAGGCGTTCCGCAAACACGTGCTGGAGATGTACGCGAAGTCCAAGTTCGCGGCCGACTGGGTGCCGGGAATGGTCGACAAGATCAACGCACTCTGACCCGGCCAAGCGGGCCGATGACGTCTCGGTGGCAGCGCGCGCACGCCTGGTTGCGCGCTCGCGCAGAAAATGCCCTCACGCTGATGATGGCGGCGATGTTCGTCGCCTTCATCCTGCAGGTGGTCTTTCGCTATGTGATCAATCTGCCGCTCGCCTGGACGGAGGAAGTCTGCCTCATCGGCTGGCTCTGGGGCATCCTGTGGGGCGCGGGTTTCGTCACGCGCAACAGCGAAGACGTTCGCTTCGACATGGTCTACGGCCTGATGCCGCGCAAGGTGAAGCGGGCCTTCACGGTCGTGGCGAGCACGGCGATCGTGGTGATCCTCGCGATCTCGCTGCCGGCCGCATGGAGCTATGTCAGCTTCATGAGGGTCGAGAAGTCCGCATCGCTCGGCATCCGGCTGGACTGGATGTTTTCGATCTACATCGCCTTCGTGCTGGCGGTGATCGCGCGCCATGCCCGCATCGTGGTCGAGGCAATACTCGGCCGCCTGGTCGATGACCATCCCACCCCCCACGTGGTAGAGGACCTCTGAACGTGCCCTCGCCGTTTTCCCTGGCCGTCATCGTCATCGTCGTCCTCAGCCTGCTCGGCCTGCCGATAGGCCTGTCGATGTTGGGCGCCTCGATCCTCTACCTGATGGTGTCCGGCCAGGACCTCGGCATTGCCGCAGAACAGCTGCTGCAGGGCCTGAACAACAGCTACACGCTGCTGGCGATCCCGCTGTTCATCCTGGCCGCCGAGATCATGAACATGGGCTCGCTGAGCGACCGCCTGCTCGGCTTCTGCAATGCCCTGGTCGGGCGCTTTCGCGGCGGGCTCGGTCACGTCAACGTGGTCTCGGCCATCATCTTTTCCGGCATGTCGGGGTCGGCCATCGCGGATGCGGTGGGCCTGGGCCGGCTGATCATCAAGATGATGACCAAGGACGGCCGGTACACGCCGGCCTATGCCGCTGCGATCACTGCGGCGTCGGCCACCATCGGGCCGATCATTCCGCCATCGATTCCGCTCGTGCTGTACGCGCTCATTTCCGATACATCCATCGGCTATCTCTTCCTGGGTGGCGTGGTGCCGGGTCTCGGTGATGGGCGCCGTGCTGATGGTGATGAATGCCGTGATCGCCAGGCGCCGCAACTTCCCGGTCGAGGCAGCCGTGCCGGTGCGCAAGTTGCCCGCGCTCACCCTTCGCGCGCTGCCGGCGCTGATGATGCCGCTGGTTCTGCTGGGCGGCATCTACGGGGGCGTGATGACGCCGACCGAGGCGGCAGCGGTGGCGGCGCTGTACGCCCTCGTGGTGTCCGTCGTGCTGTACCGCTCGGTCACCTGGCGCGGCGGCTACCGGGCGCTGGCGGCAAGCGGCCGATCGATGGCCTCGGTGGGCATGCTGATCGCCGGTGCGCTGGTCTTCAACTACGTGGTCACCAAGGAGGACATCCCCAAGACGGTGAGCCTGTTCATGCAGGGGTTTCATCTCACGCCCTACATGTTCCTGCTGATGGTCAATGCGCTGCTGCTGGTGCTGGGTTGCCTGCTCGAGGGCGGCACCATCCTGCTGGTGATCGTGCCGATCCTGCTGCCTGCCGCAAAGTCCCTGGGAATCGACATGGTGCACTTCGGGCTGGTAGTCACCGTCAACCTGATGATCGGTCTGCTCACTCCGCCCTACGCCCGACTCGATAGAATGAATTCATGCCCGCCGACCCGCCGCCGCCACCGGCTCTTCCCGTCGTACGGCCCGACGACGGCCAGGGTGCCGTGGTCGTCGAGCGCCAGGCGCAGAAAACCGAGCCGCCCCGGATGTACCAGGTGGTTCTTCTCAACGATGACTACACGCCGATGGAGTTCGTCGTGATGGTGCTGCAGGAATATTTCAACCGCGATCTGGAGACGGCGACGCAGATCATGCTCAAGATCCATCATGAAGGGCGCGGTGTCTGTGGCGTCTACTCGAAAGACGTCGCCGCGACGAAGGTCGAGCTCGTGCTCGCCGCTGCCAGACGCGGCGGTCACCCGCTGCAATGCACAATGGAGTCCGCATGATTGCGCAAGAGTTGGAAGTCAGCCTGCACATGGCGTTCGTTGAAGCGCGCCAGCAGCGCCATGAGTTCATCACGGTCGAGCACTTGCTGATGGCGCTGCTCGACAACCCATCAGCCGCCGAAGTGCTGCGCGCCTGCTCTGCCAATCTCGACGACCTGAGAAAAAGCCTGGTCGGCTTCATCAAGGAGAACACTCCCACGGTCGGTGGTGCCGACGAGGTCGACACGCAGCCGACGCTGGGTTTTCAGCGCGTCATCCAGCGCGCGATCATGCACGTGCAGTCCACCGGCAGCGGCAAGAAGGAAGTGACCGGCGCCAATGTCCTCGTCGCGATCTTCGGCGAAAAGGATTCGCACGCCGTCTACTACCTGCATCAGCAGGGCGTGACACGGCTCGACGTCGTCAATTTCATCGCACACGGCATCAAGAAGACCGATCCGCCCGAGCCGTCGAAGCCGGGCGACGGCGCGAGCTCGAATTCCGAGAGCGAAAAGGACGATGGCGACGGCAAGGGCTCGCCGCTCGACCAGTTCACCCAGAACCTCAACCAGCTCGCCCGCGACGGCAAGATCGATCCGCTGATCGGGCGCGAGCACGAGGTCGAGCGCGTGGTCCAGATCCTGTGCCGGCGGCGCAAGAACAATCCGCTGCTCGTCGGTGAAGCCGGTGTGGGCAAGACCGCGATCGCCGAAGGCCTGGCCTGGCGGATCACGCAGAACGAGGTGCCGGAGATCCTGGCCGACTCGATCGTCTATTCGCTCGACATGGGTGCCTTGCTCGCCGGCACCAAATATCGCGGCGACTTCGAGCAGCGCCTGAAGGGCGTGCTCAAGCACCTGAAGGACCAGCCGAACGCGATCCTTTTCATCGACGAAATCCATACCCTGATCGGCGCAGGCGCTGCTTCGGGCGGCACGCTCGACGCCAGCAACCTGCTCAAGCCCGCGCTCAGCTCGGGCACGATGAAGTGCATCGGCGCCACGACCTTCACCGAGTATCGCGGCATCTTCGAGAAAGACGCGGCGCTGTCGCGGCGCTTCCAGAAGGTCGACGTGGTCGAGCCGTCCATCGAGCAGACGATCGAGATCCTGAAGGGCTTGAAGTCGCGCTTCGAGGAGCACCACAGCGTCAAGTACGCGCCGGCCGCCCTGCAGGCTGCCGCCGAGCTGTCGGCCAAGTACATCAACGACCGGCACCTGCCCGACAAGGCGATCGACGTGATCGACGAAGCCGGTGCGGCGCAACGCATCCTGCCGAAGAACAAGCAGAAGAAGACGATCACCCGCAACGAGGTCGAAGAGATCGTCGCCAAGATCGCGCGCATCCCGCCGGCCAGCGTGTCTTCCGACGACCGCTCGAAGTTGAAGACGCTGGATCGCGATCTGAAGAGCGTCGTCTTCGGCCAGGAGCCGGCGATCGACGCGCTTGCGGCGGCGATCAAGATGGCGCGCTCCGGTCTCGGCCGGCCCGACAAGCCGATCGGCTCGTTCCTGTTCAGCGGCCCGACCGGCGTCGGCAAGACCGAGGTGGCCAAGCAGCTCGCCTTCATTCTCGGCATCGAGCTGATCCGCTTCGACATGAGCGAGTACATGGAGCGCCATGCGGTAAGCCGGTTGATCGGCGCGCCACCGGGCTACGTTGGTTTCGACCAGGGTGGCCTGCTCACCGAGGCGATCTCCAAGAAGCCGCACGCGGTGCTGTTGCTCGACGAGATCGAGAAAGCGCACCCCGACGTCTTCAACGTGCTGCTCCAGGTCATGGACCACGGCACGCTGACGGACAACAACGGGCGCAAGGCGGACTTTCGCAGCGTCATCATCGTCATGACGACGAATGCCGGTGCCGAGTCCCTGAACAAGTCGTCGATCGGCTTCACCAACTCGAAAGAGGCCGGCGACGAGATGGCCGACATCAAGCGCCTGTTCACGCCGGAGTTCCGCAATCGCCTCGACGCGACGGTGAGCTTCAAGTCGCTCGACCAGGAGATCATCCTGCGCGTCGTCGACAAGTTCCTGCTGCAGCTCGAAGGTCAGCTGGCCGAGAAGAAGGTCGAGGTGACCTTCACCGATGGCTTGCGCCAAAGCCTGGCCAAGCAAGGCTTCGATCCGCTGATGGGCGCGCGGCCGATGCAGCGCCTGATCCAGGACACGATCCGTCGGGCCCTGGCCGACGAGCTGCTGTTCGGCCGTCTTGTGGATGGCGGTCGCCTGACCATCGATGTCGACGCCGACGGCAAGCCGGTGCTCGACATCACGCCGACCAAGAAGAGCGACAAGCCGAAGGCCGAGCCGGCAACGGCGTAGAGATCCCGGCGGGCAGGGGCCCGTCGGTGTCTTCGTCAGGACCCTGGATTTGCCGGGTCTTGACGAAAGAACGATTGCAGCAGCGCGTAGACGCGCGGCTGCTCGCCCTGCAGCTCGCCGGGCGCCACGAAGAACGCCTCCGCCGCGACGGCGAAGAATTCCTCGAGGGCCTGCGCGCCATACGGGTCGAGGAAGGTTTCTTCTTCGGCATCGACGGCGTCGGCGAAGGCCTCGTATTCGTCGGCCAACGCGTTCAGCCAGGTGCCGCGCTCGCTCGTCGGCTGCACGTCTTCCAGACCGGCCGTGACGCCGCCGCGCATGTCGATCACATGCACGAACTCGTGGACCACGACGTTGTAGCCGATCGCCGCCGACGCGCCGGCCTCGTCGACGTCGCGCCAGGCCAGCATGACCGGGCCGCCGCTGACCGCCTCGCCGGTCAGCTCCTCGTCGAACGCATGGACGACGCCATCTTCATCCTCGATTTCGCGGCGAGCCACCACGGCGTCTTCGTGGACCACGATGCCGACGAAGCCGTCCAGCCATTCGAGGCCGAGCTTGAGGGCCGGCAGGCAGGCTTGCGCCGCGATGGCGACGGCCATCTCGTCGGACACCTCGAGCCCGCGTGTGCCGGTGAATTCCTTCTCGGCAAGAAAAAGGGTTGCCATCTCGCGCAGGGCAGCGAGGTCGGACTCGCCCCGTGCGGCCAGGAAGGGATAGCGGGCGAGCGTGAGGCGCCAGATGGCGTCGGGGATCGGCCGCCGTTCAAGCGCACGCTTTCGCCGCCAGCGCCGCCACCAGTCGGTCATGCCTGCCCCGTCGCCGCGGGCCTCGGCGGCTCGGGTGCGATGCGCGCAAAGCCGTCCGTGTCCCAGCGCAACACCTCGGCCCGCGGCACACGGTCGGCGTCGAGCTCCCAGTCGCTGAGGACGTGCCGCATGAGCCCGGGCGCCAACTCATGGCTGGCCGGCGCATGCGTGTGCCCGTGCAACAGCACGGGCGCTTGCGCCGAGCGGAGCCAGCCCACTGCGGCCGTCGAGTCGACGTCGATGAAGGCGCCGAGTCCCGGCGTGTGCAGTGCGTTGCTGCGCCGTCGCGCAGCGCGCCCGATGGCCCGCCGCCAGGACAGCGGCAGGGCCAGGAACGCCCGTTGCAGCGCCGGCCGGTGCACGACGGCGCGATAGCGCTGGTAGCCGACGTCGTCGAGGCAAAGCGCGTCGCCGTGCGAGACGAGCACGCGTGTGCCAAAGGCGCTGATGACGGTCGGATCGTGCAGGCGCAACACGCCCGTCGATGCGAGCATCGAGTTGCCGACCAGGAAGTCGCGGTTGCCGGCCATGAAAGCGATCGTCTTCGTTGCCGCCGCCTCCTTCAGCACCTGCGCGCAGCGCTGCTCGAAGCCGCCTCCTGCCATGTCGTCGCCGACCCAGACCTCGAACAGGTCGCCGAGGATGAACACGGCGTCGGCCGGCGTGCCGTGCAGGTGCGCCGCCCAGGCGTCGAACGCGCGCGGCGTGCTCTGCGCGAGGTGCAGGTCGCTGATGAAATCGATCGCCCGCCAGGACGCCGGAGCGACGAACGTGGGCGTCGCTTGCGGCAACGGCAGCCGCGTGGCCGGCGGCGCGGGCGCGGCCACGCGGATTCCGCTAGGAGACGACCGTGGCGCGGGTGATCGTCACGTCGTCGAGCGGCACGTCGGCATGGCCGGAGCGCGTGCCGGTGCGAACCTGCTCGATCGCGTCGACCACGTCGTTGCCCTGAACCACCTTGCCGAAGACCGCGTAGCCCCAGCCCTGCGGCGTCTCCGACTTGAAGTTGAGGAAGTCGTTGTCGGTGGTGTTGATGAAGAACTGGGCCGTCGCCGAGTGTGGCGCCGACGTTCGCGCCATCGCCACGGTGTAGTGGTTGTTCTTCAGCCCGTTCGAGGCTTCGTTCTGGATCGAATTGCCGGTGGGCTTTTGCGACATGCCCGGCTCGAACCCGCCGCCTTGCACCATGAAGCCCTTGATGACGCGATGGAAGATCGTGCCGTCGAAGTGGCCGTTCTCGACGTTGGTGAGAAAGTTCTTCACGGTCTCGGGCGCCTTCTCGTCATCGAGCTCGAGGCGGATCGTGCCCTTGCTGGTGTCCAGGTCGACTAGTTTGGTCACGTCATTTCTCCACGGTTGCTTGTTTGATGACGACAGGCGTTACAGGCACGTCGCCAGGCCCCGTAGGCACGGCGCGGATCTTGTCGACCACGTCCATGCCTTCGACGACCTTGCCGAAGACCGCGTAGCCGTTGCCGTCACGCGCCTGCGCCTGGTTGAGGAAGTCATTGTCCTTGACGTTGATGAAGAACTGCGCCGTCGCCGAATTCGGGTCGTTGGTGCGCGCCATCGCCACCGTGCCGCGCTGGTTCGTCAGCCCGTTCCTGCTTTCGAGGCCGATCGGCGGCCGCGTCGCCTTTTCCTTCAGGTCGGCCGTCATGCCGCCGCCCTGGATCATGAAGTTGTTGATGACGCGGTGAAACACCGTGCCGTTGTAGTGGCCCGCCTTCACGTACTGAAGAAAGTTGTCGACGGTCTTCGGTGCCTTCGCGGCATCGAGCTCGATGACGATGTTGCCGGCACTTGTCTCGAGCTTCACCTTTTGCGCCAGCGCCGGCACCGCGAAGGCGACCGAGCTGGCGGCGAGGAGAGAAAGGGCCAGGCGGGCAAATGTTTTCTGCATCGATTGCTCCAGGTTCACGGGTTCAAGGGTTCACGGGGGAGAGCTCGCAGCGCTGGCGGCGCTCGCGGCAACGGGTCCACTGGCCGATCGGCTCGGAGCAACGATCTGCTGCACCAGAGCGAGCTTGCGCGGCACACTCGTATTCGCAGGCTCCAGCTTCAGGGCCCGGGCATAGGACTGGCCGGCCAGCATGATGAAGATATCGCCGAGATTCTCGTGTGCCGTCGCATAGTTGGGATTGAGGCGAAGCGATTCTTCCAGTTCGGCGCGTGCTTTTCCATAGTCGCCGTCGGCTGCGTACAGGGCGGCGAGATTATTGTGCGGCTCCGGAAGCTCCGGAAAATCCTGCACCAGTTGCTGCAACAGGGTGATCGCATCGGCCCGCCTTCCGATATCGGCAAGAACGACTGCCTTCACGAAACGCATCTGGGCGTCCTTGGGCCTGCTGGCCAGATAGCGATCGGCGCGTTCGAGCGCGGCTTCGGACTGACCCGCATGATGCAGTCGCGTGACTTCGCTCAGCTCCTCGGCCAGCGCGGCGAAGGCCGGGCTAGTAGCCGCAAGCATCAGGCCGAGGCAGAGGGCGAGGGCGGCGAAGAGCGATTGGAAATGCGTCGAAGGCATGATGCGCTGGGCGCCTCGGCGTCGGCGCTGGGGCAGCCCCGTCGTCGAGAAAAACAGGGCCGCTATACTGATTCGATTGTAGGGCACGCATGCGTCGCGATGCCTCTTCAGCAGCCATCCTTCCCGTGCTGCAGCGTCCCATGACACTTCGAATTCACAACACCCTGTCGCGGACGACCGAGGATTTCACGCCGATCGAGCCAGGCCACATCCGCCTGTACGTCTGCGGCATCACCATCTACGACCACAGCCACATGGGGCACGCCCGCTTCATGATGGCGTTCGACGTGGCGCAGCGCTGGATGAAGACGCTCGGCTATCGCGTGACCTACGTTCGCAACATCACCGACATCGACGACAAGATCATCAAGCGTTCGCTCGAGCGCGGCATCTCCATCCGTGCTCTCACCGAGGAGATGACGGCCGCGCTGCACGAGGACGCGGCGGCTCTCGGCATCGAGCCGCCGACGCACGAGCCGCGCGCCACGCGCTTCGTGCCGCAGATGCTCGAGATGATCGCCACGCTCGAGGAGAAGGGCCTGGGCTATCGCGCTTCGAACGGCGACGTGAACTACGCGGTTCGCAAGTTCCCCGGCTACGGCAAGCTCTCGGGCAAGTCGATCGACCAACTGCGCGCCGGCGAGCGCGTGGCGGTGCTCGACGGCAAGGAAGATCCCCTCGACTTCGTGATGTGGAAGGCGGCCAAGGCAAGCGAGCCCGAAGACGCCAAGTGGCCGAGCCAGTACGGCGCCGGGCGTCCGGGCTGGCACATCGAATGCTCGGCCATGTGCAAGGCCTTGCTCGGGGAGCACTTCGATATCCACGGCGGCGGCCAGGACCTCCAGTTTCCGCACCACGAGAACGAGATCGCCCAGAGCGAGGGCGCCAGCGGCGGCCCGTTCGCCAACGTCTGGATGCACAACGGGCTGCTGAACATCGACAACGAGAAGATGTCGAAGTCGCTCGGCAACTTCTTCACCATTCGCGACGTGCTGAAGCGCTACGACGGCGAGACGATCCGCTTCTTCATGTTGCGAACGCACTACCGCAGCCCCTTCAACTTCAGCGACGCGAACCTCGACGACGCGAAGAGCGCCTTGCGCCGGCTCTATACCGCGCTCGACAAGGCCGCCTTGTCGGAGCCGTTGCCGCCGATCGACTGGAGCGAGCCGCGCGCGGCCGCCTTTCGCGAAGCGATGAACGACGACTTCAACACGCCGATCGCGGTGGCGCAGCTCTTCGAGCTCGCTGCCGACGTGAACCGCAATGCGAAGGCGGCCGAGGCGGCCCTGCTCGAGGCCTGGGCGCCACGCTCGGCATCCTGCAGCAGGCGCCTCGCGGCTTTCTGCAGAGCGGCGCCGGCCTCGACGAAGCCAGCATCGTCGCGCTTCATCGAGGAGCGGCGCGCTGCCAAGAGTGGCGGCAACTACGCGCGCGCCGACGCGATCCGCAAGGAGCTGGCCGGGCAGGGCGTCGAGCTCAAGGACTCGGCACAAGGCACGACCTGGGTGAGGGCCTGAACTTGGCAAGCACCCCGAAGAGCTCGATCGCGCAGCCGACGGCCGACTTCTGGGACGATGCCTGCAAGCATCTGGCCAAGCGCGACCGGGTCATGAAGAAGCTGATCCCGCGTGTCGGCGACGGGCGCCTCGAGAGTCGCGGCGATGCCTTCACGACCCTGGCCCGCTCCATCGTCGGCCAGCAGATTTCGGTGCCCGCGGCGCAAGCCGTCTGGGACCGCTTCGTCGCGCTTGCGGCCGGCCCTTCGCAACGCCTGTCGCCCGCGGCGGTGCTCGCGCTCGACGCGCCGCAGATCCGCACCGCCGGACTTTCGGCGCGCAAGGTGGAATACCTCGTGCGACCTCGCCCAGCATTTCGATTCCGGCGCGGTGCACGTCGCGCAGTGGCAGCTGATGGACGACGAGGCCATCATCGAGGAGCTGGTCGCGATTCGCGGCATCGGCCGCTGGACGGCGGAGATGTTCCTCATCTTTCACCTCCTGCGCCCCAACGTGCTGCCGCTCGACGACATCGGCCTCATCAAGGGCATCAGCGTCAACTATTTCAGCGGCGAGCCGGTGTCGCGGGCCGAAGCCCGCGAAGTGGGCGATGCCTGGGCGCCCTACCGGTCGGTCGCGACTTGGTACATTTGGCGCAGCCTCGATCCGCTGCCTGTGAGCTACTGACATGAAACCCCCACGCTCTCTGCGTTCGCTGCCCCCCGCGGGGGCTTCAGCACGCTTGGGAGCGGCCCTGCGCATGCTGACATGAGCAAGAGACACTTTCTCGATTTCGAGCAACCGGTGGCCGAGCTGGAATCGAAGATCGACGAGCTCCGCTACGTGCAGAACGAGTCGGCGGTCGACATCTCCGAGGAGATCGATCGGCTCAGCAAGAAGAGCCTGCTGCTGACCAAGGACATCTACTCCGGCCTCACGCCCTGGCAGGTGACGCAGATCGCGCGCCACCCGCAGCGCCCCTATACGCTCGACTACGTCGCCGAGGTCTTCACCGATTTCCAGGAGCTGCATGGCGACCGCGCCTTCGCCGACGACCAGTCGATCATCGGCGGCCTGGCGCGCTTCAACGGCCAGGCCTGCATGGTCATCGGCCAGCAGAAGGGCCGCGACACCAAGGAGCGGGCGGCGCGCAACTTCGGCATGTCCCGGCCCGAGGGCTATCGCAAGGCCTTGCGCCTGATGAAGCTGGCCGAGAAATTCGGCCTGCCGGTCTTCACCTTCGTCGACACGCCCGGAGCCTATCCCGGCATCGGCGCCGAAGAGCGCGGCCAGTCGGAGGCGATCGGCCGCAACATCTTCGAGATGGCGCAGCTCGAGGTGCCGATCATCGTCACCATCATCGGCGAGGGCGGCTCGGGCGGTGCCCTGGCCATCAGCGTCGGCGACCAGCTGCTGATGCTGCAGTACTCGATCTATTCCGTGATCTCGCCGGAAGGCTGCGCCTCGATCCTGTGGAAGACCGCCGAGCGCGCCGCCGACGCCGCCGAGCAGCTCGGCATCACGGCGCACCGCCTCAAGGCGCTCGGCCTCGTCGACAAGATCGTCAACGAGCCGGTCGGTGGTGCGCACCGGGATCCCAAGCAGATGGCCGCCTTCCTGAAGCGCGCGCTCAACGACGCCTTCCGCCAGGTCAGCGACCTGCCGGTGAAGGAGCTGATGCAACGCCGCTACGACCGGCTGCAGTCTTACGGCCGCTTCAGCGACACGACCGAGCGCTGAGCCCGGCTCGCCGGTGCGCCGCGCCGTTGCCGTGGCCTTCAGCGGTGGCCGCGATTCGACTGCGTTGCTGCACGCCACGGCGAGCGCGGCCCGCGACTTGGGCGGCACCCGGGTTCTCGCGCTCCATGTCCATCACGGCCTCAGCCGGCACGCCGACGCTTGGATGCAGCACGGCAGCGATCTCTGCCGTCGCTGGGCGCGGCGCGGCCTGCCGGTGGAGTTCTTTGCGCATCGACTCGAGAACAAGCCCGCGCCTGGCGAAAGCGTGGAAGCCTGGGCTCGGCGCGCGCGCTACAAGGCCTTGCGCCGCATGGCGACCGGGCAGGGCGCCGATCTCGTGCTGCTTGCCCACCATCGGCGCGATCAGGCCGAGACCTTTCTGCTGCAGGCATTGCGCGGTGGCGGAGTTGCGGGGCTATCGGCGATGCCCGCCCGGGTGCACCGGGACGGCGTGACCTGGGCCCGGCCGTGGCTCGAGCAGTCGAGCGACACCATCGCCGCCTATGCGCGGCGACATCGCCTTCGGCATATCGAAGACGACAGCAACGACGATCCGCGCTTTGCCCGCAATCGGTTGCGGGCCAGCGTCTGGCCGGCGTTGCTCGACGCCTTCCCGCAAGCCGAGAGCTCACTGGCCACTGCGGCCGGCTGGGCCCAGGAGGCGGTTGCCGGACTCGACGAGTTGGCAGAGATCGATCTTCGAGTGGCAGCCGCCGGCCGACAGGCTCGACATCGCCGCATGGCGCGCGCTGTCGTCGGCGCGCCAGAGCAATGCCTTGCGCACCTGGCTGCGCCAGTGCACCGGTGCTGCTGCCCCGGCCAGCCTCGTCTCGCGCCTGCTCGACGAGGTGAAGGCGCGATCCTCGCAACGCTGGCCGATCGGCAATGTCGGCGACTTGCATGCCTATCGCGGCGGCCTGCACTTCGAGCCGGCCTCCGGTCCGGCGCATGTCGGCCCCGCGACGTCGATGGACTTGAGCCGGGCCGGCGTGTATCGACTGCCTGGCTGGGGCGGTGCATTCGTCGTCGAGCCGCACGATTCCGGAGGCCTTCCAACCGCGATCGCGCGGCAGCTCGAAGTGCGCGAGCGCCGCGCCGAGGATCGCTTTCAAGCAGGACCCGGGCGGCCGGCGCGCAGCCTGAAGCTGCAGTACCAGGCGGCCGCCGTCGCGTCGTGGCAGCGGCGCGGGCCGATCCTTTGCCACGCCGGCGTGCCGGTCTTCGTGCCCGCTCTGGGCGTGGATGCGCGGGCCCGGGCAGCCGACGGCCAGGCCCAGGTTCGCATCGCCTGGCGACCGGACTGACGCGTCTCGGCGTGGGCGCCGGCCTCGACCGGGCCGATAGAATCGTGGGCTCACCCATCGACTTATCAGAGCGTCGTCGCCTCACCGAGTGAGTGCCGATCGCGACGCGACCTTCCATGGCATTGATCGTTCACAAGTACGGCGGCACCTCCATGGGTTCGCCGGAGCGGATCCAGAGCGTCGCCCGCCGCGTCGCCAAGTGGGTGCGGGCCGGCCACCAGATGGTGGTCGTGCCGTCGGCGATGAGCGGCGAGACCAATCGCCTGCTTGCCCTGGCCAAGCAGCTTTCGCCCGAGCGCAGCTCGCCCGAGATGCTGCGCGAGCTCGACATGATCGCCTCGACCGGCGAGCAGGTCTCGGTCGGCCTCCTTTCGATCGCGCTTCATGCCGAGGGCGTTCCCGCCGTGAGCTACGCCGGCTGGCAGGTGCCGATCGCGACCGACGTGGCCTACACCAAGGCCCGCATCGTCAGCATCGACGACCAGCGCATCCGCGGCGATCTCGGGCAAGGCAAGGTCGTGGTCATTGCCGGCTTCCAGGGGGTCGATCCGGAAGGACACATCACCACCCTCGGGCGTGGCGGTTCCGACACCTCGGCCGTCGCGGTGGCGGCGGCGCTGAAGGCCGACGAGTGCCTGATCTATACCGATGTCGACGGTGTCTACACCACCGATCCGCGCATCGTGGCCGACGCCCGGCGCCTGACCAGCATCAGCTTCGAGGAGATGCTCGAGATGGCGAGCCTGGGCTCGAAGGTGCTGCAGATCCGCTCGGTGGAGTTCGCCGGCAAGTACCGTGTGCCGCTGCGGGTGCTCTCGAGCTTCACGCCGTGGGACATTGCAATCGACGAGGAAGCGCGCTCGGGCACGCTCATCACTTTCGAGGAAGACGAAAAAATGGAACAGGCCGTCGTATCGGGCATCGCCTTCAGTCGCGACGAGGCCAAGATCAGCCTCATCGGCGTCAACGACAAGCCGGGCATCGCGCACCTGATCCTGGGCCCGGTGGCCGAGGCGAACATCGACGTCGACGTCATCATCCAGAACGTCTCGCACGACGGCCGCACCGACTTCTCGTTCACCGTGCACCGCAACGACTACGCGCGCACGATGGACCTGATGAAGTCGGCCGTCATCCCCAAGACCGGCGCTGCCGGCCTCGTCGGCGACGACCGGATCTGCAAGGTCTCCATCATCGGCATCGGCATGCGCTCGCACGTGGGCGTGGCCAGCCGGATGTTCAGCACGCTGAGCGAAGAGGGCATCAACATCCAGATGATCACGACGAGCGAGATCAAGACCAGCGTCGTCATCGACGAGAAGTACATGGAGCTCGCCGTGCGGGCGTTGCACAAGGCCTTCGGTCTGGAGCGCGAGCCCGAGACGGGGCAGGCAGGCTGAGCGCGTGCTCTGCGATGGAGGCGAGCCGCTAGAATCCGGCAGCAACGGAGCTGTGACCGAGTGGCCGAAGGTGCTCCCCTGCTAAGGGAGTATGTGGGCAAAACCTGCATCGAGGGTTCGAATCCCTCCGGCTCCGCCAAGCAAGCCTCTGAACCAAGCCCCGCAAGGGGCTTTTTTCATAGGTAAATCGCCTTTGCGATCGTCCAGCGAGGTCTCGCTGGGTCTGGCACCATGTCGACGACGAGATCGAGCGCCGGCACGATGCGGATCGACTGGCCGCCTCGACCCAGCACGCCGACCCGATCGAGCGTTCGCCGCCACACGCCCGAGCGGCTTCACCACGGATGACCGTAGCCCTCGTCGTCGGTCGCCTTCGTCAAGGTCGCCGCCCACGGTAGATCCTCGTCGCGAAAGTCCACCGCCGCGTCCCCCATGCCGGACCTGCGACGGATGGGTGCCTTGCGGCCATCGGTATGGCTCCGGTAAGTGGCCATGCCTCCCAGGGTCCTGCGGCCGGTCCGGCAGCGCCTATCATCGCGTCCGCCTGACTTGCCACCTCGCCGAAGGCCCCACCTCTCCCTGGAGATCGCGATGCACGCTCGCCGACTTGCCCCAGCCGCCGCCCTCGTCGCCGCAGCGTTCGCCCTCGCCGCCTGTAGCAACGTGAGCATGCCCTCGATGCCTGGCATGCCTTCCGCCAGCACGCCCGCGGCGCCGAATGCGCCCGCCATGCCCGGGATGCAGATGCCTGCCGCGACGGCGCCCAACGCGCCGGCCATGCCGGCCACGCCGGGCGCACCGCAGCTGCCGCCAGCGGCGCAGCAGGCCGCGCAAGGGGCCCAAGCAGCGCAGGCGCAGGGCATGATCATCGGCGGCCTGATGTCGGCGACGCTCGGCGGCGCCAAGGAAGTGCCGCCGAACAGCAGCACCGGCAGCGGCGTCGCGGCGATCAAGCTCGACGGCGACGTCCTGAGCTGGGTCATCACCTACTCGGGGATGAGCGGGCCGGTCACCAACGCCCATTTCCACGGGCCCGCCGCCGCCGGCGCGAACGCCGGCGTCATCGTGCCGTTTGCGGGCAGCCTTGGCAGCCCGATCGCCGGCAGCCAGAAGCTCACGGCAGCGCAGATCGCCGGGCTGCGCAGCGGTCTCTGGTACGTGAACCTGCATTCGGCGGCCTTTCCGGGCGGCGAAATCCGCGGCCAGGTCACCGCGGCGCAGTGACGGCTCAGGCGTCGCCGGCGAACCTTCGCCGGCCAGTTCGTCAGCGCCATGGGCGGTGAGTCTGAAGCGGGCGCCTTGCCAGGGGAGATGAGAGGCAGGCGGCGCTCAGACGTTTCGCCGGAGAGGTCCCGTGCGCCGGCTTCGACGGCGTCTTCGGGCGGGTAGAGCGCTCCTGCCATTCAAGGGCGCGTGATCCCGAAGTTGAAATCGTTGAACGCAGTAACGCTGTCTGCCTTGGTCCATACGCCGACGGCGCCCGGACCACTGATGTGGCTGTCGTCGAAGTCGATGTAGCGCTTGCCGTCGAGCGAAGTCCAACCGCTGGGCGCGTGCCCGATGGTGTCGGCGTCAAACGTCGTGGCCATGGCATGCCCCAAGCAAAGCGCGAGAAATGCGCAGAGAGTGATCTTCATCAACGCCTCCTTGAGGGCAGCGCTGGTTCATGCGGGTGATCCGGGCGTTGCGGCGTCGAGCGCGTCGCTCTTGGTCTGGAGCGGCAGCTTCGCGCTCTGCCACCCATCGATCCCGCCCTTGAGATAGCGCGCCGACACCCCCTGCGAACGCAGGCGAAGAGCAGTTGACCGTCCGACCTCATGACCGTACACGCAATAGACCACGACCTCTCGGCCAGCCGGCAAGTCGCGCGCCCACTGGGCAACTCCTGCAGGATCCCGCCAGCTGGCCCCGGGAATCACGCTTTCCGCCTGCTCGAACATGCCGGCACGCCGGACGTCGAACACCAAGGCTCCGGCCAGCTGATCCCGTTCCGCGCCGAACGGCTCGCTGGCGCCTTGGACAGCCAACTGATAGCGCTCGTAGACCGGCGCCCAATCGATGTTGTTCATGAACGCATCGACATAGTCGGTCACCGCTGCCCCGAAGTCGATGTGGTACGAGTGCTCGTACATGTCGAGGGCCAGGATCGGGATGGCGCCTGCCAGCGCATTGGTGTGATCGGCCGCCCAGTGGTTCACCAGCGTCCCGTCCCGGGGGACGAACGTCAGCATGACCCAGCCGGTGCCGCCGCCCATTGCCTTGCCCATCGCCACGAACTCCGAGCGCCAGCGCTCGAGGGAGCCGAAATTGGCTTCGAGCGCGAGCTTCATCGCCGGCACCATGGTCTGACCGTCGCCGCCGAGCGATCCGAAATACAGCTCGTGCAATGTCATCGAATTCGCGGCGATGAGCTCCTCGCGCTTCAGGCCGTTGATCGAGAACCACGGTGCGGCCGGCCAATCAAGCGCGCCGAGCTGCTGGCGAATCGTATTGAGCCGCTTGACGGCCGTGCCGTAGTTGTTCCTGTGGTGGCTCGTGATCAGTCGTTCGGACAGACCCGAGAGCTTGGTGGGGTCGAAGGGAAGCGGGCGAGGGCTGAGGTCCATCGAAATTCCTTTGAGGTGGGTTACGCATGCGTCATCAATGGATGGACGACGAGACCGATCAGCGCTGCCGCGACGACGATCGCGGGCTCGGGTAGTTTCTTGAAGCGCCAGAGAATCGCGACGGTGAGGAGCGCCAGGCCGGCAGTCACCCAATCGGTGATCGAACGCTGGCCGATGACGACGACCGCGCCGGCGATGGCGCCGATTGCGGCGGCCGTCACGCCGTCAACGAAGGCGACGATCGCCGGCCGCTTGCCGTACTTCTTGAAGTACGGCGCAGGCAGGATCGTGAACAGGTAGCACGGCACGAAGGTGCCGAGCGCGGCAACGACAGCACCCCAGAAGCCCGCTACCAGAAAACCGATGAAACCGGTCGTGATGACCACCGGCCCCGGCGTGATCATGGCCACCGCGACCGCGTCGACGAACTGGCGATCAGTCAGCCAGGCGTATTCCTTGACGACGCCGCCGTAGAGAAACGGGACGATCGCCAGGCCGCTGCCGAACACGAAGCTGCCCGCGTAGGCGAAGTAGGCGCCGATCTGGCCGAGCTTGTGCCAATCGACCGTTCCGAAGGCGAAGGTCGCGAATAGTGGGGCACCCACCCCATTCATGCGGTTGCCGAACGACTTCGGAGGAGCGCGCCAAAGCCAGACCAGCACGCCGCCACCGAGAAAGACCCAGACGATCTCCGACTGCGTGATGACCGTGACCGCCGCACTGACCAGGAAGATCGCCCAGAGCAACTTGTCCTTGCCGATGTTCCTGGTGGTGAGTTTGTAGGCGCTCAACGCGATGATGCCGATCACCGCCGCGCCGACGCCATAGAAGACGGCCTGCATCCAGCCGATGCCGCCGTAGGCAACGTAGAGCGCGCCGAGAACCACCACCATGACGAACGATGGCAGCACGAAGGCGACGCCGACGAGCGTGGCACCGAGCACGCGGTAATGGACGAAGCCGAGATAGATCGAGAGCTGGGCAGCGAGCGGACCGGGCATCAGTTGCGCCAGAGCCAGCCCTTCCTTGTAGTCGCTCTCCGTGATCCAGCGGCGCCTTTCGACCAGATCTCGGTACATGTAGCCGATCAGGGCCACCGGGCCGCCGAAGCCCCAGGTTCCCAAGCCGAGCATGTAGCGGACCAGTTGCCATAACGAGTAGGAGGCGCGTGCCGGGGCGGGCATGTCGGCAACGGCAGTGGCATCCAATGGCTGCTCCTTTAGCCTTTTGCCCCAGGCGCAGCGCGCCCGAAGTGCGCATAGAGCGAGTCGAGCACCGTGCTCATCTCGGCAAGCAAAGCGTCGTCGTCCGGCAGGCGTTCCCTTGCTCCTCCCATCACTGCCTCAAAGCCGAGGGCTTCGGCAACGGGTTCTCCGCCAACGTCGAGTTGGTGAACCATGGCCGCGAGGCGAAGCAGTGCCGCGTCGCCTTCCAGACCGAAGCTGGCCATCAGCGTCTCGAAGGTCACCCGGTCACCGACGTGCGTGAACGTCGCGCCGTCGAAGTCGAATCCCAAGGCCTTCTTCGGACAATCGGCCGGCGTGACCAGCCAACGGAAGCGTGCGTCCGGGTCGATGAACCGCTTGATCAGCCAGGCACTGGCGACGCGGTCGACCCAGAGCCTGCGCCGCGTGGCCCACACGCGACCACGGTATTTGTCCGGCTCGAGGCGCGGGATGCGACGCTGGACGTCGTGCGGCTCGTCGGGCGACAACAGGCCGTCGATGCGCTGGCGCAAGTCCAGCCACTCGGCCTCGGCTTCGGCCGTCGTCTCGTTGGCGAAGAAGTCGATCGCCCGCACGGCGTCGTACTCCCGCTGGAGCTTGCGGGTCAGGCGCGTCAGCTCGGAAGGCGCCAATGTCGCCAGCGTCCGGTTGGTCTGCTTCCAGGACTTGCGAAGCTCGCCGTAGTCGGCGGCGCGGTCGAAAAGCTCCCGGTAGGCCCGATCCTCGGCCTCGCTGCGCGCTTGCACGGTCATCAGCCAGGCGCTTCCACCCTCGCGGATGGATTCCTCCGCCAGTTGTTCCAGCGCTTGCTCGCGGCCCTCGCCCTGCGGAAGGAGGTAGGCACCGTCGCGCAGCGCCATGCATCCGAGCGCCTTGATGGCGCGCCAGATGCGCATGCGCGCCGTGGCGCTGGGCGTCGGCAGCGAGACGATCAACAGCCACCAAGGGGTCGGTAGTGAACTCATGTAGTAGATATTACTGCAATGTCGTGTACTCTACTACAATCTGTGCTGTAATGATATCTACCTGATTGTCGAGACAGAACATGATCCTTCTGCCGAGCCTATCCAGCCTTCGCGTCGCCTCGAAAGCTGCTGTCGGCCCACTGCTATGGGTCGTCGCCGCCGCCCTCATGCCCGCCGCGGCGCAATGCCAGTCGCTCACGCCGGTGCAACGGATCGAGGTGCCCAAGACGCAGGGACGCCTCGACCACATGGCCTTCGATGTCGACGATGGGAGGCTTTTCGTTGCCGCGGTCGCGGCCGATGCGGTCGAGGTCGTCGACGTCGTCTCCGCGCGCTGGCAGCGCCGCATCGAGGGCAGCCATGGCCCCCAAGGGGTCGTTTACGTGCACAGGGATGCCCGGCTCTTCGTCGCCAACGGCCAGGATGGACGGGTCGACGCCTTTACCGACCGAAGGCGCCAGCCGGTCACGTCGACCGCCTCGCTGGATGACGCCGACAACCTTCGCTTCGACCCGCTGGAGCGGCGCCTGTACGTCGGCTACGGCGAGGCCTTGGCGGTCGTCGACCCGAGCACGATGGCGGTGGTCCGGACCGTCGCCTTGGGCGGACACCCGGAAGCCTTCGAGCTCGAGAGGAACGGGCGACGAATCTTCGTCAACGTGCCCAGCGAGCGATACGTGGCCGTTGTCGACCGCGACACGGCAGCAGTGAGCGCTGTCTGGCGGCTTGCGGAGGCTTCGCAGAACTTCGCCATGGCGCTCGACGAGTCGCATGGGCGGCTCTTCGTCGCCACCCGCAAGCCCGCGATGCTGCTCGTCTACGACACGGAAAAGGGCAGCGAGGTGGCGAGGATGCCAGCGTGCCGGGATGCCGACGACATGTTCTTCGACGCTCGACGACGCCAGCTCTATCTGGTCTGCGGAGAAGGAGTGGTCGAGTCCATCCGCCAGGTCGACCCTGACCACTACGCGTCGGCAGCGAAGACACCGACATCGCCGGGCGCTCGTACCGGCCTGTACGTCCCGGGTCTGTCCACGCTCTTCGTGGCAGCGCCCGCGCGTGCAGGCACCCCTGCGCAAATCCTCGTTTACTCGATCCAGTGAGCGGAGCCAGTCATGAGCCAGCCCCTACGCGTCGCCATCGTCTACCCCGGTGACAGCGAGGTCCGTCGCCTGGCGACCGCAGACAACAACCGCTTCAAGGATCTTTTTGCCGCGTTCGCGGCACATGGCGTGCAAGCGGTCCCGGCGGTCTACGACTGGCGGCAACCGCAAGAGCTCCGCGGTGAACTGCTCGGGCTCGATGGCGCGCTGGTCTGGGTGAACCCGATCAACGACGGGCAGCCACGCACCGCGCTCGATGCCGTTCTGCGCGAGGTCGCCGCGTCAGGAGTGTTCGTCAGCACCCATCCCGACGTGATCATCAAGCTCGGCACGAAGGACGTGCTCGTCGACACCTGCGAAATGGGCTGGGGCAGCGACGTGTTCCGACTCGACACGCTGGCCCAGCTTCGCACCGACGTAGCGGCGCGGCTGCTCGCGGGCCAGGCCCGGGTGTTGAAGCAGTGGCGGGGTCATAGCGGCATGGGTGTCTGGCGCATTGAGCGTGCGCCGGATGACAACGCCGCCGGTCCTGTCGTTCTCGTCCGAGCACGCCATGCGCAGCGCGGCAGCGTCGAAACCGAGATGCCATTCGAGGAGTTCGTCTCGCTCATGGCGCCTTACTTCGAAGGTGGCGGCCACATGGTCGACCAGGCCTGGCAGCCTCGATTGCCCGAGGGCATGGTCCGCTGCTACCTCGTGCAAGACCGGGTCGTCGGCTTCGGGTTGCAGGCGGTCAACGCACTTTTTCCGGCGGCTGACGGCAGCCCACTGGCCGACGCACCGCCGCCGGGCCCGCGGCTCTATCACCCGCCCGACGTGCCGCATCTGCAGGGGCTGCGGCAGCGGCTGGAGCGAGAGTGGATGAGCGAGCTTCGCGCGACGCTCGACATCGACTTCGATCAGCTTCCACTCCTGTGGGACTGCGATTTCCTGCTCGGCGAGACGTCCGCGGACCAAGCCGAGCGCTATGTCCTGTGCGAGATCAACGTCAGCAGCGTTGCGCCCTTTCCGGATTCAGCCATCGAACCCTTGGTCCTCGCAGCCGTGAGCCTCATCGCCAGGAAGCGGCGGCGTTCCTAGGACAGCTCGCGGCTTCCGCTCTTCATCCACCGCCTGACTTCATGGAGATCCACATGCACTACCAGCTCACACCCATCCACTGCCGTCCGTGGACCTTGAGTTATTTGTCGACCAAACTCATCGAGAGCCACTACGAGAACCACTACGGCGGCGCGCTCCGGAGCCTGAACGCGATCACGGAGCAACTCGAAGGACTCGACTGGGCGAACACGCCAGCTCACGTGATCAACGGGCTCAAGCGCGACGAGCTGTCCGCCCTCAATTCGACGCTCCTGCACGAGCTCTACTTCGCGAGCATGGGCGGCGACGGCCAGCCCACCGAGTCGATGTCGGCCGTGCTGGTGCGGGACTTCGGTTCAGTGCTCCGGTGGAAAGACGAGTTCGTCGCGATGGGCAACGCCCTCGCCGGCGGCTCCGGCTGGGTCGTGCTCGTCTACCTGCCGCGCGACGGCCGGCTCGTCAACCAGTACGCGACCGAGCACAACCAGGCTGTCGCGGGCGGCATCCCGATCCTGGCGCTCGATATGTATGAGCATGCCTACACCCTGGACTACGGCGCGAATGCGAAGGCGTACGTCGACATCTTCATGCGCAACATCGACTGGAAGACACTTCACGCCGCCATGAGGAGGCGTCCAAGGTCGGCGGCTTGCGGCCCTTGGAGCAGCCGGAATTCGGCGACTTGCCGTCGGTCGGGGTCGAGGAGGTGAAGGCCATGCTGGAGAGCAGTGCGCCCGTCCAAGTCGTTGATGCCCGTCCGCGGGCAAGCGTCTCTTGGACACAGGAGGTCATGCAAGGCGCGACCTGGCGCGATCCGGAGCGCGTGCCGGAATGGGTCGGCCAGCTGTCGAAGTCAGACCCCGTGGTCGTGTATTGCTCCTATGGCTTCCACGTCGGGTGCAAGACCGCCATCAAGCTGCGGGATCTGGGTTTCGATGCGAAGTTCATGCAAGGCGGCCATTCCGCTTGGAAAGCGATTGGCGGCTCGGTCAAACGGCACGCGTAGCCATCGCCATGGACGCTTGAAAACGTCCTTGTTCCACGTCTTCGTTCGCTGTTCCCGAAGCCGTCCTGGTTCGGCCGCTCCTGCTCAAGCCGCAATGGATGAATGGGCTTTCGGAGCGGCTGCTCGTGAGCCACCACGTGAACAGCTACGGGGGCACGCTGCGGCGGCTGAATGCCATCCGAGCGCGGCTGTCCGACCTTCGACTGGACACGCGCAGCCACATTCGACATCAACGTCCTCAAGCGCGAAGAACTGATCGCTGCGAGAAGCCATGCTTTGAACTCTCGCTGGCGCAGCGCGTTAGTTGAGCGTTACGTGAAGCCGGCAGTAGTCCCGTACTGCCTCCCACGAGTCGGCAGCGAAGTAGTAGTTGGTCAGCGCAGCATTCTTGCTGACCTTGCTTGCGGGAAGCTGACCTCACGAAACGTCGGAGCCGCCCTCGGCGCTCAGCCTGTGAGACCAATGCTCCCATCGGATTGCATCCCGCACCCGTCGTGGGGATTGCTCCATCACGCGCTGCAACCGACAGTGCGCTTCGGTCAAGCCGTGTGTAAAGACTGTCCGGATTGATCCGCGATTTGCGTTTATTGGTTCGAGTCTTCACCAAGACCGCTCGCTCGGCAGTCGCCGACGGTCGAACCGGAAGGAGCCTTTCGATGGAATCAATTCGTCTGCCTGAATCGCGCAGCAGCGCACCCTGGCATGGCGGGGCCGTGGCGATCGGTGCGGCCGCGCTGGTCCTGGTCGCGCTGCTTCTTGTGGCCGAAAGACACGGTCCAAGCGTTGCGATATCGATGACCGCTTCGGCGGCCAGCGAGACGCCGCAGCCCACCGCGGCCGTCGCATCGACTGCGCTTGCGTTCGACATCAGCAGCAGGGTGCTGCCCGATGAATTGCCGCCGCCGGCCGAGCCTGACGGCGGCAACGGCCAGCGGCGCTGAAGCCCAAACCCTCAAACGGAGTCGACATGAGCCACTCAATGACCTTCGGCCGGCGCAACGAACCGGCTCGCGCCCCACGTCGTGCCTCGATCTGGACGGAACTGGCGGGCGCGATCCCGATCGTGATATTCGCACTGGCGGCGCGTGAGGCGTGGCGGAGCGCGCAGCGACGCAAGGACACCGCCTAGCCGCCAACGGGCGAGCTATCTGGCGATTTCTTCGCCTCTGCCGGGCGCGATGTACTTCGCGTGCAGGCGCTTCAGGTCGAGCATCGCGCCGACGTAGATCGGCACCCAGCGCGGGATCGGTGTCGTGCCCTTGAGCCAGCGGCGCGGCGTGTCCTTGTTGATGCCGGTCTTTCGCCAGAAGTCGACCTGCTTCCAGCCCAGCTCGGTCAAGGCCGCTTTGAAGTCGGCAGGGAGCCAGCCGTCGGGTTGTTCTTTGGTGTTCATCCTGCCTAGAAGCCTCTTGGTGGACAACGCATTCGCGCCGCAAAAATTCTCGGCCAACGATATTGAAGAAGTGTTGCTGTGCGCAAGCGATTCATCAGCTTTTCGAGACCCTTCCTGACCGGACGCTGACACGGAGGGCGCTGATCCGAGTCGGCGCCAGACGGCCGCGAGTCAAGGCGGGCGCCTACGTGGGCGCGCGGAATTTGCTTGCGCATGCGGGCAGGGCACGCTTTTATCGTTCGCTCACCAAAACTTTTGAGGAGAGCGACATGGGCAAATACATCTTCGCTTGGATTCTCGGCGTTCCCGCGGTGGTACTCGTGGGCATCTATCTCGTTTCGCACCTCTGATCGGCAGCGAGACGATGGCCACTTCCCAGAAGGCGTCCGGCAAGAAGGCTCCGATCGGCAAGCCGCATCGCGTCGCGTCGAAAACGGCGGCGAAGAAGCCCTATCGCGACAATACGGCAGACAACACCAAGCCGCCGAAGATGCGGCCACCGGATGCCGTCGATCTGCTGTCTGACGATCACCTCGCGGCCGGAAAAGTCTTCAGGCAATACGAGAAGCTGGCCAAGAAGAACGGCTCGCCGGCGCAACGCAAGGCGCTGGCCGACAAGGTCTGCGCCATGCTGACGGTGCACACCACCATCGAAGAAGAAATCTTCTATCCCGCCGCACGGGCAGCAGGCCTCGAAGACGACATGATGAACGAGGCGTTCATCGAGCACGCTTCAGCGAAGGAGCTCATCGCGCAGATCAGGGCCGGCCAGCCCGGCCAGAACTACTTCGATGCGAAGGTGAAGGTGCTGAGCGACTACATCGAGCATCACGTGCTCGAGGAACACACCGAGATGTTTCCGAAATGCCGGCGCTCGCGCATGGATCTGACAGCATTGCGGACGGCGATGTCGGCACGCAAGAAGCAACTGGAGAAGGGCGCCTGACCCGACCGCCGACGTGGCGACAGTCGGCCTGGTCAACGCGTCGTACGATAGTTCGTTAAAACAGGCAACGGAGCCTTCCCGATGCCTGTACGACACCTTCTTCTTCTTGTGCTTTCTGCCGCTGCGTGCCTTGCGGAGGTCGCCCAGGCAAGCCCCGCCAGCGCCCCGCATGCGGCGGCCTGTGTCGCGGCCTTGAAGGCGCGCGAAAGCAGCCTCGCGCAAGCGGTCAAGGCTGGTACACCGGCGCAGCCCGAACTGCTCGAAGTTGTACGCAGCGGCATCGCCATCATCGGCACCCAGTATCTCGCCGGTCTGCAGGAGGCCGAAGCACGTCAGTTGCTCGCGGCCGCCGAACAGGATTTTCTTGCACTACCGCGATCGGCGGCGGAGCAGCGCCAGGCGGAGTGCCAACGCGAAGGCAGCACGCTCTACCAGAAGGCCTCGCCTCTCGAACGCGCGCTCATCACAAATTCGGCCGAGCGCCGGATCAGGCGGTTGACCGCAGCCTAGGGCACGCCATTGCGGCCGTGCTTCAGGAATGCCGGCCGCATGCTGAGGCGTTCGTAGAAGGCCTCGACGGCATGGAGACGAGGTCGTTCGATCGGCGTCATGAACCAGCGATGGGTCGACAGGCCGAGGGCGATGTCGGCCAATGTCAGGTGCGCACCGACGACGAAAGCGCTGGTGCGCTGCAGTTGCTTCTCGAGAATCTGCATGTGTCGGTTCCAGCTCGCCGTGCTGGCTTCGATCGCGGCCGGATCGGTGTAGGTCGGCGTCTTGCGCACCAAGGCGAGGAAGGCATAGCGCCATGAGGTGTTGAGCTCGGTCGTCTGCCAATCCAGCCATTGCTCCACCAGCGCTCGCGGCCGCAGCTCGACGGGCAGCAGATCGTCGCGCTGATGGCGGGCGGCAAGATAGCGGAGGATCGCGTTCGACTCCCACAACACGAAGTCTTCGTCGCGGATCACCGGCACCAAGCCGTTCGGATTGAGCGTCCTGAACTCGTCCGAGCGGACCGAGAGATCGCCCCGGCCCCATTCTTCGTGGACGATGGGAAGCTCGAGCTCGGCACAGAGCCAGAGCACCTTGCGAACGTTGATGGAAGTGGATCGGCCGAGGACCTGCAGCATCGGCCGAATGCTACGCGCAGGCGTTCGAGCGCATCGGTATCGATGGCTGCAGACGCGAAGCGAGCTCGAGCGCCGGCATCGGCCGGCCGAGCAGGAAGCCCTGGGCTTCGTCGCAGCCCAGCATGCGCAGGGCGGCGAGCTGTTCGGCCGTCTCCACGCCCTCGGCCACGACGTTGAGACCCAGGCTGTGCGCCATGGCGATGACCGCCTCGGTGATGGCGAGATCGTCGGCATCCGAGGGCAGTCCGCGGATGAAGGAGCGATCGATCTTCACGGTCTGCGCGGGAAACCGTTTCAGATAGGAGAGCGACGAATAGCCGGTGCCGAAATCGTCGATCGAGATACGCACGCCCATGGTGTGCAGCTGCTGCAAGACCTCGTTGGCGCGCTCGGGATCGGCCATCAGGACGCTTTCGGTCAGCTCGACTTCGAGGTCGGCTGGCGAGACACCGTTGTCGATCATGGCGGTACGGATGTCGCCGACCAGCGTCTCGCTCGCGAACTGGCGTGCCGAAAGGTTGACGGCCACCGGCGGAACGTGCACGCCCTGGGCCCGCCAGTCGCGGATCTGCCGGCATGCGGCCTGGATCACCCAGCGCCCGATCGGCACGATCAGGCCGCGCTCCTCGGCCAGCGGAATGAAGTCGAGCGGCGGCACGAGCCCGCGCGTGGGGTGGGCCCAGCGCAGCAGGGCCTCGACGCTGACCATCCGTCCGCTCGCGATGTCGATCTTCGGCTGGAAGTGCAGCAGGAGCTCCTTTCGGGCGAGCGCGAGTTGCAGGGCCGACTCCATCTCGAAGTGCCGCGCCGCCATCTCGGCCAGCTCCGAGGTGTAGAACTGAACGTTGTTCTTGCCTTTTTCCTTGGCCAGGTACATCGCTGCGTCGGCGTGCTTGAGCAGCGTCGCGGCATCTTCGCCATCGGAAGGAAAGAGGGCGATGCCGATGCTGCCGGTAACCAGGAAGCGATGATCGTGAATCGTCATCGGCTCGCCGATTGCGGTCAGCAGCACCTGGGCGATGGTCGTGAGGTCGGCCGCGCCGGCGTCGCCTTCCAGCAGCACCACGAATTCGTCGCCGCCGAGCCGCGCGACCAGGTCGTTGTCGCGAACGGCGTGGCGCAGGCGCGTCGCCATCGCCTTCAGCAGGTCGTCGCCGGCGCTGTGGCCGAGCGTGTCGTTGATCGTCTTGAACCGGTCGAGGTCGATGAAGTAGACGGCGAAAGGGGCATCGTGGCGACGCCCGCGGGCGATCGCGCGGTCGAGCTCGCCGAGGAACATGTTGCGGTTCGGCAGGCCGGTGAGGCTGTCGAGCCGGGCCAGCTCGCGCACCTTCTCCTCGGCTTGCATGTCGAGCGTCACGTCGCGACCCACACCGCGGTAGCCCTGGAAGTTGCCGCCCTCGTCGAACACCGGCTCGCCGCTGACCCGGACATGGCGCAGCACGCCGTCGGGCCGGGTGAAGGCATAGGTGAAGTCGCGAAAGGCCTTGCGACCTTCGACACAGGCTTCGTAGGCAGCGATCGATTCAGCAGGAGCGATCGAGGCCTCGCTGGCCATTCGCCGCTGGCCGAGCATCACGGAAGGCGAGAAGCCGGCCGCGGTCTCGACGCTGTCGGAGATGTAGGTGAACTTGAGATCCGCGTCCTGTTCCCAGATCCAGTCGGCCGAGAGCGTCAGCAGGCTCGCCAGGCGCCCTTCGCTGAGGCGCAAGGCCTCGGTGCGCTCGCGCACGCGTGTCTCCAGCAGCTCGTGCTCGGCGCGCAGCGACGCATGCAAGGCCGTCATCTCCTCGGATGCCAGATGCTGCGAGCGGTCGAGCAGATAGGCCTCCGAGTCATGCTCTTCATAGGCTCGGCTCACGCGCTCCAGCAGCTCGCGCCAGCTCGAAGCCTCGAGCGGAGCCGCGCTCGCGTCGATGCCGATGCGGCGCAGTTGCCGCTGCAGCAGCGGGTGCAGGTCGGTCACTTCAGCGCTCGCTCAGGACCGTGACCGTCATCGTCTGGTTGTGCAGGTCGCTGGCACCGCCCGGGAACGGCGGCGAGATTTCGCCATACGAGTAGAAGCCGATGTGGCCGGACGAGCGCGGGGCGCTGTCGTGCACGGTTTCGACTTCCTCTTCGGTTCGTTCGCCAAGCACCAGGCGGCGGCCGACGCAGCTCACCGAGATCACCAGCGCATCGTCACTGCTGGAGACGCCGAGCGCACCGGCACGGGCGGCCCGCCCCGCACTGTCGACCAGCCGATCGGTGTTGGCGCGCATCAGGCGGGCAACGGCGCCCTGAGGCACGTCGCCGGCGAAAGTGAGCGACTGGGCGGCCTCGTCGATGCCGAGGATCGTGCGCACCAGCGTATCGCCGGCGTGGCCAGCGCGCCGGATGGCCAGGGGGAACAGCAGCGCCGTGCCGGGCAGGCCGGCGGCACGATCGCCGAGATAGGTCTTGTACAGCTGCAGTGCGGGCTTGCCGTCCAGCTCGTAGAGGATGTTGCCGTCCGACCGGGTGATATGGCGCTCGGGGCCGAAGTCCGACCAGCCGCCGTCGCAGCCGTGGCCGACGCACAGCCGCTCGCCGTAGAACCCGATGGCGCAGACCCTATTCGATTCGGGTTGGGCACGATCGAGGATCCAGGTCTTGCCGAATCGATCGCCGTCGCCGGCGAGTCCGCCTGTCACCACGACGCGCGCCGGAAGGTGTCGTGCCAGCCCTTCGACCAGGCGCGTGCCGTTGACGCACAGGCCATCGGAGAGCACGAATGCGGCGCGCAAGTCGTCCGCGCTCAACTGCTCGGCGAGACGGACGCCGGCGTCGAATGATTCGGCGGCGCTCGACACGGCCGTGAAAGCGCGGCGAAGACGGGTGTGCGAGAAGCGCGCGACAGCGACGCTGACGGTGCCGTCGCGCACGTGCATTCCGGCAATTTCGCCCGAGGTCGAGCAGCCGGCGATGACGGCCGACGGAAACGCCGCGGCGAGCTGCAGGAAGGGGGTCGGGTCGGCACCGAACTCGGCTGCGGCGAAGGCCAGCACGAGCGTGTCCGGGCCGTCCAGACGAGTCGGCAACGGCTCCGCCCATCCTCGATCGGCGGCGTAGCTCGTGGTCGTCAGCTCCATGCGTCTCGGTTCTGCCGGAATGGATGTCGCTTGCATATCGGCTCGCGCGCGCCTGACTTGAGAGCCATTGCAGGCAGGTGCCGGTCGCCACCGGGGCCGGGCGGCAAGGGCACCGCCCGCAGGGCGGCTCGATGCTTCCATAGGGCGAAGGCGCTAGAGTTCGACTCGAAGAGTCTTCCATCCGGATCGAGCCCCATGGCGCAACCCTCTACCAGTTTTCGCGTGCTGTCGGCATTGAGCTTTGCCCATTTCCTCAACGACATGACGCAGTCGACGATCCTGGCCATCTACCCGCTCCTGAAGGCCAATTTCGCGCTCAGCTTCACCCAGATCGGCACGATCTCGCTGGTCTACCAGGTCACGGCCTCGCTGATGCAGCCGCTCGTCGGCCGCTACACCGACTCGCACCCGCTGCCGTACTCGTTGTCGTTCGGCATGGGCTCGACGCTGCTGGGCCTTCTGGTCATGGCGTTCGCGCCGAGCTTCGGGGTGCTGCTGATCGCGGCGACGCTCGTCGGCACCGGCTCGGCGATCTTTCACCCCGAGGCTTCGCGCATTGCACGGCTCGCGTCCGGCGGCCAGCACGGCCTGGCCCAATCGATCTTCCAGGTGGGCGGCAACGGCGGCAGCGCCGCCGGCCCGTTGATCGCGGCGATCCTGGTCATCCCCTTCGGTCAGCACGCCGTGGCCTGGCTCGCGGTTGGCGCGCTCCTGGGCATCTTTCTGCTCTGGCGCATCGGCAACTGGTACCGGCAGCACCGCATTGCGGCGGCGAAATCGGCGCGAACGACCAGCACGACGTCGCCGCTGCCAAGACGAGCGGTCATCGGCGCGGTCGCCGTTCTGCTCGTCTTGCTGTTCTCGAAATATTTCTATCTCGCGAGCCTGAGCAGCTACTACACCTTCTATCTCATCGAGCGCTTCCACACCAGCATGGAGGCGGCGCAGATGCACCTGTTCGTCTTCCTGGTCGCGGTCGCGGCCGGCGGCCTGCTTGGCGGCCCGATCGGCGACCGCTTCGGACGCAAGCGCGTGATCTGGGGGTCGATCCTCGGCGTCGCGCCGTTCACGCTGGCGCTGCCGCATCTCGACCTCGCGTGGACGACGGTCTTCACGGTGATCATCGGCTTCGTCATCGCGTCGGCGTTTTCGGCGATCCTTGTGTTCGCCCAGGAACTGATGCCCGGCAAGGTCGGCACGGTGTCCGGACTCTTCTTCGGCTTCGCCTTCGGCATGGGCGGCCTCGGCGCGGCGGTGCTGGGTGCGGTGGCCGATGCGCGAGGCATCGAATACGTCTACGCCGTCTGCGCCTACCTGCCACTGCTCGGTGTCTTCACCGCGCTGCTACCCGACGTGCCCGCGGCCGAAGGCACGCGCGGGGGTGAAGCGTCGCCGCTCGTCGACAGCCCGCTCAACACCGCCCTCGGCTCACCGGGCACGCCCTCGTGACCTAGCCGAGGCGGCGCCGGCCGGACGGCCGGCAGGTGCTCTTCGCCGAGGGCGATTGCGAAAAAGACCGCGCGCTACGCGGCCGCTTCGGCCGCCGCCTCCGAGCGCGGCACCCGGATCAGGCCGGTGTTGTAGTCGTACTCGAAGACCTCGCCGTGCCGACCCCACTCGATGGCCGTGCGCAGCACGCGCTCGGCTTCGGCGGCGTCGAGGCTCTCGCTCAGCAGACGCAGGAACGGCTCTTCGGCGAGCTCGCCGGAGGGCTCCTGGTCGAGGCTGGAGCGAATGTGGGCGACCAGCGGCACGTGCGCCAGGAGCTGTTCGCCGAACAGGGTCTGGCGCGACTCGTTCTCGTCCTCGACGTAGCGCCGGCCGAGCGCCGTGAGCAGCAGGTCGCCTTCGGCAATGCTGGCCAGGCCGAGCAGCGACAGCGCCTGCGCCAGAGGCAAAAGCTCGTCGTCGGTCAGCTCGGTTTCTTCGGCCAGACGTGGCAAGTCGGCGCGGCCTTCGAAGGTGTCGCCGGCAAGCAGCTCGAGCAGGCCCTCCATGCGGCTGATATCGGCCTCCGGCAGGCGCTCGGCCAGCTGCAGCACCGCCGGCTCTTCGGCCGGGCGGCCGGCGCGCGGCTCGCCGGTGGTCATCAGCGCATAGACCTCGTCGATCAGCCGGCGCACCTCGGCGCTCTCCGGATCGCGCGGACGCGGCAGAGGCACGGGCAGCTCGAAACGGATGCGGCCGGGGTCGGTGCCGAAGATCAGGACACGGTCGGCCATCAGCACGGCTTCCTCGATGTCGTGCGAGACGATGAGGATGGCCTTGGTCGGCATCTCGCCGCTGCTCCAGAGCTCGAGGATTTCTTCGCGCAGGCGCTCGCCCGTCAGCACGTCGAGGGCCGAGAAGGCCTCGTCCATCAGCAGCACCTCGGGCTCGACGACGAGCGCGCGGGCGATGCCGACGCGCTGCCGCATGCCGCCCGACAGCTCGCGCGGCAGCGCACCTTCGAAGCCGGCCAGCCCGATCATGCGGATCGCCGCCTCGGCGCTCTTCGCCCGCTCTGCGGGGCCGACGCCGCGCGCCTCGAGGCCGAGCTCGACGTTGCCCTGCACCGTCAGCCACGGAAAGAGCGCGAACGACTGGAACACCATGCTGACGCCGCGCGCCGGCGCGTAGAGCGGGTGGCCGCGATAGCGCACGTCGCCGGAGTCGACGCCGATCAGGCCGGCCATGATCCGCAGCAAGGTCGACTTGCCCGAACCCGAGGGTCCGAGCAGCGAAACGATCTCGCCCTCGGCCAGGCGGAAGTCGACGCCTTCGAGCACCGGTCGCGCGGTGCCGTCGGCCGAGCGGAACGACTTGCCGACGGCTTCGAGCTCGATGATGGCCTTGCTCACGATGGCTTCCTCAAAAGTGCATCCGGTCCTCGGCGAGACGATAGAGCCGCCGCCAGAGGAAGTGGTTCATGGCCATGACGAAGACGCACATCACGCCGATGCCGAGCGCGATGCGCGGGAAGTCGCCGCGCGCCGTCATCTCGGCGATGTAGCTGCCCAGGCCCTGCGCCCGCAGCGTCGTGTCGCCCCAGGTCACGTACTCGGCGACGATGCTGGCGTTCCACGAGCCGCCGCTGGCCGGTGATGGCGCCGGTGACGAAGCTCGGAAACACCGCCGGCAGCAGATAGCGACGCCAGCGCAGCCAGCCGCCGAGGCCGAGATTGCGTGCGGCGTAGCGCAGCTCGGCCGGAATCGTCGACGCGCCGGCGATGACGTTGAAGAGCAGGTACCACTGCGTGCCCAGCACCATCAGCGGCGACAGCCAGATGTCGGGATTGAGGCGCCACTTGACGATGAAGAGCACCGCCACCGGAAACATCAGGTTGGCCGGGAAGGCGGCCAGGAATTGCGCTGCCGCCTGCAGCCGATTCGACCAGCGCGGATTCATGCCGATCCATACGCCCACCGGCACCCAGACGAGCGCCGCCAGGGCGATGAGGATGAGCACCCGCGCCATCGTGTAGCCGGCAAGCAGGAAGACGTGCAGGATCTCGTGGCCGTCGACTTCGGCGTGGATGTAGGCAAAGAGATGCCAGGCCGCGAACAGCACCGCACCGGCGACGATGGCGTCGAAGGCGCGTGACCAGATCGGATCGGGCGGCTTGATGCGGGCGCGGATCGAGGTGCCGTCGTACGGCCGGCGAAAGAGCATCACCGAGCGTCGAAGCGTGCCGAAGCCGACCAGCCCGAGGCGCTGCAGGCGATCGGTGCGGCGCATCCACGTCAGCAGCCACGAGGTCGGCGCCGTCTCGCTGCTCGACTCCTCGAAGCGGAACTTGTCGGCCCAGGCCAGCAGCGGCCGGAAGAAGAGCTGGTCGTAGAGGACGATGCCCACCAGCATGCCGCCGATCGCCCAGCCGATCGCGCCGATGTCGCGCGCCTCGATCGCCATCGCGATGTACGAGCCGACGCCGGGCAGCTTGATGTTCTGGTTCGAGACCGAGATGGCTTCGGAGGCGACGACGAAGAACCAGCCGCCCGACATCGACATCATCATGTTCCAGAGCAGGCCGGGCATCGCAAACGGGATCTCGAGGCGCCAGAAGCGCTGCCAGGCCGAGAGCTGGAACACACGCGACGCTTCCTGCAGCTCGGCCGGCACGGTGCGCAGCGACTGGTACAGGCTGAACGCCATGTTCCAGGCCTGCGAGGTGAAGATCGCGAAAATGGCGGCGCACTCGACGCCGAACAGGTTGCCCGGGAAGAGGGCGATGAAGCCGGTGACGGTGATCGAGAGAAAGCCGAGGATCGGAATCGACTGCAGGATGTCGAGCAGGGGCACCATGACGCGCTCGGCCGCGCGGTACTTGGCGGCGATGGCGGCGAAGGCGCAGGCGAAGACGATCGATGCCGCCAATGCCAGGAACATGCGCAGGGTCGTGCGCAGCAGGTAGTAGGGCAGGTACGACGGGTCGAGGCTGATCGGCAGGGCATCGCCAACCTGGTACGGCCGCGCCATCTGCGAGCCGCCGAAGGCGAGCAGGGCCAGCACGCCGAGCACCAGCGGCAGCAGCGCCCAGTCCCAGCGATTGCCGGTCTCGACGACTTGACGGGGGAAGAAACGCTTGTCGATCATGGGGGCGGGACACGGCGCTGTCGGCCGGCCGCGCCGATCGAGAAGCGAGCGCGATTGTCACCAGTTCGGCAACCGGCGAGGTTAGCGCCGTTCTGCGACCGCTTCGTGAACGAGTCGGTCGGCGGCGCTCGGATGCGCTAGCAGTCCCGCAGCGGGCTCTGCGCGCCTTCGGTGGGCTTGCCGGAGAGCACGAAAACGGCTGCCTCGCGGGCGGTCAGTCTTTGGGTCTCGGTGAAGGTGGCGGCCTGCAGCGCCTGCAGCTCCATCGTGGTCGAGGTCGGCAGGCCGCTGCAGGCGAGCAGATAGACGACGCGGCGCGAGGTGCCGATGGTGGCGCCGGACTGCGACGAGACCCGGCTGACGATGGCGTCGAGCGCTTGCGGCTTGCATCCCGACGCGCGGGGCGACGGCGGTGAGCTCCTTCGAGTCGATTCTTCCGGTGAAGAAGACGACCACGAAGAGGAGGGCGAGACCCACACCCACAACGCTGAAGACGTGCTTCATGTCATCCGGCTGCGAACCGGGCTCGAAAGGCGATGCACGATTGTCGAGCAATGTGCCGGCCTGTGCTTGGCGCTCTCGTGCTCAGCTCGCCAATGAAGATGATGGGGAACGACTCTTTGCATTGCCTGTATCGGGCTGACTGTATATATTCACAGTATGCCACCGAACCGATCGACGCATCAGAGAACCATCTCGCGCGACGAAGCTCCGTCGCCGCACGCGGCCGCTCGACCGCCGCAAAAAGGACGCGGCACGGTCTGGGCGATCGAGCACCGGTATTCGCGCACGGCGAGCGAAAGCTACGACGACGGCTGGGGCACGCTCGACCAGGAGGCAAGCGAGGAACTCGTGGCGCCCGAGACGACGATCATCGAAGAGCGCGTCAAGTCGGTGCTCTCGGGCAACGATTCGCCCGATCTCTCGTTCGACCTGTCGATCAATCCGTACCGCGGCTGCGAGCACGGCTGCGTCTACTGCTTCGCGCGGCCCACGCACAGCTACCTCAACATGTCGCCGGGCCTGGACTTCGAGACCCGGATCATCGCCAAGGTCAACGCTGCCGAGCGCTTGCGCGAAGCCTTCGCGAGCCGCGCCTACGAAGCCACGTCGCTCAACCTCGGCTCGGCCACCGACGCCTATCAGCCGGTGGAGCGCAAGCTCGGCATCACGCGCGCCATCATCGAGGTGCTGGCCGAGTGCCGGCATCCGTTCTCGCTCGTCACCAAGTCGTCGGGCGTCGAACGTGACCTCGACCTGATCGGCGCCGATGGCCGAGCGTGGCCTGGTGGCGGTCTACGTCTCCGTGACCTCGCTCGATCCGGCATTGGCGCGCATCCTGGAGCCGCGCGCCGCGGCGCCGCATCGACGCCTGAAGACCATCGAAGCCCTGGCCAAGGCGGGTGTTCCCGTCGGGGTGAGTGTCTCGCCGATGATTCCGTTCATCAACGAACCGGAGATCGAGCGCATCCTCGAAGCGGCGGCGGCGGCCGGCGCGAGCTCGGCGTTCGGCATCGTCCTGCGCCTGCCCTGGGAAGTGAATCCGATCTTCCAGCGCTGGCTCGACCAGCACTTTCCCGATCGCGCCGCCCGCGTCATGGCGCGCATCCGCGAGATGCGCGGCGGCCGCGACTACAGAGGCCGATTTCGGCAGCCGCATGAAGGGCGAAGGGGTCTGGGCCCAGCTGCTGCAGCAGCGTCTGGCCAAGGCCAAGAAGCGCTTCGGCCTCGACCGCGAGCGCGTCGCCCTCGACCTCACGCAGTTCACGAAGCCGCTGCCGTCGAGGCTCGACGGCCAGGCCGATCTGTTCGGCTAAAGGGACGCCAACGGCGTCCGCCCCTCCCGCTCGGCGGGAGGGGAGCGAAGCCGGGAGGGTGCAGCCCTGAATCCGAAGGATTCGTTCAAGGCTACGCCTTGAACAAGTCCTTGACGCGGTCGCTCCAGGTCTTGGAGTTCGGCGAATGCCGATCGCCGGCCTTGCGGAATCCTTCGTCGAGCTCCTTCAGGAGCTTTCTCTGATGCTCGGTGAGCTTGATCGGCGTCTCGACGCTGACGTGGCAATACAGGTCGCCCGGATAGCTCGAGCGCACGCCCTTGATGCCCTTGCCGCGCAGGCGGAAGGTCTTGCCGTGCTGCGTGCCTTCGGGCAGGTCGATCTCGGCCTTGCCGCCGAGCGTCGGCACCTCGACCGAGCCGCCGAGCGCGGCGCTCGTCATCGCCACCGGCACCGTGCAATGCAGGTCGTCGCCGTCGCGCTCGAAGATGTCGTGCGGCTTGATCCGGATCTCGATGTAGAGGTCGCCGCTGGGGCCGCCGTTCGGGCCGGGCTCGCCGTTGCCGCTCGAGCGGATGCGCATGCCCTCGTTGATGCCGGGCGGAATCTTCACCTCGAGGGTCTTGTTCTTCTTGATCCGACCCTGGCCGTGGCAGGTCATGCAGGGCTCGGGGATGATCTTGCCGCTGCCGTGGCAGGTCGGGCAGGTTTGCTGGATGCTGAAGAAGCCTTGGCGCATCTGCACCGCGCCCGAGCCGTGGCAGCTGGTGCAGGTGATCGGGCTGGTGCCGGGCTTGGCGCCGTTGCCCTTGCAGGTTTCGCAGGTCTCCCATGACGGAATGCGGATCTGCGTTTCCTTGCCGTGGGCCGCTTCCTCGAGCGTGATTTCCATGGCATAGCTGAGGTCGCTGCCGCGAAAGACCTGCTGGCCGCTGCCGCCACGCGGCCCGGCCGTTGCCGAAGATGTCGCCGAAGATGTCGCCGAAGGCCTCGGCAAATCCGCCGAAGCCTTCCGGTCCGGCTCGGCCCATGTTCGGGTCGACGCCGGCGTGGCCGTACTGGTCGTAGGCGGCGCGCTTTTGCGGGTCGCAGAGCATTTCGTAGGCTTCCTTGGCCTCCTTGAACTGCTCTTCCGACTTCTTGGCCGCATCGCCCTGGTTGCGGTCCGGGTGGTGCTTCATCGCCAGCTTGCGATAGGCCTTCTTGATGTCCTCTTCGGAGGCGTTCTTGGCGACGCCCAGGACCTCGTAATAGTCACGCTTGCTCATGGCCACATCTTTCCACGCTCCCTGCATTGCGCCGTGGCGCTCCCTGCAACGACCAAGCCGGCGCGGCCCGCGACATCAAGTCGGGCGGGCCGCGCCGGCCGGTTCTGGTCGAGGGCTTCAGCCCTTCTTGACTTCCTTGAACTCGGCGTCGACCACGTTGTCGTCGTCGGCCTTGGCCGAATGCGACGCTTCCGCGTGCGCTCCTGCAGTCTCGCCCGCCGCTGCGCCGGCCGCGGCTTGCGCCGCCTGCGCATCGGCGTAGACCTTCTCGCCGAGCTTCTGGCTTGCGGTCATCAGCGCCTCGGTCTTCGCCTCGATCGCTGCCTTGTCCTGCGAATCCAGCGACGCTTCCGCTTCCTTCAGCGCCGATTCGATCTTCTCCTTGTCTGCCGCGTCGAGCTTCTCGCCGTGCTCGGCCAGGCTCTTCTTCACGCTGTGGATCATCGCATCCGCGGCATTGCGTGCCTGGATCACCTCGAGCTTTTTCTTGTCGTCGGCGGCGTTCAGCTCGGCGTCCTTCACCATCTGCTGGATCTCGGCTTCCGAGAGGCCCGAGTTCGCCTTGATCGTGATCTTGTTTTCCTTGCCGGTCGCCTTGTCCTTCGCGCCGACGTGCAGGATGCCGTTGGCGTCGATGTCGAACGAGACCTCGATCTGCGGCATGCCGCGCGGCGCCGGGGCGATGCCTTCGAGATTGAACTCGCCGAGCGACTTGTTGCCCGAGGCCATCTCGCGCTCGCCCTGGTAGACCTTGATCGTCACCGCCGGCTGATTGTCGTCGGCGGTCGAGAAGGTCTGCGCGAACTTGGTCGGGATGGTGGTGTTCTTCTGGATCATCTTCGTCATCACGCCGCCGAGCGTCTCGATGCCGAGGCTCAGGGGGGTGACGTCGAGCAGCAGCACGTCCTTGCGGTCGCCGACGAGGACCTGGCCCTGGATCGCAGCGCCCACGGCGACGGCTTCATCCGGGTTCACGTCCTTGCGCGGTTCCTTGCCGAAGAACTCCTTGACCTTGTCCTGCACCTTGGGCATGCGCGTCATGCCGCCGACCAGGATCACGTCGTCGATCTGGCCGGTGCTGACGCCGGCATCCTTGATGGCGGTGCGGCAGGGCGCGATCGTGCGCTCGATCAGCTCTTCGACCAGCGCTTCGAGCTTGGCCCGCGTCAGCTTGATGTTGAGGTGCTTCGGGCCGGAGGCATCGGCCGTCACGTACGGCAGGTTGATGTCGGTCTGCGCCGAGCTCGAGAGCTCGATCTTCGCCTTCTCGGCCGATTCTTTCAGGCGCTGCAGGGCGAGCACGTCCTTCGACAGGTCGACGCCCTGGTCCTTCTTGAACTCGGCAATGATGTAGTCGATGATGCGCTGGTCGAAGTCTTCGCCGCCCAGGAAGGTGTCGCCGTTGGTGGACAGCACCTCGAACTGCTTCTCGCCGTCGACGTCGGCGATCTCGATGATGGAGACGTCGAAGGTGCCGCCGCCGAGGTCATAGACGGCGATCTTGCGGTCGCCCTTTTCGCTCTTGTCGAGGCCGAAGGCGAGCGCTGCCGCGGTCGGCTCGTTGATGATCCGCTTGACGTCGAGACCGGCGATGCGGCCGGCGTCCTTGGTCGCCTGGCGCTGCGCGTCGTTGAAGTACGCCGGCACGGTGATCACCGCATCGACCACCTTCTCGCCGAGGTAGTCCTCGGCGGTCTTCTTCATCTTGCGCAGGATCTCGGCCGAGATCTGTTGCGGCGCGAGCTTCTCGCCGCGCACCTCGACCCAGGCGTCGCCGTTGTCGGCGGCCACGATCTTGTAGGGCATCAGGTTGATGTCCTTCTGCACTTCCTTTTCGGTGAACTTGCGGCCGATCAGGCGCTTGACCGCGTAGATCGTGTTCTTCGCGTTGGTCACCGCCTGCCGCTTGGCCGAGGCGCCGACGAGGATTTCGCCGCCATCCTGGTAGGCGATGATCGACGGCGTCGTGCGCGCACCTTCGCTGTTCTCGATCACCTTGGTGGTGTTGCCTTCCATGATCGCGACGCACGAGTTGGTGGTGCCCAAGTCGATGCCGATGATCTTTGCCATGTTCTTATCTCCAGAGAATGAATTCGGATGGGTTCGAGTTGTGGATAACTCGGGTCATTTCAAGCGCGCGAGCTAGCTCGCCGCGCTGACGGTCACCAGCGCCGGGCGCAGGACGCGGTCGGCGATGAGATAGCCCTTCTGCAATACCGCAACGACGGTGTTCGGCTCCTGCTGCGCCGGCACCACGCTGATCGCCTGGTGCTGGTGCGGGTCGAACTTCGTGGCCGGCGCGGGATTGATCTCGACGACCTTGTTTCGCTCCAGTGCGGCACTCAGCTGCCGCAAGGTGGCGTGCACGCCTTCCAGCAACTGCTCGGGCGTGGCCGCAGGAATGGCGATCGCGGCTTCGAGACTGTCCTTGACCGGCAGCAGGCTGTCGGCAAAGCCCTCGACCGCGAACTTGCGGGCCTTGGCGATTTCTTCGTCGGCCCGGCGCCGGGTGTTTTCGGCTTCGGCCTTGGCCCGCAGGAAGGCGTCGGACAACTCGGCGTGGCGGGCCTCGAGGTCAGCCGCCGGGGCGGCCGGCGCAGCTGCGGGGGCCGCAGGGTCGGCGCCGTTCGGGCCTTCGGCTTGCGCGGCGTGAGGGGGGTTGGCGTCTTTCATCCTGGGGAGTTGAGGCACATCCCCTTATCTTTCAAGGGGCTATTTTTCGAGGATTGAAGGTTTCTCGTTCATTCGCGGTCGAGTGCCGCGCTCCAGCGGTTCCAGTCCGCCAGATCGCGCCGGTTCCGCTTGGTCGGTCGGCCGCCTTCCAGGGCGCTCGCGGGTTCGGGCTGCTCGCGGCGGCGCGCCGCCTCGGCCCGTCGTCGCTCGATGCTTTCGGCCGTCTCGTCGTAGAAGGTCGCGGCGACGACGGCCGGCCCGCGCTGCCTGCCGAGGGCCCGCACCACCACCGTCCGTCCCGTCTGCGGCTGGCGCAGATCGACGAGATCGCCCTCGTTCAGCTCACGCGAGGCCTTCGCCGGCTGGCCGTTGACGAAGACCCGTCCCTTGCCGATCTCTTCGGCTGCCAGCGCGCGTGTCTTGAACAGGCGCGCCGCCCACAGCCACTTGTCGAGTCGAAGCTTTTCCATCAGGGCCGGCATGCCTCCTGCGTCACGGCCGGGTGCGGCAAGCGGTGTGCCCCGCGCCCCAGGCGTCTCAGAAGATCCAAAGGCTGTCCTGCGGGATCTCCAGCCACTGCTCGCCCGCGGGCAGGGCCGAGGGGCCGTAGGCGCGCAACCGCAGGTCGGTTCGGTTGAACAGGTATTCCCAGCGGTCGCCGAGGAACATCGAGGTCACCAGAGGGAGCTGGATGACGTTCGCGCCCGGACCCTGGGCCAGGCGAACCCGCTCGAGCCGCACCATGCCGGTGGCATTGCTGCCTTCGGCGGCTTCGCTGCGCGCCTCGCCCCAGAGCTGCCAGCCATCGCCGACGATCCGCGCTGCCGTGCCGCGCCGCTCCGCCACCTTGCCTTCGAGGCGATTGTTGCTGCCCATGAAATCGGCGACGAACAGGGTGTTCGGATGGCCATAGAGCTCCTGCGGCGTGCCCTGTTGCTCGATGACGCCGTTGTTGAGCAACAGGACCCGGTCCGACATCGCCATGGCTTCGTTCTGGTCGTGCGTGACCACGAGGGCCGAGAGCCGCATCTTCAGGATCAGCTCGCGCAGCCAGGCGCGCGCCTCCTCGCGCAGCTTGGCGTCGAGGTTGGAGAGCGGCTCGTCCATCAGGATCACGGGCGGGTTGTAGACCAGCGCCCGCGCGATCGCGACGCGCTGCTGCTGGCCGCCCGAGAGCTGGTGCGGCAGGCGCTCGCCCAAGTGCCCGAGCCCGAGGTTGCCGAGCGCCGATTCGACACGCTGGCGGATCTCGGGCGCGGCCACCTTGCGCAGCTTCAGGCCGTAGGCGACGTTGTCGAACACGGTGCGATGCGGCCAGAGCGCATACGACTGGAAGACCAGGCCGAGGTTGCGCTTCTCGGCCGGCACCTCGACTGCGCCGGAGCCGTCGAAAACGGGTCGATCCTCGATCCGGATCGTGCCGCGATGCGGCGCTTCGAGGCCGGCGACGGCCCGCAACAGGGTGGTCTTGCCGCTGCCCGAGGGCCCGAGCAGCGAGACCACCTCGCCCTGGGCGAGTTGCATCGAGACGCCCTTGAGGATGGCGTTGTCGCCATACGAGAGATGGAGGTCGTCGACGCGCAGCTTGGTGCTGGCAGGGGTCGCGGAGGCAGCGGCGTCAGTCATGCAGTTTCACTCCGAAGCGCAGCGCCACGGTCAGGCCAGCGCCGACCAGCACCACGTTGATCAGCGACAGGGCGGCCACCATGTCGGCACCGCCGGTGCCCCACAGCGAGACGAGAAGCGAGCCGATCACCTCCGTGCCGGGACCGAGCAGGTAGACGCCGGTCGAGTACTCGCGCTCGAAGATCATGAAGACGAGCAGCCAGCTCGCAAGCAGGCCGTAGCGGATCAGCGGCAGCGTCACCTGGCGGCTGACCTGGCTCGGCGTCGCGCCGGCGCTGCGCGCGGCTTCCTCCAGTTCCGGGCCGACCTGCAGCAGCGAGCTCGAGACCAGGCGCATGCCGTAGGCGAGCCAGACCACCGAGTAGGCGAGCCAGAGGCTGAAGAGCGTGGTCCGCAACGGTGCCAGGGGCGGAAAGAAGAGAAAGACCCAGAGGAAGGCGAGACCGGCGAGCAGGCCGGGCACGGCCCGCGGCACGAGCACGAGATAGTCGACGAAGCGCGACCAGCCGTCGTTCTTGCGATGCGTGGCCAGGCCGATCGCGGTGTAGCAGGCGACGGCGAGCGCGCCGCCGATGACACCGATCAGCACCGTGTTGAGGATCCCGCGCACCAGCGTCGGCTGGCTGAAGACTTCGCGGAAGTGATCGAGCGTGAGGACGTCGGCGATGTTCACGCCTTCGCCCCAGTTGCTGACGAAGGCCCGCAGGGCGATGCCCGAGAGCGGCACGATGACAGTGAGGAACAGCCAGAGCGCCAGGGTCGCTGCCGCGGCCCAGCGCCAGGCACCCAAAGGCAGCGGTCGCTGCCGGCCGGCCTTGCCCTTGACGGTGATGTACTTGCCGGCGTTCTTCAGCAGGAAGCGCTGCAGCATGACGAGCGGGAAGGTCATCGCCACGATGCAGACGGCCACCGCGGCCATCAGGTGATACGACGGCGTGCCGAGCTTGTTGGTGAGCTTGAAGAGATAGGTGGCGAGGACGAGGTGCCCCTCGGGGTCGCCCAGCACCAGCGCCAGGCCGAAGATCTCGAAGCCGAGGAAGAAGACCAGCACGCCGGAGAACAGCAGCGATGGCGTGACCATCGGCAGGCTCACGTCCCTGGCCACCTGCAGCGGGCTGGAGCCGGCCATGCGTGCCGCTTCCTCGACGTCGGAGCCCAGGCTCTTGAGCGCCGTCGACGAGTACAGGTACACGTGCGGGACGTGCGTCAGGCCGGCGATGATGGCGATGCTGGTGAGCGAATAGACATTCCACGGCACGCCGCCGAGGAGTTGCTTGGCCCACACCGAATAGAAGCCGACCGGGCCGGCGGCGACGACGTAGCCGAAGGCCAGCACCATCGGCGACACGAACACCGGGATGAGCAGGAGCGGCTCGATCCAGGTGCGCCCCGGCAGGTCGGTGCGCACCATCAGGAAGGCGAGGATGCCGCCGAGCGGCACCGCGATCACGACCATCGCCGTCGCGATGATCAGCGAGTTCTCGAGCGAGTCCCAGAAGTCGCTGTCGGCGAAGATGAACTCGAACGCGCCGACGCCGAGCTTGTGCGGCATGAAGAACGGCGCATCGAGCAGGCTCTGATAGAAGATGAGCCCGAGCGGCAGGAAGACGGCGAGCGCCGTCACCGCAATGACGCTCGTGCGCGCGAGAGGCAGGCGCATCAGCGCGTCACTTGCCGCCCTTGATCGCCGTCGTCCATTGCTTGATGAACTCGAGACGTTTGGTCTGGTCGAGGTTGCCGAGCAAGGAGTCGCTGACCGGGATGGGGCGTGCCTTGTCGCCCAGCGTCTTGGCCAGGCCAGCGGCGGTCATGTCGCCCTCGACGTCGGTGCGGATGGAACCGAGCTCGGCCTGGTTGGCGACGATCGTCTGGCCGCGCTTGGAGAGCACGTAGTCGAGCCAGAGCTTGGCCGCATTCGGGTGACTCGAGGTCTTCGAAATGAACATGACCCGGGACATCACGAGGCAATAGTCCTTCGGAACGACGATGCCGATCGACGGATCTTTCTTGGCGCGCAGCACGGCGTACGACTCGAACATGTTGAAGCCCAGCACGTTCTCGCCCGAGCTGATGCGCTCGAGCATGGTGCCGACGCTCGACTGGAAGCGCGGCCCGGCGGCGCCGAGGGCCTTGGCCATCTCCCAGAAGGCGGGGTTCTGCTTGGCATCCTGCGTGATCAGGAGGAAGCCTACGCCCGACTTCTCGATGTCGTAGGTGGTGACCTTGCCCTTGAGCTTGTCGATCTTCTGCGTCATCACGCGGGTCAGGTCGGCGTGGCTCTGCGGAATCTCGTCGCCCGAGAGCAGCCGCTTGTTGTAGACGATCACGATCGGCTCGTAGGTCGTGCCGAAGGCCTGGTCCTTCCAGACCGCCCAGGTCGGCACGTGCGAGATCTCCGGCGAGACGTAGGTCATGGCGCCGTCGCCGGCGAGCTTGATCTGCAGGTCCATCGCCGAGCTCCACAGCACGTCGGCGGAGCCGGCGCCGGCGGCCTTCTCGCTGATGAAGCGGTTGTAGACCTCGGTCGAGTTCATGTCGTTGTACTCGACCGAGATGCCGGGATAGAGCAGCTCGAAGTCCTTGATCAGCGGGCTGGCCGAGGCCGTGTCCGTCGTGCTGTAGACGACGACCTTGCCTTCCTTCTTGGCGCCGGCGATGGTCTCGGCATAGCTGGCGGGATAGCCGGGCGGAACCTGCGCCGCGGCATGAAAGGCAACGAGCGCGGTGGCCGCGCCCAGGAGGATCTGGCGAAGTGGTCTCATGTCTTCTCGCTCAAGAGGGGTAGATATCGAAATGCGGCCATGGCTGCATGAAAGCGGCGACCTCGGAGAGGCAACTATCGCGCCCTGGCACCGCCGCCGCAACCGGCCGAACCCGACCCGTCACGCCGCGGCTCCGGCCGCCATCGCGCGCAGTCGCTGCTGTTCGCGCGTGGCTGCGTCGGCGGTCGCGCCGTCGCCGTCCCAGCCCTGCATGTGGCGCATCGCGACGCCGGCCAGCGCCGCGATCCACTCGTGCTGATCGTTGAGGCAGGGGATGTAGCCGAACTGCTTGCCGCCGGCCGCGAGGAACGCGGCGCGCGCCTCCTGGTCGATTTCCTCGAGCGTCTCGAGGCAATCGGCGGCAAAGCCGGGACACATCACGTCGACATGTCCGACGCCCCGGCGCGCCATCTCGACCAGGGTCGGCTCGGTATAGGGCTTCAGCCATTCGGCCTTGCCGAACCGGCTCTGGAAAGTCACGGTCATCATGTCTTCGGGCAGCTTCAGGCGGTCGGCGAGCAGCCGGCCGGTCTTCAGGCATTCGCAGTGGTACGGGTCGCCGAGCGCGAGCGAGCGCCGCGGCAGGCCGTGAAAGCTGAGAACGAGCTTGTCGGGCCGGCCATGCACCATCCAGTGGTCGCTGATGCGGCGGGCGAGGGCGGCGATGTATCCCGCGTCGTCGTGATAGTGCTTCACGAAACGCAGCTCGGGGACGTTGCGGGCGCGCCGAACCCACGCGGCGACGTCGTCGCCGACGCTGGCCGTGGTCGAGGCCGCGTACTGCGGATAGAGCGGCAGGACGAGGATGCGGTCGGCGCCCTCTTGCCGGAGCGCGTCGAGGGCGCCGGCGATCGACGGTTGGCCGTAACGCATCGCGCAGCGCACGATCGCCGGATGGCCTCGTTGACCGAGATAGCCGGCAAGCATCAAGGCCTGCTTCTCGGTCCAGACGCGCAACGGCGAGCCCTCGGGCATCCAGATGCTCGCGTACTTGCGGGCCGAGCGCGCCGGCCGGACGCGCAGGATCACGCCATGCAGGATCGGCCACCAGAGCAGGCGCGGGATCTCGACGACGCGCGGGTCGCTCAGAAACTGCGCCAGGTAGCGGCGTACCGCTTTCGGCGTCGCCTCGTCGGGCGTGCCGAGGTTGCACAGCAGGACGGCCGTCTTCGTCGCCTTGCCATGCACGAAGGCGGGCTCCGGCGCGAAGCTCATGCCGCCGCGTTCAGGACTTGAGCCCGAACTCGAAGGGAGTCTGCCGCTGCGTGTCGGCGAACTTCATCACCTCGAAGCGCACACAGGGACTGATCGGCTCCGACGGCGGGGTGCCGAGCCCGATCACGCCGCTGCCATGCAGCGTGCAGGCGCCGCGGCGCAGGCTGATGATCTCCGGATCGTTGTCGAAGCGCACGTAGGTGCCGTTGTAGCTGAGGTCGGTCAGCTGGAACGTGCCGCCATGCCAGTCGATGCGGGCGTGCGAGCGCGACACCCGGTTGTCGTCGATGATGTAGGTGGCCTGCGGACTGCGCCCGAGCACCACCGGCAGGCTGGTGCCGGCGTAGATGCGGTTCAGGTCGAGCCAGACCAGGCGGATGCCCTCCGGCTCGACGGCGGCCGGCGGCATGTCGCCGTAGGCGGTGGGCGCGGTGTCGCCGAAGCGGCGAACCGCTTCGAGCAGATGCACGTGCACCGGCTCGACGCGGCCGCGCAGCTGCATCCGGTCGAGGCTGCGAAAGCGCGAGCGCTCCCAGTCGTCGATGCCGTCGACCACGCCTTGCGTCGCCAGGGTCTCGTTGTCGCCGGCGTGATCGAGCAGCCGGGCCGCCACGTTGACCGCGTCGCCGAAGACGTCGCCCGACATTTCCACCACCTCGCCGCGAGCCAGGCCCACCTGCAGCATCAGCGGCACCGGCTGGGCGATCAGCTCGGCCACGGTGGCGCCGAGGGCGCCGACGCGGGCCAGCGAGTCGTGCATGTCGTCGGCGGCGGCGACGCTGGACGACGAGTCCTCGAACACCGCCATGAGCCCGTCGCCGAGCGTCTTCACGACCTTGCCGCCGTGCGCGGCGACGACCCGGGCGAGGATGGCGACGCTACCCGTGACCACGGTCGTGGCGTCGGCGTTGCCGAGCGTTTCGTACATCGACGTGCTGCCCCGCAAATCGGCGAAGAGCACGGTGCGTTCGTAGACCTGGGTCATGCCGGAAGGGGCGGGCAGCGCATCGGATTCGAGTTTATCCCGGCGGCGCCAGCAAAAAGGGTTCCGGCCTCGCGGCGGGAACCCTGGTTGCCGAGCGGCCTGCGCTCAGAGCGTGTCGAGATAGGTGCGCAGCTTGTCCGAACGGCTCGGATGCTTGAGCTTCCTGATCGCCTTGGCCTCGATCTGGCGAATGCGCTCACGGGTCACGTCGAACTGCTTGCCGACTTCCTCGAGCGTGTGGTCGGTCGACATCTCGATGCCGAAGCGCATCCGCAGCACCTTGGCCTCGCGCGGCGTCAGCGAGTCGAGGATGTCCTTGACCACGTCGCGCAAGCCCGCCTGCATCGCGGCTTCGATCGGCGCGGTGTTGTTGGTGTCCTCGATGAAGTCGCCCAGGTGCGAATCGTCGTCGTCGCCGATCGGCGTCTCCATGGAGATCGGCTCCTTGGCGATCTTCATGATCTTCCTGATCTTGTCCTCGGGGATCTCCATCTTCTCGGCCAGCGTCGGCGCGTCCGGCTCGAAGCCGAATTCCTGCAGGTGCTGGCGCGAGAGGCGGTTCATCTTGTTGATCGTCTCGATCATGTGCACCGGAATGCGGATGGTGCGGGCCTGGTCGGCGATCGAGCGCGTGATCGCCTGGCGGATCCACCAGGTCGCGTAGGTCGAGAACTTGTAGCCGCGGCGGTATTCGAACTTGTCGACCGCCTTCATCAGGCCGATGTTGCCTTCCTGGATCAGGTCGAGGAACTGCAGGCCGCGGTTGGTGTACTTCTTGGCGATCGAGATCACGAGGCGCAGGTTGGCCTCGATCATCTCCTTCTTCGCGTCGCGCGAGGCGCGCTCGCCCTCGTTCATGCGCTTGTTGATCCTCTTCAGATCGTCGAGCGGCACGACGGCACGGGCTTGCTGGTCGGTGAGCTTTTTCTGCAGCTCCTGCACCGGCGGCAGATTGCGCGACAGGATCAGGCTGTACGACTTGTTCGCCGCCACTTCCTTCTCGGCCCACTTCAGGTTGAGGATGTTGGGCGGGAAATTCTTGATGAAGTATTCCTGCGGCATGCCGCACTTGTCGACCAGGATCTTTCTCAGCTCGCGCTCGTAGCGGCGCACGTCGTCGACCTGCGAGCGCAGGATCGCGCAGAGCTTCTCGATCGTCTTGACCGTGAAGCGGATGGTCATCAGCTCCGAGCTGATCGCCTGCTGCGACTTGTTGTACGCCGGCGACTGGTAGCCGTCCTTCTCGAAGGCCCTGCGCATCTTCTCGAAGTTGATGCGCAAGGCATCGAACTTGATCAACGCCGCCGCCTTCAGCTCCTCGAGCTTCTTGGTCAGCGCCTTCGAGCCGCCGTTGCCGTCGTCGTCGTCTTCCTCGTCGAAGAAGTCGACGTCTTCCTCGGCCACGTAGTCGTCGGCCTCGTCTTCGGAGACGAAGCCATCGACGGCCTCCGAGATCTTCATGTCGCCGGACGCGATGCGGTCGGCATAGGACAGGATCTCGGCCACCGTCGTGGGCGAAGCCGAGATCGCGAACATCATCGCCTGCAGCCCGCCCTCGATGCGCTTGGCGATCTCGATCTCGCCCTCACGCGTCAGCAGCTCGACCGTGCCCATCTCGCGCATGTACATGCGCACCGGGTCGGTGGTGCGGCCGAATTCGGAGTCGACGGTCGACAGCGCGGCTTCGGCCGCCTCTTCGGCCTCTTCCTCGGTCGCCGTCGTCGCGCCGCCGCCGGCGATCAGCAGCGTCGCCGCATCGGGCGCCTGTTCGTAGACGGCGATGCCCATGTCGTTGAGCATCGAGACGATCGCCTCCAGGATCTCGTGGTCGACGAGCTTTTCCGGCAGGTGATCGTTGATTTCCTGGTGCGTCAGGAAGCCGCGCGTCTTGCCCATCTTGATGAGCGTCTTCAGCTCCTGGCGGCGCTTGGCGACTTCTTCTTCGGTGAGCGCCGTCTCGTCGAGGCCGAACTCGCGCATCAGCGCGCGCTCCTTGGCGCGCGAGACCTTCATGCGCAGCGGCTTGGCCTTCGCGGTGGCGTCGACGACCGGCTCGCCCTCGAGGTCGGCCTCGATCTCCGAAAGATCGACGTCGGAGGTCTCCGCCTTGGCGAGCTTCTCGTCCGCCTTGCCTTTGCCCGAGGCAGTCTTGCCCTTGACCGCGGGGCCCTTGCCCTTGGCAACGACTTCGACGGCCTTCGCCGACTTCTTCTTCTCGTCGACGGCGGTCTTGCCAGGCTTCGCGGCGGGCGCGGCGGCTTTGGTCGGGGCGGTCTTCTTGGCAGTCATGCAATTCCTTTTGGTGATAGGCCTGCTGCGTTCGAAAGCCCGGTCATTGAAGTGCGCGCCAGAGCGCGAAAATCAAGATCGGTCTCATCGAGGCACGCGCGACAAACGGCCCGGGCGACGCAGGGGCCTTGCAGCTCCAACGTGGACCGAGCCGTTGCGGGGTGACCGGAGGCTGTGCCTGCCGATTTGCAGCCCTTGCGGGTAAAGGGGGCCTTGTGGGGTAACCCTCGTTCAGAGGGTGGCCGGGGCCCGGAGGTACTGCCGTCACTTCGCCGCGATCGCGAAAACCCTCGATTATCGCCTGACTGGCGGTTTTCGTCAAAGACGCCCGAGAACGAGAGCCGCTGCGCGCTTTTCGCCGGCGACGCGCAGCTGCGCCATGGAGCCGTGCAGATCCTCGAGAAGCGGCTCGATGCCGGCGTCTTCGGCATCCACCAGTGCCAGGGCCGAGGCGCTCCAAGGCTGGTCCGCAATGCGCTCGCGCAGGACCGCCCACGCCTGGGAGCCATGCTCGGCGCAGGTTCGGTCGATGAATCGAAACGCCTCGCCGTGCCAGCCGGGCAGGCCGCACAGGAGCGCGTGGTCGCTGGCGCTCAATTCCTCCCACCAGGCGCTTTCGAGCAGCAGCGCCCAGACGACGCGATCGTGCGGTTGGCGCATCACCTGCCTGGTCGGCCGGCGCGCTCGGCCGGCGAATGCCGTCGAAGATTCGGCCCGCAGTCGTGGCGCATCGGCGACCCGCCAACCCGCGGCGAGCTCGTCGGTGGGCAAGGCCGCGCGCGACGCGATCTCGCCCAGCAGCTGGCGCTTCAGCATGCCTTCGGGCAGCGCCATCCAGCGCGGCTTGGCCTCCGCCAGGAAGCGCGCCCGGCCTTCTGCCGTTGCGAAGTCGAGCCCTTCGCCGGCCAGCGCGACGATCTGGCGCGACAGCGGTACGGCCTGCTCGACGAGCTTTTCGAAGGCCTGTGTCCCGTGCTCCCTGACATAGGTGTCCGGGTCGTGCTCGGGCGGCAGGAAGAGAAACCGGAAGCTGCGGGTATCGGTGGCATGCGGCAGGCTCGCATCGAGCGCGCGAGCGGCGGCGCGCCGTCCCGCGGCATCGCCGTCGAAGCTGAAGACCACCGCTTCCGAGAAGCGAACCAGCTTTTGCACGTGCTCGGCGGTGCACGCCGTGCCGAGAGTTGCCACCGCATTGTCGAAACCGGACTGGGCCAGGGCGACCACGTCCATGTAGCCCTCGACGACGAGCACGTAGCCGCGCTGGCGAATCGCGGTGCGGGCTTCGAACAATCCGTAGAGCTCGCGTCCCTTGCTGAATACCGGGGTCTCCGGGGAATTCAGGTATTTCGGCTCGCCACGATCGAGGACCCGGCCGCCGAAGCCGATGACCGCGCCCTGGACCGAGCGGATCGGGAACATGATCCGATCGCGAAAGCGGTCGTAGCGCTTCTGCGGTGTCGCCTCTTCGGTGCCCGCATCGCCGCCGTCGCCACCCTGCGCGATGACCAGGCCGCTTTCCTCAAGCAACGGGTCGTCGTAGCTTGGGAAGACACTCGCCAGTCCACGCCAGCCTTCGGGTGCGTAGCCAAGCCCGAAGCGTGCCGCGATCTCGCCGCTGAGGCCGCGGCCCTTCAGGTACGTGATGGCGCGGTCGCTCGATTTCAGTTGCCGGCGATAACTCTCGGCGGCGCGCGCCAGCACGTCGCCGAGCGTGGCCTGCTTCTGCTTGTGGGCGGCAGCCTGTTCGCGATCGGCCGCCGAGCTGGTGTCTTCCGGCACCGTCATTCCGACCTGCTGCGCCAGATCGCGAACGGCGTCGATGAAGCCCATGCCGTGGTGCTCCATCAGGAAGCCGACGGCATTGCCGTGAACGCCGCAGCCGAAACAGTGATAGGTCTGGCGCGAGGGGCTGACCGTGAAGCTCGGCGACTTCTCGCCGTGAAAAGGGCACAGGCCCTTGTGCGTCGCGCCGGCCCGCTTCAGCTCGACCGAGCGGCCGACCACTTCGACGATGTCGACGCGGGCCAGCAGGTCATGAACGAAGGCGGGCGGGATCACCGAAACATTAGACACGAGCTTGCGCCCGGCCGGCGCGGCTGTGTCGCAGGCGCCGCGCCCGCGGCGCGTAGATCAGACGGCGAAATCGCCCAGTTTCTTGCCGCTGGCGAGCGCCGCTTTCAACCAGCGGGGCTGCAGGCCACGGCCGCTCCAGGATTCACCCGTGGAGACATTGCGATATTTGGCCGGAACCTTGCCGGTGCCGGCCGACGATTTGGCCTTGCCGGGAGCCTTGGCACCCAGGTCGGCGACCGATAGACCATATTCGGCCATCAGGGCTCGAACCTTGTCGATGGCTTCGCCGCGTTGGTGCTTTTTGGTTTGCTCGATCTGACGTTCCAGCGCTTCTTTCTGCGCCAATAACTCCTGCAGCGTCGCCATCCTGAACCCCCGCCTTCTTGTTCGATATCGGATTTGCCGAGACCGGGATTCTATGCGTACTCAAGGCGAGGGCGGGACATATCCGGCCACCTGTTCCGCACCGGTGCCGAAAAGAAAGTTCTCCATCTGCCGGGCCAGATATTGGCGTGCCCGCTGGTCCGCCAGATTGAGGCGATTCTCGTTGACGAGCATCGTCTGGTGCTTCATCCACGCCGCCCAGGCCTCCTTGCTGATCGAGGCGTAGATGCGCTTGCCCAGCTCGCCCGGATAGGGCGCGTACTCGAGCCCTTCGGCCTCGCGCTTCAGGTAAGTGCATTGAATCGTTCTTGCCATGCTCTGCTCCGTGCGCCGGCGCGCCTGTCGCGTCGGCCGAAATGAATCCGGGCCGGTTTCAGCCCAGTTTCTTGACCAATACCTGCGAACGCCGATCCCAGTTGTACTTGCGCTTGCGGGCTTCGGGCAGCCAATCCGGATCAACCTGTGCGAATCCCCGCTTGATGAACCAGTGCATCGTCCGCGTCGTCAGCACGAAGATACTCTCGAGCCCGAGAGCGCGCGCCCTTTGTTCGACCCTCTTCAATATTCTCTCGCCATCGCCCTGGCCTTGAACCTGGGGGGAAACCGTGAGGGCCGCCATTTCGGCGGTTTTTGCCTCCGGATACGGGTACAACGCGGCGCAGCCGAATATCACGCCGTCGTGCTCGATGACGGTGTAGTTGTCGATATCGCGCTCGATTTCCGTGCGATCGCGTTTGACGAGCGTGCCGTCGCGCTCGAACGGCTCGATCAGCTGCAACACGCCGCCGATGTCGTCGGCGCTCGCCTGGCGCAGGCTCTCCAGCTTTTCGTCGACCACCATGGTGCCGATGCCGTCGTGCGTGAAGACCTCGATGAGCAAGGCCCCGTCGAGCGCGAAGGGCAGGATGTGCGAGCGCTCGACGCCGCCGCGGCAGGCCTTGACGCAATGCTGCAGGTAGAACGCCGTGTCGGTGGGCTGCGTCGGGTGGGGCAGGGCGGCGAGCAAGCGCTCGGCGTCGGCCAGTGCGAGCTCGGTATCGATGGGGGTCTCCGGGTCCGACGGATCCTCGTGGATGCCGGCGATCTCGGTCACGAAAAGGAGCTTGTCGGCCTGCAGGGCGATGGCGGTGCTGGTCGCCACGTCTTCCATGGTGAGGTTGAAGGCCTCGCCGGTCGGCGAAAAACCGAAGGGCGAAAGCAGCAGGAGCGCGCCGATATCGATGGCGCGGCGGATGGCCACGGCGTCGACCTTGCGAACGACGCCGCTATGAATGAAGTCGACGCCGTCGACGATGCCGACCGGCTGTGCCGTCAGGAAGTTGCCTGAGACCACGCGCACGATCGCGTTGGCCATCGGCGTGTTCGGCAGTCCTTGCGAGAAGGCGGCCTCGATCTCGAAACGCAGCTGGCCGGCAGCCTCCTGCGCGCTGTCGAGAGCCACGGCATCGGTGATGCGCAGGCCATGGCTGAAGCGCGACTCGTGACCCTTGGATCGCAGCTGCTCGTTCACCTGGGGCCGAAAGCCGTGCACGAGAACCAGCCGGATGCCCATCGCATGCAGGATCGCCAGGTCCTGCGCGAACGACGGCAGCTTGCCGGCCGCGATCAGCTCGCCGGCGATGGCGACGACGAAGGTCTTTCCGTGGTACGCATGGATATGCGGCGCAACGGTGCGAAACCAGGGAACGAAGGTGTGCGGAAAAACGAGATTCACGAGGCTTCGATGTCGGGCGCGGGGGCGCCGAAAACTGGCCGCGATTCTGTCATGCGCTCGAGCCGTCGCACGACGGCCGGCCGCGCGCTATTCGACGGCGTCCCAGCTTTCGGCGCTGGCGCCGGCGAGGGCGCGCACCCGTTCCTCGTCCTTGGCGAACTCGGCCGCCGGCCCCTCGTAGGCGATGCTGCCGTTGTCGAGCACGTAGGCGCGGTCGGCGACCTCCACCGCGGCGCGCACGTTCTGCTCGACCAGCAGCACCGACATGCCTTCCTTGCGCGCGGCGACGATCACCTCGAACACCTGCTTGACGATCAGCGGCGCCAGGCCCTGCGAGGGCTCGTCGAGCATCAGCAGGCGCGGATTGAGCAGCAGGGCGCGGGCGATCGACAGCATCTCCTGCTCGCCGCCGGAAAGCTGGCGGCCCTTGTTCGCCTTGCGCTCGGCAGGCGCGGAAAGAGCTCGTAGACGCGGGCGATCGTCCACGGCCCCGGTGCGCTCGAGCGGCACCCGCAGGTTCTCGTCGACGGTCAGGTTGGCGAAGATGCGCCGGCCTTCGGGCACGAAGCCGACGCCGAGCGCGGCGATGCGGTACGGCGGCCAGCCCGTCGTCGTCCTGGCCGAAGATCGCGATCCTGCCTTCGCGGGCGTGGCGTCAGGCCGATCAGGCTGCGCAGGGTCGTCGACTTGCCGGCGCCGTTGCGGCCGAGCAGGGTGACGATCTCGCCTTCGCCGACGGTCAGGCCGACGCCGTGCAGGATGTGGCTCTTGCCGTAGTAGGTCTGCAGGCCTTCGCGCTTCGAGCACGTTCATTCGGTCTTCCCGAGATAGGCGGCCTGCACGCGCTCGTCCTTGGCGATCTCGGCGGCCGTGCCCTCGGCCAGCACGGCGCCCTCGGCCAGCACCATGATGCGGTCGGCGAGATGGAAGACGACGCGCATGTCGTGCTCGATCAGCACGATCGTGAGCTTCTCGTCGCGATGCAGGCGGCGGATCAGGCGCGTGACGTCGTAGGTTTCCTGGTCGCCCATGCCGGCGGTCGGCTCGTCGAGCAGCAGCAGGCGCGGCTTCAGCGCGAGCGACATCATGATCTCGGTGGCGCGCTGGTCGCCGTGCGACAGCTCGCCGACCAGGCGGTCGGCCTTGTCGGTGAGGCCGCCCATCTGCAGCAGCTCGTCGAGCGCGGGCGCGGATCTTCGCGTCGGCGGCGCGCGACAGCCACGGCCGCAGGCGCAAGCCCGGCCGCGACCTCGACCGGGATGCGCAGGTTCTCGCGCACGCTCAGCTCCGGAAAGATCTCGGTGATCTGGAAGGTGCGCGCCATGCCGTCGGCGACGCGCTTGTGCGCCGGCCAGGCGGTGATGTCCTTGCTCGTCGAAGACGATCGTGCCCGACGTCGGCGGAAAGAAGCCGCTGATCATGTTGAAGAAGGTCGTCTTGCCGGCGCCGTTGGGCCCGATGACGGCGCGCAGCTCGCCCGGCTCGACCGTCATCGAGACGTGGTCGACCGCGACCAGGCTGCCGAAGTGGCGCGACACGTTCTGCACGCTGCAGCAGGCTCACGAGGCGACCCTGCGCTTGATGATGCCGAGCACGCCGCGCGGAAAGAACAGCGACCACGAGCACGAAGAACAGGCCGATGAACGACATCCAGTTCTCGGTGTGGCTCGAGACGTAGTCCTGCAGCACGACGAAGATCGCGGCGCCGATCAGCGGCCCCCAGAACGAGCGCATGCCGCCCAGCACGGCCATGATCACGAAGTTGCCCGACAGGGTCCAGTGCAGCGAGCGCGGATCGGTGAAGTTGCTGAGCAGCGCGTAGAGCGTGCCGGCAAGGCTCACGAAGAAGCCGGAGATGACGAACGAGATCCAGATGTGGCGCTCGACCGGGATGCCGAGGAAGCGCGCGCGCCGCTCGTTCTCGCGGATCGCGATCAGGGTGCGGCCGAGCGGCGAGCGCAGCAGCATGCGCCATGACCGCCGACCGCGACCGCGAACAGCAGCGAGCACGAAGTAGTAGAACGCCTTGTCGTTGCCGGCGATGTCGACCGTGCGCGAAGCCCAGGTCCATCGGCTGGCGCTGCCAGCCGTTGATGCCGTCGTCGCCGCCGGTGACCGAATTCCAGCGGAAGGCGATGAAGTAGAACACCTGGCCGAAGGCGATCGTCACCATCGCGAAGTAGACGCCGCGCAGCTTGACGATCAGCGCGCCGATCGCCGCCGCCGCGAGCGTGCCGACGACGACGCCGACCAGGATCGCGAACGGCGTGCTCGGCATCAGGAACTTGATCGTCATCGCCGCGCCGTAGGCGCCGAGGCCGAAGTAGGCGGCGTGGCCGAACGACAGCACGCCGGTGAAGCCGAGCAGGAAGTTGAGCGCCATCGCCGCCAGGCCGAGCACGACGACGCGGCTGCGAGCTCGGTGTAGCCGCCGATCGCGTTCATCCAGTACGGCATCGTCAGCAGCACGACCCAGAGGACCGCGTTCCAGGCGAGCTTGTCGCGCGCGACTCATTGCGTCCTCCCTTCCTCGCCGAGCAGGCCGCGCGGCCGCACCAGCAGAACGAGGCCCATCATCACGTACATCACCGCCTCGGTCGCCGAGGGAAAGAACACCGTGGTGACGCCCGAAGCGACGCCGATCAGCAGGCCGCCGAGCAGGGTGCCGGGCAGGCTGCCGAGCCCGCCGACGATGATGGCGACGAAGCTCGGCATGATGAGCGAGGTGCCGATCGTCGGCTGCAGGCCGAGCATGCCGGCGGCGAGCACGCCGGCCAGGCCCGGCGAGATAGATGCCCAGGCCGAAATTGAGGTTGCGCAGCACGCCGACGTTGACGCCGAGCACCGACACGGTCTCGAGGTCGAGCGTGCCGGCGCGGATGCGCATGCCGAGGCGGGTGCGGTTGAGGATGAAGAACAGGCGCGCCGACCGCGATCGCCACCAGCAGCACCATGAACAGGCGATAGCCGGTGAGGAAGAAGAACTCGGTGCGACAGCGGCGTGGTCAGCCAGCCCGGGATCGGAAAGGGCAGGCTCTGCGCGCCCCAGATGTAGCGCGTGCCGTCTTCGAGGATGTAGGCCAGCCCGAAGGTCAGCAGCAGGCTGTACAGCGGATCGCGGCCGTAGAGGCGGCGGATCAGCACCCGCTCGACGACCAGGCCGAGCAGCGCCGTCAGGATCGGCGCGACGACAGCGCACCCCAGAAGCCGATCGTCGGCATCAGCGTGTAGGCGAGGTAGGCGCCGATCGCCAGGAACCCGCCGTGCGCGAAATTGATGACGCCGCTGAGGTTGAGGATCAGCGACAGGCCGAGCGCCATCAGCGCGTAGAACGCGCCGACGATCAGGCCGTTGAAGATGTTGAAGAGGAGCAGCTGGGTCATCGGGCGCGGCTCCTCTCAGCGGCTAACTCTGGAGCGTGGGCTGCGAAGGACCGCCTGCAGGTCGACCGCGCTCGTCTGCGAGAGCGCTGCCGGCGCGCGCTTCGCGCCGGCCGCTGAATCGCATACGGGCGCCGCGCAGATCGCGACGCCCGCGCTGTCATCGCGCTCAGGTCGGCCAGGTCATCTTGCAGCCGGTCTCCTCGAGCGTGCCGGCGGCGTCGACACCCTTGACCAGCTCGGTCACCTTGAACAGGTCATCTTCGGCGCATGCCCTTCGCCTGCGCATGGCCGACGTAGAGGTTGGGGATCAGCTGGTTCTGGCCGGCGCGGAAGAACGCGCCGTCGGGCATCAGCGCCACTTCGGGCGGCAGGTGCATGCCCTGCAGCGCCTTGGCCATCTTCACCGTCTCCAGCGACTTGGCGTTGTTCGCCGCCAGCGCGCAGGCCCAGACCGACGCGAAGCCGAACCAGGTGCGCGCCGTCGGCACCCGGCCGGTCTTCTTCTTGATCGCGTCGACGAACTCGGCGACGTGCGGCACGCCCGGCTGGTTCCAGTACCACTCGAAGACCCAGGTGCCGATGCGCGCCTCGGGCGGCAGGCCCTCGAGCGGCTTCGAGCTCCTGCTGGCGCGCCGGCGAGGTGAAAGCGCTTGTCGAGGCCGAACTGCACCGCCTGCTTGAGCGCGTTGACCATGTCGTCGCCCTGCGTCAGGAAGAGGATGACGTCGGGCTTGGCGGCTTGCGCCTTGATCAGGTAGGACGAGAAATCGGTGGTGCCGAGCGGCGTGAGATCGGCGCCGAGCTTGGTGCCGCCGGCCTTCGCGCAGGCCGCCTCGAGGCCCGACTGCAGCGTGTGGCCGAAGGCGTAGTCGGGAGTGATGTAGTACCACTTCTTGCCGGCGTTCTTGATGATCGACGGCGTCACCGCGTTGGCCTCCATCTGCGTCGTGTTGCAGATGCGGAACACGTTCCAGTGGCAGCTCGAGCCGGTGACGGCGTCGGTGTGGCCGCCGGTGACCATGTGCAGGATGCCCTTCTCGCTGGCGACCTGGGCCATGGCCAGCGTCAGCGCCGAGTTGACGTTGCCGAGCAGGAAGCTGACCTTGTCGCGGTCGATCAGCTTTCTCGCCTTCTGCACCGCGGTGCCGGCGTCGCCGCTGGTCGAGTCCTCGACGAGCAGCTCGGCCTGCCGGCCGAGAATGCCGCCCTTGGCGTTGATCTGCTCGACCGCCAGCTGGCAGCCGATCATCTCGTTCTTGCCGACCGCGGCATAGGTGCCGGTCAGCGGATTGTCGAGGCCGATCTTCACGGTGTCGGCGGCGCGCACCGGAATGATGAAAGGCGTCGCCAGTTGCAGCAGGCTGGCGCCCGCGGCAGCCTGGATCACTTTGCGTCGGCGAATCGGCTGCTCCAGCTTCGAGTCAACGTTCTTCATGATGGTCCCTGTCTCCTGGTGGTTGTATCCGCGAATCGCGACGCAGTGCGTTGGGCGCCTCGACTGTCCGGCGTCGGACGATGGCAGGCGCGGCCGCGCAAATGCTATGGCAGCCCTCGGACGCGATGCAATGGGGAATGCCCTGTCGCTCGACTGCAAGCGCACCGCATCGGTGATTTCCCGGGCCTGGAAGCGGCCGGGATAATCGTCGCGTGCTCCCGCCGATCGAGTTTCCCGAGGCGCTGCCCGTCTCGGCGCGGCGCGCCGACATCGCCGCCGCTTTCCTCGCGCATCAGGCGATCGTCGTCTGCGGCGAGACCGGCTCGGGCAAGACCACGCAGCTGCCTAAGATCGTGCTCGGGCTGGGGCGCGGCCGGATCAACGGCGGCGGCCTGATCGGCCACACCCAGCCGCGCCGCATCGCGGCCACCAGCGTCGCCAAGCGCATCGCCGAAGAGCTGAAGACGCCGCTCGGCGAAGTCGTCGGCTACAAGGTGCGCTTCCAGGACCGGCTCTCGGCCGGCGCCAGCGTCAAGCTCATGACCGACGGCATCCTGCTCGCGGAAACGCAGAGCGACCCGCTCCTGCGCAGCTACGACACGATCATCATCGACGAGGCGCACGAGCGCAGCCTCAACATCGACTTCCTGCTCGGGCACCTGCGCCAGATCATGCCGCGCCGGCCCGATCTGAAGGTCATCGTGACCTCGGCAACGATCGATGCCGAGCGTTTCGCCTCGCATTTCTCATCGGCCGAAGGGCCGGCGCCGGTGCTGCAGGTCTCGGGTCGGCTGTTCCCGGTGGAGATGCGCTGGCGCCCCTTCGTCGAGAGCCGCGACCACGACCTCGGCGACGCCATCTGCGACGCCGTCGACGAGCTCTGGCGCGGCCCTTCGGCGGCCGGCTCCGGCGACGTCCTCGTCTTCCTGCCCGGCGAGCGCGAGATCCGCGACGTTGCCGAGCGCTTGCGCAAGCACCACCCGCCGGGAGTCGAGGTGCTGCCGCTGTTCGCCCGCCTGAGCCAGCAGCAGCAGGACGAGGTCTTCGCACCGCACAGCGCGCGCCGCATCGTGCTGGCCACCAACATCGCCGAAACATCGCTGACGGTGCCGGGCATCCGCTACGTCATCGACGCCGGCACGGCGCGCATCAAGCGCTACAGCTTTCGCAGCAAGGTCGAGCAGCTGCCGATCGAGCCGGTCAGCCAGGCCGCCGCGAACCAGCGCGCCGGCCGCTGCGGGCGCGTCGCCGACGGCATCTGCATCCGCCTCTACGACGAAGCCGACTTCGCGAGCCGGCCGCGCTTCACCGACCCGGAGATCGTGCGCTCGTCGCTTGCCGGCGTGATCCTGCGCATGAAGTCGCTCAACCTCGGCAGCGTCGAGGACTTTCCCTTCCTGGAGGCGCCCCCGAAACGGGCCATCGCCGACGGCTACCAGCTTCTCAACGAGCTCGGCGCCACCGACGACGAGAACATGCTGACGCCGATCGGGCGCGAGCTGGCGCACCTGCCGCTCGACCCGCGCGTCGGCCGGATGATCCTCGCGGCGCGCGAGCGCCAGGCCCTGCACGAAGTGCTCGTCATCGCCAGCGGCCTGTCGGTGCAGGACGTGCGCGATCGCCCGGTCGAGCAGCAGCAGGCGGCCGATGCGGCGCATCGCAAGTTCGACGACGAGAAATCCGAATTCAGCGGCGATCTCAAGCTCTGGAGCTGGCTCGAGGGCTCGCGCGGCGGCCACGGCGAGCATCGCCTGTCCAGCCGCAAGCACGAGCAGCTGCTGCGCGAGAACTTCATCTCGCCACGCCGCGTGCGCGAGTGGCGCGACGTGCATGCGCAACTGCAGACGGTCGTGGCCGAGCACGGCTGGCGCATCAATGCCTCGCCCGCCACCTACGAGCAGCTGCACCTGGCGATGCTGGCCGGGCTGCTCGGCAACGTCGGCGTGAAGAGCGAAGAAGACGACTCCTATCTCGGCGCCCGCGGCATCCGGTTCTTTCGGCATCCGGGCGCGCATCTGTCGAAGAAGCCGGGCCGCTGGATCATCGCTGCCGAGCTGGTCGAGACGACGCGCCTGTTCGGTCGCGGCATCGCCAACATCGACGTCAAGTGGATCGAGCAGGTGGGCAGCCACTTGCTGAAGAAGCAGCTGCTCGATCCGCACTGGGAGAAGAAGGCCGGGCAGGTCATCGCGCTGGAGCGGGCGACGCTCTACGGCCTCGTGATCTATGCCAATCGCCGCGTCGACTTCGGCACCGTCGATGCGGCGGCAGCACGCGAGATCTTCATCCGCGAGGCCCTCGTCGCCGGCGAGTGGGAGACCCGGCTGCCTTTCGCCTCCGCCAATCGCAAGCTCATCGCCCAGGTGGAAGAGCTCGAGCACAAGTCGCGCCGCCAGGACGTGCTCGTCGACGACGAGCTGATCCACGCCTTCTACGATCAGCAGGTGCCGGCCTTCGTGCACAACGCGCAGGAATTCGAGCGCTGGTATCGCGAGGAGGCCGAAGCGCCAGCCGAAGCTCCTGCACCTGACGCGCGACGAGCTGATGCGGCACGAGGCGGCCGGCATCACCACGGCGGCCTTCCCGCGTACCGTCCGCCTCGGCGGCATCGACTGCGCAGCGAGCTACCTGCACGAGCCTGGCCATGCGCGCGATGGCGTCAGCGTCACCTTGCCGGTGTACGCCCTCAACGCCGCCGACGAGGATCGCTGCGAATGGCTGGTACCCGGCATGCTGAAGGACAAGATCGTGGCCCTGGCCAAGACCTTGCCGCAGCGGCCGCGCTCGCGCCTGGTGCCGTTGCCGGAGTACGCGAACGGGTTCATCGAGCGCCACCCGTTCGGCGAAGGCAGCCTCGTCGATACGCTGGTCGCCGATGTCCGCAGCATGATCGGCCTCGAGGTCAAGCGCGCCGACTTCAAGCACGAACAGCTGTCGCCGCATCTGCTGATGAATCTGCGCGTCGTCGACGAGCACGGCCGCCAGCTCGGCGAGAGCCGGCATCTGGCCGCGCTGAAGGCCGAGCTCGGCGCGCAGGCGCGCTCGGCGTTCCAGGCGCTGGCGGCACTGCGGCTGCCGACGGCCACGACAGCGACGGTGCCGGCCGTGGCAGCGCCTGGCGCCCGCGCGGGCGGAGATCGCGCGCCTCCGGCGCGGCCATCCGCCGGGCCGACGACCGCGGTCCCGGCCGCGACCGCGACCGCGACATGCCGATGTCGTCTCGCCTCGCTACGTCGCCTGGACCTTCGGCGATCTGCCCGAGCTCATGGAGGTTCGCCAGGCAGGCCAGTCGCTGATCGGCTACCCGGCTCTGATCGATCGGGACACGCACGTCGAGATCGAGGTGTTCGACGAACCCGAGGTCGCCGCCGACAAGCACCGCGCCGGCCTGCGCCGGCTCGTGGCGCTGCAGCTGCGCGAGGCGCTCAAGTACCTCGAGAAGCACATTCCGGATCTGCAGCAGATGGCCGCGGCCTACATGTCGCTCGGCACGGCCGAGGAATTGCGCCAGCAGATCCTCGATCTCGCCATCGACCGGGCCTTTCTTGCCGAGCCCTTGCCGAGCGATGCAGCGTCGTTCGCGCGTCGGATCGAGGAAGGGCGCGGGCGCCTCACCCTCATCGCCGGCGAGGTCGCGCGCATCGCCGCAACGGTGCTTTCGGAATACGTCGCCGCACAGCGAAAGCTGAAGGATGCGCGGCCGGCCAAGGACGTGGCCGACGACGTCGCCGCGCAACTGGAGCGCCTCGTGCCCAAGCGGTTCCTGGCTGCGACACCGTGGCTTCGCCTGTCGTACTTGCCGCGCTATCTGAAGGCGATCGTCATGCGCCTGGACAAGCTGCGTGCCGACCCGGCGCGCGATGCCTCGCGCCTGGCCGAGCTGCGACCGCTGGAGCAGCGCTTCCTGCGCAAGCTCGCCGAGCGGCGCGGCGCGCGCGACGCCCGTCTCGACGAGTTTCGCTGGTGGCTCGAGGAGCTGCGCGTCGGCCTCTTCGCCCAGGAGCTGAAGACCCCTCAGCCGGTGAGCGTCAAGCGTCTTGAGAAGATCTGGGCCCAGACGTTCGCCTGAGCGGCGCGCGATCAAGAGGACCACGGTGACAAGCTTCGGAATGAGAGGGTTTTTCAGGCGCGAGCCACGGAGCGGCAACTGGGTCGTCGTCCCCGCCAGCGAGACCGAGATCGACGCCGTCGTTCGCCACTGCCGGCGCATGGTGAGCCGGCGCGCATTGCTGGCGGCGGGCGTCGCGGCCGTTCCGGTTCCCGGTGTCGATTGGGTCACCGATGTCGCCGTGCTGATGAAGCTCATCCCCGACATCAATCACGCGTTCGGCCTGACCCCGGAGCAGGTGGAGCGGCTTTCGCCCGATCGCCGCGTCGTTGTCTACAAGGCGATTTCGGCCGGCGGCGGCATGCTGGTCGGCAGGCTGGTGACACGCGAAGTCGTGATGCAGCTGCTGCGCCTCGTCGGCGTTCGCCTGAGCGCCCAGCAGGCCGCGAAGTTCGTGCCGATCGCCGGCCAGGCCGTGTCGGCCGCGCTCACCTATTCGGCGCTGCGCTATGTCTGCGAGCAGCACATCCGGCAATGCGTGGCGGTCTCGAAGCAGCTCTTGCTGGCGGCACCGGTTCCTGCCGAAACCTGAAGCTTCAGCCCCTGCGGTACTGCTCGCCCAGCGCAGTGCCATGCATCGCCGGGTCGCTGATCGAGGGCGCACCGGTTTCAAGGCGACCGGCGAAGCGGCGGCTGAACGCGGGCAGCGAGTCGACGCCGACGCTGTAGTCGTACCAGCCGCGGCTCGCGCCGAGCGGCAGCGAGACGGCGCTGCTCTTGCCCGCGTCGACGGTGTAGGTCGCAGGTGCCGGGTCGGCATAGGCATTCGCGCTCAGGGCGAAGCGGCATGGGGCCGTGCCGCCGTTGTGCAAGACGACGCGCAAGGCCACGCCGACCTTGTCGTAGTCGAGCTCGATTTCCGGAAAGAGACCGGCGGCGCTTGCAGCACCCGTGAAGTGGCGGTGAAAGCCGTTCGGACCGAGTAGCCACAGGTCGTATCGATCGTCGTCGGCCAGCTCCCACGATCCGCTCAGACGCTTGCCGGGCTCGACCGTGTACCGATCCGGCATCCGATCGAGATGGAGCCGGTCGTAGACATGGAACACCGCGCCCGCGCTGCCGCTGTTCTCGAAGCGAAGCTGCGCTTGCCCCGCGCCGGTTCGTGGACGGGCGACTTCACAGGCCACCCGCAACTCATAAGGCAGAGGCCGTGACGGCCGCGTGCCCTTGGCCTGCGCCGGCAGCGTCGGCAGCGGCGGCGCGGCCGGCCGCACCGTCTTGCGCAGCGTGCGGCTCGCGGCGTCGCGGCGCCGCGGTCTCGGGCAAGCGACGAACAAGATCGGCATCGTTCGGCGTTGCGAAATCGAAGCACGAGCTGAGGTCGCCGGTGACGGCACGGCGCCAGGCACTGATGTTCGGCTCCTTCACGCCGAACCGGGTCTCGATGAAGCGGATCGTCGACGTCTGGTCGAAGACCTGCGAGTTGACCCAGCCGCCCTTGCTCCACGGCGAGATCACGTACATCGGCACGCGCGGGCCGAGACCCCACGGCCGATGGCGATAGGCGTCGACGCTTTTGACGCCGCCGTCCTCGTCGCCGAGGTATTCGTCGCGGGTGTCGACGGTGCTCGCGCCGGCGAGCTGCGCCTTCGCCGGATCGGCGTCCCAGTGCAGGTACGAGGGCGGAGCCGGCGGCGGCACGTGATCGAACAGGCCGTCGTTCTCGTCGAAATTGACGATCAGTGCGGTGCGGCTCCAGACCGCCGGATTGGCCGTCAGCGCGTCCAGCACCCGCGCCACGTAGGCGGCGCCCTGCGCCGGGCTCGACGCCGCGGGATGCTCCGAGGCCGACGCCGTCGGGCAGATCCACGACACCTTCGGCAAGCCGCCCGGCGACGACGTCGGCCTTCAGCAGGTCGAGATCGCGCGTACGGATGCCTTTTTCGTACAGCGCCTGCTGCCGTGCCGTGCGCGTCGGCGCGACGGCCGGCACGCTGGCCGCATTGGCCTCGCGGAAATTGCGAAAGCCCGAGCAGCGGATTCAACGAATAGAAATCGATCTTCCTCGTTCTGGTAGATCTGCCAGGAAACGCCGGCATCCTCGAGTCGCTCGGCGTAGCTCGTCCATGTGTAGCCGCTGCGCACCGGCCCCTTGGCGAGGCTCGTTGTAGGCGTTGTTGACGGCCGGGCCGTTGAAGACGCCGGGCGCCGCCGCGTCGCGGCCCTGGTTCGTGCCAGTGAAGAAGAAGCAACGATTCGGATTGGTGCCGCCGGTCATCGAGCAGTGATTGGCGTCGCAGAGCGTGAAGGCGTTGGCCAGCGCGAACTGGAAGGGCAGGTCGGCTCTCGGTGAAATAGACCATCGAGGCGGCGGTCTTGAATTGCGGCCAGCGTGCCATGCGGCCGTGATCCCAGGCGTCCTGCGCATTCGGATAGGTATGTGGCGTGCTGATGCTGCGCAGGAGCGCGAAGTCGAGCGTCGTGTCGAGGCGTTGCGGCGCGAGCAGCGACGGGCCGGCGGCCCCCACCGCATCGTCGCGCTGATACCAGACCGTCTTGTTCTGCCGACCGGGCGCGTCTGCAAGCGGAATCGGAAAGCGATCGGCAAATCCGCGCACGCCGTTCATCGAGCCGAAATAGTGATCGAAGGAGCGGTTCTCCATCATCAGCAGGACGATGTGATCGACATCCTCGATCGTGCCGCTGCGCTTGTCGGCGGCGATCGCCAGAGCCTTCTGGATCGACGGCGGAAAGGCGTTCAGCGCGGCCGCGCTGCCGAGCGTCGTGCCGATGCGGCGCAGGAACTGCCGGCGCGTCGGGCGGCTCATGGCTTGCCCTCGGGCGACCCGGCACGCGTTGCCGCGACGGCCAGCGCGGCCTCATCGCGACAGCGCTGCTGCAGGGCGGCCCAGCCCGCCGTGCCGAGGCGGTCGAGCGTCGCGATGTTGGCCTCGAAGATGGCTTCGGCTTCGGGGAAGGCCTCGACGGCGCGATCGATGCTCGCCTCGCGCAGCAGGTGCAGCGTCGGATAGGGCGAGCGGTTCGTCGCGTTGCCCGGATCGTCCTCGGCGCTGCCCGCGAATCGATAGTCCGGATGAAAGCTCGCGACCTGAAGCACGCCTTCGAGGTCCAGCTGCTCGAGCGCCGCGTCGGCGACATCGAGGAAATCGTTGTAGTCCATGAAGTCGTTCAAGGTGTGGGGATGGATCAGGAGCGTGGTCTCGATGCGGCTGTCCGATGCCCCGGCCAGGAGCTGCAGCTCCTCGACGAGATCGGCGCGCAAGGCCTCGGCATCGACCGCGCCGCTCACGACGTAGCGAACGAGGCCCTTGACCTGCGGCGCCTTCGCGAACGGGCAGAGGTTCAGGCCGATCACGGCGTGCTCCACCCAGGCCTGGGTCTCGGCGACCACGAGTTCGTTGCTCATGGCGGACCCGGTTCGTCCATCAGGCTGGCGACGTGGCGGCAGACGAGCGCCACCGCGGCTCCGAGAATCACCAGGGTGTACGCCAGCTGCTGACCCCGCCAGATCGAAGAGAACCAGCGTTGGAACTTGAAGGTCTGGACGGCGGCCTTGCCGCCGAGCCGTTCGAGTTGTTGCAGGTCGCGCGAGGAATCGCCGTTGCCGATGGCGAAGGACTGGCCGCCGACGATCCGATAGCCGAGCGCGTCCGTGTCGTCCTGGCCGGAGGCGGCGATGTAGACGACGACTGCGGCCAGAATGCTGGCGATCAGAATGGCGATCGCGGCCAGGCGCAGGCGATCTCCGGGGCGGTCGATTCTTGCTGTCATGGCGGCACGAGAGGCCTGCTTCGGGATTCGCGATTGTGCGCATCGGGCCGAGGTCTGCCATCGACGCCGAAAGAGAACCCGGGAACCCACGATGAATTCGATCTCTCCTCGCTCGCAACGCGCCACCGCCGCACTGACCGTAGCAACGGCGTTCATCGCCCTGGCCGCTTGCTCGGTCCCGGCCACCAAGGGGTCGGATCCCCCGGAGGTGCTGTCGCCGTCGCGTGTCGCCCAGATCGTGTCCAGCCCGGATCGCAGCGCCGCCGATCGGACGAACGACCTGCGGCGCAAGCCCGTGGAGATGCTGAGCTTCATCGGCATCCGCCCCGGCATGGTGGTGCTCGACGTCAGCGCCGGCGGCGGCTACACGACCGAGTTGCTTGCACGCAGCGTCGGTCCGAAGGGCCGCGTCTACGGCCAGAGCGCACCGCGCTCGGTCAGGTCCGGGCCGGCCCGCAGCGAGGGCGGCGCGGCCCCGACAGGTGCGGCATCGGCGCCGGCACCTGTCGCGCTGCCGCGCACCGCGGCCACCGCGCTCGCCGAGCGCGCGAAGAATCCGTTCACGGCAAACATCGTCGCCGTCGTCCAGCCGTTCGAGAACCCGGTGCCCGCCGAGGTGTCCTCGAACGGGCTCGACCTCGTCACGCTGATGTTCAACTATCACGACCTCGGCTGGCTCGGTGTCGATCGCGCGAAGATGAACCAGGCCATCTTCGCCGCCCTGAAGCCGGGCGGGATGTATGTCATCGCCGATCACTCGGGCCGGCCAGGCACTGGCATTTCCGAATCGGGAACCTTGCATCGCATCGACGAGGGCTTCCTGCGCGCCGAAGTCGAACGCGCCGGCTTCCGCCTGAACGAATCGGCCGATTTCCTGCGCAATCCAGGCGACCCGCGCGACCGCAATCCGCCCGAGCCGCCGCAGCCGAAGGACGAGTTCGTCCTGAAGTTCGTCAAGCCCTGAGGCCAAGGTGAGGGCGGAGCAGCGCGCGGGCACGGTTGCAGCGCTCGGCACGGCGCAGACGCTGGCCTGGGCTTCGTCGTACTACCTGCCGGCGATGCTGGCCGCGCCGATGGCGCGCGACCTCGGCGTCGGCGTGCCGCTCGTCTTCGCGGCGTTCTCGCTGGCGCTCGGCGCTTCGGCGCTGCTCGGACCTTACGCCGGGCGCGCCATCGATCGCTGGGGCGGCCGGCCGGTCCTGATCGGCACCAATATCGTCTTCGCCGTCGGCCTGGTCGGCCTCGGTCTGGTCCGCGGCCCGGTCGGTCTCTTCGCGGCCTGGCTGGTGCTCGGCATCGGCATGGGCAGCGGCCTGTACGAGGCCGCGTTCGCCGCCCTCGTGCGCATCTACGGGCGCGATTCACGCAATGTCATCACCGGCATCACGCTGATCGCCGGATTCGCGAGCACCGTGGGCTGGCCGCTCTCATCGTTGCTCGAGACACAGGTCGGATGGCGAGGTGCCTGCTTCGCCTGGGCCATCCTGCAACTGGTTGTCGGGATCCCGCTCAACGCGTCCCTGCCCAAGGTCGACAGGCCTCCGACGATGGAGGCGACGTCCGTCGAGGCCGGCGCGGACGCCACCGAGCCGGCGCACGCCGACACGCATCGTGCCTCGATCATCCTCGCCGTCGTGTTCGCCGCGACGTGGTTCATCAGCACGGCCATGGCCGCCCATCTGCCCGGCCTGCTGCAGGCCGGCGGCGCCAGCCTCGCGACCGCGGTGGCCGTCGGCGCATTGATCGGGCCGGCCCAGGTCGGTGGTCGCCTGCTCGAGTTCGGTGTCCTGCGGCGCGTTCACCCGCTTCTGTCGGCACGCCTCGCGGCACTGATGCATCCGATCGGTGCCGTTGCCTTCGCGCTGCTCGGCGCGCCCGCGGCCGCGGCCTTCGCGATCCTGCACGGTGCAGGCAACGGCATCCTGACCATCGCCAAAGGCACGCTGCCCCTGGTGCTCTTCGGCCCGCAGGGCTACGGTCATCGACAAGGCCTGCTGATGGTGCCGGCGCGGATGGCGCAGGCGCTCGCGCCCTGGCTCTTCGGCATCTGCCTGGCGCGCTGGGGCGCGAATGCGATGTGGCTGTCGGCGGCGCTCGGCCTGCTGGCCTTCGGCGCGCTGCTGCTGTTGCGGGATCCGGGATCGCCGGTGTCGGCTAGCCCGACGGACTCGACGCCGACGCCGACGGAGCGCTCGACGGCGGCCGCATCTTCAACTGATCGATGAATCCGCTGACCGTCTGCCGATATAAATCGCCCGCCTCGAGGTCCAGCCCGCTGTGCGAGCCGCCCGGGAATTCGACCCAGCGCGCGCCTTTGGGCGCATCGCCGTAGAGCTCGAGCCCGAGCTTTTCCGGAACCGTGTGATCGGCCGCGCCATGCATCATCAGGATCGGCGCGTCGACCTTGCCGATCTTCGACGCGGAGTCGAACTTCTGCGTCGTCAGCCACGACGCGATCGTGCCCAGAACGCCGTGCTCCCTGGCGATGTCGGGCAGGGACGTGAAGCTCGACTCGAGGATCAGGCCGCCGTAGTCGACACCGTAGTGCCGGTGGCTCGCCAACTCGACGGCCACGCCGCTGCCCATCGAATGCCCATAGAGGACGCGCTTGTACGGATCGGGCTGACGCCGCACGACTTCCTGCCAGGCGACGTCGGCATCGGCATAGATCGTGGCCTCCGAAGGCAGCACCGGCGTGCTGTCGCCCCAGCCTCGATACTCGAGCCCCACCACGGAGAATCCGGCGCTGCGGAGCGATTCGAGCTTGCGCAGGTTCTGGTAAAGATTTCGAAACGTGCCGTGCAGGTAAAGCAGCGTCGGCGCCTGCGGGTCGGCGTTGGGCAACCAGAAAAGTTGCAGATGGTCGGGCTCGGCCGCACCTGAACGAGGTTCGTCGACAAGAAACGACAGGTCTCCGGCCCGAAGCCCGGCAAAATTCGCGGGCCGCCCGGGAGTTGGGCGGTAGATGAGTTGTCGCTGCTTGGTATCGATCCAGGCGCAACCCATCAGGGACGTTGCGACGAAGCAGGCAAGCATGCCGCGCCAAACCTGTCGCGCAACGAACCCGTATGCGGCCTGGGGGCCCGCTTTGGAACGCATGAAGTTCAATCCACTGATTCTCGCCATCGCGCTAGCGCTTGTCCGGTTCGCCCCGGACGCATGTTCGCAGGAAGTCTCCGACCCCATTGCTGCCGACGCGCCTGCGCCTGCGCCCGCGCCGGCATCCGAGGACGCAGCCGCCAAGGACTGGCGCCTGATGGCCTCGCCTCTGACGCTGCACTTTCACCCCGATCCGGAGCATCGCTACGTCTACATGCTCGGGCTCGAGAGGCAGTACACGGGCGGTCTGCTGCTCGGCGCCGCCTATTTCCAGAATTCGTTCGGGCAACCGAGCGGCTACGCCTTCGCGGGCCGGCGCTTCAGCCACGTCGCGGGCTACCAGCCGCTTTTCGTCGAGCTCTCGGCGGGCGTGATCTACGGCTACGTCCCGCCCTACAACCACAAGGTGCCCTTCGTGGTCAACGGCTTTTCGCCGGGGGCCTTGGCCGCAGCCGGCTGGCAAATCACGCCGACGTTCTCGGCGCAGCTCAATCTGCTTGGCCTGGCCGCGGTGATGTTCCAGTTCTCTGCCGACTTCTAGCACCCCGTTGGCCTGCCCGGCAGGGCTCGAACCTGCAACCGCCGGCTTAGAAGGCCGGTGCTCTATCCAGTTGAGCTACGGGCAGCAAGGGCAGCGAGCGGCTCGCGGCATTGGTCGGGGCGGCGGGATTCGAACTCGCGACCTACTGGTCCCAAACCAGTTGCGCTACCAGGCTGCGCTACGCCCCGAACGGGCGCGATTGTACGCAGCGCCTCCGGCCGACGAGCCTCGGGCTTTCTTCAGCGACGCTGGTATTGCGTCGCTCCGAACAGGACCTCGCGTTCCTCGGCGCTGCGCAGCGGCTTGCGCAAGCCGGCCAGAACCTCGACGCCGCGCATGACCGCCGGACGCGCGGCGATACCGTCGAACCAGGCCTTGACGTGGGGAACTCGTCGAGGACGACGCCCTGGTTCTTCCACGAACGCAGCCACGGAAAGATGGCGATGTCGGCGATGGTGTATTCGTCGCCGGCAACGAACGCGCTTGTCGCGAGCCGCCTGTCGAGCACGCCGTAGAGCCGCTTCGCCTCGTTGCTGTAGCGGTCGACGGCGTAGGCGATCTGCTCCGGCGCATACATGCGGAAGTGATGCGCCTGGCCGAGCATCGGCCCGACGCCGCCCATCTGGAACATCAGCCATTCGAGCGTCGCATAGCGGCCGCGCACGTCGGCGGGAAGGAAGCGCCCGGTCTTGGCGGCGAGGTAGAGCAGGATCGCGCCCGACTCGAAGAGCGAGATCGGCATGCCGTCGGGTCCGTCGGGATCGACGATGGCGGGAATCTTGTTGTTCGGGCTGATCGCCAGGAACTCGGGGGCGAACTGCGCGCCGGTGCCGATGTCGATCGGGATCGCGCGGTAGGCGAGGCCGCATTCCTCCAGCATGATGTGGATCTTGTGGCCATTGGGAGTGGCCCACGAATACACTTCGATCATCGCGTTCTTCCTTCGTGCCGACGGCGCCGTGCGCCGCGTGCGACTCGACTCTAGTGGATCGGGGCTGGCCATGTTCAAAAGCTTCTTCGCCAACCAGGGGCTCGGTGCCGACTTCAGCGAGCTGTCGGCCTGGGCGAAGAAGCGCGGCCACGCGTTCAAGCGCGAGCGCGACGGGCTCGGCTTCGTTGTCGACGGCAAGCTCGACAACTCCCCATGGCGGCTCGAATGGGGTCCGCCGCAACGCCCCTATGTGGTCGGCCACGAGCTGCGCCTGCGCATGGAGCTCGGCCTGCCGCCCGACCTGCAGATGCTGCTCGTCTCGCGCTCGCTGATGGAGTCGCTCGAAAAGCAGGCCTACGAGCAATTCACGCAGAGCAACCAGACCGAGATGGGCGACGCGACGCCCGAGGAGACGCGCTGGCTGGTGATGTTTCCGAAGATGCCGATGAACGGCTCGAAGGTCCTGCGCGCCAACTTCGGCGGCGTCTCCAGCCTCGCGAACGAAGGTCCGGCGTGGCTCGACGGGCCGCTCGGTCATGCCCTCGAGCGCGCCGCCGGCACTCTCCTTCGAGAGCGCCCCCCCTTCGTGCTCATGACGCTGCGCGGCCGCATCTACCTGCGCATGCAGCTCGCCAGTGCCGACGAGACCGACGTCGCGGGCGCAGTCACGCTGTTCGAGACCGCCGCCAACGAAGCGCTTCGCGTTGGCCGCTCGCGCGGCGAGGAACCTGCGGCCTGGTCGCACACGCTGAGCACGGCCTGGCAGGCGCTCGGCACCGGGCGCGACAAGAAGGGCTGAGTCGCGCGCGCCCGACGCCGGTGCGCGAGCGAACGGTGGCCGCCGGGCGACCGCTAGGCGTGCTTGCCGAGCTCGATCTTGGCGATGGCGTTGCGGTGCACCTCGTCCGGCCCGTCGGCGAAGCGCAGGGTGCGCGCGCCGGCGTAGAAGCCGGCCAGCGGAAAGTCGCCGGAGACGCCGCCGCCGCCGTGCACCTGCATCGCCCAGTCGATGACCTGGCAGGCCATGTTCGGCGCGACGACCTTGATCATCGCGATCTCGGCCTTGGCCGCCTTGTTGCCGGCGACGTCCATCATCCAGGCCGCCTTCAGGGTGAGAAGACGCGCCATGTCGATCTGGCAACGCGCATCGGCGATGCGCTCGCGCGTGACCCCTTGCTCGGCCACCGTGCGGCCGAACGCGACGCGGCTGGAGGCGCGCCGGCACATCAGCTCGAGCGAGCGCTCGGCCAGGCCGATCAGGCGCATGCAGTGGTGGATGCGCCCCGGCCCGAGCCGGCCTTGCGCGATCTCGAAGCCGCGGCCTTCGCCGAGCAGGATGTTGTCGACCGGAACGCGCACGTCCTTGAAGTCGACCTCCATGTGGCCGTGCGGCGCGTCGTCGTAGCCGAACACCGATGAGCGGCCGCAGGATGCTGATGCCGCGCGTTTCGGCCGGCACCACGATCATCGACTGCTGCGAATGGCGCGGCGCGTCGGGATCGGTCTTGCCCATGAAGATGAAGACCTTGCAGCGCGGGTCGCCGGCGCCGCTCGTCCACCACTTGCGGCCGTTGATGACGTATTCGTCGCCATGGCGCTCGATGCGGGCCGAGATGTTGGTGGCGTCGGACGAGGCGACCGCCGGCTCGGTCATCGCGAAGGCGCTGCGGATCTTGCCGTCGAGCAGCGGCTCGAGCCATTGCTCCTTGATGTCGGCCGAGCCGTAGCGTTCGATCGTCTCCATGTTGCCGGTATCCGGCGCCGAGCAGTTGAAGACCTCGGGCGACCAGGGCACGCGGCCCATGATCTCGGCCAGCGGCGCGTAGTCGCCGTTCGACAGGCCGAAGCTGCGGCCGCTTTCCTTCGAGCCCTTGCCGCCGGCAGTCGGCGGCAGGAACAGGTTCCACAGGCCCTGGGCGCGCGCCTTCGGCTTGAGCTGCTCGATCGTCTGCAGCGGCGTCCAGCGCTTGCCGGCCTTGGTGTTGGCCTCGATCTCGTCCTCGTAGCGCTGCTCGGCCGGATAGATGTGCTCGTCCATGAAGCGAAGCAGCTGCGCCTGCAGCTCCTTGGTGCGAGCCGAGTATTCGAAGTCCATGACTGTCTCCTGTGAATTCGTTGCGTTGAAGCGCCGGTGCGGACCTCAGGACTGCCTGTGCGATCTGCCAGCCCATCTCGGCGAGCGGCCGTGCGCCGGCGGCCGACTGGCGCGCCTGCTCGCTCGACGCCGTGCCGGCCTCGACCCGCTTGGCGATGCCTTGCAGGATGCCGGCCATGCGAAACAGGTTGTAGGCCATGTAGAAATTCCAGTCGGCCATGACCGCGTCGGGATCGGCGCGGCCGGTGCGCTCGCAGTAGCGGCGCACGTATTCCTTCTCGGTCGGGATCCCGAGCGCCGCGTAGTCGAGGCCGCCGATGCCGCGAAACGACCCTTGCGGGATGTGCCACGACATGCAGTGGTAGCTGAAGTCCGCGAGGGGATGGCCGAGCGTCGACAGCTCCCAGTCGAGCACGGCCACGACGCGCGGCTCGCTCGGATGAAAGACCATGTTGTCGAGCCGGTAGTCGCCGTGCACGACGCGCACCTGCGTGTCGTCGCGGGCGCTCGCCGGAATGTGCGCGGGCAGCCACTCGATGAGACGATCCATCGCCTCGATGGGCGTGGTGATCGAGGCCAGGTACTGCTTCGTCCAGCGCCCGATCTGGCGCTCGAAGTAGTTGCCCGGCTTGCCGTAGTCGCCGAGGCCGACCTGGCCTGGGGTCGACCGAGTGCAGCGCGGCGATGACGCGGTTCATCTCGTCGTAGATGGCGGCGCGGCCGGCGTTGTCGAACGCCGGCAGCGCCTGGTCCCAGAGCACGCGCCCCTCGACGAATTCCATGACGTAGAAGGCGCGGCCGACGATGCCCTCGTCCTCGCACAGCACGAACATTTCCGGCACCGGCACCGCGGTGTCGTGCAGCGCGCGCATGACCTTGAACTCGCGCTCCACGGCGTGGGCCGAAGGCAGCAGCTTGGCCGCCGGGCCGGGCTTGGACCGCATGACGTAGGCGCGTGCGGGTGTCAGCAGCTTGTAGGTCGGGTTCGACTGGCCGCCCTTGAATTGCTCGACCGTCAGCGGCCCGGCAAAGCCGGCCAGGTTGGCGCGCAGGTAGCGCTCGAGGACGGCGACGTCGAAGGCATGCTGGTCGGCGACCGGCTTGGTGCCGGTGTTCGCTTCGGGGGTGCTCATGGGCCGATTACAACGTCTCGCCCGTCGACCTGCAATCCGCGCCGACCCGGCCCGTTTCAGCGCGTGGCAATGGCGAGCAGCTTGTCTTTCGAGAGCACCACCAGACGCGTCGGCTCGATCCGGACCGCGCCGTCGCGCTCGAAGCCTTTCAGCTCCTGGTTGACACGCTGCCTCGACGCGCCGAGCAACTGCGCGATGTCTTCCTGCGCCAGCTGCAAGCCGACGCGGATCTCGTCGCCCTCGGCGATGCCGTAGCTGCGTGCCAGGAGCAGGATCTGCTTGGCCAGGCGGGCCGAGAGCGGCCGGGTGTTCAGGTCTTCGACGGCATCGAACATCAGGCGCAGGCGCCGGCAGTTGAGCCGCAGCAGCGCTTCGTAGAGCTCGACGTGAAGCGATAGCAGGTTGCGGAAGTCGGCACGCCGCACCGCCAGCAGTGTCGTCTCGCCATGGGCGTGCGCATCGTGGGTGCGCGGCATGCCGTCGAAGAGTGCGATGTCGCCGAACCAGGTCCCCGGCTCGACGTAGGTGAGCGTCACCTGCTTGCCCGAGAGCGACACCGAGCTCACGCGCACGGCACCGAGGGCCACGCCGCACCATTCCTGCGCCTCGGCGCCACGGGCCGAAAGAATGGCGCCGTCGGCAAGCCTGCGCACCACCGCGCGCGAGAGGATCGCGTCGCGCAGCGGCTGGGAGAGTTTGGAGAACCACGAGCCCGTTTCGATGTTCGACTGCTCGTCGATTGTGAGAACGGGCGGATGCATGCGCAGTCTCTGACGCGACAGGTGATGGAGCGCGGGCGGCTCAGGAAAAGCGCGGAGCGCGCTTGCCGAGAAACGCCTGCAGGCCTTCTGCGCCGTTGTCGTGGAACAGGCTCTCCAGAAACCGGTCTCGCTCCGCCGCCAGCTGCTCGCTCAGCGAATGGCCGGCAGCTTCGTTGACGAGCTCCTTGCCGGCGGCGAGCGCGTTCGGCGCCATGGCGGCGAGGCGCTCGGCCAGCCGCAGCGCTTCGTCGAGAGCCCGGCCGCTGGGCGCGATCGCGGTGACAAGGCCGTGCGAATGCAGCATCTCTGCCGAGACCGGTTCGCCGAGCCAGATCATCTTCAGCACCTGGGGCCGCGGCAAGGCATGCGTCAAGCCCCAGGTGGCGCCGCCATCGGGCGTCAGGCCGATCTTGGCGTACGACATCACGAAGCGGGCATCGGCCGCCGCGACCAGGAGGTCGCAAGCCAGCGCCAGCGAGAACCCGGCGCCCGCCGCCGTGCCTTCGACGCTCGCCAGTATCGGCTTCGGATAGGCGCGCAAGGTCTCGACGAAGTGATGCAGGTGCTCGAGCATCTGCCGTTGCGCCGCGCGCCCCGCCGTGCGTCGCTCGAGCAGGCCGTTGAGATTGCCGCCGGCACAAAACGTGTTGCCCTCGCCGCGCAGGACGACGGCGCGGATCTCGTCGTTCGATTCGGCCGCGCCGAGCGCTTCGATGCCGGCGGCGATCACTTGTGCCGACAAGGTGTTGCGGGTCGGCGGATCGCTGATCGTCAGGATCAGCGTGACGCCGCGGCGCTCGGTGATGAGCTCAGAAGGCATGGAAAACAGGGCCTGTTCCCGGCCATCGTCCGAGTGTGAAAAGCGGCCGCGTCATGGGCGGAATTGTGTCACGCAGCGCCGTCGCGCACTGCCATGCCCGGGTGGATCGCGAAGGCTCGGTGCTAGAGTCGTTTCGACCCGGGCCCGCAACGCATGCAGAGAGCTGTTCCTCATTTCGCCGTGGGCATCACGGTCTGGGCAAGTGCCGCAACGGCCGCGGCGATGGGGTTCGGCGCCACCGCAACGCAGACCACGCTCGGCCAACCGTTGAACTTCGTCGCCAGCGTCATCCTCGATGGCGACGAGACGATTGCGCCCAACTGCATCGGCGCCGATGTCTACGCTGGCGAAAACAGAATTCCGCCGGCGCGCGTCGGCGCCATTCTCGAGCCGGCATCCGGCAGCAGGCCCGCGCGCATCCGTGTCACGACCTCGACCGGCATCGACGAGCCGCTGGTCACGGTCGAGATCTCGGTCGGCTGCACCTCGCGTGTCGCGCGCCGCTTCGTCGCCTTCATCGATCCGCCGCCGATCCGGCTGGCCGAATCGGCCGCGCCGGCCGACAGCGCATCGCCGTCGGCACTGCGCCGTGATCCGCAGTCCGTGCTGCTCGGCGAGATTGCGCGCAACGCCGACGCGTCACGCGGCGTCGGCACGTCGACGGCCACACGAACGGGCGCGAAATCGAGCGCCGGCGGACGCGCCGCGAAGGGTGAGCGTGTCCTCGTCGCAAGGTCGTCTTCGCGCTCGCCGGCGCGTGCCCATGCGACGAGCCGATCGGCGCACACCGGGGCACGAAGCGCCGTGGTTGCATCGGCCGGCGGCGCCCGCCTGCAGCTCGAAGCGCCGGCGCAGCTCGCGGCGCCGCAGGCAGCCGCGTCGGCACCGCCGGCTCCCGATCGTGACGCGAGCGCGCCGTCTGCCGTGGCGGATGCGGCCTCGGACGTCCTGCGGCGCGAGAGAGAACGGATCGAGATCCTGGAAGCCGGCCTGGCGCGCCTGCGTGCCGACTCGCAAGGCACGCAGCGCACGGTCGTCGCGCTGCAGGCCAGGCTGCGCGAGGCCGAGAGCCAGCGCTACGCCAACGGCCTGGTCTATGCCCTGGGCGCGGCGGCCTTGCTGTTTGCCCTGATCGCGGCGGCGCTCTGGTGGCTGCGGCCCCGGCAGCGGGCACGCGCGCGCTGGTTCGATGGCGCGGCCAGCCAGCAGGCGCGCGCCGCGCGCGCAGCCGAACGGGTGGCCTTGGAGTCGCGTCTGCCCGAGCCGCCCCCGCTCACCGAGCCGCCAACGTCGTGGCAATCGCGACCCAGCAGCCTGCGGGGCGCGGCCACCACACCGGCCGCCATCGGCGGGCTGGAGGTGACCACCGTCCTCGGACCGGAAGTGGCCCGTCCGCTTGTCGACGCAGCACGTAGCGGCGGCAGCGCCCGCCGCTACGGCGAAGTGTCGATGGAAGAGCTGATCGATCTCGAGCAGCAAGCCGAATTCTTCGTGGTCCTCGGCCAGGAAGAAGCCGCCATCGCCCTGCTCGAGTCCTACATGCTCGGCGACTCCGGCAAGAGTCCGCTGCCGTATCTGCAGCTGCTCGAGCTCCATCAGCGGCGCGCCGACCAGACAGCCTACGAGCGCGTGCGCGAAAGCTTCAACTCGCGCTTCCATGCCTTCGCGCCGGAATGGAGCGACGACATCCATTTCGGCCGCGAGATCGAGGAATATCCGCAGACCATCGCCCGCCTGCAGGCGCTCTGGCCGACGCCGCTGTCGGCGATGCAGGGCGCTCGACAGCCTGCTCTTTCGCCGCCATGCGGCCGACGACACCTTCGACTTCCCGGCCTATCGCGAGCTGCTCTTCCTCTACTCGATCGCGCGCGAGCTCTCGGGCCACGTCGAGACCGACTTCGGATCGATCGACGTGCTGCTGCCGCTCGAGGATGCCGCCATCGACCTGACGCCGACGACGCCCGGCATCGCGGCCTTCGCCGTCGATCTCGACCTCTCGAGCTGGCCCGCCGACAGCGACGATCGGGTCGCCAAGGGCCTCGCCGGCCGCCGCAACGCGGCGTGAAGCCTCAGAGCGAGGCGAGCCGCTCGAGCGCCAGGCCCAGGGTCTCGTCTTTCTTCGCGAAGCAGAAGCGGGCGATGCGCTGCTCGAATCCGTCGGCGTAGAAGGCAGCCAGCGGGATTGCGGCCACGCCGATTTCAGTGGTCAGCCAGCGGCAGAAGTCGGCCTCGCCCAGGTCGCTGACCTGCGAGTAGTCGACGCACTGGAAGTAGGTGCCCTGGCATGGCAGCACGCGCAGGCGCGAGCGCGCCAGGCCGGCGCGGAACAGGTCGCGCTTGGCACGATAGAACGCGGCCAGCCCGAGATGATGCGAGGCGTCGGCCATGAAAGCGGCCAGGCCGTGCTGCATCGGCGTGTTGACCGTGAAGACGTTGAACTGGTGGACCTTGCGGAACTCGGCGCTGAGCGGCGCCGGCGCGACCGCGTAGCCGACCTTCCAGCCGGTGACGTGATAGGTCTTGCCGAAGCTCGAGACGACGACGCTGCGCGCCGCCAGCTCGGGGAAGCGCGACGCGCTCTGATGCTCGCCGTCGTAGACCATGTGCTCGTAGACCTCGTCGCTGATCAGGACGATGTCGGTAGGCCGCAGCAGCTCGGCCAGGCGCAGCATGTCGGCACGCGACCAGACGGTGCCGCTCGGGTTGTGCGGCGAGTTCATGACCAGGGCGCGCGTGCGCGGGTTGATGGCCGCGGCGATGGCGTCGAAATCGGGCAGGAAGGAGCCGGGCTTGAGCGGCACGTGTATCGCGGTCGCGCCGGCCAGGCGGATGTTCGGGTCGTAGCTGTCGTAGCAGGGATCGAGCACGATCACCTCGTCGCCGCCGCGCACCAGCGCCAGGATCGCGGTGAGGATGGCCTGCGTCGCACCGGCCGTGATCGTGATCTCTTCGCCCGGGTCGTAGCGATGGCCGTAGAGCGCCTCGATCTTGGCCCCGACGCGCTCGCGCAGCAGCGGCAACCCGGCCATCGGCGGGTACTGGTTGAAGCCGGCGCGCATCGCCGCGTCGACGGCGTCGATCAGCTTCGGATCGCAGTCGAAATCCGGAAAGCCCTGGCCGAGGTTGACCGCGCCGTGCTGCTGCGCCAGGGCCGACATCACCGTGAAGATGGTCGTGCCGACGTCGGGCAGACGGCTCTCGATGGCCGGCGTGCGCAGGCTTGCGGGGTCGGGCCGGGGCAGGGCGCTCATAGCTGGTAGTCCTGGGCATCGCCTGCCATCGCCCGCTCGACCAGGCTGCGCGACAGACGATCGGAGAGCGTCTCCACGAAGGCATAGACGAAGTTGCGGAGATAGGCGCCGCGCTTGAAGGCGATGCGTGCCACGTTGACGCCGAACAGATGCCCGACCGGCCGCGCCACCAGCTCGGAGCCGAGCGCTTCTTCGCGCATCGCGAGCTCGGCGACGATGCCGATGCCGAGGCCGAGCTTGACGTAGGTCTTGATCACGTCGGCGTCGATCGCCTCGAGCACGATGTTCGGCTGCAGCTGGCGCGTCGCGAAGGCCTGGTCGACGCGCTTTCTGCCCGAGAACGACGGGTGATAGGAGATGAGCGGCCAGGGTGCCAGGTCTTCGAGCGAGACGCGGTCGATCTGCGTCAGCGGATGGCCAGCGGGCAGCACCAGCACGTGCTGCCATTCGTAGCAGGGCAGGGTGACGAGATCGGCGAAGTTCTGCAGCGATTCCGTCGCCAGGCCGAAGTCGCCGACTTCTTCGTGAACCATCTTCGCCACCTGCTCGGGCGTGCCCTGGTGCAGGCTGATCGTGACCTTCGGGAAGCGCTTGCGCATCTGCGCGATCGGCCCCGGCAGGAAGTAGCGCGCCTGACTGTGCGTGGTGGCGATCGACAGCGTGCCGGCGTCCTGCTTCGAGAACTCCTCGCCGATGCGCTTGAGGTTGCCGACCTCGCGCATGATCACCTCGATCGACTTCAGCACCTCGCGGCCGGGCTCGGTGATGCGGCGCAGGCGCTTGCCGTGGCGGGCGAAGATGTCGACGCCGAGCTCGCCCTCGAGCTCGAGGATCGCCTTCGAGACGCCGGGCTGCGAAGTGAAGAGCGCCTTCGCGGTCTCGGTGAGATTGAGGTCGCGGCGAACCGCTTCCTGGACGAACCTGAATTGGTGAAGGTTCATGAACCGGCCAAAGGAAGAAGCGGCGGATTATTCACCGAAGGCCGCCAGCGCGAGCGCGGCGGCCGCCATCGCGTCGATGACCCCCTCGCTCTCGCCGATCGCGGGATGCAGGCGCAGGTCCAGGCTGGCGCGCGTGGCGCGAACCCGGTCGACGAGCCGGGGCAGGTCCTCCCGGAGATGGCCGCCGGTGCCGAGGAAGAGCGGCACGACGTCGATGCGGGTTTCGCCTTGATCGACGAGCCGGCCGACCGCGCTGTCGAGATCGGGCTGCATCAGCTCGAGGAAGGCCAGCTCGATGCGCCGGTCGGGCGCGGCGACACGCATGCGTGCGGCGACTGCCTGGAACGGTTCGGCCCAGCGCGGATCGCGCGCGCCATGCGCGAAGAGCACGATCGCAGCGGTCATCGGTAGCGCACCAGCCAGCTGAATGCAGCCATCGACAGCAGGAGATAGAGGGCTCCCGGCACCGCGGCGACGACCCACGGCGTCCAGTTGCCGAGCAGCCCGAGGTGGCGAAAGACGTTGTTGAGCAGCACGAAGCTGACGCCCAGCATGATGCCGACGAAGACCTTGAGGCTGAGGCCGCCCGAGCGCGCACTGAGGTAGGCAAAAGGCAGCGCCAGTCCGACCATCACCAGGCAGGCGAACGGATAGAGCGCGCGCTTCCAGAACTGGATTTTCTGCAGCTCGGCGGCCTGTTCGTTGTCGGACAGGTGATCGATGTAGCGCCACAGCTCGACCGTCGACATCGTCGTCACCGGCAGCACCGCTGCAGCGACGACCTTCGGCGACAGGCTGCTGGGCCAGACGAGGCTGGCCAGCTTTTCTTCCTTGACGCTGGAGTTCGTTCCGGCTTCGATCCAGCGCGTCACGTCGACGTCGCGCAAGGTCCAGACGCCATCCTTCGCCACCTCGGCCCCGGCGGCGACGGTGCGCGACAGGAGGCGGCCATCGGAATCGAATTCGAAGATGCGGACGTCGCGCAAGGTCGACCCGCCCTCGGCGGCGCCGACGTTGATCGAATAGCTGCGATCGCCGTCCGGCGTCTTCGCGTGTTCCTTGATCCAGGCGCCCGACCGGTCGAGCTTCAGGCTGCCGCTGAAGCGGGCGTGCAACTGGCTCGCGAGGCGCTCGCTGATCGGTGCGAGATAGTCGCCGCAGACAAAGGTCACGACGCCGAAGATCAGCGCCAGGCTGGTCAGCAGCCAGAGCGCCCGGCCCGGGCCGAGGCCGCCGGTACGCAGGATCGTGTATTGCGAAGATTGCGCCAGGCGGGCGAGCGCGTAGATGGTGCCGATGAGCACCGCGATCGGCATCAGCTCGTAGAGGTGGCCGGGCGCCAGCAGGAACGAGTACGTTGCGGCCGAGAGCGCGGTGTAGCCGTGCTCGCCGATGCCGGCCAGCTCGTCGACGAAGTCGATGAAGAAGAAGAGCGCAAGGAAGGCGGCGGCGACGAAGGTGACCGCGGAAGTGATGTCGGCGTAGAAGAGCCGGCGAACCGTTCTCATGCCGGCCCAGTTGCTGCGGCCGCGCGCCGCCGGCCCCGGCGTCGCGGCGCCACGCCGCGGTTGATCCCGTGCTCACGCCACCAGAGCAGGATCACGCCGAGGGCGAACGCGCTGCCGTGGGTGATGAAGAGTGCCGCGGCGACGCTGACGCGGCCCGAGGTCACCCACGATCGGGACAGGTTGATGAAGTTGTAATAGGCGAAGAAGCCGAGCAGGGCGAAGAGCAGGTTCCAGTTGCTGGCATGGCGCGGGTTCGAGGCCGACAGCCCGAGGCCGAGCAGGATGACGTTGGCGCCGGCGAAGATGAGGCCCAGCCGCCAGACCAGCTCGCCCAGGTTGGCGGCAGTGGGATCGCGCAACAGCTCGATGGTGAAGAGGGTGCGCGGCGGCTGGCTGTTCGCGGCATCGGCGACCCGGTCGCCGGCCTGCGAGCGGTAGGTCTCGAAGCGCGACAGGGTCTTCTCGCCGCTCTGCGTGTTCTGCTCGTTTCGCTGGCCGCGGTCGAGCAGCACGAATCGACCGTCGCGGTCGGTCTCGATGCGCCCGCTCTTGGCCGTCGTCACCGATTCGACTTCGCCCTTGGAGGACACGACGAGCACGTTGCGCCCGGTGGCGGTGTCGCTCGCGCCGCCTTCGAAGAAGAAAACCCGCTGGCCGTCGCCCGAGGTCTGGAACTGGCCGGGCGCGACGCGCGACAGGTCGGAGCGGCGGTCGTAGTCGTTGCGCAGCTCGTCGATCCGGCGGTTCTGCCAGGGCCACGCGAACAGCGCCAGCAGGGCGATGACCAGCAGCACCGGCCAGCTGGTGCGCAGCAGGGGCCGCACGAAACGGGTCAGCGAGACGCCGCTGGCGAACCAGATCGTCATCTCGCTGCCGCGATACATGCGCGACAGCGTCGCGACGATGGCGATGAAGAGCGACAGGCCGAGCATCGTCGGCAGATTGCCCAGTCCGATGTAGACCAGCAGCAGCACGACGTCCTGCGGCGAGACGCGCCCGAGCGCCGCCTGGCCGAGCGTGCGGATGAACATGATCGTCAGCACGACGGTCAGGATGACCACCAGCGTGCCGCCGAAATTACGCGCCAGCTCTCGACGCAAAGTGGAATCGAATAACATCTTCTGCTTGCCTGCTGCTCAGAGAATTATGGACTTCGGACACCGAATCACCGCCCCGGGAAGCCTCGCCAGCGTCGAGGTCGATGGCTTGATCCTCGTCGTCGCGGGCGATGCGGTCGATGCCGCGATCGGTGCGCCGATCAAGGCGCTGATCGACGATGCCGTCGCGCATGGAGATCTGACGCTCAAGAAGGGCAAGCTGCTCTACGTGCACCGCCCGGTCGGCATCGCCGCCAGGCGGGTCGCCGTCGCGGTCGCCGCCGACACCTCCGCGAAGGCGTTCAAGGCAGCGCTCGCGCATGCCTTCGGCAGCCTGAAGGCTGGCGGTGCCGCGACCCTCGCGGTCGGCTGGGCCAGCGCCGGCGAATGGACCGATGCGCACGCCGAAGCCGCCGTCATCGCCCTGGCCGATGCCAGCTATCTTTATCGGCACAGCAAGCCGAGCGCGCCGGCTCCCTGGGCGCCCAGGTCGCTGACCCTGCTCTGTCGAAAAGCCGAAGCCAAGGCGGTGCAGCTCGGCCTGAAGCGCGGCGCGGCCGTGGCCGAAGGGGCGACCCTGGCGCGCGAGTTCGGCAACCGCCCGGGCAACCAGTGCACGCCCACCTGGCTCGGCCAGCAGGCGAAGAAGATGGGCAAGGCGCTCGATCTCGACGTCGAGGTCCTCGACCGCAAGGCCGTCGAAAAGCTCGGCATGGGGGCCTTCCTGGCGGTGGCGCAAGGCTCGGACGAGCCGCTGCGCTTCATCGTCGCCCGTTATCACGGCGCGGCAAAGTCGGTGCCGCCGGTCGTTCTCGTCGGCAAGGGCATCACCTTCGACACCGGCGGCATCTCGCTCAAGCCCGGCGCCGAGATGGACGAGATGAAGTTCGACATGTGCGGCGCCGCGAGCGTGCTCGGCACGCTGCACGCGGTCGCCTCGCTCAAGGCGAAGATCAATCTCGTCTGCCTCGTGCCCACCTGCGACAACATGCCGAGCGGCAAGGCCGTCAAGCCGGGCGACGTCGTCACCAGCATGTCCGGCCAGACCGTCGAGATCCTCAACACCGACGCCGAAGGCCGCCTCATCCTCTGCGATGCGCTGACCTACGCCGAGCGCTTCAAGCCGGCCGTCGTCGTCGACGTCGCGACCCTGACCGGCGCCTGCGTCATCGCCCTCGGCCACCATCATTCCGGCCTGTTCACGGCCGACGACGGCGTCGCGGCGCAGATGCTCGCTGCCAGCCGCGCCGCGCTCGATCCGTGCTGGCGCATGCCGCTCGACGACGAATACGACGACGCGCTGAAGAGCAACTTCGCCGACATGGGCAATGTCGGCGGCCGGCCCGGCGGCGCGATCACCGCGGCGATGTTCCTGCGCCGCTATACCGGCAAGTATCCCTGGGCCCACCTCGACATTGCCGGCACCGCATGGAAGTCAGGTGCGGCCAAGGGCGCCACGGGCCGGCCGGTCGGCCTGCTCACTCATTTCGTGCTGGCGCACGCCCGGTGACATCGGGCTTGGCCGGCGGCCTCGACGCGTGACCGAGATCAGTTTCCACTTCAACGTCTCCAATCCGACGGGCTATGCCTGTCGGCTGCTGCGCAAGGCCTTGCGGCGGGGCTCGGCCATCGCCGTCACCGGCGCGCCTGCGATCCTGGCCGAGCTCGACCGGGAATTGTGGTCGTTCGATGCCGCCGATTTCGTGCCGCATGCCTGGGCCGCCGACCTCGCCGCAGTGCCCGAAAGCCTTCGCGCCGGTACCGTCTGGCTGGCGCCGGAAGCGCTCGACGCACCGGGCCATGACGCACTGGTCAACCTCGGCGAGGCGCCACCCAAGGGATTCGAATCGTTCGGCCGATTGATCGAGGTCGTGGCGATGGGCGAGGCCGAGCGCTCCGCCGCCCGCGAGCGCTGGAAAGGCTATGCCCGGCGCGGATACACCATCGAGCGACACGAGGTCGGCGAATGAGCAGCGCGCGATCGTCGGTGCCGCCAGCCAGCATCCCGACCCTGACCGAGGTCGTGACCTGGCCGGAAGTCCAGGCGCCAGCATCCGCCGAGATGGCGCCGCCGCCGGTTCCTCTGTCGTCGCCCCCCGTGCCGGCACCCATCCAGGCACCTGCTCCCGCGCCGGTTCCTTCGGCGCGACCGCCGGTCGTGCAGCGTCCAGCGCCATCGCCTTCGGCGCCGACCCCATCTCCATCTCCATCTCCATCGGCACCGTCGCCGGCGCCTGCGCCATTGCCGCCTCCCGGAGTGAAGCCGCCGGCGCCCGTCGTCGAACCGGCACCGCCGCCAATCCAGATGCCCGGCCCGCCGGCAACCTCGCCCTTGCAGGTCGACGAGACGCAAGTGATGCGACGCGTCCTGTCGGAACTTCAAAAGCAGGTCGACCTGGCGCTGGAAGTTCGCCTGCGGGAGTTGCTGGCACCGGTCCTGTCGCGCGCCGCCGACGCCTTGATCCGCGATGCGCGCAAGGAACTCACGACCGCCATGCGCGACGCGGTCAGCCGTGCGATCGCGCAGGAACTGGCCAAACGCCAGGAGCGCGGCCCGCAATGAGAGGTTTTGCCTCCGTTGAAATCGGATGAAATCCCGGCTGGATCGGGCCTTGATTTGAGTTATCGTGTCGCGCTTCGGGGGCTCAGTGACTTGTCCCGATTCCTATATCAAACCGGAGGTATTGCATGCAGGTCAAATTGAAGGTTATCGCCGCCGTTGCCGCGGCGCTGTTCGCCGGAGCCGCTGGCGCCGCCGACGAACTGGTCGTCAAGATCGGTCACGTCGGCCCGACGAGCGGCGCGATCGCCCACCTCGGCAAGGACAACGAGAATGGTGCTCGCATGGCCATTGACGAGCTCAACGCCAAGAAGGTCAAGATCGGCGGGAAGGTTGCGCACTTCGAGCTCCTCGCCGAAGACGACGCCGGCGATCCGAAGCAAGGCACGGCCGTCGCCAACAAGCTGGTCGATTCCAAGGTCAACGGCATCATCGGCCACCTGAACTCGGGTACCACGATTCCGGCCTCGAAGATCTACAGCGACGCCGGCATCCCGCAGATTTCGCCCTCGGCAACGAATCCGAAGTACACGCGCCAAGGCTTCAAGACGGCCTTCCGCGTCGTCGCCGACGACGTGCATCTGGGCGGCACGCTCGGCCGCTACGCCGTCAAGGAGCTGAAGGGCAAGTCGATCGTCGTGATCGACGACCGCACGGCCTACGGGCAAGGCGTCGCCGAGGAGTTCTCCAAGGCTGTCGTCGCGTCCGGCGGCAAGATCCAGGACTCGCAGTTCACGACCAACACCGCGACCGACTTCACCGCCATCCTGACCGCCATCAAGGCCAAGAACCCCGACATCGTGTTCTACGGCGGCATGGACGCGCAGGCCGGCCCGATGATCCGGCAGATGAAGCAGCTCGGCATCAATGCCAAGCTCATGGGCGGCGACGGCATCTGCTCGGGCGAATTGCCCAAGCTGGCCGGTGGTGCGATGGCCGATAACCAGGTGATCTGTGCCGAAGCGGGCGGTGTCGACGCGGCGGAGCAGCCTGCGCTGGACAAATGGAAGGCCGACTACAAGAAGAAGTTCGGCATCGACGTGCAGATCTATGCGCCCTACGTGTATGACGCGCTCAACGTGATGGTCGCAGCGATGGTCAAGGCCGGCTCGTCGGATCCGGCGAAGTACCTTCCGGTCCTCGCCAAGACCGAAGGCTACAAGGGAGTGACGGGAGTCATCTCCTTCGACGAGAAGGGCGACATCAAGAACGGCGCCCTGACGATGCACACCTACAGGGGTGGCAAGGAAGAATCGATCGGCGTGATCCACTGAGCGACACGCTGGACAAAAAAAGGGCGCCGCAAGGCGCCCTTTTTCATGCTCACCGAGCCTTCTCCGCAGGAGAGGGCCTCGGGCCGGCTCTTACTTCTGGGCCTTGTAGTCGGCCTTCGCCTTCGTATAGACGTCCTTGGCGTCGGCCACGGTCTTGTCGTGCTTGGCGGTGGCGTCCTTCTTGCACTGCTTCTCGGCATCGCCGCTCATGGTCTTGCACTGGGCCTTGTCGGACTTCTCGTCGGCGGCGGCCTGCTTCTTGGACATCTTGTAGGTGCTCTCGGCCTGCTCCTTCTGCGCCTTGGCGGCGTCGTCGGCGGCCTGGACGGAGAACGCGAATGCCGTGGCGAGGACGGCAGCAGTGAGGGTGGCAATGGTCTTCATGTGTGTCTTCCTTCGTAGCGGTTGATGACTCGGCCGATCCTGCTGGCCGCGTTCATTTGCCTTGTGGCGGGGGGAATTATTGACACGCCGTGGCTCTGTTTTCACCAGTGCAGCATCAATAGCGCGCTTGTCCGACAGAGGTCGCGGAACCGTCCGACACAGGCCCGGGAAGTCGCTGCAAAATCGTCTCATCGCGTTCATTGGGAGGAGTTTGAATGGCCGATTCGCCGCAAGCCGACAGCGACAAGAAGGACACCGAAAAGAAGATGCGCGAACGCGTCGACAAGCTCGTCGCGCAAGCAGCAAGCCAGAGCAGCGGCGCGATCAGGCTCGGCGGGCAAGCGTTCGAGTACGACGTCAGCGCCGCTTTTCTGCCGGTCGTGGCGGAAGGATTCGACGGCGTCCTCGGCGAGCCGCAAGCCGCCGTGCTGGCCACCAGCTATGTCCTGAAAGGCGCGGACACGCGGACACGCCCGGTCTGCTTCGCCTTCAACGGCGGCCCGGGCTCGGCGTCGATCTGGCTGCACCTGGGTGCCCTCGGTCCGAAGCGGCTGGCGACGCCCGATGACGGCAGCATGCCGACGGCACCTTTCGCCGTTGCCGACAACCCGCATACCTGGTTTCGCTACTTCGACCTCGTCTTCATCGACCCGCCGCACACCGGCTGGTCGACGACGGCGAGCGTCGAGGCGCGCAAGAAGATGCTTTCGGTCGATGGCGACGTCGCGGCGCTGACCGAAGTCATGCGCGTCTGGCTGACGCGGCACAAACGCTGGAGCTCGCCCGTGTATCTCGCCGGCGAAAGCTACGGCACGACGCGCGGCGCTGCGCTCGCCGACAAGCTGCAGAGCTCGGGCGTCGCGCTCTCGGGGCTGATCCTGATTTCGTGCGCGATGGACCTGCAAAGCATCGTTTTCGCGCCGGCGAACGACCTGCCCTATTCACTCTTTCTTCCGGCCTTCGCCAACGTCTCGCAATATCACGGACTGCTGAAGGGCGCGCTCGCGAAGTCGCCGCAGGCAGCGCGGCAAGCCGCCGAGGCCTTCGTCGCCGAGGACTACGCCGCGGCATTGCTCGCCGGCAGACGGATGCACGACAAGGCTCGCACCCGGATCGCGAAGCGAATCGCCGAGCTGACCGGGTTGCCGCAGGCCCTGGTCGAGGAGAAGAACCTGCGCATCGGCGACGCTACGTATTTCTTCGAGGCCATGCGTCCGCAGGGCCGGATCGTCGGTCGGCTCGAGGCGCGTGCGACCGGCCCGATGGCCGCGAGCCGGACGCGCGAGTGGGAGTTCGATCCCGGCATCGAAGCCATCGCCTCGCCCTACACGATGGCGGCCATGGCCTACTTCGGCGAACAGCTCGGCATGAGCACCGAGACCCGCTACGAGGTGCTCTCGCACGACGCGCACAAGGCCTGGAACTGGAATCGTGGCGATGCCCAAGGCAACAGCTTTGCCTGCACCAGCCCCGATCTGGCGCGCGCATTGCGCCGCAATCCGCACCTCAAGGTCTTCGTCGCCAGCGGCCGCTACGACCTCGGCACGCCTTACAGCGCGAGCGACTGGTCGCTGGCGCAGCTCGATGCGCCCGCCGAGGTGCTCGCCCGTGTTCAGCATCGCTACTACGACGCCGGGCACATGATGTACACCCGGCAGGCCGACCTGGCCCAGCTCGATGGCGACCTGGCGGCATGGCTTCAGACCTGAACGAGCAGGAGCGCCGGTGCGCGTGGGGCGACGCGGCTCATGTCGGCGTCTTGTCGAAATGCACCTCGCACGCCTGCCTCATGCGCCTTGATGCCGGCGGCGTTTTCGCCAGCCTGCTGTGCCTCTCGCTATCGCTGCTGTGCCCCGCTGCTCACGCACAGATCCGCGGCAACGCCGTTGAAGGCATCGACGTTCAGAAGCTCGCGAACGGGGTGCTCGGCGTCATGAGCTACACCGTGGCGCCCGACGTCACCACCAGTTCGCTCGCCATCAACAATGCTGCGGCGTCGAGCACCGACCTGACCATGACGCAGTTCGGTGGCGGCTTCACCTGGAGCAAGCAGACGCCGCTGTACCTCGAGGGCAACGCCGCCTATTCGCGCTACGACCCCGTGTTCGTCGCCAGCGACGGCACCGATGACCGGCGGGCGCCGGTCAAGTGGAATGCGGTTTCGGGCACCGGCGGAATCGGCTGGGATTTCCCGTTCGCCCAGAACTGGGTCGTCCGTCCGATCTTCAATTTCACGCTCGGCTACGTCGCCAGCGACCTCAAGTTCGCCAAATGGTGGATCAACAACAACACCAAGGCCGACCTCGCTTTTCTCGACGGCGGCAAGCTCAAGGCCTACGGGCTAGGCGGCGCCTTGATGCTCGACTACGAGAAGTTCGCCCCCGAGGCCGACGACGATCTCGAGATCCGCTACACCAACGTCGCGCTGCGCAGCTACGGCAACAGCTCTCTCGGCGTTCAGGGCAGCGCCAAGGCGGAGAGTGTCGGTCTGTGGGCGCGCCGGCGCATCCCCACCGGCTGGGGCACGGTGTGGGACCGGCCGGTGCGCTATGTCTTCGAGGGCGCGACGACGCATTTCCTCGGCAACGAGCGGGACGTCGGCCTGACGCAAATGAATTCGCTCGGCTTCGGCCTCGAGCTCGATTCGAGCGCGCACGACGTCTGGATCACGCGCACACGCCTGCTCATGCGCTACAAGTTCGGCCCCAACCTGCACGGCTGGGCGGTGGGTCTGGCGGTCAGCTTCTGAGGGGCGCCTCGGGCCGCTGGTCGCGGCGCAGCGCGAGCATCGCGGCGAGGGCACCGAGAAGAGCTGCCGGCAGCAGCGGCGCGATCCGAGAATCGAACATCAGCAGTGCCAGTGCGGCCACGGCAGCGCCGGCGACCATGCACAGCGCGATGGCGATCGCGACCTGAGTGCGGTGATTGAATCTTTTCATCGCGTGACGTGCGTCATCTTCTTGCGGATCTGGCCATCGGGCGGACAGCCACGCCCACCATGCCAGGCGCTAGCATGCCGCATGGTCGAGCGATCGTGCTTCCACAGAGCCTGCAGCGGCGTCTCGCGCGGGCTCGCTGCGGCGGCGCTTGCCGTTCTCGCGAGCGCCGTGTGCGCGCAAGGAGCGCGGCCCTTGCGCTACTCGTGCATGTCGGACGGCAAGTTGATCACTTCGGATCGGCCGATCGCCCACTGTGACGGCGAGCAGCGGATATTCAACCCGGACGGCTCGCCCTACCGCCTCATGCCGCCGCCTCAAACCGAAGAGGAGCGTGCCGCCGCCGACGCCAAGCTGCAGCAGGAATCGGCGGCCGACACGACCCGGGCCCTGGAAGCTCGCCGCGATCGCCTGCTGCTGACCCGCTACCCGAACGAGCACAGGTTCGACGAAGCCCGCAGGGAATCGTCCGACAGCCTGCACGCCTCCATCCACGAGGCCGAGTCGCGCATCGCCCAGCTCACGGCCGATCGCAAGAAGCTGCAGGGCGAGGCCGGGCTCTACGCCGGAAAGGCCTTGCCGGCCAAGCTCAAGTCGGCCATCGATTCGAGCGATGCCGCGCTCGCATCCGAGAAGGAAGTGCTGCTGGATCGCGAGGCCGACGCCGTGCGCACCGAAAAGCTGTACGACGACGACCTGGCACGACTGAAGAAGCTCTGGCCGGCCCACTGACCCGGGCGCGCCGCCCGTTCAGGGCGTGCGCGGCACTTTTCCCGTCATCACGGCTGCGCGCATGAAGTCGAAGTCGACACCCTGGTCGGCCTGCGTCACCGTCTGCAGGAAGAGCTTTCGGTAGCCACGTTCGGCGCTGGGCTCGGCGACCGGCTGGCGCCGGGCGCGTTCGGCCAGCTCCTCGTCGGAGATCAGCAGGGCGATCTCCCGGTTCCTGACGCTCAGCCGGATGCGATCGCCGTTGCGGACATGAGCCAGGGGGCCGCCCACGGCCGACTCCGGCGTGACGTGCAGGACGATGGTGCCGAATGCAGTGCCGCTCATGCGCCCGTCGGAGATGCGCACGATGTCCTTGACGCCGCTGCGGGCCAGCTTCAGCGGGATCGGGATGTAGCCCGCCTCCGGCATGCCGGGCGCGCCCTTCGGGCCGATGTTCTTCAGGACCAGGATGTCGTCGGCCGTGACGTCGAGGTCGGGCGAGTCGATGCGCTCGAGCAGATCCTGGGCGTTCTCGAAGACGACGGCGCGGCCCTCGTGCTCCATCAGCGCCGGGTCGGCCGCCGACTGCTTGATGATCGCGCCGCCCGGTGCGAGGTTGCCCTGCAGCACGGCGATCCCGCCCTGCGGATAGATCGGGTTGGCAGCACTGCGCACGACGTCCTGCGCGAAGCCCGGGCCGGAGCGCTCGATCTCTTCGCCGAGCGTTCGGCCGGTGACGGTCATGGCCTCGAGGTGAAGCAGGGGCTTGAGCTCGCGCAGCAGCGTCGCCATGCCGCCGGCACGATGGAAGTCCTCCATGTAGTGCTGGCCCGAGGGCTTCAGGTCGACCAGCACCGGGGTGTCGCGACCCATGCGATCGAGCGCCTTCAGGTCGATCTCGAGGCCGACCCGGCCGGCAATCGCGGCGAGGTGAACGATGCCGTTGGTGGAGCCGCCGATCGCCAGCAGCACCCGCATCGCGTTCTCGAACGCCGCGGCGGTCAGCACCTTGTCGATCGTCAAGCCCGACCGGGCCATCTGCACCGCCTGAGCGCCGGTCTGCTCGGCGATCCGGATGCGATCGGCCGTCACCGCCGGCGGCGAGGCGCCGCCAGGCATCGTCATGCCGAGCGCTTCGGCGATGCAGGCCATCGTGCTGGCGGTGCCCATCACCGAGCAGGTGCCGACGCTCGCCACGAGCTGGTCGTTGACGTCGGCGATCTCCTCGCCATCGATTTCGCCCGCGCGGAACTTGCCCCAGTAGCGCCGGCAATCGGTGCACGCGCCGACCCGTTCGCCGCGATGCGAGCCGGTGAGCATGGAGCCGGTGATCAGCTGGATGGCCGGGATGTTGGCCGAGGCCGCGCCCATGAGCTGGGCCGGCACCGTCTTGTCGCAGCCGCCGATGAGGACGACCGCGTCCATCGGCTGGGCGCGGATCATCTCCTCGGTGTCGATCGCCATGAGGTTGCGCAGGAACATGCTCGTCGGCGCCGCGAAGCTCTCATGCAGCGAGATCGTCGGGAACGCCATCGGCAAGCCGCCCGCGAGCATGACGCCGCGCTTGACCGCCTCCACCAGTTGCGGCGCGTTGCCGTGGCAGGGGTTGTAGTCGCTGCCGGTGTCGGCAATCGCGATCACCGGGCGGTCGAGCGCCGCATCGGTGAAGCCGGCGCCCTTGATGAAGGCCTTGCGCAGGAACAGCGAGAAGCCCTGGTCACCGTAGCTCGTCAAGCCCTTGCGCATGCCCGAGGCGTCGGCGGGCTTGTCTTTCGAATCATCCGATGACGACATGCCCATCCTCGCTGGTGCGGCGCGCGGGCGCGGTCGGCCTCACGCGGCCTCGCGTTGACCTGCTGCGGCCAGCAGGCTGCAGACCGCGTCGGTCACCGCGGCGGTCGTCGCTGTTCCGCCGAGGTCGCGCGTATGCAGCGCCGGGTTCGACGTGATCCGTTCGATGGCCTGCATGACGCGCGCGGCGGCGGCAGCTTCGCCCAGATGCTCCAGCATCATCGAGACCGACCAGAAGGTGCCGATCGGGTTGGCCAGGCCCTGGCCCATGATGTCGAAGGCAGAGCCGTGGATCGGCTCGAACATCGAGGGATAGCGGCGCTCCGGATCGATGTTGCCGGTGGGTGCGATGCCGAGGCTGCCGGCGAGGGCGGCGGCGAGGTCGCTCAGGATGTCGGCGTGCAGGTTGGTCGCCACCAGCGTGTCGAGCGAGGCCGGCCGGTTGACCATGCGCGCGGTCGCGGCGTCGACCAGCTCCTTGTCCCAGGTGACGTCGGGGAATTCCTGGGCCACCTGCAGCGCGATCTCGTCCCACATCACCATCGCGTGGCGCTGGGCGTTGCTCTTCGTCACGACGGTCAGCAGCTTGCGCGGGCGCGACCGCGCCAGGCGAAAGGCAAATCGCATGATCCGCTCGACGCCGGCTCTCGTCATGATCGAGACGTCGGTCGCCGCTTCGATCGGATGGCCCTGGTGCACGCGGCCGCCGACGCCTGCGTACTCGCCTTCGGAGTTCTCGCGCACGATGACCCAGTTCAGGTCGCCCGGACCGCAGCGCTTCAAGGGCGCGTCGATGCCCGGCAGGATCCGCGTCGGCCGCACGTTGGCGTACTGATCGAAGCCCTGGCAGATCTTCAGGCGCAGGCCCCAGAGCGTGACGTGGTCGGGAATGTGCGGGTCGCCGGCGGAGCCGAACAGGATCGCATCCTTGTCGCGCAGGGCATCGAGGCCGTCGTCCGGCATCATCACGCCGTGGGCGCGAAACCAGTCGCCGCCCCAGTCGAAGTTCTCGAACTCGAAGCGAAAGGTGCTGCTCGTGGCCGCCAGGGCCTCGAGCAGCCGGCGGCCCGCCGGCACCACCTCCTTGCCGATGCCGTCGCCTGGAATCGTGGCGATGCGATACGTCTTCATGCCGGGTCTCGTCGTTTGCGCTTGAAGCGGGAGTCTATCGAGCGCCGGCGCGAGACTCAAAGATCGAGCCGGCGCGCCACTTCGCAAGCGATCGCCAGACTTGCGGTCAAGCCCGGCGATTCGATGCCGAACAGGTTCATCAGGCCAGCGACGCCATGCGCTGCCGGCCCCTGCAGCATGAAGTCGCTCGGTGGCTCGCCGGGACCTTGCAGCTTCGGCCGGACGCCGCTGTAGGCGGGAGTCAGCGATTCGTTCGGGAGCCCCGGCCAGTAGCGGCGGATCGCGGCGTAGAAGAGGGCGCTGCGTGCGGGATCGACGGCGTAGTCGATGTCCTCCGGGGACTCGGCGCTCAGCCACTGCACGTCGGGGCCGAAGCGGGCCTGAGCGGCGAGGTCGAGCGTCAGATGCACACCCAGGCCACCGGGCTCCGGCACGGGATAGATCAGCCGCGTGAACGGCGAGCGGCCGGGCAGGGCGTAGTAGTTGCCCTTGGCATAGTGGGCTGGCGGAACGTGCGCCGGGTCGAGGCCGACGATCCGCCTCGCCACGGCCTGCGCGTGCAGTCCGGCGCTGTTGACGAGCACCTTGGTCGCGAGCTCGCTGGGCTCGGCCCCGCCGACCTCCAGCACGAATCCGCTGCGCTCCGCGACCGCTCGCTCGAGCGGCGCGCGCAGCACCAGCGCGCCACCGGCTCGCTCGAGATCACCGAGGTAGGCCAGCATCAGGGCGTGACTGTCGACGATGCCGGTCGCGGTCGAGAGCAGGGCTGCCTCGCCCTGCAGCGCGGGCTCGAGCGCTCGGGCCTCGGCGCCACTGAGCCAGCGCAGGCCCTGGACGCCATTGGCGATGGCGCGCCGCTCGATCGAGCGCAGGGTCTCGATCTGCGCCGAGGTCGCGGCGACGACGAGCTTGCCGCAGCGACGATGGCCGACGCCATGCGATTCGCAATACGGATAGAGCGCCTCGCGGCCGGCGACGCAGAGGCGCGCCTTCAGGGACGTCGGCGTGTCGTACAGACCGGCGTGGATCACCTCGCTGTTGCGCGAGCTGATGCCGTTGCCGATGCCCGACTCGGCCTCGAGCACGATCGTCTCCAGGCCGCGCAAGGCCAGCTTGCGCGCCACCGCCAGGCCGATCGCGCCGGCGCCGACCACCACCGCGTCGACTCGCTCCAAGCCTGGCCCTTCGTCGTCAGGGCGATGGTTGCGCGTGGGGGGCGACCAACGAGCGTGTCCCGGCGCCAGCGACGCCAGAGCGGTTCGCGCAGGCGACGGTGCGCGCCCAGAAGTCGCGGCTCAGACCGTATTGCGGCCCCATGTAGCCCAGGCGCTGGTGATAGGCCGCCAGCCTGGCTTCGACGGCCTTGCCGGCGCGGCCTGCGGCGCGCATGTCGAGCAGGCCGAGGCAGTTGGCCTGAAGCTCATCGAAGCTGCGGGTTTTCGCATGCGCGCACTCGTGGAAGAAGACAAAGTCGTGCTCGACGGCAGGCACGCTCGACAGCATCAACATGTTCCAGTCGATGACCCAGCCGCTGCCGGCGTCCAGATGCGTGAAACCGACGTAGCCGGCGGGCGCCGTCGGATCGTCGGCCGGGTGAAAGCGCTCGGCGGCGACGCCTTCTTGTGTCGTGCAAGACGCTTCGGTGCCGTCGCTGAAGGTGAATGCCGCGGCATGGATGGGCCATGCGAGGCAGAGAAGCGCGGCGAAGGCTGCGCCGATCTTCGGGGAGCTTCCTGGCGGGGAGGGCGTCCTGTCAAGTGCAGCACCCAGCCTCGCTTTCCAGCCGATCGTGCACCATTCCACCACTCTGCCCCCGTTTGGATGACGGGCGATGCTAATCCCTGCCCAGCATTCGCATCCGAGCTCGGCTTGTCCCGCTGGCCACCCTGCTCAGCCTGCGCTGCCGATGGCGAGGGAGCGGTCTCTTGTGCGCCAGCAGATGTCCGCTACTGCTTCCGAGCGTCGTCAATGGGCGGCCAGCTCCTGCAAAACGGAAAGCAGCGCCGCCTTTTCCCGGGCCGGTTCGAAGAGTGGGGAGCGCGCAGCGCACATCCGATTCAGCTCGGACAACAGCGGCGGGTCGTCTCGGCACTGACGCAGCAGGTCGGTCAAGGCCTCGACGTCACCCGCTTCGAAGTACCCCTTGTAGTCTTGCCCCAGCATTCCGACATTGCCGGGGACCCGGGCGGCGAGGACAGGCGTTCCGCTTCGCACCGCTTCCATCACGACATGAGCGCCGCCTTCGATCCGGCTCGGATGGACGAGAACGTGGGCCTGACGTATGCGGCCGCGTGTCACTCCGTGGGAAAGCAGACCCAGCCAGCGATAGCGTGGGCACGACTCTTCAGTGGCGCGTGCCTTCAGGGCCCACTCTTCGTCAAGTGCCACGCCGACATGATCGAGAAAGATGTCCGCACGACCGGCGAGCGCCCTGGCCGCACCGAAAAAAGTGTCCGGATCCTTTTCGGCGCGGAGGTGTCCGACCATCAGAGCCCGGAGGTGCCGAGGCGTTTTCGGCAGCGACTCTTGCTTCGGTGTGGACTGAAAGCAGACCAGCGCCTTGGCGCGATGTTGCGGCGGTAGCGCATCGATGCCTCGCTCCTGCAAGACGATCAGGCGATCGGCAAGGCGCAGGGATTCCTGGGCGTCCGCATCGACATGGACGTCGCGATACAGGTCGGTGCCCGTGAGGACGACGACGATCGGCCGGCCAGGCATGTCCTTCGACCAGCGTCGGACCGAGTCCGCAGAGCGACGTGCGTGCAGGGCGATCAGGACGGCGGCTTCCCTGTCCACCCATCGATCGGTCAGCTCGACGCGATAGCTGGCCGCCAGCATGTCCGCCCAGCGTTTCGCCGTCTGCCAGTTTCCGTTGTGTGCATTCGCCAGCGCCGGCGTGACGATGCAGATCGAGGCTCGCCGCACTGCATCCCAACCGGTACGTGCAGTCCGTCGGTGTCGTCAGGGCACGATTCGCAGGCCGGCTGCCCCTGTCGATACCGAGCCGATAGCCGCTGCGGATGCGAACCCCTCGGCACGGAAGAGGGTGATGACGTTCGCCGCAACCGAAGCATCGCAGCTTACGAGCAGGCCGCCCGAGGTCTGCGGATCGGTCAGAAGGTCGCGCACTTCGATCGGCAGGGTCGGATCAAGCTCGACCTCGTGCCCGTAGCCGGTCCAATTCCGTGCTGACGCACCCGTCACGAAGCGGTCGCGCGCCATCACGGCGACTCCGTCGAGCAAGGGCACCTTCGACCACGCGATCTCCACACGCATCCCGGCACCCCGCGCCATCTCGAGCGCGTGCCCGGCCAGGCCGAAGCCGGTGACGTCGGTGATCGCGTGCACGCCGGTCATGTCGGCCAGTGCGATGCCCGGCGTGTTGAGCTGGGTCGTCGTCTCGATCAGGCGGCGGTAGCCATCCGCGTCGAGCGCGTTCTTCTTCAGGGCAGCGGAGAGCACACCGACGCCGATCGGCTTGCCCAGTATGAGCACGTCGCCAGCCTTCGCATCGGCGTTGCGACGCACTTTCTTGGGATGAACCAGGCCCATCACGACGAGGCCGTAGATGGGCTCGACCGAATCGATCGTGTGGCCGCCGGCGATCGGGATGCCCGCTGCACGGCACACCGATTCACCGCCACGAATGACCTGGCCGATCTGCTCGACCGTGAGCTTGTCGATGGGCATCGCAACCAGAGCCAGGGCCATGATCGGCTTGCCGCCCATGGCGTACACGTCGCTGATGGCATTGGTGGCGGCGATGCGGCCGAAGTCGAAAGGATCGTCGACGATCGGCATGAAGAAATCGGTGGTCGCGATCAGCGCCTGCTCGTCGTTGAGCTGGTAGACCGCGGCATCGTCGGCGGTCTCGATGCCGACGAGCAATTCCTTCGGCACGAGGCCGCCGGCGCTCGAGCGGAGAATTTCCGACAACACCCCGGGCGCGATCTTGCAGCCGCAGCCGCCACCGTGAGAGAAGCTCGTGAGGCGCAGCTCGGCGCCGGGCAAGGCGCAGGCGTTGGTGTCGGAGGTCATGCTGAGCTCGCGGAGCGTCGAAGGCTCGATTCTCTCAGGCACGGCGGCGCGGCGCTCGACGCGCACATGCCGTCCTGCTGGCACACTCCATCGGATGTCTCGTCCGGAAGCGACCGATGTCCACCGCCGCCTCGCCGGTCGTGCGCTTGCCGAGGCGATGCGCGACAGCCGTGCGACGGCGCTGGCGCGTGTGCTGGATGTCAGCGACGATGCCTGGCGCGTGCCACAGCGGCCGGGCATCAACCCGATTGCCTGGGAACTCGGGCACTTGGCCTGGTTCGCCGAGTTCTGGGTCCTGCGCGGCCCGCACACGCTACGCGCCGATGGTTTGATCGATGCCCTACGGCCGCCCCGCATTGCCGGACCCGACGCGGTCTTCGACTCCGCGCGTCTCGCGCACGCTGCTCGCTGGCAGACCGAGCTCCCGTCGCGCGCATCACTGCTCGCCATGCTCGACGAGCAGCTGGAGGCCTGCATCGATGTGATCGCGTCGTCGGTCGACGATGCCGATCATTACTTCCATCGGCTCTCGCTGTTTCACGAAGACATGCACGGCGAAGCGTTCGCCTGGTTGCGCGCTGCGCTGGCCTGGCCTGCGCCCGCAGGGCTCGAAGCGATTCGGACATTTCGGTCCGGCGAAGCCTTGCAGATCGAGGGTGGTCTGGTCGAGGTCGGGCGTGCCGACGACGCAGCAGGCTTCTCGTTCGACAACGAGCTACCGACCACCGTGCTGCGCATCGCACCCTTCGAAATCGACACCGCGCCGATCACGGCCGGCCGGTTCGCGCGCTTCGTCGATGCCGACGGCTACGACAATGCCGAGTACTGGCCCGATGCGGCCGGAGTCTGGCGCGCCAATGCACAGCGCCCGCATCCCGAGCGCTGGCGACGCGCGGACGAGGGCCATTGGCAGACTCGCTGGTTCGACCGCTGGCTGCCCCTCGATCCCGATGCGCCGGTCATTCACGTCAACGCCTGGGAAGCGCAAGCCTATTGCCGTTGGGCGAAGCGGCGCCTGCCGAGCGCGGCGGAATGGGAGCGCGCTGCACGCGACCCGCGATTCCTGTGGGGCCAAGGCGTATGGGAATGGACGGCCGACTCCTTTGCCCCCTACAGCGGATTTCGCGCCGGGCCCTATCGCGACTACTCCTTGCCCTGGTTCGGAAATCATCGTGAGTTGCGGGGTGGATCGTTCGCCACACATGCACGCCTGCATCATCCGAGTTATCGCAACTTCTTCACCCCGGAGCGCAGCGACGTCTTCGCCGGGTTTCGAACTGCAGCCCTCGCTTCTTGACACTCTCGGGAGTCTCCATGTCGATTCTTCGTTCGGCCATCGCCGCAACCGCACTTCTATTGACGCTCGGTACCGGTCACCCCGCGTTGGCCCAGTCCGGCGGCGTGCTCCGCGTCTCCGCCATTCCCGACGAAGCGCCCACCGAGCTGCAGCGCAAGTTCAAGCCGCTCGGCGACTATCTGAAGAAGGCCACGGGGCTCGAGGTCGAGTTCGTTCCAGTCACCGACTACGCGGCAGTCGTCGAAGGCCTGGCCACCAACAAGCTCGATCTCGCCTGGCTCGGTGGCTTCACCTACGTGCAGGCACGTCTGCGCACGAACGGCGGCGCCGTGCCGATCGTTCAGCGAGCGGAAGACGCGACGTTCACGAGCCGCTTCATCGTGCCGGTCAACAGCACGGCGAAGACCCTCGCTGATCTGAAGGGCAAGACCTTCGCGTTCGGCGCGCCGTCGTCGACCTCGGGCAGCCTGATGCCGCGTTACTACCTCTTGCAGGCCGGGATCGATCCCGAGCGCGACTTCAAGTCCGTGGCTTTTTCAGGTGCGCATGACGCGACGGTCGCTTTCGTCGCCGCCGGGCGCGCTGAAGCGGGCGTGCTCAACGCATCGGTGATGGACAAGCTCATCGAAAGCCACAACGCGAATGTCGCCAAGGTTCGCGTCCTCAGCATCACGCCGCCTTACTTCGACTACAACTGGACAGTGCGCCCGGGGCTCGATCCGGCGCTCACGAAAAAGCTCACCGACGCATTTCTCGCGCTCGACCCGAGCAAGCCCGACATGAAAGAGATCATGGACCTGCAGCGCGCTTCGAAATTCATCCCGACGAAGAATTCCAACTACGACGGCATCGAGGCCGCCGCCCGCTCTGCCGGTCTCGTCAAATAGAGCGCCGCGCCGTCGCCGACATGAGCCTCGAGCTCGACGCGATCAGCTTCGTTCATGCGAACGGGCACCGCACCTTGCACGCGATTTCGCTGTCGCTCTCGGCGGGGGAGCGCGTGGCCGTGGTCGGGCCCTCTGGCGCCGGCAAGACGACCCTCGTGCGTGTCCTCGGCACCTCGCTTCGGCCGAGCGAAGGCAGACTCGTCGTCGCCGGCGTCGAACCCTGGCAGCTCTCTGCGACCGAACTGCAGCGTCTGCGAGCGCGCATCGGTGTCGTGCACCAGAGCCCACCCATTCCGCCCCGGCTCCGTGTCGTCACCGCCGTGCTCGCCGGGCGCCTCGGTACCTGGCCGGCATGGAAGGCGCTGGCTTCGCTCGTGGTGCCACGCGACATCACCGGCGTGCGTGCGGCGCTCGCGCCCCTGGATCTGGCTGATCGTGTCTTCGATCGATGCGATCGGCTCTCGGGCGGGCAACTTCAGCGCGTCGGCATTGCCCGCGTTCTCTACCAGCAGCCTGCGATCATCCTGGCGGACGAACCCGTGTCCGCGCTCGATCCCCGGCTCGCCGACGAAGCCGTCGGTACGCTCGTCGCGGCGAGCGTGGAACGGCGCGCGACGATGGTGGCGTCGCTGCACGCCGTGGATCTCGCGCTGAAGTGGTTCCCGCGACTCGTGGGCATGAAGAACGGCGAGATCGTGTTCGATCGTCCAACCGCCGCGGTGACGACGGCGATGCTGCACGACCTCTACGCCAATGAAGGCCGCATCCTGCCGACGCAAGGGATCGATGACGCGCACGACGACCTGCCTTTGGGCAAGGTCCTCAAGCTGAAGCGCCCCGGTTGCCAGTGAGCAGGCGACCGTGAGCGCCGTCCTGCCCCCTTCGGAGCCGATCGCCGCCGGCGCATTGCACGACCCCGCCACGCGCGGTCGGCTGACGGCGCTTGTGCTCGGCCTCGTCGTTCTCTGGCCATTGCTCGCCCTCGCGCAGTTCCATCCATGGCAGCTCTTCGGCAGCGACAACCTGGAGGTCATGGGGAATTTTCTCGCGGGCTTCTTCCCGCCATCGACTGCACCCGACTTTCTCGCGCTGCTCGGCAAGGCAACACTGCAAACCCTCGCGATCGCGACGGCTGGCATCGCTCTCGCCTTCGTCATCGCCACGCCGCTGGCCGCGCTGGCGGCGCGGCCGCTCGAGGTCGGGCGCATCGGACCCGGACCCGGGGCGCTGCGAGGTGCGATCGTGAGAACTCTGGTGCGCGGGGTGCTCACGGCCTTGCGTTCGGTTCCGGAAGTGGTCTGGGCGCTGATCTTCGTTCGTGCCCTCGGCCTCGGTCCGGGCGCCGGCGTGCTCGCGCTGGCCGTGACCTACGCAGGCATGCTCGGCAAGGTCTACACCGAGATCCTCGAGTCCGGCGATACGCGGGCGGCCCGGGCGCTGCTCGAGGCGGGGAGCGGCCGCCTCGGTGCGCTGTTCTATGCGCTGGTGCCCGGCGCGGCGCAGGAGCTCGCCTCATACACCGTGTATCGCTGGGAATGCGCAGTGCGCGCCTCGGTCGTGATGGGCTTCGTCGGCGCCGGCGGCCTCGGGCAGCTGATGGACCAGTCCATGAAGATGCTGAACGGCGGAGAAGCAAGCTCCATCCTGCTCACGTTCCTGGCGCTTGTCGTCCTCGCCGACGCGATCAGCCACGTCATCCGCAAGGTGCTCGCATGACATCGACGTCGACCCTGCGCGGCGACGAGCGCAACGACGAGGGCCCCTGCCTGACTTGCATTGCGCTGGCGCTGGCCGTGCTCGCCGCCGTGGTCGCGAGCTTCGCGTACCTGGCCGTCGACTATCGCCAGTTGTTCAGCGGCGAGTCGATGCGCCTGATGGTGAAGTTCATTGGCGAGTTCTTTCCGCCGGATCTTTCGGCGCCATTTGTCGCCAAGGCCGCGTGGGGCGCGCTGCAGACTTTTGCCGTCGCCGCCGTCGGCACCTTGCTCGCCGTGCTGACGGGAGCCGCGCTGGCCCTGCCTGCGGCAGGGCGCTTCGGCCTGGCGCCGCGGCTCGCGGCAAGACTCGTCCTCAACTTCCTCCGCAGCGTACCTGAGCTGGTATGGGCGGCGCTGATGGTGATAGCGGCCGGGCTCGGGCCATTCGCCGGCGCCCTGGCGCTCGCGCTGCACACGACGGGCGTGCTCGGCCGTCTCTACGCCGAGAGCCTGGAGAACGCACCCACGTCGCCCGAGCGGGCTTTACGCGAAGCCGGCAGCGGCCGCATTGCCGCGTTCGCCTACGCGACTCTGCCATTGGTGATGGCGCAAGGCGTCGCGTACGCGCTTTACCGGCTCGAGATGAACATCAGGATGGCGGCCGTGCTCGGCTTCGTCGGTGCGGGTGGCCTCGGCCAGCTGCTCTACTTCCACTTGTCGATCTTTCAGGAAGCGCAGGCATCGACCTTGCTCATCGCCATGTTCCTCCTCGTCTTCGTGGTCGATTCGCTCAGTGCCGCTGTGCGCGGACGTCTGGCGCCGGCATACGGCTGAGGCAATGATCGACAGGTCGCTCGTCCGGCATCGTCCGGCGAGTGCGTTGACGATCGCTCTAGGCCGTGTGCCGTGATCTCAGCCTCAGGGCATTGGTGATGACCGACGCCGAGCTCAAGCTCATTGCAAGCGCGGCGATCATCGGCGACAACAACCAACCGGTCAGTGGGTACAAGACGCCGGCGGCCAGAGGAATGCCCAGCGAGTTGTAGACGAAGGCGAAGCCCAGGTTCTGCTTCATGTTGGCGATCGTCTGCTCGGAGATGCGCCGTGCCTGTGCGATCCCGCGAAGGTCGCCCTTGACCAGCGTCACCTGGGCGCTGTTCATCGCCACGTCGGTGCCGGTGCCCATCGCCACGCCGACATCGGCCTTGGCAAGCGCCGGGGCGTCGTTGATGCCGTCACCGGCCATCGCCACGATCCGCCCCTCGCTTTGCAGGCGAGTGACCAGGGCGAGCTTGTCCGCCGGCTTGACCTCGCCGTGCACCTCGTCGATGCCCAGCTTCCTTGCCACCGACCTGGCCGTCGTAAGACCGTCTCCCGTGGCCATGACCGTGCGAATGCCAAGTGCCTTGAGGCCGGCGAGCGCCTCCGCTGTCGTCGACTTGATGTGATCGGACACCGCCACCAGGCCTGCCAGCTGACCGTCGACGGCCAGGTACATGACGCTGGCGCCTTCCTCGCGCAGTGCTTCGGCCTGCGGCGTCAGGGCATCGAACGAGACGCCGGCCTCCTTCATGAGCGTTGTGTTTCCGAGCGCGATCGCCTTGCCGGCGAGGGTGCCACGAACGCCGATGCCCGTGCTCGACTCGAAACCATCCGGCTTGTCGAGCTTGAGCCCGCGTCGCATTGGCGGCGCGAACGATGGCCGCTGCCAACGGATGTTCGCTGCCCTGGTCGATGCTTGCGGCCAGGCGAAGCACTTCGTCTTCGGCATAGCCCGCCGCCGGAACGACGCGGTCGAACGCAGGCTTGCCCTCGGTCAGCGTGCCCGTCTTGTCGACGATCAGCGTGTCGACCTTGCGGAAGTTCTCGATCGCCGCGGCATCGCGAAACAGGATCCCTTGCGTCGCCGCCTTCCCGGTCGCCACCATGATCGACATCGGCGTCGCGAGGCCGAGCGCGCATGGGCACGCGATGATGAGCACGGCCACGGCATTGATGAGGCCATAGACCCAGCTCGGCTGTGGCCCGAACAATCCCCAGGCGAAAAAGGTGAGGACGGCGATGCCGATCACGGTGACCACGAAATAGCCCGCGAACCGGTCGGCCATCCGCTGCATCGGCGCCCGGCTGCGCTGGGCCTGACTCACCATCTGAACGATCTGTGCAAGAACCGTCTTCGCGCCGATCGTCTCGGCGCGCATGACCAGGGCGCCGCTGGTGTTCATCGTTGCGCCGATCAACTTGTCGCCGGCCCGCTTGCCGACCGGCATGGGCTCGCCGGTCAGCATCGACTCATCGACCGAGCTGCTGCCCTCGACCACAGCGCCGTCGACGGGCACTCTCTCGCCCGGACGCACACGCAGCGAATCGCCGATGTGGACATGCGTCAACGGCACGTCTTCTTCGGTGCCGTCGGCGTCGATGCGCCGCGCCGTCTTCGGCGCCAGGCCGAGCAGCGACTTGATCGCCGCCGAGGTCTGTGAGCGCGCCCTGAGCTCGAGCAGCTGGCCGAGCAGGGTGAGGGAGATGATCACGGCAGCCGCCTCGAAGTAGACGGAAACACGTCCCATCGACACGAACGAGGCGGGAAACACGCCAGGTGCGACGGTGGCGACCACGCTGTAGAGAAAGGCCGCGGACGTGCCCAGGCCGATCAGCGTCCACATGTTGGGACTGCGGTTGACGACCGACTGAGCGCCACGGACGAAAAACGGCCATCCGGCCCAGAGAACGACCGGCGCCGACAGCACCAGCTCGACCCAGCTCTGGGTCGCCATGTCGAACGGGTGCAGGCGCGAGCCGAGCATGGCGAGCGCGGCGACGACGACGGTCAGCGGCAGGGTCCACCAGAAGCGCCGCCGGAAGTCGACCAGCTCGGGGTTCTCCCCGTCGTCGAGGCTCGGCATCTCCGGCTCGAGGGCCATGCCGCAAATCGGACAGGCGCCTGGATGGTCCCGCCGTATCTGCGGGTGCATCGGGCAGGTGTAGAGGGTTCCGCTTGCCAATGGCTCGGCGGTCGTCGCTGCGTTCGACGCCGTGAACGTGCTTGCGGCTGCGGCGGTCGCAGACGGCTCGAGGTACTTGGCAGGGTCCGCCGCAAACTTCGCCTTGCAGCCGGCACTGCAGAAATACACGGGCTTGCCTTCGTATTCGATGCACGTGACGCGATTGAGCCGTGACCGTCATCCCGCATACGGGATCCTTCAGTTCGCAAGAAGGAGCGCCCGGCGAGCAGCAAGCTGCTCCGGGAGCTTGTCCGGCGCTGGCGGCTGGCGGTCCATTCGGCTTTTCCACGGTCTTCTCCAAGCGGTGAGCCACCGCTGAAGAGAAAGCTTAGACTCCGTACCCAACCCCAGAGTCAAGGACATTCTCGCTGTGCGGTCATCGCCTGCCTCGGATTCACTCACGATCGGACGGCTCGCCCGTGCGGCCAACGTCGGCGTCGAGACCATCCGCTACTACCAGGACCGAAAGCTCCTGCCGGTGCCAGCGAGCACCGGGGCATTTCGGCACTACCCCGCGCGCCTTGTCGAGCGCATCGGCTTCATCAAGCGGGCTCAGGAGCTCGGTTTCTCTCTGGAGGAGATCCGGGAGCTGCTGCTGCTCCAGGATGGAACCGATCGCCGCTCCATCCGACAAGTCGCCGCCGACAGGCTCTCGCAGATCGACGCGAAGGTCGCGGACCTCAAACGGATGCAGCGGGTCCTGAGAGAGCTGCTGACCCGATGCGAACACACGGAAGCAGGCCTTCCATGTCCCATCATCGGAACGATCCGCGCCAGATCCCCAACGAACGAGGATCACGTGTTGATGCCGCCCCGGGACGCGAAAATCCGCTCGTAGGGATCGAGCGTCACGGCGTCGAGAGGCCAAGGGCTCAGAGGCGGCCCTGCGAGCTGCAGCGAGCGGTCGCAGAAGACGACGCCGAGAGCATCGAGGTCTGCCGTGTGCTGCTCGAAGCCGACACCCCGGTCGAGATGCTCGACCTGATCTTCGCCTGCGTGCCGAAGGGCATGACGCCTCTGCCGGTTCACCTGCTCCAGATCACCACCCACTGAATACACCCAGGCACGTTGCGCCGAGGTCCGCATGCGCCATGCGACTTGGCGCTCCCGGACCGACGCTTGGCGCCTTCGGGCAAGCGATCCAGCAGCCGCGCGGCGATAGTCTGCCTTGAGTCCATCCCCCTGCGCAGCGCGCTGTGCTCGGGGCTGTATTCGCAGTGATCTTCAAGGGCCGCTAGAACATGCCGTGTCATCGCCACTCTCATCGCAAGCATCGCGCTGCTCGGTGTCGTCGCGCCTGCGCAAGCGGGCAGCAGCAAGGGAGTACCCGGTGATCGAGCCCACCCCCATGTCCATTAGGGCCGTGCGCACCGCTGCCGGCCTAACGCAGTCTCAAGCCACGGAGATGGCTCACGCGGGTGGCTTTCCGCGGTGGGCCGAGTACGAGCGAGGTAGTCACTTGATCAGCTTGGCCGCGTGGGAGTTGTTCCTCGTCAAGACCGGCAACCATGAGATGTACAGGCCGGTACCCGGCAGCCGTGTGCCGGCGCGCCGTGACTCCTCGCCATAAGCCTGCTCGTGCACGCGATCAAAGACTCATCCAGGGCGCAGCCGCCGTCGACCGGTACGCGCCCGCATCGCCCCGAGGAAATGGGGCCGGCAAGGCCGCTGGCCGGCCAGCCCCCGCCCCCGAACCCAGGCGCGCTGCCGACCAAGAAGTGGCACGACGCGAAGTACCAGACGAAGAACCGACCAACGAGGTGTCATCCGTGCAGAAATGCACTCTCCGAACTTGCAGGCACGTTGGCCTCCTCTTCAAGCGGAGGGTGCCGCGTCGTGCTCCTGGCGACCATGGGGGGCAAGTCCTATGCGCAACCCTAGACCGATGAAACGCATCAACATCATCATCGCCGCCCTGGCCCTCACCATCATCGTCGCCGCCATCGCCCTGGCAACGGCAGCCTGCTCGCCGGTCGCGCCGGCCAGCGAGACCTACACGCTGTATCGCAGCAGCGCCGTGCCAACCGTGGCCGAGATGCACGTCGCCACCTTCAACGCCGACGAGGGCGCCGCATACAACCGCGAGAACTGCGGCGTCGCGCGCGACCTGTTCCAGGGCCAGCTCGGCGTCGCCGTCAAGTACTGGTGCGAGCAAGGCTCGCCGAGGCGTTCCAGGTGACCGCCCCCACGCCCGGGGCGATCAAGGCCGCGCGCCTGCACGGAACCACCATGAAGAGAACCATCAGCATCATCGCCCTGGCAGTCGCTGCGCTCGCCTCGCACGCGGCCGACACGCCAGTGCCTGCCGCGCTCGTCATGCACTTGCCCGACGGCACGACGCTCACGCCGATGCTCGCCACCGCCCACATGACCAAGGACTACAAGGGCGACACCGTCGCCGTCATGCAGTGGAACGGCATCAACAAGCGCGCCCCGAGCATCAACCACCGTATCGTCGTCACCGCGACCGGGTGCGACGTGCGCTACGGCACGTCGACCTGGGAGGAGCACGGCCCCGCCTACCGGTACCTGACGTTCGACTGGACGTTCGACGGCGGCACGTCGTTCGCCGGCATGGTCGCGAACATTACGTGCGCTCAAGCGATGCAGGCTGCCAAGTGACTGCCCCCAAGCCCTTCATCCCCACGCCCGATGCGATCAAGGCCGCGCGCCTGCGCGCCAACCTTTACGGTACGTAGAAAAAAGAACGGGGCGCGAGGCCCCGTGTTTACTAGTTGTCTGGCGGAGAGGGCGATGTTCCTATCAAGGCTTGTAGGCCGCATAAAGCCTTGGCTTCTCGATTCGAACTAGCTGCGTTCCCCCATCCGTTCCCCCGAAATGAAGGAGGAACAGGGATTCGAACGCTTCGATGGCACGAGCCAGCGCGGCTCTCCAGGGATGATGGGCGCGCAGCGCAGGGGTGCGTCTCGCTGCGTCGCTTCGTAGCCAGCCCATGCGATCTTGCGCAGGGTAACGACACTGGAAGAGCAAGAACATGAGGCTGCTAGACGTCGCGCTCGGAGGAGGAACAAGAATTCGAAGGCGTGGAGTGGCGCCAAGCCCGAAAATTGCCACGCTCGACTTTAAGCCGGCTTGGGCATCGCTGCTTCTACGATGAACTTGCTTCGCTCATAGAGTTCATCGAAGGTCATAACCTCTAGGCCAGAGATGCTGTTTCGATAGAGCTCGAACGACCTCAGCTGCTCTTCGTTCACACCCTGTTCCGTTACGAACTGCCCGAGCGACCCCGCCACGATGAACGCTCGGGGCCGGAAATTGAAGACTTCCTCACCTGTGGGTGCACCCTCTGTATCTGTCGGCCTTAGCAGACCATAGAGGTTGTGCATCGCAGCCGCCACAGTTCCCTGCACTTGCGCTACCGCGCCCGCCAGCTCCCTTGATGGCGACCAGCAGCCAGGCCTGTACGCAGATTTCTCTAAGAGACTCGTCTCGTGGGTCTTGATCTCCACGAAGCAAATCGCGTTGATGATGCCGCGTGTCTTCATCAAGCCGTCGGCCCGCTTGCCGCGATTGATTAGATCGTGACCTTCAACGACCTGCTCAAGCTTGCGGTTCTCGAATCCAGTCACATAGAAGTAGCTCAACCCATAGCCGAAGACCCATTGGTTTCGCTCGAAGAAAGACTGCCACAGGCTTTCGTCCGTTCGGCTAGCGCTCTCTCGCTTGGCTTGATCGAAATAGTCCCGCTGTAAGAGTAGCCGCCGGAAAACCCCGAGCTGCTTCTTCCGGAATCCAAGGGCAACGATGTCTTCCTTGGTTATCTCCGACTGCACTACCTCCGAGAAAACGTCTGGGTTCTCATTGACAAGACGGGTCGCCTGGTCCTTCGACAAGACGAGCTTACGAAGTTCTGCGTCTGTGATATTCACCTTGCCGTGGTCCCGGAACTCGACGGCAGCAATGTTTTCGAAGAACGCCAATAGCCCGGGAACCTCGGCACCAACGAATGAGAACCTCGTGTTTTGTGGACTGCCGGTCGTCCCGTTGAATGCTTGCAAGGTAATGATCGTGACCTGTCGGTCGTCCTCAAGGAACTTCGCAATGATCTCAGTCCGCCCCGACCGAGTACGCCGCAGGACCACTTCGTCCTTCACCTTGGCGAAGTGCAATCCCTCGGAGTCAATGACCTTGGAGGCTATTCGAAGAGGTCCTTGCATCGTCTCCACGCGGGGACTGAGGTAAGTCTTGCCGGGCAGCTTGTTCCTATGGATTTCTGCTTCATCCGGCATGGCTTCCTCCGAACCGCATCGAACGCCACGGGAAGGATAGACTTTGTCCGGGAAGTCAATCGAGCTGTCGGCAGCCGAGAAAATCTGCCTGCGAGCCGATTGCTGCTAGTCGGAGTTCCGTCTTCGGCCAAGAAGGGTAGTTCGTGACTATGCGCCTTTAGATTGTCGATCGTGCCGAGTCATCGGCAGGAACCAGGCCCTGCCGAACAGAAGACAGTCATCCCATCGCCTTGCCCATCGCTTCACAGGTCTCTGCGCAACGTCGACATGCCGCCGCGCAGCGCGCCATCTGGCCGTCTGAGTCGGTATGCGCCTCGCAAAGGGCTGCACAGGCGTTGCAGATTTCCGCGCATTCCGTGCAGACGTGTCCATGATGCGGCGACTGTCGCGTCATGAAGTCTGCGCAAAGCGCGCACATCTGGGCGCAGTCGAGCATCGCAATCAGTGCTTCGACTCGGAGTGATGGCCACCACTGTGAAGGAGGTGTGCGACGGTCTCCGTGCAGGTTCGGTGACACTCGGTGCAGTTGGCGATGCACTGCTGCATCAGGTGGGTCATCTCTTCCATGGGTGCTCCTCGACAATGACACGAGTCCTGGGCCTTCGCGATGCCCGCTTCAGGAAGTTCGCCTGACGCTCTAGTGAGCCGGGTCGATGCGCGTAACCGTCGCCGCGTTCCTCAGCATCTCGCCATGGATTTCACCTTGTGTCCTGGTTGACGTTGTCGAGTATCTGAGTGCCGGAGAGTGCCCGGCTCCCGTTCGATGGAAAGATCGGCATGAATTCACTCCGCCCAGCGTGCGCGAAGGTTCAATCGCGATCTGTAGACCTCCGTGGCCGCACGGCAATGACGAACTTGAAACAAGCTGTGACGAGCCCGTGGACCATGCTGGATTGACGCGAATCTGCTGAGATTTCGTGGGACTCTGCGAGTGCAAATCCGACGAGATAGAGGGGACTACCAAGCGCATGAAACGCAGCGGCACGATGCGTTCATGCGCATGCCCTGGGACAAATCGAAGGTAGAGCAACTCGATCTCGTCAACGAGGCGAACGAGCGGCCGAGCGAAGTTCCTGTTGCGGGCCCTGTCGAGGAGCGTGTCGAATCCAAATCTGTTGTCTCAGTCGCAGAGTTCTCTCTCGACGCGCTTGCGTCCGAAGGCCGCCCGCTTCTCGTGCCGGTCGATGGCCTCGAGGAAGATCCGGCCAACCCACGAACCGAGTTTCCTGACGAGGAGATCGCCGAGCTCGCCGAGGACATCGCCCAGCGCGGCATCCTTCAGCCTATCGTCGTGCGGCCGCTTGCGACCGATGGCCACTATCAGGTCCTATTCGGCGCCAAGCGTCTGCGTGCCGCCAAGCGGGCAGGGCTCAAGACCGTCCCCGTCGTCATCGGCTCGGTCGCCCATGACGTCTACGCCCAAGTCGCCGAGAACCAGAAGCGTCACGGCCTGACGCCTCTCGATCTCGCCAGGTTCATGCGCTCGCGCGTCGATGCCGGCGAATCCAACGCCGAGATCGCCAGGCGCATGGGCATCGACCTCACGTCCGTCGCCCATCACCTCGCGCTTCTGACCCTGCCGCCGGAACTCGACGAAGCTCTTCGAAGCGGACGCTGCACATCGCCGCGGACGCTCTACGAGCTCGCCAAGCTGCAAAAGACCAAGCCGGAACAGGTCAAGGCCATCGTCACCGGCAAAGGCGAGATCACCCGCCATGCAGTTGCGTCGCTGTCAAAGTCTCCGCGGTCGCCGCGCACCGCACCACGCAAGCCGGTCGCATCGCGTCGGCCCAGTTCGCTGGCCGGTCAGGCAGGCGATCTCTGCGCCCGCCTTGAAGCGCTCCTCGGGCGCATGACCAAGCCCGGAGCGCCGGTCACTCCGGAAGAGCTGGCGACCCTGCGTCGTCGCCTCGCCGAGCTCGCCGCGCAGGTAGGGGTCGGACTGTCCGACCCCTACGGCACGTCGAGCCCGAGCTTTCACCGAATGACGAACATGAAGAGAAAAGGAGATCCGAAAGAGATGAGTGCAGGAAAGGCCGGTGGCCGCACTCCGTGGGGTCGCCTGTTCGTCGCCTCGTTCTTCTCATGACCTCGACCGCACGCGAGTACTTCACCGTCGACCTGCGCGGCCTGCGTCCGGCGCTCGCCGCGCGCGCCGCGAGAGACGGCCTCACCGAGTCGGACGTGTTGCGAAGTGCCCTGTCCGAGGCCCTTCGCGAGGACGATCCTTCGCCACTGCCATCGGTCGAGCTGCTCGAGCTCTCGCCAGCGGTCCGCCAGGTCAAGCTGTCGGTACGCGTGTCTCCCCTGGCCGCCCATCGCCTCGACCTCAACGCCCGAGCGGCCGGTCTGTCACGCGGCGCCTACCTGATGCGCCTGATCGATGGCGCACCGCCGGTCATCCCGTCGGCCGAGCGGGCCAAGGGCTTTGCCGCACTGAACGCGTCGGCGAGCGAGCTGGCCTTGCTCAGCCGGGACCTCAACCACCTGACGCACCTCCTGCGCGCCGGCGCCCTCGCTGCCGCTCGCGAGTACCGCGGCCTGCTCGACACCCTCGACGGCGACGTGCGCAAGCACCTGGACCTCTCGGCCTCCGTCATCGCCGAGCTCATGTCCGACCGCAAGGGCAGGGCCTGGACCAAACGCTGCTTCCTCTCGCCAGACAAGGAGTCCGCCATGAGCGCAGATCCGTCCCTCGACGCCATCCTCATCGAATGGGGCGATCGCCTGTTCTATCCGCCGAACCGGATCGTCAAGTCGCACACGCCTCGTCTTGCATACTGCGGCAAGCCGAGCCCAGGCGATCCGCGGCCGGATCGCCGCTGCCATTCGCCGGGCGCCGCAGGTCATGGTCAAGGTCACCGGGGGAGGGCGAGGGATGAAGGCGATTGCCGCCCACTTCCGCTACATCACGAAGAACGGCCGGCTGCAGATCGAGGACGACCGGGGCGTCGTCGAGCGCGGCAAGGAGAGCTTGCTCGACATCGAGCGGCAGTGGCGGTTCGGCGGCGCCTACATCGACGACAAGGGCTACCGGCGCGAAGCCTTCAACGTCATGCTGTCGATGCCACGGGGGACCGATCCGCAGGCCGTACTGGCTGCGGCCCGGGAGTTCGCCAAGATCGAGTTCGACGATCACCGCTACGTGATGGTGCTGCACGACCATCAGGCGAACCCGCACGTTCACCTGTCGGTCAAGGCGGAGTCGAAGCACGGCCAGAGGCTCAACCCGCGCAAGGCCGATCTGTACCGCTGGCGGGAGAGGTTCGCCGAGCAGCTGCGCGAGCGCGGGATCGACGCCGAGGCGACCCGGCAGGTGACGCGGGGAAGATATCCGCACGCGCGACGACCTCTGGCAAGTGAAGGCCAGGGAGGAGGGGAGGCTGCTCCATTGGCAGCGCAAGCCAACCGTCGGTACTCCGGCCCGACCTGGTCGCGACGCGGCGCTGGAGGCCTGGACAAAGATCGCGCGTGCCTTGGCGAATTCTGCGGACCGAGAGGACCGTGCCCTGGCGACCGAGATCGTTGGCTTTGTGCGGGGCGATCCGATCAGGCCTCCGCTCGAGCCGAAACGCACGGTCCAGTCGCCGACAAGGCAGCGCGAGATCGAACGAACGCCGGAGAGAGCTCAAACCATCGCTGGCCGTGACCGGAAGGGGCCGGAGATTGAGCGATGAAGCGGTAGGCTCGACAGAAGCTTTGGATTCTCGTCGACCGTCAGCGACCGCTTGCGGGCAGCGCCGAGGGCAGCTATGCAGCGGTTGCCGTCGGTGGTTGCCGGTCAGCGTACTCACGCTGACCGACACCAAGCGGCCGTTGGTCCGTGCGACTCGCGCTGCCTCGAATGGCCGCTGGTCGAGGTGCAGCTGTCATATGCCACGTTAGACACGGTCCACAGTGCCGGCGACTGCTTCCGCAGGGCTTGAACTGGTACTACCGACCCGTTCCCGCCATTCGACACGTAACTCGAATCAGAAAAGCAGTCGTCCGCAGAAGACGTGAAGACGTCGGGATGCACCGACGGTCAGTCACTTGTCTGATCCCTGCACGGGCGGGGGCGCACGCCATGTCTTTGGACATCAATTGCGCCCCGCGTCGAGGCGCTTGAGGGTTGACAGCAGTTCTCCGCCGAACTCGACCTTGTCGACGACCGCACAAGCTCCGGCCTCGAACGCTCGTCGCTTCGTATTCGGATCGTCCGCCGCCGTAAATACGACCACCTTGATGTCCGGGTGAGCTTGGATGACCTGCCGACACGCTGTCAGTCCGTCAATGTCGGGCAGGTTGACGTCGAGCAAGATCACTTCAGCGTGAAGGGATCGGGCCGCTTCGAGCATTCCTTTGCCATGCGAGAGGCTCCCGACGACGTCATAGTCGAATGCCAGCAAGCGCGAAACCGCTCTGACGATGCTGGGGTGGTCGTCGACAATCAGCACACGGAGTCGCCCGGGCATTGCTAGCTACTCGACACTGTCGGTAGGCCCGCATCCAACCCGTCGCTCGCCAAGCTCAGTTCGCGACGCAGCGTCGCGTGCCTTGGCAATACCACCGTGAACGTGGCTCCGGCGTTGGGATACTTTGCGCCGTGACCGTCCCGTCATGCGCCTGGACAATCCCCTGCGTTATCGCCAAGCCTATTCCCAGGCCGTGCGGCTTCGTCGTGACGAAGGGACTGAACAGGTTGTCCAAGACTTCCGCCGACAGACCCGCTCCCGTGTCATGCACAGAAATTTCGACATCAGCGGTCTTGACCAGGGTCTCGATAGTGATGCGGCGGGTCCCGGGGGGCGTCTCGGCCAGCGCGTCCACGGCGTTTCTGAGCAGGTTTACCAGGACCTGCACCAGAAGCACCGGATCGCCACTGACGATGCAGGCCGACGACGACGAATCGAGCCTCGTCTCGATTTGACGCATCGCGAGATCGTGGGCGACGACGGCGAGGGCGTCGCTGATGACGGAGTGGATGTCCACTGCCGTCTTTTGCATCTGACGCGTCCGCAGCCATATCCGATGGCGATCGATGATCTGTGCCGCCAGGACGGCTTCCGCCTTGATGTCGGCGAGGATCTCATCTGCCGGCCCGGGCGGTGACGCAGTGCGTTCGGCGGCGATCTGCAGTGCCTGTGCGTTGTGCAGGATGGAGCTGAGCGGTTGCTTCAGTTCATGCGTGATCGAAGACGTCAGCGCAGCGATCGTCTGCCGTCGGTCCGCGTCAGCGGCAAGGGTCAGGTTGCGGTGACTGTCGATTTCTGCACGGTGTCTTGCGCGACGTTCGTACAGGAGCCAAGCGATCAATAGCGATTGAAAGATCAGCGCGGCAACCGCAGCCAGCACCGCGTGCTTGTTTTCGCCCCACAGACTGGGGCTGCGGAACTGCACGACGCTCCCAGCCCGCAGCCGACTCTCGGGAATGCCCCATCGCTGCAACTCGCGCCAATCGAATGTCGGGTCACCCGGCGATTGCGCCCGCGTTCGGAGGGTTGAAGGCGGCGCGCCGTTCAGCATTTGGCTGGCCACGTCGGCCGTGTTCCGAGCCAGGCCGTCGATGGACATCATCGACCCGCCGACGATCCCGTGTCCGAAAAGCGAGGTAAACGCTCCGAACATAGGAGCGTTGGCTGCGGCGTGAAGGCTAGCGAGAACTTGCTCGTCTGCATACGCGCCGCCTAGCGCGTCCGTGCCGAAGGTCAGATAAACGATCGTCGAGTGGCGCGGAAGAACTGCGACGCGACCCAGAATATCTGTCAACGACAGATCGTCGGACCAGATGAATGTGAGGCGATCGCGAAAGCGCGTGAACTCGCCCTCGAGCACACCTCGCCAGAACTGGCCCAGCGACCCGGACCCGACGATCATGAAGACCTGCTTGGTGTCGGGGAGTACCTGCAGGATGTCATCGATCAGCCGCGGGAAATCGTTGACGACAGCGACTGCGGTTTCGTTGTCGGTGAGTGGCGCCTTACGCAGGTATCGCTCGTCTACAGAAGCGAACAGCAGAGGAGCCTCGGGGAAAAGCTGGCGCCGGTACTGACGCGCGAACACCGCTGCGGGCCCGCCGACGCTCATCACCAGGTCCGGCGGTGGACGATCGGCGAAAAGGGACCGGATGTAGTCGACCGCCGCTTGGTTGGGAGCGCCGACAAATCCCGTCGGCCCGACGACCATTGGAACGACGTTGACCGATTCCCCGACGCGCTTGTCCAACTGCACGCGGAAATCCCCGATGAATTGGTCGAGGACCAGGTTGCCGCGATGTAGAGACTGCAGCATGAGGACCTGTTTCGGTGCCGTTTGAGCCTCGCTCGGGATCGCGGCGATCACCAGCACGCTGCCCAGCACCGCCAGTCCCAATGTGCGGCACAGGCTTCGACTGGCCTCCCTATCTACCCGAGCGCTGGCGTGTTGCCCATGCATGAAGCATTCCGCTGTCCTGGCGGAAGACACGATACACGGGCTAGCGTTTTGGATCATTGCGAGATCGTAGGCCGCCGTGAAGCTGCCGGTCATGGTCGTCCGCTTCTGGCCGGCAACGCCAGTTCGCGGACCTCGCCGACAGCTGACCTTGGCCAGACCTTGCGGGCGCAGCGGACGTCGGCTTCTTGGCGTTCCCTTGTACTCACACACCCGGCCAGAATCAGTCGTTCGTGGACGTCCGCTTGTGGGTGTTCCCAATACCGCTCGTCTTGTGAGATCGTCGAATGAACCCCCAAGGCGGGTAAGACCGCGACTACGCGCAACTCGGGTCGTTTCGTCACGCTGCGTGAGTTCTTGCGCTTCAGCGAAGCTGCGGCCCCGCTGGAAGGACGGACTTCGCAGCAGTACCAGGTGATGTTGATCCTGCACGGATGCCGGATGGCGAGCCGGTCTCGATCAACGACCTGGCGTAATAGCTGCTGATCAGGCACAACAGTGCGGTCGGCCTGGCGGACCGACTGGCCAACGAGGGTCTCGTCGTGCGGCGGCCCTCGACCGTCGATCGCCGCAAGGTCGAGCTTCGCCTTTCGCCGCGCGGTCGCCAGGTGCTGGCCAAGCATCGCGGCGATGCATCGTGGCGAGTTGCCACGCATCGGCCGCTCATGAAGCGAATTCTTCGTGGAGATCACGAACGACCGCGACGTCGGTGATTGAGCCGCCACATAGCAGCCGTCGGGACTTCTGGCTACGCACGATGGCCTTGGGGTAATCGTTGACGCGTTTGCGGCGATTGAGAGCTAGTCTGAGATCCCGGCCGTCGAAACGTCTTCGCGCGAGGCAAGGAAGCCCAGACATGGATGAACACGCTGAGCCCTACAGCAAGTCGCAGGAGCTGCGGGCGTTCCTGATGCTGGCTGTGGTCATGGCACCCGGTGCTAGCCGTCGCCGTGGTTTCCGGCTACGGGTTCGCCGTGTGGATGTACCAGCTGGTCGCGGGGCCGCCCGGGGCGAGGTTCTGAGGCCCGTGGTCGAAGAACTGCACATCGCCAGTTTGGTCGTTCACTCGACCCCGCATCGGCTCGAGTCGATCGTCGAGCAGATCGCTGCCCTACCGGCTGCCGTTGTCCACGCTTCGTCGATCAGCGGCAAGCTCGTGGTGACGCTTGAAGCGCCAGCGCCGAAGCGATGACGACGTAGGTCTCGGCCATCCAGCACCTCGACGGCGTGCTGTCGGCGGCGTTGGTCTACCAATGCGCCGACAGCCTCGAAGCGATGAACGAGGAGATTGCCGATGCGTAGGCGCGAGTTCATCAGGCAGTCCGCCGCGGCAGCCGCGGGCGCGGCCGCGGGGATCACCCTGCCGGCGCAGGCGCAATCCGCCGGCGCCGACCCGAACGTCAAGTGGAGCAAGGCGCCGTGTCGCTTCTGCGGCACCGGCTGCGGCGTGGTCGTCGCGGTCAAGGACAACCGCGTGATCGCCACGCAGGGAGACGCGCTGGCTGAGGTCAACAAGGGCCTGAACTGCATCAAGGGCTACTACCTCTCGAAGATCATGTACGGCGAGGACCGGCTGACAACGCCGCTTCTTCGCATGAAGGACGGCAAGTACGCCAAGGACGGCGAGTTCGAGCGGGTCTCGTGGGACACCGCCTTCGACGTCATGGCCGAGCAGTTCAAGCGCGTGCTCAAGGAAAAGGGGCCGACGTCCGTGGGGATGTTCGGCTCCGGCCAATGGACCATCTGGGAAGGCTACGCCGCCCTCAAGCTGATGAAGGCCGGCTTTCGCTCGAACAACCTCGACCCCAACGCGCGCCACTGCATGGCCTCGGCCGCCGCCGGCTTCATGCGCACCTTCGGCGCCGACGAGCCGATGGGTTGCTATGACGACATCGAGGCCGCCGACGCATTCGTGCTCTGGGGCTCGAACATGGCCGAGATGCACCCGATCCTCTGGACGCGCGTGACCGACCGGCGTCTCACCGCGCCCAACGTCAAGGTGGCGGTGCTGTCCACGTTCGAGCATCGCTCGTACGAGCTCGCCGACATCGAGCTCACCTTCACGCCGCAGACCGATCTGGCGATCCTCAACTACATCGCCCACTACATCATCAGCACCGGGCGCGTGAACAAGGAGTTCGTCGAGAAGCACACGACGTTCCTCCTCGGCAATGCCGACATCGGCTACGGGTTGCGGCCGGAGCATCCGCTGCAGAAGGCCGCGAAGAACTCGGGAGCGGCTGCCGGCGGCGCCAAGCCGATGACCTTCGACGAGTTCGCCACGTTCGTCGCCACCTACGACCTGGAGTACACGGCCCGGCTCAGCGGCGTGCCCAGGAACCGCCTGCAGGCGCTGGCCGAGCTGTACGCCGACCCGAAGGTCAAGGTGATGTCGTTCTGGACCATGGGGTTCAACCAGCACACGCGCGGTGTCTGGTGCAACAACATGGTCTACAACATCCATCTCCTGACCGGCAAGATCTCCACTCCGGGCAATAGCCCGTTCTCGCTGACCGGACAGCCGTCGGCCTGCGGCACGGCGCGCGAAGTCGGCACCTTCGCCCATCGCCTGCCGGCCGACATGGTCGTGACCAACCCCAAGCACCGCGAGCATGCCGAGGAAATCTGGAAGCTGCCGCCGGGAACCATCCCGGACGTGCCTGGCTATCACGCGGTGCTGCAGAACCGCATGCTCAAGGACGGCAAGCTCAACGCCTACTGGGTCATGGTCAACAACAACATGCAGGCAGGCGCGAACCTGATGCAGGAGGGCTACCCCGGCTACCGCAACCCGGCCAACTTCGTGGTGGTTTCGGATGTGTACCCGACCGTCACCGCCGTCGCGGCCGACCTCATCCTGCCGGCTTCCATGTGGGTCGAGAAGGAGGGCGCCTACGGCAATGCCGAGCGTCGCACCCACTTCTGGCACCAGTTGGTGTCGCCACCGGGCGACGCCCGTTCAGATCTCTGGCAGTTGATGGAGTTCTCGAAGCGGTTCAGGGTCGAGGAGGTGTGGCCGGCCGACCTGCTCGCCAGGAAGCCCGACTATCGCGGCAAGACGCTGTTCGACATCCTCTTCGGCAACGGCACGGTTGACCGCTTCCCGGTCTCGGACATCGAGGCCGGCTACGCCAACGACGAAGCGAAGGCCTTCGGCTTCTATCCGCAGAAGGGCCTGTTCGAGGAGTATGCGCAGTTCGGCCGCGGCCACGGCCACGACCTGGCGCCTTTCGACACATACCACCAGGTTCGCGGACTGCGCTGGCCGGTGGTCGACGGCAAGGAGACCCGGTGGCGCTACAAGGAAGGCCTCGATCCATACGTCAAGGCCGGCACGGACTACCAGTTCTACGGTTTTCCCGACGGCAAGGCGCGCATCTATGCCTTGCCGTACGAGCCGCCCGCCGAAGCGCCGGACAACGACTATCCGTTCTGGCTGTCGACCGGGCGCGTCCTTGAGCACTGGCATTCGGGCTCGATGACGCGCAGGGTGCCCGAGCTGCACAAGGCCGTGCCCCACGCGGTGTGCTACATGCATCCCGACGACGCCACCGCCCTGGGTGTTCGACGCGGCTCGGAGGTCGAGATCAGCTCGCGTCGCGGCAGCATGCGAACGCGGGTCGAGACGCGCGACCGCAACAAGCCGCCGCAGGGGCTGGTCTTCGTGCCGTGGTTCGATGCCAGCCAGCTCATCAACAAGGTGACACTGGACGCCACCGACCCGATCTCGTTCCAGACCGACTTCAAGAAGTGCGCCGTGAAGATCGTCAAGGTCTAGGGCGAACGGAAGCCGCATGAAGCCACTGCTCCTCCTCGTTGCGCTCGCATTCCTCGGGGCGATGTGGAGTGTCAACGCCGCGCCGTTCGTGGATCGCCCTGCGCGGCCCGGTTGCCATCCCCGCGAAGACGGAGCCGCCGCGGATGGGCAATGCGGTCAACGACGACAACCGGCTCGAGCGCAACTACAGCTATCAACCGCCGATCATCCCGCACCGCATCGACGGCTACCAGGTCGACAAGAACTTCAACAAGTGCCTGGACTGTCACGCGCGGGAGAAGACGGAGTTCTCGCAAGCGATCCCGGTGAGCTCGACGCACTACATCGACCGCAGCGGCAAGGTGCTCGACCACATCTCCGCGCGACGCTACTTCTGCAAGCAGTGCCACGTGGCGCAAGAGAGCGTGCCCCCGCTGGTCGGCAACCAATTCCGCGGCGATCCGGCCGATGCCGCCTCCGCGCCGAACAAGTAGCGGCAAATAGGCGACTGCCATGCTTAATCGCATCAAGCGGTACTGGAACGTCATCCGCAAGCCGAGCGTTCACTACAGCCTCGGCTTTCTGACGCTCGGCGGCTTCATCGGCGGCATCGTCTTCTGGGGCGGGTTCAACACGGCCATGGAGGCGACGAATACCGAGGCTTTCTGCACCGGTTGCCACGAGATGCACGACAACGTCCTTGTCGAGCTGAAATCGACCATCCACTACACCAATCGCTCCGGTGTGCGGGCCATGTGCTCGAACTGCCATGTGCCGCACGACTGGACCGACAAGATCGCCCGCAAGATGCAGGCTTCGAAGGAAGTGTGGGGCAAGGTGTTCGGCACCATCGCCACTCAGGAGAAATTCCGCGACAAGCGCCTCGAACTCGCGCGGCACGAATGGGAGAGGTTCAAGGCCAACGACTCGCTGGAGTGCCGGAACTGCCACCAGTACGAGTCGATGGACTTCACGCGGCAGAGCGTGCGCGCGCAGGAACATGCATTCGAAGTATCTGGCGAACAAGGAGAAGACCTGCATCGACTGCCACAAGGGCATCGCGCACCGGCTGCCGAACATTCCGCCTGGTGAAGCGCCAACGGACACGCCAGGGCAAGTCGTGCCGATGCCGGATGGCTCGAAACAGGGTGCGCTTGCTCCCGCGGCATCGGCGAGTGCGAATCGTCCCTGATCGATCCAGTCTTTCGGGAACGACGGCGGCGGACCGGGTCGTCGCGCAGCCGATTCGCAGCCAATCGATGCCTTTCATCGCGGACGGCACTACGGCAGAACC